>VWVY01000009.1 GCA_009846685.1 Rhizobiales bacterium SYSU XM002 | reverse complement strand
GAGGGCATAGCGCTGATTTCTCGCTAACCAACGCTAAGGGAGAACGAGTCAAGAACAAAAGCTGTGCTATTTTCACTGCCCTATTGCCTCTATCCAAGCTCGGCTGAATAGACTTTGTCACAGTCCAGCCACGAAACTCAGATCAGGTCTCCCTGTTTCAGAACCAGGAGAGCTCCATGCCGCTTTTTGTTCGCACAATTGACGATGCTACCGTCCTGGTAAATCAGGCCTCATCGCCGGGCACCGGATGGACCACTGTCGCAAGCGTCCAGGCCGCTGTCGACAAAGCCCGAACGGACAACCGTCCGCTCTATGTGCGGCCAGGCATCTACGACACCCAGCAGGTTGTTGTTACCGCCGGCACGGGAGGCGGAAACAAGTGCTCGATTTACGCAACACCGGGTTCCGTCACTTTCCGTCTCCAGAGCGGCTCCTTCGCACAAAATCTGTTTTTCGTGTCTGGCATTTCGGATGTCCGCTTTTCCGGGCTCATTTTTGATGGAAACAACGTTGCTTTCACAGGGATCAATGCTGAATCGGCCTTGGTGCGCTTCGAGAATTCGCAACGCTTCCTGATTGAGCAATGTGAGTTCGTTCGCTCCGTCCGTGTTGGGTCCCTCGTCAGGAACGGCAGCGTCGGAACCATTCAAAATTCCCAGTTCTCGCTGTGCAGCTTCGCGGTCTGGAGCATCGATTCCTTGGTCAATGTCTCCAAGAACCGGATTTTCAATTGTCAGAACAATGGTGTCGCCATCTGGCGCACCAACATCGAGAATGATGGAAGCCTCGTCGAGGGCAACAATATCTCGAATATTCAGAGTGGCAGCGGCACTGGAGCCAACGGAAACGGCATCACTGTCTTCAAGGCGGTTGGGGTGCGGTCGATCGGAAATTTCATCTCGGACTGCGCTTATTCTTCCGTTCGTTATTTCGGCGGAGGCAGTCTGGTTGTGGCCAACAATTATTGCTGGAATTCCCGTGAAGTAGCGATCTTCATTGAATCGCCGGGAACAGGGTCAGGGCGCGCCGATACCATCGGGGGCTCTATTACCGGCAACATCATCGCTGAATGCGCCGACGGGATTAAGGTCGTCAACCTTGCTCAAGGAGGAGACGGCATAGCCCGCCGTGTCACGATCACCGGCAATCAGGTCGCGCAGGTCCGCAAGCGGCAGATTAACGATCCCGGCTATGTGCCGACGATTTCCAACGCCGTGGGCATACAGGTGGAAGGGGCTTGCGTGGTTTCCAGCAATATCGTCGAGGGAGCCGAAGGTGTAGGGATTGTTGCAGGGACGAACCTTGCGACTGAAGACCTCAATGTCACGGGCAATCTCGTGACTTTCTCTCCGATCGGCATCGGCTATTCCAACGCGGGCGGTGCCGGGCAGGTCATGATCACCGGCAATCAGGTGCGTGGCGCAACGAATGGTTCAGTTGTGCCGGTTACGCTCGTAGGCGCGGGCCCGTTCCAACGGGTCGGAACGAGCGAATTCGGGAATGTTCCCGATCAGCAGGTCGGGAACCTGCTTGTGGGCCATAACCGAACATACTGATCGAGGGCATGTATGCGGGTCATCATCATCGCCGATTACGCGATCTCTGAAGGTGGTGCCCCGCAGGTCGCGATCGCTTCGGCGATCGGGCTTGCAGAGCTCGGCCATGAGGTCACCTATATTCAAGGCGTGGGAGATGCCGGGGATGGGGCGCTGGATGCCCATCCAGATATCCGGCGTATCAGCCTCGGCGGACAGGATATCTGGAGTAAGAATCTCCTGGCTGCCGCGAAGGATGGCATCTGGAATAGCGATCACAAGGCACGGCTGGCATCGATCCTCGCCGGGTTCGATGCCGCCGATACCGTGGTCCATGTCCACCAATGGACGAAATTCTTCTCACCGAGCGTGTTCTCTATTATCCGGAAGTCAGGCCTGCCGCTGGTGATTTCGCTTCACGATTATTTCCTGAGCTGTCCCACCGGGCTTATGTACCGTTTCGACAGGAAGGAACCCTGTGAAGCCAAACCGCTGTCGCTGGCTTGTCTCACCGCCCCATGCGATCCCCGCACCTCGCTTCACAAAGCAATCCGGGTCATGCGATCCATCGCCACCGACAGGGCGTTGGGAAACAGTCCCTTCACCGCGATCCACGTCTCGGAGATCGGGCGGCGGACCATCGGCCATTTCCTACCAGCAGAAGCCCGGCAGGTCGTTCTCGAAAACCCGATCGAATGCGAGGATCGTGGTGTCCGCAAAGCCGGCGATACACGCAAGATTGTCTATTGCGGCCGCCTAACCGAAGAAAAGGGCGCGGACCTCGTCGCCAGCGCTGCACGGCATCTCGGCATGCCGAGCCTGTTCATCGGCGACGGACCGTTGCGCGAGCGCATCCGCGAGATCGATCCCGATGCGGAAATCACCGGGTGGCTTGACAAACACGCCGTCAGGGACCGTGTGGCGCGGGATGCGCTCGCCGTTGTCGCGCCATCGCGCTGGCCGGAAACCGGACCGCTGGTGATCGCCGAGGCCATGTCTTCAGGGGTGCCGGTGATCGTCTCCAACCGAGCGGGCTCTGCCGGCCGGGTACAGCATGGGAGAAACGGCTTCGTTGTTTCGCCCAATGTTGAATCCATCGCGCAAGCCATCACCGAATTGCGGTTGCCGGAGAAGGTGAGGGAGATGGGCGAGGCGGCATACGAGACTTTCTGGGCTGCACCCCCGACCCTTCAGGCTCACGCGCGGAAACTGGCGGAGATTTACAGCGCCGCGCTCAGCCCGGTCTTGTGATACCGAGCCTTCGCATTTCCCGATAGAGGGTCGAGCGTCCCAAACCAAGCTGACGGGCGGCCTCTGAGGGGGAGGTGTTGGCGGCAATGAGCGTCATGGCGGCATCCACTTTGGCCTGATCGAGGGGCTGGCGGCCGGGGCGTTTTCCTTTTGTCCTTGCCGCCGCGATGCCGTCACGCGTCCGTTCGGAGATGAGCCGTCGCTCGAAATGCGCGATGGCGCCGAAGACGTGGAAGACGAGTTCGCCGGCAGCGGACGAGGTATCGATCTTTTCCTCGAGGCTCAGCAGGGCAATGCCCCGCTCTTTCAGCATGGCGACGGTGGAGAGGAGTTCGGCGAGCGAACGGCCCAGCCGGTCGAGGCGAACGATGGCGAGCGTATCGCCCTTGCGGGCAAAGTCGATCAGGGCGGCAAGCCCCGGCCGATCCATGTTCTTGCCCGAGCGGATATCGGAGAAGACCCGGATCGCACCGGCCTGTTCGAGGCGCATGGTCTGGCCGGCAATGTCCTGATCTCCGGTCGAGACGCGCGCATAGCCGAGGATATCGCCCATTGTTTGCTGTCTCCCAACCGGCCGTTCCGTGGACACGGCAGCCCATGGGGTTCGTGCCTTGTCGAATCCGTCCATAAACTACGTCTCTTTATGTCTCGCCGTCCATAGCGCAGAACGCCCTTTTGTGGACGGGTGAGGAGACCGGAATGGACAGGAACCGACTGCTGACGGACGCCGAGCGCCGCAGGCTTGTTCATATCCCGGAGGAGCGGGACGAACTCGTCCGGCTCTACACATTCGAGGCGGCCGATCTCGCCTTGATCAGGGAGCGACGTGACGATGCCAACCGTCTTGGCGTTGCTGTGCAACTCGCTCTGCTGCGTCATCCCGGTGTGACGCTTGCGGGCTGGCTTCAGGGTGGGTTTGCCGTTCCGGTCGAGCTGGTCTCGTTTCTTGCCGAGGGCCTCGATCTTCCCGCGTCGGCCTTCACCGACTACGCGGCGCGGGCGCAGACCATGACAGATCATGCCCGCGATCTGGCCAGTGCTCTGGGGCTTCGGCTCGCCGTGCGCGGAGATATCCCGATGATGATCGATGCCGCCGCCGAAGCGGCGCGCGGCACGGATCGTGGGCTGCCGATCGCGACCGGGATCATTGCAGCCCTGCGCGCCAGCCATATCCTGCTGCCATCCCTGTCGACGATCGAGCGGGCGGGACTTGCCGGCCGTGCTCGTGCCCGCAAGGCCGCCATGCAGGCGCTCGTCGCACCGCTCTCGGAAACACAATCTGCTGCTGTCGATGCGCTGATCGTCAGGGACAAGGTGCTCGGCATGTCGCGCCTTTCCTGGCTCAAGACCCTGCCCGATGCCGCCAGGCCCGATCATATCGGCTTGTTGCTGGAGCGTCTGGCCTTCGTTCGGGGGCTCGGTCTGCCGACGGCAACAGCCGACACCGTGCATCCCGACCGGGCACGACAGTTTGCCCGGGAAGCCCGCCTGTCGCCGGCCTATCTGATCGAACGCTATACGCCGCTGCGCCGACGGGCGATGCTCGTGGCTTATCTCGCCGACGCAGAGGCCCAGTTTATTGATGCCGTTCTGGCCATGGCAGACAAGCTGATCGGCGGACTGTTCACGCGCGCCAAGGCGCGACAGGCAAGAAACTATGCCGGAACCGCCCGGGATGTCGCCCGGCTGATGGGCCTCTTCCAACGCACGATCGACGCTCTGGCCAGCGCCGTCGAAACCGACGCCGATCCTATCACTGTGCTCGACAAAAGCATCGGATGGGCGACCCTTTTGCGGGCCCGGCCCGAGATTGTCGCCATCGCCGCTTCCACGGGAGAAGATCCTCTCGTTCTCGCTGCAGATCGATATCAGACGTTGCGCAAGTTCGCGCCCGCCCTGATCGAAGCCCTGGAGTTCAGGGCAGGCAAAAGCGATTCCCGCACCCTTGCGGCTATCGCAATCCTGAGGACGCTCTACCGGTCCGGGCGTCGTGAGGTGCCGGCGGATGCACCGATGCCCTTCCGGAAGGAATGGCGCAAAATCGTTGTCCAGCCTGATGGGCGGATCAGCCGCCGGCTTTACGAAACGGCAGTCCTTGCGCATTTGCGCAACAAGCTGCGTTCGGGGGATGTCTATGTCGAGCGTTCCGCATCCTACCGACGCTTCGACGCCTATCTGGCCTCCTCGGCGGAGGCGACATCCATCGCCGGAGACCTCAGTTTGCCGAGCGACCCGGAACGCTGGCTGGCCGAACGTGGTCACGAACTCGACGACCGGCTGAAGCGCTTCGCTAGGCGTCTTGCCCGAGGGCAACTCGAAAGTGTCGCGTTGATTGACGGGCGCCTGTCGATCTCCCCGATCCGGGCAACGCCGATCCCGGAATCGGAGCAGCTCGCACAACGCCTTGACGCGATGATGCCGCGCATCCGCATCACGGAACTCCTGCATGAAGTCGCCCGGCAGACCGGATTCCTCTCGGCCTTCACCAACCTGCGCACGGGCGCTTCCGCTCCCTATGACAACGCGCTGCTGGCCGCAATCCTTGCTGATGCGACCAATCTTGGCCTTGCCCGCATGGCGGCTTCAAGCCAGGGCGTCACGCGCGATCAGCTGATCTGGACCCGCGATGCCTATATCCGCGAGGAAACCTATCGCGCGGCCCTCGCCATCCTCATCGACGCCCACCACAAACTGCCGATCGCAGCCGCTTGGGGCGAGGGAACCACCTCGAGTTCGGATGGGCAGTTCTTCCGGGGCGGCAAGCGCGTGGCGCCGGGTGGCGAGATCAATGCCCGGTATGGCGCTGATCCCGGCTTTTCCTTCTATACCCATGTCTCCGATCGGCATGCCCCGTTCCACGTCACCGTGCTTTCGGCAGCGACCCATGAAGCACCCTATGTGCTCGACGGGCTCCTGCATCATGGCGCATCGCTTTCGATCCACGAGCATTACACCGACACGGGCGGTGCGACCGATCATGTCTTCGCGCTTTGCGCGCTGCTCGGGTTCCGGTTCTGCCCGCGCCTGCGCGACTTCCCCGACCGCCGTCTTGCGCCGCTGGAAAGCCCTTCGACCTATCCGACCCTGCAACCCCTGCTCGGCAAACGTATCCGTGCCGATATCATCGCCGCGCACTGGGACGATATCCTGCGTCTGGTTGCTTCGCTCCGCTCGGGTCATGCCCTGCCCTCCGCGATGCTCAGAAAACTCGCGGCCTTCGAGAGAAAGAACCAGATCGACGTCGCCCTTCAGGAAATCGGCAAGATCGAGCGCACCCTGTTCATGCTCGACTGGCTGGAGAACCCCTCCCTGCGCCGGCGTTGTCAGGCCGGGCTGAACAAGAGCGAACAGCGTCATGCCCTGACCCAGGCCATCTGCACATTCCGGCAGGGGCGGATCATCGACCGCAGCCACGAGGCGCAGCTCTATCGGGCCTCCGGCCTCAATCTCGTAATCGCGGCGATCGTCTATTGGAATGCGACCTACATGAGCGACGCTCTGGCCCATCTCGCCGCAACCGGCCAGGCCGCGCCGGACCAGCTAGTGGCTCATACCTCGCCGGTCGGGTGGGAGCATATCGCCTTCTCCGGCGATTTCCTCTGGGATCGCGCGGCGCAGACAACAGCGCGCAAGGCGCTCATCCTGCCCGCAACCTACACCGCCGCCTGAGCAATGTTCCCCTCACGTTCACCCCTCGCGTTGTTTAGCGAGAAACCAACGCTATGCCCTCATGGGCGTTCGTGACCGCTTCGCGGTCAGGTGCGGCGAAGGCAACGTGCGCACCATTTCCGGCGCTTGCCGCGCGACCATCGAAGGGTGCCAGCAGCAGGAACTCCACGCGCGCGCGTCCAAAGGCGGCGAAGCCCTCTCCCTCGGCAAGACAGTTGATCCCGAGCTTTGAAAGCAGCTTCACATTGAATTCTCGCGCTGCCGGTACGTCCGCGACCCCGAGGCTCATATGGTCGATTGTGGTCATGATTTTCTTCTCCTGATTGTGCTCTGTCCCGGCCGTTCGGCCTCTCATTCCATCTCGAGCCGGAATTTCCGGAACGATGCCCCGGCGTGGTCCACCTCGCCGACGAAGCGGGCGCCCAACCTTGCCAGCGCCCCGAGATTGCGACGCGATGGTGGCAAGAGAAACGTAACGAACGCGATGCGCGGATCAGCACGGGCGAAGTCCAGTGCAGCTCGGGTGATCGCAGCGCCAAGACCGAAGGCGTCTGGCCGCAGGACAAGGCCGAAGTCCCATTCATCGCCTTCCTTCTGGAACCCGCCCCATCCGACATAGCTTCCATCGGCGAGGATCGCCCAGTGACCCAGCCCGTCGCGCTGCCATGTGGCTTCCTTTGCCGTCAGGAAGCGCTTGGCGACGGCGATGTCCCAAGGTTCGGTCAGCAGTGGCATGTGTTCGGCCATCCGCGGATCAGACATGTGCGCGACCAGAAGATCGGGCGACACCTCGGACAGCCGGGCGAAGGCGATCGCGGGGGCAGACCGCCGAGGTGCCCGCCGCACGCGTCGTTCCTGTGTCATTTGTTGCATTCCTGTGCTCCGGTTTCAGGCAAATGTTGCTGCAGAGCGAGCGCCCTCTCCGAGCATTCGCGACAGGGCACCACCGCGCCGCTCGATGAACCCGGCGAGCAGGTTGTCGTAGTCCGGTCCGACAGCGCCCTGCACCGAGGGGCGGTCGGCCAGTTCGCAGCGCCAATCCGTGACCCGCTCCAGCCCATCGAACACACCGAAATCGTCGATCCGGTCGAATGTGTCGAAATACCGGAAGACGGGCGCGAACACGGCATCCACCAGGCTGAAGGAGTCGTCGGCGAACCAGGGGCCCCGACCCAGTTGACGCTCGAGAAGCCGGAAGCGTGTGTGAAGCGTGGCGGCTTTCATGTTCAGACTTGAGTTGTCCGGCGCCGAATAGAAGCCAGCGATATCGCTCAGGCATTCCGAGCCGAAGCCGACCCACGCGCGGTGCCGAGCTCGCTCGACCGGGTCGGCGGGATGGAGTGGATGGGGCTGCGTCTCCTCAAGATATTCGAGAATCGCGGCGGATTCGAACAGGGCCGCTGCACCGACCTTCAGGACCGGTGTGCGGCCCGTGGGCGAAATGTCGAGGAACCAGCGCGGCTTGTTCGCCAGATCGACGGTCAGGCGGTCATGCGCCACGCCCTTCTCGGCAAGTGCGATAGCGATGCGCTGGACATAGGGGCAAAGCGCATGGCTGACGAGGCTGATGTGCTGGGGCATGTGCTTCTCCACGGAAAGTCCGGGCCGGCGGGGACGGGCCGGCCCGGTCGCGCTGCTTCGGGTCACAGATCCTTGGCGGCGGTGTGCTGGATCGTCTTCCAGTTCTTCGCCGCTTTCGAGATCGTGCCTGCCTTGTCTTTCAGGAAAGCATTGTAGATCTCTTTGTTCAGGAAGACGTAGAGTTTGCCGTCGACGACGGCCGAGAATTTGGGATCGCCGTCGAACTTCTTATTGACCGAGACACCGAAGGTGCAGAAGCCGCCATTCTGGACGACATAGCGGGTGGGGTTTGCCTCAAAGGTCTTCTTGTTCACCTCGGAGGCGAAGTAGTACGACACGCCATCGTGGATGACAGTCTGGGTCGCAGCGCCTCCGACGTTCTTGCCTTGATCAAGAAGCGCGACGGGGTCCGATCCGTGCAGGCCCAGCGGCGCACCTGCGGCGGTCAGGCCCGGGACGACGTTGACTTCGTCGGCCGCCATGGCCGGACCGAAGACGCAAAGAGCCACGAGTGTTGCAGCGGCGAGGGTCAGTTTGCGAGACATGGGATTTCCTTTCGGTTGATGGATGACACCCGGGCGACTTGGCCTGCCGGGCGTAGCAGTAACTTGAGGCAGATCGCGGCTTGCGTGAATTCCAGAGCGTTCGAAGCTCATGTCTGATCATCCGAACTAACGGACGGTGGAGATAGAAATGACAATGAAATCGTTGCGGCTCGCCGAGAATCGTCGCAAAATACGAACTTCTCTCTTGACCGCACCATCGCCCCCGCCCTCAGTTCTGCCCGAGGATCGGATAGAACTTACTGAACAGCATCTCGATCGTGGCGTTGTCAGCATGGCACGAGCCGCATTCTCCTGCCGATGCGGCCGTCGCCGATCATCGCGCCGCCGGCCATCGCCGACTGTGCGCGTGCCACCTGATGGGCGCCAAACCCGCCGATGGCGAGCGCGATTGTCGCTGCCACAGCGACGACGGAACGGTTCATCGAGTTCATGGGAACCTCCCGTTCTGATGATGCCATCAGATACGCCCGTAGATTGCGGACGAAGAATGTCCGGCAGTTCGGAATGCCTGCGCATTCGTCCAGCCCTCTGGACAGACGATGATTTCCGTCACATCGTTTCGCCATGTTGGACCTGCTCAGTGACATCCTCACCCGCCTCTCGCTTCGTGGCTCGCTCTACTTTCGCACGAGCTTTACCGAGCCCTGGGGCGTGCGCGTCCCTGCCTTTCGCGATGTGGCGCGCTTCCACTTCGCGCACCGGGGAGAGGCGTTGGTGCGCGTCGGCGACCGCACACAACCAGTGCATCTGGCGCAGGGCGATCTGATCATCATCCCGCATGGCACAGCCCATGTGCTCTCGTGCCGCCATACAGGCCCCGACGAGGCGCTGCCGCTTGACGATGTCCTATCGCGCTCGGGGTTCCCGGGTCACGGCACGCTCGTCTGGGGCGGCGACGAGACGACGCGCGACACCCAGCTTATCTGCGGCCATTTTGCGCTGGCCGAAGGCTCGCGCCACCTGCTCTTCGACCGGCTCCCGCCTTTCATCCACCTTCGCGGCTACGGCGACGAGGCAGGGCCCTGGCTCGAAGCGACGCTGAAGGTCATCGGTGCCGAAGCGGGCGGTGCGCGGCTTGGTGGCGACCTGATCGCGCTGAAACTGTCCGAGGCGATCTTTGCTCAGGCGATCCGCGCTCATATAGAACAGAGTGCAGAGGGGAACGGGGGAGTGGCGGGTTTCGCCGACCCGCAGCTTGCGCGCGCACTCACGTCTTTCCACCGCTCCCCCGCCGGAGACTGGTCGGTGGCATCCCTCGCGCGCGAAGCGGGCCTGTCGCGCACCGGTTTCGCGGAACGTTTCACGCAGAGACTTGGCGTGACGCCGATGGCCTATGTCACCTCCTGGCGGATGCAGATCGCGCGGGAGGCGCTCGCAGCGCGGGGGCTCTCGGTGGCTGAGGCGGCGGAAGTCTCGGGCTATGCCTCCGAGTCCGCCTTCAGTCGGGTCTTCAAGAAAGAGATCGGCATATCGCCCGCAGCCTTCCGGCAGTCCGGCTTCGCGCACCACCAGGCAGCTTAGCGCTACGTCCGAGGTTTCGGACGATCTGCAATACGACGTGGACTATCCGAAATTCATCGTCCGCAAGAATGCACCTAGGTTGGAGGGAACGACGGCGTAGCTCGTCGTTTGACCCCCAACTGAAAGGACCCCTGCGCCATGCGCTTCGTCACCAAACAGATCCATTCCTGGCTCGACTATCCTGTTGCCTTCGCGCTCATCATCCTGCCGTTTCTCCTCGGTCTGGGTGAGTCCAACGCCCTCGCGCTGACCATTTCGCCGATCATCGGCGTAGCGGCCCTGCTGCTGACCGTCTTCACTGACCACCAGACCGGCCTGATCCGAGTGCTGCCCTACAAGCTGCACCTCGCCGTCGACCTGGCCGTCGGCGTGCTCTTCCTGATCCTGCCCTTCGCCCTCGGCTTCGCCGGGCTCGACGCCGCCTTCTACTGGCTGAACGGTGCTGCCGTGGTGGCCGTGATCAGCCTCTCCAAACCCGAAACCGACATGGTCTCGGCCTGATTCCCATCCGCCTAGAAAGGACACATCCAAATGGCACGTATCACCCAAGTCTCCGACACCGCTGCAAGCCCTGAGGCCGCCGCGCTCTTCACCGCGATCAAGGGTAAGATCGGCATGGTGCCGAATCTGTACCGCGTCGCCGCCAACCAACCGGCGGTACTGGCCGGTATGCTCGGCCTGAACGAGTCGCTGTCGCGCGGCGGCTTTGACGCCCGCACCCGCGAGGCAATCGCGCTCGCCGTTGCAGGCGCCAATGCCTGTGACTACTGCGCCTCTGCCCATGCCACGATATCTGCGGGGCTGAAAGTTACCCCTGTCGCGATCGACGCCCACCTCAAAGGTCGATCCGACGATCCGCGCACCGGCGCCATCCTCGCGCTCGCAACCTAGGTCGTATCGGCGAAGGGTATAGTGGCGGATGCGGATCTTGCCGCCGCAAAGGCTGCGGGTCTGTCCGAGGCGGATATCATCGAGACCGTTGCGAATGTCGTGGCGAACATCTTCACCAACTACATCAACCACGTCGCCGGAACCGACATCGATTTTCCGGCACGCAGCGCCCGCGCCGCGTGACGCGATCGGCCCGGTTGCGCTGCAGCCGGGCCGGATTTCGTTTCAATTCGCATTCTGGAGAACAGTCACACATTCCTGGTGCCGCAGGTGGCCGTTCTTCGCACTTCCTGGACCTTTGACCCGTTCTAACGAATGACAAATTTCCGGGCGCTCAATCCAACTCGCGAACGACCACAAAAGGGGGGCGCTTTGCTGACACCTGACTTTGCCGAGAATCCGGGCGCGAAAACAAGGAGATCTAACCAGCTCGCGTTTCCGGTTGGAGCTTGACGGCATAGGCACCGGTGCTAGCGTTGAACGATGAAAAAGGTTCTCTGTGTTTGCGTCGGCAACATCAGCCGCAGCCCGATGATGCAGGCGGTGCTCCAGCAGAACCTTGGCGGCACTTTTTTGGTCGAGAGCGCCGGTATCGATCGCTCTTTGGCAGGTCGCCCTGCTAATTATCGCTCCGTTGCATGTTTGAAGGAACGAGGCGTCGATTTGAGCGCCCATGTCAGCCGCTGGATTGGCGATCTTGAGCTCGACCAGTACCGATGGATTATCTGCGTTGGCCAGCACGAGGCCGAGCATGTCCGCTCCTCCTTAGGGGACACACCAGCAATAGTCATTGTCGCAAGCGAAGATCACGGCGGCATTCCAGACCCATACGAACTTGGCATGCCCGGCTATCAAAGCTGTCTGGCTCTGTTGGATAAAGTTCTACCGCCCATCGCGCGGCGCATCGGTGAAACCCCGTAATTTTCGATTTCCCAGCTGGCAAATCGGGCAAGGGAAATGTCGGCTATCTGCAACACCAAGGATCCGCGTGAACGACCGAAACGGGGGCGCGAAGCGGACGAGCCGACCATGCAAAGTTCAAAATGAATTCACTATTCAGGCGGGCCAGAACAACCAGACGGATGCCCCTGTGGCGAGCAGCCAGATCGTCACAACGATGGCTAGACCTGCCTTGCTGACTATTCGTTCTTCACGTTGTGCCGCACTGGTCCGAAACTCGATCATCAGCGAAGGAGGAACCAACCTGGTAGCCAAGATGATCCCGAACGGAACGATGAGCAGATCGTCCAAGTAACCGAGCAAGGGTACGAAATCTGGAATCAAGTCGATCGGAGAGAGCGCATAGGCCGCAACCGCTGCCGCAGTAATCTTCGCCAGGACTGGCGTCCTTGGATCACTCGCGGCGATCCAAAGGGCAACGACATCGCGCTTGATGTGGCGCGCCCACCCTTTCGCTGTCTGAAGCCAAGCTCTCATGCCCCGGAAGGTATCACATCGCAGGCCAATGGTACTAAACTTGGGTCCGCGAGGGTAGGGGGGCGAGACGGCCGTTGAGCTCATGTCAACAATGTAGTAACATGCCTACGTCAATGGAGTGGTATGATGCCGACCACAATGAGCAGCCGCGAGTTTAATCAGGATGCGAGCCGTGCCAAACGCGCGGCGAAATCCGGGCCGGTGTTCATCACGGACCGCGGCCAGCCGCAGCACGTGCTGCTGAGCATCGAGGAATATCAGCGTTTGGTTGGTGGGCGACGCATCGTCGATGTGCTCGCCATGCCAGTACCTGAAACGATTGAATTTGATCCGCCCAAGGCTGTCATTGCGACGCGCCCGGCCGATTTTGACTGATGTTTCTGCTCGACACGAATGTCATCTCGGAACTGCGCAAAGCGCGTGCGGCTGATCCGAGGGTTGTCGCCTGGGCGAACAGCGTTGAGGCCAGCTTGCTTTTCATCTCGGCGATCACGGTGCTCGAACTCGAGCAAGGCGTTTTGCTGGTTGAACGTCGGGATGCCAGGCAAGGCATGGCACTGCGCGCCTGGCTTGATGGTCAGGTGATGCCGGAGTTTTCTTCGCGGACCTTGCCAATCGACGCCGATGTCGCGCGTCGCTGCGCGGGCTTGCATGTCCCGGATCCGAGATCCGAACGCGATGCTCTGATCGCAGCCACAGCGCTTGTTCACGGCCTGACAGTCGTCACCCGCAATGTCGTGGATTTTGACAAGACGGGCGTCCGGCTCATCAATCCATGGGCTTGATCGACGCACTAATCAAAAAACCTAGTTATATCAATTATTTAGTTCCATAATTCTCCTTATGCGAATCCGCTATTATGGTTCGTGAGTCCAAAGCTGCTGTCGCATTAGGCCTTGGCGCCTGATCTTATCTGAACAAACATCAATTTTGCCCGGCAAATCAGAGCGCTAGAGCGTTGAGATAATTTATGGTGGCCTGCCCTCGGTGAGGTTCTTCCCAATCTGATAGCAATGGAGTGCGCATGGAAAATGCCGGATCGTAACGCCGTCGATCTCGCTCAGACTGTGCTTCGTCCGCGTTGTCGCTCCGACATGGACGGGGAATTCGCGCTTCGATTTCGCGAGCTCAATCAGGCCTCGCAGTTCTCCGGGCTGGTCGATGAAGCGGTCTGACCACTTGATTTCGTAGGCCCAGGTCGGACGCAGGGTAGCTGGGTCGATCCTGACAAGATCCACCTCCAGGTCTTTTCGACCGGATTTCCAGCGCGCGTAGTGCAGCTGCCGAAGCTCATCCGAGTGAAACCACTGGCTGAAGATAGCCGTTTCGGCGAGCGGTCCCATGGCTTGGTCGTCCGGCCCGATGGGCGCGAAGAGCGCGGCGCGCATAGAGGGATTGGTTAGGTAGACCTTGAAATTCCGCATGCGCTGAAAGGTTTGTCCGGCGTCGTCAACTCGGGTGACGCGGACGATAAGAAACGCGGCCTCGAGATATTCGAGATAGCGGGAGATTGTATTTTTCGCGACGCCTGAGCTCTTCCCCAACCCTTCAAGGCTGATCTCGTTGCCTGAGTGATAAGCGATGGTCGAGAACAGGCGGTTGAGCTCCTGGATATCCTGGATCCCGTAGAGACTGGGTAGATCCCGAAGCAAAACCTTATCGACGATGTCGCGCCCGAGGAACCGTTGCACGTTGGAGCGGACATCCGGGTTCAGGACGGCTTCCGGGTATCCCCCGAAGTTGAGGTAATCGACAAAGGCCTCGTTCAAGGCCTCGATGTCAGTTGTTTCGTACCGCCGGGTCCGACCTACATCCTTCGCTAGAATGAGTTTGGTCTCGAGGCCAGAGAAGTCGAGGAATTCCGAGAATGTGAGCGGGGGCAAAAAGTAGTCTGTAAAGCGCCCTGCCCCCGATTCCTGGCTCTTGAGCCGTAGCGCCGCAGCTGCCGATCCGGACGCAACAAAGCGGGTTTCAGGATATTGGTCGGTCAGCACCTTCAGGTGAACCTCCCAGTCTTTCAGATACTGGATTTCATCGAAAATGATCAATCGCCTTGCGGAGGGCTCGCACGCAGTCTGCTTGTGAAAGAGATCCAGCAAACGCTGCAGAGGCATGCCGCTGTAAAGCGGGGTATCGATCGAGGCGAAAAGAATGTTTTGCGGTGGTAGCCCTTCCGCAATTGCGTCGAGAATGAGCTGTTGCAGCATCACCGTTTTGCCGACGCGGCGGGGTCCCATGAGGATCGTGGATCGGCGAATTTTCCAGTTCAGGACGAGTTCGCGAAAGCCACTGAAATAGGCTCGCCGATGCGGAAACTTGGACTGCAGCTCTGCAATCTTCCCTTCCCACCATGGGTTATCCCGCTGAAGGCTTTGGAGGATGTCGGCTTCGGCAATTTGAAGCATTGTCTCACGCGCGTTCAATTTAGATCAGTTCAATGATCTTATATCGACATCTGTCGAATTTGCAAATGACCATAGGCGCTTAACGCGTCACGGAAGCAGAACGATCAGCGCCGCATCATCGACCACGGAGAACTGCTCTGCTGCATCTGACGCCCTTTTTTGGGCCGGATAGCGATGGATAGGTCGCGCTCTATATCATGCAATATATTGTCTGTTATGTATTGACAAGATACCGGTTTGTTGTTCAAACCAAGGGGCGCTGACGCGGGGCTGAGTTCTCGGGCCGGCGGTCAACGGAAGCGGAATCTGCGAGTGGATGGAGTGGCTTGGTATGGGGCGACCGGTGGCAGGCAAAGACGAGAAGCGCTCGCTTCGGGTCGAGATGAGCGCGGCGGAATTCGTGCTGCTGGAGCAAGCTTCGACATTGTTTGGTGTTGGCAAATCCGATCTCGTTCGTCGCCTGGTGCGTGCCTCGGTGGAGGTTGGCCCTGCCCTTTCGACCGAGAGCGTTGCGCGGATTGAAGAACTGACGGGCCAGGTGCGGATAGTCGGGCGCAACCTGATGCAGGTGCTCAAGGCCATTCATCGGGGCGAGGCCGTGGGCATCGCCGAGAGCGAGCCGGTTTGGCGTGGGCTGCACGAATTGATCGAGGCGCTCGATGCTGAGCTCTCATCCCTTGGCGAGGCCGCGAAACTCCAATCCGCTGCCCTACGCGAGCGGGCTGGATTGCAGATTCCCGGGTCTACCCGCACCGAGGCGAGGGCCGCAGCAGAATGAGTGGAACGCCCTCCCCCGGCTTTGACCCCTCACCCTGGTTGGCGGCGAATGCGGCCTTGGCTGCGCGCATTGGAAAGGAGCGCAGTCATGGTGCTGGCTTATTAGGCATCCGAGGTTTGGATGTTGGCTCATCTTGGCCTAGGCAGACGATCACGGGCGATCGAGACGACGAGAGACGTCGGAGGCTTACCGCAATCGCGGTGCGTGGCGGACGCCAGCCAGAGGGCGGTTCTGCAGCGCTCTGTGGGATGGTGGGTAGTGGCGCCGGTGTTTCTGGATTGGCATTACCTCACGGTGCAGGTGCAGGCACCATTTCAACGGCGGCTCTCCTGTCTCAGGGGTATCAGCCGGCGGTCGTGAAGGTGGTCTCCTATGCGCATGGGGTGACGCGGGCGACAGCGTCCGCCCAATACATCGAACGGGACGAGGTCGAACTCGAGACGCATGCCGGTTTGCGTCTTCCGGACAAAGCCGCCGTTGCCGAGGAAATCAGAGCTTGGTCCTCGAGCTTCGAGAAGCGCTCACCCAGCCAGGATGTCGTGAATGTCCGTCTCCAGCTCAGTGGTTTGCGCGATACTCCCGAGGACCGGGAGCGGCTTGGTGTTGCGGTTGCCGCCGCCTTTGACGGGCATCGCCATGCTGTCCGGATTGATGCGCTCTCCAGTGGCCACCTTGAAGCGCGTGCCGTTGTCGTCATGGCTAGGACAATCTCGCCTGATGAGAATGCTGCCAATTGTAATGCACGCGCGAACGGTGAGACGCGCCCTACCCGCCCACCACGTATTCGCGTGATCGAGCAGCGTATGGGAACGACCGAAGACGCACCGATGCACAAGGTGTTCGACGCGCGATCCGAGGCAGCGATGAAAGCAAGGATCGAGACGGCAACGGGCTATCCCCAGCATGGGATCAGCATTGAGCCTGCAACGCCAGGCCATGGGCGGGACGCGCTCGGTCAGAGGCTCTCAACCCTCATCTCAAAGGCCCCTGCCCGCGACCAGTTGGGCAATCCGATCCGCAACGCCGAGGATATCCCGGACTTCACCCGAGACTGGAGCCGTCATCTGCGCTCACAGACCCCGCGCGACACCATGCATATGGTGGTTTCAGCTAAAGCGAACACCGATGTGAAGGCCTTCACAAACGCCGTCCGTTTGTTCCTTCACCAGCAGTTCTCCGACCATAAGTTCATGTTCGGCGTGCATACGGACAAAGTGAAAGCGGGGCATATTCACGCCCATGCGATTGTGGCGGTGAGAAGCGACAGTGGGACCAAGCTCCATCCCGGCCCAAATGATCTCGCGCAATGGCGGGTCAACTACGCGGCCCATGCCCGCGAGCACGGCCTTGAGGTCGTGGCGACGCGCGCGGCGGAACAGGCGTCATCCCGCTCCTATGGGCCTAAAGACAAGTCCATTGTTGATGTCGCGGCAAACCCGAGGCCGGCACGAAAAGAGCAGGACCGAGCCTATGCCAAGGATACCCGGAACGCCAACCTCATCCAGAACGCGCAGGAGCGGATCGAAGTGGCACGCGCCAACCCCATTCGCATTCCGATGACAGAGCGCGAGCGCGTCGGGGTGAAGGAGAGCCTCGAACACTGGCGGTCGGAGGCAAAGGCCAGCCCCGAGAACGAGATCGCGCGAGGAATGGTGCAACGCCTCACCGCAGCCCATGAGGCGGGGTCGCTTCTGAAGGAGCTAAAGCATGTTACGGGGCCAGAAAGCGAAGTGGTACGGCCTCGCATGGCCAGCCCGAGCCAGAAAGCTGCCAGTGAGCGCCCTGCCCACGTCATGACCCAGCTGCCTAAATCTGCCGCCGAGATGCAGGACGAACTCAGGAGCTTCAACCAAAAGGTCGCCGACGTCACTGCCCTACTTCCCGAAGGATCGCGCGCGAAGTTCGTCGAACGCGCAGGGACATATCTCGAGAAAATCGCCTCATGTGTCGACCAGCACTGGGCGGAAGAGGTCAGAGCACGAGGCGAACGCAATTCAACGAAACAGCCAGCCGCCATGGTTCACTACGGCCGCCCTCTATACAGCGAAAAAAAGCCACACGTATCGGGTATGACTAGGGAGAACCAGGATCCTAGAGGTGTAGTGAGATCGGTTTCTGTCAATTCACAGCAACATACTCCGCAGACTTCTAGCTTTGTCGATGACCCCCTTGTTCAACTAAAGCGCGAGCAAGCCGGTCTGCTCGAAAAACTGTCTAAAGAGTGCCGTAATAAGGATCAGGAACACGGCCAGGAGGCTGGCGGTTGATGCGACGATCTTTCCGTTTTGTAAGAAGACGTGAAGAAAAATTGGCTAGAGCTGCCACGGGTTAGAATTTTTCTGACGGACTCTGGACGGAGCAACGCCCAATGCAAGCGAGCATCCCTCACCGTTTCGTCGCGCTCGATGCCTGGCGCGGTGTTGCCGCTCTGCTCGTGGCTCTCTATCGGCTGGAGGCTGATGGTTGGCTCCATGCCCTGCCGTTCGTTCAGAATGCCTGGCTATTTGTCGATTTCTTCTTCGTCCTGTCGGGGTTCGTGATCGCTTTTGCCTATCTTGGAAAGTTGGGCACACCGCGTGAGACGCTTGTTTTTGTGGTCAGGCGCATTGGTCGAGTCTGGCCGCTTCATGTTGTCTTGCTCGGTGTGTTCGTTGCGCTCGAGCTCGCGCGCGGTCTTGCGGGGATCATTAGATCCTCTCCGACGAGTATTTTTGTCGAGCAGCGGGAACCAATCACCATCCTGTGGGATTTCCTGCTTGTTCAGGCGCTCGGTTTCACGGGTGTGACGCTCTGGAACACACCAGCCTGGTCGATATCAACCGAGTTCTGGACTTACATCGTTTTCGCCATTCTTTGCTTTGGCGGGCGTCGCTTCGTCGCTTTCGCTGCCGCAATATTGATAGTCGGCGGGCTAGCGGTCGTTGGTGCGTTCTCACCCAAGGGCATGGACACGACGTTTGATTTCGGTTTTGCCCGGTGTTTGGCGGGATTCTTCGCTGGTGTACTGACCTATTATGTCTGGCTGACGTGGTTCAAATCAAAGAACATCTCCCCGCTTTTGGCGACCACGCTGGAAATCGGCGCGATCATCGCGGCTCTGGTTTTCGTTTCATGGGCTGGCCGAACTTTGATGTCGCTGGCCGCTCCTTTCGTTTTCGCGGTGCTGGTTCTTGTCTTCGCCCTCCAATCCGGATGGATATCGGCTGTTCTCAGCGGCAAAGTCGGGCACCTGCTCGGCGACTTGTCCTACTCGATTTACATGACGGCTCTGCTCGTCAGCCTGCCTTTCAACCGCGTGCCTGTGCTGGCTGCTGATCGAGCCGGGCTAAACATCGCGCGTGAACATGTCGGGGCTGGCAATCCACACATGAACTATGATCTTGGCCACCTTCTCATCAATGATCTCTACACGCTCCTTTACCTGTTGGCGGTTATCGGCGTTTCGTGGGTCACATTCACATTTGTTGAGAAGCCAGGACGAGCCTGGTTCAACAGCAAGGTTGGATAGGTCGGTTGGCTGTCTCTGCGCTGTACGCTGGCCGCATTGCCAATGCTCAAGCGCCTATGCGGTTCGCGGTCCAAAAAGAATGATGGCGGCCCCGAGGATGCAGACCGCAGCACCGATCATGTCCCATTGATCCGGTATCGCGCCCTCGACCCAGCGAAGCCAGACCAGCGAGGCCGCGACGTAGATGCCGCCATAAGCGGCATAGGCCCTGCCCGCCGCCTCGGTCGGCACGAGCGTCAGCAGCCAGGCAAAAGCGACAAGCGCCACAATCCCGGGTGCGACCCAGAGCATTGATCGCCCATTGCGCAGCCAAGCCCAGAACGCGAAGCATCCCGCGAGCTCGGCAAAAGCCGCCGTGACATAGATGGCCCAGAGTTTCATGCCGTGAGAATGGCAGGGACAGGTGTGGGTGCCAAGTATGAGACGGCATATGATGGGAGACTGGCCTCTAAGCGCAGCCACTTCCGGTGAGTTTCGAACCCGGCCGCGACCTCAGACATCCAGATCACTCGTCACTTTGCGATCAGCCGCCGCATCTTCGCGAGAGCGGATGCTTCCTGCTCATGATAATCGATCAGGCCCATGAAACGGCCATTCCGATCCATCAGGAAGACAGAAGCCGTATGGTCGACCGTATAGCCACCCCCTTCAGAGGGAACCTTTTTTGCGTAGGCCTTGTAGGCCAGCACGGCTGCGTCGACCTGTTCCTGTGTGCCGGTAAGGCCCACGATTCTTGGATCAAAAGACTGCAGATAGAGCGCCAGCTGCTCGGGGGTATCGCGATCGGGGTCTGCGGTGATGAAGAGCACTTGGAGATCCCTTGCCTCCGCTCCAATTTTTTGCAACCGCGTCGTTGTTTCAAAAAGCGTTGTTGGGCAAACGTCCGGGCAATATGTGAAGCCAAAAAAAACAAGCATCGGTTTCCCGAGAAAGTCTTTATCCGTGACCGTCTTCCCGTGATGATTGACCAGCGTAAAGGGGCCGCCAATTTGAGGCAGACCTTTGATTTCAATGCCGCCATTTGTTGGGACTCGACCAGGGCCATCAACGCGCCACCAACCAAGCACGATTGCGGCGGTAAAGAAGATCAGGCCTGCCACCATTGCCCAGGCGGCATATCGAATGATTTTGAGTGTTTGCATGCGGCAGCCTCAATGCTGGTGGCCGCCGCTGGCTGAGCCCAGCGCGCCTATAGCGTCGACTTGAAATTCGATTTGCACAATGCCGGCCCTCTCGAAGATTAGAGTTCCAGCAACCTTCTCCCCTTGTCTAAGCTGCCTCTGAAGATCGAGGAACATGATATGAAATCCGCCGGGCTTCATCTCGATGCGTCCGCCGGCGGGCACCAAGATACCTGTTGGCAATCCGCGCATCCGCATGACGCCGTCCGTAAGGGACATTTCATGTAGTTCGACCTGCTTCGACGCTTCCATCGTGGCTGATATCAGCCGGTCCGGCTTATTGCCGAAGTTCTCTATTGTCACATAGCCGCCCGCGACTTTCGCTCCCGTAGGGGTAGCGCGCGCCCATGGATGGTCAATCATTATGTCACCAACGGTAAAGTCGTGAGCCATTGCAAGGTGAGGCAGAGCGACAGTCAAGAAAATGAACAGGATGGCGAACCTTCCGATCCATCCCCTTGAAATCGAGAAGTGTTTTCGGGAGCGCTCACAGGACTCTGGAGCGGACAAGAGGAATCGTGTCATTGGGCAGCCCTGATCTGAAATTCGCATATCAATCCGCGCAAAAGCGTTGAGCGGGGTTTGCCGACACAGCCTGAAGCCGTGTCGTTTGCGTGGTCAGATCAGGTTCGGTGGTGCGCGCTGCGCTTGTGGCCGGAGACCTCGCGGCTTTTGTATCGAGGCCGCTATAGGCTGAGCAAAGCCGGTGCTTTGAATGTCACCATCAAATGCGCCGAATAAGACTGCCATGGGCGGCAAAAATTGGGCGGCCGATTGAATGTCCCTGCCGCCCCAAGTGCAACAGGCTGGCAGCTGCTCGCCATGATGAGCTGCTTTCGGAGCAGATTCGTTTTGAGAGTTGCGCTCGTCAGAACTCGCGCAAAAAACACCGAGACGATCGACGCTTTGGGCCTGTTTGGCCGCGTGCATGGTGCTCGCCGCCGCTCCGAGCGTGAGTTGAAACACCATGGAAATGGCGAGTATCGCGCATACTAAAGCGAAACTTGCTTGTTGGATCATTTTTTTGATCGTCATGAACCTGTCTCTACGACAGGATCGGACCAAGTCCAAGCCTCCACGCGTGGTATTCCTCTCGCTATGCTCCGAAGACGAAATCCACGAGCAGCTTGATATTCAACACCGCGATCACGATGCCGATCAGCAGCGCGAAACCGATGAGCCAGACAGGGGCGACGAGCGCACCCATCTTTTTCTTGTCCGCCGTGAACATGATCAAAGGGAAGACTGCGAACGAAAGCTGAAGCGAGAGCACCACCTGCGTCAGGATGAGCAGCTTCGCTGTCCCGCTGTCACCATACCAGATGGTAACCACCGCTGCAGGGACGATTGCGATAGCCCGCGTGATGAGACGCCGCAACCACGGTGGCAGCTTGATATCGAGGAAGCCCTCCATCACGATCTGCCCGGCGAGCGTCGCTGTGACGGTAGAGTTAATGCCGCAGCACAGAAGCGCGATACCGAACAGTGTCGGCGCGATTGCGAGGCCGAGCAACGGAGCGAGCAGTTTATGTGCTTCGCCAAGCTCAGCAACGCCGGTCTGCCCCGTCTTGTGGAAGGTTGAAGCTGCCAAGATGAGAATAGACGCGTTGATCAGCAGCGCAAACATCAGCGCGACTGTCGAGTCGATGGTTGCGAATTTTAGGGCTTCGCGCTTCTCCGGCAAGCTATCGCCATAGGCGCGGGTCTGCACAATTCCGGAATGCAGGTAGAGATTGTGCGGCATCACGGTCGCGCCGAGAATGCCGAGCGCGAGGTAGAGCATTTCGGGGTTCGTCACAATCTGGGTTGTTGGAGCGAACCCCTTGATGACGGCGCCCCAATCTGGATCTGCGAGTGCGATCTGTATCGCGAAGCACACCGCGATGACGCCGAGCAAGGTGATGATCAGCGCTTCGACCCAGCGGAAGCCAAGTTTTTGCAGATAGAGAATGAGGAAAACATCGAGCGCGGTGATGATCACGCCGATCTCAAGTGGAATGCCAAAAAGCAGGTTGAGGCCGATGGCGGTGCCGATGACTTCCGCGATGTCAGTGGCAATGATTGCGATTTCGGCCAGAAACCACAGGATCAGAGCAACCGGTTTTGGGAAGGCGTCACGACAGGCCTGCGCCAGATCGCGCCCGGAACCGATCGCGAGCCGCGCACAGAGTGCCTGAAGCACAATGGCCATGATGTTCGAGACCAGTGCCACGACCAGCAGAGTGTAGCCGAATTTCGAGCCGCCCGCGAGCGAGGTCGCCCAGTTGCCGGGGTCCATATAGCCGACCGCTACTAGATAACCGGGGCCAACGAAAGCAGCCATCCGGCGCCATGTCGGCCCTTTGGTTGTGATCGGGATCGAGCGATGGACGTCCGAAAGTGAAGCCTCACCACGGTCGCGGCGCCAACCTGCCGCGAATTCGCTTCGATCAACCATGACGACCCCTTATTGCAAATAATTTGCATTAACGATACGCTAGCGCGGCATAGTGTCACTGTCAACGTTATTGCAACTCATTCCGAACTTGAGCGCCATGACCCAGAAATCGCCCGGCCTTGTCGAACTGTGCAAAGCCAAGGGGCGCCGGATTACCGGCCAGAGAAAAATCATCGCCGACGTTATTTCATCGGCCCATGATCACCCGGATGTGCCCGAGATCCATCGGCGCGCGATGCGCAAGGACGAGAAGATCTCACTTTCGACCGTGTATCGAACGCTGAAGATTTTCGCTGAGATTGGCCTGATCGAGCAGCACAGCTTTGAAGGCGGGCCGTTCCGTGTGGAGCGCGCCGAGGGCCCCCATCACGATCATCTTATCGATACCACCAACGGCCGTGTCATCGAGTTTCGTTCGGAAGAAATCGAGAGATTGCAGACTGAAATCGCTGAAAAGCTGGGTTATGAACTCACCGGGCACCGTTTGGAGCTTTATGGGCGACCGAAAGCCAAATGATGGCACCCTACCCTGCCAACGAGCGCCAACCCTTTCTCACTCGAGCGCAGTGAAGGGATCGAGCAATGCGGCATCCGGACGGCTGATTTCCACGCGCCCAGAGGTCATTGCCTGCAAGCGCTCCGGTCCCAACGATTTGAGAAGAGACCGGAAACTTGGGTGCATCCCGCCATCGACGTGAGCAAGGCTCAGTGCAGGGACTCCCTTGGTCACAAGTTCAGCAAGCCGTTTTTCATCTTGAGCCTTCTTGTCCGCGACCGCTGCGGCAATCGCCGGATCTTCTTCATAGGGCGGACACGCAGCGCCCGGAATGAATGGTCCAGCACCCTCCTTGGGATCGAAGACATAGCGTCGACCACAAGCGGCAACGCGGGGTGCCTGCTTTGTCGCCTCAAAATGGTCCGAGCCCTCCTTGAGGTTCCGCCAAAAGGCGATATTTGCGTTATTTCGGTGTTTTGCCATGTTTTCCGGAGTCATCCGGAAGGGCAATGCCTGGACCTGAAAACTCTTTTGGCCACCCGAAAACGCCTCGCGCGCCAGCGCGTAGATTTCCGCTACGCCATTATCGGTCATGGCAAAGCAGCCGGAAGAGGTGCATGCGCCATGCACCATCAAGGCCGAGCCTGTGTACCCGAGCGAACGTTCGAGCGCGTTGGGGTAACCAAGGTTGAATGAGAGATAAAACTGAGAACGCGGGTTCATCAGCTCGGGCGCGACAGAATAGAACCCCTCGGGGGCCTGCCTGTCACCTTCGCGCCTTTTCGGGCCGAGTTGGCCGGACCATCGACACATCGGATAGGTTTTCAGGAGCGCGTATTTTCCGGAATGGTCGCGTTTCCAGACCTCGAGCTCGCTCTCTTTTTTGAATATTCGCACCAGGATTGGGTCTGCGGCGCTCATTCCTTTTTCGGACATGCTCGACATGAGATGCGGTGGAATGGGCTGCAAATGCTTGTTGTCCATTTCGGTAGTCAAGCAGCCAGAAAGCAGCAGGGCAGCCGCAACGAGTGTCGCAGCAAAGCCTTTCCGGTTTTTTAGAGAACTGAAATTCATGGTGGATGTCTAGCTCATCTATGCCTGACAGGCCATGAAGAAACAGCCTGAATGGACTCCTAAAGGCCGAACGACGCCCGGGTTCAAGGTCGAAATGCCGAGCTCGCGGAATTTTGATGTTTTGATGGGCCATTGCATCAACCTCCTCTTGAACCTCAAGTGGCTACAGCAATTACAAGAGGCTGAAACGATGGAGTCATGCATGGATCGCCGACATTTTTTGCCAACTCTCGCGGCGGTTTCGCTGCTTGCAGTGCCATCTCTCGGGCTAGCGCAGACGACACCGTCAATCGCATCGCGACTCGTGGAGCCGACCGATCTTCCTGACAAGGTCTTCGGGAATGTCGAAGCTCCCGTGACCATTGTCGAATACGCCTCGATCACATGCCACCATTGCATGCGGTTTCATACCGAGACTTGGCCTGCGTTGAAGCAGAAATACATCGATACCGGGAAAGTCCGGTTCATCATGCGTGAATTTCCGCTCGATCAGCTTGCCACCGCAGGCTTCATGCTTGCGAGATGCTCGGGGGAACAAAGGTGGTATCCGACGCTCGATCTTCTCTATCGAACCAAGGAAACGTGGGGGCATGCAGAAAAACCAGTGGAAGCTCTGCTGAGTACGGTTCGCTTTGCCGGATTTACGAAAGAGACCTTCGAAGCCTGCCTCAGCGATGAAAAACTCTACAAGGGCATCATGTCGACCGCGCAACGCGCAACCAAAGAGTTCGGAGTGAACTCAACGCCAACGTTCTTTATCAACGGGCAGAAGCATACGGGCGCGCTGACACTCGATCAATTTGACAAGGTCCTGTCGCCGCTACTGGCACCCAAACCGTAGGATTCAGCGGATGCCAGCAGTTGCGATATCAGGCCGTCCCAACGTGCGCCCCAACTCGACCCAAGTGTTCGAATCAACAGGCGATTGACGCTTGATGAAGGTCAATTCGCTTTTTGACCACGGCAGGATTTGATCGGTCTGATTATCCAGCACAAATTCGCCGCGGTCAGTGACCACCGTTAGGACCGCGTGTCCATTGCCCTCCTTGTCCAGAACGACGGTGATCAACAAAGTTGAGGCGGGCCAGCCGCGCCGGACCAATTCCCGACGCTTTTCGAGAACGTAGTCCTCGCAATCGCCTTTGCCTGTTTTGGCGTAGGTCCAGTATTCCATCAGGCCGTATTGCTCCTGGTCCGTGATCGCAATGATCGAACGGTTGAAGCGCTGGTTGATGTTGACCAGTTCACGCCAATTGGTTTCTGTCAGAATCACCTTTTTTATTGCAGCCTGACCCGTACGACACTCTCCGGGATTTTCTCCGCAGAACTGTGTCCAGCCGATCGGCGGAGCTGTCCGCTGACCGGAATGCAAATGGGCGAGGTCTGTCTGGCTGTCCGCCAAAGCGGAACCGAAAAGCCCGAAGGCACCGATGAAACCGAGGATGGAGACCAGCTGCTTGCCAAAGTGACGCATTGTCGTGACGCTTTTCGTTGTTGTCCCTGCTATGGAGGCAACATACGAAACACACGTTCAATTCACGCAAAATTTGAGTGTTCATTTTGTACGAATGAAGCAAGCTTCTGTTTACTTAGATTATATTGACGATTTCGATCATCTGAGCTTAGGTAAGTGACCGGGTTGTTAATGAGGAGTTCACCAACTCACTTGGGAGCGGGTTCGCTTTTCAGGAAGCCGAGCGCAGCAAGAAATCCTGTCAGGCCCGTGAAAAAATGCGGCGCCCAATAGCCCAGCGGTTTCACAAAATCCGGCGAGAACCCCGCCAATAGCAGTGGACGCACGAAAAAATACCCCAGGAGGAAGCCAAGCAAGGCTCCGACCGCTCCATAGACCGACGCAATCCCTATCCGCCCGGCGATCTGCCACGGTGTCATGATTGTCTCGGTCCTTCCGTCGGAGCGCTTGCGGATGGCGTCGTCTCCGCAACGGGTGCGGGAAGCACGGCAGCCAGGAAGATGAGGAGTGCTCCCCCGACAATCACGACATCCGCCATGTTGAAGGTCGGCCAGTGCCAATTGGCCCAGTGAAAATCGAGGAAGTCCGTCACGGCTCCCTGCCGCCAACGGTCAATCGCATTTCCAAGCGCGCCGCCAGCGATCATCGCGAGGCCGATGCGTTCAACCCTGCTGTTCGTCAATGCGGCCCAGATCACGAGCCCGATAATCATCGTTGCCTTGACCGCGGCAAGCACACCGGGCCATTCCGCAAGTGTATCCTTGAAAAATCCGAAGCTGACGCCGGTGTTGAAGCCCAGTGTCAGGTTAAAGAACGACGTCACGGGGATCACGCGCGCTGGCACCATCACCTGTTCGAGGATGATCCATTTGCTGATCTGGTCGATCATGAAAAAAGCCAAGAGGAGCGCAGCAATCTGCAAGAGCCTTGCGGTCAGTCGTTTCTCGAGGGTCATTCCGGGATTTGCCATTTTACGTCTGAATGCGCATCGCATATCGCCAAGCCAAGAGCGTCATGCCCACAAAAAGCACGAGTGCGAGAACGCTGTAGAACCCCCAATTGGACGCAACGGCTTGCTCGATTGTGCTGCCGAACAAGTAGCCGACCCCGACAAGGAGTATCGCCCACACTGCGGCTGACGAAGCATTGAGAAACGTGAAACTGCGCCAGCGGATGTTTGTCAGGCCAAGCGGCAGCGCGCCGATCGTGCGCATGCCCTTGGGATATCGATAGAGAAAGATGTAGGCTGAGCCGTAGCGCTCGAGCAAATGCTTGCCGGTCTCGACCAGGCGGTTGATCCTGGGGTATTTCTCAAAGACGCCATTGCCAAAGCGCCTGGAAATCCAGAATCGGGCTTCATCTCCGAGATAGCCGCCCATGAAGGTCGCGGCACTGACGGTCGCGAGATCGAGGTTTCCGGTCTGTGCAGCAAAACCTGCAAACAGCGGAAGGGAGCCGCTTTTCAGCGCACAATAGGCGAAGAGGATCGCATAGACTGCAATTCCGTAGTCTCGAATAAATGCTTGAACCTGCTCCATCAGACGTTTCTCAGGCCGAACCATCGGCCGACTCGCCGACTATAGGCGAGATAAGGTTCGCCCAACGTTGCTGTGAGAACGCGCTCTTCGATCTTGACCTGAAGCCGGATTGCGACAACGAGGGCAAGGGTCAGCGCCGCCTGAAAGAGGTCGGGGAAGACAAGCAGAAGCCCGACGAACAGGATGATCTGCCCGACGAAAACCGGATTGCGCGAAAGCGCGAACGGCCCGGTATCGACGATGGCTCCGGTTTCGCCCTCGGCAGCACCGATGCGCCACGATGCACCCATGTGCATTTGTGAAGTGGCGGCAATCATGGCGCCGATGGCAACAAGCAGATGGCCGATGATATCGCCGGCTACCCCGTCAAGTGCTGAGAAAACCGGGTCGCGCAAGAGAGGGCCGCCAGCAAGCGCCCGGATAAGCGGCAGGATTGCAGCGCCTGCAAAGGCAATCCGGAACAGCCATGCTGGAAGGGTTTGCGGCTCCTTGCCCTTGCTGAACAGCCAGACCGAGCGCCCCGCTTCCCGAGCCGCCATGGCGCTCAGGCCGAAGAAGCTCACGAGATAGACGCAGAACAGGAGATAGCTGACGGCTTCCATCGCGATCATGGCAGGGCTCCTCTTCTGCGATCAGCCGCGCACATCGGGATTGAACGAGAGGAGGCGCAGCGCGTTCAGCGTCACGATCACGGTTGCACCGGTGTCGGCGAGGATCGCAATCCAGAGGCCCGTGATGCCGAAGACGCTGGTCACCAGAAAGACGGCCTTGAGTCCCAAAGCGATCCAGATGTTCTGGTGAATGTTTGCCATCGCGGCCCGGGCCAGCCGGATCAGGCGCGGAACATCGCTCACACGGCTGCGCAGCAGCGCGGCATCGGCCGTCTCCAGCGCGACATCCGTCCCCGAGCCCATGGCGACACCAACTGAGGCAGCGGCGAGCGCGGGCGCATCGTTAATGCCATCACCGACCATCATCACGCCATCCTCGGCGGCCAGTGATTTAATCGCTTTGACCTTGTCGTCCGGCATGAGTTCGGCCTCGTGTTCCATGCCGAGGCTGCCGGCAATTGCCGCGCCGGTGCGGGCATTGTCGCCGGTCAGCATCACCGAGCCAATGCCGAGCGCCTTGAGTTCTGCAATGGCGCTTTTCGCATCCTCGCGCGGCTCGTCTCGCAGCGCGAGAAGGCCAATGACGTTGCCTGCCTTGAACACAGCAGCTACTGTCTTGCCTTCAGCCTCAAGCGTCTCCGCTGCTGCTTTGACCTCAGTGGACAAAGCTCCGATTTCAGCCGCGAAACGCGGCGATCCGACAAAGATGGCTTCTCCGTCGATTTTGGCCTCGACCCCGCGTCCCACAATCGCGCGGGCATCCGTCGCCGAACGGGCTTTCACACCCCGCGCCTCGGCGACGTCAAGAATGGCTTCCGCCAAAGGATGGCTCGATCCGGTCTCGACTCCCGCAGCGAGTGCAAGCATCGCGCTCTCCTCGACCCCGAAGGCGCGGATATCGGTCACGACAGGCTTGCCGATGGTCAAGGTGCCCGTCTTGTCGAAGGCGACCGTCTTTACGCGGGCGAGGTTCTCGATGACAACGCCGCCCTTCATCAGAAGGCCACGGCGCGCGCCGGCCGAAAGGGCAGAGGCGATAGAGGCCGGCACGGAGATCACCAGCGCGCAAGGGCAGCCGATCAGCAGCAGCGCCAGCGCGCGATAAATCCAGGTGTTCCAATCGCCGCCAAGCGCGAGTGGCGGCACCAGCGCGACGAGGATCGCGAGACCGACAATCGCCGGCATGTAGATGCGGCTGAATCGGTCGATGAAGCGTTCAGTCGGCGCGCGGGCCTCCTGCGCTTCCTCGACCAGCCGAATGATACGGGCAATCGTGTTGTCTTCTGCCGCCTTTGTGACCTTCACCCTTATCACCGCCTCGCGGTTGATTGAGCCAGCGAAGACCGGTTCGCCAACGGTTTTCGTTTTCGGCACGGATTCTCCAGTGACCGGGGATTCGTCGATGCCGGAGGTGCCCACCGTGATCTCTCCATCGGCGGGGATACGGTCGCCGGGGCGCACGAGCAGCATTTGGCCGATTTCGAGCGTCGCCGCATCGACCTGACGTGTCGTGCCAGCCTCTTCGATTATCGCGGTCTTCGGCACGAGATCGCCGAGCGCCTTGATGCTCGCCCGCGCGCGGTTCGCCGCGACGCCTTCAAGCACCTCCCCAACTGCAAACAGGAAGACGACAAGCGCTGCTTCCTCGGCAGCCCCGATCACAAGCGCGCCGGCGGCAGCGATGGTCATCAGCATTTCGATAGTGAAAGGCATCCCGGCGCGAAGGGCCGCGAAAGCACGCCGCGCAACCGGAGCGACCCCGATCAGGCACGCGGCGATGAACGCCCAGTTGGCGATGCCGGGCACAATGAGTTTCGCCCCCCACGCGAGCGCCAAAAGCACACCGGTGCCGATCACCAGCCGGCCCTTGCCGGTCTGATACCAGCTCATGCCCTCCGGCGTGACCTCATGGACATGCCCCGGGAGACCGTGACCCGGATCTTCATCGACCGTTGATTTGGCCACTACCGAAGTGACCTTCCCGCGATCATTTCCTTTTAGATCGTGGGCATGCGGATGCTTATGGTCGTGATCGTGCCCGTGTTTATGATCCTTGTCGGCGTGAGCGCCGTGATCATGACCGCAGCCGCAGGAGGTATCCTCCTTGGCTGGCGCGCGGAGAGCCTTGTCAATCACGGCCACGGAATAGCCCAGCCCGGAAACCTGCTTTTCGATCGCCGCGCGTGACGTCTGGCTCTCATCAAGCGAAAGGGTGAGCGTCTCGGTCATCACGGAGAGCTTCACCTCCGAGACGCCGGGGAGGCGCTCGACCGCTCCCCGGATTTTGGATGCACAGCTTGCGCAATCCATGCCGCCGACCTTCCAGGACAGTTGCAAGGCGGGTTCAGTGGATGATGCGTTCGTCATGGCGCGGCCCTTGATTTCAATTCAGGACGCTTTGCATACAAGCTATAGCCACTATAGGATCAAGAGATTTATTGCATGGAAAATTGAAAAGAGAAGCGCTGCGGCAGGGGCGAGAAAAAGCGATATGCCGCATTCTCAGCGCGAGATCAGAGGCGGCATGGCTTCTGGTAGTTGAATGTTGATTTCGACAGCGGGATTTTTTACTTCGCGCTCTTTGAGCACGAGCTTGGGAAACAAAATCAGCAATACGACGACCAAGAACTGAATACCAATAAACGGCACCGCCCCCCAATAGATCGAGGCCGTGGAAATCGAGCGGGGCGCGACGCTTCTCAGATTGTAAAGTGCCAACCCGAAAGGCGGATGCATGAACGACGTCTGGAGGTTGACGGCGATGATCACGGACAACCAGACCATGTCGATACCAAGCCGATTGGCAACAGGAGCGATCAGCGGCAGGACGATGAAGGCAATCTCGAAGAAATCGAGAAAGAAAGCCAGGACGAGCAAAAGGAGATTGATCAGAACGACAAAGCCCACCCTGTCCTGCGGCAACAGGGAAAGCAGGTTCTCGACCCAAAGATGACCATCAAATCCTCGAAAAACCAACGTGAAGAAAGATGCGCCAATCAGCAGGAAAATAATGCAGGCGCATAAGATGCCGGTAGCATCCATGGCTGCTTTCAGTCTCGCCGGGGTCAGCCGCCCCCGCATGAGCGCAAGCAGAAGCGTACCTGTAACGCCAATGGCTCCGCCTTCGCTGGGCGTGGCTATGCCAAAACTAATGGAGGCAAGAACAAGCCCAACAAGCCCGACCGGCAATCCCATTGAAACCAACAGATCTCGCCAGAGCGGAATTTTCTCACGCTGGGGATCGCTCATGCTTGCAATCGCTGGTGCCAAGCTTGGATTGTGCCATGTCCTCGCAAATATATAGAATACATACAGGGAAATCAGCATGAGGCTTGGAATGACGGCACCATGAAAAATTGCCTGCAAGGAGACTTCCATCTGCTCAGCAAGTATAATCAATACAAGGCTCGGCGGAATGATTTGAGCCAAAGTCCCAGATGCCGCCGCAACACCGGTTGCGAGCGAGTGATTATAACCGGCCCGTACCATGACGGGGAGTGAGATCAATCCGATGGCGACGACGGAGGCGGATACGAAACCGGTCATGCTCGACAACAGCGCTCCGACGAGAATTGTGCCGTATGCAATCCCCCCGGATAACCGGCTGAACAACCGGCCAAGCGCCGCGAACATATCTTCGGCAATCGCCGTGCGTTCAAGAAGGACGCCCATGAAGATGAACATTGGGATCGCGAGTAGGTTGTCATTGCCGAAAATTCCCTGAAGGCGGAAAAGCATCGCCAGCAGAAAAGGCGGGTCAAAAGCGCCGGTTACGAGGCCGATAACCCCGAAAACGCATGCGATAGCTGCCAGCGAAAAGGCTACTGGATATCCCAGCAACAAAACCACCAGCAGGCATGCCAACATGGATGGCGCGATGACGCTATTCATTCGCAACGCTCCCCGATAGGAGCGAATTGTTCTGCTTCCGTTCGGCTATACCTGCGAGATGCGCAACGCAGCGAATGGCTTCCGATACACCCTGCAGCCCAAGCAATATGAAGCCCAGCGGTATGAAACCTTTCATGATCCAGGCCGGAATGTCGCTCATGCTGTCGCGTGTCGAGCGTGTTTCATTTCCCGATAGCGCGCTGAAAAATTCAGCGGAGCCGAACCACGCCATCAAGCCGCAAAGGGGAATGAGAACAAACAACGCTCCTGACAAATCCAACCATGCGAGGCCGCGACTGCCGAGCTGACCGGCAAAAATATCGATCCGCACATGTTCATTTCGCTGGAGTGTATAAGCTGCCATCAGAAGGATGACGGCCGCGAAGAAATGCCATTGAAGGTCGAAAGCGGATGGATAGGCGATGGAGAAAAATTTTCGGGCGATTGCATTGAAAGTGATGATCAACGCATTCGCGAGCAGTGCCCAACGAGCGATGGCGGCGATTGACCTGTTGAGCCTGTCAATTTCACCCGCCAGCTTCAGAAGCTGTTCCATGCCGCCATCCCCTGTAATTCTCGTTGAACCGCCCCGAAGTTGGAAATTTTGAGAGGTCGGCATGCGTGAATTGATTTCCGCAGAATATCCTGCAAGCTGACGTTGCTGTAGGTTCAAGAGGAAAATCATGTCTGGCGCAGGAAAAATGCGGATGCCTGTCGCGGAGCGAGCGATGCCGATCGGCGCACTAGCAGGGCAAACCGGCGTCAAAGTCGAGACGATCCGGTATTATGAGCAGGTTGGTCTTCTGCCAGAACCGGAGCGGTCGGAAGGCAATCAGCGGCGTTACGGCCGCCGTCACCGGGAGCGATTGGCCTTCATCAAGCATGCGCGCGACCTCGGGTTCACTGTCGAGAGTATCCGGGCGCTGCTCAAGCTCTCAGACAAACCTAACATGGCCTGCGACGATGCGCACGCCATCGCCAGTGCACATCTTGGCGATGTCCGCGACAAGATTGCGCGGTTACGCCTGCTCGAAGGCGAACTCCAGAGGATCGCGGCCTCCTGCCTAGGTGGTGTCAACGCCTGCGATTGCAAGATCATCGAGGCCCTCGCCGATCACGCCCGGTGCCATCATGATCATGGGCGGGTTGTCTAGGGAGGCTTTTCCGAAGGCATTTTTGTGGCACCCCCCTCCCCTTCATGATCCCGTAGATCGCGGGGATCACCACCAGCGTCAGGATGATCGATGAGACCATGCCGCCGATCATGGGCACGGCGATGCGCTGCATGATTTCCGAGCCGGTACCGGTGCTCCAGAGGATCGGAATGAGCCCTGCCATGATGGCGATGACGGTCATCATCTTGGGCCTGACGCGCTCGACCGCGCCGACCATGATCGCGCGGTGGAGGTCATCGCGGGTGAATGGGCGACCTTCGGCGGCGCAGGCAACCTGCCCTTCCCTCAAGGCGTGATCGAGGTAGATCAGCATGATGACGCCGGTTTCCGCCGCGACACCCGCCAGCGCGATGAAACCGACTGCTACGGCCACGGACATGTTGAACCCCATCCACCACATCCACCACATCAACCACAACCCGCCGATGAGCGCGAACGGCAGCGAGAGCATGACGATGAGGGTTTCCGTGAGCGCCCGGAAGTTGAGATAGAGCAGCAGGAAGATGATCATCAGCGTCAACGGCACGACGATTTTGAGCCGCGCCTCGGCGCGTTCGAGATACTCAAACTGTCCGCTCCACTGGATGTAGGTTCCGGGCGGGAATGTAACCTCCTTCGCTACGGCCTCCCGCGCCTCCGCGACATAACCGCCGAGATCGCGCCCGGCCATGTCGACGAAGATATAAACCGCGAGCTGGCCGTTCTCCGTGCGGATCGAGGTCGCGCCGCGCATGAGCTTGACCTCCGCGACCGCCCCCAAGGGTACGAAGCCGCCTTTGGGCAGCGGCACCAGAACCTCGGTTGCGATCGCCTCCGGGCTTGAGCGCAGATCACGGGGATAGCGGATGTTGACGCTGTAACGCTCACGCCCCTCGACGGTGCTGGTGACGCTCTCGCCACCAAGCGCCGAGGCGATCACATCCTGCACGTCGCCGATCACGAGGCCGTAGCGGCCGAGTTCGACGCGATCCGGCACGATATCGAGATAATAGCCGCCGATGACCCGTTCGGCATAGGCGCTCGATGTGCCGGGAACCGCCTTCACCACGGCCTCGACCTGCCGTGACAGTGCTTCGATCTCGCCAAGATCAGGGCCGAACACCTTGATGCCTACAGGCGTGCGGATGCCGGTTGCCAGCATGTCGATGCGGGCGCGAATCGGCATGGTCCAGGCGTTGGAAACACCGGGGAATTGCAGCGCCTTGTCCATCTCGGCACGGAGGCTTTCCGTGGTGACGCCCAGTCGCCATTCCGCTTTGGGCTTGAGGTTGATGATCGTCTCGAACATCTCCAGCGGCGCGGGATCAGTTGCTGTGAGCGCCCTCCCTGCCTTGCCGAAGACAGAGGCGACCTCGGGGAAGGATTTGATGATGCGATCCTGTGTCGCCAGCAATTCACCCGCCTTGGTGACGGAGAGGCCCGGCAGGGTCGTCGGCATATACATCAGGGTGCCTTCATCAAGGCTCGGCATGAACTCCGAACCGATTTGCCGTGCTGGCCAGACGCTGGCGCCGAGAATGAGTAGCGCGACAATGATCGTCAGCCCCTTCGCCTTGAGCACGCCAGCGATCACCGGACGATAAATCCAGATCAGTAAGCGGTTGATCGGATTCCGGTGCTCAGGAACGATCATGCCGCGCACGAAGATCACCATCAGCGCGGGCACCAGCGTCAACGACAGGAACGCCGCCGCCGCCATCGCGAAGGTTTTGGTGAAGGCGAGCGGGCTGAACAGCCGCCCCTCCTGCGCCTCCAGCGTGAAGATCGGCAGGAATGACACGGTGATGATAAGCAGGCTGAAAAATAGCGCCGGCCCGACCTCGCTCGCGGCCTCGATCAGGATGTCGACACGGTTTTTATCAGGAGAAGCCCGTTCGAGATGCTTATGGGCGTTCTCGATCATCACGATGGCCGCGTCGATCATCGCACCGATGGCGATGGCGATGCCGCCAAGGCTCATAATGTTCGAACCGAGGCCCATCAGCTTCATCGCGGCAAAGCTCATGAGGATGCCTACCGGGAGCATCAGGATCGCGACCAGCGCACTCCTGAGATGGAGCAGAAACACCACGCAGACCAGCGCGACGATGGCCATTTCTTCGATCAGCGTCATTTTTAGGGTTTCGATCGCGCGGCCAATCAGCTCCGAGCGGTCATAGACGGGTATGATCTCCACGCCTTTGGGCAGGCTCGGCAGGATTTCGGCGAGGCGCGCCTTGGCGCTGGCGATTACCGAGAGCGCATTGGCGCCGAAGCGCTGGATGACGATGCCGCTGGCGACCTCACCCTCGCCGTTGAGTTCAGCGATGCCGCGCCTCTCGTCCGGCCCGAGTTCGACCCGCGCGACATCGCCGAGACGCAGCGCCACGCCCGCCTCGCTTTTCAGCGTGATGCTCTCGATATCCGCGATATTCCGGAGGTAGCCGCGCCCGCGCACCATGAACTCGAACTCGGAGAGTTCGACGCTGCGCCCGCCGATATCGGCATTGCTGGCCCGCAGCGCCTCGCGAATGCGCGAGACGGGAATGCCAAGCGCGCGCAACCGGATGGGATCGACGATGACATTATATTGTTTGACGAACCCGCCAACGGCAGCGACCTCCGCCACACCCTCGGCTTTGGCCGCTGCGAAACGCAGTTTCCAGTCCTGCAAGGAGCGGGTTTCGGTGAGGGACAGATCTTTCGCCAGCACTGCGTATTGGTAGACCCAGCCGACACCTGTTGCATCCGGTCCCAGCGTCGGCGTCACGCCGGCGGGGAGGCGTTTTATCGCAGTATTGAGGTATTCTAGCACGCGCGAACGCGCCCAATAGGGATCCGTGCCATCCTCGAAGATCACGTAGAGGAAGGAGACGCCGAAGAACGAGAATCCGCGTACAACGCGCGATTTGGGGACGGTGAGCATCGCGGTGCTCAGGGGATAGGTCACCTGATCCTCGACCACTTGAGGCCCCTGCCCGGCATATTCGGTGTAGACGATGACCTGCACATCCGAGAGATCGGGAATGGCGTCGAGCGGCAGGTTACGCAGAGCATAAAGCCCAGTAGCGACGGCGAAGACGGTGCCGATCAGCACCAGCATCAGGTTGCGCGAAGACCAGGAGATGAGCCTTGCAATCATGGCTGTTTCTCCATGTTCGCCTTCTCCGGCTTGTTCATTTCGTTGGCCATCGTCAGGCTCTGGAGCGCGGCTTTGAGGTTGCTTTCGGCGTCGATCAGGAAATTCGCGGATGTGACCACGCGATCCCCCTCCTCCACCCCGTCGAGGATGGCGACAAAGCCGTTGCCGCGCGGCCCCGTTTTGACCTCGCGCGGCTCGAAACGACCCTCATCGCGGTCGATCAGAACGATCTTGCGTGTGCCGCTGTCGATCACGGCGCTTTCCGGCACGGCGACGCGCTCGGCATTATCGCCAGCCGCGATCTCGACATTGACGAACATGTTCGGGAGCAACGCAAGATCGGGGTTGGCGATCTCGATCCTGATACGCGCCGTACGGGTTTCCACGTTAACCTGCGGGTAGATCAGGGAAATTTTACCCGAGAACGTCAGATCGGGACGATGCCGCACTCGGACCATTGCTTCCGCACCTGGGCGCAAGGAAGCGAGCCCAAGCTCTGGAACATCCGCGAGCACCCAGAGTTTTGTGGCATCGGCGATGCGGAACAGCGTCGTACCCGCCGCCATCTTCATGCCCTCGACGACATTGCGTTCGATCACAATCCCGTTGCGTGGGGCGCGCCAGACCATGTTTGCAGGAACTTTCCGGCTGCGTTCGATCTCGGCGATCTCCTCGGGGGGAACGCCGAGATTTTCGAGGCGCTTCCTCGCGCCACCCGCAGATATCCCTTGAGCATTGGCCCCGCGGGCATCCGTCGTCAGTTCGGTGATGAACTGCGCCGCCGCCGCCGCGATCTCGGTCGAGAACAGCGTCACCAGCGGCTGGTTCTTCGTGACAGCCTCGCCTGTTGTCACGCTCGCCACCTTCTCGACGAAGGTATCGACGCGGGCGGAAAGCACCGTGATTAACCGCTCGTCGAGTGCCACGATCCCCGGCGCGCGAAGCATCTGCGCGATCCTCTGGCGGGCGGCGGCAACCGAGCGCACGCCTGTGCGCTGCACCTTGCCGGGCGAGATTTTCACAATCCCGCTCTCATCCTCATCGCCCTCATAGACGGGGATGTAATCCATCCCCATCGAATCCTTCTTCGGCACCGGCGAGGTATCCGGCAGCCCCATCGGGTTGCGATAGAAGCGGATTTTTCCCGGTGTTTTGGCCGCATTCCCGGCTTCCGCCTTCACGGGGAGCGGATCGAAGCTGATCTCCTCGCTGGCGAAAACCGGAAGGAAAGCGCGGCCCTTTGCATTCTGCTTTGGCGATGAGGAATAGAACGGCCCATCCGGGTCGCGGTAATAGAGGATCGATCCCGTGGGAGCCGCTTTGCCTTGCTCGGGCACTTTCATGGATACGAATCGCGAATGGGTCGACAGCACGAGACCGTGCTGTCCAGCCCAATAGCCCCCAGTCCCCGCCGCAAGTAACGCGGCGAGGAGGAGACCCGATTTGACGGATCGTTTCATTTTATGGCCTTGAGAACGAGCTTGCTCTCGACCGTGCCAGTCTCACCCTGCACCTTCGAACCGAGCGAAAGCCGCCAGCCGCCTTCCATGGAAAGATTGGCCTTGAAGCGATAGGTGCCGGGTTCAGTCGAGGGCAGTGGCTCGATCTTCGAGGCCATCATCTCCATGCCGTCCGGCGCCATGTCGATGCGGGTCGCGAAGATCACTGCATCGGGCACCGGCTTGCCGGAGCGTTTGTCGATCAGTTTCACCGCGATGACAGCACCATCGCCCTGTTTGATCGCGGTCTCGACGAGGCGGAACTCATAGTCTTTGGGATCGGCTTTCGCCGCATGGAAGGGAAGCGTGGACAGGAGAAGGGTCAGCGTCGCCGGCAAGATGCGCCAGGAAATGGCGCGCCTGTTGTGATGGGTTTTCATGGGTAGTCTCGTGAATTTCAGGACAAGCTGCTGATGCAGCAAGAACCGTGGCTGCAAACCATGAGTGATCACCTGCGCCGGGAAGCCGGAGCAGCGTGTGCCAGCACATCAAGCGCTGGCAATGTCCTAAATTCGGGGTGGTGGTGCCGACGGCCTGATCGTCCGGGCGTCGATGCTCTCATCCGGCGAGAGCCGGTGAGAGGTTGGAACCGCGTCGATATATGCCATGCGAACCGCAGCCGCAGGCGCGACGGGGAAGCACTTCGCCATGCACAAGGCGAGATAGGGGCAACTCTTCTGGCAATCCGGCATCACCGGATCGCCGGGTGGGCAGCAATCCATCGGCTCCATCATGCTGGCCGCGTCAACCGGCATCCCTCCCCGTGCCGTCGCAGGCAAGGGCGCAACAACCAGCGCGACGATCGCAAGGATCGCCAGCAGTCGCGGAAGGAGCAAAGTGCGGACCATGATTCAGAATCGCATGTTTCGGTGGTCCTGCCTAGTGGATGCGTCTTCACACTTGCCTGATCCAGGCATTGCGGTTTCCACCAGTTTAACCGGAAGGCGAACGGAAACCCGCAGGCCGCCACGCTGCCGGTTGTGAAGCGATATCGTTCCGCCATGCTCGACAATGATGGATTTGGCGATTGTCAGTCCGAGACCGGTGCCACCCGTCTGTCGGCTTCTCGAATTCTCGATGCGGTAGAACGGTTCGAAGACCCGTTCGAATTCAGCATCAGGGATGCCCGGCCCGTCGTCGAGTACCTCGACGAGAACCTGTGCTCCATCAGGCTTGATATGAACCGTGGCCGTGTTTCCGTACTTCAGGGCATTGCCGATGATATTCCACATCGCCCGCTTCATGGCGACAGGTTTTCCCAGCACCGGCGCGTGCTCGATTCCTTTCAGGGTGATCGGCTGCCCGCGATCCGCCTCTCCATCCACGATTGTTCTGAGCATGGTCGCGAGATCGAAGGCCTTCGGGGGTTCCTTGGCTACGCCCACGCTGAGATATTCGAGGGTGGAGTTGATCATCATCTCCATTTCGGAGAGATCATCATCGATGAGGTTGCGAGTCGATTCGTCGTCGAGCATCTCCGAGCGAAGCCGTAGCCGTGTGATGGGTGTTCTGAGATCGTGGCTGACGGCGGCGAGCGCCATTGTGCGTTCGGAGACAAGACGCCGTACGCGATCGCCCATCGTGTTAAAGGCCTTTGCCGCCCGTCGCACCTCAGCTGGGCCAAGTTCTGAAACCGGTTCGCGGGCCTCGTCGAGACTAAACCGTTCCGCGGCAATCGCGAGATCGCGTAGGGGTCGCGTTACCCACCGGAGCAACAGGATTGCGATCAAAATAATAAGTGAGCCAACAATCGCAGCGATGGCGAGGATATTCCCAGCCATGTGATGGGCTGTGCCAAAGGTGGGCGAAGCAAAGTTCAGCCAAGTTCCGTCATCGAGCTTCACAGACACTAGCAGCATGTGCTTGTAAGCATCTCCTTCACCGGCATTGAGTGCTCCATCATCCGCATAGCCGACCCGGAAAGATTCCGTTCCAAACTCGGGCACGAGTTCCCTCAGTCGGACCTCCATCGCGCGTGATCTTTCGGTGACGGGCGCATTGCCCAGCACAAGGCTGACCTTGCTCCAGTGAACTTCCAAAGAGGCCGTCGCCAGAGCGTGGGCCGCTCTATCGCGCTCGATTTCATCAGGAATGGCACTGACTGCTCTCTTGATTGAGACAATTCGTTCAGCGAGTCCCTTGTCGCGGGCCGTCGTTGCGAGGCCTTCCGCACCGACCCGATAGACCCAGTAGCCGACAAGGCTCATGGCAACCAGGGCGCCAATCAGGATCATGACGGCCCGCATGACGATGGTGTCGGGCAGCAAACGTAACGGTTGCGTCTTCATCCAAACGTTACCTTGGGGACGAAAATGTAACCGGCGCCACGAATGGTCTTGATGATTTGACCGGTTGTTTCCGATGTCTCGAGCTTTCGCCGCAGGCGGCTTATTTGCACGTCGATCGTTCGATCAAAAGGATCGCTGGTTCTTGTCTTTGCGAGTTCCATCAACATTTCGCGGGAGAGGACGCGATTGGCATGTTCCAGGAACGCGACAAGCAGGTTGTATTCTCCTGTAGAGAGATCGATCAAAACGCCCTCGGGCGTAGTGAGTTCCCGACGCAGGGTGTCAAGGTTCCAACCGTCAAACAGAATGCGGCCTTTTGAAACTATTTCAATCGTTTGGCCTGCTCCACGTGACCGTCGGAGTACAGATCGAAGCCGGGCCAACAGCTCTCGCGGTGAAAACGGCTTGGTTATGTAGTCGTCTGCTCCGCCCTCAAGTCCAGAAACCCGAATGTCCTCCTCAGAACGCGCCGTGAGCAAGATGACGGGCACAGGGGAAGCCTCTCGAATTTGGCGACAGGCTTCGATTCCAGTGGTGCCGGGTAGCATGACATCAAGGATGATGGCATCAATCGTAAATCGTCTAAGGGATTCCAGGACGCCGAGAGCATCCCCGCTCGAATGAACGTGGTACCCATGGCGCTGGAGAAATTTCGTAATCAGCAGCCGAATTTCCGAGTCATCATCGACAACCAGAATGTTTCCGTGATCACTTGGTGATGCTGTCGCGGCTTTTTCCATAAGTACACCGAATGCACCACCCTGCCGAATGGAGCCTTGCTTCAATCGGCAGGGCGGTTTGGTTTATTTGCCAGATTGCCCTGACCGTGCCGGATCTGTCGAAGTGCTATTCTGAGCCGGGACGATCGTGACGCTGCGGCGCTCCAACTCGATCTTCCCTTTCAGCTGTTGCCCGAGAGCGATGAATTCAGCCGGCGTGGTGAAATACGGGTCGTTCGGGTTGTCGAAAAGGATGCCGTTGTTGGCGGAAGCGACTCCGGTACCGAAAACCAATGTCACCACCACCATACCCAAGAGTTTGTTCATCTTGCTTTTCCTTCATGTCAATCGCCATCAGCGGCGATCCCTCTTCCGGAGGCCTTATCGCCACCTTCGAAGAGGATGAACACATTCTGTAACCCATTAATTTCAATGATTTTTCGAAATATTTCGCAACATTCACGGAAGCCGGATCGCAATAATTTGTAACAGACGGACTGCGCGACCTTTTGCTACCCAGCTTCCACAAACAGGGTGCTTCGGGACAGGCCAATGCGTCGATTATTACTGATTACATTCCTCTCATCGACGTTGGCTGCATGCGCCTCCGTACCAAATTATCTGGATCGACCATCAGATCCGTCGGTGAAGACAAAACCCGTAAAGTACAGCCCCGTGGCCGCCGAGACGAAGACCTATCGTCCCGTTGGGCCAAAGGGTTGGGAAGAGCTCAACCGTCGTGTGGCGCCAAGATCATGAATCTGTATTCGAACCTCAGTTTTGATGGCCGCAGCCTTCGGGGTCTCTCTCTTCGAGCCGGTTTGCTCGCGGGGGTAGCGTTGGTTTTGGCTGGCTGTGTTTCCACGCAACCTGACAATGGGCTCGGCATGCTCCAAGCGAGCGCCACTGCCGATCTTGGCAAACAAGTTGAGAAAATCAGGTCGGAAGAAGAGGCTGGCACCGCAAAATCGCGTGTCGATTCGCTGTTGAAGAAGCCCTTGAGTGCAGATGCGGCGGTTCAGATCGCATTCTGGAACAATCGCGGACTTCAAGCTGCATTTAATGAGCTTGGGATCGCTGATGCCCAAAGGATGCAGGCGAGTTTGCCGCCCAACCCTCGTATCGCAATCGCGCGGACGACAGCCCCGCTTGCTCTTGAAATTGAGCGGCAGATATCTGGATCGATCCTTGCGCTCGTAACACTGCCAGCCCGCGTCGAGATTGCGAACGACAGATTTCGAGTTGCGCAATTGCGCACATTGGAAAACATGCTGAAACTCGCAGCGGACACGCGCAGGCAGTACTACCGGGCTGTTGCAGCGAACCAGCAGGTTGCTGCTCTGGTCCAGGCAAAATCGACGGCAGAGGCAACGGCAGAGCTCTTCAAGCGCCTGGGCGAATCAGGCGGTGTCAACAAGCTCAATCAGGCCCGCGATTTCGTCTTTTACGCGGAAACCGGAGCTCAACTTGCCCAAGCTCGTATTCAACAGCGGGTGGAGCGCGAGAAACTGATCCGCCTGATGGGGCTGTGGGGCGAAGATCTCTCCGCACTCAAATTGCCCGGCGCTCTCCCAGCGATGCCTCGTCTTGCTACCTCTCGAGAGATTGAGGCCGAGGCGTTGAAGCGCCGCGTCGACCTCCAGATGGCGCGTGCAGACCTTGATGCGCTGGCGAAGTCTCTTGGGCTCACGCAAGCCACGCGTTTCGTCGCCGATATCGACCTTCTGGGTCGGCGGACCTACGACCGAGCCTTCAAGGCTGATGGTGATCGCGAACGCACAATCAGGCGTACGCTGGAACTCGAAATCGAAATCCCGCTCTTCGATTTTGGACAAGCAAGGGCTGCGCTGGCTGAAGAAACATACATGCAAGCTGCAAACAAGCTTGCAGAAAAGGCAATAAATATCCGTTCTGAAGCCCGCGAGGCCTATCAGGTATGGAGAGGAACCTATGATGTTTCTCGCCTTTACCAGAGCCAAGTTCTTCCGTTGCGCAAAATTATCCAAGAAGAGAGCTTGCTTCAATACAATGGCATGCTGATCGACGTGACGCAGCTCATTGCTGACGCCCGTGGTCGGATGATGTCACAAGTCGCAGCTGTCAATGCAAAGCGTGATTTCTTCATCGCTGATGTCGATTTCAAGCACGCGCTCATTGGCGGCGGTGTGTCGGGCGCAGCAGCAAGCGCAGGTGCTGCACCGCAGGGCGGCGGCGAGCCGGGTCATTGAGGAGAAATAGCATGGACGTCTCTCGTCGAAGTTTTGTCGGTGCATCGAGCCTCGTTCTCGCAGGTGCTGGGATGGTATCTGGGCGCTCGGCTTTCGCTGCCGTTCCGGAGGCGCCGACAACAAAAAGCCCAAAGACGCAGGCTCCGCTCCTCCCGACAACGGGACCGGATTATCAACCTGTGGCGACGTTGAATGGTTGGACGCTCCCTTGGCGGATGAATGGCGACTGGAAGGAATTCCATCTCGTAGCTGAACCCGTGGTGCGAGAAATTGCGCCAGGGATGAATGCCTATCTCTGGGGATACAACGGCCAATCACCTGGCCCGACCATTGAAGCGGTCGAAGGCGACAAGGTGCGCATTTACGTCACCAATAAACTGCCCGAGCACACTGCTGTCCACTGGCATGGTCAGCGTTTGCCGAACGGAATGGACGGCGTCGGTGGCCTCAATCAGCCGCACATCCCGCCAGGCAAGACCTTCGTCTACGAGTTCCTGCTCCGCCGCTCCGGAACTTACATGTACCACCCGCATTCGGACGAAATGGTCCAGATGGCGATGGGCATGATGGGCTTCTTCGTTGTGCATCCAAAGGACCCGGCATTTCGCCGCGTTGACCGCGATTTCGTCTTTCTTCTGAACGCCTTTGACATCGAGCCAGGCTCCTACGTGCCGAAGGTCAACACCATGCTCGATTTCAACATGTGGTGCTGGAATTCGCGGGCGTTCCCGGGGATCGATCCCTTCGTCGTCGGCAAGAATGACAAGGTCAGAATCCGCTTTGGCAACCTGACGATGACGAACCACCCGATCCATATGCATGGCTACGAATTCAAAGTGTCCTGCACGGACGGTGGCTGGGTCGATCCGGCGTCCGCCTGGGATGAAGTCTCGATCGATTGTGCCGTTGGTCAGATGCGAGCCTTTGATTTTGTCGCGGATGAGCTCGGGGATTGGGCCATTCATTGCCACAAATCACATCACACGATGAATGCGATGGGACATTCTGTGAAGACCTACATCGGCGTTAACAAGAAGGATCTGGCGGAGCGCATCCGCAAGATCGCGCCTGGCTATATGCCGATGGGCTCGAACGGCATGGGCGAGATGGGTTCCATGGAGATGCCCCTGCCCGACAATACGCTCCCCATGATGACCGGCTTCGCACAGTTCGGCCCCGTCGAAATGGGCGGCATGTTTTCAGTGGTGAAGGTTCGCGAAGGTCTCGCCAAGAACGACTACAAGGATCCCGGCTGGTTCAAGCATCCGGAAGGTACGGTTGCCTACGAATACAAAGGCAAGCTCGCCGCAGTCACACCATCTATATCACCTGGGCCGCAGTCCGCAGACTGGCGGGTGAAGGACCCCCGCAAGCCCGTCCTTGGTCCGGATGGCAATCCGCTTCCCGCGCCGAAAGGCGGCGGGCATTCGAACCACTAGCTTCACTTCGGAAAGGAAGAAAACGATGAAAAAATCAGCTCTCGTCGCGCTGGCTGTTTTCGCGCTCGGTCTATACCCAGCAATGGCGGGACCAGGGCAGGCTGGCCACGGTCACGCGGAAGAAACCGCATATGGCAAGCCGGGCGATCCCAAAAAACCGGCCAGGATTGTCAACATCCGGATGGGTGAGGGCGACGGCAAAATGTTTTTTTCGCCTCCTATCGTTGAAATAAAAAGGGGTGAGCAGGTTCGATTCAAGTTGCTGAACGGCGGCGAACTCGATCATGAGCTGGTGATTGCGACGCTTGAGGAAAATCTCAAGCACGCCATTGAGATGCAGAAAAATCCGGACATGGAACATGATGACCCGAACGCGAAGCGTCTCGCTCCCAAGAAAACCGGTGACATCGTGTGGCACTTCACCAAAGCCGGGGAGTTCGATTTTTCGTGCCTAATTCCCGGCCATCGGGAAGCGGGCATGACTGGCAAGATCATTGTGAAATGACAGGCCCCCAACCGTTCAGCTGCTGAAACCTGTGAAAGTGAAATCCATGAAAATGCATACTCTTTTCGGCGCAACCGCGCTTGTAATGCTGGTTTCCGCCGCTGAGGCGCAATCCATCAATGGCACCGTGAAAAAGATCGACGCCGAGCAAGGCAAGCTGACGATCGACCACGGTCCGATCAAAAATCTCGACATGGATTCGATGACGATGGTATTCCGCGCTAGCGATCCGGCAATGCTCAAGGGACTAAAGGCTGGCGACAAGATCAAGTTCGACGCTGACCGCGTCAACGGCCAAATCACAGTAACCAAGCTCCAAAAATCTAAGTGATTGCGCTTTGAACGAACAGACGCTGATCGAGGCGCCTCCTCCGGCCTCCCCGAGACGAGGTTGGATCGACCATGCGAAGGGCCTCTGCATCATCCTTGTCGTGATGATGCACACCACGCTCGGCGTTGAGAAAGAGATCGGGCAGACTGGGTTTCTCCATGCGATCGTCGCTTGGACTAAACCCTTCAGGATGCCCGATTTTTTCCTACTGTCTGGTTATCTTGCAGCAGGGATTGGATCCTTGCATTGGCGCAGCTTCGTTGATCGCAAGGTGCTGCGCTATGTATATTTTTACGTGCTCTGGCTGGCGATCTTGACAACTCTGAAAGCCGGCACGACCCCCCATTCGGGGCTTGCCAATCTTATCGTTTCCTTCGCGTTTGGGTTAATCGAACCGTTTGCTTCTCTTTGGTTCATCTACATTCTGCCGTTTTTCATGCTGGCGGCGAAACTGGCCGAAGGAAGGGGCGCTTATCTTATCGGGGTCGGCGCTATCCTCCTGCATCTCTGGGCTGCAGCGTACCCCTTCGGCGGCGCCTACGCTATGATCTCGCAAGCGACAACGTCGACGGCCATCAATAGCTTTGCGCTGTTTTTTGTTTTCTTTATCGCCGGATACCTCGGGCGTCACTCGATTGATGCTTTGCTGACAATGGCGGGACGTCGGCCATTCCTCTCGGTTGTGACGCTGGTAGTCTGGGTCGGCCTGCATTCCTACTTCTTGCACTTGGGCATAGCTGGCGTTCCTGGCCTCACCATTCTTTTTGGGTTGCTGGGTGGCCTTGCGGTCGCGCTTCTGGCTCTGCTGCTCAATCGGGCCAACGGCTTTGGTTGGCTCGCTTATTGCGGGCGGTATTCGCTGCCGATTTATTTGGCTTTCGTCATTCCGATGGCGGCAAGTCGCGAACTTCTGGCGCGGACAGATTTTGCAAATTACCCTGATCTTATGATGATCATCGTCCTTTTTATCGCACTTCTTGTTCCCCTCGTTCTCGAGCGTGCGGCGAGAGGCAGACGGCTTGGTTTTCTTTTCTCGCGGCCAGCTTGGGCGAGAGCGTTCATCACAAAGGAGGAAATCTGATGCGGCAGACATATTCCAGGGTGCACCAATTCCTCCACTGGGCCACCGTTGCTCTCTTTCTGGTACAACTCTGGACCTACCCCGCGATTGGTCGCACACACCATGCTCCGCATTACGGAGTGCCCATCGACCCATTTGATCTTCTGCTGCATAACATCCATGCAATCGCCGGTGGGATGATCCTGCTTTTTGCGCTGTTGCGGCTCTGGATTCGGTATCGATATCCGATCACGCCGCCGACTTTTCGGCACCCAATGTTCGCCGCTTTGTCGAAGATGGTGCATGTCGCACTTTATTCGACGCTGATCCTTCTGCCGATTACTGGATTGTTAAAAATGTACATTGTCTCTTCCGCTGGCCCGATTCACGTTCTGCTTACAAGAGCGCTCTATGCATTACTCATTATTCACTTGATCGGAGTTGTTATTCACGTTGTTCTGTGGCGGGATGGATTGTTGGCCCGTATGGGCGTCAAGCTGCCTTTCCAGCGCTGAATTCTGCCTGCCCATGAAATAATTTGTCACAAATTCAGTGCGCTGGATCAAGAACAGGGCCTCGGTAGCGACATTATTGTGATCTCCAGTCAGACAGCTAGATACGGAGGCCTCCATGTCAATTTCCCGCCGCTCTTTCCTTGCAAGCTCCGGCGCAGCCGCCCTTGTGACCCCCTGGACAAGCAACATCTTGCGAGCGGAAGCTCCGCTGCTCACCGTTGCCAGCCGCACGCTTGACGTGAAGGGCAAGGCAGCAAAGGTTTTCGGCATTGCCGGAGCGAACGGCAGACAGGGAATTTTGGCGAGCGAAGGCGACCGCTTTTCCGGTGCCATTCACAACGGTACCAGCGAGCCCTTGATCATGCATTGGCACGGGCAGGTTCATGCGGCTGCTGAACAGGACCGCTCTCGACCCGACGGCGGCGCACTCGCCGCAGGGAGGCACGACACTCACGATTTCATGCTCACGCCGGGAACGCACTGGATGCATTCGCACCAGCTCACCGAACAGCAGTTGCTCGCTGCGCCGATGATCACGCGGGAACGCAATGCTGGCGACGTGCAAGATGTCGTGCTGATGCTGCATGATTTCGCATTCCGCTCACCTGCCGAGATCCTCGCGGGTCTCGGTGGTTCAACTGCTCATGGGGGGCATGCAGGGGCACCAGCTTCCGCGCCGCGGGCATCCGGCCCGAGTGGCATGAACCATGGCGGGATGAACCATGGTCCTGGCTCCTCCGGGATGATGCCCGGCATGGGCATGATGCCGGGGATGGGCCAAGGCATGAAGATACATGCCAATGATGTAGCTTATGATGCCTATCTCGCGAACGACCGAACATTGGACGACCCGGAGGTGGTTCGGGTCGAAAAAGGTGGTCGTATTCGGCTTCGCGTGATCAATGCCGCCACCGCGACGGCTTTCTTTCTCGATACGGGTTTGGTGGAGGCGACCTGCATCGCCGTCGATGGGTCGCCCTGCCAGCCGCTCAAGGGGCGGCGTTTTCCGCTAGCCCAGGGGCAGCGCTTGGATCTCCTGCTTGCGCTTCCCGGCGACGGCGGGGCTTTCCCTATTCTCGCACAAGTCGAAGCCGATACGCGGCAGACCGGCGTTATTCTTGCCACGGCTGGCGCGACAATCACAAGAATCGGGGAGAATGCGCGCGAGGCCGCAACCAATGCGACGCTTGCGCTCGACGAACGTCTCCGGGCACTTGATCCCCTATCTCAACGCAAGCCGGACAGGACTTTCCACCTGATGCTCGGGGAGGAAGCCGGATATCGCTGGACCATCAATGGCAAGGTGCATGGCGAACATCAGCCGCTCGAAGCACGGCGTGGAGAGCGGATCGCAATCATGTTCATGAACCCGACCTCCATGATGCATCCCATGCACCTTCACGGGCACCATTTTCAGGTGGTCGGATCGCGTGCTGGCCAGTTCGCAGGGCCTGTCCGCGATACCGTGATCGTTCCGCCGCATACTCCCGTGATGGTCGCCTTCGATGCAGACAAGGCAGGTCGCTGGTATCTGCATTGCCATCACCTCTATCACATGGCGACCGGCATGATGACAGAGTTGTCCGTTGCTTGACGCTCGGCATTAAGGAGAACAACCATGATCTCTATGGGAAATAACGGGTATGGCTGGATGATGGGAGCCGGTTGGGGCATCGGTCATTGGCTGATGTTCGCCGTGATGGCTGCAGTGATTCTCTACCCCATCGGCCTGATACTTAAGCGGCTCGGGTTCTCGCCGTTCTGGTCGGTGTTGGCGCTTGTGCCGGGGGTCAACCTCATCGCGCTCTGGATTCTCGCCTTGACGAGTTCAACGAATGACAAATCGGAGATGGGCTCATGATCAGCCGCCGCCTGACCCTCGGGCTTCTTGCCTTTGTCGTCGCCAAGCCGCTCAAGGCAAATACGCGCCCCACGGTTGTCGTTCACCGCTCGCCGAGTTGCGGCTGCTGCGGTGCGTGGGCCAATTATCTGCGCCGTGGGGGCTTTCCGGTGACCATCATTGCCGAAGATGATCTCGCTCCGGTGAAGCTGCGCGCCGGCGTACCGGAACGCCTGCAATCCTGCCACACAGCTTTTATCGACGGCTATGTCGTGGAGGGTCATGTGCCAATCGAGGCCATCGAGAAAATGCTGCTGTCGAAGCCACCCATTCTTGGGATCGCCGTGCCAGACATGCCGGGCGGCTCTCCCGGCATGGAGGTTCTCGGGGCGAAACCGGATCCGTTCAAGGTCATGTCCTTTGCCAAGGGCGGCAATCAGGAAGTGTTTCTCGACTACCCGAGCGGGTTTTCACTGCCTCGATAGCCTGGGGCGACGCGCGTCGTCGTGCCGCCGAGACCGTCAAGGATCGGGCATTCTGGTCGGGCATCGCCGTGGTAAGCGCCCAGGAGTTGCCGGAGCGTTCGGGCCATCGCCTGAAGCTCGGCGATTTTGGTCTCGATCTCATGGAGATGCCGGGCGGCAAGAGCGTGCACATCTCTGCTGGAGCGCGCCCTGTCGCGCCAGAGATCGAGCAATGCGCGGATTTCCTCCAGCGAGAATCCGAGATCGCGGGCGGAGCGGATGAAACGCAGTTCGTGGACATCGCGCTCGTCATAGTCGCGATAGCCATTGTCTCGGCGAGCACCATTCGCGATCAGTCCAATCGCCTCGTAGTGGCGGATCATCTTGGCGGAAACACCGCTCGTATTCGCTGCCGTTCCGATCTGCATGGGAATGCTCCTCAAACCGCTTGACCTTCCAATTATAGGAAGGTGCAGGCCCCATTCAAACAGTCATCTGGAGGCTTGCATGAGCAACATGGAACCTGAGCATAAACATACACCTGCCGGAAGCTGCTGCGGCGGTCATCAGCACACGCAACCGCCGAAGCCCGGCGCCTGTTGCGGTGGCCACGGCCACAAGCATGACCATGAGGGGCATGCCCATGGCAGCTTGAAAGACCCGGTCTGCGGCATGGATGTAGATCCGGCGACCGCGAAGCATCAGACGAAACATGCCGGTCGGAACTACTATTTCTGCTCCGCTGGCTGCCGCACCAAGTTCATCGGCGATCCCGAGCGCTACCTCGTGCCGAAAGCCGCGACGCCTGCCGTCGCGGCGCCGGAGGGCACGATCTATACCTGCCCGATGCACCCGGAAGTGCGGCAGGAAGGCCCGGGTTCCTGCCCGATCTGCGGCATGGCGCTTGAACCGGAAATGGTCAGCCTCGAGGATGCCCCCAATCCCGAACTCGCGGATATGACCCGCCGGTTCTGGATCGGCCTTGCGCTCACGCTTCCGGTATTCTTCCTTGAAATGGGCGCGCATCTCTTCGAGTTCCACGCGCTGATGGCGCCGAAGGTTTCCAACTGGGTGCAGCTCGTGCTCGCAACTCCGGTCGTGCTCTGGGCCGGCGCGCCCTTTTTTGAGCGCGGCTGGGCTTCACTCCGCACGCGCAATTTCAACATGTTCACGCTGATCGCGCTCGGCACCGGCGCCGCCTGGTTGTTCAGCATCGTCGCGACATTCGCGCCACAGCTTTTCCCCCCAGCCTTCCGCGGCTCTGACGGCTCTGTTGCCGTCTATTTCGAGGCGGCGGCGGTGATCACGGTTCTGGTGTTGCTTGGGCAGGTGCTGGAGCTGCGGGCACGCGAGCAAACCTCCGGCGCCATCAAGGCGCTTCTCGGTCTTGCGCCCAAGACCGCGCGGCGTATCAGCAAGGATGGCGTCGAGAGCGATGTTCCGCTTGAGCATGTCCACCTTGGCGATCGCCTGCGTGTTCGCCCCGGCGAGAAAATTCCCGTCGACGCTGTTGTTGCCGAGGGACGATCCAATGTCGATGAAGCCATGGTGACGGGCGAGCCGATCCCACTGCCCAAGCAAGCAGGCGACCGTGTAATCGGTGGTACGATCAACACGACCGGCGCGCTGGTCATCGAGGCGACTGCCATCGGCAGCGATACCGTGCTCGCGCGCATCGTCCAGCTTGTCGCGCAGGCGCAACGCTCGCGCGCACCGATCCAGCGTCTGGCGGATACCGTATCGGGCTGGTTCGTCCCAGCGGTGATGCTGGTCTCTGCCCTAGCCTTCGCTGCCTGGTATGTTTTGGGCCCTGCGCCGCAATTCTCTTACGCGCTTGTCGCGGCGGTCGCTGTGTTGATCATCGCCTGCCCCTGCGCGCTCGGCCTGGCAACGCCTATGTCGATTATGGTGGGCGTCGGCGCGGGCGCGCGGGCCGGTGTGCTCGTCAAGAGCGCCGAGGCGCTCGAACGGATGGAGAAGGTGGATATTCTCGTTGTCGACAAGACCGGCACCCTCACGGAAGGGCGCCCGAGCGTGACGGGGATCGAGGTGCGTGGCACGCTCGAAGATCGCGATCTTCTCCGCTTGGCGGCCTCGGTAGAAGCGCTCAGCGAGCATCCCCTGGCACATGCCGTAGTAGTGGAAGCAAAAAAGCGCGGGATCACACTTGAGCAGGTCGGGGAATTCGATTCACCCGTTGGCAAGGGTGTGCGCGGCCTCGTCGGAGGCCGCTTGGTTGCTATCGGTCAGGAACGCTTCCTCGGTGAACTCGGGATCGCGGTGCCTCCGGACAGCGCTTCCACTATGCGAGCGGAAGGTGCGACAGCGGTTTTCGTTGCGGTGGACGGTCGCTTCGAAGGCATCATCCGCATTGAGGACCCGATCAAAACGTCGACCGTGCCGGCGCTTCAGGCGCTGCGGGAGGCCGGCATCGAGATCATGATGCTCACGGGCGACGCGAAAGGAACGGCGGCAGCGATTGCCGGTCGCCTCGGCATCGCCCGCTTCGAGGCGGAGGTCACGCCCGAACGGAAGCAGCAGGTGGTGGCAGGCCTTCGCGCCGAAGGTCGGGTCGCCGCGATGGCGGGCGACGGCGTGAACGATGCGCCCGCACTCGCGGCGGCAGATGTCGGCATCGCTATGGGCAACGGTACCGATGTCGCTCTGGAAAGCGCGTCGGTCGCGCTGCTCAAGGGGGATCTCGGCGGCATCGTTCGGGCACGGCATCTTTCCGCTGCAACCATGAACAATATCCGGCAGAACCTGTTCTTCGCGTTCTTTTACAATGCCGCCGGTGTACCGGTCGCGGCTGGTATTCTTTATCCCGCATTCGGGATTTTGGTCTCGCCGATCATAGCCGCGGCAGCGATGGCGCTCTCCTCGGTCAGCGTGATCGGGAATGCGCTCCGCCTCCGGGCCTTGAAACTCTGAGCTTCAGGGCTGGGCCGCATAGCCCCTCAGCCGGACGTAGTGTTCGGTCTGCGCCGTGCTGAGGGCTGCCCGCGTGTCCAGATGGTAGCGCAGGTGCGCCGTCCGAAGGCGCCCTTGCGCTTCCGCCACGGTCATCGTTGCCTTCGCGAGCGAATCCAAGTCAACCTGCTTATCTTCAAACAACCGGTCGAGCGCGGTTTCCGCTGCGATAACCTCTTCGCCGATGGCGATGGTTTCCTGTTTCATCGCATGGATGAAACCCTGCATCTGGGTTCGCTGTTCGACAGACAGCACGAGCTCGTCCGCCAGCTCAAGTACGTGCATCGGGCCGGGATAGCCGTTGAGTTCGGCGGCAAGAGCCAGTCCCATGCCGCGCCCCGCTTTCAGATCAGCGATCTGGCTATCCGACAGCGCCTTGATGGCGCGGGTTTCTAATCCGGAATACGGCGAAGAAGCGGTTGGAGGATGGTGGCCCGCATGCTGCGCGAATGCATGTGTTGTCAGCACCAGCCAGCCAAGGGCCAGCGCTCCTCGGGCCGAACAAACTGACTTTTTCATAGAGATCTCCAGATTCTGTGGCGATCTCAATTGCATGATCGCTTGGCAGAGCACATGATTATGATCATGTCTGAACTCTTCCTCTGCCTCCGAGACTTGGCAACAGCAAGACGGCCACTCGCGCTTGGAGAACCGCTTTTCCGCGCGGGCGACTCTGTCGAACGGCTGTATCTTGTACTAACTGGCGAGATCGTCTTGGAACGTATGTCTGTCAGTGGAAGTCGCCTGATCCTGCAAAGAGCGAAGGCTGGCGATATCGTAGCAGAAGCTTCATGTTTTGCCCGAAGCCACCATTGTGACGCTCGATCAGAAGCAAAGTCGGAGGTTGCAAGTATTCCGCGCGCTCGTCTCGAGGTCGTTTTTCGTTCCAATTCCGGACTGGTGGCAATGTTTGCACAACATCTTGCGAAGGGACTCCAGCAAACCCGCATCCGGGCGGAGATCCTGTCGCTGCATAGGCTCAGCGATAAACTTGATGCTTGGCTTCTCTTTCACGATAGCGTGTTGCCCGACAAGGGTCGCTGGCTGACACTCGCGCATGAACTCGGGGTTACCCCTGAAGCGCTGTACCGAGAATTGGGGAAGCGCAGGAAGAAATCTCACGTCGTGCGAAGTGAAAGCGCATTTCGGGCTTGATACAATTCGCCCAGGAAATCGCTCAACATGACAGAGCTTGCGCTCTCTGCCGGTCGAAGAATAAGTGTTCGAAAATAGATGGCGGGTTCGAAGGGCCTGACCGCCAGTCCGGGTACCATGTTGTCCGCGACCGTCATCGGATTGCAGAGCCCAACGCCGACACCTTGAGCCGCGAGTATCGCTATAGACAGCGAGTAGGGCGTTTCGACTACAACACGGGGATAAACCCCGGCATCGGAGAAAGCCTTGTTCATGGCGACGCGAACTGTATCGTCAGGCGCGAGCGTCAGTAGTGGCACATCGCGCAGATCCGACGGTGCGATCGTCTTAAGCCGCGCGAGCGGATGCGCCTTTGGCATGACACAGACCGCACGCGGCGTCGTGAAGACACTGTGCAATACGCCGGATGTGTCGATTTCGTCGGCGGCCAGACCGATGTCCGCCCGCCCAGACGCCACGAGATCACGGACGATGTTGGAGGTGCGAACCTGGTACCCGACACGGACATCCGGGTGTTTCTTGGCGAAGGCTGCAATGGCGCGTGGCACGACCCCGTGACCGAGTGCCGACAGGCTTGCGATGTTCAAGGTGCCTTCGCCCACTTCCCTGATCTGTGCTGCGCGCTGCTTCAACCGGTCCAGCCCTGCGAAGCTCGCCCTGACGTCCTGGTGAAAGAGCTGGCCTTCCCGGGTTGGAGTCAGCCGGCCTTTGATGCGATCGAAAAGGCGAAAACCGACGTCATGCTCCAACGCAGCGAGCGAGCGGCTTACGGCAGGTTGTGAAATCCCGAGAAGCTCGGCGGCATTGCTGGCGCCGCCTGACTGCATGATCGCGCGGAAAACATCGATGTCACGGAGGTTCATGGCTATCCCATAACAAAAATGGATAGCCTTGGTAAGTCGCAGACATAGGCTGATATGAATTTTCGCCGTAGCATCCTCGTCATGACAGTGTTCAAGACCGACACCAACCACATTCGCCAGCCCGCGCGGAGCACATCTCCTTTCCGGTCACTAGGCGTTGCAATCGAACGGGCATCGACCGTTGTGTTCGATGATCTGGAAGCGTTCGAGCAGCGCAGCGAGCGTCTCTATGACGGTTTCAGCTATGGCCTCTACGGAACGCCGACCAGCCGTGCGCTCGAGGATCACATTGCTTTGCTGGAGGGCGGAACGCGGGCGCTCGTCACGCCATCTGGCCTTTCGGCGATCGTTGTGGCGACAATGGCCTGTGCCACCGCCGGCGACCGCGTCCTTCTGCCGGATACGCTTTACGGGCCAGCGAAAGACATGGCACACCAGATTCTCGCGCCGTTTGGCGTCGAAGTCGTCGTCTACGATCCGCGGCTCGATGCCGCGATCGAGAGCCACATCACGCCGCGGACGACGTTGATCTGGGTCGAATCTCCAGGATCGGCGACGCTTGAGGTGCAGGATATCTCAGCGATCGTCGCGGTCGCCAAGGCGAAGGGCATTCCGGTCGCCGCCGACAACACCTGGGCCTCGCACCTCCTCTACCGGCCGCTGGACCATGGCGTCGATATTGCGATGCAGGCACTTTCGAAGCATGCGAGCGGGCATGGCGACCTCTTGATGGGATCGCTAGCGGTGCGCGACGAAGCGCTGTTCCGGCGTCTGAAGGACAAGGCGCGATTGCTGGGTTACGGCGTTTCGCCAGACGATTGTGCGCTGTGCGAACGGGGCCTCAAGACGATGCCCGTGCGAATGCGTCAGTCGGCAGCCACGGCGGCTGAAGTTATTATCTGGCTCAAGGAACAGCCGCAGGTCGCTCGGGTGCTGCACCCGGCAGAGCCGGATCATCCTGGACACAAAGTATGGGAACGGGACTTCAAAGGCGCAGCTGGAGTCTTCGGCGTCGTTTTAAAGCCCTGTGGTCGCGATGCCCAGTCTGCCGCTCTTTCTGCTCTTCATGTCATCCAGATCGGCGCGAGCTGGGGCGGCGTCCATAGTCTCGTTGCACCAAGCGATCCGCGCAAGGGCCGACAGTTCTGCGACTGGCTGCCTGATGGGCCCTATTGGCGGTTGTCGATCGGCCTTGAGGACAGCGCCGACATCATCGCCGATCTTGCGAAGGCGTTCTCTGCGCTCGTCGCCCACGCGCCGCGGCAGACAAGCAATCAACTCGGCCATGCCGCGGAATGAAATACGAACGCAACAGAGGAGAAGCGACAATGAACAGGACCATGATCAAGATGGTGGCGGGCGGTGCCGCCGCCGCCATTCTGGCGCTGGCGACGCCAGAGACGGCTTCGGCGCAATCCATCGTCGATAAGGTTAGGCAGCGTGGCTACGTAAGCTGCGGCGCAAGCCAAGGCGTGCCCGGCCTGTCGCGGCCCGATGAGAAAGGCGTGTGGCTGGGCTTCGACTCGGATGTCTGCCGTGCTGTCGCGGTTGCGATGTTCGGCGACAAGGACAAGGCCCGTTTTGTGCCGCTCAATGCGGCTCAGCGCTTGCCTGCGGTCCAGACCGGCGAGATCGACGTCTTGTCACGCACGACGACATGGACCTTTTCCCGCGATATGGCTGTGCGCTTTGTCACGACCACCCTCTATGACAGTGATGCTGTGATGGTGCGCAAGAGCCTCAACGTGAAGTCGCCGAAGGACCTTGGTGGCATAACGGTCTGCCTGCAGGGCGGAGGCAGCTTGACGGAGCAGGCGCTCGACGGCGCGGAGGAGGAACACAAGATCAAGATCAAGCGGGTTTATTTCGACTCGACGATCCAGGCCCGCGATGCCTACTTCGCAGAACGGTGCGACTCTTACGTGACCGATGGATTGGCGGCTGCAGGCCAGCGAGCGTCGGCCGCAAAGAACCCGGATGAGCATGAAATCGTCTATGTCGGCCACAAAATCGAACCGAACGCTGTCTCCGTGCCTCGCGGCGACGACAAGTGGTTCGACATCGTCCGCTACTCCATCAACGTGCTCGTTTGGGCGGAAGAGCACGGCGTCACGAAGGCCAACGTCGACGAGCGTCTGGCGAACGGTCCAAAAGACGTCAAGCGCGTGTTGGGCGCAGAGCCCGGTTGGGGCAAGATCATCGGGCTCGATGACAAATGGGCCTATAACATCATCAAACAGCTCGGCAGTTATCGCGATATCTATGAGGTGAACCTCGGCGACAAGAGCCCACTCAAAGCCGCAAGAAAGCACAACAGCCTTGCGCGCGACGGCGGGCTGTTCTCTGCGATACCGATGAACTGACGAATCTCCCAAACCGGGGCGTTGCCTTCGCGGCAGCGCCCTTCTTTGTGCAGTGGAAACAAAGCTTCAATGTTGAACAATGCCCGCCATAGAGCCGTCGCCTTCCAGGCTCTGCTAATCGCAGCGGTGGTGGGCGCAGCCTATATACTAGTTACGGCGACCGCGGCCAATCTGAAGGCGCGTGGTATCCCGCTCGGCTTCGATTTCCTGTTCAGGCCGTCAAACTTCACGATCTCTGAGACCCTACTGCCCTTCAGTCCGCGCGATCCCAACTGGTGGGCGATCGTCGTCGGCATCGTCAACACGCTGTTCGTCTCAGCGGTCGTTATCATGCTCTCGTCAGCTATGGGACTGCTGGTCGGTATCGGGCGGCTGAGCGGCAACCCGCTGCTCAGCGGTGCGACCCGCGTCTGGGTAGAGGTTGCGCGGAACACTCCGGTCATCATTCTGCTCATCTTCATTTATTCGATGTGGTGGAAGATCCTGCCGCCCTTCCGCGACGCGGCCAACCCGCTCCCTGGCGTCTACATTTCGCTGCGTGGCCTGGTCATGCCGAAAGTGAGCGTCGATCTGTCGCTTGCCGCATGGCTGATGCCGCTGGCGGCGTTGGTTATCACCGTCGCCGCGCATGGGCTTGCAACGCGGTATCAGAACAAAACTGGCAACCGTCCTCCCTACGCCCTGTTCACGGCGCTGGTATCGTTTGTGATCATGGTGACGATGGCCATCGCGTCAGGTCTATCGCCCGAGATCGAGTGGGCGGTGCGAGGCCGCGCGAATTTCGAAGGCGGATTCCAGCTCACGCCGGAACTGACCACGATCCTTGTCGGGCTGTCGATCTACACGACCGGCTTCATCGCCGAGATCGTTCGTGGCGGAATTCTTGCCGTCGGCAAGGGGCAGTGGGAAGCGGGACGCGCGATCGGTCTCACCGAGGCCAAGATACTTCGCCTTGTGATCGTGCCGCAGACCTTGCGCGTGATCCTACCGCCATTGACGAGTCAGTACGTCAACGTCGTGAAGAACTCCACGCTGGCCATCGCGGTCGGCTACCAGGATTTCATGACCATCGTTGGCACGATCATCAACAAAACGAGCCACGCCATCGAAGGCATCGCCATCATCCTCGGCGTGTTCCTTTTTCTCAACCTGCTCCTGTCGGGCGTTCTAAACGTTGTGAACCGGCGCATGGCCATCGTGGAGCGCTGATATGGCGATTGTCGCAACCCACAACGAAACGCTGCCAATCGCGAAATCTACCGTCGAGCGTCCTCCGATGCGGACGCCGGGGCTGATCGCCAAGATGTTCAACACCCCGCTGAACGCCGCCCTAACATTGGTTCTGCTCGCCGTTATTGCCTGGATCGCGCCAGGACTTATCCGTTGGCTCGTTCTCGACGCCGCCTTCCTGCCGGCAGAGCCCCAGACCTGCCAGGCCACGAATGGCGCCTGCTGGAGCTTCGTGATTGCCAAGTCGAGCCAGATACTGTTCGGCATTTATCCACCGGACGAGCGTTGGCGCCCGGCGATAGTCTGTATGCTGATCCTTGGGCTGCTAGGCTGGTCAGTCCAGCCGAAGAGCTGGAACGCGCGGCTCGGGCTGGTTTGGCTGATCTCGCTTGCCGCTGTCGTCTGGTTGATGGGTGGCGGCGTTGGTCTCACGCCAGTGCCGACATCCTCGTGGGGCGGCCTGCCGGTGACCCTCATCCTGACCGTTATCGCGATCGGGATCGCATTCCCGGCAGCGATCTTCCTCGCACTGGGCCGTCGCTCGGATATGCCGGTCGTCAGCGTGATGTGCGTGCTGTTCATCGAGACGATCCGTGGCTTGCCGCTGCTGTCGATCCTGTTCGTCGCCTCGATCATGCTGCCGCTGTTCGTTCCGGAGGCTTTGCTCCCCGACAAGTTCGTGAGAGCGCTGGTCGCACTGACTATGTTCGCATCAGCTTATCTGGCAGAGGTCATCCGCGGAGGCCTTCAGGCGATCCCCAACGGCCAGCACGATGGCGCGAAGTCGCTCGGCCTCAGCTACTGGAGCATGCAGCGCCTTGTCGTGCTACCGCAGGCGATCCGCATCGTCATTCCAGCGCTCGCCAACACGATCATCGTGATGGTGAAGAACACCAGTCTCGTTCTCGTGGTGGGTATTTTCGACCTGATCAGTTCGGGTAAGGCAGCGCTCGCCGATCCGCTATGGCCATCGCCATCCGCGGAGACCTACCTCTTCATAGGGGCGATCTACTTCGCGCTCGCCTTCGCTTTCGCCCGCTTCGCAGATTTTCTTGAGCATCGCGGTCCGGTCAATCGTTGAGGTATCAAAAATGAATGTTCCCCTGAGCCTCAAGCCCACCATGCTGAAGACCGAAACGGCCGTGAAAATGGTCGATGTCCATAAATGGTATGGCGAATTCCACGTGCTGAAAGACGTCAACCTCACGGTGAAACGCGGCGAACGCCTCGTGATCTGCGGCCCCTCGGGCTCCGGCAAATCGACGATGATCCGCTGTATCAACCGCCTGGAAGAACACCAGCGCGGGCAGATCATCGTGGATGGTGTGGAGCTCACGAATGACGTCAAGAAGATCGATGAGATCCGCCGCGACGTCGGGATGGTGTTCCAGCACTTCAATCTGTTCCCGCATCTCACCATTCTCGAGAACTGCACGCTCGCCCCGATCTGGGTGAAGAAGATGGCGAAGAAGGATGCGGAAGAGGTGGCCATGCACTACCTCACCCGCGTGAAAATCCCGGAGCAGGCGAACAAGTTCCCCGGCCAGCTCTCGGGCGGTCAGCAGCAGCGCGTGGCGATCGCCCGCTCGCTCTGCATGAGCCCGAAGATCATGCTGTTCGACGAGCCGACTTCGGCGCTTGACCCCGAAATGGTCAAGGAAGTGCTCGATACCATGGTGAGCCTCGCGGAAGAGGGCATGACCATGCTCTGCGTGACCCACGAGATGGGCTTCGCGCGGCAGGTGGCGGATCGCGTGATCTTCATGGACCAGGGGCAGGTTGTGGAAATCAACACGCCGAACGAGTTCTTCAAGAACCCGCAGCATGAGCGCACCAAGGAATTCCTCAGCCAGATCCTGCATTGAACTCCGCCTGAAGCGGTGGAGTTACGTTCGAGATTTAACAGAGAACTCTGTCGTCTTCTCAATTTTCATGGGGTACGAATTCGAAACTAGCAGCACTGAGTTCTCTCGTCGCATTTTCACAAGCGCTTCAGGTCGCATCAGCGGCACGCCGATCTTTGTGACAGACACTCTCGCTGATTGAGTGATCCCCGTGCCGACGATCTTTGTGCGATTGTCGGCCGTGTAGTTCCCGAGTGCCTCGGAGACATATTGTGCTGTGGCGTTATCGTTGATCGCGACGAAGAGCTTTGTTGCGCATCCTGCGATCAGTGTTTCTCTCGTCGCCTTCCCATAGAGCTCGTCGAGCTGAGACAGGTTTTGCAGGATGATTGCCATCCGGAACCCATACCCCGCCGAGACCGCGATTTTCGAGGCAAGTGACGTCATCCGTCCCAACGCGAAGAACTCGTCGAGCATGAGAAGCACCTGATGGGGCTCGTCCTTACCCGGCAGGTTGCGCATCAGGACATCATGGATCTGCTGGAAGAGGATCCGGATCAGGGGGCGATAGCTCTCGAGATCCGCCAGGGGTGTGCCGATAAAGATGGCCATCCGCGAGCGCCGGAGTTCCCGGATGTCGAAGTCGCTCGCCGATGTCGCCTCCGCAATCAGTTCCGATGACCATGGCGCAAATGCGTTGGCGACGTTGAACAACACCGAGCCACGTGTGCGCTCGGGAATCACGATGAACTGATTGAAATCGTCGACCACCCATTGCGGGAGGAACTGATGTTCGGTCGCGACCAGAACTTTGAGGACGTCGGCGATATCGTTGCCGGTCGATATGACGGTGACGGCGGTGCGGATGGTGCGCGCTTTCTCATGGAGCGGGCTGGTCAGAACATACCCCAGCAGTGCCGCGACGAGTTTCCGTGCTGCGAGCGACCATTCGTTCTCATTCTGAACAGCGGTCAGAAATCCAGCGATGTTCTGGCAATCCGTCGCCATCTGAGGGCCCGAACGCACGAAATCCAAAGGGTTATAGCGATGGGTCTTTATCGAACCTGGCGCGAAGACGAAGATCGCATTCCCGGCTGCCTTCCGTGCGTTGGCAAAGGCGTCGTGGTTCTCCATCTTGATGTCGAGCACGACCATGGATCCTCGCCAGGCGTGGCCATTGGGGATGACGAAGGAGACGCCTTTCCCCGAACGCGTCGGGCCGACGACGAGAATGTGGCCAGGATCATTCGACCGGAGGACGTGCCCGCCAAGCTTGCCGAGGATCAGGCCTGATTTGCCGAGAAGGCAGGCTTTCCGGGCATCGCGGATCGTCCCGAACCGCGCTTCGCCGTGAAGGGTTGAAGGGCGATTGGCGAGAAACAGAATAACGATTCCGCCGCCGAGGAGCACAAGAACGCCAAAGGCGAGCCCGGCATTCTCGAGGATGCGCTGGCGGTATCGAGGGTCCTGCACGTAAGTCCAGGCGTGCCAATAGGCCAGTGGAAACCCGTGGCGCATCGAGATGGGCGGGGTGTTTGTAAAGTCCCATTTCGGGTTCTCGGTTGAGACCCGAACCAGCAGCTCCCATTTCCTGGTGCGGTCGGCATGCCCCGAGCGCAGGCCGGTGATGGCCGCATAGGGAATGACCCAGGCCAGAGCGACCGACACGACGATAAAAATCCCGATGAAGAGAGAGCCAGCGAGGCGGGCCATGATCGATCAGGCCTTGGGAGATCGAGGTTTGACTGTCTGCGACGCTCCCCTCGCCTTTGCCCCCCTGCCCTTCTCGGCGCACCACTCCGCCATCTTGGAAAAGTAGATCTCGGCTGTCCCGCGCCAGCCGCCGATCTTTTTCTGCTGGATGACGATGGGGAGGACAGCGCGGATATAGGCGATGATCTCATCCTTCCTAAGGCCAAGGCCGGATTGCATGACCATCAGTGCGAGCTGCTCGAAGGCACCGGCAGGGCTATCGGCGTGAACCGTGGTGATCGATCCCGGATGCCCCGTGTTGATCGCGCGGAGGAAGGAATAGGCTTCAGCGCCGCGGATTTCCCCGAGGAAGATGCGATCGGGTCGGAGACGCAGCGACGCCTGAAGGAGGCTATCGACCGTGACACGCGCCTGGCCCTGATCGCCTTTGGAGGCGACAAGCGGGAGGTAGTTCGGCTGGTGGGGCTTCAGCTCCCGCGTGTCCTCGATCGAGAGGATGCGCTCCTCGACGGGCACCTCCTTCAGGACGGCATTCAGGAAGGTCGTCTTGCCCGAGGAGGTGCCGCCGGAAACAAGCATTGAGATCCGGCTTTGGGCCGCGAGCCGGATGAAGGCCTCGATCTCGTTCGCCTCAAGAAGAGTGCAGAGCTCGCGGTCGAGATCAGTCAGTTCCACTGCCCCGCTTGCCTTGACGCGATCAAAGGAACCCATGCGCCGGTAATCCTCAAGGCGCATCTCCTTGATGACCTGCTTGCGGATTGCGAAGGCGCCACCTTCGGTTGTCGCCGGCGGCAGCACCCCCTGAAACCGCTCTCCCGAGGGAAGGACGGCCGATAGGAGCGGGTGTTCTTCATTGACCGACTGTCCGGTGTGGCCAGCAACCCTCTCCGCGATATGGCGGAGGGCCCCGACTGTCAGGGCGGGCAGCTCATGCCGAACCATCGCGGGAGCACCGATGACCTCGACCCAGATTTCACCCGGGCGATTGGCGCAGATCTCAACGACATCGGGATTGTCGAGCCATGGCCGGAGCGGCTGGAGCGCGGTCTCAATGAAAACCGTCTCGTGCGGAGCCCCGGCTTTGGCGAGCGGGCGAATGCTCATTTGACGATCCGGCCGCTCGAAACAGACGCTGGCGCTGGTGTTGCAGGAATAGGCCCGCGCTTCATCTCGGCCTTGATCTCTTGAAGGGCTTCGCGGACCGGGTCGGGATAGAACAGCGAAAAATCGAGATCACGCCGGACGAAGACCGTGATGGGCGTGCCCTGATTGATGTGGATCGTCGGCGGAATGTTGATGGAGTTCTTCAGGGCCTCGTTCGCGAGGTTAGTCAGGGTTTGCGAGACCTGCTGCGCGCCGATCTGCCTGGCATTGCCGAGCATGCCATCGGGTTGAATTGTCGTCGTCGAGGTCTGCCCTGTGACTGGATCGGTCACGGTTATCGTGCGTCCCTGCTGGCTCTGGCTCGATTGACCGAGGCCGGCAATAAACTGGGAGACCCCGCCGACGAGGCTCAGGAGCACCGCCGAGCCGTAGCGCTCGAGATAATGGTTATCGACATATCCTGAACTGCCCGCGCGCCCGAGACTATCGGTCCCGATTGATGCCAACTGGACCGAAATCCCGTCGCTCCGAAGAAGCCGGGTCCAGACGACGAAGACGCGCGTTTGCCCTTGGGCGATGCCGGATTTGTATTCGCCGATAAGACGGGAGCCAGCGGGGATGAGCACGCGCCGACCATCGAAAGACCAGACATTCTCGGTTGTCACGGCGCGGACCATGCCCGGCAGATCGGACTGAACAGCGGTTTCGAGAATGCCACGGATAAAGGTGCCCTGCGCGATCAGGGCATCGATGCGGTTGTTCTTCGTGGCGGTCGAAATCTCAACGCCGGCACTTCCCGCGCTCGCGAGGAAGCGGCGATTGGGATCGTCTTCACGCTCGGCCGGCCCACGGGGGGCGTTCGCATTGTCTCCCCCTGCCCTGCCGGGCATTGAGGCATCCGCATTGTCCGCAACGACCTGAGGCGCGCGCAGGCGCTCCCATTTCCGGCGCTCTTCTTCCTCGCGGCGCTGCCTTTCGAGTTCAGCCAATCGCCGCGCCTCCCCGTCATCGGGTGGCGCGAAGGGAGGCGCCAGGCTTGCAACCGGCGGAGCGATCGGGGGCGGCGGCGGTGGAGGTGGGGCAGGTTCCGGAGGCGGCACCGTGAAGCGTCCGGTATCGACTTGCGCCCGGGGTGCTTCGAGATGGGGTCCCGGGTATTGCGTTGTTCGGAACTCCTCTCGATCCGGGTTCGTCGTCGGGCCCTTCGGTCCATAAAGGCTCTGGTAGATCATGAAGGCGGCGAGGCCCACGGCACCGAGTGGCACGCCGACTTTCAGGAACGCGCCAAAGGTTGTGGTGCCGCGTGCGACGGATGTCGCTGCGGCATGATCGAGTTCGAGATTACGGTAGTCCTGAGGGCTCGGCATCAGCGCGCCTCCGGATTTGCCTTGGCATCAAAGCCGATACGCTGAAGGGCGGGAGACGCAACGGGCTGATTGTCCGGGTCGAGACGGAGATTGAAGAGGCATGTGACCTCCTCGCCATGCCGCAAGGTCCACTGGAAATTGACCTTGTCGATGACGAGGAAATTCCCCTCCCGACGAAAATTGACCAGGCTCTCGTTCCTGTCCTTGTCGACGAGGAAGATCGCCGGTGTCTCGGTTTCGGGACGGAACTCAATCCAGGTCTTCACGCCATCATCGAAGGCGAGAACCGGCTTGATCCGGGTTGAACCCTTGAAGCCATATTCGGTATTGCCGTTGGCCCGGTTGAAATCGCGCATGTTGGGCATTGCTGCCCGCTCCTTCGCCTTGGCGAGAAGGCGCTGATCGAGATCATCTTCGGGATAGCGAAAGCGGATCTTGAAAATCTGGCGCTTCGGATCGCGAAAGGCCGAGCGCAGGATAAAGGAATAGAGCCGCTTGTTCGTGACGACATTCAGGTTCGAATGCGCGTCCTTGTCGACCGGCTTGATGAAGATGATGTTGCCGCGCCGATTGGGCTCGACCTTCCAGGCGATGGAATCGCCTAGGGCAAGCGTCTCGATTTTCTCGTCCTCGCCGAGAATGATCATGGTCGAGACGCCGTAGCTCGCATCGACACCGACCACATTGTCCTTGTGGTAGACGACATCGCGGACGCGCGGATCGAGCTGGCCGGCGCGCGGTGAGGATTCGGCATGCGACAGAGTTGGAACCGCAAGCATCATCGCAGCGGCAAGAAGAGCACGGATGATCGTCTGGAGCGTCATGGCTTTGCTCCGGAAGCGGTTCCTGGCGACGGCACGGTTTCCTGATCGCGGCGATATTCCGTCACCTGAAACCCGAGGGGGTTCTCGAAGCGGTATTCGTTGCGGATCGGCGTCGAGGTGTAGCGAAAGCGCACGAGCGAAACCCAATGGCGGGTCACGATGTTGGTCTGGCTTTTCTCTTCCGTGGAGAAGCGCACGAGAGCGGTACGGCTATTGGGGAAGGTCACGGATTTGATGGTGACAGCGACAACCGTATTGAGGCCGAGGACCTTGATCGGGTTGTTGGGGTTCGCCGGCGAATAGATCTCCGTCAGTTCGCGCGCGGCATCGCCTGTCGCAAGGAGCTGCGCGATCTCGAAATTCTCTTTCAGCGCCTTGGGGTCATAGGTCTCGCGCATCCGGATGTAGCGGACGACGTTGAAGGTCGTGACCGCCTCATCCTGATTGAGGACGCCCTCGGCCATTGGGCGTTTGACCTCGACGAAGCCCGTCGCCTTGTCGACGACGACCATATAGGGCTCGTAAGATTTGAGCGGCACGAGTAGGACGAGCGCGAGAAGCGCCAGGCCCGCGAGGATCGTCATGACGCTCGCGATGATCCAGGCGATGGCCCGGCTGTTTCGGTTGCGTCGAGCGATATCATGTTCCCAGGTCCGTGCCTCATCATAGTAGCGGGACGCTGACAGGGGTGGCGGCGACTCGTTGCTTTGTGCTGGCGGCGCCTGAACCGCATTGGGGATGGTCATATCAAGATCTCTGAAAATTCGGTCGGGGAGCGGAGGCGCATTGATTGTTTGGGCCGTCAGATCGGTTGCCTCAGCTGGTTGGCGAGACGGTTCTGATCGGGGTTATCACGGCGCGGGGGTGGCAAAGCTGGCGTCGCACTCTCGCGATATCCCGCGACGGCGTTCTGCATTCTAGCCATCCGCCGCGCGGCGATCCGCTCATTGGCCGAGAGCGTTGGAGTGCCCGGGATACGGGCATTGCCTGCGGCGTTAAAGAAGCGCCCGAGGCGGGTGTAGCCCATGGGGATCCCGCCCGCGATCGAGGCTGCGACCGCGTTGAGCTGATGGAGAAGCAGAACGCCGATGATTGCGACGAGGATGATCGGGGCAATATCCGCAAACGTCGTTGTGTAGCTGTTATTCGCCGTGTTGAGACGATCGAAAAACTGATGGGTCAGGCCGACATAGAAAGCGATGAAGGCATAGACTATGACCTGCACAATAAAATACTGCACGAGTGTCGCGAGCCAGCCCGAGAAGAAGCGGGAGGTCACCCCGAAGAGCAGCAGCACGATGAAAATCGGCGCGAGACCCAGGAGCAGCCACATGAAGACCTTCGAGAGGATGATCAGGAAAAGCCCGAATCCGATCAGGATAGCCATGGCGATGAGGAGAATGGCTGCGATCACGTAGGGACCGGGATTGGTGATGCCCGCATTCTTCACGAATGCCGCAACCGCATTTCCCGTGGTGTCCCAGAGGTTCTGAAGGGCGGTCTGGACCGCGTTGACCGAGGTCAGGTTGATCGAGAGCCCCGTATTGTTCATGGACCCGACGGTGTTGAGGAGCGAGTTGCCGATCGCGGCGGGCCCATCATTCATCGCGGTGTAGACGAGGCTCTGGAAACTGCCCCATTCCGTAGCGAGAGCGTAGATCAGGAACGCCCGAAAGAGCCGGAAGGCGTGGTCGCTTGGCCCCCCGCTCGCTGTTCCCTGCCAGATGCCGATCCCCCAGAAGATGACATAGAGCGTGAGCATGAGGCTGCCGACCGAGACCGGTCCGCCTTCGGTCAGGGATTGCGCCAGCGCGCCATAGGCATTGGCGACATAGGTGTTCCCTGCACGGTCCACGTTGCTGAGGAGATCGGTAACAAGCGACATTGGGCGAGCTTTCTGGCGACAGGACCAATCAGAGCGGGCGCAACGGACCGCATTCAGTTCCGTGCGGGATCAGCGCTCCGAGCGTCTCTGGCAGTATCGAGACGATCAGGACCGAGAGAGGTTGGGCATCCCCCGGTTCGCAGGGCGCCTTGAGGGGCCTGTGTCCACAAGCCCCGAGAAACACCACAACACCGATCGCCAGGGCCAGCCTTCCGATCATCGTGCGGCCCCATCCGGGGTGTTGGTCGCATTGAACGGGCGATAGGTCATGGCGTTGGCGGCGGCAGAAGCCGCTGCGAGACGGTCGAGATTGGCCTGATTTGTTGCGGTGACCGCCGTGTTCACGACGCCGGTCAGCTCGTTGACGGTCTGCCCGGTCTGGATCTGCACTTGGGTATTCTGGTCGATCGAACCCTTGAGATCCGGAGCCGAGCCGATCTGGTTGCCGCCCTGCATAAAGGCCGAGCTTCTCTGCTGAACCGCCCCTTGCGTTGCCGAGACGAGACCGGTGATGGTCGCCGCGACATTGACCGAGTTCTGGTAGGCCTGATCCGTCGGGCGCGACGAACCATTGATGAGACCCGTGATCGAGCGAACGAGCTGAAGCCCGTTGATGAGGTTCGAGACAATGCCTTGCGCATCCGAACCCATGCCGCCGAATGCAAGGGTGCCACCGGAGATCACAGACCCGAGGGAGGGCGCGCTGGCCATCGTGAAGCCGCCCCCAAGCGCCATCTGGGCGAGTGATCCTTGAGCAACCGAAGAACGATCCCCGGTAATCGCCTGCAAGGTCCGCTGGGTGTTCGTCAGGATCTCGCGATCGGTCTCGAGGATCTGCCGTGTGGAGGAGGCGATCTCCTGCGCTTTGGCGAGATTGGCGGCGTCATTGACCGGCACCTGAGCCAGGGCGGTTTCGCAACCGAGGCAATGGAGGAGGCCAGCAAGGCACATGGAAATGCTCGAATGACGCATGGGATTTCCTTCAGTTCTGACCGGCTGCACGCGCGCGGCTGGCAGCAAGGGCTTCGAGAAGATCGGCTTCGGTGATGGCCGGCGCATTGCCCCGGCGATTGGATGCGGCCACCGGCGTGTCGGGCACGCGTCGGGAGGCGATCTCGAGATAGGTCCGGACATTGCCATCGCTATCGACATAGCGTCTGACGATGCAGCCGGGATCAGCGGGGGTGCCGGATGGCGTGGTCGAGCATTGCGAGAGACGGCAGGGATCCGCCGCTGTTCCGGTGCCCGTCATTCCTATAGGACAGGTGCGCCCCGGAAGAAGTGGAGGTCTTGGGCCAACAAGCACCCTCGCGCCTTGGCTCGCATCACTCTGGTTCGCGAGATTTAGGGCGTTGAGCGCCTGCACCAGGAGGTTTGCCGTCGCGATGGTCTGGTTCCAGCTCATCCCGTTCTGAATGCGGATGGAACTGTTCTGGTCGAAGGCTTCCATGACCGTCTTCGCGGACCCGACCTCGCCGGAGCGAGCACGATAGGCCTCCGTTGTGGCCTGCACCGTGCCTTGCGCCACCTCGACGCCGGAGATGACCTTCCCGGTTTCTGATCCGAGTTGCTGTTCGCTAAGTGTGCCGCCTGTCGCGCCGGGCAGCGGTGCTGCGGGGGTGCCGGGTGCATAACGCTGAACGGCATTCGACCCCGTGGCAGGATTGCCCGGGCTCTCGGGATTCTGGACATTGCCGCGTCGCCCCTTGGTCACGGCGCAGTTGATCCCCTCACGTTTTCTCTTGTGGTCGAGCAGGATGGTTTTCAGCTCGGTCTTGTGCCCGCTTTCCTGCGCCCGTCTCTCGAGGATCGCGGCATCGCGGGTGGGAACCGCTGCAAGTGCATGGCTTCCGAGAACAAGCGCCGATGTGAGGATGAGAAACAGCCGGGTCATGACGGCACATTCCCGGGTGTGGGTGCCCGGCCCATGAATATCGGGAGCCAGATTGCGGGGTCGGTTCCGACCGCCTCCATCAGGAGTTCGAGCTCGGCGACCGTTTCCGTCCGGCCCGAGAGGACTTTGATGAGATCGCCCATCCCCGAAAGGTTGAGCTTGGCGATGACGCTGTCCTGACCATGCTTGATCAGGAACGAGCGCTGCTCCGGTACCGACGTCCGGATCCATTCGACCTCACGCGCCGAGAGCCGGAAGGCCTTGCGGTAGCTCTCATCATCCGCCTTGGGATTGGGGAAAAAGATATTGGTCGCGGTCTGCTCGATCAACGTATTCGCGGATTTCGAGCGGACGATATCGGCTGCGGATTGGGTACCGAAGCCGATGATCCCGTTCTGCTTCCGGATCGTCTTGAGCTTGTCCTTGATAAAGGAAGCGAAGACCTCATCATCGAGAAGACGCCAGCCCTCATCGAGGAAGATCATGACGGGATCGCCGGTCAAGAGCTCGTTCGTCCGGTGAAAAATATACATCAGCGCCGCGGTACGAATGGCCGGGTCATCCAGCACGCGGGTCATGTCGAAACCGTAGATCGACTGAAGCGAGAACTTGTCTGTCTCATTGTTGAAGAGCCAGCCGCGTTGATCCGGCTTGAGCCAGGTCTCGAGGCGTCCGAGGAGATCGCCCTCCCCCGCCCGAATGCGCCCGCGCAGGAGCGTGGCGAAGGCGGGAAGCGTTTTGCCTTCGACGGGGCCGGTGAGCACTGCGGCGATCGCATTGCGGATCACCTGCTCTTCGGAAGCCGACATCAGCTGGCCATCCGCTGGTTTCAGCATGTAGGCAAAGAGCTGGAACAGGAACTCGCGGTTTTCGCCATTGTGCGGCAAAGCGAGCGGGTTGAAGCCCGTGGGTTCCCCGGGTGAGAGCACTTCATATTGCCCGCCCATGGCGCGGATGAAGATCTCAGCGCCCCGGTCCTTGTCGACAAAGAGGAGCTTAGGGCGCGGGACAATCCGCTGCGCCTGAGCCGAGAGAAACGAGAGAAAGACCGTCTTGCCCGAACCTGAGGGACCGACGACGGTGAAATTTCCGAGATCGCGAATATGCGCGTTGAAGTAATAGGCCGTCTGCGAACTCGTCTCGAAGACCGAGAGTGCGGGTCCCCAATGGTTCCCCCTGGCTTGTCCCGAGGGGTAATTGTGGAGTGAAGCGAAGCCGGAAAAATTCTTCGAGGAGAGCGTGGCTTTCCGAGCGATATACGCGAAGTTGCCGGGGAGCTGCGCCCAGAAGGCGGGCTCGCAATTCAAGTCCTCCCGCACCCAGATGACGGAACGATCGGTGAGCGCTGCGCCAAGTGCGGTGATCGCGGCATTGACCTCATTGAGATTGCGCCCGAGCGGCATCACCGAGAAATGATGTTCGCCATAGTTGGCTTCTGACGCGAGAAGTTCGTCCCTCGCGATCGCGAGATGATCAGCGACGACGGAGTCGGCTTCATCCGACATGTCGACCTGGCGCGTCACGCGATCGATTTGCTTGGCGGCCTCAGGACGATCGATGATCGCAAAACTCTGAGTGAGGATGAATTCATGCGGGACCTTGAGGAGCAGGTCGAGGGAACCGGGACCGGAGAAGGAAGGGTATTCCCGGATCGAGAGCATCGCTCCGAAGCGGGTTTCGGCATCGGAGGCACCCCGGATTTCGATGGCGTTACGACCGAAAAAGATGCGCTTTTGTGAAAGCGCTTCATCGAGCGGCATGCGCGGCAAGGGCATGGGGCGGGCAACCGCGCCATTGACGAGTTGAAGCAGGAACTCAAGCGGTTCGGAATGCCAGAGATGATTGCGTTCAACGACCTGAAGCGGCTGCGCACCATAAGCGCCGAGGCTCTCGCGAATGGCCGTCGCGACATCGGTGAGTTCGCGCAAGGCCTCGGCCTCGACGGCGGATTGACCATGGGCGGTGCGTTTGCCGAGGAGCCCCGCGAGCATCCCTTCGAAATTCCCGGCTTGTCCCTGGAGAGGGCGGCGCAGGATCGTGAGGTAGATGTCGTTGACGAACATCCGGCGTTTACCGAGTGTCTCGTGGTAGCGACGGTCGAGCTCGGCGCAAAATGCGTTGTCGAAGGTTGACGGGATGCCGGGTTCGACTTCGCGGCGGATGATGTGCTGGTAAAGCGCAAAGCGGGAATTCCCGAGCATGCGCACGAGATCGTTGCGCGCCATCATCCGCGCGTTGATTTCGCTCATGTCGGCGGTCTCGAAGCAATAGCCTTCGAGCTTGAGGGTCGTGAGGAGAAGGCCGGTTTTCGTGCGGATGGTCCGGTCGTCGATATGGCGCGCATAAGGAATGTGCGCCGAGAGCGGTCGCTCACGACTCGCGATCGCCCCGAAGCGCATTTCGGAAAGAAGGGCCCGCGCGACCATGGATTTTACGCCGGATAGCTATCCGCGCCCCAGAAAGCGCGGGAGCGGGGCGGGCATTTGGCGGAACGGACGAAGAGGATTTCGAAGATCCGCTCATCCCGCAAGGTCATCACGAACCCGAAAAGATGGAGCGGGATCGCGACCAGCAGCATGGCAAGGTTGTGGCTCGCCAGAAACACAACCGCGGTCACGACGCCGTTGAACATGAAATACATGTAGGGAACGCCCATTAGTGTCGGCGCGCGCGTCAGAGCCCGCACGAGCGGCACGATCAACGGCTTTTCGAGATCGTTCTCGGTCATCGTCCCACGGCCGACTGGAAGAACTGAACGATCTGGGCGGAGCCGAAAACCAGCACGATGCCGAAGATGACCGAACCGGCGATGCCCCAGGTGAGCCGTCCGCTCCACGCGAGGAACCCGCAGGCAATCACAGCGAGGATTGCGAGCGAGGTTGCGATCGGGCCGGTCAGGGTCTGAACGAGGGTCTGGAGGGTCGATTGCACCGGCTGGAGCGTGCCTTGCGCGAAAGCATCTCCGGCAAAGAAGAGAAGTGCGGTCCCGACGGAAACAAACCGCGAGAAGAAGGTACTGGTGCGGGGAACCCCGCGCGGGAACTCAGGCTGCATGATCGCTACTCGAGGTTGAGAACAAAACCCGAGGCCCAGCGCGGGTCCGGGGATGAAGGTGGCGCAGCGCGCGGCAAGGGTTCGCGTCGGGAAGCGCTGCATTGCGTTGCCGGGGCATGGACCTGAGCGGCAGGACGGTTGAGTGCCCCGAGCTCGGAGGGCGGACCTGCCATTTCGTTGAGGACGGTGACGATGAAGCGCAGGGTCTCGGCACGATCGGAAACGCCACCGCTTGCAAGGAATGCTTCCTCGCCGTCCCGAAACGCCGCGAGATAATGAACCGGCGTGGGATAGAGCTGCCGCAAGCGGGCGAGTTCAGTGACGGCCTTCCGGATGGACGCGCTTGCCACGCTGCACTCTGCGCCGGCCAGACCTCCGGAGAGCCGACCCGAATGTGTATCGAGGTCCGGAGATTTGAGGCGAGGTGCGGCAAGGTATTCCGCGCGCAGGACCGCCTTCAGAATTTCGTTCGGGAGCCCGATCGCCTCGGCTTCGGTCACTGCAATCTGTGAAATTTCAGCGGGTCGGAGACGTTCGCCCTCCCGGCAGGGCTTCGCCGTTTCTTCGCTGTTCATGCGGGCAGCCGGCATCGGAACGACGCGGCCGTCCCGATCCAACATCGCGTTTGCCGGCGGGGGTGCAGTCTCGCGCGACGCGACGCGCATGGGCGCGAGGCGGGTTTCCACCTTCGCTGCCGGTACGGCCTGTCGCCCGTCAGGGTTCGTCGCGTTCTGCGCCATCACCACTCCTGATCCGACCAGCGTGAGGGCGAGGCCCAGGGCTGCGCTGCGGATCTTGAATTTCCGAATCATGTGATCACCGTTCCGGGGTTGCGGTGACCTCTTTCACGCGATATGCAATAAACAATGTATTAAAGTCAATGCAACAGATGCTCCTTTTTGGTTCACCCGGAAATCCCCATGCTCCTGCTTCGACTGATCCAGCTTCGGACATCGCGCCGCCATACGCTCGTGTCCGTGGTCTTCGCCGGTATCGCAGGAGGGGCGCCCGCGGCAGGCTTGGCGCAGGACGCTTCCTTTGGGTGCAAGGTTCTTCTCTGTGCGGCGGCTTCAAACCCCTCGTGGTCAGGGATTCCCTATTGCGTGCCGGTGATGACCCAGCTCTTCCGGATGCTCGCGCGTGGGCGGCCCTGGCCCATCTGTTCGGAAGGCAATGCCAGTGGCCTTGGCTATGATCCCTATCTTCCCTGCCCCGCCCCGATGATCGCTTATTCCGGCGGGCGTTCGGGGACGGGCGACAGTGGCTACGAGCCGTTGCGACCCGATCCCAGCGGGGATCAATGCGCGGATCCCGCCCGGATCAACCGTTCCTGCCCGGGCGGCGGCGACAATGGTCCTGTGTGCGATCCGGCCGATCTGCCCGTTCCCCGCCCGCAGCGCACGGAACCGCACTTTGTCGATATCACCACGGGCGGATCAACGATGCGGTTCTACTTCTCGCTACGGGGCTATTGAGCGATGACCTCGGTGTGGAGCTGCCAGGATCGGTGGAAATCCGCGCGTTCCTCATGGGGACGGTCTTCATGGGGACGGTCCCTCACCGCCTTGTTGCTTGGCCTCGCTTCAGCGCCCTGCCTCGGCCAGACCTCGCCTTGGTTTGCCATCTCCGATCGCGTGATTTTTGAGACCGGCGACAGCTGGCAGGCCGATGGGCAGCGCTTCCGGCTCTATGGCGTGCAGGCATGCTTGCGGGGAACACTCCTCACCAATGCCAGAGGTCTGAAGCGGGACTGCGGCGAAGCGAGCCTTGCGATGCTCGCAAGCCTTGTGCGGGACTTGACTCCCCTCTGCGCCCCGGTGCTCGGCGGCGCCGTGAAGGGCATCCGCTATGTCACCTGCCTGGCATCCCCGAGATCCGGAAAGGCCGCGGGATCGCGGATCGATCTTGGCACCGCGCTGATCGCCTCGGGGTATGCCTTCGCCGCGCTCCAACGCGACGGAAAACCCGTGCACATGCCGTATTTTGTCGCGGAAATGGACGCCAAACGCGCTAAAGCCGGTCTCTGGGCGTTTGCCGACCTTCCGGAACCCGGACCGATCATCCTCAAGGCATTGCGTGATCAGGCAGCATCTTCGAACCGTACCGAGGCGAGGCCATGACCAGCATTCTTCGAGGGGTCGTCGTGTCCGGAGCCGTGAGCCTTCTGTGTACACCGATAATCTCCGCTCGGGCGGGGGAAGATCCCAAGGCTTGGCGTCCGATGTTGATCAGTGATTTGACCTTGCCCGGCCCGCAACAGGCGAGCCTTGTCGGCATCTGGGCCGACCGAATTGCAGCAAACAACCAACGGGTGGGACGCCTGCCGATGGTAGGTCAAGCGCCGAAGGCGACCGTTCTGCCGGCTAACGCGCCTGCCCGGGCAGCAAGCGTTGTCGTGCGCAGCGCCGATGTTGTCGTGCAGCTGAGCCTCTTCGAAGCGCGCGGCGCCTGCGACGATATTGGGTCAACAAGCAACGTCTTCCGCTGCCCGATGCGCCTTGTCCGTTTCGAGAAGGGCACCACGACGATCCGCGAGGGGCGGGGCTGCTTTGCCGCAGGCAAACCGGGATCCGTCGATCCCGTTGCCTATGCTTCCTATGACTCGACAACCCACGTGATCCGCCTCGGCGTCATCGCCCGAGGAGAGGCTGTGGAAGGGTGTTCGCAATCCGTGTCTGTGAAAGAGAGCCAGTGATGAGCGTTTACCGTCGCGTCCTCCTGTCCGTCTGTTTGCTGGTTCTGCCGGGTGCCGCAGCGCTCGCAAAGAGCACTGAGTGGAAGACAATGATCCATGTCGATCTCTCGCGCCCCGGGCCGATGTCGTGGCTCGCGCCCGAAATATGGCCGGATGTTTCAGCCGAGGAGAATGCCTACCTGCGGGATGTTCTGAAACGCTATCTGCCGGAAGGTGGCAACTCCCTGCGGGTAGAGTTCGCCACTTTCGACGTCGATGGCCGAAGCTATCTTGTTTCGACTGTGCTCTCGCTCGGATGCGAGACCGGTGCGAACAATGCGGCATCCAGCGCAGAGCCCTCACTGTGCCCTCTCAGGATCTCGATGAAGGAACCATCTGGCTGGAAAACCTTGGTTTCAGGGAAAGGGTGCTTCGTCGAACCTCAGGATGGAACAGCGCCTCCAGCGCATCGTCTCGACGGTGCACAAGCTCAATTCGATCCCGTGCGAAGAGTGTTCCGGTTGCGCGCCAACATCGGCGGCAACTGGATAGCAGCGTGCACCCGCATGTTTCCGATTCCCTGAGTGCGAGTGCAGACTATGACCCGACTTCTCCTGCCTGGAGCCGCGAGCCTCTTGATCATGTCGCTTTGGTCTGTGTCGGCCGTGGCGCAACGTCAGCAGTACTGCGAGCGCACGAACTATACCGCGCAGCAGATCACTGACGCTGTGAACGCCTCACCGTTGCGCGACGAGCTGAAAGCGACATCCTGCTCTTTGGGCGGTCTTGGGCGGTTCGAGTCGGGCGGCAACAAAGGTGTCTACAACGGAAGCTGCTGCACCGGCATCTTCCAGCTCAACAATGCCAACGTCTGGCGTTACGCCCGCACGGATCGTGAGGGGTTTGGGTGCATGAGCTTGCAGGAACAGGTCGATGCCTGGGCACGGCTGACCAATGACGGCTACAACAGCGCCGTAGTGAGACGTCTTATGCGAGCCGGTGTGTTCGACGGCCGCCGGGTCGACGCGAGCTTCATCGCATCCTGCATTCAACTGGGGATCGGGAACTGCGAGACCATGGTCAACTCCGGGCGTTGTTCTGGCTTCGCTGATCCCAACGGAACGACGATCTGCGATATGGCCCAAGCCGCAAAGGACAACACCGCGCCCAACTGTAAGAACAATCCCAACACGCCGGCTTGCGAGCAGGGGCCCGGAGATTTTCCACCGGGACTCCCAGTTGCTGCACTGCCGCCCGCGCCGGCGTCGACCGATATCCTCGTCCGATCGGGGGAGGTTTGAGGCGAAATCGGCGCAATTCACAAAAAGATCGTTCGTTATGCGGTGGCCCAATCGGTGACGATCAAGCCGGGGACGCGATCAAATTCGCATCGATTTGCCGAAACGAGGACAGCGTTCCTACAACGCGCCTGAGCAGCTATAAGCACGTCATAGGGTCCGATCGGCGTGCCTTGCGCGGCGAGGTAGGCACGTATGTCGCCAGCATGCTCGGCATCTTCCGATCCGAATTCCGTGAACTCGATCGGTAATTCGAGGAAGGCCTCCAGCAGCGCTTCGCTTTGTACCCGTTTACTGCTCTTGGCAATGCCATATCGGAGTTCATGGAGAACAATGGTTGAGAGCAGCAGAGGTGTTCCCAAACTCACCTCCGTTTCCAGTCGTCTCGCGACGGAGGGCACGCGTTCGGTCAAAACAGCGATGATCGCATTAGTGTCGAGCAGAAACATTGATGTAACCGTTTAATCGAACGATGGCTCATCGCTCGGCATCGGTGGCTGGTCGGGCCGCCCCTCGGGTAAGAAGTCGGATGCGCCTTGAGCACGAAGCTTCGCGCGCCATGTGGCAACATCGAACTTTGGGTTTTCGATTGGTTCGAGGACAAGCTTGTGGCCAAGTCGACTGATCCGAACCTCTTTTCCGGAGATCCGAAATTCCTTCGGAAGGCGCACAGCTTGGCTCCGGCCATGCATAAAAACTTTCCCCGTGGGGTCTTTGTGCGCGACGGACATAAAACTTTCCCCTTCAAAGGTATCACCAAGAATATATATCATTTGCTGATGGAAAGGTAAATTGCGAAAGTTCGGCTTGGCCGGCAGGATCTCCGACAGCGCAGCCCGTTGCAGCTGTCCCGTCGCCCCATCCGTGGCGTATACCATGGTCAATTCCGGGCGTTGTTCCGGCTTCGCTGATCCCAACGGAACGACGATCTGCGATATGGCGCAAGCCGCCAAAGACAACACCGCGCCGAAATGTCAGAACAATCCCAACACACCGGCTTTCGAGCAGGGGCCGGGAGATTTTCAGCCGGGATGCCCTGTTGCTGCACTGCCGCCCGCGCCGGCGTAGACCGATATCGTCGTCCGAGCGGGGGAGGTGTAGGTCGACGCAATCCGATGTTCAACAAACTTGAAAATTGTTGAACATCTGCTATGTTCAACAAACTCCATAAATGTTGAATATCATCGATGCGCCGTCTTCTCACCCCGATTGCCCACGCAGCCTATCAGGATCTCCTGCGCTCCTTGAAGGACGAAGTGGTTTCAGAAATCCGTGGTTCGCCGACCCGCGTTGAGCGGAGCGGCAGATCCTACTGGTATGATAGCTATCGGGTCGGCACCGATGTTCGCAAGACCTACATCGGGGAAGATTCCCCGGAACTTCAGCATCGTCTCCAGCGGAGTGCCGAGATTGCTGCTGAGCGAGAGCAGAGCCGCCGACATCGATCGCGTTTGATCCGAATCCTCCGCGCTGAAGGCTTCAGCAGTGTCGATGCGGCAACGGGCTCACTCCTGAATGCCATGAGCAAGGCAGGCGTGTTCAGGCTCGGCGGCACGATCGTCGGGACGCAGGCGTTCCGCCTATATGAAGGTGAACTGGGTGTGCAGTATGCGTTTGATCAGGCCGCCCAGACCAATGACATCGATATCGCGAGTTTCGAGCGGTTGTCGCTCGCCCTCGATGACATTGTCTCGGAGCCGCTTACCCAGGTTCTTGCCGAGTTCCAGTTTGACGCGGTGCCTTCCCTGGAACGCGACAAGGTCTGGTGCTGGAAGCAAAGCCGAAGCGAATTGCTGCTGGAATTCCTGACCCCGTCCTTCGAGGCGGCTGAGGATATCAGGCCTTTGGCGGCGCTGGGGGTCCATGCCCAGTCGCTCCACTATCTGAACTATCTGCTCGCATACCCGATCAAGGTTGCTGTCGTCTACCGATCCGGCGTGCTGGTACAGGTTCCTCGGCCCGAACGGTTTGCAATCCACAAGCTGATCGTCGCGGATCGTCGCCGGGAGGGATCGGAGAGCCTGAAAGCGATGAAGGATCGAGCGCAAGCTCACTATCTGATCGATATTCTGGCCGAGTTGCGACCGGATGATTTGCTCGAAGCCATTGAGGATGCGTCATCCCGCGGCGCGAGCTGGCAGAAACGTATGCAGGCGACTTTGCAGCGTATGCCGGCAACAAAAAAACGTTTGGGTGATGCCGGGGCCAAGTTTGACTGACCGGCAAGGCTCGCCCCAATCCTTCATTAGGTTTGGCAACAATAAGTGCATGTTAGCGATGGTGAACACTCTTCCCCGCTCCGAAAATGGGAAAGCATGGGGGCAATTGCCAACGGGATTCGTGTCCGCCTTCTGAAATGTATTCGCTTGAACGAACAGCATCGGAAGGCTATTTTAAGCTAGATAAGCTGGTTTGGAGATCAATATGCGCGAGATCGGCGCCTTTGAAGCAAAGAACACGCTCGGCACATTGCTGGATCGCGTTCAGAGAGGCGAGGAAGTCGTGATCACACGTCATGGCAAGCCCATTGCGCGTCTTATTCCCGAGATCGAGGCGCGCGACCGGAGCGCTGCCCGGGAAGCTGTTGCCCGCATCAGGGCGCGACGATCCGATCGGGCCAAGTCCATGCCGACCGCAGAAGAATGGGTTGCTTTCAAGTCCGAAGGTCGTCGATGAGTTTTGTGCTCGACAGTTCGGCAACGCTGGCTTGGGTTTTCGATGACGAAACAACGCCTGCTATCGAGAGCATTTTCGATCATGTCGCCGAGCAGGGTGCCATCGTTCCTGGACTATGGCTGCTCGAAGTCGCCAATATCCTGAGAGTGGCGGTGCGCCGGGAGAGGATAACGATCAAGCAGCGGGATGACGCGCTTGCCGACCTTGGCCTTCTCGGTATCACTATTGACCCAGAAACGGAGCAGCACGCTTGGAAGGCGACCTTGCAGCTTGCTGATCGCCATGGGCTCACGGTGTATGATGCTGCCTATCTGGAATTGGCACAGCGCAAGAGACTGCCCCTGGTGACACTGGATAGAGCGCTGATCATGGCCGGCGAAGCCGCGAGCGTCGAAGTCTTGCCGAGAGCATGAACAGTGCGGTGCGCCGCATGTCCAACAAAGAAAACTTTGTTGAACATGGCTGCCTTAGCCCTTGTGTGTCGACTTTCCCGATTGCCCTGCAGACTTTTTCCGAAACTCCACCCGCTGGCTTTCAAGCTGCGTCAGGGCCTCGACTCGGGCACGGCTGGCTGCCCGAATGGCCTCGAGATCGATGTCGCGAGCGTCGAGCGCCTTCTTGACGTCGCCATCGTTGAGCCCGAGGAGTTCCCAGACCGAGAGGCCGAGACCCTTGGCGATCAGTTCGAGTGTATCAAGGGTCGGGTTCGCGTCACCCTTGACGAGAAGGTAGTAGGTCCCCGGTGAGATTCCGACCCGGGCGAGGAACGCAGACAAGTCATCATGCTCGGCAGCGATCTGCTCGAGCCGGATTCCGAGAACGGATGCGAGTGTCTTTTCTGCCGTCCTGCCGCGCCCGGCTTTGGGAGCCATTGCCCTGCCTGAAGTTGATCGATTGAGAGACGATCAAGGGTCGCATGCAAATTGCACAATCCGCAACTGAATAGTGTATAACGAATTGCAGATTGTGGATTGCATACAGGCGGCGATGCCACCAGAAGCGGGGTGACCCTCTTCAAGCATCGTTGGCAGCAGGATCACAAAGGCAGGCGAGAACTTCCTGTCTGAGGTTGTTTTCGAGCGCCTTTCCCCGATACGCGTGGTGAACGGCCGCCCAGTAGACCACTTCATCCGTATCGCCGCGGAAGACGCCTGTTGCAATCCGTCGACCGATAAGGTCCTTCACGTTCTCGTTGGGTCGAGTCTTCAGGTAGGCGACGATAAATCCGATCGACGCCCGCTCCGGGACGGCGTCCTCCAGCGATTGGTCCGGCATTCTTCTCCCCCGATTCGCATGCCCTGCTGTGGAAGCCGCGAGGGATGGCAGAGCCGCAAGAATAATACAATCTGCAATATATTAGATTGTGTGTGAACCTTTTCACTTGGGCGTGCGTCACCTGACGTATGGCCGGAGGGAGAGAGTGGGCGGGGTTCTGTGACGGTTTGGAAGGGGAAGAGAGAGGTTTTCCCCGGCCGTCGTGGAGATGACGGTGATGACCGAAACGACCCCGTGTACCCCTGAAACACCTTCTGCGATCAGCGCGCTGGCCTCGCCTCTGGAAATCCCGCTGTGTCAGCTTTTAGCCTCTGGCGCCAATGTCCGGCGGATTGGATCGGGCGCGAGTATCAGCGAATTGGCCGAGGATATCGCGCGGCGTGGCCTTCTCCAGTCCCTTTCCGTCCGTCCCGTGACCGATGAGGCCGGTCAGGAGACCGGTCAATTCGCGGTTCAGGCTGGGGGGCGACGTCTGGCGGCGCTCCAGAAACTCAGCGTCGAAGGTCGGATTGCGCCGGATCATCCCATCCCCTGCCTGGTCAAAGCGTCGGGCATTGAGGTCGAGGATTCGCTCGCGGAGAACATGATGCGCGCGGGGCTGCATCCGCTCGACCAGTTTCGTGCGTTCAAGGCACTGGCGGATGACGAGGGTCTGTCCGTCGAGGACATCGCGGCGCGGTTCTTTGTCACCCCTCAGATTGTGCGCCAGCGCCTCAAGCTCGCCTCGGCAAGCCTCGTGCTGCTCGCAGCCTATGCTGAGAACGAGATGACGCTCGATCAGCTTATGGCCTTCTGCGTCACCTGCGATCACGCGCGTCAGGAAGCGATCTGGGAGCAGATCCGGCATGGCTATTCCAGGGAGCCCTACACGATCCGCCGTCTTCTCACGGAAGGTGCGGTCAAGGGCAATGACCGCCGCGTCCTCTTCGTCGGTGCCGAGGCCTATGAAGCCGCCGGCGGCATCATCCTGCGCGATCTCTTCTCGGAGGATGGCGGCGGTTGGTATCAGGATGTCATCCTTCTTGAGCGACTGGCCACCGAGAAGCTCGCGGGAGCCGCAATGGAAATCCGCGCCGAGGGCTGGAAATGGGTCGAGACCGCGCTGCAGTTCCCCTACGGACATCTCAACGGATTGACGCGGCTCTCCTCCACCCCAGCTGAGGTCACGGACGAGGAGCAGGCGCGCTACGACGCGGCGCTTGCGGCGTACGACACCCTCTCCGAAGAATACGAGGGCGTTGAAGAACTCCCCTACGAGATCGACGAGCGGATGGCGGATCTCGAAGCGATCATGGCCAGCATCGATGAACGCCCCGAAACCTTTCTCACGGACGAGATCGGACACGCCGGTGTCTTCTTGAGCATCGAGGATGACGGGCGCCTGCGCATCGAACGCGGTTTCATCCGGCCGGAGGATCGGACGTCCCTGCCACCAAATTCTGCTGACGGCGCGGCGAGGCAAGGCGAGAGTGCGATGTCGAGCGCTGCCACGGACAATCAACTTGGGCCCGGATCGGAGGAGGATGCCGAGGGCGTGGAATCCCATACTCGGTTGTCTGATCGTCTCGTTGCAGAACTCACGGCCTATCGGACCATCGCCTTGCGTGAGGCACTGGCCGACGACCCGGATACCGCACTTCTTGCCCTCACCCATGCGCTGGCACTCAAGACCTTCTATCGCTTTGCCGGCGCCGACACCTGTCTCGAGATCGATCTTCGTCCGACGACGCTCGACACGCAGGCGCCCGATCTCGGCCAAAGCGAGATCGCCGCACGGATGGAGGCGCGACAGACGCGCTGGGCGGGGATGCTGCCGAAGGACCCTGGAGATCTCTGGGCTACGCTCGTCGGCTTTGACCCGGATTCTCTGGCGGCGCTCTTTGCCTGGTGTGTCTCGACGGGTCTCAACGCGCTCCGTCTTCCGCATGTGCGCCGGACGCGGGAACTCGCGCATGCCGATCACCTCGCCGATCACCTCGGGCTCGACATGCGCCGGCATTGGTCCGCGACCGCGAAGAGCTATTTCGGGAAGGTGACGAAGGCGCAGATCCTCTCGACGGTTCGAGAGGTGAAGGGTGACGCGCATGCTCAGATGATCGATCATCTCAAGAAGTCCGATATGGCGATCGAGGCCGAACGGCTCGTCGCCGGCGCGAACTGGCTGCCCGAGCCCTTGCGATCCTCACTGGATACGGCGCCTCCGCAGATGACGCTGGCGACAGACGTGCTGCCGCCCACAAAGAGCGATCGGGTAGCCTCGGAAGAGGATGATCATCCCGTCGAACTCCCGGCATTCCTGCGCGAGGCACTGCCCCAATCCGCTGCTCACGCTGTCGCCGCGGAATAACCACCAGCCGAATCCCCTTCCCTGCCCGGCCGAGACAAGCTCGCGCCGGGCTATTCCCGTTCAGGAGACCTCAAATGTCTAATCAGCCGACCAATCCCGACCCCGACAACAAACCTCTCGTCGTGTTGCCCGTCACCATGGCCGACATCATGACCCAAATCGCCACGGAGAATGCCGCCCGGGCGAGCTTTCGCCCTGCCAACAAGGCCGCCGTCTTTGCGGCGCTTGCCGGCGCTGGGATTTCGACGGTTACCGTCTCGTTCGACGGCTATGGCGACAGCGGCCAGATCGAGAGCATCGCCGCCCGAGCGGCCTCCGGTGCCGAGGTGTCCCTCCCGCCAGAGACCATCGCCATCGTTGCCATTGTTTGGGGCAGGCCCGAACCGGAACCCCGCTCGATGACCGTGACCGAGGCGATCGAACATCTCGTATACGACGCCCTGAGCGAAACCCATGGTGGCTGGGAGAACAACGAGGGCGCCTATGGTGAGTTCGTCTTTGATGCCCCCGCCCTCGAGATCCGGCTCGACTACAACGAACGGATCACCGCCTCCGAATTTTATTCCCACACGTTCTGAGCGGAGGTGGCCATGGCTCATCCCTATCACCACGCTCTCTCCTCACAGAAGAAATGGGGCGGCCGCGTCGAGGATTATCTCGCTATCCACGCCTGGTTCGATGCCTCCAAGGAGATCATCGCGGATTTTCGCCACCGGGCGCTTCGCCATCATGCCGAGGGCATCTTCATGGCCGAGACGATCTTCGGCATGACGATCACGCTTTCATCGGGCCGCATCATCCCGACGCGCTGGGTGGGCGAACAGCATGTCACCGAGGATCTCGGCTTCATCCCGAGCTTTGCCGACTGGGTCCGGGCCATTCAGCCGGCGCCCTGGATGGGGCGGACGCAAAAGATAGAAGTGGACCTTGATCCCCATTCCCCGATCCGGGAGCTCCCCCATGCCTGAGGTGATCGAAACCACTGTGTACACCTTCGACGAACTCGACGAGCGCGCCAGGGAGCGCGCTCGCAACTGGTATCGCGAAGGCCTACCCCATGATGACTGGCACGAGTTCATCTTCGAGGATTTCGAGCAGATCTGCGAAATCCTCGGTGTGCATCTCGCAACCCGACCCGTCCGCCTCTACGGCGGGGGTATCCGCCAGAAGCCCTGCATCTGGTTCTCGGGCTTTTCGAGCCAGGGCGATGGGGCGTGCTTCGAAGGCAGGTACAGCTATCGCAAGGGTGCGGCGCGCGAAATCCGCGCCTATGCACCCAAGGACGAACGCCTCGCTACCATCGCGGATCAACTCCAGATGATCCAGCGCAGGAACCTCTATGCCCTCGAAGCCCGGGCCACCCATCGGGGGCGGTACTACCACGAGCATTCGATGGAGATTTCGATTGAGCGGAGCGGTGACCGATATCAGCCGCCGACACCCAATGCCGAGGCGACCGTTTCCGAAGCCCTGCGCGATCTCGCGCGGTGGCTATACCGGCAACTCGAGCGGGAATACGAGTACCAGATATCGGACGATGCCGTGGACGAGGGCGTCATGGCCAACGGGTATACCTTTACCGGGGCGGGAGCCAGATTTGGCTAACGGCAGCTTCGCGCCCCCATTGCGGTCGTCCAAGGCTGCACGGTAGTGGACCGGAACCGAACGTTCCGAGGAGCCTGACAGTGCTGGCGAATGACCAAAGAGGTACCGTGCTTCGGGCACAGTGGGACACCATCAGCCAACTTCATGCTGCGATCATATGACGTTCTGGTCCTCCCAGCGCAAGCCAGTCCGATACCTCGTTTTCACCCGGCCTCCTTCCAAAGCAAAAAGATGAAGCCAGCCATTGTCAAAAAGTTGGCGAACCGTTTCGTGCTCACGCAGGACCGCAATGATTGCCTCTGTCGGTGCCTCAACCATCACCGACAACCGCAGCGCATCATGTGCCGCTTTCGCACCGTCATGGACACTCTGCCAGGGCAGCCCGGGGCGCAGTGTGCCCCCGTTGCCTTCCACCACGCCGATCCCGCCGACCACGTTGTGGATCAGCTTGTTGCCCCCGCCAAAAAGCTCCGGGGCAATGGTCGAGCCGTAATATTGCAAACTGATCCAGCTGGCCACCACGACGGGCGCGGTGAGGATCAGTTCCAGTGTCGCAAAGTCCCTGTCTGCCTTCCAGTCATAATTGTGCAGGAAGGCGCGGCCTGAAAGGTCACGGCCGGCCGTGGCGTCCCGCGGTGCGGCGATAAAGGCGGCACAGCCAGCTAGGCCCCATTCCGGCCGGACTTCCGCCCAATCGGTTGCCCGGCGCAAGAGGCTGGCTGCCGCTGCGCCAGGCAGTTTCGGCGCCCGCTCGGCTCGCGCTTGGGCGCCGGCCTTGGCAAGCCATGTCTTCGCCCGCGCTATGTCGGTAACATGATCCGGCGCGGAGGTATCAGCATAAAGCGTGACAGTGTCAGTCACTGTATCATGCAAACCTGCCATGAAGTGGGTGTCTGCCGGCAGGATGATGCCATGCGCCGGCAGCCCTGCTCGGGTTTCGGGATCATTGAGGAGCGCGGCGAGCAGCCGCGACGAAACCTCGCCGGTCTGGCCGCAGCAGGCCCCGCAATGATAGGCGCTCTGGTGCGGGTTGTTCCGCAGCTGGGCACCGTGGCCGATCAGCAGCACGAGCCTCCCATGCCCGGTCGTCATGCTCATGGCCCGGAGGATAGTTGCAGCGGTCTGGGCTTTTTGTTCCGCCGTGAACCGCCCTTCGATACGCGGCAAGGGTTCGGCCGCCATGCCGTTGCCACCCACGCCGAGCGAATCGCAGACCAGTTTGGCGCCATAGGCTGGACCGGCGGCCTCGACGAAAGCGAAAGACGAGACGGCCGCTTGCCGGAACCGGCCCCAAGCGCGGCTTGCCCGTGCCCGGATCCGGGTCGCCGCTTCGGTGGTCTGATCGACATGGCTCGTCGCCACCAGTGCCGGTTTGAGAAGGGCAGGAAGATGGGCGGTCACTTCATCGGTACCTTGCGGCCGATGGCCGAGCGGCAGTCCGAAAAACCCGGCAAAACCTGCGGTTTCGATGCCGGCGTCCTGGCTTTCGAGGGCCCGCCGGAACACTTCGGACCGGACATCGATGCAGAAGACCGCCTGCAAGTTGGGCCTCGTGGTCCGGGTGACGGGGCCAGACAAGGCCGCCGCCAGCTTCCGCTGATGGGCACGCTCAGCGGCATCCTGCAAGATTGCGTCGATCACCTGGTCGGCATCAGGCCGGATTGGCTCGGCATGGGCATCAACCGCCTTCTGCCATGTCGCGCTGATCGAGGGCGCATGTGCCAGCAGCGCTTCTTCCCAGATCAGCCGGATGGCCAGAAGATCGGTCAACGTCGTGTCGCCACCCCCGGCCAGTTCGGCTTTCCATAGCATCCAGCGCGCATGCTGGGCCCAGCCGCCCAGATCGATGAGAAGCCGGTGGAATACGGTTTCAGCCGCTTCCGCTGTCAGGTTGAGAGTCTCCGCTGCCCGCAGGATAGCCCGATCCGGCGTATCAGGGGCTTCGACGACATGCGCACAGAAGCCGGCAAGCCCGGCAATTTCAGGTGTAAGATCATGCGTTGCCCATTCCCGCCAGGCCGCATAGGCACCATGACCGGGCCTGGGTGTCCACAAGGCCTGGCCGCGGTCGAAATGGCCTGCCGCCCACAGGCCGAAGCTGCGGCTGACCACGGCAGGCCAATCGGTTCCTGTCATTTTGGCGGCGAGATCGGCCACGCTCGGCAAGGGCTGGGAGAGCCGCCCGGGTTGCCCCATGCTTGATTTCAGAAATTCCATCGTCGGCGGGGCCAGCGGCGAGGTGCAGGCGGCTAACGCATCCGCAAGATCGGTATCCGTGATGTCGCCGGCATCGATAAGCTGCGCATATTCCTTCCGCGCTCTGGTCAGCCGAATTCCTGCAACCCGGCTCAATCTGGCCGAGGCATGGGCCAGGTCTTCGCCGATCTGGCCAAGGAAGGGGTTCACCGCCACCGTGGCATCCAATGGGAAGGCGGGGGGAATGGCACGCCCGGCCGTTTCCGCTGCATAGATGATCTGGTTGATCCGGTTCGGGGCAATCTGCATTGAGGTCGCGAACATGGGAAGCTCCTTCCGGTGGGGATCAGGGCGAGGTGCGGAAGCCGCCGATCATCCGATCGAGGACGGCATTGAGGTAAAGACCGTTGGCAAGGTGGACCCGCAGGCCCGCTGTTGCCGGATGGTGCGCCCAGAGCGGGAACAGCGCCTGGGCACCCGCGACGAGACCGAAGGACAGCACAGCGAGGACAATCAGCGCCCATTCCAGCGGCCCGGGTGCCGGGGCGGGTGGCAGGGTCGGGCCCCAGATCGCCTGTGCCACCACCTGGAAGCCGAAATAGGCGAGGGCGGCAGCCAGCGAGGCCCGGACGGTCCGCACTGTCAGCGCCCCCGGCGCGGCATCGGCCATCCCCTGCGCGATCAGATAGGACACGCCGAAGATCAGCATTGTGCCGAGCGCCACGGCCTGTGGTGATTTCGGGGCAATGACAAACGAGAAGGCAAGCGCTACGACGCCGTAGAGCGCCAGCGCCAGCGCGAAGGACTTGGCCACCGCACCAAGCCCCGGCACGGCAACGAGCCCCGGCTTGCGGATGGCATTCACGGCCATCACCGCACTGCCCGAACCCAGGAAGGCTTGGGCCTTGTAGAGCGAATGCGCAACGATGTGGAGCAGAGCCAGCGGCCACAGCCCGAGGCCACATTGCAGCAGCATGAAGCCCATCTGCGCCACGGTTGACCAGGCAAGCGCTGTCTTGACCGCGCTCTGCGTCAGCATAACCACACCACCGAACAGCGCCGTAAGGCCGCCGACCATCACCAGCGCAGCCATCGCGCCGGGGCTCTGCTGCACCAGACCGGCCAGCGTGATCAGGAGAACGCCGCCGGAATTGATGATGCCAGCATGGAGAAGTGCAGAGACCGGCGTGGGGGCTTCCATCACCTCGGTCAGCCAACCGTGGAGCGGAAACGAGGCTGTCTTCAACGCTGCGGACAAGACCAAAAAGGCTACCGCAATCTGGCCGCCCATCGAGAGGCCGACGGCGGCCCTCTGGTTGATCGTCGCGATGTCCAGCGTGCCGAAGGCGTTCCAGAGAAGGGCTGTCGCGATGATTAGCGCGGCATCGCCCGCACCCCAGACTCGGCTGAACTTGGCGGCAGCTCGCCTGGCCTCCGCGCGGTCGGGATAGAAGAGCAGCAATTGCCGCAGCACGATGCCGATGGCCACAAAGGCCGCAGCAAGGATGGCGAGGTTGGCAGCCTGAACAAGCAACAGCACAACCGCAATGCCGGCCAACGTCAGCGCGTGGAACATGCCTTCCCGCGCCTCGCCGTCCAGATAGCGCCGCGCGTAGCGCACCACGACCCAGCCGACGAAAGCCACGAGGAGCACCATGGTCAGGCTGTTCGTGTCGAGCCTGAACAATGGCAGCCCGCCGATGTGCAGGGTCGCCTTGCCGGATACCCACAGTCGGGCCATACCGGCGAAGCCAAGTCCGGCAGCCGCCAATGTCGCGGCTTCCGCCAGGGCAGGAAGTCGGCCGGGACGCCGACCGGGACGCGACAGGCAAAGACCGGCCATGGCCAGCAGCACCAGTGGCGCGAGCAAGGTCACGGGGAAGGCGGAGAACAGCAGCGGACTGGTCATGACGGCTTTCCTCTCGGCGTCAATCCATCTGAAGAGTGATTGGGCTTCTAGCGCTTGCCGAAATTCCAGAAAATTACATATAATAGAGAAAATAATTCGATTTAATAGAACAATGGCTCAACTGAACCTGCATCACCTCCGCCTGTTTCGCGCCGTCGCCGGTGATGGCACGCTGACGGGCGCGGCCCGCCGGCTCAACCTGTCGCAATCTGCGCTTTCCACCCAGCTGAAGGCGCTTGAAGCCTCGCTAGGTCACGATCTTTTCGAGCGTCGCGGCCGTGGCCTTGTGCTGACAGAGGCGGGGCGCATTGCACTGGATCATGCTGAGGCCATTTTCCGCACCGCAGATGATCTGACTGCGACATTGCAGGAAACCGGCCGTGCCCGCCGTGCCCTTCGTGTCGGCGCCCTCGCCACCTTGTCCCGAAATTTTCAGATGCAGTTTCTCGCCCCGCTGATCGGCCGGAGCGATGTGGAAGTCGTGCTCCGGTCGGGCAGTCAGGCGCATTTGTTGCGTGGTCTGGAGAGCCTTGCACTGGATGTGGTGCTAACCAACCTTCCGCCGGCACGCGACGCCGCAAGTTCGTGGCTGGTACATCGGCTTGACGAACAGCCGATCGGCCTGATTGGCACACCGGATCGTGTCGGTCGCCACGGGCGTCAACTGCGAGACTTGCTGGCGACGGAACCTCTGATCCTGCCGACACCGGAAACCGCCTTGCGAGCGGCGTTCGACGCGCTTGTCGCCCGCTTAGCCGTAACGCCAACCATCGCTGCCGAGGTGGACGATATGGCTATGATCCGCCTTCTCGCGAGGGCCAACGCCGGCTTGGCGATCATTCCTCCCATTGTCGTTCGTGATGAACTCGAACTGGGGACACTGGTGGAATTAACTCGGTTTGAGGGCATCGTCGAAACGTTCTGTGCCGTCACGTTGGCGCGCCGATTTCCAAATCCATTGATCGACGTTGTCCTAAAGTCTTGATCAGAGCCAGATAATATTACCGTGCGAAGATCATATAATGTCGGCGCCTCTACGACAGCCACCTCGTGATGCATTGACAAAAACTGCCCGTCTGCTCCAAGCTATGTCTGTCAAATTTCTACCATTCCGCTTTCGGCCCCCAAGAAGACGGTCGACCCGGCGTCACCACTGCTCATGAACCTCATGTCGCGAGGCTTGCCGCATAGCCTAGCTCGTGCTCGAAATCAGCGATGAGATATTTCCGGGAACTCGCCGACACGGAGCCGACGCTTGTTCATTCGCCGATGATCCGGAGCATCGAAAAGACGCTAGCCCATGTCGCAGAAAACGGCCCGATCGGCCTCACCAAATCCGGTGGCTTGAAGCGGCATTTCGTCGAGTGGGCGGCTGAAGCCTTCGATTGGCCGGACTATCGACCAGCCGATCTCTACGCGGTGAACAAGGTTCTCAACGAACTCGACTTCTATCCGTTGGTGGAGCTTCACGATGTCATGCTGGCCATGAAGCTCGCCCGCCATTTCAAGGGGACGTTCCGTCTGACGGCTGAGGGTAAAGGCTTGGCCGGGCGTCCCGGACAGCTCTTCGCGAGGTTGGCACCGTTCTACCTTCTGGAGGTCGACCACGGACGGTATTCCCGGTTTGGCGATGAGATGCAGATGCGGCATTGGGACATCTACCTCAATGTCATCAATGTCGAGGTTGACGCCGGCGCGACAGGTCTCGCACTGCGTTGCGCGCTCTTCGGTGAACCGGACCGGTCATCCGGCTACGACGAGATCATGAGCAGTTTCTGGGGGCAGGTGCTGCGACCACTGTGCTGGCTTGGTCTCCTGGAACGTATCGGGGACGGGTATCGCGGCGCTGATCAGACGTATGTCAAGACGCCGTTGTGGCGTTCAGCGATGCGCCTTGAAACCGATCGCCATCTCGATCCGATTGTCGTGTATTAGCGACGGCTCTGCGCATTCCGGGAGGATCGGGACGGTATGATGCCGTGAGAGGTTGGGGTGGTTTCGGGCGCATGAAGCCCGGGAGGTGAAGAGAGAGTTTTCCGGGCTGGTTCCTGCCAATCCGGAGACTTGCGATGACCCCTTCTGCTGCCGTGCTGCATGCTGCGCCACCCCTTGGCGTTGCTTCCCTTGCCACTCTTGCCCTTCCCTTTCCTGCCCTTCCCCTTTCCGATCGCGGTGCGGCCCTGTTGGCGGCCGCGCGCACCTTGCTCAGCACCTTGGCAACGGGCGGCAAGATCGATGCCGGCGTGATGCGTCGCGCGATGGAGGAAACCTTCGGCGGATCCGATGCCGAAGGGCTCTGGTCCTGGAAAGATGCCTACGAGGCGGTCGAGTCGGCGCAGGTCCTGTTCCTCCGGCAGTTCGGCAGGTCGATTCTTGGAGATGGGTGGTCCTCTGACTCGGTCCTTTCCATCCTCGAGCGTCTTGCTACCCTCCTTCCGACGGAAACCCGCCGCTCGGAAGCCTCGCAGGCGCTCCAGCAGTTTTCGACGCCGGTTGAGCTGGCGTTCATTGCGGCGCTGGCTGCCAAGCTTTCTCCGGATGACGTGGTGCTCGAGCCTTCGGCCGGAACGGGGATGCTTGCGGTTCAGGCAGAAATCTCAGGCGCGAAGCTTCTGCTCAACGAATGGGCCGAGGATCGGCATGCTCTGCTGAAGGGCTTGTTTCCGAAGGTTCCGGTCGGTCGGCTCGATGGCGTGCAGATCCACGATCGGCTCGATCCCGCCCTGCGTCCCAGCGTGGTTCTCATGAACCCGCCCTTCTCGGCATCGCCGCTGATCGCCGGAAGGCACGCGTCGGCGACGTTCGAGCATATCCGCTCAGCCCTTGCGCGCCTGGAACCCAATGGTCGTCTTGTCGCGATCACAGGCGAGTGTTTTTCTCCCTACGGTCGAACCTGGCGCGGCGCTTTCGAAAAACTGCAGCAAACCTCTACCGTTCAGGCGACTTTCGCCCTCCGGCGCGGGTTCTTCCGGCGGCATGGCACGGATGTCGAGAGCCGGTTGACGGTGATCGACAAGGTTCCCGCGGCGGATCCGGGGCAGTTTCCGGTGCCGCTGCCGCCGGTCGCCAATCTTCGCGACCTGCTCGCTCTCGTGGAAGAGCACGTGCCCGCGCGGGTTCAATCGCCGGTAATCCCCCTTCGCGCCCCTGTTGTCGCTTCGCCTATTGCGGTGCCGTCAACACCTTCCATCTCTCGCCTCTCCGGGTTCGGCCGGAGCCGGCGGTCGGCGCTCGAAGATCCAGCGGCGAAGCGGGTGACGTCGAGAGAGGAGGCGGGAGGTGGTTCCCCTCCAGTGCCGGGGTTGTTGGCGGTATCAGCACGAGAACCATTAGACAGTACTGAAGTAGAAAGCGCTGGTATCACAATCCCCACGGCTGAAGCGGCCCGTTCGGCCGCGGTTGCACTATCATCGTCATCGGGCGATTTGGGGCCGCAGACCGCCGCTATTGCGTCCGGGATCGCCGAACTTGCCTATGTCCCTCGCGACGAGGTGGCTTCGCCCGGGGCGGAGATAGCAACAGGGCTTTACGAGCCCTACTCCGTCCAATCGATTGTGATCAACGGCGCCAAGCCGCATCCGACCGTGCTGGTGCAATCCGCTGCCATGGCGTCAGTGGCGTTACCTCAACCCTCCTACCGACCGTATCTGCCTGAAGCAGTCATTTCCGACGGGATGCTCTCGGATGCCCAGCTCGAGACGGTGATCTTTGCCGGCGAGGCGCATGGCCAGCACCTTGGAGGCTTCTGGCGCGTCAACGAGACCTTCGATGCGCTGGAAGCCGCTGCAGAAGGTGATGCGGCGGCTTTCCAGTTCCGGCGCGGGTTCTATCTCGGCGACGGGACAGGGGCCGGCAAAGGACGCCAGGTGGCGGGCATTGTTCTCGACAATTGGATAAAGGGCCGGCGAAAGGCCCTCTGGATCTCGAAATCCGACAAGCTTCTCGAGGACGCCCAACGCGATTGGTCAGCCCTCGCACAGGAGAAGCTGCAGATCGTCCCACTATCCCGGTTCAAGCAGGGCACACCGATCACTCTTCCCGAGGGGATCCTGTTCACCACCTATGCCACGTTGCGCTCGGACGAACGCCAGGGCCCGGATGGCACGATCAAGGCGTCTCGCCTGAAGCAGATCATCGATTGGCTGGGCTCTGGTTTCGATGGCGTCATCGTCTTCGATGAAGCGCATGCGATGGCCAATGCCGCGGCTGAGAAAGGCGAACGAGGCGACAAGGCGGCATCGCAGCAGGGCCGCGCCGGCGTTCGTCTCCAGAACGCCCTGCCGCAGGCCCGCGTGCTCTATGTTTCGGCGACGGGTGCGACGACGGTTTCGAACCTCGCCTATGCCTCTCGCCTTGGGCTCTGGGGCTCCACGGATATGCCGTTTGCCACCCGCGAGGCCTTTGTCGAGGCGATGGAGGCCGGTGGGATCGCGGCCATGGAAGTGCTGGCGCGCGATCTGAAAGCCCTCGGGCTCTACACCGCCCGCGCCCTCTCCTATGCCGGTGTCGAGGTCGAGATGTTGGAGCATCCGCTCTCATCAGAGCAGATCCGCATCTATGATGCCTATGCCTCGGCCTTCGAGATCATCCATAACAACCTCAATGCCGCGCTTGAGGCCGCGAATATCACCGGCGAAGGCGGCAAATCCTACAACAAGAACGCGAAGTCCGCTGCGCGCTCGGCGTTCGAATCGAACAAGCAGCGTTTCTTTGCCCATCTCATCACCGCGATGAAGGCGCCGAGTCTGATCCAGGCGATCATGGCGGATTTGGAGGCAGGGCACGCCTCGGTCGTCCAGATCGTCTCGACCAACGAGGCCCTGCTCGAACGGCGCCTTGCCGAGATCCCGACAGCGGAATGGAACGATCTTTCGGTCGATATCACGCCTCGGGAATATGTCCTCGATTACCTTGCGCATTCCTTCCCGACGCAACTCTTCGAGGTCTATTCCGACGAGGATGGGAACCTTCAGTCCCGCCCTGCCCTCGATGAGGATGGCAACCCCATCCAATCGCGCGAGGCGATCGATCGCCGGGACAGGTTGATCGAGCACCTCGCGTCTCTCCCTGCCGTTCAGGGTGCGCTTGATCAGATCATCCAGCGCTTCGGGACGGATATGGTCGCGGAGGTGACCGGGCGCTCGCGGCGGATCGTCGCCAAGGCCAACCCGGATGGTTCACAGCGCCTTTGCGTCGAAACACGCGCTGCATCGGCCAATCTCGGTGAGACCCGTGCGTTTCAGGGGGATCAGAAGCGGATCCTCGTGTTCTCTGATGCCGGTGGCACTGGCCGGAGCTACCACGCCGAGCGTTCGGCGAAGAACCAGCGCCTGCGCGTCCATTACCTCCTCGAGCCCGGCTGGAAGGCCGACAACGCGATTCAGGGGTTGGGGCGCACCAATCGGACCAACCAGTTGCAGCCGCCACTTTTCCGGCCCGTAGCGAGTGATGTGAAGGGTGAGAAGCGGTTTCTGTCCACGATTGCCCGGCGTCTCGATACGCTTGGCGCGATCACGCGGGGACAGCGCCAGACCGGCGGCCAGGGCATGTTCCGGGCCGAGGACAATCTCGAATCCGTCTATGGCCGCCTTGCGCTCCGCCAGCTTTACCAGCTGATCTATGCCGGCAAGGTCGAGGCGTGCTCGCTTGCGCGATTCGAGGCTGCAACGGGGCTCAATCTCACAGATCGGGATGGTAGCCTGCTGGAAGAGCTTCCGCCCATCACGACGTTCCTCAATCGCATCCTCGCTTTGCCGATCGCGCTCCAGAACCAGCTCTTCGAGGTCTTCGAGAGCCTGATGGAGACAGCGATCGAAGGAGCCATGCAATCCGGAACATTCGATATCGGCGTCGAAACCGTGCGGGCCGAGAGCCTCATGGTTCAGGAGGAGAAGGTCATCGCGACCCATCACGCCAGTGGCGCCACGACGTCGCTGATGACGCTTCTGCGCAAGGATCGGACTGAGATTACAACGGCCGGGGAGGTTTTCGCACAGCGCGATGGCAACCCGAAGGCGCGGCTGATGCTTAACCGGCAATCCGAACGGGCCGCGCTCGTAATCCCGACGACGAGCCTGATGCAGGATGATGGCTCTGTGACGCCTCGCGTCAGACTGATCCGGCCCAATGCTCGAGATGTCATACCCGTTGAGGCGCTTGAGAAATCCCAATGGCGGGAGATGGATGAGAACAGCTTTCGCTCGGCTTGGGAAACCGAAATCGGCGAGATCCCACCCTTCACCGAGACACGCTTTCACATGGTCGTCGGTTTGCTTCTTCCGGTCTGGAAGCAGTTTCCGGAAGAGAACACCCGGGTCTATCGATTGCAAACCGATTGCGGCCAGCGCCTGATTGGCCGGCTCGTCTCGCCCGCGACCGCAGCAGCATTGAAGGAAACGCTTCTGTCGGAGGCCCCTGCCCTGTCGGCAGCGGAGACTGCGGACACGATCATCCGTGACAATACTGGCCTCGTTTTGCGGGACGGGCTGACACTCAAGCGTTCCCTTGTGATGGGACGTCATCGGATCGAGCTCGCGGGGTTCTCGGATCTCGATGTCCAGCGCCTGAAATCCCTTGGTCTGAACTCTGAGATCATCGCCTGGAAGCTGCGGCTCTTTGTGCCTGTTGGTGATGATGCCGCCAAAATCCTCGGCCGCCTTTTCGACCTTTACCCCCTGCTCCGCATCGTGCCTTCGGCGCGTGTCAACGCGGCCTAAGGGGGATGTGATGTCACGACAACATTTCAGCGCCGGGTCTCCGGCGCGCGACCTCGCGATGCAATTGGCGGAACGCGTGGAGGCCTTCTGCCGAACCTACCTCTCGAATGGGCACAGGTCTGGGGGATACTGGATCGTTGGCGATACCGGAAACACGAAGGGCAGTTCACTCTTTGTCAGGCTCACCGGACCGGCGCATGGCCAAGGCGCACGGGGCAAATGGCAGGACGCCGCGACTGGCGAACACGGTGATCTTCTGGATCTCCTTTCTGCAAGGGAGGGACATCGCAGTCTTGCCGAAACACTGGCCGAGGCGCGGCGCTTCCTTGGGAATCCAGCCGTGGCCGCCAAAGATGGCTACGCCAGTGGGACTCAGTTCGTCGCGAGAACGGACACCTCGGCGATCGCAAGACGCATCTGGGCCGATGGCAGGTCGCTGTCCGGTACGTTGGTTGAGACCTATCTCCGCTCCCGCAAGCTCGAGCCGCCCTACCCCGCAGATCTCCGCTTCCACCCTAGGCTGGAATATCGCGACCACGAGACTAACGAGATTACCTTCCACCCTGCCCTGCTCGCAGCCGTCATAGACGCCTCAGGCGGCCTCAGTGGCATCCAGCGCTGTTGGTTGGCCTCCAATGGCCGGAAGGCCGTCCTTGACGATCCCAGGCGCTCTCTGGGGCATATCCATGGCCATGGTGTCTGGCTTCGCCATGATGATCCAGCATGCCCGACAAGGACGCTCCTTATAGGTGAGGGTGTCGAAACCGTTCTCTCGCTCGCCGCCATTTTGCCTTCGGCCGGAATGGTCGCGGCCCTTTCGGCCTCGCACCTCGCCGGGTTCATCCTGCCGGGATGGGTGAGATATTTGCTCATAGCCCGAGACAATGACCCGGCGGGCCTCCGTGCAGCCCGGAAACTCGCGAGCCGTGCAGTGGAGAGCGGGATCGGGGTGTCGCTCCTCCGGCCCGTGCTGAAGGACTTCAACGCTGACTTACGTCTCCTCGGCAGGGACGTGCTCGTGGCCAACCTCCGGAGGCAATGGCCAGAGTGGCTGGCGGCGTGATGGGTTAATGCGTTGTTAACCTCTGCCTACAGCGATAACCGAATCCCTCTTCCCTCCGCTCACCCTGTCGGTGTCAGAGCCCGGCATCCCGGGCCTTGGAGAGACGGTCGATCGGGCCACAAGGTTCAGGCCGGTGCAACAGCTGGCGCTGTCCTTCTCTCCGTTGCGGTCCCTGGCGGGGCCCAAGGGCCCTTGGGATGCACCGCCCCGCCCCTCGCGCCCGTTTATCGCCCGTCAAGGCCCTGCGCGGATGCGGGGTCGATCTCACGAAAGGCGCGACGATGTTGGATGATCAGGACTTCAGGGACGAGAGGGCAGATGTCACCATGGCTTCGCCCTCGGCATACCTCCTCGATGAGCTTCAGCTCCATGGCTACCGGCCACTGGAGGAAGAGGGCGATCCGAGCCCCCTCCCCTCGCCTGAGGCTGCCGAGCTCGCGTTGGCGACAATCTTTGAAGCAGCAACCGGTCTCTTTGCCGAAACGCGCCTTGAACCGGATCTGCCTGATCTCCTCTGGAGCCTCGTCAATCTCTTCCACCGCCAGACCGATCGCATGGGCCGCCTGCTCGATGACAACGAGATCGCCCAGAAAAATTCGCAAGGACAGCAGGATGGCTCGGAGGTTCGCTCGGTGGAGCTGGAGCGCCTGACGGCTCTCGGTCTCTCGCTCATCGAACGCCGCAACGCGTTCGAGTATTTCCGGGACAGCGCGGCCAATCTCTTCGCCGTTGAGACGGGCTCGACGTGGCGCCCCCGTACCGGATCGATCGTCAATCATCGCGCCCTGACCTCGGCCATGATCGACAGCCGGGATTTCATCAACGCCCGGAAGGTGGCCGAGACGACAGTCCTTGTCCCTGCAGGCCACCGGATCGGCTTTGCTGGCGGGACCGACTACAACGATCACGGCAGGATCTGGGATATTCTCGACAAGACCCGCGCCAAGCACGCAGACATGGTGCTGCTCCACGGTGGTGGCAGTCGTGGTGCCGAGCGGATCGCGGCATGCTGGGCCGAGAACCGGAAAGTGCCCCAGGTGATCTTCAAGCCGGACTGGGCGAAGCACCGCAATGCCGCGCCCTTCAAGCGGAACGATCAGTTGCTCGAGGCCATGCCGATCGGCCTGATCCTGTTCCCGGGCTCGGGTATCGTCGAGAACCTCGGGGACAAGGCGCGCAAGCTCGGTATCCCGGTCTGGAAATGTAGGGCAGGCGGCGCATAGGCGCTGCCGACTTCTCGATTACTGTGTGCCGCATTGATTGAGGTCGGAGACGCTCTCTCGTGAGTGTGCTCCGGTCATTCAATGTGCGTGTGTTTGAGCTGTGGTGCAGCCCGTCGCCATTTTCCCCAAAATGACCGCTATCCTGGGAGGAAATGGAAGCGAAGATTTGATGCGTTCGATGCTGAAGCTTCAAATTCCAACGAAATGAGCCCGCGCACCAGGATCGGCGGGTAGGCTCTCACTGGTCAATGTCCTGGTCTGCTGACGATGCGAATTGGCCCGGACCAGGGCGAAGGCTCTTTGCGGATGCCACGTTTGATTGGGGCCGGCAGGGCAGGGGTGGCTGGTATGGGTTGGTCCCCGAAGCTGGATCTGCCGACGTCTCGCTGGATCATGGCTCAGGCTTGCATTCTCACTGCCGTGACACACAGTCGGTTGGTTGGGCCGCTGCTTCCTCTTCGTTTCGCCACAGCGACCCCAGAGGCCTGAGAGCAGGGGGGAATGCACTCGGAGAGTTCAAATCCTTGGCAGGGAAGGCGAGCCTCAGGCGCCATGTCGTCTGACCACCTGTCCCGAGATGCTGGCGCAGTCCATCGCGTCCCTGATGGGCGGATCTGACCGGAGGCCGGCTGCTGCGCATCCTCGCTTCGACCTGGCAACGGGCCCTCCGAAGAAATTTCCGCCGGCGGGTAACCCGCCTTTGCATCGCGAAACAAATTTCCCCGTCTGTCCCGTCCTCCACTTCGTTTCGGCCCACAGGGTGCCGGTCGCTTCGCCACCGGTCTTTCGATCGCCATCAGGAACGCGATGGATGCGAGCCTGAAGCTCAAGACAGATGGAGAATTCATATGGCGACGATCGGCACCTTCTCTTTGGCCAAGGATGGCTTCCTCCAGGGCGCAATCAAGACCCTGACCCTCGACACACAGGCGACCTTCGAGCCGGTCGAAAGCGAGAGCAAGGGTGCACCCTCCTTCCGCCTCTACGCCGGCGATATCGAGCTCGGCGCCGCATGGCCCAAGACCGCCCGTGAGAGTGGCCGCGAATATCATCAGGTCCGTATCGATGACCCCAGCCTCCCGAAGCCCATCTTCGCCAACCTGGTGGTCAATCGTGACGGTGGCTTCGACCTCCTCTGGAACCGCCCGCGCAGCACCGCTAAGCGCTCTCGCCACTGAGGGCGAGGGCATTGGGCCGCCCGCCGAAAGGTGGGCGGTCTTCTCGAGTTGGCCGCGGCCAACTTTCTGAGCAGGCCATTTCTAGAATCGGGTTAACGTGGCTTAACGATAAAGTTCTTGCTCGTGCGAAGGAATCGTGTCTCTCCTGATACGGAAATTCTGGTGCGTCGCACTGAAATCCGTATCGGAGAATTAATTCGTGGACACGGCTTCGCTTCGTTCCGGTCGGGTCGCATCAGACGCCAAAATTGCGGCGCATGCAAAGCTGCTCTCTGGGCAGTTGCAGTCGCTCGGGTCGCGACTCTTTCCACCAGATAGCAGGAAATCTCTGAGGTCGTTTACCTCCGGCGAGGCTGCGCGGCTGCTGAATGTGTCTGACGGTTATCTCCGCCAGCTTTCGATTGACGGAATTGGGCCGACGCCGGAGGTTTCCCTGACTGGCCGGCGCTCCTATACGCTGGCACAAATCAACGTGCTTAGGCGCTACATCGCCAATGCCAAGCCTCGTGATGCCGACGTTATTCTGCCTCACCGTAAGCCCGGTGAGCGGCTTCAGACAATCGCCTGCGTCAACTTCAAAGGCGGCTCAGCCAAAACAACAACGGCGCTTTATCTGGCACAATTTCTTGCATTGAGCGGATATCGGGTTTTGGCTCTGGACCTTGATCCCCAGGCCTCGATGACGGCCATGCTGGGGCTTCAGCCGGAATTCGATCTTGCGGAAGGGGACACGCTTTACGGAGCTATCCGCTACGACGATGCCCGTCGTTCTGCAAAGTCGTGCATTCGCAAGACCTATTTCGACGGCCTCGATCTGATCCCCGGCAATCTCGAGTTGATGGAGTTTGAGCATGATACACCCCGAGCTCTCCTTGAAGGTGGTCGTCCGGCTGGCGGATTGTTCTTCCAGCGCGTTGGCAAGGCGCTGAACGAAGTCGAGGCTGATTATGACGTGGTAATCATCGATTGCCCGCCCCAGCTCGGCTACCTGACGCTCGGAGCGCTGTGTGCCGCGACCTCGCTGCTCGTGACAATTCATCCGCAGATGGTCGACGTCGCTTCGATGTCGCAGTTTCTGCTGATGACGGCCGACTTGATGTCCGTTGTCCGCAATGCAGGCGGTGATCTGCACCACGATTTCATTCGCTACGTTGTCACCCGGCATGAACCTCATGATGGGCCGCAGTCGCAGGTCGTGGCGCTGCTTCGCGGGCTCTTTGGAGATGATGTGCTGGCAGCGACGGTATGGAAATCCACTGCCATCGCTGATGCTGGGCTCACCAAACAATCCCTCTATGAACTTGATCGCGGCGCAGTTGGGCGTGCGACTTATGATCGTGCGATTGAATCGCTCGATGCAGTGAATGGCGAGATTCTTGGGCTCATCCGCAAAGCGTGGGGGAGAGATGCATGACGCGCCGCAATCTCATTAAGTCCCTGATCGAGGAACAGTTGGCCGCGGCCAACTCTGCTCCCGCCGCGGCTGCTCCTGTTGAACAGGCTCCACCCGCGCAGCCGCCGCAGCGAACGCTGGCGGGGCCCGTACGAACGATGGGGCTGACGCTGGACAAGATCGAAGATGAAGCGCGGGCCCTGAAAGAGGCTCTGGCGAAGGGACAGAACGTCGTCGAGATCGATCCTGCGCGGGTCGAGCCGTCCTTCGTTCTGGACCGCTTTGACCAGGCGGATGACGAGGCGTTTGAACAGCTCAAGGCGTCCCTGCGGGAGCACGGACAGGAGGTTCCGGTCCTGCTGCGCCCGCATCCTGTTCGCGACGGATATTTTCAGCTTGCCTACGGGCATCGCCGCTGGCGGGCTGCGAAGGAACTGGGGCTGTCGCTCAAGGCCGTTATTCGCGCATTCGATGATGAGGCTCTTGTCCTAGCCCAGGGATTGGAGAACTCGGCGCGAAAAGATCTGTCCTTCATCGAGAAGGCGATGTTCGCGAAATCTCTCGAAGATCGAGGAACTGATCGCCAGTTGATCATGGCGGCATTGTCGACCGACAAGACGGAACTCTCCAAGCTTATCTCCGTCGCAAGGGCGGTGCCTGAACCGATTGCCCGAGCAATCGGACCTGCACCAAAGGCGGGCCGACGCCGTTGGATGGATCTCTCGGATCGTCTCAAACAGGGAAAGGCGCTGGCCGTGGTTCAGCGTGTTCTTGCCGATCCCGATCTCAGCCATGATTCAGATACCCGGTTCCTGAGGGTTCTGGCTGCAATCTCAAAGCCGGAAAAACCGCTTCAGCCGCAACCAATCTGGTCAAGCGGCGAGGGGAGGGGGCTTGCCTTCCTGGCCGAAGATAGCGGTCGAACCATCCTGCGGTTCGACCCAGCGGTGCCGAAAGACTTCGCGACTTTTCTAGGCTCACGCCTCGCCTCGCTTTTCGAGGAGTACGAGAAGCGGAGCCAGTGAACCCGAACCACTGACCCAACCAGGAAAGGACAATTCGACAAAAGAAAAAGGCCCCCGACGTTTCCACCGGAAGCCCTCTCTTGTTCGCACCTTGAGAATCCCACTTCCGCGAATCGCTGTCAAGAGTCCCGAGCGGACAACTGCCTTTTCGGCGGGCTCAATTCTTTTGCCTGATTGAGGCAAGGACTATGACGCAACAGGGATTAGTGACGACGCCCTTCGGGCGGCGAACGCTGTCGCTTGGCCTGATCGCCACGCAGCAGCAGGCGAGGGCGGTTGAACCGGAAAAGACCGTCCACAAGTGGAAAATCTTTCAGGCCATTACGGAGGCCAAGGACAAGCTCGGCCTGCCGGATCGGGCCATTGCTGTGCTTCACGCATTGTTGTCCTTCCATCAGGAGACGACGCTGACGGCGGGTGATCCGCTGATCGTCTTCCCCTCCAACGAGAAGCTCTGCAGTCGCGCTCATGGCATCGCGCCGGCGACTCTTCGGCGGCATCTCGCGGCGTTGGTGGAGGCCGGCATCGTCATTCGCCGCGACAGCCCCAATGGCAAGCGCTACGCCCGGCGCGGCATGGATGGCGAGGTGAGCCTCGCTTTCGGTTTCGAGCTGACGCCGCTCGTCGCGCGAGCCGAGGAGTTCGAGGCACTCGCGGCCGAGGTTCAGGCCGAGCGCCGAGCGCTGAGGCTCGCGCGGGAGCGCATCACGCTGGCGCGTCGCGACATCACCAAGATGATCCTGCTCGGCATGGAGGAGGCGCTTCCGGGCGACTGGCAGGGCCTTCACGGACAATATCTGGCGCTGATCGGGCGTCTCAAACGCTCCGCCAGCCTTGCCGAGCTGAAGGCGATTGCGGCTGATCTCGAAGACTTTTCCGCCGAGATCCTGAAGCACCTGGAACTCTTCACAAATTCCACTAAAACAAGCGCCAATGAGTCCCATTCCGAGCGCCACAAACAGAATTCAAAATCAGACATTCCAGAATCTGAACCTGCCTTCAAAAAAGACAGGAGCGACCAGCGCCAGTCCGATCCTGCGACCCATGGTTCAGCTCAAGCTGAGTTGGTGAGGGAAGGGGAGGCGGTCGAGGCATCCCGCCCGAGCCTTGGCACGCCGCTGCCGATGGTGATCGAGGCCTGCCCGGATATCCTCGATTATATCGCGGGACAGGAAGGGCAGGGGGCTTCACCGCCCAACTGGGCCGAATTCCTGAAAGCTGCAGAGCTTGTCAGGGCCATGCTCGGCATCTCGCCGGATGCCTGGCGCGATGCCGTGGAAACCATGGGGCAGGCCGATGCCTCGATCGTTGTCGCGGCGATCCTTCAGAAAGGCGATGAGGTGCGCTTCCCCGGCGGCTATCTCCGCGCTCTGACCGAGAAGAAGCGCGAGGGGCAATTCTCTGTCGGGCCCATCCTCATGGCGCTGATCGGCACCAAGCTGAAGGCCATGCGGGGCGGCAAGGGGATTCCGCTATGACAGCTCTGGGGCCGTATCCGGTCCGGCAGGTTATGGACGCCGACCGGAGCAAATCAGACGTTCGCCCGCGTAGAGCACACTGGCGTTTCCGGGCCAAAGCGGACACCCGATGCAAAGGGTTTCACAGGCAGCTTTGTGGAAGGCTCGGTCTGCGGCACCCACAAACAACACATGCCGGAGAGGATGGGCCAGCGCCGGACTTACTCTGCCTTCTTAGGAAAAGTTCTCAGTTCCATTGCAGTTAGGGGCGAGACTGGCGCTTCGATCCGCTATGAGCCCTATCCACCCACGCTTGGCGCCGGGGCCGGGAAAAAAGGCTTTACCATGCTTTCGCAGCCTGTCGTTAGGTTGGTGGTCTTCGCCGATGCTTTCGCTGGACGGGAATTGGCCATTCTGTGCGTCACAACGTTGAATCACCGAGGACTGCCTCTATCCGAGACTTCACAGTTGGCAACAGCTCGGTTTCGAACCATCCGTTGCGCCGTAACCAGCCTGTGTTGCGCGGGCTTGGATGCGGCAGGAGGACGGTCTCGAGCCAGCGCACCCACCAGTCGCGCATTGCTTCCGACAGCGCCAGGCCTGCGGTGTCCGGTAAGTGCCAAGCCTGGGCATGGCGTCCGATGACGACGGTCAACTGGACGTTAGCAAGCAGATCGAGAGCCCGTTGGCGCCATCGCGACGCGCATTCGGGGCGTGGCGGCAGGTCGCCCGATCGGCCGGTTCCGGGATAGCAGAAACCCATCGGCAGGATGGCAACCTTCGTAGGATCCCGAAAGGTGGCCTCGTCGAGGCCGAGCCACTGTCGCAGCCGCGCCCCTGAAGCGTCGTCGAAAGGGCGCCCAGCAAGATGCGTCCGCCGTCCCGGTGCTTGGCCCGCGATCAGAATGCGCGCGCCTGCACCGATCTGAACGATTGGACGCGGCCCGAGGGGCAGGTCCGCGCATGCCGTGCAGGCGGCGACCTGCGTGCGCAGCCCTTCGATCTCGGCCGGGCCGTGATCAGGTGCTGAATCCGCCATGGACCAGTTCGATCTTGTTGCCCCACGGATCGCGCAGGTATGCGGTAAAGACGCCTGGCATCGGATAGGTCGCGCGCACGCCCGGTGCGCCTTCGTCGTTTGCCCCTGCATGGAGGCTGGCGGCATGGGGAGGGCATAGCGCTGATTTCTCGCTAACCAACGCTAAGGGAGAACGAGTCAAGAACAAAAGCTGTGCTATTTTCACTGCCCTATTGCCTCTATCCAAGCTCGGCTGAATAGACTTTGTCACAGTCCA
>VWVY01000008.1 GCA_009846685.1 Rhizobiales bacterium SYSU XM002 | reverse complement strand
GCGCCCGCCTCCTGCTCCTTCAGCATCCCGATGATCTGCTCTTCTGAAAAACGTGAGGGCTTCATCCGTCGTCTCCTTCGCGACGGACTCTACTCATTCCTGGAGGAAGTTCAGGGTCTCAGGTCAGACGAGGCTTTCAGTTGTGCCAATGCTTTATCCTATGACTGAAAACATCGGTATTGACTCATAGAGAAATGAGTCCGAGCCTGTTGCCAAAGTGCTGGGCGAGAAATGACATGAATAATTCTTTTGGTGCCTTTTTTGGCGGTCTGCTGGCCATCGTGCTGCTGGCCATTTTCTCGATCTCGACGTGGTACATGATCTTCTCGGTCATCGGTCACTGCAAACCGCCCGCGGGCGTCGCGAATTTCGTATGCAGCAGGCCCGGCGCCGAACTCTTCAGCGAAGGCTTCCGCAACGTCGTCACAACCGTCGGTGGGCTGGTGTCCGCTCTGGTCATCGCCCAGCTGAGCGTCACCGAACCTGGCGCCACTCCGCGCGTAGGGCATTTCGTCCCAACGACTGAGACGGGTCAGTTCCGCACCAACCTGATAATCGTTGGCTACCTGCTGGTCTGGCTGGCCACCGGCGTGGCCGCGCTCGTGGTCGGCGTCATGCTCTACCCGCAGGTCAGTTCGACCGTCTCCGACATCGGATCGACGTGGCTTGGACTCGCGGTCTCTGCGGCCTACGCCTATTTCGGCATCCGCCCGAGCGGCGGCCCGCCCGCCGAGCAATTGCAACGAGAAGAGGCAGTCAGGCGGCAAGCGGAGATGGAGCGCAACGCCGCCGTCACGACGGCGAGCGTCGTTGATCAGCTCAAGACGAACATTGCGAATGGCCGCATCATATTCGATCCCGGCAAGGAAAGTCAGCTCAAGGGCGAGTTGCTAGGCACAGCGATTGGGACGGTGGCGACCGCGAAGCTGCAGTCGCTCGTTCTTTCGCTGTCGAACACCGTCCCGCTGGTCCGGATCAGCTCGATCGTCCGCACTGAAGGCCATCACGGTACGGGTAGGGCAGTCGACATCGGCAATGAGGACATCGCCGGAACCCTGCTGCCTCTGGTGGCGACCGACGCCAAGGTGGCTGCGCTCGCCATCGATGAGATCATCTTCGACGCCAAAGTCGCAGGCAAGACCGATCGCAACTTCTGGAACTACGACGTAGGCGCCAAGCACGCCTACGATACTGCGACGCTAGACAAGCACATGGACCATATCCACTTCGCCGTCACCGCGTAGATCGGATCCCGCGGATGGCGCCTCACTGAAACCAAGGGGCGGTCAAAGTCATGCCGGATGATCGCGACAGCATCTTGCTCGCGGAGAGGTCCGGCCTCGGCTTTGCGATCAAGCTGGCGCCGTCGCTGATCTCCAACGAGCCGAGCACCGGCCAACACGCGATCGAACTGCTGCTGAGCAAAGACCAGGTGACGGCAAGCCTCTCGTTGAAGGCGCCGGCTGGCTTCTACGTTCCACGCAAGCTGCTGAAGCCCACGGGCGCAGACAAGGAACACCAGTTCAGGACTCTCGAAGACGTGGCGACCCAACCGGGAGGGGAAGCGCCGACGGAGGAAGAGTTGCGCGCGATGCGGGAGCGCCTGCGACGCATGCTGTCCCAACCGCTCGAAATCGACGTCGGTGCCAGCGCGGTCTTCGGCGCCAAAACGATCGCCGGGGCAGCGCTCGAGGCCTCGCTGCTGTTCGATCCATCAATCGTCGACGGAATTACCGGCATTCCCGACGATCACGTCCTGGCGACAGTCGCCGGCCACGCCGACCTCAGCATCAATCTGACATCTGGGATGGGCGGACCAGAGGTCGAATTCCTCGGGTCGTGGAGGTTCGATGCGGTCGTCAAGAAGGCAGATGTCACCGCCGCGGTCGACGCGGGACTAGAGATCGATCTGCCGCGGCTGCCCGGCTTCAAGCTTGATCTGCCTCGGTTTCCGATGCCTGACCTAAAGCTACAGAATCTGCCAGATTGGCGGCTCGGCGACAAACTGGGCTTCTTCGGCACCTCACTGCCGTTCCTCGGCGACATCTCGTTCGTGCCGGAGAATGAAGCGCTGGCCGTCGCCCTTGCATTCGACGCTGGCGACCTGCGGGTGCAGGTAGCGACGCCAGCCGGCAAATCCCTCAATGGGCGCTTTCAGCATGGTCCAGCCGGCGCCAAGGAGACGCTCTGCTCGCTCCGAGATCTGACGCTTAAGTGGGACGCCGCGACGAACAAGACGATCCTGTCGTTCGGCATCGACGAATTGGGTCAAGGAGCGACCTTTACTGCGGCGCTCACCGGCATCAAATCGTTGCCATTCAAGATCACGGGAACTGTCACGACCAAACTGAAGGTCTCGCCGATCACAGTCGATGGATCGATAGTCGTTGCCAGCATCGTGCTCGAAAATCAGATCGATGATCTGCACATCCAATCGTGGGAGGATGCGAGCCTCTACATCACGCTTGCGGCGCGCGTGGACATCACGCTGGCGTCCGATGGCCAGGTCTCGACCAAGCTGGTCGACCTCAAAGTGGTCGAACCGTTTCCCGTCGATCTCGCAATCTACCTAGCGAACAAAACCGCGGAGGCTGCTGGCCGGCTGGTTCGGCTGATAGCGGCAATCCCTCTGCCCAATGGTCCTCCCGTGCCCGATGCACCCTCGCTCGAGCAGCTCCGCCGGCTGCTGGCGCATCTGGGCAAGATGGTTGCTTCAGCGGTCTCGCGGATGGCGTCGCACGCCGGCGCGCTCGTCAGCGGGGTCGTCGGTCTCGCCGAGGCGGCGGCGCGCCTCTTGGGCGAACTGCTCGACTGGATCAGCGGCGCCGCGCAGAACGTGTTCCGCTTCGTGACGATCGAAGTGCGGCTCGATCCGCGCAGCTACGCGCTCCGACAGATCATTCTGACGCCGGTGCGGCACACGGCGACCGCCGACCTTTCCGGAAGCGCTCTCGGATTCGACCTGAGCGTCTCCGCAGCCGCGAAGCCTTCACTGGTCTTCGACTTCGGGCCCGCGTCATGGGTGGGACTGGTCCTGCAGCCTGATGTCAATTCGATCGCGCGGCTCGCAACTGACCTGTGGCTTGAGCGCGAGACGGGACCGGCCGAGCCCATGGGCACGCTCTCTCCGGCGACCGGCCAGAGTTCCGATAGATCAAACCGCATCCTCAGCCTGACGGCGAAGCCTAGTGCGGATCCGGACGGGAGGGCGCGCGACATCGTGCTCGTCGCCCTTCAGGGCGGGCGCCTGCGCCTCCTGCAGGGTTTCGGGCCGGAGGATGGCAGCCCGCGCGACCTGACGGAAACGATCGACATCGTCGGCAGCCCTGAAGTCAGCGTCCGCGCAATGCATGCCGGCGGCACACTGCGGCCTGCGAAGTTGGGCAAGCAGGGCGCAACTGACGCAGAGATCGTCGTGTCGACGGAAGCCGACCTGGCGTCGCTGAAGGATCGAATCCTGGCGCTCCTACCGAAATCCGAGCCTGGGACGGGCTCCTTCGGTGATCTCCTGACCCAGCGGATCGAGATCAGAAACGGCAAGCTCGACATCGACCCAGCAGCGCGGAGCGCGGCGCTCGCTCTGAACCTCACCGTGCGCATCTCCGCGACCTTCGCGCCCGAAGCCGACCTCCAGGCGCTCGTCGATCTAGACGACTTCTCGGTGAAACTCACAGGTGGCGACCGCATCTCGATCAAGGCTAAGCGTTCCGAAGTGCGCAAGTATCGGCCACTCGGCTTCGATTTAGAGGTCATGCCGAAGCCGGACGACGGCGCCGACCCAACTAGCGAGTACGAGCAGTTCGTACTCGACCTGGCGCATGGCGGCGAGCGGTTCTCGCTTGGGAGGGAGGCGCAAGCGACGCTCACCTACAACCGAGTCTCGGCCGCAGGCGCCGGACTGCAGTTCGATATCGACACTTTTGCAGTCGGCCGCGGCGGCATCGATCTCGCCGCGCGGATCAAGCCTGAGCCGGTACGGCTCGGCGGCATCGACATGCCGTTCCGCTTCAACAGCGGCAGCATCGCCATCCAGGGTTCGCGCTTCAATGGCGGATCCCTGATGGGCTCCGGCCAGCTCCCCGACACGCTGCTCGGAGAAGCCAATGCCTCCATCGCGCTTACGCTGGGCCGCAGCGCGAACGGCGACGAAGTGGCCGTGCAGGCGGCGCATGCCGTGATCGACAAGAGCGGCGATCCGATCACCTGCAACCTGATCCGGTTCGACGTTACAATCACCGAACTGGGCATGGGCTTCGTCCAGGAGGACAGCTACCACTTCTATTTCACCATCACCGGCAGCGCGCGCTTCAATCCAGGAAAGAACGAGTTCGCGAGCGGTCTGCTCAAGAATTTCGGCGGCGTCGACATCCGGTTCGAGAAGGCGCCTCTGGCCAAGGACCCACGCGTCCTGCTGCGGTCGATCTCCTTCCTCATCAAGCTGAAGCCGCCGAAGCAGATGACTCTGTTCGACATCTTCCGCTTCGAACTCCGCAGCATCGCCTTCTATCCGGCGACGCCGAAGTTCGACGGAGATGCGGCGGTCGGCCTTGGAGGCCAAGTCAACTTCGGCGATCGCGGTGACCGCGTCAGCATCCAGGTCAACGTCCACGAAATGCTGATCGGCGCGCCGCCGCCGAAGGAGTTCCTGCCTCGAATCAGGTTCGACGGGCTGTCCGTCTCGATCGCGCTGGCCGGCGTCAAGGTATCGGGAACCGCGATCACCGTGGACGGCGACATTCCAAGCCTGGTGCGTCCCAGCACGCTGCCGAAGAACATCTCGGCCAAGGGATTCCTCGCGAGCGGGCGGCTGGAGCTCGACGGCTGGGCGCCGCTGACCGCGACGCTCGGTTTTTTGGAGCTGAAGCGCAAGGACCGCCCCGACGACAGGCCCCGCCATGCCTTCTTCTTCTACGGACAGGCCATAAAGCTGTCGGTGCCGATCGATACGCCGGTCGGGACCATCTATCTCAGGGAGGCAGGCTTCGGCTTCGGCTACCGCTACACGATCGCCGGCATCAACCAGGCCGAACAGGCGACATCACCCAACCAACTGGTCAAGATCCTGGACGAGGTCTCCAAGTACCAGGGCAGCCTCGACAAGTTCGAGGCTTGGGAGCCGACTTACGACAACTCCGCGCTGACCCTGGCGCTTCGCGGCATGCTGGCGCTGTCCGCCGCGCAGCGCGACAGCAGCACCTACGACGAGAAGCGCGAGGCCCTGTTGCCCAATCCGCTGCTGCTCGACGTCGTGGCGGCGCTGCGCACCGACCTGACGTTCATGATCAACCTCAGAGCCTGGCTCTGCGTGAACTACCACGACTGGGTCAGCGCCGAGCCGGGCGCGGAATGGACGCGCAACCCGACCTTCCGAGGATATCTATACTTCTCGGCGCCGCGCCGCGAGTTCCTCGGGCGCTTCGTCTCGAACCGCAACGGTCATGTCGGCTCGAAGCCGCAGCTGCCTGAACCGTTGCAGAAAGCGATCCGGAGCGTCGACTATTCGGCCACGCTCTACATCCGCCCCGGGCTGTTCCACTTCGAACTCGGATGGCCGTACGAACTCGGATTCGACCTAGGCAAGCCCGGCGACACCTTCCACCTATCGTTGCGCGGCGGTCTCATCCAGCGCATCGAGGATGCTTCCGTCCTCTACGGCATCGCTTTCAAGGGCAAGGGCGCTGTCCATCTCGAGGGCCGCGTCGGCTCCAGCAGTTTTGGAGCCGCGGCGGTGGCGCGCGCGGCCTTCGACATCGAGGCGCGTCTCCTCGCCTACCTCTCGCTCGATAACTTCAGCGAGTCGCTCTATTATGGCTATTTGCGCATCGACATCATGGTCGGCGTCAGCGTCGAGATCTGGCTCAGCATCAAGGTCTTCGGCAAGCGCATCAAGCTCTCGGTCGGCTTCAGCCTGCATCTCGCTGTGTCGCTTGCGATCGAAGGCGTGATCTCTTCCTCCGGTCTCGGTGGGCGCGCCCGCGCCTCGATCACCGTGCGCGCTTTCGGGCGCAGCGCCACGCTCGGCATCGGCTTCAGCTTCAACGACGGACTGCTCGACAAGGCGCGCATGCGCGTGGCGCGGTTCATGGAGCTCGGACTTGCGTCGGATATCCCCGACCGCTCGATGGACGGGCGGCGCGTAGAGATCAATCCGCCGCCCGAACCGCCGCCCGGCGAGCACGCGAAGGTCGGCGACGCAATCGTGGACGAGGAACTGGCGAAGGCGCCGGCGCCTCCGTCCGAGAGTGACGTGAAACAGAACTTCAAGGGAAGGGAGATCCTCAGGACCGATTTCTGGGCGATGCTGTTCCCCACACGCAGGAAGGACGCGACGGGAGAATGGTTCGTATTGCAGCTGGTCCCGCGGGATCACACGCAAATCGACAGCCGAGCGGTCGCCCTCGACGAGACGGCGCCGGCGACATTCTACGCGTGCCCGGTCGGGGACTCCGACCGCAAGGCGTGGCACAGGCTGACAGGCGGGCGAGGAGAAATTCACTCTGAGTTTCTGCGCCTTGCCGAGCAGCCAAGTCCGGCGAATTACGAAGATGACTACGCGGTCGAGCTTACGACGCGCTTCGGCGACGCTGCAGACCAACTGACGCTCGGCGACGTCCTCGAGGATATGTTTCTTCGGTTTGAGCAAGCAGGGAAATCTGATTTGCTGACCGAGCCTCGCGCCTCGAAGGTGCGGCTCGATGACAAGGCTCTGCCGCAAGACCACAAGACGTCCGCGGCCGAACTCGCACGAAACGGCGCATCGCGCGTCAACCTCGATGCCCTTGCGATCCGCGAGGCGCAGATCGAAGAGGCTCGCTCTTCGATCCTGTCGGCTGTGATGGAGAGCGCGGCAAGGCTGGCGGAGTCAGGCGAGAACAATGCGAGCGCCTGGCCGGCCATCGATCCGGAATTCGACGCGCGGAGCTTCGGTCTGACGTTCTTGGTGAGCGCCCATGCTCTCGAGACCGCATTCCCTGGCATCGACGGGCCGAACCAAAGCCCACCCAATGCATGCTTCGAGATCGTCAAGAGCGGCACCAAGGATTCCGAGAAAGGCTCCGTCCAACTCTTCAATCCGCCGAACCGAATGTTTAATCGGGAACAGCCGCGGCTACAGCCGATCCCGACGGTTACCGACCAGGGACTGATGCTCGACTGGGATCTGGAGCCTTCGTGGGGCGCCTCGGTCGGCGCCTATCACGATCCCGAGTTCCATCTGCGGCACTACCGCGTGACGCGGACGGTCAGGGGTATTCCCGAGAACGAGTTTCGTGCCACCTTCACGGCACGCGCCGGCGGCGTCACGAAAATCGACGACGATGCGAATGGCCTCCGCACGATCTCGCGCATCCGGCCGCCCTATCAGTTCATCGACGATTTCCGCGAGGCCAACGGCGGCACGCCGATGCCCGAAGCGCTGCGCGATGCGCTGCTCGGACGTTGGGACATGGACGCTCTCAGAGCCGCGGACTTCGAAACAATCCAAGACAAGATCGCTGCGAAGCAGATCAGCGTCCTCTACGAGATCGTCCCGATCGACATTGCGGGCACTTCGGACTTCGGCGAGACCTTCGTCTTCACGCCCGCCCCCAAGCCGGAAGACGCGGTCATCTCGCCGCGCGCCGCCACGCTTCAGTTAGTATACGAAGCCACCGGCGGCGAGCCCTACGGTAAGCCCGACGCTCCCGTCTTCCTGATGACCGCGCCGCTGCTCAAGACATTCGGACGCTCGCCCGACGCGGAAGGCTACAAGCCGGACTATCCAGAGACCGGCGTCAGATACCACCTGCGTGTTCTGACCGAGCCCATCGAGGCGCTCGGCGGTTATGGCGCCGACGCGCTCGAGGAGGCGGGGCGCAACTTCGACGAGCGGTCGATCGGCCGCCTCGCCGGGCCGGACGTCAAGGATTTCGTGCTGACAGTCGATCCAGCCGGAACCTTCAAGCTTGTCTTCGAGGCGCCGGCAGACAAGGCGCAGACGAGCACATGGCCTCCGCATCCCTTGATGGCATCGGCGCATACCGGCGACGGCTCCAGCGTGGTGACGCCGGATCAATTCCTCGAAGCGATCGGCGCCGGCGCGAAGGACAAGGCCAGGGGCAGCCGTAGGCGCCTGTTCATCCGCCGACTTCGCGATGGGGAGCCGGCTTTGGATAAAGCGATCAAGCATGGAGAATGGCGGTCGCTGCCAGTCAATCTCGTGGCGAAAACGCCCCCACCGAAGGCGATTGGATCCCCCGCGCGGACGAAGACCGAAATCGGTGTGAACGCCATCCTCGATACCTTCGAGAAGCCATGGACGCTCGACTTCATGGCGCTCAAGACCGCCAACCGCGACATGCGCGGCGAAAGCGGGCGCGTGCATGTGCTGCACCCTGGACCGAGGGCGTCACTGGATGAACTTCTCTCGGCGGTGAAGGCGCCGCCGAAGGGCGAAGGGCCCTTGCGGACGCTCAGCGATCCAGCGCGGCGCACCGGCACGAGGCTGACCTGGAAGGTCGCCGCAAGCCTTAAGGCAAATGGCGCCCACGCCAACGGTGACCACCTTCGTCGATGGATCGGCGGCTACGATCTGTTCGTGGCCGACCCGGATGCGATGCCTGACGTCGAGGCAAACGATGTCCGGGCCGTTCTTGCCGCTCACGCCACGCCGATCGGCCGCGTGGCCCTGCTTCCGCCTTCCTTCGACGGTCTGGAGCCTGGAGGTTTCGGGGACTTCAGCCGTCTGGAAAGCGCCTATCCGAGCGAGACCAGGCGCGTGCTGGCGGCGCCGAAGGGCAGCCGCGCGCAGGGTGTGCGCAAGGCCGGGTGGTACTCGACCGCAGAATCGCTGCCGGTCTTCCCCAAGCCGTCCATCCGCCGCTCTCTAATGCCAGAGCCCGACGAGGCCTTCATCGTCTCGCTGTTCGAAAAGGGCCGTCCGGACAGGCTCAGGATCACTTTGCCGGAATGGAATTCGGCCGCTGGGGATTTGCTGACAGGCTGGAGCCTGATGTGCCTGCCTGATCTTGGGGACTCGGTTACCCAATGGTTCGGCGAAGGTCCGAAATGCCTTCAGGTGGTCGTCCCCGCCGAGTCACCGACAGCGGCCGTTCGGCGCATCCTCCAAGGCCTCCAGCTCAGGCCGACCGACTACGGCAATGCTCTGACCAAGGAAACCGCGCTACTGACGAACCGCCTCGATGGCGTCGCGAGTTCCGGGCCCGTGACGATCCGGGTTGAGGCGCTGCGCCTGAGAAGCGGATCGACGGCCGATCATGTCGTCGTCGCGACCGCGGAAGCCAACTTCGATGCCGCGCCGCAGAAGCATCCCATCCTGCTCGATACGCTTGCCCTTCTCGGTTATGGCGAGCAGAGCGGGGGCGGCTTCGCCGACGGCAAGATCTACCGCCGGTTCTCCGTGGTGAGCGACCCGCCGCCGGAGGTCAAAGCGAACAGCTTCCAAGACTGGCTCAGCGAGGCGCCTCCCGAGCGCGACCCGCATGGGTGGGGGGCGCTCCGCACGCTCGGCCTCGCCGAGGGCATCAAGGTCTACGACAAGGACCGGGGCGAGTTTCTCCAAGGCAGCGCTCTCCTGGACCGCGTCAACGTCGCGTTCAAAATGGCGCTCGCCCGCTACGGCGACGACGGCTCCCGATTCAATGGCCAGCCGTTCGTCGACATCATGAGCAAGCCTTGGGGCAACGCGACGCTGGCCTGGTTCGACGGGGGCATCGACGATCCAAGCGCCGAGGACACAGCTGCCTTCGTCGACAGGCGGACCATCGCCGCCGTGCAAATCGCTTTGCGCCCGGCACCCGCGCTCGAGAATAAGCTCGAGCCGGATTGGCCAGGACCGGTCTGCTACTACGGCATCGAGGTCACCGGCGACGCCAGTCTCTCGAAATGGAAGGTGCAGCTGGAGGACTCGGCGCAATCAGCCGGCGCGTTCCGCTTCGATCTGCTTGCAGCGGTCAGCGGTCCGGAATCCAATCCGGCCGTCCGGCTCAAACCGGGTCTCGCACATGAATTCCGACCGTCCAACTTCGACCGTCCAGCGGAACCAGGCGGCAGCCGCACCATCGCCGTCCTTAGGATCGTTGCCCTCGCCGCCGGCAAGCCTTTCGATCCCGCCCAGTACGCCAAGTTCCTGTCAATCGAGAGTTCCATCAGCCTTGCGGACGGGGAAGTCAAAGAGCATGCTTCAGCCGAGGTCGCGCTGAAGCTCATCCGCAGGCCGGCAGCCGACGAGCCGGAGCTTGCGATCACCTCGGTTGACGGCAGGCCGCCGGACACGGCCTTCGGCCGCTTCGAACCGCTCAAAGCAGAGGATTGGGGCGATGCGATCTTCCATCCGACTTACAATGACAATGAGTCGTTCTTCCAGCTGCAGCCGACCGATGCGATCGCGGGCCTTCTCTTTAGCGGCGGACGGCGCTTCGGCCGGATAGTCCTACCGGTCGGCAAGGTGACGACTTCGGAAGCAGGACCCGTCGAGCGCCAGGCCGAGCGCGACCAGCGCACCGCGCTGACCGACGACATCGTCCGCTTCGGCGCGCGCTTCCTCGAGCATTGCGCCCCGATGGAGGGCGCGTCCCGGCTGCGTCCGCAGTTCTCGGTCGGCACCATCGCCGATCCCGGCGAATGGCGCTTGGCTCCAGACTCCGCCGGCGAGATCTCGGTGCTGATTCCCGATCGGGAGCGGCGCGGGGCCAGGCGCAAGTTCGCGATTGTTCCCTTCGGCCGCTACGACCGCTGGATCGAAGCGGCGTCAACGTCCAAGGACGCCAAGCAGCCACGGCTCCGCGTAGAAAGTCTCGATCAGGACGATCTCGCACGGCAGTTCATCGACATCACGTTGCCGCGCACCGAGCCGCTGGAGCGGCCGGTTGTTCTCTCGGCGCTGCGCCGGCCGCCGAACGCTTTCGCGCCTACCGGCCAGGCCGACGACGGAACCGACATGGGCCGCCTCGAACTTCTCGTCGCCCATGGCATGGACACGGTCATGGCCGAGGCCAACCGGAAGAACGAGGCCCTGCTGGCGCCGATCGATCTCTCGGTGACCTTCATGCGCGAGTTCAATCATTGGGGTTGGCTGTGCGGCCTGCAGACCGTCACCGGCCGGAGTTTCGGCAATCCGCTGAGCAGCTTCGGGTCAACCCTGCGGAACGGGCCATTTGCCTTCCCCGCGCTCGGAGAGACGGAAGCCCAGCTGCGGCTCGAGACAGTACGTCGCCTCGTGCCAGACGCCTGGCTCGGCTCGACGTTGATCTCGGCGGCCAGCCCGCCCTACTTCTTCGGCGTGCATGCATTCGTGCATGTGGCGGCCGGAATCGTCGTCTCCGAACGCACGCGCGTGGGCTTTCCCGAAGGTTTTGTGGACTTGGCCCGCCCCAACGTCGGCGATCAGGGCTATGCAGGCCGCGACATCTCGAAGCCACCGGTCTGGAGGGTCGCAAAGCACGACTTTCCGGGCCGGCGGAAGGGTTGCGCGGCGCCGGTGCTGGAGCTGGACCTCCCGCTTCACCGCTTCATCGACTGCATGCGCCCGCGCGAGGCTGAGGTTTGGTTCGGACCTAGCGGAGAACACTTCGGCGGCCTGAAGGAGATCGCCCATCTTCCGGAGCCGGGCGTGAGCTACAGCGTCTCGACTGAAACCAGAGCCGCAGGCGGCGCCGCATCGCGCGCGGCCGACTTCGACCTCCTGCCCTCGGTCCCCGGCCCGAAGGCAACCTCGGCTGCGCTGTCCGGCTACGTCGTCCAGGGCGTCGGTCAAGTCTGGCAGCCGCTGCTCAACGGTCCTTCGGCGCATCCCACCGTCAACGGGCGCGACTGGCGCGTGCGGCTTCGTATCAAGCCGCGTGAAGAGCTCGCGTTCATCGATACTCCGTTCCTACACTTCCAGGACCGCCTGGACGCCATGAATCCTCAGCCCGGCGAAATTTCGGGCATCGATGTCCTTCAGACCTTCGCAATCTCGACTGCGCCGTTGGCGCCGGAGCCGCCGGACTGGGCGATGAAGCATCGGGAGGCGAAGAAGACGCTCTTCGCCTCGCCGGAAGCGCGGCGGGTCCTCGATGGATGGGAAAAGTACCCGGGCGGAAGTCAAACGCTGGTGCTAGATATCAGCCGCTGGTCGATTTCGAAGCATGACGCATCGAAGGCGCTGCAGGACCTCACCGGCACGGCGCCGGTCGCCACAGGCGCTCCCCGGACATGCTTGCGCTGGTTGCCGACGCATGCCGCAATGGACGAATTCAAACCGGCACCAAGCGATCCGGACCCCGACGCGGCAGCAGAGGCGTGGCGCGCTCTCGTCGCTTCGGTCGGCGAACTCGCAGCACGCCTACCCGGCCGACCCGTTCGGGATGGTGAGCAGCTCGCCGATGCGGAAGTCTCGCTGTTGCATGCGGCTGTCGATGCGGGGCCGGCCGGCGAACTTCCACCGATCACCGGTCTTCGCCAAGTGCGCCTGACCTGCGCGCATGAAGTTCCTCCAGGCAATTGGGACATCTTGTTCGCTGCGGCGGCCGCCGGTCTCGCGGACGTGCCCGAAGCTGCGGAGACTTTGAGGTCTTGGATCGCGTTCCCCGGCGCGCAAAAGAAGCTGGTGCTGCCCGTCGGCTACCCATTCTTCGACGTCGGCGGACCTGTCATCGCGGCGCTGGAGGCACTGTCGGGAGCGGCCGTAGAAATTCTCGACGGCGAGTATCTGACACTGCGCCGGGCACCGTTGGACGAAGAACTCGCCGCCTTCCGGGCGATCGTTGGGACAGGCAACCTGTGGAAGCGGGTATTGAAGCTCGCGAGGACGCAGCTGCTGGGAGGCAATCGTTTCCTGACCGTCTCCGCCGCCAAGTCGGGCGGCTGGCCGATCCGCCAGGATATCGCACGTGAGCTCGGGGAGTGACGCCATGAGCGAAGATACGAACCTGGCGAAAGTCCTCATCCTTGGCGGCGGTCAGCTGAGCGAGCCGATCTACAAGGCTGAACTCCGCGTGTTCAACAGAGAGGACAAGATCGGAATCAACGAGGACTCGATCGTTCGACGGGTCTTCGGCCTGCGAGGGCTGGCCGTCGGTGCGGGCGAAAGTTTCCGGACGCCTCGCCTTGCGCGGCTTTACGTCAGACCTAAGGCATACCCCAACAACAATGGCCGCACGCTCATGCTGCGAAACGGCGAGCAGTTCGTGTCCGGCGAGCTGCAGGAGACAGAGGCTGCTCAGGAGATATCTGCGGTGCCCTCGAGCGAATGGGAGCGGGGGACAAGCGAAATTCCAATTCCGCCGCTGTTGTTCGCCGCCGGCCGAGTTGAGGCCAATGTCCTCAAGACCGGCAGTGCTGCTTTGCGTTCTTTCCTGTCCGCCAAGTTCGCAAGCGGCAAGCTCTCGCTGTTCGACGGGTTCACGCTCAAAACGGTCGGGCAAGACACCGGCATCGTTCTCAGGCTCGCCCCGGAGGGCATCGAATTCGAAGGCTCGCTGCTCGACCCTACCCGCGATGTGACGAAGCCCGCTTCTACCGGCCCCATCGAGGGCACGTTCCGCCTGGAAGGAGTCTACGATCCCGTCAAGAAGACCACCAGCTACGCCTTGCGGTTGATTTGGGGTGACGCCGACGCCATGGAAGCGTTGGAGACGCGGATTGGCAGCGTCTTCAATCGGCTGTCGGCGGAAAAGGACTCGCCCTTCGCCATCCGGCTCGATCGACGACCGGGCACGCCGCCGCTGGTGTGGCCGCTCATCACCAAAAGTGGAAAGCTGGTTCTGAGCGCCGACGCGGGCGAGGAGCCATGGATGGAGATCGACAGGAGCGCGATCGATGTCCGTATCAGAAGCAAGAGCGGATTTCCTGGACATGCGCCGTCGTTGGCAACCCTCGCAAAGGAGCAGCTGAAGTGGCGTCGGCGCAGCAACGGCGGCATTGAAGTGGATGTTTCCGCCGGATCGAGCACCGGCAGTGCGCCTGAAATCGCGATCCGGTTCGACCGAAGTGACGGCGTCTGGAGTTCGACGATCGCTTCCACAGCGCGCCTGTTCGTCCATGCACCCTTCGGACCGCTTATCGAACGCGTGCGGCCGCTCTATGCCGCAGCCCGTCTGCTCGCCAATCCGGCATCGTTCCCTCCCTTCGCCTTCCTGCCGACAGCCGACGGCTGGCTGCAGCTTTCGCTCGAGCGCACTGCGGCTCATGTGGAGCCTGCGGGGCAGAGAAGGGACGCCCTGGCGGGACGGATCGTCGCCTCACGTGCGGCCCCAGATGGGCGGATGCGAGGAGTGGTGATCGAACAGGCCGCCCGACTTGCACTCATGTTGAAATGGGCCAAGCCTCGAGGCGCCTCGGATGTCGAGCCCGAAACCTGCACGATGATCCTGCATGATCCGGTCGGACGCACCGCTGGATTCCTGTACGCCGCCGAAACCGCGCCGACCGCTGAGGAGGCGCTGCCCGATCTGCGCCGAGGGCCGGCGGCAACGCGCGATCTGCCCCTGGAGTTCGGCGTCGTGCCGTCCGGCCCGTCGCTCAGCGGGACGTTCGTATGGGCGCCGGAGGCGGCTGGCGCGCCATGGAGCCTGAGCGACGCAAACCTGCGATCCAACACGGCCGAGGACGGAGGGAACTTGCACGTGGCATGGCGTCGCCGTTCCGAGAACGCCTTCGTAACCAGCTACCCGCTGACACGCAGCGCGTTGTCGTCGACAGTGCCTTCGATCTCGCGAGACCTACTGCCGAGGCAGTTTGGCGGCGCCATCTCATTGGAGGGAGACGATACGACCCCGCGACCGAGGTTGGCCCTGAAGAACCCCAAGGAGGCGGCCTGGCCGGAGATCGACGAGGACCAGGCCGAAGGGCGGCTCTTTAGCGACGACAGCGCCGGCTTCCGCCGCGACGGCTTGGTCTTTCCCTCGCTGCCCGGCGTCGAGCTTGCGCCCGCCGCGCTGCCGGAGGACGGCAAGCCCCTAAATGCGGCGCTGAGGCATGACCTGCCGATCTTGGATGAGCTCTTCGCGTTCGCGGCCCCTCCCCCCGCGCCCGGATCCGCGACTTCTTCGACGTCGCCGCCGCCGACTCCAATGGTTACTGCGTTGGACTGGAAAGGCCTGACCGCCACCTGGCGCATGTATCGGCAGAAGCTCGCGCTTACCAGGACGCAGGACGCGTTCGTCACTGACTGGCTTGAGACCGGCAAGACGCATGCAAGCATTCCCGTGACGTCGCTTGTGCAGCCCTACGCCTGGACTGCAAAGCAGGTGCGGATCGACGTCTCCGCCGGCCACGGTTCGTTCGTTCTCGGCGAATCGACTGATCTCTACGAAGGGGAACAAGCACTCGTCGGGCTGAGTCGCGACTTCAAGGTGCAGGGCAACAAGCTCGTGCCAGGCAGGCAGATCATGGTCCGAGGTCAGGCGGCCGGCCTGTTCGCGCTAAGGACCGAAGCAGACCCCGCAAAACATCTGCTGCACGATACCCGCGGCTCAGCGATGGCGGCCGGCTTTCGCGACGGACGACGCGCAGCCCGAATCAAGCAGATAAAGAACGGCAACGTCGAAGTTGCCGACTTCTCACTGTTGACCAGTCCCAAGCCTCAGCGGATCGTCATCGATGGCACCCCCCATCCGTGGATGCGGACAGGGCCGACAAACCCAGTAGTCGCTTTCTATGTTCGCGATCTTCCCATCGTTGCCGACGTTTTTGACATGCAGGGCAATCCGGTCGAGGGGAAAAGTGGCTCGACAGGCGCGGCCTTCGATTCCGAAGGCTTCGCCAAGGCGCTATACGAGTGGCGTTTCTTCGAGCCGCTCGCCGCCATGGCGAACGAAGCGCGGATGCGGAGGCCACACGACATCACCTTCGGTCCGTTCCTGTTCAAGCCTCTGAGGCTGGAGAGGGCGGTATTCGATGCTGGCGCGACGGCCTGCAGAGAGCTTTGGGTCGTTGGGTCGCTGCGGCTTACATCCCGCAGCGGCTCGTCAGACGAGGGACCCTACGGTCCTGACCATGTTTACGTCTCGGCGAATCTCTTCCGCCTGAAGCTGGTTCGGGGCACAAACGATTGGCTTCCAACCTGGGAAGCCGTACGGCCCAAGGAGCCGGAATTCGGCGCAGGGGTACTTATGTTTGAAGCGGACACCGACCGCAGCAAGGCGATGGTGAGGTTGGAGCTGGACTGGGAGATAGCCGGAGGAGGCATCGGAAGCCTCCAGGGCGGTGAGAAGGTTCGGGGCTCGCTCATCGTCGATCTCGGCGCCCCCACGATGCAGCAAGGCGCGACGGCCTATCCGGTCGAACTAGCTGCACATCTGTTCGGCCGCCGCTGCAGGTTAGGGTCTCTAGCGGAAGTCACGCGTGACGGGATCGAGTTCGAGATCGCCGGCAAGCGGGCAGCTGCTCAGGTGACATCGGCCGCCTGGCTCCGGATTGACCGACTCAAAGTGTCCGTCAACGCCCTGAAGGGGAACTGCATCGCCGTGCACGGGGCTGTGCTGGCGACGCCCGACGCGAAGACTTCGACCGAAGCGCTTGCCGCAGCGCTGGTCGCATTCGACCCCGACCTTGGCAAGCGCCGCTGGCTCGACATCTCTGGCGATAGCCAAGGAAATCCGACGTTCTCCATAGATATCGATCATGCCCGGGGCATGCTGCTTGTAGCTTGGAACTCCGAGGATGCCGGCTCCGTCAGGCCGCTATTCGGACTGGACGCTAGCGAGTGGCGAATGCGGGCGCGCCTGGCGGCGATGCTGCCGATTGGCGACAAGCTGACGACAACGTTGCGCGATCTGCAGTTGCCGCGTGTCTGGATGCGGTGCTTCGGCATCGATGGCACAGGGATGAAGCGGATCGACCACCGCCTTGAGATCGACGAAGAGACCTCGCACTGGCTTGACCTGACTTGGCAGAAAACATTCCAGAGCCCGATCGCCTGGCCGATTGATGCGATCGTCGCCTTGGACGGATCAATGAATCCAGATTGGTTCGATGCCGACAAAGCGAAAAACGAGGAGAAAGAGCGAAGCCGCGACGTCCAGATTCGCGACTCCAAGCGGTCGTTGACCCATGCCACAACGGTCCGTCTCAATCGCCACCGCATCGCGGCCGACGAGCTCAAGCGGCTGTCGAACGGTATGGCTCCGGTCAAGGCGCTCCGGCTGCTTGTCCAGACCGAGCATGAGCTGGTCGAACCCAAGTCAGAAGGCGACGGGAGCAAGGATAACGCTTGGCGTTGGTCATCACTGGACCATGTTTCGCTAACGACGATCGGCCTGATGCAGGCCGAGGCAGAGATCGCCGCCTTTGCTCCGCGCTACACTTGGGACAAACACTCTTACCGTGGATTGAACGGCGCCAAGTCAAGCTTGGGACACGGTGCTGCTCAGATGCAATGGGCCTTCGCCGGACTCCACGATCAGGCGCTGACGGCGCATCTGAAGGAGATCGCCACCAAAAAACCCGACCTGGCAAACATGCCTTTTCTGCTCGGCGGGGCCATGCTCTCCGTGGAGGCGGCATCGATCGGACATGCTCTTGTGCTGCCATGGATGGGTCTTCACGACGATCTGGCGCAGCCGCTCGGCAAGCTGCAGCAGCCAGGCCTAAAGTTGCGAGTGTCCTCCGCGGACCTTTGGGTGCGGCAGACAGGAGAGCTCACCAGGCGCACGGCATCAGCGATGCCGGGAGGACGCACAGCACGCGAGATCATCGACGCTCTGGCGCGGCTGCAGGATCCAGCCTTGAACAACGCCCACAGCGCTTTTGATCCTGCCTCGCTCGTGCCGGTCGAGCAGGCGTTCTTCGAGAAGATCGTCATTGCCAGCGGTGTCGCAAAGCCAGTGGCTTTCGCGCCCAGCGACATCGGCCAGATACCCTTGTTCCTGCGGTCGATCGCGACGCTGTCGCGAATCTGGGAGAAGCTTCTCTGGCAAGACGAGCGTCTGCAAAATCCGCCGCGCGTCTTGTCGATGCATCCGGCGCAACACCCGGACTCCAAAGCTTCCCTCGTGCTGATCGAACAGACCCCGGAGAACGCGTCGCCCGAAGCGCCGGCTGCTCTCCCGGCAGATCTCATCGTACTGTCGCATTCCGGCATTTCAACGGCCTCGAACTTCCGGGCAGTTCGCGCCGACTTTGCAGACGACATCGGCGACCAGAGGGCCGAGATTGTTCAGCGCGCCAGAGACTTGGACCGTCACGCCGCGATCGCGATTCGTCAGGTCGATCCCGATGGCGCGCCGCCAGCGCTGCCGCACATCCTGCTCGGCGCAAGCGTCTCCATCTTCGACGCCGCTGTAGATGTGGCGGACTATCCGCGCCTAGTCGCATCGCCGGCGCTCGGCTGGCCGAGCGATGAGACAGCCGGGAACGACCTCCAGCTAGGCGCGAGCCTGGCACCGGAGCTCGGCGCCGAATTGCCGGTCCAGGCAGCTAAGGCGGGCTTCGCTGGCCGATTCCAGCAATTCGGCTATCCCGCAGCGACGCGTTTGCGTGAGAGCGCCCTCAGCTTTTCCGAACGCGTCATCTACGAGCGGGCGTCCGCGGTGCCGTTCGACGGCCCAGCCGGGCGTCATCTGACGCCGGTCAACGCCCGCCTGCGCGCGCCGGAGGCGCTCAATCTGGAAGAAATGGAGATTCGGCCGCAGCTCGCCCCGTTCGTCGAAAGGGCCACGATCGGGCGGCGCCCTGGCGTCATGAATGCGGTCGCAGCCTATGTGACGGAAGGCGCCGACGAAGCGTTGTTCGACGACGCTCATCCGAGGTTCGGCCGGCCCGCGTCGTCCGGCCCGGTCGCCGCGCACCAGCTCCGCACCCCGCGGGCGCCTCCGCTTCCTTCGGACGCCGCTGACAGGGAGGCGGCGGAGGGCCGCGACGAACTGCTGTTCCGGCGCCGGACCTATGTCTCGAAGGCCGATACCGACGTGGGCGGGAAGCTTCTCGCTACCCATCTCACGTTCATGGGATCCGGCGATGTCCTGCGCCATGAGGCCGGCCCCGACTCCATCAGGCTGTCGGTCCAGCTGCAGCCCGCGTTGGTCGGCCCGGCGACGGACGGCAGTTTCCTGATGAGTTGCAATGCGGCGATGCGGAGGCGGGACAGGAGTTCTGGCGCGCCGGATCGTCTCTCCCCGGTCGAGCCTCGACACTTACGCGTTGAACTCGAGAAGTGGCTGCGCGACGCGTCCGCCGCAGTCGTGATCGGGAATGAATTTTTCCCGGCGAAGCTCTTGGTCGAGGGAGCGGGCTTTGGAGCCACCTTCGGATGGCGAGCCGTGGTCGTCGACGCCAATCTGACGGGTCTCCGCGACGCGTTGCGGGCGGCCACCGTGGACAGTCCGATGCGCCTCGTCGTGACGGTGCCAAGTGGTGCGGCCGGTCCGAACAGCCTGCCGCCATCGCCGACGCAGACCGCCGTCGTGCCTCTGGCGCTAGCTCCTGGTGAACGCTCGGTGCTGCTCGTGCCCCCCCGCACGGTCGTCTTCGGCGACCCCGCTTACGACCGTCAGCTGTCGAGCCCGACGGCCTCAGACATGAAGCTGGATCCGGCACCAGAGCCCGCGACGCCCGAACCACTGCAGATCCTGTTGGCTGCAGATCGCAAGGAGTATGCTCTCGCATCGACGGTGCATCTCGCGGTGGGCCATCTTGACGAAAAGACAGGCTTGTTCGCGAAAGGCGCGGCGGCCAGCTTCTTCGTCACGCTTGCGCTCTACCGGAAGCCCATGGAGGCGGGCCGCCTGCCAGATCCCCTCGCCCTCAAGGTCGAGGGTTGCGAGCAGGATGACGGCCGCTACGCCGTCGCAGGCGGAAAGGCTTTCGAGTTTGCGATCGCCAACCTGCGCATCAGCGGAGCGCCGCCCACGCGGCAAAGCCCGGCCAATGCCGGCGATCAGATCGAAATAACCGTGGAGCGCAGAACTGATGTCGGAGGCATCCGCACCTATCGGAAGGCGGTAAGCGTACGCGTCATGATCGTCGATCAGCCTGTGATTGCGCCGCCGCCGGCTGTCTATTCGGTTCTCGCAAAGACCGCGGGCAGCCATCGCATCGCGCTCCATGCCGCAGCGCCGCTGCCGCAGCACGTCGAGTTTCTTGACCTGGAGCGCGACCTCGCGCAGGGCCACGTCCGCCGCAGGGCGCTGTTCGTCTGGCGCTACGTGGTAGAGGCGGGCGAGCCGAAGGGCGCGCAGGGCGACGTGCAGTTGCTCAAGTACGACCGCTCAGGCGGCGCCCAGTTGCAAATGTAGTCCTTCGGCGCGATCAGCCTGAGGCTCGCCGCATAGGCGTCGGCGTCTTCGCGGCGGCCAATAGGCCGCCTTGGGAGTTCCGCTCCTCGGCCTGACATGCGACGGCGAGCGCCGATGCACCAAAGTACTTCCCTATCAAAGGCAATGTCTCCCGGAAGGGCGAGCGCATCATCGAAGAGCCGCAAGGTCGAGATCCCGCACGACCGGACGCTCTACAAGTAGCGCGACATGATCGAAAACATGTTCGGCAAGCTCAAGGACTGGAGGCGCATCGCAACATGCTACGACCGATGCGCCCATGCCTTCTTCTCCGCCGTCTGCATCGCGGCGACTGTCGCGTTCTGGTTGTGATCAATGAGTCCTGAGACGGCACTGGTGCAGGTCAAATCCTCGGCAAGTCAGCAGGTGCTCGACCGCTACATCGAGATCCACGACCAATCCTCGGTGCATGACCGCCTGATCTTTGCCTGCCATAGCGAGAAGACAAAACTCTTCGCCGACAGCCGCGACGACGTCATCCTCTGGGACCGGCGCGGCCTCGCCCGCGCCGCGATCAAGAATGGCCTCATCGACTGGCTGACCGAGCGCGTCGGGTGAAAGCGTCGGCGATGGCGCGAAAGCGCTACTCGGCGCGCCTCGTTTCCGGCGTTCAATGCCACTAGAGCGGTTGCCTTTCGCTGCTAAACCGGGGCAAATTGTCGAGAAACAGGTCTGTTGGCCACTAAACAGGAAACCCTTCCGTTTCCGTCGTATCCCTTTGCAAAGTCGGCATATTCATGTCCGATGCGTCGCTTCGGACTGCCAAGATGCGGCGTTTTCCGCTCTGAAATACACTTTTTCCCTGTTCAAGCGCTTCCAACACGCAAAGACCCGTTTCGGCAGACTGCCTCCACCACCATCCTCTAAATCATTGATTTAGATGGATTCTTTAGTTTCCAGATCATCCCGACACTTCCGAGGCTTGGCCTGCTCCGTCAGCCAATCGCGCGCCGTCTCAGAGCGCATTCGCTGACGGGATTGGCGCCCCCGCGTGGGTTTTCTCAGTAGCGGTTTGGTGATTGCCGGCTTCTGACGCGGGTTCGGCAACCCCTTGTGGTGTTCGATCGTTTGCATGCCGGGCTTGCAGTCGGGCTCGATCGCGGGTGTTGAACCCGGCGAACCGGGGGCGGTTCATCGCGCCGGCCTCGTGCTCCTTCAAGACCGCAATAATCTGCTCTTCCGTGAATTGCGCTCGCTTCATCAGTCCGTCCTCATCAGGGCCGGACTCTAACTCCATGTGGAAGAAATTCTCAGTGGCAGGCCACAACCTCAATTACTAAATACTAGTTCATACGGCCCAACTCGACAATAAATTCATGAAAATTTTTTGCAATCGGCGTGATATTTGATTCTTTAATCGAATTTTTCCCAAAAAAATCATCGATAAATATAAATCCAAAAGAACCATCTTTCGAATTTATCACTAGATAGTCTCCACCAAGAGAAAGTCCAATAGGAATTATATTTTTAATAAAAAAATCAATATGTTTTTTATATTCATTTAAAATTGATTTTGACGAAAATATTTCTGAAATCTCGCCCAGAGGGTCTCCATTTTTGTCAACAATTACAAAGATAGCCTTCTCAAGACGCCCTCCTCCGACATGCAGAAGCCAGTCACTATAATCTTTAGGAAGCTCCACACCTACCAGTCTAGTAATTTCATCAAATTCGTCAGAGCGAGAACTTTCATGATCGATAACGAATTCGAAAATGCCGGCAGCGCGATCTATTTCCCCCACAGCGAAAAACCTCCTTTATGGCCTGTTTTTTCGTGAAGAACTCTATCTACGAGTTCGATGCGCCCAGTGTGTTCTGTATGGTGCCAAGCATTTTGTCCAAGAGTGCTTCCCTGTGTTGGCAATCCAGCCTCCCTTACTGAAACGCCCCCCTTGTCCCATTCGGCCTGACGACGGACAGCCGTAGGCCTTTGATCGATCCATCCGTTTAGCAGTCTGATATCTATCGGCTAAACAGGTTCGACGCGCTTGTCATGCAGTTGTCATCATCCGCATCGACATAGGATGCTCACAGATGAGAATGGGCATCATCGGAGACGCCTGATGGATACGATCACGATCTACCACAACCCCGCCTGCGGCACCTCGCGTAATACGCTCGCGATAATCCGCGCGGCCGGCATCGAGCCGGTGGTAATCGAGTATCTGAAAAACCCGCCTGACCGAGCCACTCTGATCGACCTTGTCACCCGGATGGGCATCCCCGTGCGGGCACTCCTGCGCGAGAAAGGAACGCCTTTCGCCGAACTTGGTCTCGGCAACCTGACGCTTGCCGATGAGGCTCTCATCGACGCGATGATGGCGCACCCGATCCTCATCAACCGCCCCATCGTGGTAACGGGGGGCAGGGTCCGGCTGTGCCGCCCCTCCGAGGCCGTGCTCGAGCTTCTGCCCGAGAAGCTGGCCGCCGATTTCACCAAGGAGGACGGCGAGATCGTCAGGGCGGGCGGAGCATCCGCCGCCGGACCGCAATCGGCATGAGCGCACCGTCCCTGCCTCGCGCGCTGGCGGCCGAGACGCTCGGCACCGCATTTCTGGTCGCGACTGTTGTCGGCTCCGGCATCATGGCCGAACGTCTCGCGGACGGGAACGTGGCGCTGGCGCTCCTGTGCAACACCATCCCGACCGGGGCGATTTTGGTCGTTCTCATTACAATTCTGGGACCGGTTTCCGGAGCCCACTTCAACCCTGCGGTCAGTGTCGTCTTCGCGCTGTTGCGTCAGATGAGCGGTGCCAAACTGATCGCCTATTGTCTTGCTCAATGCGCGGGCGCCTGCGCGGGCGCGCTGCTCGCGAACGTCATGTTCGGGCTGCCGATGCTCGAATGGTCGACCAAGGTCCGGACCGGCAGCGGGCTCTGGCTCTCCGAGGCCGTGGCAGTCGTCATGCTGCTCGGCGCCATTTTTGGCGGCCTGACCCATGCACCGAAGGTCGTACCGGTTCTTGTGGGCCTGACGATCACCGCGACCTACTGGTTCACCGCCTCGACGAGCTTTGCCAATCCGGCTGTCACCTTCGGGCGCATGTTCTCGGAGAGCTTCGCGGGGATCGCGCCATCAAGCGCGCCGGCCTTCGTGCTGGCGCAGATCGCGGGGGCGTTGCTCGGCCTGCTGCTCTGGCGATGGCTGTTCAGGCAGGAACGGAACGCCGCCTGAAGCAGCGGCGTTCGCTTTTCCGCAAGAAGCTCAGGCGCCCGCAGCGCGTGCCTGCGGCCGGGCATCCTGCTTGGGCCGGCGCGAGCGGTGGCGGCGATGGCGCACGGGCTTCTGCCGCGTCGGCTCGTGGCGGTCGCCCGCCGGACGATGCGCGCCGGGGCTTTGGACAACCTGCCCCTTGGGGGCTTGTCCCTTCGTCGCCTGCCCCTTGGCCTGCGCGCTGGCAGTCGACACCTCGCGGATGCTCGCCGGCTCGGGCGAGAACCCTTCCGGCAAGTCGAGCACCGGCACGGCCTGCCGTGTCAGCTTCTCGATGTCACGCAGGTAGGGCCGTTCGTCGCGGGCACAGAACGAAATCGCGATGCCGGCGGCGCCGGCGCGCGCAGTGCGGCCGATGCGGTGGACATAGCTCTCCGGGACGTTCGGCAGATCGAAATTGACGACATGCGTCACACCATCGACGTCGATGCCGCGTGCGGCGATATCCGTCGCGACCAGCACACGGCAGGTGCCCGCGCGGAAGGCACCGAGCGCCCGCTCGCGCTGCGCCTGGCTCTTGTTGCCGTGGATTGCGGCCGATTCGATGCCGTCCTTCGCAAGCTGCTTCACCACACGATCCGCGCCGTGCTTGGTGCGCGTGAAGACCAGCGCACGGCCGATCTCCTTGTTGCAGAGCAAATGGTAGAGCAGTTCCTGCTTCGCGGCTTGCGAGACGAGCATCACGCCCTGCGTCACGCGCTCGGCTGTGGTGGCGACGGGCGTCACCGCGACGCGTACCGGATCGGTCAGGAATTCCTTTGCGAGCCCTGCAATCGCATCCGGCATGGTCGCGGAGAAAAAGAGGCTCTGCCGCTTCTTCGGCAGCATCGCGTTGATGCGCTTCAGCGGAACGATGAACCCGAGATCGAGCATCTGATCGGCTTCGTCGAGGACGAGGATCTCGACATCATCAAGGCGCAAAGCCTTCTGGTTGACCAGATCGAGCAGGCGCCCCGGCGTCGCGACGAGGATATCCGCTCCGGTTGCGAGCCGCTTGATCTGTCTTCCAATCGGGATGCCGCCGAACACGACCTCGATGGAAAGATGCATGTGCTTGCCATAAGCGCGGAAGCTGTCCGCGATCTGGCTCGCGAGTTCGCGCGTCGGCGAGAGGATCAGCGCGCGGCAGCTGCGCGGCTTGCGCGTGACGCCGGACTTGCCGAGTCGCTGGAGAATCGGCAGCGCGAAAGCCGCCGTCTTGCCGGTGCCGGTCTGCGCGATGCCGAGCAGGTCCTTGCCCGCAAGCGCGTGCGGAATCGCCTGAACCTGGATCGGAGTGGGGGTGGTGTAGCCTTCGCCATCGAGGGCACGCTTGAGCGGTGCGAGAAAGGCGAAATCGGTAAAGGAAGCCAAAGTCATGTCTTTCGGTTTGGCGGCCGCATGGCCGCCATGCCCGGTGCGCAATCGCGGACCGGGGAAACAGGAGCCGCCCGCGTGATGGGGCAGCCGGTAAGGGAACGATTGAAGGGGGAAGCCGGCACCGCCGACCGGATTTCCGGTGGGTGCGTTCACGCTGCTTCGCTCACGCGCCGAAAGGCGCTGACGTTCTGGGGGCTATCTGGGCTTGTTGCACCGCAATGTCAAGCCAAATGGTTTGGGCCGAAGCCCCGGTAGAGCGGATCGACCCGGATGGACCGATCCGGAAACTGCGCTCAGCGCCCAGTGGCAGCCGGTGTCGGCGCTGTGCGATCACGAACCGGGCGCGCCTTGGGCTTCGGCATCGGCAACAAGCCTTCGCGCTGCATCTGCTTGCGCTGCTGCTTGCGCGCCCGACGAACAGCCTCGCCTTTTTCGCGATTCTTCCGCTCGGAGGGCTTTTCGTAAGCCTTTCGCTGCCTCATTTCACGAAAGACGCCTTCGCGCTGCATTTTCTTCTTCAGGACACGAAGCGCCTGCTCGATATTGTTGTCGCGAACCAGAACCTGCATTCCGTTCTCCTGAAAAATGGCAAAGCCTTTGGGAATGCCGCCCCTGGAGGGACGGCATCGAAAATCCGGACGCTCGTGAGCAAAGCCGGGTGTCGGTTCAGCCGACGATCTGGAGGCGATCCGCCGCCGACTTGCCGGTGCGACGATCGGCGACGATCTCGAACGATACCTTCTGGCCTTCGTTGAGTCCGTTCAGGCCTGCGCGTTCAACGGCGCTGATATGGACGAACACGTCCGTGCCGCCGTTGTCCGGCTGGATGAAACCAAAGCCCTTTTGGGCATTGAACCATTTGACGGTTCCGTTCTGCATGGGAATAACCTTTGTAGATAAAAGAAAAAAGAGCGCGCCGATGAGGACGATTTACCGCACCCACGCATCATCTATCGATGAGAAGGAAGAGATCGTCGGCCAAGGAGGAAAATCATTTCCGCAGGGGCAAATTCAGTCGGCCAAAACTCGATAGAGTACTGCTAGCACGTCGATGCACGCGGCGCAAACAAATAGCGGATAGATTGGATGTACGGCGAAATTCACCGCATTTTCTTGAACGCCCGCAGCCTCAAACGCTCCGAGCATACGCCGTCAAACCGGCAGCGCGAGCGTCAACTTGAGCTCCTTGAGGACGACATTGGTTCGCACCTGCGCGACACCGGGCAGCCGGAACAGAACCTCGTCGAGAAAGCGGTTGTAGGCGTCCTTATCCGGTGAGACGACACGCAGGTGATAGTCCGCCTCGCCGGTCGTCGCGAAACACTCCAGCACTTCGGGACGCCGGGAAATCGCCTCGATGAACTGTTCGACATGACCGTGTTCGTGCCGCGCAAGCGTCACATGCAGGATCGCCGAGAAGTGGAAGCCCGCACGGTCCGCTGACAGCACGGCGGCATAACCTGCGATAATTCCGGCTTCTTCGAGCACCTTCACGCGCCGCCAGCAGGCTGAAGGCGACATGGCGACGGCCTCCGCCAACTCCTGATTCGACAGCCTGACGTCACGCTGGAGATGACGCAAAATCCGGCGGTCGGCTTCGGTCAATTCCATGTCATGTTCCGATAAAATTTTTCATTACTCTATTATATATCGGTCGTTTTATTCGATTTGAAGCCAAAATCCGGATTGTCTGACAGGATATTTCTCCATGATCCGTTAGGCTCAACCCGAATGCCGCCGCTGAGCGGCCATCCGGGAATGGGTGCATAATGAAAGCGCAAACGCAGCAATCACCGGGGACGGGCAGTTACGGGCTGGACAACCGCTACACAGCCTCTTCCGGCCGGGTGTTCATGACCGGGACGCAGGCGCTGGTGCGTGTTGTTCTCGATCAGGCAAGACGCGATCAGGCCGCCGGGCTGGACACAGCCGGCCTCGTTTCCGGCTATCGCGGCTCACCGCTTGGGGCAGTGGATCAGGAACTCTGGCGCGCGAAGACCTTGCTCGCCGACCATCGGATCGAGTTCCTGCCGGCGGTCAACGAAGACCTTGCGGCGACGGCGGTGCTCGGCTCGCAGCAGGTCGAGACGCAGGCCGGAAAGACAGTGCAGGGCGTTTTCGGCCTCTGGTACGGCAAAGGGCCGGGCGTCGATCGTGCTGGCGATGCGCTGAAGCACGGCAATGCCTATGGCGCCTCGCCGCATGGCGGGGTTCTCGTCATTGCGGGAGACGACCACGGCTGCGTTTCCTCCTCGATGCCGCACCAGTCGGATGTGGCGTTCATGACTTTCTTCATGCCGACGCTCAACCCGGCCTCGGTGGCGGAATATCTCGAATTCGGCGCCTATGGTTACGCGCTCAGCCGCTTCTCCGGCATGTGGGTCGGCTTCAAAGCGATTTCCGAGACCGTCGAAAGCGCGATGAGCTTCGACCTGCCGCCGGAACGGCGTTTCATCCTGCCGGATTTCGATATGCCGCCCGGCGGCTTGCACTATCGCTGGCCCGATCTGCCCGGCCCGCAGATCGAGGAGAGGATGGAGGCGAAGAAGCACGCCGTCTATGCCTTCGCCCGTGCCAACCCGATCGACCGAACAATCTACGACCTGCCAGATGCGCGTTACGGCATCGTCACCACCGGCAAGGGCTATCTAGACCTGATGGAGGCGCTGCGCCTCATCAGACTCGATGAGGCTGCATGCCGACGGCTCGGCATCGACATCTACAAGGTCGGCATGGTCTGGCCGCTGCCCCTGCGCGATGCGCTCGGCTTCGTGCGCGGCAAGCAGGAAATCCTCGTCGTCGAGGAGAAGCGCGGCATCATCGAGAGCCAGCTCAAGGAATATTTCTACGATGCGCCCGAGGCCAAGCCCGAGCGCATGGTCGGCAAGCATGACGAATTTGGCAACCGGCTCGTGCCCTGGATCGGCGAGCTCTCGCCGCGGCTCCTCGCACCGATCGTCGCCGGGCGGTTGCACCGCTTCTTCCCGGAGATGAATCTGCCAGCCCGCGCAGAGGCGCTGAAGCCGGCGGTGGATCGCCTGATCGTCGTGCCCGGTGCCACGCGCACTCCCTATTTCTGCTCCGGCTGCCCGCACAACACCTCGACGAAGGTGCCGGATGGTTCGAAGGCGCTCGCCGGCATCGGCTGCCATTTCATGGCGAGCTGGATGGATCGGGAGACCTCCTCGCTCATCCAGATGGGCGGTGAGGGCGTCAACTGGGCGGCCTCATCCCGTTTCACCGGCAAGGGGCACATATTCCAGAACCTCGGCGAAGGCACCTGGTATCACTCCGGTTCGATGGCGATCCGGCAGGCGATCGCGGCGCAGGCCAATATCACCTACAAGATCCTCTTTAACGATGCTGTGGCGATGACCGGCGGTCAGCCGGTCGACGGACCAATTTCCGTTCCGCGCGTCGCTCATGCCGTCCGGGCCGAGGGGGTCGAGCGCATCGCCCTGGTCTCGGATGCGCCGGAAACCTTCAACTCCGGCGATTTTCCGCGCGGCACGACATTCCACGCCCGCAACGATCTCGACGGGGTTCAGCGCGAGTTGCGCGACATCCCCGGCGTCACGGTCCTGATCTACGCCCAGACCTGCGCGACCGAGAAGCGTCGCCGCCGCAAGCGCGGTATTGATCCTGTTCCGGCTCGCCATGTCGTCATCAACGATCTCGTCTGCGAGGGTTGCGGCGACTGTTCGGTGCAATCGAACTGCCTCTCGGTCGAACCGAAAGAAACGCCGCTTGGCCGCAAGCGGCAGATCAACCTCTCGAACTGCAATCAGGACTTCTCCTGTCTTGACGGCTTCTGCCCGAGTTTCGTGACCGTGGAAGGCGGCAAGCGCCGCAAACCAGCAGGACGCGCAGCGGAGATCATCGGCAAGGCAAAACTGCCATACCCGCCCCTCCCCGCCCTCGCCGACGGCTGGAACGTGCTGATCGCTGGCGTCGGCGGAACGGGTGTCATCACGATCGGCGCCATTGCGGCAATGGCAGCGCATCTCGATGGCCGGGGCGTTTCGGTGCTGGACTTCACCGGCTTTGCCCAGAAATTCGGCCCGGTGCTCAGCTACTTGCGTCTGACGTCTGCGCCGGACACGTTGTTCCAACCGCGCATCGATCAGGGGGCGGCCGATGCCCTGATCGGCTGCGACATGGTCGTGAGTTCCTCGCCCAAGGCCTCGACCACCTATCGTCTCGGCACGCGCGCACTGCTCAATACCGCCGAAATTCCTACCGGCGACGTGGTCCGCCATCGCGATGCTACCCTCGCCAGGGAACGGCGCATCGGGGAAATCGCCCGCGTGGTCGGCGCGGACAATCTCGTCAGGTTCGACGCCAATGCGCTGGCCGAGCAGATCATGGGCGATGCGGTTTTCGCGAACATGATCCTGCTCGGCGCGGCGTGGCAGCAAGGTTTGCTGCCGCTCTCCCTCGCCGCACTCGAACAGGCGATCATGCTGAACGGAGTCGCGGTCGAACGAAACCAGCAGGCATTCACGCTCGGCCGTATGGCGATCGCCGCACCGGAGCGGTTGATGCCTCCGCCCCCTCCTCCACCCGAGACCCTCGACGAGATCATCGCACGGCGGGTGAATTTCCTTGCAGCCTACCAGAATGCGGCATGGGCCGACCGCTACCGCCGCTCTGTCGCGCATGTGCGGCAGGCTGAAGCCGCGCATGGCTCGACGGGCATCACCGAAGCGGTCGCGCGCGCGCTGTTCCGGCTGATGAGCTACAAGGACGAATACGAGGTTGCGCGGCTGCACGCCAAAACGGACTTCCTCGCCGGGCTCGACAAAACCTTCGAGGGCAATTTCAAGGTGCGCTACCACCTCGCGCCGCCGCTTCTTTCGCGGGATCGCGATCATCGTGGCCGACCCCGGAAACGGGCGTTCGGCGGCTGGATGACCCCGATCTTCAAGCTCCTGGCGCAAATGAAAGCACTGCGCGGCACCCCGTTCGATCCCTTCGGGCACACGGCGGAGCGCCGCATGGAGCAGCACCTGATCGTCTGGTATGAAACGATCATCGACAAGCTGGTCGCCGGGCTTGCCAACCGGAACCCGGCGGATTTGCTGGCGCTGGCACGTTGCACCGACGACATTCGCGGTTTCGGCCCCGTGAAACAGGCAGCCGTGGAAGAGTTGGCCGCCTGGTGCGAAAAGCGGGGGCTACCTTCGCCCGTGCCGGGGAACTGAGCGATTGGTCCCGTCACCCCAAAACCTGCTGCCCCGCCTTCGCAGGCTGTCAGCGGGATCGAGCGGTCGACCACACCAGCCGCATATCAGGATGTTCGCCGGGCGGAACCAGCGTATCGGCTTCTGAGAGATCGTCATCGCCGAGCCAGCGACTCGGTGTCGCGATCACCTTAAGACCTGCGGCCCTGGCCGCTCTTACGCCGTTCGCCGAATCCTCGATCGCGATAGCCGCGTGTGGCGCGAGTTCGAGCTTCCGCAGCGCCAGTTGGTATACGTCCGGCGCGGGCTTCTTTGCCGGCACCATATCCCCCGCGGCGATGACCGGAAACAGCTCAAGCCACGCCGGTCCGAAAGAGGCGGCAAGCAGGGCCTCCACGTTCGGCAGACTTGTCGTTGTGGCGATGGCAAGGCGTAGCCCGCAAGCACGCGCCTCGGCGACAAGTTCGGCGATACCGGGACGAAGCGGAAGGGTACCGGCCAACAGCCGGGTCGTGTAGATTTCCGTTTTGTGGGCGTGAAGGCGGGTGATCCGGGCCTCGTCGATCGTTTCACCGATCTGTGCGGCGTATGCGCGCATCCGTTCCTTCCCGCCGGTGACGGCAAGAAGCGCGCCATAAAGCGATGCATCCCAACGCCACGGCAGCCCTTCTTCCACGAAAGCGGCGTTGAAGGCTTCGAGATGCAGGTCCTCCGTCTCGGCCAATGTGCCATCAACATCGAAGATCAGCGACGCGATCATCCGCAGGCGGCCCGTATCGCCGCGATATTGGGAGCGTATTGCGCCTTGCCGCCCCTGAACACCGCTGAACCGGCGACCAGCACATCGGCCCCCGCCTTCACCAGCGCCGGCGCGGTCTCGGGGGTCACCCCGCCATCGACCTCGATATGAATGGGGCGATCGCCGATCATGACCTTGACGCGGCGCACCTTCTCCACCTGCGAGGGGATGAAGGCCTGCCCGCCGAAACCGGGGTTGACGCTCATCACCAGCACGAGATCGAGCCGGTCGAGCACATATTCGATGACGTTCTCGGGCGTCGCGGGATTGAGCGAGACGCCCGCCTTCTTGCCTAAGTTCCGGATCGCCTGAAGCGAACGGTCGAGATGGGTCGTCGCCTCCGCGTGCACCGTGATGATGTCGCAGCCCGCCTTCGCAAAGGCTTCGAGAAACGGATCGCACGGCTCGATCATCAGGTGGCAGTCGAACACCTTGTCTGAGTGCGGGCGCAGCGCCGCGATCACCGGCGGACCGAAGGTGATGTTGGGCACGAAATGCCCGTCCATCACGTCAAGATGCACCCAGTCACCGCCCGCCGCCATGACATCCGCGACCTCCTGCCCCAGCCGCGAGAAATCCGCGGAAAGGATCGAGGGAGCGATTTTCAGACTGTTCGGCATCAGACGCCTCCGTTGAACACGCGACTCGCGCGGATATCCTCGGCCTCGAAGGTCGCGAGATCGTCGATGGTGAGCGGCATGCCCGCTTCGAAATGGCGGTTGGCCTGCCGCAGCCGCGCGCGGTCGAGCGCGTTACGGATCGAGCGGGCATTGGCGAAATGGGGCTGGGCCTTCCGCGCCGCGATATAGTCGGCGAAAGCCCCGCGGGCGCTTTCCGAGAAATGGTAGTGCTGGCCTTCCAGCATCTTCTCCGCAATCGCGAGCAACTCGTCGTTTTCGTAGTCGGGGAAATCGACGTGATGCGCCACGCGGCTCCTGAAACCGGGGTTGGAGCGAAAGAAGGTCTCCATCCGCTCGGCGTAGCCGGCAAGGATCACCACGAGGTCGTCGCGCTGGTTTTCCATCACCTGCAGCAGAATCTCGATGGCCTCCTGCCCGTAATCGCGCTCGTTCTCGGGGCGATAGAGGTAATAAGCTTCGTCGATAAAGAGCACCCCGCCCATCGCGCGCTTGAGGACTTCCTTGGTCTTGGGCGCGGTGTGGCCGATGTATTGCCCCACGAGATCGTCCCGCGTCACCGAGACGAGATGATTGCGCCGGATATAGCCTAGCTTATGCAGTAGCTCGGCCATGCGGAGCGCCACCGTGGTCTTGCCGGTGCCGGGGTTGCCGGTGAAGCTCATATGCAGGGTCGGGGCGCCGGCCCCGAGCCCGTAACGCTCGCGCGCCTTCTCGACGAGCAGCAGCGCCGCGATCTGGCGGATTCGCAGCTTGACGGGCTTCAACCCGACAAGCTCGCGATCGAGGGCGTCGAGCACGTCGCCGATGCCCGATGCCGCGTAGTCCGCCGCAAGATCGATGCGCGCTTCCCTGTCCATGACCGCCTCAACGCATCGCGTAGATCTGGTTGCGACCCTGCCCTTCCGAGCGGACCAGCGTGAGCGGCTTCTCGACCTTGGGACGGTTGACGAGGAAGCTCATGCGCACCGTCTCCCAGCCGTGGGTGTTATCGAAGGCATTGATGCGGACGTAGTCCTCCGGGTGTGCCTTACGACAGGCGTTGATCTCCTGCACGACGCCAGCAGCATCGGCGAGGTCGAACATCGGCAGACCCCACATCTCCCAATAGGTGTTCCGGGGGTGCGGATCGTCGGTGAATTCGACGCCGAGCGCCCATCCTTGGGAAATACAATATTGCACCTGCGCCGAAATCTGCGCGTCGGTAAGATCGGGGAGAAACGAAAAGCAGCCCTGTGTAATGCGCATTGATGTGCTCCTCACATGGAGACCGAGGGAGTCGGCGCGAAGTCCGAGGTGTCGGTCGAGGTGTAGTTGAAGGTGATGTCGCCCCAGGTATCGAGCGCGGCCCTGAGCGGCTGGCACCACTTGGCAGCATCGCGCAGGATTTCCGGGCCTTCGTTTCGGATGTCGCGGCCCTCGTTGCGGGCGAGCACCATGGCTTCGAGCGCCACGCGGTTCGCCTGCGCGCCAGCCTGAATGCCCATGGGGTGGCCGATGGTACCGCCGCCGAACTGCAAGACGACATCATCGCCGAAGAGATCGAGCAGTTGGTGCATCTGGCCGGCGTGAATGCCACCCGAGGCAACCGGCATCACCTTACGAAGCGACGCCCAGTCCTGTTCGAAGAACAAGCCGCGCGGCAGGTCTTCTTTCGTCACCATGTCGCGGCAGACGTTGTAATAGCCCTGCACGGTCATGGGGTCGCCCTCAAGCTTGCCGACCGCGGTGCCGGTGTGCAGGTGATCGACACCCGCAAGACGCAACCACTTGGCAATCACGCGGAACGAGATGCCGTGGTTCTTCTGGCGTGTGTAGGTGCCATGCCCCGCGCGGTGCATATGCAGAATCATGTCATTCTGCCGGCACCACTCCGAGATCGACTGGATCGCGGTCCAGCCGATGATGAGATCGACCATCACGATCACCGAGCCGAGTTCCTTGGCAAACTGGGCGCGGCGATACATCTCCTCCATCGTGCCGGCAGTGATGTTGAGGTAGTGCCCCTTCACTTCGCCCGTCACCGCTTGGGCGCGGTTCACCGCCTCCATGCAGTAGAGGAAACGGTCACGCCAGTGCATGAACGGCTGCGAGTTGATGTTCTCGTCGTCCTTCATGAAATCGAGGCCGCCCTTGAGACCCTCGTAGACCACGCGACCGTAGTTCTTGCCGGAGAGGCCGAGTTTGGGCTTGGTGGTGGCGCCAAGGAGCGGACGACCGAACTTGTCGAGGCGCTCGCGCTCGACGACGATGCCGGTCGGCGGCCCCTTGAAGGTCTTCACGTAAGCGACCGGGAACTTCATGTCCTCAAGGCGTGCGGCCTTGAGCGGCTTGAAGGAGAACACGTTGCCGATGATCGAGGCGGTAAGGTTGGCAATCGAGCCTTCCTCGAACAGCTCCAGCTCATAGGCGACATAGGCGAAATACTGCCCCGGCGTATTCGGCACCGGATCCACGCGGTAAGCCTTGGCGCGATAGCGGTCGCAGGCGGTGAGCCGATCGGTCCAAACGACGGTCCAGGTCGCGGTGGAGCTTTCGCCGGCGACCGCCGCCGCCGCCTCGATCGGATCAACGCCGTCCTGCGGCGTGATGCGGAACAAGGCGACGAGGTCGGTTTCCTTCGGCACGTAATCGCCGTCCCAATAGCCCATCTGGGCGTATTTCAGGACACCAGCCTTGTAGCGTTCTTTGCCGGAGACGACTTTCGCAGGCGCGTTCATGGTCTTGTTCCTTCCTCGTATCGTGTTCTTACTCGGCGGCTGCGGGCATTCCCGCGATCTTCGGATCGAGCGATCCGGCGCGGTAGCGTTTTGCCATCTCCGAAAGCGGAATCGCCTTGATGCGGCTGGCATTTCCGGCCGTGCCAAAATCCTCGAACCGCTGCCTGCACAGGGCCTGCATGGCGTCCAACGCCGGTTTGAGGAACTTGCGCGGATCGAATTCCTTGAGATTCTCCTGCGCGACTTTGCGGAATTGCGCGGTCATCGCGAGACGGCAATCGGTGTCGATATTCACCTTGCGCACGCCGTGCTTGATACCGCGCTGGATTTCCTCGACCGGCACGCCCCAGGTCTGGGGCATCGCCCCGCCGAACTCGTTGAAAAGCGCCTGCAACTCCTGCGGCACCGAGGACGAACCGTGCATCACAAGATGCGTTTCCGGCAGGCGGCGATGGATTTCCTCGATGACATGCATCGCGAGGATTTCGCCGTCGGGCTTGCGCGAGAACTTGTAGGCACCGTGGCTGGTCCCCATGGCGATCGCGAGCGCATCGACCTTGGTCCGGGCCACGAAATCCACTGCCTGATCGGGGTCGGTCAGAAGCTGATCATGGCTGACAGCCCCCTCAAGCCCGTGGCCGTCCTCCTGCTCGCCGCCACCGTGTTCGAGGCTGCCCAGCACGCCGAGTTCGCCCTCGACCGAAGCGCCCACCCAATGCGCCATATCGGCGACGCGGCGAGTGATCGAGAGGTTGTAATCATAGTCGGCCGCGGTCTTGCCGTCGGCCTTGAGCGAGCCATCCATCATCACCGAGGTGAAGCCGTGCTGGATCGCAGTGGCGCAGGTCGCCTCCTCGTTGCCGTGGTCGAGATGCAGGCAGATCGGGATCGTCGGGTAGATCTTCTCCGCCGCATCGACCATCGCGGCGAGCATGATGTCATTGGCGTAAGAGCGCGCCCCGCGCGAGGCTTGCAGGATCACCGGGCTGTCGCAGGCTTTCGCCGCTTCCATGATGGCGAGAACCTGCTCCATGTTGTTGATGTTGAAGGCGGGAACGCCGTAGGAGCGTTCGGCGGCATGGTCGAGCAACTGGCGAAGCGTGATGCGGGCCATGGGGTTCCTCCTCAGGCGATAAGTTGACGGGCCTTGGCGACAACTGCCTCGACCGTAATGCCGAAGTGCCGGTAGAGGTCCGCCGCGGGGGCTGAGGCGCCGAAACCGTCCATACCGATGAAGGACCCGTTTGCGCCGATCCAGCGGTCCCAACCAAGACGCGCAGCTGCCTCGATACCGATGCGTGGCGCGGTACCGAGCACACGGGCGCGGTAGGCATCATCCTGCCGGCCAAACAGTTCCCACGACGGCATCGAGACGACCGCGACGGACTTGCCAATCTCACCGAGCCGCCGCGCGGCCTCGACCGCGATTTCGACCTCGGAGCCGGTAGCGAGAAGCGTCAGATCGCGCGGGCGCGCCGGCTCGATCAGGAGATAGGCACCGCGCGCCGTGCGATTGATCCGCGCATCCGTGCGAAGAAGCGGCAGGTTCTGGCGCGACAGGCAGAGAACCGATGGCGACTTCGGGTTCTGGAGCGCGATCTCCCAGGCCTCGGCTGTCTCCAACGCGTCACAGGGACGGAAGACAAGGAGGTTCGGCGTCGCGCGCAGCATGGCGAGATGCTCGACGGGCTGGTGCGTCGGTCCGTCCTCGCCGAGGCCGATGGAATCATGGGTCAGCACGTAGATGACGCGTTGTTCCATCAGCGCGGAAAGCCGCATCGCGCCGCGCATGTAATCGGAAAAAACCAGAAATGTGCCGCCATAGGGTATGAAGCCGCCATGCAGCGCAAGACCGTTCATCGCCGCCGCCATGCCATGTTCGCGGATACCGTGACGAATGTATGTGCCACGGAAATCGCCGGCTTCGACCGATCTCTGGTCCTTGGTGATCGTGAGATTCGAATGGGTCAGATCCGCCGAACCGCCGGCCATGATCGGGATCGAGCGATTGATAACCTCCAGCGTCATCTCGCTCGCCTTGCGGGTCGCAACCTTCGGCCGGGTGTTGACGAGGCCGTTCTTGAACGCCGTCATGTCGATGGAGAAGCCCTTCGACAGTTCGCCCGACATTGCGGCAGCGAAACGCTTGCGGCGCGGGCTCTTGGCGAGGCGATCCTCCCACGCCAGGCGCGTGCCGACGTTCCGGGTACCGGCCTCGCGCCAGGCGGCGAGGACATTTTCAGGCATTTCGAACGGGTCGGCACTCCAGCCCAGTTCTGCGCGTGCCGCCGCGATCTCGTCTACGCCGAGCGGCGCGCCATGCGTCACCTCCGAGCCCTGCTTGTTAGGCGCTCCCTTGCCAATAATGGTGCGGCAGGCGATGAAGCTTGGCTTGCGACTGCGCTTCGCCGCACCGAGCGCGGCTTCGATGGCCGCCATGTCGTGCCCGTCAATGGCCTGGACATGCCAACCGGATGCGCGGAACCGCGCGATCTGGTCGGTCGAGGTCGAAAGCGCGGTCGAGCCGTCGATGGAAATGCGGTTGTCGTCCCAGAGCACGACGAGGCGCGAGAGGCGAAGGTGTCCCGCGAGGTCGATCGCCTCGTGGCTGATGCCCTCCATCAGGCAGCCATCGCCGGCAATGACGTAGGTGTGGTGATCGACGAGGCGGGAGCCGAAGCGCGCCTGCATCATCCGCTCGGCGAGCGCCATGCCGACCGCTGTCGCGATGCCCTGCCCCAGCGGGCCGGTTGTCGTCTCGATGCCGAGCGCATGGCCGTATTCCGGATGTCCGGCAGTCTTCGCGCCGAGCTGGCGGAAGCGCTGGAGTTCGCTCATCGGCATGTCGGCATAGCCGAGGAGATGATGGAGCGCGTATTGCAGCATCGAACCGTGCCCGGCAGAAAGCACGAAACGGTCGCGGTCCGGCCAGTCCGGGCGGGACGGATCGATCTTGAGGAATTTCGTGAACAGCACGGTTGCGACGTCGGCCATGCCCATCGGCATGCCGGGATGACCGGATTTCGCCTTTTCGATCGCGTCCATCGCGAGGATGCGGATCGCGTTCGCCATCGTCGCGGATGACGTGGCGGCGAGGGGCGCAGGCTCGTGGCGAAGAGGCTTGTTCATGCGTTTTCTCCCGGCTTCAGAGCGCGCGGCGGCGGCGCTCCACGAGCTTCATGATCATGGGTGTGAGGATGAGCTGCATCGCGATGTCGAGCTTGCCGCCGGGAATGACGATAGAGTTCGCCCGGCTCATGAAGCTGTCGTGGATCATCGAGAGCAGATACGGAAAATCGATGCCGCGCGGATTCTTGAAGCGGATCACGACCAGTGATTCATCGGGCGTGGGAATCCAGCGCGCGATGAACGGGTTCGAGGTATCGACCGTTGGCACCCGCTGGAAGTTGATGTCCGTTTCCGCGAACTGCGGACAGATCACGTTCACGTAGTCCGGCATCCGGCGCAGGATCGTGTCGGTCACCGCTTCTGTGGAGTACCCGCGTGCCGAACGGTCGCGATGGAGCTTCTGGATCCATTCGAGATTGATGACCGGCACGACGCCGATCTTGAGATCGACATGCCGGGCGAGATTGAGCCCGTCCGCGACCACTGCACCGTGAAGCCCTTCATAGAAAAGGAGATCCGTATTCTCGGGGAATGACCGCCAGGGCGTGAACTTTCCCGGCTCGACCCCGAATTCGGCGGCCTCCTCGGCGTCGTGAACATAGGTGCGCGTCTGCCCGTTGCCCGTCTCGCCATATTCGCGGAAGGTCTCTTCCAGCTTGCTGAGGAGGTTCGCATAGACCCCGAAATGGCTGTAGTGATTATTGCCTTCGCTGCCCGCCGTTGACATCCGATGCCGCATCTCGGCCCGGTCGTAACGATGGAAGGCATCACCCTCAATGAACGCGGCTTTGACGTTCTCCCGCCGGAAGATTTCCACGAAAGTCTTCTTGACCGAGGTCGTACCGGCACCGGAAGAGCCCGTGATCGCGATGATCGGATGCTTGGTGGACATGATGTTCTCCGGAAGAGGCGGTCAGGCGCGCAACAGGCCACGTCGGCCGAAAAGCGGGGAATCGTCGGCGGATTCGATGTTTTCAAGGTGGTAGCGACGAATGCGGTCCACCTTGTCGATCGAGCCGAACACGAAAGGGATGCGGTCGTGGATGCCCTGTGGCACCGCGTCGAGAATGCGGTTGACTCCGTCCGTCGCAGCCCCGCCCGCCTGCTCGATGAGAAAGGCGATGGGGTTCGCCTCGTAGAGATGACGCAGCCGGCCGCGCTCGTAGCCCTTGCGGGTGTCGCCGGGGTAAAGAAACACGCCGCCGCGCACGAAAATGCGATAGGCATCCGCGACCAGCGAGGCGATCCAGCGCATGTTGAAGTTCTTGCCGCGTGGACCGTCCGCACCCTCAATGAGATCGTCGATATAGGCCTGCACCGGAGCGTGCCAGTGGCGGTAGTTCGAGGCGTTGATCGCGAATTCCGGCGAACCTTCCGGCACCAGAACCGCCATCCGGGTGAGGTAGAACTGTCCCGCCGCGACATCGAGCGTCGCGACATGTGTGCCGGCCCCCACGGAGAAGACGAGCGCGGTCTGCGGTCCGTAGATCACGAAGCCGGCCGCCACCTGCGCGCTGCCGGGCTTGCGGAAGGCCGCGCCGGTCGCCAACTCGTCCGCGCTGGCGCGCTGGATCGAGAAGATCGTGCCGATCGAGACATTGGTGTCGATGTTGGAGGAGCCATCGAGCGGATCGATCGCCACGATCAGTCCGCCGCCGGCGCGCAGGATATCGGGCTTGGCCTGCTCCTCGGAGATCACGGCCGCCGCTCCGGCATAGCGCAGCGCCTCCATGAAACGCTGGTCGGCCAGCACATCGAGCGCTTTCTGCGCATCGCCATCATGATTGGCTGCGCCAACCTGCGCGCCCAACGCTCCTTCGAGCGCACCGCGCCGGATGGTCTGCGCGATGAGCACCGAGGTCTGCGCGATCGCCTCGACAAGGGTCGCGATGTCGGGAGAAGCCGCCTTCGCGAGATAGCTCGCCAGATCCGTACCGATCGCCTGCGCTCCGGTCATCATCCCATCCTCCCAAGGACCCGCCTTGGCGGCGGCTTGTCGTTGCCGGGACTATGACGGCTTTCGGAAACAAGAAAACTGAATTAATTTAAGTTCTCTTTCAAAATTTTTGAATGATGGGATATGCGATGCAAACCCTGACCCTGCGTCAGATCGAGACGCTCCAGGCCGTCGGAACGGCAGGCTCATTGGTCGCAGCCGCAGCCCAGCTCAACATGACGCCCGCCGCGCTCACCGCCCGCATCAAGGCGCTGGAAGAGACGGTCGGCCTACCACTCTTCGACCGGACGCCGGCGGGCCTCCGCCCCAACATGGCAGGCGACATTGCGCTGGAGGCGGCGCGCAAGATCGAGAACGCGATTCGCGAATTCCGTGAAAAGATGGAAGTCGTGCGCACTGGCAAGGGTGGCCGACTCTCTGTAGGCGTCGTCTCGACCGCGAAGTATTTCGCGCCGCGTCTGATCTCGGCTTTCACGCAGGAATTTCCTGGCGTCGATTTCCGCCTCACCATCGGCAATCGTGACGCGACGATGGAAGCCCTGCGCCGGTTCGAGGTTGACGTGGCGCTGACAGGGCGCCCGCCGAACGACATTCCGACGCAGCGCTATCCCATCGGCGCGCACCCCTATGTTCTGGTCGCGCCCCCCAGTCACCGTCTCGCCGGCGGCATCAGTCTGTCGAAGAGCCTGCTCGCGGGCGAGACCTTCCTGTTCCGCGAGGAAGGCTCGGGCTCGCGCTCGCTGTTCGACTATTTCATCGGTGATATCGCCGTGCAGCGTGCGCAGATCGGCATCGAACTGGGGTCCAACGAAACCATCAAGCAGGCTGTGATGGCCGGACTCGGAATCGCGCTGATTTCCGCGCACACGATTGCGGCGGAGATCGCCGACGGCCGCCTCGTCACGCTCGACGTAACCGGCCTGCCGATCATCCGCCACTGGTATGTCCTGCACCGGACCGACCGCGATCTTTCGCCGACCGCACTCGCCTTCCGCAATTTCGCACAGGAGCGCTGCGCGCACTTCCTGCCGCGACTGCACCCGCCCCGCGTCGAGACACCATGATCAGTTCCGCAATGAGCGGAAGGCTTTTGCACGAATCTGAACTATGTTGCGGCTGATGCGGAAGAGGAGTTGCAGGAGAGGGGCTTGGCGGCATGACATCGATCCTGATCGTCGATGACGATCGCGACATCCGGACCCTGCTGGCCGCGTTTCTCGAATCCAACGGTTTTTCCGTCGGCATGGCGCGGGATGGCGCGGAAGCACAGCGGCTGATGGCACATGCCGCCTTCGATCTCGCCATCCTCGATCTCATGCTGCCCGGACAGGACGGTCTCGAACTGTGTCGCGACATCCGTCGGGAAAGCACGATGCCGATCATTATGCTGACCGCGCGCGCGGAGGATGCCGACCGGATCGCCGGACTGGAAATCGGTGCCGATGACTACGTCACGAAGCCCTTCAATCCGCGGGAACTGATGGCGCGGGTCCGGGCGGTCCTGCGGCGCTCGGGAGCCGGCCTCAAGCCTTCTAGCGGCGAAGCCCCCGGCGGCTTCAGTTTCGAAGGCTGGACGCTCTCGATCGAGCGCCGGGAACTGCTCAATCCGGACGGCGTGATGGTCGATCTCTCGACCGGTGAATACGATCTGCTGTTCGCCTTTCTCGAAGCCCCGAACCGCGTGCTCTCGCGCGAGCAACTGCTGGATGCCGCCCGCGCCCATCCTGACGCCGTCTTCGACCGGGCCATCGACGTTCAGGTCAGCCGCCTGCGCAAGAAGATCGAACCGCATGCGGAAAGCCCGGCGATGATCCGCACGATCCGGGGCGCCGGCTACATGTTCGTTCCGAAGGTCTCCCGTCCATGATCCGCTGGCTGGATACGCTTGCCGCCCGCACGATCCTGCTCATGCTGCTGGGTATCGGCGTCGTCCACGTCGCCTCGCTCTATGCGTACCGCCACGCACTGGATCGCGAAATGAGCCTTGCGAATGAAACACGGCTCGCCGATCGCCTGCTCACCATTCGTCGCTCAGTCATGCGTGTTGCGCCGGCCGAACGGGAAAACGTCGCGCATGAGTTCTCCGGCGGGCCGGTCGAGGCGCACTGGAGCGCCACCGAAAAGGCACGCGCCGGCGGGCCGGGTGCCGACGCCTGGCTCGGGCTGCGCGCGCGCCTGAAGGAACTGGGGCCCGACCTCGTGGACGACGATATCATCGTCGGGGCCAACCGGAAGGCGGAGACCGACCCGCATCTCGCGCTGATCTCGCTGCGTATTCCCGATCAGAGCTGGATCAACTTCGCGCTCTTCGCACCGGATGTGCGACCGCAGACCAGCCACGGGACGCTTCTTTCCACGAGCCTCATGGCGCTAGGCGTGGTCGCCATTTCCGTTCTCGTCATCGGCTGGATGACGAAGCCGCTCCGCCGCTTCTCCACCGCAGCCCGCCAGCTCTATCACGGCACGGACAGGGTCGACGTACCCGAGACCGGACCACAGGAAATCCGCGACGTCGCGACCGCTTTCAACGAGATGCAGGAACGCATCCGCGAACTCGTCAACACGCGGACGCAGACACTGGCGGCGGTATCGCACGACCTGAAAACACCACTGACGCGAATGCGTTTGCGCGCCGAAACACTTGCCGACCGCCCTCAGGTCGAAGGTCTGATCCGCGATATCGGTGAGATGGAGCAAATGCTCGACCAGACACTCGCGCATCTCCGCGGTGACCGAAAGGACGAGGATCCGCGCCCGCTCGATCTCGTTGCGCTCCTGACGACGCTCGTCGACGAAGCCGCCGACCGGGGTGCAGACGCGGCAATCGGTGATGCACCGCCGGCGATTGTCGAGGCAAGGCCGCTCGCCCTCAAACGCGCCTTCCGCAACCTGATCGAGAACGCGATCAAATACGGCGGGCGCGCGCACGTTGCTATCGAGTCTCAGGATGAGAGCATCAGTGTCGAGGTGTCCGACGAGGGACCAGGCATTCCCGAGCAGCGCATGGCCGAGATGTTCCAGCCATTCACGCGGCTCGAACCCTCGCGCAGCCGGGAGACGGGCGGGTTCGGTCTTGGTCTGTCGATTGCCAAGGATATCGTCAGGGGGCACGGCGGTCAGATCACGCTTGTCAATCGCCCTGCCGGCGGCCTTACGGCAAGGGTCGATTTACCAAGGCAGCGCAAAGCCGCATCCTGAAACAAACTGAAACAATCCCGCAATCGGCGTGAATCCTTCGTCCGGCATAGCCGTATGGATTGATCGATTTCGGGATTTGTGCGTGCACTTCGGAAAAATCTTCGTGCTGGCCCTGCTGGCGGTATCGCTGCCCCTGTTTCCCGCCCGTGCGCACGAGGGACACGATCACGGCGCGCCGCCAACACCGGTCTCCGGCAGCATTGCGCCGCGTTTCGAGACCTCTTCAGAGCAGTTCGAAATGGTTGGCGTGCTGCGCGAGGGCAAGCTAACCCTCCATCTCGACCGCTTTCTCGGCAATGTTCCGGTCGAGGGCGCCGAGATCGACATCGATACGCCGGGCGGCACGATCAAGGCCAATGCACTCGGCGGTGGGCTCTACAGGGTCGATTCACCTTTCGCCACGAAACCTGGAAAATACGATCTCATTGCTACAGTGAGTGTCGGCGGCGAGATCGACGTGCTGACGGGTGCACTTGTCGTGCCGGTGGACGACCCGTCAAAGCCCAAGGTGGGCACGACCGACCTCGCCCAGCGCCTGCCGGATGGTGCTGTCTTCGTACCGAAAACCAGCCAGCGCATTCTCGGCCTCGCCAATCTGAAAACCGCAATGGAGACACATCGGCAAAGCGTGACGCTGCCGGGGCGGATCGTGCCCGATCCAAACGCGAGCGGGGTTGTGCAGGCTTCTGTTACCGGCCGGATTTCGCCGCCGCCCGGCGGCTTCAAGCGGCTCGGGGCGCCGATCAAGGCAGGCGAGGTTCTCGCCATCGTCCAACCGGCTATTTCGGCGGCAGACCTGACTTCGCAGGCACAGCAGATTCGCGAACTCGACCAGCAGATTGCGCTCGTCTCGCGGCGGCTCGAACGCTACCGTCAGCTTGCGGTCGGCTCCATCACGCGGGCCCAGATCGAGGATTCCGAGATCGAACTGACGGGATTGCAGGCGCGCCGCCGCGCGGTCGAGAAGTTCCAGCGCGAGCCCGAACATCTGGTCGCCCCTGTCGATGGCGTTCTCGCCTCGGCCAGCGTCGTCGCAGGCCAGATGGCGGACCCGAACACGATCCTGTTCCAGATCGTCGATCCGACCCGACTCTGGGTCGAGGCGCTCAGCTACTCCGGTGTCGTCGCCGGCGAAGCGGGCAGCGCGAACCTCGCGGACGGTCGGGCGATCAACCTCCGCTTCGAAGGTGCCGGGCTTTCGGATCGCAATCAGGCGGTGCCGCTGCATTTCTCCATCACCGAGCAGAACGGTCAGCTGCGGCTTGGCCAGCTCGTCACCGTTCTCGCCGGAACCGGCCGGGAGCAGCAGGGCCTTGCCGTGCCGCGCACCAGCGTCATCCGCGCCGCCAACGGGGCGATGGTCGTCTACGAGCAATCGAATCCCGAACGTTTCGTGCCGCGCGAAGTGCGCGTCGAACCCCTCGATGCAAGCCGAATGCTAGTGATTTCCGGACTTGATGCCGGCAAGCGGATCGTCACGACCGGTGCCGAGCTTCTGCATCAGGTGCGCTAGCGATGTTTCGTTTCCTCGTAACCCAGTCGCTGAAGAACCGTTTGCTCGTCCTCGCCTTCGCGGGTGTGCTGATGCTCTACGGGGCCTTCGCGATCTCGCGCCTGCCGGTCGACGTTCTGCCAGATCTCAACAAACCGACCGTCACGGTAATGACCGAGGCTGAAGGGCTCGCGCCGCCAGAGGTCGAGCAACTCGTCACGTTCCCGATCGAGACACAGATGAACGGCCTGCCGGGCGTTACGCGCGTGCGGTCCGTATCCGGCGTCGGGCTGTCGATCGTCTATGTCGAGTTTGACTGGGGCACCGATATCTACCGCAACCGGCAGCAGATTGCCGAACGCCTAGCGTTGGTTCGAGACCGCTTGCCGCAGAATGTCACGCCGCAGATGGGGCCGATCTCCTCGATCATGGGGCAGGTGCTGCTGGTTGCGATGACGGGACCGGACAGCGTCTCGCCAATGGAGATGCGCGAGATCGCCGATTTCGTGATCCGGCCGCGTTTGCTCACCATTCCCGGCGTTGCGCAAGTGATTCCGATGGGGGGCGAGGTTCGGCAATACAGGGTCGCGCCGAACCCGGCCGCGATGCGCGCGCTCGGCATCACGCTCGAACAGATCGAGAAGACGCTCGCGGCTTTCGGCACCAACACGGGAGGCGGCTTCTCCGACCAGTATTCACGCGAGTTCCTGATCCGCAACGTCGGCCGCACGTTGAAGCTCGCCGATCTCGCGGCACTCGTCGTGGGCGTGAGCCGCGAGGCGCCGATTCGTCTCGATCAGGTGGCGGAGGTTTCCTATGGCGCACGTCTCAAGCGCGGCGATTCCGGCTTCATGGGCAAGCCTGCGGTGGTGCTTTCGATCGAGAAGCAACCCGATATCGATACCCTTCGGCTGACAGGTGAACTCGAAGCGGCGCTGCGCGATCTCAGTCAGGCTCTGCCGGCTGGTGTCAAGGCCGACAATGTCCTCTTCCGGCAGGCCAACTTCATCGAAGCCTCGATCCAGAATCTGAGGAAGGTGCTCGCTGAAGCCATAGCGGTCGTCGCTGTGGTGCTGTTCCTGTTCCTGCTCAATGCCCGCACCACCATCATCTCGTTGACGGCCATTCCCGTCTCGGTGCTGGCGACCGCGATCGTCTTCTCGGCAATGGGGCTTTCCATCAACACCATGACACTCGGCGGTCTCGCCATCGCGATCGGCGAACTGGTTGATGATGCCGTTGTCGACGTCGAGAACATCTTTCGTCGTCTGCGCGAGAACCGCGAGGCGGGAAATCCTCGATCGGTGTTCGACATTGTCGTCGCGGCGAGCCAGGAGGTCCGCTCCGGCATCGTCTACGCCACCGCGATCATCGTTCTGGTGTTTGTGCCGCTTTTCGCGCTCTCGGGCATCGAGGGGCGCCTGTTCGCGCCGCTCGGCAAGGCCTACATCATCTCGATTCTGATGAGCCTCGTGGTTTCGATCACGCTGACGCCGGTGATGGCCTTCTACATGCTGCCGGGCCTGAAGCGCTTCGATCATGGCGACGGCGCGCTGGTGCGGGGACTCAAGCGCGTTAACGCGCGCGTGCTCGATCTCGCCTTTCGCGGACCGCGCCTCCTCATGCTCGCGGTCGCGGCGATGGTGGCCGGTGCGATCTGGATGGCGGCGCATTTGCCACGTGCGTTCCTGCCGCCTTTCAACGAGGGCACGCTGACGATCAACACACTCTTCAATCCGGGTATCTCGCTCGCGGAAAGCCAGCGCATCGGCCTTGTCGCCGAGCGGTTGATCCTCGAGGTGCCAGAGGTGAAGCAGGTCGGCCGGCGCACGGGCCGCGCGGAACTCGACGAACACGCCGAGGGTGTCCATTCCTCGGAAATCGAAGTCGAACTCCGCCCGGCGGGGCGGGCAAAGGAGGCGGTAATCGCGGATATCCGCGGGCGCCTCGCGGTGTTGCCGCTCGTGACCAATGTTGGCCAGCCAATCTCGCATCGGCTTGATCATATGCTCTCTGGCGTGCGGGCGCAGATCGCGCTCAAGGTGTTCGGCGAGGATCTCGATCAGCTTCGCCGCGTCGCCGAGGAACTGCGCGGTCAGATCGCGGGCGTGCCGGGAATCGTCGATCTGCAGGTGGAGAAACAGGTGCGCATCCCGCATCTCGATATCACCGTGGATTACGCACGCGCCGCCCTTTACGGCATCACGCCGGCGACGATCACCGAGCAACTCGAACGGCTCTCGAACGGTCGCGTGATGTCGCGCCTCGTCGATGGCACGCGCCGTTTCGATCTCGTCCTTCGACTCGACGACCGCAACCGCACTACCGGTTCCCTCTCCGCGATGCTGATTGAAACCCCACGTGGCTGGGTGCCGCTATCCGCACTCGCCGACGTGCGCGAGACGGACGGTCCGAACCAGATCCTGCGCGAGAACGGCAAAAGACGCATCGTCGTGCTCGCCAATTCCGATGGCCGCACCGACATGGCGGTGATCGTTGCGGAAATTCGCCGCATCCTCAGCGAAGCGAAACTGCCGACAGGCACCTTCACGACGCTCGAAGGCACTTTCCAGGCGCAGGAGGAGGCCAGCCGCACCATCGCGCTCCTGTCGCTGGTCTCGTTCGCAATGATCTTCGCGCTGCTCTATTCGCGCTACCGCTCGATGAGGCTGGCGCTCATCATCATGGGTTCAGTGCCGCTGGCACTGATCGGCTCGGTCATCGCGCTGTGGCTCACCGGACAACCGCTCTCCGTCGCCTCGATGATCGGCTTCATCACCCTGACCGGCATCGCCGCGCGCAACGGCATTCTGAAAATCAGCCACTACATCAACCTCGCGCTGAATGAAGGGCTGCCCTTCGGCCGTGAACTGGTGATTCGCGGCTCGCTTGAACGCATGACACCGGTGCTGATGACGGCGCTTTCCGCTGGCATCGCGCTCGTGCCGCTGATGATCGACGCCCATGCACCTGGCAAGGAAATCCTCCACCCCGTTGCGATCACGATCTTCGGCGGTCTCATTACGGCGACACTCCTTGACGCGCTGCTGACGCCGGTTCTGTTCCTCCGGTACGGCGAAAAGCCGCTACGGCGGCTTGTCGATCTCCCCCACGAGGAGCGGCCCCAACCCGACACCCCATTGCCCTATCGCGAAGCTTTCTAAGGAGCCTCATCATGCGTAGCCTTCCCGCAGTCCTCGCGCTTGTTTTCGGCCTATCTGCCGCGCAGGCCCACGAACAAAGGCTCGGCCCGCGCGGCGGCGCGCTCGTCGATGCCGGGGCCTATCATGTCGAACTCGTTGTTGCGGAGAAGACCGTAGAGATTTTCGTCAGCGATGCTGGCGACAAGCCGCTCGTTGCGACCGGCTTCAAGGCGCTCGCGATTCTCGCCGTCGGCGGCAAGTCGATCCGTGTCACGCTCGAACCCGCGGCCGACGGCTCGAAGCTGACAGGACAGGCAGGAGAAACGCTGCCGAAGCGCGTCAAGGGCGCGGTCCAGTTGACGGGAAGTGACGGGAAGACGGCCACCGGACGCATCAACTAGCTCGCCGCGAAAAAATGGAAAGCCGGGAACCAGTCCCGGCTTTCCGCAGAATCATGGCCGAAACGGGAGCTTCCTGCCACGATCTGACAAGGCCGCGCCGGCCGTTTGATTTGCCGGCACGACTTGTTCTCCGGAACCTTACTTGTTCTCGATGTAGGTGATCTTTCCGTCGGCAACCTTCTTCCAGGTGTAGACGGTGTAATCGAGATTGGTGCGGTCGCCCTTCTTGTCAAAGGACATCTTTCCGAGCACGGTCTTGAATTCCATGCCGGAGTGGATCATGGCGGCAACCTTCTTCGGATCGATCGAATTCGCCTTTTCCGCCGCCTGCTTCATGATCTGCACGGCCGCGTAGGAATAGAGCGTATAGGCTTCCGGGTTGATTTTGCGGGCTTCGAAACGCTTGACGACATCGACGGCTTCGGCCCGATTGCGCGGGTCCGGCGGGAAGGTCATCAGCGTGCCTTCTACACCCGGCCCCCCGATCGAGGCGAATTCATCGGAGACGATGCCGTCGGCACCCATCGCCTGAATCGGCAGGCTGGCATCGCGCATCTGGCGGATCAGCAGCCCCAGTTCGGTGTGCAGGCCACCCCAATAGAGGAAGTCGATCTTCATCGCCTTGAGCTTGGCGACGAGCGCCGAGAAATCCTTCTCGCCGGCGTTGACGCCCTCGTAGAGCGAATCCTTGACGCCCTTCGCCGCGAGGGCCTTGCGCGTCTCGTCCGCCAGACCCTGACCATAGGTCGTCTTGTCATGGATGATGGCGATCTTCCTGCCGGCGAATTTTTTGGCGATATGCGCTGCCGCGACGAGTCCCTGCTGATCGTCGCGCCCGCAGGTGCGGAACACGTTCCAAAGCTTACGTTCGGTAACCTTCGGGTTGGTCGCTGACGGCGTGATCATCAGGATATTGTTTTCGGCATAGACTTCCGAGGCGGGAATGGTGACGCCCGAGTTGAAGTGACCGACAACCCAGCGCACGCCGTCGCCGACGAATTTGTTCGCGATCGAGACGCCTTGTTTCGGATCGGCAACATCATCGCCCGGCACGAGCGTGATCTTCTGGCCAAGGATGCCGCCGGTGGCGTTGATGTCTTCCACGGCCTGTTCGACGCCGTTTTTGAGCTGCGCGCCGAACGCGGCGGATGGACCGGTGATCGGGCCAACAACGCCCAGCTTGATCTGGGCCGTGGCCTCGATACTGGCCGTAGCCATCAGCAGCCCCGCGGCCAGCAGGGTGAGAGTGCGCTTCATGTGATGTTTCCTTCTTGCGCGCCGACGAACCGCACGTTCGCGACTATAACCATCTAAATTTATTTTATTGGTTATATCAAGAGGGCGTGTTTCGGCGATATCGGGGCATGGCGCCACATCTCGTGTTATCTTGTCCGCGGGGGTGAGGCGGTCCCGAAACGGGAACGATAGTCGCTGGGTGTCAGGCCGAGACGGGCGCGGAAGACATGTTGCATCGCCTCCGCGCTGGCGTAGCCCGAGGCATGCGCCACCGAGGCGACGGGCAGGCCTGTTGTCGCCAACAGCCTCTTCGCTTGGTCGAGCCGCGTGGCGGCAACAAAGGCCGCAGGCGGCCGGCCGATTTCCAATGCAAAGCGCCGGGCAAAATTGCGCGGGCTCATTGCCGCACTATCCGCCAAGCGCGCGACGCGATGATCGCGTGCGGGGTCGGCAAGGATTTCGCTGACGACCCGCTGGATCGGCCCTCTCCCACGTGTTTGCGCTTCCAGCGCCGCACTATATTGCGACTGCCCTCCCGGCCGACGCAGGAACACCACGAGTTCGCGGGCAATTGCGGAGGCAACAGCAGCGCCATGATCGATCTCGACCAGCGCAAGCGCGAGATCTATTCCGGCCGTTACGCCCGCGGAGGTGCAGAAGGGCCCGTCGATCGTGAAGATCGCATCCGGCTCGACGCGGACATCAGGGTAGGCAGCCTGCAACCGTTCGGTCGCGATCCAGTGCGTCGTCGCACGCCGTCCTGAAAGGAGGCCGGCCCGCGCCAGAACGAAGGCCCCGCCGCAGACGCTGCCGACGCGCCGCGCCCTTGGTGCGGCGCCCACCAACCATTCGTAGAGCCCGCTTCCGCGCAAGGCGACCAATCCCGCCTCTGTGCCGCCGGCGATCATGATGAGGTCGAACGGACCGTTCAGCTGCGCGAGCGGAACAGTCCCGGCGATAGCCATTCCGCCGTCCCCCGCGATTGTTCCGCCCGCGGGCGAAGCATAGATGACAGGCGGTGCGTCCGGGCGCAACGCGCGCGCACGCGCAAAAACCGCCGCCGGCCCGGCGACATCGAGCGGCTGAACTCCCGGAAAGACGACAATAACGATGGGTGCTTCGTACGACATTCTGGCTCAAACCATCAGATCAATGGCATTTCCGCCAACGCTGGATCCGCTAGGGCTCTTGGCGGGCAGGCGGCGGAAAGTTCCCGACGCCTGCGGGAAATTCAGCGCCACCTGCTCGCACGGGAGTTTCGCATGGCCAGTCTTGGATATGTCTGCATTGGCACGAATGATTTTGATCGGGCCCTCACCTTCTACGATCAGTTGTTCGGGGCGATGGGCGGCAAGCGCCTGATGCCGGCACCGGCCGGCATGCTCTACGCGTTGGAAAGCGGTGCGGCGGTGATGATCGTCCGCCCGCATGATGGCGCATCCGCGCACCACGGCAATGGCAACATGCTCGCGTTCCGCGTCGAGCAGAAGGAGCAGGTCGCTGCATTTCATGCTTTGGCGCTTTCGCTCGGCGGCACCACCGAGGGTGAACCAGGGCCACGCGGCCCTTATGGCGATTTTGCCTATTTCCGCGATCTTGATGGCAACAAACTCGCGGTCTTTCATCGTGAGAAAAAAAGCGGTTGACCCCTGCGTCGATCGCCGCGGTGCGCCGCGATAGGTCAGGGTACCGTTGTGCAACTGAACCGAGCACGGTGCCGGCGCGCCTTGGCGCGATTGCCGCAGACGTTCATATCGCACCAGCGGCGTTTGCCGTTCTTGCTGGTATCGAGGAACAGCCAGCCGCAATCCTCGCCGGGACAGCGGCGCAGGCGGGCAAGGTCGTCGAAACGCAGAACGTCGATCGCATCGAGCGCCAGCCAAGCCAAGGTCGCCGTGAAGGTCGGCGCTTCGGGTTCCTGCCAAGCGTAGTGGCCGGTCGTGTCGCGGGCGAGTTGGAGATCGGGCAGTCCTTTCGCAGCAACCCGTCGCAAGGCGGCAATATCCGATGGCGCAGCGTCGCGGCCACCCACGATCGCGGTGCCGATGCGGTTGATGGTGCTGCGAAGGTCGAGCGCCACCTGCAACGGCGCCTCGTCCGCCTCGGCGCGCGCACCTTTCTTCCCACTGTCGGCGTCGAGCAGGCCCGCGTGGCGCAGCCAAGCCGTCACGGCATCGATGTCGATCAGGTGATCGATCTCGAACCGGGTTCCGGCACCGCTGAGGGTATTTGCAAAATCGAGCGATGTTCGCCCGGCGAGCAACGAAAGCCGGCCGGCGCTGGACCCGGCGACATCGTCCGGCCTGTCGACGTTGACCTCCATCCCTCTCCCCTGGGATGACCGCATCTCCCGCCGGCGCGGAAAGTTCGGTCCCTTGTTGGTCTAGATTGAATAACGTATACAATTCATATCCATAACCTGTATAGCGTTTTTTCGCGGTTCAGGGGAGCGGCGCGCATGCCGCCTCAGTAGGGTTGCCCGTTCTTCCTCAGGAAAACCCACTGCCCCTCGGGGGCCAAGACCGCCTGAAGATCGTCATGCGGGTAAACCACCTTGTCACCGGGAGAGCGATCACCGATCTCGAGATAAATGACCGGCTCATGCGTCCGATTGACAAGTTGATGTGCGAGCCCACCTGCCGGAAAACCCGCGCACATGCCGGGCGAAAGCTGCGTCTCGCCCCGATCGGTAATCAGCGTAGGCCGCCCGGAAATGATGTAGACGAATTCATCCTGCGTCTTGTGTCGATGAAGCAGTGCTGACTCGGCACCAGGTGCAAGGGTCGTCAGGTTCACGCCGAAGTTCTTCAGGCCGAAAAGGTCACCGAGCGGGCGTTTCGTCCGTCCGGCGACCCGGGGCAGGAAGGGCGCGGGATAACCGGACGATTTCTTCCGCGGCTCTGCGTTCTCCGCCATGATCGCGATCGGGGATGTTTGGGGCATGTCGGTCCTTATCTGATGCCGGCGCCAGGGCATGTTGTGCTGCACCGAAATGTGAAAGGTTGCGCCATGCCGGTCAATAACTATTAAAAATATTTTTGACGGTTTCTTTCATGCTACCTTGCCACGAACCGCCTCCGCCAGGTCGATGCCCTCGCTCAGTAGCGTTTCCTCCAGCACCTGCCGCAGCATCCTGGCCATGATTTCACCAGCCGGCGAAAGTGTTTCTGCCCGCATCATGCGGATCTCCATCGCAGATAACGGAGGAAGATCATAATGTTCCGTCACATCCGCAACACCTTCTGGCACGCGATGCGCGATCCGGACGGTAAGCCCCTGTCCCGCTCGCACAGCAGCCCAGACGCCGGAGAGGCTCGGCGTGGTCAGCGCCATGCGCCAAGGCCGCCCACCAGCGTCGAGCGCTCCGAGGGCTGCTTGCCGAAAAAGGCAGGGGTGATCGTAAAGCACGAGCGGCAAAGGCCCCGCAGTTCGGCCGGTGGCGCTGTTCGCTCCGTCATACCAGCGCAACGGCGGTGCGGCGACCAGTTCCCCGAACTCCCGGCTTTCCGGGCGGCAGAACGTTATCGCCGCGTCCAGCCGCCCGGCCCGCACCTCGTCCTCAAGGATGTGGTTGCGACCGGCCCGGACCTCGATGTGGACGTTCGGCTTGTGGGCTGCAAAACGACGGAGCACCTCCGGCATGACATCCTCAAAGAAATCCTGCGGCAAGCCAATCCGCAAAGCCGCCGGCGTCGCCGTCGCCCCGAGGCTCGTCGCCGCCTCGTCATTGAGTGCGAGAATACGACGGGCATAGCCCAGAAGAAGTTCGCCGGCTTCTGTGGGAACGAGGCCGCGCCCCTGCCGCATCAATAACGGACGTCCGACCTGCTGCTCGAGTTTCTTCAGCTGCATACTGATCGCCGACTGCGAGCGCCCGAGCTGATCGGCAGCCTTGGAGAAGTTGTTGAGATCGAGCCCGACAACAAGCGTTCTAAGGGCGTCCATATCGAGGTTTGTAATCACTGTTTCGATATCTGAAATTGATATATATAATCTATTCGTTATTCGAAATTTTTTGCCGATGCTAGTAATTTTGCACTCAACCTTCCCATTATCGAACGGAGCGAGACGTGCTGGAAAAATGGCTCAGCGAAATCGAAGACCTCTCCACGCCGCATCTCGCTGACGGGTGCATGGCGACGGGATATCCTATCCGTTCGGCACCGGCTGGGATCCAGGCGCTTCGCCCGGGTCAGCGGATTGCCGGGCGCGCCCAACCCGTGCGGCATGTCGGCAGCATCGACATCTTCTTCGAGGCGATCGACCAGATGCCGGGGAGCGCCGTTCTGGTCGTCGACAACGACGGTCGTATGGATGAAGCCTGCATCGGCGATATCGTGCTGCTGGAAGCGAAGGCTGCCGGGGCCACCGGTTTTGTCCTCTGGGGGCTGCACCGTGATAGTGCCGAGCTACGCCAGATCGATTTCCCGGTTTTCAGCCTCGGTTCGCTTCCAAACGGACCGCAGCGGCTGCATGCCCGACCGGTGGACGCCTTCGAACGCGCCATTGTCGGAGCGCAGGTTGTCACCCCGCGCGATATCGTGATCGGCGATACCAACGGCGTGCTCTTCATCGCAGAGGACAAGCTCGAACAGATCGTCTCGGCGGCAAAGGTCTATCGCGACACCGAAGCCCGCCAGCTCTCCGCCATGCGGGACGGCCGGTCCTTCCGCGACCTCATCCGGTTCCCCGACTATCTCGCGAAGCGGAAAGTGGATCCGTCCTACGGCCTGCGCGTCCATCTGAAAGCTATTGCCGGCGCTGGCGAGGTCTAGGCTAGCGCCCCCACTTCCGCCACGCTGGCCGTTCCAACTTTCTGACCCGTCGTCTCATTTGTCTGGCGTGTCGTTTCCCCCGTTGAGGAACTCGAGCGCGATTGGCCACAGTCGCGCGGCAAAGCGTTTCTGGAAAAAGCCGAAATGGCCTATGGCACTCTCGCCGATGTCGCCTGGCGAGATACGCCGTCTGACGCGCACGCTCGCGGTAAAATAACGCAGCAATCGCTCGATCGCAATTTTTGTACCGAAAGGGTCATCCTCGAAACTGATCGCAAGAATCGGCGCGGTGACGCGCGCGAGCCGCGCCCTTAGCAAGTCGCCTTCGCGCTCAATACCGACATAGCTATTCTTCCGCAGAGAATTTTCAAAGTCGGGCCCCATCCGCGTCCAGTCCCAGACGATTCCGGCTGGTGTGTCCTCAAGCCACCCAAGTCTTTTGCCGGGGAAATATCCACAAAGTGCGGTCAACACGGGCATGGCGACATGCCATCGCAACAGCATCGCGAGCCGGTGATCGGGGTGATAGTCGCGCCAATAGGCGTATTGTGCAGCGACAGTGACGATCCGGCGGACCTTCGCCGCCGACGGCGCCATTCCCATTGTCAGTCCGCCGATGGAATGCGCCACAATACTGATATCGACGCCCGGATACATCGTCCCGAGATGGGCTAGAACCGCCTCGACATCCATCGCGCCCCAGTCAACCCAATCGGCACGAAACCCGCGCAGATGTTTGGGCCGGGAAAGGCCGATACCCCGGTAGTCGAAGGTCGCCACGTCATAGCCGTTCGAAAACAGATACTCGGCGAACCGCGAATAAAATGCACAGGAAACGGAAGTCGCAGGGATGACAACAACGAGTTTTCTCGCACGCCCCGGCTCGTCACGATGCCAGATCAATCCGCTGATCGGGCAGCCATCCGATGCTTCTGTCCGAAAGCGATAAGGCAACGAGTCGTGCGCAACGGGAACAAGGTCGCTCATGGCAGCTTCCTGCGTTTTCATTTGTCGGCAAAATCAAAAAGGGAAATTGGAACTATCGCGCCGCGACGATCTGAATTTCGACAAGCATCCGCGGGTCGGCCAACCGCGCCTCGACACAAGCTCGAACCGGTCGGTCCTCACCGATCCACGGCACCCAGACCTCGTTCATCGGTTCACGGTTGCGGATGTCAGAAACCCAGATCATCGCCGAGACGATCCGGCTTCTAGCTACGCCGACATGCTGCAAAAGCCGATCGATTTCTCCGAGCACCTGCCGTGTCTGTCCGGCGAGGTCCTGCGAGAGATCCTTGGGCGTGATGCCCGAAAGGAAAATGAACCCATTCGCCTCGACAAGGGCCGAGTAGAGCTTCCCGGGTTCAAGTCTGATGATTGTCATGCTGGTTGTTCCCTCGAACACTTCCTGACGAGAGACTGCCGGGGCCTGTTGTGGGGAACAAATTCAAAGTTCGGCGGTGAAAAATCGGATTGCCTGATGGATCGGACCGGACACGGGCGCGGAAGGCCGATCAGAAAACCGATGCGCCCCGGTCTGCCGGTCCGACACGTTCACGGAAGGAAGCGAACAATTCCCGCCCCAATCCGTCGGTCGGATGAAGCGGCGGGGCAGCGGCAGGAGCGCGGGCAGCCCAAGTCTCCGGCGAAACGTCAACCGACAGTTTCCCGGCATTCGCATCAATGGTGACGATATCACCATCGCAAAGCCGTGAGAGCGGTCCGTCCGCCTGCGCCTCCGGTGTGACGTGGATCGCGCTCAGGATTTTCCCCGAGGCGCCGGAGAGGCGGCCGTCCGTCACCAGCGCGACACGCTGGCCTCGCCCCTGCATCACACCGAGTGGCGGCATCAGGCCATGCAACTCCGGCATACCGTTCGCCCGGGGTCCCTGGTTGCGGAGCACGACAACGAGATCGCCCACCATTTCGCCGGTCTTGAAGGCTGCATGAAAGGCTTCCTGCGACGAGAATACCCTCGCTGGCGCGGTGAGCGCCCGATTCTCCGGCGCTACTGCCGATGTCTTGACGACACTGGTACCGAGATTGCCGGATAAAATCACCAACCCTCCGTTCTGCTCGAACGGGTCCCTCACCGTCCGCAGGATCGACCTGTCAAGACTGTCGAGCGAAGCGTGGCGCCACTGCAGGGTGCCCGCCTGCAGGAACGGCTCGACCGCATAGCCTGAAAGTGAAGAACCGGACGCAGTCTCGACCTGATCGAACAGCAATCCTGCCGCCAGCAGTTCACGAATGACGAAACCGATGCCGCCAGCGGCATGGAACTGATTCACATCCGCCGCTCCATTCGGGTAGATGCGCGCAATCAGCGGCACCACCCCAGCGAGATCGGCGAAGTCTCGCCAGGTGAGAATGAACCCGGCCGCGGCTGCCATCGCGACGAGGTGGATGAGGTGGTTGGTCGATCCGCCGGTTGCATGCAGCCCGGCAATCGCATTCACGAACGAGCGCGCCGAAAGCCGTTCGCCGATCCCGGCGCGACCATCGAGCGCGAGCCTCACCGCCTCGCGGGTCAGGGCCTCGCGCAGCGCGGTCCCGGGCGGAACGAAGGCCGCGCCGGGAACGTGCAGGCCCATGACCTCCATCAGCATCTGGTTGGAATTCGCGGTGCCGTAGAAGGTGCAGGTACCAGGCGCGTGATAGCTCTTCATCTCGGAAGCGAGCAGGGCCGCGCGATCGAGCCTGCCGTCGGCATAGGCTTGCCGGATGCGCGTTTTCTCGTCGTTGGAAATCCCGGTCGGCATCGGTCCGGCCGGCACGAAAACTGCCGGCAGATGCCCGAAGGCCAGCGCGCCGATCACCAGCCCCGGAACGATCTTGTCGCAGACACCGAGAAACAACGCGCCATCGAACGCATTGTGCGAGAGTGCGATCGCGGTCGCCATCGCGATGACATCGCGCGAAAACAGCGAGAGTTCCATGCCCGCCTGCCCCTGCGTCACCCCGTCGCACATCGCCGGAACGCCGCCCGCGACCTGCGCCGAATGGCCGAGCCGCTCCGCTTCGACGCGGATCAGCGCCGGGTAGCTCTCGAATGGCTGATGCGCTGAGAGCATGTCGTTGTAGGCGGTGACGATGGCGAGGTTGCGCCCCGTTTCGCCGGCGATGCGAGCCTTTGCGGTTACCCCGCAGGCCGCCGCGACATGGGCGATATTGCCGCAGGAAAGCGTGCGCCGAGGCGGTATGTCTCGCCGCATCCGCGCGAGTTTATCGAGATAGGCGGCGCGCGTCTCGCACGACCGTTCGACGATCCGAGTTTCGACATCACGAAGGATAGCATGAACCGGCATCATGGCTTCACAAGCATGATGCCGCGTCGGCCGAAGCCGAGCGAGATGCGGTCGCCCGGCTTGCGCAGCGCATCTGCCTCAGGCGCTACGGCGAACAGCCGCCCGACCGGCGTTTCGAGGTTGTATTCGGCGTGAGCGCCCATGTAGGTCGCGGTCAGCACGGTTGCCGCAAGGCCGTTTGCTTCGTCCTCCGGCTGAAGGCGCACGGCCTCGGGCCGGATCACGACATCGACAGGGCCCTCCCCCAACTCGCGCGCTGGCATCTCGATCAGTGCGGTATCGAGCCGGACCTGTGCCATGCCGTCGCGAACGGTTTCAATGGTGCCGCGCACATGGTTCGCCTCACCCATGAAGGTGGCGACGAAGACATTTGCCGGCTCCTCATAGAGTTCCCTTGGTGTGCCGACCTGCGCGATTTCCGCCGCGTTCATCACGACGATCGTGTCGGATACGGCGAGCGCTTCGGACTGGTCGTGCGTGACATAGACAACCGTCACGCCGAGGCGTTTCTGGAGATCGCGGATCTCTTCGCGCATCGAGCGGCGGAGGCGGGCATCGAGATTGGAGAGCGGCTCGTCGAACAGGAGCACATCCGGTTCGAGGACAAGCGCGCGCGCCACCGCGACGCGCTGCTGCTGGCCGCCGGAGAGTTCGGAGGGAAGACGGTCACCAAGCCCGGCGAGGCCGACGGTCGCAACGGCTTCCTCGGCCTTGGCATGCGCCTGTGCCTTCGCCATGCCTTCCGAAACAAGGCCGAACGCGACATTCTCGCGCACGCTCATATGCGGAAACAGCGCGTAGGACTGAAACACCATCGAGACATTGCGCTCGCCCGCGGACAGGTCCGTTACGTCACCGCCTCCAATCAGGATGCGCCCTTCGGAGACACGCTCCAGCCCGGCGATCATGCGCAGCAGTGTCGTCTTGCCGCAACCGGACGGGCCGAGCAATGTCACGAGCGAACCCGGCGCTACGACAAGATCGAGCGGCTTTACCGCCATCACCTTCCCATAGCGCTTCGCGACACCTTCGAGCCGAACCTCCGCTCCCTGTTTCTTTTCGCCCGTCACGCCCCTGCACTCCGTCGATTCACTTCGCCCGGCGCGGTATCTTGCCGGCGCCCGAGCCTACGCTCGCCGATGGCAAGCTGGATCAGTCCGACCGCCGCCATCATCAGCACGATCAACACGGCTGCATAAGCGATCGCGAGACCGTAATCGCCATTGATGACGCGGTTGATGATGAAAACGGTCGCCATTTCATGCTGCGCCGAGACGAGGAAGATCACGGCGGAAACGGTCGTCATCGCGCGCACGAAGGAATAGACGAGTGCCGTTACAATAGCCGGCTTCAGAAGGGGCAGCACGACTACGCGCAAGGTGCGGAAGGTCGAGGCGCGCAGGGTCACGGCAGCTTCATCGAGGCTCTTGTCGAGTTGGCTCATCGCCGCCATGCCGGAACGCACGCCGACAGGCATGTTGCGGAACACAAAGCAGATGATGAGGATCAGCGCCGTGCCGGTCAATTCAACCGGCGGGATATTGAAGGTGAGGATGTAGGCAACGCCGATCACCGTGCCCGGTACGCAGAACGAAAGCATCAGCGCGAATTCGAGGGCGGTGCGCCCGGCGAAGCGCTGGCGCGAGAGCAGCCAGGCAGCCAGCAGGCCGATGCCGGCCGTCAGCGGCGCGGCGATGCCGGCGAGCTTGATCGTCGTGAACAGCGAGGACCAGGCCCCGCCTGCCCAGACAATGCCGTTCGCCCCCCAGTCAATCGCAAAGGCACGGCCGAAATGGGAGAAGGTCGGCGTCCAGTCGCGACCCCAGACCTTGACGAAACCGCCTGCGAGCGCGAGCGCATAGACCGTCATCGTCAGGAGCGCCCAGGGCAGCGCGATCGAATAGGCAAGGCGGCGCACCCAATCCGGGATACCCTGCTGCAACCCGGTGTCGCCCTTGCCGGTAACGGAGACATAGGAGCGCTTGCCGATCACCGAACGCTGGATGAAGAAGGCAGCCAGCGCGAACAGGAGCAGGATGAACGCAAGCGTTGCCGCCCGCCCGAAATCGACCTGTGCGCCGACGACGGCGAAGAAGATCTCTGTCGAGAGCACACCGAAGGAGCCCCCGAGGATGATCGGATTGCCGAAATCGGCGAGGCTCTCGACGAAGACGACGAGGAAGGCGTTGGCGAGGCCCGGCATCATCAAGGGCAAGGTGACGGCTTTAAAGACGCGCGTCGGTCTGGCGTGCAGCGTCAGGGCAGCCTCCTCCATCGATGGAGAGATGCCCTGCACGATGCCGATTAACACGAGGAAGGCGGTCGGTGTGAAGGAGAAGACCTGCGCCAGCCAGACGCCGTTGAAGCCATAGATCCAGCGTCCCAGTTCGACGCCGAACAGTGCGGAGAAAGCCTGATTGATGATGCCGGAACGCCCGAAGATCAGGATAAGCCCCAAGCCGATCACGAAGGGTGGCGTGATAATCGGCAGCACAGTGAGAAGGCGCAGCCACTCCTTCGCCGGAAAGCTGGTGCGGGTGACGATCAGGGCAAAGCAAAGGCCGAGGATTGTCGTCGCTGTTGCGGTGGCCGTCGCGAGAGCCAGTGTATTCCACGCAACGCCGCAGGCGGCTCCGGAATAAAGGCAGGCGATCCCCCATATCCTCGCACTCATGAAGCGGGATGCGAGGGCATGGGCGAGCGTATCGCCCTTCGGTGCCTGGAACGCCTGTCCGAGGATGGTCGCAACCGGCCAGATCGTGAAGAGCAGGATCGACGCTGCGATCACACCGACGGCGCTGGCGACGAAACGATCGCCGCCGAAAGCACCGCGCGCGGCGAGCCCGTTCGTCAGCATCAACAGGAAAGCGAGGAACGCCAGCGCGCCACCGATGCCGATGCCGTATTGGCCCATGGGAAGCGCGCCGAGAACCACTTCGAACAAGGGATAATACCAGCCGCGCGCGCCGATCATCCAACCCTGAGCGCCGATTAACGACAGACCCGCGAAGCCGGCAACGATCAGAGCATCGCCTTGCGTTGCTCTGGACCGTGTCAAAAACACCGCATGGAAAGCCAGGGCCAGTGCAATCACCGGCCCCCAGAGCCACCAGCGGTCGAACCGCGCCGCCTGGGCCAGGGCCGAGGCCTCGTCGGGTTTCGCGGCGGCAATGCCGACGAGCCGGGCGAGAGAAAACCCGTCCTCCAGCACGTGCCAGGGCAGGATGACGACGCCAAGGAAGGCGACGAACCACAGAAGAGGGTTTCCGGCAAGCTTGTGATCTCGCACGCCCTGCCCCGTCCCGACCTATTGTTACCGGTTGATCGGCAGCGCGCCGATTTCGTTCTGCCAGCGCTCGAGAATTCGCTTGCGGACATCGGCGGCGCCAAATTTCTTGAAATCGTAATCGACAAGCTTGATCGCCGTCAGGTCGGGGATGTTCGGATCGGGCTTCGCGCCCTTGTGGGCGGGAATGTGATACTGGCCGATCGAGGCGCTGATATCCATCGCGCGCGGCGTCAGATACCAATCATAGAATTTCTTCGCGGCAGCAAGATTGCGCGCGCCCTTCATGATCGAGAGGCAGGCGACCTCGTAGCTGGTGCCGCTGGCGGGATAATGTGCCTCAATGGGAAAGCCCTTGGCGATATCGGTCGGCACGTCGAAATTGAAGGTGATCGCAACACCGGTCTCGCCCTGCGAAGCGGCGCGCTGCGGTGCGGAGCCCGAACGGGTGTAAGAGTTGATGTTGGCGTGCAGCTTCCTGAGATAATCGAACGCGGCATCCTCGCCGCGAAGCTGGATGATGCCGGCAATGATCGTGTAGGCAGTCGACGACGAGTTCGGGTTCGGCATCTGCACCTCGCCCTTCAGCGCGGGATCGAGAAGATCGTCCCAAGTCTTCGGTGCCTTGAAACCCTTCTTCTTCGCAAGTTCTGTGTTGTGGACGATGCCGATGACGCCGGATGAAACGCCGACGCAATGCTTGCCGGACTGCTCGTGCACCTTCACCGCCCAGGGGTGAAGATCCTTCATGTTAGGCGCGGTGTAGGGCTCCAGCAGTCCCTGCTCGCCGGCCACGAAATGCGTCTCGGCCGAACCGCCAAACCAGACGTCGGTTTTCGGGTTCTGTGCCTCGGACTTTAGCTGTGCAAGAATCTCGCCGGCCGATTTCCTCGCCATGTTGACCTTGATGCCCGTATCCTTCTGGAACGCGGTGACGATCGCCTCGCACCATTGCGAAACCGGGGCACAAAGCATGTTGACCTGTTCCTCGGCGCGCGCAGGTACGAAGCCAAGTGCCAGCATCATCAGCGGCAGGCTGAGCCGGAACGCAAACCGGGTCTTGGGAAAACGGGGGAATGTCATGTGAGCCTCGGATGAAAACGGGTAAAGCCTGCGGACCCGCAAAGGCCCGCGCCACGCCACCGCACTGCGCGCCGCCCCCATTTTGACAGAGGAGCGGACCCGCTTCCAGATCCCGGCGCTCGGGCAGCCGGCAACGTTAGGCGGCTATACCGTATGTCACGAAATCGTCGTTGACGAGTTTGATCTTCGTCACCGAGGCTACGCCCGTTTTCAAGAGATCAACCTCGGATTTCCGCGAAAAAAACAGTCAAGGCTCTTCCGAGCAACAGGCGGACCGGAAGCACCTCGCGGCCACCCGGGCATTTCGCTTCATCGATGACAGCCAGCTTCTCCTGCCCTGCGACCAGCAGCATCGCATGCTGCGCCGCCAGAATCGCAGATGGCGAGAGCGAGAGACGGAGCGAACCATCCGAAGCAGCGGTGGCGATCACCGGCTCGTCGCTCGATCCCGACCAGGTTCCAGCCCTGTCTCCCGGGAACAACGAGGCGATATGACCATCATCCCCCATACCGAAGACGGCAATGTCGATGGCGCCGAGAGCGGCCAGCCGTGCGCTTGCGTCTGCGGCCGCCTCTTCGGGTGTCGATGCGCTTCCACGCAAGGTGAACATGTCGCAGCGGCCCTCGCGCGCCGGCGCAAAGAGCATCCGGATCTGCCGTTCGTTCGAGCGGGGATCCTGAAGCGCTACGAAGCGCTCGTCACCGGGAAGAACCGTCACGCGGGACCATTCGACCGGCTTGGCGCCAAGGGCTTGGAGAAAGAGTCCTGGCGTCGTTCCGCCGGGCAGGGCAAGGTTCGCCCGAGCCTGCTTCGCCAGAATTTCGCGCAGCCGATCCGCAACCTGTTCCGCCAGTGCATCGGAGGCCACCGCCAGGTTCGGAAAACGAAGCAGGAGCGTCCCCACCGTCTTACTCTCCTTCTGGATCGACCCAGGAGCGCCCGTCGCGCTCGATCAGACCGATCGCCTGGCTCGGACCCCAGCTCCCGGCCGTGTAGCGATGTGGTCGCGCGCCCTGATCGTGCCAGCCGGCGAGGATCGGATCGACCCAAGTCCAGGCAGCCTCGACCTCGTCGCGGCGCATGAACAGCGTCTGGTCACCGCGGATGACATCGGTCAGCAGCCGTTCGTAGGCGTCGGGTGTACGGAATCCGAAGGCGGTGTCGTAGCGCAGGTCGAGCGTGCGCGGCACGAGCTTGAGCCTGCCGGAGCCGGGCACCTTCATCGTCATATGCAATTGAAGCCCATCATTCGGCTGAAGCCGCAGCACGAGGCGGTTGGGCTCGAGTGCCTCCGGAACAACATTCGAGAAAATCGAATGCGGCACCGGTTTGAATACCACGACGATTTCCGACGAGCGGGCACCGAGCCGCTTTCCCGTCCGGAGATAGAACGGCACACCCGCCCAGCGCCAGGTATCGACCTCACAGCGAAGGGCGACGAAGGTTTCCGTTTCGCTCGCCTGCCCGAGCTCATCGGCATAGCCGGGCACTGCCTGCCCGTCGATCGAGCCGGCGATATATTGTCCGCGCACGGTCTGGCGCAAGACATCGCCACCAGTGATCGGCCGCAGCGCGCGCAGCACGCGGAGCTTCTCGTCACGCACGGCGTCCGCTTCAAGCTGGTTCGGTGGTTCGCTCGCAAACAGGCACAGCAATTGGAGGACGTGGTTCTGCACCATGTCGCGAAGCGCACCCACTTTGTCATAATAGCCCGCGCGCGCTTCGAGCCCCACGGTTTCGGCCACGGTGATCTGCACATGGTCGATATCCCGGCTCGACCAAGACCGTTCGAACAGGGTGTTGGCGAATCGCAGCACGAGAAGGTTCTGCACCGTCTCCTTGCCGAGATAATGATCGATGCGGTAGGTGCGGCTTTCCGGGATAACCTCGGCAACCGCGTCATTGATCGCCTTGGCCGAAGCAAGATCACGACCGATCGGCTTTTCGAGGATGACGCGCGCCTCGCCCGCCAGCAAGCCCTTCGCGGCAAGGTTGCGGCAAATCGGAACGAAAAGATCCGGCGCTGTCGAAAGATAGATCGCGGGAATGCGCCGCGAGAGGTGCAGCAGTTCTGCGAGCGCGGCAAAGCTTCCAGGATCATGCGCGTCTGCCTGAAGAATAGTGATGCGCGCCATGAAACGCTCGATGGTTGCATGATCGAGCCCTTCCTGTTCGAGCCGCGTCGCGATACGGCCCGGCAAGGTTTCGCGATGTGAGGCCTGATGAACCATCGCGATTACGCGGCTTTCCGGCGGCAACACACCCTCGTTGTCCCTATGCGCGACTGCGGGATAGAGTTTGCGAAGGGCAAGATCGCCACTCGCGCCGAAGATCACGAGATCGAAGGGGGGAACGGGTGTGCGTTCCGGCTGGGATTGCGGCGCATTCCGGCCTGCCTGCGCCGCCTTGCTATCCGTCATCGAGTTACCCCCACATGCCCAGCCAGGTCACGCCTGCCCATTTTTCCGGAACCGCTGCCTTGGCATTCTCGAACGCCCAGACGATCCAGCATCCGAGATGGCTCTTCCCCGACCGTGAGGATACCGAGCCAGACGAGGCGAGAGTATCGTGAAAACGTCGGCGAATAACCGTTCTGATCCTCCAACAGATCCGTCGTGAGGACAATATTGTGCGCTTAACACCCTGTGCGACTCACATTGGCGCCGGTCTCCGCACAACCGGAGCGAAGCCCGGCTTCAGGTCTCCTTGATCGCTTCGAGAACGAAGGTGCTGCGGGTGGCGGCGACACCGGGGATCGTCTGCAAACGTTCGAGCATGAGATCCGAGAAGCTCTTCATATCCGCCGCAGCAATCTCGATCATGAGATCGGAATCACCCGAGACAATCCAACAGCTGATGACGCCCGGCACCTGCCGCATTGCCTCCGCCAATTCGATCGCGGAGACATGCGGCAACCGCTGCACGGTGGTGAACGCCCGGACGCTTTCGCCGACGACCGAAGGGTCGATGATCGCACGATAGCCGCGGATAACGCCGGCCTCTTCCAACCGCTTGATGCGGCGCGAGATCGCGGAATGCGACAGCGCGATACGCCCGGCGAGATCAAGATTGCTCAGCCGGGCATTTTCTCTCAGGGCGGAGATGATCGCCCGGTCGAATTCGTCGATATCGATGCTCATGCAAAGACTTTGCTTTCCCTTTGAGATTGGAACGATAGCTTGTAAAAAATGTTTGTATGAACACGGTCACTTTCACAATTTTTGATATTCAATTCAACCTAATTGTCAAATATTGCGAGAAATACCCGCCCCATGAGATATTCGCGCCATTCTGGGAGGAACCAAAATGGCGAACAAGGATTTCCGGCGCACCGAACTCGACGGCCATCGTCTCCATGCCGACACGCTGATGCTGGGCTACGGCTACGACCCCTCGCTATCCGAAGGCGCGGTCAAGGCCCCCGTGTTCCTGACCTCGACCTTCACCTTTCCGAGTGCGGACGCGGGGCGGGAATTCTTCGATGTCGCGACCGGCCGGACAGAGGCCCGCAACGATGCCGACGCCGGCCTCGTCTACGCCCGTTACAATCACCCGAACGCGCAAATCGTCGAGGAACGACTCGCGCTGTTCGAACAGGCGGATATCGCTGCGATCTTTTCGAGCGGCATGGCGGCGATCAGCACCGCCATTCTCGCGCATTGCCGGCCGGGTGATGTTATTCTGCACAGCCAGCCCCTCTATGGCGGGACAGACTCGGTTCTCACCAAGGTGCTACCGCGCTTCGGCATAACCCCCTACCCGCTGCGCAGCGCAACCGATGCCGATATGATGCGTGACGACGTCCGCGCCGCAGAAAGCGCCGGCCGCCTCGCGATGATCTTTCTCGAAACGCCATCCAACCCGCTCACCACGCTTGCGGATATCGGACTGGCGGCTAACTTCGCGGATGAGTGCGGCAAGCGGCAGGGCCATCGCCCGGTCGTCGCTGTCGACAACACCTTGCTCGGGCCGCTGTTCCAGAATGCCATCAAGGCTGGGGCCGATCTCTCGATCTATTCGTTGACGAAATATGTCGGCGGCCATTCCGACCTGATCGCCGGCGGCGTGCTCGGTCGTCGCGCCGCGATGGAGCCGGTCAAGCACCTTCGCCCGCTGCTCGGCGGCAACCTCGATCCGCATTCCGCCTGGATGCTCGCGCGTTCGCTTGAAACCCTGACGCTGCGCATGACGCGCGCCGCCGACAATGCGGCCCGCCTTGCCGAGTGGCTCGCGGCGCATCCCGCCGTCACCGCCGTGCATTTCCCGACGCTCGCCAAGCCCGGAACCGCGCAGGAGCGCATCTTCCGGGCCCAGTGCACGCGGGCCGGCGCACTGATGTCCTTCGATGTCGGCAACCGCGAGAGGGCCTTCCGAGTGCTCGACCGGCTGCGGATCGTCAAGTTGGCTGTCAGCCTCGGCGGCACGGAATCGCTCGCCTGCCATCCGGCGACGACCGTTCAATCCGGCCTGACACCCGAGGCGCGCGCGGCAATCGGTGTCACCGAAGGACTGATCCGCTTCTCGGTCGGCATCGAGCATTGCGACGATCTGATCGCCGATCTCCGGCAGGCGCTTGCCTGAGACCTAGCGCGCGAAGGCAGCTTCGGCTGCCGCTCCGATCGACATGAGCCGCCGGTCTTCCCCCGGCGCGCCCACGAGCATGAAACCAACCGGCAGCCCCTCCACCGGCAACGGCAGCGAGAGGGCGGGCACGTCGAAGAAGTTGCACGGATTGGTGTTGCGCAGAGCGAGAATGTTCGTTGCCGCGAAAAGCGCATCATCCGCTTCGAGCGGTGCGATTTCCGGCGCGACAATCGCCACCGTCGGCCAAGCGAGCGCATCGAAGGGTGCGATCCGGACGGCAAAAGCCTGCTTCAGGGCTTCGCGCTGCCGGAGCGCGCGGATATAGGCGGGCGCCGGAACGCCAGCGCCGGGACGGATGCGCGCGAGAACCCGCCGGTCAAAATCGCCCGCACGCGTTTCGAGATAATCGCGATGGATTTCCGCCGCCTCACAGGCCGCGATGGGGGCAAGTGCAAGCACCTGTCGCATGTCGAGGATCAGGTCGTCGATACAGGTTTCGACAATCCGGGCACCCGCCTTCGCCAGAGCCGTGAGCCCCACCTCGAAGGCCGAGACGACTGCGGGTTGGACATCCTCGAACAGGAGGCCGCGCGGCACGCCGATCCGCAGCCCCGAGAGTGGCAGGGCGGGCAGCGGCAGGGGGTCCTCGCTCGCCATGATCGCGTCGGCCGCGGCGCATTCAGCGACGGTCATGCCGAGCGGACCGATACTGTCGAGCGCATAGGACAGTGGGAAGACGCCCGCTTTCGGAATCCGATGGCTCGTCGGCTTGAACCCGATGATGCCGTTGAATGCCGCAGGGATACGGGTCGAACCGCCGGTATCCGTACCGAGCGTCAACCGCGCGATCCCGAGCCCAACGGAGACCGCACCACCGGAGGTCGAGCCGCCGGGCGCCCGCGCCGGGTCGACGGCATTGCCGGGGTTGCCCCAGTGCGGGTTGAGGCCGATCCCGGAAAAAGCGAACTCGCTCATGTTCGTGCGACCGATCAGCACGGCCCCCGCGCGACGGATGCGCGCAACGGCTGGTGCATCCGCGGCGGCGGGCGCCGCATCGCGAAAAATCTTCGAGCCGGCGCTCGTCACCTCGCCGGCCATGTCGAACAGGTCCTTGACCGAGACGATCATCCCGTCGAGCGGACCGAGCGAAATGCCGACACGTCGCCGCGCATCTGCGGCATCGGCTTCGGCGCGAGCCGCATCGGGCAGAAGTTGGGTAAAGACATGGGCGGTACGATCGGTCGAAGCAAGCGCGAGCGCATTTTCCAGCGCATCGCGAACGGGGGTGCGGGACATCTGAGCAAGACCTGAAAGGGTTTTCGTTGCCCCCATGCTAGGCAACCCGCGCCCGGAACGCCAGCCTGCGGTTGGCATGCCACCGCACGGGCACGGAGAATGGATTTCTCTCCATCAACCCAAATTTGAAAACCGGGGCTACGGACCCCGAATTGAGAGAGAATGACTGACATAGTATCCATTTTGTTCTGAATAACGAACGTATGGATGCTGCCGTGACCGCTTCCTCCACCGCCAACCGTTACGACGTCGCCATTATCGGGGCCGGGCCGACCGGTCTGTTCGCCGTATTCGAACTGGGCCTGCTCGGCCTCAAGGCCGTGGTGGTCGACGTGCTCGACAAGCCGGGCGGTCAATGCGCCGAGCTTTATCCAGAAAAGCCGATCTACGACATTCCCTCCTGGCCGATCATCACCGGGCAGGAGCTGACCGACAAGCTGCTCGAACAGATCGCGCCCTTCGGTGCCGCCTTCCGCCTGGGGCAGCTGGTGACGGGTTTCGCGCGCAAGCCGGACGGACGGTTCTCCCTCACACTTTCCGAGGGTGAGCGCATTGAGGCCGGGGCGGTGTTCATCGCCGCCGGCGCCGGTTCCTTTGCGCCGCGCAAGCCCAAGGTTGAGGGGCTGGAGGCCTTCGAGGGAAAATCGGTGTTCTATGCCGTGCGCAACCGCGCCGCGCTGGCGGGGCAGGACCTGCTTGTGGTCGGTGGCGGCGATTCCGCGCTCGACTGGGCGATCGATCTCGTCGGCACGGCAAAATCCGTGACGCTGATGCACCGCTCGGACCGGTTCCGCGCCGCGCCGGCCTCGGTCGCGAAGATGCGGTCGCTGGAGGCTGAGGGCAGGCTTCGCTTCGTCGAGGGCGATCTTCACGCGCTCACGGGCGAGAACGGCGATCTTTCTGCCGTGACCATCAAATCGAAGAACGGTTTCGAGTCGCTGGCGGCGACGCGACTGCTTGCCTTCTTCGGCCTCTCGATCGAACTCGGGCCGATCGGCGACTGGGGTCTCGATCTTGCCGACGGCAAGCAGATCCGCGTCGACACCGAGAAGTTCCAGACCACGACCGAAGGCGTGTTCGCGATCGGCGACATCAACTACTACCCCGGCAAGTTGAAGCTGATCCTCTCCGGCTTCCACGAGGCGGCGCTCGCGAGCCACGCAGCGTTCAAGATCGTGCGCCCCGAGGAAAAGCTGCGGTTCCAGTACACCACCTCGTCGAGCGAGTTGCAGTCCCGCCTGCAGGTCTCCGGCGCCTCGAAGGCGGCCTGAGCCATGGCGTTCCTGCATGTGACCGATCGCGAGGGCGCGAGGCACGAGATCGAAGGCGCGGACGGCTGGCGCGTGATGGAGCTGCTGCGCGACAGCGGCCTCGGGGTCGAGGGCATCTGCGGCGGCGCCTGCGATTGCGCGAGCTGCCACGTGATCGTCGCGCCGGAATGGGCGGAAAAGCTGCCCGCCGCCCGCGAGGACGAGCTGCTCAAGCTCGACGAATTGCCCGCCATTGAAGAGACCTCGCGCCTCTCGTGCCAGATCCTCTGGTCCGAGGCACTCGATGGCCTCGCTCTCACCATCGCGGAGATTGCGTGATGTCCGCCAAACTGCCGAAACTCCCCGTCATCCTGATCGCGAACGATCTCCTCACCGGTGATGTCGTCGTGATGGGGGCAGAGGGCTGGTCACGCGATCCCTTCGCGGCGCGCATTGCCGAAGATGCAGCGACCGCGGAAGCCCTCGATGCCGCGGGCCGCACGGAGATGGCGCGTAATACCGTTGTCGATGCCTATCTCGTCGCGGCCGAGCGTCGCGCCGATGGCCTCGCGGTACCGACTCATTTCCGCGAACGTTTCCGCATTCTCGGTCCCACCGTGCGCCCCGACCTCGGCAAGCAGGCCGAATTTTCGCGTCTGGCGGCCCGTAATGTCTGAAACCGGCTCCCCTGTGGCTCTCGAGCCGGAACAACATATCGCCCGGCTCTCGCCGCGCATGGCGCGCCGGCTCGCGCTCGCGCTGACGATTTCCGTGCTGGCCTTCGTGCTCGTCGCCGCGAGCATGGACGCGAAACCCTTTGAATTCGATGCCCTCACCTTTGGTGGCAGCTTCCTTGCCGGGTTGTTCGCGCAACTCGTCGATGGCGCGCTCGGCATGGGCTATGGCGTCACGTCGAATTCCCTCCTGCTCGCCTCGGGCCTGCCACCGGCGGCGGCGACCGCGACCGTGCATGTCGCGAAAAGCTTCACCGGCGCCGCCTCGGGGCTTTCGCACTGGCGGCTCGGGAACGTCGACAAGCGGATCTTCGGGCGGCTCATCCTGCCGGGCATTATCGGCACGCTTTTCGGCGTCCATATCGTCACCAGCATTGATGGCAACACCCTTCGCCCGTGGATTTCGGCCTATCTCCTCGGGATGGGGGTTTTCATTCTCATCCGTGCGTTTCGCGCGATCCACATCGCGATGCCGAACCTGCGCAGGGTGTTTCCGGTGGCGCTCCTCGGCGGCTTCGCGGATTCGGTCGGCGGCGGGGGCTGGGGGCCTGTTGTGACGACGACGCTGATCGGCTCGGGGCATGAGCCGCGCACCACGATCGGCTCGGTGAATGCGGCGGAATTCATCGTCAGCCTTGCGAGCGGCCTCTCGTTCACGGTCCTGATCGGCATTCAGCATTGGGAGAGCGTCGCTGGCCTCGTGCTCGGCGGGATTGTGATTGCACCGTTCGCCGCCCGCCTCACCCATCGCTTTCCGCGCCGGACGATGATGGTCGCCGTTGGCCTGCTGATCTCCGGCCTTTCGATTTTCTCCATTGTCCGGGCGTTCGCCTGAGGGATGTGACCGATGTATCGCTACGATGAATTCGATGAGACCTTCGTCCGTGAGCGCGTCGCGCAGTTCCGCGATCAGGTGCGGCGGCGGCTCGACGGTGCGATCACCGAGGACGAGTTCAAGCCCCTGCGCCTCAAGAACGGGCTCTACCTCCAACTCCATGCCTACATGCTGCGGGTCGCTATTCCCTACGGCACGCTCTCCGCGCACCAGTTGCGCCAGCTCGCGCATATCGCCGACCGGTTCGATCGCGGCTACGGGCATTTCACCACACGGCAGAACATCCAGTTCAACTGGCCGCAACTCAAGGACGTGCCGGAGATCCTCGACCTGCTCGCCGATGTCGAGATGCACGCGATCCAGACCTCGGGCAACTGCATCCGCAACGTCACGGCCGACCAGTTCGCCGGCGTCGCGGCCGACGAGATCGAGGACCCGCGCCCGGTGGCGGAGCTGATCCGCCAGTGGTCGAGCGCGCACCCAGAGTTTTCCTACCTGCCGCGCAAGTTCAAGATCGCGGTGACCGGGGCCGCGCATGACCGCGCCGCGGTACTGGTGCACGACATCGGGCTGCGCATCGTGAAGGACAGCGTGGGCGAGGTCGGCTACGAGATCATCGTCGGCGGCGGCCTCGGGCGCACGCCCATGATCGGCAAGGTGGTGCGCGATTTCCTGCCCAAGCGTGAGCTGCTCGCCTATCTCGAAGCGCTGATGCGCGTCTATAACGCGGAGGGACGACGCGACAACAAGTACAAGGCGCGCGTCAAAATCCTCGTTCACGAGATCGGGATCGAGGAATTCCGCGCCCGCGTCGAGGCGGAATTCGCGGGTCTCGACAAGAGCACCATCAACGCCGATCCGGAAGAGCAGGCGCGCATCGCCGCCTATTTTGCCAGCCCCACCTATGCCGCGCTGCCGGCGAGTGACCCCGCGCTTGAGGCGCAGTGCAAGGCGAACCCGGCTTTCTCGGCCTGGCTTGACGCCAACCGCTTCGCCCACAAGCAGGCCGGCTATGCGGCGGTAACGATCTCGCTCAAGCCCATCGGCGGCATTCCCGGCGATATCTCCGGCGCGCAGATGCGGGTCGTCGCGGATTTGGCGGAGCGTTTCTCCTTCGGCGAAATCCGCGCGACGCACGCGCAGAACCTCGTGCTGCCGCATGTCGCCGAGCGCGATCTCTTCGCGCTGTGGCAGGCGCTGGGGGATGCCGAACTCTCCACGGCCAACGCGGGGCTGATCACCGATATCATCGCCTGCCCCGGCCTCGATTACTGCGCGCTCGCGACCGCCCGTTCGATCCCCATCGCTCAGGCGCTTTCCAACCGCTTCGCCGACCCGGAGCGCCAGCGCGACATCGGCGAGCTGAACATCAAGATATCCGGCTGCATCAACGCCTGCGGCCATCACCACGTCGGGCATATCGGCATTCTCGGCCTCGAGAAGCGCGGCGAGGAGAGCTACCAGATCACGCTCGGGGGCGATGCGACCGAGAACGCCGCCATCGGCGAGATTCTCGGGCCGGGCCTCACCGCCGAGGAGGTGCCGGACGCCATCGAGCGCCTCGTCGAGACCTACCGCGCCGAGCGCCTTCCCGGCGAAAGCTTCATCGCCGCCGTGCGGCGTCTCGGTGTCGCGCCGTTCAAGGCCGCCTTCCTGCAGGAGACACACCATGCCGCTGCTTGACCGGACCGGGACCTATATCCCCGACAGCTTCTCGCGCGAGGCGGGCGCGAACCGCGCGCTTCAGCCTTTCGATGGCGCAGAGCCGGGCGCGCTCGCGATCGAGGTCGCGAACACCACCGCGCCCGAGAGTCTCGTCCCGTTCTTCGGCGCGGAGATGATCGCGATCGGCTTTCCCGCCTATGCGGACGGGCGCGGCTTCACGCTGGCGCGCCGGCTGCGGCATCTGGGCTACACCGGCACGCTGCGCGCCGTCGGCCCGTTGATCGCCGATCAGTTTGCCTATGCACTCGCCTGCGGGTTCGATGAACTCGAACTCCCTGAGGCACATGCCGCCCGCCAGCCGGAAAGCCACTGGAAGACCGCCGCGCGCGCCTTCTCCGCCACCTACCAGCGCGGTTACGCGCGCGGGCTGAACATTCTGGATCAGCGCCGGGCTGCCCGCGCGGGAGGCACTCATGGTTGAGGCGCTCAACACCGATCTAGCGCCGCTCGATGCGCTCGGGCGGCTGAAGCATCTTCGCGAAGTGGCGCAGGGCCGGATCGTGTTCACGACCTCGCTCGGCATCGAGGATCAGGTGCTCACGCATCTCATCTTCGAGAACCACATTGATATCGAGGTCGCGACGCTCGATACGGGCCGCTTCTTCCCCGAGGCCTACGCGCTCTGGGGCGAGACCGAAGAGCGCTATGGCCGCCGTATCAAGGGCGTGTTCCCCGAGCGCGCGGATGTCGAGGCGCTGCTCGCGGATCAGGGTATCAACGGGTTCTACCTCTCGCCCGATGCGCGCAAGGCCTGCTGCGGCGTGCGCAAAATCGCGCCGCTGAAGCGCATTCTCTCGGGCGCCTCGGCCTGGGTCACGGGCCTGCGCGCGGGGCAATCGCAAAACCGCGCCGGCTTCGCGCTGGCGGAGGTCGATGCCGGGTTCGGCCTTCTCAAGGTCAACCCGCTGATCGACTGGTCGCGCGAGGCGGTCGACGCCTTCGTGCGCGAGAACGACGTGCCGGTGAACCCGCTCCACGCGCAGGGTTTTCCCTCGATCGGCTGCCAGCCCTGCACCCGCTCCATTCAACCCGGCGAGGACGAGCGCGCCGGGCGCTGGTGGTGGGAGAGCGACAAGGCACGCGAATGCGGCCTGCACCAGACGAAATCCAGCGCCTCGCGAGTAAGCACATGAAACCGATGACCCACCTCCAGAAGCTGGAAGCGGAAGCGATCTTCATCATCCGCGAGGTCGCCGCGACCTGCGACAAGCCGGTGCTGCTCTATTCCATCGGCAAGGATTCGGCGGTGCTGTTGCATCTCGCGATCAAGGCCTTCGCGCCGGGCAAACTGCCGTTTCCGCTGCTCCATGTCGATACCGGCTGGAAATTCCGCGAGATGATCGAATTCCGCGATGCGACCGCGAAACGCCTCGGGCTGGATCTGATCGTCCACATGAACCCCGAGGGTGTCGCGCAGGGCATCGGGCCGCTGACCCATGGCTCGGCGGTGCATACCGACGTGATGAAAACGCAAGGGCTGAAGCAGGCGCTTGACCAATATGGCTTCGACGCGGCCTTCGGCGGCGCCCGGCGCGACGAGGAGAAAAGCCGCGCCAAGGAGCGCGTGTTCTCGCTGCGCTCCGCCGATCACCGGTGGGACCCCAAGTCGCAGCGTCCGGAGCCATGGAACCTGTTCAACACCCGCAAGGCCCAGGGCGAAAGCTTCCGCGTGTTCCCGCTCTCGAACTGGACCGAGAACGACGTGTGGGACTACATCGCGCTCGAAAACATTCCGGTCGTCCCGCTTTATTTCGCCAAACCCCGCCCGGTGGTTCGGCGCAATGGCGCGCTCATTATGCGGGACGACGAGCGCCTCACGCTCCTCCCCGGCGAGCGGCTGGAGATGCGCTCGGTCCGCTTCCGCACGCTCGGCTGCTACCCGCTCACGGGCGCTGTCGAGAGCGAAGCCGCCACCCTGCCCGGCATTCTCGCCGAGATGCGCGAGAGCCGGGTCTCCGAACGGCAGGGCCGCGTCATCGACCATGACGGCGCCAGCTCGATGGAAAAGAAGAAACAGGAAGGCTATTTCTGATGCGCCCTGCGCTCGCCCTCACCGATCCCGCTCCTCGTGTCCCGGCACCCGCGCCCACTGCCGCGCCGGCGCAGAAGTCCTTGCTCAGGTTCATCACCTGCGGCTCGGTGGACGACGGCAAATCGACCCTGCTCGGCCGCCTCCTGTTCGAGACCAACTCGATCTTCGAGGATCAGGCGGAGGCGCTGGCGCGCGACAGCGTGAAATTCGGCACCGTGGGCAAGGCGGTCGACTATGCGCTGCTCGTCGACGGGCTTTCCGCCGAACGCGAACAGGGCATCACCATTGATGTCGCCTATCGCTATTTCTCGACGCCGCGCCGCTCGTTCATCGCCGCCGATACGCCCGGCCACGAGCAATATACCCGCAACATGGCGACCGGCGCCTCGACCGCCGATTGCGCGATCATCCTGATCGACGCGCGCAAGGGCTTGCTGCGGCAGACGCGCCGCCATTCCTACATCGTCTCGATGTTGGGTGTCCGCTCGGTGATCGTGGCCGTCAACAAGATGGATCTCGTCGATTATTCGGAGGAAACCTTCCGCCAGATCGAGGCCGACTACCGGACGCTGGTGCCCACGCTCGGCTTCACCGAGGTGCATATCGTGCCGCTCGCCGCGCGCGCGGGCGACAACCTCGCCACACGCTCGGCCCGCACGCCGTGGTACGCCGGCCCCTTGCTGCTTGACCTTCTTGAGACCATCGAGCCCGCGCCGCGCTCGGCAGCAAAATTCCGTCTGCCGGTGCAATGGGTCAATCGGCCCGACGCGGAGTTCCGGGGTTATGTCGGTACCATCGCAGGGGGCATGATCCGTGTAGGCGATCCCGTCGCGGTTCTGCCACGTGGGCAGGAGAGCCGCGTTGCGCGCATTCTCACTCCCCAAGGCGAAACGCAGGAAGCCGGCGAGGGCGAAGCCGTTACCATAACACTCGCCAGCGAAATCGACGTCTCGCGCGGCGATGTCATCGTCGCTGCCGGTTCCGACCTCAAGGCAACACGCCGCTTCACCGCACGCCTGCTCGGGCTCGCGGAGGCCGGGGTCGAACCCGGCAAGAGTTATCTTCTCAAGCTTGGCACCAGCCTCACCCGGGCCCGGATTTCCGCGATCCACCACGGCATCGATATCGAGGATTACGTCGAAGCCCCTGCGAGCACGATCGCGCTCAACGGGCTCGGTGTGGTGACAATCGAAGCCGAAGCCGAGCTGCATGTTGCGCCATACCGCGAATGCGCGCCGCTCGGCGGCCTTCTCCTGATCGACCCGATCACCAATGAAGCGCTGGCGCTCGGTATTGTCGAAAGCGCCGCCCGCCCGGCGATCGCAACTTCAACAGAGTCCGGCTCCGCTTCGCTGAACTCCGCGCTGCTACGCCTTGTTGTACCCAAGGAAATCCTAGCGCCCGAAGCTCGCGCCATGCAGCTTTCCTGGCGTCTTTCCACAATGGCCATCGTTGGCCTCGTCGCCGGGATCGCGACGGGCTCAGTCGGCGCGGCGTTTGCGGCAGCGTTCACCGACCTCGCGCTGCGCACCGCCGGGCGTGTCGGTCATGACAATCTCTGGCGGACGATCCGCGCTCTCCGACTCCGCCAGTCGCAGGAAAAACTCAGCCTCGACGGAGGCGGGATATGACCCGCCGCGTTCTGACCCGTTCGATCGCGGAGTGGCTGTTCCGGCTCATGCTTCTGGTGCTGGCTATCTTTTGGGTGGTGGCCCAGCCGTTCGACGCGCGGCATGAGACAGCCCCCCCCGCCGCCGAGAGGGGATTGCCGTGAGCACGATGCGCACCCCCGAAAGCCAGCCCCCCGGCCGGATCGATGCCCTCGCGACGCTTCCCGTTTTTCATCGGTTGCGCGGACGAAGCGTGCTGCTAGCCGGTTCGAGCGAGGGCGCACTCTGGAAAACCGAGCTGCTGGCTGCAGCCGGCGCGCATGTCCAAGCGTTCGTGAACGACAAATCGCGCCTGCCCTTCTTCCGGCAACTGGAAGAGACTGTCGCAGGTCGAGCTTCTGAAGGCTTCGGTTCGATCCGGTTGGAGGAACGAAGCTGGGAACAAGCCGATATCGTCGGTTGCGCGATCGCGATCGGCGACTTCGACGACGAAGCGGAAGCAGCGGCTTTCGCTGAGGCCACCCGGGCCGTCGGTGTCCCTGTCAATGTCATCGACAGGCCAGCCCTTTGCGACTTCCAGTTCGGGGCCATTGTCAACCGTTCGCCGCTGATCGTCTCGATCTCGACCGACGGCGCTGCACCTGTGTTCGGGCAGGCCATTCGTGCCCGGATCGAGACGCTGATTCCCCGCATGCTCGGCGACTGGGCCCGCGCGGCGCTCGAGTGGCGGCGCGAAGTCCAGACGCGGAAACCGGATCTCCGCCTCAGGCGTCGCTTCTGGGAGCGCTTTACGGCACGGGCGATGACGGCTCGCCGAGGTCCCGAGCCATCAGATCGCGACGATCTTCTCGTCGCGCTCGATGCGGACCTCGCCCGCCCGGCCATCGGCACCGTTACCCTCGTAGGTGCAGGCCCTGGCGACGCGGAACTGCTGACGATCAAGGCGGTCCGTGCGCTCCAGTCCGCCGACGTCATTCTCTACGACGATCTCGTTTCGAATGAGGTTCTCGAACTTGCACGACGCGAAGCGAAACGCATGCTCGTCGGCAAGAAGGGGCATGGCCCTTCTTGCAAGCAGACCGACATCAACGCGTTGATGGTGAAGCTCGCGCTTCAGGGTATCAATGTCGTGCGGCTCAAGGGGGGAGATCCGCTGATCTTCGGGCGGGCGAGCGAGGAAATCGACACCTGCCGGGCAGCGGGGATTCCGGCCAGCATCGTCCCCGGCATCAGCGCGGCACAAGGCGCAGCCGCCTCACTTGGCGTGTCGCTTACCGAGCGCAGGGTGGCGCGCCGCGTGCAATACCTGACGGGCCACGGCGAGGACGGCGCACTGCCACCCGACATCAACTGGGCGGCAATCGCCGATCCAATGGTCACAACCGTGCTCTACATGCCCCGGCACACGCTCCCTGATTTCGTGGCCGCTGCTATTGCAAACGGCCTCGCCGCGAACACGCCGGCGGTTGCGATCACCAACGCAACCCGTGCCTGCGAGACGGTGCTCGATGCATCGATCGCAGCCCTGCCGGAACTGCTCGCCGGCCGTCTTATGGGTGGCCCGACGCTGGTCATGATCGGCACGGTCCTGCGCAATCGACAGAGCCTCTCCGCCGTTCGCCAGTATAGAAAAGATACAATTGACGCCGAGAGACCAGATTTTCAGAACAAATTTCCAAACAACCCTCCAAAAATGGAAGTCGCTTAGAATATTTTTCTGATAGATGATTTTCCACGAATGCCTTGCCTGACCTAGCTTCGAGCCGCTGATCATGGATGCCATCGACCGCAAAATCCTCACCGCGCTTCAGGAGGATTGCACCATCAGCCTCGCTGAGCTGTCGAATCGTGTCGGCCTGTCGCAAACGCCATGCTGGAAACGCGTGCAGAAGCTGGAGGCCACCGGCGTCATTACGAAACGTGTTGCGCTGGTGGCGCCGGAGAAGATCGGTCTCGGGATGACGGTCTTCGTGCAGGTCGTCACCGGCGATCACTCCGCGCCGTGGCTTCAGAATTTCGCACGCACCATCACCGCCATGCCGGAGGTGATGGAGCTTTACCGCATGGCCGGCGATGTGGACTACATGCTGCGCGTCGTGGTTGCGGACATGGCGGAATATGACGCCTTCTACAAGCGGTTGATCGAGGCGATCCCGCTCAAGAACGTCACTTCGCGTTTCGCGATGGAGCGCGTGAAATCCACCACCGCCTTCAAGGTGCCCGCCTTGGAGAAGGCGGGCTAAAAGTCCGCTCCGTCATTCGCCCGGCAGGATGCGCACCGCGCCCTTGTCCGCGCTCGACGCCATCATGCCATAGGCCCGGAGTGCGGTAGAGACCTGCCGCTTGCGGGGCTCCGCCGGCTTCCAGCCGAGCTTTTCCTGCTCCTTGCGCCGCGCGGCGAGATCAGCATCCGAGACCTTGAGGTGGATCTTGCGGGCGGGGATGTCGATCTCGATGACGTCGCCCTCGCGTACAAGACCGATGGTGCCGCCCGACGCGGCTTCCGGCGAGACATGGCCGATCGAAAGCCCCGAGGAGCCGCCCGAGAAGCGCCCGTCGGTGACGAGCGCGCAGACCTTGCCGAGCTTCTTCGACTTCAGATACGAGGTCGGGTAGAGCATCTCCTGCATGCCGGGACCGCCCTTCGGCCCCTCATAGCGGATCAGCACCACATCACCCGCAACGACGCCGCCGTTGAGAATGGCGAGCACAGCCGCATCCTGGCTCTCGAACACCCGCGCGCGGCCAGTGAATACCAACGCCTCGGGATCGACACCCGCCGTTTTGACGATGCAACCGTTCTCCGCGAGGTTGCCGTAGAGCACCGCAAGGCCACCGTCCTGCGAAAACGCGTGGCTCTTCTGGCGGATGACGCCCTTCTCGCGGTCGGCATCGAGTTCCTTCCAGCGCGCTTCCTGGCTGAAGGCGGTCTGCGAGGGCACACCACCCGGCGCGGCCTTGAAGAAAGTCTCGACGGTTTCGGAGTTCGAGCGCTTGATGTCCCAGCGATTAAGCGCGCCGCTCATGGTCTCGGTGTGCACTGATCCACAAACTCCGTGGAAGAGGCCCGCGCGATCGAGTTCGCCGAGGATGCCCATGATGCCGCCTGCGCGATGCACATCCTCGATATGGACGTTGGAAACCGCCGGAGCGACCTTGCACAGCACCGGGACTTTCCGCGAGAGCCGGTCGATGTCCTTCATCGTGAAATCGACCTCCGCCTCATACGCGGCGGCGAGGAGATGCAGTACGGTGTTGGTGGAGCCGCCCATCGCGATATCGAGCGTCATGGCATTCTCGAACGCCTTGAAGCTCGCGATGGCGCGGGGGAGCACCGAGGCGTCGTCCTGCTCGTAATAGCGGCGGGCGAGATCGACGATGAGATGACCGGCTTCGACGAAGAGGCGCTTGCGGTCGGCATGGGTGGCGAGCACGGTGCCGTTGCCCGGCAGCGCGAGACCCAGCGCTTCGGTGAGGCAGTTCATCGAGTTGGCGGTGAACATGCCCGAGCATGAGCCGCAGGTCGGGCAGGCGTTCTGCTCGTAGCGCTGCACTTCCTCGTCGGTGTAGCTGTCGTCGGCGGCGACGATCATCGCATCGATCAGGTCCACCGCCTTCTCGACGCCCTTCACCACCACCTTGCCGGCCTCCATCGGCCCGCCCGAGACGAACACCGTGGGGATGTTGAGGCGGAGCGACGCCATCAGCATGCCCGGCGTGATCTTGTCGCAGTTGGAGATGCAGACCAGCGCATCGGCGCAATGGGCGTTGACCATGTATTCGATGCTGTCGGCGATCACCTCGCGCGAGGGCAGCGAATAGAGCATACCGTCATGGCCCATCGCGATGCCGTCATCGACCGCGATGGTGTTGAACTCCTTGGCGACGCCGCCTGCCTTCTCGACCTCGCGCGCGACGAGCTGGCCGAGCGGCATCAGGTGCACATGGCCCGGAACGAACTGGGTGAAGGAATTGGCGATGGCGATGATTGGCTTGCCGAAGTCGCCGTCCTTCATGCCCGTCGCGCGCCAAAGGCCGCGGGCACCAGCCATGTTGCGGCCGTGGGTGGACGTGCGGGAGCGATAGGCAGGCATGGAACAATCCTTGAGCGTCGAACCGGGAACGAGAAACCCGCCACCCTTAGGGCAGCGGGCGCGCACTATAGCGGCTCAGCAGCGAACGGAAACCCCCGCCGGCTTGGCAGGGGCGTTTTCCTTCACGCCACTTTCGGCTGGGCATAGCCGAGCTTGCGGTTGAGCCCGTCCAGCAGTTTCTCCGCGGCATCCGCGATCACGGTGCCGGGCGGGAAGATCGCCGCCGCACCGGCGTCGAGCAGCGCCTGGAAGTCCTGCGGCGGAATGACGCCACCGACCACGATCATGATATCGCCACGACCCAGTTTTTCGAGTTCGGCCTTGAGTGCGGGCACCAGCGTGAGGTGACCCGCCGCCAGCGAGGAAACGCCGATGATATGGCTCCGTCCGTCAACTGCCTGCTGCGCGGCTTCTTCCGGCGTCGCGAACAGCGGGCCGATTTCCACATCGAAGCCAAGATCGGCGAAAGCCGAGGCGATCACCTTCTGCCCGCGGTCATGCCCGTCCTGCCCCATCTTGGCGACGAGGATTTTCGGCGGGCGACCGTCGTTCTCCGCAAACGCCCGGGTCATGCCGGTGACACGCTGAAACGCCGGGTTCTTCTCGCCGACCTGATCTCGATAGACGCCGGAGATCGCCTTGATCTCGGCCTTGTGGCGAGAGAAAGCGCGCTCGAGCGCAAGGCTGATCTCGCCGACGGTTGCCTTGGCGCGCGCGGCATCGACCGCGAGCGCGAGGAGGTTGCCGGTGCGGTTGCGTGCAGCGTTTTCCAGCGCGGCGAGCTTCGCCTTCACATCATCCGCATTGCGCTCGGCCTTGAGGCGCTGGAGTTTCTCGATCTGGCGGGCGCGCACGGCAGCGTTGTCGACCTTGAGGACGTCGATCGCCTTCTCGTTCTCAAGCAGGAACTTGTTCACGCCGATAATCGTCTGCTCGCCCGAGTCGATACGGCCTTGCGTGCGGGCGGCAGCCTCCTCGATGCGGAGCTTGGGGATACCTGCCTCGATGGCTTTCGCCATGCCGCCGAGCTTCTCGACTTCCTGAATGTGCTCCCAGGCGCGGGCTGCAAGGTCGGCAGTCAGCTTCTCGACCATGCGCGAGCCACCCCACGGGTCGATGATCCGGTTCGTTCCGGCTTCCTGCTGGATGAGGAGCTGGGTATTGCGCGCAATGCGGGCCGAGAAGTCGGTTGGCAGTGCCAATGCCTCATCGAGTGCGTTGGTGTGGAGCGACTGGGTATGCCCTTGTGTCGCCGCCATCGCCTCGATGCAGGTGCGGATCGCGTTGTTGAAAACATCCTGCGCGGTGAGCGACCAGCCCGAGGTCTGGCAGTGCGTGCGCAGCGGCAGGCTCTTCTCGCTTTTCGGATTGAAGCCCTTGACGAGTCTCGCCCAGAGGAGTCGCGCGGCGCGCATCTTGGCAACTTCCATGAAGAAGTTCATGCCGATGGCCCAGAAAAACGAGAGGCGCGGCGCGAAGGCATCGACATTGAGCCCAGCGGCGATGCCGGCGCGCAGATACTCGACACCGTCAGCAAGCGTGTAGGCGAGTTCGAGATCCTGCGTCGCCCCTGCTTCCTGCATGTGGTAGCCGGAAATCGAGATCGAGTTGAACTTCGGCATGTTGGCCGCGGTATAGGCAAAGATATCGGAGATGATCCGCATCGACCCTTCCGGCGGGTAGATGTAGGTGTTGCGGACCATGAACTCCTTGAGAATATCGTTCTGGATCGTGCCCGACAGCAGAGCCGGTTTAACCCCCTGCTCCTCGGCTGCGACGATATAAAGCGCCAGAATCGGCAGCACCGCGCCATTCATCGTCATCGAAACAGACATCTGGTCGAGCGGAATACCGTCGAACAGTGTGCGCATGTCGTAGATCGAATCGATCGCGACACCCGCCATGCCGACATCGCCAGCAACGCGCGGATGGTCAGAGTCATAGCCCCGGTGCGTCGCAAGATCGAAAGCGACCGAAAGCCCCTTCTGCCCGGCCGCGAGATTGCGTCGGTAGAACGCGTTGGAGTCCTCTGCCGTCGAGAACCCCGCATATTGGCGGATCGTCCACGGCTGATTGACGTACATCGTCGGATACGGCCCGCGCACGTAAGGCGCGACTCCGGGGAAGCTGTCGAGGAAATCAAGCCCGGCGAGGTCGCCCTCGCCCGTCACCGGCGCGATGGAAACGCCCTCTGGTGTCTGCCAAGATTCGCTGCCGACTTGTGGCAAGCTGAGTTCGGGCTTCTTCCATTCCACCGCAGAGAAATCGGGGAGCGCGGCGGCCGTCATCTGGCTCATCACCATTACTTGCCTCCTTCGAAATGGCGCAGGGCACCGTCGAGGAACTTGAGCATATCGCAGCGGGCAAAGACATAACCCGAAACACCGGCAGCGGCGAGTTGCCCGGCGTTCTCGCCCGGCTTGCCAGCCAGATAGACCGCGTCCGCCCCGCTTGCGACGAGTGCAGTCGCGGCGTCCTGCGCTTCCTCAGCGTAGAGCGCATCGGAGGAGGCGATACAGGCGATCTTCGCGCCGGAAGCCTTGAAGGCGTCGGTGAGGCCGACGAGGTTCGTGCCCTCGCCCTCCCCGAAACCATCGTTGGTGATGGCAGCGATCCCGCCCGCCTCGAAGGCATTCTTGGCGAAGGTCGCGCGGGCGGTAAAGTCCGCGACGCGACCGAGATTGGCCATGAACACCGAGGGTCCCTTCCCGGCTTTCGCGGCAATAGCCTCGGCGCGATCACGCAGGGCTTCGTAGGGTTCGGCGAGGCGGAGCGAGGGCAAGGCGCTCTCTCCGCGCGTTGCCGCCGCAGCAGGCGCCAGCACGGCTGTCGGTGCTTCGTTGACGTCTGGGAATTCGCTGACGCCGGTCAGCGGCAGCTTGCGTGTCGCGATGTCTTTCAGTCGACCGTCGCGTGTATCGCGGATCATCTCCGCGACAAAGCCGTTGGCGAGCGCGGCAGCGAGCCCGGTATCCCCGTCCGCCTTCTGGGCCTCGATCAGCCGGAACAGACCCCAGGCCTTTTCGCACAGCGCATCGGTCAGTGCCTCGATGCTACCGGCCCCCGCCGCCGGATCGACCATGCGATAGAGGTTCGATTCTTCCAGAAGGATCAGGCTCGTGTTGCGCGAGAGGCGCCGCGCGGCGGCGTCTGCCAGCCCAAGTGGTGCGGTGAAGGGCAGAACCTCGATCGAATCCGCCCCGCCGATCCCGGCCGCGAAGGTCGCGATCGTGTTGCGAAGCAAGTTCACATAGACATCGTGCCGCGAGAGCATCCGCCAGGCCGTCTCGGCATGCAGCGGAATTGCGCGCGGCGAGAGCCCGGCTGTTTCCTCGATCCGTGCCCAGAGCAGGCGCAGCGCACGGCATTTCGCGATGGTGAGGAACTGATCGTCATCAGCGGTCAGCGTGAAGGAAAGCCAGGAGGCGGCCTCATCGAGCTCGACGGCGCGTGTAGGGAGCGCGCGAAGATAGGCTGCACCCTGTGCGATAACGCAGGCGAGTTCCTGTGCCTCGCTCGCGCCGGCCTCGTGGAACGGCCGCCCGTCGCAGCGCAGGAACGGACCAGCGAACCCATCACCCTGCAGGTGCCGGGCGATCTCCCCGACATTCCCCATCAGGCTCGCGAATGGCAGCGGCATGTGCCCCGTGACCGCGAGATCGGCGAGCGGCGCGAGACCGAAATCGACCTTCAGTGTCGCACCCGGCAGGCGATTGCGCTTGGCGAAGGCCGCGAAACCTTCCGCGACCGCGCGACCACCGAACGGTGCGGTCTCGAGGCGGATGCGGATCAGATCGGGATGGATCTTCTCTAACGCGTGATCGAAGGTTGCGGGCGCGTGATCCCGGAGGCCGAAGCCGCGCGCGGTGAAGCTGCCGGCGAAGGCGATAGTGAGGCTGTTCGCCCCCCCCAGAAGATCGTCATGCGCCTGAAGGTTGGCGCGGTGGACATCCGGATCGTCAACACGGGTGGCGATATCCCAGCGCGCGGCGCCGCGCACACCGGCAACGGCGGCAGCATCCGCGCGATGTTGCGCCAGCGGCTCGATCGCGATGCCGTCGGCCGTGCGGCCAACGAGCACTTTCTCGAAGTCGGCACCCTTCAGCACACGATCGACGGCCGCGCGCCATTGGCTTTCGGTCGCACGCGGGAAATCGGCGGTCCATTCCATCAGGCGAACTCCATGATGACGGCATCGACCGCGAGGCTATCTCCCGCCTTGGCCTTCAGTTTCTTGATGGTGACATCCTTCTCCGCGCGCAGGACGTTTTCCATTTTCATCGCCTCGACAACCGCAAGCGTCTCGCCGGCCTTGACCTCCTGTCCCTCGGCCACGGCGAGCGACTTGATAAGGCCCGGCATGGGACACAGCAGGACCTTCGAGGTATCCGCCGCCTTCTTCTCCGGCATCAGCGCGGCGAGTTCCGCCTCGCGACGAGTGTAGACCCGGAAATCTCCGGCAACACCGGCACCGAGCAGACGGACGCCGTTCGCGATCGGCTGAACCTGAACCGTGACGTTGGTGTCGCCGACTGTACCGGTCCAGACGAGATCGCCCGGCTGCCATGTCGAGATCAAGGTGTAGCGCTCGTCCCCGAAACGGACGAGGACGCCGCTCGCGTCTTCCTCGATGGCGATCTCGAAGCGCTGCACCCCGGCACCATGACCGATGACAACGACGCGCTCCTTCTGGAAGGCGACAGGGTTCGCCATATCCATCTGGCCGGTGATGTGACGCTTGCGACCGTTGAGCACATGGTCGATACCTGCCGCGACCGAGGCAAAGAGCGCGGCGTTCCGGCCCGAGGGCACAGGAATCGCGAACCCGTCCGGGAACTCCTCGGCGATGAAACCGGTGGAAAGCCGCCCCTCGCACCAACGCTCATGCGCCATCAGCGTCGAAAGGAAGGGGATGTTGTGGCGGATGCCGTCGATCACGAAGGCATCGAGCGCCTTTGCCTGAGACTCGATTGCCTCGATACGGGTCGGTGCATGTGTCACGAGCTTGGCGATCATCGGATCGTAGAACATCGAGATCTGCCCACCCTCCTCGACGCCCGTGTCGTTGCGGACGGTGACGTGGCCGAAGCGGCCCTCCGCCGGCGGGCGATAGCGCGTGAGGCGGCCGATGGAAGGCAGGAAGTTGCGCGTCGGATCTTCAGCGTAGATCCGGCTCTCGACCGCCCAGCCGTTGAGCTTCACGTCTTTCTGCATGATCGCCAGCTTCTCGCCATAGGCGACGCGGATCATCTGCTCGACGAGATCGATGCCGGTGATCATCTCGGTCACCGGATGCTCGACCTGAAGGCGGGTGTTCATTTCGAGGAAGAAGAACGAGCGATCCTGCCCGGCGACGAATTCCACCGTGCCGGCGCTGTCGTAGTTCACCGCTTTGGCGAGCGCGACGGCCTGCTCGCCCATTTTCCTGCGGGTCGCCTCATCAAGCAGCGGCGACGGCGCTTCCTCGACCACTTTCTGGTTGCGGCGCTGCACCGAGCATTCGCGCTCGCCGAGATAGATCACGTTGCCGTGCTTGTCGCCCAGCACCTGAATCTCGATGTGGCGCGGGTTGACGATGAACTTCTCGACGAACATGCGATCATCGCCGAAAGACGACGCCGCCTCGGAGCGTGAGCGCTCGAAGCCTTCCTTCACTTCATCTGCCGACCACGCGATGCGCATGCCCTTGCCGCCGCCGCCGGCGGAAGCCTTGAGCATCACGGGGTAGCCGATCTCGTTGGCGATCTTGGTTGCATGTTCGGCGTCGGCGATTTCGCCCAGGTATCCCGGAACGGTGGAGACGCCAGCTGCCGCGGCGGCCTTCTTCGATTCGATCTTGTCACCCATCGCCGCGATGGCGCCGGGGTTGGGGCCGATGAAGACGATGCCCTCTTCCTTCAAACGGATCGCGAAAGACTCGCGCTCGGAGAGGAAGCCATAGCCGGGGTGCACCGCCTCAGCACCGGTCGTCTTGCAGGCGTCGATGATCTTCTCGATCAGAAGATAGCTTTCCGCCGCCGGAGGCGGGCCGATATGCACCGCCTCGTCCGCCATCTCGACATGCATCGCGTTGCGGTCCGCATCTGAATAGACCGCGACAGTTTTGATGCCCATCCTGCGCGCGGTCTTGATGACGCGGCAGGCGATTTCCCCACGATTGGCGATCAGGATTTTCTTGAACATTTTCTGGCTCCCGATCCGGAATTAGAGCGGCATGTTGTCGTGCTTGCGCCAGGGCTGCTCCACCGTCTTGGTGCGCAGCATGGCCAAAGCGCGCGCAATGCGCGGGCGTGTCGAGTGCGGCATGATCACCTCGTCGATGTAGCCGCGCTCGGCCGCGACGAACGGCGAAAGGAAACGCTGTTCGTATTCCTTTGTGCGCTTCTCGATCTCCTCCGGCGACTGGCCGCGGAAAATGATTTCCACTGCGCCCTTGGCGCCCATCACTGCGATCTGCGCGGTGGGCCAGGCGTAGTTCACGTCGCCGCCAATATGCTTCGAGGCCATCACGTCATAGGCGCCACCGAATGCCTTGCGGGTGATGCAGGTAACGAGCGGCACCGTGCATTGTGAATAGGCAAACAGGAGCTTCGCGCCGTGCTTGATGAGGCCGCCATATTCCTGCGCCGTACCCGGCAGGAAGCCCGGCACATCGACGAAGGTGACGATCGGAATTTCAAACGCATCGCAGAAGCGCACGAATCGTGCCGCCTTGCGGCTGGCATCACTGTCGAGAACGCCTGCCAGCACCATCGGCTGATTGGCGACGATGCCGACCGTGCGGCCCTCGATGCGGCCGAACCCGGTGATGATATTCCCCGCATGCTTTTCGGAAAGCTCGAAGAAATCGCCCTCGTCGACGATTTTCCGGATGAGTTCCTTCATGTCGTAGGGCTGGTTGGCATTATCCGGCACCAGCGTATCGAGGCTCGTGTCACGGCGCTGCGGATCATCGTTCGTCGGCCACTCCGGCACACCCTCCATGTTGTTGGCGGGCAGGAAGTCGATCAGTCGGCGGAGCTGAAGCAGCGCCTCGACATCGTTGTCGAAGGCACCGTCTGAAATCGATGATTTGGTGGTGTGGACCGAAGCACCGCCGAGTTCCTCATGGGTGACGATCTCGTTGGTCACCGTCTTCACGACATCCGGACCGGTGACATACATGTAGGAGGTGTCGCGCACCATGAAGATGAAGTCGGTCATCGCCGGGGAATAGACGTCGCCGCCCGCACAAGGCCCCATGATGAGTGAGATCTGCGGGATGACGCCCGAGGCCATCACGTTCCGTTTGAAGATATCGGCGTAGCCTGCAAGGCTCGCGACGCCTTCCTGAATGCGCGCACCACCGGAATCGAACAGGCCGATAACCGGCGCCCGCATCTTGAGCGCCATGTCCTGAATCTTCTGCACCTTGAGCGCATGGGTCTCGGAAAGTGATCCACCGAGAACGGTGAAGTCCTTGGCAAAGACGAAAACCTTGCGGCCATTGACCGTACCCCAACCGGTCACGACGCCATCACCCGGCGGCTTCTCCTGCTTGTCCATGCCGAAATCGACGCAGCGATGCTGCACGAACATATCGAATTCTTCGAAGCTGCCGTGATCGAGCAGGAGTTCGATGCGCTCGCGCGCCGTGAGCTTGCCCTTCTGATGCTGGCCGTCGATACGCTTCTGGCCGCCCCCGAGGCGAGCCTGTTTCCGGCGCGTATCGAGCTGATCGAGAATATCCCGCATCGTTTCCCCCTGAATTCCGGCACGATCGAACGGCGCCGCATCTTGTTCGCAGTCTAGTCCGGCCGGCGACGCATGCGCCACGCGACTTTAGGTTCTTTCTCTTTTGACCTTTTTGCGATCATGACAAGTATGTAAAAAGTTGATATGCAAATATTAGCAGATATTCAGTGAAGGATTTGACGATGCGCGATCGCAAGCTGTTCGTCGGCGCCGGCATCAGACGGTTGCGGGATTCCCGCTCGATGACGCAGGCAGACCTCGCCCGCCAGCTCCGCATCTCCACCGCCTATCTCAGCCAGATGGAGACGAACCAACGCCCCGTCTCGGCATCGGTTCTCTATGGTCTTAGCCAGATCTTCGGTGCCGAAGCTGCCAACCTGATGTCCGAAGACCCGGACCGACTCGCCGCCGATCTACGCGAGGCGCTGTCCGACCCGATCTTCAGTCAGGCCGAGACGAACCACGTCGATATCCGGTCGCTGGCGCTCGGCGCTCCGTGGCTCGCACACCGCTTCATCGAGTTGCACTCAGCGTTCCGCCGCTCGCTCGATCCTGCCGCGCCCGGCGCGCCTCCGGGAGAGGAAGCACCGCGCGGCGCGCAGATGCATCCGTTCGAGGTCGTGCGAGATTTCTTCCACTACAACGACAATTATATCGACGAACTCGATCAGGTGGCCGAGCGTCTGGCGCTCCGTGATTTCGACGGCCGCAACCGGCAGTCGACGGACCTCATCCGCGTCCTTCAATCGCGTCACGGTGTACGCGTGCGCGACCTGCACGAGGACGATCCGCGCCTGCGTTCGTTCGATCCAAAAAGCCGTGTCCTCAGTCTCAATCCCTCGGCAGAAAGCGCGACGCGGCTGTTCCATCTCGCCTATCAACTCGCCCGGCTCGAACACGGTGATCTGATTGATGCCCGCGCCGGGGATGCCACGCTACGCACACCCGACGCCCGGACGATTGCGCAAGGCGCGCTGACCAACTACTTCGCCGCCGCACTGCTGATGCCGTACGGACAGTTTTCCGCCGACGCGCGTCGCACCCGGCACGATCTCGTTCGCCTTGCCCACCTTTACGGGACATCGATCGAGCAGGTGTGCCACCGGCTCTCGACCCTTCAACGCACCGGGGCGAAGGGCGTGCCGGTCTACTTCGTCAAGATCGATCGTGGCGGAAACATCGTCAAACGCCATTCCTCGACGCCGTTCCAGTTCGCGCGGTTCGGCGGTGCCTGCCCGCTCTGGAACGTGCACGAAGCGTTCGAGCAGCCGGACCGCATCCTCATCCAGCAGGCGGAGATGCCTGACGGCGCGCGTTATCTCTGCCTTGCGAAAAGCATCGTCAAGCCGGCGCATTATCATGGCGGGCCGGTGCAGCGTTTCGCGATCGGCCTCGGCTGCGCGATCTCGGATGCGCATCACTTCGTCTATTCCGACGATATCGACCTACGCGGGCGGATCGGTGTTGCGCCCATCGGCATCTCGTGCCGGCTCTGCGCCCGCGCCGAATGCGCGCAGCGTTCTGCACCGCCGCTCTCGCGCCGCATCGCCCTCAATCAGGACGAACGCGACACGCTGCCTTACGAGATCGTGTGATGACCTTTTCCTTCACGGCCTTCCTCCGCCGGACCGGAAGCTACTCCGGGGGAAAAACCCATGTCGGGTTTACGGCGCTTTGCCTGGCGTGCCGTTGAGAAAGGTGACGATGGCGGAGAAATCCATCCCGCCGTGACCCTGCGCGGCGAAGAGTTCGTAGAGCTTCGAGGCCGCCGCACCGAGCGGGGTCACCGCGCCATTGTCCTGCGCCGCCTCCTGGCTCAGCTTCATGTCTTTCAGCATGAGATCGGTCGCGAAGCCCGGCTGGTAGGCCCGATTGGCAGGCGAAGTCGGCACAGGGCCGGGCACAGGGCAATAGGTATTGAGCGACCAGCACTGACCCGAAGACGTCGAGGAGACGTCGAACAGCGCCTGCTCGGACAGACCGAGCTTCTTCGCCAGCACGAACCCCTCGCTTACCGCGATCATCGAGATGCCGAGGATCATGTTGTTGCAGATCTTCGCCGCCTGCCCGTTGCCCGCGCCGCCGCAATGGACGATCTTCTTGCCCATCGCCTCGAGGATCGGTTTCGCCTTGGTGAAGGCCTCGTCGGCGCCACCAACCATGAAGGTAAGCGTGGCGCCTGCCGCCCCGCCGACACCCCCCGAAACCGGCGCATCAACGGCGAGCATCCCCTTGTCGGTCGCGGCTTTCGCTGCCGTGCGAGCCGAGGCGATGTCGATCGTCGAGCAGTCGATGAAGAGCGTGCCGTGCTTCGCCGCGCCGAGCAGGTTCATCGTGCCGGTATAGGCGCCGACGACGTGCTTGCCGGCCGGGAGCATGGTGATGACGATCTCGGCATCCTTTACGGCCCCGGCGCCATCCGCCGCGATGGGAAGACCGTCGGCCGCCGCGGCATCACAGGCCGCTTTCGAGAGGTCGAAGCCCGTTACCTTGTGCCCCGCCTTGACGAGGTTGAGCGCCATGGGGCGGCCCATGTTGCCGAGCCCGAGAAATCCGATCGTCGCCATCTTCGCTTCTCCCTTTGATTGTTACGAGGCTGCGACCAGCGCGCGCGCCACGATCAGCCGCATGATTTCGTTGGTACCTTCGAGGATCTGGTGGACGCGCAGATCGCGCACGATCTTCTCGATGCCGTATTCGGAAAGGTAGCCGTAGCCGCCGAGGATCTGGAGTGCACCGTTGGCGACGTTGAAGCCGGTATCGGTCACGAAGCGCTTCGCACCGGCAATCTTCTGGGTCCGGTCCGGGTCGTTCCGATCATAGGACGCGGCTGCGGCGTAGAGATAAAGCCGTGCGGCCTCCAGCTCGATCGCGAGATCGGCGAGACGAAATTGCAAGGCTTGAAATTCGTTGAGCTTCTTGCCGAAGGCCATGCGCTCGTTGGCGTAGCTCAATGCCTTGTCGAGCGCCGCCTGCGCGCCGCCGACCGAGCAAGCAGAAATGTTGAGCCGGCCGCCGTCGAGCCCGGCCATGGCGATTTTGAAGCCGTCACCCTCATTGCCGATCATGTTGGCGGCGGGGACCCGGCAATTATCGAAGATTACCGCGCGGGTCGGCTGGGCATTCCAGCCCATCTTCTTCTCGTTGGCGCCGAAGGAAAGGCCCGGTGTTCCGCCCTCGACCACGAAGGTCGAGATACCCTTCGGTCCAGGGCCCCCGGTGCGGGCCATGACGACGTAGAAGTCATCGGCATTGCCAGCGCCGGAGATGAACTGCTTCTGCCCGTTGAGAACGAAGTGGTTGCCGCTCCGCTCGGCGCGGGTCGAAAGTGCGGCGGCATCGGAACCGGCGCCGGGTTCGGTGAGGCAATAGGAGGCGCATTTTTCCATCGAGACGAGCGCGGGCAACCAGGCATGGCGCTGATCGTCGTTAGCGAACTTGTCGACCATCCAGGCGCACATGTTGTGGATCGACATATAGGCCGAGACCGTCGGGCAACCGGTCGCCAGTGCCTCGAAGATCACCGCCGCATCGAGACGGGTGAGGCCGGAGCCGCCGACATCTTCCTTGACGTAAATGCCACCCATTCCGAGCGCGGCGCCTTCGCGCATCTCGGTGACGGGGAAGTGCTTCTTCTCGTCCCATTCGACGGCATGGGGCGCCAGTCTCTCGGATGCGAAATCCCGGGCCATGTCGCGGATGGCAAGCGTTTCCTCGCCCAGAGTGAACATCGGCCCCTCCCCATTTTTTATCGCTGTGCCTGTCTACGAATAGCGATCCACGAACAAAAGAGAGAATATTTCGAGAGCCGTTCTGCAAAAATAGATATTTAGACCGAGATTGCGGGCTTGAAACCCGCCGAGGAAGGCGCGATCCTGCTGGAAATTCCCGAACGCGGACTTCCTTTCCATGAAAATTCCCGAACTGCCGTTCACGGTCATCGACTGGCCGAACGTTCCTGCTGTCGAGCACCCCGGCGAGACAGGCAAAGCGCTCTGGCGCGTCTTCATCATCGGCGATCTACGTATCCGACAGGTGGAATACACCCCTGGCTACCTCGCCGATCACTGGTGCGACCGCGGGCATGTGCTCTACGTGCTCGAAGGCGAACTCGAGACCGAACTAAGGGATGGTCGCCGCTTCGTCATGAAGCCCGGCATGAGCTACCAGGTCTCGGATTTCGGCGATGCTGCCCACCGCTCCTCGACCCGGACCGGCGCGAAACTCTTCATCGTCGACTGAAAAACGATCCATCGGAATTGCCCTTCAGCAAACTGGAACAGCCATGTTCGACCAGAACCATATCCTCGACCACATCCGTCGCTGGGTGGAAATCGAAACACCGACCGAACGCCCCGATCAGGTCAACAAGCTCGTGGACATGGTCATGGCCGATCATGCCGGCCTCGCCGTCGACATGGAGCGCGTGCCCGGGCGCGACGGCAAGGGCGATCACCTCGTCGTCCGCTCGACTTGGGGGCAGGATGCGCCGGGCATTCTAATCCTTTCGCATCTCGACACGGTGCACCCGATGGGCTTCATCCAGACGCGCCTGCCGTATCGCGTCGAGGGCGATATCGCCTATGGGCCCGGTATCGTCGACATGAAGGGGTGCGCGTGTCTAGCGCATCACGCACTCAAGGCCGTGGCGCAAGCTGGCAACGGGCATCTCGGCGTCACCCATCTTTACGTGTCCGACGAGGAAATCGGCAGCCCGACTTCGCAGGCGCTGATCGAAGAACTCGGTCGCAAGGCGAAGTACGTGCTCGTGACCGAAGGCGCGCGCGACGGCGGCAAGATCGTCGTGGCGCGAAAGGGGGTGGGCCGGTTCGATGTGCATATCAAGGGTATCGCTTCGCATGCGGGTGCGAAGCCGCTGGACGGGCGGAGCGCGATCCGCGAACTCGGCCATGTGATCCTGTTTCTGGAAGGACTTTGCGACGAGGGGCGCGGCGTCACCGTGACCGTCGGCACCGTCTCCGGCGGCACCAAGGCCAACGTCATCCCTGAAGAGGCCTTCGCAGCAGTGGATCTCCGCGTGCCCTCGCTCGCGCTGGCAGACGAACTCTGCGCGAAGATCCTCAACATCAAGCCGGTCAACCCGGATGTGACGATCACCGTCACCGGCGGGATGAACCGCCCGCCGTTCGAGCAGACGCCGGCGGCGAAGGCCCTGTTCGACCACGCCCGCAAGATTGCAGCCGAAATCGGCTTCGACCTCGTTGGTATCTCAACCGGCGGCGGCTCGGACGGGAATTTCACCGCGCCATTCGCGCCGACGCTCGACGGGCTCGGGGTCGACGGCAAGGGCGCGCATACCGATTTCGAGCAGATCGACATCCGCTCCATCGTTCCGCGCACGGAACTGCTGCATCGGCTGTTGATCACCCTGCGCTGAGAGCTTCGCCCGCTTTCAGCCGCGCCTGCGCATCCTCGACGCTTGTCGCGTAATACACCTCGGGCTCACGCAGACCCGATTGCAGCAAGGTGCGCCGGACGGATGGATTCGCGCCAGCGATCACCAGCGCGGTGCCGTTCTTCGCAAGTTTGCGAGCAAACCCTTCGAGGCTTTTCGCAGCCGTCGTATCAGCAATCGGCACGGCGGCGAAATCGAAGATGAACACACGCGGCAATTGGCCCATGCGGTCAAGCGTCGAGATCACGGTCGAGGTTGCACCGAAAAAGAAAGCACCGCGCAGACGATAGACGACGGTCTCGCCATCGCGGTCGGGCTGGCCCTCATAGGCGAGGCGGCTCTGGGGCGAGCCGTCGGCCACATCCTGCGTCATCATTGCACCGCCCCCTTCCACCTCGACCGCTTCCGCCATGCGATGGAGGAACAGGAAGGCGCCGAGCGTCACGCCCACAGCGATCGCGAGGGTCAGGTCCTCGAAAACCGTCAGCAGAAAGGTCGACAGCAACACCACCGCATCGCCGCGCGAGGACCGGAGAAGTGTCGCGAACTCGTGCTTCTCGGCCATGTTCCACGAGACGATGGCAAGAACGCCGCCGAGCGCAGCGAGCGGGATATAGGCGGCGAGCGGCGCGGCAACCATCATGAAGATCAGCAAATAGGCGGCATGGAGCATACCCGAGACCGGGCCATGCGCGCCGGCACGCACGTTGGTTGCCGTGCGGGCGATGGTGCCGGTGACCGGAATACCGCCGAAAATCACCGAGGCGACGTTGGCGCCGCCTTGCGCGACAAGCTCGCAATTCGAACGATGCCGCCGCCCGCTCATGCCGTCCGCGACCACGGCGGAGAGCAGCGACTCGATCGCGCCAAGGAGGGCGATCGCCAGTGCATCGGGCAATACGGCCCGCATCTTCTCCAGCGAAAAAGCTGGTAGATGCGGCGCCGGCAAGCTGCTCGGCACACCGCCGAAGCGCGTGCCGATTGTCGAGACATCCAGCGCAGCGAGTTTCGCCAGAGCTGCGCTGGCGATCACCGCAATCAGCAACCCCGGCCAGGTCGGGCGATATTTCCGCAAGGTCAGGATGATCGTCATAGCGAACAGCGCGACGCCAAAGGTCGCCGGCTTGAAACTTGGCAACGCGGCCCAGATCACGGCCAGCTTGGGCAGGAATGCCGCCGGTTCCTTGGCGATGTCGAGCCCGAGAAGATCCTTGATCTGGCTCGTGAAGATGATCACGGCAATACCGGTCGTGAAACCGACAGTCACCGGAAAAGGAATATACTTGATGTAGGTGCCGAGCCGCAGGAACCCTACCGCCATCATGACGACTCCGGCCATCGCCGTCGCCAGCACCAGCCCGTCATAGCCGTGCTTCTCGACAATGGTCGCGATGAGGACGATGAAGGCACCTGCGGGGCCACCGATCTGGAAGCGGCTGCCGCCAAAGGCCGAAATCAGGAACCCTCCGACAATCGCGGTATAAAGCCCCTTGTCCGGCGAGAGGCCGCAGGCGATCGCGATGGCCATCGACAGCGGCAGCGCGACGATTGCGACCGTCAACCCCGCGATGGCGTCGGCGCGGAAGGCCGCGAACGAATAGCCCTCACGCAGCACGGTGACGAGCTTGGGCGTGAAGAGTTCGGCAAAACTCGGCTGCGGCGGCACATCCCGTCGCGAGGGATCATTCATGGCAACACGTCCAGGCGCGGCGGGGCGACGGCGGAATGTCGGCGGGGGCCCGTCGGGAAAGGCGGGAATCGTCCGGTAAGCGTTGCAAACCACATGCCGCATGGCAATGGGCATCGACGCTGGCGGGCGCGATGCGGCTCTGTTAGCGTTCGGGCTCGTCAGAACCGATGGACACGCCATGTCGCCTCTCGCCAATTCGCCGGAACTCTGGCGACACGCCTTGCCGCTGCGGGCCGCGTCCGACCACAAATATGCGCGGGGTGCGGCGCTGGTACTAAGCGGGCCGGAATTCCGCACCGGCGCCTCGCGCCTGACCGGGCGGGCCGCCTTGCAGATCGGCGCGGGTCTCGTAACGCTCATCGGCGCGCCGGATGCACTCCGCGAGCAGGCGACTCAGGTGACCGCGATCATGCTCCGGCCGTTCGAGACGCTTGCCGATTTCCGGGATTGCGTTGCCGACGACCGATTGCGCGTCATCGTCATGGGCCCCGCCGCGGGGGTCGGCGAGATGACGCGGCGTCTTGTTGCCCTTGCGGCGCGTTCGCGGATCGGGATGGTTCTCGATGCCGATGCACTGACCTCCTTCGCCGGAGACGCCGAGACGCTTGCGGTGACCCTCCGGCGGCGCGAGGCACCGACGATCCTCACCCCGCACGAGGGTGAATTCGCGCGGTTGCTCCCGGACCTAACCGGCAGCCGGGAAGAGCGGGCAAAGGCCGCGAGTGCCGCTCTCGACGCCGTGATCGTGCTCAAGGGCCACCACACGTTGATCGCGACGCCGGACGGACACCTGATTGAAAACAGCAATGCACCACCGACGCTCGCGACAGCCGGCTCGGGCGATGTGCTCGCCGGACTGATCGGCGGGCTTGTCGCACAGGGGATGCCGGGTTTCGAGGCGGCGGCGGCAGGCGTCTGGCTGCATGGCGAGATCGGCCGGATGGCCGGCGCGCACCCCATCGCCGAGGACTTCATCGAAGCGATCCGCAACCTGCCGGATTTCGCGGAACTCTAGCCCAGGCTCTTCGTCATCAATTCCGCGGCGAGGCGGTTGTGACGCTCCACCTGCATCGGCAGATCGAGCGTCGTCAGCATGCCTTCGCGCACCACAACCCGACCGTTGATGAGGCTCCAGCTCACCTTCGGCGGCGTGCAGAACACGAGGGCAGCGAGCGGATCGGCTTGCGCTCCGGCGAAATCGAGCCCGCGTATATCGAAGGCGACGATATCGGCCGCCATGCCGGGAGCGATCTGGCCGATATCATCGCGCCCTAGCACGCGGGCGCCGCCGCGCGTGGCGATCTCCAGCGCCTCGCGCGCGCCCATCGCCGCCGGGCCGAAGCCGACGCGCTGGAGCAGCATGCATTGCCGCGCTTCCGCCAGAAGATGCCCGGCGTCGGCGCTTGCCGAGCCGTCGACCCCCAGCCCGACCGGCACGCCCGCATCCCGCATCCCCCGCACCGGCGCGATGCCGGAGGCAAGCCGCATATTCGAGCAGGGGCAATGTGCGACGCCCGTGCCGGTATCGGCGAAGATGCGGATCGCCCGATTGTCGAGCTTCACGCAGTGCGCATGCCAGACATCGGGGCCGAGCCAGCCGAGGCTCTCGGCATAATCCACCGGCTCCTTGCCGAACATCTCCAGCGAATAGGCGATATCGTTGTCGTTCTCGGCGAGATGCGTGTGCATCGAAACGCCGTAAGCCCGCGCGAGTTTCGCGCTTTCGCGCATCAGATCCTCGCTCACCGTGAAGGGCGAACACGGTGCAATGACGATCCGGAGCATCGCGAAACGCTTCGGATCGTGCCATGTCTCGACGAGACGCTGCATCTCCTTGAGGATGGCCGGCTCCTCCTCGACGACGCGATCGGGCGGCAGACCGCCCTTGGATTCGCCGACGCTCATCGCCCCACGCGCGGCGTGGAAGCGGATGCCGACCTCGCGCGCGGCCTCAATTGCCTCCTCCAGCCGCGCACCATTGGGGTAGATATAGAGATGGTCCGAGGAGGTGGTGCAGCCGGAGAGGACAAGTTCGCTCATCGCCGTCTTGGCCGAGACATGGATCATCTCCGGCGTGAGATTGGCCCAGATCGGGTAATGCGCCTTGAGCCAGCCGAAGAGTTCCGCATCCTGCCCGGCCGGGGTCGCGCGGGTCAGCGATTGCACCATGTGGTGATGAGTATTGACGAGCCCAGGCAGCACGACATGACCGGCAAGGTCGATCACCTCATCGGCTTCTGGCAGCGGTTCATTCTTGGTGCCGACAGCGACAATCCCTGGTCCGTCGATCAGCACGAAACCACCGGAAAGTTCGCGGCGCGCATCGTCCATCGTCGCGAGAAGGGTCGCGTTCTTCAACAGGCGTTTCATCTTCGCTCCGCGGTTCCGGTCACGGGAGATTGGCGGGTTCCGCGAAGGTTTTCCAGCCCCAATACCAACGAAAACCGGTCGTAACACAGCAGGCGATGCCGAAGAGAACCGCAAGCGGCGCAAAAGCCGCCGGCCAGAGGCAAATCAGGCAGAAGAAGGCGATGGTCTCGGCGCCTTCCGTCAGTCCACCGAGGAAGTAGATGCCCTTGCCGGGATAATCCGTGCCGGCGAGCCCACGCTTAGCGGCGATCACGGCAAACGCGAGGAAGCTCGATCCCGTCCCGACGAAAGCAAGGATCAGGAAGGCCGCAGCGAGCGCATTCGCACCGGGATCATGGAGCGCGAAGGCGAAAGGCACCGTAGCGTAGAAGAAGAAATCGAGCGCGATATCGAGAAAAGCGCCGCGATCGGTCGGCTGCGTCAGACGCGCTACCGCGCCGTCGAGCCCGTCCAGCAGGCGGTTCGCGAGGATCAGCGCGAGCCCGGCCAAGAACCAGCCGAGCGCTATGGTCGGCACCGTCAGGATGCCGATCGCGAAGCCTGCGAAAGTCAATGTGTCGGCCCCGATCCCTCGCTTTGCCGCAAGCCGGGCCAGCGGCGCCAGCGCCGCACGGGTCGGGACTAGAAGCACCCGGTCGAACATCAGCCGCGCCGCCAGTTGTTGAAACGGCGCGCGAGGCCGAGAGACCAACCCGGCACGCGCGTGCGCCGCCATTCGCCCGCAACGGATTTCGCCGCTTCTGTCCAGCCGGGATAGGGGTGGATCGTCGCGAGGATCTTTCCGAGGCCAAGACCATGCCTCATCGCCAGCGTGAATTCGCCAAGAATCTCGCCGGCATGCGCGCCGACAACCGTCGCGCCGAGAATACGGTCGCTCCCCGGCACCGTCAGCACCGAGATGAAGCCGCGATTGGCACTCTCGCAGATCGCGCGGTCGAGTTCGGCGAGATCGAAACGGGTTTCCTCGAAGGCGATATTCTGTTCCCTCGCCTCGCGCCGGTTGAGGCCGACCCGCGCGATTTCAGGATCGGTGTAGGTCACCACCGGGAAAGCCTCGACGCGATTGGTCCAGCGACGCAGGCCGGTGAGCGCATTCATCGCCGCGACCCAGCCGTCATGGCCGGCAGCATGGGTGAACTGGCGCTGGCCGGTGACATCCCCGGCGGCGTAGATCGTCGGAATGCGCATGCGGAGGGTCTCATCCACCGCAAGCCGTCCGTTCTCGATCAACCCCAGCTCCTCAAGACCAAAGCCCTTGAGGCGCGGCGCGCGCCCGACGGCAACGAGAATCCGGTCGAAAGCGAGTTCCCGCCCGTCGGCGAGCGCCAGCACATGCCCTTCGACCCGGCGCCGGACCTCGACCGCCTTCACGCCGAGGACAAGATCGACGCCCTCCTCCCGCAAGGCATCAGCCAGCGCAGCACCGACATCCTCGTCCTCGCGCAAGAGCAGCCGTTCCGCAGCTTCAACCAGTGTGACCCGGCTGCCGAGACGCGCGAAAGCCTGTGCCAGTTCGCAGCCGATTGGGCCGCCACCGAGCACGAGCAGGCTCGCCGGCAGTTTTTCGAGCGACCAGAGCGTTTCCGAGGTCAGTGCGCCGCAGTCCGCGAGGCCGGGAATCGGCGGCAGCACCGGCGACGCTCCGGTTGCGACGATGATGTTCCGGGCGGCAAGCACCTTCCCGCCAACTTGAATGCGCCACGGATCAAGAATACGGCCTTCGCCCCGGATTATCTCGACACCGAGGCTGCTGTATCGCTCCTCGGAATCATGCGGCTCGACACGGGCAATGACACGGCGGATGCGCGCCATCACCTGCGAAAAATCGGGCGAGAGAAAACCGGCGAGCCCGAAATCCTCGGCCCTCCGCGCCTCGTGCGCGAGCCTGGCGGAGCGGATCAACGCCTTTGAGGGCACACAGCCCGAATTCAGGCAATCGCCCCCGAGGCTTCCCTTCTCGATCAGCACGACCTTGGCTTGCGCCGCCGTCGCGACATAGGACGCGACAAGTCCCGCCGCCCCGCCGCCGAGGATCACCAGATTGTAGTCGAAGCGTGCGGGGCGACGCCATTTCGCCAACAGGCGCCGATCGTTCCACCGGTGTACAAGTGTCTTGGACGCGAACGGCAGGAGAGCCAGCGCTGCAAAGGCGAAGATCACGCCGGGCGAAAGAAGGTCGCGCGCGGCATCTATCCCCATCAATTCCACGCCGGCGTTGGTGTAGAGCAGCGTTGCCGGCAACATCGCGAGCTGGCTGACCCAGAAAAAGGTCCAGACCTTCATCCGCGTCACGCCCATCACGAGATTGACAAGGAAGAAGGGAAATACAGGGATCAGGCGGAGCGTGAAGAGATAGCGCGAGCCGTCACGGTCAAGGCCTTCGTCGATCCGGCGGATGATGGCAGCAAAACGCGCCTCGACGAAGTCGCGGAAGAGATAGCGCGAGGACAGCATCGCCAATGTTGCGCCGATAGTCGAGGCGAAGGAGGTCAGGAGCGTGCCCCACCAGAGCCCGAACAGGCTCCCGCCGATCAGGGTCAGCACCAGCGCGCCGGGTAACGAAAGGGCTGTCATCGCGATATAGACGGTCAGATAGATGAGCGAAGAGAGGAAGGGGCGCGCTGCGGCCCAATCCATCCAGCGGTCGCGATAGGCCATCAGCATCGCCGCGTCCTGTCCGCGCAGCGCAACCGCCAGCGCGACAATCGCCGCCGCCAGGAAAAAACCGATCAGCAGCTTGCCGCCGCGCGATGACACGCCAGAAACGCCCCCGTGGACCAAAAAATACTTCTACCGCGAAACGCGGCATACGGCCAATTCAAGCCCGGTCACAATTACGACATCCAGCGGCTTGCGACATTTCACTCGAATCGCATGATGGCAGCGGGCAACGCGATTCGAACAAGCAGACACTAGGCGATGCATTCCGAAGAAAAACCCCTGTTCCGGGCCATCGGCACCATCAGCGGCACCTCGATGGATGCGATCGACGTCGCGCTTGTCGAAACCGATGGCGTGCGCCATGTGCACCCACTCGCTGGCGGCGCTTATCCCTATCCGGAGACACTCCGCCAGTCGCTGCGCGCGGTGATCGCCGATTCGGTGCGCGCGGAACACGATCCGCTCGATGATCTCGAGGCCGGGGTGACGGCAGCCTTCGCCGCAGCGATCCGGCAATGCCTCGTCGATACCGGCACCGATCCCGCCAGCATCGATCTTGTCGGCTTTCACGGGCAGACGATCTTCCACCGCCCGGAGCGCCGGTTGACGCGTCAACTCGGTGACGGACCCGCCCTTGCCAGCGCGCTCGAAATACCTGTGGTCTACCGGTTCAGGCACGCGGATGTCGCGGCGGGCGGACAGGGCGCGCCGCTGGTGCCGCTCTATCACGCCGCGCTCGCCGCCGAGCTTCCGCAGCCGCTCATGGTCCTCAACCTCGGGGGCGTCGCGAACGTGAGCTATCTCGACGGCGAGATCATCATTGCCTGCGATACCGGGCCAGCCTCCGCGCTTATCGACGATGCAATGCAGCGCTATTTCAACCGCGATTACGATGCGGGCGGTGAAATCGCCGCGCGAGGCAAAGTAAACGCGAGCGTCCTTGCGGCGCTCCTCGACAACCCGTTCTTCGCGGCAAAGCCACCGAAATCACTTGATCGGAACGACTTTCACGCACGGGCCGGAATCATTACAACGTTGCCGCCCGAAGACCAGATCGCAACGCTGACGGCCTTCACCGTCGCAGCCACGGCGCAGGCGCTCGATCACGTGCCGAGGAAGCCGCTCCGCTGGCTGGTCACAGGCGGCGGACGGCACAATCAGGCGATGATGCGCGGCTTCACCGAGGCACTCGGCGTGCCTGTGGAGCCGGTCGAAACCGTCGGCTGGAACGGCGATCTGCTGGAAGCGGAGTGTTTCGCCTACCTCGCGGCGCGTTCCCGACGCGGGTTGCCGCTCAGCCTGCCGACGACAACGGGCGTGCCGACGCCGATGCCGGGCGGCGAATTTTGCTCGCCTCAACTCAAACCTTGACGCGCGGCCCGATTTCCTCGCGCAAGTGACGGTCGATCGTGTCGCGGACGCGGCGGAAGGCTTCAAGCCGCTGCTCGCGAGAGCCCCCGACCTGTGTTGCATCCTCGATCGGCCAGTACCTGATCTCGACCGAACTCATGCGCAGCAATTCCTCGGCACGCCGATAAGCTTCGTGCGAGAGGGCCACGACGAGATCGAAGGACTCGCACTCGATATCCTCGAAAGCGTTCGGCTCGTCATCATGGAGGTCGATCCCCGCCTCGCGCAGGACCGCGAGGGCGAAACCATCGCGTTCCGTTTTCACAAGGCCCGCCGAATCGACATAGAGCCGCTTGCCATAGCGCAGCCGCGCAAGACCTTCCGCGATCGGCGAACGGACAGCATTCATCGAACAGACGAACAGAACCGCCTGCAACGGACCCGGAGCGTCACTCAACGGTCCGAACCCTTCCAGGAAAGGGCAGCGATGAGGGTGAAGAGCCGGCGCGCTGTCTTGTGATCGATCTCGATCTTGCCGTCGAGACGCTCGCGGACGAGGCCAGCACCTTCGTCATGCACGCCGCGCCGTCCCATGTCGATGGCCTCGATGCGCTCCGGCGAAGCAGTGCGGATCGCTTCGTAATAGCTCTCGCAGATCATGAAATAGTCCTTGATGACCTTGCGGAACGGCGAAAGCGAAAGGAGATGGGCGATAATGGGCGTTTCGTCCTGCAGGCGGATATCGAACGAAAGCCGGTTGGCGACAAGCCCGAGCGCAAGCACGTAGGGACCGCCGTCGTGCCCCGGAATGCCGAAGACGTTTTCCTCGACCAAATCGTAGATCGCGATGGTGCGCTCGTGTTCCTGATCGGGTGTGCCACGCTCGATCGAGGCTTCGTCGAGCGTGACGGCGACAAGGCGGCGGGTATCGGCGGTCTCGTCCGTCATCGCATCAGCCCCGGTTAAGCCGGATAGCGACAGAGCGGGCATGAGCCTGAAGCCCTTCCGCCTCGCCGAGCGCGATTGCTGCGGGCCCCAGCGCCGCGAGCTGATCCGGCCCGCAAGAAAGGAGCGAGGTGCGCTTCATGAAATCGAGCACGCCGAGCCCCGAAGCGAAACGCGCCGAACGTGCGGTCGGCAGTACGTGGTTCGAACCGCCGACGTAATCGCCGATCGCCTCCGGCGTGTGCCCGCCGAGAAACAGCGCGCCAGCGTCGTGAACGGTTGCCGCCACAGCCTCGGGTTCGCGCGTCATGATTTCGAGGTGCTCAGGCGCGATCCGATCCGAAAGGCGCGCTGCCTCCGCCATGTCGCGCACCAGGATTACCGCGCCGTTATCGCGCCAACTCGCCTCGGCGATCGCGCGGCGCGGCAGCAGCGCCGCCTGTCCAGCCACGGCAGCGACAACGGAATCGGCGAGGGCCGCACTATCCGTGATCAGGATCGACTGCGCTGCCGTGTCGTGCTCCGCCTGAGCGAGGAGATCGGCAGCGATCCATTCGGCGTTGGCGCTATCATCGGCGACTACCACCACCTCCGAGGGGCCGGCGATCATGTCGATGCCGACCTGCCCGAACACGCGGCGCTTTGCAGCCGCGACATAGGCATTGCCGGGGCCGACGATCTTCGAGACCGGGCGGATCGTCTGCGTGCCGTAGGCGAGCGCGGCAACCGCCTGCGCGCCGCCGATGCGGTAGATCTCATCGACACCGCCGAGTTCGGCCGCCGCGAGCACGAGCGGCGAGACGACATTGTCCGGCGTCGGCACCACCATGACAATACGCTCGACCCCGGCGACCTTGGCGGGGATGGCGTTCATCAAGACAGAGGAAGGATAGGAGGCCGAACCGCCGGGAACATAAAGCCCTACCGCGCGGATCGCTGACCAGCGCCAGCCAAGCTTAACGCCCTCGGCATCCTCGAAAACCTGGTCCTGCGGCTTCTGGCGCTGGTGGAAGGCACGAATGCGCGCCGCAGCGAACCCCAGCGCGTCAAGATCCTTCGGCGAGCAGGCGGCACGCGCCCGCGCCACCTCTTCCGCAGTGATGCGCAGACCGCTTGCTGCGAGATCGACCCGGTCGAACCGGCGGGAGTAATCAGCAAGCGCCGCATCGCCGCGCGCGACGACATCCTCGATGATCGCGGCGACAGTCCGATCAACATCCTCGGAAACCTCGCGCTTGGCCCCGAGAAGCGTGGTGAAAGCGCGCTCGAAATCCGCCGTGCGCGAATCCAGCCGCCATCCGGGCGCGAGGCTGGAGCTTGCAGGGGCGGCTGACGGAGGCATGTTCGCTCTTGGGATGCTGAAAACGGCTTCGTTCTGTTGTTACCCATCCTCCGCGCCGCCTGCAACGGCAGAAGCGCGTTTGCGCCTCCTGCTTTTATCCAATGACGGCAAAAACGCGTTTGCCCTTCATGTCTCCTTCAGCTTTGATGCCGGAGAACCAGTGCGTGCACTCGATGGAGCATTTCATGAAGCAGATTCGTTCATCCGGCCGGCCGCTCAAGGCTCTCCTTGCCGCCGTGTTTCTGACCGCTACCGGGATCGGCATCGCCGAGGCCCAATACTACAGCGACCGTTCCGTCTGCGTGACCTCGCGCGGCAATTGCGATGCCGGCTATGCGCCGCTCGGGGCCGGCTGCTACTGCAACATTCCCGGCTTCGGCCGCAAGGCCGGTAACGTCGGTGGCGCGCAATACGCCCGGCCGCGCCCCCGCTATCGCGAGCGGCCGGTTTACGAGGATGACGGCTTCGCACCCCGCCCCCGTCCCCGCTACGACGATGGCTATTCGCCACGACCGCGCGCTTACGGCACTGTCTGCGTGACCTCGCGCGGCGAATGCCCGACGGGCCGCCCGGTACCGATCATGAGTGGCTGCTACTGCCATATTCCGGGCTTCGGCCGGAAGGCCGGCAACGTCCGCTATTGAGTGCGGTGGGGCCGGCGCGCCGGCCCCTTTTCAAGCGCGGATTCGCTCCACCTGTGCGCCGCAGCGCATGAGCTTGCTTTCAAGTCCTTCGAAACCGCGATCGAGGTGATAGACGCGGCTGATCATAGTCTCGCCTTCAGCCGCGAGCGCCGCAATCACGAGGCTGACAGAGGCGCGCAGGTCCGTCGCCATGACCGGTGCGCCCTTGAGCGAGGGCACACCTTCAACGATCGCCCGATCACCGTCGAGCCGGATGCGGGCGCCGAAGCGGGCCAGTTCCTGCACGTGCATGAAACGGTTCTCGAAAATCGTCTCGGTGATGTGGGACGTGCCGTTGGCGCGCGTCATCAGCGCCATGAACTGCGCCTGAAGGTCGGTCGGGAAGCCGGGGAAGGCCTCTGTCGTGACATCAACCGGCGCGATGTCACGACCTGTTGAACGAACGCGGATTCCGGTTCCGGTATCGATAACTTCCGCACCGGACTGGGCGAGCTTGTCGAGCGCGGCTTGAAGCAGCGTCGGGGAAATCCCCTCCAGCGTAACGTCGCCTCCCGCCATCGCGGCAGCGAAGGCATAGGTGCCGGCCTCGATCCGATCCGGCAGCACGCGATGCGTCGTGCCCCCGAGCTTGCCGACGCCGTCGATCTCCAGCGTTGCGGTGCCGATGCCCTTGATCCGTGCGCCCATCTTGACGAGACACTCGGCGAGATCGGTCACCTCCGGCTCGCGGGCCGCATTGCGGATCAGCGTCGAACCATTGGCCAGCACCGCCGCCATCAGCGCGGTATGCGTACCGCCGACCGTCACCTTCGGAAAATCGATCTCGCCGCCCCTGAGACCTCCGGAGGGTGCCTTGGCGATGACGTAACCGGCATCGATCTCGATCGAGGCGCCGAGGCGCTCCAAGGCCATCAGCAGAAGATCGACAGGACGCGTGCCGATCGCACAGCCGCCGGGCAGCGAGACCTTCGCCTCGCCCATACGCGCGAGCAGCGGCGCGATAACCCAGAAGCTCGCGCGCATCTGCGAGACAAGATCGTAGGGCGCGAGGGTGTCGACGATGCTCGCCGCCGAGAGCGAAACCCGCTCGCCATCCTCGACCGTCTCTCCAGGGCGTTTGCCGGCGACGCCGATACCGACGCCGTGATTGTTGAGGATGCGCTTGAGCATCCGCACGTCCGAGAGGCGCGGAACATTTTCGAGAACGAGCGTATCGGACGTCAGGAGACTCGCGATCATCAACGGGAGAGCGGCGTTCTTCGCGCCGGAAACGGGAATGCTGCCCTTGAGCGGCGCACCGCCAATGATCCTTATCCTGTCCATGCGTCTTCCTGTTCCTGAGCCGGGTGCCTGATCGTGGCGCTCCTTGCCATGCCGGAAGCGGCTTGGCAAACGCGGGCGCCTATTCCGGTGTTGCGGGACTTTGCGGCGGTTTCCCGGCGGAAACCTGTTCGACTTCCCTTACGGCGTCATCCTGGCTTACTGCCTTGTCCCGCCCTGCCCGGTTGCGAGCCTGAGCCCGGCGGCGCCGCATGTTCTCGCGCAAGGCAGCGGCAAGCCGCTCCTGCCGTCTTTCCTTCTCGCTCTTGCCCGGCCCGTCGTTTTCCAAAAACCCTTCTCCGTCCCTGCCCGATGTCGCCCGGCTTGTTTGTGATCAATGCCGGGGTTGGCCAATGATGACAAGAAAGATATACAAACCGGAATGTTTCCAGAGTGGGCTCTTGGCCTATGCTGGGGCAAAAGCGCGCTTGGGGAAAAGGTGGACCGCATGTTCGATTACCGCGAGGCCTTCGCTGCCGTTTCCGAGACTTTGCGCACGGAAAAGCGCTACCGCGTCTTCACCGAGATCGCCCGCGACAAGGTTAAATTCCCGCGCGCAAACTGGCACAACGAGGACGGGCCGCGCGAGGTCACCGTCTGGTGCTCGAATGATTACCTCGGCATGGGACGGCATCCTGACGTTGTCGCGGCGATGATCGAGGAGGCTGAGCGCGGCTCCGTCGGCGCTGGCGGCACGCGCAATATTTCCGGTAACAGCCACGCGGTCGTGGAACTGGAGCGCGAACTGGCGGGCCTGCACGACAAGGAAGCGGCGCTCGTGTTTTCCTCGGGCTACGTCGCCAACCAGACCGCAATCGCCACCATCGCGCAGTGCCTGCCGAACTGCATCATCTTTTCGGACAGCGAGAACCACAATTCGATGATCGAGGGCGTGCGACGCGCCGGCTGCGAGAAGAAGATTTTCCGCCACAACGATGTCGTCCACCTTGAGGAATTGCTGAAGGCCGCCGATCCGGACCGGCCCAAACTCATCGTCTTCGAGAGTGTCTATTCGATGGATGGCGATGTCGGCCCGCTCCACGCCTTCGCTGATCTTGCGAAGAAGTACGGCGCCATCACCTATCTCGACGAGGTCCATGCCGTCGGCATGTATGGCGCGCATGGCGCCGGCTACGCCGAGGAAATCGGCGCGATGGATCGGATCGATATCATCCAGGGCACGCTCGGCAAGGGCTTTGGCTGCTTCGGCGGGTACATCGCCGCGAGCCGCGAGATCGTGGACGCGGTGCGCTGCAACGCGCATGGGTTCATCTTCACCACCGCGCTGCCGCCACCTGTTGCTGCGGCCGCAAGAGCGTCCATCCGGCACCTCAAGACCTCATCGGCCGAGCGGCAGGGTCAGCGTCGTCAGGTCGCACGGGTAAAGCGTCGGCTCGCCGAACTCGGCATTCCGGTGCTCGACAATCCGACACATATCGTTCCGGTGATGATCGGCGACGCGGCCAAGGCCAAGGCAGCGAGCGATCTTCTACTCGATCGTCACGCGATCTACGTCCAGCCCATCAACTACCCGACTGTGCCGCGCGGCACGGAGCGGCTGCGCATCACGCCAACGCCGTTCCACGACGATGCGTTGATCGAGGATCTGGCGCGTGCGCTGGCGGATGTCTTTGACACGCTCGGTCTGGAGCGGCGGCAAGCTTCGGCGCTCGCCGCCGAATAAGCCCGACGGCCCCCGGTCAAAACCGGGAGTCGCCGCAGCCTTGGCCTCACTTCTTCGGCTTGGTCGCTTTCTTGACGGCCTCGACGCCCTGCTCGGCGGCTTCGCGCGCACGCTTCTGGAACTTCTCGGCCTCGGCGGTCATTTCAGCGGTCGCGGCACGGGTGCGACGCTGGATTTCCTGCCCCGCCTCCTGCACATGCTCGCGCATGACCTCGTATTGCTGGCGCATGTATTCGGCCTGATGTTTCATGAACTCGTCCATACTCTTCGCGCCGACGAGCTTCTGGGCGAGATCGAACGCCGAGGCGATGCTGGCCTCCGTGAAAGCAAGGCTCTTTTTCTTCATTTCCGCGATTTCAGCCTGCGCGGCATCCGATTTGGCTTCGACCGACTCGACCGCCTCGCCTGCTGCCGCCATCAGCTTGTCGAACCCTTCGCGCGCCTGACGGACACCCTGATCGAGCATCGCCCGCATTTCGTCCGGAACCTGAAATCCGCCGTCCTTCTTCATCATCGAAATGCCCTCGCCTTGATAGCCTGAACCGACGCAGACGCCGCGCCTTTTTCAAGGATACCAGAAAACGGGGCCGAGCCGTTAAGGTTGTTTTTCAGTAAATCGTCGGAGTTCCCAAGCGGCGATGGACGAGCCGCGCGCCGCGATTTATGGATAAATCCTTAAATGGCGTATCATTCCGGGACAGTTCATGCCTTTCGTCGGCGCCGGAAACGCCAGTATGAGTTTGAGTGAGGGCGCGTCGATGGCCACCGAAACCGCGAACCGTGCTGCATCCGGCCTCTTGCCGGCGCATCTGCTCGATTCCCGTGCCCGCGAGCATCTTCTTTCGCAGGCAAGCCCCTCCTTTCTGCTGGCGCCCGACGGGCGCGTGCTCTGGTCGAGCCATGTCGCCGCGCGCCGGCTCGGGTCGTCCGACGGCGCCTCGTTCATCGCCGCGCAACTGCCTGCCGGCGCACCGGGCGCCGCACGACTGGCAACGCTTGCGCGCGGTGCAGGACGGGGTTCCGGGCGTCGCCTCGAACGCCTGCGCTTCAATCTCGGTTTCCGCAGCCAGATGCTGACGGCGTTGTGCGAGGCATTGCCGCTGATGGATGGATCGCACGGCCTGATGGTTTCCCTGATCGACGCCAACGCCGCGAGCGAGGAAACCTTTGCGCCAACCCCGGTGAATGACCGCACCGCAGGGGTGCCGCCGACTGTCGAGGAGGTGGTTCCAGCCCGTCGGCATGATGACGATCCGGGGCCGTCCGGCACTTCGGGCGCGCCAGCCTGGACGTGCGCGGTCGGCAGCGCCCATCGCCCGATCCGCTTTACCTTCGCGCTCGATGCGGACGGACTGGTCGAAAGCGTTTCGCCACCGCTGGCCGATGCTGTCGGAGAGGAGAACGCCCGTCTCGTTGGCCGCCCGCTCGCAGCCATCGTGCAGGAATTCGACGAGAACGCGGCGGATGCCCTGCGCTCGGCGATCCTGACCGGCTCGACATGGAACGGCATTGAGGTTCTCTGGCCGGTTGCCAGAACCGATCTTGCCCTGCCGATCACCCTCTCGGCCCTGCCGGTGATCGATTCAGAGCAGGAACTCGCCGGGTTCTCAGGATTTGGACGTTGTTATCCGGATCGTGCGCAACAGACGGCGGCAACCCCTTCCATGACCGAGACGGAGCCGGAGCTTCCGCTTTCCCCACCGATGATCGAAACGTCGGCGGAGTTGATGCTTGCCGATCAAGTCATGCCGACCATCGAGACCAAGGAGGCAGCCGCCACTCCATCCGCTGAGGAGGCTGACATGCAGGCCGCCCTTGAAGCCTTCGGTGCGGATGAAGGTGAGGCCGGGGACGAAGCGCCCGAAGCGCCGGCTGTCGACGAGGAAGGCGCAGCCCGGCCACCTGCCGAAACAGAGGCTAACAAGGTCGTCTCGCTCCGCAAGGATCAGCCGGATTTCGTGCCGCCAGTGGTGCCGCGCAACGGCCTCTCGATGGCCGAACGCAACGCGTTCCGCGAGATTGCGCGAGCTCTCGGCGCCAAGTTCGAGGATGGCGTCGAGACAACGCCGGCGTCACCCGCCCCGACGGAGAATGGTCGGCGCGATGCCTCGTTTTCCCAGGCGGGCGACGTGTTTGGCGCACCGCCGGAACCACAGGCTCCTGCCTCTTCCAAGCAGAGCCTTTCCGCCGGCATTCTCGATCAGGTGCCGGTCGGACTTCTCGTCCTGCGGGGCGACGATCCACTCTACGCAAACCGCACGCTGCTCGACCTGACAGGTTACCCCGATTTCGCGACTTTCCGCCTGGAGAACGGGGCCCAGGCGATCTTCCGCAAGGGCACCATGCCGCGCGACCGGCACCAGGGCTTCGATACCGTCGTGCTGACGACACGCGAGGGCGAATTGTTCCCGGTCGATGCCCACCTTCAGCTAACCGACTGGGAGGGCGGCAAGGCGACGCTGATCTCGATGCGCCGCGCAGTCGAGCTCGAGCAGGGCAAGGCGCTCCGTTCCGTCGCACTCGATCTCAAGCGGATGCGCGCCGAGGCGCAGGAACTGCGCGCGGTGCTCGATACAGCAACCGACGGGGTCGTGACACTCGACGAGAAGGGCCGCATCCTTTCGATCAACGGCGCGGCGGAGGCCCTCTTCGGGCTCGACCAACGCGAGATCGCGGGGGAGAGTTTCACGATTCTCCTGCACAACGACAGTCATGCCGATGCGCTCGACTATTTCGAAGGTCTGCTGGCAAACGGCGTCCGCAGCGTTCTCAACGATGGGCGCGAGGTTGCCGGGCGCGAGAAGAAGGGCGGCCGCATCCCGCTGTTCATGACCCTGGGCCGTATTAGCGACGATGAGCCCAAGCGCTATTGCGCCGTGCTGCGCGATCTCACATCCTGGAAGCGCGCCGAAAGCGAACTCACCGAGGCGCGGCGCAGCGCCGAACTCGCCAGCGCGAAGAAAAGCGATTTTCTGACCAAGATCAGTCACGAAATCCGCACGCCGATGAACGCCATCATCGGCTTCGCGGAGGTGATGATGGAGGAGCGCCTCGGGCCGATCGACCAGCCGAAATACAAGGAATATCTCGGCGACATCCGCACCTCGGGCAAGCATGTCGTCAGCCTCGTCAACGACCTGCTCGATCTCGCCAAGATCGAATCCGGGCGGATGGAGATGCAGTTCGGCTCGACGGATCTCAACGCGATCGTTTCAAGCTCGGTCGGCATCATCCAGCCGCAGGCCAACCAGAACCGCGTGCTGGTCAGGATGCAGCTCGCGCAGAAGCTGCCGCCGGTGGTGGCGGATGAGCGCTCCATCCGGCAGATCGTGCTCAACATCCTCTCGAACGCAACGCGCTTCACCGAAAGTGGCGGGCAGGTGATCGTCGCAACTGTTCTGCTGGAAACGGGCGAGGCCGTGATCCGCATCCGCGATACCGGCGTCGGCATGACCGCGCTTGAAATCGAGCAGGCACTGGAGCCGTTCCGTCAGGTCGGCACGCGGCGCGATCACGGCGGTACGGGGCTCGGATTGCCGCTCACCAAGGCGCTCGTCGAGGCCAATCGCGCGAATTTCGCGATCCGCTCGACGCCCGGCGAAGGCACGCTTGTAGAGGTGACGTTTCCTTCGACCCGCGTTCTGGCGGAATAGGCCAGCCCCTTCAGGGATCGATACGCTGAACGGGCGCGCGGCTTGCTTCGGCGGCACGGGCGGTCAATCCGGCTGAATCGAGAGTCAACGGCTCTGTCTGCGCGCGACGAACCGGTCGTGCCTCTTCGGATGCGTTGAGCACAGCGCCGCTGTCGAGCCCGTAGATGTCGCGCCGGAAATGCACGAGCCCGTCGGGCGTCACATAGCCCGTCAGATAGGTCCAGACGACGGGAATCGGTGACGCCGGCCGGATATCCTTGCGCTCGCCGGTGGCGATGGCGGCATCGATGCCGGAGCGATCCCAACCTTTCTGCCCGTCGAGAATCCAGGCGGCGAAATCACGAACGTTTTCGACCCGCACGCAGCCCGAGGACTGGAAGCGGTTGTCAAGCCCGAACAGGCGTTTCGAAGGCGTGTCATGCATGTAGACGGCGTCGCGGTTCGGCATGTCGATCCGCAACTGGCCGAGCGCATTGCCGCTGCCCGATTCCTGCCGGAGATTGAAGGCTGCCGCCCGCTCGGTGTTCCAGTCGATCGCCGTTGCGGGGATCTCGTTGCCGCTCGCACCAAAAATACGGATCTTCGACTTCGCAAGGTAGCCGGGATCCTTCCGCATTTTCGGGATGATATCCTTTTTCACGATTGAGACCGGCACGGTCCAGGTCGGGTTGAGGTTGACATTGGTGATGCGGGTCTCGACCTCGGGTGAGGCACGATCCCTCTTGCCAACGACGGCAATGAACCGTTTCTCGACGATGCCGTTCTCAACGGCCTCGACGGCAGCCGAGGGGATGTTCACGACGACATAACGCGCCGCAAAGTTGAACCCGGTGCGGGCTGTGAGGCGGCGCGCGCTCTCGTTGAGCTGCTGGAAGCGGTCCTGCGCCGAGACACGGAGTTCGGCCAACGTCGCGCCACTGACGAGCCCATTTTGGCTCTGCCCGTGACGCGCCTGAAATCGCTTCACAGCGGCGACGAGGCCAGAGTCGACCGTCTCCTTCACCACCTCATCCGCCGCAAGATCACCCTCTGCCGCGAGGCGCTGGCGCAGCATCAGCACCGTTTCGCCCTCGCTCGCCGAATTGATCGCGGCGTCCTTCGGCAGGATCGGCCAGCCGCCGGCCTGAGCGATGGCAAGATACTTCCGCGCAGCCTCGTTGATCGCTTCGAGCGATTGCGGATGGAAGCTCGGGCGCTTGTCGTTTCGCGCAACGACGCGCTCATGGACGACCGGCGCGGCGGCCTTCTTTTTCGGTTTGGGCTTCGGCGGCGCAGCCGGGCCAACCGGCGCTGGAGCGGCAGAAAAGCCGCCTGCCGGCACCGGCGCGCCACCCAGTGTCTGCGCCGAAGCCGGGCAGTACAGCGCCAGCACAAGGCTTGCCGCCAGTGGCAGAAAGGGCAGTCGCCAAGGATGCTTCAGAGCGTGCATCGGGCCTTCCCGGATGTTCAAACCGGGAAAGCTTGACACGAAAAGGCGAATAAATCCTTGTTAAGGTAAACGCCTTCAACCCTCAACGACGAGAACGTGCAACCGGCGCGGACCATGCGCGCCGAGGAGGATCGTTTGTTCGATATCGCCTGAGCGAGAGGCACCGGTGATGCAGTTGACCGTGCGCGGCATCTCGCCCTTGCCGAATTTCTTGCGCAGGCGTGGCCAGATCGCCTCAAGATCTCCCACAAGATCGCTCGCATTGAGCACGACGATATGGTTGTCGGGCAGGAAGTTCAGCGTCGTCGGGTTCTCGTGGCCCGAGGTCAGCACCAGCGTGCCGGTTTCGGCGATGGCGGCCTCGGCATGGCTGATCGCGTTGAGATCATGCCCGTCCGAACGCCCGTCCGAGACTTCCAGCGCGGTTTCCGACCAGGGCAGCCCTGCAAGGCGCGGATCGTCGCCCTTGCGGATCGTGGCCGGGAGGTTGTTCGAACGGAGGTAATCGGCGACGGCGGCCGGGATTTTTGCAGCGTTCTCAAGGCGCGCGAACGTCGCCTGCACGCCTTCCAGCTTCTTGAGCAGAAGCTCCAGCTTCTCGCCGTGATCGACCTGCGCGCGCGTCGGGATGATGCCCTTGGGCGCGCGGTCGAGCCGATCCTCGACGATGCCGGCGCGGATGCGTTCGTCGCCCTTCACGGCAAGTGAGCGGCGGATGGAGGCGAAGATGGAATCGCGGGCTTCTGTCATTTTCCACCCCTTTCGCGCTTCCACTTCGCCTGAAAGGTCTCACCCTCCGGCACGGCGAAGTCGCGGTATTTCGTCCAGGCACCCACGCCCAGCAGCATCGAGAAGCTGCCCTTGGAGCGTCCCAGCAGCTTCATCGCCTTCATGGCGAGGCGCGTCGAGAAGGCATAGAGCTTGGGGCGTTTGGCGAAGAACGCCCAGAACCCAAGGCCATAGCGCGCCACCGCCGGGTTCAGGTTGCGCTCGAACTCGCGCTCGCGCCAATGGCGCATCATCTTCGGCAGCGGGATTTTCATCGGGCAGACGCTCTCGCAGCGCCCGCAGAAGGTCGAAGCGTTGGGCAGGTGCCCCGCTTCGTCGACGCCGATCAACGACGGCGTGAGCACCGAGCCCATCGGGCCGGGGTAGATCCAGCCGTAAGCATGGCCGCCGATCTGGTGATAGACTGGGCAATGATTCATGCAAGCGGCGCAGCGGATGCACCGGAGCATGTCCTGGAACTCGCCGCCGAGCATCGCGGACCGGCCGTTGTCGAGAATGATGACGTGATATTCCTCCGGTCCGTCGACATCGCCGGGGCGACGCGGGCCGGTGGAAAACGTCGTGTAGCAGCTCATCTCCTGCCCGGTCGCGGAACGGGCCAGGAGGCGCAGGATCTGGCTCACGTCTTCCAGCGTCGGCACCATCTTCTCGATGGAGGCCATCACGACGTGCACCTTCGGCAGGATCTGCGTCAGATCGCCATTACCCTCGTTGGTGACGATGATCGAGGTGCCGGTTTCCGCGATGAGGAAATTCGCGCCGGTGATGCCGACATCCGCCGCGAGGAAGCGCTCACGCAGCACGGCGCGCGCCTCCGTGAGGAGCGACGTCTTCTCGGTGAGGTCGCGCGCGGGATCGAGGTGGGTATGCACCCGGCGGAAATCGCTCTCGATCTGGTTCTTGTTGAGATGGACGGCCGGCGCGATGATATGGCTCGGCGCCTCGCCCCTGAGCTGGATGATATACTCGCCGAGATCGGTTTCGACCGGCACGATGCCGTTCGCTTCGAGATAGGCATTGAGGCCCACCTCCTCCGTGATCATCGACTTGCCTTTGGTGACGGTTTTCGCGCCGACCTTGCGGCAGATATCGAGCGCGATCTGGCGCGCCTCGGCGGCATCGCGCGCGAAATGCACGTGTCCGCCGCTTTCCCTGACCTTCGCCTCGTATTTCTCGAGGTAGAGATCGAGATGGGCGAGGGTGTGGTTCTTGATCTCCTTCGCGCTCTCGCGCAGGACCTCGAACTCCGGCAGCTCCTTCACCGCTTTCAGGCGCTTGTCGATGAAATTCTGCCGCACGGCCTTGAGGTTGCCGGTCAATTGCTTGTCGGCGATCGCGCGGGAGGCATTGTCCTTGAACTGACGGGATGTCGGATGCGCGCTCATCGGCCACCCTCCCCCGCCTTACCGATCGGCGGCGTATCCGTCATGCCGGCGAGCACCTCTGCGACATGGCGGACATTCATCGCAGAGCCTTGCCGCGACAGTTTACCCGCCATGTTGAGAAGGCAGCCGAGATCGCCCGCGAGCAGGGTGCCAGCAGCGGACGCTTCGGCATTGCCAGCTTTCTCGGAGACGATCTTGTCGGAAATCTCACCGTATTTGACGGCAAAGGTGCCGCCAAAACCGCAGCAGACCTCCGAATCCTTCATCTCGACGATCTCGAGCCCCTCGACCGTGCCAAGCAGCTTGCGCGGTTGCGATTTGATGCCGAGTTCGCGCAAGCCCGAGCAACTGTCGTGATAGGTCACCTTGCCGTCGAAGCGCGCGCTGACCGCTTCGACGCCGAGAACATCCGTGAGGAAGGAGACAAGCTCGTGCGTCTTCGCTGCCAGCTTTTCCGCACGCCGGGCCATGTCCGGCTCGCCCGCGAACAATTCCGGATAGTGTTTCGCGATCATGCCACCGCAGGAGCCGGACGGGACGACCACATGATCGTAAGGTTCGAAGGTCTCGATCATCTGCGCGGCAAGCGCTTTCGCATCCTTGCGGTCGCCGGAGTTGAAGGCCGGCTGTCCGCAGCAGGTCTGCGGCGGCACCTCGACACGGCAGCCGGCGTCTTCCAGCAGCTTCGCCGCCGCGAAACCGATCGTCGGTCGCATGGCATCCACAAGACAGGTTGCGAACAGGGCGACACGCGGCTGTGCCTTGCCCGACGCAGGATTTGATTGAACCACGACACTGCCGAGCCGGAGCCCGCCTCCCCAATGCGCTCGCGGAACAGCCTTCATCCCGCGCTTGTCATGTCCTTCTTAGGAGGCGAAAGGGTCTTTTCGCAAGCCGGGAAAGGTTCTCCCTTTCTGCCCAGCCCTGCGCTTCGCTCATGCCCCGCCTGCATTTTCATGAAAGAAGTGCTTGAATCGTCCCCCTTTTCAGCCAGTCTGGCATGCAGAGGCTCCGATGGACTGGTGCGCAGGCTCCTCGGGCCTCCTTTTACTTCCAACCAAACGATGATGTCGAATTCCGGATTTCCACGCTGGCTCACCGACGCCGATGATTTGCCGGAAGCGGCAAGGCGGTTCCGCGAAGACGGATACATCGCCGTGCTCCTGCACGAGGATTGCCCACCGGCCGGGTTGCCGCCTTTCCTCCCGCAGGAGGAAGCGCTCGCACCGCGCATCGGACGTCGCGGCTTCCTGCTCCGACGGCAGGTCGCGCGGCAACTGGCCGAGGCGATCACGGGAGCCGCCGCCGCTACCTTCACAATCGACTCCGAACCGGGCGGCTCATCACGGCTATCCGGGCCGTCCGTCGCTCTATACCTCAGCTATTCCACGCGCGACCGCTACAGCCTGATCGGGTTTTCCTCCCGGCCGATCGGTGTCGACATCGAGCTTCCGGTCACGGATGAGCACATTCCCTGGAACATGCTGCGGCAAGAGGAGCGCGCTTATCTCGCCGCCTTGTCTCCCTCCGCCAGAGGCAGCGCGTTCGCCCGGCTCTGGAGCCGCAAGGAAGCCCTTCTCAAGGCGCTGAAACTCGGCTTTTTCATCTCTCCCGAGGTGGCGCGTGTTCCACTGAATAACCCAATAAAAGATAGCGGTTTTATCTATAATTTTATCGAAAATAACGTGACATCCACGATTGAAGCTCGAGAATTCCAGCTGAATGGACCAAAGGGTTCTTGGGTAGCGCTCGCCCTATTGTCAGGGCAGGCCGGATAGGCCAAGGGAGAGCGCACGAGGAAGAACACAACGGCTCCAACATCCGTTGCTTGCAGGAATTTTCATGGAATCGCTCACGCCTTATCTGATCCCGTTGCTCCAGATCATCTGGATCGATCTGCTGCTCTCCGGCGATAACGCCATCGTCATCGCGCTCGCATGCCGACAGTTGCCGCCGCGCCAGCGCAGGCTCGGCATGATTCTCGGCGCCGGCACTGCCATCGTGTTGCGGATTATCTTCGCGGTCTTCGTCACCTATTTGCTTAAGGTTCCCTTCCTCAAGGTGGCCGGCGGGCTCCTGCTGCTGTGGATCGGCATCAAGCTCGCCGTCGGCGAGGACGATGACGGCCACACGATCGAATCGAGCGACAGTCTGTGGCGCGCCGTGCGCACCATCGCCATCGCAGACGCGGTAATGAGCCTTGACAACGTGATCGCCATCGCCGCGGCAGCCGGGGGGAATGTCTGGCTGTTCGTGTTCGGGCTCCTGCTCTCGATCCCGCTCATTATTTTTGGCTCGACGCTGCTCTCGAGCCTCATGTCCCGTTTTCCGATCATCATCTGGGCCGGTGCGGCGCTGCTCGGCTGGATCGCCGGCGAGATGATCATCTCGGACGGCTGGGTGATCGATCAGATTGGCAAGATCGATCCGAACTGGATCGTCACGGCGCAGGTCTCCGACGGACATGGCGGTTTAATGGCTGCCGTCAAGCCGATCAGCTGGCTCCTCTACGGCGCCGCGGCCGTCGGCGGGGGGATTGTCGTTGCCGTCGGTTGGTTCATGGCTCGCAGCAAGCAGGTCGAAACTACCTGAGAGGCTTTGATGTTTCCGACGAAAAAAGCCGCCTCGAAAGGGCGGCTTTTTTCATCACAGAAAGCACATGGCGGGAATGGTACAGTCGGGTGGATTCGAACCACCGACCTTCGGTGCCACAAACCGACGCTCTAACCAACTGAGCTACGACTGCACGACACGCGCTTGCTAACGTCAATTGCTGGGGAATTCAAGGCGGCATTTGGCTTGAATCACGAATTCGTTTCGCACCTTGCTGACGATGCCCTGCAGAAAAGAAAAGGCGCGGCAGAAACCGCGCCTTTCCCAAATTGCCTGACCGTTCTTACTTCTTGAACGGCAGGATGGCGCCGGCCTTGACCGGCTCAGCAACGTCCGTCGCGATCTTCTTCGCCATTTCGGTCAGTTCCTTGGCGTGGGTCTGGACCGCCTCGATCTGTGCCTTGGCGAAGTCCTGCTGGAGCTTCACCGCGTCCGACACGGTCTTGGCAGCGAACAGCTTCTGGGCATGCTCGAACGCGGCATTGCTGTTGGCACGGAAGAACTCGAATACCTTGATGTTGAAGTCACGCGTGCCGGCATGGGCGGCGGCGACGCTTTCCTCGAGCTTGTCCGTGACAGTCTCAGCATTTGACTTCAGCGTGGCATAGTGGCTGCGCAGCTGCTCAAGGCCCTTCTCGGCGGTCGAACGGATCTGTTCCTGCGCGTCAGCGAAGGGCTTGGCGAAATCCGCAACGGCTTCCTGGGCAGCCTTCACCGACTCGGTGGCGGCGGCAGTGACGGTCTCGATCGTCTCGTCAACGGTTTTGGCAACCGGCTTCTTGGCAACGGCCATGATCTTTCTCCTTGCAGAGGTTTCTGGGCCGCCCGTCTCCGGCGGCCGGATTTCGATCCCGCCTAGCCAACTGGCCGGCCGAGACCCTCGAAGATAACGAAGGCCTTCTACATTCATTCTTGTTGCAGTGCAACATTTTTGTGCGTCGCACAATCCTACCCTGCGTATTCCTCAGCCCTTGCGCTTGACCTGCCATGCCCCCTGTGGCAGGAGCACGCATCGCGCTGCTGTAGCTCAGTGGTAGAGCACTCCCTTGGTAAGGGAGAGGTCGAGAGTTCAATCCTCTCCAGCAGCACCAGCCATTCTCATGAAAACTGACGATTTTCCGATTTTTGCGGAGAACCCGGGAGATTTCTGCCGCTTGGGCTAGTGCCCCGACGATAGAGAGAGCCAGAGACAGGGATTTCAGCGCGTTCTTCCGGACTTGATTCGGCGCAATTCTCCGCACCCAGTCAGGCATTTTCCGGAAATTAAAGGCGCGCCGATCAGAGACCGGTTCGAATTTGCGCTGAGAGCGGTTGGAATAACCACAACGCCCCCCCCAAAAAAACCGCCGATGCGCAAAGGAATGGCGAAGCCTGATGACCTGAGACCCGACTTTCCTCCGGTTATGGGGAGAGTCCTTGGGTTGATTTAGGGCCTATGCGGCCCTGGTTTCCAGATAGATTTGTGCGGCGAACTCGGCGGGTGTCTTGTTGCCGAGGGCCG
>VWVY01000007.1 GCA_009846685.1 Rhizobiales bacterium SYSU XM002 | reverse complement strand
CGGCCCTCGGCAACAAGACACCCGCCGAGTTCGCCGCACAAATCTATCTGGAAACCAGGGCCGCATAGGCCCTAAATCAACCCAAGGACTCTCCCCATAACCGGAGGAAAGTCGGGTCTCAGGTCACAAGCGCCTGTCCCGTGCGTCCTGCTCGTTCACGGCGATGATTTCACGCGCAATGTCGCGCGTCGCCATTGGCTCGGTAGCATCCCTCAGCACGTCCAGAATCGCGCGGGTTAACTCGCCCTGACCGAATAGCCGCTCGTGCTTCTGGCGTGGCATTTCCTTGTTGAGATCGCCCGTGTAGCCCAGTGTGCCTAGAACCCGGTCCAGCGCAGCAATGTCGTTCTTGATGGCTGCCATGCGGTCGCGGATGCGCTCGGCCTCGTGGTAGAGGTCAACACGCTTTGTGAGCAGCCCTGTAATGGTGTGCTCGTATGTGTCAGTTCTGGCTTTTCTGATCGCGTCTGTCATGCCCACAGGATACTTCAACGGAATCCGTTGGGGCCATTGAATTTAGGTGAGTTTGCTACATAATGCCGCGGAAATGGTTCGATGATCCACCGAGCGGCACCGCCCAGCCCGCGCGCGCCGAGCCGCTCTTGATGCAATCGAACAGCGCCGCGTAGTCGATGGCGAAGCGGCGCGTCAGGAACCCGTCGTAGCTGTTCGAGATGCCCAGGCGCGCCTGGAGGCAAGCGACATCCGGCGGCATTGTCCGGAATCGCGCCGCCGCGCGCAGGAGTTGGTCCGGCTCGGGATGGTCCTCGGCATCGTAGATCACAAGACAATCGCCGGTGCAGAACGGTAGCGCCGCGTTTAGCGCACGCGGCTTGGTGCGTGGCTCGCCCGGCGGAACGGCAAGCACTCGGAACCAGCCGGGGAGACGGAGACCGGCGAGCGCCTGTCTTGTTTCCCCGTCGTCCTCCTCGACAAGCAGGAAAATCTCGATCCGATCGCGGGGGTAGTCGATCCGGGCAAGATAACCGACCAGATCGCCGACGATGTTGCTCTCGCGATAAAGCGGCACGAGGACGGAGTAGCGTGGCAGATCCCTCATCGCGAGTCGGGGCGACGGTACGTCTGGACGAAGGCTTTCGACGGCTGCGGTGAGGACCGCCAGCGCCGCCAGCATGAAGACGGGTGCGAGCATCAGCGGGGGCAAGACCATCATCTGAAGCGGAAACAGATAAGCGAGTGTGGCGAGAGCCAGGCTGACCGCCAGCGCTACAGCAGCGTTCGCCCAACGCTGGCTCGACGATGCCGGGCTTCCCGCCTGTGCCGAGAGATCGGCGGAAAGGCCTGTTATCGCCCGGACCGCGATCTCATCGCGGCGCGCGGCAATGATAGCATCGATTAGGGCCTGATGCGTCGTCAGGATGATGGGCGGCAGCTTTCCGGTTGTAGACTGGCGTTGCAGGAGCGCTGCGATTGTCGCATTGGGAGCGATGACCTGACACTCCCGGCCGGCGGCGTCTCTCGCGGGATAGGACCGGAGCGATGCCATCCGATCGAGTGGCTTGGCCGAAACCGGCGTCGGCGGCACGGGGGCGAATGAAACCCCGAGCAGGGATGCCAACTCCACCATGAAAGCCGCTTCGTTGACATGCCCCTCCGCGATGGCGATGTCGAGTGGCTCCGAGCCTGTCGCCCGTGCGTGTTGCACGATATCACGCCACCGCGCGGCCTCCATGCCGGTCGGAAGCGCGGCATCGGCGCCGGTGGATAGTTCCGGATGGATTTCGCCCAAGATCGCCCCTGCCGCGCATACCTTCTTGGGGCGCTGAGTTGCCGCGATTGGACGCCATCTGTCAATCTGTCGCCGGCAGGCGAAATTCGTGCGTGAAGGGCACTAGCTTTTCCGGCTAAAAGCGTGTAATAGAAATACTCGAAGTGAGCATATGTATCGGGATGGCTCTCCCGGGACATGGAGTGAGTGATGAACGGCGTTGAGGCGGGCATTGATGCGAAGGGGCGCGGATGGTCCGCGGCGGGCGAGGACATCCTGCCGCGCCCGGATCTCAGCTATACGCCCGAGGTCGCGGCCGAGACCGCGCACCTCTACGAGCGCGTGAAACACATCATTCCTCCGGTCGAATGGCCGTTCCACGCGCCCTATGTTTCGGCGATCAACCGCCTCAAGAAGCAACGGGACGCGGTGATCCTCGCCCACAATTACCAGACACCGGAAATCTACAACTGTGTCGCGGACGTGGTGGGAGACAGCCTCCAGCTCGCCAAGATGGCTGCCAAGCTCGACGCCAAGATCATCGTGCAAGGCGGCGTGCACTTCATGGCGGAGACCTCCAAGCTCCTCAGCCCCGAGAAGACGGTGTTGATCCCTGACATGAAGGCCGGCTGCTCGCTCGCGGAAAGCATCACCGGTGCCGATGTTCGCCGCCTGCGCGAGGCCTATCCCGGCGTGCCCGTGGTCGCCTATGTGAACACGTCTGCCGATGTGAAGGCGGAAGTTGATATCTGCTGCACCTCCTCGAACGCGGTGCAGGTGGTCGAGAGCCTCGGTGTTGATCGCGTGCTTTTCGTGCCCGACCAGTATCTCGCGAAATACGTTGCCTCGAAGACCAAGGTGAAGATCATCGCCTGGCATGGCGCCTGCGAGGTACACGAGCGTTTCACCGGTGAGGAACTACGCCGGTATCGTGAGGCGGACCCGTCGATCAAGATCATCGCGCACCCGGAATGCCCGCCGGATGTGATCGCCGAAGCCGATTTCACCGGCTCCACCGCCGGCATGATCGACTATGCGAAAGCCCAGCACGGCGGCAAGGTTCTGCTCGTCACCGAATGCTCGATGGCGGACAACGTCGCCTCCTCGGCGAAGGATGTCGAGTTCGTGCGGCCGTGCAATCTCTGCCCGCACATGAAGCGCATCACGCTGCCGAAGATCCTCGACAGCCTGCTCTACCTTCAGCACAAGGTGGAGATCCCCGAAGAACTGGCGGTCCGTGCCCGGCGCTCGGTCGAGCGCATGGTCAACCTGACGCAGTGAAATGCTGAACGGCGGAGCCGGGGTCCCGGCTCGCGCCTGCAAGGCAGCGCGGCAAGAAAGCGGCTCCATGCCCTCCATTCTCATCATCGGCGGTGGTCTCGCGGGCCTGTTCACGGCGCTCAAGCTTGCGCCGTTGCCCTGCACGGTGCTGACGCCGGTGTCGCTGGGGCAAGGCGCCTCCTCGGCATGGGCGCAGGGCGGTATCGCCGCCGCGATCGGCGAAGGCGACAGCATCGAGAGCCACGTCGCCGATACGCTGGTGGCCGGTGCCGGGCTTTGCGACGCCGCAATGGTGCGGCTCATGGCCGCCGAGGCCTCGGACCGGATCATCGACCTTCTCGAATACGGCGTGCCGTTTGATCGGGACTTGCAAGGCAAGCTCGTCCAGAGCCGCGAGGCCGCGCATTCCGCGCATCGCATCGTGCGGGTCAAGGGCGACATGGCCGGCAAGGCGATCATGGAGGCACTGGTCGCCGCCGCGCGGAAAACACCGTCGATCCGTGTGATCGAGGGCGCGGAAGCCTTCGATCTTCTCCAAGATGATAATGGCCGTATCGCCGGTGCGCGCGCCAACTTGAACGGGCGCGTGGTGGTGTTTTCGGCCGATCATGTCGTGCTGGCGACGGGCGGCGCGGGCCAGCTTTATGCCGTCACCACCAACCCGAAGGAGGCCTGGGGTTCCGGCCTTGCGATGGGTTATCAAGTCGGCGCGACGCTCGCGAACATGGAATTCGTGCAGTTCCACCCCACCGCGATCGACATCGGTCGCGACCCCGCGCCGCTGGCGACCGAGGCGCTGCGCGGTGAAGGCGCGATTCTTGTCGATCGCGATGGCCGACGGTTCATGCCGGAAATCCACAAGGATGCGGAACTCGCGCCGCGCGATGTCGTCGCGCGCGGCGTCTTCTCGGCGATCAAGGCCGGGCGCGGCGCGTTTCTCGATTGTCGCGCGAGTATCGGCCAGCATTTCCCGGACCTGTTCCCGACCGTCTATGCCACCTGCAAATCGGCGGGCATCGACCCCGTAACCGATCTCATCCCGGTCGCCCCGGCGGCGCATTACCACATGGGCGGCATCTGGACCGACGAGAACGGCCGCGCGCTCGGCGTTTCCGCGCCAGAGGGCCTGTTTGCTGTGGGTGAAGTCGCCTGCACCGGCGTTCACGGCGCGAACCGCCTCGCGTCGAACTCGCTGCTGGAGGCGGTTGTGTTTGGCGCGCGGGCTGCGGCGGAGATCGGGCGGGGCGACGGGTTCGGGTTTCCCGAGGCGGTGGAAGAGGGAACGGCTGAGCCGCTGCTGGGCGTAAATCGAGGCGAAGTTGTAGAAGTCGGAAAGATCCGCAAGGTCATGCAGAATCAAGTCGGCGTACTTCGAAGTTCAGGTGACTTGGAGGCTGTGATCAAGGCCGTAGGGCACTTGGAGATAAACGGTGCAACACGCCGCGTCAAAGATATGGCTCGGATTGCTTTAGAAATAGCCGGAGATTCGAAGCATCGTGGGGAAAGCCGCGGTGCGCAAGCACGAGTGGATTTTCCCTCGACCTGGAAAGAGGCGTATTGGTCTTTCACATCAATGATGCGGCTTGGCACCTCCGCCCCCTTCGGCCTTGGCCCCATCCCGCACGGGGAATTGAAACCATGATCGCGTCGCTGCCCACCCATCTCGTCACCGAAGCCGTTTCCCGTGCGCTGGCCGAGGATCTTGGTCTTGCCGGCGATGTCACTTCGCAGGCCTGCATTCCCGCGCGCATGGAAGCGCGCCTTGCGATTGTGTCGCGCAAGCCGGGGGTGATGGCCGGGCTTGATCTCGCGGTCGAGGCCTTCCGGCAGGTTGATCCGAAGCTTGCTGTCACGCTGCATCACGGTGATGGCGCGCGTGTTGCGCCGGGCGACACCGTGATGGTCGTCGAGGGCAACGCCCGTGCAATCCTCGCGGGCGAGCGCACGGCGCTCAATTTCACTGGGCGCATGTCGGGAGTCGCGACGCTCACCGCCTCCTTCGTCGCCCGGACAGCCGGCACCAACGCCTCGATCGTCTGCACCCGCAAGACGACGCCGGGCCTGCGCGCCTTCGAGAAGCACGCCGTACTGTGCGGCGGCGGGCGCAACCACCGCTTCGGGCTCTATGATGCCGTACTGATCAAGGACAATCACGTCGCGGTCGCCGGCGGCATCCGGCAGGCACTTCAGGCAGCGAAGAAGCATGCCGGCCACCTCGTGAAGATCGAGATCGAGGTTGATACGCTTCAACAGCTCGACGAGGTAATCGACGAGGGCGCAGATGTCGTCCTGCTCGACAACATGGTGCCGGAGCAGCTCCGGGAAGCTGTTAAGCGGGTGAAGGCGAAGCGCCCGACACTTCTCACCGAAGCCTCGGGCGGGGTCAATCTCGATACGGTCTTCGCGATCGCGGGAACGGGCGTCGATCTTATCTCGGTCGGCGCACTGACGCATTCCGCGCCGGTGCTGGACCTAGGTCTTGATATCGCTATCGGCGACTAAGCCGTTCGGCGGGGTCAGGACATTCTGATCGGCGGTCACTTCGAAGCGGACCGCACGATCTTCCAAGCGTCCGTGCCGCACGTAATGGTAAAGGGGATCGGCAATCCCCCGGTTTTTAGCGGGGCGGCGTCGTCATTGTACAAAATGAGTAGTGTCTTCACTAAAAAAAGCGTGGTCCGGGCGAAGGTCGCCGGGTCCACGCTTGAGGGGCAATATCGGGCCTTGCTTTCACTGCAACCGGGGTAGAAATCCTACCGGATCGGCGCCCAACCCGAATAGCCCGGTGAGGTCATCACATGGCGATGGCGTGTCGCGTATTCGGCCGGGACAGTGTCATGCGTGACATAGCCTGGCTTGACCAGAACGGTGCGCGAGCGTGTTCCATACTCGGCCGGAATCTCATCGTAGGTGACGCGCTCGGCGCTGACCATGACGTGACGATGCTGGGTTGCGTATTGTGCTGGCACTGTGACCCAACAGCCGATTTCGCGTCCCCAACCGTCGCGCGTCACCTGCCAAACCTTGCGGGCAGGAGAGACCATCACGGTCTCCGCAACTGTCGAATACTGCGCCGGAATGACGCGCTGGACACGTTGTGCCGGACGGACAACCACTGTCTCGCTCACCTCGCCGTAGACGGCAGGAACGTGACGGGCGTAGGTCTGGGCCGGACGGACCTGAACGGTCTCGGCGACGACGCCGTAGGTCGGCGGAGTGTCGATACGCTGGTAGCAATTGCCGACGCAACGCCCGCCGGCCATCGCGGTCGTGCTGCTCGCCGCCAAAGCCAGAGCGGATGCAAAAAGAACCTTGCGCATGTTGACCTCATCTTAAAAAGCGCAAGAAGCGTTGTTTCAAAAAACGAATAATGCAAGAAAAACAAAAGATGTTGGCGCTCGTTTCACTTAGGAAGGTAAATTCCGACACGTTTTATGGTAAAATTAATCAGGAAAATTAATCGATATTAAAATTGTCAACCATTTCAGGTCTGACCAGGCCGGAGACGATAGAAGATGTGGCGGCCAATCTTGTCGGTTTTCTTGAGCTTGCGGGACCAATAAGGCGCGACATAATTCGCGTGATAGTGCGTGGAGTTGCCGAGGTCACGGTTGTAACTCTGGCCTTCCAGCACCGCGCGTGCGACCCGTTTGGCGGTTTCCCAGGGGCCGGGCTCGGCGATGGTGAGGCTCCGTCCCTCACAGGCGAACGAGAACTGGCAAGCCTTGTAGCGATGGCGGTTCTGATAGACGACGCCGCAGATCGTCGTGGGATAGAGGCCGGAGCGCACTCGGTTCATCACCACCTGTGCGACCGCAGCCTGACCCGCCTCCGGTTCTGACCGGCTTTCAAAATAGACCGCCTCGGCGAGACACTGCGTTTCCCGCTTCAAGGTCTCGGGCGTAACCAGATCGAGATAGCCCGGAGATACGCGCAGTTTCGCGGTTTCGACGGGCCGGCCTTCCGGATCACCATGGATACGGGCGAAAGCCGGGATCCGGGGCGCACCGGCTGCGATGATCTCCGGCTCGACCGGCGCCGGCGTGACCGAGGAGAGCCGCGCGGCGGTCGAGACGATGGGGGTCGCGCCATCGGGACGAAGCATGGAAAGGCGTTGGGGGGAACGCCCCTGCGCCGGTGCTTCCGCCGAGCGTCCGGACTGCATGCCCGGCGCCAGTGTCTTGCCCTCGAACCGGTTGAGGCGCGCGAGCAGCGCCTGGCTGGCGCGGGTCAACGTCACCGCCGGTTCGAGCGGACTCGATGGCAGCAGGACATTGTCGTAGGCGAAGACCAGCGGGCCGATCTCGTCGGGGCGCGACATTTCCCGCGAGAAATCGACTTTGCGGATATGCGGAAGCACGCGCCCTGCAGCGCTGGGGTCACGGGCGAGCGCGACCGCGGTCTCAACCTGATCTTGAAACGAAAGGACCGAGAGCCGTGGCGGCACCAGTGTCAACCGCTGCGTCTCGATCATCGTCGAACGCCGGAATTCCCGGTCGATCCGTCGGAAGTTCTCACCGGCCGAAGCCGTGAAGGAAACGAGCACCGCGACGCCGATGCTCCAGGGGGCGAGTGTTTCGACTGCCGCACGCAGCAGGAACGGCATTTTGCGGGCACGCCGACGCGCCTGCCGGAGATGGGCCTGGGCGTTGCGGGAAATGGTGCGCTGCGTTCCGGACATCCTGAACCCTGATCGCGGAGACCTGTGGCTTTCGGGCCACGGGCAATCCCTTGCCCGCGCCTGCCATCAATCTTCGCGTCACAGGGTTCAGATGCCTTTAAGGGAAAAGGTAAATGAATCTTTTCCCGTGCATTTTACCTTTTTGAGCTTTCAGCCCTCGGCCTTCGTGACCTTGCCGAGCGCTGCCTGCGCGGCCGCCAGCCGGGCGATCGGAACCCGGAACGGCGAGCAGGAGACATAGTCGAGCCCAACAGTCTCGCAGAAGGCGATCGAGGCGGGATCACCGCCATGCTCGCCGCAAATCCCGAGCTTGATGTCTGCCCGGCTCGCGCGCCCGCGCTCGACTGCCAGCTTGACGAGTTCGCCGACGCCATCCTGATCGAGCGTTGCAAAAGGATCGTCGGCGAGGATGCCGCGCGCCTTGTAGGAGCCGAGGAACGAGCCGGCATCGTCACGGGAGATGCCGAGCGTCGTCTGCGTGAGGTCGTTGGTGCCGAATGAGAAGAACTCGGCGCTTTTCGCGATGTCGCCGGCGCGGATCGCCGCGCGCGGCAACTCGATCATGGTGCCAACCTGATAGGGCAGGGTCATGCCGTGCTCCTCGCCGACCTTCTTCGCCATCGCGTCGATGCGCGCCTTGACGAGATCGAGCTCGGCCTTGGTCATCACCAGCGGCACCATGATCTCGGGCGTGACGATGGCCCCGGTCTTCTTGCCTGCCTCGATCGCGGCCTCGAAGATCGCGCGCGCCTGCATCTCGGCGATTTCCGGATAGGCGACCGCGAGGCGGCAACCGCGGAAGCCGAGCATCGGGTTCGATTCCTTGAGTTCCAGCGCGCGCAGGCGCAGTTTCTCGGGCGAGGCGCCCATCGCTTCCGCGACCTCCTGGATCTCCTTCGGCTCGTGCGGCAGGAACTCGTGGAGCGGCGGATCGAGGAGGCGGATCGTGACCGGCAGTCCCTTCATGATCTCGAACAGTTCGATGAAGTCCGAACGCTGCATCGGGAGGAGTTTCGCGAGCGCGGCGCGGCGCCCCTTCTCGTCGTCCGCGAGGATCATCTCGCGCATGGCGATGATGCGCTCGCCGTCGAAGAACATGTGCTCCGTGCGGCACAGGCCGATGCCTTCCGCGCCGAACTTGACGGCGGTGCGGGCATCGAGCGGCGTCTCTGCGTTGGTGCGGATCTTCATACGGCGACTTGCATCGGCCCAGGCCATCAGCGTGCCGAATTCGCCGGATAGCTCGGGCTGAAGCATCGCGATCTCGCCGAGCAGGACCTGCCCGTTCGAGCCATCGATGGTGATGAAATCGCCGCGCTTGAGCACCTTGCCACCGGCACTCATCGTGCCGTTGACCATGTCGATGCGGATCGCGCCCGCACCGGACACACAGGGCTTGCCCATGCCGCGTGCAACAACGGCGGCGTGGCTCGTCATGCCACCGCGCGTGGTGAGGATGCCTTCGGCGGCGTGCATCCCGTGGATATCCTCCGGGGAGGTCTCGACGCGCACGAGGATGACCTTGCGCTTCTCTTTCGCAGCGGCTTCCGCTTCTTCGGAGGTGAAGACGATCGCGCCCGTCGCCGCGCCCGGAGAGGCCGGCAGGCCGGTGGAAAGCACCGCGCGCGTCGCCTTGGGGTCGATCGTCGGATGCAGGAGCTGGTCGAGTGCGGCCGGGTCGATGCGTTGCACCGCCTCGTCATGCGAGATCAGGCCCTCGCTCGCAAAATCGACCGCAATCCGGAGCGCGGCCTTGGCCGTGCGCTTGCCGTTGCGGGTCTGGAGCATCCAGAGCTTGCCCTGCTGGATCGTGAATTCGAGGTCCTGCATGTCGCGGTAGTGTTTTTCGAGCAGGCCGTAGATGCGGACGAGCTCTTTGTAGGCTTCCGGCATCGCCGCTTCGAGGCTCAGTTTCGTCGAACCGGCGGCGATGCGCGCTTTCTCGGTGATATCCTGCGGCGTGCGGATACCGGCGACCACATCCTCGCCCTGTGCATTGATGAGGAACTCGCCATAGAGTTCCTTCTCGCCGGTCGAAGGATTGCGGGTGAAGGCGACACCGGTCGCCGAAGTCTCGCCCATGTTGCCGAACACCATCGCTTGCACGTTGACGGCGGTTCCCCAGCTTTCGGGGATTGCGTGCAATTCGCGGTACTTGATTGCGCGGGCATTCATCCACGAGCCGAACACGGCACCGATCGCCCCCCAAAGCTGCTCGTGCGGATCCTGCGGGAAGGGCTTGCCCAGCTCCCGCTCGACGCAGGCCTTGTAGGCTTCGACAATGTGCCTCCAGTCGTCAGACTGAAGCTCGGTGTCCTGAACAAACCCCTTGGAATCCTTGTATTCTTCGAGAATGTCCTCGAAATTGTGGTGCTCCATGTCGAGCACGACGTTGGAATACATGGTGATGAAGCGGCGATAGCTGTCGTAGGCGAAGCGCTCGTTGTTGGAGAGTTTCGCCAGCGCCGTAACAGTCACGTCATTGAGGCCGAGGTTGAGCACCGTATCCATCATCCCCGGCATCGAGGCGCGGGCGCCGGAACGGACCGAAACGAGGAGCGGATTGACCTTGTCGCCAAAGGCGCAGCCGGCGAGCGCACCGACATGTTTGAGGGCGGCATCGACCTGCCCGGCGAGTTCAACCGGATAATGACGGTCACCTTCGTAGAACGCGGTGCAGACCTCGGTGGAAATCGTGAAGCCGGGTGGAACCGGCAGGCCCAGATTGCACATCTCGGCCAAGTTTGCGCCCTTGCCGCCGAGGAGGTTCTTGAGGCCGGAATTGCCTTCGGCCTTCCCATCGCCGAAGGTATAGACCCATTTCGTCATGACGGTTTCCCCGAGTCACTTCGCAGTTGCGAAAAGGTTGTGTTCTCCTGTCGCAAATTCGACACGAAAGCAACCTCCCTGCATTCTATCCGGGGATTTGCGGCGGGTTCCGGGCACGCTAGACAGGGGAGACCGAGGGAAGCTGAACGACATGACGATCCGCCACGGAGCCTACCATAAATTGATGCTGGCGGGCGTGCTCGCCACAGTGCTGGCCTTTTGTTTCCTGCCGGGTGCAAACCCGGTGCAGGGCGCGGAAACGACGATTGTTCCGCATGTCATCGATCCCGACCGGCGGATCGAGCGCGCACCGGGGCGGAAGATCGCTATGATCCGCTTCGTGACGGAGGAGGACTACCCGCCCTTCAACTATGTCGGTCGGGAAGGTGCGCTTGCGGGCTTCAACATCGACCTCGCGCGAGAAATCTGCGCCGAACTTGGCGCACAGTGCACCATTCAGCCGCGTGCCTGGGGTCGCCTGCTGCCTTCACTCGAAACCAACGAGGCCGATGCCGTCATCGCCGCGCATCGGATCACGCCCGAGTTGCGCCGCGACTACGAAGTGTCGCTGCCAACGCATCGCTCGCCCGCTCGGTTCGTCGGTCGCAAGGGCAATCTGCCGGAATCCGCAACCTTGGCTGATCTTGCTGGAAAGACGGTGGCGGTCGTCGGCGGCACCAGTCACGAGGCCTTTCTCAACGCGTTTTTTCCCAAGCTTTCGCTGCGCCGCCTCGCGAGTTTCGAACGAGCGCTCGAGGCGCTCCGGCGTGGCGAGGCTGATCTTGCCTTCGGGGACGGCATCGCCATTGCCTTCTGGCTCAACGGTTCTGAGTCGCTCGATTGCTGTTCATTTTTCGGGGGGCCTTTCACCGAGCCGCGCTATTTTGGCGAAGGCGCGGGGATCGTCATCCGGCAGGGAAATACCGAACTGCGGCAGGCGATCGATTATGCGCTCTGGCGCATCAGCCGCGATGGGCGCTACAACAAGTTCTACCTCAAGCACTTCCCGATCCCGTTCTATTGATTGACGTTTGTCCGAAGCGCCCGTAACGAGAGTGCCTGCTGCTGCGCTGCCACAAGTCGGCAAGGAAGCCCATATTCCCCAGACAGGTTCTTGATCTCGATGTCCGAACTCTCCCGCTATCGCGAATTCGCCCAGAACTCGGCGGCATGGCCGTTCGAGGAAGCCCGCAAGCTTGTCGCGCGGTTGGCGAAATCGGGCAAGAAGTCGGTGCTGTTCGAGACCGGTTACGGTCCCTCGGGTCTGCCGCATATCGGCACCTTCGGCGAGGTCGCGCGGACCTCGATGGTGCGTCGCGCGTTTGAAGTCCTGACGGGCGGCGAAATCCCGACGCGGCTTGTCGCCTTCTCGGACGACATGGACGGCCTGCGTAAGGTGCCGGACAACGTGCCGAACAAGGATCTGCTCGCCAAGGCCATTGGCCTGCCGCTGACAAAGGTGCCGGACCCGTTTGGCACGCACGAGAGCTTCGGTGCGCACAACAACGCCCGGCTCAAGGCGTTTCTCGATGCCTTCGGTTTCGAATACGAGTTCCTCTCTTCGACCGAATGTTACCGCTCCGGCATGTTCGACAAGACGCTGCTTCTCATGCTTGAGCGTTATGATGCCGTGCAGGCGATTATGCTGCCCTCGCTGCGTGCCGAGCGCGCCTCGACCTACTCGCCCTTCCTGCCGATCCACCCCGAAACCGGCATCGTGATGCAGGTGCCGGTCGAAGAGATCAAGCTTGATGCCGGCGCGATCGTCTGGCGCGATCCTGACACGGGCAAGGCTTACGAGACGCCGGTAACCGGCGGGCATACTAAGCTTCAGTGGAAGCCCGATTGGGCGATGCGCTGGGTCGCGCTCGATGTCGATTACGAGATGGCGGGCAAGGACCTGATCGACTCGGTCAAGCTCTCGGGCGAGATCGCGAAGGCGCTCGGCGGCACCCCGCCGGAGGGGTTCAATTACGAACTCTTCCTCGATGAGAACGGCCAGAAGATCTCGAAGTCGAAGGGCAATGGCCTGACGATTGACGAATGGCTCGATTATGCCTCGCCCGAGAGCCTCGCGCTCTTCATGTATCACAAGCCGCGTGAAGCAAAGCGGCTCCATTTCGATGTGATCCCGCGCGCGGTCGACGATTACCTTTCCTTCCTCGATGGCTTCACGCGGCAGGACGAGAAGTCGCGCCTCGCCAACCCGGTCTGGCACATTCATGGCGGTTTGCCGCCGGCGCCCGAGCGGATCGGCAATGCGGAAGGTCAGGCCGGAACCCAGATCAGCTTTGCGCTGCTGCTCAACCTTGTCGCTGTTGCCAATGCCGAGGACAAGGAGGTTCTCTGGGGCTTCCTCCAACGCTACGCGCCGGGCGCCTCGCCGGAAACGCATCCTCGTCTGGACAAACTCGTCGGCTACGCGATCCGTTATTTCCAGGATTTCGTGAAGCCGAAGAAGACCTATCGCGCGGCGGACGAAGTCGAGCGAGGTGCACTCGAAGCGCTCGATGCCGCTCTCACGCGGTTGCCGCCCGATGCGGCGCCCGAAGCCGTTCAGGAAGCGGTCTACGATGTCGCGCGGGCCGTGCCCCGCTATCAGGACTTCAATGCCAAGGGCGCGACATCACAGCGTCCCGGCGTCTCGAACGCTTGGTTTGCCGCGCTCTATCAGATCCTGCTCGGCGAGGAACGAGGGCCGCGCTTCGGCTCGTTCGCAGCCATCTACGGCCTCGACAATACTCGCAAGTTGATCCGTGACGCGCTCAATGGCGCGCTGATCGAGAATCACGAACGGTTTCTCGAAAAGCGCGCCTGACAGAACTACTGACTGGCCCACAAAATCCGGAACAGATGTCCGATCTCGCTCCGGTTCAGGCGCGTCTCGACGCTTCGGTCGATCGTGGTGACGTGAAGCTGGGTGCCGGCCTGACGGACAAAGGTTTCGATCCTGAAGGTGCCATCCTTGAGGACGAGGAGCATGCGATCCCCCCGGCGTGGTTGGATCGAAGGCTCCAGGATCAGCACGTCACCTTCGCGATAGAAAGGCTGGAGTTTCTTGCCGGTGACTTCAACACCAAAGCTGTCATTGCTTTCCAGGCCCGGAAAAGCGACCTCGTCCCAGCCGGGGCCATGCGGCTTTCCGTCTGCGGTAAACCAGTCCAGAACCGGACCTTTTAGGATCCGGCAGGGCAACAGCCCTTGGCTGGCGGGTTTCCGCAGTGCGAGAAATTCATCAATATCGATTCCGGTTGCGGCGAGGACTTTGGCGATCGACTCGGTTGAGGGCCAGCGCAGCTGCCCCTTGTCGTTCTGTCGCTTGGAGCGATTGAAGGTCGTTGCATCAAGTCCGGCGCGGCGCGCCAGCCCGGATGCCGATGTCCCCTCTCGCTCCGCCAAGGCGTCGATCGCTGCCCATATCTGTGCGTGAGTCAGCATGAAATTGTTTGCATGTCCCTATGTCAAGGTTCCGACTATCAAAGATGAACATTGCGGGCAACTGATGGAAAATACTGAGAAAATTGCTGATAACCGCCGATCTGTGACAGGTAGTCATGCCGAGAGGAAACGATAGGATGGTTATGATCTATAAGATCATGACCCTGCCAGAATGGCAGGATTTCGAACAATCGCGGCGATATTGCGGTTCTGCCGATGATCGACGCGACGGCTTCATCCATTTTTCCGATCGCGCTCAGGTTGAGGAAACGGCGAGAAAGCACTTTTTCGGCAGGCGCGGCCTCGTGCTTCTCGCAATTGCCACGAACTGCCTCGGGGAAGCGCTCCGATATGAGCCCTCGCGCGGGGGAGCGTTGTTTCCGCACCTTTATGCCGAACTTGCGCTTGATGCGGTCCTCTGGAATAGACCGATCGCGACGGATCCCGCAGGCACACCCATCCTGACCTTTCCCGACGAGGCATCATGATCGCTTCCCTTTTCTCGCTGCTCACGCCCGCCCTGCGCTTCGTCGATCCGGAAACCGCGCATGACCTTGCTATCGCGGCGCTCGAACGGGCGCCGTTGCCCGCTTGCGGGAACGATGATTCTCGGCTTGCCGTTTCGGCCTTCGGTCTGGAATTCGGCAATCCCGTCGGGATCGCGGCGGGCTTCGACAAGAACGCGCGCGTTCCCGATGCGCTGATGCGGCTCGGCTTCGGCTTCGTCGAGGTTGGTGGCGTGACGCTGAAGCCGCAGCCGGGCAATCCGAAGCCACGCGTGTTCCGGCTTGCCTCCGATCAGGCCGTCATCAACCGCTACGGGCTCAACAGCGACGGGGCGGAAAAGGTTGTTGGTCGTCTCGCCGCGCGGGTACGGAAAGGAATTCTCGGCATCAATCTCGGTGCGAACAAGGACAGCACGGATCGCATCGCCGATTACGTCGAACTCTACAGGCAGTTTGGCAATCTTACGGAATTCGTGACACTGAACATCTCCTCGCCGAACACGCCGGGTCTGCGCGACCTGCAGGGCAGGGCATTTCTCGATGAGCTATTGGCGCGCGTTCTCGAATGCCGGGTATCGAACGACAGTGTGGCTCGCATTCTCCTGAAGATCGCGCCGGACGTCGACGACATCCAGCTCGACGATATCGTCGACGTTGCGCGTGCGCGCGGAATCGACGGCATGATCGTTTCGAACACCACGATCACCCGCCCGGATAGCCTTCGGGATAAGGCGCTCGCCAAGGAAACCGGCGGGCTTTCCGGCAAGCCCTTGTTCCGACCCTCCACCGTAATGCTTGCCAAGACCTATCAGCGTGTGGAAGGCCAGTTTCCTCTGATCGGGGTCGGCGGCATAGCGAGTGGCGAAGACGCGGTAGCCAAGATCGCCGCCGGCGCGCACCTCGTTCAGCTCTATTCGGCGCTGGTGTTCCGGGGACCGGCGCTCATCGAGGAAATCAAGGAAGCAATCCTCCGGGCGATGACCCGCGAGAATGCTTCCTCCGTCGCCGAACTCGTCGGTCGTGGCGCCAGTGTCTGGGCGGCGGCGTAAGCGTCGGGCGTAATCAGCCCGGAAGGTCGATCTTTGCCGCCGCAATCACGGCCTGCGTGCGGCTCTCGACTCCGAGTTTCATCAGAATGGCGGACACATGGGCCTTCACGGTCGCTTCCGAGACGGAAAGCTCATAGGCAATCTGCTTGTTGAGAAGACCTTCCGAGAGCATGGTTAGCACGCGCATCTGCTGCGGTGTGAGGCTGGCGAGGCGGCGGACGAGATCGCCCGTTTCCTTGTCGGCGTTCTCGCCGAGCGGAATTTCCGGCGGCGTCCAGCTTCCACCTGCGAGAACGGTGCGCACGGCAGCATTCATCTTGTCGATCGGCGTCGTCTTCGGAATGTAGCCCGAGGCTCCGAATTCGATGCAGGTCCGAATGGTTGCTGCATCATCGACGCCGGAGACGATGACAACCGGCACCGCCGGGAACTGCGAACGCAGGAAGGTGAGGCCGGAGAACCCGCTGACACCGGGCATCTTGAGATCGAGCAGGATGAGATCGATATCGGCGCCGCTTGAAAGCGCTGCGGTGGTTTCCTCTAGAGTGCCGGACTCAATGAACTGAATCTCCTTGAAAATGCCGGCCAACGCCTGCTTCAAGGCCCCGCGAAAAAGAGGGTGGTCGTCGGCGATCAGGATCGTGCCCCGATCTGATTCAAGGCCAGTCTCTGTCATTTCCTCACCCCTCGCGATGCCGCCAGTTGAACATGGCAGCCGGGACGCTCTGACCCGGTTTCAGATGATGAACGGCAATCATGCCTATTGGCAAGCACCGGTGCTCGTCTATTAGACATGTGGAGGGAACTATCCGTGCAAAATGGCTGACCCGAGGGCGGGAAAGGACTGGAAGCGATGGCCGGCGCCCTGATTTTTTCACTGGCAATGGCGGCTGTCGGCCTCCTGGTGTTTGGGGAGCGGATGGGGCTACCTGCCGGTTTAGCCGCAGTCGGTGTCGCGGGCGCGCTCGGCGCTGCTCTGGCAGCCTCGGCGATTTTCAGTGCGACGAGCCGGTTAGGGCGGTTCGTGATCGGTGAGGGGAAAGGCGCAGCGGTCTCCGCTACCGCCGTAGCTACCATTCTCCTCCTCTTCGGACAGTTCCACCTGACAACGGGCGGGCGGATGGAGCTTCCCGCATCCCTCTGGTTGATGACTGGTTTTGTCGCCGGCCAGCTTTTCCCGCCGGCCAATCCCTGGTCGGCGTTTCGATCTGCATCGGACGGAGACAGCCTCACCGGGATTTCGCGTAGCGATGGCTTGCGCGGCGCGGTCGCGGTGATTGTGCTTGCGGCATCGCTTGGCGCTGCGACTTTGCTCGCTGCTCTCATGCCGGCGCTTGTGGACCGCCTGGTCGAAGCGAGCGGATGGCCCTTTCCGATCGTCTTCAGGAGCATACTCGGTCTGATTTGTGCCATTGCCCTTTTCGGAGGGCTGGTCTCGATCCGACGGGCCGCGCTGGTCTGTCTCGCGCTCGCGCTGCTCCTGCTCGTGCTACCGGTCGTACCGGATTGGGTGCGGACTCAACTTCCACCGGCGTTTGATGGTGAGGCAGTTCGGCAGTTCTCAAAGGACTTGTCGAGCGTCGTGATCGCACGCGGGATAACGATCTTCCGGGCGCCGGATGCTGGAGCCGCCGTTGCGGGTTTCCTGATTGGTCTTATGAGCCTTCAATCCGCCGGCGTTATCCGAGGATTTGCCGTTAGGTCCGCAGCCGTCATCGTAGCCCTTGTTCTGGCGACGGCAGTCATGGGGACAATCGCGTTCAATGCCGATCGGCTGCAATCGTTGATGATCGGCCTGGCCGGGACGGCGCCGACGCAATGGCCGGTCTTTGTCTACGACGAAGTGCTGCGCGGCTGGTTCTCCGTCTGCGGGATAGCGCCCGATGATGCGCGACATGCGGCAAGGGCCTGTGGGACGGTCGATCCGCGCATTCCCTTGCCCACTGCTTCGCTCCGGTTTGACAATGGGCTCGCTATGCCCGCGCTTGCGGCCTCGACCGGACAGCCGGTGATTCTTGGCTTCCTCTGGGCGCTCCTGCCATTGGTGCTCGTCCTTGTTGCCGGCAGCATGGCGATGCTCGTCGCTGCGACAGGGTGGGCCGAGTTGCTCCCAGGTCGGGTTACGGCCTTGCGCTCGACGCGACTGGCGCGGATGCGCCTCGCAATCCTGGCCTTGTCACTCCTCGTGCTGCTTGCGGGAGAGACCGGTTATCGCCCAGAGGTGAGCCATATCCGTTGGCTCTTGCTGGGGGCATCGCTTCTTGGGCTTGTGGCGATGAGCGCGGGGTGGCTGATACGCATTGTTCGATCTGTCCGGAACCGCCGGCGGTCGCGAGCGGTCGAAGGAACCGGAGCGCAATCCTGTGCCGGCTGATTATTCTGTACGAACATCGGGCGATCTCATCGCCGATCGGCGTTTCGCCTATGCCGAGGGCGCGATGGGGGACGGCGATTTCATCGCCGCACGCGACCTATTTGTGCAAGTGATCGAACGTGTTCCGGCATGGCCGCCGGCGCACTTCCATCTCGCGAAAGCGGAATTGGCCCTTGGCGCAAAGGATGCCGCCCATGCCGCGCTCGGGGCTTGCCTCGCGCTCGATCCGGTGGACCGACTCGGTGCTGGCCTGTTGCTCGCGCAGGATGCCGTGCCGACCGCTTCTGCCATGCCGGACGCCTATGTCGCTGCTCTGTTCGATGAATACGCGCCACGTTTCGACGATCACCTGACGCGGGCGTTGGAATACCGTGCGCCGAACGTCCTGTGCTCGGTGCTCGAACCGCAGGGAGCAACAGGCCGGCAATACGAAGCCTTTCTCGATCTGGGCTGCGGCTCCGGGCTGATGGCGCGGGCGCTGGCCGGCCGTTTCGCCCACGCCGTCGGCGTCGATCTTTCCGCCGGAATGTTGCGCGAAGCCGAGCCCACGAAGCTCTATGATCGGCTCGAATGTGCCTCGATTCTCGCGTTTCTTGAGCGATCCTCAGCGGAGATATTTGATCTCGTGGTTGCAGCTGACGTCTTCTGCTACGTACCGGAACTCGAACCGGTTTTTGCCGGTGTTGCGCGCATCTTGAGGTCGGGCGCGCATTTCGCCTTCACCATCCAGACCCATGCGGGTAAAGGCGCGATCATCGGCGCCGATGCGCGCGTGCATCACGCACCCGCGTTCATCCAGGATCTGGCGATGGCACATGGTTTTCGTGTCCGTCACAACGAAAGTGTTTCGACGCGGAAAGATCGCGGCATGCCGGTGCCGGGCGCGGTGTTCCTGCTTGCGAAGCCGTGAGTGCGGTCACACCTTGTCTGGGCATGGATTCGCCCGAATGCCACTTCGCAGAGTTGCCGCCTCGGATAGCCCGCTGGTTCGCGGATCGCGGCTGGGACTTGCGTTGGCATCAGGCGGCAATGATCGCCAAGGCGCAGGCGCGACGCCCGACCCTGTTGATCGCCCCGACCGGCGCGGGCAAGACCCTGGCGGGTTTCCTGCCCTCGCTGATCAACCTCGCTGACCGGGATAGCCGCCTCGCACCGCGCGGCACGCATACGCTCTATATTTCGCCGCTGAAGGCGCTGGCGGTCGATATCAGCCGCAATCTCGAAGTCCCGGTCACGGAAATGGGGCTGGATATCCGCATCGAGACGAGAACCGGGGATACACCGGCCTCGCGCCGGCAGCGACAGATGCGCCTGCCGCCGGATATCCTGCTGACGACCCCGGAGCAGCTCGCACTGATGCTCAGCCACGCGGAGGCACGGCGGTTCTTCTCCGATCTCCGGACCATCATCGTCGATGAGTTGCACGCACTTGCGCCGGGTAAGCGCGGTGACCTTCTCGCGCTTGATCTCGCACGATTGAGAAAGCTCGCGCCGGAGGCGATCAGCTTCGGTTTGTCCGCGACCGTCGCCGAACCGGATGATCTCCGCCGCTGGCTTGTCGATGGGCGTGCCGGGCTGCTCGCCGATCTTGTCGAAGCGCCGGCGGCGATCGCCGCGAAACCCCATCTGCGCATTCTCGATACGGAAGAGCGTCTGCCCTGGGCTGGGCATTCGGCACGCCACGCCATCCGCGAGATCTATGACGAGATCGGCAAGCACCGCCTCAGCCTGCTGTTCGTCAACACGCGGATGCAGGCCGAGATGGTGTTTCAGTTGCTCTGGTCAATCAACGACGAGGGGCGGCGGATCGCGCTCCATCACGGCTCGCTCGATGTCGGGCAGCGCCGCAAGGTCGAGGCGGCGATGGCGGCCGGCCGGATCGATGCAGTGGTTTGCACCTCGACCCTCGATCTGGGGATCGATTGGGGCGATGTCGATCTCGTCGTCAATATCGGCGCGCCCAAGGGCGCGAGCCGGTTGCTCCAGCGCATCGGCCGCGCGAACCACCGGCTGGAAGAACCCTCGAAGGCTTTGCTGGTTCCCTCGAACCGTTTCGAGGTTCTCGAATGTCTCGCGGCGATCGATGCCGCCTATGCCGGCGAGCAGGACGCGGTGACGAAGCGTTCCGGCGCGCTCGATGTGCTCGCCCAGCATATCCTCGGCATGTGCGTCGCCGAGCCGGTTTCGCCGGATGAACTCTTCGACGAGGTCCGCGAGGCCGCGCCTTTCAGCTTGCTACCGCGCGAGACCTTCGACCGCCTCGTCGATTTCGTGCGCGATGGCGGTTATGCGCTCAAGGCCTACGAGCGCTTCGCGAAAATCCGCGCCGACAAGGAAGGGCGTTTGCGTATCGCCAACGCGCGGCTGGCGCAGGCCTACCGGATGAACATCGGCACGATCGTCGAATCCACCATGCTGAAGGTGCATCTTGGCAGCGCGCGCGGCGGCAGCTTGCGGGCCGGGCGGTTGCTCGGCGAGATCGAGGAATATTTTGCGGAAGGCCTGACCCCGGGTGATACCTTCGTTTTCGCGGGCGAAGTCCTGCGGTTCGAGGGGCTCGTCGAGGACAAGGTCATCGCCTCGCGGGCCATTGGCCGTGACCCGATGATCCCCTCCTACGCGGGAGGAAAGTTTCCGCTCTCGACCCATCTCGCCCGCCGTGTGCGGGCGACGTTGGCCGATCCCGCATCTTGGAAGGCGCTGCCGCCACAGGTCGCGGAGTGGCTGTCGATCCAATCGTTCGCGTCCGGTCTGCCGGGCGCGGAAGATCTCCTTGTCGAGACCTTTCCGCGGGCCGGGCGGCATTATCTCGTGGCTTACCCCTTCGAAGGGCGCCTCGCGCACCAGACCTTGGGGATGCTGCTGACCCGTCGGCTTGAGCGTGCGAGGCTGCAACCCCTGGGGTTCGTCGCCAACGATTATGCCATCGCGATCTGGATGACGGGCGATCTCCCCTTCCGCATCGCGCGGGAACCCGGCTTTCTTTCTGCGCTCTGGGATGCCGACATGCTCGGCGACGATCTCGAAGACTGGCTCGCCGAGAGCGCGCTGATGAAACGCTCCTTCCGGCAATGCGCCATTATCGCCGGGCTGATAGAGCGTCGCTTTCCCGGCATGGAGAAGAAGTCGCGTGCCGTGACGATCTCCACCGATCTCATCTACGATGTCTTGCGCCGGCACGAGCCTGACCACATTCTTCTTCAAGCCGCACGCGCTGACGCCGCGACCGGGCTGATGGATCTCCGGCGCCTCTCCGATCTCCTGACGCGCATTCGCGGGCGAATCGTGCATCATGCACTCGAACGCGTCTCGCCGCTCGCGGTGCCGATCCTGCTCGAAATCGGTCGCGAACCGGTTTTCGGCGAGGCAGGTGACGCGATGATTGCCGAGGAGGCGGTGCGGCTGATGGCTGAAGCGAGGGGAAAGGGTTGATCGTTCCGGGCGCATTGGCAAGGTCGCGCGCGCCGTTGCATGCGGGCGGTATGGTGCGGGTGGCGTTCGCGGGTGAGACGCTTGATCTGCACCCAGAGGGTGTGGCGTTCTTTCCGGAGCGCGCCCTGATGATCGTCGCCGATCTCCATCTTGAAAAATCCGCTTCCTTCGCGGCGCGTGGCCAGATGCTGCCGCCCTATGAGACGCTCGAAACGTTGCGCCGCCTCGCGCGACTGGTCGCGGATCTGCGGCCGGATCAGCTTGTGCTGCTCGGGGACAGTTTCCACTCGGTTGTGGAGACAATCGGCAACGAGGGCCCCGCACGCGGGATGATCGAGGCCATCGCCGCCACTTCGGTCCTCATCTGGGTCGCGGGCAACCACGACCCCGTTCCGCCGCTCCCGCTTCCGGGGCGTTGGGTCGAGGAGGTCGCGCTCGGCGATTGTATCCTGCGCCATGCGCCGGTGGAGGACGGACGCAACGAGATCGTTGGCCATCTCCATCCCGCAGCACGGCTCGCGACAAGAGCGGGTGGACAGCGGCGGCGCTGTTTCGCGCTTTCGGGCAGGCGCCTTCTGATGCCCGCTTTCGGGTCGCTGACCGGCATGGTCGATCTTTCCGAACCCTCGATCCGACGCCTTTTGCCAGTGCAGGATACGCGCGTGTTTCTCATGTGCCGGCAGGGGCTGGCCGAGGTGCCGGCATCGGCCTGCTTGCGCTGATCAGTCCTTGCGAAAAACGAGATTGGCGATCCAGCCCATCATTACAGCCATCAGCACCGTAAAGAGGCCGTAGCCCCAGGCTTCGGTGCGTGCGGCATTGGCGACAAACGCGTCGAAACCAACCTTGCGGACCACGAACCCGGCCTGCGCCGTCTTGAGCGGAAGGCCTTCGGCGAGCACGGTGAGGTTGACAAGATAAAGCCCGGTCGGCGCTGTCGCCGGCAGCACAATCCGCGCCGTGAAGAGGTTCGGACGGATCATGGTGATCGATTTCGGATCCTCCGTGAGGCCTCCCTCGTCGCGCCGCAGACGCAACAGCGCGTTGCGGAAGCCGAAGTCGTCCAGATCCCTTTTTTCTGGCTGCGCCTCCGGCTTCGGGAGAAAATACTCAAGACCCAGCATTAATTTCTCACGCACGGTCTCGTCGACAACAGCGGTGAGCGGCCGCGAGGAAAGGATCGAGAAGAAAAGCGGAATCTTCGCGTATTTCTTGCGGTCGTCCGTCAGCCAGATGGGGCCGAACTTGCCCTTGCGTTGGACGGTAACTTCGCCGGTGGGTCCCTGTACCTGCGCGACGATGTCATAGTTGCCGGTGCGTGCGATGGTGCGCGCATCCCGCTCGATCAGACCAAAAACAGTGATCTCCGCCCCGGTGTATGTTGACGTGATCGCGACTTCGCGTGTTGACAGCGCGAGGATGAGGTCTTCACCACGGACAGGCGCGGCGAGCGCCAGCAAGGCAAGGACGAGGCTTGCGAGACGGGCAGGGATTGAAAAGCCCGCACTCATCGATCGACCACAGTTGCGTTGATCGAATAGAGATCCTGTGGCGCGCCGACGATGTCGAGCGCGAAACGGATGCCGACGATCAGGATCAGCAAGGCGAGCAGCAGCCGGAATTGCTCGCCCTTGAGCGCCTGTCCGGTGCGGGCCCCGAACTGCGCGCCGATGACTCCGCCAACCACCAGCGTCATGGCCAGAAGTACATCGACCGCCTGCGAGAAAACCGCATGCAATAGGGTCGCGACGATCATCGTCAGGAGAATCTGGAACAGCGAGGTGCCAACGACGATCGAGGTCGGAACGCGGAAAAGATAGATCAGCGCCGGGACGACCAGAAACCCGCCGCCGATGCCGAGTACGGTGCCGATGAAACCGATGATCGCGCCGAGCGCCACGAGTGGAATGACGCTTGTCGACATCTTCGAGCGATGGAAGCGCATCGGGAATGGCAGGCGCTCATACCAGCGATGCTCACCGGCTTGCCGCAAAACCGCAGGTTTGCCCTTGCGCCGCTCAAGCAGGGCGCCGACGCTCTCGACAAACATCAGACAGCCGACCGACATCAGCAACGTCACGTAGGATACGGTGATAACGAGATCGAGATGGCCGAGCTTGCGCATCTGGTTGAAGAACAGGACGCCGGCGATCGTGCCCACAAGACCGCCGGCGACAAGCACTACGCCGAGTTTCAGGTCAAGCGCGCGCCGCCGCCAGTAGGTCAGCGAGCCGGTGACGGACGAGGCGGCGATGTGAACGGAAGAGGTGGCGACAGCCACCGGTGCCGGCACGCCGACGAAGATCAGCAGCGGTGTGAGCAGGAACCCGCCGCCGACACCGAAAAGGCCGGAGATGAACCCGATCGCGCCGCCCATCCCCAGAAGCAGGAACAGGTTGAGCGGCAGCTCGGCGATGGGCAGGTAAAGTTGCATTTTTCACCGCGGGGAGCCAGTTTCTCCCCGCGAAACCGGCATTTTTTGTTTTGGCTCCCGCTTTCGGCCCCGTCAACCGTTGAAAAGTGCGGAACGGGATATTACGCCCCGCGTTTCTCCGCCCGGTCCCAGGGAAGCACATCGTTGGCGGCCGGGTTCGCCGGCGTAATTTTGAAGGCCTTTGCGCGTGCCACGGCCTTGGCGAGCTGGTCTTTCGTTAGTCTTGCGCCGATGTCGTCGCGTTTCTTTGCTGCATCAGGATCGCCCTGCGCGGCGGCGATGGCGAACCAATGGTAGGATTCGGCAAGATTCTGGTTCACGCCAAGGCCGCGTGCGAACAGGATCGCGATGTTGAACTGGCTATCCTTCACGCCGTGTTCGGCGGCACGCTTGAACCAGAGTGCGGCTCCGGCATAGTCCGGCGTGCCATGCACGCCTTCGGCCAGCAGCACGGCCGCATTGTGCATTGCCAGGACATGGCCCTGCGCGGCGGCGCGATCGAACCACTGGAACGCAAGCGCCGAGTCCTTGGCGATGCCCTTGCCTTCGCGATAGAGGCTCGCGAGGCGGTATTGCGAAGGCCCGTGCCCGCTGGCGGCAGCCTGCTCGAACCAACGCGCGGCCAGCTTGGTATCCCGCGCGACGCCCCGCCCGTCGGCGAGGCGCGATCCGATCTCGAATATCGCTTCTGGGCGTCCGTCGAGCGCGGCCTGCCGGAGCTTGTCGCTACCCTTCAGGTTGCTCTCGCTGACAAGCTGGGTCAGTGCGTTCTTCCCGGTTTCAATTGGCCTTGTTTCGCCGTTGCTGCCAACGCTGCCAACCGTCACCGGGTCAGTCTGCGTGATGGCGTTGCTGTCCGAGAGGCGCTGTGTGCGCTTCATCAGGCCTTCGCCGAACGGCAGCGGTTGGTGCACGTCGCTGTTGGCGGGATTGCCGCCGCTGCCGGTGGTTTGCGGCGTATCCTTGGTCGGAGCAGGAGTTTCGGCATCGCCGGATTTTTCGGGCGCTGCCGGCTGCTCCTTCGGCAGGGGAATGGCCGGCTGGCTGATCGGTGCCTTGGGGTCGGGCGCCGAGGCATTGCGAATTGTCAGCACCTTCAGCGCGCCGAGTGAAAAAACCAGCGCCGCGAGACCAAGCAGAATCGGTTTGCGGGCGCGAGAAATGAAGCTGCCGTCGCCTGCCGTCAGCTTCATCCGCGACTTGCCCTTGGCGGGTTTTTCTTCTTCCAGCGCCGCTTGGCCCTTTTCGGCGGCCACCTGTGCCGCCCGCCGCGCCGCAGCAATAAAATTGCTGCGCGGATCGCCGTTCTCGTGCGGAGAATTCCCCGCACCGGGTTGCATCCCCGGTTCGAGCGGCAGATCGCCAGGATCGACCGGCACATCGATGTCGGGCGGCGGTAACGGCCGGCTCGCCGAGAGCGGCGGCTCCTGCCGGACAGAGGAAGCAGCGGCGGCCGCCCGCGGCAGGACCGGATCAGCCTTCGGCATGACGGTGGGCGCCGAGGCGGCGGCAACCGTCGTGCCCGACACCCGGGGACGGCTTTCCATCTCGCTGAGCCGCGAGACCATGGTTTCCAGCGTTGCGTGCAGCGCTTCCAGGGTCGCGCGAGTCCGCTTTTCGGCCTCGCTCTGTGCACTCTTGAATTCGTTGAGATCGCGCTTGATCAGCAGGAGTCCTTCGGCAGCAAGCGTTTCGCCGGTCTCATCGCGCGGAGCATTGCGCAGGGTCTCTTGCGCCGCCTTCATCGCCGCGTCCTCGGCGGCCGCGCGCATATCCTGCCGCGCCATATCGATTTGGCTCAGGAGGTCGGAGAAATTCCGTTCGAGTCCATCGAAGCCGACAGGAGCATGCGAGGCGCTGTCGATGCGGCGCGCGAGCCCGGCGATCTCGCCCTGGAGGTTGTCGAGCGCGCTCGAATCCGCGCGGCTGCTCTGCACCTCGTCCATGCGCTTCGAAAGCGCTTCGAGCATGGCGACGAGCGGCGCCTGATCTTCGCGTGCCGGTTGCTCGGCCATCCGGTCAAGAGACGAGCCGATCTTTTCGAGCCTGCCGGTGAGCGTATCGAGCCCAGCCAGGGGAGATCCGCTCGACTTGTCGAGTGCCCGGTCGATGCGCTCCAGGCGGTCGGCGATATTCTCGAGTTGGGGAAGAGGCTGTGCCTCCTTCGCCATCTTCTTCATGCTCTGGGCGATATCGGTCAGTTTCGCTTCGATCTTCGCCATCGTTGCGGAAGGATCGAGCCGGTCGAGCCGCTCGCCGACATCGCGAACGGCGTCGAGGATCTGGCGGTCGTCGCCGGGAAGCGGTGCGTGCTGGAACTTGTCGATCTGGCTGGAGATCGCCTCGATTTGTTTCGCAAGACCTTCCAACGGCTGCGAGCGTGCCGCCTGACCGACCAACGTCTTGATCGAGGCGGTTTCGCGCTGGAGCTCCTCGATCCGGGCCGGATCGGCGGCTTCGGACATCAGATCAAGGCGACGGGAGATATTGCCGACTTCCTGCGCGAGGCGGTCGTTGTTCCGCGCCCCGGCCATTTCGCGCATGACCGCCCGCACATCCTCGTGCAGGCGCTCGAGCGGCTCGGCGAGACGGTCGGGCAGCGAATCCGCGCCGTTGCGGGCCATGCGTTCCGCCATGCGCCCAACGGCGTCTTCAACCATGCGCACGAGGCGCTGCGGCGACAGTTCCTCGACGCTGGCCGAAAGGGACGCAAGGTCGCGCCGCAACTGGGCGATCGAATCCTGTGGCCGTTCGCCCCATTCCTGAATGCGGTTCGAGAGCTCGGTCATCCGTTCCTGAAGGCGCACTGCCTCCGGGCGGGGCTCGGAACGCATGTCGTCGATCCGGTTCAGCAGGAGATCGAGCTGCTGACGGATGGAATCGATATGGGCTGGTGTCTCGGAGCCACCGCGCACGGGGGCAGCGGTCCGCATGGAACCGCCCGGCAAATCGAGGTCGCGCTGGCGGGCTTCAACCTCTGCCAACGTCCGGCTGAAGGCGGGGTCGTCTTCCGGGCCGGCGCGAACGGCGGCCGGTACGACCGTTCCTGCGTTGCGGCTGAGCGCTGAAATCAGGGCGTCGAGACGCGGATCCTGCACCGAAGGGGCGGTCTGGACGCGTGGTCGGGAAAGGGAGTCGATCTTCTGTTCGAGCGCGCGCAGGATATCCGCGCCCGCATCGCGCGGGGCTCCTGGAACGGCACGCGCGGCTTCGAGCCGCTCAATCGCTTTCACTGCGCGTTCGATGAGATCGAGGACAGGAGCATCGTCGCTCTCTTCGGCGAAACGGGAAAGAGCGGTCATGGTGCTGCGACCGCCGAGGCGATCGAGGCGCTCGCCGAGATTGGCGATCCGCGAGGGGCGACGGCGCGGCGAACGACCGGCTGAGCGGGAGGACGCATAATCATCGCCGTCATCCTCGTCATCGAGGCTGCCGGCCAGCACCTGATTGAGCCATTGTCCGACGGAAAGGCCGGAGCGATGGGCGGCTTCGACCGCCTGTTCCCGGATATCCGGATCGATTCCCCGAACGCTCCACGGCATTGCATTCGCCATTTTCGGCCCCGCTCCCGTTGCCGCGACTTCCGCGGCCAGACCTGTGACGGAAGTGCCGAATCACTGCTGGCAGCGCGCGGTCCTTCCCTTGGCGGCGAGCATTTCCTGTTATGGTAAATTTGGGGTTAACCGCTGGGCGGAAATTGACCGGCTTTGGCACAGATGGGCACAAGCTGCCGTGTCGAGCGCCGATTGCAACCAGTAGTTAATCGTGGCGATCCGGAGGATGCACAAAATCGCGCGGTCAGGACGTTCAGCCGGTGGTGTGTGCGCGTTTATTTTGGCGTTGTTGAAGAGCGATTTCGTCAAAATCCTCGACCAGATCTTCGGCTTCCATGATCAGAACTGTCAGTATTGATTTGATGAGATCGGTCTCTTTCGATTGGAGTTGTGTCTTGGCGATCAAAGAAAAATCGATGATCTGTTTACATATTTCGCGTTCATTCATCGTTTATCTCCACATTTAGAGATGTAAAATCGATTTAGACGTTTTTGCTATCGAAACGCGGCGGCAATGCCTCGATCCCGATAGGAAGGATGAGGCATCAAGGCTGAATCGATATGCAATCATAACGTGTAAAATTCTACTTACGCAATCGAAACGTTTAGTTAGGAAATTACAACTACAGGTGGTATTACCAAGTGCATCCTGCCCTTGGGCATAAGCCAGAAAGGTGCCTCAAATGGCCAATATCGCTCTCTCGGTTGGCGTTCGCCAGTCGCTTTCCGCCATCAAGTCGACCACCGCCGCACAGCAGCAGCAGCAACTCAAGCTGGCGACCGGCAAGCGTGTGAACTCCGCTATCGACAACCCCGTCAACTTCTTCCAGGCTTCCGGCCTCTCCAATCGCGCCCGCGACCTGACCAGCCTGCTCGACTCGATCGGTCAGGCGACCAAGGTGATCGAAGCGGCCGACAAGGGCATCAAGGCTCTGACCAAGCTGGTCGAATCCGCCCAGGGTTCCGCCCGTCAGGCGCTCCAGTCGACTTCGACCACCAACAAGATCGTCGGCACGGAAGGTGACCTGACCTCTTCGACCCTGCTGACATCGGCGGCCGCCGGCACCTTCACCAGCGGCAAGGTGATCAAGGTCAACGGTACGGCGGTGCTGACTGTCTCGGGCACCTCGACCATCCAGGATCTCGCCGACGGCATCAACAACAACACGACGCTGAACCCGACAACGGGGCCGCAGAAGGTCAAGGCCACGATCGAAGGGGGCAACCTCAAGATCGAGGGTCTCGACGGAGCGGCGCTCGCAGTGACGACCGACGACGCTGCCTCAACCCTCACCGGCCTCTTCGGTACCGGCACAACCCTGTCATACGGCGCCGCGACGGCGAACACGACCCGCAAGGATCTCGCGGCACAATTCGATGCTCTCCGTACCCAGATCGACCAACTCGCAGCGGATTCGGGCTACAACGGCACGAACCTGCTCGACTCGGGCAACCTCAAGGTCCAGTTCAACGAGAAGAACACGGCCTCGGTCACGGTGTCCGGCGTGAAGTTCAACGCGGCCGGTCTCAAGATCGACGCCTCGACCAACACCTGGCAGTCGGACAAGGACATCAACGACGCGCTGGATGATCTCACCACCGCGCTCACCAAGCTTCGCGATCAGGCCTCAACCTTCGGTTCAAACCTCTCGGTTGTTCAGGCGCGCGAGGACTTTACCAAGGACCTCATCGATACGCTCGAAACCGGGTCCGACCTTCTGGTTCTGGCAGACCAGAACGAGGAGGCAGCCAAGCTCGTTACGCTCAACACCCGCCAGCAACTCGCCTCTACGGCGCTCAGCCTGGCGACGCAGTCCGAGCAGAGCGTATTGCGTCTCTTCTGAATGCGGCAAAAACCGACAGAAAATCGGGGGCGACGCTTGGCGTCGCCCTCATTTTTATGTGATGCCGGCAAAATCCAGTTGAGTTTGACCACATTTTTGCGAGCCTGTGTGAAATTCCTCTTGCCAAGAGTTTAGATAGTTCATATGTAAACAATAATCACGGAAACGCCCGCCCAAGGAGAATTGCCATGCCGAGCTATCGCGCCCCAACTGCGGATGTCAGCTTCCTGCTCAACGATGTGTTCGGTATCGAGAAGTACGGCAATCTTCCCGGTTTCTCCGATCTCTCGCCTGACATGCTGGAGGCGATTCTCTCCGAGGGCGCGAAGCTCTGTGAGGAAATGCTCCAGCCGTTGAACCGTGTTGGCGATCTTGAAGGGTGCAAGCGCCATGACGATGGCCGCGTGACAACGCCGAAGGGCTTCAAGGAGGCCTACGACGCCTATACCGGTGGCGGCTGGCTGGGGCTTTCCGCTGATCCCGAATACGGCGGGCAGGGGCTGCCGTACACCATGGGCGCGATCATCAACGAGTTTTCCTCCTCCGCGAACATGGCCTTCTCGATGTATCCGGGGCTGACGATGGGCGCGATCGCCGCGCTGCATACGCATGCGAACAGCGAGATCAAGGCGACCTATCTTCCGAAGATGATCGAGGGATCGTGGTCCGGCACCATGAACCTCACCGAGCCGCATTGCGGCACCGATCTCGGCCTTATCAAGACCAAGGCTGCCCCGCAGGGCGATGGTTCCTACAAGATTTCCGGCACCAAGATCTTCATCTCCGCCGGCGAGCAGGACCTTACCGAGAACATCATCCACCTCGTGCTCGCCCGTATCGAAGGCGCGCCGGAGGGCGTGAAGGGCATTTCGTTGTTCGTCGTGCCGAAGTTCCTGCCGAAGCCAGATGGTTCGATCGGTGCCCGCAATGCGGTCTCCTGCGGCTCGATCGAGCACAAGATGGGCATTCACGGCAATTCGACCTGCGTGATGAACTATGACGGCGCGACCGGTTGGCTGGTCGGCGCCGAGAACAAGGGCCTCAACGCCATGTTCGTGATGATGAACGAGGCCCGCCTCGGTGTTGCGATTCAGGGCCTCGCGCAGTCGGAGGCCGCTTATCAGAACGCCGTCGCCTATGCGAAAGACCGCATCCAGGGCCGCGCGCTGACCGGCACCAAGGAGCCGACCAAGGCTGCGGACCCGATCATTGTTCACCCGGATGTCCGCCGCACGCTTCTCTCGATCCGTGCCTTCAACGAGGCCGCGCGTGCGCTCGTCCTCTGGACCGCGCTCAAGAGCGATGTCGCCCATCGTTCCGATGACGACAAGGCCAAGCAGGATGCCGATGATCTTCTCGGCCTGATGACCCCGGTGCTCAAGGGTGTGCTGACGGATTGCGGCTTCGACAATGCCGTGAAGGCCCAGCAGATGTTCGGCGGCCACGGCTATATCGAGGAATGGGGCATGAGCCAGTTCGTGCGCGATGCCCGCATCGCCATGATCTACGAGGGCGCGAACGGCATTCAGGCGCTCGATCTCGTCGGCCGCAAGCTCCCGCGCGACGGTGGTCGCGCCGTGATGGCCTTCTTCAACGAGGTGCAGAGCTTCATCAAGGCCAACGAGGCCGACGAGAGCCTCAAGCCGCTCCTCGGTGCGCTCGGCAAGTCGCTCGGCCACCTCCAGCAGGCGACGATGTGGTTCATGCAGAACGCGATGGCGAATCCGGACAACGCCGGCGCCGGCTCGAGCGACTACATGCATCTCTTCGGCCTGGTTGCGCTCGGCTACATGTGGGGCCTTCAGGCCAAGGTCGCGCAGGCGAAGCTCGCGGAGGGGGCGAACGGCGATGCCGAGCGCCTTGAAACGAAGCTTGTTCTTGCCAAATTCTACGCCGAGCGCATGTTGCCGGAAACGGGCGCGCAGCTTGCTCGCATTTCCTCCGGCTCCACCACCATCATGGGCCTCCCGGCCGATCGGTTCTGAGTAAACGCCCCGCCTCCGGCGGAGATATTTCGCGCGGCGGATGCAACCGCCTGCCTGACCCCTACAACAGGAGAGTTCGATGACGGACGCCTTTATCTACGATCACGTGCGCACGCCGCGCGGCAAGGGCAAGGCCGATGGCGCGCTCCATGAGGTGACGGCGGTTCGCCTTGCCGAAACGGCGCTTCGCGCCATCCAGAAGCGCAACGATCTCGATGTGAAGACCGTGGATGATGTCATTCTCGGCTGCGTTGATCCGGTGGGAGAGGCTTCGGCCGACATCGCCCGCTCGGCAGCGATCGCGGCTGGCTACGGCGAGAGCGTGCCGGGCATCCAGATCAACCGCTTCTGCGCTTCGGGTCTCGATGCGGTCGCGGCGGCGGCAGCGCAGGTGATGGCCGGTCAGAAGGATATCGCGATTGGCGGCGGCGTCGAATCGATGAGCCGCGTCGGCATGGGCGCTTCGGGCATGTTGCCGGCGGTCGATCCCAGCGTCGCGATCCCCTCCTATTTCTCACCGCAGGGCGTGGCGGCGGATCTGATCGCCACGAAATACGGCTTCTCGCGCGATGATGTCGATGCCTTCGCGGTCGAGAGCCACAAGCGCGCGGCGAAAGCTTGGGAGGAAGGGCGGTTCTCCAAGTCCGTCATTCCGGTCAAGGATATCAACGGACTGACGATCCTCGGCAAGGACGAGACGATCCGCCCGGAAGCGAACATGCAGGCGCTTGGCGGCCTCAAGCCCTCCTTCGTGATGATGGGCGAGCAGGGCGGCTTCGACGCGGTGGCGATCCAGGGCCACCCGGAGGTCGAGAAGATCAACCACGTCCATCACGCCGGCAATTCCTCCGGCATCGTCGATGGCGCCGCGGCGGTTCTCGTCGGCTCTAAGGCGGCGGGCCGCAAGGGAGGCCTGAAGCCGCGCGCACGCATCCGGGGTTTCGCGACACTCGGCTCCGATCTCGCGCTGGTGCTGACCGGCCCTGTTGATGTCACCGAGAAGTTGCTCGCCCGGACGAAGATGTCGATCAAGGATATCGATCTCATCGAGATCAATGAGGCGTTCTCGTCTGTCGTGCTGCGCTACATGCAGGCCTTCGATATCGACCCCGCCAAGGTCAACGTCAACGGCGGTGCGATCGCGATGGGTCATCCGCTCGGCGCGACCGGCGCGATGATCCTCGGCACGGTGATCGACGAACTTGAGCGCCGCGACCTCTCGACCGGCCTTGTCACCCTGTGCGTCGCCCACGGCATGGGCACCGCGATGATTGTTGAGCGGGTGTGAAATGGAACCCGATGATCTGAGGCAAGTGCCGATTCGAGGTGGAGGAACGTTCGAACAGGTTATCTATCATACAGTCTACAACGATCCCCGCCACGGCTTTGCAGTGGCAATTATTAGACCAGAAAACGGTCGGCGTCGGGTGGCAATGCGGTGGTGTGACGAACCCGGGCGACCGCTTGGTTTTCCGCAATCGTCAGCAAGGCCAGCTTGGTTTGAAGTTCCCGAATGGATGGAGAGTGCAGTACTCGCCGCTGCGTCTCAGCAACTAGCTATCGAGATCGACGAGGAATGACGATCATGAAACTCACCAACTTCCGCTTCGAAACCGACGCCGACGGCATTGCTCTCCTCACATGGGACATGCCGGAGCGTTCGATGAACGTCATCACGCAGGATGTGATGAAGGAACTGGCCAAGGTCGTCGAGCATGTGGCGGGTACCGAGGCGATCAAGGGCTGCGTCATCACCTCCGGGAAGGATGCTTTCTCTGGCGGCGCTGACCTCACGATGCTCTCGAGCCTCGGGCCGGAATACAGGAAGCGCGTGAAGAGCGAAGGTGAGGAAGCGGCGATGCGCTTCTTCTTCGACGCTTCAGCGAGCCTCAGCCAGCTCTATCGCAAGCTTGAGACCTGCGGCAAACCCTTCGCGGCGGCGGTACACGGTACCTGCCTCGGCGGCGCGTTCGAACTCGCGCTCTCCTGCCACTACCGGGTGATCTCCGATAGCGACAAGACGCGCGTCGGCCTGCCGGAAATCAAGGTCGGACTATTCCCCGGCGCCGGCGGCACGCAGCGCGTCGCGCGTCTGATGCAGACCGGCGATGCGCTCCAGATGCTGTTCAAGGGCGATCAGATCAAGCCGGCGCAGGCCAAGGCGATGAACCTCGTTCACGCCGTCGCCCCGCGTGAGGAAATCGTCGCCAAGGCCAGGGAATGGATCAAGGCCGGTGGTTCGGCCAAGGCGCCGTGGGATGTCGAGGGGTTCAAGAACCCCTCGAACAAGGTCCATTCCCCGGCGGGCATGATGATCTGGCCGCCCGCTAACGCGATCTACCGCCGCGAGACTCAGGACAATTATCCGGCCGCGAAGGCGATCCTTCAGGCGGTCTACGAGGGCTTGCAGCTTCCGATGGATCTCGCGCTGCGCGTCGAGAGCCGCTATTTCGCCCATATCCTCCGCACGCCCGAGGCGGCGGCGATGATCCGTTCGCTCTTCATCTCCAAGGGCGAGCTGGAAAAAGGCGCGCGCCGCCCGGCGGATGTGCCGCCGACGAAGATCCGCCGCGTCGGCATCGTCGGCGCCGGCTTCATGGGCGCCGGCATCGCCTATGTCTCGGCGCAGGCCGGGCTCAACGTCGTGTTGGTCGATCGCGATCAGGAAGCGGCGGACAAGGGCAAGGCCTATTCGCACAAGCTGATGAGCGACCAGATCATGAAAGGCCGCGCCAAGACCGCGGACCGTGACGCGCTGCTCGCCCGCATCCATGCGACGCCGGATTACAACGCCCTCAAGGGCTGCGATCTTGTGGTCGAGGCGGTGTTCGAGGATCGCGCGGTCAAAGCCGAGGTGATCAGGAAGGTTCAGGAGGTGATCGGCCGGCGGACGATTTTCGCCTCCAACACCTCGACCCTGCCAATCTCCTCGCTCGCCGAGAACTTCGCCCGGCCGAGCCAGTTCATCGGCGTGCATTTCTTCTCCCCCGTCGAGAAGATGCTGCTCGTCGAAGTGATCATGGGCCGCCGCACCGGTGACCGCGCGCTGGCGACTGCGCTCGATTTCGTCCGCGCGATCCGGAAGACGCCGATCGTCGTCAACGATTGCCGTGGCTTCTTCGCCAACCGCTGCGTGCTCAACTACATCCGCGAGGGGCACCTAATGCTCGCTGAGGGTGTTCCCGCCGCGATGATCGAGAACATGGCCAAGAAGGTGGGCATGCCCGTTGGTCCGCTCTCCCTCAACGACGAGGTCGCGCTCGATCTCGGCTGGAAGATTCTGCAGGCCACCAAGAAGGACCTCGGCGAGGCTTCGATCGATCCGCGCCAGGAAGCGCTCCTGAAGAAGATGGTCGTTGATCTCGACCGTCTCGGCCGCAAGAATGGCAAGGGCTTCTATGATTACGCGCCGGGCGGGAAGATGCTCTGGCCGGGCCTTGCCGATCTCCAGAAGGTCAAGCTCGACGCCGATGGCATCGATCGGCAGGAACTCGTTGACCGTCTCCTGGCCGTGCAGGCGCTCGAAGCGGCGCGCACGGTCGAGGAAAAGGTCATCACCGATGTGCGCGAGGCGGATGTCGGCGCGATCCTCGGGTTCGGCTTCGCGCCCTATACCGGCGGGCCGCTCTCCTACATCGACCGGATGGGCACCAAGGCCTTTGTGGCGCTCTGCGAGAAGCTGGCGGCCAAGCACGGTGATCGCTTCAAGCCCAACAAGCTGCTGCGCTCGATGGCCCGCAAGGGCGAGACGTTCTACGGCCGGTTCAATCCGCACAAGGCGGCGGCGTGAATCTCTGGTTCCGGGTTATCTGGCTGTTCCTCACCGCGCCCTTCCGGGCGCGGATCGAGGCGCCGTTCGGGGTTTCGCGACTGGATTTCCGCGTCTGGCCGCTCGATCTCGATACGAACCTGCATCTCAACAACGGCCGTTATCTCACCATCGCCGATCTCGGGCGGGCGGATCTCCTGCTGCGCTCCGGGCTGTGGAAGGCGGTGCTGAAGGAGGGGCTCCTGCCGATGCTCTCCGGCAGCGCAATCCGCTACCGGCGCGAGTTGCGGCCGTTCCAGGCCTTCACGCTCGAGTCCCGCATCGTCTGCTGGCGCGCGACCTCCTTCGTGATGGAGCACCGCTTCATCACGCGGAACGACAAGGGCGAAGCTGCGACCGCCGCGATCGCGCTGGTAAGGGGCGGGCTCTACGCGAAGAAGCAGCGCCAGTTCGTGCCCGCTGCCCGGTTGATGGAAATGGCGGGCTACGACGGGCCTTCGCCGGAGTTCGCACCGGAGATCGAAGCCTTCCTTGCGGTCGAGAGCGGGTTGAAGGATCGCTGAGCGCACGGGATTGACCGCGCCGAATCCGGCACGATCTACTGGAGCAACTTTTGATTTGAGGAAGGTTGCCCTGTGTCCCGAACCATCGACTATCTCTTCACCCTCATGAGTCCCTGGGCCTATCTCGGCTCGGCACCGTTTCATGCCCTTGCGAAGCGGCATGGTGTGACGATCCGCTATCGCCCGGTGATGCTCCTCAACGTTTTCAGCGAAACCGGCGGCCTGCCGCTCGCGAAACGTCACCCCGTACGGCAGGCCTATCGCTTCGTCGAGCTTCAGCGCTGGCGGTCGTTCCGGCAGGTGCCCTTCAATCTCAGGCCCAAAGGCTTTCCGTTCGATCCGGTTCTGGCCGATTGCGCCATCATCGCTTTGCAGGCGGCAGGACGTTCGCCCGAGCCCTATCTGGCGGGCGCTCATCGCGCGGTCTGGGCGGAAGATCGCAATCTCTCCGGTACCGAAGAAGTTGCCAAGGTGCTCGAAGCGGCGGGCGAGGACGCGGACGCAGTGCTCGCCGCAGCGGCGAGCGATGCCGTTCGCGCGGCTTACGAGGCCAATCGCGAATGGGCGCTTCAGGCTGGCGTTTTCGGTGCGCCGAGCTATGTGCTCGACGGCGAGGTTTTCTGGGGGCAGGACCGGCTCGATCTGCTCGATGTCGCGCTGACCTGCGGCCGTCCACCGTATCGTACCGACGGCGACACCTGAGATCTCACCCCTTTGCGATCAGACGCTTGAGCTTGGATTGCCGAACCTCGGGCGTTTCCTTGCTATCGAGCGAGCCGAAGAACTCGCCCTTCGCGTCCATCAGGTAGATCGTGGCGGTATGATCCATGGTGTAGCCGGATGGTGTTTCGACCTTGCGGTAGATCGCGCGATAAGAACGGGCCATCGCTGCCAGTTCCTGTTCGTCCTTCGGCACGAGACCGACAATGCGCGGGTCAAACGAACCCGTGTATTCCTTGAGGAGAGCTGCCGTATCCCGAGCGGGATCGACCGTCACGAAATAGACCCGGAAAGCTTTTGTGAGGTCACCGAGTGCATTGAGGTCATTCGTGATTTCGAGCATCGACGTCGGGCAGACATCCGGACAATGCGTAAACCCGAAGAACAGCGCGAAAGGGCGCCCCTTCAATTGCTCGCTGTCCACGGTGCTGCCATCGGCTGCGGCTAGCCGGAATGGGCCGCCGATACCGGCGACCCCGCTGCCGCTATCCGGCTTCGGCGCGAGGAGAAGATAAAGCATCGCCGCCGTGAGAATGGCGATGCTGCTCCAGGCTACAAGACGGACCAGCTTCAGCGTGTTCATGACTTCGGCGCTCCGTGGCCCTTGTGGGCTCCATGATCGTCAGAGCCGGACTTGGCGCCGCGATTTTCAATCTTGTATTCAACCGCGATGCGTCCTGCCTTCTCGAAGACGAGCTCGCCCTTGACGCTCTCGCCCTCCTTCAGCGATCGCTTGAGGTCGATAAACATGACGTGATAGCCGCCCGGTTTCAGTTCGACCGACTGGCCGGGCTTGATTTCGAGGCCGATTTCGAGCGCGCGCATCTTCATCACGCCGCCGTCCATCTTCATTTCGTGAATCTCGACGATGCCGGAAGCGTCGAAAGTGCCGCCGACAAGGCGGTCGCTGTCCCTGCCGTTGTTGCGGATGGTCATGAAGCCGCCCGCCACCTTGGCGCCGCCGGGGGTCGCGCGGGACCAAGGGTGATCGATCTGAAGATCGCCCGCCTTGTAGTCATGGGCGAACGCGGGGGCGGGGAGAGAAGCCGGAACCGCAAGCGAGAAAAGGAGCGCGAAAGCGCTCGCGCGCAACCGGGCGCGCCCAGGAAGAAGAGTGGTCATGGTTTTATCCTGAAAGGTAAGAGTAAGCCTGTGACGGATCAGGTCGTCGCAGGCGGGCCTCTCGACCAAGGCAGGAGATAGTCATCGCTGGTACGCCGGGCGCTCCTCTCGCGCGGGTCAGCTCTACCAGTAACCGCTGGAGCGGCGAGTACGACAGGCTGCGGCGGGGCGAGCGCGACGGGAACGACGAGGCAGCAGTCGCCGCAATCGTGATCGTGCGGCGCCTCGTCGGTCGGCAGGCCGGAAGGCAGGCACAGTGCGAGTTTCGCCAGACGGTCGGGGTCCGCGAGCCGCGTGCCATTGGCGCGCGAGGAAGCGACCCCGGAAAGCGCGAACAGCGCGCAGACGAGCGGGATCAGGATGATCCGCAACAGGCCGATGACGGAGGATCTTGCACGCATCCCCGTTCTCTAGCCCGGACGGCCACGTCCTACAAGATGCGCTATTCCGCTGCCTGCCCGGCACGGAGCCGCAATTGTGCGAGCAGAGCGCGCAGCGCCGGTGGGCGCACCGGCTTGTTGAGGAATTCGAGCCGCTCGTTCTGCGCCTTCTCGCGGATTTCGGGCGAGCGGTCCGCCGTGATGAGAACCGCGGGCAGCGTCGAGGCGAACTGCCGGCGAAGTGCCCTGACCGCGTCGATGCCGTTGCCGGTATCGAGTTGATAGTCCACGAGGGCGATATCCGGCCAGATATGCGCTGTCTTTAGGCGCCAGATCGCGTCCTCCGCGTCGTTGGCGGTGACGACCGTGCAGCCCCAACCCGAGAGCATGCGGTTCATCCCGTCGAGGATCGTCGGCTCGTTGTCGATGACGATGACGCTGAGGCCGGAAAGCGGCGAGTAGGCTGCGGCGGGCGCCTGCTGATCGGCGGTGCCCGTTGCCGGCGGGCTGCGGATGCCGGAATGGGGCACGGAAACGGCGAATACCGTACCCTTGCCGGCGCGCGAGGCGAGATCCAGTTTAAGGCCCAGAACCTTGATGATCCGCTCGACGATCGACAACCCGAGCCCCAACCCTCGCTCGATGCGCGCGCCCTGATCGAGCCGCTGGAATTCCTTGAACACGGCCTTCTGCTTGTTCGCCGGAATGCCGATGCCGGTATCGTAGACAAGAATCTTGAGGGTTGCCGGCCCGCGGCGGGTGCCGACCAGCACGCGGCCCTTAACCGTATATTTGATCGCGTTGGAGATGAGGTTCTGCAGCACGCGGCGCAGCATGCGGCGATCCGAATTGACCATCAGCGAACAGGGCAACACCGTCAGGCGGATTCCCTTCGCGGCGGCCACCGGCTCGAATTCGATCTGGAGCTGGCTCAGCAGATCGCCGATCGAAAAGGTCGAGAGTTCCGGCTGGAGCTTGCCGGCATCGAGCCGGGAGATTTCGAGCAGGGCGGAGAGCACATCCTCCACCGCATTGAGCGATACCTCGACATTGCTGGCAAGCTCGACCTGCGCGCTGCCGCGCAAGGCCTCGCTCAGGGCCGTCGAATAGAGGCGGGCCGCGTTGAGCGGCTGGATGATGTCGTGGCTCGCGGCTGCGAGGAACCGCGTTTTCGAGACATTCGCCTCCTCGGCTTCGAGCTTGGCGCGGGCGAGTTCCTTGTTCGCCTGCATCAGCTCCTCGGTGCGTTTTTTCACGCGACGTTCGAGCGTGGCGTTCGCATCCTCGAGCGCTTTCTCGGCGGCGACCGCGTCCGTAATGTCCGAATAGGTGGTGACGAGACCGCCATCGGGAAGGTGGTTGGAGCGGATCTCGATCACCCGCCCCGAGGGTGTGAGGCGGAGGCGCTGCGGAACGGTTTCCCGCACCAGCGCGAGAATGCGCTGCGCGATCACATCCGCCGAGGTCGATTTGCCGTAAAGGCCGCGTCGCGCGTTGAACGCGATGATCTCGTCCATCCCGATGCCGAAGCGAACGAGATGCGGCGGCAGGTTGAAAAGATCCTGGAACGCGCGATTCCAGCACATGAGCCGCAGTTCCTGATCGAAAACCGTCACGCCCTGCCGAGTATGGTCGAGGCCGTGCTGGAGGAGCGTGCGCGAATACTGGATTGCTGCCGAGGCATCGTCGAGCAGTTTGAGGGCGGCCTCGGTCGAGACGTTGCGTCGCCTGAGCATCAGCGAAAGGACGAGGCGCGACGAGGCGGCGCCGATCGCGGATGCGAGCAGTTGCTCTGCGAAGCGGATCGTATGCGCATCCGCTTCCTGCCCAGGCGTGAAGACGCTGCCCTGCTGTTTCTCGAACGAATGGAACGCGCGTTCGGTGCGCTCGTCGCCGAGATAGCGCGCGACCGTTGACCGGAGGTCGTCGACCGAGACGGAGCTTCGCCAGAGTTTGAAGCCGGGGCCGGTGGCCGTCGCCTCCGGACCGGTGAAGAGGCTTGCCTGTAAGTGCTCGATCGGGCTCGCCTCGCGCAAATAGGAGAAGGCGATCAACGCGAGTGTGTTGAGACCGAGCGAGATCACCACGCCCTGGACGAGGTGCGGAACCTCGGCGAACATCAACCGGTGTGGGGCGAGGAAGGTGAACCCCATCGGCCCTTCGCGAACGAAATGCGCGAGGTACCCCCCCTCGCCCGCGAGCGTGGGCAGGAACAGGAGATAGAGCCAGCTCAGGAAGCCGATGCTCAGCCCCGCAACGGCGCCGGCGGCGTTCACACGCTGCCAGAAGAGCCCGAGGAAGAAGGCGGGTACGAGCTGGGCGATGGCGGCGAACGAGAGAAGGCCGATCGAGGCCAGCGCCGCCTTCTCCGAGCTGCGGTAGTAGAGGAAGCCGAGGAAGAGGATGACGACGACCGCGATACGCCGGATCGTGAGCACGGTCTGCACCATGTTGGGGCTGACCGTTTGGTCGGCGGGGTTCTCGCTCATCAAATCCTTCGGACGCAGGTCGGTGCGCCGGAGCAGGAAGGGCATCGCCAGATCGTTCGAAATCATGATGCCGCAGGCGACGGATTCGACGATCACCATCGCGGTCGCAGCCGAAAGCGCGCCGATGAACGCGATGAGGGCGATGGTGCCGGCCTCTGCCTGCAGTGGCAGTGAGAGCACCATGAAATCTCGATCGACCCCGATTTGCGGAAACGTGATGAGCCCCGCAAGCGCGATGGGAATGACGAAGACGTTGATCGCAACGAGATAAGCCGGAAACTGCCAGGCGACCTGCCGAAGATCGCGCGCATCACGGTTTTCGACCACCATCACGTGGAACTGGCGCGGGAGGAGAAAGATCGCACAGGCCGCAAGCAGGGTCGTCGTTGTCCAGACCCAGGGGTTGGGGGGCGTCGACAGCATGGCCGCGGCGGCAGGCACTTCCTTCGCCTTCGTGAAGAGGTCATGGAAGCCGTCGAACATGAAATAAGCGACGAAAACACCAACGGCGAGAAAGGCCACCAGTTTCACGAGCGACTCAGCGGCGACGGCCAGCATCAGCCCGTCCTGATGCTCTGTCGCATCGATGTGGCGCGTGCCGAACGCAATTGCAAAGGCTGCGAGTACGATAGTGACGAACAGCGAGACATCGCCGAGTGCCGCAAGGCCGCCGAAGTGCGGTACATAGCCGAACTGACGGAAGACGATGATTTCGAGAGCGGCGGAAATCGCCTTCAGCTGGAGCGCGATATAGGGGACGGTGCCGACAACCGCGATCACCGCAACGAGCGCTGCCACCTTGCCGCTCTTGCCGTAGCGCGCGCCGATGAAATCCGCGACCGAGGTGATGCGCTGCGATTTTACGATATGGGTGATCCGCGCGATTAACGGAAGCCCGAGCAGGATGCCGATCAGCGGGCCGAGATAGATCGGCAGGAAGTCGAGGCCTGCATGGGAGGCAAGCCCCACTGAACCGAGGAAGGTCCAGGAGGTGCAATAGACCGCGAGCGTAAGGGCATAGATCGTCGAGCGTGCACGCCCCTTGAGCAGGAAGCCGCCCCGCGTATCGCCGTAATAGGCGATCGCGAACAAGGCGAGCAGATAGACCATCGCCGAAACGAGCGCGACCCAGCCTGTGAGCATTCGCTGTCCTGTCCCTTCTTGCGGGGAAATGAATGTTCCATGGCGCGCAAGGCTTCGCAAGTCGGCACAAGGGCTTGGCGCCGTTAAGCCGAGTTCGGATTGCTGAATATCAGACCTTCGTATAGCTTCGCCCTCGGCGTAGCTGAAGATAGGCGGAAGGCCGGGGCGCGTCGGGGTATTGGCCGGATGTCTTTCTTGGAGTCCGGCCTTTTGGCAGGGAAGGGCCAAACCGGAATGTTGAAAGAGTTCAAAGAGTTCGCTCTTAAGGGCAACGTGGTGGATCTGGCGATCGGTGTCATCATCGGCGCCGCCTTTGGCAAGATCGTCGACTCGATGGTGGGCGACGTCTTCATGCCGCTGATCTCGGCGGTCATCGGCAATGTCGACTTCTCCAACCTGTATCTCGTGCTCAAGGGCACGGCAGCGCAGGGCGCGGGACTTGCCGATGCAAAGAAGACCGCCGTCGTTCTCGGCTGGGGCAACTTCCTGACTGTGGTGATCAATTTTGTCATCATCGCTTGGGTCCTGTTCATGGTCGTCAAGGGCATGAACAACCTGAAGAAGAAAGAGGAAGAAGCTCCCGCGGCACCGGCTGAACCGCCGGCTCAGGAGAAGCTGCTGATGGAAATCCGCGATCTCCTCAAGAAGTGAGCGGCGTTCTCCCTCTTGCCATGCCGGGCCGCGTCACAAGCGCGGCCCGTATTTTGTCGACCGGACCGGATTGCATGGCGCCCGGGGCTGGCCCATAACCGGACCAATGACGAATCCTCCTTCTCTCGATCGCCTTTCCATCCGCGCCAACGCGTTGGCCGCTCCGTCGAGCGGCATCGTCGAGGTCTTCGATTACGGCCGCAACAAGCCTGGCCTTCTGCCGCTCTGGGTGGGCGAGGGCGATCGGCCGACGCCCGCTTTCATCGCCGAGGCCGCGCGGAAATCGCTCGCGGAAGGCGAGACCTTCTATACGTATCAGGCGGGTATCCCGAGCCTGCGCGAGGCGATCGCCGCCTACCTGACGGATCTTTACGCCAAGCCGGTCGCGGCTGAGCGGATCTTCGTCACGTCGGGCGGCATGCACGCGCTTCAGATCGCCACGACGCTGGCTGCCGGGCCGGGGGACGAGGTGATCGTCCCGACGCCGGCCTGGCCGAATTTCATAGGCGCGGTAACAGTGTCGGGCGCGAGCCCCTGCGAGGTGCCGATGCGCTTCGGCAATGCCGGCTGGCAGATCGATATCGAGGCGATCGCCTCCGCCGTGACCCCGCGCACGAGGCTGATCGTCATCAATTCGCCGGCGAATCCGACCGGTTGGACCGCGTCGACCGAGGAACTCGCCGCGATACTGGAGATCGCCCGCAAGCACGGTCTCTGGATCATCGCCGACGAGATCTATGGGCAATTCTATTACGAGGGCGCGCGTGCGCCATCCTTCCGCGACCTGATGAGCGCTGACGATCGCATCTTCTTCGTGCAGACCATGTCGAAGAACTGGGCGATGACCGGCTGGCGAGTCGGTTGGCTTGAGGCGCCGGCGGTGCTCGGGCAGACCATCGTCAACCTCATCCAGTATTCGAGTTCCGGCACGGCGGTTTTCTCCCAGCGCGCGGCGGAAGCGGCGATCCGGGGCGGGGAGGACTTCATTCGCGAGCAGGTCACGCAGGCCCGTCATAACCGCGACCTGCTTGTCGAAGCCTTCTCCCGGGCACCGCGCTTCCGTTTTGCGCCGCCGCAGGGAGCGTTCTACCTCTTTTTCGGGGTCGAGGGAGTCGAGGATACACGCAGGCTCGCCTTTCATCTGATCGACGAGGCGAACGTCGGGCTTGCCCCGGGCACGGCTTTCGGCGCGAGGGGGCAGGGCTATCTCCGCCTGTGCTATCTGCGCCGTTCTGACGATATCGCGGAGGCGGCGGAACGTCTGGTGCGCGCCGTCAACGCTCTGTGACGGACGAAGCGCGGGAGATTTTCCTCCGGCGCATCCTGCCGACGCTTGCCGGCGGGGTTCTCGGCGGTGCCGTCTTCTGGTTGCTTGGCCTGCCCGCACCCTGGCTTTCCGGCGCGATGGTGGGGATGGTCGGCGTCATTCGCTTCGGCTTCGATCCCTATCTTCCATCGTTCCTGCGCGATGTCGGCATGCTGCTCGCCGGCATTGTTACGGGTTCGGCGATCACACCGGAGATGATCGGGATCATCTCGCGCTATCCAGCCTCGCTTGTCGGGTTGGCGCTGACGACATGGATCATCGTGCAGGCCGGACGTGCGACTCTAACGCGTGGCTTCGGCTGGGATCGGGAGACGGCGTTCTTCGCGTCCGTCCCCGGCGCGCTCTCGGTCGTGATCGCGACGGCTGCGACGCGGAAGGTGGACATGTTGCGCGTGGCCGCTATTCAGGCCTTCCGTCTCTTCGTGCTGATCGCCGTGCTGCCAAGCGTCGTGATCCTGTCTGCGCCGCGCATCGATATCGCGCCGATTCCGCTTCTTTCCGCGCCAGCCTTCGCGGGGATTTGCGCGGCTGGCGTTATAATCGCGCTGGTATTCGAGCGCCTCGGCGTTATGGCGCCGTTCCTGCTGGGCGGCATGACCGCAACGGGCGGTCTGCATGTTGCGGGCACCGTGGTCGGCACGCCGCCGGATGCTGTCGCCGGTCTCGCGATGCTTCTTGTCGGCATTTTCGCCGGGTCGCGTTTCTCCGCGCTTGACAGCACCTCGCTCCGGGCGCTGGCGCTTCCGGGCATCGCCGTCTTTCTCGTGACATCCGCCATCGCGGCCCTGGGCGCGGTGATTGTCGCATTCCTGATCGGTCTGCCGCTTGGCATGGTTCTGGTCGCTTATGCGCCCGGTGGGTTGGAGGCGATGGTGCTGCTCGGCCTCGCACTGGGGCTCGATCCACTCTACGTGACGGCGCACCATGTCGGGCGCTTCGTGATGATTGCCGCCGCCCTGCCGTTCATTGCGAGGCGTAACCTCGACGGTGGTCCCTAGCGGAGGTCGCGCGGGAAGCGCGCATCGATGACCTCGAATTTGTCCGTCCGCCCGTATGTGTGCACGCCTTGCATTGCCGCGCCGGCTTGGGGTGCGAATTCACCCAGCCGTCGTTGTTGGAAGGATGTCGGGCTCAATTCCTCGATCTCGAAGAAATGCAACCGGCGTCCATAGCCGCCGAGGCAGTTCTGGACGGGGCGGATCAACCGCCCGTCGATCCGCAAGGGCGGGCCGCCGCATCGTGCATGGCGAGCGTCAACCATGATCGGATTGAGCGCATGCGGCGTGAAGGGTCCAAGCGGCGAAGGGGCGTGGAAGGCGACGAGACAATCCCAGTTCGCCTTGCCATGTGGCGCGGCATTCGCGAGTACCCACCATCGCCCGTCATGCTCGAAAAGTGTGGCATCGTGCAGTTCTTTCCCTGGGATCAGTGGCGGGAGTTCTTCCCAGTCGTCGGGAAATTGCCGCGCGCGGTAGAGCGGAACATGCCCTTCCTCCGCATTTTCGGGCATCATGTAGATCGCCCCGTCGTGCCGGAAGAGATAGGGGTAGGAAAGATGCGTCTTCCGCTCGATGACCGGCTTCGGCCGGAACATCGGAGAACCGTTCTCGTCGAGTTCCGTGTAGGCGATTATCCCTCTCCAGGTCGAATAAGGCAGTTCCTCGACGAACAGGAAGCTTCGCCCCTCTTCCTGCCAGAGAACGGGATCAGCGAAGAACCGGGTGCCGTCGTCGTCGAGCCAGCGGAACCCTTCGGGTGCCTGTGCGCTTTCGGGGTGGAGCCGCTGTGCGGGGCGGATGCCCACGTGCCAGTGGTTGGCACAAAAACGGGACGGAAGAGCCTTTTCCGCCACCTTGCGGACCAAGTTTTGGCCGGCAAAAAACAGCGGAGCAAAGCGGCTTTTCGATCGAACGGCATAGAGCGGTTCGATCGATGGTCGTTCCTTGCCGTCTAGTGCCATAAGGACAAGCGTCGAGATACGACGGGTAATCTCGCGCAAGCTGTTGAGAGCAATTTCCGGTCCTTCGACCGAGGGCAATCCGTGCGCCGCAAGGCTTCCATCGGGGCGGCGGAGCGCAACTGTTGGCCAGTTCCCCGCAAAGAGGAACGCCGGGAGGTCCGCCAGCACGCTGTCCTGTCCGAGCAAAAGACTCAGATCCGCCTGACTCCCCGTCGTACCGGAGAGATCCAGCGTCCAAATGCTCATATCGTCCGCTGCGAGGCGGGGCAGGTTATCGGGAGGCAGCGGAAGCCAACAGTCGCGGCTCACGCCGTAGAGGCGGCTCTCGATGCCGAGTGCGAGCGAAACCGCGTGATCCGGCCCAGCCAACGACGGGCGTATGTCAAAACGCGGCGAATAGCCGGCCGCCTGCAGATCACGCGCGAAATCAGCAAGCCACCCACGGCAATCTGCCTCCGCAAGACCGATGACGATTTTCAAGGCAACCCCTTCTGGAGAAACAGAATCTTCTGAAATTTGTGGCACGAGTCTCGGGAAATTCCGAGCGGATTGGGTCTCAAGCTAATGCCGTCACGTAAATATCTCTTTTATATGCCGGCGCTGATCGGCGGCGGCGCAGAACGGGTCTGGGCGCTTCTGGCATCCGAATTCGCGCGCCGTGGCCACGAGGTGACCTTCGCCGTCGATTACGATGCGGCCGAGAACGAGACCTTCATCGATCCGGCTATCAAGCGCGTCACCTTGCCGCGCGGCCATTTCGGCGCGACGCTCGGCCTCGCGCGGCTCCTGCTCACGTTGAAACCGGATGTTTCGCTGTCGGGGCTCGGTGTCGCCAACCTCAAGCACATGATCGCAGCGCTGATGACGTTCCGTCACCGGCACGCCGTGATTTCATACCACGGCTTCTTCGCGTCTGAACCGCAGTTCCTCTCGCGCCTTGGCAATCGGCTGACACCGGTCTTTACGCGGCTTTGCGGCCGGGCTGTCACAGTCTCCGACGGGCTGCGCAACACGCTGATCGCAAAGCACGGCGCCAGTTCCCGCCGGCTGATGCGGATCTACAATCCGGTCTATCGCGCCGAGGGCGAGCAGATCCGGCCCGATGCCGCGGCTCTCGCGGGCAGGGCGCCAATCGTGCTGTTTGTCGGCCGGCTCAACGTGGACAAGGACCTGCCAACCCTGCTTGCAGCCTTCTCGAAGGTGGCCCATGCAGGCGCGACACTCAGCATCGTCGGTGATGGTCCGTTGCGGGCCGATCTTGAACGCGAGGCGGCTCGGCTCGGTATCGCGGAACGCGTGCGTTTTCTGGGCTATTTGCGCGACCCCTCCGCCGCCTATCGGCAGGCACGATGCCTTGTGCTGACATCGAAGCGCGAGAGCTTCGGCAATGTCGTCGCCGAGGCGCTGGACCACGGCCTGCCAGTCGTTGCGACCGCAACCGACGGGCCGAGCGAAATCCTGGAGCACGGTCGCTTCGGCACGGTGGTGCCGATCGGCGATGCGAGCGCCATCGCGCGGGCGATCGACAAGGCCCTCGCCGAGCCGGGAGATCCGATGCCGCGCATGGCCCATGCCGCTGCCTTTGCGGTCGACCGCGCGACGGATGCTTATCTTGCGATGACGGAAACGGTGATCGCCGAGGCTTGAGCCGGAAGGCTCAGGCGGCGCTTCGTCCTGGCGTGGGTATCGATCCCTGTGTCAGCAACGATATGAGCACCAGCGCGCAGAGCCAGTAGCGTTTGGCCATGCGCTTCGGGTTAGTGCCGAGCCGCCAGAGCCATTCGAGGCCCGTTTTCTGGAAAATCGCGGGCGCACGATCCTGCGTCCCGGCGATGAAGTCAAGCGCGGCTCCGATGCAGACGAAGCCGAGACCCGGGGTGATGTCCGCCATGTGAGCGGCAAAAAACTCCTGCTTCGGTGCGCCAAGTGCAACGAAGACGATCTTCGCGCCCGAAGCCTCGATGCGTCGCGCTGCGGCGGTGGCGGCCTCCGATTGCGGATCGAACCCATAGGGCGGGCTTTCGCGATGGGCGATGATCAGCGAGGGGAAACGGACTGTCAGTTTGCGCGCGGAGGTTTCCAGGGTCTCATCGCTCGAACCGAACAGTGCGATCGGGATACCGGCCCGCGCGGCACTCGCGCACAGCGGCATCACGAGGTCGGCGCCGGTTGTCCGCTCGATCTGCCCTGCCTGCCGGCGAGCAAGGGCCGCAACGGGCGCGCCATCGGCGGAAACGAGTTCGGCGCGCGCGTAGGCGGCGCGGAACGCGGCATCGCCGCGCAGCTTGACGATATGATCGAGATTGAGCGTAAACAGACGAAAACCCTCGCCGGTCCCGGCCCGACTGATGGCGGCCTCGACGGCGGTGTCAAGTGTCGGCAGGTTGATCATCTGACCGTCGACGCGCGCAAGTTCCGGAAAGGCAACCTGTCTCATGTCCCTCAAGTCCTGTAAGTGTGCTTCAGGGATCGTTTGCCGCGCGATGGTTGCAATCCTGTTGCCGTGATGCGGGAATCGCCGGTCTTCCCCGGAATCCTGAGCAAGTTGGTAAAGAATTCCTGCAAGGCTTGGCCGAGTTTTCATGCATCAGGGAAGACCGATGTCCGGGCCTTTATCATTCTCGAATTTTCGTGCGCGCGCCGGCATGACACGACGTACGATGATTGCGGGCACGGCTTTGGGAATGACGCCCGTGGTGGCTCGTGCAGCCAGTACGCCGCTGCCGCTTTGGGCGGCCGCGCAGCGCAACGGGATGACCTTCGGCGCTTCGACCTCCTGGGAAGTGGTGCGCGATCCGGGCTATGCCGACCTTCATACGATGCAATCGCGTCTGCTCGTCACCGACAAGGCGATGAAATTCGATTACCTCCGTCCGCGCGAGGATGTTTTCGCCTTCGAGGAAGCAGACGCCCTGCTTGCTTTCGCGCGCGATAACGGCATGCTGTTCCGCGGCCATACCCTGTTCTGGAACGATTTCCCGCCTCCCTGGCTCAAGGGAAAATCCGCCGCCGAACTGGAGCGGATCTTCGACCTGCACATCGAGATCGTAGGTGCGCGATATGCCGGCGCGATGCACTCCTGGGATGTCGTGAACGAGCCGTTCTGGCCCGGTTCCGGAGCGCCGGGGGGCTTCCGGCGCGGGCCGTGGTTCGACGCGATGGGCGAGAGCTACATCCCGCGTGCCTTCCGTCGCCTCGCTGCCATCGACCGGACGGCGAAGCTCGTCCTGAACGAGGCCTTCACCGAGCAGGACGACGCGCTCGGGCGGGGCGTGCGCGAGCGGATGATCCCGCTGATCGACCGTCTTCTCGATCAGGGCGTGAAGCTCGACGCGATCGGTCTTCAGGCCCACATCAAGCCAGGTGTCGCCTTCGCAATCGACCCGTTTCTTCGTTTCCTTGACGACATCGCCGCGCGGAAACTGCGCATCTACCTCACCGAATTCGACGTAGACGACCAGCACTTCCCGCGCGAGATCGCCTCGCGAGACGAGAAAGTTGCGGAATGGACGACACGTTTTCTTGTCCCGGTTTTACGCAATCCGGCCATCGAATGTCTCATCACCTGGCATCTGTCAGACAAATACACTTGGTATCGCGAGCCGGTTGTCGCCAACGCGCGGGTTCGCGATTTTCCGGCCCGGCCGCTGCCCTTCGATGAAGGGTTTCAGGAAAAGCCGATGGCGCGAGCGATCCGCGCCGCGCTCCTCAACGCGCCGGTGCGCTAGCGCTCCCGAAATGGCTAAGAAATCCGCAAGCATGTTTGCGGGTTTTGAGAGCCAGAGCATCGCTTCGACACAAAATCTTTCCCTTTGAGGCGCATCGCTCGTTGCAAGGCACAGGGAAGGCCGTTTTGCGGTCGAAGGGACAGTTTGGGTTACGGCGTATGAGCCAGCAGAAGATCATCTACATCGTCTCGCCGAGCGGCGCGGTCGGTGGCGGTATGGGACGGGTGAAGGACTATATCGTCGAGAGCGGTGGCGATACGCTCGCCCGCACCCGCTTTGAAGTGCTCGTCACCCGCGACGAGAGGGGCGCGGCGCATTCGCTCCTCCTGCTTGTAATGGCTATCCTCAAGATCTGGACAGCGCGGATCACAGGCCGCCTCGCGCTCGTGCACGTCAATTTCGGCGACAAGGGCAGCGCCCTCCGCAAGGGGCTGGTGATTCTCGCCGCGCGGCTTGTCGGAGCCCGGACGATCCTGCATCTCCATGCCGCCGAACTGACAGGGCTCTATGCCCGCTCCGGAGCCTTCGTGCGCTGGGCGATCCGCCTACCGTTCCATGCCGCGACGAGCGTGATCGTGCTCGGGCGCCTGTGGCGTGACTGGTTGGCGAAAGATCTCGGCATCGCGCCTTCTAAGATCGACATTCTCTATAATGGCGTGCCGGTTCCGGTGGAGAAACGCGATTTCCTCACGCCGAGGAAAGACCCGCTACGCATTCTCTTCCTCGGTCTCCTGACCGAGCGTAAGGGCATCTCGGATTTCCTGCACGGCCTTGCCGGAATTCCCGCCGACGCTCCAATGTGGAAGGCCGTGATCGCCGGGAACGGTGACATCGACGGCTACAAGGCCAAGGCCGCTGCACTGGGCCTCGCCGACAGGGCCGATTTCGTCGGCTGGGTCGATCAGGCTGGTGTCCGTGCGCTGCTGCGCGATGTCGATATGATGGTCCTGCCCTCCTACAACGAGGGCTTGCCGCTGGTGATCCTCGAAGCGCTCGGGTGCGGCGCGCCGGTCATCTGCACGCCGATTGGCGCGATCCCCGAGGTGCTTGACGATGGCCGCGACGTGCTCTTCGTCGCGCCTGGCGACCGCCCGGCGTTGAGCACCACGATGGCGAAGCTGCTCGCCAGTGCAGTGCTGCGCCAGTCGCTGTCGGATCAGGGGCAGACGCGGTTCCGCCAGCAGTTCTCGCTCGATGTTTTTCTTGCCTCCCTGTTCGCGATCTATCGCCGCCGCTTCGCGGTCGAGATCGCAATGAAGAACGAGGCGCCTGCTGTGAGGGCGCTCGCATGATGCTCGAAGCGAGCCAGCTCCAGTCGGCAACCGTTCTTTCGACACAGCTTTGCATCGTCGGCGCCGGGCCGGCGGGCATTTCGCTTGCCCTGCAGTTCATCGGCTCGGGGATCGATGTCATCCTCATCGCCGGTGGTAAGGCCGGGCACGATGAGGCGGCGCAGGCCCTTTATGCGGGAGAAGTTGCGGACGACGCGCTTCACAGCCCGTTGACGGAGTATCGCCATCGCCAGCTCGGCGGTTCCTCCGCCACTTGGGGCGGGCGCTGCATGCCCTTCGACCCGATCGACTTCGAGCGGCGCGACTTCATCGCGGGTTCGGGTTGGCCGATCGGCCATGACGATGTTGCACCCTACTATCCCGAAGCGAACGTGCTCGCCGAAGCCGGTGACTTCCAATACGATGCGAAGAAGGCTGTCGAGGGCGGAATGCGCCCGATAGCCGAGGGCTTCAACCCGGTCTCGTTCGACAACGACCGTATCGAACGTTTCTCCTGCCCGACGGATTTCGGCAGTCGCTACCGGCATCGACTTGCGCACGCGGCCAACATCCGCGTCCTGCTCGACGCCCATGCGGTCGAAATCCGCGCGGGCGGCGAGAAGGTCGAGGCCATCGTCCTGCGCACGCTCGACGGCAAGGAGATCACGGTCGCGGCCGAGCGCCATGTGATCGCCACCGGTGGTATCGAGACTGCGCGGCTGCTGCTCGCCTCGCGGAGTGAGGCGCATCCCGCCGGCATCGGCAACGCGGGCGATCAGGTCGGGCGGAATTACCTCTGTCATATCGCTGGCACCTACGGCGAATTGGCGTTCGCGCCAGGAACCCCGGTCTTCCACGGTTATGATCGCGCGTGGGACGGCGTCTATTGTCGCCGCCGCATGGCCCTGCGGCCGGAAATCCAGCGCGAGCACGGCGTCGGCAATGTCGTGATGCGCCTCCATCACCCGCGCCTGCCGGACCCGGCGCATGGACGCGGCATTCTCTCGGCGATCTATCTCGCCAAGCCCTTCATTTCCTACGAATACTCAAAGCGTCTGCACGGCGGTGACGCCATGACGCCTGGCCACGTCCTGCGGCACGGTTTCAACATTCTGCGCGAACCCTTCGGCGTGGCGGGCTTCCTGCTCAACTGGGTCAAGGTGCGCACGCTCGCCGCGCGCAAGTTCCCCTCGCTCATCGTCGCGCCACGCAACAACCGCTTCACGCTTGATATCCATGCCGAACAGGTCCCGAACCTCGACAGCCGCGTCACCCTGGGCGCGGGGCTCGATATCTTCGGCAAGCCGCAGGCGCGCGTCGATTGGCGCTACAAGCCCAAGGACATCGAGACCGTGCGCGTGGCGCTCGAACTCCTCCGTCGCGATGCCGCCGCAACCGGCAGGGCGAGCCTCGACTTCGATCCCGAGGGCGTAGCCGAGGCGATGCTGCGTGACGGCGCCTATGGCGGCCACCACATCGGCACCGCGCGCATGGGCCCGAACCCGGACACGGGCGTTGTCGATCGCGAATGCCGCGTCTTCGGCACCGACAACCTTTATGTGTCGGGCTCCGCGATCTTTCCGACGTCGAGCCAGGCCAACCCGACGCTGACCATCGTCGCGTTTTCGTTGAGACTCGCGGCGCATCTCAAGCGGGAATTCCTGCCGAAGCGGAGCGAAATCCGCACCTCGGCCATCAAGGGAGCGGCGGCATGAGCATCCTCGTTGCCGGAGCGGGCGGTTTTGTCGGGCGGCGCCTCGTCGAAAAGCTTCATGCCGAAGGGCGCCCGGTCATCGCCGGTGTGCGCAAGCCGCGCGAAAGCTTCGCGCGTCTGGGCATCGAGCAGCGCATTTTCGATGCCGAGAAACCTGAAACGCTCGGCACGGCGCTCAGGGGCGTCACCCATGTCGTGAATTGCATCATGGGCAGCCCGGCAGCGATGGTCGCCTCGACACGGAACCTCGCGGAGGCCTCGGTGAAGGCCGGTGTGCAGCGCTTCGCGCATTTCTCGTCGATCGCGGTGTTCGGGAATGCCGAAGGCGAGATCGGCGACGATTTCCCGGTGGGGCAGAACGTTGACGCCTATGGGCAGGCAAAGATCGATTGCGAGCATCTTGTCCGCAAGGCGCAGCAGGAGGGGCTCCGCACGGTCATCCTGCGCCCGGCGCTGATCTATGGTCCCGGTTCGGAGCAGTGGACGGCGCGGATCGCACGCCTCCTGCGCTGGAGCCGGCTTGGCGATCTCGGCGCGGCAGGTGACGGTATCTGTAACCTCATCCATGTCGATGATGTCGTCGCGGCGGCGATCGCCGCGCTCGACCGGCCAGAAGCGGCCAACCGGGCCTTCAATCTCGCGATGGCGGAAGCACCGAGCTGGAATCGCTATCTCATGGATTTCGGCCAGGCGCTTGGTTTTACCCCCATCTTTCGCGTGCCGGGCCGCAACCTGCGGATCGAGACCAAGCTCGTCGCGATCCCGCTCAAGATCGCCGAGATTGTCACAGGCAAGCTGGGCTTCGGCCAGCAACTCGTGCCCGACCTGATTTCACCCAGTCTCGGGCGCTTGTTCAATCTCGACGCCCGCTATCATTCCGCGCGGGCGGATATCGTGCTCGGGGCACCCGCCGTTGGTTATGCGGATGGACTGCGGCAATCCGCGAACTGGGTTTCCCGGCAATGAGCGAGGTGTCGATCCCGATGCGCGATAGCCAGACAGTTGCCACATTGCCCGCGACCTATGTCTCGATCCAGCAGTTGCGCGCAGTTGCCGCGCTCGGTGTGGTGCTGGCGCATCTCGAAATCTATCTCGGACGGATGGGTTTCACCGGCGCCTGGCCGCATTTCCTGACCTCGGGCGTCGATATCTTCTTCGTCATTTCCGGTTTCATTATGTGGGTGACGACAGCCGATCGCACGGTTGCGCCGAGAGAATTCCTGCTCAATCGCCTGATCCGCATCGCGCCACTCTATTGGGTCGTGACGGGGCTGGCACTCGCGGTTCTCTTGACCAACAAGTCGCTGATGCCCGGCGCGGCGCTGGACTGGGGGCATGTCCTCGCCTCGTTCCTGTTCATCCCGGCGATGCACCCCGTGCTTGGTGAACCGCAACCGCTCGTTACCGCCGGCTGGACGCTCAATTTCGAGATGATGTTCTACGCGCTTTTCGCGCTGGCACTGTTCCTGCCGCGACAGTATCGGCTCAACGCCGTGCTGGCCTTGCTGCTCGGCGTTGTTTCCCTGCGGATGTTCGATCCACGCCCCTTCGGCGCCGTTTGGTTCTATTCCTCCAATATTATCCTCGAGTTCGGCTTCGGCGTCATGATTGGCGCGCTGGTGACGGCCGGTCGCCGCTATTCTGCGCGGACGGGCGCGATCCTCGTCGCCCTTGGCGCGATGCTTGTTGTTCCTTTGTCGGAGGTGAGGGAGGCCGAACATCTGCGCGCGATCCTGCGCGGCGTTCCCAGCGCGATGATCGTGCTCGGCGCGGTGATGCTGGAGCTTGACGGTCGCGTATTCCCCTCGCGCCTTGTCCGGTTCCTGGGGGACGCATCCTATTCGATCTACCTCACGCATGGCATGGTGCTCTCGGCGTTCACGCGCCTCTGGACGAAACTTCTGCCGCCCGTTCTTTCGGAGTCGTTCGTGCTGTTCTGCGTCGCGGGATTCATCGTCGCGGCGGTTGCCGGCAGCATGATCTACCTGATTGTCGAGAAGCCGCTTGGCAGGCTGGCCAAAGGCCTTCTCCAGCCGCGGCGTCGGGCGGCGTCGGTCTGACGGGCGGGTTGCCTAGCTAGCGCGCGCGTCTTGCTGCGATGAACTGCCGGACCGCGCCTAGAAGCGAGGGGAACAGAATCGGGATCAGGACGGCATAGATCACCATGCCGAACAGGATAACGATCAGGATCGAGTTCCACAGCGGACGGACCGTTACCCCGAACGTCGGCAGCATAACGATGGCACCATACATCGCACCCGACGCAAGCACGACACGGGCAAGTTGCCAGAGCGGCAGCGGCATCCGGAAGCGCCAGCGAAGATAGAGCATATCGCAGAATGCGATCGCGACCGCCGCGAGCGAGGCGCCGATCACGGCGCCGATAAGCCCGTTCATCATCAGCCCGACGACGGACGCGGCGACCGTTCCGATCGCTTCTGTGAATTCGAGCGCGAGCATCCCCTTCGGTGATTCAAACAGGAGGTACATCTGGTCCCAGCCGTGCATGCGCAGGTTGCGGATCGCCGCGCCGAACAGTGCCCAGGGCAGAATCTGGATTGTCGCATTCTGGAATTCGGGCGCGATCAGCCATTGCACCAGCGGTTCGTTGATGGCCGCAACCCCCAGCGTGGCCGGTGCGATCACGCCGAGCAGCAGTGCCGAATTGGTCGAAAGCTGGCGGCGGGCCCCCTCCTCGTCGCCGGCTTCCATGGCGCGAACGGCGAGCGGATAGGCCGCAGCCGTCACCAGCATCGCGGCGACGTTCGAGAGTCTGGTTGCCAGCGTCCAGCCGACAGACAGCAGCCCGAGCGCGATGGCCCCGTCGCCCAGCTGCACGACGAAGCGGATGCCGTGCGCCGCAACCCAGCCGAACCCGCCCGCAAGCGTGATCGGCAGGCCGAATTGCATTGCTGCGCGTAGGATCGGGCGATCCATTGAGCCGCCGAGTGGACGCAGGCCGACAAGGCGGCTCGCGGCGAGACCGACCACCAACTGAACTGCCGCATAGATCAGCAACACGATCGCGGGGTCGATCGCCTTCAATTCCAGCGCCAGAACCGTAAAGCTCAGACTACCGACCGGTGGCAGGACCTGGACCAGAGAATAGGCGCTGATGGCGGCGTTCTTCCGCGCGTATTCGGCCAGGAAATTGAGGTAGCTCCGTGTCATGGTGAAGGCGCAAGCGCTGAGATAGAAGGCGAGCGAGGCATCCGGCTTCGTGACGAGCACGATCCCCGCTGTGACGATCCCCTGCAGCAAGGTTGTGACCAGCAGCACGTGCTGCTCGGTATGCGCATAACGGATGCGATCTTCGTCGGAGGAGAACCCGCCAGCGTAGCGCAGCATGTAGAAGGTCCACCACGACATGCAGATCAGAAACACCAGTTCCTGGCTGGCGAAGATCAGCATGGTCAGGCCATAGTCCGCCGCGCCGAGATAGTGCGTCAGGACAATGGCCGTGACGAATTGCGTCAGCGGTCCCAGCAATTGCGCGGGCAGATAGGCGATTGTCTGCCGGATCAGCATGGAGCTGTTCCCGGAGCGAGCCGCGCGCGACCCGCAGGAATCGCTGGTGCAACGGCCGCGCGCGCCTGAAGGGGCAGCAGCAGGAGAAGGAACAGACACATCATGGCGAAGCCGATGGTTTTCCCGGCGATGCCGAGGAAGGTCGAGTTGACGATAAAGAAATAGGCGATCACCACCCAGGCACGCCCCTGGCAAAGGGCCGTAAGCGCGAAGAGATAGAACAACAGCCCGGTGAAGAACAGCAGGCTTGGCAGCACGCCGTAAAACAGGATGAACGCAACCCAAAGACTCTCGATGCCAAATTCGAGCCGGTGGATATGCACGTAGTGGGCAAGGTTCTCCTGCTGCGGTCCGAACAGGAGTTCAGGCACCGTAAAGCCGCGAAACAGCTCAAACATCACAATGCGTGCGTTGGCACTGCCCTTGTCTTCCGTGAAGCGGAGAATGAACCTGTCGAAGAAACCGAGATCGAACAGCGTGCCGGCTATAGCCACGAGCACCGGAAGCAGGCAGGCCAGAAATGCGGCGTGCCGCAGCTTGAGTTTCGCGCCGGCCATGAAGCGCAGAACACTTTTTGCAAGCACGGCCAACACCATCAGCATCAGAAGGACGAGCGACGCGCGCCCGCCGAAGGCGACCATGCCGACGAGCTGCAGACCGATCATCGCCGGCCGGTGCCATCCCTTGAGGAACCCGCCCCCGAGCAGAAGGATCATTGTATAACAGCCGGTCATCAGAGCATTGCCCAATGGGTGACCGATGAAAGCGGTCGAACGCCAGTCGTCGGTGATGAGAATGCCGCCCGCCACATAGGGCGTGAGCCGCAATCCGGAGCCGAACTCCGCAATACCGAGCAATGCGTTCAGGGCAAAGCCGATATGGACAAGGCGGACCATGCTGGCGCGCGTCTCGGGTGCGAGGCGTATGACGATCTGCAACACGAGCAGCGGCAGGAGGAAGGTATCGACGAGGCTCGCAGCAGGAAGGCTCTGGTTCGCGACGGCGTGATAAAGGAGCAGGACCCAGCCGCCGAGAAACAGCCAGAGCCGGTAGTCGCGGTTGAAGGCCGAGAGGATGCTCCCGAGCGGATTGCCGTCACGCAGGGCGACCACAATGTAGAGCAGAAGCAGAGTGTAGGTCGCCGGGTGGAAACGCATCGGGCCGGAACCGCCGGGCGCATCGTAGTTCCAGCCGATCATCATCAGGAACATCGGCGAGATGAACATCATCAATGCCAACGCCGTCAGTGCGAGCACATGGACGACCTTGTCCTGACGCGGTGTTCGGGAAGGCATGACCGCTCTCATGCCGCACGCCCGACGCCCCCGGACTGCCCGACGACGCCGATGAGGCTGTCCCCGAAACGCTGGCCGAGTTCCAGAGCGAGGCGCCCGTTAGTGTCGACGCTTGGCGGGATCAGCGCGATAACGCCGTCTATGCGCCGCTCGATGTCGATCTGGTCGAGGGCTGCCGAACCGATAGTCGGTCCGTCGATGAGGGTCAGCGCGATCCGGCGCGGGTGCTGGCGGTGTCTAGCAGGTCGTGGGCGTTGCACACCGCCAAATGGCAGGAAGGCAAGGCGCGGCGAAAGCGCGATGGCGGGGCGGAGGCTGCCGCCGAACTCGGCTTCAACCGTCGGGCCCGCATTGCCGAGCCTGGCTGTCAGCGCATTCGTGCCGCCGGCCCCATCAACGAGGAGGATATCGAATCCTCGCGCTGCGAGCGCGTGTGCGAGGTTTGCAGCCAACGCCGGACTGCCATGCCCACTGCCCATGCCGGTGACCATCACGGTCGCACCGGGGTTTGAACCGAGCATTGCACCGATCCGTTCCGCGAGATTCCGGATTTCGCGTGAATAGGCCGATTGTGGCGCGCGCAACACAGCGTCGAGCGCGGGATAACCGCTTGGCGCTCCGCCTTGACGCGCATTTCTCCCCACCCACCGGACGTTCGGGCCGGTATCTGCCGCCGGGGGCAGCATCGCGAGCAATTCGGGCAAGGTCTCCGGCTGAGGAACGGGGGATGCGGGGTTCCATCCGGAAGATGTTGTCTCCTGCGAGCTTCCGAGATTGCCACGCTTGCGTCTTCCCTTGCGCGCCTGCGAAAGGGTCTCCAGCAGCAGCGCCAAGGCGACGCCGAGGAAAAGGCCGCCGAAGAGGGAGAGCGCGAGAATCAGCGGCCGGTTCGGCCAGGCACGGCGCTGCGGCGGAACGGCCGGCGCGATAACGCGACCCGCCGGGGTATCGACAGTGAGCCGCGCGATCTGCTCCTTGTCGCGCAGGAATTTCTCGTAGACCGCCTTCTGCGCATCGACAGCACGCTCCAGTTCGCGCAGGCGGAGAAGCGTACGGTTGGTGCTGGTGGCATCGGTCTTGAGACGTTCAAGCTGGCGTTCGAGTGCCTGGACATTACCATTGGCGACGGCGTAGGCGGAACGGGCGCCGGCGGCGATGCGTTCGAGTTCCTCGCGGATCAGGCGTTGCACATCCGCCTTCTGCTGCGTGACCTCGATCGCGGCCGGGTGGCGGGGGCCGAGAGTCGAGCGGGCATTAGCATCGAGACGGGAAATTTCGGCCAATTGGCCGCGCAGGCGGTCGATCACCGGGGATTTGAGCGCCTCTGCAGTCGAATCCGGCAGACGCCCGCTCTTGCGCAGCGCCTCGACCTGATCGAGGGCGGCCTTGGCTTCGGCCGCCTTGCGCTGGGCGTCGACGAGGCCGCGGTTGAGCTCGCTCAGTTGCTGCTCACCGACGAGCTTGCCCTCGACGCCGAGGATCTTGTTGTCCTGCTTGTAACTCTCCACCCGCGCCTCGGCTTCCTTGAGCCGGTCCTGCAACTGCTTGAGGTGCGTCTCCAGCCAGGATTGCTCGCGTTGCGCGGTTTCGGATTTCGAATCGCGTCCGTCGCTGAGGTAGGCGCGGGCGACCGCATTGGCGAGGCGTGCAGACTTCTCGGCCGACTGGGTTCGAACCTGGATCTCGACGACATAGGTCCGGTCGGGACGCTTGACCTTCACGGCCTCCTGAAGGTTGCGGAGCGTGTTGGATGCGGCATCGCCGGGCCCATTGGCAAATTCCGCATCGTCCTGCAGCTTCTCGTCGGCGATGACACGGCGCAGTACCGCATCCGATTCGATCACGAGTGTCTGGCTGTCCACGAGGTTGGGATCGTAGCCGGCGCCTGTTCCCGTTCCTTCGATCTGGAAGCTCGCCTTGTTGCGTGGATCGATGAAGATCGCCGTTGCAGCCATGTAGGAAGGTTTCGCGGTGAAGGCGTAACCGAGACCGAGCGTCGTGACGATCGCCGTGGTTGCTGCGATCGTCTTCCATCGCCGCCGGAGAATGGCGCCGAATTCGGCAATTCCGACCGATGTTTCTTCGGTTTTGACACCCTCGTCTGCCCAGTCCGATACTGGGCTGGCTCGGTGCTCGAAAGGCCGAGCGAAAGGGTCGGTCGGGCTGTTTCGAGAGGGGTTCAGTCGCCTGCGCATCGCGGTTCCGGTTTCGTCTTTTTCCGGGCGGCAGGATGATGCCGCGCCAGCGGCCCCTCCCGATATCGAGGGGGGCTTTGGCTCACCCTCGCATATGATTCTTTACGAAGTGTTCACCATAAAATCGGGGGCTGTGCGCCCTGATGGGGCCGTTTGCAGGTTCTTGAGGGATTTCGGTTTTTCTCGGCGGGATCAGGTCCGGGGATATTCCGATGAAGGCAACAGGGGCTGCCAGAGAAACTGGCGATGCAAGTGAAGCGGCCCGGTCGCTCGCAGCAACGGGGGCACAGGGCACTTCGTTTTCGGCCGAAGCGCACCGGTTCTCGGGTGCCGACGATCTCTTGCAGTTGACAGAGGGGCTCGAGAGCGGGGTTTGCCAGAGCCCGCTCTGGCTTTCCTGCTGGCTCTCCGTCTTCGGACGATCCGAGGACGTCGAGACCTTCGTCGTTCTGCTCCGGGACGGGGTTGGCCGGGTTTGTCTGGCGCTGCCGCTGATCCGCCGGTCGGAGAACGGCTTGCGGTTTCTTGAGGCGATGGATCACGGTGTATCGGACTACAACGCACCGCTGATCCGCCGGGAGTCGAGCCAGGCCCTGCCTGAAGGTGACACGCTGTGGCGGATGATCGCCGAGGTTCTGCCCGCCGCCGACGTTCTGCGGCTTGAGCGGATGGCGCCGCATGTGGCCGGCATGACGAACCCACTGTTCGGCCACTCGCGGGGCCAGCTGAATCGCCTCGCCGGCTGGGCCTCGTCCGGAATCGAGAACTGGGATGGATACTTCGCGACGCTTTCTCCGAAGCAGCGGGACAATTCAGGCAAGAACCGTCGCCGTTTCCTGCGTCAACCCGGCGCAGCCATTCGCATCGTTGGCGATCCTGATGAGGGCCTTGCTGCGCTGGAAAGCCTCGACGCCTTCCAGAAGGAACGAATCGGCGAGAAGGGACTCGACTATTGCCTTGACCGACCGGACATCGCGGCCTTCTACCGGGCGCTAACGCTTCAGGGCATGGCGGGACAACAGGTGATCATCGCCGAGATGCGCGCTGGAGAGGAACTCGTGGCTGTCAACTTCGCGATAATGGCGGGGAACGAGGTGATCTATCTTCGTGTCGGCAATCAATTCGGCGAATGGGGTAAGATGTCGCCCGGCGTCTTGGTGACGGAACTCGCGATCGAGGAAGCGATCCGGCGCGGGGCGACGACCTTCGATTTCGGCATGGGCGATTATGTCTACAAGCGCCGCCTCGGCGCACGCGAATATCCGCTGAGAGACCTTGTCCTACCGCTTTCGCTGCGCGGCGCGCCTTTCGCATTGCTTTGGCACGCGAGAACCTGGGCGTCTCGCAATCCGCTGGTCCGCAAGCTCACCGGTCGGGCCGCTCGACCGGCGGCGAATGCCGGGACCGAGGGCGCCGCCGCCTGATGGCTTTCAGATGGCGTCCTTGACCCTGTCGAGCGTGCGATCGAGGTGGCGGCCGATGATCTCGGCCAGCGCCTCGCCCTGACGGGCTTCAAGTGCCCGGATCATCTCCTCATGTTCGCCAACGGCGCCGGCCCAACGGTCTTCGGTCTCGTTGCCGATGAAGCGGATGCGTTTCAGGCGCGCCTGCAAGGTTTCATGCGTCGCGGCGAGGACCGCATTGCCCGAGGCCCGGGTGATGGCGCTGTGAATGGCCTGATTGAGCTTGAAGTAATCGAGCCGCTGGCGTTTTTCGTAGTGCGCGATCATCCGGTCGTGGAGAGCGCGGATGGCGGCGATCTCCTCGTTGTTCGCCCTGGCGCAAGCAATGCGGGCGGCAGTCTGTTCGAGGGCCTTGATGACTTCAAGCGTATCGCGGATGTCCCGCTCGGCGAAGCGGCGGACGATCGCGCCCTTGGCCGGGATGACCTCGACCAGCCCCTCGCTTGCCAAGGTCTTGATCGCCTCGCGCAACGGCGTGCGGGATACGCCCAACGAGGCGCCGACCTGTCCCTCATTGATCCGCGTGCCGGGTGGAAGATGGCCTGCGATGATCATGTCGCGGAGTTGTCCGAGCACGGCCTCGTGCAGCGTGATACGGGCAATCGGCGTCACCATGCCCAGTCCCTGCGCGGTCCGGCGCGACTCGCTTTCAGGTGCTTCGCCTTTTTCTTTTTGGCCTGACATGCTGCGACCCTCTCCCCATTCATGCCTCCTTATCAGCGTAGGTCCTAAAGGAAAAGAGAAGCGGTTCGGTTGAGGGTGGATGCCGTTGGAACACAAAATCGGCCGGTGCCCACGCTCTAACTGGAAAGTCGTCCGGCGATCCTGTAGTACTAATATATCAGCCTTGCGGAGACGGGTTCGGACATGATGCCCCGGTCGATCTCCACTGCACCAATGAGGAAAGAATGCCGGTTTTCCAGAATCTGATCGGGGGCGAATGGGTCGCCGCCTCGTCCGCCTCGCGCAACATCAACCCGTCCAACACCAATGATGTGATCGGCGAATTCGCGCAAGGATCCGCGGTTGAAGCTGATCGGGCTGTCGCAGCGGCGAAAGCTGCCTTTCCCGAATGGTCGCGATCGAACCCGCAGATGCGCTACGACATCCTGAAGAAGGCTTCCGACGAGATACTCGCTCGCAAGGACGAACTCGGCCGCATCCTGTCCCGGGAGGAGGGCAAGACTCTGGCCGAAGGTATCGGCGAAGCCGCTCGAGCGGGGCAAATCTTCGCGTTCTTCGCTGGGGAGGCTCTGCGCCTGACGGGCGAGACCGTGCCGTCCGTCCGCCCCGGCGTCGGCGTCGAGATGACACGCGAAGCGATTGGCGTGGTCGGCATGATCACGCCGTGGAACTTCCCGATCGCGATTCCCGCCTGGAAGATCGCGCCGGCGCTCGCCTGGGGCAACACCATCGTCATCAAACCGGCGGATCTGGTGCCGCATTCGGTATGGGCCTTGTGCGATATCCTCGACCGCGCCGGATTGCCAAAGGGTGTGCTGAACCTCGTCATGGGGCGTGGCTCGGTTGTCGGGCAGGCGATCATCGATCACAAGGATGTCGCGGCGATCTCCTTCACGGGCTCGGTTGGAACCGGCCGCCGTATTGCCGCCGCCTGCGTCGCCTCGGTACCGATGAAGAAGGTGCAACTCGAGATGGGCGGCAAAAACCCGCTCGTCGTCCTCGATGATGCCGACCTCAAGACCGCGGTCGAATGCGCCGCGAATGGCGCCTTCTTCTCGACCGGGCAGCGCTGCACCGCCTCTTCGCGTCTCATCGTCACGGAGGGCATTCACGACGCTTTCGTGGCGGCGCTGACCGAGCGGCTGCAGGGCCTCGTGGTTGACGATGCGCTGAAGGCCGGCACGCATATCGGTCCCGTTGTGGACCAGTCGCAGCTCGATCAGGACGAGAGCTACATCGATATCGGCCGCAAGGAAGGCGCGAAGCTGCATTGGGGCGGCGAACGCCTCAACCGCGAGAACCCCGGCTTCTATCTCCAGCCAGCGCTCTTCACCGAATGCACCAATGCGATGCGCATAAGCCGTGAGGAGGTGTTTGGGCCGGTTGCGGGCGTGATCCGCGTGAAGAGCTACGACGAGGCGCTGGCCGTCGCCAATGACACCGATTTCGGTCTGTCCGCAGGCATCTGCACCGCCAACCTCAAGTACGCCAGCCATTTCAAGCGCAACAGCGAGGCCGGCATGGTGATGGTCAATCTGCCGACCGCGGGTGTCGATTACCACGTGCCGTTCGGCGGCCGGAAAGGCTCCAGCTATGGGCCCCGCGAGCAGGGGGCCTACGCCAAGGAGTTCTACACCACGGTGAAGACGGCCTACACCTTGGCCTGACGCGGGAGGCGGCGATGACGCGGGAGATTTCGGAAGACGATCTTGTCGCGAGCATCGCCGACGCGCTCCAGTTCATCGCCAGCTACCACCCGGCCGACTACATCAAAAATCTGGCCGCTGCCTATGTGCGGGAGGAAAGCCCGGCCGCCAAATCGGCGATCGGGCAGATTCTCGTCAATTCGCGCATGGCAGCGCTCGGTCGCCGGCCGATGTGTCAGGACACCGGCACAGCGCAGATCTTCATGAAGGTCGGCATCGGCGCGCGGATCGCCAGCAGGCGTTCTCTTCAGGCGCTGGCGGACGAGGCGGTGCGGCAGGCATGGGCACGAGAGTCGAATCCCTTGCGCGCCTCGGTTGTCACTGATCCATTGTTTAGCCGGAAAAACACATTCGACAATACGCCGGCGATGCTGCACGTCGAGATCGTCGAGGGGGACCGGGTTGAAGTACATGTCGCGGCAAAGGGCGGCGGCTCGGAAAACAAGGCACGCTTCGCGGCGCTCGATCCGAATGGGGATGTGAAGACTTGGGTGCTGCGCACCGTCGAAACGCTGGGGGCCGGGTGGTGCCCGCCGGGCTTGATCGGCTTGGGTGTGGGCGGAACACCGGAACTGGCGATGCTGCTTGCCAAGAAATCGCTGCTTGACCCTATCGATATGCCGGACCTCCTGCGTCGCGGTCCTGGCTCGGAGATCGAGGAATTCCGCATCGACCTTTATCAAGCGATCAACGCGCTCGGTATTGGCGCGCAAGGTCTTGGAGGTTTGACAACAGTTCTCGACGTCAAGATCGGAACCTTCCCGACGCATGCCGCCTCGAAACCTGTTGCGCTTGTCCCGCAATGCGCAGCAGACCGGCATGTCTCGTTTGTTCTCGATGGCTCCGGTCCTGCTGTTTTCGCGCCCCCCGATCTTTCGCTCTGGCCGACTGAAATTGAATACGACACCGCCGGGGTTGCACGCCGCATCGATCTCGACCAACTTGATCGGGATGAGGTCAGAAATTGGAAAGCCGGCGAAACACTTTTGTTAAACGGGCGTCTTCTGACGGGACGCGACGCCGCGCATCTGCGGCTCTGCCAGATGCTTGATCGGGATGAAGCGTTGCCCGTCGATCTGCAAAACCGCGCGATCTACTACGTAGGCCCGGTGGATGCTGTCGGGGACGAGGCAGTGGGGCCCGCTGGACCGACGACCGCGACGCGGATGGATCGTTTCACGCCGCAACTTCTCGAAAAAACCGGGCTTCTTGTCATGATCGGAAAGGCGGAACGAGGGACGGTCACAATCGAAGCGATCCGCAAACACGGTGCGGCCTATCTCATCGCGGTCGGTGGTGCGGCCTATCTTGTCTCCAAGGCGATCCGCTCGGCAAAAGTCCTGGCCTTTGCGGATCTCGGCATGGAGGCCATCCACGAATTTGTCGTGGAGGATATGCCGGTGACGGTCGCTGTGGATTCGTCCGGTCAATCCATTCACGCACTCGGTCCCGCGCTCTGGCGGCGATGATCAGATCGCCTTGCGGGCTCGCATGGCAGCGATAGCATTATCATTGAGCCCGATCTCACGGAGAATGCTGTCGGTGTGTTCGCCGAGAGCAGGGACAGCATCCATCCGTGGCGCAAAGGTATTGATGTCTCCCGGCGGCAGCATGGCCGGAAGAGGCCCTGCCGACGAGCCGACCTCACGCCAGCGCTTCCGAGCCTTCAGTTGTTCGTGTTCCCACAGGTCGTGCATGTCATTTAGGCGCGCGTTGGCGATCTGCGCACGTTCCAGAAGATCAGTGACTTCAGCGATTGTTTTGCCGGAAAAGGATGAGACGATAATCGAGCGCAACACATCGCGATTGGCATTTCGCTTGGCATTCGAATCGAAGCGCGAGTCCCCGGCGAGCGCGGCGTCGCCGAGCACTTCTCGGCAGAAGATCGCCCATTCGCGCTCGTTCTGGAGGCCGAGCATGACCGTCTTGCCGTCTCCGGTCGGGAATGGGCCATAGGGGTAGATTGTCGCATGCGCGGCGCCGGCGCGTGGCGGCGGCAGGGCCCCATCGAAGGCGTAATACATCGGGTAGCTCATCCACTCCGCCATGCTTTCGAGCATGGAGACCTCGATGTTCGCGCCTTTCCCGGTCCGCTCACGCAGCAGCAGCGCGGAGAGGATGGACGTGTAGGCGTACATGCCCGCAGCAATATCGGCGATGGAGCATCCGGCTTTCGCTGGTTCATCAGGCGTGCCGGTAACGGAGAGAAATCCGCTTTCGCTTTGAATAAGAAGGTCATAGGCCTTCTTGTCACGGAACGGCCCGTCCGGTCCGTAACCGGAAATATTGCAGACGATCAGACGCGGATATTTCTCGCATAATGCGGCATGGGAGAGGCCCAATCGCTCGGCTGCGCCCGGCGCGAGGTTCTGGACGAGAACGTCCGCTTTTGCGACCAGGCTTTCGAGAATGCCGCCTGCCTCGGCATCCTTGACGTCGAGCGTCAGGCTTTCCTTTGATCGGTTCACCCAGACGAAATGCGAGGCGAGGCCGTTGACCCGCGCGTCATAGGCGCGGGCAAAATCGCCAACGCCGGGCCGCTCGATCTTGATGACGCGCGCCCCGAGGTCGGCGAGTTGCCGTGTCGCAAAGGGCGCGGCGATCGCATGTTCGAGCGTGACAACGGTGATGCCGTCAAGAGGGCGCATAGGTTTATCCATTTAGCCGGCAATTTTCAGGAGGAGCAGAGCAAGCGCATCGGGCGCGGTGATCATCGCGTCATGCCCAGTCGCCAGCTCGATGAAGGGGATGTCGCACGCTTTTGCAAGCTGTCGGCTTGTCTCCAACGGAGCATAAACCGGGTCAGTGCAGACGACATAGGTCGCCGGGATGCCGTTGGTCAGCGGATGTTTCAGACAAAGCGGCGAGCGGTAGGTCGAGATCGGGTGCGGCGTCAGGCGATTTCCGAGTTTCGCCGCATCGGTCTCCGTGAGGATTCCGAGCGATTTCGGTTTGGGGAAGGGCAGGCTCAAGCCACCACTTGATTCCTCCGAGGCGAGGATTCTCCCCTCGACAACTTCCGGGGCGAGCGTGTCGAACGGGCATTGGCCGCTCTCCATGATCATGGAGTCAAGGTAGATGAGTTGCCGCAATCGCTCGGGCATCCGGTCTGCGACCCCGCTGATAGCCAGCCCACCGAAGGAGTGGCCGACGAGCACGACATCTTCGAGCGCCTCGAAGCGGAGGACATTGGCGATATCGTCGACGAAGGTCTCGAGCGTGATATTCCGTGACAGGAGATGCGACCGCTCGCCGAGGCCGGTTTGCGTCGGCGTAAAGACGCGATGCCCGGCTTCTTCCAGAACCGCGCGGGTCTCCTTCCAGCACCAGCCGCCATGCCAGGCGCCATGAACAAGAACGAAGGTGCGGCGGGGTTCGGTCAAGATCGTGATCCTCAAAACGAGCGGGGCAGGCCCAGGAGGTGCTCCGCGACATAGGAAAGGATCAGATTGGTCGAAATCGGCGCGACTTGATAGAGCCGGGTTTCGCGGAACTTGCGCTCGACGTCGTATTCACAGGCAAAGCCGAAGCCGCCGTGGAACTGGATACAGGCATTCGCCGCTTCCCAGCTTGCCTTGGCGGCAAGGTATTTTGCCATGTTGGCCTGCGCGCCGCACGGCAGGTTCGCATCGAACAGCCGGCAGGCTTCGTAACGCATCAGGTTCGCGGCCTCAACCTCGATGAAGCTCTCGGCAATCGGGAATTGGACGCCCTGATTCTGACCGATGGGTCGGCCAAACACCACGCGCTCCTTGGCATAGGCGGTCACCTTGTCGATGAACCAGTAGCCGTCGCCGATACATTCGGCGGCGATCAACGTCCGCTCGGCGTTGAGGCCGGTCAGGATATACTTGAAGCCCTGTCCTTCTTCGCCGATGAGGTTTTCGACCGGAATTTCGAGGTTATCGAAGAACAGCTCGTTGGTCTCGTGATTGACCATGTTGAGAATGGGGCGGACCTCCAATCCCTTGCCGATGGCATCCTTGAGATCGACGATGAAGATCGACATGCCCTCGGACTTCTTCTTCACCTGATCGAGCGGCGTGGTCCGCGCCAGCAGGATCATCAGGTCGGAGTGCTGGATGCGGCTGATCCAGACCTTCTGCCCGTTGACCACGTAGCGGTCGCCTTTCTTGACGGCGGCGGTCTTGATCTTGGTGGTATCCGTGCCGGTCGTCGGCTCGGTAACGCCCATCGACTGGAGCCGCAGTTCGCCCGAGGCGATCTTGGGCAGATAGAATTTCTTTTGGGCGTCCGAGCCATGCCGCAGCAGGGTGCCCATGTTGTACATCTGGCCGTGACAGGCGCCGGAATTGCCACCCGAGCGGTTGATTTCCTCCATGATCACCGAAGCTTCGGTGAGCCCGAGGCCCGAGCCGCCGTATTCCTCGGGGATCAGCGCCGCCATCCAGCCCGCCTTCGTGAGGGCATCGACGAATTCCTCGGGGTAGCCGCGCGCCTCATCGATCTTGCGGTGGTACTCGGCCGGAAACGTCGCGCAGAGGTCGCGGATTGCGTCGCGCAGGTCCTGGAAACGGTCAGGTTCGGATGTCATCGAAGAGGCTCTCTTTCAGGCGAAGGTGGCGGTGGCATCCATGCAAAGCGTACCGGACTTGGCGGCCCAGAGACGGGCCGTGCCTTCCTGCTCGATGGAACCGCAGATGGAAAATTGATCCACGTCGAAAATCGGTGCCAGCGCCCGGAACTCGAAGTGCTTGACCTCCGCTGCCGGTCTGGCGCGGCGGAGGCCGTCCAGCAACAGGGTCGCGATCAACGGGCCATGAACGATCAGGCCGGGATAGCCTTCAACGCCGGTCACATAGGGCTGATCGTAGTGGATGCGGTGGGAGTTGAACGTCAGCGCCGAGTAGCGAAACAGGAGCACCGGATCGGGACGGATCGGTCGTTCCCAGTCTTTTCGGTCGGGGGCAGGGATAGGAGCAGGCGCCGGCGCTCCGGGTTGAACCGCCTCGCGGTAAACGATGTCGTGCTCTTCGTCGATGGCGAGCCCCATGCTGTCGGCCATCGCATGACGAACCGTGACGAAGACAAGTTCGCCCGAGCGTCCGGCCTTGTGCTCGACCTTGGCGATGGTCGAGGTCTTCGATGCCGTCTCGCCGATGATCAGCGGACGGTGAAAGGTCAGGCGGCTTCCCGCCCACATCCGCCGGGGGAGAGGGACGGGGGGTAGGAAGCCGCCTTTCGCTGCATGCCCATCGGCACCAACTTCTGCCATCGGGTGGATGGGCAGGAAATGCATCCAGTGCCAAAGCGGCGGCAAGGTGCTCCCGGCGCGGTAAGGCGGATCGGTTCGATCGAACGTCGCTGCCAGAGCATTCGACGGAAACGGCGCGATCACCTCCTCGGTGCGTTCGCTACGTCCGATCCATTGCTTCAACGCTGCCACGTCGACGGCCATCAGTCTCCCCCTTGGTCACCTGTTTGATGGCATGCCTTGCATATTCAGCAAATTCCGTTTTTTTAAATGCTGCGTTCTGATTTCATGAACACGGCAGTACATCATGCATTTCGATCTGTCGGATCTTCGCCTGTTTCACGCTGTTGCCGAAGCGGGCAACCTCACGCGCGGCGCGCGCAACGCCTTCCTCTCTCCACCGGCGGCGAGCGCACGGCTCAAGGCACTGGAGACCGAATTGCGCGCGCAACTCTTCTATCGCGACAATCGCGGCGTGACGCTGACCGAGGCTGGCAAGACACTGTTGCGCCACTGCCGGCTTATCCTGCGACAGGTCGAGCACGTGAAGAGCGAGTTCGGCGTCTATGGTGCCGAGGCGAGCGGGCATATCCGCATTTTTGCGAATACCACCGCCGTGACCGAGTTCATGCCGGAAATCCTCGCCCGATTCCTCGCCGAGCGGCCAGGCGTGACGGTCGATCTTCAGGAGCGGCTGACGCAGGATATCGTCCGCTCGGTCGTCGAGGGCGCCAGCGATCTCGGCATCGTTTCAGGCGAAGTGCCGACGGAGGGCTTGCAGGCGCTCCATTTCTCGACCGACCGGCTCGTGCTCGCGACGGCAATCGGCCATCCCCTCGAAGGGCGCGGACACGTGCCTTTCTCGGAGGCGATCCGCTACGAGCATATCGGCCTGCACGAAGGATCGACCCTGCTCGCCTTCCTGCGCTCTCTCCTTGAGAAGAATGGTTACGAGCGTGCCCTGCGCGTGCAGGTACGCTCGTTCGAGGCGATGTGCCGCATGGTCGAGGCCGGAGTTGGCGTCGGGGTGATGCCGGAATCGGCCGCGATCCGCCATCGCCGCACGATGCGGATCGGCATCGTGCAGCTCGATGAGCCCTGGGCGGTGCGTGAGCGCAGCGTGCTGGTGCGCGAACTCGAGGCGCTGCCGGGCTGCGCGCGCGCCCTTGTTGCGAAACTCCTCGAGTCCGGGTCTGGCGGCGTTCATCACAGCGAGAAATTTCCCCATCCCGAGGTTTAGCAATGCAGGGGTTGGCGAACCGGTATGGTGGCGGTTATCGTGCCCGGCAACCAACAGATCTACAGCCACAGGAAACCTCCATGCCGCTCGATTTCGCCGCGCGCCTCGATGCGCGAACCGCCCTGCCGGTCGATGCGGGGGCGGCCGCGCTCGCGGGCCGCGTCTGGCGTCCGGATGTCGCCGGACCTTCGGTCGTCGCTGTGCGCGATGGCCGCGTGATCGATATCTCGCGTGCCTTTCCGACGATGCGCGATCTCTGTGAAATGGCGGACCCGGCAGCCGCTCTTCGCGCCGCCGAAGGCGAGGATATCGGTGCATTTTCCGATATCCTGCACAACGCTGTGCCGGAGCGGCGCGATTCCACGCACCCGCACTGGCTTGCCCCTGTCGATCTTCAGGCGGTGAAGGCGGCGGGTGTCACCTTTGCCATCTCGATGCTTGAACGCGTGATCGAGGAACGTGCGCGCGGCAACTCGGCGGCGGCGGAGGCGATCCGCAAGGAGATCACCGCGCTCGTCGGCGATGATCTTTCCAAGCTCAAACCCGGTTCGGATGAGGCGATGCGGCTCAAGGCCGTGCTGATCGAGCAAGGCGTCTGGAGTCAGTATCTCGAGGTTGGCATCGGCCCGGATGCCGAGATCTTCACCAAGGCACAGGTGCTCTCCTCGGTCGGTACCGGCGCGGAAGCCGGGCTTCATCGGGTCTCCACTTGGAACAATCCGGAGCCGGAAGTGGCCCTCGTCGTTGCATCTTCGGGCATGATCGTCGGCGCGACGCTCGGCAACGATGTCAACCTGCGTGATGTTGAAGGGCGATCGGCGCTGCTGCTCGGCAAGGCCAAGGATAACAACGCTTCCTGCGCCCTTGGCCCTTGCATCCGCTTCTTCGATACCGGCTTCTCGCTCGACGATGTACGAAAAATGGAACTCACTCTCAAGGTCGAGGGTGAGGACGGTTTCGTGCTCGACGGCTCGTCCAACATGGCGAAGATTAGCCGCGATCCGGCGGATATCGCCCGGCAGATGATAGGCCCGCACCATCAATACCCGGACGGCGCGGTGCTGTTTCTCGGAACGCTCTTCGCACCAGTGCAGGATCGGGGTGCGCCGGGCAAGGGGTTCACCCATGCCTACGGCGATATCGTCACAGTCGCGACGCCGCGCCTCGGCGCACTCGTCAACCGGATGAAGGCGAGCGACGATTGCCCGCCCTGGACCTTCGGTGCCCGCGCGCTGATGACCAATCTCGCCAGGCGCGGATTGCTCTGAGGGCCGGCCTCAGCCGAGGCTTGGCAGGTTGAGGCCGTGCTCGCGCGCGCAGTCGATGGCGATTTCGTAGCCGGCATCGGCATGGCGCATCACACCGGTCGCGGGATCGTTCCAGAGAACGCGCTCGATGCGCCGGGCAGCGTCTTCCGTGCCGTCACAGCAGATCACCATGCCTGAGTGCTGGGAGAAACCCATGCCGACACCGCCGCCGTGGTGTAGCGAAACCCAGGTTGCGCCTGAAGCACAATTCAGGAGCGCGTTGAGGAGCGGCCAGTCAGACACCGCATCCGAGCCATCCTTCATCGCTTCTGTTTCGCGGTTCGGCGAGGATACGGAGCCGGAATCGAGGTGGTCGCGGCCGATAACGATCGGCGCCTTGAGCTCGCCCTTCGCCACCATCTCGTTGAACGCGAGGCCAAGCCGGTGCCGGTCACCAAGGCCAACCCAGCAGATGCGTGCCGGTAATCCCTGGAACTTGATGCGCTTCTGCGCCATGTCCAGCCAGTTATGAAGATGTTTATTATCCGGCAAAATCTCTTTCACCTTGGCATCAGTGCGGTAGATATCCTCCGGATCACCGGAGAGCGCGGCCCAGCGGAACGGGCCGATGCCGCGGCAGAACAGCGGGCGGATATAGGCTGGAACGAAACCCGGAAAATCGAAGGCGTCGGCGACGCCATCCTCCAGCGCCATCTGGCGAATGTTGTTGCCGTAATCGACGACCGGAATACCCATCTTGTGAAAGTCGAGCATCGCACGCACGTGCTCGGCCATCGAATGCTTGGCCGAGGTCACGACACTCTCGGGGTCGCTCTTCTGTTTTTCCTCCCATCGCGCGAGTGTCCAGCCCTTCGGCAGGTAGCCGTTGAGCGGATCATGCGCCGAGGTTTGGTCGGTCACGGCGTCCGGGCGGATGCCACGACTGACGAGTTCGGGGAAAATATCGGCGGCATTGCCAAGAAGGCCAACCGAAAGCGGTTTTTTCTCGCGACAGGACTTCGCGATGATCGCCAGAGCATCGTCGAGGTCCTTCGCCTGAACGTCGAGATAGCCGGTGCGGAGCCGGAACTCGATCGAGGACGGGCGGCATTCGACCGCGAGCATCGAGGCACCGGCCATCGTCGCCGCGAGTGGTTGCGCCCCGCCCATGCCGCCGAGCCCGGCGGTCAGGATCCAGCGCCCTGAGAGATCGCCGCCGAAATGCTGGCGGCCCATCTCGACGAAGGTTTCGTAAGTGCCCTGCACGATGCCCTGGCTGCCGATGTAGATCCACGACCCGGCCGTCATCTGGCCGTACATCATCAGGCCCTTGCGATCGAGTTCGTTGAAGTGCTCCCAGGTTGCCCAATGCGGTACGAGGTTGGAATTCGCGATCAGAACGCGCGGCGCATCGGCATGCGTGCGGAAAACGCCGACCGGCTTGCCGGATTGAACCAGAAGCGTTTCGTCGGCTTCAAGTTTCTTCAGCGCCGCGACGATGCGATCGAAGCTCTCCCAGTCGCGCGCGGCACGACCTATGCCGCCGTAGACGACGAGTTCGCCCGGCTTCTCCGCGACCTCGGCGTCGAGGTTGTTCATCAGCATCCGCAAAGGGGCTTCGGTGAGCCAGCTCCTGGCGCTGATTTCGGAGCCACGCGGCGCCCGGATCACACGGGCGTTGTCGAGGCGGTGGGGGTGGCTCCCGGTCATGGCGTTCCCTCAGTTCTTCGTGGCAAAATCGAGACAGAATTCAAGCACACCGCGCAAGGTCTCACGGATCGGCGCGGCAAAGGTGGGATCGTAGGGCGAAGGCCAGCCGGCTTCACTCACCGGACCGGGGTGTTCGCGCATGTAGCCGCGGCAGGCGAGCTCCATCTGCACAGCGTGAACGCCGGCCTGCGGGTTTCCGTGCTGGCGCGTTATGTAGCCGCCTTTGAAACGGCCGTTGGTGACGCGGGAAAGACCCGATGCATCGCACAGACGCTCGATACCGGTGACGAGCGGGGCAGCGCAGGAGGCGCCGGAATTGGTGCCGATGTTGAACTGCGGCAATTCACCGTCGAACAGGCGTGGGATGACCGAACGGATCGAATGGCAATCGTAAAGAACGACCGTCTTGTGGAGATCGCGGAGGCGCCCAATCTCATGCGCGAGCGCGGCGTGATAAGGGTCGAAATAGGCCGCCCGGCGGCGCGCAATTTCCCCGGCATCGGGCTCCGCGCCGGGACAATAGAGCGGTTCACCGTCGAAGGTTGTCGTCGGGCAGAGTTCGGTCGTCGCCTGCCCCGGATAGAGCGAAACGCCACCTGGATCGCGATTTACATCGATAATCGAGCGCGAGATCGCGGTATGGACGATGGTGGCATCAAGATCGGCCGCAAAAGCATAGAGTTTGTCGATCCACCAGTCGGCATCCTTCCGGGCGAGCCAGAGCGAGGGAAAGTCCTTCTCGTAGGCCGCCGGAATGAACGTGCCGGTGTGTGGAAGGCTGACGAGGAGCGGCGCCGAGCCGCGGCGGATGGTGAGCCAGTCGAGCGTATTGGCGTTCATGTTCCGCACTCCATTTTCGGGAGCAACCCGGCCGGTATCGCTGCCAGCAGCGAACGATTTTCGATCAGCGCGATCACCGCCTCCATATCCGGATGGAAGTGCCGGTCGTCGGTGAGATGCGGCACTCGCGCACGGATCGCGTTCCGCACCTTCTCGAGTGGCGGGCTGGACGCCAGCGGGGTATGAAAATCGCAGCCCTGTGCTGCGGCAAGCATCTCGATGCCGACCACCGCACGCGCGTTCGCCGCCATCCGCTGAAGGCGCCGCGCGCCATGAGCGGCCATCGAGACATGGTCTTCCTGATTGGCAGAGGTGGGGATGGAATCGACGCTGGCCGGAAAGGCCATCTGCTTGTTTTCGGAGACGAGCGCGGCGGCTGTCACCTGCGGGATCATGAAGCCGGAGTTGAGGCCCGGTTTCGGGGTGAGAAAAGCCGGAAGCCCCGAGAGCGCAGGATCGACCAGCATCGCGATCCGGCGCTCGGCGATCGAGCCGATCTCGCATATCGCCATCGCGATCATGTCGGCGGCGAAGGCAACCGGCTCGGCATGGAAGTTGCCGCCGGAAAGCGCTTCGCCCGTATCGGCGAAGATCAGCGGGTTATCGGAAACGCCATTCGCCTCGATCGCGAGCGTCGTTGCAGCCTGCCGGAGAAGATCGAGCGCCGCACCCATCACCTGCGGCTGGCAGCGCAGGCAATAGGGGTCCTGCACGCGCTCGTCGTCTATGCGATGCGAGGCACGGATCGTAGATCCGTCCATAAGCCGGCGAAGCGTTTCGGCCACCTCGATCTGCCCGCGATGTCGACGCACGGCATGAATTCTCGGGTCGAAGGGCGTATCCGAGCCACGCGCGGCATCGGTGGAGAGCGCGCCGGCAAGAAGCGCGTTCTGCAGCAGGTCTTCCGCTGCAAACAGCCCGGCGAGGGCGTAGGCGGTCGAGAACTGCGTGCCGTTGAGCAGTGCGAGCCCTTCTTTCGGGCCGAGAACGAGCGGTGCGAGCCCGGCGGCCGCCAACAGGTCCCTAGCTGCGCCACGCCCGTTCGGACCCTCGATCTCACCGTACCCGATCATGGCCGCCGTCATATGCGCGAGGGGAGCAAGGTCGCCCGAGGCGCCGACCGACCCTTGCGCCGGCACGACCGGAACAAGATCCGCTGCCAGCATTTTCTCAAGGTGGCGCAGGGTTGCCGCCCGGATGCCGGAAGCACCCTGCGCGAGGCTCGCGAGCTTCAGCGCCATCATCAGCCGCGCGACCGGTCGTGGCATCGCTTCGCCGGTTCCCGCTGCATGGGAAAGAACGATATTGCGCTGGAGCGTTTCGAGATCGGCATCGCCGATCCGCACGCTGGCTAACTTTCCGAAACCGGTATTGATGCCGTAGACCGGCTCGCCCTTGGAAAGGATCGCCCGCACCGCAGCGGCGGAAGCCTCGACCGCCGGAAGGCAGGCGGGATCAAGCCGCACGGCGGCGCCGGCATGGATGGCACGCCAGCATGCCAGCGTGGTTTCGCCGGGCCTGAGTGTCACGACTGTCATTGTCCCCTCCATACCCGGCGGTGCAGCGGGTTGAACCCGATGCGATAGACCAACTCCGCGAGGCTCTCGACGTTCCAGATCGCGAGATCGCAATCCTTGCCAACCTCCAGCGAGCCGATGCGCGCCGAGAGGCCAAGCGCCTTGGCTGCCGAACGCGTGACGCCAACGAGGCATTCCTCGACTGTCATGCGGAACAACGTCGCGGCCATGTTCATGGTCAGCAACAGTGAGGTCAGCGGCGAGGAGCCTGGGTTGCAGTCCGTCGCGATTGCCATCTCGGTTCCCGCCTTGCGGAAGGCATCGATCGGCGGAAGCTGCTTCTCGCGCAGGAAATAGAACGCTCCGGGCAAAAGTACCGCAACGGTTCCCGCATTCGCCATCGCGGCTGCACCTTCGGCATCAGTGTATTCGAGGTGATCGGCCGAGAGTGCGTGATGTTCCGCCGCGAGGGCCGCGCCGTGCAGATTGGAAAGCTGGTCCGCATGGAGCTTTACCGGCAAGCCCAGCGCCCTTGCGGCGTCGAAGACACGGCCCATCTGCTCCGGCGAAAAGGCGATCCCTTCGCAGAAGCCATCCACAGCATCGGCGAGGCCACGTCGGGCGATTTCCGGCAGGACGGTGCGGCAGATGTCGTCGATATAACGATCCTTGTCGCCCACGGCCTCGGGAGGCAGGGCATGGGCGCCGAGGAAGCTAGTGGCAATGCCGATGCCTCGATATCCGCTGAGGTGACGCGCGGCTTCGAGCATCCGCGCTTCTGTGTCGAGATCGAGCCCGTAGCCGGATTTGATTTCGACGGTTGTTACACCCTCGGCGATCAGCGCATCGAGGCGTGGCAGGGCGCTTTGGACGAGCCCTTCGAGCGAAGCCTTGCGCGTTGCTCTCACGGTCGAGATGATACCGCCGCCGGCGCGGGCGATTTCCTCGTAGGTCGCGCCAGCAAGCCGCATCTCGAATTCCAGCGCGCGATTGCCGCCGTGGACGAGGTGGGTATGACAATCGACAAGGCCCGGCGTTATCCAGCGGCCCTCGCAGTCGATTCGCTCGTCGGCGTCATATTGAAGGGGGAGAGACGATTCTTCGCCGACGAAGGAGATGACACCGTCTGTGCTCGCGATTACTCCTTTTTCGATAATGCCGAGGTCGGGACGCCCTGGTTGAATTGTCGCGATGCGGGCATTGTGCCACAAACGATCGAAGCGCATTGGCGGTTCCGCCTGAACGATTTAATTGTCTATACATAATCAGGATGACGTGCTAGTGTCCAGCAGAATTTGCCGTCCGGATATCGTGGAACGATGACCCGTTTCTTTTTCCAATCTGCGCTGCTGCCCGGAGGATGGGCGCGGAACGTTGCGGTTCGTGTCGAAAACGGCACGATCATCACTGTCGAGCCGGACGCAAAAGCCGCCACAGGCGATTTCGCGGGATTTCTCGGCCTCCCGGGGCTCGCCAGCCTGCATAGCCACACGTTTCAACGCGGTATGGCGGGGCTCGGGGAGGTCAGGGGGCAGGGCGAGGATAGTTTCTGGTCCTGGCGTCAGGTGATGTATCGCTTTCTTGGCGTTCTGGGACCTGACGAGGTTGAAGCCATTGCAGCGCAGGCTTTTATGGAAATGCTCGAAGGCGGGTTCACCGCCGTCGGCGAGTTCCACTACCTCCACCACGCGCCCGACGGCACGCCCTATGACGATGTCGGCGAGCTGTCAGGTCGGATTGCCGCTGCAGCGGATCAAACCGGCATCGGGTTGACATTGCTGCCCGTGCTCTACCAGCAGGGCGGTTTTGGGGGCGCGGCACCGAACCAGGGCCAAAAGCGTTTCCTGAATTCGCTTGATCAGTACGGATCGCTATTCGAATCCGCAGCCAGAGCCGCACAACGCCTGCCGGATGCGAATATCGGGATTGCGCCGCATTCGCTGCGTGCCGTGAGCCCGCAGGCACTGACCGAAATCGTCGCCGGTCATTCGCGCGGCCCCATACATATTCATATCGCGGAGCAGGTTCGGGAGGTTGAGGACTGCATCGCCTGGAGTGGACGGCGGCCGGTCGAATGGCTCGGCGATCACGTTGCGCTGGATCGACGCTGGTGCCTGATCCACGCGACGCATATGACGCCGCATGAGGGGCGGCTGGTGGCACGCTCGGGAGCGGTCGCGGGGCTATGCCCACTGACCGAAGCCAATCTCGGCGACGGAATCTTCGACGCGCCCACCATGCTGAAGAACGGCGGCGCTTTCGGTGTCGGTACGGATTCCAACGTCCAGATTACCGCACCCGGCGAGTTGCGACAGCTCGAATATTCTCAGCGCCTTGCGTTGAAGGCGCGCAACATCTTCCCGCGCGACGCAGGCACATCGACCGGGGAAGCACTGTATCGCGGCGCGCTTTCTGGTGGAGCACGCGCGCTGGGCCGCAAAATCGGCGGCATCGAGCCGGGGCAACGCGCCGATTTTGTTGTGTTGGGTCGCGAGGCCTGCGACGCACCGATTCATGATCCGGCTGCAATGCTCGATTACTATGTCTTCGTTGCGGACAAGCTTCTCATTGCCGATGTCTATGTCGCTGGAGCCTTGCGCGTCCGCCAGGGGCATCATATTGCGCGGGAGGCCATCGCCGCGCGCTATCGTCGGGTGCTGCAACGGCTGAAAGACAGCTGACAGCCGACGCGGGAGGGGAAGCGTGCGCGATCGATCGGCGGAACTGCCGCGCTATCTCGAAATCCAGCGCGATCTGCAGCAGAAAATTGCTTCGGGGGAGTGGGCACCGGGATCGCGCGTGCCCTCCGAGCACGAGCTTCAGGCGCAATATTCCTGCTCGCGGATGACCGTTAACAAGGCGCTTTCGGCTTTGGCGCGGGCCGGGCTCGTCATTCGGAAGCGTCGTTCGGGATCATTTGTTGCCAGCCCGCGGTCCGAGCAGACGATCCTCAATATCCACGATATCCAGGCCGAGATCGCAGCCTCAGGGAAAGCCTATCGCTTCGAGATTCTGCTCCGGACAAAACGCGCGATGAGCGAAGAGGATGCCGCCCGTCTTGCTGTCCGGAAAACAGGGGCCGTGTTGGCGATGGTTGTCCGGCATTTTGCCGGCGACATTCCCTTTGTTGTGGAGGAGCGGCTCCTCAATCTCAATGTCGTGCCAGACGCGGAGATCGAGCCATTCAGGGATTCGCCACCGGGAACCTGGCTCCTTAACGTTGTGCCCTGGACCAATGCCGAACACAGCATCTACGCTGACATTGCCACAGGCCATATGGCGAGCCTGCTCGACGTTGAGAAGAAGGCAGCCTGCCTCGTCATCGAACGCCGGACATGGCAGGGCGCGAATACCATCACCTGGGTCCGGCTCAGCTATCCGGGCGAGCGGCATCGGCTGACGAGTCATTTCTGGCCGGGTGGCGCGCCGGCTATCTGACGGTCAGTGCGCCGCTGCCAGCACGGCCTCGGCGCGAATTTCCTCAGTCAGCCGCGCCTTGAGGTCGGAAAACTCCGGCGAGGTCTTCAAGGTGTAGTGGCGTGGGTAGGGCAGGTTGATCGACAGATCCGCCTTGATGCGCCCCGGCCGCGCACTCATCACGAGACAACGCGAAGCGATGAAAATCGCCTCCTCGATGTCATGTGTCACGAACAGCACGGTCTTTTTCTCGCGCTCCCAGATCCCGAGCAGCAGTTCCTGCATCAGCGCGCGCGTCTGATTGTCGAGCGCGCCGAAGGGTTCGTCGAGCAGCAGGATCGCCGGATTGTTGGCGAGCGCGCGGGCGATGGCTGTACGCTGCTGCATGCCGCCCGAAAGCTGTTTGGGCCAATGGTTCTCGAAACCGCGAAGGCCGACCTTGTCGATATAGGAAGCGACGATCTCCTTCGCCTCGGCCGCGTTCATGCCCTTTTCGGTGAGGCCGAAGGCGATGTTCTGTGAAATCGTCAGCCACGGAAACAGTGTGTAGCTCTGGAACACCATGCCGCGATCCGGCCCCGGTGCTGTGATGCGCCGACCATCGAGCATGATGGTGCCGGTGGTCGGGCGGTCAAGACCTGCCACCATCCGAAGAAGCGTCGATTTGCCGCAACCGGAGGGGCCAAGGATGGTCACGAAATCGTTGTCGCCGATGGAAAGGTTCGTCGGCTGAAGGGCAGTGACCGCCGGCCCGCCATGCACCGCAGGGAAGATGCGGCTGAGGTTCTCAATCACCAGCTTGCTCATGCCAGCCTCCACGGGAAGAGGCGCCGGTTGACGAGCTTGAACAGGAAATCCGAGACGAGCCCGATCACGCCGATGACGATGATGCCGAAGATGATCTGCCCGGTCGCCATCAGCGCCTGGCTGTCGATGATCATATGGCCGATACCGGCTGACGAGCCGATAAGCTCCGCAACGATCACATAGGTCCAGGCCCAGCCGAGGACGAGTCGGAGGATTTCCGCGATTTCCGGCGCGTTCATCGGGATCAGCACCCTTCGGACGACGCCGCCATCGCCCGCACCAAGCGTGTAGGCGGCCTCGACGAGGTCTCGCCGCGTGTTGCCGACGTCGACCGCCACCATCAGGATGATCTGGAAGACAGAACCGATGAAGATCACCAGCAGCTTCTGTGTTTCTCCAAGGCCTGCCCAGAGGATCAGCAGCGGCACAAAGGCCGAAGCAGGAAGATAGCGCGCGAAGGACACGAACGGCTCGAAGAACGCTTCGACCGGCTTGTAGGCCCCCATCAGGATGCCAAGCGGTACGGCAACGATCGCCGCAAGAACGAAACCGCCGACGACGCGCCAGATGGTGATGAGGATCTCGTAGCCGAAGCCGAACTGCATCAGTAGTCGCCAGCCGTCTCGCACCATGCTGATCGGATCGGCAAGGAAGATCTTCGGCACGAAACCGCCGAGCGTCGCCAGCCCCCATCCCGCGAAGAACAGGATGAAGAAACCGATGCCCAGCCCGATGCGAGCGGGGTTGGAGATAGGTTCGAGCGGGCGCATCTCGCATGCTCCGTCTGGAGGCGCGGCAGGCAAGCCGCGCCTGTCGGGCCGGACTTACTGGACGAAGCGGGTATTGGCGAGCTTGGACATGTCCGGTTTCGCCTTGATGATGCCGAGTTCGAGCAGGAGATCGGCAGCCTCTTCCGAGAATTTGCCGTGTTCGCCGGCAAAGAAGGTCTTGTTTGCCGCCTTGTCCTGCCAGCGCAGGAACTTCGAGGAATTGCCAAACTGCTCGCCGGTCTGCTTGACGTCGGCACCCATGATCTCGTTGGCCTTGGCAGGGTCTTTCTTGATCATCTCGAGGGCCTCGAAATAGGAGTCGGCCAGCGCCTTCGCGGCCTTCTCGTTCTTGCCGAGGAATTCGGGCGTGCAGCCGAAGGTGTCCATGATCATCGGATAATCGAGCGTCGTCGCGATGATCTTGCCCGAATCCGGCGCGTTACGGACGGCGGAGAGATAAGGCTCATAGGTCATGGCGGCGTCGTTCTGGCCGGCGATGAAGGCCTGTGCAGCGGGCCCCGGCTCCATGTTGACGACCTTGACGTCCTTGACCGTCAGCCCGTTCTTCTTGAGGAACCAGGCGAGCGTGAAATAGGGGGCGGTGCCCGGCGCGGAGGCCGCGACCGTCTTGCCCTTGAGATCGGCGATCTTGGTCACATCCTTGCGCACGGCCATGCCGTCCGCGCCATAGCTCTTGTCGAGCTGGAAGATTTGCTGTGTCGGCACACCGTTGGCGTTCCAGACGATCCAGGTCTCGACGGTGGTCGCGGCGCACTGGATATCGCCCGAGAGGATCGCGAGATGGCGCGAGGCCTGCGGGATCTTCTTGATTGTCACGTCGAGGCCGTTCTTCTTGAAGATGCCGGCTTCCTTGGCGAGCGTAAGCGGAGCGAAGCCGGTCCAGCCGGACATGCCGATCGAAACCTTGGTTTCCTGGGCGAAAGCAGGCGCCGAAAGCGCGGCTGCGGTGACACAGGCAAGAGTAAGGGCGTGGGTCTTGAGCGTCGTCTTCATCGGTCAGGTCTCCCCGGTTCTGGATGGGCTTGGGTCGAATTCAAGCATCGTCAAAAACAATTGTCTAGACAAATTGTGGAGGGTTTTTGCCGCGCGATCTGGCCTTGCTGCGGGCGAGCAGCAAGCATCGACATTGAGCGTGATCGAGCGGCAATCAACCGCATTAGTTGCAAATAATTCCTAATTGCATTGACGGTGTCAGGGGATCGCTCTATCTGTTGTGACGTTGAGATTATCAGGGGGCATGACGCCTCTGCGTTTTCCGGGTCCCGCAAATGCGCTATCGTTTCCCTCGCCGCTCTGTTCTCGGCCTGCTCGCAGTCTGGGCGATGGTGGGCATCACCGATGTTCTTGCGCGCCAGCCGGGTGAAAAACTGCGCGTCGTCACCACTTTCACCATCATTCAGGACATTGCGGCGAATGTCGCCGGGGAGGCGGCGATTGTGGAGTCCGTCACCCGGCCGGGGAGCGAGATCCACGATTACCAGCCGACGCCGCACGATGTCGTCAAGGCGCAATCGGCGCATCTTGTGCTGTGGAATGGTCTTAACCTGGAGCGTTGGTTCGAGAAGTTCTTCGCCAACGTCCGCGATGTGCCAAGTGCGATCGTCAGCGAGGGCATCGAGGCTATGCCGATCCGGGAGGGTGCCTACAGCGGCAAACCGAACCCGCATGCCTGGATGTCACCGTCCGCCGTGCTGCTTTATGTCGAGAATATCCGCAAGGCACTCGCGGCTGCCGATCCGGCAAACGCGGAAACCTATACCCGCAATGCCGCCGTCTATTCCGACCGGATCCAGGCGCTGGCCACGCGCCTGCGGGAGAGGCTTTCCGGAATCCCCGAAACGCAGCGTGTGCTCGTCACCAGCGAGGGCGCCTTCTCCTATTTCGCGCGCGATTTCGGGTTTCGCGAGGTCTATCTCTGGCCGATCAACGCGGACGAGCAGGGCACGCCGAAGCAGGTCCGCGCGGTTATCGATGCTGTGAGGAAGAACAAGGTACCTGTCGTCTTCAGCGAGAGCACGGTTTCCGACAAGCCAGCGCGCCAGATCGCCCGCGAGACCGGCGCGCTCTATGGCGGCGTCCTTTACGTGGATTCGCTGTCGGTGGCGGATGGCCCTGTGCCGACCTATCTCAGGCTCCTTGAAGTCACCACCGACACTATCGCGAAGGGCTTCGGCCGATGACTATGAAGCGCGTTCAGCCCTCCATCGAAGCGGAGCATCTGTCCGTTGCCTATGCGAACGGCGTCCGTGCGATCTCCGACGCGAGTTTCACGCTCGGTCCAGCCTCGATCTGCGCGCTCGTCGGGCCGAACGGTTCCGGCAAGTCGACATTGTTCAAGACGTTGATGGGGTTTCTCAAGCCGGCGCAGGGCGGCGTCCGCATCGCCGGCCTGCCGGTGGCCGAGGCGTTGAAAAAGGGGCTCGTCGCCTACGTACCGCAGAGCGAGGAAGTCGACTGGACCTTCCCCGTTCTCGTCGAGGACGTCGTTATGATGGGGCGCTACGGCCGGATGGGCCTCCTGCGCATTCCCTCGAAGGATGATCGGGCGACAGTCGAGAGCGCGCTTGTCCGCGTCGGGATGGGGGAGTTCCGCTGTCGGCAGATCGGCGAGCTTTCCGGCGGGCAGAAGAAGCGCGTTTTTCTTGCTCGGGCGCTGGCGCAGGAAAGCCCGGTGATCCTGCTCGATGAACCGTTCACCGGCATCGACGTGAAAACCGAAAACGAGATCGTCGCGCTTCTCCGGACACTGCGAGAAGAGGGCGCGCTCATCTTCGTCTCGACCCACAACCTTGGCTCCGTGCCGGAATTTTGCGATCACGTCGTGCTGTTTAACCGCACCGTTCTCGCCTTCGGACCGACAGAAACGACCTTCACGCGTGAAAAACTGGCCGAGACCTTTGGCGGCGTTCTCCGCCATGTACGGCTCGGCGGTACGGAACTTCACGATGACGATGACGCCCGCCGCGTGACGGTGCTTACAGACGACGAACGCCCGCTGGTGTTCTACGGCCGCAAGGGAGATGAACGGACGGTGAGTTCGGCCGCACCGCGCGAGGGCGGATCCGCATGATCGACCTATTGCTTGAACCCTTCGGCTATCAGTACATGGTGCGCGCCATCTGGGTCGGTGCGCTGGTAGGGACCGTCTGTGCATTTCTGTCGTGCTACCTCATTCTCAAGGGGTGGTCGCTCATGGGCGATGCCCTGTCGCATTCGGTGGTGCCGGGCGTCGCCATCGCCTATCTCTCCGGGCTTCCCTACGCGCTTGGCGCTTTTACATCAGGGCTGATCGCCGCTCTCGGCATCGCCGCCGTTCGCCGGATCACGGCTCTGCGAGAGGATGCCATTATCGGCATTGTTTTCACGACCCTTTTCGCCATCGGGTTGCTGATCGCCTCGATCAAGCCGATGGCAGTCAATCTCCAGTCGATCATCATGGGCAATATCCTCGCGATTCCGGATGAGGACATCACGCAGGTCGTCGTCATTGCGATCGTCGCGCTCAGCACTCTGGCCTTCCGCTGGCGAGATCTGATGCTGGCCTTTTTCGATGAGGCGCAGGCGCGCGCGGTGGGGCTCGACCCCTGGCGGCTCCGGGTGCTGTTCTTCGTGCTCCTGAGCGCCTGCACGGTCGCCGCGCTTCAAACCGTTGGCGCCATCCTCGTCATCGCGCTGGTGGTTACCCCCGGTGCCACCGCGTATCTCCTGACGGACCGCTTCGGTGTCATGATCGGGATCGCGATGGTCATCGGTGCGTTCAGCAGCGCCTTCGGAGCCTACGCGAGCTATTTTCTCGACGGCGCGACCGGTGGGCTGATCGTGCTGACGCAGACCGCGATCTTCCTGCTCGCGTATGTTTTTGCGCCGAAGCACGGCGTGCTGGCGGCGCGCCGGGCAGCCCGTATGCCGAAGAGCGAACCGGCATGACCGCTCTTCTGGCGATGCTTCAAGGCTGGTTCCTTGCGCCGCTCCGGCACGAGTTCATGCAGCGCGGCCTCGTCATCGCATTGCTGGTGGGGATCGCCTGTGCGGTGTTGTCCTGTTTCCTCGTGCTCAAAGGCTGGTCACTGATGGGCGATGCGGTCTCGCACGCCGTCCTGCCCGGCATTGTCGGTGCGTACGTGCTGGGCGCGCCGCTGGCCGTTGGCGCTTTCGTCGCCGGGCTTGGCTGCGCCGTCGCTGCGGGACATCTGCGGGATACCTCCCGGCTCAAGGAAGACACCGTTCTTGCGATTGTCTTTTCTGGTATGTTCGCGCTCGGGATGGTGATGTTTGTCAAGATCGACACCGATCAGCACCTCAACCACATCCTGTTCGGCAACATGCTTGGCGTCACCGCACGCGACATCTGGGAGGTCGCGGCGATTGTCATCCCCAGCGTCGCCTTTGTACTCGCGCGCCGGCGCGATCTTGTCGTCTATTGTTTTGATCCCATTCAGGCACGGGCGCTCGGACTATCCGTGTCGCGCTTGCACTTCGGCCTGCTGGTCTTCCTCGCGTTGACGATCGTTGCTTCGTTGAAGGCAGTGGGCGTGATTCTCGTTATCGCGATGCTGATCACACCGGGCGCGACCGGCTTCCTCCTCGCGCGGCGCTTCGATGCGATGCTGGCGATTTCGGTCGCGAGCGCGATCATCGCATCTCTTGGGGGAACCCTGCTATCCTTCCATCTCGACAGTGCCACCGGACCGACGATCGTGGTGCTCCAGTCGGTTCTGTTCGCGCTGGCCTTGGCCTACCGGCAGCGTGCCATCCCGGTTCAGCTCTCAGCGGGCGCCGCGGAGGAAACCCGACGCTTTTCCTGAAGCTGGATCGCGACGATTGCCGCCGCGAGAGCTGCACCGGCGATATCCGTCCAGATCCCCGGTTTCACCAACAGGAACGCAGCGATGACAAGCGCGACGCGTTGCCACAGGCTCGCCGGGCCGACGAGATAGCCGTGTAGGCCGGCCGCTAGCAGCGTGCAGCCTGCTGTTGCCGTGACGGTGACATGCAGGATGTCGATCCAGCTGCCGATCATCAGCAGGGCAGGTTCGTAAACGAAGACGAATGGGATCAGGAAGCCCGTCGCGCCGATTCGAACGGCCGCCCAGCCACTCGACCACAGGTCTGCCTTCGCGAGCCCGGCCGCCGCGAACACCGCGAGCGCGACCGGCGGCGTGATCGCCGAGAGGATCGCGAAGTAGAAGGCGAACATATGCGCGGCCGGGGGGATGACGCCGAGCTTGATGATCGCCGGCACCAGCAGCGACGTCATGATGATGTAGGCCGGTGTCGTCGGCATCCCCATCCCGAGCACGATGCCGGCGATCATGGTCAGCACGAGCGCGATCAGCAGCGTGTCCTGTGCAAGGCCGACGACGAACTGCGTGAAGACGATGCCTGCGCCGGAGAGTGTGACGACGCCGATGACGATGCCGGCGCAGGCGCAGGCCGCGGCGACGCCGAGCGCGTTGCGAGCGCCATCCATAAAGGCGTCGAGAAGATTGCGCCAGTTGACGTATTGCCGGGTTGATTTGCGCAAGGCCGCCACGGGGAAGCACAGCACGGTGCCGGTCAACGCTGCGAGCGGCGCGCTGTACCCCGAGTACATGACCGCGAGAATACCGAGAACGGGAATGAACAGATGTCCGCGCTCGCGCATGACCGCTCCGAGGCGTGGAAGTTCCGAGCGCGGCAGGCCCATCAGGCCGAGCCGTTTCGCTTCGAAGTGCACGGCGGCGAAGCAGGCGACGTAATAGAGCAGCGCAGGCAGGATCGCCCAGAGCACGACCTGTCCGTAGGAGACGCCGAGGAATTCCGCCATCACGAACGCCGCAGCGCCCATGATCGGCGGCATGATCTGGCCGCCGGTCGAGGCGACGGATTCGACACCGGCCGCGAAAGCGGGCGTAAAGCCCGAGCGCTTCATCAGGGGAATGGAGATCGGCCCGTCGACCATGACGTTTGCAACCGCGCTGCCGGAGATGGTGCCGAACAGCGACGAACTCATCACAGAGACCTTGCCCGGCCCGCCCGCGCTCGAACCCGTCAGGCTCATTGCGAAGTCCATGAAGAGCTGGCCGGTACCTGTCCGCTCCATGAAGCTGCCGAACAGCACGAAAATAAGCACGTAGGAGGCGGAAACCGAAAGGGGAATGCCGAAGATGCCCTCGGTTGTCATGTAGAGCTGGTCGAGCATCCGCATGGGCTCCATCCTCGCCACCAGCAACCCATAGGCGAGGAAGACGATCGCGGTCAGTGGTAATGCCCAGCCGATGACCCGCCGCGTCGCTTCCAGCACGATCAGCGTGAGAGCCACCGCCAGCGCCATGTCGACGTTGGTCAAATCGTCGACGTAGTAGATGCGGTTCACGACGTAGTCGTAGTTGACGAAGAGGTAGAAGATGGAGGTCAGGCCAAGGGCCAGCAGCGCCCAGTCCGCAAGGCTCGGCAGGCGTTCGTCGATCGCCTTCATCTCGTCGGAGGTCGGCCCGTCTGTCTTCGCCTCGGTGCGGCGGTAAAGCAGGAACACAAGCGTCACCACGAACGCGAGGTGCATGCCCCGGAAAAGGATGGCCTCCGGTGCGCCGCGCCAGATCACGTCGATATGATATGCCGCCATCGCGACGGAGATGACGGCGACCGCGAGGCGCAGGAGCCCCGCACGCGAAAGATCGAGCTTCATCGGAACCTGCTTGTCAGCGAGCTGTCAAAGAGAAACCGGGCGAGGTCGTCGCCCGGTCCAGCGTGTCATTTCACGGCGATGCCGGCTTCCTTGAAGTATTTGGCGGCGCCGGGGTGGAAGGGAACCCCTACATCGGTCGCCATCATGGCCGGCGACAGGTCGGAAAGCGCCTTGGAGGTTGCGACAAGCGCCGGCTTGTTGTCCATGATCGCCTTGGTCATCTTGTAGACCATATCCTCCGGCAGCTTGCAGCTCACGGCGAGGTGCGTCGCGTAACCGATCACCTTCACCGTCTTGTCCTGCTTGGGGTAAGTGCCCGCCGGCACGTCGAGCAGGGTGTAGCCGGGGTTGATCTTCTTCATGCCGGCAATCATGTCGGCCATATCGATCAGCTTGACATCGCTTCCGGCCGCAATGTCCATCACCGAGGCGGCCGGGATGCCGGTGCCGAGTGTGAACATTTGCGCCTGATTGTCCTTCATCTGCGTGGCGCTGTCCGTGTAGGAGACGAAGCTTACCTTCACGTCGCTGTAGGAGAGGCCGGCCACGGTCAACATGTTCTGCGTGATCATCTCGCCGGTGTTGCCTTTCGGCTGGGTTGTCAGCGCCTTACCCTTGATGTCCTTGATGGCGTTGATGCCGCTGTTGGCCATCACGATCACCTGGAAATACTGCGGATAGAGCGTGCCGATGTTGCACAGCGAGGCGTAGGGCTTCTCGAACGGCTTGTTGCCCTTCACCGCGTCCGCCGTGGTGATCGTGTTGCCGAAGCCAATCTCGGCCTTGCCGGTCTCGATGCCCTTGGCGTTCGCGACACCGGCGCCGGGCAGGGCCTGAACGCTGAGGCCCGGAATGGTCTTTTCCCAGATATCCTTCAGCTGGCCGCCAAGCGGCACCCAGATCCCACCCTGAGGTCCGGTCATCAGCCGGAGCTGCTCGGCTGTGGCGGACGAAATACCCGCGAGGCAGGTGGCGGCGACAAATGCCGGAATGAGTTTCTTCATGCGTTTTCCTCCAATGGTTTTGTTTTCGCTGCGGCTCTTCGTCCGCCTTGCGATAATCGGCTCCGCTTCTACGGCGGTTTATTCCGAAACAGTTTTTCACACGGACTGAGAAAGTCCAGCCCGTATGCAGGATACTGAATAGTTCAGGTCGGTCGCTGCGCCATGTTTTCCGGCAACCATGTTGCCAGCCAGGGAAACGCGATCAGAATGAACACCATCACGATCATGATGAGGAACATCGGGAATGCGGCCCGCGCGATGTAATTCATCTCGTGCCTCGTCATGCCCTGCAGCACGAACAGGTTGAACCCCACCGGAGGCGTGATCTGCGCCATTTCGACGACAACGACGATGAAGATGCCGAACCAGATGATGTCGATGCCAGCGTCCCGGATCATCGGCTCGACGACCGCGATCGTCAGCACAACGGCGGAAATGCCGTCCACGAAACAGCCGAGGATGATGTAGAACACCAAGAGCGCCATGATCAGCTCGAACTGCGACAGGTTGAGCCCCTTGATAAAGGTCGCAAGCGCCAGCGGCAGGCCGGTGAACCCCATGGAAAGCGAGAGGAACGAGGCGCCGGCCAGAATGAGCGCGATCATCGCCGAGGTCAGCGTCGCGCCCATAAGGCTGTCCTTGAAGCTTTGCCAATCCAGCGCCCCCTGGGCGATGGCCAGCGCGAGCGCACCGAGCACGCCGAAGGCGGCGGCTTCCGTTGCGGTCGCGAAACCAAGATACATCGAACCGATCACGAGCAGGATCAGCAGCACGACGGGGATGAGGAAGCGCGAATTGGCGACCTTCTCAGCGAAGGTCATCACAGGTTCGGGCGTCGGGTTGAAATCCTTCGAGAGCTTCGCGGCAATCATCACGTAGCCCATGAAAAGAGCCGAGAGCACGAGGCCAGGAATAATGCCGGCAATGAAGAGCTTCGTGATCGATTCATTGATCGTGACGCCATAGACGATCAGCGTCAGCGACGGCGGGATCATCAGGCCCAGCGTTGCGGCGCCCGCCAGCGTCCCGATAACCATGCGTTCGGGGTAATTGCGCTTGATGAGTTCCGGCACAGTCATCTTGCCGACTGTTGTCAGTGTCGCGGCCGATGAACCCGAGACGGCGGCGAAGATCGTGCAACCGACAACGTTTGTATGCATCAGCCCGCCGGGAAGCCGTGCCATCCAGGGCGAGAGGCCCTTGAACATGTCTTCTGACAAGCGCGTTCGGAACAGGATCTCGCCCATCCAGATGAAAAGCGGCAACGCCGTCAGCGACCACGAAGAGGAGGTACGCCAGATCTGCGTCATCATCGCGTCGCCTACCGGACGCGTCGTGAACAGTTCCATGCCGACAAAGGCGACGCCGAGCAGCGCCAGCCCGACCCAGACGCCGGTGCCGAGCAGCAGGAAAAGAACGAAAAGGAAGAGCGCGACGGGGAGAAGCTGTTCCATGGCTCAGCTCTCCACGTGCTGCACGGCGTGCGGATCGAGGACCACGTTGTCCTTGCCGGTCACGATCAGGGTCAGGAGATTGTCGAGGAAAGCGATCGCGAGAATGATCGCGCCGACCGCCAATGGAATCTGCGGCAGCCACATCGGCAATTCGTCCTGTCCTTGTGAATAATCGCCGAGGACATGTGAGAAATAGACCATCCGCACCGCGAACCACGCCATGTACCAGGAAGCGGCGGTGCCGATCAGGTAGCACCACAGCTCAACCGGCCGGGCGCGGTGGCCGAGTGCCTTCAGCAGCAGGTTGACACGGATATGCGCCCCGCGATTGAGCGCATGGGCAAAAGCGAGGAACGAGGCCGAGGCCATCAGGTAACCGGCGTATTCGGAGGAACCGGGGAAGGGGACCGAGATCCAGCGCGTTACCATCTGCGCCACGATCACTGCCAGGATGGCGATCAGGCAGAGAGCAGCAACAACCGCAGCGGAGTGGTAGAGCCTGTCGAGGAAAGGACGCAGGGCAGCGAGAACTCGGGACATCGGATTCCTTCCGGCCGTGAGAAAGGGGGCGGGGGACATCCCCCGCCCGCGATTGGCGGAAGTCGCCTTACTTCTTGAACGCGTCGATGATGGCTTTACCGTCGGCACCGGCGGTGGCGATCCATTCGTCAGTCATCGTCGCACCCATCTTCACGAGATCGGCCTTGAGCGCATCGCTCGGCGCAAGCACCTTCATGCCGTTCTTCTTGAGGGTTTCGAGATAGCCCGCGGTCAACTCTTCGGCCTTCTTGGCACCATCGGCAGCGGCGGTGGCGGCACAGCTCTTGAACGCCTTCTGCGTGGCGGCGTCGAGCTTGTCGAAGGCGGCCTTGTTGGCGAACACCGTGTTGCGCGGCAGCCAGGCCTGCACGTCGTAGAAGTGCGTCAGGCTTTCCCAGACCTTGGAATCGACACCGGTCGAACCCGAGGAGATGAAGCTGTCGGCGACGCCGGTCGCGAGCGCGCGGCTGAGTTCCGCGGCCTCAATCTGCACCGGCACCATGCCGCCGAGCGCGGCGATGCGTGCGGTCGCAGCGTTGTAGGCACGGAACTTGATGCCCTTCATATCGGCGGCCGAGTTGACCTCCTTCTTGAAATAGAAGCCCTGCGGCGGCCACGGCACGGAGTAGAGATAGACCAGCCCCTGCTTCTCAAGCGCCGCTTCGATCTTCGGCTGGGCAGCGGCCCAGAGCTTGTCGGCATCCTTGAAGGAGGTTGCGAGGAACGGCACAGAATCGAGGCCGAACAGCGCGTTCTCCTTGGCATGGGCGGACAGGAGCCGCTCGCCGATCGGCGCCTGTCCGGTCTGGACCGCGCGCTTGATGTCATTGCCGTTGACGAGCGAACCGCCAGCGTGAACCACGACATTCACCTTGCCGCCCGAGCCGGCGTTCACGCATTTCGCGAAAGCCTCACCGTTCTGCGAATGATAGTTCGTGGCCGGATAGGCCATGGGCATGTCCCACTTCTGCTGCGCCGAGGCAGCCGAAGCACTCAAAGCGGCCAAAGCGACCCCTCCGGTCAGAGCAATCAGTTTTTTCATATCCATTCTCCCAAGCCTTGTTTCGGCATTCTTATACGAACGACCTATTGGAACCGCATCGGCGAGTAAGGTGCAAGGTCCAAATTTGGCCGGGTTCCGGAGATGAGGCTGGCAAGAATCGCGCCAGTTTTCGGCCCTCCGGTCAGGCCGACATGGTGATGGCCGAAGCCGAGATAGGCGCCGGCAATGGTTTCGACGCGGCCAATCAGCGGAATGGAATCGGATGGTGCAGGCCGATGGCCAAGCCATTCCCGCGTCTCTTTCCAGCGAATGCCCGGCAAGAAAGTGCGGGCATGGCGCTTCATCAGGTCGAGTGGCGCACGCGACGGGCCAGCGTCGAGCCCGCCGAATTCCACGAACCCCGCGAGGCGGATGCGCCCCTCCATCGGCGTGATGACAAACTTGCCACCCGCAATCAGCAGGGTGCCGTTCGGCATGGCGTCGGGCTCGACAAGCTCTATGTGGTAGCCGCGTTCGCTCTCGAGCGGGATGGAAAGACCGAGCTTCCTTGTCAGGGAACCGGACCACGCGCCGGCTGTGACCGCGACCGCACGGCAGGGGATCGTCTCGCCGTTTGCCCGGATACCCCGGATCGTCCCGTCTTCGATCGCGAAGTCCTCGACCTCCGCACGGATGAAGCGGACACCTTGCGCGATCGCGTGTCGGGCGAGCGTCTTCACATAAGCGCCGGGGTCGGAAATCCTGCCGTTCCCGTGCACGCGCGCCATGAAGCGAAGATTCCCACCAAGCAGCGGTTCTGCTTCGCGCACCGCCTCGCCCTCGATTTCTTCCCAGTGATGACCATGCCGGCGACGGAGGTTCCAGCCGAAGGCATCGCTCTCGAAATCCGCCCGATCGCGATAGACGGCGCAGTAAGGTGTCTCGATGATGTAGCGCTCGGCACCCGTGCCCTGGGCCAATGCCCGATGATCCTCGACAGAGGTGCCGATCAACGGCGCGAGCGCGGCGGCGATGCGTTCCGTTTCGGCGCGGCTGCAATGGCTGAGGTATCGCGCGAGCCACGGCAGCAGCCGGGGCAGGTAACTCCATTTCAGGAATAGCGGTTGCGCCGGATCGAGCAGCATGCGAGGGGCTTTCGCGATCAGCCCCGGAACCGTCACAGGAACAATGGAACTCGACGCGAGCACGCCGGCATTGCCGAAGCTCGCGCCTTCCCCCGGCTCCTTCCGGTCGATCAGGAGAACAGGCAATCCCGCGCGGTGCAGCCAGATCGCTGTGGAAACCCCGACGATCCCCGCCCCGATCACGACGACGGGAAGCCCCTCTTCCCTTGAAAGATCGGATCCACCCGTTCCGGCCCCGCCTTCCTGTCCCATCAGGCGACCCACTCGCTGACAGGCGCCGCTGCCTCGTGGAGCGGCTGCGAGATGATGTCGATCAGGCTGGGGCCTTCATGATCGAGCGCCGCGCGCATGACGCTCTCAAGCTGTTCTGGATCCTCGACCCGCCAGGACTTTACCCCAAAGGCACTCGCGACGGCGGCATGATCGGTGCGATTGAAATCGACGTTGTAGAAGCGTTGGCCGAAGCCCGAGTTCTGGCCGGCCTTGATCCAGCCATAGGTCGAGTTCGAGAAGACGATCGAGGTAATCGGCATCCGGTAACGGACCATGGTTTCGAACTCGCCGCAAGCGAAGCCGAACGAGCCGTCGCCCATCAGGTTCACGGTCTTGACGCCGGGCCGGCCGATATGCGCGCCCATCGAGGCTGCAAGTGCGTAGCCCAGTGCGCCATGCGCCCGGTTGGTGATGAAATGCCGCCCAGCCTTCCGCCAGCGATAGTGGGCAGAAACGTAGGGGCATGGTGTTCCAGGATCGGCGACGATGGTGGCATCGTCGTCGAGCAGGCGTGCGAGGGTAGCGATCACCCGCTCGGGGCGGATCGGGCGCTCCGTCGAAGTCGCGAGCGACGCGAAAGCAGCGAGTTTGTTTTGCCATGCCTGAGCGGCACGCGTGCGCCCGCCCTGTGAGGGGAGACCCGGTCGTTTCTCAAGCGCGACAACCAGCGCTTCGAGCGCGAGGCGCGCGTCGGCAACCAGCGCCACCTCGGTCGGGTAATTCGTGCCCGGCACGGCAGGGTCGCTGTCGATGTGCAGGATGCGTGCCCCCGGTTTCGGAAACCGCCAGCGTTCGCTTGTCACCGAGCCGGCGCGGCAACCGATGAAGAGCACGACGTCCGCCTCCTCGATAACCGCGCGGGTTGCCGCGACACCGCCGTTCGAGCCGACGACGCCCACCGCGAGCGGGTCGGTTTCCGCGATGGCGCCCTGTCCCGAAACGCTGGTCGCGACCGGCATGTCAAGCATCCGGGCAAGCCGCAGCAGCGCGTCGAACGCTCCGGCAATGACCGGCCCGCCACCGCAGACAATGACACCGCGCTGCGCCGAGACCAGCGCGTCCGCCATCGCGGTAACGGCTGCGGGGTCCGGCCCGGCGGGGTTCGCCGGGAAGCGGATGTGGCGGCTTTCACCCCAGACCTCGCTCGCCTCGACCGGCCCTTTCTGCGTGTCGAACGGCAGTGCGAGGTGGACCGCGCCGGGCCGTCCCGTCGTCATTTCGCGGAAGGCCTTGCGGATCATCGCCGGCAGTCGTCCGGCGTTGTCGAGCGAAGCGTTCCACTTGGTCACGGGGTGGAACAGCGCGACCTGATCGAGTTCGGTAAGGGGATATCGCCCGCGCGAGGCCGTCGCGACATCGGTGGTGATCGCGAGGATCGGGATCGAACTGTCATTCGCCTCGACGAGGCCGGGCAGGATATAGGTCGCGCCGCCGCCGGACGGACCCTCGCAGATGCCGGGCTTGCCGGTAACGCGCGCATAGCCGTCCGCCATGTAGGCGGCGTGGCGCTCGTCGCGCGTGAGGAAATGCGTGATCGAATGATCGAGCCGCGCGAGGGCGTCATAGAACGGCAGCGTCGTGTCGCCGCACAGCCCGAACATATGCGTGACGCCATGCGCCTCGAGCATCCGCACCATCGCTTCCGCGCCGTTCATCTGATTGCCGAGGGTGGTGCTCACGGGGGTGCCTTTTTTGTGCCCAGAACTGTATACAGATATGTATGTTGAAAGCGCAAACTGTCTGTGTCAATGCTTTTCCTTGTAGCCAGGCACGTGGCTTGTCCAAGGCGGGAGTGGCAATGAGCGAAGGGCGGGTCGAGGCGCTTTACGCGCGCCTGAAGGAGATGGCGGTCGATTTCCGTTTCCGCCCCGGAGAGCGACTCAACGAGGTCGCGCTGGCGCAGGCACTCGATGCCAGTCGCACGCCCTTGCGCGAAGCGCTGAACCGTCTCGTCTCCGAGCAACTGATCGATTTCGTCCCCGGCCGCGGGTTCTTCTGCCGCGCGCTCGACCCGCAATCGATTTTCGATCTTTACGAGCTGCGCGAGGTGATCGAGGTCGCCGCCGTCCGCCGCGCGATCGAGCGGGGAACCGACGACGGAATAGCGGCGTTGCGCGAGGCGCTTTACGCGGAAGGGCTCAGCGTCGAAGGATTGACCATCCGCGAGATGACGGCGCTGGACGAAGCCTTCCACATCGGCATCGCCCGCCTCGCGGGCAACGCGGAACTGGTTCACCAGCTCGAACGGCTCAACGAGCGCATCCGCTTCATCCGCTGGGTCGATATGGCAGCGAGCACGGACCGGACGAAGGGCGAGCACCGCGCGGTCATGGCCGCGATCGAGGCCCGCGACAGCGACAAGGCCGCCTCGATCTTGCGGGGGCATATCGCCAAGCGCATGGACCAGATCGTCGCTGCCGTGCGCGAAGGCTATTCGAACATCTATGTCGTCGGCTCGGACACCTTATTCCGAACGCCGATGAAAAAGACAGGAAGCTGAAATGAGCGGAAATCCGGGCAAGGCCAGGGGCGGCAAGGCGGTCTATGGCGCGAGCGTCGGCATCCTGATGCTGGAAGCGCGTTTTCCGCGCATCCCCGGGGACATGGGCAACGCGCTGACCTGGCCCTTTCCGGTGCACTACAAGGTTGTGCGCTCGGCGAGCCCTGATCGCGTGGTGCGTCAGGGCGCGGACGGCCTGCTCGGTGCCTTCATCGACGCCGCCAGAGAACTCGCTGCGGACGGCGTCGATGGCATCACCACCAATTGCGGCTTCCTCTCGCTGTTCCAGCAGGAACTTGCCGATGCGGTTGGCATCCCAGTTGCGACCTCGTCGCTGATGCAGGTGCGCATGGTCAACGCGCTGCTGCCGGCAGGCAAACGTGCGGGTATCCTCACCGTTTCCGCGTCGAGCCTCACGCCGAAGCATCTCGCGAAGGCCGGTGTTCCTGAAGGCACGCCCGTCGGTACTACCGAAGGTGGACGCGAGTTCACGCGCGTGCTGCTCGACAACGAACTCGAACTCGATGTCGGATTGGCGCGGCAGGACAATGTCGATGCCGCGCGCTCGCTCACTGCAGCCAACCCTGAGGTCGGCGCCATCGTGCTGGAATGCACGAACATGATCCCGTACGCGGCGGACATCCGCGAGGCCACGGGGTTGCCCGTCTTCTCGATCGAAACTTTCGTGCGCTGGTTCCAGGCCAGCCTCGTGCCGCGCCGCTACCCCTCGCCCTAGGCGAAGAAGCGCACGAGCCACAGCGCTAGGCCCGGAAACAGCACGACGAGGATCAGCCGGATCACGTCCGTGACGAGGAAGGGCAACACACCGCGGTAGGTCTTGATGATCGGCACGTCCTTGGCGATCGAGGCGATCACGAAGACATTGAGACCGATCGGGGGGGCAGTAAGTCCGATGCCGACCACCATCAGCACAAGGATGCCGAACCAGATGGCGACATCGTCCGGCAGCATCCCGAAATCCAGTGCCTGAATCACGGGGAAGAATACCGGCAGGGTAAGCAGGATCATCGCCAGTTCGTCCATCACTGCACCCAGCAGGATGTAAAAGCCAAGCATGGCCACGAGAACCATGTAGGGCGAGAGCCCGGAGTTGGAGATCATCGTCGCGGCGGTCGTCGGGAGTTGCGACAGCGCGAGGAAGGCACCGAACACTTCCGCGCCGAGCAGGATCAGAAAGATCATGCCCGAGGTTTCGGCCGTTTGGCGCAAGGCTTCGAGAATACTCGCCAGATCGAGCGTTCGCTTCATTAGCCCTGCAACCAGCATCGCCACAGCACCGACGGCAGCACCTTCGGTTGGCGTGAAAACGCCGCCATAGATGCCGCCGACCACGATGATGGCAATGACGATTGCAGGCATTACCGCCACATCGACGATTGCAATGAGGAGGCCGAGCGCGCCGATCATCGCCGAGAAAGTGACATCGGCACCCCGGAAAGCCTGAATGGCCGCAGCGACGACAATCAGCCCGCCAACGAGCTTCGGCCAGAGGGGCTGAACGTTCTTTTCGACGATGATCGTTTCGCCCTGCGGCGCAAGTTCAGGATTACGCCAGACCACGAAGGCGATCGCACAGCAGTAGAAGAAGGCTGCGAGCAGACCGGGGATCAACGCGGCTTGGAAAAGCTTGGCGATATTCTGTTCCGTCGTGATCGCGTAGATGACGAGAATCACGGAGGGGGGGATCAGGATGCCAAGCGTGCCGCCGACAGCGATCGTGCCGGTCGCGAGGCCGCCGTCATAGCGATAGCGCGTCAGTTCCGGCATCGCCGCGCGCCCGAAGGTCGCGGTTGTTGCGACAGAGGAGCCGCAAATCGCGCCGAAGGCCGTGCAGGCACCGATAACGGCCATCGCGAGGCCGCCGCGCATGTTGCTGAAGGCCCGTTCTGCCGCCTTGAACAGGCTCGAAGCAATGCCGGCTCGCTCGGCAAGTGCTCCCATCAGGATGAACAGCGGGATCACCGAGAGCGTATAGTTCGCGAACTGATGATAGGAATTCGTCTTCATGTAGTTGAAGAACGCCGGTTCACCCGCGATGTGGATGTAGCCGCCGGCGCCGACGATCAGCATCGAGAGGCCGATCGGCGCGCGAAGTGCGATCATGAGCAGCATCACGCCGAAGCCGACGAGGGCAATGGAGGTTCCGCTCATGCGCCTGCTCCCCCCTTGGCTCGGCGGTACAGGGACAGCGCGGTGGCGACGCCGATGAACGCAGCGATTGTGCAGAGGATCGCGGAGAGGCCGATGCTCGGCCAGATCGGCAACTGGCGTTGCATCGTTGTCTGGCCATTGCCGAACATGTTCGCCGTGCCAAAGAACAGCGCGAAGGCGCAGAAGCCCAGCATCAACGCATAGACGAGATCCCAGAAGGCATCGATCAGATCGCGCGCGCGACGGCTGAGGCGCATCGTGAAGGTATCGACCATGATGTGGCCGCGCCGCGCCTGTGTCAGCGGCAGATAGGAAAAAACCGCAAGAGCTGTCGCCATTTCGACGAATTCGAAATCGCCGTCGATCGGTGCCCGGAACAACCAGCGTCCAAGGACCGAGACGACGACAAGGATGGATACCGCCAGCGCGAGCACGCCGCCGCCGATGGCTATCCAGCCCGTGATGGATTCAAGCCACCGGCGCTGCACACCCGGTGCCCCTTCTGCCTCTGCCATCTGTCTCCCCCATTTGGCAAATACCGACCGGATCGCCTGCCGAGTTCAGGTCGGCAGGCGCTTGTTGTGCTTCGGAAAGGCGCGTGCGTCAGGCCTTGTCGTATTTCGCGACAAGCTTGCGGGCTTCGGCGACAAACGTGGCGCCGTCGATTCCCTTTTCCTTCATCTGAGCGATCCAGTCGGTGTAGACGCCCTCGGTCGCCTTGATCCACTTGGCCTTTTCCTCGGCCGAAATCTGGCCGATGATATTGCCGCGCTGCTGCACCAGAGCCCGGATGCGCTTGGCTTCATCGTCCCACATGTTGCCGGCGAGACGCGCGAAGGCCTGACCCGAGTTCTTGTCGATGATCGCCCGGAGGTCGGCCGGCATGCTCTCGTACTTCGCCTTGTTCATCGCGAGGAAGAACGAGGCGGAATAGAGCGCGGGCGAACCTGGAATCTCGGTGTGATACTTGACGAGTTCGTGCACCTTCACGGCCGGCACGACCTCCCAAGGGATAACCGCACCGTCGATGACCTTCTGCGCGAGGCTCTGCGGCACCTGCGGCACCGGCATGCCGACGGAGGTGGCGCCGAGCGCCTTGAGCGCCTCGCCGGCGAGACGGGTCGGGTTGCGTAGACGGAGCCCCTTGAGGTCTTCCATCGTCTGGATTGGCTTGTTGGCATGGATCAGGCCGCCGTCATGCGCCCAATAGGAGAGGATCTTGACGTCCTTCACCTCGTCCTTGAGGTGGTTGTCGGCGAATTCCTGCGCGGCCTGCGCGTTCGCAAGGCCACTCTGCGCGCAGATGAACGGCAGTTCGAACACTTCCGTGGTGGGGAAGCGGCCCGGCGTCGAACCCGGCAGCGTCCAGACGATATCGACGACGCCGTCACGCGCCTGATCGTAAAGCTGCGGCGGCGTGCCACCAAGCTGCATCGAGGGGAAGATGTTGATCTTGATCTTGCCTTGGCTGTCGTCCTCGACCTTCTTCACCCACGGTGCGAGCATTTTCGCGTGGCCGTTGGAGACCGGCGGGAGAAAATGATGGAGCTTGAGCGTGACGACCGGCTCGGCCCTGGCGCTGGTGATCACATGCGGCGCGGCAACAGCGCCCCCCATGCCCAACAGAAGCGAACGGCGATTGAGTTTCATAGGCATTCCTCCGTTTTCTTTCTTGGTTGGTATTACACAATACCAACTGATGCACGCTTGAAAGGGTGCTTTACGAACAAGTGTTCGCATACGGGGCGGAAATTGCCGGATTTTAGTTTCTATTGCAACCAATAAGATGGGCTTAGCGCGCGACTCCCATGGCCTTGTCCGGCAGCCAGGTCGCCAGTTCCGGGAAGACGCAGAGAATGACGATCGCCAGCAGCATCACCAGGACGTAGGGCAGCGCACCCCATAGCACGGTTCGCGTCGGAATGTTCGGCGCGATGGCATTGATGACGAACAGGTTGAGCCCCACAGGCGGCGTGATCAGCCCGATCTCCATGTTGATCGTCAGGACAACCGCGAACCAGTAGGGGTCGAACCCCGCCTGCGTGATGATGGGGAGTAGCAGCGGCGCCGTCATCACGATCACCGCGACCGGCGGCAGGAACATGCCGGCCACCAGCAGGAACAGGTTGATGATCGCCATCAGCACCCAGCGGTTGACTTCCATCGCGGCGATTGCCCCTGCGATCGTCTGCGTGATGAACAGCGAGGAGAGGGCATAAGCAAACAACTCGGCGGCAGCCATGATCATCATGATCATGACACTCTCGCGCATCGCCGTGCCGAAGATCTCGGCCACCGGTCCCGCCTTGAACAGCCGGTAGAGAACGATGACGACGCCGAGCGTGAGGAAAGCGCCCGCCCCCGCAGCTTCGGAGGGGGTCGCGACACCGCCGTAGAGCACGAACATCACGCCGACGATGATCGCGACGAAGGGGAGGACGCGCGGAAGGGACGCCACCTTCTCCTTCATCGAGAAGACCTGCGACGTCGCGGAGAAATCGTATCCCTGCCGCTTGGCGTCGATCAGTGCCCAGAGCATGAACATGATCGTCAGCATGATCCCCGGTATGACGCCGGCGAGAAACAGCCGCCCGATCGAGGTCTCGGTCGAGATGCCGTAGACGATCATCGTCACGGAAGGGGGGATGAGGATGCCGAGCGTGCCTCCGGCGGCGATCGACCCGGCTGCGACGGATTCAGGGTAGCCGCGCCGCGTCATCTCCGGAATGCCCATCTTGCCGATCGCGGCGCAGGTCGCTGGGCTCGAGCCGGTCATGCCGGCGAAGACCGCGCAGGCAGAGATATTCGACAGCACCAAACCGCCGGGCACGCGACCCATCCAACGGTCGAGCGCTTCGTAGAGGTCCTTGCCCGCAGGCGAGGCGGCGACTGCAGCGCCCATCAGCACGAACATCGGGATCGAGACATAGGCGAGGTTGGCGATACCGGAATACATTGTCTCGGCGAGTACGTAATAGACGCCGAACCCTTGGCTGACCATTAGCGCGGCGATGGCGGAGAGGCCGAGCGCGAAGGCGATCGGCATGCCCGTGCCGAGCAGGGCGAAGAGGGCGATGACAAGCAGTCCGCCGGCGAAACCCGCACTCATGCTTCGGTCCTCAGCTTAAGAAGTTCGGCTACGTATTGCAGGGAAAGAAGCCCGAAGCCGAGTGGCATCGGCAGCGTCGGCAGCCAGAGCGGGATCTTCCAGACGCCCGGCGTCTCCCACCCCCCGTGCAGCGCTTCGGTGAAATAGATCGCGCTCGCAATGAACATCCCGAAGCAGAAGGCCAGCCCCGCGAGTCCGCCGATGAAATGCAGCCTCTTCTTGGTGCGGGCGGAAATCAGCATGTCGATGACGTCGACGCCAACATGGCCTTTGGTCAGCAGCACGTAAGGCGCGCCGAGGAAGATCGAGGCCGTCGCCGCGTAGACGACAAAGTCGGTGTGCCAGATCGTCGGCGATCGGAAAACGTAGCGGATGAAGATCAACTGGCAGACGACCAGCATCGCCGCAACGAGCAGGAGGACGGACACGACTGCCAGCAGCTTCGACAGCCGGTCGACGTTCACGATGAATTTCTGGATCATGGCCTGTCCACGAGTTACCCGTGATGGGGGCGTGACGGACTGTTGGAAGCCTCGGCGGCCGAGGGAGCCGCCGACACCCGAAGAGCGTCGGCGGGTTCTGGCTTACTTGACGTCGAGCGCCTGCTTGATGAGCGCTTCGCCGCCCTTTACCTTCTCGGCGAACTTCTTGTACGAGCTTTCCTGTGCGATCTTCAGCCAGGCATCGAAATCCGCCTTAGTCATCGACACGACCTCGACCCCGGCCTGCTTGAAGGCGTCGATCATCTTCTGGTCGCCCTTGCGGATTTCGGCGTCGAAATATTCCTCGCTCTTCTTGGCGGCGGCCATCAGTGCATCCTGCTGCGCCTTGTTGAGCTTGCCCCAGGTTTGCTTGGAGATCAGCACCGGCTCATACATGAACCAGAGGGCGTTCTCGCCCGGCGCCGTCAGGCACTTGACCTGCTCGTAGAGACGGAAGGAGACGAAGCTCGCGGAAGAGGTGTTGGTCGCATCGAGAATGCCAGTCTGCATGCCGTTGTAGATTTCGCTCGACGGCATGGAGGAGATCGATGCGCCGGCTGCAGCGAGCATCTGCTCGAAGCCAGGCCCCGCCGCGCGCGTGACCTGCCCCTTCACGGTTTCCGGTCCGCGGATGCACTGCTTCTTGGAGGCGAAGGCGCCGGAGAGCCAGGCATCGGCGATCACCATCGCACCGGCCTTGTCGACCTCGGCCTTGATGGCCTTCATGAAATCGGAGTTGTTGAGCCGCTTTGCGCGGTCGAAATTACCGACGAGGCCCGGCATCAGCGTCGCGGAAAACATCGGGTGGCGGCCCGAGGCGTAGTCAAGCGGGAACGAGGAAAGATCGAGCTGTCCGCGCGTCAACGCGCCCCACTGCTCGTTGGCCTTGATGAGCGATTGCGCCGGGAACACCTGGATCTTGAGGCCGACATTGGCCTTCTCGACCTCGCGGGCGATGATCTGGACCATTTCGTCGCGCGGGTCGCCCTTCCCGCCCGGAAACTGGTGCGAGGCCTTCAGGACGAGCTGTGCCTGAGCGCCGGCAAGGCCGGCCGTGAGAGACAGGAAGCCTGCCAGGGCGAATTTTCCCAGATTTTTCATGTGCGTTCTCCCGGATCTGCGTCGCTTGAGCACGGGGCCTGCGACCATTCTAAGTTCTTCACTATGGCTTTAGTCTCATTGCAGGAGCAAGCCGTCAAGAAAATTGTATACATTTCATGAAATTTCGCGTGCAAAATATGACGTGCCGTCCGCAGGCCTTGCGCCGGGTGAGCGAGTTTGCGACAAAAGAGCAGGGCGGAAAGAGCGATGGGCAGAAAAGAAAACGGAACATTACGGGCGCGCCTCGAGGAAGAGATCGCGACCGGCACGCTCCAGCCGGGTGAACGGCTCGACGAGACCGCGCTTGCCGCGCGCTTCGGCGTGTCGAGAACGCCGATCCGGGAAGCGCTCCAGCACCTCGCGGCAGCAGGGTTGGTCGAGTTGCGTCCCCATCGAAGCGCCGTTGTCAGTGCACCCGACCCCGTCCGGCTGATCGAGATGTTCGACGTCATGGCCGAGCTTGAGGCGATGTGCGGACGCTGCGCGGCAACGCGTCTCCAGCCGGAGGGCGAACGGGCCCTCGACGAGACTCTGGCCGCCTGCCGGCTGGCGCTGGAAGCAGGTGACACCGACCAGTATTACTTCCACAACGAGCGTTTCCACCGCGCGATATACACGGCAAGCGGCAACAGGTTTCTGGCCGAGCAGGCGAGCATCCTGCACCGGCGCCTCGCGCCGTTCCGCCGTCTCCAGCTCAGGGTGCGCAACCGGATGCGGGCCTCGCAGAGCGAGCACGAGGCCATCGTTGCAGCGATCCGGGCAGGGGATGCCGAAGGGGCCGCCGAGCGGCTTCGCGATCATATCGCCATTCAGGGGGCGAGGTTCAGCGATTTCGTCGCTTCGATCGAGCAGATCAATGCGACACGGGCGCGCGCCTAGCGCATTCTGACTTTTCCAAAGCTTGACCTTCCAATCATTGGAAGGATTATCTCCGGGCCATGCAACCACAGGCTCCGGGCGCCGCGGCCCCTGAAACCGGCAATAGGCTCCTTTTGATCCCGGTCACGGGGATGACTTGCGCATCCTGCGTGCGGCACGTGGAAAAGGCGTTGTCGGGCGTCGAGGGCGTGCGGGCGGCTTCCGTCAATCTCGCGACCAACACGGCCACCGTCGAGGTCGAGACGCCTGAAGCGGCCGGAACCATTCCCCGCATTCTGGCGGAGTCCGGCTATCCCGCCTTTCAAGAAACGGCACAATGGACTGTCGAGGGCATGACCTGCGCCTCCTGCGTCGGCAGGGTCGAAAAGGTGCTCGTGAGCCTTCCGGGGGTCGCTTCGGCCGAAGCCAATCTCGCGACCGGGCGGGTCAATCTTGTTTATGTTCCGGGCCTTCTGCCGGAAGGTGCCGTGGAAGCCGCGCTCGCGAAGGCGGGCTATGCCGGGCATCGTCTTCGCAACGAAGGAGATGATCCGCAGGCCGAGCGGAGAGCACAGGAGACGGCGCTTCTGCGACGCGACGTCCTGCTCGCGGTTCTGCTCGCGCTGCCGGTTTTCGCTCTGGAGATGGGCGGGCATCTGTTCCCGGCCGTTCATCATTTTGTCGCCGAAACGATCGGCGAGAAGAATTCCGCGCTGCTGCAGTTTGCGCTGACGACACTCCTGGTGCTCGGTCCCGGTCGCCGGTTCTATCTGATTGGCATCCCGAACCTCGTGCGTGGCGCGCCGGAGATGAATGCGCTTGTTGCCGTCGGAACGCTGGCAGCCTGGAGTTTTTCGGTGGTGGCGCTGTTCTTTCCGGGGCTTCTTCCCGAGGGTACGGCCCATATCTATTTCGAGGCCGCCGCCGTCATCATCGCGCTCATTCTGCTCGGCCGCTATCTGGAGGCGCGCAGCCGGGGCGAGACCGGTGCGGCGATCCGCCATCTCGTCGGGTTGCGGCCGAAGAACGCCGAGGTGCTGCGCGATGGCGCGAGTGTCATCCTGCCGATTGAGGACGTGGTCGTCGGAGATCATGTCCGGGTTCGTCCCGGCGAGCGGATCGCGGTCGACGGCGAGGTGATCGAGGGCGCCTCCCACGTCGACGAGGCGATGGTGACCGGCGAACCGCTTCCTGTCCGGAAGGAAGTCGGGGACGCGGTCGTTGGCGGCACGGTCAACACCACCGGCAGCTTCACCTTCCGTGCGACGCGGGTCGGCAAGGATACCATGCTCGCTGAGATCGTCCGCCTCGTCGAGAACGCGCAGGGCGGGAAACTGCCAATCCAGGCAATGGTCGATCGCGTGACGGCCGTGTTCGTGCCGGCCGTGCTCGGGCTGGCGATGCTTACCTTCGCGCTCTGGCTGGTGTTCGGACCGGCGCCTGCCCTTGCCGACGCACTCGTCAGTGCCGTCGCCGTGCTCATCATTGCCTGCCCCTGCGCGATGGGCCTCGCAACACCGACCTCGATCATGGTCGGCACCGGTCGTGCGGCGGAACTCGGTATCTTGTTCCGACGTGGTGATGCGTTGCAGGCGCTCGGCGAGGTCAACGTTGTCGCGCTCGACAAGACCGGCACACTGACGAAAGGCCGGCCGGAGATGACCGATCTCGTTGTCATCAACGGCTATGACCGGACCGAGATCCATCGCCTCGTGGCGGCACTGGAAGCGCGGTCCGAGCATCCTGTCGCACAGGCCATCGTCGAGGCGGCACGGGATGCACAGATCACCACGGGTGAGGCGAGCCGTGTCGAGACCCGGCCCGGCCTCGGTATCGCCGGAGTGATTGAGGGTCGCCGGGTCGAGATCGGCTCGGCCCGTTACATGGGTGAGCAGGGGATCGAGACGGGATCGGCCGAGGAGCAGGCCGGGGCGATGGCCTCCGCTGGCAAGACACCGCTTTTCGCGGCGATCGACGGCAAGCTCGCCGCGCTCATTGCTGTTTCGGACCCGTTACGCGAGACGACGCCGGCGGCAATCCGCGCGTTGCGTGATCAGGGCATCGAGATCGTGATGATCACCGGTGATTCCGCCCGAACCGCCGAAGCGATCGGCAAGCGGTTGGGGATCGCGCGTATTCATGCCGAGACCCTGCCGGACGGCAAACTCGCGATCCTGAAGTCGCTAAAGGCGGCAGGCTACCGCGTGGCCTTTGTCGGAGATGGCATCAACGATGCGCCGGCGCTGGCGGAGGCCGACGTGGGGATCGCGATCGGCACGGGGACGGATGTCGCGATCGAGAGTGCGGAGGTCGTGCTGATGTCGGGAGACTTGGGCAACGTTCCCAATGCGATTGCGTTGTCGCGGATGACGATGCGCAACATCCGCCAGAATCTGTTCTGGGCCTTTGCCTATAACGCCGCCCTCATTCCGGTAGCGGCGGGCCTTCTCTATCCCGTGTTCGAGATCCGTCTCTCGCCGATGCTCGGGGCCGGGGCGATGGCGCTTTCGAGCGTCTTCGTCGTCACCAATGCGTTGCGTCTGCAACGGTTCCAATCTCTCTTCCGGACCGGAGCAAGATCATGAACATCGGCGAGGTCGCACGGGCATCGGGCGTTTCAGCCAAGATGATCCGCTACTACGAGAGCATTGGGCTCATCGAAGCTGCGAAGCGCAAGGGATCGGGCGCCTATCGCGTCTATTCCGACGGTGACGTGCACGTCCTGCGCTTCATCCGGCGATCGCGCGATCTCGGTTTCACCGTCGCGGAGATCGCCAATCTGCTTCGCCTGTGGCAGGACCGGCGACGCGCAAGCGCTGATGTAAAGTCGCTTGTGACCGCGAAAATCGCCGATCTTGATACTCGCATCGAGGAGTTGCTCTCGATGAAGCGGACCCTCGAGCATTTGGCGATGAACTGCAACGGCGATCATCGGCCCGACTGCCCGATCCTTGACGATCTCTCGGGCAAGGCCTGCTGCCACGGAAACGGCGGCTAGCCGATGAGGCGCATCGGCGACCCCGCAAGCCAGGCTTCGATATCCTCGACGGCTTGTGTGAAATAGGCCGTGTAATTGCGCCTCGTCACATAGCCCAGATGCGGCAGGCCGAGAAAACGCGGCGCCGTTCGCCACGGTGAATCCGCCGGCAACGGCTCGTGCTCATGGACGTCGGAGGCGGCCCCCGCGATGCCACCCGCCTTGAGGCATCGGAGCAGCGCCGCGCCGTCGATGATCGCCGCGCGCGAGGTGTTGACGAGAAACGCGGTAGGCTTCATCACCGCGAGCGCCGCCGCATCGACCAGCCCGCGCGAGCGCTCGCCAAGCACGAGGTGGATCGAGACGAAATCGGCGGCTCGGAGAAGGGCTTCCTTCGAAGGAGCGAGAGTTACACTTTCGGTCGCCGTCCGCTCCGCCGACAGGTTCGGGCTCCAGGCCTGAACCGCCATGCCGAATGCCTTGCCGATTCGCGCTACCTGAACGCCGATCTTGCCGAAGCCAAGGAGGCCGAGGGTCGCACCTTTGAGATCGGTGCCGACGCTGGACTGCCACGGGCCGTTCGCGCTGAGTGCTTGCGCCTCCGGGACGATCCCGCGTGCCATGGCGAGGATCAGTGCCCATGTGAGCTCGACCGGCGGCTCCGAGAAGCTGTCCGTGCCGCACACAATGATGCCGCGCTCGTCACAGGCCGCGAGGTCGATTGCTGCATTGCGCATCCCGGAGGTGATCAGCAGCTTGAGGTTCGGCAGGCGGGCGAGGAGGGATCGCGTGACCGGTGTCCGCTCGCGCATGACGATCAGGATTTCAGCTGCACCCACGCGGGCAGCTACGGCGGTTTCATCGGGTAGATATTCGGTTACGAAGCGCAGCGAGACTTGGCTGGAAAGGCGGCTCCAGTCGGCGAAATCCTTCGCGCAGTTCTGGTAGTCGTCGAGGATGCAGCAATCGAGCATGGCGGACCTGAGATGTCGGATCGTTCCCGCCAGCTTGCACCGCTGCGGCTTACGCGCAAGACCCCGCCTGGCTGTTTCTGCCGGCCTACTTCACCTGCTCGTCAGGATAGACGCCCCAGGCGATTGCCTTCGCGACATAGCCGGAATAACCCTCGACCGTAACCTTGCACCATACCGGCGTGCATGATTCGATACTGGCAACGACGCCGGGCTCCAGCTTTGCGACGACGGCCGCACCCTCGCGCGCTTCCTTCAACATATTGAGCGCGGCCTTGTCCTTCGCGTCGCGGATAATCAGTGTGCGACGGTTGGACAGGCGACCGAAATAGACCCAGCCCTCGGTGCTCTCCGAATCGCGGATACGGCGCCACTGCTCGTGCTCGCCGATGACCTCCACGGGCAACCCTTCGCGCTTGAACACCCACTTGATGCGGTGATCCTTGCTCGGTCCCTCCCGCATCGGCGTGTCCGACGGCTTGAGGCTCACGAAGCGCGGAATCGGCAGCTTCGTCACTGAGCCGGTGGTAAGGCTGGCATCATCCGCCCACGCGGGGGCGGCGAGGCTGGCGAGAAGACCGAAAACCGGAAAATAACGCATGACAGAACTCAACGAGCCGGAAACCAGCATATCGGCGGTGCCTCCTGCGACCGATGCGATGATCGTGAGCCGCATACTAACCCAAGCGGATACCGTGCGCGCACGAACATTTCGAATTTGTGCTGTTTTTTGTCGATGCCCGTTAACGGAACGTTTATAGCGCGCTAAAGAACAACCGACGCGACCGGCGAGCCGGGGCATGGTAGGAGCTGAGCATCCACCCATCGCCCTTCCCGGCGCAGGCAACGACACGAAAATTCCGGACGACGCCATGAATCGCGAAAAGCCCAACGTCATCCTCACCCGCCGCCTGCCGGAGGGGATCGAGATGCGCATGCAGGAGCTTTTCAATCTCGAACGCAACGAGACAGATGTCCCGATGTCGCGCGAGGCGCTTGTCGACGCGATGCAGCGTACCCGTGTGCTCGTGCCGACGATCACCGACCGGATCGACGCCGATCTCATCGCCGCCGCCGGGCCGCAACTGAAGCTGATCGCGAATTTCGGCAACGGCGTCGATCACATCGATGTCGCCGCGGCGATGAAGCGCGGCATAACCGTCACCAACACGCCGGGCGTCCTCACCGAGGATATGGCTGATTTCACCATGGCGCTGATCGTTGCGGTCGCGCGCCGGTTCGTGGAAGGCGTTCGAGTAATTCCCTCGGGCAACTGGCACGGTTGGTCGCCGGGCTGGATGCTTGGCCATCGCATTCACGGCAAGCGCCTCGGGATTATCGGCATGGGGCGCATCGGCCTCGCGGTGGCGCGCCGTGCCCGCGCTTTCGGTCTTCAGGTCCACTATCACAATCGCCGCCCCGTTCCGAAACGGATTGAGGAGGAATTGCAGGCGACCTACTGGGATTCGCTCGACCGGATGCTGAGCCGCATGGATATCGTTACCGTGCATTGCCCGCACACGCCGGCGACCTTCCACCTGCTCTCGGGCCGCCGCATGAAGCTCCTCAAGCCCGAGGCGATCCTCGTCAACACCGCGCGCGGCGAGATCGTCGATACCGCCGCCTTGTCGGATATGTTGGAACAGGGCCTGCTTGCGGGCGCCGCCCTCGATGTCTACGAGCACGAGCCAGCGGTGACATCGACGCTGGTGCGGCTGGCGGAAGAGGGCAAGGTCGCGTTGATGCCGCACATGGGCTCATCGACCGTCGAGAGCCGCAACGAGATGGGCGAGAAGGTCATCATCAATATCAAGACTTATATCGATGGGCACACGCCGCCCGATCGCGTGCTCGTCCTGCCCGGCGGCTGAGCCAGACGATCTCAGGCCGCCTTGGTGCTTGCGAACTGGCCGTGTTCGCGGAACGAGTAGAGATAGGTCGGCACGATGGCCTCGAAGCTGGTCGGCTCGATCCCGAGGCCCTCGAGTGCGCGCCCCTCGGCCTTCGCCGCCACGCTCACTACGTTGTCTGTTTCAAGCAATGTCACCTGATCGACCGTCAGAAGCTTGCCCGGCAGGCATTCGAGAATGCTGGCCTTGAATTTGGCGAGCGCGAAGGGCAGGGGCAGCAGCAGGCGGTTCCGGCCTGTTGTCGCGAGGATATATTCGAGCAGCTCCTTGAAGCTGCGCACCTCCGGTCCGCCAAGCTCATAGATGGTGCCCGGTTTGGCCTTACCGTCGAGGGTCCTGAGCGCCGCTTCCGCAACATCGCCGACGTAAACCGGCTGGAATTTCGTCTCGCCGCCGCCGATGAGTGGCAGGAACGGCGTAAACCGTGCGAGATTGGCGAAACGATTGAAGAACTGGTCCTCGGGGCCGAAAACAATCGAGGGGCGCAGGATCACCGCGCTCGGCACCGCCGCAAGCACGGCGGCCTCTCCCTCCGCCTTTGTGCGGGCATAATCGGAAGCCGAATTTGTATCGGCGCCGATGGCGGAGAGTTGTACGAGATTTGTGATGCCAGCCTTGGCCGCCTCTTCCGCGACAAAGCGCGCACCCTGCGCCTGCACGGTCGAGAACTTCTGCCGACCACTCTCGTTGAGAATGCCAACCAGGTTCACGACCGCATCCGCACCCTGGATCGCGGCCGCGATAGACTTACGATAGCGCAGATTGGCCTGCACGGCATGGATCTGGCCGACGGCCCCGAGCGGCTGGAGATGACCGGCGAGGTCCGGGCGGCGGCAGGCGACGCGCACGCGCCAGCCGTCTTTCGCCAGCGCCCTGACGAGATGTCGCCCGATGAACCCCGAGCCGCCGAATACCGTTACCAGACGTGCGGACATGCCAAGCTCCTTCAGCGCGAAAATCGCGAACCGGTCTAGTCAATTCGAGGGCGGCAATCAATCGGTCTCAAACTGATCCTTTGGAGGGGAATCGCAGGTGGCCCGGGCTCACTTCCCCGCGCGGCGAGCCGAGACGGCAGCCAGCGCGGGGATTGCAGGAAGGGTTGCGCCGTGCCCGTGGTCGTCGTCATTGTCGCGATCCTTGCGCCCGAGCATCATGATTGCACCACCCATCACGACCGATCCGAAGGTGATGATCGAACCTGCGGTCAACAGCCCGACCGCGATAATCCCGTCCGTGCTGAAGCTGAGCAGGCGGCGCAGATGCCCGATATCGAGCCAAATCGCCCCCGCCGCGAAGAGCACACCAAGCAGCGCGCCGGCAATCCCGTTAATTGCCAGCAGCGTGAACAGAGGATCGCGATCGCGGGGCGGTCGAGGGCAAACAGCAGCCATGGAAACCTCCTCGATGCTATGCCCGCGCGACAAGGTGCGAAGCACCGGAACAGCGTCTTCTAAAATATCCGCGTTGTGAACCCCTGTCTTTGCGTCTGAGCAGTTGACAAGCGGAACGCGCCTCGCCATTGAAGGCGCCCGTGCCCAGGTGGCGGAATTGGTAGACGCGCTGGTTTCAGGTACCAGTGGTGAAAGCCGTGGAGGTTCGAGTCCTCTCCTGGGCACCATTTATTTCTTCGGCACCAACCGTTGATGATCAAAAACCGGCTCAAAAGGCCGGTTTTTTGCTGTTTATTGGCGCTTTCGTGTCGTGGACATTCACGCCCGTTCGTTGACAGTCGCGCATTTTGTTGGCCTTATTGTTGGCCTTGGCCCGAGGCCAACTGGTGTGAGGCCAACAAATGCCTTTGACAGACACCGCCGTGAAGAACGCAAAACCGGCTGCGACGACCGATAAACTCTCGGATGGGGGCGGTTTGCAGCTTTGGGTTAAGCCAAATGGCTCGAAACTCTGGTGCCTCGCATTCCGTGACGAATCCGGCAAGCAACAGAAACTCTCCTTCGGCTCTTACCCTGAATTGTCGCTGGCGGATGCCCGCACCAAGCGCGCGGAAGCCAAGCGACTGCTCGCCTTGGGGATAGATCCGCGCGAGCACGCTAACCAAGAGAAGGCCAACAGAATCGCAGCCGAGGCCAACGCCAAGGCCAACACATTCGCGGTGCTGGCTTCAGAACTGCTCGCCAAGAAAAAGCGCGAGGGCAAGGCCAGCAACACCATCGGCAAGCGGGAGTGGCTTTATGGTCTTGCGGGCGATGCCTTCGGCAAGCGCCCGATTGCCGACATAACCCCGCCCGAAGTGCTCAAGGCGCTGCAAGCGGTGGAGGCTACCGGGCGACTGGAAACCGCGCGGCGGATGCGCTCTAGCATCGGCGAGGTGTTCCGCTTCGCCATCGCTACCGGGCGCGCGACATTCGATCCGACCTTTGCGTTGCGCGGCGCGCTCGCCAAGCCGCAAGTAACCCACAGGGCGGCCATTGTTGAGCCGAAGCGTTTCGGTGAATTGCTGCGCGCGATTGATGCCTTCCAGGGCCAGCCCGAAACCATTGCTGCGCTCAAGTTGATGGCGCTGCTGTTTCAGCGACCGGGCGAGTTGCGCCAAGCCGAATGGCGCGAGTTCGAGTTATGCAAGGCAGTATGGAACATCCCGGCGTCGCGGATGAAAATGCGGCGCGACCATCGTGTTCCCCTGCCGCGCCAAGCCATCGCCGTCCTGCACGATTTGCACGCCATCACCGGGCGCGGTGATCTGGTATTCCCCGGCATTGTTTCGGCGCGAAAGCCCATTTCGGAAAATACGCTCAACATCGCCCTTCGACGCATGGGCTTCGGTGCAGAGGAAATGACGGCGCACGGCTTTCGTGCGACCGCATCAACCTTTCTCAATGAAGCTGGATTGTTTTCGCCAGACGCCATCGAGGCCGCGCAATCACGGATGGACCGGAATGCGGTGCGCTCGATCTACGCGCGCGGCGACTATTGGGAGGAACGCGTGCGCATGGCGCAGTGGTGGGCGGATCATCTCGACACGCTGCGCAAAGGCGCTGACGTGGTGCCGATGCGGAGGGCGTGAGGGTTGGGCAGAGGGGGCGCAAGACCGCGAACCGGCCCAAAGCCTTTGCTCAATGATAGGCAGCGATTGCTCGTTGGCGCTGAGTATTGCAACCGCTGGAACGACTTGGCCATGCAACAGACGTTTGAGCGTTCTCGTTCTCGGCATGCGCAAGACGAGATTGAAGAGGATTTGCAGGTAATGCAACAAGTTCCGCCGGGAGACCAGCGCCGGCGAGTTGTCGAACTTTCAAAAGTTCCTTCGGAAAGCTGGCCGGAAGATTTACCTGAATTAATACACGACGCTGCCTCGGCGTTGCAGAATCGGCGCGCGAACATAGAACGTGTTGGTGGGCTGGAACTTGGGCGTCGCCCTTATGGCGAGCGCGACAATCTTGAAAGAGAGGTCGCGCTGTGGGCCACACGACGCTATCGGAAGCGAATCAGCCCCGGCTATGTGCGCGATTGCGTCGAGGAATATAAACAGGTCTTTGCATCTGAAATATAACAGTTAATCGTTTGAACTGAGGATAATTGTTTTCAGGCATCGCCGGCGCATATGCCAGTTTCCGCTCCAAGCCGCACGCATTCACGCGGCGACACTGGAGAGGAAAGCGATGACGACCATCGACCACCTCATTCCCTTCGCCGAGGCCATCGCCCTCGCCGGGATGAAAACCACAAAAGCCTATGACGAAGTGAAATGCGGGCGGCTGGCCGTCGTCCGTAACGGCAGGCGCACGTTCGTCCGTGCCAGCGAATTGCAACGCTACATCGACGCGCTGCACCCCTGAACGAAAGCGGCCCGGCGGCGCTCGAACGCCGACCGGGCCAATGTGTAGCAACCGACGAGGTAACAACACGATGACAACCTACTCGAAGCGTGCCACGGCGCGCAAACCCTTTCGGCTGGCCGAAATCCAGTTGGAACTTTTCGCATGGGCCGATGCGCAAGCCGCATCCGCCTTCCCCGCTTCCCTCGCGGAAAAGCACCTCGCGCGGCGCTTCGGCGTCTCGCCTTGGCTCGCCCGCGTCGTCGGCGAACTCGCCCAACTTGGAGGCCGCGCATGATCCGCAAGCCCAATTATCCCCGTGTTACCGCCGAACTGCTGGACGGCACAAAAATCCACGCCAACGGTCGAGAGGGCGAAACGCTGCTGCGTCTTGTCGAGAAAGGCCCCCACGGCCTGCGCGCCTATGACTTCCCCGGCGGCCCGCCATTCCGGCTTTCGGCCTACATCTTCGACCTGCGCGGAATGGGCCTCGCCATCGTCACCGACCGCGAGCCGCACGCGACCGGCCGTCACGGCGTTTTCACGCTGCTGACCCCGGTCCGCATCCTCGACGTAGTGGAGGGCTGACCATGAACGCGAACGACAATCTCGCCGAAGTGCTCATTGCGGAATGGCCGCGCTCTAGGCGCGAGACCTTGCGCGTGACGCTGCATCGCTATCAGGGGCGTTGGGTGTTCTCGATCCGCGCTTGGTATCGCGATGGCGACGGCACCGCGCGACCCGGTCGCGACGGCGCAACCTTGGGCCTGAACCACCTCGCGCCAGTTCTCGACGCTCTTGCGGAAATTTATCGGCAGGCGTGCGAACGCGGGCTGATCGACCAGGACAGTGACAATGCGGTTTCCTGACCTTTGGAAGGCGTTAGGGCGGGGAGCAATCCCCGCCTGCTTATACTGGCCGGAACAGGCGCTCGCGTCCTTGCTGGCTTGCTATACGCGTTGGATCGGCTGACATGGCAAGGGCAACAAAATTCAGAGACAGGCGGCATGCGCGCATCTATGCCGAATGGCTTGATCTGCCCGCATGGCGATGCCTTTCCGGCGATGCTTCGCGTTTGCTGGTTCACTTGCTCGCCCGATATTTACCGGGGAATAACGGGCTGACCGACTTCAGCGCGCGCGTAGCAGGCGAGGCAATCGGGCGCTCAAAATCAGAGGGTGCGCGGGCTCTAGCCGAACTGGAAGAAAAGGGCTGGATCACCGTTTGCCGCGTCGGGAGGTTTCAGGCGGCGAACAAGCCAAGCCGCTACGCGCTGGCCAATTACCCGAACGACGCGACCGGCGAACCGGCGACGATGGCGTTCCAACTTTGGCGGCCCTGAAACAGGTCGAAATAGGTTCACGGATGACACTGAACGGTAGCATGGCTGGAACGCGGCGGTGCCATTCCTGAGACATGACGGCGGCGCCTGTCGAGTTCGGCGAGCCGTTGTTGAGTGTCGAAAGGCGATGCAGATTCAATTCGTTGGGCAGTTGGCAAGCGTTCCGGCGAGAACGACCGGAACAACGCGGGTGCTAGCTAAGATAAATATATACCTGCCGTCTTTGCCGACCGGCAAATTTCATAATCGGGGCTGAGTGCGCCCTCGGGCAGTTTTTGGAAAGTGATCCGCGCGGGCGCGCGCGTGAAAAAAGTGGCCGCTATTCGACCTCGGCACCCTTTGCTGCCGTCTGAAAATTTCAGCCTCTTGACTCAATTTGCATGTTCTATTTTTGTTCTGTTTTTGGGAGGCGGGCGTGGATTCGAAATCGCAGGTCTTGGCGGCGCGTGAAGGCGACGTTGACGCGGTGCTCGCGGAGTTTGAAGGCGATGCGCGCTCGGCGATTGCGGCCCTGCTTTCCGACATTGATACGCTTGCCCGCGACCGGGTTGCGGTCGCAAGTTTTGGCTACACGCGCGGCAATCTGAAATATTTTGAGCGCCAGCATACGCTCGGACGTGGCACGGTGGACGGCGACTATCTGGTCGAGGTTTGGGACAAGGGCGGCAAGCGGATTGCAATTTGCGCCCATTGCGACAGCTTGACAGTTGGACGCGCGGCTTACGAGGCGACATTGGATCGCTACCCCCGGCACGAAGTCAGCCTTCGGCAAATGAGCCGGATCATCGCACGCCGTGAAGCGCCGGTGGGTCAATCAACGCTTGGCAATCCGGGGAATGGACGCTGTGACTGAAGCGCGATTTGGGCGCAACAGGGCTATCGATACAGAAATTTTTGGCCAGCGATGCGAATTGTTGGCCTTGTAGTTGGCCTCAATGGAAAATTGGTCGAAATTATTATATATAAATCAAAGATTTAATAGAATAGTTTGATGCCTCTCCTGGCACCACTTGCTTCTTCGCAGGTGTTCGCCGAAGTCTGTAATGGACTGAAAAACAAGCCAAAATCCCTGAAATTCCCCTGAAAATGCTCCGTCGGGCTTCGCTGGCGTTCGCTTGAAGTCGCCCAATTTGTTGGGCATTCTGTTGGGCACGTCGATCTGAACGGCGCATTGAACCCGCATTAGGCAGCAAGCGCATCAAGCTTGCTGCCTAATGCCGAGTTGCTCAACGAGACGCCGTTCTCGTCGCTCAGCCGCGCCCGTGCCGTTCTGGCCATCTGGCAGGCGGATTACAACGGTTCGCGGCCTCACTCGTAACTCGGATGGCAAACGCCGGCCGAGTTCGCCTCCTCCTTAAACCTGCGTCGGGCTCCGGCGCAGCGTAATGCGAAAAGCTCCGCGCTATCGCCCATGGCATCCCCCGCCAATCAGGGCAAACCGCCCCCCCGAAACGAACTTCGAAATCGATAAAGGTTGGGAGCAACGGCAATCTCTCTCCCTTCGGATTGACCTTTGAAGACTCAGTTAGCCCCCTGGTCGGTCGCGCCGATCAAAGGCATCGCGGGCTGCCTCAATGTGATCGAGGTTGGCTTCCGCCCATTTCCACACACCACAAAAGGCCTCGCTCAGCGTCGACCCGAGTTCAGTGAGGGTGTATTCCACGCGTGGCGGCACCACCGGGTAGACATGGCGGCTGACCAATCCGTTGCGCTCCATCTGCCGCAATGTCTGTGTCAGCATTTTCTGGCTGATACCTTCGACCGCGCGCGAGAGCTGCGTGAAACGGGATGCTGGCCGCTCGAGCAAGGCCTCAAGGATCAGCATCGTCCATTTGTCCGCGACCGCACCGATCAGTTCATTGACGAGTTTCTCAAGTTTTGGGTCAACGAGCTCACACGCAGCCGGCGCATCTGTGGCTTTCGAAACCGGGTGGCTTTGGCCATTTTTCGAAATCCACACCTGAGCCATCATCGTTCACTCTCTTTTTGGTAAGTATAAAACTTTTCAGTGCCTTCTTTCTAATCGTAAGCAAGCGTTTATCTCTTCGTCAACGTCACACGCAACGATTGGACAAGACGAATGAAAACGAGCGGCAACACCATTCTCATCACAGGCGGCGGTTCCGGCATCGGCGAAGCGATCGCCCATCGGTTGCACGATGCGGGTAATACCGTCATCGTCGCCGGACGCCGGCAGGCGGCGCTCGATGCAGCCATCGCAGGGCGCGGCGGAATGCACGCGTTTACGTTCGACGCAGAGGATGCCAAGAGCGTCGCATCGCTTGCGGAACGCGTGATCGCCCGCCATCCGAGGCTGAATGTCCTCATCAACAATGCCGGTATCATGCGTTATGAGGATGTCGCCTCGCGCCGCGACCTGGCCGATGCGGAAGCGCAGGTCGCGACCAACCTGCTCGCGCCGATCCGCCTCATCGATGCGCTTGTCGAGCATCTGAAGACGCAGGCCGACGCCGCGATCATCAACGTGACGTCGGGGCTGGCGTTCGTTCCCCTCGTCCGGGCGGCCACCTATTCCGCGACGAAGGCGGCGCTGCACTCCTACACGATCGCCTTGCGCGCCGCGTTGGCCGGAAAGGTCGAAGTCATTGATTGGGCGCCACCGGCTGTGCGGACCAGCCTCACGCCGGGGCAAGAGAAAATCGAAATGTTCCTGCCTCTCGCCGAATTCATCGACGAATCCTACGCCTTGATGGTGCAGGCGGAGACGCCAGCCGAAATCGTTGTGCAGCGCGTAAAATTCCTGCGCAATGCCGAAGTCGAGGGGCGGTTTGCTGCTACGTTCAAGGCACTTAACGGTCTCTAGGTTCAGGACTTCTGCCGAGAGATGATCGGGGAGGCAGCGCATCCCTGCCGTGCAACAGGAGGCCGGGTTGCTTCTTGTCCCGGCCGTATTCATTGAACCGGTATCCCCGAGTCTGGGCGGCCGCGCATTCAAATGATGGCGAAGTGCCCGTAAAATGGTCGCTCATGATTTCAAGATCGCGGACCAAAACCGGACGTTCGAAGCGTCCAGGAAACTCGGGGCGTTTCACTTCGCAGGCATGTATCGACACATAAAAACCGACCCAGAGGCCGGTCTTGTCGATTTCCGTGTGCCCTCTTCGCGTCATGCAGCCGACTTCCGCGAGCTGTTCGGGCAACAGCCCGAACCTGACCGCGAAGCCGGCAGTCAGGCTGCTCTTGCGTCTAGGAAGAGTTGATCGACCTCCTGGCGCAGGTTTTCTGACTGCCGAGCCAGATCGGCCGCCGCCGATAGGACCTGCTCCGCTGCCGACCCCGACGACGTCGCCGCTGTTGAAACCTGAGTGATCGATTCGGAAACCTCACCCGTACCGTTTGCTGCCTGCTGGACGTTCCGCGCGATTTCCTGCGTGGCGCTGCGCTGCTCGCTCATCGTCAGGGCGATCTGCTCCGACAGGTTTCCGACCTCTTGAATTGTGTTGATGATATTGTCGATCGACTGGACAGCCCTGTGCGTGGCGCCCTGAATCGAGCTGATCGCGTCGGAGATTTCGTTGGTTGCGCGGCTGGTTTGCCCGGCGAGTTCCTTGACCTCGGATGCGACAACCGCGAACCCCCTGCCGGCCTCGCCGGCACGCGCCGCTTCGATGGTCGCGTTCAGCGCCAGAAGATTGGTCTGTGACGCGATGCCACGGATCAGGTCGACGATCTGGCCGATTTGTCCGGCTGACTGGGCAAGCTCGCGGATCATCTCGCCGCTGGCCTGTGCATCGTCGCTCGCCTGCTTCGTGATCGTCCGCGACACCTCGACCTGCTGGAGAATTGACGAGGTCGAGGTCGAAAGCTCTTCGCCGGCGGCGGCGACATTCTGCACATTGGTCGCGGCCTGCGTTGCCGCGGAGGCAACCGTCGTGCTCTGGATCATGACCTCGGACGCCGCCTCGGTCATCACCTGCGCGGCAGCCTGCAATTCATGGGCTGCCGAGGCGACCGTGGCCATCACGGAGCCGGCGCCCTGCTCGAAGCGGGCGAGCGCGGTTTCAAGCGCCTTGTGCCGCTCGATCCGCTTGGCTTCCTCGACGGAGAGATTGGCCTTCAGTCGCTCGTTTTCGAGCGCGTTGTCGCGGAACAGCACCAGCGCATCAGACATGGCCCTGATTTCATCCCGGCGCTCGCGCCCTGGAATATCGACGGATAGATCGCCGCCGGCGATCCGGCGCATCGCCCCTGCCATCGCGCCGATCGGCGAGGTAATGCTCCGGGCGATCAGGAAGGCAAGCACCACCAGCACACCGATGATTGCGGCAATGGCAACCAGTTTCAGCTGATTCTGAACGTCGCGCTGTTCGGTGACCTCGGCACGCAATGTCTTGAGATGCTCGTCAACGACCTTGTCGATCTGTGCGAGCGCGGGCTCCATGCGGGCATAGGCATCGGACAGAGCCGTGGTCGTGTTAGCTTTCTTGAGCGAGCCTTCGACATAGGCGTCGAACGCCGCGCGATAATCCGCGATACGCGTCCGGATGCGCTCGGCGAGCGCCGGATCGTTGAGCGAAGGCAGGCTGCCCTCGAACTCCTTCACGCGCTTATGGAGATCCTCCCGGTACCGCACGGCGCCACGAAGCATGAAGTCCTTCTCGTGCCGGCGCATCATCAGGATGAGCGTGGTGAGATCGGGCCGGTCCGCAGCGCGCACGGCTTCCTCGGCTTCATGAACGGCAGCCCGGAGCTTGCCCTCGAGGCCGAGCTTCTCGTTGAGACCAAGCGCGATGCTGATGGCGGCGAGATCCGCAAACGCATCCTCATACGCCTTGAGGAACGGCTCGATGTCCTTGAAGGGGCCAACCAGCTGCGGCATGACTTCGACCGACTGCTCCTTGAGGAAACCCAACGCATCGGCGGCGCCCATCATCGCATCGCCGTTCGCGGCAACGTATTTCTCGTCCTTGCGGATAATGAAGTCCTTCTCGGACCGCCGTGCCAGCAGCAACTGCCGATGCAATTGCCCGATCCGGTCCTCGACCATCGAATATTGGGTCTGCCGCTTGCTCAGGTTCTCGATTACCGAAGCGGATCGGTAACCGATCCAGGCCACCGCCAGAGTGGCGGCGATGCCGATAATGGAAAGGCCGACGACCATCGACCGGATCGTCAGGTAGCGAGAAACCGAATTCTTCGGAACCGAAAGCGTCACGGAAAATCCCCAGAAAGACCACAAAACGAATTCTGTATGCAAAATAACTAATTTAAGACCGATTAAATTTTGTGCAGAAAACAGGGCAATTTGTCGATTTGCGCCGATCAGGAATCGGAAACCCACCTCGGGGCAGGGCGCGTTTCCGGCGGAGTTGGGCTGGAAAATGTTCGGCGGAAGCGCAGGATGATAGGTGGGAATAAACAGAAATTCCCCATTTAGATGATAAATATCAAATAATTGAATTACGTCACGATCTTGTTGCATGACTTCGGTATCGCTTCCCCAACGATAAGGGGAGAGCGAAATGCTTGTCATCGAAGGACTGACGCGTCGCTTCGGATCAAAAGTCGCGGTCGACAATGCGTCTCTGACGATCGAGCCGGGCAGCTTCGTCGGCGTCATCGGACGTTCGGGGGCGGGGAAGTCGACGCTGCTGCGGATGCTGAACCGCCTGCAGGAGCCGTCAGCCGGGCGCATCTCTTGGAACGGCAAGGATATCACCGGCCTGCGCGATGCGGAACTGCGTGACTGGCGCGCCCGCTGCGCGATGATCTTCCAGCAGTTCAACCTTGTCGGCCGGCTCGACGTGCTCACCAACGTTTTGATGGGGCGGTTGAACCATGCGCCGGTCGCCCGCTCGCTCCTCAAGCTCTGGACGCGTGAGGACCGCATTCTTGCGATGTCGGCGCTCGAACAGTTCGATATCGCCAATCTCGCCGCGCAACGCGCCGAAACGCTCTCGGGCGGCCAGCAACAGCGGGTCGCGATCTGCCGGGCGCTGGTGCAGGAGCCGGAACTGGTCCTGGCCGACGAGCCGATCGCCTCGCTCGATCCGCGCAACACCAAGCTGGTGATGGATGCGCTGCTGCGTCTCAACAAGCATTTCGGTATTACCGTGATCTGCAACCTGCATGATCTCGACATCGCCAAGGACTATTGCGACCGGCTCGTCGGCATGGCGCAGGGGTGCATCATTTTCGATGACGCGCCCGAAGCGCTCACCGAAGCTGCTGCCCGCGAGCTTTACGGCCTCGAAGCCCACGAGGCGATGACCATTCTCCCGCCCGAACCAATGCGGGAAGCCGGGCTGGCCGCGGTCGCGTAAGTCAACAAGACCCACAACATTTCGACTACCAACAGGCAAATTCCCAACAGGAAGGACAAACCATGTCTCTCAACCGTCGTCTCGTGCTGGGTGCCGGCATTGCCGCTAGCTTGGCCGCCACCCTCGTCGCCCCGGCCCTCGCGCAGGACTGGAAGTCGAAATATCCAGAAATCGTTTTCGCCATCATCCCGGCTGAGAATGCCACGGGCGTCACCGAGCGTTACAAGCCCTTCATCGATTACCTCTCCAAGGAAATCGGCACCAAGGTCACGTTGCGCATCGCCTCGGACTACGCGGCGGTCATCGAAGGCCAGCGCGCCGGCAACATCCACATCGGCATGTACGGTCCGGCTTCCTACGCCCGCGCGGTCATCACCGGTGCGAAGATCGAGCCGTTCGCGATCGAGACCAACCTCGACGGCACCAAGGGCTATCACTCGGTGCTCTGGGTGAAGGCGGGCTCGCCCTACAAGAAGATCGAGGATCTCAAGGGCAAGAACCTCTGCCTCGTCGACCCGAACTCGACTTCCGGCAACAATGTGCCGCGCTTCGCGATGAACAAGATGGGGATCGACCCGGAGAAGTTCTTCTCGAAGGTCACCTTCGCCGGCAGCCACGAGAACGCGGTCCTCGGCGTGCAGCAGGGCACCTGCGATGCCGCCTTCAACTGGTGGAACGACGACACCGAATCCAACATGCAGCGCATGGCCCGCAAGAAGATGGTCAAGGCGGAAGATTTCCGCATGATCTTCAAGTCGGACCAGATCGTGAACTCGCCGATGGCCTATCTCGCGGATCTCCCGACCGATCTCAAGGCGAAGATCAAGGACGCCGTGCTCAACGTCCACACCAAGGACAAGGTTGCTTTCGACAAGATCTACGAAGGCAAGCAGGGTCCGCTCGTCTCGGTCACGCATGAGGCGTATCTGCCGGTCATCGAGCTGGTGAAGTTCGTCGACACGCTGCGCAAGAAGGGTTCGTGACCCTCGAACCCTTTGGCGCCGGAGCAAACCCCACCTCCGGCGCCTTTTTCATGTCCGAAAGAATGCCGAGGTAGTCGATGAACGCGGCGGTCACCCGTTTGCCGGACCATCAGATCGCGCCGCTGCTGGAAGGCTACCGGCTGGAAATGGTTCGGCGTCGACGCATGAGCGCGGCCGGCCTTGTCATTCTGGCGATCTGTATCGTCATTGCGGCCTGGACAGCGGAGGTCGATCCGCGGAAATTCGTCGAGAACCTGCCCCGGTTCACGAGCTACATCGGCCGCATCTTCCTGCTCGACGATGGCCGCTTTGTCCTCGCCGATCCGTTCGAATGGTATTGGGGGCTCGGCAAGTGGCTCGGCAAGCTCGGGGATACGCTGCTGATCGCCTATCTCGGCACGCTGATCGGGGCGGTCGGCGCGTTCCTTTCCTGTTTCGGCGCATCGAGCAATCTTGCCACCGGTCCCACGATGCGGTTCGTGATGCGCCGTCTGCTGGAGTTCTGCCGCACGGTGCCGGAACTCGTCTTCGCGTTGCTGTTTGTGGTGGCTTTCGGTCTCGGTCCCGTGCCGGGCGTCCTCGCCATCGCGATCCATACCTATGGCGCGCTCGGCAAGCTCTTTTCCGAGGTTGTCGAGAACATCGACATGAAACCAGTTGAGGGCGCGACCGCGAGCGGCGCGTCGCGCTGGCAGGCAATCCGATATGCGGTTGTGCCGCAGGTGCTTTCGAATTTCGCCTCCTACGCGCTGCTGCGTTTCGAGATCAATGTACGCGGAGCAGCGGTAATGGGTTTCGTCGGCGCCGGCGGTATCGGGCAGGACCTCATCGAATCCGTGCGTAAATTCTACTATTCCGATGTTTCGGCGATCCTCTGTCTCGTCATCGTCACGGTGATGCTGATCGACCTTGGTACCGAGAGGCTGCGCCATCGCCTGATCGCCGCCGAGAGAAATCCGTGAGCCGCGCGCCATGAAAGATCGCGATCTCTTCCCCAACCGCGTCGACATCGCCGAGCGCCATGCCGGCCTGATCGACGGCGATTCCACCGCGCGCATGAAGGCCCTTCTGGCGACAGCCGTCGTGCTGGCCTTCGCAATCCTGGCCATCTTCCGTCTCGAATTCTCGTTTGCTGGCCTCGCCAACGGCACGGCGCAATTGATGATTTTTCTCGGCCTAATGGTTCCGCCCGATCCAGGCGGCAAGGCCCTGATCTTCATGAAGGCGCTCGGCGAGACGGTCGCGATCTCCTTCCTCGGAACGCTGCTCGCGGCGTTGCTCGCCTTTCCGCTCGGCTTTCTCGCGGCGCGCGGCGTCATGCGTGGCTGGCTATTGCGCGCGTTCACGCGGCGCTTTTCGGATTCGCTTCGCGGCGTCGATACGCTGATCTGGGCGCTGATATGGATTAATGTGGTCGGCCTCGGACCGTTCGCCGGGGTGCTTGCGATCATGACAAGCGATATCGGGGCCTTCACGAAACTGTTCTCGGAGACGATCGAGGCCGCCGATCCGAAGCCTGCCGAAGGCGTGGTCTCTACGGGTGGAACGAGGTTGCACGAGGTGCGGTTCGGTCTGCTGCCGCAGGTGCTGCCGGTCTTCCTGAGCCAGGTTCTCTACTATTTCGAATCGAATACGCGGTCGGCGACGATCATCGGCATCGTCGGCGCGGGCGGAATCGGCCTGCATCTGGCAGAAATGATCCGCACGTTCGAGTGGGACCGGGTCTCGTTCATCATCCTGATCGTGCTGGTTGCGGTTGCCGCCATCGACTTCGTTTCGACCCGGATTCGCCTCGCGATGATTGGCGACAAGGCTTCACAGAAGTGAAGTGAAACTGTCATCGCCGCGTCATCGAGCCATGCGACCCGGGGCGCATGGAACACACGAAATTCCCTTCCCCTTCGACGCAAGCCCGCCGGGACATGCTCGCTGTCACGGTTCGTGCCAAACGGGCCGAACTGGAAACCTCTCTCCGGCAGGCATGGCCGGATCTCGTTGTCACCGATCTTCGGCCTGCTGAAAGCGGCCTCGTAATGCTGCGCGGCCGGATTGGCGGCGACGGTGCGCCGTTCAACCTTGGCGAAGCGAGCATGAGCCGCGCGGCGGTGGCACTCGAAACCGGTGAGATCGGCTACGGCCATGTGCTTGGCCGGGATGTCGTGATGGCCCGGCTGATCGCAGTCGTCGATGCCCTCTGGCAGCGCCCCGGCGACCGGCCACATCTTGAGAACGAGGTCTTGGCGCCGATCCGGAAGCGGATCGCGCGCGAGCAGTCCACGGAACAGGCGAAGACGGCCGCGACGCGCGTCGATTTTTTCACGCTGGTGCGGGGAGAGGACTGATGGAGATTGTTTCGCAGACCTCGATCCTGCCGGGTTTCGCCAACCCTGTCGCCGACGCGCAATACGGCTTCCGCACTGCGATGGATGCGCTGGCGCGACCGGCGATGCCGCAATCCTTCGCACCGCGGCTCCGCGCTCCGCTGGTGGCGGAGATGGCGTCGGTCGCGCTGAGCCTCCTCGATTTCGAGGTCAGCTTCTGGCTTTCGCCTTCGCTGGAACGTGACCCGGCTGTTGGCACCTATCTCCGGTTCCACACCGGTAGCCGCCAGACAACGACGCCGGGGGCGGCCTCTTTCGCCTTCGTCGATCTGACCGCGGGGGATCCACTCGATCTCGCGGCTTTCGCGCAAGGCACCGCCGAATATCCCGATCGGTCGACGACCGTGATTGTCGGCTGCAGCGATTTCACCGCGTCTCCGGGTCTGATGGCCGAAGGTCCTGGCATCAAGGGCATCTCCCCGTTCGGTTTTTCACCGATGCCGCAAGGGTTCCAGTCAGATTGGGCGCGCAATCGCGACGGTTTCCCGCTCGGTGTCGATCTCCTTCTTGTCGCACCGGGCAGCCTGATGGGGCTGCCTCGCTCGACCCGTATCCTTTCGAGGGGCTAGCCATGTATGTTGCCGTCAAGGGAGGCGAGCGCGCCATCGCCGCCGCGCATGGACTTCTCGCCGAGAAACGTCGCGGCGATACAGAGGTTCCCGAACTTGCCGTCGAGCAGATCGACGGGCAGCTTTCTCTCGCCGTCGATCGTGTCATGAGCGAGGGTTCGCTCTACGACCGCCGGCTCGCCGCGTTGGCGATCAAGCAGGCGCGTGGCGATCTCATTGAGGCGATCTTCCTGCTGCGGGCCTTTCGCACGACCTTGCCGCGCTTCGGTGCGTCCGGGCCGCTCGATACCGGCGCGATGCGGGTCCGCCGCCGCATCTCCGCGACCTACAAGGACTTGCCGGGCGGGCAGGTGCTCGGGCCGACCTTCGACTACACGCACCGCCTGCTCGATTTCACGCTGGAAGCGGAGGGCGACGTGCCGCCCGCGCGCACCGCGCCCGTCAGCGAAGGAATGATGCCCCGCGTAGCCGACATCATTGGCGGAGACGATCTCATCGAGCGCAATCCGCCGGAAAATCCTTCACGCCCGATCGCCGATCTTACCCGCGAGCCAATCGCCTTCCCGGCAGATCGCGATCTCCGCCTCCAGAACCTCGCGCGAGGGGATGAGGGATTCCTGCTCGCGCTCGGCTATTCAACGCAGCGCGGCTATGGACGCACGCATCCATTCGTCGGCGAGATCCGCATGGGCGAAGTCGACGTCGAGCTCTTTGTCGAGGAGCTTGGCTTTGCCGTTCCGCTCGGCGAGATCACGCTAACCGAATGCCAGATGGTCAACCAGTTCGCGGGCTCGAAAACCGAACCGGCACGCTTCACGCGGGGTTACGGGCTATCGTTCGGCCATTGCGAGCGCCGCGCGATGTCGATGTCGCTGGTCGATCGCTCCCTGCGCGCCGATGAATTCGGCGAGGAGCGGAAAGGGCCGGCACAGGATGAGGAATTCGTGCTCTCGCATTCCGACAACGTGCAGGCGACCGGCTTCGTCGAACACCTCAAGTTGCCGCATTACGTCGATTTCCAGGCCGAACTCGCGCTCCTGCGCCAGATGCGGCAGGACCTCGCGCAATCTACGCCCGCCCAGGAGGCCGCCGAATGACTGCGCCCGCCTATAACTTCGCTTATCTCGACGAGCAAACCAAACGCATGATCCGCCGCGCGATCCTGAAAGCGATCGCGGTGCCCGGCTATCAGGTGCCCTTCGCTTCCCGCGAGATGCCGATGCCCTACGGCTGGGGCACCGGCGGAGTGCAGGTGACGGCATCCATCCTCGGTCAGAAAGATGTGCTCAAGGTCATCGACCAGGGGGCTGATGATACGACAAACGCTGTCTCGATCCGGCAGTTCTTCGAGAAGACGGCGGGCGTCGAGACGACGACCGAGACGCTCGCGGCGACCGTGATCCAGACCCGCCACCGTATCCCCGAGACGACGCTTCAGGGTCATCAGGTGCTGGTCTATCAGGTGCCTATCCCCGAACCCTTGCGCTTCCTCGAGCCGCGCGAAACTGAGACGCGCAAAATGCACGCCCTCGCCGAATACGGGCTCATGCACGTCAAACTCTACGAGGATATCGCGCGCCACGGCCATATCGCGACGACCTACGCCTATCCGGTGCTGGTTGCGGGGCGCTACGTGATGGACCCTTCGCCGACGCCTAAATTCGACAACCCGAAAATGGACGATTGCGCGGCGCTCCAGCTCTTCGGCGCGGGTCGCGAAAAACGCATCTACGCCATTCCGCCCCACACCAAGGTGGTCAGCCTCGATTTCGAGGATCACCCTTTCGAGGTGACAAGGTTCGACCGACCCTGCGCGCTCTGCGGTGCGCAAGGTAGCTATCTTGACGAGGTCGTGATGGATGATCGCGGCGCGCGGATGTTCGTCTGTTCCGACACTGATTTCTGCGAGAGCCGGCAGGAAAATGGCCATCGCGGCCCGCTCAACCAGGAGGCTGCCGAATGAGCACGCCCTTGCTTCAGGCGGAAGACCTTTCCCGGTTCTATGGCGGGCGGATCGGCTGCCGCGACGTCTCTTTCTCGCTCGACGTGGGCGAAGTCCTCGCGATCGTCGGCGAATCCGGCTCGGGCAAGACAACACTGCTGAACCTGCTGTCGGGGCGTCTCGCGCCGGATGCCGGCCACGTGCGCTACGCGATGCGTGACGGGACCACGCGCGACCTGCTCACCCTCACCGAGGCCGAACGCCGGCATCTCGCGCGCACCGACTGGGGCTTCGTGCATCAGGATGCGCGCGAAGGTCTGCGCATGAACGTCTCCGCCGGCGGCAACATCGGCGAGCGGTTGATGGGCATCGGCGACCGCCATTACGGCAATATCCGTGAAGCGGCGCGCGGCTGGCTTTCCCGCGTCGAAATCGACGAGGGTCGGCTCGACGACAAGCCGACCGCTTTCTCGGGAGGCATGCGCCAGCGTTTGCAGATCGCGCGCAACCTCGTCACCGCGCCGCGACTCGTGTTCATGGACGAGCCGACCGGCGGCCTCGATGTTTCGGTGCAGGCACGCCTGCTCGATCTTATCCGCTCGCTGGTCGCCGATCTCGGCCTCGCGGTGGTGCTGGTGACGCATGACCTCGCGGTCGCGCGGCTCCTCTCACACCGGATCATGGTGATGAAGGCGGGCGAAGTCATCGAAACCGGGCTGACGGACCGCGTGCTCGACGATCCGCAGGCGCCCTACACGCAGCTTCTCGTTTCCTCGGTGCTCGCGGCATGACAAAGCTCCCCGTTCTCTCTGTGTCCGATCTTGGCAAGAGCTTCACGCTGCACCTCCACAAGGGCGCGCGGCTTCCTGTCGTCGCCCATGTCGCTTTCGATGTGCACACCGGCGAATGTGTTGTGCTTGGCGGCCCTTCCGGCGCTGGCAAGTCGTCGATCTTGAAGATGATCTACGGCAATTATCTCGTGAATGCCGGTGCAATCCGGGTGCGCCATCGCGGCGAGGAGATCGACCTTGCAACCGCCTCCCCACGCCAGGTGATTGATGTCCGGCGCTTCACCATGGGCTATGTCAGTCAGTTCCTGCGCGTCATCCCACGCGTGCCGGCGATCGAGATCGTCGCCGCGGCGGCGCGCGAGGCAGGGACGTCGGCTGATGAGGCCAGAGCGCGCGCGGCAATGCTGCTCGCCACTCTCAATCTGCCCGAGCGCCTGTGGGATCTTCCACCCGCGACGTTCTCCGGTGGTGAGCAGCAGCGTGTGAATATCGCGCGGGGCTTTGCCGGTCATCACCCCATCATGATCCTTGACGAGCCAACTGCCTCGCTCGATGCCAGGAACCGCGAAGCCGTGATCGGACTGATCGACGCCCGCAAGGCTGCCGGCACCGCCTTCCTCGGTATCTTTCACGACGAGGACGTGCGCGAGCGGGTGGCGGACCGCATCGTCGATGTCGCGTCCTTTTCGGCGCGGGAGGCCGCATGAGCGACGCGTCCCGCACCCCGAAGCTCTCCGAAACGCCGCTGATCCATCCCACGGCCGAGGTGAAGGACAGCCGCATCGGCCGCTATACAGAGATCTACGAGCGTTGCCATATCTCGGAAAGCGAGATCGGCGACTATTCCTACGTGGTGCGCGACAGCGAGATCTGGTGTGCCACCATCGGCAAGTTCGTCAATATCGCCTCGCATGCGCGCATCAACGCGCCGAACCACCCCACCTGGCGCGCGACGCTGCACCACTTCACCTACCGTGCCGAGAATTACTGGGCGGATGCGGAAGCCGAGGCGGGCTTCTTCGAATGGCGGCGCAGCCACCGTGTCACGATCGGTCACGATGTCTGGCTCGGGCATGGCGTCACCATCCTGCCGGGGGTGACCATCGGCGATGGCGCTGTCATCGGCTCCGGCGCCGTTGTGACCAAGGATGTCGCGCCGTACACGATTGTCGGCGGCGTCCCCGCGACCCCGATCCGCGAGCGTTTCCCGCGCGATATCGCGGAGCGGCTGCAGAATCTGGCGTGGTGGGACTGGCCGCACGACCGGCTGCGCGCGGCGCTCGACGATTTCCGCACCCTTTCCGCCGAGGATTTCCTCGCAAAACATGAGGTTCTGCCGTGAACGACAGTTTCGTTCTGACCAATGCCTGCGTTGTGGCTCCCGATGAAACCTTCATGGGCTATGTCGCCGTTTCCGATGGCAAGATCGTCGAGGTCGGTGAGGGAAATGCCCCTGAAAAGGGGATCGATCTCGGGGGTGATTACCTGATCCCCGGCCTTGTCGAACTGCATACCGATCACCTCGAAGTACACTTCATGCCCCGCCCCAAGGTCGAATGGCCGGCGGGGAGCGCTGTTCTCGCCCATGACGCTCAGGTGATCGGCTCCGGCATCACCACGGTCTTTGACGCCCTTCGGGTCGGCAACGACTACGATGAGGAGAAATTCGGCGCGCGCATGAAGAAGCTCGCGTCTGCTATCGCTGCCGCGAAGGAAGCAGACGTCACTCGCGCCGAGCATTTCCTGCACCTGCGGTGCGAGTTGGGCTGCGCCGATGTCGTCGAGGAAATGGAACCGTTCCTCACAGATGAAAATCTCAAGCTGGTCTCGGTCATGGATCATACGCCCGGCCAGCGGCAGTTCACCGATGTTTCCAAGTGGAAACAATATTACGGGGGCAAGAAGAACGCGTCCGAGGCGCAGCTCGACGCGACCATTGTTCGCCGGAAGGAAATTCATGCGCGGTATGCCGAGCAGAACCGCGCCGATATCGTTCGCCGCTGCCAGCTCGCGGGCGTCGCACTGGCCAGTCATGACGATGCGACGCGCGAACATGTCGAGGAAGCCGTCCGCGACGGCATGCATATTGCCGAATTCCCGACGACAATCGAGGCCGCCGAAGCCTCCCATCACGCCGGTTTGAGGGTGCTGATGGGCGCGCCGAACGTCGTGCGGGGCGGTTCGCATTCCGGCAATGTCGGCGCCCGTGATCTCGCGGAAGCCGGCCTGCTCGATGTGCTCTCGTCGGATTACGTGCCGAGCAGTCTCCTGATGGGCGCTTTCGGTCTGCGCGACGTGAAGGCGGTGGGTGGGCTTGCCGGCGCGATCCGTCTCGTGACGCTGAACCCGGCGGAAGCCGCCGGCCTCGGTGATCGCGGGGCGATCCGCCACGGATTGCGGGCCGATCTCGCGCGCATCCGTCTGCGAGATCGGCAGCCGATCATCCGCGAGGTCTGGCGCGAAGGACGCCGGGTCGCCTGATGGAGGCTGAATCTTTCCCTGCACCGCCAGCGGCGAGGTTTCCCGGCACGCTGATTGCGGTGGTCGGGCCGTCGGGCGCCGGGAAGGATACGGTGATCCGTCTCGCGCGTGACGAGCTGGCCGTCGTACCCGGGATCGTCTTCGCTACGCGCATTATCACTCGGCCACCGCACCCTTCGGAAGCATATGAGGCCATCGGCGCGGAAGCATTCGCCGTCCGTGAGGCCGCCGGGGATTTTCTGATTTCCTGGCGCGCCAATGGCCTTGCCTATGGTCTTCCGGCGGCTTTGGCGCAGGATCTCGCCCAAGGCTTTGCGGTGGTCGCCAATTTCTCGCGCGGTGCCGTCAACGCCGCCCGCAACAAGGCGATCCGCGTGTTGGCGGTCGAGATCACGGCAGACGCGCGGTTGCTCGCCGAGCGCATTGATGCGCGCGGACGCGAGGACGCTGCCATGTGTGAGGACAGGCTCGCGCGCAACGCGGCCTATGCCGAGAGCTTCCGCGCCGATATCGTGATCGCGAACAACGGGGTTCCGGAGATCGCAGCCTCGCGCCTTTCTGAAGTCATCCGCATCTACGCACTGCAATAGAGCTGTCCGCCAAATGAGTACCCCAGCATTTCGTTATGCTCTTTATCTCGCGCCAGCACCCGACAGTCTTCTCTGGCGCATGGGCTCGGCGGTGCTGGGATATGATGCGATCACGGGAGAGAGGGTGATGCAGCCGAAAATCGGGGCGCTCGCCCCCGAAACACTGGCGCAACTGACCGCAGAACCGCGACGCTACGGCTTTCACATGACCATCAAGGCGCCGTTCCGCCTGGCCGATGGCCGCGAGCCGGAGAGTCTTGTGAAAGCCGTACGTTCTGTGCTGGACGCCCGCTCTCCGCTCCCGCTCGGCCCACTCCGTGTCCGGTTTCGCCCGACAGGCGAGGTCGACGGGTTTCACTGCCTCGAACCCGACGGCATTTCTCCGGAACTTGCCGCGCTCGAACGTGATATTGTTATCGGGCTCGATGACTTTCGCGCACCCCTGACCCGCGAGGAGATCGAACGTCGTGCCCCGGAGCGGCTCACGCCTCGACAGCGGACTTTGCTCGACGAATTCGGTTATCCCTTCGTTCTCGACGAGTTTCGGCCGCATTTCTCGCTCACGGGGCGAATGAATGCCGATGCCGGTTTTCTTGGCGCGCTGAAGAGCCTTCTTATGCCGGCCCTAGATGAGGCATCGCACGCCTGCTATCGATTGGTGCTCTTCGCACAGGAGAGCTCCAGCGCTCCCTTCCGGGCGGTGCTTGTGGTCTGACGCTTGCGGCGTGGATGACGCTGCCCAAGTAACCGTATGGAAGGCTCAAGCTTGCCAATTGCGCGATCTGACGGCAATGTCGCGCGCGTGCAATAGCGTTGGCGTTTTGTGCCAGTGTGCTTTCTGGTTGGGTAACAAGATATGCGTCATTCCAAATTCATGACCGCGGACCACGCGATGCCGGATTCTGCCGGGTTCAAGGCCGGGCGTCTCAGCCGTCGGGCTTTCCTGCTGGGCTCTGCCGTTGGTTTTGGTGCGGTCGGGTTGGCCGGCTGCGCGAACCCCGAATTCATGAGCCTCGACGAGGCCCGCAAGATCTACGGCCCACTCGACGATAAGAAGTTCAAGGTCGAGGCGGTGGATGTCACCAAGGTCGAGAACAAGTATTTTCGCCGCACCATCGACTACCCGTCCGACGAGAAGCCGGGCACGATCATCGTCGATCCGAAGAATTTCTATGTCTATCGGATCGAAGGCGAGGGCAAGGCGACGCGCTACGGCGCCAATGTCGGCCGCGAAGGCTTCCTGTGGAGCGGCGAGGCCTATGTCGGCCGCAAGGGCGAATGGCCGGTCTGGACACCGCCGCCGGAGATGATCAAACGTCAGCCGGAAGTTGCTAAATACGCCCGCGGCATGCCGGGTGGGCCGGAAAATCCGCTCGGTGCGCGCACGCTGTATCTCTATCAGAACAACAAGTACACGCTGTACACGATCTACTCGACCTCGGACCCTGAATCGATCGGCTCGGGCGTTACCAGCGGCTGCACTGGCCTCCTCACGCAGGACATGTTCGACCTTTATGAGCGCACCCCGGTCAATACCAAGGTTATCGTTCTGCCGTCCTGAGGCGAGGATATTGTTTACGGCAAGGCGGTAGCCGAGTGTGGCGGCCGCCGATCCGGCATTCCGATCTGCGATTTTTCCGAAATTTACCTGACCTGTCCTCTGGCTGGACGTCGGGCCTGTGCCGTTCGCCTTGATGGCGACGATTCACGGACTCTCTTGACTCGTATGCGGGGCTTGATGTTATTAGAACAAATCATGAACATTGATATTCCTCTCCCGTTGCCCGCCGGCGCCTTGCACGAGCTCTATGCCGGCAGGAATGACGATGGCGCGGCCTTATGCGGGCTAGGGCTGGCATCAGCCGCGACAACCGGAGCCCCGCTGCTCTGGGTGCGGCAGGAGATGGTTGATCGCGAGACGGGAACCCCGTGTTCAATCGGGCTTGAGGCGCATGGCCTTGCGTCCTCGCGACTCATCCTCGTCCGGGCGCGGGACATGCTCACGGCGATTCAGGCCGGGCTCGAAGGCGCCCGGACGGCCGGTTTGGCACTGGTAATGATCGAACTCTGGGGTGAGGGCAGGATCTATGACCTGACCGCCAGCCGCCGTCTCGCGCTGGCGGCGAGGGCTTCGGGAGTGACGGTGCTGGTGTCCCGCGTGGCGGCCGTGCCGGTCCCGAGCGCAGCGGAGACGCGCTGGCAGGCACGGGCGGTGCCCTCGCGCGCGCTTGCCGCCAATGCCCCTGGCCTTCCGACGTTCGAGATCACCCTTCTGCGTGCCCGCAACGGGCAGGAGGGGCTGCGTTATTGTCTGGAGTGGGATCGTGATGCCCGCAAATTCATCTCCCGTTCTCTTCCCGCTGTCGATGCCATCCCTCGGCCCGCGCCGCTATCTGGCGCTCCGGTTCCCTTTCCTGCCGACCGACAGGGTGCGCCGGCTGCGCCCATATGGCGACGGACCGGTTGATCGCCCGCTCCTCGTCGCGGAGAAAATCCGGGGCGCCCTTCGGGTCGCTGCGGCGGATGCGGCGGCTCTCCGGCTCGGACTGCGCATCGGCATGACGCTTGCCGAGGCGCGGGCTCTCGTACCCGATATCGTCACGACGGAGGCTGATTCCGAGGCCGATGCGAGCCTGCTTCAGCGCTGTGCCGCTGCCTGCGAGATCTTCACGCCGCTCGTCGCGCTTCGAGCTGGAGCCGGTCTCATCCTCGACGTGACTGGCTGCGCCCATCTCTTCGGGGGCGAGAAGGAACTGGCCTTCGCCGCTTGCCGACGCCTCAACCGGCTGGGTCTTGCGGCATGTTTCGCGCTCGCCGGCACGCCCGAAGCTGCCTGGGCGCTGGCGCGCGAGCGGCACGGCAGCATCGTCGCTCCCGGTGAGGAAGAGGCACTGACACAGGCCCTGCCGATTATGGCGCTGGAACGGGACAGTGAGACCATTCTCGCCCTGCAGCGCGCCGGTTTCCTGACCCTCGGCGATCTTGCCGCCCGCGCGCCGTATACGCTGGCCGCCCGTTTCGGCGAGGATCTGGTGATCGCACTCCGGCGTCTTCTCGGGCGCGAGGATATCCGCATCACGCCGTTGCGCCCGCCGCCCGAGATCATCGCCGAGAAACATTTCTCCGAACCGTTGGGGTTGATGGAGAGCTTGCTTGCGGCGCTGGAGCGGCTCACGCGGGATGTCGCCCGTGCGCTGGAGAAGCGGGAGGCCGGGGGGCGTCATTTCGAGGCGAGCTTCTTCCGGGCGGACGGCGCGGTCCGGCGTATTGCCGTCGAAACCGCCGAGGCAACACGCGATACCACCCTGTTGATGCGCCTTATTCGCCTCAGGATCGAGGCACTGGCCGATCCGCTCGATCCGGGTTTCGGTTTCGATGCCCTGCGGCTCGCGGTGTTGCGGAGCGAAACGTTCGACAGCCTCCAGCCTGCCCTTGCCGGAGAAGCCGCCGTGCAGAATGGAGAACGGGCCGTTGCCGATCTCGTCAACCGGCTCGTCGCCCGGTTCGGTCGCGAGAACGTGCGACGCTTCGTCACACACGATACGCATGATCCGGTGCGCGCGGCGGGCACGGTGCCCTATCTCGCCGGGGTGGTTTCCGTGCCCCCACCGGAGCCGGAACCAGGGTCGCCGCCCCTCCGGCCGCTGACCCTGTTCGAGCATCCGCAGTGGATCGAGGTGATGGCCGAGGTTCCCGACAGCCCGCCGCTGCGGTTCCGGTGGCGTCGTGTGCTGCACGAGGTCGCGCGGGCAGAGGGGCCGGAGCGGATCGCGCCGGAATGGTGGCGTGAGGCTTCGCCCGCGCCCGCCATCCGCGATTACTATCGGGTCGAGGATGCCAACGGGCACCGGTTCTGGATTTTCCGTGAGGGACTTTACGAGGATTCCAACGCCCGCCCGCGCTGGTTCCTGCACGGGCTCTTCGCATGAGCGGTTCGGCACCTGCCTACGCGGAGCTTGTCTGCGCCACGAATTTCTCCTTCCTGCGCGGCGCTTCCCCGGCTGCCGATCTCGTGCTGGCGAGCCTGCTGCTCGGGCATCGCGGGCTCGGCATCGCCGATCGCAACACGCTTGCGGGCGTAGTGCGGGCCTGGGCGGCGCTTCGGGATTTGCGGGAAGGCGGCATTCTCCCGCCGATCAGGCTGCGCGAAGGGTCAGGGCCGGGCGAATTCCATTTCGAGCCCCGCAGGATGCCGATTGATCCTGCGAACCCCTCGCGGGATGATGCCGATGACAGTGCCTTGCGCACGTTCATCAGGGCTCGTGCCGGAAAGTTCAGGCTGGTCACCGGCACACGGCTGGCGTTCGAGGACGGCACACCGGATATTGTCGCCTATCCCGCCGACCGACAAGGCTGGGGTGCGCTCTGCCGGCTGCTGACAACGGGAAATCGGCGTGCATCGAAGGGAGCCTGCTCGCTCGTCCTCGACGATCTTCTCGCCCAGGCGGACCGTCTTCTCCTCATCGCGATGCCGGGGCGGAGGCGGGACGATCTTCCCGCGCCGCTGCCGCGTCTTCGCGAGGCGGCACCCGGCGCGCTCTGGCTGGGCGCCACCATGCTGCGGCGCGGAGATGATCGTCGTCGGCTCGCGGAACTCGTGGCCATCGGCGATGCCGCCGGCATCCCGCTAATCGCCACCAATGACGTGCTCTACGCCGATCCCGGTCAGCGCGACGTTCAGGATATCCTCGCCTGCATCCGCGAAGGGCGGACGCTGGAAAACGCCGGCCGCCTCCTGGAGGCGAACGCCGAACGCCATCTCAAACACCCGGCCGAGATGGCGCGGCTTTTTGCCGATTGCCCGTCCGCCATCGCCGAGACGGAAAACCTCCTTGCGCGCACTGCGTTCGATCTCGGCGAGCTGACCTACGAATACCCGGACGAGCCTATCCCGCCGGGGAGGGATGCACAGGGATGGCTGGAGGAACTGACATGGCGCCACGCCGACATGCGCTACCCGGACGGCGTGCCGGACAAAGTGCGATGCCTTCTGCGGGATGAACTCGCGCTGATCCGCAAGCTCGATTACGCCCGCTATTTCCTGACGATCCACGACATCGTCCGCGTGGCGAACGACAAGGGCATCCTGTGTCAGGGGCGGGGCTCGGCGGCGAATTCGGCGGTCTGCTATGTGCTGGGCATTACCTGCGTCGATCCGGCCGAACATAACGTCCTCTTCGCGCGGTTCATCTCGGAAGAGCGCAGGGAGCCGCCGGATATCGACGTCGATTTCGAGCATGAGCGGCGCGAGGAGATCATCCAGCACATCTACCGGCGCTACGGGCGCGAGCGCGCGGGTCTCGCCGCCACCGTGATCCACTACCGTCCCCGCAGCGCGATCCGCGAGGTCGGCAAGGTGCTCGGGCTCTCGGAGGATGTGACCGCCGCGCTCTCCGGCACGCAATGGGGAAGCTGGGGTTCGGATATCACCCGCAATCAGGTCCGGCAGGCAGGGCTCGATCCCGATAATCCGGTGATCGCCCGCGCGGTCGGTTTTGCCAAGCGCCTCCTCGGCTTTCCGCGTCATCTCTCGCAGCATGTCGGCGGCTTCGTGTTGACGCGCGGAAGGCTTGATGAACTCGTGCCGATCGGCAACGCGGCGATGGTCGACCGTACTTTCATCGAATGGGACAAGGACGATATCGACGCTCTCGGGTTGATGAAGGTCGATATCCTTGCGCTCGGCATGCTGACCTGCATCCGCAAGGCGTTCGAATTGCTGAAGGACCACGAGGGGCTGGATCTGACGCTCGCCGATGTGCCGGTCGGGGATCGCGCAACCTACGACATGCTCTGCCGGGGTGATTCCATCGGTGTGTTCCAGGTCGAGAGTCGGGCGCAGATCAACATGCTGCCGCGCCTGAAGCCGCGCAAATTCTACGATCTCGTCATTCAGGTCGCTATCGTCCGTCCCGGCCCGATCCAGGGCAACATGGTGCATCCCTATCTCAGGCGGCGCTCGGGCGCGGAGAAAGTCAGCTTTCCTTCTCCTGCGCCGGAGCACGGGCCGGCAAACGAACTGCATCAGGTGCTCGACAAGACGCTCGGCGTGCCGTTGTTTCAGGAGCAGGCGATGCAGCTCGCCATGGTTGCAGCCGAGTTCTCGGATGTGGAGGCCAACCAGCTTCGCCGCGCGATGGCGACCTTCCGCAATGTCGGCACGATCCATCACTTCGAAGGCATGATGGTGGAACGCATGGTAGCGCGCGGTTATGCGCGGGCGTTCGCGCAGGATTGCTTCGAGCAAATCAAGGGCTTTGGCTCCTACGGTTTCCCGGAGAGCCATGCCGCCTCCTTCGCCAAGCTCGTCTACATCTCTTCGTGGCTCAAGTGTCATTATCCGGCGGTTTTCGCCTGTGCGCTGCTCAATGCGCAGCCGATGGGTTTCTACGCCCCGGCGCAGATCGTGCGTGATGCGCGCGAGCACGGCGTCGAGGTGCGCGCCGTCGATGTCAACGAGAGCTTCCGGGACAACACGCTCGAGCGTGTCGCCAATGTGCGCGAAGCGGGCTCCGGTTCGCGTGAAGAACTGGCGTCCGGGCAGAAGAACCCGCCGGCTGGAGCGCTCGCCCTCCGCCTCGGTTTCCGACAGGTCGAGGGTATTCATGAGGCCGAAGCGCTGCGGCTGATGGCGGCACGGGAGGCGGGTTTCGCCTCGGTCGAGGCCCTCGCTGTCCGGGCACGGCTGCATGGCCGGCCGATGCGCGCGCTTGCCGATGCCGACGCCTTCCGTTCCATCGGGCTAGACCGCCGGCGTGCACTCTGGGAGGTGCGGCGTCTGCCGGAGGGCGATCCGCTCCCGCTCTTCGCTGCGGCCGATGCACCGGAGCTTGGCCGTGAAGCGGATGCGCGCCTTCCGGAGATGACGCTCGGCGCGCATGTCGCCACCGACTACCAGACGATGCGCCTCTCGCTGAAGGCGCACCCGATGGCGCTGCTGCGCCCGTTCTTCGTGCAGGAAAAGGCTTGCACGGCCGCCGAGGTGAGCACCCGCGCCGACGGCCGGTTCACTCGCATGGCGGGGCTGGTGCTGGTGCGCCAGCGCCCCGGCAAGGGCAATGCGATCTTCATTACGCTGGAGGACGAGACCGGGGTCACAAACTGCGTGCTCTGGGCACGCCAGTTCGAGGCCCTGCGCCGCCCGGTGATGGCGGCACGGCTGATGCTGGTCGAAGGCCGCGTGCAGCGCTCCCCCGAAGGTGTCGTGCACCTCATGGCGACGAATGTAATCGATCGTTCCGCCGCACTCGACCGCCTGTGGGACTCGGACAGAAGCGGGCTCGCGCTCACGCCGGGAGACGACGGCGGATCAGGTATGACCGGCTTGCCCGCTCCGCCGCCACGCACGCGCCACCCGCGCGACGCGCGTATCCTGCCGAAGAGCCGCGACTTCCATTAATCCGCGCGCGACATGAAACGCTCGAAATAGGCGGAGAGAGCGCCATAGGCATCCAGCGGGAAAATATCCGCGACATATTGATCCGGGCGCAACAGGACGATGCCGCCCTTGCTCCGGTCTATGCCGCGTAGATCGAAAATATCGTGCCCCGGTCGGCGGTCGGCGCAGAACATCTTCTCGTAGTCGATCAGTCCGTAGCGGCCCTTGCGTGGCTTGAGAAAGGCAGGCATGCGCTCGAATGCAAGATCGCGATGCGCTTGCTGGAACACGACCCGGACATCGACGATAGCATCGATGTCCTCGCCCGTGCGGAGATAGCGGGTCACAGGCGACGAGGCGTCCGCGCCGAGAAAATCGCATAGAGCACCGATCCGTGAGCCCGTCACCATCGGATCGCCGGCATCGGCGAAGGCGATCAGCCGCCAGCGCCCGTCCGCACGCGCGACATGGCCGAGGTGAACGGGCTTGGCGTCGCCGAGCCGGATCACAGGCGCGGAATGGAACCGCGTGCCGACCGTGAACCCCTTCGCGAGCTCCTGATACGCACCCTTGCCGGTCAGCAGCGAAGGCCGATACTGCGTCGCCGTGCCGGCGGTGTAGCGCCCGTGACGGACGAAATAACGCTCCGTCTCGGCCGGATCGAAGCCAGATTTCTTGGAAATGCTGAGCATCTTCGCCCATTCTCGGTCGAAATCGATCAGCTCCTTGGCAATCGCCTGCCGTTCGGCGGAATAGGTGCGCAGGAGTTCCGGCGTCGCCTGTCCGCGCAACACGGCAGCGAGCTTCCAACCGAGATTGAAGGTGTCCTGCATCGAGACGTTCATGCCCTGCCCGGCCTTCGGGCTGTGGGTGTGGCAGGCGTCGCCGGCAATGAAGACATTGGGGATCGTGCCACCCTCGCCCGCATTGTCGAAGCGTCCGGAGAGGCGCTGCCCGATCTCGTAGACCGACCACCACGCGATTTCCTTCACCTCGAGCGTGTAGGGGCTGAGCACACGCCGTGCCGCCGCGATCAGATCGTCCGAGGTGAGGCTGCGGTTGGCGACACGTTCGCCCTCAGCGAGCTTGTCCATCTCGACATAGATGCGCACGAGATAGCCGCCCTCGCGCGGAATGATGATCATGCTGCCGCCGGCTGAGGACTGGATGACGGATTTCAGTCGGATGTCCGGAAAATCCGTCACCGCGAGAACATCCATCACGCCCCAGGCCTGATTGGCGGAATCGCCTTCGAGCGTCAGGCCGATCGAGCGTCGCACCGAACTGCGCGCGCCATCGCAACCGACGACATAGCGGGCGCGGACGGTCTCGACCTTGCCCTCATGTGAAGTCCCAGTGCGTTCGAGCATCACCGTGACGGGATGGGAAACTTCGTCCTCGGCGATGCGGAGATCGGTCAACCGGCGACCGTAATAGGGTTGCATCCGGGCGGGCGATTTCCGCATCACATCGAGGTAGAAGTCGTGCACGCGCGCCTGGTTGAGGATGACGTGCGGCATCTCGGAAAGCCCGTCCTCGACATCCTGCACCCGGCCGCTCCTGGCAATATGGTCGGGGTTGGCCGCATCGGGTTTCCAGAAGGTCGTTTCATTGACCCAATAGGATTCGCGCAGCACGCGCTCGCTGAACCCGAAGGCCTCGAACATCTCCATCGTGCGGCAGGCGATGCCATCCGCCTGCCCGCGATAGAGCCGGTCCGGTTTTTGCTCGACAATCGCAGTGCGGATATCGGGGAATGCCGAGAGCTGGGCCGCGAGCGTCAACCCGGCCGGACCGCACCCGACGATGAGAACGTCCACCTCCTCCGGTACGGAACCTGCCGCGCCGGATACCGGAAAGCGCTCTGCCGGCGCGCTGACATCCGGATCGCCCGGTTCGAAGCCGTTGAGATGGAACTGCATGGATTTCCTCCGGGTGTATCGCCACGCCAGTCAAAGGCGGCAACACTATTCTGAATTTAGAACGTATACTTATTTTAATAATACTGATCATTATTCGATGTCAAGACGATGCCATAGCGGCTCGCGCCCGTGCAGCAATCAGCGGGAGCGGTGTGAACTGGGGCGACCGGTGTTCAGTAGGTCAGCGTCACCACAACCGTATCCGTGTAGGTTCCAGGCGACGGCGTCGTCTGTGCCGGTACCCGGCCGTAGACCGGCACGGATTGCGCTAGCCCCGAGCCGGTGCCGGACAGTGTGTTGACATTGGTTGTCGCGCCCCAGGCCTGCGTCCGGGTGGAATCGCGGTAGAGCCCGTAATAGACTCTCTCGCTGGCCTTCGACATGGCTCGCTGGGTCGGATCCGTCGCGCCGGTGAGGCCGCCGTCCAGCGCCACCGAATAGGGCAAGTTTCGCGAGCAGGATACGGACAGGTTGGTCGAGGCATCGACGTTCGACGAAAGCACCGGCCTCGCGCCGAAATCGAGCGTCGCGTTCGAGACCGTGCACTTGGCCGGCACCACAGCCGAGACGGTGAAGGGAAACTGGTTCGACCCGCCTGTCATCGTGGTGCAATCCGCGCCGACGGAATACTGCGCGGCGACATGCGCATCCGTCCCTGTGAACAGGGCGGCGAAAGTGCCAAACCCGGCCGTGCTCTGGCTGCCGAAGACACGGCCGTAGACCGTCTGGTTCACCGTCGCACTTGATCCGGAGCCGCGGATATTGACGTCGAGCGAGACACCGGCTGGCCCGCCTGCCAGATAACTCCCCCAGACGACGCTCCGCGCCGCATCGGTGTAGAGTTGGAAGGCAAGCTGGTCGGTGCCGCTGATTGCGATCCGGTTCCCCCCAGGGCTGGCGCCATTCGGATAGCCGATATTGAGACAGACGCGCACGGTTGTGTTCTTGGTGCCCGTGCATTGCACCGAGACGGTGCCGGTCGTGTCCACCGAGGCTCCGAGCAGGACATCGACAGGGTTGAAGGTCAGTCCCGTCGCGGTCACCGTGCAGGTCTGCGCACCGGCCGGCAGGGACGAAAAGCCCCAGAACATCACGACCGCGAAGAGAGCGATCAGGCGCATTCTCACTCCATCTTGCAGGCGAGAGGACCGAGCTTGCCCTTGGCAGCAAGGCTCTCTGCACGCGTGAACGTCAGGATGCAGGACGCGCCCCCGACCGCCACCGACAGGGTATTGGTATCGTCGATGCCAGCCAGATAGGCAATGCCACCATAGCCGATGGTGTAGCCCTTGCCCTTCTGCTGATGCTGGACGCGCGTGCCGACGGGGAAGGGCTGACCGTCGGGTCCGCGGATTTCGATCCGCGCCGTATCCTCAACTGTCATGTTGCCAGTGGAAACGACCGCAGCGCCGCGGTAACCGGGGATCACTTCGGTTTCCGTAAGGGTCGCGATCCGGTCTCCCGGTAGGCTTTCCGGCGCAATCGCGATCTTGGAGCGCTGGAACGATTGCAGGTTTGGAACGACGACCTTGCCGTTCCGCCCCGAGGTTCCGACGACGCGGTTCTCGTGCAGGACTTTCACATCCGGCGCGCCCACGTCGACAACGGCGAAGGCATCGGCCACGCGGCGGGCCGCGAAGATGCCGGCGCGGGTGGTCACCACCGCGCCGTCGATCTCGCCGTAACCACCGACCGAGTTCCGGTCCTGCCGTACGCCGGCCTCGATCCGCGACCAGGGATTGATGTAGGTGCCCGAGGCCCCCCGGAGCGGGCTTGACCCCTCCGTGTCGAACACGCGCCAGCCATAGGCGTGCTCGCCGGAACCGGGCCGCTTGGCGATTTCCGCACCAGCGTGCCAGGTGCTGCGCGTCGCACTCCCGGCGGTGGTGATCGTGAGATCGTCGCCGAGCGGGAAGGACAGCCCGGCGAAGACGCCGGCCGTCTTCCGGTCGAGAAGATCGACATAGCCATTGATGAACATGTTGTATTTCTTGGCGAATGTCTGAGAGTAGGTGAGGCTCGCCAGGCGCGAGCGGTCGTTGCCATCGCGTTCGAGGTTGACGAAGCTCGCGGCGATGGAAGCTTCCCATTTCGGCAGCGGAATACCGATCGATATCCGATCCATCGCCCGCGGCACGCGCGGCGAGCGCCGGAGGAGGTAGAAGCCGGAATCGAGAAGATTGGTCGTCTGTTTTACCGGATTGGCGAGGGCCGTCACCGAGGCGACATCCTCGTAGCGCCCGAACGTTCGCTGCGTGCTTAGGCCAAGAAAGAGCCAGGGAAACGATTTTTGCCAGCTCGCGTGGACCATTGTGCCGAGTCGTTGCTGATGCCAGCTCGCCGCGCCAGCGAGCGAGAGTTGCCCGAAAGCACCCAGGCCGACGGCTGCACCGCCGCCGCCGTTGATCAGCCCCTTTGTGATTTCGCCATGCGATTCGAGAGTCAGCCAGTCAGTCAGGCCGTAGCGCGTACTCGCCATGCCGAACACGCGTTTCGAATAGTTGAAGGAATCGATCGCGTAGTTGTGGCGTGGATAGCCGGCGTCGATCGAGAAATCGAACAGGCCCGGCGCGAGGAGTTTCGCGGAGGTGAAGAACGGCATCACTGTCACGGTTTCCTTGCCGGTGACATCGCGCACCACAACGCGCGCCATCCCGTTCTCGTTGCCAACCGGAAGATCCGATATCCGGAATGGACCAGAGGAAACCTGCTGGCTGGCGATGCGGATGTTGTCGACATAGACATCCACGGTCGAGGGAACCGCCGCGCTGCCGGAGACGGTCGGCATCGGAGCGGTGACGAGATCGGGGCGGAGCGAGAACTGCCGCGAGATCTGCCCGCCGCCGTGGCGGATCGGTCGGGTCCATGTCAGTCCGCCGGAGACGGCGTCGCCCAACGTGCCGACAAGCATCGAGTCGCGATGGGCGAAGACGAAGGAGGAATCAAGGCGGAGAATACCCTGTTTCGTCAGGCTAGTGCCGGCGATTGCCGAGTTCTGGAGCACGCCGAGCGGCCCGAAGGCCCGACTCTCGAGTGTTGCGGTGCCGGTCGAATAGGTCGTTCCGTTGCGATTGTAGCCGCGCGCTGTTGTGCCGTAGACGTTGTAGTTGAGGACATGGCCGAATTCGTCCGAAACCTTGACGTTCGGACGCAGCTTCAACTCGCTCACGCTTGCCGAATATTCGCGGGCGAGACGCAAGTTGTCCGGCAGGGTCAGGAACAGTTTCTGCTCGGCTTCCTCATACCGCATGCCGAGGCCGGGCAGGGCATCGAGATAGATCGCCTCGGAATCCTCGCCCTTTCCGGGTGCTCCGATCCCCAGTTCCTTCAGTTCGCCACGCGTTGCGGAGAAGCGGCCATCGCTCGCGCGCGTGAGCTTCCCGATCAGGTTGGTCGATTGCTCATCGATAAAGACTTCGAGATGGAGGGTCTGCCCTTTGACGGCCGGCGCCGCGACGGCAATGGAGACAGGAAGACAGGCGTGCAAAATCGCGCCGGCGGCGACCAGCGTGAGTGTTGCGAGCCAGTTTTTCAGGCGTGCGGTTTTCCCCTTATCGGCCCGCAGCCTTGACATTGATCGTTCCGAGATCGGTCGTTGCGTTCACGGTTCCCCCGGACGCGACACTACCGACCTTGCCCGCCGAGGCGGGCGCTACCCAACGCATCGTGCTGCCGGCATGGACGTAACCGAGCAGACCGTTGCCGAACGAAATCTTCTTGCCTCCAGCAAGCGAGACGGAGACCTGCGACAGTCGCAACCGGCGACCACCGGTGTTGATCGCCTGCAGCACGAGGCGACCGCCTTCCGTGCCGAGCGACCAGCGGACCTGCGGTCCACCAGCGTTCTCGGGGGTCACGAAAACCGGGATTGAGTGACGCATCACCAGTGCGACAGTGCCGGAACGCAGCCGGCTTTCGTCCGGCAACTGGTCCACGAGCACGCGGTAGGCTTCCTCCCTGGCGGGCTGCTCCTTGTCCACCCGGATGACGCGGACCGAGTAGGTCGCGCCCGGATCGAGCGTGGTGATCGGTGGCGAGGTGACAACTGCCTCGGTCTCCTCAAGACGCTCGTTTCCGCCCTCCTGAACCCAGCGGAAGACCCGCGTCTGGACCTCGAAGGCGGTCTTGCCGGTATTGCGGACGTTCACCGCGGAACTCGGTGAACGTCCGTTGAGTTCGATCAGAACCGGCGAAGCCTGAAGAGAATTGGCCAGAGCCGCCGGCGCGACAGCTCCGGAAAGGACGGCGAGAACGACGCCCCCGAGGATATGATGCGCTGGCTTCATGCCCGACCTCTCTTCAGTACGTGACGGTGACGGTGACGACGTCGGTATAGGTGCCGGGCGGCGGCACAGTTTGCGCGCCGACGCGGCCATAGACCGTCAGCGACTGGTTCGCCCCCGAACCGGTACCGGAAACGGTATCGGTGCCAACGGTATCGCCCCAGAGCTGCGTGCGACCCGAATCGCGATAAAGCGCGTAGGTCACGAAGTTGCCGCCGTTGACGAGCCGGCGCGCCGACGTCGAGCCGCCGCCCGAACCGAGGCTGATACCGACGTTGTACGGCGTCGTGCTTGAGCATTTCACCGTGATGGTGCTGGTCTGATCGATCGCAGAGGCGATCGCGGCCGTGCTGCCGAAGTTGAGATCGGATGCCGAGACGACATCGCAGGACGCCAGGATCGTGATCTGGACATTCATCGATCCGGTTGCGGTCGCAGCCTGCGCGCTCCCCGCGCCCGCTGCGGCCATGAGGGCCACGAGGCCCTTCATTGCTAGTTTCATTGCGGATTCTCCACCTACCGGTCCTGTTCTGGCCGGACTTCGGAAAATCGTGGGTAAGTTCTTTCTAATGGTTTAACTGATCAAAAAGGTACCTGCTGCCAAGAGGGCATGGTGAACAACACTTTACGGTTGTGCAATTTGCCGGTTAATGCCAGCCGGAATCGCGGTTGGAACCGCGGTTTTCTGCAACGAAAGAACTAGGCTGGAAAGAGCTTCGAGGCCGTCGGAGCGAGAGGGGAGAGCGTGATGGCCCTGCCGAGAAGGTCCACAACTCCTCCTTGAACCTTGCCGAGGGGGGATAGCGTTTCGGATTGCGTCCAGCACTGCCGTTTCCGGATCGTCAAACTGAAACGCGGAACGGTTCCACTTTCTTTCTGGATCGTGCGGTCCCGCACGCCACCACCGCTGCATCCCTGATTGGGTTGCCGTGCTCCGGCACCGCAGGTGGATCAGGGAATGCAGGAAGCAGGGAGCGCAGGAGCAAGGCCATGAAATACATCACGCTGATTGCCATATCCGGCATTCTGCTTCTTCACCTGACCGGAGCGATCCCGCCATCGAGCGTCGGCGGACCGCTGGTGATTGCGATGGCCTGTCTTACCGCCGCATTCGCCGTCGGCGTTCACGAAGCATGGACCGAAAGGCGAGGTGTGTTGGGATGGATACTGAACCTCTTCATCTCGTTCTTCGCCACCTTTCTCGCCGCACAGGCCGGGGGCGGTATTATGGCCATCGTGCTCTCGCCCTTCGCGGACGGATCTTCTCTGGCCGCAGCCGGTGGCTGGGTGATGGCGCTCGCGCTTGCCGGCACGATGGGAGCGACAATTCTCGGTGTCTGGGGCGCTTTGCGCTTCGCGAAACGGTGGCGATAATTCAGTCCCGCCGCGCGGGTCGCCGTGTGCTCCGTTCGCCGTTCGGCTCACGTCATGCCGTGCAGGGCACGTAAATGGCCGCACTACGTCATGTCCATAAGCCGGAGTGGTTCCTGTCCCATCATTCCTCCACGAAAGCTTCCCCTCTTGTTTTCTTGAAGGCGGGGAGGAGGACGAGTGTGAGGAGGACTGCGGCGAGGGCGAGCATGGTTGCGCTGATGGGGCGGGTGACGAAGACGCTCGGGTCTCCCTTCGCGAGCAGCATCGCGCGGCGGAGGAACTCCTCCATCATCGGCCCGAGGATGAAGCCGAGAAGGAGGGGGGCGGGTTCGCAGTCGAGCTTCTTGAACACGTAGCCGATCACCCCGAACAGCGCCATGAAGTAGATGTCGAAGATGCTGTTATTGAGACTGAACACGCCGATGGCGCAGAACACCACGATCGCCGGGAAGAGGTAGCGATAGGGGATCGTGATCATCCTGACCCACATGCCGATCAGCGGCAGGTTGAGCACCAGCAGCATCATGTTGCCGATCCACATCGAGGCGATCAGCCCCCAGAACAGCGGCGCCTGCTCCTTCATCACCGAGGGGCCGGGCTGGATACCCTGGATGATCATCGCGCCGATCATCAGCGCCATTACAGGATTGGAGGGGATGCCGAGGGTCAGCATCGGGATGAAGGACATCTGCGCGCCGGCGTTATTGGCGCTTTCCGGCGCGGCGACGCCCTCGATCGCGCCCTTGCCGAACTCGTGGCGGTTCTTCGACACCTTCTTCTCCAGCGCATAGGCGCCGAAGGAGGCGAGCGTCGCGCCGCCGCCGGGCAGGATGCCAAGGATCGAGCCGAGCAGCGTGCCCCGCAGCGTCGGCCCGGTCGCGCGCCGGAAGTCCTCCCGCGTTGGCCAGAGGCCCTCGACCTTCTTGATCGAGACATCGCGCGTGGCTTCATGTTCGAGGTTGGCGACGATCTCGCCGAGGCCGAACATGCCCATCGCCACCACGACGAAGCCGATGCCGTCCGCGAGTTCGGGCATGTTGAAGGTATAGCGCTGGGCACCCGAGCTCACATCCGTGCCGACGAGGCCGAGCAGCAGGCCAAGAATGATCATGCCGAGCGCGTGCAGGATCGAGCCGTTCGCCAGCACGATCGAGGCGACCAGGCCGAGCACCATCAGCGAGAAATACTCGGCCGGCCCGAACTTGAGCGCCAGTTCAGCAAGCGGCGGGGCGAACAGCGCGATCAGCAGCGTGCACACCGTGCCGGCGAAGAACGACGAGAGCGCCGCCACCGCGAGGGCGCGGCCTGCCTTGCCCTGCCGCGCCATCTGGTAGCCGTCGAGCGCGGTCACCACCGAGGAGGTCTCGCCCGGCAGGTTCACGAGGATCGCGGTGGTGGAACCGCCGTATTGCGCGCCGTAGAAGATGCCCGCGAGCATGATCATCGCCGTCACCGGCGGCATCGCGAAGGTCGCTGGCAGGAGCATCGCAATCGTTGCTACAGGTCCAAGGCCAGGCAGCACGCCGATCGCTGTGCCAAGGAACACGCCGATCAGCGCGTAGAGCAGGTTCAACGGCGTCATTGCCGTCGCAAAACCGAGCAGGAGGTTGTCGAAGAGTTCCATCCGCCGCCGCCTCAGCGCTGCCAGGTGGCCGGCACGAGGCCGTCGAACCACGAACCGAAGATCGGCATCGGCACCCCGAGCCCCTTCACGAACACCAGGATGCAGAACAGCGTCAGGCCGATGACGATCAGCGCGCCCTTGACGTCATAGACCGACTGGCTCGACGCCATCGCCGAGACGACGATCAGCACCGGCATTGCCACCACCAGCCCAAGCGGCGTGAGAAGCAGTCCGAACAGCACCACGGCCGCGGTGATGATCGCGAGCGGCTTCGGTGCCATCCCGCCGATCCCCTCGCCCTCGACAAGGAACGAGCGCACGACTGAAAGAACCCCGAACCCCAGCAAGACCCACGCCAGCACCAGAGGGAAATACCCCGGCCCCATCCGCGAAGCAGTTCCCATCCGGAAATCCCGACCGAACCACAAAAACCCCGCCGCAAGCGCCACATACAAAACACCGGACCACAGGTCCTTCCAAGAACGAACACTCATCAGCTTCCCCCAGTTGCCCTTCTTTTTGTGTTCGGGCGGCTTGTTCGCTTCGGCACGGATTGTCCGGCAGACCGATCGTTGACATATGCGCTACGATTGGTCGGGAGCATTGCAGAATACCGAGCGATCGCCAGTTCTTGGCCGGGTCATTCCGCAATATGGAATTCGAGTTGTTCGACGATGAGCCCGAACGATCCGGTTCGCAAGGGGCGACCAGACAGGATCACTTACCGCAATAGACGGCGCCTGCGCGCTACCATTTCGCAAGCCGAAACGCGCGGTGTTTTACCGCAAAAACCTTCGCTGGCTGCTACAATGAAAATAGTACTCTTCCGCAAGATTTGGCCGCACCATGAAAGCCGTCGATGTGAGCCCTCCGGCCGAAGCGAGTGGGATGAAGCTCGTTGACTGTCGGCGGCCGACACCGGGGCCGGGCGAGGTTCTGATCCGGGTTGCCGCGGCTGGCGTCAACCGACCGGACGTTCAGCAGCGTAAGGGCCTCTATCCCCCGCCGCCGGGTGCTTCGCCCGTTCTCGGCCTTGACGTCGCCGGCATGGTCGAGGTTGCCGCTCCCGATATCGGGTGGCCGAAGCCCGGAATGGCGGTCTGCGCGCTGGTGAATGGTGGCGGTTACGCCGAATATTGCGTCGTGCCCGCCGTCCAGTGCATGCCCATTCCGCGTGGACTCGGCTATATCGAGGCTGCCGCCCTGCCTGAGGTCTTCTTCACGGTCTGGAACAATGTCTTCTGGCTCGGGCATCTGGCTGAAGGCGAGACGCTTTTCATCCAAGGCGGCACGAGCGGTGTCGGCATGGCCGCGATGCAGCTTGCCAAACACCTCAGGCGCGCCACCGTCTTCGCGACCGCCGGCACGGCGGAGAAATGCGCGGCCTGTCTCGCATTCGGCGCGGACGTTGCCATCAACTACAGGACTGAGGACTGGTCGGAACGCCTGCGCGAACTGACGGGTGGCTGCGGCGTTGACATGATCCTCGACGGGCAGGCCGGCCCCTATACCAGCAGGCAACTTGATCTTCTGGCTGAAGACGGCCGCCTCGTCCTGCTGGCGAGTCACCTCGGCGCGATGGCGGAGGTCAACGTCCGGAACATCGTGCGACGCCGGCTGACGTTGACGGGGTCGACGCTGCGCCCGAGGCCTCCGGCGTACAAGGGACGCATTGCTGCCGAACTCGTCGCGCAGGTCTGGCCGTTGCTGGAGGCGGGGGCGGTGCGTGTCCACATTCATGCCACCGTTCCGCTTGCAGAGGTCGCTCGCGCACACCTGATGCTGGAAGCAGGCGAACAGGTCGGCAAGGTGGTTTTGATCGTTGCGCCTGACATGGTGCGCCAGGGGCCCGCTTCGGCGGCACACGATACCTTGACAACGGAAAGGGAACAAGCCAGCCTGTTGCGCATAAAATAATGTTGTTTCGAACAACAAAACAAAATGGGAGAACGAAGTGGTACAGGAAGGCAAGACCGCGCCGTTCCGGCAGCGTGTGACCGATCGCGAACGCATGTTCGGAACTTTCCTGAAGACGCCAACCGTCCATGCTGCTGAAATCCTCGCGCAGGAGGGCTATGCCTTCGTCGTCATCGACGAGGAACATGCCCCCTTCAATCCCGAGACGACGGATCGGATTCTCAGCGCCTGCCGCGCCGTCGGCATTGCGGGGATGGTCCGTGTCTCCGACACCAGCCAAATCCTTCGCGTGCTCGATTGCGGTGCCTCAGGGGTTCTCGTCCCGCATGTCGACAGTGCCGAACGCGCCCGCGAGGTTGCTGCTCTGGCGCGGTATCGCGGCGGCGCGCGCGGCTTCTCCAACACGACGCGGGCCGGCGGTTGGGGTCTCACGGGCATGGCCGACCATATTGCCGGGCAGGATACGGGTGTTGCCGTTGTGGCAATGATCGAGGATCCGCGGGCCATCGATTGCATCGACGAGATCGCGGCCGTCGAGGGGATCGATGCGTTCTTTATCGGCCGGGGCGACCTGACTGTCGCCTACGGTGCCGCCAACGCTTCCGCGCCGGATGTCAGGCGCGCGGTCGACGCGATCACCGCATCCGCTAGGCGCACAGGCCGCACTGTCTTCGTGCTGTCGGGAACCGCCGAAGACGCGGTGGAAATGGCGGGCAAGGGTGCCACGGGTTTCCTGATGGCAACCGACCACGGGTTCATGCGTCAGGGCGCGCGCTCGACGCTGCAAAGCTACACCAAAGCGCTTGATGGAAATTGAGGCAGAGCTATGTACGACAAGAACGATCCGCGTTCCGCCCTGAACACGACCAGTGCCGGTGGTCCGGCACCGACTGGACTCATCGCCGAGCAGCAGGCGGGGCTTTTCTATGAAGCCGAGCCGGCGGTGAATGATGCTTCGGGCCGGACTTGGTATCATCGCGGCAACAATTTCGTGCTCTCGTGGAGCGAGGCCAAGCCGGGCGGCGTGTTCGCGCGATCGGGCCAGCCGGACGAATACGCGGTCCTGCTGCCGAAGGCCGGGGCGCGGATCACCTGGAATGGGACGACGACCGAGGTTCCGGCCTTTTCCATCGCTTTCGTTCCCGCCGGCGATAGCTCGATCGAGTTGCCGAATGGCGGCGCGATATGCCGGCTGTTCACCGTCAAATCGGCCGATCTCATCCCGCTGTGCCTGAACAAGGATGCCTATTCGCGGCCCCGCACCCATATCCCGCCGTTCCAGCCCTGGCCGGATCCGCCTTCGGGTTGGAAAGTGCGCCACTATTCGCTGGATGTGCCGAAACAGCCGGGGAGGTTCGGGCGCATTTTCCGCTGCACGACCTTCATGGTGAACTATCTCGACACACAGATGGGGCCTCGGGACGTCACCAAGCTGTCACCGCATCACCACGACGATTTCGAGCAGTGCTCGCTGGCCGTCGAGGGCGCCTTTACCCATCACATGCGCTGGACTTGGTCCATCGACATGAACGACTGGCGCCCGGATCGCGCCGACTACGTCAAGTCGCCGTCGTCTTACGTGATCCCGCCGCCGGTGATCCACACGACCCGGGCGATGGATGCCGGCGCGAACCAGCTTGTCGATATCTTCTGTCCGCCGCGCATGGATTTCTCCGAGAAGGAGGGCTGGGTGTTGAACGCGGCGGATTATCCCGTTCCGACCCAGGGGTGAGGTGCCTCAGGCCTTGATCGAATAGGCGCCATCGACGGGCAGCGCCGCGCCGTTCACGAAGTCGGAGGCCGAGGAAGCCAGAAAAACGGCGGGTCCTGCCAGATCGGCCGGCACGCCCCAGCGACCGGCAGGCGTGCGTTCGACAACGGCGGCCGCGGCCTGCGGAAACGTCGATCGGAACCCTTCGCTCAGAGGCGTATCGATCCAGCCCGGCAGGATCGAATTCGCCTGGATGTTGTCCTTTCCCCAGGCAACGGCGAGGGTACGCGCGAGCTGCACCATGCCCGCCTTCGACGGGGCATAGGCAACCTGGGTCGCGGCGGCGAGCTGGGCCACGACCGAGGCGACCATGATGATCTTGCCGCCGCCCTGCCTCAGGAAATGCGGATAGACCGCCTGGCTGAGCAGAAACGCCGCGCGCAGGTTGGTGTCGATCACATCGCTCCATTCTTCGAGCGTGTAGTCCTGCGGCTGCTTGCGATAACTGATGCCCGAATTGTTGACGAGAACGTCGATGCGGCCAAAACGCCTGACCGTTTCCTCCACAAGCGCCTGACAGTCTTTCGGCGAGCGGAGATCGGCGGGTAATGAGAGTGCTTTTCCATTGCCGGTCGCCTCGATCGCAGCGACGGCGGCAGCGCCGACTTCAGCCCGACGAGAAGAAATAACCACTGTCGCGCCCGCCTCGGCCAGGCCCTTGGCGATGCCCAGACCAATTCCCGTACCGCCGCCGGTGACGATGGCGACCTTTCCTGTCAGATCGAATGCGCTCATGCCGTGCCTCCCCATATCCGGTATCGTCCGGCGCTCTCAACGCGCCCGTCGTCATCGGCGGTGTGTGCTTCAACCCAACGCCGCGACAACATGGTCGTGCCACTTGGCGAGATAGGCGGCGCGGGCAGCTTCATCGACGCGGGGGACCGCGTAAGCGATGAAAGGCGGCAGCACTTTCATACCCAGATACCCGAAGACGGACTTCTGGACCGGCTTCAGCACCTCCTCGATCGGTCCATAGACGCCGCCTTCGGAGAAGCGCTCCGGCGTTCCGCCCGTCGTCACGCACACCATGCCCCGCTTGTGCGGAAACAGCCCCGTCTCGAAGCGGGCGCCATCGACATAGGCGAAGCCGAAGGCGAGAACCCGGTCGAACCAGCCTTTGACGATGGCGGGCACACCGCTCCACCACAGCGGGAAGATCGTGATAACGAGATCGGCTTCCGCGAAGCGTGCCTGCTCGCGCGCGATATCCGGTGCGAACCCGGCGGTATCGACCGCGTGTTTCTGTTCGGACTGGTAATGGAAGCGCGCGGCGTCCAAGTCATCCCGGAAGTCGTGCCGCCCGGCGACCGGATTGAAGTGTTCCGCGTAGAGATCCGACACTGTCACCCGATGCCCCGCCGCGGTGATCGCCTTCACCGCGACATCCCGCAGGGCGCCGCAGAACGATGTTGGCTCAGGGTGCGCATAGAGGATCAGGACGTGCATTCCGATGTCTCTCTGAAACGGCTAGGAGGCGCCCACGGCAGAAGCACGCGGCGGGTTCGGCAGTCTCACCCTTCGGCCTTTGGAATGCCGAACACCCTGGCCGCATTGCCGCCGACCATCTTGCGGATATCCTCGTCGGAATAGCCGGCGTCGAGGCAGATCTTGATCGAGCGGCGGAATGCTTCATGCGGATGGAAGCAGCCCTTACCGACCTGCCCGAGGTCGGAAGAGAACATCGTGTTATCGACGCCCGCCGCCTCGATGTGATGAATGAGATCCTCGGCCGAGGCGACATGAAACTTGCCGCCTTCGAGAAACATGGCGTTGGAATGCTCGATCATGGCACCCATCGCCGCGAGCCCTTTCACGTCGTTGAGCGAGGCGTCGACGATCTCCTCGGGATGCGTCACCACCATGCGCTTCATGCCACGCTTTCTGGCTTCCTCGAACACGGCCCAGGTTTCCGAAATGTGCAGATGCCCCGATGCCATCGCCAGATCGTTCCGGATGCAAATATCGATGATTTCCTTCATATCGTCGCGCACTGCCCCGTTCTCGGTCAGCACTTTCACCGGTGTCGCCGGGCGGATCTTGGTGGTGGAAGCGGGGTGCACCCAACCCGAGGATTTCTCCCAGCGGAAGTGGTTCTCCGCGGTTAGCGTGGGCAGCCAGCAAACCTTGGCGCCCATCGCGGCTGCGTGCTCGACGGCATAGGGGTTCAAGCCGCCGATGACGTTGTTGAGCACGATCGAGCCGTAAACCTTCGTCCGGAGTTCGGGATGATGCTTGTTGATCATCCATGCGGTCATCGTCGTGGCGTAGTCGTGATCCTTGGCGACGAAGCCCGCGAAACCCGCCTTCGAGCAATCGCGTGCGTATTCGAGGTGATCGAGCGCCCGGTTGGCGATCGAGGGACCGGTGTGCACATGCGGATCGATCGCGCCGACGAGGAGGGCGGCGATCCGTGCCTCCGTGGCCTCATCGTAGCTGGCGCGATCCGGATCGTAGAGCGGTGCGGTCGACATGGCCTGATCCCTTTCAAAGCACGGTCCCGGTTGGCGCCCGGGGGCGGCTCGAAGGCCGCCTGAAAAATTCGCATGTGTCAGGTTTCGCGGGGCGATGATGCCCCTTCGGAACCGGGAAAAATCGGTTTCCGGTGTCGCGGCTCACCCGACGCCGAAGAGGCGCGGCAGCCACAGGGTCACCGGCGGGAACAAGGCGATCAGCACGAGAACGGCGACGCAAATCGCTAGCAACGGCAGCGCCTCCTTCGAAACCTCGACAAGCGATTTGCCGGAGATGGCGCAGACAATGAACAGACAGATGCCGACCGGTGGCGTGCCCATGCCGATGATGACGTTGACCACGACCATCGTGCCGAACTGGATGATGTCCATCCCGATCAACTTCTGAAGCTGAAGCAGGATCGGCATGGTCAGGATCAGGATCGAGATCGGCTCGAGGAACATGCCGAGCAGCAGCAGCGCGAGGTTGAGGATCAGCAGAATGAAGTAGGGATTGTCGCTGATCGAAAGGACCTGCTTCGCGACCATCGTGGGAATCTGCTCGAGCGCGAAGACGAACGCGACGATGGACGCCATCGCGGTAATGAACATGATCGAGGAGGTTGCGACGCTGGTTGAGATCAAGGCCTCCCACAGGCGCTTCCACGTCATTTCCTTCTGGATGGCGGAGATCGCAATCGCATAACCGACGGCAACGGCTGCGGATTCGGTCGCGGTGAAGATCCCGCCCTTGATCCCGACGATGATGATCGCGGGCAGCATGAGCGCCGGCAGGGTGCGGATGAGCGCCTGCTTTCTTTCCTCGGCCGATGCGCGCGGCGTGACCGGGAAATTGTCACGCTTGGCGCGCCAGTTGCCGTAGATCAGGAGACCGGTGGTGATCAGGAGGCCGGGTATCACGCCGGCGATGAACAGTTGGCCGATGGGTGCTCCAGCCAGCACGCCGAAGACGATCATCGTGATCGATGGCGGGATGATCGGGCCGAGCAGTGCGGAAATACCGACGAGGGAGGCCGAATAGGCTGGTGGCATACCCTGCTTGGACATGGCCGGGATCAGGATCGATCCGAGCGCCGAGGCTTCCGCCGTTGCCGAGCCGGAAATTCCCGCAAAGAACATCGAGGAGAGCACGGTCACCGAGGACATGCCGCCACGCCGATGGCCGACGAAAGCGCGCGCGAAATGGATGATCCGGTCAGTGATTCCGCCGACATTCATCAGCGTGCCGGCCAGCAAGAAAAGCGGAATGGTCAGCAGCACGAAATTGTCGACGCCACCGATCATCTTCTGGGGAAACGCGAGGATGAGGTCGCCATTGTCCGTGAGATAGAGGTAGATGACTGCACCGACGCCGAGGGCAAGCGAAATTGGTACGCCGGCAAAAATGAAGAAAAGGAAGACCCCGAGGAACGTGCTCATCGATCGTCCTTATGCTGCCGAATGGGTATCGCGGTGCGGGAAGAAGAGCGCGCGCCCGTCAACCAGCAGCGAAATCACGAAATGGAACAGCAGCAGCGCCGAGCCGATCGAGACCGAGATATAGACCCAGATGACAGTGAGGCCGGCATTTCGGCCGGTCAGCGCGTTCCAGATGAAGTCGATTGCGGGGATGGTCTGTCGCGAAAAGCGAGAGGCGAAGTCAATGCCGTATTTCACCATCAGCGCGAGAAACAGGGCGATGGGAACCGCGACCAGAAGCCGCAGGATGTAGAGCACCTTCGGGGGCATCATATTGGTGAGAATATCCACCGCCACCAACTCGCCGGCTCGGAACGCCATGGAGATGAACAGAAACGTCTGCCAGATCAGGATGTAGCGGCAGAGTTCCTCGGCCCAGATCAGCGAGGAGTTGAAGATATAGCGCGCCGCGACCTGAACCAGCATGATCACGGTGATTAGCGCCATCGATGATCCCGCCAGAAAGCGCATCACCTTCTCGTAGAGACCGATGAGACCGCTTTCAGGGTAGCGAGCGGGGGGAGGGCTGTGGGACATGTCAGGCCTGATGATCCACTGGAAAATGTCCGCCGACGCTCCAAAATCAGGAGCACCGGTAAGCGGAAGCGGGGCGGGCGCCCGTTCTTCTTCGTTGGCGAAGCGGAGCCACGGGCCGCCCCACCGGGCCGCCCGCGCGGCAATCGCGCAAGCTTATCCTGCCTGGGCGGCCTTCACATAAGCCTCAATCAGTGGTGACTTCTTCGCGTATTGCTCGACCAGCGGTGCCATCTTGGCCTTCATGTCATTGAGGTCTTCGAGATCGTAGAAGACGACGCCCTTTTTCTTGAGTTCGTCACGCGCCCCGAAGTCCTGCTTCTTCGCGTAGTCGAGCGTCTGCAGGGTTGAAATCCGGCCCGCCTCACGCATCGCGTCCTGAACGTCCTTCGGGAGCGAGTCGAACTTCGCCTTGTTGATGGCGAGCACGTTGTGCCAGGGGTAGTGGCCGGTCAGCGTCATGTGCTTGCCGACTTCCCACAGGTTCTCGCCGAGCATCGAGGAGACATTGATCTCCACCGCGTCGATCACCTTGGTCTGCAGAGCCCCGTAAACTTCACCGTAGGGGAGGCCGATGGGGGCGGTTCCGACCGCTTCCCAGATCGCCTTGTGCAGCGGCACCGGCACGATGCGGGTCTTCAGGCCCGCAAAATCCGCGACCTTCTTCACCGGCTTGGCAACGGAGAGAAAGTTGCGTGTTCCGATGTCGGTCAACTGCAGGCCGACGAGTCCGGCGCCAGCCAGATCGTCGAGTAGCGCGCGGCCGGCGGGCCCGGTCGCGAGACGGCCGAAATGATCGTAATCCTTGATAAGGAAGGGCAGTTGCGGCGCATCAAGTCCCGGACGCCCGGTGACCAGCGGATAGAGGATGCCGGAAGAGGAGCACATGTCGATCGTGCCTGCGACGGTCGCCTCCAGATTGGGCTTGTCATCGCCAAGCTGCCGGTTCGGGAAAATCTGGATGTTCACCTTGCCGGGAACCAGCTTCTCCACTGCCTCCTTGAAGGTGACGGCCGAGATATGGCCGGGGTGAACTTCAGCTGCCGCATGGGCGAGGCGCAAGCGGATCGGGGATTGAGCGCGCGCGACATAAGGCGCCGCGACGCCGGCCAGTGCCAAACCTGTCGTGAATTGCCGCCGTGACAGCATGGTGCGTTTCCCTTTGATTGTTCTGTTATACGAAACATTGTTCCTTATATTTGAAATACACCATTGGTTCGATCAAAGGTCAAGAGCCCGTGCGACATGTCGCCGGGCGGCAAATAATCGCGGTGACTGCCGCCCTGTGGTGGGCTGCTGCGCACAGAACACGGATTCTCGGAAGTCTCAGGCGGTCGTCGGCCGATAGCCGAGATCGGCGGAAATCTTGCGCGCGGCGGCACGGACGGCCGCGATCAGTTCCTCGCCCGGTTCGGCAGGAATGAACTGGATGGAATCGACGACCGCGATCGCACCGGCAAACTGGCCCAAGGCGTCGAAAATCGGTGCGGCGACCGCATTGAGCCCCAGCAGCGCCTGATTGTAGGCCGTTGCCCAGCCCTTGGTACGGACATCCCGCACATCGGCTGTCAGTTCGGCCGGCTCGGTCACGGTTTCCGGCGTCAGCTGTTCCAGCGGATGCCCCTCAAGGGCCTTGGCGTAACTCTCGTCGCCGAATGCGAGCGCGATCTTGCCCTGCGCCGTGGCATGCATCAGCAGAACCGAACCCGGTTTGACCCCCATTTCGACATTCGAAGTGCCGGGCATGGTGCCGATGATGCGCATGCAATTGTTTTCTGGAACCGACAGTGCGACCGAATGTCCCATCCTGTCGCGCAGTTCCCGCATCGCCGGGCGGGCGATGGTCATCAGTTCGTGTCCTTCGCTGACGACCTGCCCCATTGCTACAAGACGGGCGCTGACCCGATAGCGCTCGGTTTCGGCCTCATGGACAAGGTAGCCCGCGCCGACCAGGGTCTGCAGATGCCGGTGGATGCGGCTCTTCGTTGTTCCGAACACTTTCGCGAGTTCTGTGACCCCGACGGCACGCGAGCTATGCGCGATGAATTCCAGCATGCTGAGGGCGAGCACGACAGCCTGGATGCCGTCGCCATTCCTCTTGCCTGAAATCGGGGGCATTCATCATCCTTCAGGCGACAGTGGCACCGAAAGACCACCTCTTCTGCCTGAAAAAGGCGATACGCGACGGGTCGGAAATGTCAATCAGTCGGTTTGTCCCGGTGCAGATGTCTCGATGTCTTGGCATCATCGCTCCGGTGCCGGCATTCATGCATTCCAGAATGCGGAATTTCCCGAAATTTCCGGCGCGACTTCGGTGAAGATGCTGTTCCATGACGATGTCCGCAGCCGGTTTCGGCACCCGCGGGCGCGCAATTTGGCCGGAACCGGAGCAGATCGATCATGCTGTCCGACGAAGAGTATCGCGCGATCCGCAGGGCCGAATGGCACGAGGCCGGCAAGGGCTATCTCGCGTTGATGGGCCGGGGCGGTCCGCTTGAGGACCTGGCACGGCTTGCTGCCGAACAGGTGTTCAGGCTGGCGGATCTCGCGCCGGGCGAAAGCGTGCTCGATGTCGGCACGGGGGCTGGCAGTCCCGCGCTGGAAGCGTTGCCCTATGTCGGCCCTTCCGGCAGGATCGTCGGGATCGATTTCGCGCCGTCGATGGTGGAGGCGGCGCGCGTGGTGGCCGCGCAGCGCGGCATCGGCAATGCTGAATTTTACGAAATGGACGGAGAGAAACTGGATTTCCCGGACCATTCCTTCGATGCCATCATTTCACGCTATGCCTATCCGCATTTTACCAGCGCCGCGGGCGCTTTCGCAGAATCGTTGCGTGTGCTCAGACCGGGCGGGCGGCTCGCCGCCGCCATGCACGGCGACACCGACCACAATCCGTATCTGGCTGCGCCGGTTACGGCGATGGCGCGCTTTCACGAGAACCCCCGACCGCTGACGGAGCGAGGGCCTTTCGGTCTGGCCTCGCCGGTCGCCCTTGAGGCGCAGCTCCGGCAGGCGGGATTTTCCGATGTCCGGATTCAAGCCTACGACACGAGCATCGTCGTGCCGGATTTCGCTGCGTACTGGGAAGCGCAGAAGAAGGGCGGGGCCGCCGTGCGGCGGGCGCTCCACGCCGTTCCCGAACGGCACCGCGCCGAAGCCGAGGCCGCTGCGCTCGCCGCTTTGTCCGGCTATGTGACCGACAATCGAGGCGTTTTTCCTGCCCGCATCAATCTGGGCTTCGGCATCAAGCCCCGGTAACAGCCGCTGGCCGTCCCCAAATTTCTCGAAGCTACCCGTTTTCCCCGAGACGAGTGAGAACCATGCAGATCGATCAGAACAAGCGCCTCGAAGACTTCCTGACGCGCGAGGAGATTTTCGAACTGGTCAAGCGCGAGCGCTTCGCACGGGATCAGCGGCATTTCGACATCATGCGCGCGTGTTTTCACGACAACGCCTATGTCCGGACCACTTGGTACGACGGCTATGGCGGCGAGGCCTATGTCGAGGCGACGCGGCAGCGGATGACCGGCGTGCGGGGCGGAAAGCACTGGGTTTTCCCAGCCTTCGCCAGGATTGCAGGCAACCGAGCCACTGTGGAAAGTCCAGCCAAGATTTTCGGTCCAGCAACAGTCAACGGCGTGGAGGTGACCTTCCACGCCTATTGCCGCTTCTTCTCCCGTGTCGTGCGCGAAAACGGCGTCTGGAAGCTCCTGACCTTTCAGGTGTTGTTCGAGCACGACGAAATGAGAACGGTCGATCCGGCTGCGCCGTTGCCGGTCGATTGGTCGGTCTTCGCAAATTTGCGACCCTCCTACCGGTTTCTGGCGCTCGTGCAGATGGCGAAGGGCGCTGTCGTCAGCCCCGATCTTCTTGGCGACGATCGACCTGAACAGCTCCGCGAATTCCACCGCGGCGAAGATGCCTGGCTGGCAGGAACGGGTGAGTGAGCGCCGGAGCGCGGTCGAAAAACCGCGCAGGTCACGAGCCGGATTTCAGACGATCCCGCCATCGACGCGCAAGGTCCTGCCCGTAACCCAGCCTGAATCATCCGAGGCGAGAAAGGCGATAACGCGCGCGACATCATCGGGAAGTCCGATACGCCGCAACGGCGTCTGCGCGGCGACATCAGCGCCGCGCGTTGCGACGACATCCTGCATCCTTTCGGTCGCGATGAGCCCAGGTGCGACGGAATTGACGGTAATCCCTTGCGGTCCGAGTTCCTTGGCGAAGGCCTCCGTCATGGCGATCACGGCGGCCTTGGCACCGGCATAAAGTGTCGAATCCGCCGTGGGGTTGATCGCAACCCGGGAAGACACGGTTATGATCCGCCCGCCGGGCCTGCGCAGATGCGTCGCCGCAGCCTGAATTGCCAGGATCGTTCCCAGGACGTTGGCGTCATAGACATCGCGATACGCCTGTTCCGAAATATCGCCTAGCGTGTCCCTGCGGCTGATCCCCGCCGCGGTGACCAGAATATCGAGCCGGCCATAGGTCGCTAGTGTCCGCTCGACCGCGGTTTTGCTCGTCACCGCCTTGCGGATATCGCCCCCCGCGATTTCGGCCTGCCCACCTACGGAGCGGATCTCTTCGGCAAGCGCTTCCGCCTCGGCGCCGTGTGCGCCAAAGCCGATCATGACGGCTGCGCCGCGAGCGGCGAGCAGCCGCACCGCGCCCGCGCCGACGCCGCGTGATCCGCCTGTGACATAGGCGACCTTCCCTGCAAGTGAATCCGTCGTGCTGTGCGGCATCGCGGTGCCCCCGCCCAAATCCTGTTCTGCCGGACAGCAAAGAAGCAGATACAGGTTATGGAAATGGCTTAGGCGATACATTCCGCTAAGCGGAACGAGGGGAGTTCACTCCGCCTCCGATCTTCCTCGCCGGACTGCCTGCTCGGAATGTCGGCGCCCCGCGGAACGCCAAACGGCAACAGCCCGATCGAGCGCCAAATTCCGCTATCCGGAACGGGTGAAAAGCGAGCCGCCACCCAGCTTGACGTTCCGGGTCACCGGGCCTGTAACTGGACGGCACAGGTCGACAATAAGGGCATCGTGACATTGAGACGAAAAGTCAAACAGCCCACTTCCTGGGGAGGAATGAATGAAAAAGTCGAACTTCCTGAACGTGTTCCCGAACTTGGCGGTGACATCCTTCTTGCTCGCGGCGGTGGTCTTTTTCATCGCGCCCCGATCAGCGCTGGCCCAGAAGTGGCCTGAAAAGAACATTACGCTGGTCGTTCCCTACGGCAGCGGCGGCTCGGCGGATATTCTCGCCCGCCACTTCGGACAGGTTCTTTCGAAAGAGCTTGGCCAAGGGGTCGTGATCGAAAATCGACCGGGAGCAACCGGCACGATCGGCGCGACGGCAGTCGCGCGCGCGAAGCCGGATGGCTACACGTTGCTGTTCACCTCGACGGCGCCCATTTCGACCAACCAGCACATCCTCAAATCGTTGCCCTACAATCCACAGAAGGACTTCGAGCCGGTTGCGCTTTTCGGCACGATTTCCCTGATCGTTGCATCGAAGAAGGGTGAGAAATTCAACGACTTCAAGTCGGTCGTCGCTGCGGCGAAGGCCAGCCCCGGCAAGATCAGCATCGCAACGCTCGGCAACGGTGCGCTCGGGCATCTGGCATGGCTCATGATCGAGCGCGATCTCGGCATTTCCCTCAACCACGCATTCTACAATTCGAGCAGCCAGGCGATCAACGACCTGCTCGGCGGGCATGTCGAGTTGGCGATCGATACCTCGGGCGCGTATGTGTCGTTCGAAAAGGCCGGCAAGATCGAAATTCTCGCGCATACCTCTTCCAAAACCGTGCCGGCGCTCCCGGCGACACCGAGCGTTGCCACCGCCGCCAACCTGCCTGGATTTGAAGCCTTCGGCTGGTACGGTCTGTTCGCGCCGGCAGGCACGCCGCCAGCTGTTCTCGAACGCCTCAGCAAGGTTGCCAACGATCACATCAAGGCGGACGCGACGCGGACGTTCTACGAATCGATCGGTGTCGATCCGGCCGGTGGCCCTGTTGATGAATTCAGGACTTTCCTCGCCAAGGAATCCGACAAGATACGCACTATCGTCGATGGAGCGGGGCTCCGGCAGCAGTGACGGGATAGCTCCCGGGCAAAGTAAGTAAGCAAACCGGGTCCGAAAAAAGCCAGCGCCCCGTCGGATCATCTCAGACGGAGCGCAAATTTTCGATCTCTCGGCCTCGTTTTTATAATAGCCGGGCAAGCCGGGCGCGGACGTCGGTCATCCCGATCGCGTTCAACCCGCCAACCCCAGCATGGCGCGAGCCTCGCTCGGTGTTGCGGGCCTGCCGCCCAGTTCCTTGATGATGCGAACGGCCTTTTCAACAAGTGCGGCATTCGAGGGGGCCGGCTCGCCACGCGCGATGTGGACCGTGTCCTCCATACCGATGCGGCAGTTGCCGCCGAGCGAATAGGCCTGCGCCAGCATCTTGAAGGCGTGCGGACCCGGACCAAATCCAGACCAGACGCTGTTTGCCGGCAGCATCGACTTCGCCATGGCCATCATTTCGGGGGTCGGCGGCATGCCGTATTTCAGGCCCATGCAGAGCTGGAAGAACCCGGGGGTCTTGAGCGTGCCGTTCGCCACCAACTCGTTGGCGAGGACGATATCGCCGGTATCGAACACCTCCATTTCCGGCTTGACGCCTGCCGCATAGATCGCCTCGGCCATGATCGCGATGCTGCGCGGCGAGTTTATCACCGCGCCGCCGCCGAACCACATGGTGTTGAGATCGAGCGTGCAGATTTCGGGCTTGAGTTCGATCACATGCGCAATGCGGGCTTCCGGGGTTGTCAGAGTTGTCGCCGGGGCGGCCTTGGCGGGGTCATCGTCGCTCGGCACGTATCGGCCGCCGGCACCTGTTGTCAGGTTGATGATGAGATCGCTCCTGCTTTCGCGAATGCGACGCACGACCTCGCGGTAGTATTCCAGCTTCATGCTTGGCAGACCAGTCGAAGGTTCGCGAACGTGGATATGGCAAATGGCCGCGCCCGCCTTGGCTGCGCCGAGGCAGGCGTCCGCGATCTCTTCCGGGGTGACAGGCAGGGCGGGGTTGTGCTGCCGCGTCGGGAAGGTTCCGGTCACCGCGCAGGTCAAAATCGTCGGCATATGAGGTCACTCCTCAGGATTGCAGGTTGGATCGAAGGGGGGCGTCGCTCCCCAGTCGGATGCGATCTTGGGCTTACATGGTTGACGGCAGCCACGTCGCCATTCCGGGGAACAGCACGAGCAGCAGGAGGAAGAGCCCGATGATTGCAAAATAGGGGGTTACGCCGCGGATCACGGTGGCAATGCCGGCCTTCGACATCTGGTCGACAATATAGAGGTTGATTCCGACTGGTGGCGTGATCTGCCCGAGTTCCACGACGACCACGAGGATGACCCCAAACCAGATGAGATCGATCTTGTAGGCCATGAGGATCGGCAGGAGGAGGGGAACCGTCATCACGATCATGCCGATGGAGTCGACCAGGCAACCCAGCACGACATAGAACAACAGCATGAAGCCAAGGAACACGTAGACATTGAGATCGAGGCTGACGACCCAATTGGTCAGTTCACGCGTGATCCCGGTGGTCTGGACGGCGTAGTTGAAGATGAAGGCGCCAATCACGATGAAGATGATCGAGGCGCTGATCAGCACCGTGTTCAGCAGGGCCTGACCGAAAGCGCGGAGCGGGGGACGCCGGATCGTCCAGGCGATCACGGCCGCGAGGAAGGCGCCGACGCCTGCCGCCTCGGTCGGCGTCGCGATGCCGAGGAAGATGCTGCCGAGGATAACGAGCATCAGGCCGACCATCGGCGCGACATTGACGATGCCGGCCCAGAGCCAGCCGCGTTCCGCAGGCGGCATCTTCGGTGCGAGGCTCGGGTCGAGGATGCAGCGCGCGGCGATGTAGAGCATGAACATCGCAGTCAGGACGAGGCCGGGGATCAGCCCGGCGGCGAAGAGGCGAGCGACCGAGAGTTCGGAGAAGGTCGCGTAGATGATCATCACGATCGAGGGCGGAATGAGGATGCCGAGCGTGCCGCCGGCGGAAATCGAGCCGCAGGTCATCGCGAGATCGTATCCGTCCGCCCGCTGGCGCGGGATCGCCACGCCGCCGATGGCCGCTGCCGTCGCCACGGAAGAGCCGCTGATGGCGGCGAAGAGCGCGCAACTTGCGATATTCGTCTGCAGCAACCCGCCGGGTACATTGCGGATCAGCTTCGACATACCCGTGTAGTAGGAATCGCTGATGCCCGACCGGAGCATGAATTCCGCCATCAGGATGAAGAGCGGCAACGAGCTGAGCGAGGCATTGTTGACGCTGCCCCAGACGATGAAGCTGATGGCGTTGAGCGAATTCGTTCCCTCGTTCAGGACAAGGGTCAGGATGCCGCCGAGGCCGACGGCGACCGCGATCTGGATTCCGCCGAGCAGGAGGGCGATCGAGACGATCAGCCCGATAGAGACGGTGAAAACCTCATACATCTTGCTTACTCCGTCTCGCGGGCGAGGATTTCCGCCGCCGGATCACCGGCTTCGATCGGGTCCGGATTGAATAGTTTCCGCAGCATCACGAGGCAAAGGAGCGTGATGCCGATCGGCAGCAGCATCTGCGGGATCCAGAGTGGGGTGCGAAGTTCCGTCGAGGCGTGCATATCCCGCTGGATCGACTTGATCAGGAGCTGGATCACGTACCAGTTCAGCGCGAGGCAAAACCCGAGCGAGATGACGCCGTAGACAAATTCGACGCGCCTGCGTGCGGCGTTGCCGAGGCGTTTGATCAGGAAGTCCACCGTCAGCAGCGCGTTTTTCTCGCGTGCATAGGCCGCGCCGAGCGCGAAAATGGCGAGAACCATATAACCGGAGTATTCCTCCGCCATGTAGAGCGTGGCGCCGAAGAGATTCCGCAGGATCACTTCGAGAACGATGATCACGCTGGTTCCTGCGAGCGCTACGCAGGCGAGGACAACACCAGCCCAGATGAACCGGTCAAGGATGAGGTTCACAACGCGCATGGCGTCCCCCGCGGCAATGAACTGTCGGCTGATTACTGACCGACCGCAGCGCGGAGTTTTGCCAGCAGCTCGACTGCCTTGGCCCCGCGCTGGTCCGCCCACTTCTGCTGCAGCGGACGCATCGCCGCGACGATCTGGCCGTGCGTCTCGGGCGAGGCCGGTGTGATCTGCCAGCCGTTTTCCTTCTGGAACTGGGCGATGGCGACCCCGTCGTCGGCCTCCTGTGTCTGGGTGATCCAGCGCCCGGTCTCGACCGCGAAGGCCTCGAAAGCCGCCTGCTCTGCGGCTGAGAGGCTCTGCCAACGGCGCTTGTTGATGACGACATAGGAGGTCGCCACGAAAACCGGATCGAGGATACCGGAGCCGAGGAAGTCGCGCCACAGGCGACCGCCTGCCGCTGCGGCGGTGATGACATATTCGACCGACCCGCGCTGGAGCGCCGAGGACACATCCGGCGTGGGGAGCGTGACAGGTATTGCGCCGAAAATCTTGGCGAAATCCCCGACCTCGGGATTGCCAACTCGGAGGGTCTTCCCCTTCAGTTCGCCGAGGCTCTTGAGGGCAGGCGCGGATTTCGCGCCCCAGATGACCTGGGCCGGATAATGGTAGATCGTCAGCACACGTAGATCGCGTTTGTCGAATTCCGCCTGGATGACCTCCTTCATGATCGGCCAGGCCTTCTCGTCGAACTCCGCGTTGTTCTTGAACATGCCGGGCAGGAGGCCGATGGCCGCCAGCGGGACGTAGCCGGAAATGTTCACGACCGACCCGAAATCAAGCACGCCATCGCTCATCGCCGGTGCAATCGAATTGGCATCAATCGGTAGTGAGCCGCCGACATTGCACCGCACATTGACGCGACCCTTTGTCAGCTCCTTGAGCTTGGCCCCCATGCTTTCGAGGCCTTTGACCACGGGGCTCGCCGGTGCTGACTGGTACGTATAGCACTTCCAGTCCTCTGCTTTGGCAGATCCGGAAATTCCGACGCTCAGACTGGCGGTTGCCAGCGCTGCGACAAGCAAGCACTTTGCGTTTGCGATCATCTGTTTTCCTCCCTGCCGTCCGCTTCTTTATTGGACGTTGAACACGTCGGGGCCTCGAACCGGTCAAGCCAACGGTTTTTGGGTGCAAATTGCCGCACATGCCATTGTCCGAATTCAGATTATCTTTCGGTGATGTCCCCGAAATGGTGAAAGCCATTCATTCCGGTGTGCGGAATGCGTTCGCGGTGGCATCCTCAGCCGCTTGAGGCCGTATTAGGCTGCAATCGACAGCGCCGCCGGTTCAAGAACGATGGCTCTCGCTTTGGCCGTCCTGCGGCGGCATGGGCGCGGAAATTGCGGCGCGGACACATCGGCAAGGGAGGACGTCATGACGATCGGCGCGGTGATTGGACAGGGATGGCGGCATTTCAGACTGACGCTCGATGGCCGGATCCTGACGGTCCAACTCCAAACGGAAGGATATGAGCGGAACGATTTCGATGCACTCGTCATCGACGAGCTGGCCGAACTGGCGCGGCTCCTGCATCGGAATACCGATATCGATGTCGTGTTGCTCTGCGGACGGAAGGATGTTTTTTCTGCCGGGACGGAGGCATCGGCTTTCGCGAAGCGGTTCGCCGCGCCCACCATGCTCGAACGGCGGCGCGATACCATGCCGGGAGCGGATATGGTCGAAGCTTGGGGGAAGATCGAGGCCATCACGATCGCGGCTATCGAGGGCCGGTGCCGGGGCGCCGCCAGCGTGCTGTCGGTCAATTGCGATTTCCGGATCATGGGCGAAGGCGTCGAGTTCTTCTTCCCGGAGGTTCCCGGCGGGATGATCCTGGGATGGGGCGCGATACCACGCCTCGTCTCGCTTTGCGGCCCCTCGCGCACCAAGCAGATGGTGCTGTTCGGCGATTTCCTCGACGCCCGTACCTGCATGAGTTGGGGCCTCGCCGACGAGATCGCACCGGCAGGAGAAGCACGCGAGGTGGCGAAACGCTGGGCGGAGAAACTGGCGAAGCTGCCATCGCTCGCGGTGAGGATGACGAAGGAGGCGGTCGATTCCCATGCGACGGCACTTCACCCGTCGGCTGCTGCCGCCGACCGCTATCGCTACCTGCTCGCGGGCCATGTCCGCGCCGGGAAGCTCGAATGACCCCCGGTTCCGCCAGAAAATCTCAGCGCTGAAGCGCGGCCAGGCTGGCCTCGATGTTGCGGGCGCATTCCTGCAGCAACGGTGCATAGGTCCGCGCGATCTCCTGCAGCGGCACGGCTGAGCGGAAATACGTCATGCCGATGGTTGCGAGCACCTTGCCGTCGCTGCGGATGGGCACTGCCACCGTCGATGACGAGCGCGGTTCGACGTTTATGGCGCGGATCGCATACCCGGCGGCATGGGTCGCCTCGATGATGCGCATCGCTTCCGGGGGTGTCCGGGCGATCGCATTCTCAGGGTGCTTCGATGCAGCGAGCGTTGCCAGTAACATGTCGCGCTCGGCGGGCGGGCAGAAGCTGATATACGCCCGGCCGAGCGCGCGGGTCAGCATCGGCAGCCGTTTGTTGATGGTGGCATGAAACGGCGAAATCGGGCTGTCGGTGATCGTGCTGCAGCGAACCACCACGGCATCGAAATCGAGAACCGCGATCGCAATCGGCCACCGGTGGCGGCGGGTGAACTCCACGGCCCACGGGCGCCCCGCTTCGACGACGAGCGGGTCGCCGTGATAGCCGCTGCTCAGCCCCTGCACGGCGGAGGTCACGAGGTAACCGCCCTGGCGCTTGTCGTTGTTGACATAACCGAGACTGGCCAAGGTTTTCAGCAGCCGGACAATCGTCGGCTTCGGCAGCTTCAGCGTTTCGTGCAGGTTGGCGATCGTCGAGATCCGTTGCCGGTTCAATTCGGCGAGCAAGGCGAAAGCCCGTTCGACGGACTGGACATTTCCATCACGGGTGCCGTCGTTGTCCGCCATCGGGAATTTCATATCGCGAAATGAGGATGAAGCTTTGTAGTCGCCGCTTTCGCGCTTTGGCAAGCTCGGCCATGCGAACAACTGAAGGCCGCGCACCATGTATCTGGCTTCCGATCCCCGTTCCCAACTCGCCTCAGCCGCAGCCAAGGCGCCGACGCCGGTGGCTTTCTCGCCCGCGAGCTACTGTCTTTTCTACAAGACGCCGCCGGCCGAGGACGATCGCAACGGCAGGGTCTGGTATGGGCGCGCCGCCAATTTCCTCGTGGCCCATACCATCGCGAAACCGGGCGGAAGCTTCGTCCGCGAGAACCAGATCGACGAGTGGGGGATCATCAACCAGGATCCCGGCACGCGGCTCGTCGTCGAGACGCCGGCGGGGCGGACCGAGGTGCCGCCTTACAGTATCGTCTTCGTTCCGCCCGGCCGGAGCACGGTGACGGCGCCCGACGGTGGACGCTTCTCGCGTATTTTCACGACGCGATCGGCTGATCTGAACAGCCGGTGCGAAAACGCCGACGTCTATGTGGCCGCCGCGCCCAACATCCCGCCCTTCCAGCCCTGGCCGGACCCGCCGGATGGCTTCAAGGTGCGTGTATACAGCTTGGATGTCCCCACCCAGGAAGGACGCTTCGGACGCATCTATCGTTGCACGACGCTGATGATCAATTATCTCGATCCGCGTGTCGGACCACGGGACACTTCCAAGCTGTCGCCGCATCACCACGACGATTTCGATCAGGGCTCGCTCGTCCTTGACGGTGAATTCATCCACGACATCCGCTGGCCGTGGACGCCCGACATGGCGATCTGGCGTGAGGACGAGCACGAGCGATGCGGCGCACCCTCGCTAACCGTAATCCCGCCGCCGACGATCCACACCTCGCGCTCGGTGGCGCTGGGCCTCAACCAGATGGTCGATCTCTTCGCCCCGCCGCGTCTCGATTTTTCGCAGAAGCAGGGATGGGTGCTGAACGCCGCTGACTACCCGATGCCCGGCGAAGCATAAGCAGGGTGCGGCCTCCGTGCCCGCTATCCCAGATATCGTACCGCTTCACCCGGAGAAAGCCATGAGTCGCCCCGACCCGTCGCAGTTTCGTCAGCGCCTGTTGCGAGGCGATCTTCTGCTCGGCACCTTCATCAAAACGCCGACCAGTCACACCACCGAGATCATCGGCGGGCTCGGCTTCGATTTCGTCGTCATCGACGAGGAACACGCTCCGTTCGATCGCGGCACGATCGATCAGGCGCTCCTCGGCGCGCGGGCGTCAGGGACGGCGGGGATCGTGCGCGTGTCCGATGCGACGCCGGCCAAGATTCTCTCTGTGCTCGACGACGGCGCGGCGGGCATTCTGGCGCCGCATACGGACAGTGTCGAAAAAGCGCGCTCGCTCGTGGCGTCCTGCCGGTATCGGGGCGGGAAGCGCGGCTATTCCAATACCAATCGCGGCGGTGGCTACGGCGGGACGCCGATGCACACGCATATCGCGCAGCGCGATGCCGAAACCGTGGTGATCGCGATGATCGAGGACATCGCTGCGCTCGATGTGATCGACGAGATCATGGCGGTGGAGGGGCTCGACGGGATTTTCGTCGGCCGGGGTGATCTCACCGCCGCCTATGGCGCGACCGGCTATACCGATCCGCGCGTGCAGGGCGCGACCGAGAAAATCCTCGCCGCAGCTCGCAAGGCGGGCAAGCCGGCCTGCCTTCTCGTCTCCGGCGCAGAGGAAGCGGCAAGCTGGCGCGCCAAGGGTGTCAACGCCTTCCTTGTCGCGTCCGATCAGGGTTTTCTGCGCGCCGCCGCGCTCAAAGCCCGCACCGATTTTGACGCACTGAAGACATGACGCCGAAGGTAACAGCCATGAGCGAACCTGCATACGATCCGAGCCGCGAAACCTACGACGAAGCGACCGAGCGGCGTATCGACAGCCTGCTGGTTGGCGCAATCGATCCACATGTGCACACCGGCCCGTCGATCGCAAACCGCGCGCTTGATCATCTGGAATATGCACGGGATGCCGACAGGGCGGGATTTGCCGCGATCATCACCAAAGACCACGACTACTCCGGCGTCATGACCGCATGGATGATCCGCAAGCACCATCCGGAGCTCAAGACGCAGGTCTATTCCTCGATCGTCCTCAACAACGTCATCGGTGGCCTCAACCCTTACGCCGTCGAGCACTCCGCGGCGATGGGCGCCAAGATCTGTTTCCTGCCGACCCTTGCTGCCGCCAACCACTTCCGCTGGGAGAAGGCGAGCGGTCGCACGCACCCGGCTTCCACGACCAAGATCCGACCGGCGGTCGCCATTCCGATCCTGACCGAGGCGGGCGCCGTAAGAGACGATGTGAAGGAAATCCTCGATATCGTCGCCCGTACCGACATTGTTCTGGCGGCAGGGCATCTGCACATCAGCGAGACTTGGAAGGTGTTCGAGGAAGCGAAAAGCCGGGGCGTCAGGAACATGATGCTGACTCACCCCGAAGAGATCATCGACGCCTCGCTCAACGACGTCGCCGGCATCGCCCGCATGGGGGCCTACATCGAGCACTCGTTGTCGATGTTCCTCGACGGCTGCCGTTTCCAGCATGCGACAGCGGACGACCTGAAGCGGCACATCGACGCTGCCGGTGTGGACATGACCGTGTTCGGTTCAGACCTCGGTCAGACCGGCAAGGGGGCCTTCCACCCGATCGAAAGCTATCGTCGCGCGATCAAGATCTGCATCGACCACGGCTACAGCGACGAGGATATCCGCAAGATGGTGTCCCTGAACGCGGCGCGCGTCTACAAGATCGACATATAGAGATCGAAGCGGCAATGCGTTGAGGGGCCTCCTAGGCTCAAATCTAGGGAATAAGGCCTCCGCGAATCTAAGAGATTCAGGGGCCGTTCTCAGAAAGTGCCTGGTTGGGTGCGGAGAATCGCTCTGAAATTGAGCCCGGGAAGCGTCCGAAGCCCCGCGCTGCTGTCTCACCGTGTGAATTAGAAGTTTACCCAAGCCCCGGAAATCGCGCCATTCCGCCGCCGAGATTGGAAAATCGACAGTTCTCGTGGGAATGGCTGGTGCGCCACGCAGTCAAGCGCGAACCGTTCTGGCCCATATTTTCCCTGCTATCAGGGAAAAGAACAGGGAAAACGCGGAAATCAAGAGATTTCGTCCAAAATTCTATGACTAATGATCTATGTTTTCAGTGAGATAGATATGCTTTCCCTGTAGTCAGGAGCGGGAAAAGATTTGGTCATAACAGGGAATTTTCAAGCCATTTGATTCCGGTTCAGGGAACCAAACGGCTTGACGCCGATCAATGCCTTTACAGCCGCGGGTCGATGGGCTCGCTTTCCAGCGCCAGAACGCCGAAGACGCATTCGTGAACGCGGCGTAGCGGCTCCTTGGCCACGAAGCGTTCAAGGGCTTCGAGGCCGAGCGCGAACTCGCGGATGGCGAGCGAGCGCTTGCCATTGAGCCCGCGCTTGCGCAGGCGCTCCAGATTTTCGGGCGCATCGTAGTCAGGACCGTATATGATGCGGAGATAATCGCGGCCGCGGCATTTCACGGCGGGCTGGATCAGGCCCTTGCGCCCGCGGCCGATGAAATCCATCGGCTTGACGACCATACCTTCGCCGCCGTTGCCGGTCATGTCGAGCCACCAGGCGATGGCGGCTTCCGCATCACCTTCCTTGTCGAAAGAGACCCGCCTTACCTGCGTCGCCTGGAAGAGATCGTCCTGCTCGGCCAATAGGCCGCCCCAGCCCATGTGCCAATCATGCGGTTTGTCGGCATGCACCATACCTTCGCTGGCGAGCAGGTGGAAGGGAGCCACACGCACACCATCGAGGCCGTTTACCGACCAGCAATATTGCCGGACAGATGCTGCGTAGCGTTCCGTGCTCGATAGTCGCGTTGTCATCCGTTCCAATAATCCGCCGATATCGACCCCATTTGCTTGCGCTGCCGCCGCGGCGTTCGCGGCTGCCGACAGACCGGCTCCGGCCGATGCCGCCACCGGACCGTATTGCTGCTGGATGAGCGCTTGCGCCTTGGCCGACCAGGGCATGATTTCAGCATCGAGGCAGATCCAGTCGGTCTCGAGCGTATCGAAAATCCCTGCCTTTCCAACCGCGGCTGAAGCGCGGGTAAGGAATGCCTGGGCAATCGCCTTATCGGGGAAGAACGCCCGGCCCGTGCGGGTGTACACGGCGCCGATCTCGCCGGCTTCGGTGCCGAAGCGCTTGCGCGCGGCTTCCTCGTCCCGGCAAATCACGATAACGGCGCGGGAGCCCATGTGCTTTTCCTCGCAGATCACCTGCGGCACACCCATTTTCTGGAAATAGGCGAGCGCTTCGCGCGGATGCTCCAGGAACCCGTCTTCCTTTGAGGTTTCCGAAGGCGACATGGTCGGCGGCAGATAGATCACCCAGCGCGGATCGATGGCGAAGCGCACCATGACCTCCAGCGCGGCGGCGGCGTTCTCCTCGCGGATCGTCACGGCATTCCACAGGCGCGTATGGAGGATGCGCTTGCCGGTGACATCGGCAAGGTCAAGCGCGGTGTCATTTGCCTGCTGCGCCGATAGGCTAGATGCAGGCACCGCAAGAGGACGGACTGGTTCGGCATAAACCTGCCGCGCAGGCTCGGAGACGAGTTCCATCTCGGGATAGCGGAGCGCCGTTAGTTTACCGCCGAAGACGCAGCCGGTATCGAGGCAGATCGTGTTGTTCAGCCATTCCGCTTCGAGTACGGGGGTATGGCCGTAAACAACTTTCGCCGAGCCGCGATATTCCGCCGCCCAGTTGTGGCGCACCGGCAGGCCGAATTCGTCGGTCTCGCCGGTTGTCTCGCCATAGAGACAGAACTCGCGGATGCGGCCGGAAGCGCGGCCCTGCATCTCGGCTTTGATGCCGGCATGGGCGACGGCGAGCCTGCCCCCATCCAGCATGTAATGGCTGATGAGCTTGCCGATGAACCGCTTGGCTCTCTCCTTGAAATCGCGGCTGGCCTCGGTCAATTCCTCGGCGGTTCGCTGGAGGCCATGCGTCATCTTCACATCACGACCGCCAAGCCACTTCTCCACCTTCGCTTCGTGGTTGCCGATCACGCAGAAGGCATGGCCGTCCTCGACCATGTCCATCACGATCCGAAGCGCATCGGCGACACGCGGGCCGCGATCCACAATATCGCCGACGAAAATCGCCTTGCGGCCGGCAGGCGGCGTTGCGCGGCAGCGGCGCTCGCCATTCTCGTTACTCCAGGAGAGTGCGTAGCCAAGCCGCACAAGTAACGCTTCCAGCTCTTCAGCGCAGCCATGGACATCTCCGATGATGTCGAAGGGGCCAGTCTCCTCACGCTTGTCCGTCCAGAGCTTTGTGCGGGTAATGCTGGCCGTATCGATCTCCTGCTCGGACATCAGCTCGAAGACGTTTCGGAAGCCTTCGCGCGAGAGGCCGCGCAGGCCTTTGCGGAGGGCGACGCGATGATTGCGCACCACATGCGGCCCGAACTGCCGATCGGGCCGCTGTGCGTTGCGGGCAAGGCAGATATCCTCGCCGGGATCGATGACGATGGCCGCGCAAAGCGCATCCCATTTCCTTGCGATCGCCACCAATTTTGCGCGATCCTCCACGCGTACATTCGTGGCGTCAACGACAGTCAGGAGGCGGCGGCGCAGCCTGATCTCGATCAGATGATGCGCGAGTTCGAAGGCGTCGTTGGTCGCCTCAAGGCTGTTCTCGTCATCGCTGACAAGACCGCGTGCCCAGTCGGACGAGACAATCTCCGTCGGCTTAAAATGCTTACGCGCGAAGGTCGACTTGCCGGAACCGGACGCGCCGATCAGCAAAACGAGGCAAAATTCGGGGAGGGCAAGCACACTCATTGCGTGAACACCGCCATTTGCGACGGCGCGCCATGCGTTTCATCGACATCGCCCAATGGTCGGATCTCCCACATATAGCCATAGGTCTCGCCGACCTTCCGGCACCATGCCTCGAACTCCATCCGCGACCATTCGAAGCGGTGGTCGGCATGGCGGAACAGGCCTGCGGGAAGCGAGGGGAACAGCGTGTTATAATCCGCATTCGGCGTTGTCACGATGACGGCCTTCGGGCGTGCATCGCCGAAGATCGCGAATTCCAGATGATGGAGCCGTGCGGGTTCGACATGCTCGATTACTTCGACGAGAGCGGCGGCGTCATAGCCCCGGAGTCTGGCATCGCGATAGATCAGCGCTCCGTGCAAAAACTTGGCGCGGCTCCTGAGGCGTTCCGGCTCGCGCTCCAGCTTCTCGGCGGCGCGCGCGAGGCTGAGGCTCGATACCTCGACGCCGATGATCTCCTCGAATTGCCTGTCCTTGAGCAGCCGCCGGATCAGCTTGCCTTCGCCGCAGCCGAGATCAAGCACCCGCTTCGCGCCAAGCTCCTTCAGCGTTGCCGCCACCGTATCGAGGCGCAGGTCATGCAGGCGCAGCGGCTTCTCGATCGCCTGTTCCGCATTGTCCTTCGGCGTGGCGTCGAATGCGTTGTCGCTCTCGCCTTCTTCCCCGGCAAAGTGGGCCAGCGCCTCGCGCATCAGCGTCTTGCGGCGTTTGAGGTAGCGCGAAACGATCAGTTCCTTGGCGGGGTGTTCCGCTAGCCAACCTTCGCCCCTGGCGAGCAGCTTCTCCAATTCGTCCTCGCCCACGAAATAGTGCTTGCGATCATCAAGCACAGGGATGAGTACGTAGAGATGCGTCAACAGGGCGGAAAGGCGGGTGACGGCCTTGAGCGTGAGAGACACGTATGGGCTCACGCCCCAATCCGTCCGGACTGGATCGAGCGGGATTGTCTCGATGATAATCTCGTAGCCGAGCGGTCCGAACAGCTCACGGATCAATGCCTCGCCGCCGCGGGCAGGCAGGGGCGTCACATGCGCCTCAAGTGGGATGGCGCGGTCTGCCAATTCCTGCCGATCCTTGCTGACGCCTGCCATGGCCTCGCGCCAGGCCCGCCCCATGGCGACGCTGAGGAATGACGACGCAGCATAGGGCCTGTCGTTGACGTATTGATCCATCAGCCCGCCAGCACCGCCTTTGCCGCGGACAAGCCCGACCGGATCGACCTCCATGATGAGCGTAGCCGTGCAACGTTCCTCGTTTGCCTCGGGATAGAGCGTGAGCGCCTTGCCGAAGGAGAGTTCGGTTTCGTGGACGCGTGCCGGGTTCTTGCGGAGCAGGAAGCCGAGATCAGTCGCCGGTTGGTGTGTGGTCGTAACGGAAAGGAACATTTGAACTCAGCCCTGCTCTCCGACACTGATCATCCAGCGCCTGTCGTCAAGCCTGGTGGAGGCGATGGGGGTGTTCAGAAAGCTCCTGATGACTTCGATATTCGTCGAGCAGTGTGCGGATGGGCGCGATGTCACGAAACGACCGCCCTTGGTGAGAACCATCGGCAACAGAAGCTGATCGGCGAGATAATGGCCGACAGGCGCTCCGGCTGAAAGATGATCCTTGATCTCCTTCGCCAGTTCCTGCGCGATCCTGTCGCCGCTCACGCCTTGTCGGCCGAAGGTGGTGAAAATTTCGGTGACATGCTCGCATTCAAGATGCGCGGTCAGGACATTGCCGGGGCCTATGGCGGCAGCGTCGCTGTGGGCGACGCAAGTCTCGGCCGTCCAGCCCATCGCATCGGCGAAGGCTGCGGCCTCGCGCCTGGCGATGTCGTAAGGGAGGTGGGAGACAATGGCCTTGGCACCTTGGCCCAAGCGCCGACCTGCTGTGTCCAGAACCAGCGACACATGAGCTTCAGACGGGCCAATGGTCATGCGAATCTCGCCGCCTCCAGCAGGGTAGAAGCCGCGGCGCAGGCATTCCGCTTCGATTCGAAAGCCCATGCGTCGGATGATCGGCAGGAAGCTCTCGCCCAGAAAGTCGAAGCATGGTGCCGCCATATTATGTGTGCCGCCTGTCACAACGATGGTCGACGGCGCATCGAGAGCAGCCAAGGCGAGCATGATCGTCTGCAGCACAAGCGTCGTCGAACCGGCAGAACCGATGTCGAAACGATAGTTGCCAGCCTTCAACGCTCCGGGACGGAAGATCAGCTTGCCTGATCCGATCACCGCGCCCTCATGAGAAGCGCCTGAGATTGCGGCAGCCGCCTTCACGCAAGCAAGATGCTGGCGCATCAGGCCGGGCTTGGAGCGGCGCGCGCGGATGTTCTCGATGGTGAAGGGCTTCCCCGTCACCATCGAGAGTGTCAGCGCCGTGCGGAGCACCTGGCCACCCCCTTCACCTTCAGAGCCGTCGATGATGATCATGCGGTCGTTGCCTTGTCTTTGCGAGGCTTGCGCCACGGCGCATCCTTCTCCCAGTCGCCGGCCATGATCGAACCATAGGGAACGATCTCATCGACGACTTCCGCCAACCCGAAACGCTCGATCTGGCGACGCACCTGTGCTGCGCTCTTGTAGGCGCTCGGCAGTTCCGAAAGGTCCGGCACCCCGCAATAGCTCCGGATATCGAGGCCACGCCCCTGCAAGGTCGCAAGCTCGGCCGACAGGATGCCATCAGGCCCATCCGAGCGCAGATGCTGCGTGCGCGAAAAATTCCGCCCCGCGCCATGGGGGGCGAAGCCAAGCGCATCGGCCGGGCTCGCTGCATTGCCTGCGAGTGGCCTGGTGATCAGGATCGGCTCGGAACAGTTCATCGGAATCAGCGTCAAGCCGTTGCTGTCGGCCGCGTAGCCGGACCAGGACGGCGTCGCGCCCTTGCCGTGGTAGAAGAGGCCGTCGGATTTCCGGAAAACGAAGTTATGCTCATTCCAGAAACGTTCGCTGACCTTCGCGCCGATCTTCTGTTGCACAAGATCGTGGATCGCGAAGTGATTGCCCTTCGTCCACTCGCGCGCGACCTGCAACGCCTCCCAATAGGCGCGACCCTCGTCGCTGTTCGCGTCGATCCAGGCATTGTGTTGCGGCACGCGCGGCGCGACGATGGCCGTGTGTTTCCTCGCCTTCTCCATGCCACGCTTGTAGAGCTGCGCGCCAAATCCACGTGAGCCGTGATGGGTTACGAGTGCGGGCTTTCCCGTCGACTTGACGGTTCCGACATAGGCAAAATGATTGCCGTCACCCTGCGAGCCGAAATGGCCGATCGCCATGTTCTCCAGCCCACTCAGGAACGGGTTCGGCGCGAACTTCTCCATGATGGCTGCTGGCGGCTGAATGACCGACTTGCGACCGCCCGGCCCGAAATGCGTCATGGCCTGAACCGCGTCGAGCAGCTTCTTCAGATCCATTTTGCGCTCGAAGATTGAGATCGCCATCGAGCAGCAGATGTCGGCAGAATGCATACCCGGATGGATCGCATCCTTCGCCGCAGCGACACCACCGACAGGGATCGTTCCCTCGGCGGATCCTGCCGGGCAGGCGTCCGGCATGATCGCGCTGGCAACGATCGTCGGGATGCGCATCAACGCGTCCATATGTGACATCACGGCATTGATGTTCGCTTGGTCGCCGTCACCTTCGGCCTCGATGAAGAGGCCAATCGGAAGGCTGTTCGTGCGCATCGGCATCTCGACGACCGGCGGTGGCAAAGTCGCCTGCAACGCGTCGATAATGGACACGTCATCCTGCCCGCGACCGCGTAGCTCGTTGGCGATCCCGATCATGTCCTTGAACTGGCGGGATGGCTTGAAACCCCAGCCGATGAGCGTGTTACCGTCGATCCTGGTCATGATCTGATCCTCCTAACCAACGGGCATGGGTCCGTGACGACAAGAGTGACGAAACATCTCCGGTTTGCACTCTCGCGCATTCCGGTCCTGCTCTACCGCTGAGCTACGGGCCCGCACTTCAATCAAGGGTGATTGGTGGACCCGGCGGGATTCGAACCCGCGACCCGGTGGGTGATAGCCATGTAGTTCCATCTGCATTCGTCACGGGCCCATGCCCGTCGGCCTCTTCCTTTCGCTGGTCGTGGCGACAATGTGGTGCCGAGACATTTTGACAATGTAGTCCCGGCGGCATTCGCCACGGTGGATTTCAACAAGGTTCGCGGCGACAAATCTTGGCGAAACATCACTCAGGCAACGGTTTCCCGTCACGAGAGCGGAGGGGCTCGAACCCTCTCGGCGCCGAAGCGCCTTACCGATGGAGTTCTGCCGGCATTCGCCGCGAGGGTAGGTGGCCGGGGGGACAAGGTTTTCGGGACGCAGCGGCTTTCGCCGCGTCCGGCGCGCTGCCTTTCGGCCCGCCTTCCGGATCCCGATGTAGTCCCGAGGGCATTCCCCCCGGCCGTCCTTCCTATCAGAGCGCGATCCTGTCGATCTCGCCCACCCAGTGTTCAGCCGTCATCTCGCCTTTCGCAAAAAGCGCCACCTGGTCGAACACCACGTCGGAGAAGCCGCCGACATTCATCACGTCGTCACGCTCCGGGGCCTGCGTTGTCCCGTAGGGCTGGATATCGATGCAGATCAGCTTTGCATCCGGGTTCTGGCGCTTCAGCTTCTCCCACTGCTCCATCAGCCCGGTTCCGCGCCGGCCATTCGCATCCACCCACGACTCGTTGTCCGAGACATAGATCAGCACATCCACCTTGGCCCGCTCGTTGACCAGCAATTCGGCCGGAGCCGAGCAGTTGGTCCCGCCACCGCCGATCGAAGCAAGCTTCGCGGCGTTGGTCATGACCGTGTCACGCGGATTCAGGTCGATCGAGACGACCTGTTGCTCGAACGGCAGCACGCGAGCGGACGGGTTCTTACGCAACACGGCCGCCGCGACCAGTGCAGCGACGTCGATGCAGCGCACCGAGGTCGTCGCACCCTTGCGATACCCCGTCGCGGCCGAACTCATCGAGCCGGAGACGTCGGGGCAGACCACGACATTCCCGGAGAGCTTCGGCACGTTGCCGAGCGCGATCTCCATCGCATCCTGCAACGCTTCCCGCACCGGGCGTGGCACGCTAGTCCCAGCCGAGGCGTAAGCCACCATGAGCTGATACGGGAAGGCTTTTGCCTTCTCGATCGCCTCACGGTCAGCAAGACGCGCCGCCAGCATCTCCGTGAACCCCGGCACCTCATAAACGCCATGGCGTCCGAAGGTGTTGAGGTTCATGCGCAGCATGTGCCAGCTGGCCTTTCCGGCGACTGCCGCCCACTGCTCCTTGGAAAGCGGTAGGGAGGTCAGCATCTGGAACGGCACGTCCGGGACGGAACCCGAAGGGTCGCGCTTGAACGCTTCGAATTCCTGCACGATGGCCGGCAGCTTCGAAACCTCATGCGGCCTGCCGATGAGCCAGGCGAAGAGAGCCTCGCGCCCAGCATTCTTCGGCCTCGGGTGGACCATGCGGATCACATCGGCGAGCGACGGATCGTTGCCAACGCTGGCGGTCAGGATCTGCCGATCCGTCGCGGTTGCAAGCCACGCCTCGACCATGCGCTTGGGACGCGAGCCGAGCGACTTCCGCCCCGTCACGCCCGAGCGCATGATCTGCACGAAATTGCGGAGCATCTTGCCGCCATCCACGACGCGCGGGAATGCCATTGCGAAATGCTCGGTCTGAAGCATGGAGAGATAAGCGAGCAGCAGGGCCGGCATATCCTTCATGTGACCGCGCTCACGGGCGTAGATCGCCGTCTTCGCGATGAACTCCGCTTCGACCTCCGGCAGAACCGCCAGAACGTCAGCCAGCTGCCCTTCGGCATTCGCATAGAACGTGCGGCCAAACGTGCCGGTCGCGGCGAGCTGCGCAAGCTTGTGACGCGGCAAATAGACATAGGCCGGAGCGCCAGCACGGTTCAGCACATCGGTGCGCGGCATGAGCTTTCCAACGATTGAAGCAAACACAGACTTGTTCGCCATGGCTCGACTCCTTCAATTTCGACGAGACAGACACTTCAAGGAGTGTGCCAAGTTCCGAATTTGAGAGAGATTTTCTATCAGTGCATTGAAAATACTATATATTTTATGTTCATCAGGTTCTGTTTTTTATCCCCACCATGGCGCATTCTTCGCAAATTTGTATATTTTAATATAAGATATTATCTTGTATGATCGCTTTATGAAGAAGCGCGTCGCTATTGGCTTTCTCGGAACGACCCTGGATATCGGCAAGCAGGAAAACCGTTGGGAGCGCTGGCGGCCGACAGTCGCGCTCTGCATGCAACCTGACCTCCAGGTTGACCGGCTGGATCTGATCCACGACAATCATGCGATTGACCTCGCAAGCCGCGTCTCAGGCGACATCGTGCAAGTCTCGCCGGAAACGCGTGTTGTCCTGCATCGTCTCAATCTCAAGGATGCATGGGACTTTCAGGAGGTCTATGCCGCGCTCTATGATTTCGCGAAAGCTTACTCTTTTGATCCGGATAGCGAGGATTACCTCGTCAACATCACCACCGGCACGCATGTCGCCCAGATATGCTGGTTCCTGCTCACTGAGGCGCGCTACGTTCCGGGCAGGCTGATCCAGCTTGCGCCTCCAAGGCGCGGGGATACCGGTGTCACCGGGAGCCATTCGATCGTCGATCTTGATCTGTCGCGTTACGACCGTATCGCTAGCCGGTTCCGGAAGGAAGCTGAGGAAGGCGCGTCCTATCTGAAATCAGGCATCGTCACACGGAATGCCGCCTTTAACCGCATGATCGACAGTATCGAGAAGGTGGCGATCCGCTCGAAGGCGCCGTTCCTGTTGACGGGCCCGACAGGCGCCGGCAAGTCCCAACTCGCGCGCCGTATCTACGAGTTGAAGAAGGCGCGCCGACAGGTTGCCGGTCCGTTCGTTGAGGTGAATTGCGCGACATTGCGTGGCGACCAGGCGATGTCGGCGCTATTCGGCCATATCAAGGGGGCTTTTACCGGCGCACAAACTGACCGGCCCGGGCTCTTGCGCTCTGCCCATGGCGGCGTGCTGTTCATGGATGAGATCGGCGAACTCGGGCCGGACGAACAGGCGATGATCCTGCGCGCCATCGAGGACAAGCGCTTCCTGCCCGTCGGGGCCGATAAGGAAGCGGGGAGCGATTTTCAGCTCATCGCAGGCACAAACCGCGATCTTTCGGAGGATGTCCACAAGGGCAAGTTCCGCGAAGACCTGCTGGCGCGTCTCAATCTCTGGACCTTCGAGCTTCCGGGACTAAAAAGCCGAGGCGAGGATATCGAGCCCAATATCGATTTCGAACTTCAACGTTTCTCTGAAACCGAGGGCGAAGCGATGAGCTTCAACAAGGAGGCGAGAGCACTTTATCTCGCCTTTGCCATGTCGCCCGAGGCCCTCTGGTCCGCAAATTTTCGTGACCTCTCCGCTTCCATGACGCGGCTTGCCACGCTCTCGCCGAACGGACGTATCAATGAAGAGACTGTGAGAGAGGAAATCGAACGCCTGAGGCGGCTCTGGAAGGGTAGGGCTGATGAGGATGGTGTCGATGCCACACTCAGAGAGTATCTCGATGGGATGGCTCTTAGCCGGATCGATCTCTTCGACCGTATTCAGTTAGTGGAAGTCATCCGCGTTTGCCGGGCGGCCTCGTCCCTGAGTGAAGCCGGCAGAAAGCTTTTCTCAGTGTCACGGTTAGAAAAATCGAGCCAGAACGATGCGGATCGCCTCAAAAAGTACCTGGCGCGTTTTGGGATGGACTGGCGACGATTGCGCGAGAATTAGTTACCGGAGGCAGTTGCCTCGATAGGAATTGCTGATCACCGAACCATTCAGGGTTTTGCGGAGGCTATCCCTGTTTTTGAGGAAATGAGGTCGTTGATTCTGACCTGAGACCCTGAACTTCCTCCAGGAATGAGTAGAGTCCGTCGCGAAGGAGACGACGGATGAAGCCCTCACGTTTTTCAGAAGAGCAGATCATCGGGATGCTGAAGGAGCAGGAGGCGGGCG
>VWVY01000006.1 GCA_009846685.1 Rhizobiales bacterium SYSU XM002 | reverse complement strand
TCGGCCCTCGGCAACAAGACACCCGCCGAGTTCGCCGCACAAATCTATCTGGAAACCAGGGCCGCATAGGCCCTAAATCAACCCAAGGACTCTCCCCATAACCGGAGGAAAGTCGGGTCTCAGGTCACCCGTCATGTCATTTTTCCTGATTTCGACGGCACGTCCTCTTAGGGGCAAGCCCCAGCGAAGGACCCTCAAGTCGTCGAGGCGGGCATGGGGATTGTCAAGAGAAGGGTCGGCCCTTCAGCGCGGAGCGAGATACAGAATGAGCCGGTTCTATTTCAGGGATTCAAGGTATTCCACAAAGCGCGCAAGATCTGGGTAATCGTCCGTGACCCCGGGATAAAGCTCGATGCGGTATTCTCCCTCAACCTCCAGAATGAAATGCACGGCGGTCGCTGAATCCAGTCCAAGGCTTGCAAAGGTTGAATCGGGCTTGATGCGTGCCGGATCAATTTCGAGCATCGCGGCCAGCCTCATTTTACAAAAGGTCTCGATTTCCGAAAAAGGGGCCATACGGTCTTGCTGCTTTCAGTGTCCGGCGGGATCGCCCAATTTCGACGTTCGGGTTATGCGGGTTCGAGTTCTCCGGCAAGCCATCTGCGTCGAGCAAGATCGCGTTGCACCTTTCCGCTCGTTGTCTTTGGCAATGCTCCCGGGCGGATCAGGACGATCTTGTGCAAAGCGATGTCCTTTTCTGTCACGACCGCGCTCTGAATGGCGGCGACCAGCTCGGCTTCCGAAAATGAATGCCGGTGCGTCCGTTCAACCTCCTGCACAACGACGATCTGCTCCGTTCCGTTGTCGTCGCGGATTGCGAAAGCCGCGCAATGATCGCGCCGTATGGCGGGGTGGCACGCGCCGACGATCGCCTCAATGTCCTGAGGATAGTGGTTGATACCCCGGATAATCATCACGTCCTTGATGCGACCGGTGACAAACAGTTCCCCCTCCTGATCCAGAAAGCCGAGATCGCCGGTTCGTAGCCATCCTCCGGTGTCGTCCGGGGTTCCGTTTGTCTGCAGGTATGCGGTGAAAGTACCCTCGCTCTCCTCCGGGCGCTGGTAATAGCCGCCCGCGACGCTTGGTCCCCGAACCCAGATTTCTCCGATCGCATCATCCGCAACCGGGCGGTGATTGTTGGGATCGACGATGGCAATCGAAAGGTCGACGACTGGTGAGCCGCAACTAACAAGTCGGGCTGTGTCGCGGGAATCCACTGGCGGCGCGATGCGCCCGTGCCCAAGGGCCGCAGTGCTGACCGACATCATGCGCGTTGGCGCTCCCCGACGACCACAACTAACGAGAAGAGTCGCCTCGGCAAGGCCGTAGCCAGGACGCATGGCTTCCGGTGCAAAGCCATAGGGCCGGAAGATGTCGCAGAATCGTTCGATTGTCTCGGCGCGGACCGGTTCTGCACCGTTGAGCGCGATCTTCCAGCAGCTTAGGTCGATACCTTCCATCTGATGGGGCTGGAATCTGTCGGCGCACAGGTCGAACGCGAAGTTGGGTGCCAAGGCAACCTCGGCGCGATGCTCGTGAATTGCCTTCAACCAGTTGAGCGGCCGATGCATGAAGCTGGAAGGCGCTATGAGCACACAATTTGCGCCCAAGTAGATCGGTTGTAGCAGGTTCATAATGAGGCCGAGATCATGGTAGAGGGGAATCCAGCCTACATGTGAAGAACCGGCGTGGTTGCCGAGACGATCCCGGATCATTTGGAGATTATCGAGAAGATTAGCATGCGAGACCATCACGCCCTTGGGCGTGGATGTCGAACCGGAGGTATACTGAAGAAAGGCGGGGTCCATTGGCCCGCGTTCCGTCAGCAAATTTTCAGTTGGGTTGTCCACCAGCGCGATCGGCATGTGCCCAATTTTCTCATTCTCGAGAAGATCGCGAAAGTCCTGCGGAAAAACATCCAGGGCGGTAAGAGAAAGCACGAGGCGCGGCGAGCAGTCTGTGATGATCGCTGCGCTTGCACCGTTCCGGCTGTTGCGGCGCGGCATCATCATCGGCACCGCGACCAGCCCTGACATGAGACAGGCAAAAAATGCGACTACGAACTCGGGCGATGACGGAAAGATCAACGCCACCCGATCGCCGGGGCAGGTTCGTGACGCCAGTCGGAAGCCGAGATCGGCCGCCTGTAGGTAAAGCTGGCTGAATGTCAGCGCACGAGTTTCGCCCGGCTTGTCAGCGTACATTTGTACCGCCAGCTTGTCAGGCCTCAGCGCCGCCTGTTGCCGCAGGACCTCCACAAGCGATGAATATTGGCGCATCTGGCTTTCTTGCTTGTCGATTAAATGAAAGTTGCACGTGGAACGGCGTTGGTGAACTGGCCAGTTGACCGACTTCCAAAAACAGCTAGTCGGTATGGACGAAGTTTCGGAAGATATCAAACCGGAAGGACCAGCGATTCTCCGGGGGCGGCGTTCGGGATAGCGTTCGCCGCCAACGATCGGGACACTTGCTTCGGTGGAAAAGAAATCGATTGACGACGAAGGTTACAAGCCTCGGGTAGTGCTGCCTTTGATGGAGGTTCGCGAACCCGCCATACGATCCGGAAACGGCTCGGTTTCGGTAGTGTTGCCTCTTCCCGCTCAGACCTTTCTCTATGGTCCCTTCCTACGCCTCCCGCGGGGACGCCACCGTCTGTCCTTTCGCTGCCAAGTTCGCCAGCTGATACGTGATGATGGCCCAATCTTGGGTTTGGAAATTATCGCACAGAATCGCATCCTGCGCGCCTGGCGGGACTACACCGCAACCGAACTCGCCGACGAGCAATTTCTCTGTTTCGACGTTCCGTCGGAATTGGCGATGGGCAGCGGCGCCGATTCACCTTTTGAATTCCGCTTCTCGCATTTCGGAAAGGCACTCATCACGATGGCCGACATGCGGCTGCAGGATGAACCTGCTTCTGCGGACAGCGCCGTTGAGACGTCTGATGTCGGCCCTTGGCGCATGCTGGGTCGCCTTTCCCGATGGCCAAGCGCGGGTGCGGTCCGGATCACGCCATACTCGATCATCCCCCTGAAACTTGGCCGTAGCCTAGCGCCACTGCGGTTGCCTACCGGTGTTTTCCGCGCCCGCATCGCCTGCCAATTGAAGCGGGCGCGAAGCGGATCAACTCCGACACTCGAATTTTCCGTCGCCACCCGGAATGGTTCGCCCCTGAATTCCAGAACATTCACTGCCACCGAGCTTCGCTCGGGCGAGGTTACTTTTGAATTCATAGTTCCACGCGACATAAGTCTCGACGGTGGCGTCTCGCAAAAGATCGATATCCGGTTGCGGAATTTCCGGAACGCCGATGTGTTGCTGCAGGCCCTTGATCTGGAACGAATCTCATCCGAAATCCCGGCGATGCCCGCTGGCACGAAAGGTGCGGCGGCAAGCGGCGGAAAGAAGCGGATTGTTGTTCTAGGCAATTGTCAGGGCAGTCTTTTAACCGAAGCTCTGAGGAACGACTCGCGCTTCGCACGGAATTTCGCGGTGACGTACCAGCATATGGAACTGCCGGCCAATCTTCACGAAAGAAGCCGACAGGAACTTGATGAATGCGATTTGATGCTCGTGCAAGACATCCGGGAGTGGGAAAACTACCCTCTTCGTGCACATGTTCCGGTTGGGGTTCCTATTTTACGCTATCCGTGTATTCGGCTCGCCACCCCGTGGCCCTTTGATGCCTATAACGGACCTGACGACAGATTGGCCCGCGATCGAGATTATCCGAACTTCGAATTTACGTATTTCGATGGGCTGCTGGCACGGTTGCGCAAGGAAATTCCGGATCCAGAGCAGAGGTTCAGGGCCTATGAATCTCTGGAACTTGAACGAATCGTTGATTTCAAGCGTCTGCATCGTTTTGAAACGGCACGGCTTGAGGCGATGGACAAGGCCTTTCCAGCTGGAATTGGTGCCTACATTCTAGAGAATTACCGGTCACGGCAGATCTTCTACACCACTGCGCATCCGAATGGCCGTCTCATGAGTATGATGGCGGAACATCTCGCAAAAGAACTTGGACTTTCGCTGACTTTCTGGTCCTTCGGACAGTTGAATTCGTTCAAGCGTCTACAGGTTCCTGTCCATCCGCGTGTTGCCAGTGAGCTGGGTATTGTCTGGGCCAGCAAGAACCGCAAATACCTCGTCCGCGGAAAATGGGTAACTTGGGAGCAATATTTCAGGCGGTATATCGCCTACTACGGCTGACCGCATGACTTTGATCTGTGACGTTGCCCCCAAGTCCTATCCAGTTTTGAGTTCGTTTCCGGAGTTGGTGAGCCTGCCCCCGATGCTGGACCGGCTCGCTGGCCGCTTCCAGACTGCCTTGCCCTTGCGATTTCCGGGCATGAAGGGGGGAAGTGCAGGGGGGCATAACCTTGCTGAAATAATACGTCCCGTGCCGATCCCTGCTGAAATACGTTATCAAACCCACGATTTTGCACCACCTGTTTGCACCACAGGCACCTAGCAACGCTCTGACTTCAATGGTTTTTCAGCGTTCCTCAAGCCATAGAAAAGCTTGGCGCTCCCAAGGGGATTCGAACCCCTGTTACCCACGTGAGAGGCGGGTGTCCTAGGCCTCTAGACGATGGGAGCGTCTGGCGCGCGAAGCCGCGCGGGCCGGAAGGCGGTTGCTATAGGCATTCTTCGCGCTTATCGCAAGGTCTATCTGCAAGCATACGGCGATACCCCGCGCGAGGAATGTCTCTTATGGGCGAAGCGTGCCCCGTTATCCAACTTGGGCCGGAAGAAACCGGCAAACGGCTCGACAAGGTGCTGGCGCAGCGCCTGCCCGCGTTCTCGCGCGCTCGCCTCCAGACCCTGATCGCCGATGGACATGTCGAGATTGACGGGAGCGCCGAACGTTCCGCTTCGCGTAAGCTCAAAGGGGCGGAAACAATCCGCATCGCCCTGCCGCCGCCCGAGCCCGCAACCCCGCCGGGCGAGGCGATTCCGCTCGATATCGCTTACGAGGATGAGGATCTCGTCGTTGTTAACAAGCCGGCGGGCATGGTCGTCCATCCCTCGAACGGGCATGAACGGGGAACGCTGGTCAACGCACTGATCCATCATTGCGGCGCCAGCCTTTCGGGCATCAACGGCGTGCTCAGGCCGGGCATCGTCCACCGGCTCGACAAGGATACCTCGGGTCTTCTCGTGGTGGCGAAGAACGATCGTGCGCATCGCGGTCTCGCCGAGCAATTCGCCGACCACGGTCGTACAGGCCCGCTGGAGCGACGCTATCTCGCCATTGTCTGGGGCCAGTTGCCGCGGAAGAGCGGAACGATCGAGGCGGGTATCGCACGCTCCAGCGTCAACCGTGAGAAAATGGTCGTCTCCAAGGCGGAGCGGGCCCGTTTCGCCATCACGCACTACGAGGTGCTCGACGAGTTCACCCATGACGGCGCGGTTCGTGCGAGCCTGATCGCCTGTCGGCTGGAGACGGGGCGCACGCACCAGATCAGGGTGCATCTCGCGCATATTGGCCATCCTCTCCTTGGTGACACGCTTTATGGCAGCGGTTTCCGCACGCGCGAGAAATTCCTTTCCGAGGCAGCACATGGGGCACTGCGCGACATGGACCGGCAGGCCCTCCATGCCGAGCTTCTGGCCTTCGAGCATCCGCGCACGGGCGAACCGCTGGAATTCGTTGTCGAACCGCCGGTGGATTTCACGCGTTTGCACGGGATGCTCGCCAAGGCGTGATCGCCGCCCCTATTTCGCCACGGATTTGTTGTGGTATAAGCACCAACGACGTCGAAGGGTGTTTCACCGCGACGGTGGGTCTGCCGGTCATCGGGGGCCCGAAGGAGGATTGAATGTCTGCTGCCACGCTGCCCGTCATTTCGGGTGAGGGGGGACTGTCCCGCTACCTTACCGAAATCCGCCGCTTTCCCGTCCTGACGCCGGACGAGGAGTTCATGCTGGCGAAGCGCTATCAGGAATATGAAGACCCGCAAGCCGCGCACCGGCTGGTGACTTCGCATCTTCGCCTCGTCGCGAAGATCGCGATGGGTTACCGCGGCTATGGCCTGCCGGTCGGTGATGTCGTGTCGGAAGGGAACATCGGCCTGATGCAGGCCGTGAAACGCTTCGACCCGGACAAGGGCTTCCGCCTCGCGACCTATGCGATCTGGTGGATCAAGGCCTCGATCCAGGAGTACATCCTGCGCTCGTGGAGCCTTGTGAAAATGGGCACCACCGCCAACCAGAAGAAGTTGTTCTTCAACCTTCGCAAGGCCAAGAGCAAGATTTCCGCGCTGGGCGAGGGCGATCTTCGCCCCGACCAGGTGGCCGAGATCGCGACCAAGCTCGGTGTCGAGCAGCACGAAGTGATCGAGATGAACCGTCGCCTCGGTGGCGATGCCTCGCTCAACGTCACCATGCGCGACGAAGGTACCGCCGAGTGGCAGGACCTGCTCGCCGACGAGAGCGACAATCAGGAAGCGATCCTCGCCCGGAGCGAGGAGAGTGAGAACCGCCATGCCGCGCTCGGCAAGGCACTCGCGATCCTCAACCCGCGCGAGCGGCGCATCTTCGAGGCGCGCCGCCTTCAGGATGATCCACTGACGCTGGAAGAGCTTTCGGCCGAGTTCAGCATCAGCCGCGAGCGCGTGCGCCAGATCGAGGCCCGCGCTTTCGAGAAGGTGCAGGGCGGCGTCCGGCGTTCGATCGCCGAGATTGAGGCCCGCGCCTCGTAATCCTTGGATATGCCGAAAAATCGAAGGGCGCCTGCGTGCGCCCTTTTTATTAACGCGCCTTATTTCCAGGCAGCAAGCGCGTCATTGACGGCTTTTTCGCCGACAGTGCCCTTCTCAACGAGCACGGCGCCGCGTCGGCCACTATCGAGCCGCAACTCGAACACCATCCATTTCTGGGTTTGCAGCAACGCCATGTTCCGGCTGAGCGCGGCTTCCGATTTGTCGAGGCCGAGCATGAAGACATTGTCCTGAACCGGCACGACGACCCCGGCAAGCGTGATGCCGTTCTGGCTCTCCCGCTCGCGCCATTCGACTGCGCTCATCTCGCGGACGTTGCCGATGCCGTTCTTCGGCTCGAAGATCACCATGATTGTGTGTGAGGCGTCGAGTTTGGTGTCCTTGTTGCGAGCGACCGAAAAATCGATCGAGAGCCCCGCTGCCTCGAACGAAATCGCGGCGCGCAGCGCCTTCTCGCCCTTCAGCCCGGGATCGGGCGCGAAGGTCCAGTTGACCTTGCCCTCGAACTGGTTCGGCGAAGTGCCCTGCGCCTCGAGCACCATGAAGGCGCGATTGGTGCTCGCGCTCGGCGTACGTGACACTTCGGGCTGAGCGGGTTGCGACGGAGGCGGCGATGAGGGTGGTGCAGCGGGTGGTGGTGTAGTGGGCGCAGCAGGCGTTTCCGGTGGCTTGCCGGCCGGCTCGGGTGTGCCGGAAAGTCGACCTTCCGTTTTCGACGGATCACTGCCGCTCGTTTCCGGCGCCTTCACGACCGGCGGGCCGGAGGGCGCCGGCGCGGTATCTCGACGCGAGAGGGCGATGAGGCCCATCGTCAGCATCGAAACGAGTGCAACGCCGGAGAAAAGGGCAAGGACCTTCTTCCGGCCTGAATGATCGACCTTTTCGGGAATGCGCGGGCGGACCATTGGCTGGATGCCCTCGGCCTCCGCGTCGCGTGTCGGAGAGGGCTCTGGCTCCATGTCCTGTTGCGCGACCGGTTCCGCGTCCGGCTGAGGCTCGGGCACGAGCGGCTCGGGTTCAGCCGGCAAGAACTCGCCTTCGATCCGCCGGATCGCCGCAGCGAGGTCGTCGAGTTCGGCGCGGATCGATTCCTCGGCGAGCGGTGGCTCGAAACCGCGCAGTTGACGCTCCAGTGCATCGCGGGCCCGTGCGTAGATCGGCTCACGGGCCTCTGCCGGTTGATCGGCGAGGCCGGCGACGGCACGGCTCAGGAGAGGGTAGTAATCCGCCATGATGCTCCTAAGAGGGGCGCAGTCTCGTGATGCAAACCGGCCCCCATCTTGCTTGAATATGCTCCGTCAGGCTTCGAAGGGATTCTTGACCAAGATCGTATCGTCGCGTTCCGGGCTGGTCGAGAGCAGCGCGACCGGCGCCCCGATCAGTTCCTCGACACGGCGGACATATTTGACCGCCTCTGCCGGAAGATCGGCCCATGAACGGGCGCCCGCGGTGGAACCCTTCCAGCCGGGAACGGTCTCATAGACCGGCTCGAGGCGCTTCTGTGCGGATTCCGAAGCCGGGAGATAGTCGATCACGTGCCCGTCAAGCCGGTAGCCGATGCAAACCTTGATCTCGTCGAAGCCGTCGAGAATGTCGAGCTTGGTCAGCGCAATGCCATCAATGCCGGAGGTCTTGATGGTCTGACGCACCAGCACGGCGTCGAACCAGCCGCAGCGACGCGCGCGCCCCGTCACCGTGCCGAATTCCTTGCCGCGCTCGCCGATCCGCTGCCCGATCGCATCGAAGAGTTCCGATGGGAACGGGCCTTCGCCAACGCGGGTCGTATAGGCCTTGACGATGCCGAGTACGAAACCGATCGCACCGGGGCCAAGACCCGAGCCGGTCGCGGCCTGACCGGATACGGTGTTGGACGAGGTAACATAGGGGTAAGTGCCGTGATCGACATCGAGCAGTGCGCCTTGCGCTCCCTCGAACAGGATGCGGCGCCCCTCGCGGCGGGCATGATCCAGCGTTTCCCAGACACGATCCATGTAGGGAAGGACCTTCGGCGCGATGTCGTTGAGGAGCGTCATCAATGCTGCCGCGTTGACTTCCTCGAGCCCCATACCCCGGCGTAGTGCGTTGTGATGGGCGAGAAGGCGTTCAACCTTCGGTCCCAACGCCTCCGGCTCCGCAAGGTCACGCACGCGGATCGCGCGGCGGCCGACCTTGTCTTCGTAGGCGGGGCCGATACCGCGTTTGGTGGTGCCGATCTTGGTGCCGCTGTTCGAGCCTTCACGGAAGGCGTCGAGCTCGCGATGGAGCGGCAGGATCAACGTTGCATTGTCGGCGAGCTTCAACTCGTGCGGGGTAATGACCACACCCTGCGTCCTCAGCCGCTCGATCTCGTCGCAGAGATGGAAAGGATCGACGACGACGCCGTTGCCGATCACCGAAAGCTTGCCGCCGCGGACGATGCCCGACGGCAGGAGGCTGAGCTTGTACGTCACGCCATCGATCACGAGGGTATGGCCGGCATTGTGCCCGCCCTGATAACGCACGACGATGTCGGCCTGCTCGGAGAGCCAGTCGACGATCTTGCCCTTACCCTCGTCGCCCCACTGGGCCCCGACAACGACCACGTTGGTCATGGCTTCCCGATCCTGCTGGAGGGGCCGCGCGCGGCGGACCCTTGTTAAAGGTTCGGGATAACCAATGCCGGGGCGTGGGTAAAGCGCCAAACCCCGCCTTGGACGGCGGGAACCGCCCTTTTTCCAATGCGCTCAGTTCGGGAGGTGCTGGAATTGCGTCTTCCTGTCGGCGGGCCACTTGATGCGATAGGCGGTGACGAAGGCGCGCTCCTCGCCCGGCTTGAGCGTCGGCGTCCAGAGGAAGACGCCGCGGCGATCGTCCGGCGTCTCGATGTCGGGTTTCGTCATCTCGCTCATGCGTTCGACTGTGATGACCTGATCTTCGCTCACCGGTATGCGATCCTCGATCTGCAGCTTCACCGGGAAGGTATGAAGATTGCGCGCTGTAGTGCGGACAATGGTCTCGTCGGTTTTGGTCGACCCCAGCAATCCCGGCGGACGTTCGATCTTGCTGACGGGCGCGCGGATCACCTTGATTTTCTCATCGGAGCCGAAGCCAAGTTTCGCCGTCTCGCCCGGCGCGACAAGCGGCAGATGGCCCTTGCCGATGAAGGCACCGTCGCGGCTCAGCAGCACCTCGCCGGGGAGAAGCGCGGTTTCGCCACCCTGCTTGAAGGAAACCTCCAGAAAGGCGGTGGCGTTGAGCACCGGGGCCGTCCGCGCGACGAGTTCGGCCTCTGCCTTCTCGGCCCCGAGGCGGATGCTTTTCTCGGCAGCGCCGGAGGTGATGCTGACCTTGCCGGGAACCACGAATTCAGTCTGGTAGGCGCCGGCCTGGATCGTCGTCCCGGCTTCCTCGGCGGCCTTGCGGGCGCGGAGATAGCCGTCATCCACCGCATCTCGATTGGCTTCCGTCATCGCCATTGGCGCCGGGGCGCTCGTGGGTGCTGCTCGCCCGGCGATGACGGGGCGACCCGGAGGCGGCGGCTCCCAGATTGCGATCTTCTGGCCGAAGAGCTTCGGCGCGGCGGTGCCACGCGAGACGGAGAGTGTCGAGAGCGTGATGGCTGTGTTGGACCAGTCCTCGCCCGTGTTCTGGCGGATCATCGCGCGGCGGGTGATCTCCAGCGCAGGATCCTTCGCGCGGGTGTCGAGGCGCGCGTCATAGATGGGGCGCCAGGCTGCGCCGGAGACGCGATAGGAGACGGTGAGCGCAAGCTTCGTCGCGCCGGCGGCATCGATCGAGATTGCAGCAACGCGAACGCCGTCGCGCGGCCGACCGCGCAGCGGTTCAGGCTGGCCTTCGAGCGCGGCGATTTCGGCGTCGATCCGAATGACGTCCTCTCCGAGCGTCCGCAACTCATCCTGAACACCCTGCAATCCCTTGCCGACGAGATCCCAGGCGCGTGTCCATTCGTCGAGCGCGATGCCCTTGCCATCCTTGCCCGGCGCGGCCTCGGCCATACGCTGGATCATCGCTTTCTTGCCTTGCGCCGCGTCGATCCGGTCCTGTACCCGGTCGCGCTCGGCGCGCAGGGCCTTGAGCTTGCGTTGCGTTTCGGGCTTCACCGCATCGGGCGCGTTGGCCTCGACCCGCAAGTCCACGTTGCCGATCACCACCTTCGCATCCGCCATGCCCTGCACACGCAGCGAGGCGGGATCGAGGGTCGCGGGAAGATCGGAGAGCAGGATTTCGTGCTCACCGGCGGGAATGTCGAGAGTCATCTGACGGCTCACCACCGCGGCGTCGGGGTAGAGCGTGACTCCGCCGATCGTGGACTTGGTAGGGATCTGCGCCGCTGCTGCGCTGCCGACGGCGATCAGCGATGCTCCGCCGAGAAGTGCGGCGCGCTTCGGAAGATCAAAAAGCCGGGATGAGGGCTTGATGGCGGTCTTGGCGGAGGTCGCAGTCTTGGATGAGGTTGCGGTCTTGGCAGCAGTCATCGTTTTCTCCCATCTCAGGTTGACGTGACGAGAGCGAAAAGCCGGCCTCGGGCGAAGTTGCGGCGCTGGTGCGACGCAAATTTGGCGCGCGGATGCGGTTCAGGCTGCCCGCGCGATCGCGTGCGGCTTCACCCGCGCATCCAGGAAGTTGCGCAGCTCTGTCACGCGCTCCGTCATGACGGTGACGTCCCGTTCGAGGCCATGTCGCCAGGCGATCTGGCGTGAGGTCGGTTCCTTGTCGAGGTGGCGCAGGTCTGCGGCCATCGCTGTTGCCTGCGCTTCGTTCGCGAGGAAGCCTTCCTCGATGAGGTTCGCCGTCCGCCGCTCGATGAGGTAGGCGAGGGTGGAGAAGCTGAACTCCGGATGATACTGCACGCCCCAGAAGGTGCCGCCTTCGTAGCGGATTTCGGCAGCCTGAACCTGCGAAACCGCGTTGGAGGCAAGCAGGGTCGAGTCCGACGGCAAGCGCGCGACCTCATCGAGATGGGTGCAGGGAGCGTCGAAGACGCAGCCACGCCCTTCAAGCAGCGGATGTGCAGCACCGGCGGTAGTTGGCATGATGCGTCGGGCAATGCCGAACTCGCGGCCGCGCGGGTTCCTGTGAACATCGCCACCTGCCGCGGCCGCCGCGACCTGAAGCCCCCAGCATGAGCCGAAGAACGGGATGCCAGTGCGGAAAATCTCGCGTGCGGCCTCGATCTGCCGCAACGCCTCCGGTTCACGCTGCCAGAGGTGCAGTGCAGAGCCGGTGAGGATCGCCGCGTCGTAGTCCGAGAAGCGGCTCCCCTTCGGCAAGGCGCCATCGGCGTCCGCAGCGTGGAGAATGTCGAACTGTGCGCCGCCGGCGAGGCTCGCCATCAACCGTCCGTAGCTTTCCGCAGGAGTTGCGCCGAGGGCCTGCCGATAGGCTTCGCGGGTGTCGCGGGTATTGCCTTCGAGGATGAGGAAGCGGAGCGTCATGGCGGATCCGATGAATTGAAAATCTGGACGAAGTTGGCGTGATTTGTGCGCAAAATCAACAATTACCGACCTAGCTGGTCGCCGGTTTGCCCCATTCGGCAAGCAGGATCCCGCCGATGACAAGCCCGAGCGCGATAAAATCGAAGAGCGAGAAGGCCTCGCCCAGGATCATGGTCGACAGCAGCGCGCCGAAAACCGGGACGAGATTGTAGAACACGCTCGCCCGTGCGGGACCGACAAGCTCGACCGCGCGGATATAGGAGATCTGGCAAAAGAGCGAGGGAAGCACGGCGATATAGGCGATCAGCAACCAGCCTTTCAGGCCGGGCCAGATGAGATTGCCGGTCCAGGCTTCCCATATCACCAGCGGGATCGAGGTGAGGCAGGAAGCCGCCGCCAGGGCGGTGAAGAACACCAGCGCCGAACACGGCGGTCGTTTGCGCAGAAGCAGCGTGAAGAACGCATAGGCAATACTGGCAATAAGGAGCCAGAGATCGCCCTTGTTGAAGGCGAGATGCGCGATCACCTGCCAGTCGCCGTGAGAGGCGCTCACCAGCACACCGATGATCGTCAATACGGCACCGGCCAGCTGAATAGACGTCATCCTGTTGCGATAGATGAGGAACCCCAGCAGCAGGATAACTATCGGGGTCGAGCCTTGAATGATCGCGATGTTGACGCCGGTGGTGTAGTGCGCCGCTGAGTAGTAGAGCGCGTTGAAACCGGTGTAGCCGAGGATGCCGAGCACCACGATCAACCGCCATGCCGGCAGGACCATGTGGAACTCTTCCCTGATCTGCCGCCGGGCGAACAACCCCAACAGCGCGAAGGCGAAGAGCCAGCGCAGGAAGACGACGAGCATGGGCGAGATTTCGCCAACCGCGAGCCGCCCCGCCGGAACGTTGCCGCCCCAGAAGAAGGTCGTGAAGACGAGAAGGACATAGGGGTTGCCCGTCAGTGCCGCGAGGCGACCTGACAGGCGGGAGGAAGTGTTCACGATCGGAGTGCCTTGGCGCGCGAGGGGCGCGAAACGGATGTTGTGATGAACATCCGGGCTGCTCGCTGCTACGTCAACAAAAAAGGCGGGGTCACCCCCGCCTTTGGTCGCATGAATCCGGCCAAATCAGAACGCAAGCCGCCGCGCGCGCTTGACGTGAGGGATGTTGTGGATCGCATCGAGAACGTCGTCGCCGATCTTCTCGTCGACTGCGACGAAACAGATCGCGTCGCCGCCCGGCGTGTTGCGACCGAGGTTGAAGGTTGCAATGTTGATGCCCTTCTCGCCGAGGAGCGAGCCGAACCGGCCGATGAAACCCGGCTTGTCGTCGTTGCGGACGTAGAGCATGTGCGGTGCGAATTCCGCATCCATCTGGATACCGCGGATCTCGGTGATGCGCGGCTTGCCATCCTGATAAACGGTGCCGGCTGCGTTGCGCGGCATGTCCTCGGCGATCACCTCGATGTAGATGCGGCTCTCGTAGTCGCCCTCGGCGCTGCGCTTCACCTCATCGACCTGGATACCCTTCTCCTTCGCGGTCATCGGCGCGTTGACCATGTTGATCTCGGGCAGGAAGGGGCGCAGCACGCCGGTGATCGCGGCGGCGGTGATCGGGCGGACGTTGAGGTTCGCGACCTCGCCCTCATACTGGATGCGGATAGACTTCACCGCCGCTTCCGTGAGTTGGCCGAGGAACGAGCCGAGCTTCTCGCCGAGCGCGACGAAGGGCTTGAGCTTCGGTGCTTCTTCCGCCGAGATCGAGGGGAAGTTCACCGCGTTGGTGACGCCGCCTGTGAGCAGGTAATCCGACATCTGCTCGGCGACCTGAAGCGCGACATTCTCCTGCGCCTCGTTGGTCGAGGCGCCGAGATGCGGCGTGCAGATCACGTTGTCGAGGCCGAACAGCGGGTTGCTCTCCGCCGGTTCAACCGAGAACACATCGAAGGCCGCACCGGCGACATGGCCGGACTTGATGAGTTCGGCCAGCGCTTCCTCGTCAACGAGGCCGCCGCGCGCGCAGTTGATGATGCGCACGCCCTTCTTGGTCTTGGCCAGAGCATCCTTCGAGAGGATGTTCTTGGTCGCTTCGGTCATCGGTACATGCAGGGTGATGAAATCGGCGCGACGCAGGAGATCATCCAGCTCGACCTTCTCGACGCCCATCTGGACGGCACGCTCCGGAGAGAGATAGGGGTCATAGGCGATAACCTTCATGCCGACGCCGATCGCCTTGCGCGCGACGATCGAGCCGATGTTGCCGGCACCGATCAGGCCGAGGGTCTTGGCCTCAAGCTCCACGCCCATGAAGCGGTTCTTCTCCCACTTGCCGGCCTGTGTCGAAACATCGGCGGCGGGGATCTGGCGGGCGAGGGCGAACATCAGCGCGATGGCATGCTCGGCGGTGGTGATCGAATTGCCGAAGGGTGTGTTCATCACAATGATGCCCTTGGCGGTCGCGGCCGGAATGTCGACGTTGTCAACGCCGATGCCGGCGCGGCCGATCACCTTGAGGTTTGGTGCGGCTTCGAGCAGCTTCGCAGTGGCTTTCGACGCCGAGCGGATGGCGAGGCCGTCATAGTCCTTGATGACGGCGGCGAGTTTGTCCTTGTCCTTGCCGAGCGAGGCGTCGAAGGTCACGTCGATGCCGCGATCCTTGAAGATCTGCACGGCGGCGGGGGAGAGGGCGTCGGAAATCAGTACGCGGGGTTTGGTCATGGGAGAAATCCTCATGCTGGGACCGCCTTGCGCGGCAAGATAACGGAACGGGGTATGAAAGAGCCCGACACTGCACGCGCCGGGCCTCAAAACGTTAGCCGAGCGTTGCGAGCTGCTTGGCGAAGGCGTATTCGATCCACGGGATCAGCGCCTTGATGTCGCGGGTCTGGACAGTGGCGCCGCACCAGATCCGGAGGCCCGGAGGGGCGTCGCGATAGTGGCCGAGATCGAGGCCAGCGCCTTCCTTCTCCAGCGTCGCGACGACGCCCTTGGCGAAGGCCGCCTGCTTGTCGGCATCGAGCGCAGCCACCTTCGGATGCGTGAACTTGAGGCAAACCGAGGTGTTCGAGCGGGTCTTGGGCTTCACCGCGAGGAAATCGATCCAGTCGGTGTTCTTCACGAAGGCGGCGATGGCGCGGGTGTTTGCATCGGCGCGCTTGACGAGCCCGTCGAGGCCGCCAACCTTTTTCGCCCACTGGAGCGCGTCGATGTAGTCCTCGACCGCAAGCATCGACGGGGTGTTGATGGTCTCGCCCTCGAAGATGCCCTCGATCAGCTTGCCGCCCTTGGTCATGCGGAAGATCTTCGGCAGCGGCCAGGCTGGCTTGTAGCTCTCCAGACGCTGAACGGCGCGCGGCGAGAGGATCAGCATCCCGTGCGCAGCCTCGCCGCCGAGCACCTTCTGCCAGGAGAAGGTCACGACATCGAGCTTCGGCCAATCGAGGGCTTGCGCGAAAGCGGCGGAGGTCGCGTCGCAGATCGTAATGCCCTGACGGTCATCGGCGATCCAGTCCGCATCCGGCACGCGCACGCCCGAAGTGGTGCCGTTCCAGGTGAAGACGACGTCGCGGGTCTTGGTATCGACCTTCTTCAGGTTCGGAAGTTCGCCGTAGGGCGCCTTGAATTCGCGGACATCGGCGAGCTTGAGCTGCTTGACGACATCGGTGATCCAACCCTCGCCGAAGCTCTCCCAGGCGAGCATGTCAACGCCGCGGGCGCCGAGCATCGACCACATGGCCATTTCGACCGCGCCGGTATCGGAGGCCGGGACGATGCCGATGCGATAGTCGGCGGGAACCTGAAGCACTTCGCGCGTCAGGTCGATCGCCAGCTTGAGCTTGGCCTTGCCGACCTTCGCGCGGTGCGAGCGGCCGAGGGGCGCATCAGCGAGGGCTTTGAGGGACCAGCCCGGCCTCTTGGCACACGGACCGGAAGAAAAGTTCACAACGCGCGGTTTCGCGGCGGGTGCAGTCGTCATCGCAATGTCTCCATCCTTGCAGATGGGCGACCCTCGTTGGGGAGGGCTGGCCCGCTGATGGAGCTACGCCTGTTGCAGTGCGGCGTCAAGCGGCATCGACAAAAAGAAACGGCGCGGGGGCCGCGCCGTTTCTCGGTGGAGCTGGTAAGAGGTGCTCAGTACTTGCGCACGAGCGGACCCGGCATGAAGGTCGGGGCCGGGGCCATGTCGGCGAAGACGTAGCGGAGGCCGACCTTGATGTCGTGCGAATCGAGGCTCTTGATGCGGGCATTGTAGGCCGTGCAGGGCACCGCGCAGACGACGGTGCCGGTGTTGACCGTGCCCATGTTGAGGTAGCGGTAGGCGACTTCCGCCTTCAGGTTGGTCGAGAGGTCGTAACCGAGACCGGCATGAACCGCCCAGGCAAGGCGGGTCGAGGTCTTGTCCGCCGCACGGCCGGTGCCGCCGGCGAAGGCTGCATAGCCCACGTCGCGGACATCGCTGGTCGAGATCGTCGCGAAGCCGACACCGGCACCGATGAACGGCGTGATGCGGTTCCAGGTGCCGAGATCGACATAGGCATTGGCGAGACCGACGATGGCCGAGACCTTGCCGGAGGTGACGTTGATGCCGTCGTCGTTGGTCGCCACGGTGTTGCGATTGTCGAGTTCGGTCAGCTTGAACTTCGAAGCCTTGCGATATTCGAGCGTCGCGTCGGCGCGGAGCCAGGAATTGAAGGCGTAGCCGGCGCCGATGCCGAGAAAGGCCGTGCTGCCGTGGCTCGAGGAGAGCACCTGATAGTTCGTGCCGCCCGGCACATTCAGGATGCCGCTGTCATTGTGGGAACCGACGCCGATATCGCCGCGGAGGTAGAAGCCGCCGCCGGCATCGAGCGCGGGCGGGGGCGCCATCGGCATGGGCGGCGGGGCAGGCGGCGCAGTCATGTCGGCGGCAAGTGCAGTTCCGGCCGCGCCGGTTGCCAGAAGCGCCGCATACCCTGCCGCGAGAAGCGTTTTCAGGCTGCGCATGTCATATCCCTTCATGCAGTTCAGCGGCGGTTCACGCCGCGAGAATCGAACGAAGGACAACCTGCCAGAGGGAGGTTAAGGCCGACTTAACCTTAAAAATTATCCCTAACGCTTCACGAAGAAAATGCCGAGAGGACGGACCGCCAAATGCGGTCCTCCCGCTTGTTCACGCGGCCTTGGAGATTACATCGATCACGTCGTCAACGATGCGCTCGACGAGATCGCGGTCGTCGCCCTCGGCCATCACGCGGATCACCGGTTCGGTGCCGGAGGGCCGGATCACGAGGCGGCCGCTTTCGCCGAGGTCCGCGCGCAGCTTCTCGATTGCCGAACTGACCTTGGCGTCCTTGAGCGGCTGGCCGCCGCGCGTCTGGACGTTCTTGAGGATTTGCGGCAGCGGCTCGAAGCGATGGCAGATTTCGCTCACCGGACGGTTCTCGCGGCGCTGGACGGCGAGAACCTGCAAGGCAGCGATCAGCCCGTCGCCGGTCGTCGAATAGTCCGAGAGGATGATATGGCCGGATTGCTCTCCGCCGACATTGAAACCGTGCTCGCGCATGTGTTCGAGCACGTAGCGGTCGCCGACGGCGGTTCGCGCCATCGACAGGCCAAGGTTGTTGAGATGACGCTCGAGGCCGAGATTGGACATGATGGTCGCGACGATACCGGGTTTGGAAAGCTTGCCGTCCTGATGCCAGCTCTCGGCGATGGTCGCCATGAGCTGGTCGCCATCGACCGCGTGACCCTTCTCGTCGACGATCATCACGCGATCCGCGTCACCGTCGAGCGCGATGCCGATATCAGCGCGCATTTCCCGCACCTTCGCCTGCAGCGCAGCGATCGAGGTCGATCCGACATCGCGGTTGATGTTGAACCCGTCCGGCTCCGTGCCGATCGAGATGACTTCAGCGCCGAGTTCCCAGAGGGCCTGCGGGGCGACCTTGTACCCCGCACCATGCGCGCAATCGATGACGATACGGAGCCCGTCGAGCTCCATGTTGCGCGGCAGGGTGCGCTTGGCGAACTCGATGTAGCGGGCCTGCGCGTCGTCGATACGGCGGGCACGGCCGATGGCGCGCGGCGGCGCGAGGCGGTTGGAAAGGTCGTCCTGCAGGAGCTTTTCGATCGCGGTCTCGACCTCGTCGGAAAGCTTGTAGCCATCCGGTCCGAACATCTTGATACCGTTGTCCTCGTAGGCATTGTGCGAGGCGGAGATCATCACGCCGATATCGCAGCGCATCGAGCGCGTCAGCATTGCCATCCCTGGGGTGGGGATGGGGCCGGTCAGCAGCACGTCCATGCCGATGGAGGTGAAGCCGGCGACCAGCGCATATTCGATCATGTAACCCGAGAGGCGCGTATCCTTGCCGATCAGCACCCGGTGGCGGTGATCGCCGCGCTTGAAGGTCAGGCCCGCCGCCTGCCCGACCTTGAGGGCGAGTTCCGGCGTGATCTTGCCGTTGGCGCGGCCCCGGATACCGTCGGTCCCGAAATACTTGCGCCCCATGATCCGCTCCCCGTCCGCTGGCCGATCCTGGCCGTCGTTTTTCAGCACAAAGGCGTGCCTCAAACCGGCACGCCTTGCAAGTTCTTGCAGGAACAGAGGTTAAATGCCCCTGAAGGCGGCCTCAGCCCTGCGGCTGGGGCTCCAGCCCGGTATCAGGCTCCGGCGGGCGCGGCTTGCCCGCGACCGGCACGGCGGAGCCGCGCGGCGTCTGCGGTTCATCCGGGTCCTCGCGGTTCGGGCGCTTGCCGTCCATCAGATCGCGGAGTTCGTCCCCGGTCAGGGTCTCGAATTCGAGCAGCGCCTGGGCGATAGCCTCGAACTGCTCCTTGTTGTCGGTGATGATCTTGCGGGCGGTGTTCTCGCCGCCCTCGATCAGCTGGCGCACTTCCTCGTCGATCAGCTTGGCGGTTTCATCGGACATGTTGGTCGACTGCGCGACGGAATGGCCGAGGAAAATCTCCTGCTGGTTCGAAGCATAGCGGACGCGGCCGAGCTTATCGCTCATGCCCCATTCCATCACCATCGCGCGGGCGAGGGAGGTCGCCATCTGGATATCGCCGGTCGCGCCGTTGGTGACCTTCTCGGGGCCGAACTTGTAGATCTCGGCTTCGCGGCCACCGAACAGCATCGCAAGGCGGGCGAGCGACTTCTCGTGGTTCATCGAGTAACGGTCGCCCTCCGGCAGGGTCATCACCATGCCGAGCGCGCGGCCGCGCGGGATGATCGTCGCCTTATGGATCGGATCGATGCCCGCCATCTTGAGCGCGATGATCGCGTGGCCGGCCTCATGATAGGCGGTGTTGCGCTTCTCGTCGTCGCTCATCGCCATCGACTTGCGCTCGGCGCCCATCATCACCTTGTCCTTGGCGTCCTCGAACTCCTGATGGGTAACGAGGCGGCGGTTGCGACGGGCAGCCAGCAGGGCGGCCTCGTTGACGAGGTTCATCAGGTCTGCACCGGAGAAGCCGGGCGTGCCGCGCGCGAGCGTCTTGAGGTTGACATCCGGCGCCATCGGCACCTTGCGAGTGTGGACACGCAGGATCTTCTCGCGGCCGTTGACGTCCGGCAGCGGCACGACAATCTGACGGTCGAAGCGGCCGGGGCGGAGCAGCGCAGGGTCGAGAACGTCCGGACGGTTAGTCGCGGCGATGATGATGACGCCTTCGTTGGCTTCGAACCCGTCCATCTCGACGAGGAGCTGGTTCAGCGTCTGCTCGCGTTCGTCATTGCCGCCGCCGAGACCGGCGCCGCGATGGCGACCGACCGCGTCGATCTCGTCGATGAAGATGATGCAGGGCGCGTTCTTCTTCGCTTCCGCGAACATGTCACGGACGCGGGACGCGCCGACGCCGACAAACATCTCGACGAAATCGGAGCCGGAAATCGTGAAGAACGGCACGTTCGCCTCACCGGCGACGGCGCGCGCGGTGAGCGTCTTACCCGTCCCCGGCGGGCCGACAAGGAGCACACCTCTGGGAATGCGGCCGCCGAGACGCTGGAATTTCTGCGGATCGCGCAGGAACTCGACGATTTCCTGAAGGTCTTCCTTCGCCTCGTCGATGCCGGCGACATCCTCGAACGTCACGCGGCCATGCGCCTCGGTGAGGAGCTTGGCCTTCGACTTGCCGAAGCCCATCGCCCGCCCCGCGCCGTTCTGCATCTGGCGGGACATGAAAATCCAGACGCCGAGGAAGAAGATCAGCGGCAGCCAGTTGACGATCAACGACATGTACCAGGGATTGTCGGCATTCGGCGACCGGAACGAGACGTTGATGTGCTTCTCACGGATGCGCTCGATCAGCTTGGAATCCATCGGCACATAGGCCTGGAACGAGCCGGAGCCGTCATTGAAGGTGCCGGTTACTTCGTTGCCCGAGAACACCATCCGCTCGATGCGTCCCTTCTCCACCGCGTCCACGAAGGTCGAGTAGGAAATCTCCTGTCCCGACGACCGGCCGGACGGGCTCTGGAAGACCGAGACCAGAGCCAGCACCAAGAGGAGGATGATGGCCCAGAGGGCGATGTTGCGGACGTTCGGGTTCATAAGGCGCTTATCTCACCGTTCCTTGGGGCGTGAGCACAGGGCCAACATCCCCTCAATGCTTCCTATTTAGGAGCGGCAGTCCGAAATGCCAAGCGAGCCGGGTGTTGAATCACGCAGCTTCGTAAATCAGCGTCAGCGGTTGCCGCTCGCCACGCGGTCGCGCAGCGCGCGTCTGGGCGGGGCCACCCGGACCTCGATGAAACCGCCGCCGTGTGCGATCACGGACCAGGCGAGCGATTGGCGGAAGGGCCGCTGGTCGCGGATTGCCATCCGCAGATTCTTGAGGAGGCGTTCGAGCTTGGCGAGCGAAATCTGCACCTCGCGGTCCTTCTCGGCACCGATAGCCAGCATCGACCGGCGCAGCATGCGGAGCGCAAGGTCGAAGGGCTCGGTGTAGAACGGATCGGCCTTGAGCCGGATCGCGCCGCCGTCTGCCGCGCGACGGACGATCGCACCCTCGACTGTGCGGCGAGCGACCTGATCGAGCGCATCCTCGGTGCGGCGGGCGCGGGCGGCGAGCGTGCCGAGGCGCTCAGGGGTCAGCCCTTCGCTCGCAAGCATGGGAATCAGGGCGCGCATCCGCGTGCGGGTGAAGCGGTTGTTGAAATTGCTCGGATCGTCGGCGAAATGCCAATTGTGTTCCGAGCAGGTGGCGACGAGGCGGCTCTTCGGCACCTCGAGAAAAGGGCGGATATGGCGCACCGCGCCGCGCACGACATTCGGCCGCATCGCGCCGAGGCCGCCGATGCCAGAGCCCGCCGCCATCCGCATCAGCACCGTCTCGGCCTGATCGTCGAGCGTATGGGCGGTGACGATATGGCTTGCGTCGATCGTTCGGGCATGGCCGACGAGCAGGGCGTAACGGCCCTTGCGCGCTGTGTCCTGACTGACATCGGGACCAGGTCCCTCGGTCCACACCAGGGTGCAGTGGGGAACCTTGAGCTCCTTGCAGAAGGCGCTGACGAAAGCCGCCTCGTCCTTCGATTCCGGCCGAAGCCCGTGGTCAACCGTGGCAACGGCGATCGGCGGCAGGAAGGCGCGGGCCGCGACCGCAAGGCCTAGTGAGGCCATCGAATCCGGTCCGCCGGAAACGCAGAGCAGCATGCCGGAGCAATCATCGTTGCCGAGGGCACCACGAAACAGCGCGAGCGCTTCTTCCGGCGTGAGCGGCAGGGTGTCGATCAGGGCGCTGTCGTCATCCTCGTTCACGTCGGCTCCCGTCAGCATTTCGCGCGCGCCTTTTCGCGTTCGACAGCCTGACGGATCGAGGCCGATGCCTTAGGGTACTTCCTCGTCACCTGATCGAAGGTGCCGCATGCCTCTTGATTGGCGCCGAGTCCGCGAAGCGAGATGCCGAGCTTGAGCATCGCCTCTGGCGCACGCGAGGCACCGGAATGCTTGGTGGTGACGTTGAGGAACTGCTCGGCCGCCTCGCGGTAACGCGTGCGGCGCAGATAGCTCTCGCCGAGCCAGAAGGTTGCTTCCGGCACGCGCCGATCTTTGGGATAGGCGGTCAGGAAACGGCGAAATTCGCCCTCGGACTGCTCGAAGTCGCCGCGATCCAGAAGACCTTTGGCATAGGCGAAGCTCGATTGCGGATTGTTGGTATCGGGAACGAGATCCGGCTGTGGCGGGCGACGGCCGGTCACATCAAGTGGCGTGCCGATATCGCCGCCTTGTACGGGCCGTCCGCCTGGCGGGATAGCGCCTCCGGGCAAAGGCATGCCCGGCGGTGTCGCGACGCCGCTCGAAACGGGTGGGGTCAGCGGTGCCAGGGGGGCGCCGGGGGCGCCAAGCTGGCGGGGCGCGCCGGGCGCGGCGCCGTTCGCATTGGGGTCAAAGGCATCGGATCGACGGCCCGGCGCTGGAGCGGGGGCTGGCGTCGCGGGGCGCGGTGCGCCGCCCCGTCCACCTTCGAGATCGCGGAAGCGAGTGTCGGCGTCGGTCTGGAAACGCTTGAGCTGATCCTCGGTGCGGCGAAGCTGAAACATCAACTCCTCGACCTGACCGTTCAGCCGGCGGTTTTCATTCTCCAGTCGATCGAGCCGGAGGAGGATGTCGGCGGCATCCTGCGAGCGGACAGGCGCGGCGATCCCGACGGCGAACGCAAGGCCGGCGATCAGGGCGAAAACGGTGCCTCGGAGGCGAGCGGGCAACAGGACCATTCTGATCATTCTAGCGTGTCAGGTGGCAGGAGGCCAGTTCCGGCCTCCCGGATCGTGTCGCGGTCAGCCACCGCCGTTCAGCACCGTGACGGCGCGGCGGTTCTGCGACCAGCATGAGATGTCATTGCAGACCGCAACCGGGCGTTCCTTGCCGAACGAGGTGGTGCGGATGCGGTTGGCACCGACGCCGCGGGCAACGAGATAGTTCTTCGCGGCCTCGGCACGACGGGCGCCGAGCGCGAAGTTGTATTCGCGCGTGCCGCGTTCGTCGGCATGGCCCTCGAGCGTGAAGGAATAGCGCGGGTAACGGTTGAGCCACTGCGCCTGCTTGTCGAGCGTCTGCTGGCCCTGCCCGTTGATCTCGGACGAATCCGAATCGAAGAACACGCGATCGCCGACATTGACGACGAAATCCTGGATCGAGCCCGGCGTCGAGGCGCCACCGGCACCGCCGGCACCATCGGCATCGGTGTTCTTGGAGGCGCAGGCGCCGAGCAGCCCGGCGACCAGAATGGCGGCGGCAATGCGCGAGCCGCGCGCGGAAACATAAGCGGGAAGCATCCCATAAACTCCTTGAAATTGGCTCAAGCCCCAGCCAATCACTTAAGATTGCGGCGATTAACGAAAGCTTCCGTAAAGCCTAACGGAACCGCAATAGAGCGGTTCCGCATGGCGACTTTACGGCAAATGGTGAACGCTTTCTTGACGTTACGCGCATTTCAGGCGGGAAGGAGGCCCCGCTCGGCATCGCGCTCGCGCAACCAGCGCAGGACCGGGATCGCGAGGAGTACCATCCAGGCCTTGCCGACGACCTGTCCGCCGAGATAATCGAGCGAGCCGAAGGCGAGGCCGAGGAAGACGATCGAATCGATCGCGAGCCCGACGAGACTGCTCGCCACGGCGGCGAGAACGAGCCCACGCTTCTGGAGCGGGGTGAAGACCGCGAGATCCGCCAGTTCAGAGAGGAGGAAGGCTGCCAGCGAGGCCGTCACCAGCGCCGGCGGCGCGAAAAAGGCGGAGAGACCCGCGCCGATGACGATCGCCAGCATGGACCAGATGACACCGAGCCGGCGTTGTACGAGATCGCGCAGCACGAGCGCCACGCCGACCATCAGCACACCGCTCGGGGCGGTGAGACCCGGTGCGACCGGGATGAGGCAGGGGCCATTCGGCACGCAGAAGGTGCCCGCATTCTGGATCAGCCAGTTGGCGGCAGGAATGCAGGCGGCGAAGGCCGCGAGAAAGGCGAAGCCTTCGCGGCGGCGGATGGAGTCGATATTTGTCATGGAATGCTCGCTTTGGCCCGTTCGGGCTTTGAGGGATCAGCCACCCTGTTTCGGCTCTGTCACCGCCTCCGGAACCGCGCGAAGCCGGCGGCCCGCAATTCGCAGGCGGGACATTGACCGCACCCGTAGCCCCATTCGTGGCGCGTGTCACGCGTTCCCACGTAGCAGGTATGCGTCTCCTCGACGATGAGATCGACAAGGCGTGGCCCGCCGAGCCGTTCCGCAAGCGCGAAAGTTTCCGCCTTGTCGATCCACATCAACGGCGTATGCAGGACGAAACGGCGCTCCATGCCCAGATTGATCGCGACCTGAAGCGCCTTGATCGTGTCGTCGCGGCAATCGGGATAGCCGGAATAATCCGTTTCGCACACGCCGGTGACGATATGCTTGAGGCCGCGCCGGTAGGCGAGAGCGGCGGCGAAGGTGAGAAAGATGAGATTCCGGCCCGGCACGAAGGTATTCGGCAGGCCCTCGGCCCCCATCGCCATTTCAACCTCGCGGGTGAGTGCGGTTTGCGACATCGCACCGAGGACGCCGAGATCGACAATGTGGTCCTCACCAAGCCGCGCAGCCCAGCCGGGCCTGAGCCGCCCGAGCCCGGCACGGAAATTCTCACGGCAGGAGAGTTCGACCAGATGTCGCTGGCCGTAGTCGAAGCCGATGGTCTCGACGCGGGCGAAGCGGTCGAGCGCCCAGGCGAGGCAGGTCGCCGAATCCTGCCCGCCCGAGAACAGGACGAGCGCGGTTTCGTTTTCCACGGCCATCAGCGGGCCGAGATCAACGGCGACCAGCTCGGATCGGAGGCAAAGGCCGGCGTCGGGATTGCGACGTCAACGCGACCGTTGACATCGGCCATGTAGAGCTTCGGTCCGGCGCCGGAATCGCGGAAGAACACGACGTAACGCCCGTTCGGCGCCCAGCTCGGGCCCTCGTTGTGATAACCCTCGGTAAGGATGCGCTCGCCCGAACCATCGGGCTTCATGATGCCGATGGCGAAGGAATTCGCCTTCTGGCGGGTGAAGGCGATGTAATCGCCCTTCGGCGACCACACCGGCGTCGAGTAGCGCCCGTCGCCGAAGGAGATGCGCCGCGCGCCGGAGCCGTCAGCGCCCATGATGTAGATCTGCTGCCCGCCGCCGCGGTCACTCTCGAAAGCGATTTGGCTACCGTCGGGCGAGTAGGAGGGCGACGTGTCGATGGCGCTGCCGCTGGTGATGCGGCGGATCTGGCCCGAGGTGGCGTCCGCGACGGCGAGATTGGTGTTGCCGCCCGTTTCGACGCTGAGCGCAAGCTGCGATCCGTTGGGCGCGAAGCGCGGGGCGAAGCTGGCCGAATCGTTGCCGCCGCCAATCACGGAGCGGCGGCCGGAGGCGAGATCGAGCACCTGCACGCTGGCGCGGCCGTCCTCGGAAAGCGCCATGAAAGCGACCCGGTCACCGCGCGGGGAATAGCGCGGGGTGAGCAGCAGTTCGTTGCCGCCCGAAAGCGCGCGGAAATTCGCGCCATCCTGATCGATGATGGCGAGGCGCTTGCGGCGCTTGTCCTTCGGGCCGGTCTCGTCGACGAAGATGATGCGCGTGTCGAAGAACCCGGTCTCACCGGTCATGCGTTCGAAAACGGCGTCCGAGGCAAGGTGGGCGAGGCGGCGCCAGTTCTGCGGATCGATCGCGTGTTTCTGGCCGACGACCTGTTTGCCGGTCGTCGCGTCCCAGAGCCGGTATTCGACCGCGACCCGCCCGCCATCGCGGACGATGCGACCGGTGACGATGGCCTGCGCGCCGGCGGCGGTCCATGCTTGGAAATTCGGCACCGCATCGAAACCGAGCGCCTTTTCAGGATGGCGGGCGGGGTCGATCGGCTCGAAGACGCCGGAGCGCTTCAGGTTGGAACTGATGATCTCGGAAACCGCGCTCGCCTGCGTATCGCCGGTGAAGGTGACGATCGCGATCGGCATCGGCTTGAAGTTCTTCGGGTTGAGGTCGATGCAGAGTTCCCCGGAGCGGCAGCCGGCGGCTTGAGCGTGCACGTGGCCGGCGATGAGGAGGGGCGCCATCAGCGCCGCGATCAGGCCGATCGCGAAGATCACCGGGCGGAAGAGCTGGAAAGGGCGGTTCATGGCGTCTGGCTCGTGTTGTGGCGGTTCGTTTCGGACGGGTTCATGGCACTTCCCGGCACTACTGCATTTCGGACGTATCGATATTCAGCCGGATGTTCTTCCAGTCCTCGTAAGTCGCGAGGAACCGGGCGGGTACGCGGTAAGGTTGGCAATTGCGGAGCGCACGCATTGTCGCTTCTGCGAAAGGAACGAAATTGCTTTCACCGGAACGGTTGACCAGATTGACACCGCCGACAATCGTGCCGCCTTGAGCGAGCGTGAAGGTCAACTGCGGTCCGGTTTTCGGCGCGGTGCCGGAGTAGGAGATACAGCGGCTCATCTGCTCGGTCAGAATGCCGATCAACTGCGCGCGATCCGAGGGCGAGAGCTTCGCGCCGGTCGCCGTGGCGGTGCCGAGCGTCGAGCGGTTATGCACCGCCGCGCCTGTCGAACCCGTTGACGAAGGCGTGTCGCGCGAGGCCAGCAGCTTCTTGCTGATGGCGTCGTTGAGCTTCTTCTCCTCTTCGGCTTCGCGCTTCTCCTGGTCACGCTTCGCCTTGGCTTCGGCGGCTTTCTTCGCGGCTTCAGCCTTTTTCTTCTCTTGGGCCTTCTTGAGTTCCTCGGCCTTGCGTTCGGCCTCGGCTTCCGCCTTCAGCGTCTCTTCAAGCTTGCGCTTTTCCTCGCGGGCGAGGGCCTCCTCCTTGCGCTTCTCTTCGAGGCGCTTTTCCTCAAGCTTGCGCTTGGCCTCGGCGCGGGCAGCCTCTTCGAGCTTCTTCTGCTCCTCGATCTTTTTCTCTTCCTCGCGCTTCTTGCGCAGCAGCTCGGCCTGCTCGTCGATCTTGTCGTCTTCCTCGATCTGCGCCGGCGGCTTCGGCTCCGGCGGGGCGGTGCGCAGTTCCGGCGGGCGCACGGGCGGGGTAGCGATCGCGACCTTCTGCTCCGGCTCGGGCTTTTCGGCCTGCGCCTCTTCCTGCTTCACCGGCGGGGCGGGGGAATCGGTCTTGGCGACGCCCTTGTCCTTGTCTTCCCTGGTCTCGGCGACGCGATCGACGCGACGTTCGGTCACGGCCGCCTTGTCCTTGGCGTTCTTGTCGCCCTTCATCATCTCGTTGAAGGCACTGTCGGACACGACCTCGACCGGCAGGGCCTCGGTCGCCGGCGAGAATGGCTGGGCGGAATTGAAGGCATAGACGCCGGCGAGGAGCAGCATGGCATGGGCGCTGGCCGAGACCATGCCGCCCGGCTGCCGCCAGGAGAGAAACCGTCCGAGATGATCCCGAAAGGCGAGCGCCAAGCGTTCCGACTCCTTCCCTATTTCTTCGCGTCGGACGGCGCATTGACGAGCGCCGTCTTGGTGTATCCTGCGGTCTTCAGCACCGCGAGAACCTCGGCGACGCGGCCATAGTTCACCTGCGCCGCACCGCGCACGTAGATGCGTTCATCGAAGCCTTCCTTGGCGACCGCCTTGATATCGTCCGCAAGCGTTTCGAGCTTCGAAGGCTTCTCCTGAACAAAAATGCTGCCCTTGTCGTCGATGCTGACCGAGAGCGGCTTCTTGTCGATATTGAGTTCCGCTGCGCCTGTCTTCGGCAGATCCACGGGTACGCCGGTCGTCAGCAATGGCGCGGCGACCATGAAGATCACGAGCAGCACGAGCATCACGTCGATGAAGGGAATCATGTTGAGATCCGCCATCGGCATGGCACGGCGCGATCGTCGGCGCTTGCCGCCCCCTCCGCCTGCATTCATCGCCATGGCCATGGCGTTGCTCCTCAGGCTGCGCCGCGCGCGGCGTGCTGGCCGGCGCGTTCGTCGATCTGGCGGGAGAGGATGGCCGAGAACTCATCGGCGAAGCTCTCGAGGCGTCCTTGCGTGCGCGAGACGTCCTTGACGAATTTGTTGTAGAAAATATTGGCCGGAATGGCCGCAACCAGCGCGATGGCGGTGGCGAACAGCGCCTCGGCGATGCCCGGCGCGACGACGGCGAGCGAGGTGTTCTTTGAGGCCGCGATCGAGCGGAACGTGGTCATGATGCCGAACACCGTGCCGAACAGGCCGACATAGGGGCCGACCGAAGCAATGGTCGCGAGCACCAGCAGCTTGGACTCGATCCGTTCGACCTCGCGGGCGATCGAGACATCGAGCACCTTGTCGATGCGTGTCTGGAGCGAGGCGAAGCCGCGACCCGACCCTTCGAAGGCGCGGCGCCACTCGCCCATCGCGGCGACGAAGAGCGCGGCAAAACCGTCCGGCGTCTTCTGGGCGAGCGAGCGGTAAAGCTCGTCGAGGCTCTGGCCGGACCAGAAGGTATCCTCGAAATCGTCCATCCGGCCTTTCATCCGCCGCAGCATCAGCGACTTGTTGATGATGATCGCCCAGGACCAGATCGATGCGCTCAGGAGGCCCAGCATCACCAGCTTGACGATGAAATGGGCGTTCAGGAACAGCGAGATCAGCGAAAGATCAGTATGGGCATCGGCTGTCGGCATGTCGGGTCCTTCCGGCCGGGGCATCAGGAAAATGCCGCCAGTCTCGTTTATCCAGCGGCAATGGCCCGGTTTTGCGACCAAACTGAGGCATCGCGCCGGGGGCATGCCTGATCCTGCCGGATCAAACTGCCCCAATTCATCAATCGGAAATTATGGTTAATGTTCGGTATATTTCAGGACTTGTGCATTGCAACAAGTTTGTCGCGTAGCGCAGCGGGCAGGCGTGCCGGACGCCCCTTTGCCAGAAAAGCGATGGTCACACGTGCCTCGCACAGGATCTCGCTGTCCCGCCGCAGGACCTGCTCCATGACAAGGCTCGCGCCGGCGAGCTTGCCGATCGCCGTCTCGACCTCGACGAGATCGTCCATGCGGGCCGGACTACGGTAGTCGATCGCCATGTGCCGGACGACGAAGGCGAAGGGGCCGCCCTCCGCTTCGAACAACGCCCGCTGGTCGATGCCGAGATCGCGCAGGGTTTCGGTGCGGGCGCGTTCAAAGAAATGGAGGTAGCGGGCGTGATAGACGAAGCCGGAGAAATCCGTGTCTTCGTAGTAGATGCGGAGCGAGAGCTGGCTCACGCGTCCTCCTCGTTCCCATCGAACAGGCCGAACTGCGGTGTCTGCCGCGAGGGCGGGGTCATGCCGAGGTGACGGAAGGCGGCGTCGGTGAGGAGGCGCCCGCGCGGGGTACGCTGGAGGAAACCCTGCTGCAGGAGGTAGGGCTCGATGATGTCCTCGATGGCGTCGCGCGGTTCCGACAGGGCTGCGGCCATCGTCTCGATGCCCACGGGCCCCCCCATAAATTTCTCGGCGATGGTGAGGAGGTAGCGCCGGTCCATCAGGTCAAGGCCAATGGAGTCGACGTCAAGCATGGTGAGCGCCTTGTCCGCAATGCCACGTGTGATGGTCGGCGCGCCCTCGACGATGGCGACGTCGCGCACGCGCCGGAGCAGTCGACCGGCGATGCGCGGGGTGCCACGGGCGCGGCGGGCGATCTCGTTCGCACCATCCGCGCTCATGCCGATGCCGAGCACGCGCGCGCCGCGTGTGACGATCAGTTCGAGTTCCTCTACGGTGTAGAAATTCAGCCGCACGGGAATGCCGAAGCGGTCGCGCAAGGGGGTCGTCAGGAGCCCGGCGCGGGTGGTTGCGCCAACGAGGGTGAACTTCGGCAGATCAATCTTCACCGAGCGGGCGGCCGGCCCCTCGCCGATAATGAGGTCAAGTTGGTAATCCTCCATCGCCGGGTAGAGGATTTCCTCGACGGCGGGGTTCAGGCGATGGATCTCGTCGATGAACAGCACATCGCGCTCATCGAGATTGGTGAGCTGGGCGGCGAGATCGCCCGCCTTGGCGATCACCGGGCCGGAGGTTGAGCGGAAATTGACGCCGAGCTCACGCGCGACGATCTGCGCCAGCGTCGTTTTGCCGAGGCCGGGCGGGCCGACAAAGAGCACATGGTCGAGCGCCTCGCCGCGCGTTTTCGCGGCTTGAATGAAGACCTTGAGGTTTTCCTGCGCCTGTTGCTGCCCGATGAACTCGCCGAGCGCGAGCGGGCGGATCGATTGATCGAAATCATCGCCGCGCTTTTCGGGGTTCAGCAGGCCGGGACGGCTCACAGGTCGATCTCCAGTTCGATGGCGTCGCGCACGGGGATGCCGTCGACCCCGATTTCCGGCAGGTTACGCGCCACTGTGCGATAGATCATCACGGCCCCGGGATAAAGCGCGACAATGCGGAAGCCGAGCTTCTGGAAATAGCGCAGCGAAGGGGTATTGTCGTTCGTGGTCAGGACGCGGATGACGCGCGCACCCTTCTCGCGGCCGATCTCGGCGATCCGGTCGAGGAGCGCCTTGCCAACGCCGCGCACAGCCGAGAAATTGTCAACGGTGAGGGCGAGAATAGTGGTCTTCTGTACGGCATGGGTCGCGATTCCAAGCACCTCGCCGTTGTCGTCGCGTGCGACGATCGCCTCGTATTCGCCGATCTTCCATGTCCGCCCGAACATCATCAGATCATCGCCCCAGCGGCGGGCCAGAAGCGCCTTGAGGAGGTCGGTATCGGTCAGTGGTTCGATCTTGAACGGGGTTTCGTTCACGTCGGTCCCCATCTCCCGCGCTGATTCTGCGCATTTCGTCGTGATAGGGGCGCATTTGATGCTCGAATTCAACCCATGCGGCGGCATTTCATCTGGAAATGCAATCTATGAATGCTCCAGGGCCTGACGCCCGGCAAGGTTGTGCCTTCTCGAGGGGCGTTTCATCTCAGATCAAGCATTCCAGTTCCAGTGCATCGTGGATCGGCAGGCCGAGATGGCCGTGCGTGATCATGCCGGGCATGACCGGTCGGTAGGCATCGACCGCGCCGACATAGAGCGTGGCGAAACGGAAGCCGTTCTTTTGATAGAAAACCAGCGCCGGCATGTTGTCGTTCGTCACCATCGAGCGGATCGATCGCGCGCCGATCCGTTGCGCCAGCGCCTTGATTTCGCCGAGCAGGAGGGTGGCAAAACGGTTGCCCTCCCTGAGCGCGTGGAGCGCGCAGAGAACGATTGTCCGGTCCCGCAGCTTCCAGCTCGCGAAAGCGAGCAGGTCGCCTGCGGCATCGAAGAGGCCATGCGCCTCAATTTCGGTGACGTCATAGGTATGCATGCCCACCAGCATGCGCGGCGAACCCCAATGGCGTGTCATGAAGTCGGAGATGATCTGTTTCTCGTCGACCGCCCGGAAGACAACGCCGTCAGGCAGGAGGCCGCGATCCTTCATTTTGCCAGTTCCTTCAGACCCTGCCGGATGAGCGCGCCGGTTTCCGCATTCTCGCCGAGTGCCTTTGCAGCTGCGGCGATAGCCGCTGCCGCTTGCGGCTGCGCATAGCCAAGATTGACGAGAGCCGAGACCGCATCGCGCAACGGCCCCGCCGCGCGCTTCTCCTCGACATCGCCCGCCAGTTTCACCACGGCCGGATCGACACTGCCGAAGACCGGAGCCTTGTCCTTCAATTCGACGCAGATCCGTTCGGCGAGCTTCGGCCCGACGCCGGGCGATCGCGCGATCGACGCCTTGTCCTTCATGGCGATGGCGGAGGCGAGTTCGGCCGGGCGCAACGTCGAGAGGATCGCGAGCGCGACCTTCTGGCCTACACCCTGCACATCGAGAAGAATGTTGAACCACTCCTTCTCGATCGCACTGGCAAACCCGAACAGGCGGATCATGTCCTCCCGGACGATGGTCTCGATGAAGAGCGTGGCGGCCTCGCCCGGCTGGGGCAACGATTGCAGCGTACGCGCGGAACAATGTACGAGATAGCCGACGCCGTGAACGTCGAGGATCACGCTGTCCTCGTCATAGCTGTCGATAGTGCCTTTGAGCTTGCCGATCATGTTACTGCCCGCAGCGTATCAGCAGCGCGCTCTTGTCGCCGTTTGGCCAGAGGATACGCATGGAGGTGCCGCGCATCTCGATCGCGAATTTCTGCGGTCCGGGTTTGCCCTCCTCGCCCTCACATCTCTTTGCGCTCACGGCCCATGACGCGCTGTCGCCTGATCCGCCGGTGCGCGGCTTGAAAGCAAGCCCGGTGCAGGAAAAGACCGGGAGGTCGAGCCGGTCCCCTTTGAGCGTGAGGAAGATGTCATTCGCCGCGCAGGCTTCGCGGTGGAGTGCGTAACGGCCGCCGATCGGGCGTGCGTCCGGTGCCGCGGCAAGAGCCGGGAGCGTGCCGGCGAGCAGTGGGAGCGCGGCGCCGAAGAGGGATCGGATCAAGGTCATGATGCTATTCATCTCACCTTTCTGTTGTGCGCATGGCAGATGGCGATGGCCAGCGCATCCGCCATGTCGTCGGTGCGGAATTCCGCCTTGGGCAGCAGCACCTTCACCATCATGCGGATCTGCGCCTTCTCGGCGTGGCCGGCACCGACCACACTCTTCTTTACCTGATTGGGGGCGTATTCCGCGACCTTCAGTCCGGCTTGCGCCGGCACCAGCATGGCGACGCCTCTGGCCGCGCCGAGCTTGAGGGTCGAGCGCGGGTCCTTGTTGAGGAAGGTTTCCTCGACCGCGGCTTCATTAGGCATATGATCGGTGATGACGGCGCGTAGACCTTCGTGGATCGCGGCCAGCCGGTCGGCAAGATCGGCGGCGGGCGTGGGCTCAACGGCGCCGCAAGCCACGAAGCCGAGACGCGTGCCCTCGACCTCAATGATCCCCCAGCCGGTGTGGCGGAGGCCAGGATCGATGCCGATGATTCGCGTGACGGATGCCATGCACTCACGTTATGCACGGAGAGCGCACGGCGGAAACCGCCTCTGGCGTGTTTTCAACGGCTCAGGCTGTGAGCTTCGCCATTACCTCGTCGGAAACCTCGAAGTTCGAGAATACGTTTTGCACGTCATCGTCGTTGTCGAGGTTGTCGATGAGCTTCATCACTGAGGTCGCGCGGTCGAGATCGAGCTCGACGTTGTTCTGCGGCTTCCAGATGCCCTTCGCCGAGGCGGGGGCGCCGAGCGCGGCTTCGAGCGCCTTGGAGACCTCGGACAGATCCTCGAAGGCGCAATAAATTGTGTGCCCGTTCTCGTCGGAGACGACATCGTCGGCGCCGGCCTCGATCGCGGCTTCCATGATTGCGTCGGCGTCGCCCGCTTCGGTCGGATAAGTGACTTCGCCGGCACGGTCGAACATGAAAGTGGCCGAGCCGGTCGCACCCAACTCGCCGCCCGCCTTGGTGAAATAGGAGCGCACGGCAGCGGAGGTGCGGTTGCGGTTGTCGGTCAGCGCCTCGACGATGAGCATCACGCCGCCGGGGCCGCGGCCCTCGTAGCGCACTTCTTCGTAGTTCTCCGCATCTCCGCCCGACGCCTTCTTGATCGCGCGCTCGATATTGTCCTTGGGCATGCTCTGGGCGCGCGCGGCCAGCACGGCCATGCGCAGGCGCGGGTTCATGTTGGGATCAGGCATGCCCATCTTGGCGGCGACGGTGATTTCACGCGCGAGCTTCGAGAACAGCTTGGAGCGCACGGCATCCTGCTTGCCCTTGCGATGCATGATGTTCTTGAATTGCGAATGACCGGCCATGAGGGCGTCCTTGCTCGTGAAGAGGCGGGAGGTGCGGCCCGCTAAACCAAATACGCGGGCAAAAATCAAGAAAGCCAGCTAGGGCTGCGCGCGGTTTTCGCGCGCCTTGCGCTCTTCCCGGCGCAGATAGCGGCAGGTGGGGTTGTTGCCCGGCGGGTGGCAGCGCGCGATCCGCGCCTCGGCGAGACAATCCTCGACGAAAGCCTCCTTCCCGGTGGCGCCAGCACGAGCCGATCTTTCCATGCCCGCCCATTGCGCCTCGCAATCGCGGCGTTGGGCGGCGAGGCGACTCTCCTCGCGACGACGCCACAGATCAGGGGATTCAACGGCGCGATCCGTCTGCGCGGCGGCAGGAACCGAAATGAGTACGGCAAGGGCGAAAGTGGAGCCGCGAAGGCGTGCCGCGATCATTCCCGACGGTGTCATTCCCACCCCTTGGGGCGGCTTTCTTCCAGCATCGGGCCGAGGCGCACGGCCCAGCATTTGGTGGCGAGTCCGGTCTTGTCGTCGGTTTCGACTGCGAATCCGCAGAGCGTCGCCTCGCCCTCGGCGCTCTCGAATCGGCCGGAGGGCGTCGAGTGCATCAGGCGGTGCATCGGTGCTTCCTTCTGGCAGCCGAGGATCGAATCGTAATCGCCGCACATGCCGGCATCCGACATATAGGCGGTGCCCCCGGCGAGGATGTGATGGTCAGCCGTCGGCACATGGGTATGGGTGCCGACGACGATGGACGCGCGGCCATCGACGAATTGCGCCATCGCTTGCTTCTCGCTGGTGGCCTCGGCGTGCATGTCGATCAGCATCGCGTCGCAGCCGTGGCCCAGCGGGCAGGCGGCAATCTGCCGTTCAATCTCGACGAAGGGGTCGTCCGAGAGTTGCATGAAAACGCGGCCGATGAGGTTGACGACGAGCACACGGGCGCCATTCCGCGCCTCGATGAGTGCCGCACCACGTCCCGGCGTTCCGGCAGAGAAATTCGCGGGGCGGATCAGCCGGTGCTCGCGCTCGATGAAAACGAGCGCCTCGCGCTGGTCCCAGGCGTGGTTGCCGAGAGTGACGACATCCGCGCCGGCGTCGAGGATCTCGTTGCAGATCGCCTCGGTGATGCCGATGGTGCCGGCGGAGTTCTCGCCGTTGACCACCACGCAATCGAGGTTCCATTTCTGGCGGAGGCCGGGAAGCTGTTCCGCGACGGCTCGACGACCGGGTTTGCCGACGACATCGCCGAGAAAAAGAATGCGCATGAGGTCTCGGTCCTGCCGAAAAGAGAGAGGTGCGGAGCCACGATGACCGGTGGAGTGTCGATCCCGGGAACCTACATAAGTAGGTGGGCGCCGTGTACCCGGACCCACGGGTCCGGATAAGAACAGCTCCCTAAGGATCGTTAAGGCCCCGGGGAATACGTATAACCTGCCGCATCCCGCAGCCCCGCGCTCTCAATGTAGGAGCTTCACGGGCGAAAGAGAAGGGGTCAGTTCTCGTCCGGCGTATGCGTGAGGCTGCGGGTGATGCGCTCGATGCGCTGGGTCAGCCCATCGATGGCCGCGGCGATGGCATTATCACGCTGGTTGACGCTTTCCGCAGCCTCGCTGCGCGCGGCGCGATCGTGCTGCGCGGCTTCCTGCAGCGTGTCGTTGCGGCGCTTTTCCTCGTAATATTCGTCGCAGACCATCAGCGCTGCCATAACGGACAGGCGGAGGTCGCCGATCTCTCCGAAACTTTCGCGCATGGTCTTCACGCGCTGGTCCAGGTGGGCGGCGAGTTTTTCGAGATGGGCTTCCTGCCCATCCTCGCAGGCCATGCGGAACTGCTTGCCGTCGATGGTCACACTGAGCTGGGCCATCGCCTATCCTTCCGCCATGCCCTGCCGGATCGCGGCAATCGCGCGGTCGATCCGGGGGCCAAGCTCACTCAGGCCGGAATCGGCTTCGGCCCGCGCGGTCTTTTCCTCATCGAGCAGGCGGGCAAGCTGATGGCGATCCTCTCGCATCAGGTTGAGTTCCGCCTCCAGCGTCATGCGCGCACGATCACCGTCGGCATGGCGCAGGGCAGCCGCGTCCAGCCGATCGAGCGCTGCGCCGAGGCGAGCCAGCGAATCCTTGATGATCTCGCTCAAGTCCGTTCCCTGCTGCTGATTGCACGCGGACTAACCATCGGCAGGCCAGCAAATCAAGCGTCTCAAAGCCCGGACTTTCGCAACAGGGCATTGCCAGGTCAACAGGCTGAGGCGCATGATTTTGCCGCGCCATGCGATCGTCGTTCCACAAATTGCTAAGCGAAACTCGACGCCGATCGTGGTTATAGAATGGCCAGACCCTGGATTTCGTTTGGGAGGACGCGATGGGAACGAGCCGGTATCACGACATCTATGCCCGCTGGATGAAGGACCCGCAGGGGTTCTGGGGCGAACAGGCAGGCGCGCTTGACTGGATCACGCCGCCGAAGACCGTCTTCGATGCCGAGGCCGGTGTCTACGGCCGCTGGTTCCCCGACGGGGTCTGCAATACGACAGCGAACTGTCTCGACCGCCATGTGCGCGACGGCCGTGGCGAGCAACCGGCGCTGATCTATGATTCCCCGCTGGCGGACACCAAACGCGTGTTGACCTATGCCGAGCTCCTGCGCGAGGTCGAGGTGCTGGGCCATGCACTCCGGCGCTTCAACGTCGCGAAGGGTGATCGCGTTATTATCTACATGCCGATGATCCCCGAAGCTGTCGTCGCGATGCTGGCCTGCGCGCGTATTGGCGCGATTCATTCGGTTGTTTTCGGCGGTTTCGCCGCGCATGAACTGGCAACCCGCATCGATGATGCCCAGCCGAAAATGATCCTTGCTGCCTCCTGCGGCATCGAGCCGGGTCGGGTGGTGCATTACAAGCCGTTGCTTGACCGGGCGATTGAGGAAGCGAAGCACAAGCCGTCGAACTGCCTGATCTTCCAGCGCCCGCAGGAAACGGCGGGCCTGATCGAAGGGCGCGACCAGGATTGGGCCAAGACCTGCGAAGGGCTCAAGGCCGAGGGTATCGGCCCGCTCGCGCCGGAACCGATGAAGGCGACCGATCCGCTCTACATCCTCTATACCTCCGGCACTACCGGGAAGCCCAAGGGCGTTGTCCGCGACAATGGCGGCCACATGGTTGCCCTTAACTGGACGATGGGTGCGATCTACGACATCCAGCCGGGCGACGTTTACTGGGCTGCCTCGGATGTCGGCTGGGTCGTTGGTCATTCTTACATCTGCTACGCTCCGCTGCTGCGCGGGGCGACCACGGTCGTTTATGAGGGCAAGCCGGTCGGCACACCCGATCCCGGCGCCTTCTGGCGTATGATCTCCGAGCACAACATCAAAGTGCTGTTCACCGCGCCGACTGCCTTCCGCGCGATCAAGAAGGAAGATCCCAAGGCGGAATATCTCGGGAAATACGATCTTTCCGGCCTGAAGGCGCTGTTCCTCGCCGGCGAACGCGCCGACCCCGATACCGTGAAATGGGCCGAGGATATCCTCAAGGTTCCGGTCATCGACCATTGGTGGCAGACGGAAACCGGCTGGGCCATCGCGGGCAACCCGCTCGGGCTCGGCATCCTCCCGGTGAAATACGGTTCGCCCACCGTGCCAATGCCGGGCCATGAAATCCATATTCTCGACGAGACCGGCAAGGAGGTCGAGGCGGGCAAGATGGGCACGATCGCCATCAAGCTGCCGCTGCCGCCGGGCTGTCTTCCGACCCTGTGGAATGCGGAGGAGCGATTCCGCTCAAGCTATCTCAACGAGTTCCACGGGTACTATTCGACTTCGGACGCGGGCTACCGCGACGAGGACGGCTATCTCTTCATCATGGGCCGCACCGACGACATCATCAACGTCGCCGGCCATCGCCTCTCGACGGGCGGCATGGAGGAGGTGCTTTCCTCCCATCCGAGCGTCGCGGAATGCGCCGTGATTGGCGCCAAGGACAGCCTGAAGGGCGAGGTTCCGCTCGGGTTTGTCGTGCTCAAGAGTGGCGTTAACACCAGCCACGCCGATATCGCGAAGGACTGCGTCCGCCTCGTGCGCGACCAGATCGGCCCCGTTGCGGCGTTCAAGCACACACTCGTTGTCAACCGGTTGCCGAAGACGCGCTCCGGCAAGATCCTGCGCGGCACTATGAAGAAGATCGCTGACGGGGATGCTTGGTCCATGCCAGCAACGATCGACGATCCCGTTATTCTCGACGAGATCGCCAAGGCGCTCGGCGAAGCCAACCTGAAGGGCTGATCAATCAGGCGGCGGCGTTCTCGAGAACGTCGTCGCTGCCGCCCGGAATGAGGAATTCGGCGCTGGTCGAACCCGGCTGGATCGACTTGTCCTCGGGCTCCTCGCCGAAATCGTATTTCGTTTCCTTGGGGTCGGCCCAGGGATTGAAGATCTCGATGTTGAAGGGCGCGAAATAGCCGATGTTCTGCGTCATGATCGTGAGTTCGTGGCGCTTCGCCGTCGCGGCGACAAGGCTGTCGTGGTAGGGCAGCTTCAGCCGGCGGCGGGCGGCAGAACTCATGATCTGCCCCCAGACGATGCCGGTTTCGTAGTCGATCCCGTGCAGATTGGTGCCGAGCTTGCGGCGGATGTCCTGCATCCAACTGCGCACACGGCGTTGCTTGAACTCCTGCGGCAAACGCTGGACGCCGCCTTCCATGATCGCGAAGGTGACGGCGCTCATGTGGATGTCCTCCATCCAGAGGTCGTCGACGGCGCGCCGGACACGCCAGAAGGGGCGCGGAAGATGTAGCTCCCGCAGGACGCAGGTATCGATCAGAAACGGCACGGATGAGGCTCCCTTTGCAACGCAGGGGAGCATTATCCATAATTGCTACTTTTCCGTGTATTTCTGATTTATATGCAACGGGAGGGTGATGTCACTCCTGCTCGTCGAGCGGCTTCAGATCCTTGAGCTTGGCGAAGACGTGCTCGGCATCGAGCTCGACCTTCTTTTTCGGCGCGTCGGCAGCAGTCGTCACCTCTGCCGGGATCAAGGTTGCTCCGACATCCGGTGCAGCAACGACAGGACGATCCTTCGCGGCGCGGCTCACTTCCAGATCGAGGTCGATCTGCGAGCAGAGGCCGAGCGTAACGGGATCGAGCGGCTGGAGGTTGCCCGAATTCCAGTGCGTGCGCTCGCGGACCGACTGGATGGTCGATTTTGTGGTGCCGACGAGGCGGATGATCTGGGCATCCTTGAGTTCGGGGTGGTTCTTGATGAGCCACTGGATCGCGTTCGGGCGATCTTGCCGCTTGGAAACCGGGGTGTAGCGCGGGCCCTTGGTCCGCTTGAGATCCGGCAGGCGGACTTTCGGCTCAAGGAGCTTGAGGCGGTATTCAGGGTTTGCCTCGGCGCGCTCGAGTTCGTCGCGCGTGAGCTGCCCGGCCTGCACCGGGTCGAGCCCCTTCATCCCCGCCGCGACGTCGCCGTCGGCGATGCCCTTCACCTCGAGCGGGTGCAGATTGCAGAAGGCGGCGATCTGATCGAAGGTCAGCGCGGTGTTCTCCACCAGCCAGACAGCGGTCGCCTTGGGCATGAGCAGCGTTGCCATCGATCTTAACTCCTCGGGTCTTGTCGTTGTCCGGATGCGCCGGTTCTGGGGTTTTTGGATACGTCTCTCCGTTCGCGCCGCCTTCCCCGGGCGGCCCGCAACGAGAAAGACTCGATGCCAATTTGGGAATGCGCCCTTATACTGTCCGCAATTGGCTCATGCAACCGTGCATGTCAGATCGTGACGGGAGGTTCGAATGTTCGATGAGGAAATGCCGGCAAAGAAGAAAACCACCCACGAGATCGGGCAGGATCTGGCACCGGTCTCGCTGGCGGACATCGATGCCCGCATCGAGCTGCTCAAGGGAGAGATCGAGCGCCTCTCGCAGGCGCGTGCAGAGAAGATGAGATCCCAGGCGGCAGCGGATGCCCTGTTCCGTCTCTAGCGTCATGCCGGCTAACACGATGAATCGTTCCCGAAATCATAGGGTTAGCGAAAGATCCGCAGCATTTGATGAAAATTCTCTCAAATTAACGGATCATCAAACCTTTTAGGGTAAATTCGGAATTGTTCCGGTTCGCCGGATCCCGAGTGGCTCCTGCTACTCTGTTTGACGCCTCCCTGTTGGACTTCATTCAGGATCGCTTCGGCGGTCCTTTTTTTGTCCCGCCGCGTTAACCATGATCCGAGCGCCTTTATCTCGACATGCGCGTTTGGTGTTAGTCTTGCAGCAACCCTTCCCATCAGCCGCACTGTCTCGTTGCGGCACACCGGATGGCGGAGGCTAACCATGCAGGACAAGACGCGCGATACCTCGATGGCAGGAATTGGCAAAACCGGGGCGAGCGAGCCGGTGGCGGCTGTCTCGTTCACCGAGCGCATGCTGGCGTCCGAAGGCTTCATGGCGCTCTTCCGTGAGGGCATGAGCCTCGTCGAGGCGACGGCGGCCTATCTTGATGGCGACGGTCGGAACGACTCCAAGGCGCTCGACCGGACTGTCGGCCTTGCTTACGCCAGCGAAAGCATGCGCCTGACAACGCGTCTGATGCAGCTGACCTCCTGGCTGCTGCTCCAGCGCGCCGTCAACGAAGGTGAGCTTACCCGGGCGGATGCCGAACGCGAGCACAGCCGCGTCGTTCTCGCGATGCAGGATTCCAACATGGCAGCGGATGTCTACGGGCAGCTGCCCGAGCGCCTGCGCGATCTCATCGCCCGTTCGCAATCGCTTCAGGCACGGATCTGCCGCATTGACGATGAACTGAAGGGCAAAGCCCCGGTCGCGCAGCCGTCCAACCCGATTGCCGGACAGCTAGACCGTCTCGCTGCCGCATTTTCCGGCAAGTAACGGGCGCCTCCGCACCCTGAAATACGAAAGGCCCGCCGGAAGGCGGGCCTTTTTCCATTCGAGGCTGGAAGCAGTACGGTGCTGCCTGATCTCACTTCTTGCCGAAGGAGAAGCCGGCGTACTTGTTGTTGAATTTCGAGACGCGACCGCCGCGATCCATCAGCGTCTGCGTGCCACCGGTCCAGGCCGGATGGGTCTTCGGGTCGATATCGAGGTTGAGCTGGTCATCCGCCTTGCCGTAGGTCGAGCGGGTGATGAACTCGGTGCCGTCGGTCATGACGACCTTGATGAAATGATAGTCGGGATGGATGTCCGCCTTCATGGTGGAAGCCTTTCGTGCGCAAAAAACCGTCTCGTCAGCCGCGTTCGGGGCCGTCAAGACGCCAGAACCCTGTTCGTGAGAGCGCCCCTATACATGAGAGTGCTTGACGGGACAAGCGCCCAGCGTCCAAACGACATATGCGACTTTTGCAATCCGAGCCGGGCAGTTGAATGCCTGCAGTTCACGAGGGCGGGATGAGTTCCGAGACGACGCAGAAACCGACCGCCCGGCGCTTCCGCCCCGATCTCTCTTCCCTCCGGATGCTGGTGCCTTTCGCGAAGGCCGAGCGCTATCGCATCGTTATCGCGCTGGTGGCGCTGATGGTTGCGGCCGGTCTCACGCTGGCTGTTCCGCTCGCGGTGCGCCGCATGGTGGATTTCGGCTTTTCCGGCGAGAACCGCGGCATCGTCGATGCCTATTTCGGGATGATCGTCGTGCTGACGGGCGGCCTCGCGGTCGCGGCGGGCGTCCGTTATTTTTATGTCATGACCGTGGGCGAGCGTGTGGTCGCCCGCATCCGACAGGCGGTATTCGAGCGCGTGATGAGCCTCGACGGTGCGTTTTTCGATTCGGCCCGTTCGGGCGAGATCGTCTCTCGGCTGACGGCGGATACGACCGAACTGAAATCCACCTTCGGCGCCAGCGCCTCGGTCGCCCTGCGCAACGCGATCACCCTGATCGGTGCCGTGGCGATGATGATCGTTACCTCGCCGAAACTTTCTGTGCTGGTGCTGTTCGCGATCCCATTGATCGTTCTGCCCTTGGTCGCTGCGGGACGTGGGGTCCGCAAACGGGGGCAGAACGCGCAGGATACGCTGGCGAATGCCGCGTCCTTTGCGACCGAGCGCATCGGTGCGGTGCGCGTCGTGCAGGGTTTCGGCGGAGAACACGCTGCGGTCTTGCGCTTTGCTGATGCTGTCGAGAGCGCTTATCAGGCCGCACGTGCGGCGACCAAGGCGCGGGCTTTCCTGACGACGATCATCATTTTCATTGCCTTCGCCTCGATCACCTTCGTGCTCTGGACTGGGGCGAAGGCGGTGATCGCCGGCGAGATGACTGCAGGGCGGCTTTCGCAATTCGTGCTCTATGCCGTCTTTGCGGCAAGTTCGCTCGGGCAGTTGTCGGAGGTGTTCGGCCAGCTTAATCAGGCAGCCGGCGCGGCGCAACGCCTTGCGGACCTCCTCGCGACGACACCCCGAGTGCAGGAGCCGGCCCAGCCGGTGAAGCCAACCGCGCCGCCGCGTGGCGAGATTGTCTTCGAGAATGTTACCTTCGCCTATCCCGGCGCTCCGGACCGGCAGGTGCTCGGACCGATCAGCCTCGCGGTGAAATCCGGCGAGCGGGTGGCCATCGTCGGCCCTTCCGGCGCGGGCAAGACGAGCCTGTTCCAGCTCCTCCTGCGCTTTTACGATCCGAGCAATGGCGTCGTCCGTATCGATGGCACGCCGATCCAGTCGATGAGCCTGGCTGATCTTCGCGCCAACATCGCCATCGTGCCGCAGGATGCCGCGATCTTCGCCGAGACGATCGCGGAGAACATCCGCATCGCCCGACCGGAGGCTTCCGACGAGGCTGTCCGTGCTGCCGCAGAGCAGGCGGCGGTGACGCGCTTCGCCGACCGGCTGCCGCAGGGGCTGGCGACCGAGATCGGTGAGCGCGGCGTCACGCTCTCCGGTGGCGAGCGTCAGCGGATTGCCATTGCTCGCGCGATCTTGCGCGATGCTCCGATTCTCCTGCTCGACGAGGCGACCTCGGCGCTCGACGCCGAGAACGAGCGCGCCGTGCAGGAGGCGCTCGACAAGGCGATGCAGGGGCGCACAGCGCTCGTCATCGCGCATCGGTTGGCGACGATCCGCAACGCGGATCGCATCCTCGTGCTTGATCACGGTCAGATCGTCGAGGAAGGCACGCACGAGCGCCTCGCCTCCGCCGGCGGACTTTACGCGCGGCTCGCGACACTCCAGTTCAGTGCGGGCTGACCTCTAGCGCTCGGTCAGCTTGAGTTCGAGGCGGCGGTTCCGGGAAAGCGCCTCCGGCGTATCGCCGAATTCGAGCGGGGCGAACTCGCCGAAGCCGGCCGCGACCAGACGCTGGGGCGAGACGCCCTTCGAGATCAGGTAGCGTACCACCGCGATTGCACGCGCCGAGGAGAGATCCCAGTTATCCTTGAATTTCCCCGCGCCGGAGAGCGGTCGTTTGTCGGTGTGCCCGTCGATGCGCGCGACCCAGGTGATGTCCGGCGGGATGGTGCGTTCGAGTTCGACCAGTGCCGAGGCGAGCTTGTCGAGTTCGTCCTTGCCCGCGTTTTCAAGCTCGTCCGCGCCGGAACCGAAGAAGATTTCCGACTGGAATACGAACCGGTCGCCGACGATGCGGATATCGGGCCGCGAGGAGAGCACCGTTCGCAGCCGGCCGAAGAAATCGGACCGGTATTTGGTGAGTTCCTGCACGCGCTGGGCGAGCGCGACGTTGAGTCGGCTGCCGAGATCGGTGATGCGGACCTGCGCATCCTTTTCGCGTGTTTCGGCTCCGGCCAATGCGTTTTCGAGCGCCTGAAGCTGCTGACGCATGGCGCGGATCTGCTGGTTGAGGAGTTCGACCTCGCGCAAGGCGCGCGCTGCCGCGTCCTTCTCCTCATCCGCCCGGCGGGAGAGGGCGTCGAGCCGGGTTTGATCGGTCTGCGAACCCGCCAGCAAGCCCTGGAGTCGTTCGCGCTCGGCTTTCTCACTGGCCAGCGTCGCGGTGAGCGAGGTAATGCGCGCCTCGGCGCTTTCCTTGGCGCTTTTTTCCAGCGCGAGAAGATCGGTGAGCGCGGCGATGCGCTGGTTCAACTGCTGGAGGAAATCGTCCTTGCCGGCGATCTCGCGGCTGATGAAAAATTGCCCGAGCATGAAGACGGCGAGCAGGAAGATAAAGACGAGCAGCAGGGTCGAGAGGGCATCGACGAAGCCCGGCCAGTAGTCAATCCCGCGGTCCCGGTTGCGCGTGCGGCCGAGCGCCATGTCAGCTTCCCCGTTCCGTCATTCGCTCTTCCGCTCCTCGGGCGGCGATGGCGGGAGAGGCGCGAGGGTCTGGGGATCTCGCGCGAGACGTTCTAGCAGGCGCTTGACGTCGGCCTGCTGTGCCGATTGCGCCTCGACCCATGATCGGATCATCTGCTGTTCGCTGCGCATGTGCTGGACCATTGCCTGGATGCCCTCGGCGAGCTGCGCGATGGACTGGCTCGCATTTCGGCCGGCGCCAGCATCATTGACGGCGCGCGAAATGCCGTCGAGCGCCTGACGGAGATCTGCCGGCGCTCCGGTCGGGGTCGGCTGGTCGTCGACGCGGCCCGAGAGCCATTCCTCGACCTCGTAGAAGAAACGGCTCTGCGCTTGCCCGGCCTGGAGATCGAGAAAGCCGAGCGTCAGCGAACCGGCAAGACCGAATAGTGAGGACGAAAACGCGATACCCATGCCACCGAGCGGGGCGGCGAGCGAGCGCTTCAACTCGTCGAAAAGAGCATTGTTCTCACCACCGGAGGGTAGCTTCTCGATCACGGTCCCGATCGAACTTACCGTTTCGATCAGCCCCCAGAAGGTGCCGAGCAGTCCGAGAAACACGAGCAGGCCCGTGAGGTAGCGCGCGATCTCGCGGCTCTCGTCGAGGCGCCCGCCAATCGAATCGAGCACTGAACGCAACGTGAGGGTTGAAATGTTGTTGCGGCCGATGCGATCGCCCAGCAGCGCCGCCATTGGTGCGAGCAGCACGGGTTCGGCGGCGGCCTTGGTCTCGTCCGGCGTGATGAGCGAGTTCACCCAGCGGATCTCGCGGAAAAGGCGACCGACCTGCGCGAAGGCAAAGACAATGCCGAGCGTGAGCACCAGCAGGATGAGGCCATTGAGCGCGGGATTGGCCCAGAAGGCTACGAGGACCTGTTTCTGGATGACCAGCAGGATCAACCCGGCCAGGACGAGGAAAACGATCATCCGGAACAGGAAGAGCCCCGGCGATGTCAATTTCCGGCGTGTCGTCGCGCTCGACATTCCCACTCCTTTTCCCGTGCCGGCGCTAATCAAGACCGTTCGGGCAGGAATGGCAACAGCTTTGGATCAATCAGGCGGCGGAAATGGCCTTCAGCAAGGTCGTGTGGGTCATCTCGTTGCCGGCGATGATGCCCCGTGTCTCGAAGATGCGTTCGGACCCGTCGATGGCGCTGGCGAACCCACCGGCTTCGCGCACGAGCAGGATGCCCGCCGCCGTGTCCCACGGCGAGAGATTGCGCTCCCAGAAGCCTTCAAGCCGGCCCGAGGCGACATAGGCAAGATCGAGCGCAGCTGCGCCGAGCCGGCGCACGCCCGAGCAGCGCGGCATGATTCCCGCCAGTTCGCGGATGAACTGGCCATGATCGCCGCGTCCCGCATGGGGAATGCCGCAGCCGATCACCGCGTCGGCGAAATCGGTGCGCGGCGAGACGCGGAGGCGGTAGTTGCCGCGCTGGTCCGCCCCCATCGCGAAGGCGCCCTGGCCCTTCTCGGCGACATACATTTCCTCGGTCGCGGGATTGTAGACCAGGCCGGCGACGATCTCGTCCTCGCGCTCAAGCCCGATCGAGATCGCGAACTGGGCGATGTTGTGCAGGAAATTCGTCGTGCCATCGAGCGGGTCGATGATGAAACGATGCGACTTGTCCGTGCCCTCGAAGGTGCCTTCCTCCTCCATCAGGAAGCCATAGCCCGGCCGGGCCTTGGAAAGTTCCTGAAACAGGATGCGCTCCGCTTTCTTGTCCGCTTCCGAGACGAAATCGCCGGGGCCCTTGCGCGAAATGGTGAGCGAAGGGAGTTCGGCGAAATCGCGCTTGAGGCTCTTGCCGGCCTTGATGGCGGCAGCCGTCATCACGTTCATGAGAGGAGAGCGAATCATGGGGCAATCCGGTTAAACAGCGGGGTGGGCGAAAGCCCGGAAATCAGGGCCGGGTGTTGCGGCATTTTCGGGCTGAAAGCAAGCCTCGGCTCAACCGGGCTGCGCCAGCGAGAGCACGCGGGCCTTGGCGATGCGCCGTGCCTCCGCAAGCGTCCCGGCCGGGTCGGGCGTCTCGAAGAGCCAGGCCCCGAGGGCGATGAACTCCGCGCCGGTCGCGGCCAGTGCTTCCACGGCGTCAAGATCGCCGGCATAGGCGATGCAAGGCACATTGAAGATTTCCGCCCACCATTGAGCCCGCTCGACAGTCTGGGCGAGGGCGGGTACGGACCCGTCGGCGCGCGGCTCGCCGAACATCACGTAATCGACATCGCGCTCGCCCGCTTCCATGGCGTCGTGACGGGCACGAAGACCGCCGATGCCGACGATCCGGTCCGGCTTGAGGCTGGCGATGGCATCGTCAAGCAATGGGCCGGGCGCGTTGATGTGCACGCCGTCGAGCCCGAGCCGCGCGGCGATGCGCGGATCCTCGGGACAATCCATGATGAAGGCCGCACCCTTCTCCTGCACCAGCGAGACCAGCGCGGTCGCGCGCTTCTTCAGATCCTGGTCGGAGGCAGCGCCGAAACGGGCGTGAACGACGGCGACGGCGCCGGTCGAGAGCACGGCCTCGAGCTTCGGGCGGAACGCCAGTGGATCGTTGATGTCTGGCGTGATGAGGAAGAATTGCGGGATCATGGATCAGCTATGCCATAAAACACGAAAAAGGGCGAATGCCGGCAGGCATCCGCCGCTCTTGAGTGAGGTATCCCTCGTATAAGTAGGGGTGCGCATCTGCGCTTGCCGAAGGCCATCCAGGGGAGGGCCTTCGGAGGAGGGTTCAATTCACGCGACCTTGGGGTCGAGCGCGCCCTTGGCGTAGAGCTTGGCCATGTCGGCAAGCGTGATGATCTTCTTGATCTTCGAAGCCTGCCCGGCCGTGTTGAACTCCTCGAAGCGCTGGCGGCACAGCTTGGTCATCGCCTCCATCGCCGGCTTGAGATATTTGCGCGGGTCGAACTCGCCCGGCTCCTCGGCGAGGATGCGCCGGATCTGGCCGGTCATCGCCATGCGGTTGTCGGTGTCGATGTTGATCTTGCGCACGCCGTTCTTGATGCCGCGCTGGATTTCCTCGACCGGCACGCCCCAGGTCGGCTTCATCTTGCCGCCGAACTTGTTGATGATGTCCTGCAGGTCCTGCGGCACGGAGGACGAGCCGTGCATCACGAGGTGGGTGTTCGGCAGCTTGCGGTGGATTTCCTCGATGACATGCATCGCGAGGATCGCACCATCAGGCTTGCGTGTGAATTTGTAGGCGCCGTGGCTGGTGCCCATCGCGATCGCGAGCGCATCGACCTTGGTTTCCTTGACGAACTTCACCGCTTCATCAGGGTTGGTGAGAAGCTGGTCATGGCTGAGCTTGCCTTCGAAGCCGTGGCCGTCTTCCTTCTCGCCCTCGCCCGATTCCAGGCTACCGAGCACGCCGAGTTCGCCTTCAACCGAAATGCCGCCGAGATGGGCCATCTCCGTCACCGCCTTGGTGACGCCGACATTGTAATCCCAGTCGCCCGGCGTCTTGCCGTCGGCCTTGAGCGAGCCGTCCATCATCACCGAGGTGAATCCGGCCTGGATTGCGGTCATGCAGGTGGCAGGCTCGTTGCCGTGATCGAGATGCACGCAGACCGGGATATGCGGATAGATCTCGGTCACCGCGTCCATCATGTGCTTGAGCATGATGTCGTTGGCGTAGGAACGTGCGCCGCGCGAAGCCTGGATGATGACCGGGCTGTCGGTGCCGTCGGCTGCGGCCATGATTGCGAGCGCCTGCTCCATGTTGTTGATGTTGAAGGCGGGCACGCCGTAATCGTGTTCGGCGGCATGGTCGAGCAGCTGACGCATCGTGATGCGGGCCATGAAAGTCTCCCCTTTCTCGCAAATCTGGCGCGGCTTAGCGCAATGGTGTGGTTTCCGCCAGCGGCAGCGATCAAAAAGCGCATGATTTGCGCCAAATGGATAACGCCGCCGGGCTAGGCTCGACGGCGTTAAAGACGACCTCAAATGAATTAGGCCTGAAGGGCCTTCACGCCCGGCAGTTCCTTGCCTTCCATCCATTCGAGGAAGGCGCCGCCGGCGGTCGAGACATAGGTCATGTCGTCGGCGATACCGGCATGGTTGAGTGCCGCGACCGTGTCGCCGCCGCCCGCCACCGCGACGAGGCCGCCAGCCTTGGCGAGCCGCGCCGCTTCCTTCGCAACCGCGACCGTGGCCGTATCGAATGGAGCCAGTTCGAACGCGCCGAGCGGCCCGTTCCAGACCAGCGTTCTCATCGAAGCGAGTTTCGCGATCACGGTCTTGGCCGAGGCCGGGCCGGCATCGAGGATCATCTCGTCCTCGGCGACATCGTTTACGGATGCGGCGCGATGGGGCGGGTTGGCCCTGAACTCCTTCGCCAGAAGCCCATCGACCGGCAGCAGGATCTCGCACCCCGCCGCCTTGGCCTTCTTTTCGATCTCGCGGGCGGTTTCGGCGAGATCGTGCTCGCAGAGGCTCTTGCCGACCTTGACCCCGCGTGCGGCGAGGAAGGTGTTGGCCATGCCGCCGCCGATGACGAGGCAATCGACCTTGGTAACGAGATTGCCGAGAAGGTCGAGCTTGGTCGAGACCTTGGCGCCGCCAACGATCGCCATGACAGGGCGCTTCGGCTGCCCGAGCGCGGCATTGAGGGCGTTGAGTTCAGCTTCCATCGTCCGCCCGGCATAGGCGGGAAGGGCGCGCGCGAGCCCCTCGGTCGAGGCGTGGGCGCGGTGCGCGGCGGAAAAGGCGTCATTGACATAGGCATCGCCGAGCTTGGCGAGTGCGGCCACGAATTCGGGCTTGTTCTTCTCTTCTTCCTTATGGAAGCGGGTGTTCTCGAGGCAGAGAATATCGCCATCCTTCATCGCCGCGACGGCCTTCTCGGCTTCGGGGCCGATACAGTCCTTTGCAGTGGCGATCGACCGGCCCAGCAGTCCTGACAGCGCGGCGGCGACCGGCGCAAGGCTTTCCTTCTCGTTCGCGCGCTCCGCGAAGGTCTCGCCCTTCGGGCGGCCGAAATGGGCGAGGAGGATGACCTTGCCCCCCTTGCCGGCGATATCGCGGATCGTGGGCAGGATGCGTTCGAGCCGGGTTGCGTCGGTCACCTTGCCGTTTTCCATCGGCACGTTGAGATCGACACGGACGAGCACGCGCTTGCCCTTGGCCGAAAGGTCGTCGAGGGTCTTGAAGGCGGTCATTTCACGAGGCCCGGAAACAGTTTGAGCACCAGCACGACGAGGATCGTTGTCGCGACGGCGGTAATGAAGGCGGTCGCAACAAGCGAGGCGAAACGCGGCACCTTGGCAACCGTCGCGCGGAGATTGGCGACCTCGGTCGAAAGTTCGACCGCATCAACCGAGCGTGCGGCATCCTCGACGCGCTTGGCGGCGCGGTCGAGATTGTCCTGCGCGCGGCCGAACACGGCTTCGTAACGCGCGAATTTCTCCTCGATCCGCGCGGCCTTCTCCTCGATGCGGGAGAGCTGGTCGATGGCGGATTTCGGGGCGGCCTTGGGTGGCGGAGCCGGCTCGGCGGTCGGATCAACGGTGGGTTCGATGCGATCACTCATGTCCGGCTCCTTCGCGTTTTCGGAAAGTTCAGATCAGCTTGGCCATCGCGACCGCAGTATCGGACATGCGGTTCGAGAAGCCCCATTCGTTGTCGTACCACGAGAGGATCGAGACCAGCGTGCCTTCCATCACCTTGGTCTGGTCCATGTGGAAGACCGAGGAATGCGGATCATGGTTGAAGTCGATCGAGACATTCGGCGCGTTGGTGTAGCCGAGAATGCCCTTGAGCGGACCATCCGCAGCGGCCTTGATCGCGGCGTTGATCTCGTCCTTCGAGGTCGCGCGCTTGGCGATGAACTTGAGGTCGACCACGGAGACGTTCGGGGTCGGCACGCGGATCGCCGAGCCGTCGAGCTTGCCGTTGAGTTCCGGCAGCACGAGGCCGACGGCCTTGGCGGCGCCGGTCGAGGTCGGGATCATCGAGAGCGCGGCGGCGCGGGCGCGGTAGAGATCCTTGTGCATCGTGTCCAGCGTCGGCTGGTCGCCGGTGTAGGAATGGATCGTGGTCATCATGCCGCGCTCGATACCGATCGCGTCGTTGAGGACCTTGGCCACCGGTGCGAGGCAGTTGGTGGTGCAGGAGGCGTTCGAGACGACGAGGTGATCCTTCGTCAGCTTGGCGTGGTTGACACCATAGACGACCGTAAGGTCAGCGCCGTCGGCCGGGGCCGAGACCAGAACGCGCTTGGCACCCGCGGCGAGATGGGCCGAGGCCTTGTCCTTCGCGGTGAAGATGCCGGTGCATTCCATCGCGACATCGACGCCGAGGTCCTTGTGCGGCAGTTCGGCCGGGTTCTTGATCGCGGTGACCTTGATCTTCTGGCCGTTGATGACGATGCAATCGCCATCGACCTTCACATCGGCCGGGAACTTGCCATGAACCGAGTCGAAGCGCAGCAGGTGGGCATTGGTCTCGACCGGTCCGAGATCGTTGATGCCGACAACCTGAATGTCCTTGCGCCCGGATTCGACGATCGCACGCAGCACGTTGCGGCCGATGCGCCCGAAACCATTGATGAAAACCTTGACCGCCATGTCTCTCTCCTTAAGCCGGCCTTTTCCCATGCCGGCACTCACCTTGATTCCGCGCTCATGGCGCGGAAAAACTGAACACGCGCTGAAGGATCAGCGCTGCACCCGGGCCTTGGCAGCCGCGACGATTGCCTCCGCCGTGATGCCGAAATGCGCGAACACCTTGCCGGCCGGGCCGGAAGCGCCGAAGCCTTCCATGCCAATGAAGGCCCCATCGTTGCCGATGATCGCATCCCAGCCCTGACGCACGCCCGCCTCGATCGCGATCTTGACCTTCGCGCGACCGATGACCTTCTTGCGGTAGCTTTCGGGCTGGGCAAGGAAGCGATCCATGCACGGGACGGAGACGACGCGGGCGAGAATACCCGTCGCCAACAATTCCGACCGCGCCTTGACCGCAAGCGAAACCTCCGAGCCCGAGGCGAAGATGGTCACATCCGCCCGGCCATCAGCGCCAAGAAGCTCATAGGCGCCGAGTGAGGAAAGGTTCTTCGCGCCGGCGTCCTTGCGCAATTGCGGCAGGTTTTGACGCGTGAGCGCCAGCACCGAGGGGCGATGCTCGTTCTGCAGTGCGCATTCCCAAGCTTCCGCCGTTTCCGTGAGATCGCAGGGGCGGAAGACATCGAGGTTCGGCATGGCGCGCAGGGAGGCGACATGCTCGACCGGCTGATGCGTCGGCCCGTCTTCGCCCACGCCGATGGAATCATGCGTGAAGACATAGACGGCGCGCAGACCCATCAGCGCAGAGAGGCGGATCGCCGGGCGGCAATAGTCGGAGAAGACGAGGAAGGTGCCGCCGACGGGGATCGTGCCGCCGTGCAGCGCGAGGCCGTTCATGGCGGCCGCCATCGCGTGCTCGCGGATGCCGTAGTGGACGAACTGACCCTTGAAATCCCCGGCCTTGATCGGGGTCATCCCCTTGGCGCGGGTGTTGTTCGAACCAGTGAGGTCCGCCGAACCCGAGATGATCTCGGGCATGATCGGCGCCAGTGCGTCGAGTACGATCTCGCCGGCCTTGCGGGTTGCGACCTCTTGCGGATTTGTGATGGCCGATGCTTTTACCGAACGAATGGCCTTGGCGAGGCCCTTCGGCAGGGTGCCAGCGGTGACGCGCTGAAATTCCTCGCGCGCCTTCGGCTTGGCGGCGGCGAGCCGTGCATTCCACTCGGCATGGGCCTTGGCGCCGCGCGCGCCGGTCGCCTTCCAGAGATCGTAGACATCGGCGGGAACAACGAAGGGCGCGGATTTCCAGCCGAGCTTTTCCTTGGCGTCGGCGAGTTCCTTGGCGTCGGTGATCGCGCCATGCGCAGTCGAGGTGCCGGCCTTAGTGGGGAATCCGTAACCGATGGTGGTCTTGCAGGCGATCAGCGTCGGGCGATCCGAGGTCTTGGCCTTGGCGAGGGCTTTCGAGATCGCTTCGGGATCATGTCCATCGATCGCGATGGTCGCCCAGCCCGAGGCGGCAAAGCGCGCGAGCTGATCGGTCGAGTCGGTGATCGAGACCGGACCGTCGATCGAGATGCCGTTATCGTCCCACAACACGATGAGTCGCGAGAGCTTGAGGTGCCCCGCGAGCGTGATCGCTTCCTGGCTGATGCCTTCCATCAGGCAGCCGTCGCCGGCGAGGACGTAGGTATAGTGATCGACAAGCTTGGAGGAGAAGCGGGCGTTCAGGTTGCGCTCCGAGAGCGCCATGCCGACGGCCGTGGCAATGCCCTGGCCGAGCGGGCCGGTGGTGACCTCGACGCCGGCGAGATGGCCGAATTCCGGGTGGCCGGCAGTCTTGGAGCCGAGCTGGCGGAAGGCCTTGAGCTGGTCCATGCTTGCTTCCTTCACCCCGATGAGGTGGAGGAGCGAATAGATCAGCATCGAGCCGTGTCCGGCTGAGAGCACGAAGCGATCGCGATCCGGCCAGGCCGGGTCGGCGGGATCGAAGTTTAGAAAGTCCCGGAAAAGAACGGTCGCCACATCCGCTGCGCCGAGCGGCAGTCCCGAATGACCCGATTTTGCCGCCGCGACGGCATCCATGGAGAGGGCACGAATGGCATTGGCCATCGCGTCGTGTTTGGCACGATCGAGCATGACGTCCTTTCGAATGGACCTGATTTTCCAATGCGGCCTTCGTTAGCAGCCCGTGCCTTCGAGTCAATCAAATCGAGGCGGAATCGCAGGCCATCTTGTGCGGAAATTTCCAATGCGCGACAGTTTGTCGTTCCGGCGACAGAAAAACACGGAAATTCTCGCTGGGAAGTCTGGCGTTATCACTGAGGGGAGGAACTCCATGTCTGCCAACGCGTATGCGCGCGATCTCGACCGCCGGGAAGCCAATTTCCAGCCGCTGACGCCGATCTCCTTCCTCGAACGCGCAGCCAAGGTCTTTCCCGAACGCGTCGCCATCATCCACGGGCGCGAGCGCGTTCGTTACGATGCGTTCTACGCGCGGGCTCGCAAGCTTGCCTCGGCGCTGGCGAAGGCGGGTATCGGCAAGGGCGATACGGTTGCAGCCCTTCTGCCGAACATCCCGCTGATGCTTGAACTGCACTATGCCGTGCCGATGCTCGGCGCGGTGCTCAACACGATCAATACCCGTCTCGACGCGCCGATGGTGCGCTTCATCCTTGAGCACGGTGAAGCGAAGATCGTTTTCGTCGATACGGAATTCTCGGGCCTTCTCGCGGCGGCTGTCGAGGGGATGCCGGGCGCGCCGCGCATCATCGAATTCCGCGACGGCGAATGGCTGGACGGCGAACGGGAAGCCGCGCCATCGCGCCATTTCAACGAAGATGCCGTGGCGTTCCGTGAGGGCGGCGACGGGGACTTTCAGTACGCCCGGCCTTCGGACGAGTGGGACGCGATCGCGCTCAATTACACCTCCGGCACGACGGGCAACCCCAAGGGCGTCGTCTATTCACACCGCTCGGCTTACCTTATGTGCTTCGCCAACAGCCTCGCGACGGATATCGGCCGCCACCCGATCTACCTCTGGACGCTGCCGATGTTTCACTGCAACGGCTGGTGCTTCCCCTGGACGCTTTCGGCGGTTGCCGGCACGCATGTCTGCCTGCGCCATGTGCGGGCGAAGGCAATCTTCGACGCCATTCTCGATCACGGCGTCACGCATCTGTGTGGCGCGCCGATCGTGATGTCGACACTGCTCAACGCGAAGCTTGAGGAAAAGGCCGCCTTCACCACCCGCGTTAAGTTCATCACCGCTGCCGCGCCGCCGCCGGAGAGTGTGCTCGCGGCGATGAAGGGGGCGGGCTTCGATGTTGTCCACGTCTATGGCCTCACGGAAACCTACGGCCCCTCTGTGGTCAACGAGTGGAAGGATGATTGGGATTCCCTGCCCGAAGCCGAGCGCGCGCCGCGCATGGCGCGACAGGGCGTCAACTACCCCGGCCTCGAGGATCTCGCCGTGCTCGATCCCGAGACGATGGAGCCCGTTCCCGCAGACGGGGCCACAATGGGCGAGGTCATGTTCCGCGGCAACATCGTCATGAAGGGCTACCTCAAGAACCCGAAGGCTTCGGACGAAGCTTTCGCCGGTGGCTGGTTCCATTCCGGCGATCTCGCGGTGATGCACCCGGACGGCTACATCCAGCTCAAGGACCGCTCGAAGGACGTGATCATTTCCGGGGGCGAAAACATCTCCTCCATCGAGGTCGAGGATGTGCTGTTCAAGCATCCGGCGGTGATGCTGGTGGCGGTGGTCGCGCGGCCGGACGAGAAATGGGGCGAACATCCCTGCGCCTTCATCGAGCTTCGTCAGGGGGTGAGCGCGACCGAGGCCGACATTATCGCCTATGCGCGCGAGCATCTGGCGGCATTCAAGGCACCGCGCACGGTGGTTTTCGGCGATCTGCCGAAAACATCCACGGGAAAGATCCAGAAATTCGTGCTGCGGGACCGGGCGAAGTCGCTGTAATCATGGCGACTTCGCGGCGATTTTCTCATTGCTACGCAGCAATGTGGCAATTGGATGCATGATCTGGCTCAAGTAAGCGTGAATGGTGATCACGAAAGAGGTGATCGCCGTGAGCAAATTCACACCGCCTGTTGATTGGAACGTTTTCGGGGCAGCGACTAGTTCTCTCTCATCGAACAACGCGGCGGGTGCCGAGCAGAAATTCGGACCCGCCCTGATGAGAAAGGAACTACACCATGAATACCGTTTTCAAGTCTGCTATCGCCGCCGGTGCTCTCCTCGCTGCCATCGGTTTTGCCGCTCCGAACAGCTTCGCCGGCAGCGACCCGACGACAATCACCGCCGGTGCTGAATCGGATCATCTGGGCAAGCCGGTCCGTACCGCCTCGGAGGCCACGCACCAGGGCAAGCCTGTAATCGTGGCGAACGAGGCGACCCACCTCGGCAAGCCGGTTATTGTTGCCGGCGCGGAAGCCGATCATCTGGGCAAGCCGGTCCGCACGGCTTCGGAGACCACGCATCAGGGCAAGCCTGTGATCGTGGCGAACGAGGCGACCCACCTCGGCAAGCCGGTAATTGTTGCCGGCGCGGAAGCCGATCATCTGGGCAAGCCGGTCCGCACGGCCTCGGAGGCCACGCATCAGGGCAAGCCGGTGATCGTGGCCACCGAGACGACCCATCTCGGCAAGAACGTGATGGCCGTCTGACGCTGGTCTGACGCAGCTTCAAAACAGAAACGCCGTCTTTCCTTTTCTGGGAAGACGGCGTTTTCTGTCAGTGGAGAGATGGTTTCGGCGGCTGGGATCTCAGTCGGGAAATCTCGTCCTTGATCACGAGCTTCTGTCTCTTGAGCGCCGCGATCTTGACGTTGTCTTTCGCGGGAAGTGCCAGTTCGTCGGCGATTTTTCGATCGAGCGCCTGATGCTTGCGCTCCAGCTCGGCGATATGTGCCGTCATCGACATATCAGAAACCTCCGTTCCTTGTGTCGGGCAGGTCAGTGTGTCACATCCCTGAGGCGGCTCAAGAGAAATATCTTCCCATTTTTTTGAGCGGTCTTCGCTGTGGACAACGGCGTTAACGACAGGTTAACGAGTGCCGTGCTGGATTTGACCCTGTCTCCGGGCGTGGGATCCGGCCATGTTTCCGGTGTTTCGGGACGACCTTGTGACGAGGGCAAGATGCGGGGCGAGGTTACCGAAGAAGAGCGGCGCGTGCTGGAGGCCGAATTGCACCGCCTTCAGATCGAACATCGCGATCTCGACGCTGCGATCGCGGCCCTTGAGCAACTCGGTTCCTTCGATCAGTTGCAGGTTCAGCGCCTCAAGAAGCGCAAGCTGCAGCTTCGTGACAGGCTCTCGGAGATCTTCGACCGGATCACGCCGGATATCATCGCCTGAGCAAGACAGCGGAAATCCGGCCGGGACGCCGAATTCCGGCTTGCCTTCGCGCCGCCCTTCGCCTAACTCGCTGACCTTCCGTCGAAAGCGGTTCAAAAAGGGGCTTGCCCTGCCGCTTCGCAGCCGAGGAGGTCCGCCGTGCCGCCTTCCGTCGCCATCATCATGGGCAGCCAATCCGACTGGCCGACGATGCGGCACGCGGCCGATGTCCTCAAGGCACTCGATGTCACCTTTGAGGCGCGGATCGTATCCGCCCATCGCACCCCGGATCGTCTCGTCAACTTCGCCAAGGGCGCGAAGGCGGCTGGGTTCAAGGTGATCATCGCCGGCGCTGGCGGTGCTGCGCATCTGCCGGGCATGGCTGCCTCGATGACGAGCCTGCCGGTGCTGGGCGTTCCCGTTGAATCGAAGGCGCTCTCCGGGCAGGATTCGCTGCTCTCGATCGTGCAGATGCCGGGTGGTATTCCCGTCGGCACGCTGGCGATCGGAAAGGCCGGCGCTACGAATGCGGGGCTGATGGCGGCCGCGATTCTCGCACTCAACGACCCGGCGCTCGGTGCCCGCCTTGAGGCTTGGCGCGCCCGGCAGACCGAAGCGGTTGCGGAATTTCCCAAGGATGAGGCCTGAACGGCGCGCGATGCTGAAACCGGGTGACAGGATCGGCATTCTCGGCGGCGGTCAACTCGGCCGGATGCTGGCGCTGGCCGCCGCGCGGCTGGGCCTCGATTGCCATATCTACGCGCCGGAAGCCGACAGCCCGGCCTTCACGGTTTCGGCAGCGTCCACCATCGCGGATTATCGCGACGAGGCGGCGCTTGCCGCCTTCGCCGGCGACGTCGATGCCATCACCTATGAATTCGAGAACGTGCCGGTCGAGACTGTGCGTTTTCTGGAAGGCCTGAAACCGGTCCGGCCGGGTTCGAAGGCGCTGGAGGTCGCGCAGGACCGGCTCGAGGAAAAGCGTCTCGCCCGCCGTCTCGGCGCGATGACGGCGGATTTCGAGGAGATCACGAGCCTTCGGACGCTCCGTGATCTCGTCGGCGGGGTGTTCGGCGTCCCCGCTGTGCTCAAGACCACCCGGCTGGGCTATGACGGCAAGGGGCAGGCGAAAATCACGAGAGCCGGCGAGGTCGAGGAAGCCTTTGCGGTTCTGGGCGGTCGGACCGGCATTCTCGAGAGTTTCGTGCGCTTCGATCGCGAGATTTCCGTGATCGCGACCCGCGGCCACGATGGCGCGTTCGCCGCTTTCGACGTTACCGAGAACGAGCACCGCAGCCATATCCTTCACCGTTCTGTGGTGCCTGCGAGGATCGGTGCCAAGGCTGCGGCGGAGGCGGTTTCCATTGCCCGGCGCATCGCCGAGGCGCTTGATTATGTCGGCACCTTCGCGGTCGAGTTCTTCCTTATCGACGATGCCGCAGGCGGGCAGGTGATCGTCAACGAGATCGCGCCGCGCGTCCATAATTCCGGCCATTGGACGATGGATGGTGCGTTCACCTGCCAGTTCGAGCAGCATATCCGCGCGGTTGCGGGCTGGCCGCTCGGCGATCCTGCGCGCCTCGGTGTGGTCGAAATGATCAACCTCATCGGCGAGGATGCCGCCGGCTGGCGCGAGATCCTTGGGGATGGCCGGGCTCATCTCCATCTCTACGGCAAGGCCGAGATCCGCGCCGGGCGGAAGATGGGGCACGTCAACCGCATCCTCGGTTGACCAGGGACGAATTTCCGCCACGCAGGCGCGAGACAGGTGGACAAGCCGTCTTCTCTTTGTTATACGCGCGCACTTCCGAAGGGCCTTACCAGATCAAGGTTCCTTCGAACCGAATTCAGAAAATCATCCGTTTAACGATCAATCGGAGCACACGTGCAGGTTCTCGTCCGCGACAACAACGTCGATCAAGCCCTCCGCGCCCTCAAGAAGAAGATGCAGCGTGAAGGCATTTTCCGTGAAATGAAGCTGCGCGGCCATTACGAGAAGCCCTCCGAGAAGAAGGCGCGCGAGAAGGCGGAAGCCGTTCGTCGCTCCCGCAAGCTTGCTCGCAAGCGCCTGCAGCGCGAGGGCGTGCTGCCGATGCCGGTGAAGAAGAAGTAACGTAACGATCCGCAGGGATCGTGTCGTTTCCGGCTCGTTCGCCGGTTTCTTTGAAAGCGCCCTGTCCCGGGGCGCTTTTTGTCTTGAAATGGAAGTCACGGGCGGGGTCGTATCGGTGAGCCGATATGCTACAATCCTGCCGCAAGTCTCGCGTAGGCTGCCTGTCGCGGCGGAGAATTGAGGGGCGCAGGATGAACAGGGTCTCGGGTTATGGCCGGTTCGTTGGAATGGGTTCGATGCGTGTTTCTTCCATGAAGCCCGTTGTTCTCGCCGTGGTGTTGGCCGGAGCGCTTGCCGCCTGCGAGACGGTCAGCAGCCTCAATCCCACCGGCATCGCCGAGGTTGATGATGCGGCGAACAGCCAGGCCGCGGCGACCAATATTGCCTCGCTCTCAGAGGTGATCCGCGCCAATCCGAATGATCCGCAAGCTTACAACACACGTGGCGCTGCCTATGCGCGCGCGGGGAAGTTTCAGGACGCGATTGCGGATTTCAACAAGGCCGTCCAGCTCAATTCAAACTACGCGGCGGCCTACAACAATCGCGCGCTGGCCTTCCGGCAGATCGGCCGGAACGACGCGGCGCTGGCGGATTTCAACCGCGCCATCACGGCCGATGCGAATTATCATCCGGCCTATCTCGGTCGTGGCAACCTCTACCGTGCCCAAGGCAATCTCGCTGAGGCGATCGCCGATCTTGGGCGCGTCGTGCAGCTCAATCCTGCGGGCGCCGAAGCCTATCACGGGCGTGGTCTCGTCTATCAGGCGCAGGGCCAGCATCCGCTCGCCATCGGCGATTTCGATGCGGCGATCGATCGCAATCCCTACGTCGCACCGCCCTATCAGGCGCGCGGCCAGAGCCTGATCGCGGTCGGCAAATACGATGCTGCGCTTGAGGACTTCAATGCCGCGCTCAATGTCGACAACAAGAACGCGGACACTTGGGCGCTGCGTGGCATCGCGCTTGATCGCGCCGGCAAGAAGACCGAGGCGCAGGAGAGCTTCCAGCGTGCGCTGGTGATCGACGGCTCGAACAGGATCGCCAAGCAAGGTCTTTCCGGCACGCGCGGCGGCGGGTTGTTCTGACGGCCGCCGGCTATTGCCGTGCAATCCGGCCGAGGAAGGCCGGGATATCGACATTCGGTCCCTTGTCATACGGCACGACGTGCGGCTCGCCCGGATAGATTTTACGGGTGACGTTTCCGGGCCTGCCGAGTGCGGCCAGCTTTTCCGAATCCGTGTACGGAATCGTGCGGTCCGCCGTCCCGTGCATGATGAAGACGGGCGATGAAACCGTGCCGATCTTGAGATCGGAGCGGAACTGGTCGACCAGCAGCAGCGACACCGGCAACCAGGGATAGCTCTCCTGCCCGCGCGCGAGCACGGAGAAGTAGGGACTGTCGAGAATGACTGCCTTTGCCTGAACCCGCTGCGCGAGATCGAGCGCGACGCCGGAGCCAAGCGATTCACCGAAGATTACGATCCGGCTTTCCGGCACGGTCTTTTTCAACTCGGCATAGATTGCTGTCGCGTCGGACAAAAGCGACGTCTCCGTCGGGGTGCCGCCCGAGCCGCCATAGCCGCGATAGGAGAGGGCGACGAGGCCCGAGCCATCAGCGGTCATCAGCCGGAAGCGTCCTGCCCGACGATCGAGCCCGTTCGCGTTGCCGTGAAAATAGAGGAAGGTGATGGCTTCCGGGCCGGTTGCCGGAACGCGCCAGCCACGAAGCGTCACACCATCGGACATCGTCAGGGCATAGGCTTCGGCGCGAGGAATATTCTGACCCTCGGGTTCGATCCATACCGGTGCGACCCGATAGAGGAAAGCGCGCTGGTTGACGGCCATGTAGGTCGCCGCCGACAGGTAGAGAACCGCCGCGAGGGCAAGCGGCCAGCGGACAATCCGCAAGGCTCGTGGGAGCGGCAGGTTCATCGGGCCTCCGAAATGCGAGGGGCGCCAATCATATGCATGATTGACGCCCCTCTCAATCTAGTGCCGACGCCGGAAATGTCAGTGCGCGAGGCCCTTGACGATTTCCTCGGTCATCTTCTTCGCGTCGCCGAACAGCATCATGGTGTTGTCCATGAAGAACAGCTCGTTCTCGACGCCCGCGTAGCCCGAACCCATACCGCGCTTGATAAACAGAACGGTCTTGGCTTTCTCGACATCGAGGATCGGCATGCCGAAGATCGGCGACTGCGGATCGGTCTTGGCGGCGGGGTTGGTGACGTCGTTCGCACCGATGACGAAGGCGACATCGGCCTGCGCGAACTCGTTGTTGATGTCCTCAAGCTCGAACACCTCATCGTAAGGCACATTGGCCTCGGCGAGCAGCACGTTCATATGACCCGGCATGCGGCCCGCGACCGGGTGGATCGCATATTTGACCTCGACGCCTTCCTTCTTGAGCGTATCGGCCATCTCACGCAGCGCGTGCTGCGCCTGCGCCTGCGCCATGCCGTAGCCCGGCACGATGATGACCTTGGAGGCGTTCTTCATGATGAAGGCCGCGTCATCCGCCGAGCCCTGCTTGACCGGGCGGTTTTCCTTCTCGCCGCCCGCCGCCGCGGCGGTATCGCCGCCGAAGCCGCCGAGGATGACCGAGAAGAACGAGCGGTTCATGCCCTTGCACATGATGTAGGAGAGGATCGCGCCCGAGGAGCCCACGAGGGCGCCAGTGATGATAAGCGCGAGGTTGCCGAGCGTGAAGCCGATGCCCGCCGCTGCCCAACCCGAATAGGAGTTGAGCATCGAGACGACGACCGGCATATCCGCGCCGCCGATCGGGATGATCAGCAGCACGCCGAGCGCCAGCGCGACGAGTGTGATCATCCAGAATACGACCTGGCTCTGGGTGCCGATGAAGATGCCGATCAGCACCACCAGCAACACGCCGAGCGCGATGTTGATGGCATGGCGCTGGGGCAGCATGATCGGCTTGCCGCTCATGCGCCCATCGAGCTTGAGGAAGGCGATGACCGAACCGGTGAACGTGATCGCGCCGATCGCGACGCCGAGCGCCATCTCGAACAGCGAGCCGCCCTTGATCTTGCCGGCGATCGCGATGCCGAAGGCCTGCGGCGCGTAGAGCGCGGCGGCGGCGACGAACACCGCAGAAAGGCCGACGAGCGCGTGGAAGAACGCCACGAGCTGCGGCATCTTGGTCATCTCGACCTTTTTCGCCATGTAGGCGCCGATGCCGCCACCGATGCCGAGACCAAGGATGGCAAGGCCCCAGCCCGAAAAACCGGCGGGTGGCGAAAGCAGCAATGTAGTCACGCCGGCGATACCCATGCCGACCATGCCGAACATGTTGCCCTGGCGCGAGGTCGAGGGATGCGAAAGGCCGCGCAGCGCGAGAATGAACAGCACGCCCGAGACGAGATAGAGAAGGTTCGCGAGGTTGGCGTTCATCGGCTCAGCCCTTCTTCTTGTACATGGCGAGCATGCGCTGGGTCACGAGGAAGCCGCCGAAGATGTTCACGGAGGCGAGCACGAGGCCGAGGAAGCCGAAACCGCGCGCCCAGCCAGTGCCCTCCGACATCAGCGGTACGCCGACTGCGAGAAGCGCACCGACAACGATGACCGATGAAATCGCGTTGGTGACCGACATCAGCGGCGTATGCAGCGCCGGGGTCACCGACCACACCACGTAGTAGCCGACGAAGATCGCCATCACGAAGATCGCGAAACGGAAGATCGTGGGATCGACCATGCCACCGGTTGCGGCGGCAGCGGCGGCGCCACCGGCATCCGCCAGGTGTTCGGCGGCGTTCAACGCAGCCTGCGCCTTGGCGAGCGCGGCATCAGCAGCGGCCTGCGCTGCCTTCGCCTGATCGAGAAGCTGTTGGGGGGTGTTGGCCATCGGGTTTCCTCCAGCGGTCCAGCGCAGGTCAGGATTTGGGAGCGAAGATCGGATGGACGAGCGCACCGTCCTTCGTCAGGCAGGTGGCCTTGACGAGTTCGTCGTCCCAGTTGACGGCGATTTTCTTCTCGCCCTTGTCGATCATGGTTTCGAGGAAGGCGAAGAGGTTCTTCGCGTAGAGCGCCGAGGCAGTCGGCGCGAGGCGGCCCGCCGTATTCGACCAGGCAATGATCTTGACGCCCTTGTGATCGACGATCTTGTCGGCCTGCGAGAGTTCGCAGTTGCCACCGCGCTCGACCGCAAGATCGACGATGATCGAGCCCATGCGCATCGATTCGACCATCGCCTTGGAGACGAGCTTTGGCGCCGGGCGACCCGGAATGAGCGCCGTGGTGATGACAATGTCCTGCTTGGCGATATGCTCGGCGACGAGCGCGGCCTGCTTCGCCTGATATTCCGGCGACATCGGCTTGGCGTAGCCGGCGGCGGTCTCGGCCTGCTTGAACTCCTCGTCCTCGATCGCGACGAACTTTGCGCCAAGAGAAGCGACCTGCTCTTTCGCGGCGGGGCGGACGTCCGTCGCAGTGACGACGGCACCGAGGCGGCGCGCAGTCGCGATCGCCTGAAGGCCGGCAACGCCTGCACCCATGATGAAGACCTTGGCGGCGGGCACGGTGCCGGCGGCGGTCATCATCATCGGGAAGGCGCGGCCATAGACTTCCGCAGCGTCCAGCACGGCGCGGTAACCGGCGAGGTTTGCCTGGGACGAGAGCACGTCCATCACCTGCGCGCGGGTGATGCGCGGCATCAGTTCCATCGCGAAGGTGGCGACACCCTGATCGGCGAAGGGCTGCAGCGCTTCGGCATTGCCGTAAGGATCCATGATCGAGAGGACGAGCGCGCCCTTCTTCATCTTGGCGGCCAACTCGCCCTTGGGGCGACGCACGCCGAGGACGATATCGGCATCCTTCAGTGCGTCCGCCGCATTCTTGGCGATTTTCGCACCGGCGGCCTCGAAATCAGCATCGGCGATCGAAGCGCCCGAGCCGGCGCCCTTCTCGATCGCGAATTCCGCGCCGAGCGCCATCAGCTTCTTGATGGTTTCCGGCGTCGCCGCGACGCGCGGTTCCCCGTTTTTGGTCTCGTCCAGAACAGCAATACGCATGCCGGCCCCCGTTCACTGATCTCCCGCCAGATCGGCAGGTAAAGCCCGGCGGACCAGCGCGAAGAGATCAGGCTGGTCCGGGCGGTTTCCTTGTTCGGTCGTTCTTCAGAAGAACTTGGCGGTGATCGCGGTGAGCGCGACGATCACGGCGAGGCCAAAGAGCCAGGGAATCGTGCCGGTGAAAGTGCCGGCCAGGATCGTGATGGTCAGCGAGAGGACAGTGCCCCACTTGATGAGCGTCGCGAACAGGCCAAAGGTCTTGTCGTGCTCGGCATAATCCATCGCAGGAACATCGTGATGGTGAGATTCGCTGGCCATTTTTTCCTCTTAGTAGCAGCTTCCAGACCCGTTTTTTTGGGTCTAGCGGAAAGGCGCGCATCGCGCAATTGCTCGGGCGCGCATGCTTCGACGCCGGATTGCGCGCCGCTATGCAATATAAGCATATGCCTTATGCAAGGCCCGCGATTTCGAGGGCGTTGCGCTGGCTTTTCGCGATTTTTTCCGCTGAGAAGCGCTCGATCTCGGCATTGAACAGCGCGAAAAAATTCAACTCCGCCGAAAGGTGCAGGAAGACGCCGCCAAGGCCGATGGCTGCGCGGTCCATGAACACGAATTCGCGCGGAATGGTGACTGGTCCCTTTTCCTTGAGGGCGCGATGGACCCGCGCCGCCTCGGCGCGACCATACTGTCCCGGCGAAATCCCGTCGGCGATGGTGCGCACCCGATCATCGAGCAGCGGGCCATAGATGAAGCGCGCCCAGATGTTGAGAATGTCGACAAGTTCGCGCGAGAGGTTCCGGAAACCCCATGTTTCATAGGCATGAATGGTGCGGGCCTCGTCTCCTTGCTGAAGCCCGCGATAGAGATCGACGACGCCCGCAACAAAGTGCGGCGGGAAAATGCGAATGCAGCCGTAATCCAGAAGGTTGATGCCGCCCGGCTCGCCATCCTCGCCACGGAACACGGTATAATTACCGAGATGGGGATCGCCGTGGATCACTCCGAAATGGCTGAAGGGGTGCCACCAGGCCCTGAACATCGCGGTGGCGATGCGGTTGCGGGTCACGAGCGGCGCTTCCTTGAAGGCAAGCAGCTTCTCGCCCTCCAGCCATTCCAGGGTCAGGAGACGTCTGGAGGAGAGGTTCGGGATCACCTCCGGCACCCGCACCAGTGGGTCGCCAGCGAGCATATGGCGATAGAGCGCGGCGTTGCGGGCCTCGCGGACGTAATCCAGCTCCTCGCGGATGCGCTCGCCGATTTCCTTCCTGATCTCGGACGTGTCGATGACACCGCCGAACTGGCCGTGCACCGCAAAGATGAGGTTGAGCTGCTTCAGATCCGCCTCGACCGCCGATTCCATGTCCGGGTATTGCAGCTTGCAGGCGAGCGCCCGCCCGTCATGTCCGCTTGCCCGGTGGACCTGCCCAAGCGAGGCGGCGGCGGCGGGCTCCTTCTCGAAGGTGGCGAACTTCGTCAGCCAGTCCGGCCCGAGTTCGGCCGCCATACGGCGACGCACGAAGACATAGGGCATCGGTGGCGCTTCGGACTGCAACTGCCGCAGTTCCTCCGCATATTCGGCGGGGACCGCTTCCGGAATAGTCGCGAGCAGTTGCGCGACCTTCATCAAGGGCCCCTTGAGCGAACCGAGCGCGCGGGTGAGCGCGGCGGCATTGGCGCGGTCGCCGGTCGACGAACGCCCGGTGATAAGGCTGCCGGCCATGCGCGCCGCAACGCCGCCGAGCGAGGTGCCGGCCTTGGCGTAACGCGATGCGCGGGCTGTGAAGCGGTTCTTTTCGGGGTCGGTCGGGTCGGTCATGCCGAGGCGTATTTACCGCGCTTGAGCGTGGCATCAACCTTGGCACAGGCGTCACGGACCCCGGCAGGTGTTGCCGGTTCACCGCCTGCCACGCGGATGAGGCGGACCGCTTCCTCGACAAGCCCGCGATTGGTTTCCGCTACTCCGAACGGACGATCCTCCAGACCGACACGGATATGCCCGCCGCGTGCCACCGCCGGAGCGATCAGTGGCCTGATGTCGAGACCAAGCCCGGCGATCATCCACGGTGCACCTGGTGCCATCTCCTCGATCAGCGCGAGATGCGCGTCGAGATAGCGTTCCTTGGGTGGGAAACCGTAGCAGAACTCCTCGGAGAACATCATACGGTAGATCGGGGTCGGCACGCGTAACATGGCCCGTGCCGTCGCAGCCCCGAGTCGCGTGCAGCCGGCTTCGTAGATCGCGTAGCTCGGGCGCACGCCGTATTGCGCCGCGATCCGCATGCCCTCACGGAAATGATCGTCGGGGTTGAGATAGGTGAAGCCGCATTCGCCGCGCGCGACCTCCTCGAACCGAGTGAAAATCGCCGACCCGGGGTCGATCACCGCCCATTCCAGAAGGCCCGCCTGCGCGAGTTTCTCCACTTGCTCATAGCGCTCGCCCGCGCTGCGCAGATCGCCGGCGTAACCTGAGCCGGCGATCGGGAGCGTGGGATAGACGATGGCGTCGCACTGCGCGCGGATGCCCTCGATGATCGGGGCATAGATCTCATAGGCGTCACGCTGGCGGCCGGTGGTCACGTCGTAGGCGTGAAGATGGAGGATCGCCGCGCCGGCTTTCGCCGCGGCGACACCATCCTCGATGATCTCCGGAATGGTGATCGGGATCGCGGGCTGGCGCTCGCGCGTCCAAGCCCCGTTCAGCGCCGCCTCGATCCAGACCTTGCCCATCCCCGATCTCGCTCAGTCCATGCTTTCCAGTTCGGTGATCATGCCGTCGATCACCTTGAGGCCGATCTGCCAGAAGGCGGGATCGCGCGCGTCGAGCCCGAATGGGGCCAGCAATTCCGAATGGTGCTTGGTGCCGCCTGCTGCCAGCAGGGCGAAATAGTTGTCGACGAACTTCGGGTCGGCCTTTTGATAGACGCCGTAGAGCGAGTTCACGAGGCAATCGCCGAAGGAATAGGCATAGACATAGAAGGGTGAGTGGATGAAATGCGGGATATAGGCCCAGAAGACCTCGTAGCCCGCCGAGAGATTGATCGCCGGGCCGAGGCTTTTTGCCTGCACTTCCATCCAGATTTCGTTGAGGCGGTCGGTGGTCAATTCGCCGTTGCGGCGCTCTGCATGGACCCGGCGCTCGAAGGAGTAGAACGCGATCTGTCGTACGACCGTGTTGATCATGTCCTCGACCTTGGAGGCGAGCAGCGCCTTGCGCTGGACGGGATCGGCGGTCGCGGCGAGCAATTTGCGGAATGTCAGCATTTCGCCGAAAACGGAGGCTGTTTCGGCGAGCGTCAGCGGCGTCGGGGCCATCAGCGCGCCATTCGGCCCGGCGAGCACCTGATGCACGCCGTGGCCGAGCTCGTGCGCCAGCGTCATCACGTCGCGCGGCTTGCCAAGATAATTGACGAGCACGTAGGGATGGGCGGAAGGCACAGTCGGGTGCGCGAAGGCGCCCGGTGCCTTGCCGGGACGGGTGGGGGCGTCGATCCAGCCCTCGTCGAAGAATCTCCGGGCGATATCCGCCATCTTCGGTGAGAAGCCGCGATAGGCGTCGAGCACGGTGTCGCGTGCCTCGGTCCATGGAATTGTACGCTGTGGAACCTTCGGCAGCGGCGCGTTGCGATCCCAGAATTCGAGCTTGTTCTTGCCGAACCACTTCGCCTTCAAAGCGTAATAGCGGTGCGAGAGGCGCGGATGCGCGGTTTCGACCGCGCTCACCATCGCATCGACCACCTCGCGCTCGACGCGGTTGGCGAGATGGCGGCTGTCGGCGACATCTTCGAAGCCGCGCCAGCGATCGGAGATTTCCTTGTCCTTGGCGAGTGTGTTCGTGATGAGCGTGAAGAGCCGGGTGTTGTCAGTGAGAGTTTTCGCGAGCGCGAGCCCGGCGGACTTGCGCTTGTTCCCGTCAGCATCCTGAAGGCGCGTGAGAGTGGGTTCCAGCGTCATGGTCTCGCCGTCAACGTCGAACCGGAGCGAGGCCATCGTCTCGTCAAAGAGGCGGTTCCAGGCCGAGCGGCCGGTCGTCGATTTCTCGTGGAAGAGCTGCTCGATCCGGTCTTCAAGCTGGAAGGGCTTCTCCTTGCGGAGATCGACGATCCAGGGCTTGTAATGGCTGAGCGGGGCCGCCTCCATCAACCGGTCGATCAGCGCGTCATCGACAAGGTTGAGTTCAAGCGTGAAGAACAGCAGGTCGGACGAGGCGTTCGTCACCTTCTCCTGCGTGTCGCCGTAGAACTTGCCGTTCACCGGGTTGGTGGTGTCGGTCGAGTAGATCAGGCCCGCGTAGGAGATGATGCGGCCCATTCGGTCCTCGATCACCTCGTAGCGACGGATCGCCTCGTGGAGCGCGACCACGCCCTCCTTGCTCCCGGCGAGTCCGGCGAGCTTGCCGCGATAATCCTCGGCGAAGGCTTTCGATTCCTTTGCCATGAGATCGAGGTCGGCCTTGAAGGCGGACGACTCCATTCCGGGATAGAGATCCTCGAGCCGCCATTCCGGCAAAGTGCCGAGATCGGCCTGCCCGGCATTGGCCTCTGATGCGAAGCAGGGAGCGGGAAGGCGTAGCGCGATCATGGTGGCGGGCACTTTCGAGGTTGGCGGCGTGGATCACTCTCTCATTGGGCCAGTTCGCGCCGCTATTCAATCTTCGCGAGCATCGGGATGATAGATTTTAGCGCACCCTGAAAAGTTCAATCAGGATTTACAACCTGTTTACGTCAATTGGCGACACTGGCTCGAAACGGAACAACAGGGGCGAATCGCGGCCCTGATCCCGTGAACAAGAAGAGTCCTGATGTCCGCCACGATCCTCGTTGTCGATGACGACCCCGTCCAGCGCCGCCTCCTCACGGAGATGATCCGGCGTTTCGGCTATGAGCCCGAGGCCGTGGAAAGCGGCGCGGAAGCGCTCGATCGTATTGCCGACCGCCAAAAGCCGACGGTGGACCTCCTCGTTCTCGATCTCGTGATGCCGGATCTCGACGGCATGGCCGTGCTCGAACGCCTCGGTGCGATGGCGGAGCACCCGCCTGTCATCGTCCAGACGGCGCATGGCTCGATCGAGACCGTGATCAGCGCGATGCGCGCCGGCGCGGTCGATTTCGTCGTCAAACCGGTCGGGGCCGAGCGACTTTCGATCTCGATCAAGAACGCGATGCGCGTCGATGCACTTGAGGGCGAGGTGCGTCGCCTCGCCAAGCGCGGCTCCGGCTCGCTGGCCTTTTCCGATCTCGCCTCGTCCTCGCCCGAGATGTCGCGCGCCGTCCGCCTCGGCGAACGCGCAGCGAAATCCGGTATTCCGGTGCTGCTCGAAGGCGAATCCGGTGTCGGCAAGGAGGTCTTCGCCCGCGCGCTGCAAGGCGCGAGCGACCGGCGCGGCAAGCCGTTCGTGACGGTCAACTGCGGCGCGATTCCCGCCAATCTCGTCGAGAGCATCCTGTTCGGTCACGAGAAGGGTGCGTTTACTGGCGCGACCGAGAAGCACGCCGGCAAATTTGTCGAAGCGAACGGCGGCACCCTGTTCCTCGACGAGGTGTCCGAACTGCCGCTCGACGCGCAGGTGAAACTGCTGCGCGCGATCCAGGAAGGCGAGGTCGATCCGGTCGGCGGACGTAAGACCGTGAAGGTTGATATCCGCCTGATTTCCGCGACCAACCGCGACCTCATCCAGGCCGTGCGGCAGGGGCGTTTTCGCGAGGACCTTTATTACCGACTGAACGTTTTTCCGATTTCGATTCCCGCCTTGCGCAATCGCAAGGAAGACATTCCGGCGCTTGCGCGGCGGTTCCTCGCCCGCATCGCCGCTGAGGAGGGGCGGAACGTCCGCTCGATCTCGAACGAGGCTCTGGCGCTGATTTCGCGTTTCGACTGGCCGGGCAACGTCCGTCAGCTTGAGAACGCGATGTTCCGCGCGGTCATTCTCTGCGAGGGCGACGAGATCACCGTTACCGATTTTCCGCAGGTGGCGCAGGCGGTCGAGGGTTTCGACGTGCGCATCCCGCCGATCAATGCCACGGTGCCGACGCCGCCCGAGCGCGAGATTGTCCGCGTCGAGATCAAGGATCCTTCCGCGCTCACGCTGCTCGACCAGACCGGCGACGTGCGTCCGCTCGAACAGGTCGAAGGGGACACGATCCGCTTCGCACTCGAACATTATCGCGGCCAGATGTCGAAGGTTGCCCGCAAGCTCGGCATCGGTCGCTCGACACTCTACCGCAAACTCAAGGATCTCGGAATCGAGGCCGACGAGGCCGAGAGTGAGACCCAGGAGGAATCGCGCGTGGCGTAACGACAACGCACGCGGATTTTCCGAGGTTCGCTCTGTTCACTTGTGCGCGAACGCACTTGACGTTCGGCGGGTTTCGATGATCCAAGCAGGAGAACGAGGGGGCACTTGAACGTGGCTGGCAAGACCGCTTTTCCGTTGACGTTTCCGCGACTTCCGGGGCACAGGCGCTCACCCGTTTGCTCGCTCGCGGCCATCGCGCTGGGCGCGGCGCTTCTTGCGTCGACCGCGAGCCTTGCGCAGAATCTCGATCTTCCGGCCCTGCCCGATACCGCCGAAACGACGATGCGCGATCTCGCGGCGAACGCCGTGGATGGCGCTCCTGTTCGCGAGGAGGCTGTCGTCAGCAAGCCCGAGCCGGATCTGAAACTCGATCTTCCGGAGCCGCCGGAAGCCGTGGCGCGGTTCGACCAGCCGGAAGCGCCCGTCGATCTGGCTTTGCCTGAATTGCCCCAGCCCGACTCCGCGACCGAGCTCGCCGGCATTGCCGCCAAACCGGGCGCGCCGGAGATGGTGCTTGATCTGCCGGAACTGCCGAAGGTTGATCTTGCGCTGGCCCCGTTGCGTCTCGATCTCACCGAAGAGAAGCTCGTTGCGCTGCTCCAGCCTGCACGGCAGAAATTCAATCTCAAGCCGGCTGAACTCGAAAGTTTTGCCGCCGCCTATGCCGCGCGCGATTTTCACGCGCTCTGGCTCAAGGGCGAAGGTGCCGATCTCGCGGTGTCGGCTAAGGCCGCAGCCCTGCGCGAGGCGTTGACGGGCGCGGACCGGAGCGGGCTCGACGCAAGCCGGTTGCTCGCTGTCCTGCCGGAAATCCGGTCGGGCAAGGTGCCCACGGAAAAGCATGTCGAGACCGATATCGGTTTCAGCCTCGCCGCTTTCCTTTACGCCCGTGATCTGCGTGGCGGGCGGGTCGAACCCTCGCGGCTCTCGTCGCTCACCACGCCGTCGCTCGAATTGCCGCTAGCGCGAGAGGTCCTGCTCAAGGTCGCTGCTGCCGAGCCGGCGTCGGTTGGCGAAGCTGTTCTTGCCTTCGAACCGCAGCATGCGGGTTATCAGCGTCTCAAGAGTGCGCTCGCCAAGCTGCGCGAGGAACTGGCCGCGCCGGTGCTGACCGGTTCGGTCGCCGGCATCGGCGATGCGCCGCAGACGAAGCCAGCCCTGCCGGCGCATTGGCTCGACGGCCCGCAACTCGCCTTCGACAAGCCTGACGCGCGCGTGCCGATGCTGCGCCAGCGCCTCGGTCTCGCGCCGGATGCAGGGGATGTCTACGACTCGGATCTCCGCAAGGCGGTGATGGGCTTCCAGCGCGCGAACGGGCTCAAGGCAAACGGCGTCCTGACGCCGAAGACCCGTGCGGCGCTTGAAAACCCGGCCTCGGCAATCAACGAGAGCGAGCGCAAACCCGACAACAACGCCAAGCTCGTGGCGATCCTCGCCAACATGGAGCGCTGGCGCTGGCTGCCGGCCGACCTCGGCAAGCTTCATGTCTTCGTCAATGTCGCGGACTACGATCTCAAGGTGTTCGATGAGGGCAAGGCGATTCACGAGACGCGTGTGATCGTCGGCCGCCCGCAGACACAGACGCCGATCTTCTCCGATGCGATGGAGCATGTGATCGTCAACCCCTCGTGGGGCGTGCCGCCGTCGATTATCAAGAAGGAGTTCCTGCCCAAGATGGCTGCCGATCCGGAATATGCCGCCAAGCGCGGCTATACGGTGGTGCGGCGCGGCAACCAGATATCGATCCGGCAGCCGCCGGGCGCGAGGAATGCACTCGGCTACATCAAGTTCATCTTCCCGAACCAGCACTCGGTCTATCTGCACGATACGCCGAACCGGAACCTGTTCCAGGCCGAGGCGCGGGCCTTCAGCCATGGCTGCGTGCGCGTCCATCAGCCATTCTCACTGGCAGAAAAGCTGCTCCAGCCGTCGCTCGGCTATTCCGAGGCGGACCTCAAGGGCATGATCGGGCGCGGTGAGCGCATGATCAAGCTCAAGGAGAAGATCCCGGTTCACCTGACGTATTTCACGCTCAGCGTGAACGAGGCGGGCGAGATCGAGCAGCATAAGGACATCTACGGGCACGACGCCCGGATGCGGACCGCCCTTCGCCTCTGATCGAGATCATTGCCGTCGAATCAGCATTTGGCTAAGGAATCCTGCACCAAGGGTGCGTTACGGCATTTTTTCGCCACGTTCGTGAAGCAGTCAGGCCAATCGTCATCATGCCGGAGGGGAGTGCGGTGAGTTCCGGTCGTTTTGCCGATCTCCTTTCGCGCGCCCGGTTTGCCGGACGTTCGGCCCGTCTTTTCACCGCAACGCTTGTGGCGCTGGCGGCAACCTTTATCAGTTCCAAGGGCACGCAGGACGCTAACGCGAACGGCGAAACGCGCTCGCTGACGATGCTGCACGCGCATACCAACGAGACGATCACCATCACCTACAAGCAGGACGGCTCGTTCGTTTCTGAGTCTCTCCAGAAGCTGAACTGGTTCCTGCGCGACTGGCGGATCGACGAGCCGACGTCGATGTCGCCGCATCTGTTCGACATCATCTGGTATGTCTATCGCGAGGTCGGGGCAGACGCGCCGATCCGCATCATGTCCGCCTATCGTTCTCCGGGCACCAACGCGATGCTGCGCCGTCGGTCGCGCGCTGTCGCGAAAGAAAGCCAGCACATGCGCGGCAACGCGATGGATGTCCATATCCCCGGCGTCTCCATGGCGCGTGTGCGCGAGATCGGCATGCGGCTCCAGCGCGGCGGGGTCGGCTATTACCCGTCGGCCGGATCGCCCTTCGTGCATCTCGATGTCGGCTCGGTCCGGTCTTGGCCGCGCATGCCGCGTCCACAACTTGAGCGCCTTTTCCCGGACGGCAAGACCGTGCATTTGCCGGCGGATGGTGTTCCGCTTGCCAACTACGAAGCCGCGCTCGCCGAGGTGCAGGCGCGCGGCGGCTCGGCGCTCGACTATGCGACCGTCACGACCAATCGCGGCAAGAGCCTGTGGGCGCTGCTGTTCGGCGGCGACGAGGACGACGATACGCGCGAGGCGATTGGGCGGGGTGGACGCAACCGCGTCGCGGCCCGCGGGCGTGGCAATGTGCCACAGGTTGCCGCCGCGCCTTCGTCCGGCGATGCCGTCAATGCTTGGGGCGTGGGCGCAGGGCGCGTCGACAGCGTTCCGATTGTAACCGAGGCCCGCCCTGTCCCGACGGCCGCCGCGCCTGTCGCGGTTGCAGCGCTGCCGGCCAATCCGGCGCCGCAGAAGCAGCCCGAACCCAAGCCGCTGCCGGATCCGAAGGCGATCGAGATAGCCTCCCTCCCTGTTCCGCCGATCCGGCCGCGCGGCGCGCGGTTCGATGCGTTGGTCGCGTCCGCCGAGCCCTTGCCGCCCATTCGTCCCGGCGCACTCGGGCTGCCGCTTTCAGCGCCGCAATCCGAACCAAAAATTGCGGAGACGCCCGCGACGCCGCCGCCGCAAGCCTTGGCCGCCGTCTCGGGAATGCCGGTTCCGCCGGCCCGCCCCACGCTTGCCTCGAACGCAACAACAGCCGAGCCTGCGCCCCAGGCCATCGTCGCTGCGCGGCCGGTCGATATGCCGGTGCCGCCGAGCCGACCTGCCGAGCCGCAGGCTGTTGCCGCCTTGCCGGGAATTCTCGCGCGCGGCGACGACAATCGGGCTGAACCCGGTGCCGTGCGCGCCTATGCCGCGGTGCAGGCGCCGTCACCGCCGACGCGCCCGGCCGTGCCGCGTCCCGTGACCCAACCTTCGCCCCCTGCCTCGCCGGTTGCCGTCGTGCCTGCTTCGGCCCCCGTCGTGCCGCCGCGCCCTGCCGTCGCGGCCCGGCGCACGGACCCGACCGCACTCGTCGGCGCCCGGCCGACTGCGCAGGCGCGTCCCGCTCAGGTGACGAACGTCGCGGAACCACCGGTCGAGCGCGAGGTTCGGCGCCCGGTCACGGCGATGACCTTCTCGCAGCCGCCCGCGCGGGGTGGTTCGGGCAGTGGCGGCTTTACGGGCTCGTTTATCCGCCCGATGGGCCTGAGTTTCTCGAACAACGGCGAGTGAGGCGCGGCGCGGGTGCGCCCTTCGCCTTTATTCCATGCCAATCGCGCGGAGATAGACCTCGAGCAGTTCTTCCTGCTCGTGGCGTTCTGCGGGTTCCTGCCGACGCAACGAGACGATCTTACGCAGGGTCTTCACGTCGAAGCCGTTGCCCTTGGCCTCGGCATAAACGTCCTTGATGTCACCCGCGATGTTGCGTTTCTCTTCCTCCAGCCGCTCAATGCGCTCGATGAAAGCCTTGAGCTGTCCGGCGGTCGAGGCGTTGATGTCATCCATCGGGGAAACTCCGTTCGGAAGGGCGGCGGGGCCGCGTGTGATCTGGAGCACCGGAACACCAGAACCGGCGCGAAGCGTCAAGGGCCTTGGTTCAACTCAGGCGATCTGACGTCGGGTGCGTGGGGGCGGGTGAGCGCCGAACCAGGCTCGTTCGCGTAAGGCCGGATCGTCCAGAAGTGGCCGGACGAGGTGCGCGAGACGCTCACCCCAGCCCTTCGCGTCGGTTTCGGTCGCGATCAGATCCTGCCGGATTTCGACAAGCGCGTGGGGATAGCCATGTGCGAGGCAGTGCCGATCCATCGTATCGCCCTGATAACCGCCCTGGTAGGGCTCATTCTCACCGACGATCAACCCCGGCTCACTCTCCAGCGCGCGGAGCACAGCGAGATTGAAGCGGGGGTCGAAATCCCAGATCACCGTTGCATGCCACGGGCGGGCGATCCCCTTCATTTCGGGGGTGAAGGAATGCACCGCAAGCACGACGGGCACACGCGTGGCCGCGACTCCGGCTAGCGTCGATTCGATGGCGCTGTCATAGGGGACGTAGAAACGCTCGATCCGCTCGCGGATCTCGTTCTCACCAATCCGCGCATTGCCCGGCACCAGCGCGCCGTCGGCGATCCGCATCACCAGCGTTGGATCGTCGCGGCCGCGATTGGGGTCGATGAGGAGGCGCGAGAACCGGCTTATCACCGCCGGGGCATCAAGCGCAGCTGCGAGCGTGCGCGAGACCGTCTCGACGCCGATGTCGTAGGCGATATGCCGGGCCAGCTGTTCCGGCGGGAGCCCGAGATTGCCATATTCCGCCGGTATAGAGGCCTGCGCATGATCGCAAAGGATCACGAGGCCAGAACGGGTCGCACCGCCAATAATCTCGTAGGCGGGATGATCCTGCGGGGGGATGCGATCGGACAAGCCGGGACTCCAGCACTTCGGCAGCAACGCGGTTTCTAGCGCCGGAATCAGCTGGAGAGCAAGGCTTTGCGATGTTGATGGGTGATATCGCGAGGATGGAATTTCATTCTTGCGCAAATGGGTTAGGTTTCCCGCCATGTTCGATTCGATGAAAATCCGCGCCCGCCGTAGCCATTGTCTGGAAATTTTCAACGCGGCGGTTTCGGCGGTCCTGCCGGCTAATTTTCTCCCTGCACACCTGCCGGCACCGCCTGAGAAAGGGCGCCTTTTCATCCTGGCTGCAGGCAAGGCGGCCGGTTCGATGGCGGCAGCGGCGGAAACCCATTATCTTGATGCGCTTGGCTTTCCGGCGGAACGCTTGGTGGGGCTCGCTGTCGCGCGGCACGGCTACGGCGTGTCGATGCGTGTCGTCGAGATGATTGAATCGGGTCATCCCGTTCCGGACGAGGCCAGCATCGAGGGCGCGCGCCGCATGATGGCGCTCGCGGATCTTGCCGGGGCTGATGATCTGGTCGTGTTTCTCCTTTCAGGCGGGGCTTCCGCCAACCTCGTCGCGCCGGCGGGCAATATCACACTTGCGGAGAAGCAGGCCTTCACCAAAATCTTGTTGCGTTCGGGCGTGCCGATCGATGGGATGAACGCGATCCGCAAGCATCTGAGCCGGATCAAGGGTGGGCGGCTCGCGCAGCATGTCGCGCCGGCGCAGCTCGTGACGCTGGCGCTTTCGGATGTACCGAACGATGACTTCTCGACCATCGGCTCTGGTCCGACCATCCCGGACGTTACGACGCTGGCGGATGCACGGGGCGTGATCGCGCGCTATGGCATCGCCGTTCCGCCCGCGATCGCCGCCGCGCTCGACGATCCCGACAACGAATCCGTCAAGCCCGGCGATCCGGCCTTTGACAGGGCGACCGCCATCATCGCTGCGCGCCCGGCTGATGCCTTCGCCATGGCCTGCATTGCGGCGGAAAAACTCGGGTATCGTGTCGTCAATCTCGGGAGCGAACTGGAGGGGGAGGCACGGGCGATCGGCGTGCAGCACGCGGCCGCCGCCCTGCGGGCGATGGAGGAGGGTGGCAAGGTCGCGCTGATCTCCGGCGGCGAACTGACCGTTACGATCAAGGGCGACGGGATCGGCGGACCCAATCAGGAATATGCGTTGGCGCTGGCCATCGGACTTGGCGGAGCGAGCGGCATCGTTGCCTGTGCCGCCGATACCGACGGCACCGATGGCGGCGCGGGCAAACCGACCGACCCTGCCGGTGCCTTCGTCGATCCGACGACGCTCAAACGTGCCGCAGAACACGGGCTTGATCCGGCCCGCTTTCTGGAAAACAATGATTCCACCCGCTTTTTTGCCGTATTGGACGATCTTCATCAGACCGGACCGACCTTGACCAATGCGAACGATCTCCGGGTGATCCTGATCGGCGATTGACCGGCGATGTCGCGAACGCGATAGAACGACCATGAAACTTCTCCTGGCCGGCGGGCCTTCATCCTCGCGCAGCGTTCTCGGACGCAAGACCGGTGTCCCGATGGTGCTGGCCGGTTTGGTTGTGGCGGTGTTTCTGGCAGGCGGCGTACCGGCGCGCGCAGACCTGCGTGTCTGCAATGCGACGACGGGGCGCGTCGGGCTTGCGATCGGTTATCTCGATGGGCCGGTCTGGGTAACCGAGGGATGGTTCAATCTTAAGCCGAACCGCTGCGAGACGATCGTCAAGGGGCGGCTGGCGTCGCGTTATTTCTATGTTCATGCAGTCGATTATGATCGGGGAGGCGATTGGAGCGGGGCCAACATCCTGTGCACGCGCGACGTCGAGTTCTCGATCCGGGGGCCGCTCGATTGTTACGCGCGGGGCTATGACAGGGCCGGTTTCATCGAAATCGATACCGGGCAGCAGGCGGACTGGACAGTCGAACTCGGCGATGGCGGTCTCGTCACCGGGCGGTGATATGAGCATGTGACAAGATTCGCCCGATCCGAGGCGGACAAAAAACGTAAAGGCGGGCAGGGGAATGCGGCGCAACAGACGGACGAAACTGATTGCCACCCTCGGGCCGGCTTCACAGGACGACGCGACCGTGCGCGATCTCTTCCGCGCCGGGGCCGATGTGTTTCGCATCAACATGAGCCATTCGAGCCATCAGGTGCTTAATGACCGTGTGGCGCAGATCCGCCGGATCGAAGCCGAACTCGACCGGCCGATCGGTATTCTCGCCGATCTCCAGGGGCCAAAGCTCCGGGTCGGCACCTTCGCCGCACCACCGGTGATGCTCGAAGCCGGGCAGAGCTTCGTGCTCGATTCCAATCCCGCGCCGGGCGATGCTTCGCGTGTCCAGTTGCCGCATCCGGAAATCCTCGAAGCCTTGAGGCCGGGCCATCGCGTGTTGATCGATGACGGCAAGCTCCTGTTCGTTGTCACAGAAGCCACGCCGGATCGCGCGGTCATCCGCGTCGAGGTTCCGGGGGCGATCTCCAACAAGAAGGGAGTCTCGCTGCCGGATACCCTGCTGCCAAGTTCCGCGCTCACCGACAAGGATCGGGCGGATTTACTCGCTGCCCTCGACGCGGGTGTCGATTGGATTGCGCTTTCCTTCGTGCAACGGCCGGAGGATGTCGCCGAGGTGCGGAAAATCGCGCGTGGCAGGGCGCTGGTGATGTCGAAGCTCGAAAAGCCGCAGGCGATCGACCGGCTGGAAGAAATCATGGAGCTTTCGGACGCGCTGATGGTCGCGCGTGGCGATCTTGGCGTCGAGATGCCGCTGGAGGTGGTGCCTGGCCTCCAGAAGCGCATCACGCGCCTCGCACGCAAGCTCGGCAAGCCGGTGGTCGTTGCGACGCAGATGCTGGAATCGATGATCACCTCGCCAATGCCGACCCGAGCCGAGGTGTCCGACGTCGCGACCGCCGTGTTCGAAGGCGCGGATGCGGTGATGCTTTCAGCTGAAAGCGCGGCGGGCAAATTCCCGATTCAGGCGGTCGAGACGATGAACCGCATCGCCGAGGCGGTCGAGCGCGATCCGAACTATACCGTGCTGCTGGCCGGCCAACGCTCCCCGCCGGAATCGACCGGCGCGGATGCCATCGCCTCCGCCGCCCGCTCCGTCGCCGAGACGCTCGATCTCAAGGTTATCGTCGCCTGGACGGCCTCCGGCGCCACGGCCCTGCGGATCGCGCGCGAGCGGCCTTATCCGCCGATCCTGACACTGACGACGAGCCGGCACACAGCCCGTCGGCTTGCGCTTGTCTGGGGCGTGCACGCCGTTTTCGGCGACGACCCCAAGGATGTGGACGACATGGCTCGGCTCGGTGCCCGCATCGCACGCGAGCAGGAATTCGCCAACCCCGGCCAGCGCGTCATCCTCGTGGCCGGCGTTCCCTTCGGCACGCCGGGCGCGACCAACATGCTGCGTATCGCTTTCGTTGGGGCGGGCTGATCAGATCGGCTGGCCTTCAGCATCTACCCGGAGTTTTTCGAGGCTTTCCTTGAGATCGGGGAAATGCGGGTTGATTTCCAGCGCCTTCGAGAAGGCACGGAAAGCGCCCTTCTTGTCTCCGAAGCCACGCAACAGGCCGCCGAGGCTTGCGAGCGCGTGGAAGTGCCGCGGCTCGCGGGCCAACGTTTCGCGGATGTCGCGGAAGGCGGCATCCTGATCCTGCCGCAGAAAATGGATGATCGCGCGGCGGTGATAGGGCTCCGCCCATTCGGGACGCAGCTGGGTGATGTAATCGAGAAGGTCGATCGCAAGATCGAAATCCTTCGCCGCCATCGCCTCCTTGGCGCGGGTGAACAACAGGTCCGTCGTTGCGCTACCCGAGCGTTCGAGCGCGCGTTCGATATCCGCCGCGACGGGTTTTGCCGCTTCGGCTGATCCGGCGTTCTTCAACTGATCGAACAGCCGGTCGAGCCGCTCGGTGCTGCGTTGTTCGGGCGAGGCGGATTTCGGCTTCTGCGGCATGGCCTGCTGCTGCGCCGATGCCGGCCCGCCGGCAGGCAATACCAGAAGCAGGAGAGCGAGGATCATCGCGCGCATGGGGGAATGCTACGCCGCGCGTAGGATGCGTCAAGCCGCCCTGCGTGGTTCACACGAGAATTGAACGGTGAATTGCAAAAGTGCAGTCAGACGCGAAAAGGCGCCTCGAACATCCGCGAAAGAAGGAAATCGGCGGGACGCGTGCGCCCGCTCAGCCGATGCTCAGCCCTGACGCGCCTTGTAGCGCTTCTGGGTCTTGTTGATGATGTAGAGACGGCCACGGCGGCGGACCATCTGATTGTCGCGGTGACGCTTCATGAGCGCCTTGAGCGAGTTACGGATCTTCATCGTCTTTACTCCACCCGGTTGCCCGGAAAATTCAGTTCCTGCGGAGAAACTCCGTCGGAACGGCATAAAATGGTGGGCGCGACAGGGATTGAACCTGTGACCCCTACCGTGTCAAGGTAGTGCTCTCCCGCTGAGCTACGCGCCCTTCGCGCGGCCTGGCGATGCCCGCCCCGCAGAAAAGGGAAGCGCCCGTATAGTCACCCCGGCGCCAAAGGGCAAGAATTTTTCCTGAAGTTTTTCGGGAAATTTCCCGCTGGATTCTGCGCCTTGCTGCGCCACTCAGGCGGCGAGCATTTGCTTCACCTGATTGACAAGGTCCTTAAGGTGGAACGGCTTGGAGAGGACGCGCGCATCCTTCGGCGCATTCGATTCCGGATTGAGCGCCACAGCGGCGAAACCGGTGATGAACATCACCTTGATGTCGGGGTCGAGTTCGGTCGCGCGGCGCGCGAGTTCGATTCCATCCATTTCCGGCATGACGATGTCAGTCAGGAGCAGTTCGAACGGCTCCTCACGCAAGCGATGATATGCCGAACGCCCGTTGTCGAAGGAGGCAACGTCATAGCCCGCGTTCTGAAGCGCGCGGACCAGGAAACGCCGCATGTCGTTGTCGTCTTCGGCAAGAAGGATCTTGGTCATTCGAATCTCGTCGGGCTCTTGAGCGGCGTTCTCTCGGGGGCGGCGTTGTCGGGCCTTGAAGCAGTAACCGCAACGATCGTTATGGAATTATGGTAAATAAGGCGTGTATTTTTACGGCACAGGGTTAAAACTCGGCTGGACCCGACCGCTATCGCGCACCATGATATGCGCCCAAGGGTGAATTTCCGAGCCGAGGTCCTGCATGGCGGCGACGCCGAAATCCGAATCGTCAGCGGAAGGCGTCTATACGATCGAGAATGCGACGTCGCTGGAAACGCCGTTTTTCCTCAACTCGCCGCACTCGGGCGATATGTTCCCACCCGATTTTCTTGCGCGCAGCCAGTTGCGACGTGAGGTGCTGCGCAAGGCGTCGGATCTTTATGTCGAACGGCTGTTCGCGCCGGCGGTTGCAGCGGGGTTGCCGCTGATGCGTGCGCGGCTGCCCCGGTCCTATCTCGATCTCAACCGTGAACCGCTTGAACTCGATCCGCGACTGATTGCGGGCGTCTTGCCGGCAGAGGCCAACACGCGCTCGCTGCGTGTCGCCGGCGGGCTCGGCACGGTGCCGCGCGTCATCGGTGATCAGATCGAGATCTATGCCGGCAAGATCAGCCTCGAGGAAGCGCTGACGCGGATCGACCAGGCCTATGTGCCCTACCACATGCGTCTCCATCGCGAACTCGCGTTGCGGCACGCACGCCACGGTGCGGTCGTATTGCTCGACCTGCATTCCATGCCGTCACAGTCGGTGTCGCGGGTCATGCCGGATATCGTGCTGGGCGACCGGTTCGGCGGAAGTTGCGCTGCGCCACTGATGGTGGCGGCCGAAAAGGCGTTCCGCGGCGCCGGCTTCCGCGTCGAGCGCAACCAGCCCTACGCCGGCGGCTATATCACCGAGCACTACGGGCGGCCGGACCTTGGCTGGCACGCGTTGCAGATCGAGGTGAGCCGGGCGCTCTACATGGACGAGGCGCGCCTTGAGATGAATGCCGGATTTGTCGGCGTTGCCGAGGCGTTATCCGGCGCGATAGCCGATCTCGTCGTCTCGGTCGCGGAAACCAAGCTATTCGATTTTCACAAAACGGCCTTGCAATTTTTGCAGAAGGCTGCTGAATAAGGGCAAATCAGGGAGGCGCTCCACGGAAAGTGGCAGGCCGAGGCTCGAAAACCCGCAGCAGATTGGGAGCGAGCCCAAAAAAGGAGCCGGTTTTGAATTCCGGCCAAAAAAAAGGCCGCACGAAGCGGCCTTAAAAGTCTAGGGAGGAAACGCCCAAGGAGGGCATGTCACGAGGGCGAACCGTCGTGACAACCTGAATATATATTGCGGCGCACAAAAAACAAGTCCTATCGCTCGCGGTAGGCATTTTTTTTGAGCCAACGAACCCCGAAAAGCCGATAATTTTGGGAACAGGGAAAATTCTTATTTAATTGCAGTCGGTTGTCTGGCCTTGCGCAGCTTGCGGCAAGAGCGCGGCTCAGTCATAGGGATGACGGCTCTTTTCGCGTGAGCCAAAGCAGGGGAATTCATGCGACCGGTCGATCTTTCCGCTTTCATCGAGACGCTTGCCCGCCAATCGGGCGAGGCGATCCTGCCCTTCTTCCGCACGCAGATGCGGGTCGATGACAAGGACGGGCATCGCTTCGACCCGGTGACCGAAGCAGATCGTGCGGCTGAGATCGTCATCCGCCGGGCCATCAACGCGGCCTTTCCGACGCACGGTATCCTCGGTGAGGAATTCGAAGCGGAAAGGCCGGACGCCGAGTATCTCTGGGTGGTTGATCCGATCGACGGCACACGCTCGTTCATTTGCGGGTTGCCCGTATGGGGGACGCTGATCGGGCTGATGCGCGGCGGTAAGCCGGCGATGGGGCTCATGAACCAGCCGTACACTGGGGAAATGTTCGTCGGCGATGGCGGTAAGGCTTGGCTCAAAGGGCCGCGTGGACGGCGTGAGTTGCAGGCGAGCCAGTGCAAGGCGCTGGCGGATGCCTATCTGATGACGACCGATCCGCGTCTGTTCCGCGATGGTGACGGACCGGCCTATGCACGGGTTGAAAGCAAGGTCCGGCTCGCGCGTTACGGCACGGATTGCTATGCCTACGCGATGCTTGCATCCGGGCAGGTCGACCTCGTGATAGAGACCGGGCTCAAGGCCTACGACATCGTCGCGCTGATCCCGATCATCGAAGGCGCTGGTGGCGTCGTCACCACCTGGGAGGGCCAGAGCGCCAAGGACGGGGGGCGGATTCTCGCCGCTGCGACGCCGGAGTTGCACGAGCAAGCGCTCAGGGCGCTGAAGGGCTAGGGCTCAACCTCTACCTCAAGCCGCATGAAGGCGTCGAACGCTGCCCAGAAGCGCATGCGGATCGAATCGTTCTCCATCAGGATTTCGTGCTGTGCGCCGGGCAGGATAACTGCGCTCGCTTCGCGCATCCGGCGGGCCAGTGCCTCGCTGGCGGCGGTGTCGACAACCTGATCGGCTCCGGCCAGCAACATCAGGATCGGTGCGCGGTTCTCGCGGCCGAAGTCCTCTTCCTGAAAATCGGCCATCGCATCGAAAGCGGCATCGGTCCAGCCGATGGTCGGATCGCCGATCGCGAGGGATGGCTCCACTTCCAGCCATCGGTGCGCCGTAGCAAAACGATCGGGATCGCTCGTCAGGACATTGCCCTCGAACGGCTTTTCCGAAACGGATTGGTTATTGCCGCCGGGAACGAAGAAAGTCGCCAGGCCGAGGCTGGTGAGCGTGCGGGCAAGAACGCGCGCAGCGCCGGGGAATTTCAGGCCGGCGATGCCCGTTAGCGGCGCCGTCATCACCATGCGGCGGAAGCGTGTTTCGCCGCGCCCGGCCGCCATCAGGGCGATGCAGGCACCGGTCGAATGAGCGAGCACGCCGAAAGGTTTCGGCATGCCCTGCTTCTCGGCCTCGGCAACCAGCGTGTCGAGATCGAGGAGATAGTCATCGAAGTCCTCGACGTGTCCTTTGCGTGGGTTGCGCAGTTGCCGTTCGGAGCCTCCCTGACCCCGCCAGTCGAGCGTCGCGACAGCAAAACCGCGCGCGTGCAGTTCGGCGAAAACCTCACCGTATTTCTCGATGAACTCCGCGCGCCCCTGCAAGACGAAGACCGTGCCCTTCCCTTGCTCCCTCGCCGGCAGGAAGGCGAGGCGCAGCCGGAGGCCGTCGGGTGCCGCAACAAGCGTGCACGTCATGCCCGCCGGAAAGGCGATTCCGTCGGGTGGCGGGACAAGACGATCGAGCATCGGGCAGGAACTCCGGCGAACCGGCCTAGTTTGCAGCCTGCCGTCGGAAGGGCAAGGGGGCTTCCGGCGCGAAGCTGACACAGCCAGACGTCGAGGGGCTCGCCGGCTCAACTTGTTTGAGGCCGACGAGGGTCATCGTCCGCGCATCGAAAACCATGCGCAAGGTCGAGCCGTCCTCCGCACGTATCGTGCCGACAAGCAATGTGCCCTGCTTGCGAAAGCCAGGGAGATGCGCGGGCGAAGCCGCGACCTGTTGCGCGGATGGCTTCAGGCCGAGACGTTCCGCGACCCGGTCGGACAGGCTTGCGGAGAAGGCCGCCATCGGCAAGGCGAACGCCCCGAGCACCAGGGCGCCGACAGTCAGCATGCGCCGACGCGACAGCGCGGCGGAGGCCGGTTCGGGAAGGGGCAATTGCGGTGACATTCGCTTGCTGCTCAACTCTCCGGGCTGGCGATAACGCGGGCCCGACGCTCTTTCTCTAGCAAAGCGAGCCTGAACTTCGCCGGGCCGGGGCGTTCATCCCGCGTTCATTGCAGTGCAGCATGGGCGGCCGGAGCGGAATGCGCGGAGGCCCTCTTGAAACGCTGCGCCCCCCTTCCCAACTCTGTCTTCGTGCAGGCCAATACCGGCTGCATTCACCCGAGGATCCGGCCAGATGGCGGGTCCCACTGCATGTCGCTTCAAGGAGGATATGCCATGCGTTCTTTTGATCTTGCCCCCCTTTATCGCTCGACCGTGGGTTTCGACCGTCTGTTCTCGCTGATGGATCAGATCGGCGGTTTCGAGCAGCCGACCCAGAGCTACCCGCCCTACAACATCGAGAAGACCGGCGATAACGCCTATCGGATCTCGCTCGCCGTTGCCGGCTTCACCGAGGCCGATCTCACGATCCAGGCGGAAGAGAATTCGCTCGTCATCCGCGGCGAGAAGAAGGTCGATGCCGAACGCGCCGAACGTGATTTCCTGTTCCAGGGTATCGCCGCGCGCCAGTTCGAGCGTCGCTTCCAGCTTGCCGATTATGTTTCGGTGACGGCAGCGCGCCTCGAGAACGGCCTCCTGCATGTCGATCTCGTCCGCGAGGTTCCCGAAGCCAAGAAGCCGCGCGTGATTCCGATCGGTGAGAGCGCCCCTCTCAAGACGGTGGAGCACATCGCAGCCTGACGTCGTCTTCGGCGCAATTCCCCCCGGCGCCGATCTCCGACGGAAAGAGACCTTGGAAATCGAAGGGGCACCCGTGAGGTGCCCCTTTTTCATTGTCCTGTTTCGCTGGATGTCAGGATTTTGGCGCCCAGAGTGAAGGATCGCGAGCGGGGGCAACCGGTTGCGGCCTGCGGGCCGGCAGATCCGTTCCCGGCGGATCCGCCGGCGCGGCGTCCGGTTCTGCAGGACGGCGCGGCGGTGCGGGGATTTCCGCAACCGCCCCGGATTTCTTCGAGCGTTCGCCCTCGCGCTTCGGCTCGATGATATCAGGCATCGGCGGTCGGCGGGCGGCGTCGGTTCGACGCGAGAAGCGCTCGAGGATCTCGCCGTCGAACCGGTCAACGACCAGCCGCACCGGTTCGTTGCGGCGGGTCATGCCGTCGATGATGTAGACATCGCTCCGGCGCCCGGAGACCGTCATCGAATGATAACCACGCTCCTCAAGATCGAGGATCAGATCCGAGGGGTGCATTCCGACCGGTGCGCGTGGCACCGGCGGCAGCACGACATCGCCGCGCCAGACGCCGCCATAGCCGAAAGGCCGGATGTAGACCTGAGCTGAGGCCACGTCGGCGACGGTCGCAGCAACGAGCAGTCCGCCAGCGAAGAGAAACAGGGAACGCACCGAAGCCATGATCGGTTCTCCAGTTGGCCGGGCCGAGCGCCCGTGCTTCGTCATCTGGCGCCGAACATGGTTCATGCCAGATTAATGAGTGCAGAACAGGCCTGCCTTTTGGGGCAAAAAGATGGAAAATGCCGCGAATTCACGAATTTCCGCGATAGCCGGCCATAAGAGAAACCAGCCGGTCGATGTCATCGGTCGTAGTGCGGAACGAAGTGACGAGGCGCAGCACCACCTCATCCGCACCCGCCGGATTATCCGGTGACAGCGAGGTTTCCGACCAATCGATGCATTTGACGCCGGCATCCGTGAGGTGCGCCCAGAGCCCTTGACTGACGATCGGAAACACCTGGTTGATCTGCTGCGGCCAGCCGAGCCGTACATGCGGGAGAGGTGCGAGCCCGGCGGTGAGGCGTGCGGCCATCGCGTTGGAATGGCGCGCGAGATCGCGCCAGTGGTCGCCATCGAGAAAGGCTTCGAACTGCGCCGAGATCAGGCGCTGCTTGGAGAGGGTCTGCCCGGCGCGTTTGCGCTTGAAGCGAAAATCCTCGGCGAGCGCGGGATCGAAAAACACAACCGCTTCGGCCATAAGGCAGCCGTTCTTGGTGCCGCCGAGCGAGAGGACATCGATCCCCGCCTTCCAGGTCATCTCCGCCGGGGTGCAGCCGAGCGCGACCAGCGCGTTCGAGAATCGGGCGCCGTCCATGTGAACCCGGAGGCCATGCGCTTTCGCGGCGGCCGTAAGCGCCGCGATTTCGGCAGCCGAATAAACAAGCCCGAATTCCGTTCCTTGCGCGATCGAAAGACCCTTGATCGGCGGGCGACGGGTGCCGCCCGGTTCGTTGGCGATATGGGCTTCGATGATCTCGGGGGTCAGCTTGCCGCCGGTTCCGGGAAGGCCGGTGAGTTTCGCGCCGCCCATGTAGAATTCCGGTGCGCCGCATTCGTCGTCGATTACATGGCTCTCGCGATGCGTGAGCAGAGCGCCCCAGGGCGGGCAGATCGCAGCGGCGGCGAGCGCGTTGGCAGCCGTACCGGTCGTCACCATGAAGACCGTAACCTCGCGCTCGAAGAAGGCGTTGAGCTGCTGTTCGACCCGCGCAGTCCATTCATCGGCGCCATAGGAGCCGGCTGTGCCTGCATTTGCTGCGGCGATCGCCGCGAGAATCTTGTCGCTCGCGCCGACGACGTTGTCCGAAATGAAGTTCATGGTGATAGGCGTCCAGTGGAAGGAGTGGGCACTGAAGAATGATTTTCGGACGATGGCAACCGGCGCTGTTCTCCTTCCCCCGGCGGCGCTTCGGCATTCGGGTCGTTAAGAAAAGCGAGGGGGACGCTTTCTTTCGACTAAAATGGCCTTATAGCAATTTTATTGCGCATTTTTGCCTGCTTCAGGCAACAAAAGGAATAAATTTCCTTGAATCAGGCCTTGTGTCCCTGCCGCATTTCTGGTTATGTGCCCTCCCGATAGGACAGTGTTGCTGACCTACTCGAAGAGCCCGACTTCCGGCAAGACCTCATCTCCCCGAGGCTCTGGCCGGAAACCGGGCTCGGAGTGTCTGTAGTGACCTGTTTTGTCGGATAAGCCGGCCGGTTCCGGAAGTCTTCGGAAAGCGGCCAGACCTGGAATTCCAGCTTTTGAGGAGCGGAAGATGACCACGAGAGAGACGATGTTTGAGGCCGTAGCGCAGAGCCAGCAGGCGACGCGTGCCGCCACCAAACGCGCCTCGAACGCGGCCGTCCGAAAGCCCACTCTCATGCGTGATCCCGGATTGCCGGAAGCGTCGGGTCTTTATGATCCGCGCCACGAGAAGGATTCCTGCGGCGTCGGTTTCGTTGCCGACATCAAGAACCGCAAGAGCCATACGATTATCGAGCACGGGCTGAAGATTCTCGAGAATCTCGATCATCGCGGTGCGGTCGGTGCCGACCCGAAGGCGGGCGATGGCTGCGGCATGCTGGTACAGATTCCGCATCGCTTTTTCAGTGAGGAATGCGCGAAGCTCGGTTTCACCCTGCCGGAACCCGGGCATTACGCTGTCGGCCAGTATTTCCTGCCGCGCGACGTGGAATCCCGCTCGAAGATCGAAGAGATCATCGAGGAGACGATCCTTGCCGAGGGGCAGACTGTCCTCGGTTGGCGCGATGTGCCGGTCGACAATTCCGACCTCGGTGAAAGCGTGCTGCCGACCGAACCGTGCCATCGGCAGGTTTTCATCGGCCGCTCGCCGGATATCGCCGACGAGGAGAGCTTCGAACGCCGCCTGTTCATCCTGCGCAAGGTGGTCTCGCACACGCTCTATCTCTCGACCGAGCGCTCGAAGGCTGCCTATTACCCAGTCTCCGTTTCGTGTCGCACCGTGACCTACAAGGGCATGCTGCTCGCGACCCAGCTTGGCGGCTATTTCAAGGATCTGGTCGATCCGCGTTTCGAAAGCGCGCTGGCGCTTGTACACCAGCGATTCTCGACCAACACCTTCCCGACCTGGCAGCTCGCCCATCCCTATCGGATGGTCGCGCACAACGGCGAGATCAACACGCTGCGCGGCAACGTTAACTGGATGGCGGCGCGGCAAGCCTCGGTCGATTCCGAACTCTACGGCATCGAGATCGGCAAGCTCTGGCCCATTTCCTATGAGGGCCAGTCGGATACCGCCTGCTTCGACAATGCGCTCGAGTTCCTCGTACGCGGCGGCTATTCGCTCGCCCATGCGGTGATGATGCTGGTGCCGGAGGCCTGGGCCGGCAACCCGCTGATGAGCGAGGAGCGGCGCGCCTTCTACGAGTATCATGCGGCCCTGATGGAGCCGTGGGACGGGCCGGCGGCGATTGCCTTCACCGACGGTCGCCAGATTGGCGGCACGCTCGACCGCAACGGCCTCCGGCCCGCGCGCTATTACGTCACCAAGGACGGTCTCGTCGTCATGGCATCGGAAATGGGTGTGCTGCCCTTCCCCGAGGAGGATATCGTCACGAAGTGGCGGCTCCAGCCCGGCAAGATGCTGCTCGTGGACCTCGTCGAGGGACGCATCGTCTCGGACGAGGAGATCAAGGCGAGCCTAGCCAAGGCCAACCCCTACGCCAAGTGGCTCGAGAACACGCAGATCGTTCTCGAAGACCTCAAGCCAGTGGAGCCGCGTGCCTCGCGCACGGACGTGACGCTGCTCGATAAGCAGAAGGCATTCGGTTACACGCAGGAGGACACCAAGCTCCTGATGGCGCCGATGGCTGTCACGGGGCAGGAAGCCGTCGGCTCGATGGGGACGGATACCCCGCCGAGCGTGCTCTCCGACAAGTCGAAGCTGCTCTATACCTACTTCAAGCAGAACTTCGCGCAGGTGACGAACCCGCCGATCGACCCGATCCGCGAGGAACTCGTCATGAGCCTCGTCTCGTTCATCGGTCCGCGGCCGAACCTGTTCGATCTCGAAGGCAACGCCCGCCGCAAGCGACTCGAGGTGCGCCAGCCGATCCTCACCAACGGCGATCTCGAGAAGATCCGCTGCATCGGCCACTTCGAGGACCGGTTCGACACGAAGACGCTGGACATCACCTATCCCGCGCTTCAGGGCGCGAAGGGGATGGAAGCGGCGCTCAAGCTCCTGTGCGACCGCGCGGAGGCGGCGGTTCACGGCGGCTACAACATCATCATCCTGTCTGATCGCATGGTCGGGCCGGATCGTATTCCCGTGCCGGCACTGCTGGCGACGGCAGCGGTGCATCACCACCTGATCCGCAAGGGCCTGCGCACCTCCGTCGGGCTCGTGATCGAAACCGGCGAAGCGCGCGAAATCCACCATTTCGCCTGCCTTGCCGGCTATGGCGCCGAGGCGATCAACCCCTACCTCGCCTTCGAAACCCTTGTCGCGATGAAGAACGACATGGAGTTTCCGGAGGAAGTTGACGAGTACGAGATCGTCAAGCGCTTCATCAAGGCGGTGGACAAGGGGTTGCTGAAGGTGATGTCCAAGATGGGCATCTCGACCTATCAGTCCTACTGCGGCGCGCAGATCTTTGACGCTGTCGGCCTTTCGAGCGCCTTCGTTGACGAGTATTTCTCCGGCACCGCGACCACGATCGAAGGCGCTGCCTTGCCGGAGATCGCGGAAGAATCCGTCCGCCGTCACGCGGAGGCGTTCTCGAAGTCGCCGGTGCTGCGGACTTTTCTCGATGTCGGCGGTGAATATAATTTCCGCCAGCGCGGCGAGACGCATATCTGGACCTCGGACGCAGTTGCCGAGTTGCAGCATGCGGTGCGCCTCAACGCCAAGGATCGCTACCGGGCATTCTCCAAGCAGATCGACCAGCAGGACAACAAGCTGACGACGATCCGCGGTCTGTTCCATATCAGGAACGCCGAGGAAACCGGCCGCAAGCCGGTGGCGCTCGATCAGGTCGAGCCAGCGAGCGAGATCGTCAAGCGCTTCGCCACCGGTGCCATGTCCTTCGGCTCGATCAGCCGCGAGGCGCATGAAACACTTGCGAAGGCTATGAACGCCATCGGCGCGAAGTCCAACACGGGTGAGGGCGGCGAGGAGCCGGCGCGTTTCGAGCCGCTGCCAGACGGGCGGCAGAACCCGCGCCGTTCGGCGATCAAGCAGGTTGCCTCCGGTCGTTTTGGCGTGACGACGGAATATCTCGTCAACTCCGATGTCATGCAGATCAAGGTCGCGCAGGGTGCGAAGCCCGGCGAGGGCGGCCAGTTGCCGGGCCATAAGGTCGATGCGACGATCGCCAAAGTCCGGCATTCGACGCCGGGCGTCGGTCTCATTTCGCCGCCGCCGCACCACGACATCTATTCGATCGAGGATCTCGCCCAGCTGATCTTCGATCTGAAGAACGTCAACCCGTCTGCGGATGTTTCGGTCAAGCTCGTCTCGGAGGTGGGCGTCGGTACGGTTGCCGCCGGTGTTGCCAAGGCGCGTGCCGATCACATCACGATCTCCGGCTATGAGGGCGGCACCGGCGCTTCCCCGCTGACCTCGCTCAAGCACGCCGGTTCGCCGTGGGAAATGGGTCTTGCCGAAACGCAGCAGGTGCTGGTGCGCAACCGTCTGCGCGGCCGCGTCGCGCTTCAGGTTGACGGCGGTCTGCGCACGGGGCGCGATGTCATCATCGGCGCCTTGCTCGGGGCCGACGAGTTCGGCTTCTCGACCGCGCCGCTGATCGCGGCGGGTTGCATCATGATGCGCAAGTGCCATCTCAACACCTGCCCCGTCGGTGTCGCGACGCAGGACCCGGTGCTGAGGAAGCGCTTCAAGGGCGCGCCGGAGCACGTCATCAACTACTTCTTCTTCGTCGCCGAGGAAGTGCGGGAGATGATGGCCGCGATGGGCTTCACCCGGTTCGAGGAACTGGTTGGCCGCGCCGACCTGCTCGATACGCGGGAGGGCATTGCGCATTGGAAGGCGAAGGGGCTCGATTTCGCCAAGCTCTTCGCGGAGCCGGAAGCACCGGCCTCGGTTGCCCGCAAGCATGCCGAACGCCAGAAGCACCCGATCGACAGTGTACTCGACCGCAAGCTTATCGCAGAGGCCCGGGGCGCGATCGAAGATGGCAAGCCCGTCCGCATTGAGAGCGCGATCCGCTCTGTTGACCGTGCGACAGGGGCGATGCTCTCGGGCGAAATCGCCAAGCGCCACGGCCATGCCGGGCTTGCTGACGACACGATCCATATCTCGCTCAAGGGAACGGCCGGGCAGAGCTTCGGCGCCTGGGTCGCGGGCGGGGTGACGATCGAGCTCATCGGCGAGGCCAACGACTATGTCGGCAAGGGCCTCTCGGGTGGCAAGCTCATCATCCGCCCGGCAGACAACGCTGCCATCGTGCCGGAGAAGTCGATCATCGTCGGCAACACGGTGCTTTACGGCGCAATCTCTGGCGAGTGCTACTTCCGGGGCGTTGCAGGCGAGCGCTTCGCGGTCCGTAACTCCGGCGCCATCGCAGTGGTCGAGGGCACGGGCGATCACGGCTGCGAATACATGACCGGCGGTGTCGTCGTCGTCATCGGCGAGACCGGGCGCAACTTCGCGGCCGGCATGTCGGGCGGTGTCGCCTATGTTCTTGACGAGGACCGGACCTTCCGCTCGCGCTGCAACCTCTCGATGGTCGATCTCGAACCGGTCGAGGAAGAAGAGGAACTGATGGAGCGGGATTACCACCACGGTGGCGATCTCGAATTCAAGGGCCGCATCGACATCATGGGCGATATGTCGCGTCATGACGAGGAACGCCTGCATCAGCTCATCGCCAATCATCTGCGCTACACGGGCTCGACCCGCGCCAAGCACATTCTCGAACATTGGCCGGAATACCGCGTCAAATTCGTGAAGGTGATGCCAGTCGAATATCGCCGCGCCATCCGCGAGATGGAAAAGGCCCGCAGCCTTCAGGCCGCGGAATGAGCCCCGAACCGGCGCGGCGGCCAGGTGCCGCCGCAGCCCGGCGCAAGATTGGAGAGTTCCATGCAGATCTATGGTGATCTGAACTCAGGCAACTGCCTGAAGGTGAAGTATGCCGCCGACGTTCTCGGTCTCGACTACACGTTCGTGCCGGTCGATCTGATGAAGGGCGAGACGCGGACAGCCGAATTTCTTGCCCTCAACGATATGGGGCAGGTGCCGGTCGTGCGGCTCGACGACGGGCGAACGCTCGCGCAGTCAAACGCGATCCTGCGCTATCTCGCGCGTGGCACGAAACTTCTTCCGGAAGACCCTTATCTTCAGGGCAAGGTCGACGAGCTACTGTTCTGGGAGCAATACAGCCACGAGCCTTATGTCGCGGTGTGCCGGTTCCAGATGGTCTATCTCGGCAAGAGCGCTGACGAACGCGATCCCGACAAGGTGAAACGCGGCGAGAAGGCGCTCGACTTCATGGAAAAGCGCCTCGAAGGCCGCCGTTTTTTCGTCGGCGAGGCCTTGTCGATCGCCGATATCGCGCTTTTCGGCTATACGCGACTTGCCCATGAGGGCGGGTTCGATCTATCGAAGCGGCCGAACATTTCGGCTTGGATTTCAGCTTGCGAGCTTGCGCTCGCCCTGCCGCCGCTGCGGCACGCCTGATCGGGGTTCGGACTATGGGCAAGGTTACGGGTTTTCTTGAGATCGACCGGCGCGAGGCGAAGTATCAGCCCGCGTCCGACCGCATTCGCCATTTCCGCGAATTCACGCTGCCGATGGACGACAAGGACGTGCGCGAGCAGGCCTCGCGCTGCATGGATTGCGGCATCCCCTATTGCCACGGGCCGAACGGCTGCCCCGTGCACAACCAGATCCCGGACTGGAACGACCTCGTCTACAACGACGATTGGCAACTCGCGCTGGAGAACCTCCAGTCCACCAACAATTTTCCGGAGTTCACCGGCCGCATATGTCCCGCGCCCTGCGAGGAAGCCTGCACGCTCAACCTCGAGAACATGCCGGTCGCGATCAAGACAGTCGAGCAGGCGATCGCCGATCACGGCTGGAAGAACGGCTGGATCAAGCCCGAGCCGGCGGAAAAGCTTACCGGAAAGCGTGTCGCCGTTGTCGGTTCCGGGCCGGCAGGCCTTGCCGCCGCGCAGCAGCTTGCGCGCGCCGGGCATGAGGTCCACGTCTTCGAGCGCGAGCCCAAGGCTGGCGGGCTTCTGCGCTACGGCATCCCCGATTTCAAGATGGAGAAGCATCACATCGATCGCCGCGTCGGCCAGATGACGGCGGAGGGTGTGATCTTCCACTACGGCGTCAACATCGGTGTCGATAAATCGGTCGACGACCTCGCAGCCCAGTTTGATGCCGTGCTGATGACCGGCGGCGCCGAGGCCCCGCGCGATCCGCAGCTTCCGGGGCAGGAGCTTGAGGGCGTGCATTTCGCGATGCCCTATCTCGTCCAGTCGAACCGGCGCGTCGGCGGCGAGCCGGAGATCGAGGTGCCGATCCTTGCCAATGCCAAGGACGTCGTCGTGATCGGCGGCGGCGATACGGCGTCGGACTGTGTCGGCACCGCGTTCCGGCAGGGCGCGATGGCCGTGACGCAGCTCGACATTCGCCCGCGCCCGCCCGAGATTGAGGACAAGCTGGTGATCTGGCCCTATTGGCCGACGAAGTTCCGTACCTCATCCAGTCAGGCGGAAGGCGCCGACCGCGAGTTCCAGGCCGCGACGCTCGGCATCGTCGGCAAGAACGGCCGGGTCACCGGTGTGCAATGCGCGCGCGTTGACGAGAAGCGCGTGCCGATCGCCGGCACGGAGTTCATCATCAAGGCCGATCTCGTCTTCCTCGCTATCGGCTTCGCCGGGCCACTCAAGGAAGGCATGATCGAGCAGTCGAAGGTCTCGCTCGACCGGCGCGGCAATGTCGTCGCCAGCGAGGAGGACTACCGCACCAGCCGCGACAAGGTCTTCGCGGCGGGGGATATGCGGCGCGGCCAGAGCCTCGTCGTCTGGGCAATCCGCGAGGGGCGGCAGGCTGCGCGCGCCATCGACGAATTCCTGACCGGGGCCAGCGTCCTGCCGAGATGATCTGGGCGAGGATTGTTTCCTCGTTCTTCAGACATGAAAAAAGCCGGACGAGAGTCCGGCTTTTGCTTTCGACGTGCCCTGTGGCTCAGAGGTTGATCTTGAGCACCAGTGAGGTCTTGGCCGGGACATCGACCATCTTGCCGTCGCGCGGGTTGCGGGCCTTGCGTGCCGGGCGGGTGACGGACTTGAAGCGGCCGAGATCCGGCAGCGCTGCGAAGCCGGTCTTCGCCTGGGCGATGGCCGCTGCCGCATAGGCACGCGAGATCCGGTCAGCTTCCGCTTTCGTGATCCCTGCGGCCTTGGCAAGGGCGTCGATGAATTCGGCCTGGGTAGCCATTTCGGTGTTTCCTCCAGCTCTGTCAATCTTGCCCATTTTGGGCGAATACGGCCAGAAATCGGCCCGAAAACGTGGGAATTCCACGTTTTTCGTGGGCGCGACATTACCGGGAAGGCGGGCTTGGTCCAGCTGCTTCATGGCCGAAATTGCCGGGATGACAAATTTCGCTGTGATTAACCCGATAAAAGGCGATGCAATGGCGGTTTTCTGGAGAAAAGCTGCAATTTCAGGTTTCGCGCGGCGGATGGTTCTTCACGATTCGCTTGGTGCTCGCGGGAAAGCGCTTGAGTTTCTCGGCGGGGCGAATCGGACGTCGCAGCAGTTCACCGCCGCAGTTGGGACAGGTGAAGCCGAACTTCCCATCAGCGCAGTCAATGCAAAACGTGCATTCGAATGAACATATGAAGGCTTGGTCTGTGGGGGGCGCGAGGTCGCGGTCACAGCTCTCGCAGTTTGGGCGCAATTGCAGCATCGGTCCGTCTCCTCCGGCGCATTCTGACGTAGGATGAAAAACGTGCAAGCTGCTTGACGAATGAATTGTAACAACTAGTATGTAAAATTATAACTCAAGGAGTGGCTCATGCCTTTCGTCCGTATCGACCTTGCGCCTTCGGTGCCGGAAACCCTCGCCCGACCTATCGCCGATGCCGCCCACAACGCGCTGATCGAGGCCGTTGGCATTCCGCCCGACGACCGTTTCCAGATTGTCGCATCCCGCCAGACGGGCATGATCTATGACCGCAGCTTTCTTGGTGTGGACCGCTCGGAGACGATGGTGATGGTGGAGGTTCACCTCTCGCCGGGCCGAACGGTGGCGATCAAGCAGGCGTTCTATGCCACGCTTGCGGAAAAGATCGTGGCGCTTGGCTTGCGTGCCGACGACCTCTTCATCCATCTTGTTGAGACGACGCGCGAGAACTGGTCCTTCGGCAAGGGAATCGCGCAATATGTGCTCAACCCGCCGACGCATATTCCGGCGCAATGATACAGGTGGCATGAAACGCACGCATTCGCTTCGCGACCGCATCGTGGCGGCGACCAAGGATCTCATCTGGGAGCGCGGGTTCGAGAACATGAGCCCGCGCGACGTGATGGATCGTTCCGGCGCGGGACAGGGCAGCCTCTACCATCATTTCCGCTCGAAGCAGGCGCTCGCGGTTGCGGCGCTCGACGAGATGAAGGCGGAGGAAATGGCTACCGTCGATACGATTTTCGATCCTGCCGTGCCGCCGCTCGAACGGATCGGGCGTTATCTCACGCGGGAACGCAGAATGCTGCGCGGGTGCCGTCTTGCACGCATCGCGAATGAAGGAGCGATCGAGAACGAGGACCTGCGCGCGCCGGTCGCGGCCTATCTTGATCATATCACCGGGCTGATCGGCGCGAGCCTCGCGGAAGCGCAGGCGCGCGGGGAAATCGTGCCGGATATCGACGCCCGGCAGGTCGGGGCGACGCTGATGGCGATCGTCGAGGGCGGCTTTGTGCTCGCCCGCGCGCATTGGGACGAGGCGCGGATGCGTGAGGTGCTTGCCGGCGCAATGCTCTTCGTCGAGCGACTCAGGCCCGCGCCTCCCGCGGGACAGGAAATAGGGCCCCGCGCGAGGGCCCTTTGACGATGTTTACGCGGTGGAGGTCGATCAGGCCGCCTTCGCCTTCGGCTTGAGAAGCCCCCGGTTCATCAGGCATTCCGCGATCTGCACGGCATTGAGCGCCGCGCCCTTGCGCAGGTTGTCCGAGACGCACCAGAACGCCAGACCGTTCTCGACCGTGATGTCTTCGCGGATGCGCGAGATGTAGGTCGCATCCTCGCCCGCCGCTTCGTGCGGGGTGATGTAGCCGCCGTTCTCGCGCTTGTCGATCACGAGGATGCCCGGCGCCGAGCGCAGGATATCGCGCGCCTCGTCGGCCGTGATGGGCTTCTCGCACTCGATGTTCACGGCCTCGGAATGGCCGATGAAGACCGGCACGCGGACGCAGGTGGCGGTGAGCTTGATCTTCGGGTCGAGAATCTTCTTGGTCTCGACCGTCATCTTCCACTCTTCCTTCGTGAAGCCATCCTCCATGAACACATCGATGTGCGGGATGACGTTGAAGGCGATGCGCTTGGTGAACTTCTTCTGCTTGAGGTCCGTCGCGGAGAAGATCGAGCGGGTCTGGTCGAAGAGCTCATCCATGCCGTCCTTGCCGGCGCCGGAGACCGACTGATAGGTCGAAACGACGACGCGCTTGATGCCGAAGGCGTCATGCAGCGGCTTCAGAGCGACGACGAGCTGGGCCGTCGAGCAGTTCGGATTGGCGATGATGTTCTTCTTCGAAAAACCGCGTACGGCTTCGGCATTCACTTCCGGCACGATCAGCGGAACGTCGGCGTCGTAACGCCAGGCCGAGGAGTTGTCGATCACCACGCAGCCCTGGGCACCGATCCGGGGCGACCATGCCTTCGAAACCTCACCGCCGGCCGACATCAGACAGATGTCTGTGTCGGAGAAATCGTAGTTCTCAAGCGCCTTGACCTTGAGCGTCTTGTCGCCGAACGAAACTTCCTGCCCGATGGAGCGTGAAGAAGCGAGCGGGACGACCTCGCTCACCGGGAAGGCGCGTTCGGCGAGGATGTTGAGCATTTCCCGGCCCACATTGCCCGTGGCACCCGCGATTGCGACCTTGTAGCCCATGATCGAATTCCTGTTCTGATCGATTTTTCTCCCCCGGGAACCTGACCCGGAGAGGTTTCCGGGTTTGCCCTTCCCCCGCCGGGGGAGGACCCGAGAGCGAGGATAGCCGTCAGCGCACGAAAGCCGTTTTGGCTTTCGCGGTTTTTGTCGTCGGTTTGGTAGTGAGCCGGACTGACATGCGACGCTTTCCTCGGCGGGAGTGCCGATGGCTCCGTGAAAACACCGAAATCGCCGAAAAGTCAATCTCTGCTTTGGGATAGGCAGGGTCGGCACTGCACCCTGAAACCCTTTCTTTACCCTGCCCGGAAGTCGTCGGTGTCCGGTAACCGCGGAGCCACCTTTACCCCGGCAAGGTGCGCGTGGGACGTGAGGGGAGGCGGTCAAACCGCCGGGATCGAAACATGCACGGGGAGATGGAGGCCTTGCCAGCGGCGGGCCTGCGCATCGACGACATTGTCGGTCTGGATCGCAAGCAGCGCCTCCTGCGCAAGGGGGCGATCGGCCTCGTCGTGCTGGCGGGAGTTGCGCTCGCTGGTGCCCTGATATCAACACCCGATGGCGAGGGGCAGGGTGATGCTGTCTCGCATGGCATTGCCCAACCTGTTGTAACACCGCCCAGACCGGGGCCGATTGCGACGCCCGTACCGCTCGAGCTACGCCCGGCAAGCGTCGCGGAGGGATGGATGCCGGTGAAGAAGCCGGTCGCCGTTTTTAATCTTGAAGGGCCGGAAACGGATGGTGCTGCCTTTTCGCTTCAGGTCTTCGCAAAGGGGCGATTCAGCCGCCAGGATGTGCTGACCTGGCGCGTCGAGGGCGAACGTCGCGCGGCATCGACACGCCCCGAGATTCGCCTCGTTGTCGAACGATTCGAAAAGGACCGCCCGACCCATCGCCCGCTCTTTGCCGACATTGCTCTCAGGGCCGCCGATGCGGGAGCCTCGATTCAGCGGATGAGTCCTGCAGAGGAGCTGGCGACAAAGTTCGGTGGCTTTGAGGTTGCAGATGCGGTCGTCACCTTCGAGACCGGGGCACTCGCCTGCCTCGTCTTCCGGCGGATTGATACGATCGGTCTCACCATTGCCGGCTGGTATTGCGGTTCGGCGGAACGGCCCGCGGATCGGGTCAGTCTCGGCTGCTTCGTCAATCGCCTCGATCTCGTCAGCGCGGGACAGGACAAGGTGCTTAAACGCCTGTTTTCGGAAGCCGAACTGCGACGGCAGGGGTGCCGTTCGGCGCGTCAGGCTGGTCGCAAGATGACATGGCTCGACCATGAGGCGCCCGTGCCGCCGCTCAAGCTCTCGCAGGCGGCGCGGCGATAGGTGGAAAGCCGCGCCTTCGGCGCTGAACCGATGAAAAGCCGCGTGTGTGGCCCGGTTGCGCCTTGCCTTGCGGTTACGGAGCGTTAAGCAGTTTATGGATATGGTTAACGCGGTTGAATCGCCGGAGACTCCCATGCGCGCGCTTGTCCTTGCTGCCCTTTGTGGCCTTTCGCTCTCGACGATCAGCGCCGCCACGGCGCAGGATCGGCTCACTATCCGCGTCAAGCCGCGCTCCTGGCTCGACGCCGGGCCGGTGGTGCCGGTCGGTTCGATGCAGAATTACATGTATGATACCGGCAGCTATGCGGATAACTCGCGCTTCGGTTCCCGCGGGGGTTTCACGAACCAGTTGCCGGACCGCTTCGAGGCGGGGCGTGGCTTCGTGTTCGAGACACCGCACTTCCGGGGCCTCGATTGATTTTCCCGATAGACCGGGCATGAAAAAGGGCGCCCTCGGCGCCCTTTGTTTTTTATGCTCTTGCCCGGTCAGGCTAGGCGCTTGAGCGCGCCGACGATGGCATCGCCCATCTCTTTCGTGCCAACGGCGTTGCCGCCCTTGTCGGCGATGTCGCGCGTGCGTGTGCCCGAGGCGAGCACATCGGCGATCGCGCGCTCGACGAGATCCGCCGCCTGAACGAGGCCGAAGGAATAGCGCAGGCACATGCCGAACGAACCGATCATCGCAATCGGGTTCGCAAGGCCCTGCCCCGCGATGTCGGGCGCCGAGCCATGCACTGGTTCGTAGAGCGCCTTGCGCTGGCCGGTTTTCTCGTCCGGCGCGCCAAGTGAGGCAGACGGCAGCATGCCGAGCGAGCCGGTGAGCATCGCCGCGATGTCGGAGAGCATGTCACCGAAGAGGTTGTCACAGACGATAACGTCGTACTGCTTGGGCCAGCGCACGAGCTGCATGCCGCAGGCATCGGCGAGGTGATGGTCGAGTTCGACATCCGGGTATTCGCTGGCGCCGATCTTCGAGACGACCTCCTTCCACAGGACGCCCGAACGCATGACGTTATGCTTCTCGGAGGAGGTGACCTTGTTGCGGCGGACCTTGGCGAGGTCAAAAGCGACACGGGCGATGCGCTCGATCTCGTGCGTGGTGTAGACCTGCGTATCGACTGCGCGCTTCTCGCCATTTTCGAGCGTCACAATTTCTTTCGGCTCGCCGAAATAGACGCCGCCCGTCAACTCGCGGACGATCATGATATCGAGCCCCTCGATGATCTCGCGCTTGAGCGACGATGAATCCGCGAGCGCGGGATAGCACACAGCCGGGCGGAGGTTCGCGAAGAGCTGAAGGTCCTTGCGCAGGCGAAGCAGGCCTGCCTCCGGGCGATGCTCGTAGGGCACCTTGGCCCACTTCGGGCCACCCACCGCGCCGAACAGTACCGCGTCCGCCGCGAGAGCGCGCTTCATCGCATCTTCCGAGATCGCCTTGCCATGCGCATCAAAGGCCGCGCCGCCGACGAGATCAGTTTCCGTTTCGAACCTGGCGAGACCGGCTTGGCCAAGGAAATCGGCGACCTTCTTCACCTCGGTCATCACTTCAGGGCCGATGCCGTCGCCGGGGAGGAGGAGGAGGTTGAAGGACGCCATGGGAATACCTTTTCTGGTCAACGCCTGGGGGAATGATGGCGTTGACTACAGAAGGGTATCCCGCTCGGCAAGAGCTTTCCCGATCTGCGCGGGGCGGCGGCGGTGCCGCCACGATTAACTGCGTTCAGAGGTTTCATTCGGCGCTGGCGATACGATTGGGTAAATGAAACGTGAAGAGCGGGGCAGAGGCATCAGGGCATGGCAGCGCAGCGCGTGACGACATCCTCCCGGCGGGCTTTTCTGGCCGGATTTGGTACGGCGGTTGTTCTCGGGCTCGGTGGGGCTGGTGCCGCGCTGTCACTGACAGCGCCACAGGCGAACGACAAGAAAGCCGCGGTTCTGGCGTCGGTGCGTGCGCCCGCTACGGAATATGGGCCGCAGAAAGTCGTCTATCACGTCTCGACGCGCGGCTCGTGGCGCGACCGTGAGAGCGAGGCCTGGCGGCTGATCGCGGTGGTGAACAACCACATCAATGCGGTCGAACCTGACCCGATCGAGTTGCGGATCGTGTTTCAGGGTGATGGAATCGACGCGCTGCGCCGCGCCAAGGGAAATCCCAAGCTCGCGGCGGCCTTCGACAACCTCAGGAAGCGCGGTGTCAGCATCGCCGTCTGCGCCAATACACTCGAGGCCTACCACATGAGCCTCGAAACGCTGCACGGGGTTAAGGAGCAGGATCTTGTGCAGGCAGCGGTGGCGGAATTCGTCCGCCTCCAGCAGAAGGGCTTCAGCTACATCAAGTTCTGAGGTGCGGTTTCGACGGCGCAGCCGAAAGGTTACCTGAGTGCGTCGAACACCTTGCCGCCGGCGCGGCCGGTCTGCGGCATGCCGAGCTTGGCTTCCACATCCTTGATCGCGGCGCGAGTCAGAGCGCCGATCGCGCCATCGGGCTTTCCGACGTCATAGCCGCGCGCTGTAAGGCGCTCCTGAAGCTGCTTGCGCTCGGCGCGCGAGAGGCCGCGATCGTCGGTCGGCCAGTCACCCTGCACGCCGGGGCCGCCGCGCAGCCGGTCGGAGAGCACGGAGATCGCCAGTGCGTAGCTCTCGGCGGCGTTGTAGGCATAGGCGGCGTCGAAATTCTTCGTCACGAGGAACGCTGGTCCGTTGCGCCCCGCCGGTAGCAGCAGCCCAGCGGCAGGCAGGGACGTCAGCGCCGAGCCATCGATCTTGGTAATTCCCTTGCCGGACCAGAAGCCGACCGCCTGCTTGCCGGTACGACCCGACGGGCCGGAGTAGCCGCTGGGGATCGCAACCTCGTAGCCCCAGCGCGCGCCGGGAATCCAGCCGGATTTCTTCAGGTAATTCGCTGTCGAGGCCAACGCATCGGGAATGGAATCGACGAGGTCGCGCCGCCCGTCGCCGTCGAAATCGACCGCGAGGCGCAGGTAGGTCGAGGGGATGAACTGGGTATGGCCGAACGCGCCGGCCCAGGAGCCCTTGAGCTTGTCCTGCGAGAGATCGCCGCGCTGGATGATTTTCAGCGTGGAGACCAGTTCGCCCCGGAAAAACTCGCGGCGGCGGGTGCCGAAGCAGGCGGCGGTGGAGAGCGCCTGCGGCAGATACCAGCGCCCCGGCACCTGCCCGAAATCGCTCTCGACGCCCCAGACCGCGACGACCGCATGGCGATCGACGCCGTAGGCCTGTTCGATGCGCGCGAGCGTCGAGGCATGCTGGCGCAGCAGCGCGCGGCCCTGCGCGACCTTCTCGTCATCCACCAGCGTCGCGAGATAATCCCAGATCGGCGTCTTGAATTCGGGCTGGGCGCCCATCGCCTCGATGATCTTCATGTCGGGCTGGACGCCGGACATCGCGTGATCGAAGACGGAGGCGGAAATGCCCTGCCCGAGCGCATGGCTCCTGAGGCCCGCGACGCAGGAGGTAAAATCCGCGCGGGCTGGCAAAGCCGCGAAGAGCATCAGGGTGGAGGCAAGAAGCGCGCGCATGAGGGAACTCTCCTTCGCAATGCGCGCGAGATTAAGGCGGGAGGGTTAACGAAGATTAACCATCCCGGCTCGCATCAAAAGGAGCCATCACAGCCAGGGGCGGTCCGCCTTGGCCTTGGTCTCGTAGCCAGCGATCTTCGGCGCCTTTTCCATCGTCAGGCCGATATCGTCGAGGCCCTCGATCAGGCACTTCTTGCGGAAGGGGTCGATATCGAACTTTACCGTGCCGCCATCCGGCCCGGTGATCTCCTGCTTCTCGAGATCGACGGTGAGCGTCGCGTTCGAGCCGCGGTCGGCATCGTCGAACAGCTTGTCGAGATCTTCCGGCGAAACGGTAATCGGCAGGATGCCGTTCTTGAAGCAGTTGTTGTAGAAAATATCGGCGAAGCTCGTGGAGATCACGCAGCGGATACCGAAATCGAGGAGCGCCCAGGGTGCATGCTCGCGGGACGAGCCGCAGCCGAAATTATCGCCCGCGATCAGGATCTCGCTCTTGCGGTAGGCCGGCTTGTTGAGCACGAAATCGGGGTTCTCCGAGCCATCTTCCTTGTAGCGCATTTCCGAGAACAGCGCGGTGCCGAGGCCGGTGCGCTTGATCGTCTTGAGGAACTGCTTGGGGATGATCATGTCGGTATCGACGTTGACCACCTTGAGCGGCGCGGGGGTGGAGGTGAGCTTGGTGAAGGGCTGCATGGGAATTCTCCTTGGGGAGGACTTCTAGCCGAATGCGGATCGGGATCAACCCGCCTCGGCCTCGATCTTTTCCATATCGGCGTCGGAGAGGCCGAAGTGGTGGCCGATTTCGTGCACGAGGACATGGGTAATGACGGTGCCGAGCGTTTCCTCGTGCTCGGCCCAGTAATCGAGAATGGGGCGGCGATAGAGCCAGACCATGTTGGGCTGCTGCCCCGTCTCGCGCACCGCGCCGGCTTCCGTCATGCCGATGCCGGAGAACAGGCCGAGAATATCGAACGGGGTTTCGAGTTCCATCGCCTCGATGACGTCCTCATCCGGGAAATCCTCGATGCGGATGATGACCTCGCCGCAGAGCTTGCGGAAGCCTTCCGGCAGACCCTTGAAGGCGTCATCCGCCATCGCCTCGAAATCGTCGAGGCTGGGGGCCTGCATCGGCGCCCAGGAACCGGCCGGAAAACGCGACGTCGCACTCATGCTCTAGGGCTCACCACCACTTCAACTGATGGCCGAAATACCATGCGAGGCCGATAAAGGCGACAAGCGAAAGCATGCGGCCAATGCGCGTCGCCCAACGCGTGACGTTGTCCTCGTCCTCGCGATCCTTCGCGGCGAAATGCTCGCCCGCGCGCGCGAGGTTCGAGGAGAGGAAGCCCCCGGAATCGTCGTGACGCGGGGGCTTCTCCGTCATCAGTTCATCGTCCGCACGTCGACGAAGCGTCCGGCGAGCGCGGCGGCAGCGGCCATCTTCGGCGAAACGAGGTGCGTGCGGCCCTTGAAGCCCTGACGGCCCTCGAAATTGCGGTTTGAGGTCGAGGCGCAGCGCTGGCCCGGCAGGAGCTGATCCGGGTTCATGCCCAGGCACATCGAGCAGCCCGGCTCGCGCCACTGCGCGCCGGCCTCGATGAAGATCTTGTCGAGACCTTCCGCTTCCGCCTGTTCCTTTACGAGGCCCGAACCCGGCACAACCATCATGTAGGCGAGGCGATCCGAGATCTTCTTGCCCTTGAGGATATCGGCGGCGGCGCGCAGATCCTCGATGCGGCCGTTGGTGCAGGAGCCGATCCAGACGACGTCGAGTTCGATGTCGGTCATCTTCGTGCCGGCGGTAAGGCCCATGTAGGAAAGCGCACGGATTTTCGATTCACGCTTCACCTCGTCAGCGATCGCGGACGGGTCCGGCACGATGCCGTTGACCGAGACGACATCCTCTGGCGAGGTGCCCCAGGAGACGATCGGCGGCAGGTTGTTGGCGTCGAGCTTCACGATGCGGTCGAAATGCGCGCCCTCGTCCGTGTTCAGCGTATCCCAGTAGCGGCGGGCGGCATCCCAGTTCGCCCCCTGCGGCGCCTTCGGGCGGCCTGCGAGATAGGCGTAGGTTTTCTCATCCGGTGCGACGAGACCGGCGCGCGCGCCGCCTTCGATCGACATGTTGCAGACCGTCATGCGGCCTTCCATCGTCAGTTCGCGGATCGCCGATCCGGCGTATTCCATCACCGAGCCGGTGCCGCCGGCGGTGCCGATCTCGCCGATGATCGCGAGCGCGATATCCTTGCCGGTGACGCCGTTCTGCAACGTGCCATCCACCTGGATGAGCATGTTTTTGGCCTTCTTCTGGATCAGCGTCTGGGTCGCCAGCACATGCTCGACCTCGGAGGTGCCGATGCCATGCGCAAGCGCGCCGAAGGCGCCATGCGTCGAGGTGTGGCTGTCGCCGCAGACGATCGTCGTGCCCGGCAGCGTAAAGCCCTGCTCCGGCCCGATGACGTGGACGACGCCCTGTCGCTTGTCGCGCTCGGAGTAGTATTCGATGCCGAAATCGGCGGCGTTCTTCGCCAGCGTCTCGACCTGGATGCGGCTTTCCTCTTCCTGGATGCCCTTCGAGCGATCCGAGGTCGGCACGTTGTGATCCACCACGGCGAGGGTCTTTTCCGGCGCGCGGACCTTGCGATTGGTCATGCGCAGGCCTTCGAACGCCTGCGGCGAGGTGACTTCGTGGACGAGGTGGCGGTCAATATAGAGCAGGCACGTCCCATCCGCCTGACGATCGACCACGTGATCGTCGAAAATCTTGTCGTAAAGGGTCTTGGGCGCGCTCATGCTTCACATCTCCTGAGATCCGGCCGGGTTGCATACCGGTATCCACAGCCGGGTCGCCGGCTGCCGCCGACATTCGAGAAAGCCCGTTTATGCGAAAGAGGCGAGGCTTTCCAGTCTCTTGTTGGCAAGGCTGGCGTCTCATCGCAGCCCCGACGGTGTTGCCCGGTTGCTGCTGTGCAAAATTTGGCGAATTCATGGCTATTCGCTGCATCGGGATCAGTGTATAAGCCCGCCGCTCCCGCCCCCTATCTTGTGGTGGACGGTGAAGATCTGGAGCGGTTCAGGCGCGGGAAGCTGCAACCCCGAAGCGGGCGTTGCGTTGGAGCTCTATCATGTCGCATTCCGGTAGCCCCCTTTCGTCATCCGATGCTGAGTCGGTCGTGCAAGGTCACGGGCACGAACCAAAGGGTTTCGGGCGCAATCTCGCGTTGGCCGTTGGCTCTGTCGGTGTCGTCTATGGCGATATCGGCACCTCGCCGCTCTATGCGCTCAAGGAATCGATCCATCACGCCGCGAAGGACGGGCTCGTCCGGTCGGAGGTGATCGGCATCGTCTCTCTGCTGATCTGGGCGGTGGTGATTGTCGTCACGCTCAAATACGTCGTCTTCATCATGCGTGCGGACAACAAGGGCGAGGGCGGCACACTCTCGCTGATGGCGCTGGCGCAGCAGGCCGTCGGCCGCCGGTCTCTGCCGATCTTCTTTCTCGGAGTGCTGGGCGCCGCGCTATTTTACGGCGACTCGATCATCACCCCGGCAATTTCGGTCCTCTCGGCGGTCGAGGGGCTTAAGCTGGTGACACCCGTCTTCGCCGATCAGTGGAATGTGATCCTGCTCGCGATTACAATCCTGCTCGGGCTTTTCTTCGTTCAAAGCCGCGGGACGGAGCGGGTCGCGAGCTTCTTCGGCCCGATCATGGTGATCTGGTTCTCGGTGCTGGCGCTGCTCGGCATCATCCATATCTCGGACGATCTCGGCATTCTCGCCGCTTTCAACCCGTATTACGCGATCAATTTTGTCGCCGGACACGGCGTGATCGGTCTTCTGGTGCTGGGTTCGGTGTTCCTTGCCGTCACCGGCGCCGAAGCGCTTTACGCCGATATGGGTCATTTCGGCCGCTTCCCGATCCGCGCTGCCTGGCTGTTCTTCGTCTTTCCGTGTCTCACGCTCAACTATCTCGGGCAGGGCGCGTTCGTGCTGAAATACATCGGCGATGCGCGCGTGATCGCCGATCCGTTCTTCCTGATGGCGCCGGAATGGGCGGTCCTGCCGCTCGTCATCCTCTCGGGCCTTGCGACGATCATCGCTAGCCAGGCGGTCATCACTGGCGCCTTCTCGCTGACGCAGCAGGCGGTGCAGCTCGGTCTCCTGCCGCGCATCGACATTCGCCACACCTCCGAAACGACGCTCGGCCAGATCTACATTCCGCAGGTCAATCGGATGCTGGCTGTCGGCGTCATCGCGCTGGTGCTGGCGTTCAAGACCTCCTCCTCGCTCGCCTCGGCCTATGGCATTGCCGTGACCGGTGCGATGCTGGCCGACACAGGCCTGTTCTTCATCGTCGCGCTCCATGTCTGGAAATGGCAGGGCTGGCGTGTGGCACTGTTCGGCATTCCGTTCCTCGCGATCGACCTCATCTTCTTCGGCGCGAACTGCCTCAAGATTCCCGAGGGCGCCTATATGCCGCTCCTCTTCGGCGCGATGCTGATCGTGATGATGTGGACCTGGGTGCGCGGCACGCGCATCGTCTATGAGAAGTCCCGGCGCGATTCCGTGCCGCTGGCCGATCTCATCAAGATGCTCGAGAAATCCAAGCCCGTCCGCGTGGCCGGAACGGCCGTGTTCCTCTCCTCCGACCCCGATACCGCACCGGGCGCGCTGCTGCACAACCTCAAGCACAACAAGGTGCTGCATAAGCGCAATATCGTCATGACCATCAAGACAGCGGATGCGCCGCGCGTGCCCGATGCCGACAAACTGGTGGTCGACGACCTCTCCGAGGATGTGAAGCGTATCCGCGTCAACGTCGGCTATATGGAAAGCCCACGTGTGCCGCATTTCCTTGCGCTCGCGCGTCGACGCGGTCTCGACTTCGACATCATGCAGACCTCGTTCTTCCTCGGTAAACGCACGATCAAGGCCGCCGCTACATCGGGTATGCCGCTCTGGCAGGACAACCTCTTCATTTTCCTGTCGCGTACGGCAGCCAATGCGACCGACTTCTTCCACATCCCCTCCGGCCGCGTGGTGGAACTTGGCGCGCAGGTGACGGTCTAGTGGTGTTGCGCTTTTTCTGAGCGGTTGCCACTCTCGCCTCCAGGGATTCGCGGGAGGCGAACATGGATGCGAAAAAACTCGAGGCCTTGCGCCAGAGGTTCAGCGGAACCGGCGCGGCGGACGTCAAAGACCCGGTCTTCCGGAAGGTAACCGACCTTCTCTTCACCGGCACGCGCCGCTTCAAGCCCTTCGAGGGCATCTCCACCTTCCTCGACGCGCCGATGCGGCTTGAAGCCCATGCGAAGCGGGCGTTCTCGGGCATCGATATCCCGCTCGTCGGCGTGCCGATGGACCTCGGTGTCTCGAACCGGGCCGGATCGCGGCTCGGCCCGCGCGCGGTCCGGCAGGTCGAGCGCGTCGGGCCCTATCATGAAGTCCACCGCATCGTACCGGTCGCGGAAGTGGGCGTGGCGGATATCGGCGATATCCCGTTCCGTTCGCGTTATTCCCTGGCAGATTGCCACGCCGACATCGAAACCTATTTCGACGTGATCGCGGATGCCGGCCTGCGCCCTGTCTCGGTCGGTGGCGATCATTCGATGACGCTACCGATCCTCAAGGCTTTAGGACGCAAGCGCCCCGTGGGCATGATCCATATCGACGCGCATTGCGACACGGGCGGACCCTTCGAGGATACCAAGTTCCACCACGGCGGACCGTTCCGGGAGGCCGTGTTACAGGGCGTGCTCGATCCCGAGCGGGTGATCCAGATCGGCATTCGCGGCAACGCCGAATACCTCTGGGAGTTCTCCTACGAGAGCGGGATGACAGTCATCCACGCCGAGGAATTCATGCGGATGGGTGTCGATGCCGCGATCGCGCGGATGCGGGAGGTGGTAGGCGACGGCCCAACCTATCTCTCCTTCGATATCGACAGTCTCGACCCCGCTTTCGCGCCGGGAACCGGCACGCCGGAAGTGGGTGGGATTTCTTCGCGCGAGGCCATGGCGCTGATCCGAGGCGCGGCGGGGCTCGATATCATCGGCGGCGATGTCGTCGAGGTGGCCCCGCAATACGATGCGACGACCAATACCGCGCAAGCCGGGGCGCAGATGTTGTTCGAGATTGTCAGCGTCGTCGCGCTGGCGATCAAGGGCCGGGCCTGACGAGATCGGAGAGCATTCCTGTGAGTTCGCCATTTGCTTCGGCGAGGCTGGCGATCACGGTGAAATGGTTCTCGCCGGCGAGAGGGTGATCGCGGGTCGCGCAGCCAAGCGGTGTCCAGTTTTCGGCAATGAGGCGCGATTGACGAAGGTATTCGCCGCTCTCATCACCGCCGACTGCGGCGATCAGGCGCGTGCCCGCATTCGGGTGCATGAATGCGGGTGAGAGGCGTTTCGCTTCCGCTTCGTCCAGCCCCAGCTTGAGGTTCACGGAGGTCGGTACCAGCGGCGGCAGGTCGAAGAGGCCGGAAATCGCGAGCCCGGCGCTGACGAGATCGGCTGGCGCGGCGGGGTCGAGCGCCTTCCAGTTGGTTGCCAGCAACATCGCCGTGAGATGGCCGCCGGCGGAATGGCCGCAAGCCGTGACCCTGCGACCGGTTTGTCGCCAAAGTGCCAGCGCGCAGGCACGGACCTGATCGACAATGCGCGCGAGCGTCACCTCCGGGCAGAGATCGTAGCTCATCACCGCGACGGCGATCCCCAGCGTATTCGGCCCCTTGGCGATATGGCTGAAAAACGACTTGTCGAGCGCCTGCCAATAGCCGCCGTGGATGAAGAGGACGATCGGGGCGTCCGCGCCGGCAGGAAAGAAATCGTACTTTTCGCGCCTCAAGGACCCATAAGCGACATCCGCGTCATGAGCCTGCGCCGCGCGGTAGGCGGCGGCATCGCGCGCCCAGCCGGACATGATCGCCGGATGTTCCGGCACGCGGGCCCGGTTGTTGTATTCCGCTTCAAGATCGAGAGGCATGACGGCTCACTTTGCCCGGATGGCTTGCGAATAGCCGTCTTCGGGTTGTCGTTCGAGCACGAAATCGATGAATCGGCGCGCGACAGGCGAAGGCGGCGTCAGCGAAGGAAGCACGAAGGAGGTTTCATAGGCAATGGCGGGGCGGAAGGGAATGAGCCTCACATCATCGTCCTGCCGGAGGCTCATCGGGAACGGATTGGTGATCGCAATGCCGACGCCGGCTCGGACGAACTCGTATGCGGCCCCCGCTGTCGAGACTTCGATCACGATGCGCGGTGAAACGTTTGCACCGAGAAACAGCCTGTCGAGTTGTGTTCGGGTGGGGAAGCGCCGCAGCAGCGCGACGAAGGGAACATCGTCGAGGTGGCGCGGCGTGATTTCCGGCTCGTCCGCGAGAGGGGAGTTCCGCGGCACGATCGCGTGGGCGTAAGATGACCGGAAGACGTTGTATTGCACGCCGATATGCGCCTGCAGCGCATCGACGACACCGAGATCCATGTCGCCGTTCGCTACCATCGACAGCACGCTCTGGCCTGAGCCGATCTCGACGTAGATGCGCGTATCGGGCTCACTGCGCGAAAAATCCGCAAGCAGATGATTGAAGAACCACTGCGCGAGAGTTGGCGGTGCCCCGAAACGAAGGGTAGGGCGCGCCTCCTCCGGTCGCCAGCGGACGCGCTCCAACCGATCGAACGTCAGGAAAATCGCCTCGCTCTCCTTGTGCAGGGCCAGTGCATCAGCGGTGGGCACGAGGCGCCCACCCTCGCGGCGGAACAGCGTCAGCCCGGTGCGCTTCTCCAGTTGGTGGATCGCGCGCGAAACGGCAGGCTGGGAAATGCCGAGCTTGCGCGCGGCGGCGGTCGCCTTGCCGTAAGCGATCAAGGTTCGGAGCACTTCGAGCTCGCGCAGGGTCGGGCGGCGTTCCGACGGTTCCCGCATTTCCTGCATAGGATTATGCCTTTTTGGTTATGCAGATTTAAATGACAATAATTGATATGAATACTAGTGTCATCATACTTTCGATGCGTATGGGCATTGGCATCCGGGGTGCTTGTCGCCAAGATGCCGTCCTGCACGCGACGGGGCAGAGAAATCCGATCGAACGAAAACCGGGAGACCAACATGCGTAAAACGCTGAAAACCGTAACACTGGCCTTGGCGACGGCACTGACGGCGCCGGCCATGCTCAGCGCGCAGGAACTGAAGATCGCGCTTTCCTCCGAGCCGAGCGCGGCCGACCCGCACTATCACAACCTGACGCCGAACAACGCGGTTGCGCGGCATATCTTCGATACGCTCGTCACGATGGACAGGCTTCAGGCAATGCATCCGGGCCTGGCGGAATCCTGGAAGACGGTCGATGACCTCACTTGGGAATTCAAGCTGCGCAAGAACGTCAAGTTCCATGACGGCACACCGTTCACGGCCGATGACGTGATTTTCTCGTTCGAGCGCGTGCCGAATGTGCCGAAGTCGCCGGCGCCGAAAACGAGCTATGTGCGCGGCAAATACATCGAGAAGGTCGACGATCACACGATCCGAATCAAGACCGTGAAACCCGAAGCCTTGATGCTGAACCACCTCGCGCAGATCGAGATCATGTCGGCCAAGGCGGCGAAGGATGTGACGACGCAGGACCTCAATGCCGGCAAGGGCACGGTGGGCACCGGGCCATACCAGTTCGTCGAGTTCGTGCCGGGCGACCGGATGGTCGTGAAACGCAACGATGCCTACTGGGGCGCCAAGGAGCCCTGGGCGACGGTGACCTTCAAGTTCATCAAGTCCGACCCGACGCGGGTGGCGGCCCTGCTCTCCGGTGGTGTCGATGTGATCGAAGGCGTGCCGACCGCCGATGCGCAGAAGCTCGCGAAGGAGCCAAAGGTCTCGCTGTCGAGCGAATTCTCGAACCGCGTCATCTACCTCCACCTCGACCGACTGCGGAAGGAAGCATCGCCCTTCATCAAGGGCAAGGACGGCGCCGATATTCCAAATCCGCTCAACAACCTCAAGGTCCGGCAGGCGCTGTCGATGGCGATCAATCGCCCCGCGATCGTCGACCGCATCATGGAGGGCGAAGCGACGCCGGCGAGCCAGCTTCTCCCTGACACCTATGCCGGCACGTCGAAGAACCTCAAGCCGGTCGCCTATGACGTCAACGGCGCCAAGAAGCTCCTGACGGAAGCCGGCTATCCGAACGGCTTCAAGCTGACGATCCACGGCCCGAACGGCCGCTACACCAACGATACCAAGATCATCGAGGCGGTCGCGCAGATGTTCACCCGTATCGGGATCGAGACCGGCGTGGAGACCATGCCGCCGTCGGTGTTCTTCTCGCGTGCTTCGAGTGGCGGGCCGGACAAGACGCCCGAGTTCTCGATGATCCTCGCGGGATGGAGCGCGGGCACGGGCGAGCCCGGTGATTCACTGCGCGCGCTCCTCGGCACGAACGATCCGAAGGCGGGCAGCGGTTCTGCCAACCGCGGTCGCTATTCCAACGCGGAACTCGACGCTCTCATCAGCAAGGCGTTCGCGACCGTCGATGCCGACAAGCGGGCGGCGCTGCTTGCTGCGGCTTCGGAGCTCGCGATGAACGATGTCGGCCTGATCCCGATCCACTACCAGAAGAACACCTGGGCGGCGAAGAAGGGTCTGAAGGTCGAACCGCGTACGGACGAATACACGCTGGCCATGTCGGTGCGGCCATAATCCGTGCCGGACCCGGGGGCGGCGAGACGCCGCTCCCGTTTTTCCTGCTGATGCCGCTGCCCATGTCCGGGAGAGCCTGATGCTTGCCTTCATCATCCGACGATTGGCGCAGGCGCTGGTCGTTATCGTCGCCATGGTCGTCCTCGTCTTCTTCGGCACCCACGTGATCGGCGATCCCGTGTGGATGATGGTGCCGGGAGACGCAACGCAGGAACAGATCGAACAGGTGCGGCGTGAATTCGGTTTTGACCAGCCGGCCTATATCCAGTTCTTCCGATTCCTCGGGGATGTGATGCAAGGCGAATTCGGCCGTTCCTACGTGCATGGCGAATCCGCGATCACACTTATTCTGGAGCGGATGCCGGCGACGATGGAACTCGCCTTCGCGGCGTTGGTTCTGGCGGTGGTGATCGGCATTCCGCTGGGGCTTTTCGCGGGCCTGAAGCCGGATCATCCGCTTTCGCGCGGCATCATGGCGGCGTCGATCCTCGGGTTCTCGCTGCCGACTTTCTGGGTCGGGCTGATGCTCATCATGCTGTTCTCGGTGATGCTGGGATGGCTCCCGGCAACCGGGCAGGGCACAACGGTCGAGATTTTCGGCATCCGCACTTCGCTCTTCACGCTTGATGGCTGGAAGCATCTGTTCCTGCCGGCGGTGAACCTCGCGCTCCTCAAGGTCAGCCTCGTCATCCGGCTGACCCGCTCCGGCGCCCGCGAGGCGAGCTTGCAGGATTACGTCAAGTTCGCACGCGCCAAGGGGCTTTCGCCCGCGCGCATCGTTGGCGTGCATATCCTCAAGAATATCCTCATCCCGATCGTCACCGTGCTGGGGCTGGAGTTCGGTTCGCTTGTCGCGTTCTCGGTCGTCACGGAAACGATCTTCGCTTGGCCGGGGATGGGCAAGCTGCTGCTGGAAGCGATCCAGCGGCTCGATCGGCCGCTCATCGTCGCCTACGTGATGGTGGTCGTGCTGCTGTTCGTCACCATCAACCTCATCGTCGACATCCTTTACTCCGCGCTCGATCCGCGCGTCCGTCTCACGGGGAGCCAGGCATGAGCACGACCGCACCCGCCGCCCTCGCACCGGAACAGAGCCCGTTCCGCCGTTTTGCCAGCCGCTTCGCCGAGGACCGCATCGCCATGATCGGCCTTGCATTGCTGGCGATCATCATCGCGCTCGCCGCGCTGGCTCCCTTCATCGCCCCGCAAAACCCTTACGATCTCGCCCGCGTCGACATCATGGACTCGCGCCAGCCGCCCGGCGCGGTCGCGGGTGAGGGGTTCAAGATGTGGCTCGGCTCCGACGGCGTCGGACGCGATCTCGTTTCCGGTATTCTCTATGGCCTGCGCATCTCGTTGATCGTCGGCGTTCTGAGCGGCGTCATTGCCGCGACGATCGGCCTTGTGATGGGACTGACGGCAGCTTATGCCGGCGGCCGGATCGAGAACTTCATTATGCGCATTGTCGATCTCCAGCTCTCGCTGCCGTCGGTGCTCGTCGCGCTGATCCTTGTCGCGTTGATGGGCAAGGGCGTGGACAAGATCATCCTCGCGCTCGTCGTCGTGCAATGGGCCTATTACGCCCGAACTGTGCGTGGCTCGGCGCTCGTCGAGCGGCGGAAGGAATACGTCGAGGCCGCGCGCTCGCTGGGACTTTCCCACGCGCGGACCATGTTCAGGCATATCCTGCCGAACTGCCTCGCGCCGGTGATCGTCATCGCGACAGTGCAGACCGCGCATGCGATCTCGCTCGAAGCGACGCTCTCATTCCTCGGCGTCGGCCTGCCGCAGACCGAGCCCTCGCTCGGCGTGCTGATCGCCAACGGGTTCCAGTACATGCTCTCGGGCAAATACTGGATCTCGTTCTTCCCCGGCCTTGCGCTGCTCGTCACCATCGTCGCGATCAACCTCGTCGGTGACCGGCTGCGCGACGTTCTCAACCCGCGGCTGGAGAAGTGAGATGGCGACATCCGGTTCAACCCGCCCCGTGCTCGCGGTCGAAAACCTCTCGACGCATTTCTTCACCCGAGATGGCGTGGTGAAGGCGGTCGATGGCATCTCCTTCGAGGTGATGCCCGGCGAGGTGCTTGGTCTTGTCGGCGAATCGGGCTCCGGCAAATCGATCACCGGTTTCTCGATCATGGGTCTGATCGACCCGCCGGGGCGCATCGTCTCCGGTTCGATCCGGCTTAACGGCGAGGAACTCGTCGGCCTCGATGACCGGGCGATGCGCCGGTTTCGCGGTCGTTCGCTGGCGATGGTCTTCCAGGATCCGATGATGACGCTCAATCCCGTCCTCCGCATCGATACGCAGATGATGGAAGCGGTTCAGGCGCACGAGGCGGTATCGGACAAGGCGGCGCGCGCGCGGTCGGCCGAGGTGCTGGCGATGGTGGGTATTCCCTCGCCGGAGGAGCGGCTCTCCGCCTATCCGCATCAGTTTTCCGGCGGGATGCGGCAGCGCGTCGCTATTGCCATCGCGTTGATCCACCGTCCGGCGCTGATCATCGCCGACGAGCCGACGACCGCGCTCGACGTGACGATCCAAAGCCAGATCCTTGCGGAGATGCAGCGCCTGTGCGCCGAGAGCGGCACCGCCCTCGTGTGGATCACGCATGATCTTGCGGTTGTTGCCGGTCTCGCGGACCGGGTCGCCGTGATGTATGCGGGCCGCATCGCCGAGCAGGGCAAGGTCGACGACGTGCTCGACCGGCCAATCCATCCCTATACGCATGGGCTGATCGGCTCGGTGCCCGGTGCGAGAATGCACGGCGCGCGGCTTGCGCAGATTCCTGGCTCGACGCCCTCGCTGGGCCGCCTGCCGCCGGGCTGCGCCTTTGCACCGCGGTGCCCGCGTGCCGATGCGGCATGCGCGGAACATGCGCCGTCGATCGCGGCCGCGCCTGATGGTCGCGCCTATCGCTGCCACCGTCCGATGTTGATCGAGGAGGTTGCCCGATGATCGCGTCAGGCGAATTGCTGCGCGTAGCGCATGTCTCGAAGCGCTTTGTCAAATCGGTCGATCTCGCGGGACGGATTGCCAACAAGCTCGGCGCCGACAACCGGGAAACGGTGGTCCATGCGGTGGACAACGTCGATCTTTCGGTCGCGCCGGGCGAGGTGGTGGCGCTCGTCGGCGAATCCGGCTGCGGCAAATCGACGCTCGGGCGCGTGATCGCCGGCATCCACGATCCCACCGAGGGCGAGGTTTTCTGGCGCGGCGATAATATAGCCACGATGGATCGGGCGGCGCGGCAAGCATTCACTCTCGGGGCACAGATGATCTTCCAAGATCCGATGTCCTCGCTCAATCCGCGCATCCGCGCCGGCGAGATCGTCGGCGAGGCACCGCGTGTGCACGGTCTTTTCGACGCGAAAGACGAAGACGATTATGTCGCCGGGCTGTTCCGGCAGGTAGGCCTCGACCCTGATTACCGGCGGCGGTTCCCGCACCAGTTTTCCGGCGGGCAGCGCGCTCGCATCGGTATCGCGCGGGCGCTTGCGGTGAAACCGGACCTTCTCGTTTGCGATGAAAGCGTCGCGGCGCTCGATGTCTCGATCCAGGCGCAGGTGTTGAACCTCTTCATGGATTTGCGGGAGCAACTCGGCCTCGCCTATGTGTTCATCAGCCACGATCTCGGCGTGGTCCGGCATATTTCCGACCGCATTTTCGTGATGTATCTTGGACGGGTGATCGAGAGCGGCCCGAGCGAGGCAATCTTCGCCGCGCCCCGCCACCCCTATACGCAGGCGCTGCTCGATAACGTGCCGCGGCTCGACGCACGCAAGCGCAGCTTCACCACCGTGAAGGGGGAGATCCCCTCGCCGCTCCATCCGCCAAGCGGATGCCATTTCCATCCGCGCTGCCCGGTGGCCGGGCCGCGCTGCGCGCGTGAGGTGCCAGTGCGGACGGAAACGCCCGATGGGCGGATGGCAGCGTGTCACCTCGTTTCCGGCGGGGTGACCTGAAGTCGGGACTAGCGGTCTTTCCAGCGGAAATCGTCGGCGCGCCCCATGCGCGCGTCCGGCGAAAGGCCGCGATCGAACAGATTGCGCGTCGCGGGGTCTTGCGGCGGCTGGTTTGAGCGGATCAACAGCGTCGCAGCCGGGTTCGTTTCGCCGAGCGGCCGGATTTCGCCAACCTCGGGACGGACCTTGGGTAGCGACACCGAAGCCGGACCGGGCAAGGGAATCGTTATCTCGCCCGGTGTCCGGCGCGGCGACTCGCGTGAATCGGTTGGCAAGGCCGCCAGAGCAGGGGCTTCAGGGCGTGTGATGCGATCGCCGACGCGCTTGCGGAGCGGCTTGTCGATGAAGAAGGCGAGCTTGCGCTGACCGGCCGGGGTGAAGTGGATGCCGTCCGGTCCGCGCAGGCGGACATTGTCGCCGATGATGTCCGGCCCGGTCGCTGTGAAGGCACCGCTTTCGTCGGAAAAGTTCTCATAGGTCTCGACGAAGGTCTCGCCCGCAGCGGTGACGCGCTCGCGAATGAGCGTGTTGATGGCCGCGAGATCGGTTGAAAGCTTCGGTGCGCGCACGACCGGCAGGCCGACCCAGACCAGCGGAACTTTGGCTGTCTGGCCTGCGATGATCACCGCGTCGATCCGCTTTCGGTAAGCGTCTTTCCAAGGTTCACTCAGGGGCTCCAGTGCTTCCGCACCAATTCGCAGTGCCTGCCGGTCGTTGAGCCCAAGCATGACGACGAAGGCGCCCAGATTGGCTTGCTCGCGCGCCATTGCCGTCATCTGCGCGGCCCAGTCATGAAAATCGGATCGAACGAGCCCGGATGCACTGACCGTTTTCTTGACGATCACGAAATCGTTCTGGTTCGCGGGATCGGCTTCCATGCCGGTGCCGAGCGCTTCCGCAAGCGAATCGCCGATGACAGCGATCCGCAATTTCGCAGACTCAGGCTGGGCAGCGGGAGCGATTGCGAAATCCGGAAGGTGAAGCCCCAGCGAGGCGTCATCCGATTTCTCGCGTGGCGCATCGTAGCGCCGGCGGGCACGATAGGTCTGTGGCGCGCGAGGTGCGGGTGCCGCTCTTGTGGGCGCTCCCCCCACGCGCCAGCTCATGACCGAGGCATCGCCTTCACCGCGTGCGCTCTGCGCTAGCGCGGAGGCTGCCACCAGGGCTACGGCGATGACGAGTTTCCGGATCAGGCCCACGGCCGGCTCTCCCGCATGAAGCGCGGGCGGCCCCCGCGCATGTCAGCGTTTTTCGCGCAGGCGCTCCAGCAGCGCAAGCGTCGGATATCCGTCTGCCGGAAGACCGTGGCGAATCTGTGCCTTCTTGACCGATTCGCGGCTGATCTCGCCGATACGCCCGTCGATCTTGCCGACCTGGAGCCCCATCGACTGGAGGTGACGCTGCACCTCCTTTACCTCATTCATCGACAGACGCTTGTCCGCCCGTGGCCAGCTCTTGCGCAGGGGATCGCCGCCGAGCAGGCGGTCGCCGAGATGGGCGACGGCGAGAGCGTAGGCGTCCGACGAATTGTATTTCTTGATGACACGATAATTCTCGGTCACCAGCAGGGCCGGGCCGCGAACACCGGCGGGAAGATAGAGGAACGCCTCGCCCTTGCGCGGCATGTCCTCGCCATCGGTGCGTGTCAGGCCTGCGGAGGCCCAGCGGGAGAAGGCGTGGCTGCCACCGGCACTGGCAAGATCGAAATTGGCCGGCAGCGTGACTTCGACACCCCAAGGCACGCCCGCCTGCCAACCGAAGCTCGCAAGGTAATTGGCGGTCGAGGCCAAGGCGTCCGGCACATTGCCCCAGATGTCCCGTATGCCGTCACCATCGCCGTCGACGGCATATTTCAGGAAACTCGAGGGCATGAACTGCGTCTGACCCATCGCGCCGGCCCAGGAGCCGCGCAGCGCCGAACGCTCAGCCTCGCCGTCCTCGATGATCTTGAGTGCGACGAGCAGTTCGTCACGAAAAAAATCGCCGCGATAGCGCTTGAAGGCGAGGGTCGCCAGCGAACGGATGACGTCCATGTCGCCGGTATAGGAGCCGAAATTTGTCTCCATGCCCCAGACGCCGAGGATCGCGCGGCGATCGACGCCGTACTTGCGCTCGAGTGCCGCCAGATGTGTGGCATAGCGCTCCGCCATCGCCGCACCGCGCTGGAGACGCGCTTGCGAGATTGCCCCGTCGAGGTAGCTCCAGATCGGTTTGACGAATTCGCTCTGCTTGACCGTCAGCTTGATGATCGCCGGATTGGGCGTGACGCCGGCGAAGGCGAGATCGAATGTCTTGCGCGAGATGCCACGCGCCTGCGCATCGACCCAGAGGCGTTGGAGGAATTGCTGAAATCCTCCATCAGATTGGGTTTTCGTCGGTTTTTCCTTCTTGGCCGGTGTCGCCAGCACCGGCTGCACCGATGTGAGCGAAACCGCTGCGAGGCAGGCCAACACGCCAAGCCGGATCAGTGTTGAAAACCGCATCGTGAACCCTCGTGCGTGTACCGCCCCGCATCCCCGGATGGAATCGTGTGGCGAGGTCGCGTCGTCGTCAAGCATTGCGGGCCTTGAGCTTTTTCTCCCACGAAAACGCGGCGCCGACGATTTCCTCGAGATCATCATGCGCCGGTTTCCAGCCCAGCATCTGCCGGATCTTGTCGGATTTCGCGACGATGGTCGCCGGATCGCCTGCGCGACGCGGGCCGATTTCGGCCTTGAAGTTGACGCCCGTCACCTTGCGGACCACCTCGACCACCTCCAGCACCGAAAAGCCGAGTCCGTAGCCGCAGTTGAAGACCGCGCTTTCACCGCCTTTGCGCAGGTAGGCGAGCGCGTCGACATGGGCGTTGGCAAGGTCGGTCACGTGAATGTAATCGCGGACGCACGAACCATCCCGCGTCGGATAATCCGTGCCGTAGATATCCATGCGCGAGCGCTGGCCGAGTGCCGTCTGCACCGCGACCTTGATGAGATGGGTCGCATTCGGGAAAGATTGACCCGAGCGCCCGGCCGGGTCCGCGCCAGCGACGTTGAAATAGCGCAGCGCGACATACTTCATCGGATGGGCCTTGGCGGCATCCTCCAGCATCCACTCGCTCATCAGCTTCGAGCGGCCATAGGGCGAGACCGGGTTGAGCGAGGCGTCCTCGCTCACCGGTTCGCCGCTCACATCGCCATAGACCGCCGCCGTCGAGGAAAAGATGAACCGCTCGACCCCGCAGCGCACCGCGCTCTCGATCAGGTTGCGGGTGCGAACGGTATTGTTGCGGTAATAGCCCAGCGGATCGGAGACGGATTCGGGAACCACGATTTTCGCGGCGAAATGGGCGATCTCGGTGATACCGAACTCCTGCATCACGCCCTCGACGAAGCGCTGGTCGCCGACATCGCCGCCGCGAAGTGCCACGTCGGGTGGCAGAACCCAGGGCGCGCCGGTCACGAGATTGTCGATGACCACAACCTGCTCGCCCCGATCGCGCAGTGCGAGCACCATATGGGAGCCGATATAGCCGGCGCCGCCGGTCACGAGGATGGGCATGGTCTTCCCCCTGTTGTCGGGCGCGTCATGGCGTGTACCTGAGGCCGAGCATGAAGGTGTGGGCGTTGTAGCTCTCGCCGGCGCTGTTCACGCTGAGCTTCTCGAAGGCGTAGGAACCGCGCAGGGCGAGCATCCGGTTGAACTTGTATTCGAGCCGCGCGCCGGCCGTCAGCGTGTTTTCCTGCCGGTTCACCCCGTCATAATCGGCGCGTGAGAAGCCGAGCGTGGCGGTGGCGGTGAAGTTCCGAAGGAAGGCATGGGTCAGCGTCGCGGTGCCGCGCACGGCACGGGCCCCGGCCGAGTTGGCGATCGTCGTTTCGGCAATTTCGGTCTGGGCACGAAGGTTCAACGTGGTGAGCGGCGAGATCGACCAGGTGAGAGCGGCATCGACTGCCGGTGATCTGAGATGGGCGAGGCGGGCGTCTTCATAGGCGCGGAAGATGTAGCCGGCGGAGGCTTCGCCCGTGAGATTTCGGGCGAGTTCGAAGGTGGAGCCGAGCCGCAGCCCGCCACCGGTCGAATCGCGGCGGTAGCCGTTGGTGTCGGCGGCTAGGTCGTGCACGCGCCGGTCGATACTGGCTTCGGCGAAAGGTGAAATGCCGGGCGTGATCTCGTAACCGGCACGCAGACGCATGCCATAGGTCGTCAGGTTGCGCGCGCGTTGGCTAACCGTGACGCCGCCAGCTTCCGCATCTGCGTAGTCGACACGGTCAAGCGTCCCGCGCAGGCCTACGCTGAGACGCCCGAACCGCTGCGTCGCGCCGAGAGCCGCGCCCGTCGTGACGAAGGGCACGCGCTTCGACACACCTCCGGGCAGGTTTACGGAACTTGGATTTTCCGTGTCGATCCTTGCTGACAGGATGGAATCCAGTGTCAGATCCCGAGTGGCATCGAGGCGCAGCGCGATGCGGGCATCGCCTTCGGGCCGGTTGGCGTTGGAGAGTGCGGTGTAGCCGGTATAGGCGCCGCGCAGGCCTACATCGAGTTGATGACGGCTCCAATCCGAGGTCGCGTTGAGTTCGGCCTCGGTACGGTAGAATGCCGAGCCCTTGCGGTTGGTGCCGGAACGGGCGGCGTTGGTGTCGTAGCCGCCGCCGGCCTCGATCGCGGGTCGCAGGATCATGGTGCCAGCGCGAATCCCGAGCGGTGCGTAGGGATCGTCCTCACGGCGGGGCAGGGCCCGGCGTGGTTCGGCCACGGGCGGCAGGCCCGGCGCGACGGAATGCTGCCGTGTCGGGCGGCCGAGTGGCGGCGCACCGGCTTCCGCATCCGCTGCATTGCCAAAGCGGGCGCCGGTTGTGTCGCGAGGGCGACGCAGGTTGTTCTGCGGCTGATTGATCCCGGAGCCTGATGGCGACGCGCCGGCGAAGCCGCTGTTGCGGTTCTGGCCGGAATTAAGCGTGCGACGGGCTGCCGTGTTCGGGCTGCGCTTGAGACCGAAGCGAGCGGGGCGCGTCGTGTCCTCGTCGGCGTCGGCACCGCGCAGGATCGGTGCGCTTCCGCTCGAGGATGGCGATGTCGTCGGGCGTCCGGTCCGCAATTCGCCATCAATGGCGCCCGGTGTGCCCGGCGTTTGCGGGCCGAGAATCTGCGCTTCGCCGCGCGAGGCGATCATCGCGGACAAACCGATCCCGATCAGCGCCGCCGGGCCAAGACGGGCTATCCAGAAACTCCCGAAGCAAGTATCAGGGCGTCTCGTCAAAAGAAGGACCGGTTTTTCGGCGCTCTAAGTCGAGAGCACCGTCGCGAAGCCGGGCCGTCTTGGCCCGAACTGTTGACGATATGTAAAGATCGAGGGTTAACGCTTGGTTGCTTCCCCGGCATTTTCTGCCGGCACGGCTTTCCGGGCAGGCCGAGGAGAGTGCGGATGGCGCAACCGGAAAACAAGGCAGCAATCGAAAGCGCGCGGCGTTCGATCGGCACCGAGATGGCTGGCCTCGGGATGTTGCGCGATGCGCTCGGTAACGGCCTCGGTGCGGCTTTCGCGGAGGCGGTTGCGCTGATCAAGGCCGCGAGCGGTCGGGTAATCGTGACCGGGATGGGAAAATCGGGTCATATTGGCCGCAAGATCGCGGCAACCTTCGCCTCCACCGGCACGCCTGCGCATTTCGTTCATCCGGGCGAGGCGAGCCACGGCGATCTCGGGATGATCCGCTCCGAAGACGTGATCCTTGCCCTGTCTTGGTCCGGCGAGACGGCGGAACTCTCCGATATCATCGCCTACTCGCGCCGCTATCGGGTCGGGTTGATCGCGGTAACCTCGAACCCGGCTTCCACGCTCGCAACCGAGGCCGATGTGGCGCTCCTGCTGCCGAAAGCAGAGGAGGCTTGCCCGAATGGCCTCGCGCCGACGACATCAACGACCATGCAGATCACGCTCGGCGACGCGCTGGCGGTCGCGCTTCTGGAAGCGCGTGGTTTCACGCCGGAGGATTTCCGCGCATTCCACCCCGGCGGCAAACTCGGCGCGAAGCTGACCTTCGTGCGCGACATCATGCATCGCGGTGAAGCGATGCCGGTCGTGCCGGCTGGCGCGGCCATGGGCGAGGCGATTGTCGTGATGAGTGGCAAGGGTTTCGGCTGCGTCGGCGTGGTGGATGCGGATGGTCGGCTGGCGGGAATCGTGAGCGACGGTGATCTCCGGCGCCACATGCGCCCCGATCTCCTGACTCAGACGGCCGAATCAATCATGACTCGTAGCCCGAAGACCGTTCGCGAGACGGCTCTCGCTGTCGAGGCGCTTGAACTGATCAACCGGTCCAAGATCACTGCACTGTTCGTGCTCGATGCTGCGGGGCAGCCCGCAGGCATTGTGCATATTCACGATCTCCTCAGGATCGGCGTTGCCTGACAGAAGCCGAGGTCAGACCGCTTCGACGATAAGCGTTGAACCGTCAAGCGCCTTGATCCGCACCTTGGCACCAACCGGAAGTTCAGGACCGGCAACGCGCCAGACCGTGTCATCCATACGGACCTGGCCGACGCCATCAACGATGGCGCCCGACAGCGTGAGCGTCCGCCCAACCAGCGTCACGGCCGGATCATGCAGATCGCGTGCCGCATCGTTCTCGACCCGCGCGCCATAAATTTTCCAGCCGATGAAGCCGCTGATCAGCGCAAGAACACCGAACGCAACCAGTTCCGTGCCACCGGTCAACGGCGCAAAGGCCGAGATCATCGCCATCGCCACGGCGGCGATGCCGACGAAGAGGAGATAAGTTCCGGGCGCGGCCAGAACCTCGGCCGCGATCAGCACGAGGCCGAGCCCGAGCCAGCCCCAGACGGGAGGAAAGCCGAGGAGGATCATTGCGTGCCTCTTATTCCTTCGACTTCGGATCAGACCACGGCCGCTTGGGTGTCTCCGCGCGCGCCGGGGCGTCGCCGCCGCCGAGCGCGGATTTCGCAAGTTCACCGATACCGCCGAGCGTCCCGACGAGGCCGCTCATCTCGGCCGGAACGATCACGACCTTCTGGTTCGGTGCGGTGGCCATTTTCGTGAAGGCACCGACATATTTCTCGGCGATGAGGTAGTTCACGGCCGCCGGGTCGCCGCCTGCGATTGCTTCCGAAACGAGCTTGGTCGCGTTCGCCTCGGCCTCGGCCTGGCGTTCGCGGGCCTCGGCGTCGCGGAAGGCGGCTTCCTTGCGACCCTCAGCGGCGAGGATCTGCGCCTGCTTCTCGCCCTCCGCCTTGAGAATCGCCGACTGGCGCTGACCCTCGGCTTCGAGGATCGAGGCACGGCGTTCGCGCTCGGCCTTCATCTGCCGGCCCATCGCGCCGACGAGATCGGCGGGCGGAACGATGTCCTTGATCTCGATGCGCGTGACCTTCACACCCCACGGCGAAGCCGCGGCATCAACGACCGACAGGAGCTTCACATTGATCTCATCGCGGTGCGAGAGGAGCGAATCGAGGTCCATCGATCCCATCACCGTGCGGATATTGGTCGTGGTGAGATTGAGGAGCGCGTAGTCGAGCTGGGCAACCTGATAGGTCGCGCGAGCGGCATCGGTCACCTGATAGAAGATCACGCCGTCGGCGCGGACGGTAGCGTTGTCCTTGGTAATGACTTCCTGCGTCGGCACGTCGAGCACCTGCTCCATCATCACGACCTTGGCGCCGACAGTCTCGATATAGGGGATCACGAGGCCGAGGCCCGGCGTTAGCGTGCGGTTATAGCGGCCGAAGCGCTCGACCGTGTAATGCCGGCCCTGCGGCACCTGGCGGATGCCAGCCATCAGCGTGATGATGACGAAGGCGACGAAAATGATGGCGACGATCTGGCCGCTATCCATGATCATGAGGGTTCTCCATCGCAGGTTTTTTGCAGCGCAGGTAAAATCTCGGGCGTTTCCGTCCATGAGATGCAGAAACGAGACGAGCGCGACAGTGCGCCGGTGCACAACGCTTTGGCAAGAGATTGTGTCAGGATGATTGTTTGCCCGAGCCGGAACGCAGTTTCTCGGCAAGGCGGCGCATGTAGTCGCCGAGCTGGTTGCACTCGTCTTCCGTGAGCGCTTCCATCATCTCGTCGAGCAGTTCGCATTCTGCGTCGAGGCCAAGGCGAGCGACACGTTCGCCTTCGTCGGTAAGAAACAGGAGCCGGACGCGCCGGTCCGCCGCATCGGTGTCGCGTCGGACCCAGCCAAGATTCTCGAGATCGGGCAGCGCCATCGACAGGTTCGAGCGGCCGACGAAAATCTTCTCCGCGAGTCGCTGCTGCGTCATCCCCGGCTGGTAGAGCAGGTTTGCCATGATATCGAACTGCGCGAGCTTGATACCATGCACCGCCAGTGCCGCTACTAGCCGCTGGCCCCACAAGGAATGGACCCGCGCGACGGCAAGCCAGTTCTTGAATCGGGGGCGGTTCCACGGCAGGTCAGACATCGTCTCGGTGTTTCCGTCTTCTTGTTGTTGTGGTCCGGCGCCGGTCATGACGACGCGTGCCGGAAATCGCGCTTGATTATGTTCAAGATTGAACTATCATGTTCAACATTGAACAAACTCACGCGAGTCTCACCATGCCATATGCTGCGGTAAAGGTCATCCGTCCTCTGGTACGTGTCTCAAGCCGTCTTTCTCCGCGCATAACGGGCAAGCTAGCCTTCCGACTGTTCTGCACCCCGGTTGGTCACGCGCCGGTACGTGCGGACAATCCCCGTATCCGGGCAGCGCAGGAAGTGTTCGCCAAAGCGAGGGTCGGTAACGTGACCTCGGGTTGCGGTTACGTCCGCGTCGCGCGGTTCGAGCCGGAGCAGGGTGCGAGAGGCACAGTTATCCTGTTGCATGGCTGGGGTGGCCAGGGATTGTTCATGGCCGGTTTTGTCGAACCGCTACGGTCGCGCGGGTATCGCGTGCTGGCGGTCGATCTGCCAGGGCATGGCGGCTCCTCCGGCCGACAACTGACGTTTCCGCTCGCGATTGAGGCACTGAGCGCAGTTGCGCGCGGCGAGGTTCCGCTCGCGGGGATCGTCGGGCACTCCTTCGGCGGAGCGGTGGCTGTCGCGGCTGCCGCCGGTGGTGTGCCGGCTTTTGCCGCCCTGCCAGTCCGGAAGATCGTGACTGTTGCCGCGCCCAACGCCATGCAGCCCTACGGCAAGGCGTTCGCGGATATGCTGGGCTTGACGGAGCGTGGCCACGCCGCCTTTGAAGGCGAGGTGCGGAATGTCGCAGGGCGGCCGATGGAGAGTTTCGCGAGCGACGCCTATCTCGCGGACCTGCGCGTGCCGACCCTGTTGATCCATGCACCGGACGATCGGGAAATCCCCTATTCGGACGCGCAAGCGATGCTGGCCGCAGGACCGCATGTTTCGCTGCGCCCCGCGCCGGGGCTCGGACACCGGCGCATCCTCTTCGACTCCGGCGTGCAGGCGGCAGCGGCGGAATTCATCGCGGGCGAATGACTACAGCCAGCCCATCAATTCCCGCCGGGCGATGGCTTCGATCACATCGATGCCGCCCTCGGAGGCGTTAAGCGCGGGAATATAGGCGAATTTCTCGCCGCCGTTGTGTTCGAAGATCTCGCGGTTCTCGCCGTCGAGTTCCTCAAGTGTTTCGAGGCAATCGGCCGAAAAGCCCGGCGCGATCATCGCCAGGCGCTTCACGCCTGACTTAGCAAGCGATTCGACCGTCTCGTCGGTGTAGGGTTGAAGCCAGGGATCGTTGCCGAAGCGTGACTGGAAAGTGATGCGGAAACGCTCCTTCTCCCACCCGAGTGCCTCGCGCAGCAGTCGGCCAGTCTTCTGGCACTCGCAGTGGTAGGGGTCGCCGGCCTGGAGATATTTCTCCGGCATGCCGTGGAAGGTGGCAATGAGAACCTCCGGCTCCCAATCGAGCGTCGCGAGTCGGCCGCGCACCGATTTTGCCAGCGCGTCGATATAGACCGGTTCGTCGGCATAGGCCGGAGCGACACGGACATAGGGCTGCCAGCGCATCTTCATCAGCGCGCGGAAGGCCTGATCACAGGCGGTTGCGGTGGTCGCGGCGGCGTAGTGCGGGTAGAGCGGCAGCAGCAGGATGCGATCGCACCCCTGATCCATCAGCGCCTTGATGCGGCTCTCGGTCGAAGGGTTCTGGTAACGCATCGCCCAATCGACGACCACGCGTCCGTCGCCGGCAAAACGTTCGGCGAGTTTTTCCGCCTGATCGCGCGTGATGGTCTTGAGCGGGCCTTCGTTTTTCTCGTTGTTCCAGATCGTGGCGTAATCCTTGCCCTTGCGGCCGGGACGGGTCGTCAGGATGATGAGGTTGAGGAGTGGCCACCAGATGAGCCGTGGTACCTCGATCACACGCCGGTCGGAGAGGAACTCCTTGAGGTAGCGTCGCATCGACCAGTAGTCGGTTCCGTCCGGCGTGCCGAGGTTGAGGAGCAGCACACCAACCTTGCCCTTGTTGACCGGCGGATGGCCGTCAGGCAGGCGGATGGCGCGCATCTCGGCTTCGGTGGAAAACGGGGCGGGGACCAGGTCGAGCTTCTTCATGGGAGCACCATGTAACGTGCGCCCGTGATTTGTTAAGCCCATTGTTGGCTAGCCGACCGGCCGTTCGTCCGAGATCACCTTGCCGTCGTTGGGCAGCGTGCCGGGCGAAACGAGTTCGACCTTGCCTTTGAGGTTGGTCGCGGCGCGAAGGCTTGCATCGATCGCTTCGGTGAGTGCGCCGCCCAGATCGGCCGACTCGACGCGCAGGGTCATCATGTCCTGCTCGTTTTCGCGCGTCACGATCAGCCGCATCCGGCCGAGGCCGGGATGGCGGCGGGCGACCTCGTTGATCTGTGCCGGATCGACGAACATGCCCTTGACCTTGGTGCGTTGGTCGGCACGGCCGAGCCAGCCGGCGAGGCGGCGGTTGGTGCGGCCGCAGGGGGACTGTCCGTCCAGCACTTTCGAGAGGTCGCCAGTGCCGAAGCGCAACAATGGATAGTCGCGGTTGAGGCGGGTGACGACGATCTCGCCGACCTCGCCATCGGGGACAGGATCGTTGGTGCCGGGGCGGACGATCTCGACGATCAGGCCCTCGTTGACGATAAGGCCGGAACGCGCGATCGATTCATAGGCGACAATGCCGAGATCGGCTGTGGCGTAGGCCTGATAGGCCTCGACGCCCTTCGCCGAAATCGTCTGCTGAAGGCTTGGCGGGAAGGCCGCGCCGGAAACAAAGGCCTTCTTGATCGAGACGGCGGGTTTCCCCATCTCCTCGGCCTTGTCGAGCACGATCTTGAGGAAATCCGGCGTGCCGGCATAGCCAGTCGGCTTGAAGGCGGCGATGGCCTCGACCTGCATCTCGGTCTGGCCCGGCCCGGCCGGAATCACAGCGCAGCCGAGCGTATGGGCGCCGGACTCCATGATGAAAGCGCCGGGCGTGAAATGGTAGGAAAACGTATTGATGACCACGTCTCCCTTGCGGAAGCCGGCGGCGAACATCGCACGGCCTGTGCCCCACCAGTCCGCCGCATAACCCTCGGGATCGTGGATTGGACCCGGCGAGACGAGCAGGCGCTTGAGCATGCCGGGCGGGCAGGTGGTGAGGTTGGCGAAGGGGGGGGCAACGCCCTGCATGCCGAGAAGATCGCTCTTGCGCAGCACTGGGATCTGCGCAAGCGCGGCGCGGCTCGTCAGCGAGGCGACGTCGATGCCCGCGAGCTGACGATCGAGTGCTGTCGCCGCAGGGCGGGCCCAGTTCAGGAGATCGCGGAGATCGCCAAGCTGGGCGACATCGCGCTGATCCTGGGCCCGGGTTTCCGCCGCATCGAAAAACTCGCTCATGTTTCCGCTCCGTCACGTCCCGTCAGGTTACCGGCGCCTTCGCGAGGAAGTCGCCCATGCGCTCCAGTGCCCGTTCGATATTTTCGAGCGAGTTCGCGTAGGAGAGCCGGATATACCCTTCTCCATGAACACCGAAATCGGGCCCGCCGATGGTGGCCACGCCCGCTTCCTCGAGCAATTGCGCGGCGAGTTTCTTGGCCTTCCAGCCTGTCGCCTTGATGTTAGGATAGGCATAGAAGGCGCCCTTCGGTGTCAGGCAAGTGACATTTGACAGGCGATTGAGCCCGGCGACCACGGCCTTCCGGCGGCGATCGAATTCGGCGACCATAGCGTGAACGGCGTCCTGTGGTCCTTCCAACGCTGCGATACCGGCCCATTGCGCGGGCGCGTTGACGCAGGACCAGCAATTGACCGCGAGCTTGCGCATCGCCTCGTAACAGGCATCGGGCCAGATCGACCAGCCCATGCGCCAGCCGGTCATTGCATAGGTTTTCGACCAGCCGTTGAGCAGGATCAGCCGGTCGCGGATCTCGGGGTAGGCGAGGAGCGTCACGTGATTCTCGCCGTCATAGGTCATCTGGTCGTAGATCTCGTCCGACATCAGCGCGACATGGGAAAACCGCTGGAGCCCTGCAACCAACTTGTCGATCTCAGCCTTGGGAGTCACGCCGCCGGTCGGGTTTGCGGGTGAGTTGATGATGAGGAGCCGCGTCTTCTCGTTGATGAGCGAGAGTGTCTCCTCGGCGGAGAAAGCGAAGCCGTTCTCTTCCCGAATTGGCACCGGGATCGGAGTCGCGCCGGTAAACTCGATCATCGAGCGGTAGATCGGGAAGCCGGGGTCCGGATAGAGGATCTCGACGCCGGGCTGGCCGAACATCAGGATCGCGGCGAACATCGTCACCTTGCCACCGGGCACGATGGCGACGCGCTCCGGATTGACCTCGACGCCGTAGCGGCGGTGGACATCCCGCGCCACTGCTTCGCGCGCGGGCAGAATGCCGGTTGCCGGCGTGTAGCCATGATGCCCGTCCCGCAGCGCTTTCACGGCAGCCTCGACGATGTGATCAGGGGTCCGGAAATCCGGCTGGCCGATGCCGAGGTTGATGATGTCGCGCCCCTGTCGTGCGAGTTCCGTGGCGCGGGCGAGCACCGCGAAGGCATTTTCCTCGCCGATGCGGGCGAAGGCCGGGACGATTTCGAGCATGATGGACCCTTTGCGGCGTATACAGTATTATTATTTCACGGATGGATATCCGGAAGCCTTGATTTTTTCCAGCACGATGGGCGATGTTCGGCAGAAGATCAATCGGGAGCATGGTCGGTCGATATTGTGCAGTTGCGAAGAAAAAACTGCCAATACCGATAGAAGAGTGTTTGCCGATCTTTCAAATTTGCCAACCATCCACGGGTGCCGCCTTGTCCAAGAAGCCCACAAAAGCCCAGATCGCGCGTCTCCGGTCCCGTCAATGGTATGATAATCCCGCGAACCCGGACATGACCGCGCTTTACCTCGAGCGCTATCTCAATTTCGGGCTGACGCGCGAGGAACTGCAATCGGGCAAACCGATCATCGGCATTGCGCAGACGGGATCGGATCTTTCTCCCTGCAACCGGCATCACATCGTGCTCGCGCAGCGCATCCGCGAGGGCATCCGCGAGGCTGGCGGCATCGCCATGGAATTTCCGGTTCACCCTATCCAGGAAACCGGCAAGCGCCCCTCCGCGACCCTCGATCGTAACCTCGCTTATCTCGGCCTCGTGGAGCTGCTCTACGGTTACCCCATCGACGCGGTGGTGCTCACCACCGGCTGCGACAAGACGACCCCGGCCTGCCTGATGGCGGCGGCGACGGTCGATATTCCGGCGATCTCGATGAATGTTGGGCCGATGCTCAACGGCTGGTTCAAGGGCGAGCGGACGGGGTCGGGCACCATCGTCTGGAAGGCGCGCAACATGATGGCCGCCGGAGAGATCACCTACGAGCAATTCGTCGATCTCGTTGCCTCGTCCGCACCTTCGACAGGCCATTGCAACACGATGGGGACGGCCTCGACCATGAACAGCCTCGCTGAGGCGCTCGGCATGTCGCTGCCCGGCTCTGCCGCGATCCCCGCGCCCTATCGCGAGCGCCAGCAATGTGCCTACGAGACTGGCAAGCGCATCGTCGAGATGGTGTGGGAGGATCTCCGCCCCTCGAAGATCATGACGCGCAAGGCGTTCGAGAACGCGATCCGCGTCAACTCCGCGATCGGTGGCTCGACCAATGCGCCGATCCACCTCAACGCCATCGCCAAGCATCTCGGCGTGCCGCTCGACAACGACGATTGGGAACAGCTTGGCTATGACGTGCCGCTGCTCGTCAACCTCCAACCGGCTGGCGAATATCTCGGCGAGGAATACCACCGCGCCGGCGGCGTTCCGGCGGTTGTCGCGGAACTGATCACCAAGGGACTGATCCACGAGGACGCGTTGACCGTCAACGGCAGGACGTTCGGTGAGAACAACCGGGGCAAGTTCGCAATCGACCGGGCGGTCATCAAGGAATTCGACAAGCCGATGAAGAAGTCGGCGGGGTTCCTGAACCTGTCGGGCAACCTTTTCGATTCGGCGATCATGAAAACGAGCGTCATTACCGAGGAGTTCCGCAAGCGCTACCTCGAAAATCCGAAGGATCCCAACGCGTTCGAGGGTACGGCCTTCGTGTTCGACGGGCCGGAGGATTATCACCATCGGATCGACGATCCCGCGCTAAAAATGGGCGAGGATGCGGTGCTGTTCATGCGCGGCACTGGCCCGATCGGCTATCCCGGCGCGGCGGAGGTCGTGAACATGCGTCCTCCGGCCTATCTCATCAAGAAGGGCATCAATGCGCTCCCCTGCATCGGCGACGGGCGACAATCCGGCACCTCCGGCTCGCCATCGATCCTCAACGCGACGCCGGAAGCGGCGGTTGGCGGCGGGCTCGCGATTCTCAGGACCGGTGACCGGGTGCGGATCGACCTCAACAAGCGCTCGGCCAATATCCTGATCTCGAACGACGAGGTGAGCAACCGGCGCGCGGAACTCAAGGCCAATGGTGGATACAAGTATCCGAAGAGCCAATCGCCGTGGCAGGAAATCCAGCGCAAGCTGACCGATGGGCTCGCGGAGGGCATGACGCTGAAGCCGGCGGTGAAATATCGCCGGATCGTGCGCACCTACGGCACCCCGCGCGACAACCATTGACCTCGCGATGAAGGGCGGGAAATCCGGGGCGTCGCGGCATTTCCGGCTGATGCCCGAATGGCTCGGCCAGTCGGGCTTCTGGCTGTGCGATCCGCAGGATGGCATCCACGATGCGATTGGCGTCGAGGATGCCGGCTTCTCCGAGGCACTGGCGGACCGACTCGAGGACTGGATGGACGAGTTCGATTCGATCTTCAGGGATGACGATCCTGCCGCCTCATGCTTTCCTAGCGAGCAGCGATTCTCGGCATGGCGTCGCGAGGGAGAGGCGATCGCCGTGGCCATCCGCGCCGAACTCCGGCCAGGAGACAGCCTGGAAGTCGTATTGCCATCCGATCTAGGACCAAAATGACGCTCGATCTTTCCCGCTGGACAACCCGTCCGCTCCCCGCCCGCCTTGTGCTTGAAGGGCTCCATACCCGGCTCGAGCCCTTCGATTTCGCCCGGCATGCGGATGATCTCTTCGCAGCCTCGATGGCGCCGGGCGCGGAAGAACGACACCGTTATCTCTTCGAAGAACCGATGAGCCGTGCGGCTTTCGATCACTGGTTCAATGAGAAGGCGCGTCAAAACGACCCGTTGTTTTTTACCGTGATCGACAAGACGACGGGCAAGGCAGAAGGGCGACAGGCGTTGATGCGGATCGATCCGACGCATGGCGTGATTGAGATCGGCTCGATTCTGTGGGGGCCGGCGATTTCCCGCAGCCGGACTGCGACCGAAGCGCTTTATCTCTTCGCGCTCTATGCCTTCGAAGGGCTCGGCTACCGGCGGTTCGAGTGGAAATGCCACAACGAGAACGCGCCATCGAAGAAGGCGGCCGCAAGGTTCGGCTTTACGTACGAAGGCCTGTTCCGCCAGCATATGGTCGCCAAGGGCCGTAACAGGGATACGGCCTGGTTTTCCATCATCGATACGGAATGGCCAGCCCTGCGGGCGAGCTACGAGGCTTGGCTCGATTCGTCGAACTTCGACGCCGACGGCGTTCAAAAGCGTCGGTTGGAGAGCTTTCGTAACCCGGTGGGGACGCCGTGACAACGATCCGATGTTACCGGGCGGAGCCACGCCATGTCGCGGTATTCGAGGCGTTGCAGCGTGACGCCTTCGCTCGCAATCGGATCTTGCTTGGCGTGGAACCTCTACCGCTTCTCGCTGAATACGGCGATATTGTTGCCGGCAAAGAGTCTTGGCTGACGGGCAAGGAAACAGAGCCGGATGGTGCTCTCGTCCTCGAAGTCGATGACGATGCGCTGCTGATCTGGAGCGTTGCCGTTGCACCCCATGCACAAGGCCGGGGGCTAGGCAATCGTCTTCTCAATTTCGCCGAGCAGCGCGCGCGCGACCAGGGTCTGAAGGCGCTGACGCTCTACACTGGCGAACCGCTGACCGACAATATTGCCTGGTACGGACGGCACGGTTTCGACATCACCGGGGTCGAAACGCTTCCGGACAGGCGTGTCGTGCATATGAGAAAAGAGATTAGTTAGGAATTTCAGGAGGAAAACGAGATGTCTGGGCGTTTGAAGGGGAAGGTCGCGGTTGTCACGGCGGCAGCCGCTGGCATCGGGCGGGCCATCGCCGAAGCCTTCGTTCGCGAGGGCGCGACGGTTTACGCGACCGATCTCAACCGCGAAGCACTGGATGGCATTGCCCGGGCAAAAAAGATGAAGCTCGATGTTCTGTCGGATCGGCAGGTCGCCCGCTTTGCCGAGAAGGTAGGTCCAATCGATATTCTCGCAAATTGCGCCGGCTATGTTCATCACGGAACGATTCTGGAAACGGACGACAAGGCCTGGGATTTTTCATTCGATCTCAACGTCAAGTCGATGCACCGCATGACCAAGGCTTTTCTGCCCGGAATGCTGGCCAAGGGATCGGGGTCGATTGTGAACATTGCGTCCGGTGCCGGCTCAGTCCGCGGCATCCCGAACCGCTATGCCTATGGTGCCACCAAGGCGGCGGTGATCGGACTGACCAAGGCGCTGGCGGCTGATTTCATCCGCAAGGGCGTTCGTGCCAACGCGATCTGTCCGGGCACGATCCAGTCGCCCTCGCTCGATCAGCGGATCGCGACGCAGGCTAAGTCGACCGGCCAGAGTCTCGAGGCGGTGCGGCAGGCTTTCATCGACCGGCAGCCGATGGGAAGGCTCGGCACGCCGGAGGAAATCGCGATGCTTGCCGTCTATCTCGCCTCTGATGAGTCGAGCTATACGACAGGCCAGATCCATCTCGCCGACGGAGGTTTTGCGCTATGAAAATTCTCATTCTCGGCGCTGCCGGCATGGTTGGCCGCAAGCTCGCGGAACGGCTCGCAAAGGACGGACGCCTCGGCGGGATCCCCATCGCGCGTGCCATCCTCCATGACATTGTCATGCCGGTTGCGCCTGCCGGTGCGCCGTTTTCCTGCGAATGTCTCGCCTCGGACTTCTCGCTTCAGGGCGGCGCGGAAAAACTCGTCTCGTCACGCCCCGATGTGATTTTCCACCTCGCGGCGATCGTTTCGGGGGAGGCTGAGGCGGACTTCGAGAAGGGCTATCGCATCAATCTCGACGGCACGCGTCATCTCTTCGATGCCGTCCGCCGCATCGGCGATGGCTACAATCCGCGCGTGGTTTTCACCTCTTCGATTGCCGTTTTCGGTGCGCCGTTTCCGGAGGCGATCGGTGATGAGTTCTTCAATACGCCGTTGACCAGTTACGGCACGCAGAAGACGATCGGGGAGCTGCTGCTGGCGGATTATACCCGCAAGGGCTTCTTCGATGGAATCGGGATCCGGCTGCCGACGATCTGCGTCCGTCCCGGCTTGCCGAACAAGGCGGCATCGGGGTTCTTCTCCAACATCTGCCGCGAACCGCTGGCGGGCAAGGAAGCCGTTCTCCCCGTTTCTGAGGATGTGATGCACTGGCATGCGAGCCCGCGCGCCGCGGTCGGCTTCCTCATCCACGCAGCTACCATCGACGGTGCCAAGGTCGGCCCACGCCGCAACCTCACCATGCCGGGGCTCGCCTGCACCGTCGGGGAGCAGATCGAGGCGCTCCGGCGCATCGGTGGCGAGAAGGTCGTCGCGCGTATCCGGCGCGAGCGGGATCCGATCATCGAGAAGATCGTTGCCGGGTGGCCGCGCCGCTTCGAGGCAAAGCGCGCCGTTGCGCTTGGCTTCAAGGCTGAAAAGACGTTCGACGACATCCTCAAGGTGCATATCGAGGATGAACTCGGCGGCGTGGTCAGTTGAAGCGCGAGGCCGGAGTGATCCGGCCTCGATCATCTTGCGGTGCCCTCAGGCCTTCGTCCAGGGTGTTTCCGCGACCGGCGTCAGCGGTCCGCGACCTTCCGCGAAGCTGACGATATTGTCGACCACCAACTGCCCCATCTTGTTGCGCGTGTAGTGCGATGCCGAGCCGACGTGCGGCAGCAACACGACGTTATCGAGCCCAAACAGGGCTTCGGGCACGTGTGGCTCTTTCTCGAACACGTCGAGGCCCGCCGCGCCGAGGCGGCCGTTCTGCAGCATCTCGACCATCGCAGGCTCGTCGACCAGCGTGCCGCGCGCGACGTTGATCAGCGTGCCGGCGGGGCCGAGCGCTTCGAGAACATCCCGATTGACGATACCGCGCGTTGCCTCACCACCCGGCGCGATGACCATCAGGATATCGACCTCACGGGCCATGTCCACGAGCGAGGCATAGTAGCGGTAGGGAATCTCCGGCTTGGCGCTACGGCTGTGATAGGCGAGCGTCAGGCCGAATGCTTCGGCGCGTTTTGCGATTGCCCCACCGATCCGGCCGAGGCCGAGGATGCCCATCTTCTTCTCGCGCAGCGAGGAGGTCAGCGGGAAATTCCCCTGGCTGACCCATTTGCCCTCGCGCAGGTAGCGATCGGCCTGCGGCAGGCGGCGGACGGTCGCAATAAGAAGGCCCATCGCAAGGTCGGCAACCTCGTCGGTGAGGACATCCGGCGTGTTGGTGACGATGATGCCGTTCTGACCCGCCCATTTTGCGTCGACACCGTCATAGCCGACACCGAAATTGCCAACGATCTTCAGGTTGACGAATTTCGACATCAGGCTTGCATCAATCTTGCCGTGACCGGAACCACCGACGAGCCCGCGAATGCGTGTCGCATGGGCGGCGATGAAGCCATCCTTATCGGCAATCTCGTGGAGGTGATGGGTCTTGAGCCGCGCGGAAATGCCCTCGCGGATGAGTGGCATCACCGGGCCGGTGAACAGAACTTCGAAATCGGACACGTCGCTTCCTCCGGGGCGCGGGAAGTTTCCCGGCGCATTCGCAAATTTCCCCTACGAGAGGAAATAGAGCCCGAACTGATGCCTGATTCAACCCTGCATTCTGAATACACGGTCGATTTGCGGTTAGCCGTGTGGCAGGACCCATTCAGTCCTCGGTATCGACCTCATCCTCGCCGAGCGGATCGCCTTCCGCGACGATGTCCTCGCCGAGATGGCGCGAGATCCGGCGCAATGCCTTGCGGAGCCGTCGGGCCTCCTTGTTGTCGAACAGGCCGGAGAGTTCGCCTTCGAGCTGTTCGGTCGCTTCGTCGATGCGTTTGAGCTTTTCGCGACCGCTGTCGGTGAGCTTGACCCGGACGACGCGCCCGTCAGGCGATGCCCCGTCGCGCTCGACCAGCCCTTGCCCGGCAAGCCGCGTAATCGTCTTGGAGGCAGTGGGTGGCCGGACATGCAGCGCGCGGGAGAGGTCACCCATCGACATCCCGTCCTGATTCTGGGCGAGAATTTGCAGGGCATGTTCCTGACCGGGAAAGAGCCCGATTTCGTCGAGGAGGATCGCCATGCGGGTGCGATGCAGCCGCGCGGCGAGAACCAGTTGGAAGCCGATGGATTTCCGCCCCGGATGTTTCAAGGTCGCGCTCCCCAAAGATCGTGCCGCTTGTATTGCTGCTCTTGCCTGAAACCGCGCTTCTGATGGTCACAGTTTGATGACAATTGGATGACATTGCGCCGCACTGCGCAATTACCCACAAGAATCGGTCTCCATGGCTCTGCGTCTTGTCCGGTTTCGGGTCATTTTCTGCCTGCACGCCCCTTCAGCTAACCCTCGGCAATCCCGGCAGAAATTCAGGATTTTCTGATCACGAAAATTTTTCACCCTTTACGTCGGTTTCGCTTGCGTGCCGGGGGTGAAGCGCATATACACCGCCTTGCCCAATTTCGCACGTGCCTGTGGTTGCGTGCTGGTCGGCGGATCTCCGGACAAGAGGCCGGAAAAACGCCAGTCGTTGGGGGGTGGCTTAAGCCAGCTCCTGAAGAACGGACCAGCAGCCGGAGGCGAAAACCGGCGGCCCCGCCCGAAGCGGGTGACGCAGCTCAAAGCAACGACGGAGCGGGCTTTTTTGGTCTCAGCCGGGTTCCAAGTCCGGCGAACTAAAGAGGCTTGTCCATCTTGCCGGGCGTGCGGTCGGGGTTACCCCTTCCAAACGATGGCTTCTCCGAACGGTTTCCGTTTCGCTATGCGATCCGGGCCGCGTACGAGTCGTCATACGGCGCAGCGTCACTGCCGTAACGGTTCCTCTCCGGAGCCCGCGCGGCATGGGATGCAGCAGTTTCGTTCCTCGCGCCTCCACCGCGCGATGTCCGGGGCTTCTGTTTCCCAGCCAACGTTCATCGCCAATGCGGGAGAGAACCCGCGTGAAGGGGATGCTGCCATGACTGATCGCATTCGCGAATTCCTCCGCACTCGTCGTGACGAAGGCCCGCGCCTTGTCATCGATCTTGATGTCGTGCGCGACAACTACATCGGCTTCACCAAGGCGATGCCGGACAGCCGCGTGTTCTATGCCGTGAAGGCCAACCCCGCGCCGGAAATCCTGGAGCTGCTCACCAAGCTCGGCTCGTGCTTTGACTGCGCCTCGATCGGTGAGATCGAGATGGTGCTGGCCGCTGGCGCGACCGCCGACCGCATCTCCTTCGGCAACACGATCAAGAAGGAGCGCGATATCGCTCGTGCCTACGAGCGCGGCGTTAAGCTCTTTGCGGTCGATTGCGAGGCCGAAGTCGAGAAGATCGCACGCGCCGCACCGGGCTCGAAGGTGTTCTGCCGCATCCTCTGCGACGGTGCCGACGCCGAATGGCCGCTCTCGCGCAAGTTCGGCTGCGTGCCGGAGATGGCGCCACGCGTTCTTGAGCTGGCTCATCGTCTTGGCCTCGTCGCGCATGGCGTGTCGTTCCATGTCGGCTCGCAGCAGCGCAACCCGCTGGTCTGGAACACGGCACTCGCTTCGGCGGCGGCGATCTTCCGTGAAATGGCGGAGCGCGGCATCACGCTGTCGATGGTCAATCTCGGCGGTGGTTTCCCGACGAAATATCTCAAGGATATTCCGGCGGTGCAGGCCTACGGCCGGGCGATTGTCGATGCACTCCGCGCCCATTTCGGTAACCGCATTCCGGAGACGATCATCGAGCCGGGCCGCGGCATGGTCGGTAACGCCGGCATCATCGAGACCGAGGTCGTCCTCATCTCGAAGAAATCCGATGATCCGTCGGACATCCGCTGGGTCTATCTCGATATCGGCAAGTTCCACGGTCTTGCCGAGACCATGGACGAGGCGATCCGCTATCCGATCGTCACCGAGCATGACGGTGACGAGAAGATTCCTTGCGTGCTCGCCGGCCCGACCTGCGATTCGGTCGATGTGATGTACGAGAAGGACCCGTACTGGCTCCCGTTCAGCCTTGAGATCGGCGATAAGGTGCTGATCGAGGGGACCGGGGCCTATACGACGACCTACTCGTCGCAGAACTTCAACGGCATGTCCGGGCTCCGACAAATCGTCATCTGACGTTTGGCCGATGCAACGCCCCGCGCGGAAGGCGCGGGGACTTTCCCGAAATATCCCGTCCGGCGTGCGGCGCCCCTCCTGGGTGACCGCAAGGTGCGAGGGTCTTCTCTCGAAGCGAGGAGACCATCCATGAATTTTGCCATGAACTCTTTCATGACATCCTTCGATCTCGAATCCCCCGCCGATCATGGCGCGCGGGAAGCCCTCCTTGATCGTGCCTTCGGGCCCGACCGTTTCGCGAAAACTTGCGAACGTCTGCGCGAGGGGCGTTTGCCGGCCGATGGTCTTGCCTTCGCGGTTCGCGAGGCAGGCGCACTCGTCGCGACCTTGCGCTTCTGGCATGTCGATGCCGGTGGCGTTCCGGCGCTGATGCTTGGGCCGGTGGCGGTGGATGCCGGTCATCAATCGCGCGGCCTCGGCGGTGCGCTGATCCGCCACGGACTCGCGCGGGCGGCGGAGATCGGCCACAAGGCCGTGATCCTTGTCGGCGATGCGCCGTACTACAACCGCTTCGGCTTCGAGCGGCATCATGTCGAGCGGCTGATGCTGCCGGGGCCGGTCGATCCGGCACGGTTCCTCGGCCTCGAACTCTCTGCCGGTGCGCTCGGGAAGGCATCGGGCCTTGTCCGGGCGACGGGTGCGATCCCGCTGCGAGGCGAGGAGCCGGTGACGGACCGCCGTCGGGCGGCCTGACGAGACTGCTCCCCCCAAAATGACTTGACGCAAGACCATGCCCGCCTGCAAAAGGCGGGCACGGCATCGCTTTTTCAATCCGCCTGCAAGAGGCGGGCACCACTCTGCTTTTTCCGTTTTGCTGCCAGACTGAAGGAAGACGCTCGAAATGACCGATTGGCCCATCCACGGCACGATTTCCGGCCCCATCGTCATGATCGGCTTCGGCTCGATCGGACGCGGAACCCTCCCGCTGATCGAACGGCATTTCAAGTTCGACAAGTCGCGCTTCGTGGTGATCGATCCCGATGATGCCGATCGCAAGCTGCTCGACGAGCGCGGTATCCGCTTCGTGCAGGCGGCGGTGACGCGCGAGAACTATCGCGACCTGCTCAAGCCGCTGCTGACGGAAGGCGGCGGGCAGGGGTTCTGCGTCAACCTCTCGGTCGATACCTCCTCGGTCGACCTCATGGAGTTCTGCCGCGAGATCGGTGTGCTCTATATCGACACCGTGGTCGAGCCGTGGGTCGGCTTCTACTGGGATACCTCGGCGGGTCCGGCCGCGCGCACCAATTACGCGCTGCGCGAGACGATGCTCGCCGCCAAGCGCCGCAAGCCCGGTGGCACGACCGCGGTTTCGACCTGTGGCGCCAATCCGGGAATGGTGTCGTGGTTCGTCAAGCAGGCACTGGTTAACATCGCCTCTGACCTCGGCATGCAGTTCGAGGAGCCGACCACCCGCGAGGGCTGGGCGAAGCTGATGCGTGAGGCGGGCGTCAAGGGCGTCCACATCGCCGAACGCGACACCCAGCGGGCCAAGCAGCCGAAGCCGGCGAATGTGTTCGTCAATACCTGGTCGGTCGAGGGCTTCCTTTCGGAAGGCATGCAGCCGGCCGAACTCGGCTGGGGCACGCACGAGAAATGGATGCCGGAGAACGGCCGCACCCACGAGACGGGCTGCGGCGCGGCGATCTACCTGCTCCAGCCCGGTGCGAACACGCGGGTGCGCTCGTGGTGCCCGACACTCGGCGCGCAGTACGGCTTCCTGGTGACGCACAACGAGTCGATCTCGATCGCGGATTACTACACCGTGCGCGATGGGGCAGGGAAGGCGGTGTTCCGCCCGACCTGTCATTACGCTTACCATCCGGCGAACGATGCTGTGCTCAGCTTGCACGAACTCTTCGGCAACGGCGGGCATATCCAGCCGGAGCACCACATTCTTGACGAGAACGAGATTGTCGACGGCATCGACGAGCTTGGCGTGCTGCTGTTCGGCCACAAGAACAACGCCTACTGGTATGGCTCGCAGCTCTCGATCGAGGAGACGCGCAGGATCGCTCCCTATCAGAACGCGACCGGCATGCAGGTGACCTCCGCCGTGCTCGCCGGCATGGTCTGGGCGCTTGAGAACCCGAATGCCGGCATCGTCGAGGCCGACGAGATGGATTACAAGCGCTGCCTCGAAGTGCAGATGCCCTATCTCGGTCCGGTGCAGGGGTTCTACACCGACTGGAATCCGACGACGGACCGCGAGAAGCTCTTCCCGGAAGATGTCGATTACAACGAGCCTTGGTCGTTCCGGAACGTGCTGGTGCGGTGAGGCACCGAGCGATAGGGCCGCCTCCGGGCGGCCTTTTTGCTGCCGGGTTTGTCTTCGAGCCTCCGTGTCATTTGTAAGCCGGGGGATCATGATTCAGGGACTCAGCCACATTACTTTTGTCGTCCGCGATCTCGACCGGATGGAGATGATCCTCACACGGGTGCTGGGCGCGCGGCGCGTTTATGACAGCGGCGAGGTGGTCTTCTCACTCTCACCCGAGCGCTTTTTTCTCGCGGGCGGGTCGGCGGGCGATGTGGATGCGCCGGCGCCGGTGTGGATCGCAATTATGCAAGGGGAGAGCCTTCCCGCACGCTCCTACAATCACGTCGCCTTCAAGATCAGCGAAGCGGACTATGACCGGGCGCTTGGTGCCGTGCGCGAGCTCGGGCTGGAGTTGCGTGAAGGGCGGGCGCGTGTCGAGGGCGAGGGGCGCTCGATCTACTTCCACGACGAGGATAACCATCTCTTCGAACTGCATACCGGTACGCTCCACGCGCGCCTTGTGCGCTACGGCATACGACCGTCCCAGAGCGCCGTCGGCTAAAGATATCGCAGTGCCTCGGCGACATCAGGTTCGCCGATCTCCGCCATCGGTTTGCGGATCTTGGCGGCGACAGTCGGTTGGCCTTCCCGCATCACGAGGATGAAGGTCTCCATGCCGGGGCAGGCGGGGTCCGCGCATTCGACCTCGGAGACCGTGAGATCGAGGCCGGGCGGATCGTCGAGCGCGAGGCGCGCCCATTCTCGGATGCGGTCGAGCTTGAACTTGTCCCGCACCGGTGGCTTCCGAAACGGGTTTCGGAACAAGGGCATGACTAGACCGGCAATGCCAGCAAGCCGGAGGACCCGGATTCGGAACCGAACACCAGACGCTTTCCTGGTCCGTCCCAGCCGAGCGCGGTGATCGGCGTGCCGTCACCGCCCGCACGGACGAGAAGTTCCGCGCCATCGGTGAAGCGGACGAGGATCACCCAGCCGTCCTCGTAGCCGATCGCCAGCACCAGCGACTTTGGATGGAAGGCAACCTTGGTTACCTTGGCCGGGCGGACACCGCATTCGCGCGGCGCCTTGCCCGTCGGGCCATCCTTGGCGAAAGGCCAGACGATGGCGGCCTGTGCACCGGAGGTCGCGAGCCAGAGCCCGTCATGCGACCAGGAGAAGGAACGCGTCTTGCCCGGATAGCCGGACATCCGCATATGGCCCTTGTCCGCCAGCTTCCAGCCGTGGAGCTGGTTCTCTTGCATCGAGGTAACGAGAAAACGGTTATCCGGCGAGAAGGTGATGTCGAGGTGCGGGCCTTTCCAGCCGTAAACTTCGGGCGCCGCATCGGTATTCGGGAACCAGAGGCTCGCGCCGTCGATATGGGCGATGGCGAGGCGAAAGCCCTTCGGCGCGAAGGCAAGACCCTGCGACGTCGAAGGCAGCGCGAGTTCCCGCATCTTGCCCTTGCCCTCGCGCGTGACCGCTTTGCGGCCCGTGCTCCAGGCGACCGCGCCATCGGGACCGAGCGCCACGGCATCGATCCAGCGCCCTTTCTCGTCGCCAAGGACGGTTGTCGAGCCGTCCACGCGAGTCTCGACGATCTTGCCGTCATCCCCGCCGGTGACGATGCGCTTGCCATCCGACGCAACCACAAGGATCGAATCCCCGTGCGGGCGAAAGGCCGGCATCTCGCGACCGATCTGGATTGCGCCCTCCGCCATCACGAACACCGCCTCCTCACCGAGGAAACCGGCGTGAAGAACATGCTCGTCGAAGGCGAGACTGGTGACGCGATCGGTCAGCGTCTGGGCGGGAGCCGCGTTCATCCGATCACGCGGCACAGGCGAGGAAGCCCTCGCGCAGGGCATCCGGCTTCAAGTTGCGGCCGATGAAGACGATGCGCGAGACGCGCTTCTCCTCCTTTTTCCAATCGCGCTGCAAATCACCGTCGAGGATCATGTGCACGCCCTGGAAGACGAAGCGCTTCGGCTCTTTGACGAAAGCCAGAATGCCCTTGGAACGCAGGATGTTCGGCCCCTCAGCCTGCACGAGATCGTTGATCCAGGGCATGAACTTCTCGGGATCGATATCGCCCTCGTGGCTGACGGCAACCGACTGGATTTCCTCGTCATGGAAATGCTTCAGCCCGCCGTGATGGTGGTGGTGATGCTCATGCGTGCAGCCAGGGCCGCATTCGTGGTCATGGTGGTGATGGTCGTGATCGTCCTGTTCGAGGAACGCTGGCTCGATTTCGAGGATACGGTCGAGATCGAAGGCGCCGCGATTGAGAACCTTGTCGAGTTCGATCGCGCATTTCTGCGTCTTGTGCAGTGTTGCATAGGGGTTGATGCCGCGGATGCGCGCCTCGACCGCGGCGAGTTCGGCCGGGGAAACGAGGTCGGTCTTGTTGAGCAGGATCACGTCGGCGAAAGCGATCTGGTTCTTCGCTTCCGGTGCGTCCTTCAGGCGCTGGGAAAGCCATTTCGCGTCCGCGACAGTCACAACGGCATCGAGCCTGGATTTCTCTTGCACGTCCTGATCGACAAAGAAGGTTTGTGCCACGGGGGCGGGATCGGCGAGGCCGGTGGTCTCGACGATGATGGCGTCGAACTTACCGCGCCGCTTCATCAGGTTCTCGATGATACGGATGAGATCGCCGCGCACGGTGCAGCAGATGCACCCGTTGTTCATCTCGAACACTTCCTCGTCGGCACCGACGACGAGGTCGTTGTCGATGCCGATTTCGCCGAACTCGTTGACGATCACGGCGTATTTCTTGCCGTGCTGTTCGGAGAGGATGCGGTTGAGCAGCGTCGTCTTGCCGGCGCCGAGGTAACCGGTAAGCACGGTCACAGGAATCTTGTCGGCCATTGTCGTCCTTTCCCGGCCCCGAAGCGGCGACCGGCTTTCTGGTATCAAGCGAAAACGATCGCGCTGTTCAAGTCCCTTTGTTCCGGATCAGGGCTTGATCGCGTCGATCAGCATTTTCGCGTTGTGTCTCATCATCGCGATATAGGTCGGCGCTTCGCCTTTTTCATCCGAGAGGGCGTCCGAAAAAAGCCTGCCGCCGACCTTCGCGCCGGTTTCGCGGGCGATCTGCTCGACGATGCGCGGGTTGGTCATGTTTTCGACGAAGACCGCCCGGGCCTTGTGCTCCTTCGCAAGACGGATGATGCGTGCGACATCCTTCGCCGAAGGTTCGCCCTCGGTCGAGACGCCTTGCACGGCTTCGAGCGTGAAATCGAACTCGCGGCCGAAATAGGCGAGTGCATCATGACTGGTGATGGCGACGCGCTTCTCCTTCGGGATCGCGGCGAGAGCCGACGTGATCTCGCCCTTCAGCTTGTCGAGTTCGGCCATGTAGTTCGTGGCATTGGTCGTATAGGCGGCCCTGCCGGCAGGGTCGACCTTGATCAGTTCGTCGCGGATATTGGCGACGTAGAGCTTCGCGGCTTCGATCGACTGCCAGGCATGCGGATCGAGCTTATCGTGGCCATGCGCATGCCCATGCCCGTGATCATCGTCAGCCTTCATGGCTTTGACGCCGGTCGTGGCGGTGACGATCGCGGCTTTCGTGCCGGACGACTTGATGAGCCGCGTCATGAACCCTTCGAAGCCAAGGCCGTTGACGATCACGAGTTGCGCGTCCTTGACGAGGCGCGCGTCGGCAGGTGTCGCACGATAGACGTGGGCGTCCGAGTCCGGCCCCACCAGCGATTTCACGATTGCCCGCTCTCCCGCGATGACCTTGGCGAAATCCGCAAGGATCGTGAAGGAGGCGACGACGTTGAGTTTGGCGGGGCTCGTCTGGGCAAGAGCAAGGCCGGGGAGACCGGCAAGCCAGACAAAAATCACCAAGATTTGTAATGTTATACTATTATTTTTTTGTGATGACGTCGGGTTGCGAGGCGGCATGGTTCCGCTCCTTTCGGGTTGTCAGGCTTCGAGATGGCGTTTTGGCAGTAACGGCCGCAGCAGGCCGTGCGGTGCAAGCGCCAGCGAGAGGGCGTAGAGGCCGCCGGCGACGAGAATGATCGCGGGGCCGGAAGCTAGGCCGAGATGGTAGGAGACCATCAGGCCGGCGAGGTTCGAAACGAGCGCGACGGGAATGGCGATGCCGATCATGCCGGCGACATCGTCGCTCCAGAGCCGGGCCGTGCCGGCAGGCAGCATCATGATGCCGACGACCAGCAGCGTGCCGAGTGCGTGGAAGCCGGCGACGAGATTGAGCACGACCAGTACCAGAAAGCCGAGATGGAAGATCGAGCCGAACCGGCTTACGCCGGCAGCGAAGCCGGGATCGAGGCATTCCATCAGAATGCCTCGATAACCGAGGGCGAGCGCGGCGAGCGTCAGGCTTGCGGCGGAGACGATAAGCAGCAGTGTCGCATCGTCGAGCGCGAGGATCGAGCCAAAGAGCAGGGCCAGCACGTCGATGTTGTTGCGGCTTGCGGAGATCAGCGTCACGCCCAGTGCGAGCGAGATGAGATAGAAGGCGGCGAGCGCCATATCCTCCTTCACCAACGTCGAGCGCGCGACGACACCGGAGGCGAGCGCGACGCCAAGGCCGGCGATCAGCCCGCCGAGCGTCATGGTGCCGATCGTCAGTCCGCCGATCAGGAAGCCGATCGCGGCACCGGGCAGGATCGCGTGGGCCATCGCATCGCCGATGAGGCTCATCCGGCGCAGCATCAGGAAAACGCCGATCGGCGCCGCACCGAGCGAGATGGCGATGCCGCCGACGAGCGCCCGTTTCATGAATGGGAACTCGACGAAGGGCGCGATGAGGAGATCGTAGACCATCTCGGGTATTCTCTCACGCCGCCCTGTGGCATTCGGCCGCGTTGCGGTCGAAGGCTTCCGCCATGCGGCGGGCATCCGCGAGGCGCTGTGGCGTCAGGATCTCCGCTGTCGGACCCCAGCCGAGCGGATCACGCGCCAGCATCAGCGTTTCCGGGAAATGCTGGCGGACGAGATCAAGATCGTGGAGCACCGCGACCACAGTCCGCCCTTCTTCGTGCCAACGATGGACAATCACCATCAGGTCCTCGATGGTGCGGGTATCGATCGCGGTGAAGGGTTCGTCGAGCAGGATCAGTTCGGCGTCCTGAAGCATCATGCGAGCGAAGAGGAGGCGCTGGAGTTGTCCGCCTGAAAGCGTGCGGATGGAGCGCGTTTCGAACCCTGCCAATCCAACTGCCGCGATGGCATTGAGCGCGTCTTCGCGCTGTTTGCGTGAGAACCCGCCGAACATGCCTTCGCGGCTGCATAGGCCGGTCAACGCGAGATCAAGAACCGAAACCGGGAAGTCCCGGCTGAGATCACCGATCTGCGGCATGTAGGCGAGCGTTCGCGTGCCGTGAACGATCGAGCCGCCGAGCGGAGAAAGTCGGCCCGCGATCGCCTTGAGCAAGGTTGATTTCCCGCCGCCGTTCGGACCGACGATCGCCAGCAGCGCACCGTGCCGGATGGTGCCAGCGAGATGATGCACGGCCGGATGCCGATCATAGCCGAGGGTCAGATTGTCGAAGACGAGAGCGGGATCAGCCATTCGCCATCGCCCAGAATGTCAGCAACCAGAGGAGGAAAAGCACGGGCGCGACCAGCGCGAGTCGGGCCAAGCCGGAAAGCGCGATCAGCGAAAAGCGCGATGCGCCCCGAGCCGGCTCATGACGGTGGCGGTGATCGTGCCCGCCGGCATGATCGTGCGCGTGGTGATGGTGCGCAGCATGTCGCGCATCGTTCTCATGCGGATTTCGCGGTGCGGGGTGCAGGGCGGCATTCATCAAAAATGTTATATTGTAACATATCTGACGACGCAAGAAGCGATCTTGGAAACGGAGCGAGGATTATTCGTAGATCGGTTCGACGCGGATGGCGCCGCGGACAAAGCGGTATGTCATGTAGATGCCGACCGCGAGGCAGATGCCGATCAGCGCATAGGTGAATTCCTGGCCCCAGCCGGTAAGACCGCCAAGAGCCCAGCCGAGCGCTAGCGCGGCGGCGATGATCTCCGTGCCGACAAGGATGGCAGCGCAGACGATGGCGACGGCATGCTTGCTGTTGAAGCGCTTGGCGGACATCAGGCAAATTCCTCTTTCGACACCCGTTTCCGGATCGGCCCATTCGCTATAGGGTTTCACCACATTTCGCAATCGAATACGGCATGAATTTGCCGCTCGCTCGGAGATCACACGCATGAACGAGACGCCCCGTTTCGGACGGGCCGCCGTTGCGGCACCCCATTTTCTCGCAGCCGAAGCCGGACGCGAAATTCTCGCTGAAGGCGGAAACGCCATCGAGGCGATGATCGCGATGGCGGCGACGGTTGCCGTTGCCTACCCGCACATGAACGGCATCGGCGGCGACGGTTTCTGGCTGATCCATACGCCTGACGGCAAGTTGCGCGCCATCGAGGCGTGCGGCTATGCGGGTGCCAAGGCGACTATCCGGGCCTATCGGGACAAGGGGTATGCCAGCATTCCGGTTCGCGGTGCCGATGCGGCCGTCACCCTGCCGGGCGCGATCGGAGGCTGGATGCGCGCGCTCGAACTGTCCGTCGCAAATGGCGGCCGCATTCCCCTGAGCCGTCTCCTCGAACGTGCGGAAGGGCATGCGCGCGGGGGAACTCCGGTCAGTGGAAGTGAAGCGCGCTATGTCGTGAAGGAATGGGAGGCGCTGCTGCTTGCGCCGAACTTCCGCAGTCATTTCCTCGATGCTGAGGGCAAGGTGCCGAAGGCCGGTGCGATCCGTCGGCAGGAAAATCTCGCCGATACCTTCGCGCACCTTGCGCAGGCCGGGCTTGCCGATTTCTATCGCGGCGATGTCGCGCGCGAGCTTGCAGCCGATATGAGCGCCGCCGGCACGCCAATTACCCGAGCAGACCTAGAAGGTTATGAAGCGCGCTGGCGCGAGCCGTTGCAGATGCGCATTCCAGGCGCACGCCTCTACAATGCGCCACCACCGACGCAAGGGCTTGCCTCGCTGCTCTTGCACGGCATCTTCGGCAAGCTCGGCGTCAAGGACGCGGAGAGTTTCGCGCATCAGCACGGGCTGATCGAGGCGGCAAAGAGAGCCTATGCGATCCGTGACCGGGTGGTGACCGATTTTGACCGTCTCAAGGCCGATCCCACGGCTTTTCTCACCGATACCGTGGTGGCGCGTGAAGCGGCGGCCATTGAGGAAAACCGCGCGGCGGCATGGCCTTTCACCAAGGCCGATGGTGACACGATCTGGATGGGTGCTATCGACGGAGAGGGCACGGCGGTATCTTTCATCCAGTCGCTGTTCTGGGATTACGGCTCGGGCGTTGTGTTGCCGAAGACCGGCATCCTTCTTCAGAACCGGGGCACAGCATTTTCACTCGACGAAAAATCCCTCAATCCGCTCGAACCCGGTCGGCGGCCGTTCCACACCCTCAACGTGCCGATGGCGGTATTCGACGATGGGCGCGTCATGTCCTACGGCGCGATGGGTGGCGACGGGCAGCCGCAGTTTCAGGCGCAGATCTTCTTCCGAGCGACGACCTTCGGGCAGACACTTGGCGAGGCGATTGACAGGCCGCGTTTCCTCTTCGGCCGGACGTGGGGCAAGGCGTCATCGACGCTCAAGGTTGAGAACCGGTTCGATCCCGATGTCATCCAGCAGCTCGGCCGGGCCGGGCACGAGGTCGAGATCGTCGACAAGCCCTATGCTGATATGTTCGGCCACGCGGGCATGCTGGTGCGGCATCCCGACGGGATGGTGGAGGCGGTTCACGATCCGCGAGCGGATGGCGGAGCGATGGGAATCTAGTTGCCGCTACCGCCTGCCGTAAGCAGGGAAATGCCCACAAACGCCAGCGCGAGCCCGGCGGCGATCTCGAGTGCGATTCCGCCGTAGCGCCAGCCCGAACCGCGCCCGGAAACGAGATTGAGCGCGACAAGCTTCGCCTTAACCGCAAGAAGAGCGAAAAGGCTCGTGCCGATGGCGGTGCCGATCGCCATCGCTGTCACGGAGAACACTCCGGCGACGAGCAGCCCCTTGGCGAGTGCGAATACGAGCAGGATGATCGCGCCGGAGCAGGGGCGTATGCCCGCGCCGATGGCGGCGAGAGACATAGCCTTCCAGTCCGCCTTCGCCAGCATTGCAGGATCGCCACCATGCGCATGGTCGCAGGCAGGGTCGATGCAGACATCGGGCGTACCCGCGAGGAGCGCGCGCAGCCGGCGGAAGACGATCCAGAGACCCATACCGGCGACAAGCGCGAAACCGGCCTTCTCGACCCAATAGACGGTCGCGTTCATGGTTGCGGCCGTCCCGCGCATCAACCCGGCGATGATCAGCACCACGCCGAGCGCGATCAAGGCCTGGACAGCCGCCGCACCAAAGGCGAGGACGATGCCGCGCCGCATCGTCCGTTCGCTGGCAACGAGATAGCTCGTGATGACGGCCTTGCCGTGGCCAGGACCGATTGCGTGCAAAACACCATAGGCAAAGGCGAGGCCGATCAGCGTCAGCAGAGCGGCAGGGTTGCCCTCGACCGCACCGATCGCCGCCGTCAGCGCCTTGTGGAAAGCCGCCTGCTGTTGGAGCAGCCAGGCCCCGATACCGCTTGCCGCCGGTTCGACCGGCGCGGGCGCCCCCATGCCGAACGGGCTGCGCGTCTGGGCGAAGGCCCCCGGTGAGGCAAGAAGTAGCCCCGGAAGGAAAACCCGACGGAATTCAGCGCTCATTTGCACGTGAAGCGAACCGGAACGGCCCAGTCCGCGTTCGCGCCTGCATTGAGGGACTGGAAGAAGCTCTCGCCGAGCTTCGAAAGCCGCTCGGTTACCCCTGCTTTTGGCGCAGAGATAACAGCAGTGCAGGCGAGCTTCCCGCCCTCGACCGTGACCGGAGCCTCCTTCTCGAAATCGAAGGCGACGAAAAAGGTGGGGTCATAGACCTCAAGCCGGACATCCTGAATCCGGAGCGGGTTCTTGCTGACGGGCAGCGTGAAATGCAGCGTCAGGTTCTTGCCGTCGTGACTTAACCAGTAATCCTTCACCACACCGAACTCGGATTGCTCCTTGCCCTTCCGGATGAAGCTGAAGAAGGCATATTCGTGCAGCGATTCAACATTGACCTTGGCGAGATCGGCGAGTTCCTCGCGGTCGAGCTTGCCGTCGCCGTTCTTGTCGAGGCCAGTAGTCGAGAAGGTTGAAAACGCCTCATCGAACTTCCAGGCGTGCTTGAGCGCCTCGATCTCGCCACGGTCGTTGATCACCGCAGTCGTTCGCACGCTGACCAGGACGTGCGGGTGCGCGCGCGCCGCATCGACGCCTGCAAAAAGCAGGCTTGCGACAATCATTGCGAAAAGCCAGTGCGATACGCTCATCTTCGGTCCTGAATCAGGCGCCAGTTGGAATTTTAATGCATTGCATGAAGCCTGCAATCCGTGGCGGGATAAAGGCAGAAATTTCACACACAAGCACTAGATATGTCAGTAATATTGACATATACTATCGGCCAATAAGCGCGCATCATAAGCGCGCCACTCAGCGGCCTCCGCGCCGCGATGGAATGAGGGAGAGGGCGATGGCCAAGTCTGCGTCGCACAAGAAGTCCGCACCGTTGAAGGACGTGTCGCTCGAGGACAAATACGACCTTGCCGCCGAACAGGTCTTCCTGTCGGGAACGCAGGCCGTCGTCCGCTTGCTCCTGATGCAACAGGAACGCGATCGCCTGGCCGGACACAAGACCGCGGGCTTCGTCTCCGGTTATCGGGGCTCGCCCCTCGGCGGGCTCGACCAGCAGATGTTCAAGGCCGGCAAGCAGCTCAAGCGCCACGAGATCGTGTTCCAGCCGGGGCTCAACGAAGACCTCGCCGCCACGGCATGCTGGGGCACGCAGCAAGCGGAATTGCGTGGCGAGGGCAAGTATCAGGGCGTCTTCGCATTGTGGTATGGCAAGGGGCCGGGCGTCGATCGCACGGGGGACGTGTTTCGCCATGCGAACATGGCCGGCTCGTCGAAGCTCGGTGGTGTCGTATGCCTATCGGGCGACGATCACACGGCGGAGAGTTCCACCAACGCGCATCAGACGGAGTTCAACTTCGTCGATACGATGATCCCGATCCTCAACCCGGCCGGGGTTCAGGAAATCCTCGATTTCGGGCTGCATGCCTTCGCGCTCTCGCGTTATGCTGGCGTCTGGGTCGCGCTCAAGGGGGTAAAGGACAACGTCGAATCGACTGCTTCCGTCGACGGCCGGCTTGATCGCGTTTCGATCGCCATCCCCAACGATTTCGAGATGCCGCCGGGTGGGCTCAACATCCGCCGGGGTGACAATTTCCTTGAGCAGGAAGCGCGCCTGCACGAGTTCAAGCGCGCCGCCGTTCTGGCCTATTTCAGGGCCAACAATCTGGACAAGCTGATCTTCTCCGGCGGCCGGAAGCCGCGTATGGGCATCATCTCCGTCGGCAAGAACTATCTCGACGTGATGCAGGCGATGGACATGCTCGGCGTCGATGCCGAGCGGGCGGATGCGCTGGGACTTAAGATTCTGAAGCTCGCCTCGCCGTGGCCGGTCGATCCCGAGCGGCTCAAGGAGTTTGTTTCCGACATCGACCTCTGCATGGTCGTGGAGGAGAAGCGTTCGCTTATCGAAGTGCAGGTGCGAGAGGAGCTTTACGGCTCCAAGCATCAGCCGACGGTCGTCGGCAAGAAGGACGAGAAGGGCGACTGGCTGTTCCCGGTCAAGGGCGCGCTCGACCCGAACGACATCGCCATCGCCATCGCGACGCGCCTGATCGCAATAAGTCCGGACGCCGATCTCGAAGCGCGGCTCGCCCGCATCCAGAAGGCGCAGGGGCGTCTCGGCGAGGTGATCGATCTTGCGACCCGCACGCCGTATTTCTGCTCGGGCTGCCCGCACAATTCCTCGACCAAGGTGCCGGAAGGATCGCGTGCCTATGCGGGTATCGGCTGCCATTACATGGTGCAGTGGATGGATCGCGAGACCGAGGGTTTCACCCAGATGGGCGGCGAAGGCACCAACTGGATCGGCGAGGCGCCGTTCTCGACCCGCAATCACGTCTTCCAGAACCTCGGTGACGGCACTTACAACCATTCCGGCGTGCTGGCGCTGCGCTGGGCGATCGCGACCAAGACAAACATCACCTACAAGATTCTCTTCAACGATGCCGTGGCGATGACCGGCGGCCAGCACCACGAAGGCAATCTCACGCCCGACATGATCGCGCGCCAGTGCCGCGCCGAAGGGGTCGAGCGGATTGCGCTCGTGTCTGATGAGCCGACGAAATACGGACCGGAATATTCGTGGCCGGTGGGTATCAGCTTCCATCACCGTTCCGAGCTGATGAGCGTGCAGAAGGAACTGGCGTCCATCCCCGGCGTGACGGTGATGATCTACGACCAGACCTGTGCCGCCGAAAAGCGCCGCCGGCGCAAGCGTGGTCTCTATCCCGATCCGGACAAGCGCGTGCTCATCAACGAGCTTGTCTGCGAAGGCTGCGGTGATTGCGGCAAGGCATCGAACTGCGTGTCCGTGCAGGCCGTGGAAACCGAGTTCGGGCGCAAGCGGCGGATCGATCAATCCTCCTGCAACAAGGACTTTTCCTGCGTCGAGGGTTTCTGTCCGAGCTTCGTTACCGTTTCCGGCGCGAAGCCACGCAAGAAGGCCGGCTCGTCGAAGGGGCTCATCCTGCCGACCCTGCCGGACCCGGTGATCGGCGATCTCGACAGGCACGGCTGGGCGGCGATCGTCACGGGCGTCGGCGGCACCGGTGTCGTCACCATCGGCGCGATCATCGGCATGGCGGCGCATCTCGAGGGGCGCGGCTGCGGCATGATCGACATGGCAGGTCTGGCGCAGAAGGGTGGGGCGGTATTCTCTCATATCCGGCTCGCGCGCGCTCCGGACGATATCCACGCGATCCGCGTTTCGGCGGGCATGGCCGATCTGATCCTTGGCTGCGATTTGGTGGTCTCGGGCTCGAAGAAGGTGCTTGCCAGCGTGAAGCCCGGCGAGACGGTCTTCGTCGTCAACACCGCCGAGGTTTTGCCGGGCGATTTCACGCGCAACCCGGATTACTCGCTGCCCACGGAGCGGCTGCGGCGCGGGATCGCCAGTGCGGCGGGCGTGGAACGCGCTTTCTTTCTTGATGCGACGAAGATCGCCACGAGCCTGTTCGGCCAATCGATCGCAGCCAACATGTTCCTGCTCGGCTATGCCTACCAGAAGGGCGGTATACCGCTGCACGGCGATGCGCTTGAACGCGCCATCGAAATGAACGGCGAGGCGGTGGCGATGAACCGCGAGGCGTTCCGCTGGGGACGCGCGGTGGCGGTCGAACCGGAGATCGGGCACAAGCTCATGCAGGAGGCCGATCACGTCTCCACGCATGTTCTTTCCGAGGGTATCGAGGATATCGTCGCGCGGCGTGCGGCCTTCCTGGTTGATTATCAGAACAAAGCCTATGCCGATCTCTACCGGCATTTCGTCGAGAAAGTCCGGGTGCGCGAGGACGGGGCGATTGCAGGCTCGTCGCGCCTTTCAGAGACGGTTGCGCGCAGCCTCTTCAAGCTGATGGCCTACAAGGACGAATACGAGGTCGCGCGCCTCTATTCCGGGCAGGCGTTCCGCAATCAGATGCGCGACGCTTTCGAGGGTGAGGACATCAAGGTGACCTATTACATGGCGCCGCCGATGCTCGCCCGAATCGATCCGCATTCGGGGCGTCCGCGGAAGATGGCATTCGGGCCGTGGATGGCGAAGGCGCTTGGTGTCCTCCAGCACTTCAGGGGCTTGCGCGGCACGGTCTTCGATCCGTTCGGCAGGAGCGCCGAGCGCCGGGACGAGCGGCGGCGCATCGACGCTTACCGCACGACGGTTGAGCGGCTCCTTGCGGGACTGACGGTCGAGCGCCTTGCCGTTGCGATCGAAATCGCGGCCCTGCCGCAGTCGATCAAGGGTTACGGTCCCGTTCGCGCCGCCAACGCCGCGAAGGCGGATGCCCGCGAGGCGGAATTGTTGCGCGCGTTCGACGGCGCCGGTCCGGCGGACGTTGCCATCGCCGCGGAGTGACGACGTGGAATTTTATTCCGCTACTCTAATGTAGTGCTTGCCATGATGCTTTTGCGGCGCAATATTGTGCCGCGCCGACGTCAAACGCGTTCCGGTGAGTGGGGCTGGCCTTGATATCACGCGAAGTGCTCGAACAGATTGCGGCCTGGTCGAAGGATCTCCTGCCGGAGGAGATCGACCGGGCGCGCCGCGGGATTGTCGAGCGCACCTACGGCAAGGGCGCCTATGTCTGCCATCAGGGCGACCGCTTCGATTGCTGGGCCGGCATGGTCTCCGGTCTGGTGAAGCTCTCCACGGTGTCCGACAGCGGCAAGCAGGTCAGCCTCGCCGGGCTTGCTGCCGGCGCATGGTTCGGCGAGGGCTCGATTCTCAAGAACGAGCCGCGCCGCTACGATCTCGTCGCCCTGCGCGAGACGCGGCTGGCGCTGATGGATGTTGCGACATTCAACTGGCTGCTCGAACACAGCGTCGGGTTCAACCGCTATCTCGTCCACCAGTTCAACGAGAGACTTGGCCAGTTCATCGGGCAGGTCGAGAATGACCGGATGCTCGATGCAACCGGACGTGTGGCGCGCGCGCTCGCCAGCATTTTCAACCCGCGCCTCAACCCCGGTGTCGGCAAACACATTGCGATTACGCAGGAGGAGATCGGTCTTCTTTCCGGCCTATCGCGACAGGTGACGAACCAGTCGCTCAAGGTGCTCGAGAATGCCGGCGTCCTTCAGGCCGAGCGCGGCGGTATCGTCATCCGCGACTGGAGCGACCTTCAGAAATACGGGACGATGGCCGGCTGAAGCTGTCTGCATGCCGATCTCATTCCTTCGTCGGGACGTGTGGAAAACCGGCTCTTCGCGCAATGGCGTGTGGCAAAAATCGGCAAAAAGACTGGAAAATGCGCGCAAGACCGATCCTGCGAAACAATGATGCAGGCGACTGCCATTAGCTTAAAAGCAAAACAGCGCTATGTCTGTCAAGGCTGGTCTTGCGAAATCCGACAAGTGCTGCGAACTTAGTGGCAACAATAACGCATTGCCGCCATGCGGTCTTTGCATAGGCGGAAACGATCCAGGGGAGAAGCTGCGTGACGGCAGACGCCACGGCTGGTCTTGATACATTCCCGAAATGGCTTGAGCACAACGCAAAGGTTCGCCCTTCGCGGCCGGCCATGCGCCACAAGGATCTCGGGATCTGGAAGGAATGGAGCTGGGCGGAGGTTCACCGCACGGTCCGGAGCTATGCGCTGGGGTTGATGGCGCATGGCCTTCAGCGCGGCGACAAGATCGCGATCATCGGCACAAACCGGCCGAAGCTATACTGGTCGATCATGGCCGCGCAGACGCTCGGCGCCGTTCCGGTTCCCGTCTATGCCGACGCGGTCGCGGACGAGATGGCCTACGTGCTCGACCATGCGGAAGTGCGCTTCGCCTGTGTCGAGGATCAGGAGCAGGTCGACAAGATCCTCTCCGTTGCCGATCGTCTCGCCGCCATCCAGATGGTGTTCTACGATGAGCCGCGCGGGCTGCGCGATTACGATCATTCGCGTCTCCAGCCGATCGACGAGGTAATCGCGCAGGGCGATGCGACCATGCTCGCCGATCCGGATGCCGTGCGCCGGCTCGATCAGGCGATCGCCGATGGCAAGGGTGCCGATGTATCGGTGATGCTCTACACTTCCGGCACGACCGGACGCTCGAAGGGCGTGATGCTCTCGGCGGGGGGCTGCGTCAACGCGGCGAAGGATACTGTCGCCTTCGACAGGCTAACCGAAGACGATCAGGTCATTGCCTATCTGCCGCTCGCCTGGGTGGGTGACCACTACCTCAACTACGCGCAGGCGCTGGTTGCCGGCTTCACGATCAATTGCCCGGAAAGCCCGGATACCGCGGTCGAGGATCGCCGCGAGGTCGGCACCACTTTCGCCTTTGCGCCGCCGCGCGTCTACGAGGGCATGCTCACCCGCATCATGATCCGCATGGAAGATGCCGGCGCGCTCAAGCGCAACATGTTCCACTACTACCTCGGTGTCGCCAAGAAATGGGGCGAGAAGATCCTTGACGGCAAGTCGGTTCCGCTTCTGGCTCGGCTCAACTACGCGCTGGGTGAAGCGCTGGTCTACGGGCCGCTCAAGAACGTGCTCGGATTCTCCTCCGTTCGCATCGCCTATACGGCGGGCGAGGCGATGGGGCCGGAACTCTTCTCGTTCTACCGTTCGATCGGCATCAACCTGAAGCAGCTCTATGGGCAGACCGAGGCTTTCCTCTACGTCACCTCGCAAACCGATCACGCGGTGCGTGCCGATTGCGTTGGTCCGGCAACGCCGAACGTCGAGATCAAGATCGCGGATGACGGCGAGGTGCTTTACAAATCGCCCGGCCAGTTCATCGGCTATTTCAAGGAGCCGGAGAAGACGGCCGAGACGATGACGCCGGATGGTTATGTCAAGACCGGCGACGCCGGCTTCTTCGAGAAGGACGGCCAGCTACGCATCATCGACCGTGCGAAGGATGTCGGCAAGCTGAGGAACGGTGCGCTGTTCGCGCCGAAATACATCGAGAACAAGCTCAAGTTCTTCCCGAACATCCGCGAGGTCGTGGCGTTCGGGCAGGGCGAGGAGCACGTCTCGGTGTTCATCAACATCGACCTGACGGCGGTTGGCAACTGGGCGGAGCGCAATAATGTCTCCTACGGTTCCTATCAGGAACTCGCCAACAACAGACAGGTCTACGAGATCATCGCCGGCCATGTCGCCGAGGTGAACCGCCAGCTTGCGGAAGAGCCGATGATGGCGAAGGCGCAGGTGCATCGCTTCCTCGTCCTGCATAAGGAACTCGATGCCGACGACGGTGAGTTGACCCGGACGCAGAAGGTCCGCCGCGGCTTCATCGCCGAGCGCTACGCACCGCTGGTCACAGCGCTCTACGATGGCTCGACCGAAGCGGACATCTCGACCGAGGTGACCTTCGAGGACGGCCGCAAGGGCAGCATTTCCGCCCGTGTCCGCGTGATGGACGCCAAGACGTTCGAGCCCGTTGCTCCGGCAGCGTCACAGGCCGCCTGAGCGCAAGGATCGAGGTTTGACGATGAAGCCCGAGAAGAAGATTGAACCCGGCGAGCAGTTGCTCAGCGTCGAGAACGTCACGCTCCGCTTCGGTGGCGTGAAGGCGATCACCGATGTCTCCTTCGATATCAGGAAGGGCGAGGTGCGCGCCATCATCGGCCCGAACGGTGCCGGCAAGACTTCGATGCTCAATGTCATCAACGGGTTCTACCACCCGCAGGAAGGGCGGATTACCTATCGTGGCGAGACGCGTGCCAAGATGCGTCCGCATGTCGCGGCTACCCAGGGTATTGCCCGCACCTTCCAGAACGTTGCCCTGTTCAAGGGCATGTCCACGCTCGACAACATCATGGTCGGCCGGACCCTGAAGATGCACAAGAGCTTCTTCTGGCAGCTGTTCCGCCACGGGCCGGCGATGGATGAGGAGATCGAGCACCGCAAGTTCGTCGAGGAGATCATCGACTTCCTTGAGATCGAGCACATCCGCAAGGTGCCGGTCGGCAAGCTGCCGTACGGCCTGCAGAAGCGCGTTGAGCTTGGCCGCGCGCTGGCGATGGAGCCCGAACTTCTTCTGCTCGACGAGCCGATGGCTGGCATGAACCTCGAGGAGAAGGAGGACATGTGCCGCTTCATCCTCGATACCAAGGAACAATACGGCACCACCATCGCGCTGATTGAGCACGACATGGGCGTCGTCATGGACCTTTCCGATCGCGTGGTGGTGCTCGAATACGGCATCAAGATCGCCGATGGCACGCCGGAGGAGGTCAAGTCGAACCAGAAGGTGATCGACGCCTATCTCGGCGTCGCGCATTGAGGGATCGGGGGCAGGGCAATGCTGTATAATATCTTCATCGACCCCTTCATGCAGATGGCCGCCGCACCGGACTTATTGGTGCAGGCGCTCTGGGAGGGACTCGTCTCGGGCGTCCTTTATGCGCTTATCGCGCTCGGCTTCGTCCTGATTTTCAAGGCATCAGGCGTTTTCAACTTCGCGCAAGGCATCATGGTGGTGTTCGCGGCGCTGACGCTGGTCGGCCTGCACGAGAAGGGCGTTCCCGCCTGGCTCGCGGTGCTGTTGACGCTGGGTGTCATGCTGATCCTGGCGATTTCGGTCGAGCGCGTGGTGCTGCGCCCGCTGGTCAACCAGCCCGACATCATCCTCTTCATGGCGACGTTCGGGCTGACCTATGTGCTGATCGGCCTCGGCGAGATCATCTTCGGCGGCGAACCGAAGCAGATGATCACGGAAGAACTGTTCCTGCCGCGGGGCGTCATCGAACTCAATATTCTCGGCGGGCGTGTGCTCCTCCAGAAGATCGACATCGCCGCGGCGGTGATTGCCTCGCTGATGATCGTCGCGCTAGCGCTCTTCTTCCAGTACACCCGCATCGGCCGCGCGTTGCGCGCTGTGGCGGACAGCCACAAGGCCGCACTCTCGGTCGGCATCTCGCTCAACCAGATCTGGGTGATCGTCTGGTTCGCTGCCGGCCTCGTCGCGCTCATCACCGGTATCATGTGGGGCGCGCGCTCGGATGTGTCCTTCGCGCTCCAGACTATCGCCCTCAAGGCACTGCCGGTGCTGATCCTCGGCGGTTTCACCTCAGTGCCAGGCGCGATCGTCGGCGGGCTCATCATCGGGCTCGGCGAGAAGATTGCGGAGTTCTATTGGGGCCCGCTCGTCGGCGGCGGCATCGAGAACTGGATCGCCTATGTGATCGCGCTCGGGTTCCTGATGGTCAGGCCGCAGGGGCTCTTCGGCGACAAGATCATTGAACGTATCTGAGGCGTTGCATGACCGGAACGAAGTCCATTCGGGTCATCGGGGCAGGCAACGGGAGAAAGTGACGACATGTTTTATCGCGAAGCAGGCCAATTCAAGAAGACCTACCAGGCGGACATGGCCGTGTTCCCGATCCTGCAGGACCGGATCGGGCTGGGGATCATCGTCGCCGTCGCCGCGTTGATCATTCCGTTTTTCGGCTCGCACTTCTTTATTTCGACGGTGATGATCCCGTTCCTGGTGTTCAGTCTCGCGGCGATGGGGCTCAACATCGTCACGGGCTACACCGGGCTGATTTCGCTCGGCACAGGCGCCTTCATGGGCGTGGGCGCCTATGCCTGCTACAAGCTCACGACCTATTTCCCGGACGTGAATCTGATCATTTGGATCATCGCCTCGGGCGTGTTCTCGGCGACGATCGGCGCGCTGTTCGGTTTGCCCTCGCTGCGCATCAAGGGTTTCTATCTTGCGGTGGCGACGCTGGCGGCACAGTTCTTCCTCGAATGGTGCTTCGTGCGCGTGCCCTGGCTCTTCAATTACAATGCCTCGGGTGCGATCGAAGTGCCGGAACGGACAATCCTCGGGATCGCGATCACCGGCGCGCGGGCGGATCCTACGGCGCGTTATCTCGTCCTGCTCGGCATCGTCGTGTTCATGACCTGGATCGCCTCGAATATCCTGCACGGGCGTGTCGGCCGCACCTTCATGGCGGTGCGCGACATGGACATCGCGGCTGAGTTGATGGGTATCCGCCTCCTGCCAGCGAAGCTGCTCGCCTTCGCGCTGTCGTCCTTCTACTGCGGCGTTGCCGGCGCCTGTATGATGTTCCTGTGGTACGGCGGCGGCGAAGCCTCGGATGCCTTCAACATCAACCAGAGCTTCAACATCCTTTTCATGGTGATCATCGGCGGCCTGGGTAGCCTGATCGGCTGCTTCCTCGGCGCGGCTCTGCTCAACATCGTGCCGGTGGCGCTCAAGTTCGGCCTGCCCTCGCTGGGCGTTCCGATCGGCGGTGCGACGGCAGAACACATCAACCTGCTGATCGTCGGTGGCCTTATCATCTTCTTCCTGATCGTCGAGCCGCACGGCCTCGCACGCCTGTGGCAGATCACGAAGCAGAAACTGAGAACATGGCCCTTCCCTTACTGAGGGGTGGGCCGCACGGTCTTGTTTTCGTCCCTCGGGCGCGCAAGATCAGAACAAGAGCCTTTTTAAAGGTTCCGAGCAAAGGAGGAAATGCTCATGACACGCAAACTGGTACTCTCGGCCCTGGCCGCGACGGCGATGATCGCGTCGGCGGTTCCGGCCTCGGCGGAAGACACCGTCTTCCTGCCGCTGCTGACCTATCGCACGGGTCCGTTTTCGGGCTCTGGCGTGCATATTGCCAACGGCATGCACGACTACCTGCGCATGCTGAACGAGCGTGACGGTGGCATCGGCGGCGCCAAGATCATCATCGAGGAATGCGAGACCGGCTACGACACCAAGAAGGGCGTCGAATGCTACGAGTCGACCAAGACGAAGGGCGCGGTGATGTACAACCCGTACTCCACGGGCATCACGCTGCAGATCATTCCGAAGGCCGCTGTCGACAAGATCCCGATCCTTTCGATGGCCTATGGACTCTCCGCCTCGGCTGACGGCTCGCGGTTCCCGTGGGTCTTCAATCCGCCGGTCACCTATTGGGATGGTGCCTCGGTCTTCATCAAGCACGTGCTGTCCGAGGAGAAGGGCAATCTCAAGGGCAAGACGATTGGTCTCGTCCATCTCGATGCGCCGTTCGGCAAGGAGCCGATCCCGGTTCTCGAAGCCATGGCCAAGGAATACGGCTTCAACCTGAAGCTCTATCCGATCGCCGCTGCGCAGATGCAGAACCAGGGCTCGACCTGGCTCGCGATCCGACGCGACCGCGTGGACTGGATCTACAACCAGGGCTGGGGCGCCATGAACCCGACAGCGGTGAAGGAGGCGATCAAGAACGGCTTCCCGATCAACAAGCTGGTCGGCGTGTGGTGGGCCGGCGCCGATGACGACGCCCGCGCGGGTGGCGATCAGGGCAAGGGCTACAAGTCGCTCAATTTCCACAACACGGGTGCGAACTTCCCGGTCATCCAGGACATCAAGAAGTACGTTCTCGACAAGGGCTTCTCGAAGGCTGAAGCCTCGCACCTCGGCGAGAACCTCTACAACCGTGGTGTCTACAACGCGATGCTGATGGCGGAAGCCGTGCGCACCGCGCAGAAGATCACCGGCAAGAAGGCGGTGACGGGCGAGGATGTCCGCCGCGGTCTCGAAGCGCTGGATATCACCGAGGCCCGCTTCAAGGAAATGGGGATGGAAGGCTTCGCCGCGCCGGTCAAGGTGAGCTGCACCGATCACAACGGCCACAACAAGGTGTTCATCTCGCAGTGGGACGGCACCAAGTACGTGAAGGCCTCTGACTGGATCGAGCCGCTCAAGAGCATCGTGCGCCCCCTCATCGAGGAAGCCGCGAAGGACTACGAGGCCAAGAACACCGGCTGGCCGAAGCGCACCGAGGCGTGCGACAAGGCCGCGTAATCGCGCGACGCGACGACAACGGGATGGGCCTGAAGCCCATCCCCCCTTTTCCCGAATTGTCTGATGTTCCGTCGCTCGCGCTCGAACGCGGGGCGGATATCACCCGACCGGAGCCCTGCCATGTCCAACGCAGCCAGCACGATGCCCGAAGCGATCCCGGCCGAGCCGATCCTCTCGGTCAACAATATCGAGGTCATTTACGACCACGTGATCCTCGTGCTGAAAGGCGTGTCGCTTTCCGTGCCGCGTGGCGGCATCGTCGCGCTGCTTGGCGCGAACGGCGCGGGCAAGACCACGACGCTGAAGGCGGTCTCGAACCTGCTCAGGGCCGAGCGCGGCGATGTCACCAAGGGCTCGATCGTGTTCGAGGGCGAGCGGGTCGATGCCATGAGCCCGGCCGATCTCGTGCGGCGCGGCTGCATACAGGTGATGGAGGGTCGGCATTGCTTCGGCCATCTCACGATCGAGGAAAATCTCCTGACCGGCGCCTTCACCCGGCGCGACGGCGGCGCGGCGATCAAGCGCGACATGGAGATGGTCTATACCTATTTCCCGCGACTCCGGCAGCGCATGAAGTCGATGGCCGGTTACACTTCTGGCGGCGAGCAGCAGATGTGCGCCATTGGCCGCGCGCTGATGAGCAGGCCGAAGATGATTCTGCTCGACGAGCCGTCGATGGGCCTCGCGCCGCAGGTCATCGAGGAGATCTTCGAGATTGTGAAGGATCTCAATGCCAAGGAGGGCGTCTCATTCCTTCTTGCCGAGCAGAACACCAATATGGCGCTTAAATACGCGACCTATGGCTACATCATGGAGACCGGACGCATCGTAATGGACGGCGACGCGAAGTCGCTGCGCGAGAACGAGGACGTCAAGGAATTCTACCTCGGCGTTTCGGAAGGCGAGAAGAAGTCGTTCCGCGAGGTGAAGAGCTACAAGCGCCGCAAGCGCTGGCTCGCCTGAACCCCGTTCAGCGAAGCACCTGCGCCACCCAGGCCGCGACAAAGGGCAGGGGTAGTGAGACGATCGCACGCAGGACGATGAGCTTACCCGGCATGCTCGGGAGTTCCCACGTCAGCATGCGGTTGAAGGTGAGCAGCGACCAAGCCGTGACGTAGGCGATGACCTGAGCGAAATCGGCGCCGGCCTTCAGTGCTGCCGCGCCGAGCGCGTAGCCGACCACCGGGCCACCGGGGGTCAGCGTGCCGGCGAGCGTCGCGAGCGCTGTTCCTGTGATCCCCGAATTCGGGCCGAACCACGCCAGCACCGTTTCCTTCGGCATCAGATGGGCAATGAAGCCCGAGCCGAGAATGCCGATGGTCAGGCGCGGCAAGAGATGCATGAACTGGCCGCGGGCATCGGCGAACCCTTTTGAAAGGGTGGCTTTGCCGCGCCGCAGGGCGAGAAAGCTCAACCCAACCGCGATGGCGGCCAGCAGCAGCGTGAAGAATAGCACAATCATGGCCCGTCATCCCGAGCCGGGATCGTCGGATTGAACCGATCGAACAATGGCAGGCGCGCCCAGACACCGAGCAGAACCGGCATCGGCAGTGAGATCAGGAAGCGGAAAAGCACGAAATCCGGGCCGAAGAACGGCATTTCCCAGATGATGGCGCGGTTGATGCCGACGAGCAGCCAAGCGCTGATGAACGCGATCGCGGCACCACGATCCGCTCCGCTTGCGAGCAGAACGACCGCGAGCGGGAAGATCGTGAAGGGGCCGGCCGGAAACAGCATGCCGATCAGCGCGGCGATGGCGAGACCGGTCAGCCCGGAGCCCTCGCCGACGAAGCGCTCGATCATCTCGCGCGAGAGCAGGAGCCGGATCAGTGCTCCGATCAGGCAGCCGAGCATGACCTTGGGGAGGATCGAGACATAGAGCCAGAGATCGTCGGCGAGGATTTCGCGGGCAACGCCGAAGCCTTCAGTCACCAATACGCGCGCCATCGCGCCGAACGAGAGGCTGGCGACGATCACCAGCCCCCAATCAAGCCGCTTCAACCAGCCGAGGATGCGTTTGAGAGGCGATATATCCCCGGTTGGCAAGTGAAAAGGCTTCCCTACTGCTTGGCGGAATTCGCCGCCGCATCGATATGCGCGATCAGCCCCGGTTCAAGCTGAAGCGCTCCTGCGAGCGCGGCAAGGAAATCCTGCTCCTCGCGCGTGTCCGGGTCAATGGCCAGGCGTGCCGCGGCATAGACCTGTGCGGCCTCGTCCGGCGAGGCGATGCCCGAGACCAGTGTCGAGATATCGGCGGGGTTGGCGAATTCCTGCGCGATGAAGTGCGAGGCCTCGTCATCGAGTCCGCTCGCCTTGAGATTGCCGGCGATGGCGGCGCGCTCCTTGTCGTCGACGATCCCGTCGGCGGAGGCCGCGGCGATCATCGCCCGGACGAGACGCAGCGCATGCTGCTGCTCGTTCGCGGGTGCGGGGAGGGCGTTCGTTCCGGTCAGCGTGCCTGCAGCGCCCTGAAGGTCGAGCAGCGGTTTGCCCGCCTGATAGTTCTGCAGCGCCTTGTAGGCGAGGCCGCCGATCAACGCCATGCCGCCAAGGCGGGCGGCCGTGCCGGTGATCGCACGACCCGCGCCGGTGCCCAGCAGGATCGCGGCGAGACCGCCGAGCGCTGCGCCGGTCGCGAGCTGGTTCTTGCCGGCCAGATCCTTCGCCTGCGCGAGAAAATCGGTCGGCGACTTTCCGGTCGCGCCGGCGACCATCTCGCCGAATTTGCCGGAAGCGTCGGTGCGCGCATCAAGCTCGCTCGCGCCCTGCTTAACGCCGGCGGTCGCCTGGTTGAGCACCGAACCCACGACCGATCCGACCTGCCCGAGGACCGACCCCAGGTTCTGCCCGCCGGGCGTGGTGCCGGAACCGGACTGGACAAGGAGATCGAGCAATTTCTTGGCGTCAAACATCGGGTACTTCCTCTGGCAGTCTGCAACGGGACGTAAATGCACTCGCCGTCATGGCAATTCCATGACGCGGCACAAGTTTTATCGGCCCAACATCAGCCGCCGGATATCAGTCCCGCAGCAGCTCGTTGATGCCGGTCTTGGAGCGCGTCTGCGCGTCCACGGTCTTGACGATCACGGCACAATAGGTCGAAGGACCGGCCGAGCCGTCCGGCAGCGGCTTGCCCGGCAGATTGCCGGAAACCACCACAGAATACGGCGGAACGTAGCCGACATGCACCTTGCCGGTCGCGCGATCGATGATCTTGGTGGAGGCCGAGATGAAGACGCCCATCGCGATCACCGAGCCCTCGCCGACGATCACCCCTTCAACGACCTCCGAGCGGGCACCGACGAAGCAGTTGTCCTCGATGATGGTCGGGTTTGCCTGAAGCGGCTCCAGCACGCCGCCTATGCCGACGCCGCCCGAGAGGTGGACGTTCTTGCCGATCTGAGCGCAGGACCCGACCGTCGCCCAGGTATCGACCATCGTGCCCTCGTCGACATAGGCGCCGACGTTGACGAAGCTCGGCATCAGCACGACGTTCTTGCCGATAAACGCGGACTTGCGGACGACGCAGTTCGGCACCGCGCGGAAGCCGGCCTTGCCGAAGGCCGCCGCATCCATGCCGAGGAATTTCGAATCGACCTTGTCCCACCAGGTTGCGCCACCCGGTCCACCGGAAATCGGCGCCATGTCGTTGAGCCGGAATGAGAGCAGCACAGCCTTCTTGAGATACTGGTGCACGGTCCAGGCCTCTGGACCGGACTTGCCGGCCTCGCGGGTCGCTACGCGGAGGGTGCCGCTGTCCAGTCCGTTCAGGGCCTCAGCGACGGCTTCGCGCACAGTGCCCTTGGTAGCGGCGTTGATGTTGGTGCGATCTTCCCAGGCGGCGTTGATAGTGGCGGCAAGAGACATGATGTTTCCCTGACGTAAGTGCGGCATTTCAAATGAAAGGGAAGGTTAGGGCTGCATTCCGGTGGGCTTGTCAAGCACCGGCATCGGGCAGGAGCCGTTTCGCCAGAATTTCGAGAAATTCCGGCAGGTTGGGCGTCACGGCGTCGAAGCGGATGCCATCGGCACCGGGGCCTTGTTCGAGGAGGCGATCCCAGTCGTCCTTGTTGTCGCCGCGGTGGTCCGGCACCACCAGCACGGTGCGCATCCCGAGTTCGGCCGGCACTTCAAGGTTGCGCGGAATATCCTCGAACATCGCGGCGGTGATCGGGGAAATCGCATGGGCTTCGAGAAAGCGCTCGTAGGGTCGGCGAGCGGGTTTCGGCACGAATTCGCTGGCGACGATGTCGAACACGTCCTCGAACAGATGGTCGATGCCGAGCTGGCGCATCGTGTCCTCGGCGTGGCGGCGCGAGCCGTTGGTGAAGACGAACTTGCGCCCCGGCAGACGCTCGATGGCACCAGCCAGTTGCGCATCGCTCGACAGGTTCGAGCGGTCGATGTCGTGGACGAAGTCGAGGAAGGCATGTGGATCGATGCCGTGCTCCTTCATCAGCCCGTTCAGCGTGGTGCCGTGCGTCTGATAGTAATATTTCTGGATCGCGCGCGCGGTCAGCCCATCAACGCCGAGGTATGTCGAGATATAGGTGGTGATCTTTTGATCGACCTTGGGCCAGAGATCGGCGTGAGGCGGATAGAGCGTGTTATCGAGATCGAAGATCCAGGTCTCGACATCCAGGAAGCGGTGGATGTTGCGCATTGCCGTTCTCACCCGATCGTGGTGCGGCTCAACAGCGCCGCCGAGAGCGTGCCCTCGTCGAGATAGTCAAGCTCGCCACCGACCGGGACGCCATGCGCGAGGCGCGTGACCTTGACACCGACCTCGGTAAGAAGATCGGTGATGTAATGGGCTGTCGTCTGCCCCTCCACGGTCGCGTTGAGCGCGAGGATGACCTCCTTTACCGCTCCGCCTGTCGCACGCTCAACGAGTTTTGGAAGCGAGAGTTCATCAGGGCCGACGCCGTCGAACGGCGAAAGCGTCGCGCCAAGAACATGGTAATTTGCCCGGAGCGCGCCGGCGCGCTCCAACGCCCAGAGGTCGCCTACACTCTCGACAACAACCAGAATGGACGGATCACGGCGGGAATCGCGGCAGATCGTGCAGGGCGACTGCGTGTCGAGATTGCCGCAATTGTCACAGGTGACAATGCGTTCGGCGGCCACGCGCATCGCATCGGCGAGCGGGACCAGCAACTCCTCCCGCTTGCGCATCAAGTGGAGGACCGCGCGCCGTGCCGAGCGCGGGCCGAGCCCCGGAAGGCGGCCGAGAAGCTGGATCAGGCGTTCGATCTCCGGTCCGGCAAGGGCCTGCGCCATCAAGATCCCTGTGATGAAAATTCTCGCGACGAAAGGCAAGTCAGTGGCATGATTCGTCAGAAAACGCGCGAGAATTACGCGTTTTTCCTGTGGGTCAGAACGGAAGCTTGAAGCCCGGCGGCAGGGGCAGGCCGCCCATCAACCCTTGCGTCTTTTCGGCGACGACATCTTCGATCTTGGCGCGGGCGTCGGCGTGGGCCGCGACGATCAGATCCTCGAGAATTTCCTTCTCGTCGGCCTTCATCAGAGAGGGGTCGATGGCGAGCGCCTTGAGCGCGCCCTTGGCCGTGAGCGTGACCGTGACGAGCCCGGCGCCGGAGCGCCCTTCCACCAGCGTCGTCTCCAGCTCCTGCTGGAGGGTTTCCATCTTGGCCTTGAGGCCTGCCATTTCCTTCATCATGCCCATGATGTCGCGCACGGGATTTTCCTTCCAGTTCTCGGGATCGGATCAGAGATCGTCGTCCGTGATGACGTCTTCGCCACCGACGGCACCGTCATCGACGGGTATCGCGTCGACCGGCGCCCGGACATCGACGATTTCCGCGCCGGGAAAGGTTTCGAGCAGGGCCCGGACGGCGGGGTTGGCGCGCACGCCGCGCCGCTCCTCCTCGCGGGACTGCTCGGCAACTTCGTGCAGGGTGGGTGCCGCTTCCGGTTCGACGTCCCGTGCGACGGAGACGCCCCAGCGCTGACCGGTCCACTCCATCAGCGCGCGGGAGAGGCGGTTCGGCAGATCGGCTTCGGCGCGCGGCAGCAGCGCGATCTCGATGCGGCCGATCTCGTATTTCACGAGGCGGATATCGCGTTCGAGCGCGGTCTTGAGACGGATATCGCGCATCCGGTCCGCGAGCGCAACGAGTTCGGCAAGGCTGGCCGGCATCGGCATGGCCGGCGTGTTCTGCGGCTGGGGTTCCGCCTGGCGCGCCGAGGCCGCAGATCCGCGATCCGAAACGAGGCGCGGCACGTGAACCGGCGCGATACTCGCCTGCGGGCCGGCGGTTGAACCTGCCGGACCTGACGGCGCTCCGGCGGAGATTGCGCTCGAGCGGATATCGCGGACAAGATCGGCAGGGTTCGGTACATCGGCGGCATAGGCGAGGCGCACGAGCACCATTTCCGCCGCGACCTTGGGGCGCGCGGCTGCTTGCACTTCCTGCAACCCCTTGAGCAGGATCTGCCAGGTCATCGAGAGCGCGCGAATGGGGATCGTCTTCGAAAAGGCGAGGCCACGCTGGCGCTCGGTCTCGCTCAGGCTGGGGTCCTTCTCAGCGTCGGGCACCAGTTTGAGGCGCGTGACGACATGCACGAACTCGCCGAGATCGGCGATGATGGCGGCCGGATCCGCGCCCTCGTGATACTGCGCCTCGAAGGCGGCGAGCGCTTCGGCTATCCGCCCACCCATCAGCGCCTCGAACAGGTCGATGACGCGTGTCCGATCAGCGAGGCCGAGCGAGGCGCGCACTTCCTCGGCGCGGACATGCCCGCCACCATGTGCGATCGCCTGATCGAGGAGCGAGAGTGCGTCGCGCATCGAGCCTTCCGAGGCGCGGGCGATGAGCGCCATCGCCTCGGCATCGACGCGAACACCCTCCTTCGCAACAATGTCATCGAGGTAGGCGGTCATGGCCGGGATCTCGATCCGTCTGAGATCGAAACGCTGGCAGCGCGAGAGCACGGTCACTGGCACCTTGCGGATTTCGGTGGTCGCGAACAGGAACTTCACGTGCGGGGGTGGCTCTTCCAGCGTTTTCAGAAGGCCGTTGAACGCGGCCTTCGAGAGCATGTGCACCTCGTCGATGATGTAGACCTTGGTGCGCGCCGAGACTGGCTTGTAACGCGCCGCCTCGATGATCTCGCGGATGTTGTCGATAGACGTGTTGGACGCAGCGTCCATCTCCATCACATCGACATGCCGGCTCTCCATGATCGCCTGACAATGCGTGCCGAGTTCCGGCATCTCGATCGAGGGCGCGTGGACACTGTCCGTTTCGTAATTGAGCGCGCGCGCGAGAATGCGGGCGGTGGTGGTTTTCCCGACGCCGCGCACGCCGGTGAAGATATAGGCCTGATGGATGCGGTTCGAGGCGAAGGCGTTCGAAAGCGTCCGCACCATCGCTTCCTGACCGATCAGATCTACAAAGCTTTGTGGGCGGTATTTCCGCGCGAGAACCCGATACGCTCCCTGGCCAGCATGGCCATCTTCGGGATGGTGTGTCTCGGAACTCATCCTGCCGCGGCCTTCCATGTCACGCGAGGGTTCGCCTGTTCGGATTTCTGGCCCGAGGTGGCTCGCCCGCCCCTGCGGGCACCGGCGCGAGCCGAAGGTGGGAGGCTGGAACAATGACCCGCCCGGTCTCGTTAGGGCTGCTTCCTTCCGGACCTGACCCGGTTGGCGAGGGATGCGTCCATCGCCAACCTCCCGCTCGCTATATCGGCTATCCCGGCGGCGATTACAAGAGCCACCAGCATGCGTGAAAGCCCCTCGCTTCCGGCGGGCGGCACCGCTACAACAAGGCAAACCCAATCCGAGGATTCCATGCCCGAAACAGGCTTTCAACTCGACCCCCGCCTTGAGGAAATCGGCCATCCTCTCGCCGAATGGCCACTGAGCCGCGTGTTCCTGTTCGACGATGCGCGCTTTCCCTGGCTGATGCTGGTGCCGCGCCGCGCGGATATCGTCGAGATTCTCGATCTCGCGCCGGCGGACCGCCAGCAGCTTTTTGACGAGACGATGAAGGCCGCCGAAGCGCTGCGCGCGGTCGCGAGGCCGGACAAGCTTAATATCGGCGCGCTCGGCAACATGGTGCGCCAGCTTCACGTGCACATCGTCGGGCGGTTCCAGTCCGACCCCGCCTGGCCGGGCCCGGTCTGGGGGCATGGCGAGCGGATGCCCTATCCCGCACACATGGTCGGCCCGCTGATGGACCGGCTGCGGCAGGCATTCGGGGCGTGAGGCGGCAATGAGCGTGGCTGTGCCGGAAGATTTGTTTTCTCCCCTCATGGAAGATCGCCCGCCGTCGGGCCTCGGCTTCGCGCATGGCGCGCTCGACCGCTCGGCGCAGATGCGTGCGCGGCCTGACCTGATCGAAGCGCTGTTTGATGCGAACGAGACCCGCGTCTATGCCTTCTGTGGCGACAATGCCGTGCTCAAACGCATGGAGAGCGGGCTTAGCCCACTGTTTCGCATTTCGGATATTCCAGCGGCGGGGCATCATCAGGAGATGGTGTTTCTCGGACGCGACGGCGAGGCGGGGCGCTTCGCGATCCTCATCGCGCCGGAACAGGAGGAGGCCCTCCAGGCCGACGAGACGCTGAAGCTCATTGGCCTGCGCGCGCTCGCGCTTGATGACCGGACGAACCCGCAGGAGCTCGGCGCCATCGCGCAAGGCAAGGCTATGCTGCACTGGCATGCCCGGCACCGCTTCTGCGCGCATTGCGGAAAGCCGACCAAGGTTGCGGAAGCCGGGTGGAAGCGCGTCTGCCCCGCTTGCTCGACCGAGCATTTTCCACGCACTGATCCCGTCGTCATCATGCTGACGGTGGACGGCGACCGCTGCCTGCTTGGCCGCTCGGCGCGTTTTCCGCCGGGCTGGTATTCGACGCTGGCCGGATTTGTAGAGCCGGGCGAAACGATCGAGGACGCCGTGCGACGCGAGACTTTCGAGGAGGCAGGGATCATCGGCGGGCGCGTGACGGTCATGGCCAACCAGCCTTGGCCGTTCCCGATGAGCCTGATGATCGGCGCCTATGTCGAGGCGAAATCGACGACGATCGCGGTCGATCTCGACGAACTCGAAGATTGCCGCTGGTTCACGCGCGACGAGGTTCGGCAGATGCTCGCCGGCACGCACCCGGAAGGGCTGGGCGTGCCGGCGAAAATGTCGATCGCGAGCCACCTCATCCGGCACTTCGTCGGTGAGGCGATCTGATCACTCGCCCGGCGGCAGGACCGTCTTGCGGAAGGGATGCGCGGGGTAGGTGCCGAGAATCCGCAATTCCTTCGAGAAGAAGGCGAGTTCCTCTAGCGCGAGCCTGAGCGGGCGGTCTTCGGGGTGGCCCTCAACCTCGGCGTAGAATTGTGTCGCGGTGAAAAGGCCATCGACCATGTAGCTTTCGAGCTTGGTCATGTTGACGCCGTTGGTCGCGAAGCCGCCCATTGCCTTGTAGAGCGCGGCGGGAACGTTGCGGACTCGAAAGACGAAGCTCGTCATGACATCGCCGCCAGCCGGCGCGTCCTTGCGATCACGCGAAAGCACGACGAAGCGGGTCGTGTTGTGGTCTTCGTCCTGGATGTCCTCGGCGAGGATTTCGAGGCCGTAGACGCTTGCCGCTAGGCGCGGAGCGATGGCGGCACGGGTGAGGTCGCCAAGATCGCGGACCTGCCGCGCCGAGCCTGCGGTATCGGCGGCGACCTCGGCTTTGAGGCCAAGCTTGCGGAGGAATTTCCGACATTGCCCGAGCGCGTGAACGTGGCTCTGCACCACCTTGAGCGTATCGAGATGCGCGCCCTTGAGCGCCATCAGGTGAAAATGAATCGGCAGGAAATGCTCGCCGATGATGTGAAAGCCCGAGGCCGGCAGCAGGTGGTGGATATCCGCGACGCGGCCGGCGATCGAATTCTCGATCGGGATCATCGCGAGATCGGCCGAACCATCGGCGAGGGCGGCGAAGGCGTCCTCGAAGGTGGGGCAAGGCAGGGCCTCCCAATCCGGGAATACTTCCTTGCAGGCGATCTCGGAATTGGCACCGCGTTCGCCTTGGAACGAAATTACCTTGGCCATGAGAATGTCTTTCTGACGCTACTTTCGGAGAAGCTGGCGGGCACGTTCGAGGTCTTCCGGCGTATCGACGCCATGAGGAACGGTATCCACCTGCATGATGTCGATGCGCATCCCGGCTTCGAGCGCGCGGAGCTGTTCGAGTTTCTCGCGTTTTTCCAGCGCCGAGGGCGGAAGCGAGACGAATTTGCGCAAGGCCGCGCGGCGATAAGCATAAAGGCCGATGTGATGAAGGAGGTCGCCCTCGCCCCACGGCGCGGTCGCACGGGTGAAGTAAAGCGCACGGAATCGGTTGCCGCCGAGCGGGGAACCGATGGCTTTCACGACCTGCATCGCCGTCTTCTCTTCCTCGCGTACGATCACGGCGGCGAGGGTCGCGATGTCGACCGCAGCATCCTTCAGCGGTTCGAGCGAGATCGCGATGACCTCCGGATCGATGGTCGGCAGATCGCCCTGCACGTTGACGATGATATCGTGACGACCTTCGGGATCGAAGTTTTCCACCGCTTCATGGATGCGATCGGAGCCCGAGGGATGATCGGCGCGCGTCATCACGGCGATGCCACCGGCGGCGCGCACAACGGTGGCAATTTCATCCGAATCCGTCGCGACAAGCACCGGCCCGATCCCGGTTTCCATCGCCCGGCGCCAGACATGGACGATCATTGCCTCGCCGTGGATGTCGGCGAGCGGCTTGCCCGGTAGCCGTTGCGCCGCCATGCGCGCAGGGATGATGACGACCGGATCGGACATTCGCTTGTGCATTCCTTCCAGGGGCATTGCCAAAGGCCGCAAAAAGTAGCAATTGCGGCGCGCTTATACGGGTTGCCTTTCACTATTGAAAGCGGGTAATCAGCCATTTGAATTTCGAGCGGTTCTCCGGGCGGGAACCGTCGTTTGTCCAGACAGAGGTTGCGGGCATGAGCGCGAATGAAGTCAACAAGATTGCCGGTGCGATCCTCGGCATGGCGACACTGGCGATGGGTATCGGCTTTTTCTCCGGCGCGCTCGTTTCCCCGAAGCCTGTTATGAAGGCGGGTTACGAGTTGCCGGACGATGCGGGTGCTGCTTCGGGTGGCGCTGCGGCTGCCGCCGAGGAAAAGGCCGAGCCGATCGCCAAGCGCCTTGCTTCCGCCGATATCAAGAAGGGCGAGACCTCTATCAAGAAGTGCGTCAGCTGCCATTCGCTGACGCCGGACGGCAAGAACGGCACTGGTCCCGGCCTCTATGGCGTCGTCACGCGCGAGAAGGGCAAGCACGAAGGCTTCAAGTATTCGGCTGGCATGAGCGCCAAGGGCGGCAATTGGGACTATGAGGCCCTCGACGCTTTTCTGGCCAAGCCAAAGGACTACGTAAACGGTACCTCCATGGGTTTTGCGGGCGTGCCGCGCGGCGACGAGCGCGCGAACATCATCGTCTATCTGCGGTCGCTGGCCGCGAACCCGGCGCCGCTGCCGCAATAAGGCGTTGGTCATCCGACGGATTTGAAAAGGGGCCGTTTGCGGCCCCTTTGTCGTTTGTGCAGGACCGCTTGGTTTGTGCAGAGGCTCGGCGACGGTCTTTTTTTTGGTTTCCCGAACCGCCATAGTGGCGTCCGAGCGGAGAGGCTGATTCGGACGGAGCTGGCGCAGCGGATGCGGATGATCGGGCGGACACGGGACTTGACGCGGCGAACGGCTCTTGGCATCGGCGCCGCGCTCGGGGTTTCCACCTTTCTCCCGACCGGGTCGCAGGCGCAGGGCGACGATTTCGGACCCGAAAGCCACGGCATGTCGGTCTTCGGCGATCTCAAATACCCGGCGAATTTCCCTCACTTCGATTACGTGAACCCGGTGGCGCCCAAGGGTGGGGAAATCGCGCTTCAGGTGTCGAGCGTCGGCGGCAATCAGACCTTCGAGACCTTCGATACGCTCAACATGTTCTCGCACAAGGGCAATGGCGCGGCGGGGATGGGTCTTATCTTCGATTCGCTGATGGTCGGGTCAAGTGACGAATCGGATTCGCTCTATGGGCTGGTTGCCCGATCCGTGCGGGCGAGCGCGGACGGTCTGACCTATCGCTTCGCGTTGCGACCCGAGGCGCGGTTCCACGATGGTTCGCCACTGCGTGCCGAGGATGTCGTTTTTTCGCTGGCGCTCCTCAAGAGTGCGAAGGCCCATGCGAGCTACCGTCTCCTTCTGGACAAGATCACCGACGCGCGTGCGCTCGATCCGCTGACGGTGGAATTCTCGTTCGCCAAAGGCCGTTCGCGCGAGATGCCGCAGATTGCTGCGACGTTGCCGATCTTCTCCAAAGCCTATTACACCGCTAGCGACTTCGAAGCGGCGACGCTCACCTCGCCGCTGGGTTCCGGCGGGTACAAGGTAGAACGGGTCGATCAGGGACGCTCGATCGCCTTTCGGCGCGTGTCGGACTATTGGGCGAAAGATTTGCCGGTTTCGATCGGGCAGGGGAATTTCGACGTCATCCGGTACGAGTATTTCCGTGACCGGGAAGCTGCGTTTCAGGCGTTCACGGCTGGAGCTTTCAGCTTCCGCGAAGAATTTACCTCGGTGATCTGGTCAACGCGTTACGATTTCCCCGCCGCGAAGGACGGACGCGTCAAGCGCGATGTGATGCCCGATGCACGTCCCTCCGGCACGCAGGGTTGGTTCATCAATACCCGGCGCGACAAGTTCAAGGATGCGCGGGTGCGCGAGGCGATCGGCCTTTGCTTCGATTTCGAGTGGACCAACAAGAACCTGATGTATGCGCTCTACAAGCGCACCAATTCCTATTTCGAAAATTCCGGCTTGCGGGCTGAGGGCAAACCGCCAGCCGAAGAGAAAGTGCTTCTCGAAGGCCTTGGAATGAAGCTACCCGCCGAGGTTTTCGACGAGCCGTACAGCGCACCCGTTTCGGACGGGTCGGGGCAGGATCGCAACGTCCTTCGCAAAGCCGTCGAACTGCTTAATCTGGCCGGGTGCAAACGCGGTGCTGATGGCAAGATCCGCCTCCCGGATGGTCAACCGCTGACAATCGAGTTTCTGGAGGGCGACAATGCGCTCAACCGCCACACCACCGGTTTCGTCAACAACCTCCGCCTCATCGGCATCGAGGCGGCGATCCGGGTCATCGATCCGGCCCAGTTTGCGCGACGGCGGCAGGATTTCGACTTCGACATCGTCATGCAGCGTTACACGATGTCGCTGACGCCGGGCGAGGGCCTGCGACTGATCTTCGGTTCGGCAGCCGCCAAGACCGTCGGTTCGCGCAATCTAGCTGGCGTCGCTGACCCGGCCATCGACGCGATGATCGAGCGGATCATTGCCGCGAAGACTCGCGAGGAGATGACCGTCGCGACGCGCTGCCTCGACCGGTTGCTGCGCGCCGGACGGTATTGGGTCTCAGCCTGGTATTCCGGCGAGCACAAGATTGCCTACTGGGACATGTTCGGCATGCCGGGCCCGATACCGCCACTGGCGGGCTCCACCGAAGGCGCGATTGCCGCGCTCTGGTGGTACGACGCCGAGAAGGCGCGGAAGATCGGCAAATGAGGCGGATCTGCTGATGCTCGCCTATGTAATCCGCCGCCTGATGCTGATGGTGCCGACGTTGTTCGGCATCATGGCCCTGTCGTTCGTTATCATCCAGTTCGCACCGGGCGGTCCGGTGGAGCGGATCATCGCGCAGTTGCAAGGGCAGGATGCCAGTAACAGTTCACGCATCGGTGGAGGGGGCGGCGATGTCGGCGCCAACGCGATGGTTCAGGCGGGCGATGCGACCTCTGCCTACCGCGGCGCGCAGGGACTGGACCCTGCCTTCATCAAGGACCTTGAACGGCAGTTCGGCTTCGACAAACCTGCCCATGTCCGCTTCTTCAAGATGCTGGGCGACTACGCGCGGTTCGATTTCGGGCGTTCCTTCTTCCGAGACGCCAGCGTGATCGATCTCATCAGGGAGAAGCTCCCCGTCTCCGTTTCGCTCGGGCTCTGGATGACGCTGATCGCCTATGCGATCTCGATTCCGCTCGGCATCCGCAAGGCGATGAAGGACGGGTCAAGTTTCGATGTCTGGACCAGTGCGGTGATCGTCGTTGGCTACGCGATCCCGGGTTTCCTGTTCGCGGTACTGCTGGTGGTGTTGTTCGCAGGTGGTTCGTTCTGGCAGTTCTTTCCCTTGCGCGGGCTCACCTCGTCGAATTTCGATGAGCTGAGCCTTGGCGGAAAAATTCTCGATTATCTCTGGCACATCGCCTTGCCGCTTGTCGCGATGGTGATCTCCCAATTCGCGACGCTGACCCTGCTGACCAAGAATTCGTTCCTCGATGAAATCCGCAAGCAATATGTGCTGACCGCACGGATGAAGGGCTTGAGCGAAACCCGCGTGCTCTACGGTCACGTGTTCCGCAATGCGATGCTGATTGTCATCGCCGGCTTTCCGAGCGCCTTCGTCCATGCCTTCTTCACCGGCTCTCTGCTCATCGAGAGCATCTTTTCGCTCGATGGGCTGGGTCTGCTCGCCTATGAATCGACCCTCAACCGCGATTATCCGGTGGTGTTCGCGACCCTCTATATCTTCTCGTTGATGGGACTTGTGCTGACGCTGGTGGCCGACGTCATCTATACCTTCATCGATCCGAGGATCGACTTCGAGGCGCGCGATGTCTGAGGGGGGTATTGCGGCGCCACAACTGCCGGGCAAGGGGCGCCTCATCCGGCTCTCACCGCTCAACCGGCGACGGCTTGACAATTTCAAGGCCAATCGGCGCGGCTACTGGTCGTTCTGGATTTTTGCCGTTCTTTTCGTCCTCAGCCTTTTTGCTGAATTCATCGCCAACGACCGACCGATCGTCGCCCGCTACAAGGGTGAATGGCTGTTCCCTGTGCTGGTGGACTATCCGGAAGAGAAATTCGGTGGCTTCCTTGCCGTTACCGATTATCGCGCGCCGGTGATCGCCAACGAGATCCGGGCGCATGGCTTCATGATTTTTCCGCCGATCCGCTTCCACTATCGCACGGTGCAGCGCAACCTGCCGGTGCCGGCGCCTTCGCCGCCAACCTGGCGGCTGACTGATGCGCAATGCGCGCCGATCGCGCAGATGACGGGCGGCACCGGTTGCCGGGATATCGAATGGAACTGGCTCGGCACAGACGACCGGGGACGAGACGTTGCGGCGCGGCTGATTTATGGATTTCGCATCTCTGTTGCCTTCGGATTGATCGTGTCGATCGTTTCCTCGGTGATCGGCATCGCTGCGGGGGCGGTGCAGGGCTACTATGGCGGCAAGATCGATCTGTTCGGCCAGCGGCTGATCGAGATCTGGACCTCAATGCCCATGCTCTATCTGCTGATCATCCTCTCTTCGGTGATCACGCCAAGCTTCTTCGTGCTGCTTTTCATCGTCCTCCTGTTCAAATGGACGACGCTCGACGGCATTGTGCGCGCAGAGTTCCTGCGGGCGCGCAATTTCGAATATGTCAAGGCCGCGCGTGCGCTGGGGCTAAACGACCGCCAGATCATGATCCGCCACATGTTGCCGAACGCGATGGTGGCGACGCTCACCTACATGCCCTTCATCGTCAACGCCGCGATCACGACGCTGACCTCTCTGGATTATCTTGGCTTTGGCCTGCCACCGGGCTCGCCCTCGCTTGGTGAGTTGCTCCAGCAGGGCAAGACGAACCTTCAGGCGCCGTGGCTCGGCATTTCCGGCTTCGTCGTCATTGCCTCGATGCTCTCTCTGCTGATTTTCGTCGGTGAGGCGGTGCGTGATGCCTTCGATCCGAGAAAGAGCTTCGCATGAGCGCGCCGCTTCTCTCCGTCGAAAATCTCGTCGTTGGCTTCCGTCAGGGTGGCAAGGAGACGATTGCCGTCAAAGGTGTGACGTTCTCGGTCAATCGCGGCGAGACCGTGGCGTTGGTCGGCGAATCGGGGTCGGGGAAGTCGGTCTCGGCGCTTTCGATCGTGCGGCTTCTCAACTATCCCGCGGCGTTTCATCCTTCCGGCCGGATCGAGTTCGGCGAAGGCGCGGAACGCCAGGATATGCTCTTGGCGGATGACACTGCCCTGCGCCGGGTGCGCGGCAACAAGATCTCGATGGTCTTTCAGGAGCCGATGACTTCGCTCAACCCGCTGCACACGATTGAGCGGCAGATCGGCGAGATTCTTTCCGTGCATTGCGGCATGTCGGGTGAAGCTGCGCGCACCCGGATCGTCGAGCTTCTGACCAAGGTCGGCATCCGCGATCCGGAGAGCCGGCTCGGCGCCTATCCACACCAGCTTTCCGGCGGCCAGCGCCAGCGTGTGATGATCGCGATGGCGCTCGCCAACGAGCCAGATCTCCTGATTGCGGACGAACCGACAACTGCGCTCGATGTCACGGTGCAGGCCCGCATCCTCAAGCTGCTCGCCGATCTGCAGCGCGATGCAGGCATGGCGATGCTCTTCATCACCCATGACCTCGGCATCGTGCGGCGCATCGCCCACCGCGTCGTCATCATGAAAGAGGGTGAGATCGTCGAGCAGGGGCCGGTTGCAGAGGTGTTCGCCGCGCCGAAGCATGCCTACACGCAGATGCTGCTCGCGGCAGAGCCGAAAGGTGAGCCGGCCCTGCCGCACCCGGATGCGGAGACCATCGTCGCTGTCGATAACCTCAAGGTCCATTTCCCGATCCGCAGCGGCGTGTTCAAGCGCGTCACCGGCCATGTTAAGGCCGTGGACGGCATTTCGCTGAGAATCCGCGCGGGCGAAACATTGGGGGTTGTGGGCGAATCCGGCTCGGGCAAGACGACGCTTGGGCAGGCGATCCTTCGGTTGATCGCGTCGGATGGACCCATCGTTGTTCTCGGTCGCCATGTCGAGACACTCGACCGCAAGGCGCTCAGGCCGATGCGCAAGGATATGCAGATCGTCTTCCAGGACCCCTATGGCTCGCTATCGCCGCGCATGAGCGTCGCCGAGATCGTTGCAGAAGGGCTTTATATCCAGATGCCGGCGTTGAAGATCGAGGCAGCGCGCGAGATCGTCGCCAAGGCGCTTCATGATGTCGGGCTCGATCCGGCGGCGATGGACCGCTACCCCCACGAATTTTCCGGCGGTCAGCGCCAGCGCATTGCCATTGCCCGAGCAATGGCGCTTGATCCGAAATTCGTCGTGCTGGACGAACCCACTTCCGCTCTCGACATGAGCGTGCAGGCGCAGATCGTCGATCTGCTGCGCGATCTGCAAACGAAGCGCAATCTCGCCTATCTCTTCATCAGCCACGATCTTAAGGTCGTCCGCGCGCTCGCAAGCCACGTCATTGTCATGCGCAACGGACAGGTGGTGGAGGAGGGGGCGTCGATCGAAATCTTCCGCGCGCCGAAAACGGACTATACGCAGGAGCTTTTCGCGGCTGCGTTCGAGCGGTAAACGCTGCGCGCTTTTGAACATCTTAAAGCATTCCTGCCACAAGGTATGCCTTGTGCCTTTGGCCCCGGTGATGCCGACGATCGGCGCGAGGTGGTAGAGATGTTACGTATCCTGATTTTAGGACTGGGTCTCGTGGGAGCCACGGCGCTGCTGGGTACCTCGCTGGCCAACTGGTTCGGCGCAGAGCCGCCATCGAACCCAACCGTATCCGCAAGTGCTGCGGCGTCGACAACCTCTCCGCGTCTCGTTGCCCTCAAGGCCGACAGGCGTGGACATTTTGTCACCGACATTCAGATCAACAATCAGTTCGTGTCGGCCCTTGTCGATACCGGCGCGTCGCTGGTCGCGATGTCGTCGGAGGACGCGCGCAAGGTCGGGATCAACCCTTCGCGCGGGGACTTCTCGATCCCTGTGAACACTGCGAACGGGGTGGTGCGCGCAGCAAGGGCGCGCGCACCTTCGCTCAGGCTGCAATCGATCGAGGTTCGCGACGTCGAGGTAATGGTGATGCCACCCGGCGCGCTCAACCACACACTGCTCGGCATGAGTTTCCTCAAGCGCCTCGCGAGCTTCGAGATGAACGGCAACACTCTGGTTCTCCGACGCTAGCTGTTTCTGCCTTCCTGTTACGTCGCCGTTCATCGGTTTTCGCCTATGAGCGCTCGTCCAACCCAACCGGATGATCTTTCATGCCCACCTTCCCCAAGCCGCAGACCGCCATCGTGCCGAATACCCGCGAGTTCGAATCCACACCGCTCGTCAAGCCGACCGGCTTCCGCGAATACGATGCACGCTGGTGGTTCGGGCACCCCGCGTCGGACAAGGCGCCGGAAATCAACCTGATGGGTATCCAGGCGCTCGGCATGGGGATCGGCAGCTATCTCAAGGAGCGTGGCGTTGAGCGGCGCATCGTCGTCGGCCATGATTTCCGCGGCTATTCCGCCTCCATCAAGCTCGCGCTGATCGCCGGGTTGATGGCCTCCGGCTGCAAGGTTGTCGATATCGGCCTCGCGCTCTCGCCGATGGCCTATTTCGCCCAGTTCGCGCTCGACGTGCCTGCGGTGGCGATGGTGACCGCTTCGCACAACGACAACGGCTGGACAGGCGTGAAGATGGGATGCCAGCGGCCGGTGACCTTCGGGCCGGAGGAGATGAACCGCCTCAAGGAGATCGTTCTTGGTGGCGATTTCGCGCTCGATGGCGGCGGTAGCTACACCTTCGTCGATAACCTCTACGACCTCTACTACAAGGACCTCACCACGCGCCCGAAACTCAAGCGCAAGTTGAAGGTTGTCGCAGCCTGCGGCAACGGCACCGCCGGGGCCTTCGCGCCGCAGATTCTCGAAGCGCTCGGCTGCGAGGTGATCCCGCTCGATGTGAAGCTCGATCACACCTTCCCGCGCTACAACCCGAACCCCGAGGACATGGAAATGCTCCATGCCATCGCCCATGCTGTGAAGGAGCATGGCGCTGATGTCGGCCTCGGCTTCGACGGCGACGGCGACCGTTGCGGCGTTGTCGACAACGAGGGCAACGAGATCTTCGCTGACAAGATCGGCGTGATGCTGGCGCGCGACCTCTCGAAGCTGCACCCCAACTCCACCTTCGTCGTCGATGTGAAATCGACCGGCCTTTTCGCGACCGATCCGGAATTGCATCGCCTCGGCGCGAAGGCCGACTACTGGAAGACCGGCCACTCGCATATCAAGAAGCGCGTAACCGCGCTCAACGCGCTCGCCGGTTTCGAGAAGAGCGGCCATTTCTTCTTCAACGCCCCAGTCGGCAAGGGATACGATGACGGCATCGTCACGGCGATCGCGGTGCTCGACATGCTCGACCGCGCGCCCGCCAAGTCGATGGCCGATCTCTATCGCGACCTGCCCAAGACGTGGGGCTCGCCGACGATGTCGCCCCATTGCGACGACGAGATCAAATACGAGGTCGTCGCGCGTGTCGTGAAACGCATCGAGGGCATGGCCGCCAAGGGCGAGACGATCACCGGCCAGAAGATCCGCGATGTCGTCACCGTCAACGGTGTGCGCGTGACGGCTGAGGATGGCACATGGGGTCTCGTGCGCGCCTCTTCCAACAAGCCCGAACTGGTCGTGGTCGTCGAGAGTCCGGTGTCGGAAGCGCGGATGCGCGAGATGTTCAAGGCCGTCGATGCGATCCTGCGCGAGAACCCGGAAGTGGGCGCCTACAACCAGACGATCTAAGGCTTAGAGTGCAAACCCTCGCGCCGCGACCTCGCGGCGCAGATCCGTTTCCGACGTCACATGCACGGTCGCGAACCCGAGCGTGGCAGCAGCAGCCACGTTCTTCGCACTGTCGTCGATGAAGAGGCATTCTGCGGGTGCGACGGCGTATCGTTCGGCGAACAGGCGGAAAATGGCCGGGTCCGGCTTGAGCAACCGCTCGTGCGCGGAGACGACCGTTCCCTCGAAACTCTTGAGGAAAGGGAAGCGCTCCTTCGTCTCGGCGAAGGTATCGGCCGCGAAATTGGTGATCGCGAAACACCGGATGCCGGCTCGCTGTGCATCGCGGAGGACGGCGAGGTTTTCCTCGATCGCATCGGGCACCATCTCATGCCAGCGCGCACGATAGGCCCGGATCAGGTCAGTGTAATCGGGAAAAAGCGCGATCCTCTCCGCCTCTGCTTCTGTCCAGGATCGGCCTCGGTCCTGTTCGAGATTCCACGTCGGCGGAAGGATGTCCCGGAAAAAGGCGGCGCGCATTTCGTCGTCCGGGATGAGGGCACGGAAGGGAATGTCCTGATCCCAACGGATAAGGACATTGCCGATATCGAAGACGAGATGCTGCGGCATGGTTTATGGCCCGAGGGATCCGTGGACGTCGCAATCTGGAACAACTTGTTTCATTACGGAAAACAATTTGCAAATTCGCACAGGCGTTCTCATCGCCTTTCAGGCATCAACATGTTCTAATAATTAAGAAAAACTTGCCAGATTTAGGAAGTCGACACGGAATCGATGTCTTGGCACAGAAATTGTCCCGACCACGCTGACCGAGAGACAGAAGTCCTGGCAAGACGTTTGATCGAACTCGATGAGGGTGCCGTGGCTATTGCCCCGCACCAGCATTTCTTTCTCGGGGCTGGTCGCGTCGCCGGATTCTCCCGTCTCTCGGGCAAGCGGCCGGAGGGGATGGAATGGCTGAAGTCCGTTCAATAGTAGGGGTTCTGGAACCTGATCCTGCTACAAGCCGGATGCTTGTCGGGTTGCTGCGGCAGGCTGTACCCGGTGCAGATGTCGCCGTTATCGATGTCAATCGACCGCTAGGCGATGCTGCGGATTACCTATTGATCGCGATGGGGCCCGGAACGTCGGTGCCTGCTTCTCTTTCCCGCGATGGGGAGAAGCCGACAATTGGCGGGGACACACCCTTGATCAAGTTTCTCGCCCTCGCGAATTTGACCGACTTGTCTGAATGGGCTGCTGCGGGAGCGGCCGGATTTGTCCAGATGAACGTCCGCAGGGCCGAATTGCGGACCGCGGTCGAGACGGTTCTGGCTGGCGGCGGCTATGTTTCGCTTCCGCTTCTGGCGAGCCTGTTCGACGGTCAGCGCGACAAGACGCGCGACCTTTCCCTGTTGACACTGACGCCGCGCGAACAGGAGATTCTCTGCTATATCGCGCTTAACATGAGCAACAAGGATATCGCCCGGCGGTTGGCGTTGAGCGTCCGGACAGTCGAGACCCATCGCCTGCATATCCGGCGGAAGACCGGGGCTGGCAGCCGCGCCTCGCTTGTTCAACTGGCGGAGAAGTTCGGTCTCCTCAGCCATTATCCGACGCGCGAGGAAGTCTTGCAGCATCCGCTCGTTGCGCGCGGCCTGCACGAAGACGAGTGAACGCTCAGCAATTCGCAACATTTCCCGCGTATTCTCTTGTTGCGGCCCTGTAGGCCGTTAGCCGGATGAACCTTGCCGAGTTGCGTGATGACCAAGGCTTCTCTTTCCGCATGGACCGCTCTTGCCGTCCTGATTGCTGCGGCCGATGCTGCACAGGCATCCGGATTTGCGATCGACCCCGATCCGTCGTCGCCGACACTCGGCGAACTTGTCGACCACGAGCGCACTGTAGCCGGCGCTCTCCGGGGGGCGGTTGGCGGGCGTCCCCGGCCGACAATCACCCGCGTTCCATACGCGCCACGCGAAGCAGTGACCGTCATCGTACCGGGACGGCGCCTGCGATAGGGTTTCAGGCACCCAGATCGAGCATGATCTTGCCGCGATGGTGGCTCGCTTCCATGCGCTCGTGCGCCTCACGGGTTTTCGCGAGCGGAAAAACGGTGTCGATGCGGGGGCGGATCGCGCCTGATACAACCAACGGCCAGATATCGCGCTTCACGGCCTCGACGATAGCAGCCTTCTGGTCGAGCGTGCGCGGGCGTAGGGTCGAGCCTGTGAAGGTCAGACGCTTGACCATCAGATGCCGGAAATCAACCTCGACCTTCGAGCCGCGCAGGAAGGCAATCTGCACGAGTCGTCCGTCGAGCGCGAGACAACGCAGATTGCGCGGGATGTAGTCGCCGCCGACCATGTCGAGAATGACATCGACGCCACGCTTGCCGGTTGCGTCGAGGACAGCGCTGACGAAATCCTGGCTGCCGTAATCGATCACGACATCGGCGCCGAGCTCGCGGCAGAAGACCCCCTTCTCCTCGCCGCGTGCCGAGGTGATGACACGCGCGCCCCAAGCCTTCGCCATCTGGATCGCGATCGAGCCGATGCCGCTCGAACCGCCGTGGACGAGAAAGGTCTCGCCCTTCGCGAGGCGTCCGCGCGTGATGATGTTGTCATAGACCGTGAGAACGTTCTCCGGCAGCGCTGCGGCATCGAGTAGCGATAGACCTTCCGGAACCGGCATGGCGAGCGGTGCGTCCACGAGGCAAAATTCGGCATATCCGCCGCCGGCGACCAGGGCTGTCACGGTGCCACCAAGCGCGAGATCACCGCATTCCGGCCCTAGTGCAACGATGGTGCCCGCGACCTCCAGCCCCGGAATATCCGGCGCGCCCGGCGGGGGCGGATAGGCGCCGGTTCGCTGGATGCAATCCGGGCGATTGACACCGGCAAAGGCGACCTTGACGAGAACCTGCCCATTGCCGGGCACCGGAAGCGGCGCCGTTTCGAGTGCAATCACCTCCGGGCCGCCGGGTCTGGCGAAACGGATCTGTCGCATGGTCTGGGGGAGTTCGCTTTTGGGAAGGTTGCTCATGGGGCTACCGATCACATAGGTTGGCGCAATGCGCTGGCCTTCTGCATAGGAGCCCCAGCGCAAGGGGTCAAACACTTGCGGGAGCGGCCATGCCGGAAGGTTCATCGGCTTTCATCGAGGAAGCGCGCAAAATGATCGGGGCTGCGAATATCCTCATAGATGCCGCAGCGATCGAACCTTTCCTCATCGAAACGCGGAAGCTCCATCGTGGACGCGCCGATGCGGTGCTGCGACCCGGCAATGTGGCGGAGGTGGCAGGTCTGATGCAACTCGCACAACGGCATGGTGTGCCAGTTGTTGCATTGGGGGGGAATACCGGCCTCACCGGCGGGGGCGTCCCGTTTGGCGGCGTTGTCATTTCACTCACGCGATTGCGGACCATCCGCGTGATCGATCCTGCAAACGCGACCATGACCGTCGAAGCGGGTGTCGTTCTGCAGGAGGTGCAGCAGGCGGCACGCGAAGCGGGTTTCCTGTTCCCGCTTTCCCTCGGTTCGGAAGGCTCCTGCACCGTCGGCGGTAATATCGCAACCAATGCCGGTGGCACGGGTGTGCTGCGCTACGGCAACATGCGCGATCTGGTGCTCGGCATCGAAGCCGTGCTGCCGGATGGGCGCATTTTTGGCGGACTTTCCGGGCTCAGGAAAGACAATGCCGGCTACGACCTCAAACATCTTTTCATCGGTTCGGAAGGCACGCTCGGTATCGTGACGGCCGCAGTGCTGAAGTTGTTTCCGTTGCCGAAGACGCGGACGACGGCCTTCATCGGCACCTCGTCGCCGGAGATGATCGTGAAGTTGTTCGGTTCGCTCCGTGAGATCGCGGGGGAACGGCTGACAGCGTTCGAGATCATGCCGCGCTTCGGGCTTGAAATCGTGCTCAAGCACGGCCAGAATACGCGTGATCCGCTCACCGGAACGCATGCTTCCTATGCCCTCGTCGAGATGACGTCGCCGGAAGCGGATGCTCCGCTCGATGAACTCCTGCTCTCTGTTCTGGAGCCGGCAATGGAGAATGATATCGTTGAGGATGCTGCACTGGCGACAAGCGAGGCGCAGGCTCGCGATTTCTGGCGGTTGCGCGAGCTTCTTTCCGAGTGCCAGCATTTCGAGGGCGGGTCGATCAAGCACGATGTTTCAGTGCCGATCAGCCGCGTCACCGATTTCCTTGCCGAGACGGGCGATGCCTGCCGCGCCTTCATGCCGGGCTGTCGGGTCTGCGATTTCGGCCATATTGGCGATGGAAACATCCATTATAATATCTCGCAGCCGGTCGGCATGGACAGGCAGGCCTTTCTTTCGCAATGGCACGCCTTCAACGAGATCGTTCATGCCGCAGTGAAGGCGCGCGGCGGCTCCATCGCGGCGGAGCACGGCGTCGGACTCATCAAGCGCGACGAATTGCCCGACTACAAGGATCCCGTCGCGCTCGACCTGATGGCAACGGTGAAGCGCGCACTGGACCCCAACAATCTGCTCAACCCCGGCAAGGTTGTGCGGATTGGGAGCAATCTACCCACCTTCAAACCCGGTCATTGACCTTGCGCGGCAGCATCAGCAATTGCGCCGCGACGCTGGCCGCGATCACGGAGGGGGTCTTATCGTCGATGCCGGACAACCCGATGGGACAAGTCAGACGCTCGATCAAATCCGGTTTTATTCCCGAATCTATGAGCCGGCTTATGAAACGGGACTTCTTCGTATCGCTTCCGATCAATCCAATGAAATAAAAAGACTTATTCTGGATTAGCTGGGCGATAATCTCGAAATCGAGCGCGTGACTATGGGTGGCGACGATCCCAATCCCCCCATGAAGTGGATTGCCGGCAACTGAAATGGGATCGTCGATGGGATCGATGCTAACATTTTGGGGCATGGAGCGCGGAAAAGCCTCCTCGCGACTGTCGATCCACCGAACCCGGAATGGAAGAGGAGCCAATGCCAGAACGAGCGCGCGGCCGACATGCCCGGCGCCGAACAGGAACACATCGCGCGTTGGTTCTCCGTGATATTCCAGATGAGGGGAAGCCATCGCCGAGGTATGGTCCAGGGTCCTGATCCGGACGCCACGGGAATCCGGTTGACCGGTGGTTGCGAAAGGACCGGCACGTTCAGCCTGCACGAGCGCGTTCGTCCATCCCAGATCGTCGCTCGACAAGACCTCGAAACCGAGGACGACCGACCCGCCGCAGCATTGCCCGAGGGAGGGGCCGAGCGCGAAGGTTCGGGTCATGCCATAACCTTCCGGATGTCCCGCTATCAGGTCGCGCGCGATGGCCATCGCCTCCCATTCCAGTGCGCCGCCGCCGATCGTGCCGGTGAACGTTCCATCCGCGCCGACCGCCATGAGTGCGCCGGTGTCGCGGGGGGTGGAACCGCGCGCGTCGCGAATGGTCACGAGGCAGCAGTTGGCGCCTGCCGAGAGCCAGTTCGCGATATGGTACCAGATCATTTGGCGCGTTGCCGGTCTATGGCATCGAGGATCGCTTCCGGTGTCGCGGGTGCCCGCAGCTGCACCGGGTTGCCGGGCGCGAGCGCGTGAATTGCATCGGCGATCGCCATGAAGGCCGAGATCGCCAGCATCACCGGGGGTTCGCCCACGGCCTTGGAGCGGTAGATCGCATCCTCGCGGTTGGGTTCGTCCCACAGTTCGACGTGGAAATGCGCGGGCACATCCGAGGCGACCGGAATCTTGTAGGTTGAGGGCGCGTGGGTACGCAGCCGACCTTCGTTGTCGAACACCAGTTCCTCGGTTGTCAGCCAGCCGAGTCCCTGCACGAAGCCGCCCTCGATCTGGCCGATGTCCAGCGCTGGATTGAGCGAGGCGCCGCAATCATGAAGGATATCGACCGCGAGCAGCTTCATCTCGCCCGTCATGGTGTCGATCACCACCTCCGAGCAGGCGGCGCCATAGGCAAAATAGAAGAAGGGTCGCCCGGTTTTTTCCGCACGATCCCACGTGATGCCGGGCGTGCGGTAGTAGCCGGTCGCGGAGAGCGAAACCCTTTCGAGCACGCAGAATCGCGCCAATTCGGCGAAGGTCATGGTCTCGTCGCCACCATGCACCAGGCCGTCCTCGAAGCGGATCGCGGATACCGCCACGTCGAGCCGCCGGGCGGCCTCCTCCGCCATGCGCAGGCGGATTGTGCGTGCGGCCTCGCGGGCGGCCATGCCGTTGAGATCCGAACCGGAGGAAGCGGCAGTTGGCCCGGTGTTCGGCACCTTGTCGGTTCGCGTCGCGGTGATGGCGACACGCTCGAGCGGCAGGCCGAATTCGTCGGCGACGATCTGGGCGACCTTGGTGTAGAGACCCTGCCCCATCTCCGTGCCGCCGTGGTTGAGCATCACGGAGCCGTCTGAATAGACGTGAACCAGCGCACCGGCCTGATTGAGATGCTTGAGCGTGAAGGAGATGCCGAATTTCACCGGCGTCAGCGCCAGCCCACGCTTGAGGATCGGCGATCGCGCGTTGTGCTCGGCGATCGCGATGCGGCGCGCGCGGTAGTCCGAAGATGCTTCTAGCGCCTCAACCAGCGGGAGCAGGGTTGCGCGGTCGAAGACCTCCATGCCGTAGGGCGTGACCGAACTACCGTCGCGGTAGAAATTCGCCTTGCGGACGTCGAGCGGGTCCAGCCCGCGCTCGTGGGCGATGGCGTCGATCACCTGCTCGATGGCGAGCACGCCCTGAGGCCCGCCGAAACCGCGAAACGCGGTGTTCGAGACCGTGTTGGTCTTGAGCCGCTTCGAGCCGATCTCGACATGGGGCAGGTAATACGCGTTATCCGAGTGGAACATCGTCCGGTCGACGACGCCGAGCGAGAGATCCGCCGAATAGCCGCAGCGCGCGAGGTGCTCGAAGGTGATCCCTTCGATAAGCCCGCGCTCGTCGTAGCCGACGCGGTAGCGCGAGAGAAAATCGTGGCGCTTGCCGGTGAGCGCAAAATCCTCGTCGCGGTCGAGCCGCAGCTTGCAGGGTTTGCCGGTAAGGCGCGCTGCAAAGGCGGCGAGCGCGGCCCAATGGCTCGCCTGGCTTTCCTTGCCGCCGAAACCGCCGCCCATCCGCCGGCACTCGATTGTCACCTGATGATCGGCGAGGCCGAGCACGCGGGCAACGATATGCTGCACCTCGCTCGGGTGCTGGGTCGAGGAGTGAACGAACATCGCTTCGCCCTCGCCCGGAACGGCGAGCGCGATCTGCCCTTCGAGGTAGAAATGTTCCTGCCCGCCGATCTCGATCTCGCCGGCGAGACGCCGGGCGGCGCCGTCGATGGCCGGTTCGGGGTGACCGCGCCGGAAAGCGTAGTCGGGCAGCACAGTCTCGCCGGTCGAAAGCGCATCGGCAATGGACACGGAGGCCCATTCCTGTTCGACCTCGATGGCGCCGAGCCGGGCGGCGATTCGGGCCGCCCTGCGTGTCGTCGCGGCGACCACGAACACCGGTTGCGAATGGAAGCTGATCTCATCGCCCGCGAGCATCGGCTCGTCGCCGAGGCTGGGCGAGACATCGTTCCGGCCGGGCACGTCCTTCGAGGTGAAGACAGCGACGACGCCCGGTGTATTCCGGACCTTTTCAAGATCGAGGGTGGTGATCCGCCCTCGCGCAACCGGTGCGAGGCCCAGCGCGAGATGCAAAGTGCCGGCAGGTTCGGGCAGATCGTCGATATAGGGTGCCGCACCGGTGACATGGCGGATGGCGCTGTCATGCGTGATCGCCTGATGGACGAGCACCGGCGGGGCGTCATCCATGTCGCACCTCACCAATGGGTGTGCGGGCCACGATGCGCGTTGCGCGGCTGCTGCCGGCGATCTCGGTCAACGCTTTGCCGAGGAGGGCGCGGGCGACCCGTGCGCGATAGCGGGCGGAGGCACGCATATCGCTGATCGGCTGATAATCGGCTTCGAGCGCCTGTACCGCGCCCATCCAGTCGTGCGGGTTGGCGAGCATGGCGCCCACTAAGGCTTCCTCCGTCCGAAGCGCGCGCCGGGGCGTCGCCGCCATGCCGCCAAAGGCGATCCGCGCTCCCGATACCGCGCCGTTCTCGATGGAAATGCGGAAGGCACCCATAACCGATGAGATATCCTCATCCATGCGCTTCGAGATCTTGAAGCAGCGGAAATGTGTCTCGGCTTCCGGCCGCGGAACGGTGATGCCGGTGACGAATTCGCCGGGCGCACGGTCCTGCTTGCCGTAAGCGACGAAGAAGTCCTCCAATGGCAGGATGCGACTCTCCTTGCCGATCCGCAAATGCAGGGTCGCGCCGAGAGCGATCAGCGCGGGAGCGAGATCGCCGATCGGCGAACCGTTCGCGATATTGCCGCCAACGGTGCCCGAAGCGCGAACCTGTGCAGAGCCGAAACGACGCATCAAGGTTCCAAGATCGGGATCGATCCGCTCCAGCACCGGCAGCGCTTTGGCGAGCGTGACCCCGGCGCCGAGGAAAACCGAATCGCTGCCTTCGACCACGGTTGCGAGCGCGGCGACGCGGCCGAGCGCAATCACACGCTTGAGAGGGGCAAGCTTCTTGGTCACCCATAGGCCGACATCGGTGCTGCCGGCGAGAATCGTCGCATCGGGGTGCCGGGCGATCATTTCGGCAAGTTCGTCGAGATGGCGGGGGCTGGCGAAGAAACGATCTTCATTGCCGATGACGATGCCGCGGTCGTCCTCCAACGCCCTGAGCGCCTCGAGCCGTGAGGCGTTGCTTTCGCTGAACCGATCCTCCGGCAGGTCGGAGAGCACGTCGAAAGCGGCGTCGAAGATCGGGCGATAGCCCGTGCAACGGCAGAGGTTGCCGGCAAGCGCGGTGCCGATCGCCTCGCGGTCCGGCGGCCGAGGCGCCTCGTGAAACGCCGCGAACAGGCTCATCACGATACCAGGCGTGCAAAACCCGCATTGCGAGCCGTGATGGCGCACCATCGCCGCCTGAACGGGATGCAGCGTGCCATCCTTCGCCAGATCCTCGATCGTCAGGAGTTCGGCGCCGTCGATCTGGCCGAGCAGCAGGATGCAGGCATTCACGGGGAAGTAGCGGATGCGATCCCCGTCGGTTTTCGCGAGAACGACGGTACAGGCACCGCAATCGCCCTCATTGCAGCCTTCCTTGGTTCCGGTCGCACTGGCCTCCAGTCGCAGCCATTCGAGCAGGGTTATCGACGGATCGAAGGCCGAGATCTCCCGTGGCATGCCCCTGAAGATGAAGCGGATCGAGCGGCGCATTGTTCCCCGTCATGAGCCAGCCACGGATCGGCGGCGCAGGCGCATCGTTTCCCGCCTTTTCCGAAGTTGCAAGCGTAAAGCTTCGCGCGTGCCGGCGTCACGACATTCCGAGATAGCGCCCCGGACGATGATTGATCGCTAGGATCATGTTGACGACCAAGGCGCCGAGCACCGAGAGCGCGAGATTCTCCGGCGCGAGAACGAGCAGGGATGCAACGAGAATCCCGAGGTCAATGCCGAGCTGTACGTAGCCCGCGCGCCAACCGAGTTTTTCCTGAAGATACATCGCCAGAATGTTGATGCCGCCGAGCGCAGTGCGATGGCGGAACAGCATCAGGAGCCCGGTTCCCATGAGACCGCCTCCTGCGATGGTCGCGAACACAGGGTCAAGATGCGCGAAGGAAACCCAACGAGGAACCCACGCTGAAAACAACGCGACGATGGAAACCGCGAAGAACGTCCGCAAGGCAAAGAGCCATCCCATGCGCAGGATGGCAAGGACGTAGAACGGCAGGTTCACCAGCGAAAACACGATCCAGAAGCCGTAGCCGGTCGCGTATTGCAGCAACAGCGAAAGGCCAGCAGTTCCACCCGTGACAAGCTGGGCCTTGGCGTAGATGACGATGCCGAACGCAAGAAACAGGGACGCCATCAGGATCGCCAGTGCATCTTCGTAAAGAGCATGACGGATAACCGGGAGCGGGGTAAATTCTGTCGTGTCCATCGGTGTGTCTAACGCAGGAGGTAGATGCCGCCGCTCGCGACAATGAAAAGCACGGCAGTCAGGGCGAGATAGGTCACGATATGCCGCCAACCGGTTTCGAGTACCGTGCCGATGGAGGTGCCCAGACCCAGCGCGGCAATCGCCATGAGCAGACCCCAGCGCGACAATTCGGAAAGCACCGCCTTCGCGGAGCTGAAATAAGCCGCCGCCGTCGATCCGGCAGGCAGCGCGGCGCCAGCGGAATTCACGAGAACCAGCACGAGAAAGGCGAGGGCAAATCCCGGAACCGGCACCTTGGCGCGCGCCTGTTCCGTGTCACTCCCGGCGAGCCAGTAGCCGATCAACATCACGACCGGCAGCAGCAGCATGACGCGGAACAGCTTGACGATAACCGCCGCGTTGCCGGCAGGCTCGGAAATTGAATAACCAGCCCCTACAACCTGCGCCATGTCGTGCACCGTCATGCCGACGATCGTCCCGGTCTCCACCGGTGAAAACCCGAGCCAGGCACAGAGCGGTGGATAGCCGACCATGGCGAGGGTCGAAACGGCGTTCGCCATCACGACCGCAAAGGCGATATCGGCGCTCCGTTCCCGATAGTCCGGGAGGACGGTCGCTGTCGCGAGCGCGGCAGAAGCGCCGCAGACAGCGGTGGAGGCGCCGGCCAGTGCACCGTAACCCCGGCCGAGGTCGGCCAACCGAGCAATCGCGAACCCGGCGACGACGGTTGTCGCCATGGCCGCAGCGGTCAGCAAGGCGACGGGGGCGCCCATGCCGGCGAGATCAGTCAGCGAAATTCGCAGGCCAAGCAACGCGATGGCCCAACGCAGGAGCACCTTCACGGAAAAGGTAATGCCGGGCGCGAGAGTCTCCCGCTTTGAAAGTGGATTGAGCGCCACGCCGATGAGCAGCGCGATCACCATGCCCGGCAAGGCGAGACGTCCGCCGCCTATCCCTTTGAGAAGCGGTTCGGAAAGATAGGCGGCCGCGGCGATGGCGAATGAAAGGGCAAGGCCCTGCAGGTAGATCATGGTTGGACCAGTCGTAACAGCCGGTGTGCCGGGATGAAAGCGGCTATGCGGGCACTTTCCGAATGCACAATCCGGTTTTTCGACAGGAATTCACAAAATCGACGGCAAGGCTTCTTGCCACGGCTGCCACGATCCTGATGCTGCCGCTTGATGTCACAGCCAAGCGAGGCTTCCGAGCCGATGTTCCGCCGGATCATGCGTTCTTTCCGCACCCTGCCGCCGGTGGTGGCGGCAATGATGCTCGCCCTGGCGGTGCCGGCGACGGCGCAAGACGTGGTCCGCGTTTTTGCCGGTCCCTTCGCCCGGTCGGATGTGTTCCGCGATCTGCTCAAGGCCTATACCGAACGCCAACCAACGGCGAAGCTGGAAATCGTTGGCGGTGAAACGGTGAACGAGCAGCGAGACTTTCTCGCCAAGGCACTGTCGGCTGCCGAGCCGATGGCCGATCTCGTGCTGGTTGATACGCTCCGACCAGCCCAATGGGCCGCGCTGAAATGGATCGAACCGCTCGATAGCTATCTTGGCAGCAACCGGGCCGCGACGATCGAGCGCTATCTTCCGGCCTCGATCGCCAGCGCCACGATCGGCGAGCGTATCGTTGCGCTGCCTTTCCTGGCGGATGCGCAGTTCCTCTTTTTTCGCAAGGACCTGTTCGAGAAACACAGCCAGAAAGTGCCGCAGGACTGGAACGAACTCAGGACCGGCCTCCAGGCCATCCTGACGGCCGAGAACCAGCGCAGCCTGCGCGGCCTCGCGTTGGCGGGCGGCAATGTCGAGAGCACGACCTGTGCCTATCTCTCTACACTCTGGGGAGCCGGCGGTGACCTCGTGCGCAGTGATGGTTTTTCCGCTGACGATCCCGCACACAAGAATGCACTCACGATGTGGGACGAGCTTCGCGCCGCCAAACTACTGCCGCCGGACGTTGCCAATTACCAGACCGATGAAATCCGCCACCAGTTGACACAAGGAACGCTCGTGATGGGGCTTGGCTGGGGATACATGTGGCCCCGTTTCGAGGGCGAGGCGGGTTCGCGCGTCGCGGGAAAGATCGGTATCGCGAATCCGCCGGGTTTCTCGCCCGGCAGTGGAGCGGGATGCATCGGCGGCTGGCATGTTGCCGTCGTGGCTGCTTCCAAGCTCAAAGGTCGCGCCGTTGAGATCGCGCGCTATCTCTCGTCACCGGAAACGGCCAAGGTTCTTGCGTTGAAAACCGGTGCCCTGCCCGTGTTCCGGGAGCTTTACGCCGATCCGGAGATTCTGGCTGCCCAGCCGTGGTTTGCAAACGCCCTGCCGGTTCTGATGAAGGCAAGGGCGCGCCCGGCCAGCCCGCGCTATAACGAGATCTCGGAAATCGTGCGCGGGAATTTCCACGCCTTTCTTGCCGGCAACCGGACGGCAGACGCGATGCTGACCGACATGAAATCCCGCTTCGAATTGCTGTTCCGTTAGGCTGGCTCGTTCCGGGGCTGGAAACGGAACTCGCTGACCTGCCGGTAGAGTTCGCCGGGCCTCAGCACCGTCGTGGGAAAATGCGGATGGTTGGGACTGTCGGGCGCATGCTGCGGTTCGAGGCACAGGCCAGCGTTGGCGCCGTAGCGGATTCCGTCAAGCCCCGATACTGGCAGGTTCAATTTTGCGCCGTCGTAGAATTGAAGGCAGGGTTCTGTGGTCCAGACTTCCATCGCCAGCTTTGACCGCGCGGAAGCGAGCGTCGCCGCATGGGCGAGTTCAACCCCGGGCGCGAAGGGTTCGCGCCGCTCACGACGCAGGAAGAAGTTGTGATCGTAGCCCACGCGCTCACCAGCGATATCAACAGACCGGACAGGCCGCGCGCGACGGAAATCGTAAGGCGTATCGCCAACAGGGCGGAGCGCGCCATCGGGGATGAGATCGGTATCGACCGAGGTGACAACCGGCGCGCGCAGCATCAGTTCGTGATCGAGAATGTCGGGCGAGCCATCGAGGTTGAAATAGGAATGGTGCGCGAGGTTCAGGATCGTCGGCTGATCCGTATGTGCCCAGAGTTCGAGCCGGAGCGTTGCCGGTTGTAGAAGCGAATACCGAGCGGTCGTCACCAGCGTGCCGGGGTATCCGGCATCGCCGTCGGGCGAGACGAGAGCCAGCGTCACGGAGGTTTGATCGGCGTGGAGCAGCGTCCAGTTGCGCTTGCCGAAACCATTGCCGCCGCCGTGGATCGAATGCGTGTTCGCCTGATTGAGCGGAAGCTGGTGCGCTTTGCCGTCGAGGACGAAACGTCCGTGCGCGATCCGGTTGGCGTAACGCCCGGCGATCGCACCCATGTGTGGGGAGTGGTTGAGGTAGTCGTCCAACGTCTCCAGTCCGAGGACGACGCGTTGTTCTCCGTCCGGGGCAGGAACGATCAGGTCGCGCAGGGCGGCGCCGAACGTCAGGATCTGGGCTTTAGCGCCGGTTCCGAGCTGCAGCGTGATCTCCGACACCGTTCCGCCGGCAAACTTACCGAACGACCTGACCTGCATCGACGCCCTCCCGCTCACGCACTCCGGTAAGGCGCGAACCAGCCGAGGCCGGCTTCCGTGCCGGCCCTCGGGCGGTACTCGCACCCGACGAACCCCGCGTAACCGAGCCGGTCGAGTTCGGCGAAGAGGAAGCTGTCGCTCAGTTCCTCGCTGTCCGGCTCGTGGCGGGAGGGAATGCTGGCCACCTGAATGTGGCCGATGATCGGCAACATTGTGCGCAGGCGCGTCGTGATATCGCCGTGCAGGATCTGGCAGTGATAGATATCGAACTGCAGCCGCACGTTCGGCAGGGCGAGGCGTGAGATGAAATCCGCCGCGAAATCGTAGCTGTCGAGCAGATAGCCCGGCATGTCGCGGGTGTTGAGCGGTTCGAGCAGGATATCGATGCCGAGCGGGCCGAAGGTATCCGCCGCGCGGCGGATCGCGGTCTCGTAGCGGGTGAGCGCGGCGCCATCGGAACGGGAGATCCTGCCGGCCATAAGGTGCAGGCGTTTCACGCCGGTCGCGACAGCGTAAGGCTTTGCGGTTTCGAGGCTTTGGAGAAATTCCGCCTCGCGCCCCGGCAGGGCGGCCATGCCGCGTTCGCCTTTTTCCCAATCGCCCGGCGGTAGGTTGAACAGAACCTGCGTGAGGCCGAAAGCCTTCAGGCGCGCGCCGATTTCCTCGGCCGGAAATTCGTAGGGAAAAAGGAACTCGACCGCGCGGAAACCGGCTTTGGCGGCGGCCTCGAATCGCTCAAGGAACGGAAGCTCGTTGAACATCATCGAGAGGTTGGCGGCGAAACGCGGCATCGAGGTCTCCGGTATTCGGTATTCAGGGAGCGCCTTTGTCCTCCGTTCGCGCCGATCACGCAATTGCGAAATGCGGGTGAAGCCGGTTTCGGGCAATCAGGCCGGGAAAGGATCATCGAATGTCCAGCGGCGCGGATATCATCGGAGAACGGTTGGCGCGTCAGGGATGCCGCATCGCCTTCGGCATGCCGGGCGGCGAAGTGCTCGGCCTGATCGACGGGCTCGCCAAGGCGGGCATCCGGTTCGTGCTGACAAAACACGAGAACGCTGCCGGTTTCATGGCGGAGGGCTATTGGCACCGACAGATGGAAAATGAGCCGGATGCTCCCGTTGCGCCCGGCGTGCTCATCGCGACACTCGGTCCCGGTGCGGCCAACGCGGTCAATGTCGTCGCCAATGCGTTTCAGGATCGCGTGCCGCTGATTTTTCTGACTGGCCGCGTCGACCAAGCCGAGGCGGAAAGCTATACCCATCAGGTCTTCGATCACCAGGCGCTGTTCCGGCCGATCACCAAGGCGACGCTGAGCGCGAGTGCAGGTGCCGTCGAACGCGTCATCGACCGGGCGATTGCCATCGCGATTGAAGGACAGCCGGGGCCGGTGCATGTCGATGTGCCGATCGCTGTCGCGGAGGGGCAAGAGCCGGATGTGGCATTGTTCCGCCGTCCGGTTGCGGCGCCGGCGCAAGCTGCTCCGGCTGCTCTCGCAATAGCGCGCGATGCGCTCAAGACCGCACGTCATCCGCTGGTCATCGCCGGCGTGGATGCGGTCAATCACGCGGCCGGTCCCGCTCTGCGGGAGTTCATCGAACGTTTCAACGCGCCGCTGATCACCACCTACAAGGCCAAGGGGCTCGTGCCCGAGGACCATGCGCTTGCGCTCGGCGGGGCCGGCCTTTCACCCAAGGCCGACAAGCTCCTTTTGCCATTTCTCGAGGAGGCGGATTGCCTTGTGCTCGCGGGCTACGACCCGATCGAGATGCGTATCAACTGGCGCGATCCGTTCCCGGCCGGTATCCCGGTGATCGAACTGGCCGCTACCTTGCCAACGCATCAGATGCATCGGGCGGACCATCTCCTGATCGGCGATGTCAGCGAGAACCTTCGCGCCCTCATGGCGGGGCTCGACGAGAAACCTGGAATCGAGATTCGCAAGGTGAGAACCTTGCGCTCCGCGCTGGTATCGGCATTCTCGCCGGAATTCGAGTGGGGGCCGGGTGTCGTGTTTGACACGGTTCGCCGGCTTGCTCCGCTCGATGCGCTCGCGACAGCGGATTCGGGCGCGCATCGCATCCTGCTCTCGCAGATGTGGAAGACGTTCGAGCCGCGTGGGCTGATGCAATCCTCCGCGCTTTGCACGATGGGTTGCGCCCTGCCGCTGGCGATGGGAGTGCAGATCGCGTCACCGGACCGGACCGTCTTCGCTTTCGTCGGCGATGCCGGCCTTGAGATGGGGATAGGCGAACTGGCGACAGCCCGTGATCTTGGTCTTCCGATCATCGTCGTCGTGCTGCAGGACGAGCGCCTCGCGCTGATCGACCTCAAGCAGCGCGCCTCCGGGCGGGCCGAACGCGGCGTTCGGTTCGGTGGTAGTGATTTCGCTGCCATTGCGCGGGCCTTTGGCGGCGCGGGCCATACTGTTTCCAACGGTCCGGCGCTGGAAGAAGCCATCAGGACGGCGCTTTCCGAGCGCAAGAGATTTACGCTGATCGCGGCGCGCATCGCACCCGACGCCTATGAGGGCCGACTATGACGACGACATTTTCGTCCGCGCTGCCGAATGTCCGATCGCCCCGCGACGTGCGGCTCGATTTCTTCCGCGGCCTGGCGATGTTGATCATCTTCGTCGCGCATATGCCGGGCAACAGCTGGTTCAATTTCATTCCCGCGCGGTTCGGGTTTTCCTCGGCGGCAGAACTGTTCGTCTTCTGCTCGGGGCTTGCCTCGTCTTTCGCTTTCGGACGTGTTTTCCGCAAGAGCGGCTGGCTCGCCGGCACGCGCCGCATCCTGTTCCGCATTTGGCAGGTTTATTGGGCCCACATCGGGCTCGCGCTCGTCCTGATGACGCTGAGCGCGCTCGCTTCGCAGCTGACCGGCACGCATTACACGGACCACCTGATGCTGGGCTGGTTTTTCGCCAATGTCGGTGCGGGTCTCGTCAAGCTGATGACCCTGAACTTTACGCCCGCATTTCTCGACATCTTGCCGATGTATATCGTTTTGCTGGTGATGGTGCCGGGAATGATGGCGCTGGCGGCGATCTCGCGCTGGCTGCCCGTGGTCGTTTCGTTCGCGCTCTGGCTTGCCGTGCAGGTGCTGGGCATCAATCTGCCCGGTGGGCAGGAGCCGGGCATGACCTGGTTTTTCAACCCTTTTGCGTGGCAGCTGGTGTTCTTCACCGGCTTTGGTTTCGGCATGGGATGGCTCCCCGCGCCGCCGGTGAGGATGGGCCTCTTGTTCTGGTTCGCGGTTCTGGTTGTCCTTGCCTCGGTGCCGGTCAATTTCTGGGCATTCACGGATAACGTCCCGGCGCTTGCCCAGCTTCACGATCTCCTCGTTCCCGATATGGGAAAGACCAACCTCGTCGCGCCGCTCTACCTGCATTTTCTCGCCACGGCCTATGTCGCGCTTGTTCTCGTCGCCGGAGTCAAGGACAGGCTTGCGGAGGTTCGGCCGGTGATCCTCATTGGACAGCAGGCGCTTGCGACCTTCATGGCGTCGATCGTCTTCGCGTGGGGTTTCGGCGTGGTGCTTGATGTCATCGGGCGCAATGGGCTGACCACGGCGATCGCCAACCTTGCCGGGTTCACGGCGCTGTTCACTGTGGCGCTGATCGCCCGAGCTTACAAATCGCGGGAGAACCAGTCTGCCGCGCGCCCTGCCGGTGCTGCGGTTGCCGCGCCGGCGGAATAAGGCTTCAATCGAGGCGGAAGAGCGGGCGCAACCGCACACCGGCCATGTTGCCGGCGAAGGCGAAGATCAGCCAGACCCAGCCGTGCAGGCTGCCCGAGACCGTGCCGGAGAAGAATGCGCCGATGTTGCAGCCGGTGCCGAGCCGCGCGCCGACACCGAGCAGAAACCCGCCCACCACGGCAGCGAGCAGCGAGCGCGCTGGAATCGTGAAACTCGGCCTGAACTTGCCGGCGAGCATCGCCGCCAGCATGGCGCCGAGGATGATGCCGAAATTTGTGACGCTGACTGGATCGGAGATCAGCGGTGCGTTGAGCGCGGCCTCCTGCCCGGTCCAGTAAGCCCATGTCATGGGCGAAAAACCGAGCGCCAGCGCTATCTTGCTGCCCCAGAGTGCAAAAGCCGAGGTGATCCCCCATGGCCAGCCGTAGACGAGCAGCACGGCGACGTTCACAGCCGCGAGCGCGACGGCGCCGGCGACCAGTGACCACGGGCCGGTGATCCAATGCGTTTCCGGTTTCGTGAGGCTTGGGAGGGCGCCATGCCGCTGCCGTTCGGCACGCGAGACGAGGACAAAGAGGGCCGCGAGGAAGGCGAGCATTGCCATGAGCGCCGGTGCTGCCCCCCATTTATCGACGATCGAGTAGGACGGCAGGCTCGGCCAGGCGAGCCAGAAACCCGATGTCGCTGTCGCCAGTGTCGAGCCGAGGACGAAGAACGCGAGCGTCACCAGCATCCGCACCGAGCCGCCACCGATCGTGAAAAGCGTGCCGGAGCCGCACCCCCCGCCGAGCTGCATCCCTAGGCCGAACAGGAAAGCTCCGGTCACCAGCGCCCAGCCGATGGGAAACACGAAGCCGCCGACGGGACGCCCGAAGACCTCGCCCCCCGCGAGAAGCGGAAAGAACACGAGGCTCGTGATCCCGATTAGGATGATCTGAGCACGAAGACCCGCACTGCGACGCTCTAGAATGAAGCGCCGCCACGCCGCCGTGAATCCGAAACTAGCATGATAAAGCGCAATGCCTGCAAAGAGGCCAATGGCCGCCAGCACTGCGAGCGAGAGCGAATAACGCCCCGCGAGCGCGGCCAGAATGGCAAAGGCGGCCAACGGAACCAACGCGGGAGGAAAGGCAGGAGCCATGAACGATCCGGGGGGCAGGAGAAGCGGTATCCGGTTCCAAATAACAAATGCTTTGTTCTTTTCAAGGAACGCTTCACGGCAGATCGAAATCATCACGAAGCCTTGAATGTCGCGCGAGCGTTTGTGTGGTTCGCGCTTCGGTAAAAGCGCGCATGGTCGAGCTATCAAAAACGCGGCCGCTGGAGGCACATCTCATGAACGATACCGACATGCAGGCGACCGAAACCCTGCCGATCGAAGCACGGCTCACGGAGGCCTTCCTTGCCCATGCGAAGGAGACACCGTTGCTGCTTCAGCAGTGGCTCGATGCAGCGCCGCTCAGTGCGCGGGCTCATGCGACAAAGGCGCTGATGCTGACGCTGCTCGCCCGCAAGGAACTGGCGCCGGTTGCGCAGGAAGTTTCTGCGACGGCAATTTCATTGGCGGGTGGCGGGACCGAGATGGCCTATGCGGAGGCCGCGTCGATGGCGGCGCACGGTGCCTGGTGGGCGGCCACCGACAAGCTCGAACAGGTCATCACCGCCGAACCGGACAACACCCTCGCCGCCAAGATGAGCCATGCGCTGCGCTTCATGCTGGGCGATCGGAGCGGCATGTTACGTTCGATCGAACGGGTTATCGGCCGTTTATCGGTTACCCATGTCCATCGCGGATTCATGCTCGGGTGCCATGCCTTCGCGCTGGAGGAGAACGGCGAATACGGACGCGCGGAAGCGGTTGGTATCGAAGCAGTCGAGCGCGAGGCCCGCGATGCCTGGGGGCTTCATGCCGTCAGCCATGTTCACGAGATGATGGGCCGGACGGCGGATGGCATCCGCTGGATCGAAGGGCGCGAAGCGCGCATCGGCCATTGCAACAACTTCGGCGGGCATCTGTTCTGGCATCTTGCGCTGTTCAAGCTGGAGGCCGGCGCGATCGGCGAGGTGTTTGAACTCTACGATCGCAAGATCCGCCACGAGCAGACCGACGATTTCCGCGATATCGCCAATGGCGCTTCGCTGTTGATGCGGCTCGAACTCGACGGGTACGATGTCGGGAACCGGTGGGAAGAACTCGCCGACAAGGCCGAGACCCGCATCGACGATCGCAGCCTCGTTTTCGCGGATCTTCATTACGTTCTTGCGCTGCTCGGCGCCGGGCGGCGGAAACCCGCGAACCTGCTTGCCCGGTCGCTCGCTTCGGAACCCGCGCGCAACGCGGTGCAGAACCTGCCGGCTGACCGGGCCGGGCGATCCTGCGCCGAAGGGCTCGTCGCCTATGCCTCGGGGCAAACCGGGCGTGCCCTCGAATTGCTGCTGGAGGGCCGCAATCAACGCCTTCTTGTCGGCGGCAGCAACGCCCAGCGCGATGTTTTCGAGCAGGTCACCATCGAGGCGGCGCTGCGCAGCGGCAATGACGACATCGCCCGGCGACTTCTCACCGAGCGCCTGCAGGCGCGCAACGGCCACAACCGGTTCGCCGGGGATCGTCTGCACAAGATGATGTCGTCGAAGTCTCGCGCGAGTGGCCCGCTTGGACTCGTCGCCTCGCTCGCCTTCTCGCCTCCCGCGCATTGAACGCGCGGAGCGCCATTCAAACCTTGCGGATGGTGAAGACCAGCCGGTCCGCCTGCTGTTCGCTGGCGACGAGATTGTCGCCGGTCTCGCGGATGAGGTTGGGGATATCGATGGCGGCCATCGGATCGTTGCAATGAACGACGAGTAGGCTGCCAGCGGGATGCGACTTCAGCGCCTTGCGGGTCTTCAGCGCCGGAAGTGGACATTTGAGACCCATGAGGTCGAGCATCTTGTGGTCGAGCATCTTGCCGTCCATCGCTCCCTTCCGCCTTGCGAGCCCGATCCGGCAGGGCACATTTTCCGCCGGTTCCCGGCCTTTTCTTGTTCGCTCATCTCGCCATATGCTGCACCAGAGGCCGTTGTCGAGACCGAACATGAAATCGCTTCCCTTTCTCGCCTGCCTGATCGCTGCCATGGCCGGAACGGCTTCCGCCGCCGACCTAAGAGGGCATGGTGGGCCAGTGCGGGCGATTGTCGTTCGTTCGGGCGAGATCGCGACGGCGGGGTTCGATACCACCATCATCCGCTGGGACCCGGTGCGAGGGACGGCGAAGCAGGTGCTCCGGTTTCATGAGGGCGCGGTGAACACGTTGGCGCCGCTCGCCGATGGCGGTCTGGCGAGTGGGGGCGAGGATCGACGCATCGCGATCTGGGGTCCGGAAGGGACTGCACCGACACGCGTTCTCGAAGGGCATACCGGCCCGATCGCGGGGCTCTCTGTCAACAAAGGCAGCCAGTCGCTCGCCTCGGCCAGCTGGGATGGGTCCGTGCGGCTATGGAATCTCAGCGATGGCACTTCGCGCGTCCTTGGCGAGCATCGCGGGCCGGTCAACGCTGTGCTTCATCACGGGCGGAGCATTCTCACGGCAGGCCATGAGGGAAAGCTTCGCAGCTTCCCGCCGGAAGGCCCGCCGACCACTCGCGAACTTGGCCTGCCGATTAACGCGCTGGCGCTCGCGGGGGCGGAGCTTGTCGCCGCCGGCGCGGACGGCAAGCTGCGATTCTTCGATGCCGATCTCAACGAGACCGGGGAGATCGCCGTGTCCGAGGTGCCGCTGGTCGCACTCGCTGCCAGTGGAGACGGGCGCTACATCGCCGCTGCAGGGTTTCGCGGCGCGTTGGCGATCGTCGAACGCAAGGATCGCAAGATCCTCCGGCGTATGTCTGGCCCTGCTTTTCCGCTCTGGTCGCTTGCCTTCTCGGCGGATGGCACGGAAATCCTGACGGGCGGTGCTGACCGTCTGGTGCGACGCTGGTCGGTCGCGACCGGTGAGCCGGTTTCGCCCATCGTTACCGAGGCGACCGAGGCTCGCCTTAAAGCTTTTGAGAGTCACCGCGGCGCGCAGGTTTTTCGAGCCTGCGTCGCCTGTCACACGCTGAGCCCGGATGACGGAAACCGCGCAGGGCCGACGCTTCACGGGATCATGGGTCGGAAAATCGCGACCGCCAGCGGATATGCGTTCTCGCCGGCGCTGACGAAGATGGACATCGTCTGGTCGAAGGAGACCGTTGCCAAGCTGTTCGAGGTCGGGCCGACGGCCTACACACCCGGCACAAAGATGCCGGAACAGACCATCGGCAATGCCGAGGACCGTGCGGCGCTGGTGGACTTCCTCGAGAAGGCGACGCGTTGATCTAGCTGTCCTTGTCTTCCTCACGCTCGCGGAAATAATCCTCCGAGGTGCGCACCAGCGGGCGCGGTGGCCCGCCGTGAGGATCGAACCCCGAGAGCGTCGCGGCTTCGATGCGGCAGGTATCGCAATAGCCGATCACCTTCAGGCGGTCGGCATTGGCTCCGGAGAACATCCAGTGCTGGCCGGCGAGCTTGGTCTTGATGCGTTCGATGGTGGATTTCGTGCCGAAGAGCGTGCCGCAATTGTCGCAGGCGTAAGGCTCCTCCTGCTTCAAGGTTACCGGCGCGGCATTGATGACGGAGAAATCGAGCTGCGGCGTCAGGCCGATGACCTTCTCCGGGCAGGTGGACTGGCAGAGCCCGCACTGCACGCAAAGGTCTTCCTGAAATCGCAGTTCCGGGCTGTCGGGGTTGGCCGAGAGCGCGGAAACCGGACAGGCCGAGACGCAGGCAAGGCAAAGCGTGCAGCCCTCGGCTTTCACCTCCACCTTGCCGAACGGCGCGCCCTTGGGCAGGGGGATTCGTTCGGGTTTTGCCGGAGAAACGGCGTGCCATTCGCGCAAGGCCAGCATCATCACCTGACGCTTGGCGCCGACAGGCTGGAAGCTTGCGGCTCCCGTCTTCGCCATCCCGACCGGCATCGCGTGCAAGGCGGCGAGCAGGACATCGGGATCGCCGGTCGTGATGCGCGCGAGGGCCTCGCCGGGATGACCGAGCGCGGGCAGCAGGCTATCCCCCAGCGCTTCGAGCCGATCGAGCGGGAGGAGGTCGTGCTTCGGCTTGTCGGAGACGAGAAAGGCGATACCCGCCGCGCCATAGGCGAAACCGGCCGCGATTTGCTCGATGCCGACCTGCGTCACCTCGTTGACCGCGACCGGCAGCACGCGCGCAGGCAAGCCTTCGCCGAAACGCGCCAAAGCTTCGATGATGGGTATGCCGTGATCTGAATCGTGGAAGAGGATAATTCCATCCCTGCCGCCGGCCTTCGTATAGGTCAGCAGCAGCGTGCGGAGTTTGCGCATCAGGTGATCAGGTGCTGGTAAGGCATAGGCGGCAGCCCCGGTCGGACAGACCGAGCCGCAGCCGCCGCAGCCGGCGCAGATCTGCGGATCGATGCTCACCGCGTCGCCCGCCAGCGTGATCGCGCCCGTCGGGCACACATCGAGACAGCGCGTGCAGCCGGTGATGCCGGAACGGGAATGCGCACAAAGCTCGGGCTTGAAATCAATGTATTTTGGCTTGTCGAAGGTGCCGACGAGATCGCGCGCTTTTGCGATAATCCGCTCGACGGCGAGGGGATCGCGCGGATCGGCGCGGAGATAGCCGTCCCGCAGCGAATCGGCTGCGAACAGCGGCTTGCCGCCGGTCAGATCGAGGATGATATCGCAATGAGAGGTCGCGCCGTTCCGTGTTTCGCCGAACGCGAATGCGGCGCGGGACGAGGGTTTTGCGAGCGCGAAATTGTCCACGGTCAATTCGAAAGCACCGAGGTATCCTTTCGCAAAGCGGATCGAGCCTCGCGCGATCGGGAAGGTGCGCCTGGAGCGTGGCAGCACGTCGCCGGGCCTGTGCAGCATCACGGTGACATCGAGTGCGTCGGCCAGCCGTTCGCCGGCTTCGATCGCGGTTTCATCCGCACCATAGACAAGGATGACGCCGTTGCTTTCGAGCGTGACGAAGGGCAGGGCAGGCGGCGCCATCCGGCCCATCGCGAGGAGGGCGGCCATCTTCGGCTGCGCTTCCTTGCCCTCCGACGACCAGCCCGCGGAATCGCGGATGTCGACGAATTGGCTGGTCCCGCCGAAGGAAAGCTCCTCCAGAATATCGCGCAAGGCGTTTTCTTCCTGCCGGCAGGCGATAGTCAGGTTCGGCGCGGTGGCGGCAGCCTTCACGAGGTGATCAGTCTCCGCCCCGCAAAGATGATCACAGGCGACGATCTCGGCGTTCCCGCCCAGCGCCTCGGCAAGGCGGCTGGCTTCGGGGCGGAAAGTCTTCTCGCAGGAGCAGAGAAAAACAGTGTCACGGCCCGTCTGGGCGGTATTCCTGGACATGGAAACGTCCGTTCTCCCTCGCGCAGGGCAGGCGATACGTTCGCGGATCGTACGCTGCACCCTTGTCTTTTTTGAACCTTTACAAATAACGTTGTGGCACGGGAAGCAAGGGGCTTGATCGCTTCGGCCCCCCGATCGGTCCATACAACAAGAAGATGTCCTGATGACCGCCCATGTTTCCGGCTATCGAATACCGCCAGACGAAGCCCGGTTTCCACCGCTCATCGAGCCTATCCGGCTGCGCGAACGGCAAGATGCGTTCAGGGAAGCCGTGCGGGCCGTGCAGGAAACGGGCGAGGCGCGCGCCGGCGCCGGCGCGTTTTTCTATGTCGGCCGGTTCGAGCTCATCGAATTCGCGATCGTGCTCGAACCCGAGGAACCGCTGAAATACGCCCGCAAGATCTTCTATGCCGGCATGAACGCGCTGGCCGATGCGCTGGCGGTGCTTTCCCCGCCGGAGAAGGGCATCAATGTCCGTTTTCCCGGTTCGCTCTATTTTGACGGCGCGCTCGTGGGCGGTGGACGGCTCGCAGCGCCGGAAGATTGCCGAGAGGATGAAGCGCCTGAATGGCTGGTGTTCGGGGCGATGATCCGGGCAGGCGGGATGCGCGAGATGGGCGCGGGGATGAGCCCGGAGATCACCACGCTCGACGACGAGGGCTTCGAGGCATGGGAGTCGGCAGGGTTCTCGGCCAGTTTCGCGCGGCATTTTCTCGTCGAGGTCGATTCCTGGCACGAGCGCGGCGTCGCGGTGATCGCGCCACGCTACCTCTCGCGGCTGGAAAAGACGAAGGGGCAGGGCCGGCGCGGTATCGACGAGAACGGCGACCTGCTGATCCACGAGGAGGAAGGTAAGCCTGCCCGCCGCATTTCCTTCACCGAGGGGCTGGCCAAGGCAGAATGGTTCGATCCGCTCCTCAACGAGCCGCGGGCATGAAATGGTGCTGAAGCTCCTGCGCACCATCCGGCTTGATCCGTCCGATGCTTTCGTGTTCGCCCGCGCCGCCGAGCCCGGCGAATGGGCCGTGGCCGGCACCTTCCTGTTCTGGGAGCACCCGGTCGAGACCTTGATCGGCAAGGAGCGGACGGCGTTCCGCTCCGGTCTGCTCGGCGTCGAGAGTTTCGGCTGGTCGACGCTCGCCACCATCGTCGAGGCGGATGAGGCCGAGCGCGACGCGCTCGTCGAAGCCCTCGCCATCCGCTTTGTCTCGCAATGCGGGGCGCCTTCCCTCGACGTCGCGCGCGAGGCTGCACGGGCGGAGGTCGCCTATGCGCAGGAACTCGCGGAGCCGCCTGTCGGCACGCTCGTCGCGATTCATCGTCGGGTCGAGAACGGTGAGATCGTCGAACGTTTCCGCACGCTGCTGCCGGGCACTGACGACAAGCACTCACGGGCTTTCAGCTTCGTCGAGGAAACAGAAGAAGAACCGGTCGAGCGGGTCGATCTCGCTGCGCTGGCGGCAGGCAAGGCAGGATCATGACAGGCGCTGATTTCTGGGTCTCGAGCGGGCATCACCTCGTCGACCGCGACGAGAACGGCGGCCTCGTCGTCACCGATGCCTTCCTCCAGGCCTATCTCGCAAGACCCGAGTTGATGCCGCCGGACGAGGCCTGCCCGGTCGAGCGGGGCCTGCACGCGCAACTGCTGGCGTCTCCTCGAGCCACAATCTCCGAGCCGGAAATTACGCTGGTGGCGGATGCGGACGCGCAGGAAAATCTCCGCTTCTTCCTCGCTTTCCGTGATGCGCTTCTCGCACACCCCACGCTCGAGGGGGCCTATCTCGCGTTCTTGAGGAACGGCATGGGAAAGATACCGCCGCTTTTCATCCAGCACCTGACGCATCTCATCGCGCGCAATGCCTTCGATGCCGTCGAAGACGGCTATGTCCTGCGCGCGGCGGAGTGCTTCTGGCGGCTCCAAAAGGTCAGCGTGCACGAGGGGGCGGTGCTGCTCGCCGATCAGGAAACGATTGAGGTTCACGAGCATAACCGCGAGCATTCGCCGCTGCTCAACATGCTTGGCGGGCCTGCGGTTTCCGAGCTCGTCGTGCTGACGGATGAGAACGCGACCGGCTACAAGGCACGCTCGGATGCTTATGATCTTGTCCTCAACCTCTCAGATGCCTCGCATGGCCGTGCGGCGCTTGGCGAGGCGATGCGAATCTGGACGACGCATTTCCTCGGGTTTTCGCCGGAATACCGCGCTGTCGAACGCTTCTCGGACGAGCGCTTCGGCTGGTTCCTCTCGCTTGATGCGGAAGCGACGGCTATCGGTAACCAGGTTTGGCAGGGTGGCGAACTCGATGAGACGGTGCGCGATCGCATCCTCGCGCTTTTTACCTTCACCGTGCCGGATCATCCGCGTATCGTTGCGGAGAAGCGCGGCGCGCCCGCCTTCGCGCTGCTGGCGTCGGACCGAGGGCGGCTGGTGCGGATCAAGCCGCAGAACCTCATCGCAGGCCTGCCGCTCGGCATCGGAAGCTGAGTGTTTCGGGAGAAGGAGCCCATGCCCGAGGAAGTGATGTCCGTCGGCGTCTTCGTCGACAAGCGCAAGGCGGCGAGCCCGTGGATCGATCACACCTGGGGCGCTGCCGCCGTCGTGATCGGCATGCCGGAAGCGCCGCGCATGACGCTGATCGAGAAACATCCCGAGTTCGAGCGCTACTACGCCGGTTCGGCGATGCTCCTGCTCGCTTCCGGCGAGACCGGGAACTACCGCGACAACCTGACGAGCGGAGCGCCAAAGCTCTGGGTCATCCTGCGGGAGGACCCAGAGGACGGCGAACTCAACCTTCTCACGGTGACGGCGGATCCTTCCGAGGGCGAATCCTATGCCGAGACCGAGTGCAACATCGTCGAGACCGTGCCGATGATCCCGGAAATCGCCGGATTGGTGGCGGATTTCGTCGACCGCTTCCATGTCGAGCGCGAGTTCTACAAGCGCAAGCGCGACAAGGTCGATTTCAGCCAGGGCGGTCGACGCCCGCCACGCATCTGAGCGGAGGTTTGGCGTGAGCGAGCGCGAGAATTTCCTCTCCCGATGGTCAAAGCGCAAACAGGCGGTCGCTGAGGCCGAGAAAAATGTGCTTGCCGAGGATCAGCCCGTCGCGGAGGTGGTCGTCGCGGAAGAACAGGAGGAACCGTTCGATCCGGCCAGCCTGCCATCGGTCGAGAGCCTGACAGCGGAGTCGGATGTCTCGCCCTTCCTGCGTAAAAACGTGCCGCAGGCGCTTCGTAATGCGGCCCTGCGGCACCTTTGGTCGCTGGATCCCCACCTTCAGGGCCCGGACGTTCTTGCGGACTACGCCTGGGACTTCAACAAGCCCGAGATTGTGACCGGTTTCGGTGAATTAGCGCCCGGAACAGATACGCAGGCGATGCTGCGCTGGATCGGCGTGGAAAAGGATCCGCAGGTGCCAGCGCCGGAGCAAACACTCGCGGCGGATGTCACCATCGAACCGCCTTCGATTTTGGAACCGCCCGCAGATTCGGAGAAGCACGATTCGTCGGTGGAAAATGCTGCGACGCAGCATCAACGGGCTGAAATAGCGGAACAATTCGCGAATGTTCCCCGAATTCGGCGGCATGGCGGCGCCCTGCCGAATTGAATTACGAATTCACTTGCCAGCCCATAGTTGCGTCCTATACTTTTTAATTATTCCAGTTCAGAAGACGGGCTATCAAGCCTGCACAAGGTCATACGGGATGCGAGACGCAGGGCTTCAGGAGGCGATCCGGGCAGCAGGCGGTATTTCCGCCCTTGCGCGCCTGCTCGGCCTCGCCCAGCCGTCGATTTCCATCTGGTCCCGCGTGCCTGCCGAGCGAGTTTTGGCCGTCGAAACGGTGACTTCTGTTTCACGGAGCGTGCTGCGCCCGGACCTTTATCCGTTGGAACAGGGAATTGCGCTCGATCCGATCGATGCCGCACGCGCCAACCTCTATCTCCTGCTCTCGCGGCTGATCCTCTCTGTGCCGGACGACCGGCTGCTGATTGACCTGCGACAGGTCTCCGGGGACGAGAGTGCGCTCGGGCAGGCCCTGCGCGATGTCGCCCGCGAGGCGGATGTGCTTCGGGTCGATGCCATTGTCCGCGAGCATTTCGAACTGTTCGTCGGCGTCGGGCGCGGCGAATTCCTGCCCTACGCTTCTTATTATATCACCGGTTTTCTCTACGAGCGGCCGCTGGTGCGTGCGCGGCAGGACATGCGTCGTCTCGGCATCGAACGCGGCGAGGGGATGAGCGAGCCGGAGGATCATGCCGGCTTCCTGATGGAAGCGATGGCCGGCATCATCCTGCGCCGTTTTCCGGCCGAGGGTGGTGCCGAGAAGCAATTTTTCGTTCGTCATCTCGAGCCTTGGATCGAGCGCTTCTTCGCCGACGTCGCGGCGTCGGAAAAGGCTGTCTTCTATCGTTCCGTCGCCCGTCTCGGGCAGGAATTCATGCGGATCGAGCGCGAGGCTTTCGCGCTCGAAGCCGATATCGACACGGATGCCGGATCGACGGCATCGGAAGCAATGCAGGGAGCACAGGCATGAGCACCAAGAAGGAACAGGCGGTCGAGACCGTCGATCGTTCGCGCCGCGGATTTCTGAGGGCCGGTCTGGTCGGTGCCTCTGCTGCGGCTGCCGCGACGGGTGCTGCGGTCGCACCGGCCGCTGCCGCGGAGAGCGAGGCCGACCAGAAGAAGGCCCGCTACAAAGAGACCGATCACGTCAAGAAATACTACCAGACCAACCGTTACTGATCTGAGGGAAACGCCATGCTGATCAAGCGTAGGGACGTTCAGGGGGCACGTGACGCGCAAGGCGCGCGCGGGTCCGTACTCGCCGCGCTCGCGGCCACCGGCGCGGAGCGGCTCGACCGCCGCGCTTTCCTGCGGCGCTCGGGGCTGGCGGCCGGCGGCCTTGCCGCGGTCGGCTCGCTCGGATTCACTGCGGTGCGCGAGGCCAAGGCCAACATGCCGAAGCCAGGCAAGCCGGTCGAGGTGAAGAAGAACATCTGCACCCACTGCTCGGTGGGCTGCACGGTGACGGCAGAGGTGCAGGAAGGCGTCTGGGTCGGCCAGGAGCCGTCCTGGGACAGCCCGATCAACCGCGGCACGCATTGCGCCAAGGGCGCTTCGGTGCGCGAGCTGGTCAAGGGCGAGCGGCGCCTGAAATATCCGATGAAGCTCGTCAACGGCGAGTGGCAGCGCATCTCCTGGGATGTCGCCTTTGACGAAATCTCCAAGAAGATGCTGGAGATTCGCGAGAAATCTGGCCCGGAATCGGTCTGGTTCCTCGGCTCGGCGAAGTTCTCCAACGAGGGCGCCTATCTCTTTCGCAAGTTTGCGGCTTACTGGGGCACCAACAACGTCGACCATCAAGCCCGTATCTGCCACTCGACCACGGTTGCCGGTGTCGCGAATACCTGGGGCTACGGCGCGCAGACGAACTCCTACAACGACATCCGCAACGCCAAGACCGTGATCTTCATGGGGTCGAACGCGGCAGAAGCGCACCCGGTTTCGCTCCAGCACATCCTGACGGGCAAGGAAACGAATCGCGCCAATGTGATCGTCATCGATCCGCGCATGACCCGCACAGCCGCGCACGCGACTGAGTATGTACGCTTCCGTTCCGGCACGGACATCCCGGTGATCTGGGGCATGCTGCACCACATCTTCAAGAACGGCTGGGAAGACAAGCAGTATATCGCCCAGCGCGTCTACGGCATGGACGACGTCCGCAAGGAAGTCGAGAAGTGGACACCGGAGCTTGTCGAGAAGGTGACCGGCATTCCGGGCGCGCAGCTCGAGAAGGTCGCCAAACAGTTCGCGACCGAGAAGCCCTCGACCTTCATCTGGTGCATGGGTGCCACGCAGCACACCATCGGCACCGCCAACGTCCGCGCCTTCTGCATCCTCTTGCTTGCAACCGGCAACGTCGGTGGCACGGGCGTCGGCGCTAACATCTTCCGTGGCCACTGCAACGTGCAGGGCGCGACCGACCTCGGCGTCGATATCGGCACACTGCCGCTCTACTACGGCCTCGATGATGGTGCCTGGAAGCACTGGAGCCGTGTCTGGGAGACCGATTTCGAGTGGTTCAAATCCCGCTTTGACACCATGAAGGGGCCGGACGGCAAGGAAACCTCGATGATGGGCGTGGCGGGCATTCCCTCCACGCGCTGGTTCGACGCGGCGACGCTGCCGAAGGATCAGGTGCAGCAGCGCGACAACATCAAGAGCATCTTCATCATGGGCCACGGCGGCAACACGGTGCCGCGCATGCCCGACATGGTGAAGGGTCTCGAAGCGCTGGAACTCGTCGTGGTTGCGGACCCGCATCCGACAACCTTCGCCCATATCTCGGGCCGCAAGAACGGCACCTACCTCCTGCCGATCTGCACCCAGTTTGAATGCGCGGGCTCGCGCACGGCTTCGAACCGCTCGATCCAGTGGGGCGAGAAGGTGGTCGACCCGATCTTCGAGAGCGCGACCGACTACTGGGTGATGCACAAGTTCGCCGAGAAACTCGGCTTTGCCGACAAGATGTTCAAGAACATCAAGATGGTGAAGGGCAAATACGGCGACGAGCCGGAGCCAGAATCCGTGCTGCGCGAGATCAACCGCGGTGGCTGGTCCACCGGCTATTGCGGCCAGTCTCCGGAACGCCTCAAGGCGCATATGGCGAACCAGGACAAGTTCGACCTTGTTTCTCTGCGCGCACCGAAGGATGCGCCGGCCGATATCGCTGGCGACTACTATGGTTTGCCCTGGCCATGCTGGGGCACGCCGGAATATCGCCACCCCGGCACGCACCAGCTCTACAACACCAACCTTCACGTCAAGGATGGCGGCGGCACCTTCCGTGCCCGCTTCGGCCTCGAACGCGAGGAGAAGCTGGCGGATGGCTCGACCCGCAAGGTCACGCTTCTGTCAGAAGGTTCGTATTCCGTCGGTTCGGAGATCAAGGACGGCTACCCGCAGTTCACATATGGCGTGTTGAAGAAGCTCGGCTGGGACAAGGATCTGACCGAGACCGAACGCGCCACGATCGAACGGATCGGCGGCAACGCGGCGGACGGCGTTTCCTGGGCTACCGACCTTTCTGGCGGCATCCAGCGCGTCGCGCTCGAACATGGCTGTATTCCCTACGGTAACGGCAAGGCCCGCGCCAATGCGTGGAACCTGCCTGATCCGGTGCCCGTCCATCGCGAGCCGATTTATTCGCCGCGCACAGACCTCGTGGCGCAGTATCCGACGCGCCCGGACTTCAAGCATTTCCGCCTGCCGAATATCGGCTTCACGGTGCAGAAGGCCGCGCTTGACAAGGGGATCGCGAAGGAGTTCCCGATCATCCTGTCCTCGGGCCGTCTCGTCGAATACGAGGGTGGCGGCGAAGAGACCCGCTCCAACCCGTGGCTCGCGGAATTGCAGCAGGACATGTTCGTCGAAATCAACCCGGCGGATGCTGCAGACCGTGGCATCAAGGACGGCGGCTGGGTCTGGGTGCTCGGCCCGGAGAACAGCTCCAAGGCGAAGGTCAAGGCGCTGGTCACCGAACGCGTCGGCAAGGGTGTCGCCTGGATGCCGTTCCACTTCGGCGGCTGGTTCCAGGGCGAGGACCAGCGCTCGAAATATCCGAAGGGCGCCGATCCGATCGTGCTCGGCGAAAGCGTCAACACGGTGACGACCTACGGCTATGATCCGGTGACGGGCATGCACGAAGGCAAGGTCACGCTCTGCCAGATCCGCGCGGCATAAGGAGGAGTTGAGAAATGGCTCGTTTGAAATTCCTTTGCGACGCGGATCGCTGCATCGAGTGCAACGCCTGCGTCACGGCGTGCAAGAATGAACATGAGGTGCCCTGGGGCATCAACCGTCGGCGCGTCGTCACCCTCAATGACGGCAAGCCCGGCGAGCGTTCGGTATCGATGGCATGCATGCATTGCACGGATGCGCCCTGCGCCTCAGTCTGCCCGGTGAGCTGCTTCTACACCACGGCGGATGCGGTGGTGCTGCACAACAAGGACCTGTGCATCGGCTGCGGCTACTGCTTCTACGCCTGCCCGTTCGGCGCGCCGCAGTATCCGAAGACCTCGAACTTCGGTTCGCGCGGCAAGATGGACAAGTGCACCTATTGCGCCGGCGGTCCGGAAGAGGACGGCAGCCAGGCCGAGCTCGACAAGTACGGCCGCAACCGCCTTGCCGAAGGCAAACTCCCGCTTTGCGCCGAGATGTGCTCGACCAAGGCACTGCTTGCTGGCGACAGCGACATCATCGCACAGATCTACAAGGAACGTGTCGCCAAGCGCGGCTATGGTTCGGGCGCCTGGGGCTGGCAGGTCGCCTACAAGGAGACGATCGCCATCTGAGGCGTGGTCCGCATTTTGATGAGCCGGCGGGCGAAAGCGCCCGCTCACACGACATTCGCAGGAAAGAAAAGGGAGGCCGACTTGACTTCGATGCTCTCCAAATGGCTCCGGACCGGGCTTTTCGCTCTCGTCTTTGGCTTGTTCTCACTGTCCGCGCCGGCCTTCGCGCAAGGCAGCGTCAACCCCACCGCGCAGTCGGTGAAAGAAACACAGCTGTTCCAGGCGCTCAAGCCAGGCGAGGCGCTTGCGGGACGCGTTTCGATCCCCAACAAGGCGGCAGGCAATCTCATCCAGCCGGGGCGTGACTGGCGCGCCTACAACCAGGAAACGCTGCCAAAGATTGGTGCCATCGCCATTCTCGGCGTGATCGCCCTGCTGGTGGTATTTTATCTCGTCCGCGGCAAAATCCGGATCGATGCCGGTCCCTCGACGATGAAGATCCTGCGGTTCGGCGCGATCGACCGTTTCGTTCACTGGCTGACCGCGCTGAGCTTTCTCATGCTGGCTATCACCGGGGCCAACGTGACATTCGGCAAGAAGATTTTGGCGCCGATCCTTGGGCCGGAAGGCTTTGCGGCCTGGGCTTCCTTCGCCAAGCTGATCCACAACTACGTCGGATTCGCGTTTATGGTCGGCGTGGCGCTCACCTTCATCATCTGGGTGAAGGACAACATGCCGAGCGCGGTCGATGCGAAGTGGTTCGCGGCTGCCGGTGGTCTCCTGTCGAAGGGCAGTCATCCGCCGGCGCGGCGCTTCAACGGAGGCCAGAAGATTGTTTTCTGGAGCGTTGTGATCGGTGGCGTGCTGATGTCGATCTCGGGTTGGCATCTCCTGTTCCCTACCGCCGAGGGCATCTCGGAAGCGCAGTTCCACGCGACCTTGCACGGTACAGTCGCCTTTCTGATGACGGCGCTGATCATCGGCCATATCTACATCGGGTCCGTTGGCATGGAAGGCGCGTTCGATGCGATGGGGTCAGGCGAGGTCGATCTCAACTGGGCCAAGGAGCACCATTCGCTCTGGGTCAAGGAGGAGCAGGAGCGCAAGTCCGGCTCCCGGATCTCCGGCGCGGCCCAGCCCGCCGAGTGACATTTTAGGCAAAGGATGGCAGAAAGGGCGCCCTGCGGCGCCCTTTTCACTTCTGACGACAGCCTCGTGATTTGGAACGACCCATGACCCGCATGATCGGCATTGTCGGCTGGAGCGGTGCCGGCAAGACTACGCTGCTTGCCAAACTCATTCCCGAACTTGTTCGCCGCGGGCACCGCGTTTCCACGCTCAAGCATGCGCATCACAGCTTCGACGTCGATCATCCGGGCAAGGACAGCCATGCCCACCGGGTTGCCGGCGCGAGCGAGATTCTCATCAGTTCACGCAATCGTTTCGCGTTGATCCGCGAATTGCGTGATGAGGACGAGTGGACGCTTCCCCGCCTGCTCTCCCGGTTGGCGCCGGTCGATCTTGTGCTGGTCGAGGGTTTCAAGCGCGAAGTGCACCCGAAGATCGAAGTGTACCGTGCGGCGAACGACAAACCGCCACTGCATCCGGATGATCCGATGGTTCTGGCGCTTGCCAGCGATGTGCTATTCTCGGATGTTGCCCTGCCGCAGGCCGGGCTCGACGATATCGACGCGATCGCGGATTTCGTCGAACGCTTTGCCCGCCCCATTGCGTCAGTGTATCCCCCGGCCTAGGCAAGAAGCAGGGAGGCGCGGCATGGCCCAGTTGAGCAGCGACAGTTTTGCTTTTGGCGGCAAGCTCCAGCGTCTCGACGACGCACTCGACGATCTCGTGCGGCGTCTTGAGCCGGTGGCCGCTATCGAGACCCTCCCGGTCGCGCGCGCGCTCGGCCGCGTGAACGCAGTAGAGCGGACGGCGCGTCTTTCTGTGCCGAACTTCGATAATTCCGCCGTCGATGGTTATGCGGTGCGCCACCTTGACCTCGTGCCGGGCGCATCCACGTGTCTACCGGTCCGGGATCGCGTTGCGGCCGGACGCCTTGACGTGCCGCCCATCGTCCCTGGAACCGCAATCCGCATCTTCACGGGCGCACCGATGCCGGAAGGCGCGGATACCGTTTTCATGCAGGAGGATGTCACGCTTGAAGGCGGCGATGTGCTTCTGCCTTCCGGCCTCGCTATCGGTGCGAACCGTCGCTTCGCTGGCGAGGATTTCGAGCAGGGCGAGGCATGGCTCGCTACCGGCACGCGCCTACGGCCGCACCATCTTGCGGCCTGCGCTGCGACCGGGATCGCCAGCTTGAGCGTTCGTTGCCCTCTGAGGGTTGCCGTTTTCTCCACCGGCAACGAGTTGTTCGAACCGCTGCATGAGGAGGCCGCGCCGGCCCTTCCGCGTGGCGCTCAATTCGACGCAAATCGCCCCATGCTGATCGCGTTGCTCGCGAGCCGGGGGATGGAGCCGGTCGATCTCGGCATCCTGCCCGACAACCGCGCGGCCATTGCCCGTGCGCTCGACGAAGCCGCCAGCGATTGTGATGCCATTCTCACCAGCGGCGGGGTATCGACCGGTGAGGAAGATCACGTGAAGGCGGCGGTCGAGGCTGTAGGTTCGCTCGATTTCTGGCGCCTTGCGATCAAGCCCGGTCGTCCGATTGCTATGGGCACAATCCGAGGACGCAGCTTTCTCGGCATGCCTGGCAATCCGGCGGCGGTGTTCGTGACCTTTGCGCGTTTCGTCGGCCCGGTGCTTGACATGCTGCAGGGGGCTCAACCTTGCCGACCGCGTGCCCTTCAGGCGATTGCGGATTTCGACTATCGCAAGAAGGCTGATCGACGCGAATATGTGCGCGTCAGTGTTGTGCATCGCGACGGCTTGCCTGTGGCGTCGCGCTTCCCGAAGGACGGCGCGGCACTGATCTCCTCGCTCACGCAGAGCGACGGCCTTGCAGAGCTCGAAGAGGAGCGACTGCGGGTCGAGCCGGGCGAACGGATCAATTACTTCCCGTTCGAGATGTTGATGGCTTGACGGCTTTTGGTCGTGCTCAATGTGCCGTGCCGACGCGCGCGCCCTGCGTGGCATAGGCCTCGGTGGCGGTCTTCTGATAGCCGGAATTGAGCAGAACCGACGCACCGACGGCGATGACCACCAACGAGACGACGGCAAGAACGAACGACTTCATATCAAAACTCCCCCGGAGCCAGCGGTTCGACTGCCGCTGATCGAGCCGGAACTCTAATTCGATGCGCCCGCGTCGACAAGGGGGGCAAGGCGCTCCGCTTCGGCCAGTTCTTCGGGTGTGTTGACGTTGAAGAAAGGGTCGCAGGCCCCGATCGGCCATTCGGCGGCTGCGCAGCCGAAACGTCCGGTGAACCGGTCGATCTTTCGCTCGCCGTCGAGAAGCGCTTGCCGCAGGGGTTCGCGCATCGCCAGTGGCCAGAGGCCGATCACCGGATGTGTCCAGCCGCCCGAGGCCGCACAGGCGAAGGGTGTCCGTGCTGCGGCGCGGACGGCAAGAAGGCGATCCGCCAGATCCATGGGAATGAAGGGGCAATCGCCGGGGACAGACAGGAGAACGTCCGCCGTGGTGGTTGCGGCTGCCCAATCAAGACCGGCAAGAATGCCGGCGAGCGGGCCAGGATAATCCGCCATCGCATCGGCGACGGCCGGCAGGCCGAAGGCCGCGAAGCGTCCCGGGTTTTCGTTCGCATTGAGGACGACCGGCATGCCGGGTTGTGCGATCCGCTCGAGAACGCGGGCAAGGATCGTACGCCCGCCGATTTCGAGTAACGGTTTGTCGACCCCGCCCATGCGGGTTGCGCGTCCACCAGCGAGAACAACGGCGGCCAGTTCCGGCTTGCTCATTCCGTGGCCTCGCGATCGAAGCTGCCCTTGCGGCGGTGGCGCGCACTCTCCTCTTCGACATAGGCGAGGTCCTGATCGAAAATCAGCCGGTCCTCGCCGGAGAGAACGACAAAGCGCTTGCCGCGTGCGCGGCCGATCAGCGTGAGGCCCGCCTTGCGCGCGAGTTCCACGCCCCAGGCCGTGAACCCCGAGCGCGAGACGAGCACCGGAATACCCATGCGCACCGTCTTGATCACCATCTCCGAGGTCAGTCGCCCGGTCGTGTAGAAGATCTTGTCAGCGGGATCGATGGCGTGGCGGTGCATATAGCCGCCGATCTTGTCGACGGCGTTGTGGCGGCCGACATCCTCGAGATAGACGCGCGGGCGATCCTCCTCGGCGAGGATGCAGCCGTGGATCGCGCCCGATTCGAGATAGAGCGAGGGCGTCTGGTTGATCTTGTGGGTGAGGCGATAGAGCCAGGAGGTGCGCATCGGCGTCGCCGGCAGGCGCGCATTCTCGATGACGTCCATCAGATCGCCAAAGATCGTGCCCTGTGCGCAGCCGGAAGTTTGCGTGCGCTTCTTCAGCTTTTCCTCGAAGTTCGTTTCCGTTTCGGTGCGGACGACCACGACGCCGAGATCGTCGTCGTAGTCGATCCCGGTCACGGGCGTGTCCGGCTTCAGCATGTTCTGGTTGAGAAGGTAGCCGAGCGCCAGATATTCCGGATGGTCGCCGATCGTCATCATCGTGACGATCTCCCGGGAATTCAGGAAAAGGGTCAACGCGCGCTCGACCGTGACGCGGGTCTCGACCTTCTCGCCGGCTTCGTTCAGCCCGTCGACGGCAACAGAGAGGCGCGGATCATTTGGATCAGGCCGAAGCCAGTATTCGTCGAGAAACTCCATTGGCCTTCCGTCTTGCAATAGGGGCGCGGCATCGAACCATTCTAGGCCATCGGTGGCGGAAGGCGAGAGGCGCGGATCGATTGAGCAAAGTCAAGTTTTCAGTGTCGTTGCAGGGTATGTCCTTGCCTTTGGCGGGCGCTTTGCGCCATGAGACGCCAAACGCAGAACTTGCCGGCAGCGCCGCTGTCCTTCTGGAGTTGATTTGATGACCGATGAAACGATCAAAACCGATTGCCTGATTGTCGGAGCCGGGCCGGTGGGCCTTTTCGCCGTATTCGAACTGGGGCTTCTCGATATCCGCACGCATCTCGTCGATATTCTTTCGAAGCCCGGCGGGCAGTGCTCCGAGCTTTATCCGGAGAAGCCGATCTACGATATTCCCGGCTTTCCCGTAGTCACCGGCCAGCAACTGACGGACAACCTCCTCCAGCAGATCGCGCCGTTCAGCCCGACCTTCCATCACGGCGAGATGGTCACCAGTCTCGAACCCGTCGGCACGACGGAAGCACCGCTGTTCCATGTCGCAACGGATGCAGGAACACGTTTCGAGGCAAAGACGGTGGTGATTGCTGCCGGCGGCGGTTCGTTCCAACCGAAGAAGCCACCAATCGAGGGGATCGAGGCCTTCGAAGGAACCTCGGTGTTCTACGCCGTTCGCAAGATGGAGCAGTTTCGCGGGAAGAAGGTCCTGATCGTCGGTGGCGGCGATTCCGCGCTCGACTGGACGCTCAACCTCCAGCCGATCGCCGAGCGCGTGACGCTGATGCACCGGCGTGACGATTTCCGCGCTGCGCCGCATTCGGTCGAACAGATGCGCAAGCTTGTCGCCGAGGGCAAGATGGATCTCCGCATCGGGCAGGTCATGCGGCTTGAGGGCGTCGCGCCGAGGCTTTCGAAGGCAATCTGTCGCGGGAACGACGGGGCGGAGTTCGTCGTCGATGCCGACACCATGCTGCCGTTCTTCGGGCTGACGATGAAGCTCGGGCCGATCGCCGACTGGGGGCTCAATCTCCACGAGAATCTGGTGCCGGCGGATACGGAGAAGTTCGAGACCAACGTGCCGGGAATCTTCGCTGTCGGCGATATCAATACCTATCCCGGCAAGCTGAAACTGATCCTCTCCGGTTTCCACGAGGCGGCGCTCGCAGCCCAGAAGGTGCATCGCTACGTCTACCCGGAGAAGCGGCTCGTGTTCCAGTACACCACATCCTCGACGAGCCTTCAGAAGAAGCTCGGCGTCAAGGACGAAGCCTAGGCTTAGTGGCCGCCGTCCAGTGGCACGGTGCGGGCGGAGATGGCCCGCGCCAATACAAGGGTCGGGACGGAGCAGATCGCATCCGGGTTGCCGCTCGGGCACCAGATCCGGGAGAAGCGCATGAGCGCGCTGTCGAACAGAACCGGCACCCGGTTGAGATGCGCCAGAGGCGGCACGCTTTCGATCGGGTAGCCCGTCAGTCGGCGCACGAAATCCGCATCGGCGCGCTGGAGATTCTCGCCGACAAGAAGTCCGATCTGCTTCTCGTTGAGCTTCGATGCGGCGGAATAGATCAGAAGCACGGGCTTTTTCGTCGCCTTGCCGCGCATGATCGTGGTTTTTGCGATGAAATTGATGTCACAATCGCAAAGCGCGGCGATTTCCTCATCCGTTCGGACATCGGGCGGCAGCATCTTGAGGTCATAAGGGATGGCTGCGCGCGTCATGGCGTCCATGACCCGCTTCGTGGAAGCGGTCGGTTCCTGATGTTTCGGGGAAACGGCGTCGGCCTTGTCGGCGAGAGGTTCGAGTTTTTCCGCGGCTGACACGTTCTTGGCATCCGGCATGGGAGAGATGGCCGATCATGCCTTAAGCACTGTTAAGAAGTCGTTTTCACAAATCGGCAGCGAAACGAATAGGTGACCCGATTTCGTGAATTCCGCCGTTTTCCGGCGAGAAACCGCGCCGGACAATCTCGGTCCGCCGGGCGGCGGCATCGATGCGGATGAGGTGGTATTCCGCGCGATGGGCCGGCGTTCCCGGAACGGCGGAAGCGGAGGCAACGCCCAGCACCGGCACGGTGCCTGCCGGCCCCCGGACATGGTGCAGCGAATGGCGATGGTTATGCCCGTGCAGAACCAGTTCCGCCCCATGTTTCGCGAGCATCCGCGTGAAAGCGTCGGCATCGCGCAGGCTACGTCCGAAACGCGAGGCGACGCGGACAGGCGGATGGTGGATCATCACCACGCGGTAGAGCTTGCGCTGAGCCGTCTCGTCAAGAATCTGCGCGAGAGCCTCACGCTGGCGAACACCGACCTCGCCTGAGGCCATGAAGGGCAGGGTCGGCACCCCTGAATTGACACCGATGAACGCGATCCCGTCCCGCTCCCGGAGATAGGGAAAAGCGACCGGTTTTGCCTGACCATCGCCGACCATGAAGGCTGCGAAGCTGCGTTCCATGGCGGCAAGAGACCCGCGCACGTAGGCATCGTGGTTGCCCGGCACAATGCTGACCTTGTCCGGCGTGCCAAGTTCCTTCGTCATCGACAGGGCTTGCGGGAATTCAGGCTCGAAGCCGATATTGACGAGATCGCCGGTCAGTGCGACGTGATCAGGCTTCTGGGCGAGAATATCGGCGATAATCTCGGCAAAAACCGTCATGTTATGGATTGTCGCGCGGGCGCCATGCCAGTTCAATGCCCCGGTCATCCGCTTGTTCATCAGGTGGCGCAGCTTCAGTGGTGGCAGCGGGCCAATATGGGGATCGGACAGGTGAGCGATCAGAAAGGTCAAGGCACAGGTCTCGCGGGCGGGGCGGGCTCCGTGTCGCCCGCGGGGCCTGTCACGTCAAGTGTCGAATCCGCCCCCGGACGCAACGAACCCTTGCATTTGCGGCTGTTTCGCCGGCTGATTCATGTCTGGTTCCGTTTCGCGCGCGGAATGACGCTCGGTGTCCGGGCGGCCGTCCTCGATGGTGAGGACCGGGTCTTTCTTGTTCGCCACTCCTATCTGCCGGGATGGCATCTGCCCGGCGGCGGGGTTGAAGTCGGACAAACACTGGAGCAGGCGCTGGCGATTGAACTTCTGGAGGAAGGCAATATCCGCCTCACCGGCGAGGCCACGCTTCTGGCGGTCTACAACAACGCGCCGCATGCCCCACGCGATCATGTTGCGCTCTTTGTTGTTCGCGCCTTCGTGCAGGAAGGTCCGCGATTGCCGGACCGCGAGATCGTCGAGTGCGGGTTCTTTCCGCTTGATGATCTGCCGGAGGAAACGACATCCGGCACCCGCCGCCGGCTCGATGAAATTGCCGGGCTTCGCGCGGTCGATGCCTATTGGTGAGCGCAAGGCGATCTCGCGCATTGATCTTTCGGTTGGGGAGGATATTGATCGGTCCCAACTCTTGTTTCGGCGCGGAGCGTCATGTCCGATCTCCAGTTCACCATCCAGGCGCAGCGGCCGGAAGACGGCGACGCCGTCGAGCGGCTCCATGCGCGCGCGTTCGGGCCGGGGCGCTTCGCGCGGACGGCGTTCCGCATTCGCGAACAGGCCGGAGCGACACCCGGTCTCGCTTTCGTCGCGCATATCGGATCGCTTCTGATCGCGGCGGTGCAGTTGACGCCGATCCGAATTGGCGAGCATCGGGCGTTTATGCTCGGACCGCTGACGGTTGACCCCTCGTTTGAAGGGCGCGGGATTGGTCGTGCGCTGCTCGAACGGTGCGCCCATGCTGCCCGCGCAATCGGCGCCGATCTCATCATTCTTGTGGGGGACGAACCTTACTATGGGCGTCACGGCTACAAGCGTGTGCCGCCGGGTAAGATCCGTCTGCCGGGGCCCGTCGATCCCATGCGGCTGCTCGCGCTTGAACTGAAGCCCGGGGCGCTGGCGGCGACGTCAGGCGAGGTGCGCGGCGGCTGAGATCAGCTCTCGGTTCGCTTCCTCCGGGTGCCTTCCGCGAACCATGCACCGATCAGCGGAAGCAGCAGCAGTCCGAGCCCTATCATGCCGATGCCGAGCGGGAAAACGGTCACACCGCGCAGCACGGAGGCTTCCGTTGGGCGGAGGCCGATGTAGTTCGCACCGGCGTAACGTCCTCCTGTCCGGATATCGACGAGGCTCGGCATGTCGAGACGTCCCTCGGCAAAGATCCGGCGAACCGAGCCACCGGACATCTCCGCCACCGGCGCGAGGTCCTCGACGGTCGAGACCACCTGCCGGAATTCGCGCGGGTTGGGCTGGCCGGCGTTGACGAAGGCAACGAGGCCGCCGTTCTCAGCGCGGTAGAGCCCCGCGCGGCGAATGGCCATTTCCGCGCGCCAGATGCCAGGTTCAGCCTCCGTGAGGGTGACCGGCAGTTTCTCGCCGGCGGGTTCTGTGAGAACAGCATCGCCGGGTGCGCCGCCGATCGTCCTGCGCTCGATCACGACCTTGCCGCCGTTGACGGAAAGACGCAGCGCCTCCTCCTCCAGTTCCGGCTCCTTCATCAGCCAGTGCGAGAGGCGGCGGAGGAGATCGAGATAGGGGCCACCGCCCATGTAGCCGCGCGCCCAGAGCCAGACATGATCGGACAGAAACAGCCCGACCCGCCCCTTGCCCTCGCGTTTGAGTTCGAGGAGCGGCAAACTGTTCGTCCCCTGCAGAAGGCCTTGCCCGTCGCGCGAGCGGGCGGCCACCTGCCGGAACCATGGCGACCAGGTCGCTCCGGTCTGCGGCGTGCCCGCGCCTTCGAGGTTTCGTGTAACGGGGTGACGGCGGCCAAGATCGGTCACTTCCGCGCGATAGGCCCGCTCGATGACGTTGCCGGTCGGCTCGGCCGGCATGATCTCGCGCAGCGGGGTCGAGAGCAGGCCCGAACGCGCCGTGATCTCCGGGCCGACGGCGAAAAGGATCGCGCCGCCTTCCTGCACATAGCGCACCATATTCTCGAAATAGAGCGTCGGCAGGAAGGTCTGGTTGGAATAGCGATCGAAGATGATGAGGTCGAATTCCTTGATCTTGGTGACGAAGAGTTCTCGTGTCGGAAAGGCGATCAGCGAGAGTTCGTTCGTCGGCGTGCCGTCCTGCTTCTCCGGGGGGCGCAAGATGGTGAAATGCACCAGATCCACGTTCGGATCGGCCTTGAGGAGATTGCGCCAGGTCCGCTCCCCGGCATGAGGCTCGCCCGAGACCAGAAGAACGTGCAGTTTTTCCCGGACCCCCTCGATCGGCAGTGCGATCGTGTTGTTCAGTGGCGTGAGCTCGCCCGGCGCGGACTCGATTCCGAGTTCGAACAGGTTCATCCCGGCGCGGTCGACGCGCAGCGGCACGCTGATAGGGCGGCCGGGGAGCACGGTCCGGTTCGACAGCAGCTCGCCGTTCTGCCGGATGCTGAGCCGCACCGGACCTTCCGGGCGTCCCTGACTCTCGACCCGCACGATGGCGTTCACGTCCCTGCCGACGATGCCGAAGCGTGGTGCTTCCACCAACTCGATTCGTCGGTCGAACTCGTTCGGGCGGCCGGTAACGAGAGCATGGAACGGCGCGTTGAACGACAGGCGCCCCTTGTCGGTGGGCACGTCGTGCACGACCCCGTCGGTAATGGCGATGACGCCCGCCAACCGGTCCTTGGGGACGTCGCGGGTGGCGTTGGCGACTGTTTCGAACAGCCGCGTGCCGTCGCCCGTGCCGTCGCGGTCGAATACGTCGATGACCCGCATCTCAGTGTTCGGCCGCTGGCGGACGCGATCGGTCAGAACGCGTAGCGCTTCCTCGGTTTCGCGCAGCCGTGCGCCGATAGTCTGCGAGCCGGACCGATCCACGACCACCGCGACGACATCGGGCAGCGGATCGCGCTTCTCGTTGATGAGGCGCGGGTCAGCAAGCCCCGCGAGCACGAGCAGCAATGCGACTAGGCGCAACCACGCGCCGCGCCGCCCGCGCCAGAGGAGATAGCCGACGGAAATCAGTCCGATCAGCGCCATGACGGCAAGCCAAGGCCAGGGCAGGAACGGTGCGAGATCGAGCGTCAGGCGATCGACATTGACGGCGCCGTTCATTGGCCCAGCCTTTCGAGGAGGGCGGGCACGTGCACCTGATCAGCCTTGTAGTTGCCCGTGAAGACGTACATCACGAGATTGACCCCGGTGCGATAGGCCAGCTCGCGCTGGCGCGGTTCGCCTGGCACGAGCGGAAAGAGCGGGTTGCCGAGCCGGTCCATCGCCCAGGCGGCGGCGAGATCGTTCGAGGTGATGATGATCGGCGAGACGCGGTCGCCGGCGCGGGCAGGGACCTTCGCATCGCGACCGGGGCCGGACAGCACCTCAACCCAACTGTCGCCTGCGGCATAGCGGCCGACAAAACGGTTGAGCAAATAGAAGGTCTTGGTCAGGACGTGATCCTGCGGGATCGGCTCCAGCGCCGGGATGTTGAGCGAGCCGAGCATGGCGCGCAACGCGCGGGTTTCCGGGGTCGGCGTTCCACCGGGGCGCTGGATGAAGGCATCGCGCGTGTCGAAAATCACCGTGCCGCCGGTTTTCATGAAGGCATCGACGGCGCGGATCGCGCGCTCCGGCGGATTGGGCTGCCCGGCAATCATCGGCCAGTAAATCATCGAATAGAAGACAAGCTCGTCGCGCGCCGGATCGAGCCCGATGGGCTCGTCAAGCTGGAGCGAGGTGCGCTCGGCGAGGATGCGGCCGAGGCCGAATAGGCCTGCCTTACTCGCCTCGTCAACGCGTGGATTACCGGTGACAACATAGGCCAGTCGCGGGCGCAGGCTTGAGCGGACATCCTCCTGCCGGATCGCCGGCAGGTCCTTCGCCTGCTGCGCATCCGCTTGCGGCACTGGTGCGAAGAGCGCCAACGTTACTCCGGTGAGGAGCGATGCCGTCATGCCGCGACGAAACACGAGACTGCCTGTCCAGCGTGCGAAGGCACCGCCGAGGACCGCCATCGCGAGCGCATCGGCGATAACGAGAATGGCGGCCAAGATCATCAGCCAAGGGCGAAAGTCGACGAGCTGCCAGGGTCGAAGCGGGACGACATGGGCGCTGCCGAAAGCGATTGGCTGTAGCTTTGTCGATGCCGTCAGGGCATTGACAGCGACGCTGGCCTCGACAGGGCCGTAGAAGCCCGGCAGATGCTCGGCATCGGCCGGACCGGGGAAGCGGGCGTCGATCGGTTGCGCCAGGCGCGTTGCAGATGAGAGAGCACCGAAACCGTCGAGCGTCAGGCGCGGCGCGACCTTGCTTGCTGTTTCGCCGCCGCCGGGCTCCAGCGCGCGGTTCCGACTCTTGGCGACTGCCAGCGCGCGCCGGAGCATTTCCACGAACGAGCCCGACAGCGGCAGGTTCGACCAACTCGTGTCGCCCGTGACGTGAAAAAGGACGATGTGCCCCTTGCCACGTGCCGTGCCGGTCACAAGCGGCGTTCCGTCTTCGAGAACGGCCCAGCTTGCGCGGCTAAGCTCTGCATCGGGCTCGGCAAGAACCTGCCGCTCGACCCGCACGTCATCGCGCACCGGGAGCCCCGCAAAAGGCGAGCCTTCCGGGAAAGTGCCGAGTTTGCGTGGTTTGTCCCACGACAGGGCGCCGCCGAGGATGCGCCCGCCACGCCGGAGCCGGACGGGCAGGAGATCGTCAGATGCTTCAGCGAGGCCGGAACCGGCAAAGCGGATGAGCATGCCGCCGTTCTCGACGAAACGTGCGATCGCTGCGCCGTTCTCGCCGGCAACCGTGCCGATATCGACGAGGACAAGGATGTCAGGCCGCTCGTCGAGGACACGTGTGATCGGATCGTTGATCCCGCGCGGAGGCTCGCGCAGATCGGCAAAGGGTTTGAGCGCCTGAGCCACGAAATAACGCGCGGAGATCAGCGATTGAGCGGTATCTGACGATTCCCCGGTGACGAGCGCGACGCGGCGTCGGCCTGCGGCCGTATTGAGCAGATGCACCGCTCCCGCGCTCTTCTCGCCGACGATTTCGATACGCGTGATATCGTTGGTCAGTTCGATCGGCATCGTGAACCGGGCTCTTGCCTCGGACTTGCCGGCATCAAGATGGAGGATCGCCTCGCCGAGTTCACGCCCTTTTTCGTCAAACGCCCGGACAATACCTTCGCGGGAAGCGACTGACGGTGCGGGCAGCTTGACGATGGCCTGAAGGCCTTCGGCTTCCTGCTCGATACCGGCGATGGCGAGGGGGGTGTCCGCCGGCGTCGCGATTACGTCGATCCGGTCGGCACTTGTAGCGAGGAAGCGCGAGACGATGCCGCGCTGGGTTTCCTCGACGATGCCATCGCTGATCCACACGATCTGCGCATCGGTATCTGCCCTCAACGCGGCCAGCGCAAGATCGAGCGCGGATTCGCGATCGACGAGATACGGCTTCGGCAGGAGCGTCATCAGGCGCGAGAGCGCGGCTTGCGCGGTTTCCGGTTGCAGGCCATTCGTGGGATCGCCCGCGGCGAGAAGGAGAATCGGACGCGAGGACGCGTTTTCGATGAGGCTCTTCGCGCGCTCGATGCGCATGGCCCAGCCGGGCGCGGCGGTCCAGCCGTTGTCGATGAGAATAACGAGTGTCCCCTTCGCGTTTCCGACGGCTGCGACTTCGCTCTGTGGTTGCCAGCGCGGACCGGCGACGGCGAGAATCAGCGCGGCAGCGGCGGCCAGCCGGATCGCGAGCAACCACCATGGTGTGCGGGCGGGTTCCTTCTCCTTGCCGAGAATGTCCTTGACCAGCGGCAACGTCGGCAGTGGCAGGCGGCGCGGCGGCGGGGGCGTGATCCTGAGCAGCAGGAACAGTGCCGGCAGGGCGATGAGGCCGATCAACATCCAGGGGGAAAGGAAGCTGAGCCCGGCGATCATGGCGCGGCTCCCAGCGTGGAATGTGCCGCCAACGGTTGCCCGCCGATCAGCGCCGCGAGGCTCAGCAAGGTTTCCGCAGCGGGGCGATGCGTCAGATGCTTCACGAATGCAAAGCCCTGTTGCAGGGTGAGACGGCGCAACTCGTCATTCACTGTCGCGATCCGCTCGCGATAGGCGCGCGCGACCTCCAGGGCCTCGCCGACGCGCCAGGTTTCCGGCGCCTCCAGCCCTTCGAACTCGACCTCGCCCGCGAAAGGAAAGTCCTCCTCCACCGGATCGCGCACCAGCACGACCGTGCCGCGTACGCCGCGATGCGCGATGCGAGCGAGCTTTTCGGCGAATTCCGTCGGTGGCATGATGAAATCGCCGATGAGGATGAGGTGATCGTGCCGTTTCACCGGCAAAACGTCAGGCAGGCCATCCATCGCCAGCGGGTCGGGATGGGCCGGATCATGCCGGACGAGCGCTTCCGCCAGCCGCATGATGATGTTGCGCGAAGCGAGCGGTGTTGTGCGGCCGGGAAGGCCGACACGTTCGCCGGCATGGACAAGAATATCCGCCAGCGCGAGGCCGATCAGGATCGCCCGATCGCGTTTGGGATGGCCGGAGAGACGCGAGGAGAAATGCATCGAAGCGGAAAGATCCATCCAGATCCAATGCGCCGAGGCGCTTTCCCACTCGCGTTCGCGGACATAGAGACGGTCGTCGCGTGCGGAACGGCGCCAGTCGATCCGGCTGGTCGATTCCCCGGCAACGAACGGGCGGAATTCCCAGAACTCCTCGCCCGGTCCGGGGCGACGGCGGCCGTGAATGCCGAGCTGGAGCTGTGCCGCAACATTGCGCGCCTCGACGACGAGATGCGGCAGGATTTCGGAGAGGCGCGCAGCTTCGCGCGTCAGCACCGGCGGAAGCTTGCCGCGAAGGGCCGGGGTGATGCGGGCCTCGTCAGCCGCCATGAAGCGCGTGGCCTCCCTGATCCGGTTCAGCGATACTTGGCCGTAAGGCCGGCGATGATCTTGCCGATGGTCTCGCCTTCCGCCCGCGCGGCGAAGGAAAGCGCCATGCGGTGCTTGAGCACAGGTTCAGCGAGCGCAATCAAATCGTCGAGGGAAGGCGAGAGCCGTCCCTCGATCAGCGCGCGGGCGCGTATCGCCAGCATCAGCGCCTGGCTTGCACGCGGGCCCGGGCCCCAGACCAGTTTTTCGGCGAGAGGCGTGCCCGGCAGTGGACGCGCCGAGCGGACAAGATCGAGGATCGCCTCGACGATGCTCTCGCCGACGGGGAGACGCCGCACGAGGCGCTGTGCGGCGAGAATACCCTCCGCGGAGAAAACCGCCTGAACTTCCGCTTGGGTCGAGCCAGTCGTCTCGATGAGCATCCGCCTTTCGGCCTCGCGATCGGGGTAGTCGACGTCGATTTCTAGCAGGAAGCGGTCGAGCTGAGCTTCGGGGAGGGGATAGGTGCCCTCCTGTTCGATTGGGTTCTGGGTCGCGAGCACGTGGAACGGACGCGGCAGATCGTGCCGCTGGCCGGCGATGGTGACGAATCCTTCCTGCATCGCCTGCAACAGCGCCGACTGTGTGCGCGGCGAGGCGCGATTGATTTCATCCGCCATCAGGAGTTCGGCGAAGACCGGACCCTTGATGAAGCGGAAGGCGCGCTTGCCGGGGCTCGGCTCTTCGAGGATTTCGGTGCCGAGAATGTCCGAGGGCATCAGATCCGGCGTGAACTGCACCCGGCGTGCGTCGAGCCCGAGAACGGTTCCCAGCGTTTCGACGAGGCGGGTTTTCGCGAGACCCGGCACGCCGACAAGCAGGGCATGGCCGCCGGCGAGGATCGTCACCAGCGCCTCCTCGACCACCTTCTCCTGGCCGAAGATCGCCTTGCCGATCTCCGCCCTCGCCTTGACGAGGTTCGCGGCGGCGTCTTCCGCCATCCGTACGAAGGAGGCGGCGAAATCTGCGGGTTCTGTCACGGTGCCGGAAGGTTCGGGCATAGCGGCGTTTCCCTTCATTCCTGTGCGCCACATCAAAGGGCGTGTCGGTGCCAGTGTGGAACGGGGCCGCGCTGACGGCAATGGAGCTTTGGCGCTTCCCGCTCGTTCCTCAACACGATTTCGTGTTCGGAAAGGCAGTCGATTTGCCAATCGTGGCGAAGGGATGGCGAACAGCGGCTCCACTCTCTTTCCCAGTTCGCGCGAAGTCCCTAGAATTAACGGCATGAGCGAACCGGTTCCCCCTAAGCGCTTTCTCGATGTCGCCGCAGCCCATGCTGGGCGCAAGCTGCCGCCGGTCGAGAAATGGAACCCCGATTATTGCGGCGAGATCCCGATGCGCATCGCGCGCGACGGGCGCTGGTTCTACATGGGCACGCCGATCGAGCGGATGCCGCTGGTGAAGCTCTTCTCCACGATCCTGCGGAAAGATGCCGAACGGCATGTGCTGGTGACACCGGTCGAGCGGGTCGGGATCGAGGTCGAGGATGCGCCGTTCCTTGCCGTCGAGATGGAGGCGATGGCAGGCGAACAAGGCGAGACGCTTGCCTTCCGCACCAACCTCGACGATCTCGCGGTCGTCGATGCCGAGCATCCACTGCGGTTCGAGCTCGATGAAACGGGCGGGCTCAAACCCTATGTCCTCGTGCGCGGCGGGCTCTGGGCGCGGCTGACGCGTGCACTGGCGCTCGAACTCGCCGAGCGCATCGTCGAGACGCCGGACGGGCGCTTCGCCCTCTGGCTCGATGGATCGTTCGTTGCGCTGCCGGAGGAGGCAAGAGCAGGCTGAGCGTTTTCGGCCTGTTCAATCCCGGATGATTGCCCCATATCTCGATCACGATGACGGATTCCTCGCTTCTCTCACCTCTCGCCGATGATTTCGCGCGGCGCGCTGGTCGCGTGTTGCTCGATCGCCCGATGAGCGAGGCGGAAGACGAGCGCCGCTATGGCGATCATGTGATCGCGGGCCATCCGATTGATCCTTCGTTTCTTACGAGCGCGCGGCCGGCGGCGGTGCTTTACCCGGTTGTCGTGCGCGAGGATGGGCTTCGGGTGATGCTGACCGAGCGTGCCTCGCACCTGAAGACCCACGCGGGGCAGGTCGCCTTTCCCGGCGGGCGGGTCGAGCCGGGCGAGAGCGTGCTTGACGCCGCCTTGCGCGAATCGGAGGAGGAAATCGGCCTTTCCCGCCGCGCCGTGCGGCCGCTCGGTTTCCTCCCGCCCTATTTCTCCGGCACGGGGTTCCGCGTTCAGCCGGTGGTGGCGCTCGTCGATCCTGCGGCAAACCTTTCGCCTGATCCGAACGAGGTCGCGCGCGTTTTCGAGGTGTCTCTCGCACATGCGATGGATCTCGCCCGCTACCGGCAATCGACGATCTTCTGGAAAGGGCGCGAACGGGTTTTCTACGTCCTCGAACACGAGGCGGCCTATATCTGGGGGGTCACCGCCGGTATTCTCCGTTCCTTCGCCGAGCGCTATTGAGAGGCGAGCCCAACAAAACAAGGTCAAGACACATGGGTCGCATTGTTTTCGAGCTTTCCGGGTTCTTCTTCCTGCCGTTCATCGCCTACGCGGCCGTCCTTGTCTGGCAGGAGCGCCATCCCCGCGCGGCAAAGCAGATTCTCACCCGCAAGGCATTGCAGGTTCAGGCGTTGATCGGGCTGGTTCTTGTTGCGGCGGCGCTGATTTTCGTCGGGCTGACCGATCGGCAGAGCACGGGTGGCTATGTTCCGGCCGTTGTGAAGGACGGCAAGCTCATTCCGGGTCGGGTCGAGTGATTGTGCCGGGCAATCCTGCCCCTGATCTCTTGCGCGCGCAGGCGATTCTCCGTTCGCCGGCGGTGCGGGATATCCTCGCGCTTCTGACCTGTCCGGGGGAGGAGACACGGGTCGTTGGCGGAGCCTTGCGCAACGCACTGCTTGGACTTGAAGCCAAGGATATCGATTTCGTCACAACGTGGCTGCCGCAGGATGTGATTCGGATCGGCAAGGCCGGTGGCTGGCATGTCGTCCCGACCGGGATCGAGCATGGCACTGTCAGCCTTGTGCGTGACGGGCAGGTCTACGAGATCACGACCCTGCGCGAGGATATCGAGACGGACGGGCGCCGCGCAACGGTGCGCTTCGGACGCGATTTCCGGCGAGACGCAGCGCGGCGCGACTTTACCATCAACGCCTTCTCGATGGGCAGCGATGGCGTTCTCCAGGACTACTTCGGCGGGCTTGCCGACCTCGCGGCACGACGGGTGCGGTTCATCGGTTCGCCCGATCAGCGTCTGCGGGAAGACCATCTCCGCGGCCTGCGCTTCCTGCGCTTCTCGGCTTGGTACGGCGAGGGGAAGCTTGATCCGGACGGGTTGACGGCGGTGGTTTCGCTGCGGTCCGGTTTTGCGCAACTGTCGCGCGAGCGCATCCGTCAGGAGATGCTGCTGCTCCTGATGGCGCCGCATGTCCTTGCGGTGCTTGAAGCTGCCGAGGCCGAGGGATTGATTTCGGATATTGTCGGCGTCTCGGCGGATGTCGCGCGGCTAAGGTCCCGGCTCGCCGCTACTGGAGATGCCGGAGCCTTGTGGCGTCTCGCGGCACTCGCTGTTCGGAATGAAGCGGATGTCGATCACTTGCGTGATGCCTTGCGCCTGACGAATGCCGAGGATCGCCTTCTGCGGCGGTTTTGTGAGGGGCGTGCCTCGTTCGACGCTTCGGGACGGCGTGACTTCTTCCTGCTGGGAGACCGCTTTCCGGAGGTCGCGGGCGAAATCCTGCGCCGCATCGCCAGCGACACGGGTGACGTTTCGGTGCTGGCGGGGCTCGAAAAGGTGGAGAACCCGCCGATCTTCCACCTCACGGGCAGGGATGTGTTGGCGTTGGGGCTTGCGGCCGGGCCGGCGATCGGTGAAGCGCTGGCGCGCGCCAAGGCCGCCTGGGCGAAAGCCGGATGTCCTGCCGACGCTGAAGCGCAGCGGACAATCCTGCAATCGGTGCTCTAGGGCCAGCGCACGCTCGGCGGCATCGACGAGAGGATGCTCTCGATGTTGCCGCCGGTCTTCAGCCCGAAAATCGTGCCGCGATCGTAGAGCAGGTTGAACTCGACGTAGCGACCGCGCCGCACCTGCTGCTCGTGCCGGTCGGCTTCGGTCCAGCTCTTGCCGATGTTACCCTTGAGAATGGGGATATAGGCGTCGAGAAACGCTTGCCCCACCGATTTCGTGAAGGCGAAATCGGCGTTCCAGTCTTCGCCAGCGATGTAGTCGTAGAAGATGCCGCCGATACCGCGCGGTTCGTTCCTGTGTTTCAGGAAGAAATATTCATCGCACCATTTCTTGAAATGAGCGTAGTCGCGCCCATGAGCCTCGCAGGGCGCACACATCGCAGCATGAAAGGCGAGTGTATCGGCGTCTTCCTGCGTGCGGCGGTGATCGAGAACCGGAGTCAAGTCGGCTCCGCCGCCGAACCAGGCGCGCGAGGTGACGACGAAGCGCGTGTTCATATGGACTGTAGGCGCGTTCGGGTTCCAAGGATGCGCGATCAACGAGATTCCCGTGGCGGCAAATCGCGGATCTTCCGCCGCGCCGGGAATCTGCCCGGCGAATTCCGGCGCGAACCGGCCGTGGACATGACTGACATGCACGCCCGCCTTCTCGAAAACGCGGCCGCGAATCATCCCCATGCGGCCGCCGCCACCGGGAGAATCATCGTGATTAGTCCGTGCCCACGGCTTGAATTCGGCTTTGCCGGGCTCGCGCGCCTCGTCGAAGAACGGACCTGTCGCACTGGTCTCGGCTTCCTCGAAGGCGGCCATAATGCGCGACTGCAGGTCGAGGAACCACGCATGGGCTTTTTCGCGGCGTTCGGTGATGGTGGGATCGTCAAGCAGCGACATGGTGGCCTCCTTAGTGAGCCGGATAAGGCGCGAGCGGGGGAAATGCGTCAAGTTGTCGCAAGGCTTCCGCCACGAGAATCCCACCTGCAACGGCGATGTTGAGCGAACGCAGGCCGGGACGGATCGGGATCGTGATGCGCGCATCGGCGAGGTTGTGGATTGCATCCGGCACCCCGGCGCTTTCCCGCCCGAGCAGGAGCGTATCGCCGGGCAGAAACCGGAAATCGGTATGGCGGACAGCACCTTTCGTCGTCGCCAGCACGAGCCGCGACCCCTCTTGTCGTCGCCAGGCATCGAAATGCGCGAACGACAGGTGCCGCCGAAGGCTAAGCGCGTGCAGGTAGTCGAGCGCCGAACGCTTCAGGTTGCGATCGCTGGCATCGAAGCCCGCAGGTTCGATCAGATCGAGTGGAATGCCGAGGCAGGCGGCTAGCCGCATCAGCGTGCCGGTATTCTGTGGAATATCCGGCTCATAAAGCGCGAGTCGCAGTTTTGCAGCGCCTGCCAAATTTTCCGATTGATCGACCATCGTTGAGGGGTCTAACGGCTCCGAGGGGGATGGACAAGCGGTGCTGACGGTGCCATTGAGCCATGCAATTCAGGATCGTTCCAGATTCCGATCTGTTTCGCTGGTGGTGCCGTCATTTGGGTCCGGCCGGCGCGGCGGTTTCCAGCCTTTTTTGGCATGGCGAAATTGCGGCAATTCGGATATGGACGGCTGATCGTCGACCCCTTGGGGCCATCGAAGGTGCATGGCCGGGAGCCGCGCACGTTGTGGAAGGATAGAGACAAGTGGCTGATCATTCGATGAGCGAACCGAACCGCCGTGATTTCCTGTTCCTGGCGACCGGGGCCGCCGGTGCCGTTGCGGGCGCTGCCGCCGTCTGGCCGTTGATCTCCCAGATGCTGCCGGATGCCTCGACGATCGCCGCCGGCGCGCCGGTCGAGGTCGATCTCGCGCCGATCGGCGAGGGCAAGGCAATCACGCTGAAATGGCGCGGCAAGCCGATTTTCGTCCGCCATCGCACCAAGGCCGAAATCGAGGCCGCGAAGAAGGACGATCCGGAAATCAAGATCGATCCGGAACCCGATGCGAAGCGCGTCAAGGCCTTCGAAGGCAAGGCTCAGGAGCAGTGGATCGTCGTTTACGGCAACTGCACGCACCTCGGCTGCGTGCCGACCGGGTTCGCCGGCGATTACAACGGCTGGTATTGCCCGTGCCACGGCTCGCATTACGACAGTGCCGGCCGCATCCGGAAGGGCCCGGCGCCGAAGAACCTCTTCATTCCCGACTATGCTTTCCAGTCGGCGACGAAGATCAAGATCGGCTGATCGAGCAAGGTGAGAAAAGAGAATGTCTGAGCATCATTCCACTTATGTGCCGAAGACGGGGATCGAGCGCTGGCTCGATGCGCGCCTGCCGATCATCCGCCTGACTCATGACTCGGCGGTGTCCTACCCGGTGCCGCGCAACCTGAATTACTGGTGGACCTTCGGCGGCATCCTGATGTTCATGCTGGTCGCGCAGATCGTGACCGGCGTGGTGCTTGTGATGCACTACACGCCGCATGTCGATTTCGCCTTCAGCTCCGTCGAGCACATCATGCGCGATGTGAACTACGGCTGGTTGATGCGCTATGCGCACGCGAACGGCGCCTCGATGTTCTTCATCGCGGTTTATATCCACATCTTCCGCGGCATGTACTATGGCTCCTACAAGGCCCCGCGTGAGGTGCTCTGGATCCTCGGCGTCGTGATCTTCCTCCTGATGATGGCGACCGCTTTCATGGGCTACGTGCTCCCCTGGGGCCAGATGTCTTTCTGGGGCGCGACTGTCATCACCAACCTGTTCTCGGCCATTCCGGTGATCGGCGATCCGATCGTGACCTGGCTGTGGGGCGGCTATTCGGTCGATAACCCGACGCTCAACCGCTTCTTCTCGCTGCATTATCTCCTGCCGTTCATGATCTTCGGCGTGGTGATCCTGCACGTCTGGGCGCTGCACCATGTCGGGCAGAATAACCCGGCCGGCGTCGAGGTGAAGAACTATGCGAAGGATACGATCCCCTTCACGCCGTTCGCGACCGTGAAGGACCTCTTCGCGATGGTCTGCTTCATGATCCTCTTCGCGTGGTTCGTGTTCTACCACCCGAACTTCCTTGGCCATGCCGACAACTACATCCACGCCGATCCGCTGAAGACCCCAGCGCACATCGTCCCGGAATGGTACTTCCTGCCGTTCTACGGCATCCTGCGTGCTATCCCTGACAAGCTCGGCGGCGTCGTCGCGATGTTCGCCTCGATCGCGGTGCTGGCCTTCCTGCCGTGGCTCGATACCTCCAAGATCAAGTCCGGTCGCTATCGTCCGACCTTCAAGATATTCTTCTGGATCTTCGTCGTGGTCTCGGTGCTGCTCGGCTACACCGGCTCGCAGCCGACCGACAAGGTTGTGCTCAGCCTCGGCGGTCGCACGGTGCTCGACATGGTCGGCTTCGCGCAGATTCTGACCGCGATGTACTTCGCCTACTTCTTCGTGGTCCTGCCGCTGCTCGGCCTGTTCGAGAAGCCGAAGGCGGTGCCAGCTTCGATTGCCGACGCTGTGCTCGGCGAGAGCAAGAAGTAAGTTGAGACGGGAAGAAGGAATAGCATGATGATCAAGTCGTCCCGTCCCCTGATGGCCGCTCTTGCTGTCGCGAGCCTGGCCTTCATCGGAACCCCGGCTCTCGCGTCCGGCGGTACCGAACACCCGCCGGCGCAGAAGTGGAGCTTTTCCGGCCCGTTCGGCACCTTCGATCGCGCTCAGCTCCAGCGTGGCTTCAAGGTTTACAAGGAAGTCTGCGCTGCGTGCCACGGCCTCGAGAAGCTCTCGTTCCGTAACCTTTACCAGCCCGGCGGTCCAGGCTTCACCGAAGGCCAGGTCAAGACCCTCGCCAAGGAATACAAGGTCAAGGACGGTCCGAACGAGAGCGGCGAGATGTTCGAGCGTCCCGGCCGCCCGGCAGACCGGTTCCCGAAGCCCTTCGCCAATGACGAGGCCGCCAAGGCGGCCAACAACGGCGCCGTTCCGCCGGACTTTTCGGTGATCGCGAAGGCCCGAACCTACGAGCGCGGTTTCCCGATGTGGCTGATCGATATCGTCACCCAGTATCAGGAACAGGGTGTCGATTACATTACCGGCATCCTTACCGGATACGGTGCGCCGCCCCACGGTGAGAAGATCGAGGACGGGCTGCACTGGAACCGCTATTTCCCCGGCAACAAGATCGCGATGGCCAATCCGCTCGTCGCCCTGTTCGATGATGCCGGTAAGGCGCAGGACGCGAACTTCTACACCGACGGCACGCCCGTGACGCGCGAGCAGGTTGCGAAGGATGTCGCGGCCTTCCTGATGTGGGCTGCCGAACCGAAGATGGAAGAACGCAAGCAGACGGGCGCGAAGGTCATCCTGTGGCTGATCGTTCTCGCCGGGCTGCTCTACTTCACCAAGAAGCGCATCTGGGCTCGCCTCGGCGACGCGCACTGAGCCGGTTCGCCAACACTTGATCGAGGGGCCGCGAGGCCCCTTTTTCATGGCCGGCGGAATGACTTGAGGTAAGGACGGCAACCTGCTGAATTGGGTCGCTGAACCGCGATCCGGGAACAGAACTTTCATGAACGATCTTCGCAGCGCCATCCGCACGATTTCCGACTATCCGAAGCCGGGGATCGAATTCCGCGATATCTCGACACTGCTCGGCAATCCGCGCGCCTTCCGTCGGGCCGTTGACGAGCTAGTCCAGCCCTATGCGGGAAGCAGGATCGAGAAAGTCGCGGGTATCGAGGCGCGCGGTTTCATTCTTGGTGGGGCGATCGCGCATCAGCTTTCCTGCGGCTTCGTGCCGATCCGCAAGAAGGGCAAGCTGCCGCATCAGACCGTCTCGATTTCCTATGCACTCGAATACGGCACCGACGAGATGGAAATGCATGTCGATGCCGTCACACGGGGCGAGGAGGTCATCCTCGTCGACGATCTCATCGCAACCGGCGGCACCGCGACGGCGGCGGTGCAACTGCTCCAGAAGCTCGGCGCGGAGGTCGTCGCCGCCTGTTTCGTGATCGACCTTCCGGATCTCGGCGGTGCGCGGAAGATCGAGGCCTTGGGCGTGCCAGTGCGCACGCTCGTGGGGTTTCCGGGACACTGATGCCTCACGTCAATCGTGCGGCATGATCTCCGCCAGGCGATCGATGATCGCTGCCAGTTCCGCGTCGAGATGGCCGAGCAGTTCGGTCCAGTCATCGTAATGATGCAGTTCGCGTGCGCCGTCCGAGATTCCGCGCAGGCCGATCAACGGCACCTCGAAATGCTGGCAGGCGCGTAGAAGCGCGAAGGTCTCCATATCCACCATATCCGCGTCGATAGCAGCATAGGCCTGCCCGGAGACGATGTTGGCGCCAGTCGAGAGCCGGGCAGGGTTGATGCCGGCCAGCCGCACGGGGAGGGGTATCTCCACGGGGTGATCGAGAAACGGCGTCACGCCCTTGGTGAAGCCGAGCGGCGATGCATCCATGTCGCGATAGGAGACGGAGGCGACTTGATAGACCTTTCCTTGCTCCAGCTTTGCGGAACCGGCGGAGCCGAGCGAAAGCACGTAATCGGGCAAAGCTCCAAGGTCGAGACAGGCTTCAAGCGCCCGTGCCGTACCGATGGCGGCCTCGACAGGGCCGACGCCGGTGATAACGGGGGCAATGCGCGCGCGCAGCGCAGGGCCGTATTCGGCTTCCGTTGCCATCACGACGAGAAAACTATGCGGGCCCTTCCGCAGCAGGGGTGGTCGCGCGCGTTGCGGCCGGGTCATGCCGGTACTTCCGTGCGGGCGCCCCAGAGCGAGGCGCCGGTGAAGGCGAGAACGAGGTCGCCACGCTGATTGTAACCGTAATTGCGCTGGGTGAGGATGCCCCAGCCGGGTTTGCTGGCGCTCGGGCGCGCGTCGAGAACCTTCGAATAATAGGTCAGGGTATCATTGGCATAGACTGGCTTGAACCAGACGATGTCCTTCAGTCCGAAGCCTGGGCCGCGCGCTGGCAGCTGCGTCGCCGCGCCGATGGCGTTCCAGTGGTCAATGACGGTGCGGAGCCAGGCAGAGGCGGAATGCCAGCCTGAGGCCACGAGCCCGCCGAAATGGCTTGCTTCGCCAGCTGCGCGGCTGATGTGATAGGCTTGCGGATCGAAGCGTGTGCCGAAACGGATGATCGCCTCTTCGGTAAAGGTATGGTCGCCCCAGCAGACGATATCGCCTGCCGCGATTTCTTCGATGGGGCCGAGAAATTCGCGTGTCGGTGCCCGCGATAGGTCGTCCTGGCGAGGGCGGACGATTTCGGAAGCCACCGCCTGCGGCGTGCCGGGTTCGCGCAGGCCGAACATCACCAGACAGTCCTGTTCGAAAACCAGTTCTCTGTCCCGGTTGCGCAAGGTCAGCAGAAAACGAACGAAACCGCGGTCCGGCTTGGTGCGTGAGGCCTTGCGGTCCAGGACCGTGAAGGCGCCGTCGAGCATGTCTCCGGCACGAATGGGCTTCGCCCAGCGCACGCTCGACACGCCTGGGCCGGCCATGCTCGAAGATCGGGCGAGGAAACTATCGACCATCAGGCGCATGTTGGCCGATACCGTGAACCAGCCCGAGGCCAGCAAGCCGCCCATCATTCGCGCCTGTTCGGAGGCGCCGTCGAGGTGCATGGGTTGCGGATCGAATTCGCGGGCGAAGGCCAGCATTTCGGCTTCGTCGATCGTCAAGACGCCATAGGGCACCGTGCGTCCTACGATGAAATCTTCAAAGAAAAGCATGGAAAATCACTGCAATGCGGACACAGCCAAGGAGGCTTTCGCACTGCACCATGCGCGATGGATGCGCCGGACGCAAGCCGTCGGTGGGTAGTGTCTCAGGCCATTGCGAAGAGATTGATATAGGCCAATAGGATTACCGAAGACGCCGCCGAGAAGATCAGCGAGAATTTGAAGCCCGTCATGAACCCGCTGAACCACTCCGGCGCGATCTGTTCGATATAGGTCGCGGCGAAGACGAACGGAAAGAGGAGGACGAGCAGGGCGCGGTAGTACACCGTGCGCATCTGGTTTGCGAGTTCCGGCATCAGATCCTCCCGTGTTCGAGAATGATCTAATACTAAGGTCTAATTTGTTAACGAAAAAGCCTGAAATCTGCCGGTTCAGTTTGCAAAGCGGAAATGCAGCACGTCGCCATCCGCGACGACATACTCCTTGCCTTCGAGGCGGAATTTTCCTGCTTCGCGCGCGCCCGCCTCGCCCTTGTTGGCGACGTAATCAGCATAGGCAATCGTTTCGGCGCGGATGAAGCCCTTCTCGAAATCCGTGTGGATCACCCCAGCGGCGGCTGGGGCCTTCGTACCGGTCTCGATCGTCCAGGCGCGGGCTTCCTTCGGGCCGACGGTGAAATAGGTGATGAGGCCGAGCAGCGCATAGCCCTCACGGATGACGCGGTTTAGGCCCGGCTCCGAAAGCCCGATGGCTTCGAGATATTCCTTCTGCTCCTCAATCGAGAGCACAGCGATCTCGCTCTCGATCTTGGCCGATACGACGACAGCGCGCGCGCCTTCCTCTTTCGCGCGGGCGAAAACCTTCTCGGAGAAGGCATTACCCTTGTCTGCAGCGCCTTCCTCGACGTTGCAGACATAGAGCACGGGCTTCGATGTCAGCAGCCCCAGCATCTCGAAAGCGCGCCGCTCGCCGCTCTTCAACTCGACAAGGCGTGCAGGCTTGCCGTCGCGGAGCAGCACGAGGGCGCGGCTCATCAGGTCGAAGAGTTCCTTCGCTTCCTTGTCCTGTCCCTTGGCCTTCTTCTCGATCGGGATGATGCGCTTTTCGAGGCTCTCAAGGTCGGCGAGCATCAACTCGGTCTCGATGGTCTCGATATCCGCCACAGGATCAATCTTGCCCTCGACATGAGTGATGTCCGGGTCCTCGTAGCACCGCACGACATGGGCGATGGCATCGCATTCGCGGATGTTGGCGAGAAACTGGTTGCCGAGTCCTTCGCCCTTCGAGGCACCACGCACAAGACCGGCAATATCAACAAACGTGAGGCGGGTGGGGATGATCTCTTTCGAGCCAGCGATTGCGGAGAGCGCATCGAGGCGGCTGTCCGGCACCGCGACATCGCCGACGTTCGGCTCGATCGTACAGAAAGGGTAGTTCGCGGCCTGTGCGGCGGCGGTCTGGGTCAGCGCGTTGAAGAGGGTCGATTTGCCGACGTTCGGCAGCCCGACAATACCGCATTTGAAACCCATGTCCGTTCCGTTCTGTCCTGTTTATCGCGAATGCTGCGGCCTTTTCGACCGCAGGTCGCTGCCTGTCTAGTCTTTTTTGGCGGCTTTGGTCACCGGTTCGGTCATGCCGTGGCCGCGCGCCTCCATCTTCAGCAGGACCTTCGACTGGAAATGCGCTGCATCGCCTTTGACCAGCAACTCGGCGTATTCCGCGATGGCATCGCAGAGGTCGTCGACCCAGGGGGCCTCGACCTTGCCGAAGTCGTTCAGCACGTAGGAATGCACCAAAGCCTTGTCGCCGGGGTGGCCGATGCCCAGGCGCACGCGTGGATAATCGTTGCCGCAATGGGTGGTGATCGAGCGCAGCCCGTTGTGCCCGGCGTTGCCGCCACCCTTCTTCACCCGAAGACGAGCCGGTGGCAGATCGAGTTCGTCATGGAAGACATACACATCGTCGAGCGCGATCTTGTAGAAGTCCATCGCCGCGCGAACAGCGCGGCCGCTCTCGTTCATGAAAGTCGTCGGCTTGAGAAGCACGACCTTCTCGGTGCCGATCATCGCCTCGCTCGCCTCGCCCTGAAACCGCGCGCGCCACGGCGCGCCGCGCCAGCGACCATGCAGCGCGTCGATGGCCATGAAGCCGATGTTGTGCCGGTTTCCGGCATAGCGGGCGCCGGGATTCCCTAGGCCGACGAGAAGGTGCATCGTCAGGCTCGCCTGTTCGGTGAAAAAGGGCTGCCGCGCCGTGCGCGACAGCCTTTATCCGTTATTCGGAGGCTTCGGCGCCTTCGTCGTCGTTCTTGGTGGCGGCGGTGCCGGCGATCGTCACGATCGTGAAATCACGATCGGAAATCACGGGCTTCGCACCGGCCGGAACCTTGACCGCCGAGATGTGGACCGAATCGCCGACCTTGGACTTCGAGACATCGACCTCGATGAAGTCCGGGATGCTGTCGGCCGGAACCATGAACTCGACCGTGTGACGGACGACGTTGAGCGCGCCGCCGGCCTTGAGGCCCGGCGAGGCTTCCTGGCCAACCACGTGGACCGGCACGGCGACCTTGATCACCGAGTCCTTGCCGAGGCGCAGGAAGTCGACGTGCATCGGGAAATCGCGCACGACATCGAGCTGGTAGTCACGCGGAATGGCGCGGATCTTCTTGCCGTCGACATCAATGTCGAACAGCGTGGTCAGGAAATGGCCCGCATAGATGAGGCGGTTGGTTTCCTTGAAATCGAGCGAGATCGAGACCGGGGCCTCGCCGGCGCCGTAGATGACAGCCGGAACACGGCCTTCACGGCGAACGGCACGGGCGGCCCCCTTACCGGCCCGCTCACGGCGCTGGGCCGAGAGGTTCTTGATGGTGGACATCGTCATTCTCCAAACAAAAATCGGCCCGCGACCAACCGCTTCCGACTGGCCCGAACCTTGTGATCGCCGCTCTCCTCCAAGGGTGTAGGAACGGCTGGTGGGGCTAATAAGCGAAATGCCTTCGCTTGGCAAGGATGCCGAATCTGCTTCCGTACCAAGTAAAAGGGCGGTATGAATCTTTCAGGCGTTTTGAGAACGTCGCTGCAAATCTTTGTCAGAAAGAAACACCATGAAGATGTCCTCGATGCGGCAAATAATTGCTGCCGGGCTAATCCTGTTCGTGCCTGCACTGGCCGATGCAAAGTCATACACTATTCCCAATCCCGATCCCGTCGCGGTTGTGACGATGCCGGATGATTGGGAAACGACCGAGATCGCCAAGGGCATCGAATCCAATTCGGATGACAACGAAGTGTATGTCGCCGTCGAGGTTACGGAACTCAAGGATGTCGCCCAGGCCATCGCGGATTCGATCGTCTGGCTGAAGTCCAAGGAGGTCGAAATCGATCGCGCGACCCAAAAGCAGAGTACCATCACCATCAACGGTATGACGGGCGTGGAGGTGAAGTGGGACGGAAAGGATGCGGACGGCGCCGCTCATGTCAGCCTGACGGTCCTTCAGGTCACGGAGACGCGTGGCCTCCTGCTGACATATTGGGCATCGCCCGAAGGCGAGAAGGACAATCTCAAGCACCTCATGGGGATCATCAACAGCCTCAAGCCAGTGAAGTAGAAGCTTTTTTACTGCACGCGGGACGCGATACGATGCGTCCCGCGCGTCTTTGTGTTGAAGGGAATATTCAAATCAAATCAATAATATAGGGAATTCCTATAGCTGTTTTTTGTTGCGCGGGCGCACTGCTTCGATCACGCTGCCCGAATAGTCGATTTCACGGGAGCTCCCGCCATGCGTGCCTTATTCCTTGCTGTTTCCGTGCTTGTCTCAACCCTGTGCGCGTCAGCAGCCGATAAATTCATAACGCTGGCCTCGACTACCTCGACCGAGCAATCGGGCCTGTTCAAGCATATCCTGCCGAAATTCACCGCCGATACCGGCATCGAGGTCAAGGTCGTCGCGCTCGGCACGGGTCAGGCACTGGCGCTTGCGGCCAAGGGCGATGCCGACGCGCTTCTTGTGCATGACCGCGTGGCGGAAGAGAAATTCGTCGCTGAAGGGCATGGGCTCGACCGTCGTGACGTGATGTACAACGATTTCGTGCTGATCGGTCCGAAGGCCGATCCGGCCAAGGTCAAGGCAGTCAATGGTATCAATGAGGCCTTCAAGGCGATAGCGGCCGCCAAGGCGACTTTCGCCTCGCGCGGCGACAAGAGTGGCACGCACGCGAAGGAGCTCCGCATCTGGAAGGCAGCCGGCGTCGAGCCGGACAAAGCGTGGTATCGTGAACTCGGCACCGGCATGGGGCCGACCCTCAACGCCGCCGCCGCGATGCCGGCCTACACGCTGGCCGATCGGGGCACCTGGCTCTCCTTCGCCAACAAAGACAATCTCGACATCGTTCTTGAAGGCGACGTTTCGCTTTTCAACCCCTATTCCTCGATCCTCGTGAACCCGGCGAAGGGTGCGCATATCAAGACGGCTGAAGCCAAGGTCTGGCACGACTGGATCACTTCGGAGAAGGGGGCGGCGGCGATCACTTCCTTCACCATCGGCGGCAAACCGCTGTTCTTCCCCAGCAAGGCCGCCCCGAAGAGCTGATCCACATCAGTCTGGAAAGGCTGGACATCTGCAATGGGAGACGCGTTTTCGCTGGCGCTGGGCCTTGTGTCCGGCCTCGATCCTGAATTCCTGTCGATCGTCGCGCTCTCGTTGCGGGTGAGCCTCACGGCCACCTGCATCGCCTTCGCTCTCGCGTTTCCCTGCGCTGTGCTTGTCGCCACACGCGATTTTCCGGGACGTCCGGGCGTCCTCGTGCTGGTCAACGCCTTTCAGGGCCTGCCTCCGGTCGTTGTCGGGCTGGTGCTGTACCTACTTCTGTCGCGATCCGGTCCGCTCGGGTTTCTTGGTCTGCTGTTTACGCCCGGCGGGATGATCGCAGCGCAAACGGTGCTGATCTTTCCGTTGGCGCTTGCGCTGCAGCATCGCGTCGCGCAAGGCGTCTGGACCGATTTCGGTGATGCGTTGAAAATCGACGGTGCTGGCTTTGCCGTCATCGTGCGTACGCTTCTGGGCATGGCGAGGGTGCCGCTGGCGACGGTTTTCCTCACCTGCTTCGGACGCGCGATCGCCGAGGTCGGCGCTATCATGATCGTCGGCGGGAATATCCGCGGCTACACACGGTCGATGACGACCGCGATTGTGCTCGAAACCTCGAAGGGCGAATTGCCGCTGGCGATGGCGCTGGGAATGGTTCTTGTCGGGCTGACGATTCTGGCGAGCCTTGTCGTCCTGCTGCTTGCCCGCGCAACGCGCGACGAACGATAAATCAATCGAACAGGCTCGATACGCTTTCCTCGCCGGCCGTGCGCTTGATCGCCTCGCCGATCAGCGTCGCGACCGAGATCACCCGGATGTTCTTGGCGACGCGCACGGCCTCGGTCGGCTGGATGGTGTCGGTGAGGACCAGTTCCTTCAACTTCGACGCGGTAATACGGGCGACCGCGCCGCCCGATAGAACCCCGTGGGTGATGTAGGCGGAGACATCTTTGGCGCCGTTGGCGAGCAGCGCGTCAGCCGCATTGCACAGCGTGCCGCCGGAATCGACGATGTCGTCGACGAGGACGCAGGAATAGCCCTCGACATCACCGATGATGTTCATCACCTCGCTTTCGCCGGCGCGCGGACGGCGCTTGTCGACGATGGCGAGCGGGGCGTTGATACGATTGGCGAGTGCGCGGGCACGAACCACACCGCCGACGTCGGGCGAGACCACCATCACCTTGCCAGCCTCGAATCGCGCCTTGATGTCCTGCACCATCACCGGCGCGCCGAAAAGGTTATCTACCGGCACGTCGAAGAAGCCCTGGATCTGCGCAGCGTGGAGGTCGAGCGTCAGTACGCGGTCAGCACCGGCTTCGGTGATCAGGTTGGCGACCAGCTTGGCCGAAATCGGCGTGCGCGGAGCGGACTTCCGATCCTGCCGGGCGTAGCCGAAATAGGGCACGACCGCCGTGATTCGCTTGGCCGAGGAGCGGCGCAGCGCATCGGTGATGATGAGCAGCTCCATCAGGTGATCGTTGGTCGGAAACGAGGTGGACTGGATGATATAGACATCCTCGCCGCGCACATTTTCCTGAATTTCGACGAAGATCTCCATATCCGCGAAGCGCCGCACCTGGCATTTGGCCAGAGGCTGCTGGAGATAAGCGGCAATCGCTTCCGCCAGCGGACGATTGGAATTGCCCGCGACGAGTTTGATCTTGTCCATCGGAAAGGTCCCTGAAATCCGGCCCGGCACGGGTCGGTCCATCCAAGCGAAGTCGCTTTGCTGGTAGCGTGCCCACTCGGGCGTTTCAACATGACAGGACTGTCACATCACAGGTCTTTCCCGCGAGCGTGACCGAAAATCAACGGTTTGTTCCGTCGACCTATTCCGAGGCCGGGGCGGGCTCGCTCATCTGTCGGACGAGATCGTTGAGGCTCATCTGCGCAATCTGTCGCATCGCCGCCTCATCAAGCGCGTTCAGATCCGCGCTGCGTGCGCCCGGCAACGCTGCGGCGCCTTTGATGCGGGCGGAGCGCGTCTTGCCGTTATCCGATGTATCCATGACCCAGGCGAACCCCGGCGTTCCATCGTCGCCCTTGTAGGCGTCGAGATAGGTCTTCACGCGCAGGGCGGAACCAGCATCCGCCGCGCCAACCACCGAGAAGCCGCGCTTCTGCGCCTCCTGCGCAAGCACACTCTCGAATTTGCGTGCGACATCGCCCTGCGGTCCCTCGACCGCGACGAAGGCGATCGGTGCGCCGGGCGTCTTCAGCGCGCCGGTCGGCGCAGAGGCTGTCATCTCGGACTGGCAGGCGCTCAGAAACGAAAGGGCCAGAAGGGCCGGAATGAGTTTACGCATGGCAATGCCTCGGCAGTCTTTCGGCTTGTCCGCGCCGGTTTCAGGCGAAGCGGGTTCTTAACCTTCTATTAACTCCATGCGCGAGGGGAGGAAAGGGGCCCCGCCGGCAAGCAGCCGGTTTGGTAAACGCGCAAGGTTCAGCGCGTGGGGCAGGGGCTGGTCCGGCTACCGGTGGTCGCCAGCGGCTTGCCGTTGATGAAAACGTTGCCGGAACCGCCGACGATCGCGCCGCCGCAGTCGGTCGCGCTCCCGGCTGTGGCCGCGGGGCGACCGTTGATGAAGACGTTGGTCGAGCCGCCCGTGATGGCTTTTCCGTCCGCCGTCGTGTCTCCCTGCCGGGCCGCCGGCGTTCCGCCAACGGTGACGGAGGGCGAGCCGCCCGTCACCGCCGAGGGGGCGTTCTGGGCGATGGCTGTCCCGGCGAGAACGATGATCGGCAGGGACAGCGCGACAGTTCTCATTTCACCACCAGATCAAGGTTGCCGGCGTTGATCGGCTCGGCGCCTGCTTCGCCAACGAGGTAGGTGCGCCCGAGGCACATGGCGGTCTCGGTCTCCGAGTCCATGAGGATCATGTGCGCAAACAGCACCATGCCCGGCGCAAGGATATACGGATTTTTCTCATAGAACATCGGCCAGTCCATCCAGGAAGGCGTGAACTTGGCGCCTAGCGAATAGCCGCAAGCGTTGAGCCGGTGATTGCCGAGGCCATGCGCGTCGAACACGCCCGCATGGGCGGCGAAGACATCGCCTGCCGTCCTGCCGGGCTGCATCGCGGCCTGGCAAGCATCGAGCGCCTCGCGCGCGGCGGCGTGGTAGGCCAGATGTCGCTTGGTAGGTTCGCCGACGACATGCGTGCGCATGATCGCAGCGTGGTAGTGCCGGAAAGCGCCGGCAAATTCGAGCGTCAGTTGATCTTGCGCCCCGAGTTGACGCCGCCCGGCCTTGTAGCGGCACAGAAGCGCATCGCCGGCCGAGCCGATGATGAACTCGTTCGCCGGGTAATCGCCGCCTGCGGCGAAGATCGCCGCATGCTGGGCGGCGAGGATCTCGCCTTCGTCCGCGCCCTCCCGTGTCATCTCGATGGCGACGGCATCAGCTAGATCCGAGAGGCGGGCGGCCTCGCGGACATAAGCGATTTCAGCTGGGGATTTGACGACGCGGAGGCGGTTCACGATCTGGCTTGCGTCAATGAGGTCGGCGAAGCCTAAAAATGCCGCGTCCAGTTTGCGGCCATTGGCGTGAATGAGGCCGTAGCTTTCGAACTCGCAGCCAATCCGTTTCCCAGCGAGACCGAACTCCGTTGCGATGGCTTTGAGATCATCGATCGGCGCGGCATGAAGACCGTCTTTCCAGATGCGGATGTCGCCGATATTCGAGGTGCGTTGCGCCTGCCGAAGGTCGGCGGAGCGGGTCAGGAGGCATGTCTTCCCGTCAGCGCGGACGACGAGACACTGGAAGAAGCAGAAGCCGAAGGTGTCGTAGCCCGTCAGCCAGTAGTGGCTCTCCTGCTGGAACAGGAACAGCGCGTCTAGCTTTTCGACCTGCATGGCCTTGAGGAGCGCGGTCTTGCGTCCGGCGAATTCCTGCTCGGAGAAATGGAGAGCCACGGCGTTATCCTCAATTTATCGATATTTTGTCGATGTTATTATTGGAGACCATCCTTGTCCAGCGCAGCAAAAGGGAAAGCCCCGCCGGCGGGCGGGGCTCGATAGGGCCGTTGCGGAACTGGTCAGCCGCAGACAGTGCGGCGGACGAAGACGACGCGACCGAGGTAGGGATCGTAGATGCGCTTGCGGGCGATGTAGCAGCCGCCGACGTAGCCGCCGCCGACGACGATCGGGGCGCCCCAGTGGCGGGCGCGCCAGCCGAGATGCGGGCCGTGATGGCCGTGCCAACCGTGATGGCGGAAATGACGGGCCTCCGCTGCCGGCGCGAAAGCGACGGCGAGGGTGAGTGCGGCAGCGCCGGCGGCGAGGGTCTTGCTGAAGAGGTTCATGTCGTTCTCCTTCCGGTCGGGGCTCGGGGGGAAAGCCTTGCGACCGATCTTTCGGGGGTTGGGGTCAGTCCTGCTGGTCTCGAGCAGTGAAGGCAGCATGACCTTCACGCGAGATCCGGGCGGTGCCCTGCCGCACGCTCCGGCGAATTTTCCGTTCGTGGACACGGAAATGGGCCGCCCCTGGGCTTTCTCGACGAAAAGCCCCGCTTCCTTTTTTGGGAAGCGGGGCGAGTTGGTGCGGGAAGGGGATAGGGCAGGGGGCAACCCGCACCGGGGGAGAAGATGGGCGCCTGCGGATCAATCGCAGACGGTGCGGCGGAC
>VWVY01000005.1 GCA_009846685.1 Rhizobiales bacterium SYSU XM002 | reverse complement strand
TCGGCCCTCGGCAACAAGACACCCGCCGAGTTCGCCGCACAAATCTATCTGGAAACCAGGGCCGCATAGGCCCTAAATCAACCCAAGGACTCTCCCCATAACCGGAGGAAAGTCGGGTCTCAGGTCAAAGGGGACGGACTTAATCGAACATCGAGACCGCGATGACCGGTAAGGACCAGTCGGAGCTGGAAACGGCAGAATGGCTTGACGGCGCCAAATGCGCTCAGGACGGCGGTTCCATAAATCACATTATGCGCACAATTGAGCACGCCCGAACGCGAAACAAGAGTGGACGGCCGTCAGCAAAAACTATATCATTTAATCATGTGATAGTCTTTTGCTCCTTCGCGCATGGATTTCGCAATGAAACGTTTCTATTCATCAATCATTCGGCGATATCGAAACTATATCAGCGCTGTTTGCCATAATCAACTCACAGATCACGACCCTACCTCACATACCATTTTGCATCTATCGACTTTATTTTGTAAGGATTTTCCGAAAACACCTCTGCAAAATACACTAACAAAACATCTTGTCGAGTATATAACAATTACTACTGACTATACTTTCAGAAATCGCTTGCTTTCGACATACCTTAACGTTCCGTCGTATCCATTAATTTCTTTTATCGCGGTTGGATCAACGCTCGATAACCCTGCGGATCGCTTTGATAGTAAGAATTTACTTGATGCATCGAACATGGTCAGGCCGTCGCATCATGAATGGAATCAATACTACCGTCTCATTTATCGTCTACAGGCTCGTTTATATCGCCACGCGCACATCGACACCACGAATGCGTACACATTGCTTTCTTCGCTTGGGCGCGTCCATGAAGGGCCAGATGCGCCCATTGCGCGCCTAGAAACTATATCAGAGGCAATTCACATATTGCGCTCCGCCACAACTGTGGCCTGGCCAGTCCTCGGCGGCCCTGCACTCCATGGGTTAATTCGCTTAATCGACCCCCGCGTCTCGCCTGACAATATAATTACACCCGTCTTTGTCGCCGACATATTTGCTTACCGCCTTAATAATTTACTCTCGGAGATCCTATTAGTTCGCCGAATTGGGCGCTCATTACCTGGGTCGGAACCCTCGAGCTTCTTATCGCCAAGTCAAGCTCTCGCCTTCACTGAGGCCAATCAATGTCTCGAAAAGAGCCTTTCCGAAGCCGCACATGATAGCAGCACAACGTCGCTCTCGGCATATCGCCGCCACTTCCCGTCTCCTTTTATGTGGGCTGCGTTCAGCATAAATGCAATAAATACTGATTTGTCCAGACGCGGCAGTCGAGACGTTATTTTAAAAAAAATCATCGCGCTCTATTGCTCAGACCCACACATTACGCAATTTTTAGACTGGCCACATATTTTATCATATATTTCTTGTCCACCCTCCGCCCAAACAAAGGACTATATTTTTGTTCTATTGATTGCACAAAATCCAGATTTTAAGATATTTGCTGACCCACATACTCTTTGGCGTTACAGTCCCGCCTTTGTTAATACATGTCTCCGTAATGTAATGCGTCGTGAAATGCAACGTCGTAAATTGGGCGGCAATCGCGTTCTTGCAGACTTATTTAAAAGTGCACCCACCCCAATTCGCATACTTCTAACTCGTCACCTACAGCATCGCAGTAACATTGAAGATATATATCCCGTTCTTCAGAATAATCAAGCCGGAACAATACCAACTGACGTCGATATTGCCAAAGCGCGCATCACATTACTTCAACGATTTAACAATTTTCCAAACGCCGACCGAAGCGAATTAGAGCGAGAGATCGAGGACGAGCAGCGCTTTTTGCGTCAACATATATTCACTGAAATGTATCGTGACGGCCGTATCGTAGTCGATTGGCACATTCTCGAAAGCGAGGTGTATCGCCTTTTGTCAGCGGACATGTCACTTCCTGCTTTATCAAAAACCACCCGTCTAAGTATTCAATATCAGAAACTTGTTATAACTGCAGTTTCTAATGTGCTTGCCAAGCATATATATTGTGATAGTTATCATTCTTTGAATGCTGTACTAAGCAAGAACCTACGTCATGGCGTTTTTGAGCCGAGAATACTGCGAGCCGTTCGCGACACATTGCTTGGTATTAAGGCGAATACAGATGAATATGTGATAGATGTTATAAATAAAATTAGTTCTTTTATTTCTGAAGCGTCGGTTCAATACATGCGCCATTGGCTTACGACGGATCACGATGGTCATGTTGTTGGCCGTCTAACGACCGATATTAGTACAATTATACAACATTCTTTTTCAAACGGTGGAATTGATGAAGCTAACATCGCTCGTCTTTGTATCGAAAAAGCCATCGCACGCGCAGAGGAATTTTCTGAGCTGGCTCGATTTAAACTAGATCGTGAATTTGTTCCTTCGATACATTCTTATTGTAACTCGTTGTTTAATATGAAGCGTAATTCAAAAACAATATCCGCAGCTGAAATGTTATCAATTGAATTGAATTCTGCGTTTAATGATGTGCGCGCATGGATCTCTGTTCACAAGCCAAAGGATACATTACAGGAATTCCTGCTGTCGGACTTATTTCGCTGGATTATGCAACGTTTTTTGCCTCTTTCTAGAGCAAAACATTCCAAGGTAGAATTCTTTGTTAGGACTAATTCTCGACGTATACTATTGCCTGAATCAAAAGAACCGAAATTTCGAGGACAATTCATCGAACCGTTGGACTTGATACTATCAAATCTTATTGCTAACGCGGTGCAACATAGTGGTCTGCTTCGAAGCACATCGTGCCGCTTACAGGTTGCCATTAGCGACATTGATGTACGTGTCCGTGTGCTGAACGAGGTCTCGCCACATTTCAGTGATGATAAAATTGATGAAATGCTTCATAAAACGCTTGCTAAGATTCGGTCGGCTCACACAGTAAATGTCGGCGAAGAGGGAGGATCCGGTTTTGGCAAGATTTATTCTGTTTATTCAGATTTCGGCTGGAAGTGGGTGGCTGACGCGTTTCGTCCAACCAAATCCGATCCGACATTTCGCGTAGAATTTGCGCTGCCACGAGAGGTGCTTGTTATAAATGAAGTGGGTCTTATTGGCAGAGGACAGCGATGAAAAGGCTTTACATATCATTGAAGTACTCAGTGATAACGGCGTGTCTATCGACTTTGTGAGGCGCTCGAAAGATATTCGTAGTGCGCATATGCTTCTTGAAAAATATGATTTCGCACTCGTTATATTAGACATGACATTTCAGGTTAGTGGGCGCGCGCATGCGTCTACTGAGGCACTTGCAGGACTGAGAATATTGCAGCATATGGCTGCCGCTTGGAATAAAACGCCTGTAGTCATTACAACCCAACACGAGCAATTCAGCGACGATAACGTCATGGTGCAATCATTAGACGAGTTAAGAAATTTGTGCTTGCAGGCGTTCCCTGAAAATTTTTGTGGCGCCATTCATGTTCGGCTTGGAGAAGACAAATGGAAGTCCGAATTGGATAGACTTGTCAAGGAATATATTTGATGGCGCTCCGAATTCTTATCGTAGAAGATGAAGACATTAAATTTGAGCGCATTAATGCGTTTTTGAATGAAGAAGAGTCAAATGCGTGGCGCTGCATTCGAGCAACAGATTATTCGTCAGCATCGCGACTTATCGAAACCGAACGTTTTGACCTTGTGATTTTAGATTTCTTTATTCCTGCATTTAGCGGAGGAAAAGTCGATGCTGGAAATGCGAGCGCTCTCCTCAATATTATTGAAAATGATGGATGCTATTGCCCAACTCACGTTGTTGGATTGAGTCAATATGAGCAAGACGAATTACCAAATGAAACCGATCGATTTGGATATTTACAGACTATAAGGTTTTCTTATTCCGATGAATATTGGAAGAAAAAACTATATAATATATGTAAATTTTTGGAAAAAGTTAGCAAGTCGTCATATGCACATCGACATTTTAGCTTCGACTACGACGTGTTAATTGTTACTGCGCGCGAAGAGAATGAATATAATCCTATTGTTGGCGCGCTGCATTGGAGCGGCGGCGGACACAATCATTTGCAACATGGGGCGCCGTACAAGGGATGTGTCGGAGATATAGTCCTTCCAAGCGGCCAAGACGTCAGGGCAGCGGTAGTCTGTGTCGGCGAGGTCGGCCTAAGCGCCGCCGCTTCCGTGGTTGCATCGGCTATTTCGTTGTTGCGGCCTAAACACGTTGTAATGCTTGGTATGTGCGCTGGGCTTAGGAGAACAATAGGTAGCTCATTGGTTGGACTAGGGGATGTGATTATTAGCTCTGAGTGCGAGCTTTGGGATGGTTTACGCTACACAGATAGTGACGACGGAACTGTATCTGAGCCGAAATCGCCCATGCGATTCGGCGACGAGAATATAGTGACCGCTGCGCGCGGTCTTTTGGAAGGTTCTGAGCGCGTCGTTAAAGATGGTTTGCGGGATCACTATCGCACGTGTTCCCATTTGAAAGGACTAGGTACACTGTCGTCAGAGGTGACGGAAAGTGCCGAGGTGCGTATTGGTTTGAATGTGTCAGGTTCATCATTGGTTGCTTCGAATCTTAAGCAAAAGGAGATAATTGATCGCATTCCCCGAGCAATCAGTCTTGAGATGGAAATTTACGCGGTCTATCGCGCTGTATTTGCGACGGTAGGTAACAAACCGACGGTAATAGCGGTTAAGGGCGTGACTGACTTAGCTGACAAGGAAAAAGGCAAGGCACTCCAGGCTTCAGCGTCAGTAGGTTCTTTGAAGATCTGGCTGAAGATTTTTGATCGGTATTTGGAGGTGACCCGTCGAATTTCTTAATTTTAACGTATCGCTGGTTACATCTTGGTTACAGGTTCTTCCCCGCGTACTAATGGACGCCTCTCTGCGATCTTTCGCAGTTTTCAACCAAATGATCGCCCGACGTCCTTCGTTGAATCTCGTTCACAATCGTTAATTTATGAGTATTTTCTTTTCAATTTCAGATAATTGAACATGTTCCCTACGAATCTGGGGGTCAGAGGTTCGAATCCTTTCGGGCGCGTCATTTCTTCAGCACGACTGCTTCTGGCTTTGGCAAAAATTGCCGGAGCGCTGCTGCACTTGCCGTTGCTCAGCCCGTTGCGACCCTGCCGAGCGGTAAGCCACGATAGGGGGTCACGGTCCGCAGGTTGAAGGTTGTCTCCATCTTCGCAATGCCTGGAAGCTTGGTCAGCCGGGTACGGTGAAGCGCTTCGTATTCCGCCATATCGCCGATCACGATGCGCATCAGATAATCCGAATGTCCCGCCAGCAGGTGGCATTCCACAATCTCTGGCACGCGGCGGACCGCTTCCTCGAACGCCTCGAGCGCGCTGCCTGCCTGCGAGGACAGCGCGACCCGAACGAAAAGCTCTACCCTGAGGCCAAGAACCTCGCGTCCGAGTTCCGCGACATAACGCTGAATCGCGCCGGTTTCCTCCAGCAGCTTGACACGCCGGTGGCAAGCCGAGGCCGAGAGCCCGATCGCGCCACCGAGATCGGCCATCGAGATCCGGGCATCCACCTGAAGGTGGGCGAGAATTTTTAGATCCAGATCGTCCATCAACAATATCCGAATTATTGGCTATTTATCCGGATAGATTTTACATATTCAGTCATTTTGAACAAGGAAAAACGAGAAAATCCACCATCCGATGCACTATCATCTCTCTCATTAATAAACGGCTCGGAGTGTGCCCAGATGCTGATCGGTGTCCCCAAGGAAGTGAAGAACCACGAATACCGCGTTGGCCTTACGCCGGAAAGCGTCGCCGAGGTGGTCCATCACGGGCACAAGGTGCTTGTGGAGACAAAGGCGGGCGCGGGAATCGGCGCTGCCGACGAGGCCTATCGTACCGCCGGCGCCGAGATCGTCGCCACGCCGACCGAGATTTTCTCGCGTGCGGATATGATCGTAAAAGTGAAGGAGCCACAGGCCGCAGAGCGCAAGATGCTCCGACCCGGCCAGATTCTTTACACCTACCTCCACCTCGCGCCCGACCCCGAGCAGACGAAGGATCTCGTCGCTTCCGGCGCGACCTGTATCGCCTACGAGACCGTCACAGATGATGCGGGCGGTCTTCCTCTCCTCAAGCCGATGAGCCAGGTCGCCGGTCGTATGGCGATCCAGGCGGGCGCGACCGCACTGGAAAAGAGCCACGGTGGGCGAGGCGTGCTACTCGGCGGCGTGCCGGGCGTCGCGCCTGCGAAGGTCGTTATCGTCGGCGGTGGCGTCGTCGGGTTCAATGCCGCGCAGATGGCAGTGGGCGTCCACGCGGACGTGACCATCCTCGACCGCAGCCCGGTGGTGCTTGAACGCCTCTCGACGCATTTCGAGGCACGCGCGAAGGTTGTCCATGCGACGCGTTCTGCCATCGAACAGTACGTCGCCGAGGCAGATCTCGTTATCGGTGCAGTGCTGGTGCCGGGGGCGGCCGCGCCGAAGCTCGTCAGCCGCGCGATGCTCAAGACCATGCACGAAGGCTCGGTGCTCGTCGATGTCGCGATCGATCAGGGTGGTTGCTTCGAGACCTCGCATGCGACAACCCATGCCGAGCCGACCTTCGTGGTCGATGGCGTCGTGCATTATTGCGTCGCCAACATGCCCGGTGCGGTCGCGCGCACCTCGACCTATGCGCTCAACAACGTAACGTTGCCGCACGCGCTCGCCGTCGCCGACAAGGGCTGGAAGAAGGCGCTCGCCGACAACCGCCACCTCGCCAACGGCCTCAACGTGTGGAACGGCAAGGTCACCTGCGCGCCGGTGGCGCGCGATCTGGGATACGCCGAGACACCGCTCGCCGAGGCGCTCGCCTGACATCGCACATGCGCGGGTGCTGCAATCCGCCCCTCCCCGATCGACCCGCAACAGGCGTCATTTCGGGGAGCGGGCACGACTTTATTCTCACTAATAGCCGCTTTTTTCCGATAGGCTCGACGTTGGTGATGCCGCCGTCCCGCGCGCATCGCCTCTATCGGGAGGGTAAGCAGCATGAGCCGTTTGACCGGAGGTTGCCTGTGCGGCGATATCCGCTTCGTGGCGTCGGGCCGTCCCTACCGGGTCGGGCTTTGCCACTGCCTCGATTGCCGGAAGCATCACGGCGCACTTTTCCATGCCTCCGCCATCTACCCGGAAGACGCGGTGACGATTGAAGGCGAGACGAAGAGTTACGCCGGGCGGTGCTTCTGCCCGCGCTGCGGTTCTTCTGTCTTCTCGCGGACGGGCGATGAGATCGAGGTCAATCTCGGTTCGCTTGACGCATCCGATCAATTGCTTCCCACCTACGAACTCTGGACCATCCGTCGTGAGGCCTGGCTGCCGCCCTTTCCCCTGGCGCGGCACTACGAGCGCGATCGGACTTCGACCGAGCGACACGAAGACTAGCGCAACACATCCTCGCCGCTCACCGCGCGCGGAAGATACGGAGGCTCTTGAAACTACCAACCGGTTCCAGCACGCCCTCGGCCACGAGCTTGTCGGCGATGCCTTGAGCAACGTCGAAGGCATAGGAGCCGGAGTAGAAAATCACCTGCCGCAGTCCCCTCAGGCGACCGATCAGAAGGCGAACCATCGCCTCGTCGGTCAGGGCGCCGTAGGAGTCGTTCTTTTCTGTCCTGAACTCGCCGACGTGAAACAGCGAAAGGACATCGAACTCGGGAAGGAGCGGCGCGCGAAGCTGGTAGATGTCCCCGAAAAATACCTTGTAGTTCCAGCCGATTTCCGGTCGTTCGATAACGAGCTTCTCGTAGAACTCATGCTCGCGCGGCGAGGCAGTGATGCCGAGTACCAGGTTGCCCGTTTTCGCCTCATGGGAACGGATGCCGACAATATGGTGTTCGCCGGTACCGAAATGGAAGATCGAGCGATCCCGGATACCTTGCGCCTCGATGTAGTCTGCGAGGTGGATGTCGCAGGGGCATTGCGCCTCGTCGAGATACCAGCCGATTTCGTAGAAATTGAGCTTGCTCATCCCTGTCTCCCGTTCCGCATGTTCGAGTTGATGATGTCGGCCCTAGGCCAGCGCCTGTTCGAGCGGCTGCAAGCGCGCGGTGCCGCCCCGGCGGTTGATCTCAAAGCGGGTCACTCCTGGCCGCGCTGCCATCGTCCGCTGGCTGAATCCGATGAGGATCACATGCCCGAGCCTTGTCATGATCTTCGCCTCCATTTCCGCCTGCGCATCTTCTGAGAGCGCCGAGAGTGCATCGTCGAGGACGACAATATCAGGGCGATGGAGGAAGAGCCGGCACAGGCAGAGCCGTTGCCGCTCTCCGGCCCCGAGCACCCGATCCCATTGCTCCGTGCTGTCGAGCCCCGATGCGAGATGCGTCAGACTAACATCAGCCAGAGCTTCGAAGAGCCGGCTTTCCGGGATGCCTGACGCCTCGAACGGATAGAGCAGTATATCCCTCAACGTTCCGGCTGGAAGATAGGCCTTCTGCGGCAGCACCATCAGACGGGCGCTGTCGGGCACGACAATACGGCCACGCCCGCCGGACCGCAGACCGGCCAACGCCCGCACAAGCGATGTCTTTCCCGCGCCGGTGCTGCCGTGAACATGGACATGCTCACCCGGGCTCAGGATCAGGCCGGGCGCGGCGACGATCGTCTGCCCGTCGTCTCCCGTGATCGCCAGCCCCTCGATCCGCACCTCCGGTCCCGCCGACCGCTCAATGGCGATGGTCTCGCCGTCAGGGTCCCCGAGGTCCCGGTCGAGCCCGTCGCAGGCATCGACAATATCGAGAACCCGCCGGGCGGAGGCGAACCACTCCGAGAGCCGGGAATAGTTGTCGACGATCCACGAAATCGCGAGTTGGACCTGCACGAAGGCACCGCCCAGCTGCACGACCTCGCCAAGGGACAATTCACCGGCGAAGTATTTCGGCGCGGCAAAAAGCAGCGGCACGACGGGAATCATTGGCCCGGAGGCATTCGTGACCCATGTGATGCGTCCATGCTGGCGCACAATGTCGACCCAGCGCGCCGCCACAATGCCATAGAGCGTTTTCAGGTTGCGTTCCTCGCATGCCGCGCCCCCGGAAAGGGCGACGCTCTCCGCGTTCTCGCGCACGCGCATCATCGCGAAACGGAACTCACCCTCGGCCGCATTCTTGCGCGCGACCGCGCTGACGAGCATCCGCCCGATCCAGAGGATCAGGCCTGAAGCGAAGGCCCCGTAAACCAGCGCGAGCAGCACCATGTACGCCGGAATGACGACGGCGGTATTCCCGAGTGCCAGCCTGTAGTTCCCGCCGACTGTCCAGAGGATTGTCACGAATGCCACCGCGCCGATGATCGCGGAAAAGAGACCGATCACGAGGTCGACGAGGGGTTCGGTCGCCCAACGCGTATCGTCGGAGATGCGATATTCCGGGTTGTCGAGCCGGCCATTGCTCAAGCCGAGGTGATAGAAGCGGTTGCGCCCTGTCCAGAGCATGACGAGGCGCTCCACCAGCCAGGCGCGCCAACGGACCTGCAGGTATTCGCGCGTCAGGACGATGCCGACTCCGATTGCCGCCATCGCCGCGATAATCGCCACGAATATGAGCACCGCCCAACCCGCAGCCTCCATGTCTTTCCGTTCCAGCGCATCAAAGAACGCCTTCTGCCACCGGTTGAGGCCAAGCGTGACCCCCATGGAGAGGATGAGGAACAGCGCGAGGCCCGCTGTCAGCAACCAGGCGGATCGCGTGCTTTCTCCACGCCAGAAGCCGCCGGCAAACCGGAGGAAACGGCGCGCGACGCGCCCGTCCAACCCGTAGGATTCCATGCGCGCGACTCCTTCACCGCCCGGCGGACCAACCGCCGATCCGGGCAATCTGGCACGGAGCCGATTGCTGCTTCCACTCAAATGATGGCGAGCAGCATGTCATCGCGCATGTTCGCGATTGTGCGCGGCGGCACAGCGCCTTGCCGTCGGCGGCATTAGAAAAATCACCATCAGATTGACCTCGCAGCGATGCGAACGATGGAGCCGACCGATGAACACCACCCTTCTCAAGACCGCCGCTACCGCTCTTGTCCTCACCCTCGGCGTTGCCGGCGCCCAAGCTAGCATGCAGAAAGCCGCTACCCCGACCGCGATGACCGAACGTTCGGCCATGCCGGTCAAGGAAGATGGCAAGGCCCAGCGCGGCGCGCCGGTCCGCGTGATCCCGATCTACAACGTCACCAAGGTTGCGGTCTGCCTGCCGGGCCCGACGACGGATTGCGCCAAGCGCTGAACCACAGCGTTTCCTGTCGCGCCATGACGCTCTACGATCTCAAGCCTCGGTTCCAGGCGCTGCTCAGGCCGCTCACCAACCGGCTTGCTTCCGTCGGCGTCACGGCCAATCAGGTCACGCTTGCGGCAGCAGCCGGTTCGGTTGCCCTCGGAGGGGTGCTCGTCGCGCTGCGGGAATACCGTCCGTTTTTCCTGCTGCTGCCGGTCTGGCTCCTGACCCGCATGGCGCTCAACGCGATCGACGGCATGCTGGCGCGCGAACATGGACAGGCGAGCCGCCTAGGCGGCTATCTCAACGAACTCTGCGATGTGATCTCCGACGCGGCGCTGCTCCTGCCTCTCGCATTCATCGCGCCGTTCGGGCCGATGTCGGTCTTCTCCGTGATCTTCCTTGCCATAATCAGCGAATATGCCGGGGTGATGGGTCCGCTGGTCGGCGCGGCCCGCCGCTACGACGGCCCCTTCGGCAAGAGCGACCGCGCGCTGGCGACCGGCGCTCTCGGCTTGTGGATCGGTTTGGCGCTGCCTGTGCCCGACTGGCTTTTCTGGCTCATGCCGGCCTTCGCCGGGCTTTTGATCCTTACGACTTTCAACCGCATCCGCGCCGGCCTGCGCGATCCTTGACCTCTCACTTCTCTGCTCAGGATAATCCCTTGCCTCGCACTCCCAACGAACGTCACTTTGCGACGCCTGACGGCACCGAACTCTTCTTCCGCCATTGGCCGGCACAGAACGGATCGGCGCGCGGCGCCATCCTGCTGTTCCACCGCGGACATGAACATGGTGGGCGGATGGCACATCTTGTCGATGAGTTCGACCTGCCAGACTTCGCCTTTTACGCGTGGGATGCGCGCGGGCACGGTCTCTCGCCGGGCGAGCGCGGGTATTCCCCCTCGTTCGGCACGAGCGTCAATGACGTGCAGGCTTTCGTCGATTTCATCGCACGGGAGGATGGCATTGCCATCGCCGACATGGCGGTTGTCGCGCAATCCGTCGGCGCCGTTCTGGTTTCCACCTGGGTGCACGATTACGCGCCAAAGATCCGGGCAATGGTGCTTGCGTCTCCTGCCTTCTCGGTGAAGCTGTATGTGCCCTTCGCGCGCTCCGGCCTCAGGCTGATGCAGAAGCTGCGCGGCAATTTCTTCGTCAATTCCTACGTGAAGCCGCGCTTCCTGACACACGACCCTGAGCGGCGCGCGAGCTACGCCGCCGATCCGCTCATCACCCGGCCGATCTCGGTCAACATCCTGCTTGGGCTTTACGAGGCGGCCGAACGCGTCGTCGCCGATGCCCGCGCGATCACGGTACCGACGCAACTCCTGATCTCGGGCGCAGATTTCGTCGTCCGGCACGCGCCGCAGCACGAGTTCTTCGTCAATCTCGGCTCGCGTATCAAGGAACGACATGTGCTGCCCGGCTTCTTTCACGATACGCTCGGCGAGCGCGATCGTGCGCTGGCGATCGGGCAGGTGCGCCGATTCCTGCTGGAACGCTTCGCCGAACCCGTGCAGCGCTCGGACCTCCGCGAAGCTCATCTCGCCGGTTATACGCGCGACGAGGCGGACCGACTCGCCTCGCCTCTCCCGTTGTTGTCACCGCGCGGGGTGTGGTGGGCTGCCTATCGTGCAAACCTGAAGGTCGCAGGGCTCCTCTCGAAGGGTATCGCACTGGGTAATCGTACCGGGTTCGACTCCGGTTCGACGCTCGACTACGTCTATCGCGACAGGGCAGAAGGACTGGGACCAGTTGGTCGAGCAATCGACCGAACCTATCTCGATGCCATCGGCTGGCGTGGCATCCGGCAGCGCAAGCGCCATCTCGAGGAACTGATCGGCGTTGCCCTCGGTAAGCTGCAGGCAGCTGACACGCCCGCAAAGGTCATCGACATCGCGGCGGGTCATGGTCGCTATGTGATCGACGCGATCGCCAATGCGCCTACCCGCCTGCAGTCCGTACTGCTGCGCGATTACGACGATCTCAATGTCGACGGTGGCCGCGCGCTGATCGCGGAGCGTGGTCTTGCCGACATCGCCCGCTTCGAGAAAGCGGACGCCTTCGACAGGACTTCGATCGCGAAGGCCCTGCCGGGTGCAAACCTCGGCATCGTTTCCGGCCTCTATGAACTCTTCGCCGATAACGAGATGATCGCGCGTTCCCTCGCCGGCCTCGCCGAGGCCATCGCACCGGGCGGCTACCTTCTCTACACAAACCAGCCCTTTCACCCCCAACTGGAAATGATTGCCCGAGCGCTGACCTCTCACCGACAGGGACAGGCGTGGGTGATGCGGCGGCGTACACAAGGCGAGATGGACCAGCTCGTCGAAGCCGCCGGCTTCAGGAAAGTCGAACAACGCATCGACGAATGGGGCATTTTCTCGGTCTCGCTCGCGGTGCGGGCATGACAATGGTGCTTGCTCATTCTCCGTCCGAACGCCCGCTCGGTCGTGCCTTCGCCTATCTCCTGGGGCTTGGCGCGTTCTTCTATCTCAGCTACGGGCTCTCGAACTGGTTTGCCGGAATGCGCGCCGAGGTTCCGGCCATCGTATTTGCCTGGGAGCGGCAGGTTCCGTTCATCGCCTGGACGATCATCCCCTACTGGTCGACCAACCTGTTCTACGCCGCTTCGCTGGTTTTCTCCCGGACACGGAGCGAACTCGACATTCAGGCCAAAAGGCTCCTCACCGCCCAACTGGTGGCGATTTTCTTCTTTGTTGCCGCACCATTGAAATTCTCGTGGCCGAAGCCGGAAACCGAGGGCTTCTTCGGCTTCATGTTCGATGCACTCGGTGCTTTCGACAAGCCCTTCAACCAGGCGCCCTCTCTGCATGTCGCGTTGACTGTGATCCTCATCGCCCAGTTCGCGAAGCTGCTGCCGCGCGCCATTTTCCCGCTGTTCCTTGCCTGGTCGGCGCTGGTGATCGCCTCGGTGATGACGACGTTTCAGCACCATTTCATCGATGTCCCGACCGGCGCGCTGCTGGGGCTCGGCTGCCTATGGCTGTGGCGGGACGATGGAAGTCATGCCCTCGCCGGCGTTCGCTTCACTGGGGCCGGGGATCGGCTGCGCCTCGCCGCTCTCTACCTCGCCGGTGCACTCGCCCTCGCGATGCTCGCACTCACCCTCGGCGGCGCGGGCCTGTGGCTCTTCTGGCCCGCGGTGTCGTTGCTGATCGTCGCCGGTGCCTACGCGGCGCTGGGTTCGAGCGCTTTCATGAAGGATCGGAACGGCGCGATGGGCTGGCCGGCACGGCTTCTGCTCACCCCCTATCTTGCCGGGGCTTGGCTCAATTCCCGGCTCTGGACCTTGCGCGAACCGCGCCATGTCGAGATTGGCGCCAATGTCTACCTCGGCCGAATTCCCGACAGCGCCGATGCCGCGCGTTTTCGCCAGATCATCGACCTGACAGCGGAGTTCCCGGCTCCCGCAACACGCTCGCGCTGGACGACAATGCCGATGCTGGACCTTGTCGCGCCGGACGCGAAATCCCTGCGACGCGCCGCGCTGGCAATCGAAATAGCGCAGGGGCCAACACCGGTTCTCGTGTGCTGCGCGCTTGGCTACGGACGGTCCGTTGCCGCTGTCGTCGTCTGGCTCGTGCTCTCCCGTCGTGTGCAGAGTCTCGACGAGGCCTTGTCGATGTTGCGCTATCGCCGCCCGGCGATGCGATTGAGCGAACGGCAGATGCAGGCGATCCAGGAAGCCATTTCCCATGAGTGAGAATGCTCCGCCTGCGGCGCCGGAAGCCCTTGTCGCCGCAGCCCTGCTCGAACAGGGCCGGGCCATTCACATTGCCTCACTCGCGCTCGGCCTCGGCGTCGCTATCCTTGCGCCGCACGGTGCGAACGGGTTGCTGACAGTCATCGTTTGCGCGGCCGCGGTGGCGGCGCTTCTAACGGAAATATACGTCGCGATCCGCGTCGGCTTTGACGCGAAGCTGTTCCGGGCCGTTGGCGACGGCAGGATGGATCTCGCCTCCCTTGACGAGACGCTCGCCGCCTTTGGCCTCGCTCCGTGCACCAAGGCCGGTCGTTCGCTAAAGGAACGATTGGCCGGAGCGATGCGGCTCTTCCGGATGCAGGCGATCTGCGCCATTGTTCTGGCTGGCAGTTTCTCGATCGCGATGAGCGTGGCGCTCTGGCGCGGCGGAGTTTTCTGAACATGGAATCCAAGGGGATCGCCGCCCGCTTCGTCGCCAGCCTCGTCGTCGGTTTTGCTCGCCTTGTGACCGCCGTCCGGCCCGAGTGGCGAGGTTGCCTCCCGTCCCCAAACCCGCGCGTCTATTTTGCCAACCATGCGAGCCATGGCGACTTCGTCTTGATCTGGACGGTTCTGCCCCCGGCACTCCGGGGGGCGACACGCCCGGTCGCGGCGCGCGACTACTGGGGCGGATCTGGCCTGCGCGCCTTCGTCGGGAAGAACGTGTTCAATGCCGTGCTGATCGATCGCGTACCCGATCCGGCTCTGCCGCATCCGATTGAGCAACTTGGAGCAGTGTTGCGGCGAGGCTCCTCGCTCATTTTCTTTCCCGAGGGCACGCGCAACACCACCGACGAGACCTTGCTGCCGTTCAAAAGCGGTCTCTACCGCCTGGCGCAGGAAAATCCGACCGTCGAGTTCGTGCCCGTCTGGATCGACAACCTGTCGCGCGTGATGCCGAAAGGGCACTACCTGCCCGTTCCGCTCCTGTGCAGCGTTACATTCGGCACGCCCATCCTGTTGGCCGAAGCGGAAGACAAGGATGCTTTCCTTACCCGTGCCCGCCATGCCCTGCTTGCCCTGCGACCCGGAGAACCGGCCCAATGACTGCGAAAAGCGAGTTCTTCTGGCTCTCCCTTGGTGTCGCGAGTGTTCTCATTGTCGCAACGATCATCGGCCACCTGCTGGCGAAACGCGCCGGGCCCGAACCGAACGCGGTGATCGTGAACCTCAACCAGCGCATTTACGCCTGGTGGGCGATGGTCGGACTGGTGGCTGGCGCCTTCCTGTTCGGGAAGGCGGGCGTGATCCTCCTTTTTGCCTTCGCGTCCTTCGCCGCGTTACGCGAATTCCTGACGCTGACGCCGACACGTCTTGCCGATCACTGGGCGCTGCTCGCGGTCTTCCTGCTCGCGCTGCCGATTCAGTATTACCTCATCTGGATCGAGTGGTATGGCCTCTACTCGATCTTCATCCCGGTCTACGGCTTCCTGTTCCTGTCGATTGTCGCCGCTATCGGCGGCGACACGACGCGGTTTCTGGCACGGATCTCGTTCGTACAGTGGGGCCTGATGATCTGCGTGTTCTGCCTCAGCCATGTGCCGGCGTTCCTCACGCTCGACATCCCCGGCTACAACGGTAAGCAGCTGTTGCTGATCGCCTTCCTCGTCATCGTGGTGCAGGGCTCGGATGTGCTGCAATACGTGTTCGGCAAACTCTTCGGGCGGCACAAGGTCGCGCCGAACCTTTCCCCCTCGAAAACCTGGGAAGGACTTGTCGGCGGCGTCCTGTCCGCTTCGCTCCTCGGCATGGCGCTATGGAAGATCACGCCGTTCTCCCCGGTTCAGGCAGGGTTGATCGCGCTGATCGTCTGCCTGATGGGCTTTTTCGGCGGCCTGGTGATGTCCGCGATCAAGCGCGACCGCGGTGTCAAGGACTGGGGCCGCATGATCGAAGGCCACGGCGGAATTCTCGACCGACTCGACAGTGTGATCTTTGCCGCTCCGATCATGTTCCATATCACGCGCTACTGGTTTTCCGCCTAGCCGGTTCAGCCTTTCGGCTTCCACGGCGAGTCAGGCTTCAGGAAGGGCTTGACCACGGCAGACGGCACCGCGACGTTCTCACCCGGCGGCTGTGCTCCTGCCCAGCTGACCTCGATCTTGTCGGGGTAAAATATCCAGTTAACGCCCATGCCGTTGTCGAGCACATGATCGATGTAACGCGGGAAGGAGGCAGGATCGTTGAGTTCCTTCTTCAGAGCCTCGGTCATGACCTTTCGCCAGGCATCGGAGGTGACGAAGATGTCATCGGGCCCGACTGCGCGCCCGCGCCTGAGATCGAAATTCAGCGCGTTCTCGCGCGGCGGCACGTTCACGCCGGTCTCGACCCGCTCGGTGACGAGGATGCTGACAAAGCCCTCATCGAAACTTGAAACCTGATAATTGCGGATCACCGCGCCGTGCAGCGTCAGACGGCCGCCGATGAGCGGCTTGCCGTCGTTGTAGATCTCGCGAATTTCCGCCACGAAGGCCTTGGAAACATCGGTGCTGGCGCCGACAAGCACCGGAATGGCATCGTCGGTGATCCATCCGCCGGGATGCTCGCCTTTAAAAATACGGTGGGCGGTGGTGGCGCGCGCCTCAAGTCGCAACGGGCCAGCAGCGAATGTTTTCAGTGTGTTTAGGAAGTCGGTGCGCGGGATCAGCCGGTTGGTGAGGCACGAGACCGCTTCGGCATGGGCATCGCCGCTTTTCGGCATTGATCCATCGAGCTTGCAGATTTTGGGCAGGTAGGCGTTGAAGTCGCGTTGCGACGCCAGCAATGCCTGCGCCTGCTCGGGCGACATGCCGGCGCGCGCCGCACCGAATGCCTTGGCGTTCTCCGCATCGGCCCGGCGGGTATCGTCGTTGGCGCAACGCATCCGTTCCTCGACCGAACGCGCTTTCGTGCAATCGAAGCTCGCCCGTTCCAAACCCTCCTGTGCCCGAAGAGGAGACGCGGTGAGCGCCGTGGAGGCGGCGAGGGCAAGAACGAGCCATTTCATGACAAGACCTCAAGACGATTCGAGCGTGCGCGCAGAACAAACCCGGCGCGAGGCGCCGGGTTTCATTCAAGCCGGAACAAGTGCGGCGATCGCTTAACGGACCACGACGCGCGTGCCGACCTGAACGCGATTGTAGAGATCGATCACGTCCTCGTTGAGCATGCGGATGCAACCCGAAGACACCGCATGACCGATCGATTCCGGCTCATTCGAGCCGTGGATGCGGTAGATCGACGAGCCGAGATACATCGCGCGCGCGCCAAGCGGGTTCTCTTCGCCACCGGCCATGAACTTCGGCAGGTCCGGGCGACGCTTCAGCATTTCCGCCGGCGGACGCCATTCCGGCCATTCACGCTTCGCGCTGATCTTGTGCTCACCCGTCCACGAGAAGCCGGGGCGGCCGACGCCGATGCCGTAACGCATCGCCTTGCCGTCACCGAGCACGAGATAGAGGCGGCGTTCCTCGGTGTTGACGATGATCGTTCCCTTGGCGAAATCGCCGGCGAAGGGGACGATCTCACGCGGGATGGCGGCGGCCTCGGGCATGGTCTCGACGATGGGCTTGGACTTCAGCGGGTTCCACATGCCTTCGATGTCGGTGGCGGCGCTGGCCGCGTTGGTGCCGAGGGCGAGAAGGGCTGCGATGGCGAGATGGCGGATCATGGTCGTTCTCCGGGGGTTCGTTTCTGGCTGCGTTCGAGGGGCGGTCAGCAGCAGCCTGGGGTTGATGTGTCGGGGTTCAGCCGGCGCGCGGTGTGAAATTTCCGTAGGCGGGGTCGGCTTGCACGGCGGCAGGGCGGAAGCCGCCAGCCGGGGTGAGGCGGTCCTGACGCTTGGTGTAGGCCGCAGTCTCACCCTGCGAGCTCGCGTCGAGGGTCAGCGCAGCCATCGAGAAAGCCGCAACGGTAGTAACTGCCAGCGTGATGCCGATCTTGCGAAAAAACATTGTGCTCTCCCTTGTCCTGCTCTTGTTAGCTTGGCGCTGTTTCATTCTTGAAACGTCGCAGCGCCATGAATGTTTCAATGCACCAGAACGAATCCCGTGCCGGTGCGGAAGCGCACAGGGTGCGAAGGCAGATCCGCACACGACGCGCGATCCCGTTGTGAAATCCGGTCTTTCGATTGACAGCGCGCGGAAAGCTTGCAGAAGCTCCGGCCCATCGAAGCGAGCCGGGCCGGCACACGCGGAGGGAAGCGATGCGTTATCTCGTGACGGGCGATGCCGGGTTCATCGGTTTTCACGTAGCGCGACGCCTGCTCGGCGAGGGGCACGAGGTACTCGGTCTCGACGGACTCACCGATTATTACGATGTCGATCTTAAACAGCGCCGACTGAGCCTGCTCGGCGAGGAAAAGAGCTTCCGGCACCGCACGATTATGCTGGAAGACAACGCCGCCCTCATCGCGGAATTCGGCGCGTTCCGGCCCGATTTCGTCATCCATCTCGCGGCGCAGGCCGGCGTGCGCTATTCGATCGAGAACCCCCGCGCCTATATCGACGCGAATATCATCGGCACCTTCAACATCCTCGAAGCCTGCCGCGCCTACCCGGTGCGTCACCTGCTGCTCGCCTCGACGAGTTCGGCTTACGGGGCGAACAGCAAGTATCCGTTCGAAGAAACCGACCCGGCGATCCATCCGATCACGCTTTACGCGGCCACCAAGGCGTCGACCGAATTGATGGCCCATTGCTACGCGCATCTCTTCGGGACGCCGACCACTGCCTTCCGCTTCTTCACGGTTTATGGCCCGTGGGGACGACCGGACATGGCCTATTTCCTCTTCACCCGGAAAATCCTCGGCGGCCAGCCAATCGAGATTTTCAATCACGGGGAAAGCTGGCGCGATTTCACCTTCATCGACGATCTCGTGACCTCGATCCTCAAACTGGGCGAGGCGCCACCGCCGCGAGCGGATGCCCGTGCAGGTCTTGCCTCTATCCCCGGCGATACGCTGAGTCCGGTCGCGCCCTATCGCCTCGTCAACATCGGCGCCGGGCAACCGGCCAAACTGACCACGCTGGTCGAGGAACTTGAAAAAGCGCTCGGAATCGAGGCGGTCAAGATCCTCAAGCCATTGCCGGCTGGCGATGTCGTCAAGACCTTCGCGAACGCAGATCTGCTCGAAGCGGTCACAGGACAGAAGCCGACGACGCCGCTCTCGATCGGGATTCCGGCCTTCGTGCGCTGGTATCGCGCGCACTACAACTAGACCGGACACCACGCGATGTAAGACCAGCTCGCGCCCGTCGATGCGCCACGACATCCATTGTTCGAGCCATAAAATATATCTTGCATACAAGTTGAAATTTGGACATGGTGCCTCCGTTTTCGGGGAGAATGCCGTGTTTCGCCCAGCCTTGACGACCAACGGACAACCGGATGTGCGCCAGCTCTGGCGGGCAAACCGAGCGGCCGGCGCATCCGAAGGGGTTTACCGCGATCTCAAGCGCCGCATCCTCCGGCTCGATCTCGCGCCCGGCGAGGCGCTTTCCGAGCCGCATCTTGCCCAGCAGTACGATTTGAGCCGTACGCCGGTGCGCGAGGCGTTGATACGCCTTTCCGACGAAGGGTTGGTGGATATCGTGCCGAAGTCCGGCACGACCGTCGCGCGCATTCCGCTCGCGTTGTTGCCGGAAGCGATCTTCGTGCGCCTAGCTCTTGAGGAGGCGACCTGCCGGCAGGCCGCCACGCGTGCAAGCGACAGCGCCGTGTTGCGCCTCGAAGCCTGCGTCGCGCTTCAGCGAGAAGTTTCGCGGCAGTCCGATATCGAAGCCTTCCATCTCGCTGACGAGCAGTTCCACGCGACACTCGCCGATGTCGCGGGTTTTCCCGGCATCTGGACGCTGGTCGAACGCGCCAAGATGCACATCGACCGCTACCGTCGCCTGACGCTACCCCAGCACGGCCGCATGCCAATGGTCATCGACGAGCATCTCGCGATCGTGGAGGCAATCCGCAGACGCGATTCCGAAGCTGCGGGGCGCGCCATGAAATGCCATCTCGAAGGTCTCGCTGTCTCGATCGAGGAGGTCCGCTCAAGCAATCCCGATTTCTTTGCGGAGACGCCCTGACTTTTCGCCCCTTCAACCGGCAGCACCGCATGACCGCCGGAGAAAACCCCGAGCACACAGAACCAAGATGGAGGAAACGATGCATATGATGAGAAGGACGATTCTGACAGCGGCGATGCTCGCTGCCACCGCAATGCTGCCGGCGATGGCGCAAACCAAGCTGCGTTGGGCGCATGTCTACGAAACCAGCGAACCCTATCACACTGAAGCCGTTTGGGCCGCCGAGGAGATCAAGAAGCGGACCGGCGGCAAGGTGGAAATCTCGGTTCACCCCGCCTCGCAGCTCGGCAACGAAAACCAGATAAACGAAGGTCTCGGCCTCGGCACCGTCGATATCATCTATACCGGTGTCGCCTTCGCCGGCTCGATCCACAAGCCGATGGCGATCACCAATGCGCCGTTCGTTCTGCGCGACTTCGATCACTGGAAGGCCTATCGCGAATCGAAGCTCTTCCGCGACATCGCCAAGGGCTACGAGGATAAGACCCGGCACAAGGTCATCGCTCTGACCTACTACGGCCAGCGCCACCTCACCGCCAACCGCGAGATCACCAAGCCCGACGACATGAAGGGCATGAAGCTGCGTGTACCACCTGCACCACTCTTCCTGATGTTCACGAAATCGGTCGGCGCGAACGCGACCCCGATCGCGTTCGCCGAGGTCTATCTCGCACTCCAGCAGAAGACCGTCGACGGGCAGGAAAACCCGTTGCCGACCATCCTCGCGAAGAAGTTCTACGAGGTCCAGAGCCACATCATGCTCTCCGGGCACATCACGGAATCGCTGCTGACGATTGTCGGCGGGCATGTCTGGGGCAAGCTCGACGACGAGCAGAAGAAAATCGTCTCGGAGGTACTGATGCAGGCCGCCGCAAAATCGACCGATGCGATCCGCGCCTCCGAGCAGAAGCTCGCGGACGAATTCCGCAAGCTCGGCAAGACCGTCGTCGAGGTCGATCGCAAGCCGTTCATCGCGGCAGCCGTGCCGCTCCACAACGATCCTGCTGCCGGCGCGGGCTGGAGCAAGGCGGAATACGACGCTCTCCAGGCGTTGAAGTAACCGCCCCGCCCTCACGAAGACCGGCGCGGAGGCTTGCGCCGGTCTCTCCCTTTCGGAAAGGAAGCTGCGATGCGCGGGTCAGACCCGAAAGACGATCTTGCCGATGCTCATCTGATCGTCGTCGAGGATGAGGAAACGACGGTCGAATTCCACATCGACGATGCGATTGCCTTCGGCATTTTCTGGGCGATGGCGATCGTCGTCTTCATCCAGTTCTTTTCGCGCTACGTGCTGAACGACTCCGCCGCCTGGACCGAGGAAATCGCCCGCTATCAGCTGATGTGGGTCACCTTCATCGGCGGGGCTATCGTCGTGCGCCGCAAGACCAACATCGGCGTCGAGGTCATGATGCAGAAGCTGAGTGAAGGTCCCCAGCGTTTGCTGCGGTTTGTGATCGACTTCATTTCGCTCGGCTTCATCGCCCTGCTCGCCTATTTCTCAATCACCATCACCGAGCGCATGGGCATCCAGCGCATGACGGTGATCGATGTCTCGATGAGCGTCGTCTACGCCGGCATCGCTTTCGGCTGCTTCCTGATGCTCTGGCGGGCCCTTCAGGTCTTCATTGCCAATGCCCGCCGCGGCTGGCGTGCCGATCCCAATGCCGCCACCCTGATCGTGGACTGACGTTATGGCCATTCTGTTTCTCGTCTTTTTCGTGATGCTGCTTGTCGGCGTGCCGATCTTCATCGCACTCGGCGGTGCATCGCTGATCTATACCCATTTCATTGCCGGCATCCCGGATTTCGTGGTGCTGCACCGGATGGCCGGCGGCGTCGATTCCTTTCCGCTGATCGCGGTGCCGTTCTTCATTCTCGCCGGCAACCTGATGAACTCAGCCGGCATCACCAACCGCATCTACGATTTCGCGACCGCCGCGGTCGGCTGGCTGCGTGGGGGGCTCGGGCATGTGAACGTCGCTGGTTCGGTGATCTTCGCCGGCATGTCCGGCACCGCCGTCGCGGATGCGGGCGGGCTCGGCACGATCGAGATCAAGGCGATGCGCGATCACGGCTACTCGCCTGAATTCGCGGTCGGAATCACGGCGGCCTCCTCGACCATCGGCCCGATCATCCCGCCCTCGCTGCCGATGGTGGTGTTCGGGGTGATGGCCAACGTCTCGATCGGCCAGCTCTTCGCGGCCGGATTCCTGCCGGGGCTGCTGATGGCGGCGGCGATGATGGCCTATGTGACCTGGTATGCGCATACGCACGGGATCGGGCGCGACGCGAAATTCCGCTGGAGCGTTCTCGGTCGCACCTTCATCCGCGCCGTGCCGGCCCTGATGACCCCGGTCATCATCATCGGCGGCATGTCATCCGGTGCCTTCACACCGACGGAAGCCGCAATTGCCGCCTGTGCCTGGGCGCTAATCCTCGGAGCGATCTTCTACCGCTCGCTCAACCTGAAGCGCTTCTACGCCATTTCGATCCAGACGATCGAAACAACCGCGAGCGTGCTGATCATCGTCGGCGCCGCCTCGTTGTTCGGCTGGGTTCTGACGGTGACGCAGGTCACCGATCAGGTGACAAGCGCCCTCCTCGGCGTGACGACGAACCCGCTCGTCCTGCTGCTCATCATCAACCTGATCCTGCTCGTCGTCGGCTGCTTCATGGAGACGATCGCGGCGATTTCGATCCTCGTTCCGGTGTTCATGCCGGCGGTGCTCAAGGTGGGGATCGACCCGGTGCAGTTCGGGATCATCATGGTGCTCAACCTGATGATCGGCCTGCTAACGCCGCCGGTCGGCATGGTACTCTTCGTCCTCAGCCGTGTCTCCGGACTCTCCTTCGACCGGACGGTCACGGCCGTGCTGCCGTTCCTGATCCCGCTGCTGTTCGTTCTGGTGATGATCTCGCTTTTCCCGCAGATCACGCTTTACCTGCCAACGCTCTGGTATCGCTGAAAGGTCGGATCGCCGCTTTCTCCTCTTTCCCCGGCGATTCCACCCCGGCCGCGCTTTCCCGCAAGGGAAGGCGCGGTTTCTTTCGCGAAAAAGACCGTGCGAGGGGAGCGGCGCCTCACGCTTCCTTGCGCGGCGAGACCAGCGCGACGAGCGTCGCGAGGAAGCCGGCACCGAGCATCAGCACGAGGCTCGCCGCGTTAAGCGCAGGGGTCGCGCCCTCGCGCATCTGGCCGTACATGTAGATCGGCAGCGGCGCATCCGAGCCGACGAGAATCAACGTCGTGTTGAAGTTCTCGAACGACATGAGCAGCGCGACAAGCCCGGCGCCGACCATCGCCGGCTTGAGGAACGGCAGCGTGATCGTCGTCAGCACGCGCAGCCGCGAGGCGCCGAGATCGAGCGCAGCCTCTTCCAAGCTACGGTCAAATTTCTTCAGTCGGGCGCCGATGATGAGCGTCGAGATCGTCAGGATGAAGGAAAGCTGGCCGAGGATCACCAGAAACAGCCCCGGTCGCAGAAAATCGAGATCCATGTTGAGCCAGGTCTCGAGCGCGTTGGCGATCCGCGAGGAGAAGGCGAGGATCGAGATGCCGAGGATGACGCCGGGGATGACGAGCGGCCAGAGCATCATCATCGACAAAAGTGCCTTGCCCGGAAACTCCCGTCGCTCCAGCAGGAAAGCGTTGGCCGTGCCAATGACGATTGAAAGAAGGGTCACGGGGATGGCGACCTTCAGGCTGTTGAGAAAAGCCGCGAGCATCGCCGGATCGCGGAAGATGCCCGGTTTGCCGAAAAGCGCACCCGTGCCGGTAAACCATTCCACCGTGAACCCCTTCCACGGCGGGGCCGGGAACAGGCTCGCGTTGAAAGCGAAGACCGCGACCGAGACGAGTGGCGCGAACAGGAAAAGATAGAACGCGAGGATATAGAGGCGGTACGAGAGCGAAGCCTTGTTCATGCCCGGAACCTCCCCTCATCGCATGATGTGCCGGAAAACCGGTAGCCACTTTTCCGCATCATGCTCAGGACCTCCGCAGGGTTTCGCTGAAGCCCTGCCCGGTCAACCTGAGACCGATCCAGACGATCACGGTCGAGAGCAGCAGGAGCATGAAGCCGAAGGCCGAGCCCTGCGGCCAGTTGAAGCGGGTGATAAACTGCGAATAGATCTGCTCGGTAAACCAGAGCCCGTTCTTGCCACCGAGCATCACGGGGGTCACGAAATTCCCCACTGTCAGCATGAAGACGACGATCGATCCCGCAACGATGCCGGGCATGGCGTGCGGGATGATGATCCGGCGCAGCACCGTGAGATGGCTGCCTCCGAGATCGTATCCAGCTTCGATCTGGGCAGTTTCGAGGCTTTCGAGCGCGTTGGTCAACGGGACGATCATGAACAACATGCCGCCATAGACAAGGCCGAGCACCAGCGCGCCGTCGTTGTAGAGAAACTCGACCGGTCGGCCAATGACGCCGATCGCTTGCAGGAAATGCGAGAGAATCCCCGTCTCGCGCAGTAGCATCATCCAGCCGAGCGTGCGGACCAGTTCGGAGGCCCAGAACGGGATGAGGCAGAGCAGAAAGAGAACCGGCTTCGATTTCCCGCGCGCGAACTTGGCGATGTAGAGCGCGACGGGGAAGGAAATCACCAGCGTGATGAGCGTCACGAGGATCGAGAGCAGCGCCGTGCGCGCGAAGGTCCGCCAGTAGACAGGCTCAGCAAGGAATTCGAGGTAGTTCGCGAAGCCGAAGGTGTAGACCCGCGCCGCGACGCGCTGCGAGAAGGAGAGGATCGCGATTTCGACATGCGGCAGGATAACCAGCAGGCCGATCCAGAGCACAGCCGGTGCGAGCAACAGGAACAGCGCCAGCCGCCGCCCCATCGCCGTCTCTCCCGCGCCTGCGCTCGCCTGCATCACACACCCCGCGCGCTGAAAACCTTGAGGGCCTCGGCCGTGAAGCCGAAAGCGATCGGCGCCCCGGCTTCGATGCCGGCAAGCGGACCCGCCTGCGGCAAGGTTGCCCGCAGCATGGGAAACTTGTCGGCACGGATCACCAGAGTCGACGCCGCACCGTCGAAGAGCACCGTCGAAACGGTCCCGGCAAAACGATTGGGCAGCGCGGAGAGTTCGGAGACAGATCCCGCGAGCGCCACGGCTTCAGGGCGAAGATAGGCCTTGGCCTGACCACTGGCAGAGCCGGAGCCGGCGAGCTCGACGTCGGTCGACAGGCGGATGCCGATGCCCGCAGCGCGCGCGCCCGTCACCTCACCCGAGAAGATATTCGTATCGCCGACAAACCCGGCGACGAAACTCGTCGCAGGGTGATGATAGAGCTCGCGCGGCGAGCCGACCTGCTCGAACCGGCCGTGGTTCATCACCGCGACGCGGTTCGACATCACCAGCGCCTCGGACTGGTCGTGCGTGATGTAGACGAATGTGGTGTTGAACGCGGCCTGAAGCTGCTTCAGTTCAAGTTTCATGTGTTCGCGCAGCTTGAGGTCGAGCGCGCCGAGCGGCTCGTCAAGCAATACGAGGGTTGGCTCCAGCACGAGGCAGCGGGCGATGGCGACACGCTGGCGCTGGCCGCCGGAGAGCCGCGTTACCGGCCGGTCGGCGAAACCGCCGAGCCCAACTTTGTCGAGAATGCGCGTAATCCGCGGACCAGCCTCCGCTTTCGAAATGCCGGCGCAGGCGAGGCCATAGCCGACATTCTCGCCCACCGTCATCATCGGAAAGAGCGCGAGGCTCTGGAACACCATATTCACCGGTCGTCGATTGGCCGGCACGCCGAGCATCGATTGTCCGCGAATGACGATGTCGCCCGCACTCGGATGCTCGAACCCGGCGATCATCCGCATCAGCGTCGTCTTGCCGCAGCCCGAAGGACCGAGAATGGAGAAAAACTCGCCCGGCGCGACCTCGAAGGAAACATCGTTGACCGCCTTGTGGCCGCCGAAGTCCTTGGTGACGCCGAGGAGAGCGAGATCTGCGACCTGCGACATGGAAAGCCCCGCAAAGAAGAGACCCTGCGGGCACCCGCCCGCAGGGTCGTTCACATGTCAGTTGGCAGCCTTCACCTTGTCGAGGATCTTGCCTTCGATCGCCTCAAGCCCGGCCGGAACCGCCGGATACCACTTGATGTTGTCGATCGCCGCTTGCGGGAAGCTCTCCGCGAACTGGTCTTTCAGCTTGCCGGCCGCCAGCTTGTCGGCGCCTGCGGACGCCGTGAAGTTGCCAGCCGAGGCGGCAACCTTGGCCGCGACATCGGGGCGCATGTTGAAATTGATCCACTTGTAGGCGGCATCGTCGTTGCGGCCCTTCGCGGGGATCGCGAAGGTATCAACCCAGCCGAGCGCGCCGGACTTCGGTGCGATAAACTTGATCTCAGGGGTCTCGCCGTTGAGCTTCCAGCCGCCAGTGTCCCAGGCCATCGCCGCCGTCACCTCGCCGGCGCGCAGGCCCGCGAGCAGCGCATCCTTGCCCTCCCAGAAGAACTTCAGGTTCTTCTTGCATTCGGTAAGCTTGGCGCCGACCTTCTCCATCATCTCGCCATAGGACTTCTCGTTGCCATAGGCAGCGAATGGATCCATGCCCATCGCGAAGGCGAAGGCGATCAGCGTCGGACGCTTGGCCCGGAGACTTGCCTTGCCGGCGACCTCGGCGCCGCAGAGATCGAGATAGTCCTTCACACCCGGTGCGGCCTTGGTGTTCACCACCAGTCCGTCCGTGCCCCAGATGTGCGGCAGGCCATAGACCTTGCCCTCAAGGGTCGTGTTCTTCTTCGTGGCTTCGAGCATCGAGCCAATGAAAAGCTTGGTGTCGAGCTTCGAGAGATCGAGCGGCTTGTAGATGCCGAATTCGGCTTGCGGACCGGTGATGCGATCTTGGCTCGGCTGCGCGAGATCGAAACCGGCACCCTGCGTCGCGCGCAGCTTGGAGATCATTTCCTCGTTGTTCGAAACCGTGATCTCGACCTCGATGCCTGTTTCCTTGGTGAAGGCATCGACGACCTCTTTCGGGGTATAGTCGGCCCAAGTGAGGAGGCGCAGTTTCTCGGCGGCTTGCGCCCCCGAAGCAGCAAGAAGCGCGGCAAGCGCCACGGAACGGATCATGAATGACCGTCTTTTCATAGGGTTAGACCTCCCGATTGGAAACCAGCACATTGAAGCGGCCCGCGATTCTGTGTCGTCGGCGAACGTATGTTCGAGCGAAATTATTTCGTTGTCTAACGAAAAATCGCCCGATAGCGCAGAATCCTGCGACCACCTGCCGCTTCGACCAGAGCGACATGACAACGCGATGACGCCGCTCGTTGCGTCCGGATTCCAGGAAAACAATTCGACGGCTATTCATATCCGTTGCAAAGCGCCGCAAGCTGGGCATGATCGAAGGCGTGCCGGCCTCGGCAAGGCGCGGCTTTTGCATTCGGAGGGGTAAGTGATGAAGTCCAGACTGTTCCAAGGGGCGAGCCTGTGTGTCGCCGCGCTCAGTGTCTTCGCATCGGCGGCCCTGGCGCAAACGCGCACGAAGCTGACCGCCTATACCGCGCTTGAAAACGACCAGCTTCCACCCTTCAAGGCCGCCATTGAGGCAGCGGTTCCGGACGTCGAGATCGTCTGGGTGCGCGATTCCACCGGCGTTATCACCGCGCGCTTCCTCGCCGAAAAGGACAATCCGCGCGCTGACCTCGTGATCGGCCTCGCCGCGACCAGTACGCTTCTGTTCGAGAAGATGAACCTCCTCGAAAGCTACAGCCCGACCGGCGCGGACAAGCTCCGTCCTGCCTTTCGCGACGGTGCCGGCGATTACACCTGGACCGGCACGGCGGCCATTCTCGCGGTTGTCTGCTACAACACGGTCGAGGCGAAGAAGGCGAATGCCGTCGCACCGGTCTCGTGGGACGATCTCACCAAGGCTGATTTCAAGGGCAAGGTGGTGATGCCGCATCCGGCCTCCTCCGGCACCGGTTATCTCCAGGTCGCGGCCTGGCTCCAACTCATGGGCGAGGAGAAGGGCTGGGCCTTCATGGACAAGCTTCACGACAACGTCGCTGTCTATACCCATTCGGGTTCCGCGCCTTGCGTGCAAGCGGCGAAAGGCGAGCGTATGGTCGGCATCGGCTTCGATATGCGCGGCGCGCGCGAGAAAACCAACGGCGCACCGATCGACCTGATCGTCCCGAAGGAAGGCGTGGGCTGGGATGTCGAGACGACCGCGATCGTCAAGGGCACCAAGAATCTCGCTGCCGCGAAGAAGGTTGCGGACTGGACAGCCACGAAAGGCGCAAACGAACTCTTCAGCAAGTATTCCGCCATCGTCGCGCATCCAGAAGTCAAGAACGCACCGCCGAACTACCCGGCTGAAGCCGAAGGCAAGCTCGTGAAGAACGATTTCGCCTGGATGGCAGCCGAACGGGATCGGATCCTCAAGGAGTGGGTCAAGCGCTACGAAAGCAAGGCTCAGCCGAAGTAAAGCCGGAAAACGATCACGAGGCTGGCCCGACAGGGCCGGCCTTTGTCTTGCGGGACGGGGAGCGCGATGGCGAGTTCGCAACGTCAAACAGAAGGGACAGCCGGCGCGCCGTTCGTCTCGATCCGGTCGCTCGACAAGTTCTACGGAAGCTTCAAGGCCCTCGCCGACATCAACCTCGACGTCGCGCGCGGGGAGTTCGTTTCTTTCCTCGGTCCTTCCGGTTGCGGCAAGACGACGTTGCTGCGCGCCATCGCCGGGCTCGACCGGCAGAGTTCGGGCTCAATTGCCATCGGTGGACGCGATGTCTCGCAGGCCCCGCCCTCGGAGCGCGATTTCGGCATCGTTTTCCAGTCCTACGCACTGTTCCCGAACCTGACCATCGCCGAGAACATCGGCTATGGCCTCGTCAACCGCCGTCGCCCGAGAGACGAGATCACCGCGCGCGTGCAGGAATTGCTCGCCATGGTCGGCCTGCCGGGTCAGGCGGGAAAATACCCCGCCCAGCTATCCGGCGGCCAACAGCAGCGCGTCGCGCTGGCGCGCGCGCTCGCTACCTCGCCGGGCCTGCTGTTGCTCGACGAACCGCTCTCGGCGCTCGATGCGCAGGTGCGCATCCGCCTGCGCGAAGAGATCCGCGAGGTTCAGAAGCGGCTCGGCGTTACCACGTTCATGGTTACGCACGATCAGGAAGAGGCTCTGTCGATGGCGGATCGGATCGTGGTGATGAACCACGGCGTCATCGAACAGATTGGCACGCCGGAGGAAATTTACCGCGCGCCAAGCACGCCTTTCGTCGCGGATTTCATCGGCCGCATCAATCTGCTACCCGGCGTATTGCGCGAGGCCGGCCGGGTGGAAGTCGCGGAACGGGTCTTTTCCTGTCCCGCCTCTTCCGATCTCGCGCCGGGATCGAAGATCGAGGTTGGCATCCGACCGGAGGCGATACGCGTGCGCGGCGTTTCCGGCAATGAGGCTAACGCGGTGCGGGTGCGCATCCACGATCTCGAATTTCTCGGCGCCTTCTGCCGCGCACTCCTCGCGGTCGAGGCACGGCCGGACCTCCATCTCGTCGCCGATTTCTCGGCCAATCTCATGCGCGATCTCGCGCTCGCCGAGGGCATGGTGATCCCGGTCGAACTACCGGTCGAGGCGCTGCGGCTGTTTCCGGCTCGATCTGCGGCATGAACGAGAGTTTCGCCCGCCCGCTCGTGCGCGAATCGACGATCGCCAATGCGCTGGTCGCTACGCTGATCGTCACGCTCATCCTGATGATCGGCTGGCCGCTCTGGGCGCTGCTCTCGAAAAGCCTTCAGGATGGCACCGGCGCTTTCATCGGCCTCGCCAATTTCCGCACCTACTTCTCGACTCCGTCGATGGTCGCGGCGCTTGTTAACAGCCTGTGGGTTGCAGCGCTGACCACCACGATCGTCGTGCCACTTGCCTTCGTCTACGCCTATGCGCTCACCCGCAGCCGGATGCCGGGCAAGGGGCTCTTCACCGCGCTGGCGCTGCTGCCGATCTTTGCGCCCTCGCTTCTGTCCGCCATCTCGCTGATCTACCTTTTCGGCAATCAGGGATTCCTGAAGGAATTGCTGCTCGGCCATTCGATCTATGGGCCGATCGGCATTGTCTTCGCCGAGAGTTGCTACTGCTTCCCCCATGCCGTGATGATCATCGCGACGGGCCTTCGCCTCGCCGACGGACGGCTTTACGAGGTTGCCGAAGCGCTCGGCACGCGACCCTCGCGGGTGTTCTTCACCATCACCCTGCCCGGCGTGCGTTATGCTGCGATCAGCGCCGCCTTCGTCGTTTTCACGCTTGTCATCACCGATTTCGGCATTCCCAAGGTGATCGGCGGGCAGTTCTCGGTGCTGGCGACCGATGCCTACAAACAGATCGTCGGCCAGCAGAATTTCGAGATGGGTGCTGTTGTTGGTCTCGTCCTGCTTGTGCCGGCGATCCTCGCGTTTTTTGTCGACCGGCACATCCAGAAGCGCCAGGTCGCGCTGCTTTCGGCGCGGGCGGTGCCCTACGAGCCGAAACCCGCACCGGGACGCGATCTCGCGTTGACCCTCTTTTGCCTCGCCATCGCCTCTGTTCTCGTCGCGATGCTGGGCATGGCAATCTGGGCCTCGTTCATTCGCTATTGGCCCTACAACCTTTCGCTGACGCTCGCGAACTATGAGTTCGAAAACTTCGAGCCGGGTGCCTGGGGCCCCTACCTCACCTCGCTTAAGATGGCGGGTCTCGTCGCGGTTCTCGGCACCGCCCTGATCTTCACCGGCGCCTACCTCGTCGAGAAAACGAAGGTCGCCGCCCCGTTGCGCGGTATCGCTCATTTCCTCGCAATGCTGCCGATGGCGGTGCCAGGACTGGTTCTTGGCCTCGGCTACGTGTTCTTCATCAACACCAAGGGCAGCCCATTCGGCGTGCTTTACGGCACGCTCGCAGTGCTCGTCATCAACACCGTCGCGCATTTCTATACCGTGGGGCATATCACCGCGACAACTGCGCTCAAGCAGATCGACCCGGAATTCGAAGCGGTTTCGTCCTCACTCAAGGTGCCGTTCTGGGTGACGTTCCGTCGAGTCACCATGCCGATCTCGATGCCGGCGATCCTCGACATCGCCGTCTACATGTTCGTCAACGCGATGACGACGATCTCGGCCGTGATCTTCCTCTACGGACCCGCGACAAAGCTCGCCTCGATCTCGGTGATTCACATGGACGAGAGCGGCGCAACCGCGCCCGCCGCCGCGATGGCGACCTGCATCGTCCTCACCGCTATCGCCGCGAAGCTCATTCATCTCGTCATGGACAAGCTCGTGTTCGAGCGGCTTCAGGCCTGGCGCAGGCGATAGCCCTTCACTGGAGGCGGATCATCACCAGCCCCGCGACGATCAACCCGGCACCGAGGAGACGGTTGAGCCGCAGGGGCTCCTTAAGAACCACGACCGCAATCACCGCCGCGAAGAGAACGCTGGTCTCGCGCACGGCGGCCACGAGCGGGATCGGCGCGACGGTCATCGCCCAGATGGCGATGGCATAGGCGAGACAGGCCATCGTGCCCCCCGCGATACCCGGCCCGGCGAAGCCGATCATGGCCTTGATCCCCTCTCGCCCGCGCAGCCGGAGCGCGATCAGGGTGATGAAAAGCCCGTCGAACATGAACATCGCGGCGACATAGCCGGCTGTGTTTCCGGAAATGCGCGCGCCGGTGCCGTCCGCGATCGTGTAACCACAGATCATGATCGCCGTCGCACCGGCCATCAGCAACGCCTTTCGGTCCATTTTCGCGGTTTCCGACGGACTGCGGATCGACATCGCGAAAATCCCGAAGCCCAGCACGGCGATGCCGAGCGCACCCAGCGCCCCGACCGGTTCTTTCAGGATCACAATCGAGAACAGCGCTGTCAGCAGCGGCGCTGTGCCTCGCGCAACGGGGTAGACAAGGCTCATGTCGGCGATGCGATAGGCGCTGGCGAGCAGGAAATTATAGCCGGTGTGCAGGATCGCCGAGCCGGCGAGCCACGGGTAGCTCTCGGGCCCCGGCCAGCCGGACCAGAACAGGATCGGCAAGCAGACGACCCCCGCGGTCGCGTTGATGAGCGTCACCGCCAGCAAGGGTTCGAGGCGGATCTTGATCAGCGCGTTCCAGCCGGCGTGCATGGCACCGGCAGCGATCACGGCGAGGAAGACGGCAAGCGTAATGGCGCTATCCCCTCAGGCGTGACTGGCGGATCTCGCCGGAGGCTTCGAGAATGGGATGCGCCACCGAGACGATATGGGCGTTGATGCGTTTGAGATCGCGCAACATGTCGAGGTGAAGCGCGCTGGTCTCGATCGAGGCGGTCGTGCCCTCCCTCAGGCGCGCAAGATGCCGCTCCGTCGCGCGTTTTTCGGCGACGCGAATGCTGTCTTTTTCCGCAACCAATTCGCGCGCCATTGCGACATCCTTGGTCATGAACACGGTCATCGCCAGCTTCATCTGCCGCACGATACGGGCATGGAACTCGGTAAGCTCCGCCCAGCCCGCCTCGGAAAAACTCACGGAATGGCGGCGTTTCTTGGCCGCGAGTTCGAGGAGGTTCTTGTCGATAATATCGCCGACATGTTCGAGGTTTGTCGTGAAGAGGATGAGATCGAAGGCACGACGCGCGTCCTCCTCGCTGAGTGGCTGGCGGGTGAGGCGGGTGAGATAGAGCTTGATCGCCTCCTGGAGGGCATCGACCTCGTCGTCGAGCTTGCGGATCGCGATGCGGCGCTTGTCGTCGTTGTCGGAGAAGGTGTGGATCGTATCGGAGAGCATTGCCTCGACGCGCTCGGCAAGCCGCATCACCTCGCGTGAGGCCGCCCCAAGCGCCAACGCCGGCTGGTCGAGCAGCACCTCGTCAAGGTGAAGCGGACGGCTGAGGCTCGCTTCCCGGCTTTCATCCGCCGGCAAAGAGCGGGTCAGCACGCGGGCTATCGGCTCGATAAAGGGCAGGAAGACAGCCGCAAGCGCCATGTTGAACAGCATGTGGGCATTGGCGATCACACGGGCGGGATCCTGCCCGGCCACCCAAGGGAGATCACGGAGCGACCCGAGCAGAACGAGCGCGGTCACCGCGCCCGATACACGGAACGCGAGGTTGCCAACGAGAATCCGCCGTGCCGCCTGCGGTTCTCGCCAGCCAAGACCGAGTGGAATGAGCCCGCCGCCGATATTCGCGCCGATCAGCAGGACGAGCGCAAGGTCAAGCGAGATCACCTGCGCGCCCGCAAGTGCCATGATGAAGAGCACCATCGCCACCGAGGAATGGAGCAGCCACGTCAATCCAGCCGCAAGCATGACGGAGAGGATCGGCTCGTCACCGAGGCGCGAGAGCACGAAGGTCAGCGTGGGGTGCTCGCGCATCGCGGTCGAGGTGCCGACGATCATGCCGAGCGAGAGGATCATCAGCGCGAGGCCGATGACGATCCTCCCACCCTGCCGGACGGTTGAATTGTCGGAAAGCATGAAGGCCGCGACGCCTCCAATGAACATCACCGGAACCAGCGCCTTCAAATCGAAGCTCAGCGCCTGGACGACCAGCGTCGAGCCGATATCCGCACCGAGCATCACCGCGAGCGCCGGCCCGAGCGCGATCAACCCGCGCGCGGCGAAGGAGACGAGCAGCAGCGCCGTCGCGGTCGAACTCTGCAGGGCGGTCGAGACCAGTACGCCGAGCCCGCAGGCTCGGATGCGGTTCTCAGTCGCACGTTGCAACAGGCTTCGAAGCTGATCGCCGAATGCACGCTGGACGCCGGTCTTCACGAGCCGCGTTGCCCACAACAGCAGGGCGATGCCGCCCAGAAGATGCAGGAGGAGGGAGCCGCCGTTGTTCAATTTCCGGTTCCAACATCCGGATCGCGCCGGGACGTCTCAGGGGCCATTCCGGCCCAAGCATCAGGAATCACGGAAGAATCGACGAAACGGGCTTCCGCTTTCTGTCATGATGGACTTGAGTTGGCTAACGATCAAGTCCAGAACGTGGCAGCCGGAAAAATATTTTGACGGCTATGAAAAAACGCATTGTCATGGCGCGTTGGCAGGGCATTATCCAGACGTCGCGCTTCGCCTTGGGGGAACTTGAATGGCGCAAAATCTTGACTTCGCGGGCCTCAAGTCTGCGGTTGCTTCCGGCGAGATCGACACGGTTCTCGTGTGCATGGTGGATATGCAGGGGCGGCTGATCGGCAAGCGGTTCCACGGCGAGTTTTTCGTGGGCGGCGGGCACGAGGAAACGCATGCCTGCGACTATCTCCTTGCCGACGATATCGATATGGAGCCGGTGCCGGGCTACAAGGCCGCGAGCTGGGAGAAGGGCTACGGCGATTTCGTGCTCAAGCCCGACATGGCGACGCTGCGCCGCCTGCCGTGGCTGCCGGGCACAGCGATGGTCCTATGCGACATTCAGGACCACCACCATCACGACATCCCACACTCGCCGCGGGCGATGCTGAAGCGGCAGATCGCGCGCCTCGCCGAGCGCGACATGCGCGCCTATTTTGCATCGGAGCTCGAATTCTATCTGTTCGACGAGAGCTACGAAGCCATCCGCGCCAAGCGCTATCACGAGCCGAAGACCGCCGGATATTACATCGAGGACTACCACATCCTCCAAACCTCGAAGGAGGAGGATGTGATGCGCGCGGTTCGCCTCGGCCTTGCTGGCGCCGGCATCCCGGTCGAGAACTCCAAAGGCGAGTGGGGACCGGGGCAGGAGGAGATCAACGTCCGCTACGCTGACGCGCTCGACATGGCGGACCGGCACGTCATTATCAAGAACGGCATCAAGGAAATCGCCTGGGGCAAGGGCAAGGCCGTAACCTTCATGGCGAAATGGCGCGCTGACCTCGCCGGCTCCTCTTCGCATGTCCATGCCTCGCTCTGGAGCAAGGACGGCAGGACGCCGCTCTTCCTCGACCCCAAGGCCGAATACGGCATGAGCGCGCTGATGCGCTCCTTCGTCGCCGGGCAGATCAAATACGCGAAGGACATGACGTATTTCCTCGCGCCCTACATCAACTCCTACAAGCGCTTCATGGCCGGCACCTTCGCGCCGACGAAGACGATCTGGAGCCGCGACAACCGCACCGCCGGGTTCCGCCTCTGTGGCGAAAATACGAAGGCGATCCGCATCGAATGCCGGATTGGCGGCGCGGATCTTAACCCTTACCTCGCTTTTGCGGCGCTGATCGCAGCCGGTCTTCAGGGCATCGACGAAAAACTTGAACTCGGCGCGCCCTTCTCCGGCGATGCTTACGCGGTACAGAAGCTGCCGGATGTACCCAAGACCCTGCGCGAGGCGACCGTCACGCTCGACAAGTCAAAAATGCTTCGCGCGGCGCTGGGCGACGATGTGATCGACCATTATGTCCATACCGCACGCTGGGAGCAGGCTGAGTTCGACCGCAAGGTGACGGATTGGGAACTGTTCCGCGGCTTCGAGCGGTATTGAGGCGGCGAGAATCACAAAGCACGCCGAACCCATTCCAGGAAGGCTCCGAGAAGAACTCCATGTCCGATATTGTCTGCATTTCCCCCATCGACGGCAGCGAGGTTGCGCGTTTCCCGACCGCCACGCCCTCCGAGATCGATACCGCCGTCGCCTCCGCCCGAAAAGCACAAGTCGAATGGCGCAAGGTGCCGGTCGCCGAGCGCGCGCGCTATCTCACCGCCTTCGTCGAGGCGATGCTCGCCATGAAGGACGAGATCGGTCCCGAACTCACGCGCCAGATGGGCCGACCGATCCGCTATTCGTCCGGCGAACTCAACGGCTTCGCCGAACGCGCCCGCCATATGATCGCCATCGCGGAAAAAGCCCTCGCACCCGTCGTGCCGGAGGGCAGGGAAGGTTTCACGCGCTATATCCGCCGCGATCCTGTCGGCATCGTGCTCACCATCGCGCCGTGGAACTACCCCTACCTCACTGCCGTCAACACGGTCGTTCCCGCGCTGATGGCCGGAAACGCCGTGATCCTCAAGCACGCCGCACAGACCATCCTTGTCGGCCAGCGTTTCCAGATGGCAGCCGACAAGGCCGGCCTGCCGAAAGGCCTCTTCCAGTGGCTTGTGCTCGGGCACGAGGATACGACGCGGCTCATCGCGTCCGGCGCGATCGACCATGTCGCTTTCACCGGTTCGGTCGAGGCGGGGCGGGCGATCGAGCGCGCGGCGGCGGGGACCTTCGCCTCGGTCGGCCTCGAACTCGGTGGCAAGGATCCGGCCTATGTGCGTGCCGACGCCGACCTCAAACAGGCGGTCGAGACGGTGATCGACGGCGCGTTCTTCAATTCCGGCCAGTGCTGCTGTGGCATCGAGCGCGTCTATGTCCACAAGGACATTTACGACGCCTTCGCGAAAGAGGCTGCCGCGTTGACCGCGACTTACGTGCTCGGCAATCCGCTCGACGAGGCGACGACGCTCGGGCCGATGGCGCAGCTCAGGCTCGCGGAAACCGTGCGCGCCCACAATGCGGACGCCATCGCCAAGGGCGCAAAGCCGCTGCTCGCGCCCTCATTTTTCCACGCGGACAAGGCAGACACGCCTTATCTCGCGCCGCAAATCTTCACGGACGTCAATCACTCGATGCTGGTGATGAGCGAGGAGACCTTCGGCCCCGTCATTGGCATCATGCCGGTCGCGTCCGACGAGGAGGCGATCCGGCTGATGAACGACAGCCAATACGGCCTCACCGCCGCGATCTTCACGCGCGACGAGGCTGCCGCCGAACGGATCGGCGAGGCGCTGGAGACCGGCACGGTGTTCATGAACCGCTGCGATTATCTCGACCCCGGCCTTGCCTGGACCGGCGTCAAGGATACCGGGCGCGGCGCTTCGCTTTCGAGCCTCGGCTACGAGAGCCTCACCCGGCCCAAAAGCTTCCATCTCAAGAAACTCTGAAGACTCCCATGAAAGAACTGCCATGAACCTGCGCGGTAACTGGAACTACCCGACCTCCATCAAATTCGGTGCCGGGCGGATCGCGGAACTCGCCGATGCTGCGAAGGCTGCCGGGATCGCCCGCCCGCTGATCGTGACCGATCCGTTTCTCGCAACGCAACCGATGATCGCCGCAGCCAAGGCGCAGCTCGACGCCGCAGGGCTTCCCTGCGCGATCTTCTCCGACGTGAAGCCGAACCCGGTCGCGGCCAACGTCGAAGCAGGCATCACCGTGCTGCGCAAGGGCAAGCATGACGGCGTCATCGCCTTCGGCGGCGGCTCGGCGCTCGATGCGGGCAAGGTCATTGCCTTCATGGCCGGACAGACCCGGCCGATGTGGGACTTCGAGGATGTCGGCGATTGGTGGACCCGCGCCGACCCAAAGGGGATTTTCCCGATCGTCGCCGTGCCGACCACGGCCGGCACCGGCTCGGAGGTCGGTCGTGCGGGCGTCATCACGGATGAGACGACGCATACCAAGAAGGTGATCTTCCACCCGCTGATGATGCCGAAGATCACGATCTGCGATCCGGAACTGACGGTGGGGATGCCGGCCTTCATCACGGTTGGCACCGGGATGGATGCGTTCGCCCATTGCCTCGAGGCCTATTGCGGACCGTTCTACCACCCGCTCGCCGATGGGATCGCGCTCGAGGGCATGCGGCTCGTCAAGGAGAACCTCCCCCGCGTCGCCAAAGACGGCAAGGACATCGAGGCGCGCGCGCAGATGATGAGCGCTGCGGCGATGGGCGCGACCGCCTTCCAGAAGGCACTCGGCGCGATCCATGCGCTCAGCCACCCCGTCGGCTCGCTGTACAATACGCACCACGGCATGACGAACGCCGTGTTCATGCCCTATGTTCTGGAATTCAATCGCAAGGCCATTGAAGAGAAGATGGCGCGCGTCGCGGCCTATCTCGGGCTCAGGCCCAGCTATGGTGCGTTCCTCGATTTCGTGATGCAGCTTCGCGCCGATCTCGGCGTGCCGCATACGCTGCCCGAATTTGGCGTGAAAGATCCCGATATCGCGCTGATGGCGACGATGTCGCCGAACGACCCGACGGCGGGCGGCAATCCGGTTCCGCTCGACGAAGCAGCCGCGCGGTCACTGTTCGAAAAAGCGATGACCGGCAAGCTCTAGGGCCACCGGTCAATCCGTCGAGCAGCGGGACCGGGGTTCATGCCCCGGCAACACGGTTCCTTGACCGAAGATAGGACCAGATCGGCGGGCCGATCAGCGCCAGCGCCGTCAGCATCAGCAGGAACAGCGAGAGCGGCTTTTCGAAGAAGATCGAAAAACTGCCCTGGCTGATCGTCATCGCCTGCCGGAAGTTCATTTCCGCGAGCGGGCCGAGGATCATGCCGATGATGACCGGTGCCGTTGGGAAATCGTATTTCCGCATGAAGAAACCCATCACGCCGATGGAATAGAGCAGGATGAGGTCCACCACTGAACGCGAGATGCCATAGGTGCCGATCGTCGCGAAGATGAGGATACCGCCATACATCAGCGGCGCCGGAATCTTCAGCATCTTCACCCACAGCCCGACGAGCGGCAGGTTAAGCACCAGCAGCATCACGTTGCCGATATAGAGCGAGGCGATCAGGCCCCAGATCAGCGCGCCATTGGTCGAGAGCAGCTGCGGACCGGGATTGATGCCATAGCTCTGGAACGCCGAGAGCATCACCGCCGCAGTCGCCGAGGTCGGCAGGCCCAGCGCGAGCATCGGCACGAGCACACCGGCTGCGGAAGCGTTGTTCGCCGCCTCCGGCCCCGCGACGCCCTCGATGGCGCCATGACCGAATTCCTCCGGTTTTTCCGAGAGCTTCTTCTCGATGGAGTAGGAGAGGAAGGTCGGGATCTCGGCGCCGCCCGCCGGCATCGCGCCGATGGGGAAACCGATCAATGCACCTCGTATCCACGGTTTCCATGACCGCCGCCAGTCCTCGCGGCTCATCATGATCGAATCCTTGATCGCGAGCGGCTCTTCCTCTTTCTCCTTCGGCATCGCCGCCAGCCAGAGCGTCTCGCCGATGGCGAACAGGCCGACTGCAACAACAATGACGTTGATGCCGTCATACAATTCGACGATGCCGAAGGTGAAGCGGAGCTGCCCCGATTGGTTGTCGACACCGATCATGCCGAGGAACATGCCTACGAAGAGCGCCGTTAGTCCACGAACAGCCGAATTGCCGAGCACGGCCGAGACGGTGATGAAGCAGAGGATCATCAACGAAAAATATTCGGCCGGACCGAATTTCAGTGCGAAATTGACGACCGGCTCCGCGACAAAGGTGATGCCGATGGTGCCGATGGTGCCGGCGACGAACGAACCGATGGCCGCCGTGGCAAGTGCCGCGCCGGCGCGGCCACGCCGGGCCATCTTGTTGCCTTCGAGCGAGGTAACGATGGAGGCGCTTTCTCCCGGCGTGTTGAGCAGGATCGAGGTGGTTGAACCGCCATACATCGCGCCGTAATAAATGCCCGCGAAGAGGATAAAGGCCGCGGTCGGATCGACCTTGGTGGTGATCGGCAGCAACAGAGCGATCGTCAGGGCCGGGCCGAGACCGGGCAGCACGCCGATGGCGGTGCCGACCGCAACGCCAACAAGGCACCACATCAGGTTGATCGGGGTCAGCGCGATGGCGAACCCCTGCATCAGGTTACCGAAGGTATCCATCAAAGGAACCTTTCAATGAGGCCGGAGCCGATCTGGTAGCCGAGAACGCGGTCGAAGCCGACATAGGCGACAATCGCCAGCGTGAAGCCGATCAGGCCGTCCCTGATGGGCCGCTCGCTTCCGAAGGCTCGCGCGGTGCAGAAGAACATCACGGTCGAGGAGAGGATGAACCCGACGCGGGGCACGAGCGTCGTCTCGCCGAAGCGCACGCCATCGATCAGCAGGAGGTTGAGAATAAGGCCGGCGCCGAGCCAGGCGAGCGAGCGCAGATCGAACTGCGTGTCCCGCTCGTGGTCCCAACCGCCACGCAGCCCCTGAATCGCAAGCAGCAGCCCGAAAAACACGAGCCCGGCGGTGATCGCCCAGGGAATGACGGCCGGCCCGACACGGGCATAGGCCGAATCCGGAATCGCGGCAGTGGCTGCACCAACCACGGCCGCGAAGCCGACCATGAAAAGCCCGACGCAGGTCTCGGGCAGCGCCGGGCGCAGGGACATAGGCTTACTTCTTCGCGAGGCCGAGATCGGTGAGGATACCAGTGATGCGGGTCACTTCGCTGTCGATATACTTCCCGAACCCGTCGCCGGGCAGGTAGATACCGGTCCAGTCGCGCTTGTTCAGCTCGTTCTTCCAGCCTTCGCTGATCACGAGCTTCTCGAAGAGGCCGATGAGGGTCGCCTGCTGTTCCTTGGTGATGCCCGGTGCGGCGAAAACCCCGCGCCAGTTGAACAGCTCGACATCGACGCCCTGTTCCTTGAGGGTCGGCGCATCGATGCCCGGCTGGCGCTTGTCGGACGAGAGCGCGAGAACACGCAGTTTGCCCGCCTTGATCTGCTCGGCGAATTCGCCATAGCCCGAGATGCCGCACGAGACCTGATTGCCGAGCAGCGCCGCCGTGGCCGGGCCGCCGCCAGCGTAGGCGACATAAGCAACCTGCTTCGGATCAACACCGACCGCCTTTGCAATCATACCGGCGAGAATGTGGTCCGTGCCGCCCGCCGAACCGCCGGCCCAGGAGATCTTGCCCGGCTCGGCCTTGAAGGCGGTCACGAGGTCCTTCATCGTCTTGAAGGGGCTGTCCGCATGGACGACGATCGCCTCGAACTCGCCGGTCAGCCGCGCGATCGGCGTCAGGTCCGAGAGCTTCAGCGGCGCCTTGTTGGCGATGATTGCGCCAACCATCACCATGCCGCCAATCATGATCGCGTTGGGTTGGCCCTTCTTAGACGACATGAATTTCGGCAGACCGACCACACCGCCAGCGCCCGGCGCGTGCTCGAACTGGAAATTCTCCATGATCTTCTCGGCCCGCATGACAGCCTCGATGGCACGGCCGGTTCCGTCCCAGCCACCGCCCGGCGCCGCCGGCACGAAAATCTGAAGCGAGGTCAGCGCCTGCGCGACCGCCTCGGCAGAAAGGGTCAGAGGCAAGCCGGCCGCAACGCCCGCCGCGAGGCCCGCCTTCATGATGTCTCGCCGTGATTTCATTGTCTTCCTCCCTCAATGGAACAGTCTTGTGGCGCGGATACTGGCACATGTTTCCTCAATTGCCACTAGCTCCGCGGTGTTTTGCCGTTGCTGTCTTTCAGCACCGGATACGTCTCGAAGCTGTCGCGAACCTGACGTGATTTGCCGCTAACTTCGTCCGGCGAAACATCTCGTGGCGATGGCCCGTCATAGGTCCAGAGCAGATGCCTCGGGATCGGCCCCTTGTTGCGCGCGCCGGATTTCGATTCCTCGTGAGCGTGGGCCAGTGCACCGACTGAGCGCGAGAGAATGAACAGCCCCCGGCACAGGATCGGCGAAAAGCCGAGCTCGGCGAAGATCACGCCGGTCGCCCCGTCGATGTTCATGGGAACGCGACGCCCGCCGCGCTTTTCAGCAAGCGTATCCTCCACCGCGCGGCCGATCGCGACGAAACGACCGTTGATCACCCCTTCCCCGGCCGCCGTTTCCGCCAGTGAGAGCAGGCGCGGGGCGCGCGGATCGATCGGGTGGAACCGGTGCCCGAAACCCGGCACGTGGGTGACGCCCGCCTCTCTCAGCGCCGCGAGTTCCGCGTCGACGGCTTCTGCCAGCGATAGGCCATCTGTATCCATCCGTTTGGCGATATCCTGATAGAGCGCGACGCATTGCTCGCCCGCGCCACCGTGCACATCACCAAGTGCGTTGATGGCGGAAGCCATCGCGTTGTTAATGCCGACACCGCATGTCATCGCCATCCGCGCAATGGCGATCGAGGGTGCCTGCGGGCCGTGATCGACCGCCGCGACGAGCGCAGTTTCAAGAAGACGCGCGGCGCGCGGATCCGGCAGTTCGCCCCGCGTCAACAGCCAGATCATCTCGACGAAGCCGATACGTCCGATCAGGTCCTCGATCGCATAACCACGAAACCGGATCTCGCCGGGCTTCATGTCGATAATCGCGGTCCGCCACCAATCCTCGGGACTCATCGGCGCGCGGCTCATATCGCCTTCTCCTTCCTCAATGCGGCGATGGACTCCGGCGTGAAGCCGAGTTCTGAAAGGATTTCCTCCGTATCCACGCCCAGAGCAGGCGGCGGCGCGCCTGGACCGGGGTCTCCGCTCCCGAGCCGGAAGCCAGCGCGGACGACACGGACGGGGCGATCGACACCTTCGACACGCTCGAATGTTCGCACCACGTCGCGCGCGCAGATCTGCGGATGCTCGAGCACGTCGGGCACACTCAGCACTTCGCCGGCGGGCACTCCATGCCGGTTGAACACGGTCGCCCAATGTGCGGCGTTGTTCTGGGCGAGGTGCTTCTCGATCTCGCTGTGCAGGACGTCGCGGTTCACCTTGCGCGCCTCGCGGTCGGCGAAGCGGGGGTCTCGCGCGAGATATTCTGCCCCGAGCAGACCGACAAGCGCCTCGAACTGCTCCTGCTTGTTCGCGGCAATGTTGATGAGACCCTCGCCCGTCCGGAAGGTGCCCGACGGCGAAGCGGTCATGTTCTCGTTGCCCATCGGGCGCGGGCGCACCCCAGCGATAAGCCAGTTGGAAATCTGCCAGCCCATTGTCACAAGCGTCGCTTCAAGCATGGAGACGTCGATGAACTCGCCCTCGCCGGTCCTGCCCTTGCGGACGAGCGCGGCGGCGATGGCGAAGGCCGCCGTCAACCCGCCGATCGTATCCGCAACCGGGTAGCCGACGCGCAACGGCGCGCTCTCGGGCGTGCCTGTCACACTCATGACGCCGGAAAGGCCTTGCACGATCTGATCGTAGGCCGGATTGCCGGCGAGCGGTCCATCCTGCCCGAAGCCGGAGACCGCACAATAGACAAGCTCCGGCGCAATTTCGCGCAGCCGATGATGGCCAAGGCCAAGTCTCTCCATCACGCCGGGCCGGAAATTCTCGATCAGCACATCCGCGCCGGCGGCAAGCTTGAGGAAGACCGCACGGCCGCCCTCGGACTTGAGGTTGAGCGTGATTGATCGCTTCCCCGCATTCTGGGCGAGAAACGACGCGCCCATGTTGGCGCGATTGAGAACAGGATCGGCGCCCAGTTGCCGTGCGAGATCGCCTGTGCCGGGTGTCTCGACCTTGATGACCTCGGCGCCAAGCTGCGCGAGCTGATAGCCGCAGAATGGCCCCGCCAGAACGTTGGTAAGGTCCAGCACACGAATACCGGAAAGAAGCCCGGACACACAAATCTCCGCGATATTGGATATTCTATCTATCAGAATGATATTTTGTTGGATAGAATTACAACCTGATTTCGGGAGTGAGTCAATCGAGGCTGGCTTGGCGAGGACAGGCGGAAAGATCACGCGCCCCGGCGCACCGGATATCCCGGAGAACCAGCGGGTCGAAGCGGTGGAACGGGCGCTGGCGATCCTCGATGCCTTCGACCGGGAGAGCCCCCTCCTTACGCTCGCGGAGCTTGCGCGTCGGACCGGCATCTACAAGAGCACTCTGCTGCGGCTCGCCGGCTCGTTGCAGTATTGCGGCTTTCTGATCCGTGACGCAGACGGACGTTTCCGGCCCGGCCCGGCGATCCCCCGGCTCGCGCCGCTCGCGGTGGTGCAGACGGCAAGCCTTGAAACGCGCATTCGCACCTCCCTCGCCCACCTTGCGTCCGAAACCGGCGAGACGGCCTCTTTCTACATCCGCGATCGTGACGACCGGCTCTGCCTCTACCGACACAACTCGAACCATGCCGCGCGCCACCACCTTGAGGAGGGCACGCGGCTGCCGCTCGCGCAAGGTGCTGCTGGCCGCGTGCTGGCAGCCTTTACCTCGGGCGATTCGTCAGAGCAGGCGACGGCCTATTTTGTCTCGGTCGGCGAGCGCGACCCGGCCGTTGCGGCGGTCGCTGTCCCTCTCTTCTCGGCGGACAAGGCTTTCTTGGGCGCTCTCTCCATTTCGGGGATCCGCGGCCGGTTCGACGAGGCGCGGCGTTTGGCCGCGCTCGATTGCCTCAGGCGGGAAGCAGCTCTGTTCTCCGCTCAGCCGTGAACAAATTGCCCGGGCGCGTTTTCCGTCGCCGGGAACCCTGCTGCGGACCTGCCCATCGGCGGCGGCGCGACCTTGTCGCCGGAATGTGCCTGCAACCAGGCAAACCACGCCGGCCACCACGAGCCCTCCTGCCGGTCGTGTCTTGCCAGCCATTGATCGGCATCGACATGGTTGCCGGCAGCACTTGAGGTCCCGATCCTGAAATAGCGCCCTTCGGCACCAGGCGGCGAGATGATCCCCTGGTTGTGGCCACGGTTGGCCAGCACGAAGGTCACGTCCGATTCAACAAGGCGGTGCAACCGAAAGACCGAGCGCCACGGCGCGACGTAGTCCGCCTCTGTCCCGACCGCGAAGGCCGGGACCCGGATATCGCCGAGATCGACGCTACCGCCGCCCGCTGTGAAATTTCCCTCGGCAAGCGCATTGTTCAGATATAGCGAGCGCAGGTATTCGCTATGCATCCGAGCGGGCATCCGCGTGGCGTCGGTCGACCAGGCCGTCATCTCGTCCATAGCCTCGTCGCGGCCGAGCAGATAGCGGCGGATGACCTTTGACCAGATGAGATCGTTGGAGCGGAGGAGATGGAAAGAACCCGCCATCTGCGAGCCTTCGAGCACACCCTTCTCAGCCATCATGTCGTCGAGGAGGGCGAGTTGGCTCTCGTCGATGAATGTGCGCAGCTCGCCTGCCTCCTCGAAATCGGTCTGGGCAGCGAAAAGCGTCAGCGACGCGAGCCGATCGTCGCCATCGCGCGCCATCGCGGCGGCAGCGACCGAAAGCAGGGTGCCGCCGATGCAATAACCGACGGCATGCACCTTCTTCGCGCCGGTGATCGCGGTTGCCGCGTCAAGCGCCGCCATAACGCCCTGCTGGCGATAATCGTCGAAGCCGGTATCGCGATCTTCCGGGCCCGGGTTCTTCCACGAGACCATGAAAACGGTGAAGCCTTGCGCGACGAGATGGCGGACCAGCGAGGATTGGGGACCGAGATCGAGAATGTAGTACTTCATGATCCAGGCCGGGACGATTACCACCGGCTCCGGCCGGACCTTGCCGGTCGCCGGGGCGTACTGGATGATCTCCGCCAACGGCGTACGATGCACGACCCGTCCGGGAGTGATCGCGACATTGCGGCCGGGCTCGTATTGCTCCGCACTTTCGGGCCGCTGATGGGAAAGTGTGCGCTGTGCATCTTTCGCCGCGAGAACAGCGCCTTCGACCAGATTGCGCCCACCGGTCTCGCGAATGGCGTCGAGCACCTCAGGATTGGTGGCCATGAAATTGGAAGGCGAGAGCGTGTCGAGATATTGCCGCCCGACGAAATTCAGGAGTTCGAGATGATGCGGCGTCGCGCCGTGAATATCGCGCGTCGCCTCGTCCCACCAACGCTCCCAGGCGAGGAGATTGCTCGCATAGAGCGCGAACGGCCATTGCTGCCAGCGCGGATCGCGAAAGCGCTTGTCGTAGGGTAACGAGCGCTCGCAAGGGGCGCAGACCCCGCGGGTCGTCATCGCACCGGCGGAGAGCATCGCAAGGCGCGCAGCCTCCCTCCCGCCGGCCTGCACGATCTCGCCGAGGCGCTGAGGCGAGGCCGAAAGATGCATCGCCCAGTCCAGCCAGGCCTCGGCGAGACCCATCGGCGAAAACCCGCCGGAGAGCCGTGCGATCGCCGCATGGGTCGACCGGTCGAGACGATGCTCTTCTCTCGCCCCGGCTTCATCGGCAGCGATTGGCGGGAGCGGGGTGCGGGTCGCAGAAGAGGTCGGGTTTCCAGGCACAAACTTTCTCCGTCTAGCCAGAACGAGTGCGGCGCTTTGGTTTACGCGCGAGCGCTTCCACCTTCGGGGACCCGACGCCGGCATCGTTGAGCCAGCGGGCGATCCGCCGCCATTCTCGATGCAGCGTTTTCTGACCCATGAAAAGCGCGAGGTGACTGCCCTCGGTCTCAAGACGAATCTGGGCATCGGCGGGCGTGCCGACAAGACTTGCCGCAGCAAAGACCTGCTCGGGAGGCGCGATATTGTCATCGCGCGCCGCCATCAGCGCGAGCGGGCAGGTGATCGACGCGAGATCGATCTCGCGGCCGAGCGCCGGAAACCGGCCCCGCGCGAGCCGGTTTTCAAGATAGAGCCAGTGGAGCGCCTGCCGATAATAGGCGCCGGGGAGATCAAGCGTCCGCCCGAACCAGCCGAGGAAGGCAGCAACAGCCTTTTCGACGGATCTCCCCGACTTGTGAGGACTGACCTGAAGCGCGCCACGCGCGAGCACGGGCCATTCCGACTCATCGGGCCACAGGCGCAACATCGTCTCGCCATCGACGAGCCCACCACCACCCTCGATCAGGTGTTCAACCGTAAACGCGGGTGTCGATTGCGCGGCGACGGTGATCGCGGAGGGAGCCGCCTCAACATCGACGGGGACGCCGGCCAGCACAAGCCGCGAGATCTTCTGCTTGAAGCGTGCTGCATAGAGCAGCGACAGCCAGCCGCCCTGGCAGAGGCCGATGAGATCAACCGCGCAGCCGATCTCGTCGACAGCGACATTCATCGCCGCAAGTTGCATGTCGATGGTCTCGAAGCGACGCTCGTGGTCAGCGGATTTCCATTCGAGCAGCATCAGCGCGCCGCATCCCTCCGCGAGCAGGCGCTCGACAAGGCTGTGACCCGGCGCGAGATCGGCGAGCCCAGCATCATGCAGGGTGAAGGGCGTAACAATCAGCACCGGCTGCCCGGCCGCGACAGAGAAATCCCACAGGCGGAATTGTTCGGTTTCAAGCATGAGGCGATTGGGCGTTGCCCAGGGGATCGGGCAACCGCCCGCGGCGTCAGCAACCGCTTGCCTTGGTCCGCGCTGCAACCCGCCGCCGGTTGCGGGCGCGATCCACGGCCACATCCAGAATTGCCAAGGCGCCACGCCGCTGTTCCTTGCTCGCGAACGCTCGTTTGCGGAAGCCTTTCCCGCTCGGAGCTAGTTGCCAACATTCCCTATCAGTCAGCACCTGTCCGCGCTTTAACCGGTATCAAAAGCCTGGATTACGGCAGAGCGAAGTCAGCGGACCGCGCTTGCTGTGCGCTAACGCACAAACCCGCTAGTCGCCCTCATGGATAGTCCCTTTCGCACGGGAACGGCGCCGAATCGGTGTGCCGGAGCACCGCGCAGGAGCGTCTGCAACGGGGTGCGCTCCCGGCCAAATCGAGATCGACGGGGGACGACATGTCCATGCTTATCGCCATCATCCGCAATTCCATCATCGCCAAGCTCGGTCTTGTCGGCCTCGTCGTCGGCCTTGGCTTCATCGGCTACAGCCAAATCGCCAAGGTGCCGGAACGCTCGACCCTGCAGGTTACGGAAGGTCGAATCGAAAGTGCATCGCGCATAACCAAGAAAAACCGCCGCACGGGTACGACCTCGGTGCACTACGAACTCAACATGAAGCCGCTGCAGGGCGAAGCCTTCAAACTCACCGTTCCCTCGCAGCAGGTGGGCGACAACATGGTCCGGGCGATGATCGGCCGGACAGTGCGGGCCGAATATGACGGCGACAACGAGGTGATGCACCTTGCGCAGGGCGCGACGGATGTCGTCAAATTCGACTCAGCTGCCGAACGCCGCCGCCTCGGCATCGCGCAATACTGGATCGACGGCCTCGCCATCCTCGCCGCAGGTGTCGTGGCTTTGTTGATCGGTGCCGGGCTGGCGCTGCGACGGATGCGCCGGGAAGCCACCGCTCAACCGTGATCGTCCTTCACAGCTTCCATGGAAACATGGGTGCTGGTCTGCGCGACATGCGGGAGCGAGGAAATCCTCTCTCCCAGCACGGCACGGTAATCCACGATATCGCGGGTGCGGACTTTGAGAAGATAGTCGAAGGACGAGGCAATCATATGGCATTGCTCGACCTCCGGCAGCGCCCGCACCGCCGCATTGAAGGCCGCGAGTGCTGCCGCGCGCGTGTCCGAGAGTTTCACTTCGACGAAGGCGATATGCGAGCGGCCGAACCGCCGGTGATCGAGGATCGCGCGGTAGCCAAGGATATGGCCGGAGGCTTCAAGCCGCTTCACCCGCATCTGGCACGCGGTTTTCGACAGGTTCACTTGCCGCGCGAGCTCGGCGATGCTGATCCTGCCGTCTTTGCTCAACGCGGCGATGACCCGCTCATCGATGATGTCCAAATGGTTATCGTTGCTGCTTTTCATAGGTAATTGATCGTCTATTTGACAAAAAAATAGTTCTAACTCCTACCAAATGTCATGATTTCAGGCAAATCGCCATCACAAATCATGTCATTCTTGGACATCTTCGTTCCAGCATGAGGATTGTCGGATGAGCAGCCTCGATCTCGCCCGCGACGCCATCCGCCGTACCGGCGCCATAGCGGAAACCGATCTCGTGCAGGAGCTGATCGGCGCCTGTGGGCTTTCCGAGGTGGAGCGCGCCTCGATTTCCGCGAAGGCGGAAAGTCTCGTGGAAACGGTCCGAACCACGGCAAGACCCGGTCTCATGGAGAGCTTCCTTTCCGAATACGGCCTAGCCACGGATGAAGGTGTCGCTCTGATGAGCCTCGCCGAGGCGCTGCTGCGCGTACCCGATAGCGAAACGATCGACGCGCTCATCCAGGACAAGGTCACGGGCTCGCATTGGGAGGAGCATTTCGGGCACTCGAAATCGACCTTTGTCAATTTCTCGACCTGGGCACTCAGCCTCACGGCGGATGTGCTCGGCGGCAACCCCGTCGGCCCCGAGTCGGCGCTGCATGCCGCCATCCGCCGCCTCGGCGAACCGGTGATCCGGATCGCGGTGGCGCAGGCGATGCGGATGCTCGGCAGCCAGTTCGTCTTCGGCCGGACGATCGACGAGGCTATCACCCATGCCAGGGGGCTCGAACGCGAGGGCTATCGTTTCTCCTATGACATGCTCGGTGAAGCTGCACGGACCGCTCATGACGCGACCCGCTATCTCGACGCTTATGCCGGGGCCATCGCAGGCCTCGCGCCGTTCGGCAAATCGGCGCGGGTGCATGATAATCCCGGGATTTCGGTCAAGCTCTCGGCGCTGCACCCACGTTACGAATTCGCCAAGCGCGAACGGGTTCTCGACGAACTCGTTCAGCGCACGCGCATACTGGCCCGCGCCGCCAAGGCAGGCAACATGAGCTTCAACATCGATGCGGAGGAAGCGGATCGGCTCGATCTCTCCCTCGATGTCATCGAGCGGGTGCTGGCCGACCCGGAACTCGCAGGCTGGGATGGTTTTGGCGTCGTCGTCCAGGCCTATGGCAAGCGCGCCCTGCCGGTGATCGATTGGCTCGATGCGCTGGCGGAAAAGCTCGACCGGCGCATCATGGTGCGGCTCGTGAAGGGCGCCTACTGGGACGCGGAGGTGAAGCGCGCGCAGGTACTGGGGTTACCGCAATACCCTGTTTTTACCCGCAAACCCTCGACCGACGTGTCCTACATCGCCGCCGCGCGCAAGCTGCTCGGCGCCAGGCGCATCTACCCGCAGTTTGCGACCCACAACGCACACACGGCGGCGGCCGTCCTGCATCTGGCCGGGATGACGGGCCAGAGCCCGAAGGATTTCGAGTTCCAGCGCCTGCACGGCATGGGCGAGACGCTGCACGAGGTGCTCCATCGCAACGAGGGCACGAATTGCCGCATCTACGCGCCCGTCGGGCCGCACAAGGAGTTGCTCGCCTATCTCGTGCGGCGGCTTCTGGAAAACGGCGCCAACGGCTCCTTCGTCTACCAGATCGCAGATGCGGATATTCCGGCGGCCAAAGTTGCGGAAGACCCGATCGGCAAGGTGCAAAAATTCGGCAATGCGATCCCGAACCCGGCGATTCCCGCGCCCTCGGCGCTGTTCGGCAAGAGCCGGGAGAATTCCGCCGGGCTCGATCTCAGCGATCCGGTTGTGATCGAGAAGCTGATGGTCGCACGCGCGCCGTTTGAGCGGTGTGCATGGCATGCCGGGCCGTTGATCGCCGGCGGTGCCAAGGGCGATACGCCGGCTCCGGTGCGCAACCCGGCAAAGCCTGACGATCTTGTTGGTTCCGTCGCCAACACGACGTCGGCAGAAATCGGGCGCGCGCTAGATGCCGCCAAGCTGGCGGGCCTGACGTGGGCGGCCACGGATATTGCGAAGCGCGCGAGCGCCCTGCGCAGGGCGGCTGACCTCTACGAACACCATCACGCCGAACTCTTCGCACTGCTCTCGTGTGAGGCAGGTAAAACCCTGCCTGATGCCGTGAGTGAGGTGCGCGAGGCAGTCGATTTCCTGCGTTATTACGCGGCGGAGGCGGAAGCCCATCCTTCTGGCGCTGCACGCGGCGTCATCACCTGCATCTCGCCGTGGAATTTCCCACTGGCGATCTTCACCGGGCAGATCGCGGCGGCGCTCGTCGCCGGCAACGCCGTCATCGCCAAGCCCGCCGCGCAGACGCCGCTCATCGCCTGGCGCGCGGTGCAATTGATGCATGAAGCTGGCATCCCCGCAGATGTGCTCCAGTTCCTGCCCGGCGAAGGTGCCAGCGTCGGCGCGGCAATTACGTCGGACGCGCGGATCGATGGCGTCTGCTTCACCGGTTCGCTGCCTACCGCAAAGCGCATCGACCGGGCGATGGCCGCCGTCGCAGCGCCGGATGCCCCGCTGATCGCCGAAACCGGCGGGCTCAACGCGATGATCGTCGATTCGACCGCGCTGCCAGAGCAGGCGGTGCGGGATATTCTCGCCTCCGCTTTCCAGAGCGCCGGGCAGCGCTGCTCGGCCCTGCGCATCCTCTATCTCCAGAAGGACATTGCCGAGGGCGTTCTCGCGATGCTCAAGGGCGCGCTGGATGAACTCGCGCTCGGCGACCCCTGGGCGCTCGCGACGGACATCGGCCCTGTGATCGACGAGGCCGCACGCGCGAAGATCGAGGCCCATGTCGCGCGGCATGCCGCTGCAGGGAACGTTCTCAAGCGCCTCCCGACGCCGCCTGAAGGCACATTCGTCGCGCCGACGATCATCAGAGTCCCGGGCATCGAGGCGCTGGAAGAAGAAATTTTCGGCCCCATCCTCCATGTCGCGACCTTCGAGGCGAACGAGATCGACCGGGTGATCGGCGCGATCAACGCCTCGGGCTACGGGCTGACCTTCGGCATGCACACGCGCCTCTCCTCGCGTGTCAAGGCCGTGTCCCAGACGATCGCCGCCGGGAACATCTACATCAACCGCAACCAGATCGGCGCCGTGGTCGGCTCGCAGCCCTTCGGCGGCGAGTGCCTGTCCGGCACTGGACCGAAGGCAGGTGGTCCGGGGTATCTCCCGCGCTTCAAACGTGGTGCCATCCCCGTGCCCCCGGGGCGTGAAGTGATGCCGGGCCCGACCGGCGAGAGCAATGAACTCGCCACCGTCCCGCGGGGAACGCTGCTCTGCCTTGGGCCTACGGAGGAGGACTGTCGGAGCCAACGGGCGATGGCGAGACAGGCAGGCTGCCTGCCGAAGGACCCGGCACCCGATTTCACGGTTGGCCATCTCGTCAACCTGCCCGGTTTCGATGCCGTCGCTTATTTCGGGAAAGGCGGGCCGCTCGGCGAAATCCGGCGGACGCTGGCCGCGCGTGAGGGCGCAATCCTGCCACTCCTCACCGGCCAAGATGAAGCCGGCCGCCTTGTTTTCGAACGGCATATCTGCATCGACACCACCGCAGCCGGCGGCAACGCCAGTCTGCTGGCACAGAGCGGATCGGAATAGACGCGCTGGACAGATTCAGATCGCGTCGGCGATGGCCTTGCCACATTCGGTCGTGGTAGCCGCCCCGCCGAGGTCTCGCGTGCGGTATTCGGCCTTGCCGAGCACGGCTTCGATCGCACGGACGATAGCGGCGGCCGCTTCCGGCTCGCCAAGGTGATCGAGCATCATCGCCGCCGACCAGATCTGGCCGATCGGATTGGCGATGCCCTTGCCGGCAATATCGGGCGCCGAGCCGTGCACCGGCTCGAACAGCGAGGGAAACTTGCGATCCGGATTGATGTTGCCCGAGGGGGCGATGCCGATGGTGCCGGTGCAGGCGGGGCCAAGATCGGAGAGGATATCGCCGAAGAGGTTCGACGCCACGACCACATCGAACCGGTCCGGGTTCAGCACGAAATGGGCGGTCAGGATGTCGATGTGGTACTGATCGACCGCGACATCCGGATAGGCCTTCCGCATCTCCGCGACGCGCTCGTCCCAATAGGGCATCGAGATCGAGATGCCGTTGGACTTGGTGGCCGAGGTAAGCTTGCGGCGCGGGCGGCGCATAGCGAGATCGAACGCATATTTCAGGATGCGATCGACGCCGACGCGGGTCATCACTGTTTCCTGCAACACGAATTCGCGTTCTGTGCCGGGGAACATGCGCCCGCCGACCGAGGAGTATTCGCCCTCGGTGTTCTCGCGGACGACGAAGAAATCGATATCGCCCGGCTTGCGGTTGGCGAGCGGGGCGGGCACGCCCGGCATCAACTTCACCGGGCGCAGGTTCACGTATTGATCGAACTCGCGCCGCATCAGCAACAGGGATCCCCAGAGCGAGATATGATCCGGGATCTTGTCCGGCGCACCGACCGCGCCGAAGAATATCGCGTCGTGGCTGCCGATCTTCGCTTTCCAGTCCTCCGGCATCATGCGGCCGTGCTTCTCGTAGTAGTCCCACGAGGAGAAATCGAAATGGTCGAGATCGAGCGAGAAGCGGTGCTTTTTCGCCACCGCTTCCAGCACGCGCAGGCCCTCGGGAACGACCTCCTTGCCGATGCCATCTCCCGGGATGACGGCGAGGCGATAGGTGTTGGAACGGGCCATGTGTTTCCTCGGTCAAATTCGATGCACGGTTCGGTATATCGCATACATGCCCTGCCGGTTCCCGTAAACGCGATCCTCGGCTGGTTTCGCATGGCGGACATGCTATCAGTCGGGCAACCCGCTCATCCACCTATCAGGACAGAACCGATGACCCTTCCGCTTGCCAAGCCCGCCCTTCTCCGCAACCAGTGCCTGATCGACGGAAAGTGGGTCGGCACGCCAGCCGGCGTCGTCAGCAACCCGGCGAACGGCGCCGAATTGTCGCGCGTGCCGGAGTTCGGCGCGAAGGAGACCGAGGAGGCGATCCTCGCTGCCGAGCGGGCTTTCAAACCCTGGGCGAAGAAGCAGGCGAAGGAGCGTGCAGCGGTCCTCCGGCGCTGGTTCGAGCTCATCATGGCCAATCAGGAAGACCTGGCGCGGATCATGACCGCCGAGCAGGGCAAGCCGCTCGCCGAGGCGCGCGGCGAGGTTGCCTATGCGGCGTCCTTCGTCGAGTTCTACGCCGAGGAAGCGAAGCGAATCTATGGCGAGACCGTCCCCTCGCCCTTCCCCCATTCCAAGATCATCGTCCAGAAGCAGGCGATCGGCGTTTGCGCGGCGATTACGCCGTGGAACTTCCCAGCGGCGATGATTACCCGCAAGTGCGCGCCGGGCCTGGCGGTGGGCTGCACCTTCGTCGTCAAGCCGGCACCGGATACGCCGCTGACGGCGCTCGCCCTCGGCCTCCTCGCCGAGGAAGCCGGGATGCCGCCGGGCGTGCTCAACATCGTCACCGGCGATGCGGTTGCGATCGGCAAGGTGATGACAGAGCATCCGGCGGTGCGCCTGATCGGCTTCACCGGCTCGACCGGCGTCGGCAAGCTTTTGATGCGACAGGCCGCCTCGACCGTAAAGAAAGTTGCGCTCGAACTCGGCGGCAATGCGCCCTTCATCGTCTTTGACGATGCTGATCTCGACGCGGCGGTCGCGGGGGCGGTCATCGCCAAGTTCCGCAACATGGGCCAGACCTGCGTGTGCACCAACCGTCTCTTCGTCCAGGCCGGCATCCACGACCGCTTCGTTGAAGCCTTCGCCAAGGCGGTTGCTGCGATGAAGGTCGGTCCCGGCGATGCCGAGGGGGTTGTGCAGGGTCCGCTGATCAACGCCAATGCTCTCGCCAAGGTCGAGCGTCATGTCGAGGATGCGCGGGCGAGGGGTGCGAGGGTTATCACCGGCGGCGCACGCCATTCGCTCGGCGGTACTTTCTACACCCCGACGGTGTTGACCGGCGTCAATACCGAAATGGCGCTGAGCCAGGAAGAGACTTTCGGCCCGGTGGCAGCGGTCTACAAGTTCGAGACCGAGGAGGAAGTGCTCCGTCTCGCCAATTCGACGCCCTTCGGGCTTGCAGCGTACTTCTACACGAAGGACCTCGCGCGGGCCTTTCGCGTTGCGGACGAGCTTGAATCCGGCATGGTCGGCGTCAACTCGGCTATCCTCGGCAACGAGGTCGCGCCGTTCGGTGGCGTCAAGGAATCCGGTCTCGGACGCGAGGGCGGCCGCCACGGCATCGAGGAATTCGTCGAACTCAAATACGTCCTCATGGGCGGGCTCAACTGAGCCCGTCGAGCCGTTCCAGTCCCTTGCCGAGGCGTTCAAGCAAGCGCATCAGCAGGAAGCTCTCTTCCAACGAGAAACCTTCGAGCGCGCTCACGTAGTAGCGCTCGATATCCCCGCGCATCCGTCCCCAGACCTCGCGCCCGTTCGCCGTGAGGCGGATCTGGCGCTTGCGCCCATCTGCCTCGTCGCGCACCCGCTCCACGAGCCCGGCGGTTTCGAGCCGATCCAGCACCGGCGTCAGGTTTTGCCGAGAGACCAACAGATATTCCAGCAATTGCTTGACAGATAATCCGTCCTCCAGCGCTGCCGGCCGCGCCAGTGCGCCGAGCACCGCCCACTGCTGCGTCGTCGCGCCATAATCACCGACCGCTCTTGTTCCAGTTTTATGAAGTAAATTAGAAGCTTGATAAAGCCTGAAGAACAACCGATTGGCGATCTCGAAGGCCGAAACAGGCGACACCGTGCTGGATATTCGGCTTTGACGAATAGTCATGCGGAATTTGATTCCATTAAAATTGACAGGCGATTTTTTATATCATAGCATTGATATATTATTTGACCAGCTGGACATTGTGGCGGCGGCGGCTGCCCACAGAAAATCGGGGGAATCATGCGCGGCTTGAGAGACAAGGTTGCGGTCATCACGGGCGGTGGCGGCGGAATCGGCGGAGCAACCTGCAAGCGTTTCGCCGAGGAAGGCGCCAGGGTTGCCGTACTGGACAGGAACCTCGCGGCGGCGCAGGCAGCAGCCGATGCCATCATCGCGGCAGGCGGCACGGCGAAGGCCTGCGCCTGCGACATTACCGACCGTGCCGGCGTTGATGCCGCGATCGCAAGTGTCGAGGGCACGCTCGGCCCGATCGACATTCTCGTCAACAATGCCGGCTGGGATGTCTTCAAGCCCTTCATCAAGACCGAACCAGGTGACTGGGATCGCCTGATCGCGATCAACCTCACCGGCGCGCTGCATATGCATCATGCCGTTCTCCCCGGCATGGCGGAGCGCAAAACGGGGCGCATCATCAATATCTCGTCCGATGCGGCCCGTGTCGGTTCCTCGGGCGAGGCTGTCTATGCCGCGTGCAAGGGCGGACTGATCGCCTTCTCGAAAACGATCGCGCGCGAGCATGCCCGCCACAACATCACCGTCAATGTCGTCTGCCCCGGCCCGACCGATACCGCTCTTTTCGCCGACTACAAGGAGGGCGCGGGCAATCCGGAAAAGCTCGTCGAGGCATTCCGTCGCGCGATCCCGCTCGGGCGCATCGGCGAACCTTCGGATTTGCCCGGCATGATCGCCTTTTTTGCCTCCGACGACGCTGCCTACATCACGGGTCAGGTGGTGAGCGTCTCCGGTGGCCTGACAATGAATGGTTGAGGAGGCCGCGCCATGGAATTCACCGATATTCTCTATGAGATCCGCAACGGCGTCGCGTGGATCATTATCAACCGCCCCGACAAGATGAATGCCTTCCGCGGCACCACTTGCGAGGAACTCATCCGCGCCTTCAACAAGGCCGGTTGGGACAAAAACGTCGGCGCCATCGTGCTCGCCGGCGCTGGCGATCGCGCTTTCTGCACCGGCGGCGATCAGGGCGCGCATGATGCGAACTACGACGGCCGCGGTACCATCGGCCTGCCGATGGAGGATCTTCACAACACCATCCGCAACATGCCCAAACCGGTGATCGCCCGTGTGCAGGGTTATGCGATCGGCGGCGGCAATGTGCTCGCGACGATCTGTGATCTGACGATCTGCTCGGAAAAGGCCATTTTCGGACAGGTTGGCCCCAAGATGGGCTCGGTCGATCCGGGGTACGGCACGGCCTTCCTCGCCCGCGTCGTCGGCGAGAAGAAGGCGCGTGAAATCTGGTACATGTGCCGGCGCTATTCCGGCGCGGAGGCCGAGGCGATGGGGCTCGCGAACCTCTGCGTGCCCGCCGACAGGCTCGACGAAACCGTACAGGCCTGGGGCGAGGAACTCTGCGAACGCAGCCCTACCGCGCTCGCCATCGCCAAGCGCTCGTTCAACATGGACACTGCGCATCAGTCCGGCATCGCCGAGATGGGGATGTACGCCCTCAAGCTATACTACGAGACCGACGAGTCGAAGGAAGGCGTCGCCGCGCTCAAGGAAAAGCGCAAGCCCGAATTCCGCAAGTTCGTGAAGTGAGGTGACGATGAACGCGATCGACCCGGCGCTGAGCGAGGAGCAGCGCGAGTTTCAGGAAGTGGCTCGCCGTTTCTCGGCCACGAAGGTCGCGCCCGGCTACCAGAAACGTGAGATCGAGGCGCGGATCGACCGCGCACTGATCCGCGAGATGGGCTCGCTCGGGCTCATCGCGCCGGAAATTCCGGAAGAGTTCGGCGGGTTGGGTCTGCCGAGTCTCACGAGCGGACTAATCGCCGAACAGATCGGTTACGGCGACATCAACGTTGCCTATGCGCAGATCCTCTCCTCGCTCACCGGCAAGATCATGGCCGAGCACGCCCCGCGCGATCTTGCGCTGGAATGGCTGCCGAAGCTTACCGCAGGCGAGAAGGTGTTCTGCATCGCACTCACCGAACCGCGTGGCGGTTCAGATGCCGCGAACCTGTCGCTCTCGGCGCGCAAGGACGGTAACGGCTATATCCTCAAGGGCGAGAAATCTTCGATCTCGATGGCGGATCAGGCCGACGCCGTTGTGCTCTTTGCCCGCACCGGCGCGCCGGAGGAAGGTGCGCGCGGCGTTTCCGCCTTCTTCGTGCCGATGGATACGCCAGGTGTCTCCACCTTGCGCTACAAGGATCTTGGCAGCCACGCGATCGGGCGCAGTTCGATCTTCTTCGACGATGTGCACATTCCCGCGAGCTTCCGGCTTGCGGACGAGGGCGCGGGTTTCGTGCAGGTGATGCAGGGCTTCGATTTCTCGCGCGCGCTGATCGGCCTGCAGGTCATCGCCTCCGCGCAAGCCTCGCTCGACGAAAGCTGGGCCTATATCAAGGAGCGTAAGGCATTCGGCGCGCCGCTCGCGAAGAACCAGGGCGTGACCTTCCCGCTCGCGGAAGGCGAGACCGCGATCGCCGCGGCGCGCCAGCTTTGCTATCACACGCTGCGCCTCAAGGATGCCGACCTGCCACATACCGCCGAAGCGGCGATGTGCAAATGGCTCTGCCCCAAGACTGCAGTCGATGTTATTCACCAGTGCCTGCTGACACACGGGCATTACGGCTGGTCGCTCGATCTGCCGCATCAGCAGCGCCTGCGCGATGTCATGGGGCTGGAAATCGGCGACGGCACCGCCCAGATCATGAAAATGATCATCGCCCGCGAGAAGGCCGGGCGGCACTGAGTGTCGTTTCACTGCAACGCAGCGAATTAACAAACACGGTTAAAGAAGAAATAAACCTCTTCGGCGTTATCTGTCTCACAAACTCCCCAATCGACCGTTCCGTTGGGCCGAGAAGAACCGGAGACAGAAACGTGCCTTTGACCTTTTCGCGTCGCGCCTTCCTCGCGGCCACGCCCTTCGCCCTCGCAGGCTGCGCGACGCAGCGCCTCGACCCGCCACCGGAGACTCTGGCGCGGACGCATATCATTCCGCCGCATCTCGCCGCGCTTTATGACGAGATGCCGCAGGAACGCTATCCCATTCCCGCCGTCGATTTCGACGAAGTAGACTCGGAAGTTCTGCGGCGTGTGGTGGACTACCCATCGGGCGAGATGCCGGGTACGCTGGTGGTCGACACGCGCGAGCGCGCGTTGTTCCTCGTGATGGAAGGCGGGCGGGCGATGCGCTACGGCGTTGGCGTCGGCAAGGAAGGCATGGCCTGGGCCGGCCGCGCGACTGTTGGCCGCAAGGCCGAGTGGCCGCGTTGGACCCCGACCAAGGACATGATCGCCCGCGAACCGGAACGCAACGGCCGCTGGGCCGGCGGCATGGAGCCGGGACTCGAAAACCCCCTTGGTGCACGCGCGCTTTACTTGCACCGCGACGGGCGCGATTCGATGTATCGCATCCACGGCACCAACGAGCCGTGGAGCATCGGCAAATCGGTTTCGAGCGGCTGCATTCGCATGATCAATCAGGATGTGATCGATCTCTATTCGCGCGTGCCAATCGGCGCGCCGGTGATCGTCAAGCTCTGAGGTTCTACGAGATTATCAGCTTGGACAGGCCGTTGTCACCGCCACGATAAGGGGCGGCGGCAGTCTCCAACCGGCGGAGCGCGGCGCGGTATTCCGCCTCCAGCCGATCGACAACGCGCGCGGCCGGCACGACCTCCCGTACAGCGCCGATGCCCTGCCCGGCACCCCAGATGTCCTTCCAGCTTTTCGGCTTCGAGCCGCCCGAACCGAAATTCATCTGAGAGGCGTCGCTCTCCGGCAGATGATCGGGGTCGAGCCCCTGTGCGCGGACCGATCCCTTGAGATAATTGCCATGCACGCCGGTGAAATAGCTGGAATAGACGATATCACCAGCGTTTCCCTCGACGATCATGGCCTTGTAAGCCTGAACCGCATTCGCTTCCTCGGTTGCGATGAAGGTCGACCCGATATAGGCGAGATCCGCTCCCATCGCCTGCGCCGCGAGGATCGAATCGCCGGTCGAAATCGCACCGGATAGAAGAAGCGGGCCATCAAAGAACGCCCGGATCTCCTGAATGAGCGCCAGCGGCGAGATGGTGCCCGCATGTCCGCCCGCACCGGCCGCGACGGCGATCAGCCCGTCCGCGCCCTTCTCAATGGCCTTGCGGGCGAATTCGACATTGATGACGTCGTGCAGCGTGATGCCGCCGCAGGAATGGGCGGCCTCGTTGACTTCCACGCGTGCGCCGAGCGAGGTGATCCAGATCGGCACCTTCCAGCGGGCGCAGATCTCGATGTCCCTTTCCAGCCGTGTGTTCGAGCGATGGACAATCTGGTTGACGGCGAAGGGTGCAGCAGGCCTGTCCGGGTTCGCCTGATTGTGACGGTCGAGTTCCTCGGTGATCCGCTTCAGCCAGCGTTCAAGCATGATCGGCTCGCCTTCGGCCTCGCGCGCATTGAGCGCCGGAAACGCGCCCACGATCCCCGCCTTGCATTGCGCGATCACGAGGTCTGGGTTCGATATGATGAAGAGAGGCGCGGCGACAACCGGCAGACGGAGATTAAGCAGCGTTGACGGCAACGACACGACAGATTCTTCCTCCCCGATTCAATTCCCGAACTGGATTGTGAGGGGGAGGCGGACGCCAAGTCAAATCCGGTCAGGCATGTCGGCCGAAAAGGGTTGCCCATCGGGCCCGGCGATCTCCCGCCACTCGACGCGATACGCACCGAGCCATTCGCCCAAGCCCGCGCCGGTCAACGGGAAGGACATCGCGAAAGCGCCGGCAAAAGCGTTCCAGGCATCGAGATTGCGTAACGGCACGCCGACAATCACCGGGATGCCGCGCGTGATGGCTTCGGCGATCGCGTCGCGCAAACCACCGCCCTCGCTCTCGATCTTGCCGAACTTGTTGATGACGAGAAGGTCGACCGACTCTTTTTCGAGCGCGACCTCGACCAGCGCCGCCGCGCGCGCGAGCCCGTTCTGGTCGATCCGGCACCCGCGCGACGCTTCGCCGCGATCTTCCGAGAGTGCGACAAGTTCTCCCGTGGCGAGGTCTTCGAGGTTCATGTCGCAGCGCGTGCGGTCGCGCCGGGCGAAATCGTGCTGGAGCACACCGGCAACACGATATCCCGCCGATTGAAAATCCCGGACGAGCCGATCGAGAAGCGCGTCGGGGTAGGCCCCTTCCGCGTAGGGAAGCGCGGCGATCGGCGACAGGTCGGCGGATGTGTCGGCAGGCTTGTCGGTCATCGGATGGCTTTCGAAATCAGGATTTCGGTCTGAAGGCGAGGCAACGCGCCGGATCGGTTTCGAGCCGCCGGGCGCCGATAAGGTCGAGACAATAGGGCACCGCCGGGAACACCGCATTGAGGCAGGTTCGGATTGAGCCCGGTTTTCCAGGCAGGGTGATGATGAGCGTCGCACCGCGTGTGCCGGCGAGCTGACGCGAGAGAATGGCGGTCGGCACGCTTTCGAGGCTGACCTTGCGCATCAGTTCGCCGAACCCCGGCAATTCGCGCGAGATGACCGCCTGCACCGCTTCCGGTGTGAGATCGCGCGGTGCGGGACCGGTGCCGCCGGTCGTAAGCACAAGATCGCAATCCTCGCTGTCGGCAAGGTCGATCAGGGTTCCCGATACGCTTTCGATACCATCGGGGATGACGCGGACAATCGCCTCCCATCGCGATGTCAGAATCTCGTCGAGATAGGCTCTGATCGCCGGTCCGCTTTCATCCACATATTGACCGGCGGAAGCGCGATCGGAAATCGTGACGATTCCAATCCGGGCGGGCGAGGTGGGCGAAACGGTCATCGTGTTCCATCCTGAAGGGTGAGGCCATGATCAGGACAGCAATCAAGCCCTTCCGAAGGCTCCAGCGCCTGGAGACCCTCGAAGGCCTCGATCGCATGTTGCCTGACCATGCTCACCGGCTCAACCGGATCGACGACACGGGCATCGATTGTCGCCATCGAATCGCGCTCTTCGATCGAAGTCACGGGAGCACCGAGCGCGCGGATCAACCCGTCATGCACGCCATAGATCCAGCCGTGGATCGCGAGCGGCAATCCCTTCTGCCAAGCCTGCTCGATAATGGGTGTCGCCGCCACCCGCCGGACCTGAAGCTCGATGTTGATCTCGCACATCCGATTGATGCGCGCCTCGGGATAGGGAAGCGCGTCGATGACGGCCTTGTGCTTGCGGTAGAGCATCACGATCGGCTGGAGCCAATGGTCCACAAGCGCCGACTTCTCGTCGCTCAAGGCCCGTTCGATGCCGCCGCAGCCGTAATGCCCGCAAACGATGATATGCTGGATCTTGAGGTGATGGATGGCGAATTCCAGCACCGAGAGGATGTTCATATCGCTGGTATGAACGACATTGGCGATGTTGCGGTGGACGAAGACCGCGCCGGGTGCGAGGCCAAGAACGTCGTTGGCCGTCACCCGGCTGTCAGAGCAGCCGATCCAGAGATAATCGGGCTGTTGTTGCTCGGCCATGCGGCGAAAATAATCCGGGTCTTCGCGTGTCTTGGCCTGCGCCCAGCCGACGTTGCGATCGAAGAGATGGTCGAGGGCGGATTTCATGCAGCCCCCACGCCGCGGCGGGCCTTCATATCGCCGCGAATCGCCGCGATGTCGCTCTTGCGCAGCCGGACATCGGCGATACGAAGGATCACCGCGTTCTCGAAGGCGAGTCGCTTTTCTTCCTCGCGCACGTAGTCGTCGAGCGCCTGCGCCAGTTGCGGAGAGAGGCGCGCCGCCGGCAGTGTGCTTACCGCCTTGAGGCCAGAGACGACCGGCGACAGGCTGGCCACCGCCGCATCATGCGCGGCCGCGATGCGTTGGAGCGCGGCGACAAATTCCACATCATCGCGCGAGCGCCTGACCAGCGCGGGGTAGAGCGCATCGTGCTCGTCAGCGAGATGAAGCGGAAATTCCGTGTTGAGAAAACCGGCAACAGCGCCAGCACTCGTGCCCTGGATGGCGCCCTCGCGCACCACGCGCTTCAGGAAAGCGCAGACGGCGCGATGACGCTCGTGATCGGCAGCGAGATAATCGAGCGGCCGCTCGAGAAGTTCCGCCGGCAGCGGAGGCACGGAAAAGGCCAGGTGCCCGGTCTTGTCCCTTTCAGCCGGGTTCATGGCAGCCTCCCTGCCCTCCGCAAGAGCAGGATTTCGCGGGCGGGGCGATATCGGCATCGTCCTTGTCGAGCGCCCAGCGCACCATGTTCCCGAGGCAGGTCACGGCCGGTGCATCGGATTTTTCAAGCGCCGTCATCAGCGCGAGCCAATCCTCGTCGCTCGCGCTATTGCTGAAGCGGGCGACGGCGTTAGCGGCATAATCACCCGGCGTCTCCTCGAAGGCCCGACCCGCAGCCTCGACGCGCGCGAGAAGCACGACATCGCCGGTCTCCTCAATCAGCGTCACCGCGTAGGCCGGGCTCCGGAGCCCGGAAAGCAGGGAACCGAGCAGCATGGACGTTCCTCCCTCGTCTTCCTTATTGCGGACGATCGATTTTTTCCGCGAGATCGATCCCGACGATCGTCGCGCGGGCGGCAAGCTCCTCGACATATTGACGTATCGCACGATGGCGGACGGCCTCCTCAAGGTACGCCTTGATGCGCTTGCGGACGATCTCGAACGGCAGGTCGCGGCCCGGCTCCTTGTGATCGAGCCGGACGAGATGGACCCCGTAACGGGTTTCGACCAGCGCAACCGCGTCGCCAACGGGGAGTGTTTCCAGTGCTTTCTCGAATTCCGGCACCGTCTGTCCCGGCCCGATCTGGCCGAGCGCGCCGCCGGTCTTGGCGGAGGGACAGGCAGAGGCCTCGGCCGCGATGGTCTCGAAGAGCGAGGGCTTGTCGTTGAGCACCGCCACGAGGCGTTCCGCTTCCTGGCGCACCACTTCGCGCGCCGCCCGGTCCCCCGGCGCGGCGGCGAGCAGGATATGGCGCGGCGCATAAAGCGCGGCCGAGCGGAACTTCGCCCGGTTTTGCTCGTAGTAGCGCCGGCACGTATCCTCATCCGCTTGCGGCAACCTGACATCGGCTTCGACGAGGGCACGCATCGCGGCCTCGTCCCCGGTCTCGCGGCGGCCTTCTCCGTCATCGAGCGGAACCGCGACGATCCCGCGCCGCGCCGCTTCCTGCCGGAGCAGTTCGCGGATGACGAGGGCGCGCGCCGCCGCCTTCCAAGCCGCGATGGGTGTGGGCGCCGCATGCATCTGGGTCTCCCGCGCGATCTCGTCGCGCGGGATGGCAACGCCATTGACACTGACAGCGCGTGGGCGATGGTCGAGCTTCGGTGACCTGAGATCGCAGCCAGTCTCCATGATCCTCACTCCGCCGGATTGAGGTTGCGACGCGAGCGCACGACCTGATAGCCGCGGCGCCCAAGATACCAGATCGGCGCCGACCAGATGTGGACAAGCCGGGTGAAGGGGAACAGCAGGAAGATCGTCATCCCCAACGTGAGATGCAGCTTGAAGATGATGTTGGTGTCCTTCACCTGCATCCAGGCATCCGGCTGAAGGGTGAGCACACCCTGCGCCCAGGTCATGAACTTCACCATCTCATGCCCGTCCATGTGCTGAAGCGAGACCGGGATGGTCAGGAGCCCCAGCAGGAGCTGCGCGAAGAGGATCAGCAGGATCGCGGTATCCGAGAAGCTCGACGTCGCGCGGATGCGCGGATCGAACAGGCGACGGTGGGTCAGGATCGCGATTCCGGCAAGGCACATCAGCCCCGCGACCCCGCCGACGACGATCGCCAGCCCCTGCTTGAAGCCGTGGCCGATCCCCAGCGCATCGAACACCTGGATCGGGGTGAGAAGGCCGCCAAGATGCCCGAAGAAGATGATGAGGATCCCGACGTGGAACAGGTTCGAGCCGAGCCGGAGCTGCCGCTGGCGCAGGAGCTGGGATGAGCCGGCCTTCCAGGTGTAGGGCTCGCGATCGAAGCGGATGATCGAACCGAGGATGAAGACCGTCAGTGCGAGGTAGGGATACCAGCCGAACAGGGCGTGATTGATGTAGTTGGCCATGACAGATCTCCTCGGATCAGAGCCGTGAACCGGAATGCTGGATGGTGGTGCGCGGACCGGCGAGACCCGCCGGTTCCATGCCCGGCGCCGGGCGATTTGCCTGCCGAAGCTTCGCGCCGAGGCTGTCCTTGCCGCAGGCGTCGCCCGCGCCGGGGCCGAAGCGGACTTCCTCCTCCTCCCACGCAGCGTCGAGTGCCTCGAGATCATCGGGCTCGGGGTCGGGCTCGGCACGCAACGCGGCCAGCGCGGCAGCGTCGGGCTTCGCTTTCGCGAGGCTCAGCAGCGCCCGGAAGATCGCCTCATAGGGCGACGAGCGCTTCGCAAGACGCTCGGCCAGTGCAGTGATGACATGCGCCGGCTGGCCCAGAAGATCGAGCGCCTCCTTGGGATCGCGCGTCGAGGCGTATTCGAGGAAGAGCGGCAGGAAATCCGGCAGTTCCTCGGTCGTGGGCGTATAGCCACCCTCCTCGTAGACGCGGATCAGATCGACCATCGCCTGCCCGCGGTCCCGGCTCTCGCCGTGGACATGCTCGAAGAGGTGGAGCGAGAGCGAGCGGGTGCGATCGAACAGCAGGCCATAGGCCTCCTGCCGGTCGAAAAGGTCGCCGCCCTGAAGATGGGCGACGAGCGCGAGAAGCGCGGCGCGGTCGGCCTTGCCGAGAAGCGTGTCGCGCTCGACGAGGCCGCCGATCTCGGGAAGGGCTTCGAGAAGCGCTTCCGAGGGATAAGTGAGAAGGGCCGAGAGGGCTTTGAGGATTCGCATCACACCGCCTCCATCGGGTTCTTCGCCGGCTTGCCGGTGAGGGTTTTCGCGCCGAAGAGATTGGTGTCGCCCGAGGAGCAGCCATTGCCGAACGAGAAGCCGCAGCCCCCGCGCAGGTCGTAGGCATCCTCCGTGGTCTCGCGATGCGTGGTCGGGATCACGAACCGATCCTCGTAGTTGGCGATCGCCATGTATTTATACATTTCCTCGATCTGGAGCCCGGTGAGACCAACCTTGTTCGCGACCGCCTCGTCGATCACGCCGTCGACGGTTTTCGCCCGCATGTAGGCCCGCATCGCGAGCATGCGCTCGAGGCCGATGGCCACCGGCTTCTCATCGCCAGCAGTGAGAAGGTTGGCGAGATAGCGCAGGGGGATGCGCAGGCTCTTCACATCGGGCATGCCGCCATCCGTGCCCATCTTGCCGGCCTCGGCGGCGGCGGTGATCGGCGAAAGCGGCGGCACATACCAGACCATCGGCAGCGTGCGGTATTCCGGGTGGAGCGGGAAAGCGACCTTCCACTCCATCGCCATCTTCCAGATTGGCGAGACGCGCGCCGCTTCGAGCCAGGCTTCGGGCACGCCGTCCTTGCGGGCCTGCTCGATCACGCGTGGGTCGTTCGGGTCCTTGAAGACCTTGAGCTGGGCTTCATAGAGGTGCTTGTCATCCGGCGCGGAGGCGGCATCCTCGATCGCATCGGCGTCGTAGAGCATGACGCCGAGATAGCGAATACGGCCGACGCAGGTTTCCGAGCACACCGTGGGCTGGCCGACCTCAAGGCGCGGATAGCACAGGATGCATTTCTCCGATTTGCCGGACGACCAGTTGTAATAGATCTTCTTGTAGGGGCAGCCCGAGACGCACATGCGCCATCCGCGGCACTTGTCCTGATCGATAAGGACGATGCCATCCTCCTCGCGCTTGTAGATCGCGCCGGAGGGGCAGGAGGCGACGCAGGCCGGGTTGAGGCAGTGCTCACACAGCCTCGGGAGATACATCATGAAGGTGTTCTCGAACTGGCCGTACATCTCCTTCTGTACGCCCTCGAAGTTCACGTCCTTCGAGCGCTTGGCGAATTCGCCGCCGAGGATTTCCTCCCAGTTCGGACCCCATTCGATCTTCTCCATCCGTTCGCCGGAAATCAGCGAACGGGGGCGGGCTGTCGGGAAAGCCTCGAGTTCGGGCGCCTTCTGGAGATGTTCATAATCGAAGGTGAAGGGCTCGTAGTAATCGTCGATTTCCGGCAAGTCGGGGTTGCCGAAGATGTTCGCCAGCACCCGCCATTTGGAGCCGATGCGCGGCTCGATGCGGCCGTTGGCCTTGCGCCGCCAGCCGCCTTTCCAGCGGTTCTGGTTTTCCCAGTCCTTCGGGTAGCCGATGCCGGGCTTGGTCTCGACGTTGTTGAACCAGGCGTATTCCATGCCTTCGCGATTGGTCCAGACGTTCTTGCAGGTGACCGAGCAGGTGTGACAGCCGATGCACTTGTCGAGGTTGAGAACCATCGCAATCTGAGCGCGGATTTTCATGGGTGTATCTCCTTACTCGGCGGCAGTTGCAGCGGCGGAACCGATGACGGGCTGGGCGTCCTTCGCGGGACGTTCGAGCCAATCGACGTTCTTCACCTTGCGGATGACGACGAATTCGTCGCGGTTGGTGCCGATGGTGCCGTAGTAGTTGAAGCCATAGGCGAACTGGACGTAGCCGCCGATCATATGGGTCGGCTTGAGCACCGCGCGCGTCACCGAGTTATGGATGCCGCCACGCTGCCCAGTCATTTCCGAGCCGGGCACATTCACGATCTTCTCCTGCGCGTGGTACATGAAGAGGGTGCCCTCCTTCATGCGCTGGGAGACAACCGCACGGGCCACGAGCGCGCCGTTGGTGTTGTAGGCTTCCACCCAGTCGTTATCGACGATGCCCGCCTTGGCCGCGTCCTTCTCCGAGAGCCAGACGATCGGCCCGCCGCGCGAAAGCGTGAGCATCATCAGATTGTCGGTGTAGGTGGAGTGGATGCCCCACTTCTGGTGCGGCGTGATGAAGTTGAGCACAACCTCCTTCTCGCCGTTCGGCTTCGAGCCCTGCACCGGCTTGATGGTGCCAAGATCGACCGGCGGGCGATAGACGCAGAACCCTTCGCCGAAAGCGCGCATCCAGAGATGATCCTGATAGAGCTGCTGACGCCCGGTCAGCGTGCGCCACGGGATCAACTCGTGGACGTTGGTGTAGCCGGCGTTGTAGCAGACCTTCTCGCTCTCGAGCCCCGACCAGGTCGGCGCCGAGATGATCTTGCGCGGCTGTGCGACGACATCGCGGAAGCGGATCTTCTCGTCCTCCTTGGGCAGCGCGAGATGGGCGTGCTCGCGGCCCGTGGTCTTGGACAGCGCTTCCCACGATTTCACCGCGACCTCGCCGTTGGTTTCCGGCGCCAGCATCAGCAGGGTCTCGGCGGCATCGACGTCAGTGACGATCTTCGCCATGCCCTTGGTCGGGCCATCCGTATGGACGCCATTGAGCGCCTTGAGGTGCTCGACCTCATGCGCGGTGTTCCACGCGATGCCCTTGATGCCGTTGCCGACCTTCTCCATCAGCGGGCCGAGGGAGGTGAAGCGGGCGTAGATGTTGGGGTAGTCGCGCTCGACGACCGCGACCGTCGGCATGGTCTTGCCGGGGATGGGGTCGCACTCGCCCTTCTTCCAGTCCTTCGGCTCGAACGCCTGCGCGATCTCGTTCGGACTGTCGTGCATGATCGGGTTGAGCACGACGTCCTTCTCGACACCGAGAACTTCGGGAGCGACCTTCGAGAAGGCCTTGGCGATGCCCTTGTAGATCTCCCAGTCCGACCGCGCTTCCCACGCGGGGTCCACCGCGCCGGTCAGCGGGTGGATGAACGGGTGCATGTCGGAGGTGTTGAGATCGTTCTTCTCGTACCAGGTGGCCGTCGGCAGCACGATGTCCGAGTAGACGCAGGTGGTCGACATGCGGAAATCGAGCGTGACGAGCAGGTCGAGTTTTCCTTCCGGCGCCTCATCGTGCCAGACGACCTCCTTCGCCCGTGCCTTGCCCTCGGCGCCGAGATCCTTGCCAAGGACGCCGTGGCTGGTGCCCAGAAGGTGCTTGAGGAAATACTCATGTCCCTTGCCGGAGGAGCCGAGGAGGTTCGAGCGCCAGACAAAGAGGTTGCGCGGCCAGTTCTTTGGATTGTCGGGGTCCTCGCAGGAGAGCTTGAGCGTGCCGTCCTTGAGAGCTTTGGCAACGTAATCCTTCGCTTCCATGCCCGCCGCTGCGGCATCCTTCGCCACCTGAAGCGGATTGGTCTGGAGCTGCGGCGCGGAGGGCAGCCAGCCCATGCGCTCGGCGCGGATGTTGTAGTCGATGATCGCACCGTCCCAAGGCCCTGCGGGCGCCGTCGGCGAGACGATATCGCCGACGTTTACATGCTCGTAGCGCCACTGGTCGGTATGGGCATACCAGCACGAGGTCGAGTTCTGCTGGCGGGGCGGGCGGCCCCAATCCAGCGCGAAGGCAAGCGGTGCCCAGCCGGCCTGCGGGCGCAGCTTTTCCTGCCCCACGTAATGCGACCAGCCGCCGCCGGACTGCCCCACGCAGCCGCACATCACCAGCATGTTGATGACGCCGCGGTAGTTCATGTCGGCGTGATACCAGTGGTTCATTGCCGCACCGATGATGACCATCGAGCGGCCATTGGTCTTCTCGGCGTTGGTCGCGAATTCGCGCGCGACCTGGATGATCTTGTCCCGGGAAACGCCGGTGATCTTCTCGGCCCAGGCGGGGGTATAGGGCACCGCCTCGTCGTAGGATTTGGCGACATGACCGCCGCCGAAGCCGCGATCGACGCCGTAATTGGCAATGAAGAGATCATGGACGGTGGCGACGAGAACTTCGCCTTCCGTGGTCTTGATCTTCTTCACCGGCACGTTGCGCTTCAGAACGGACGGGTGGTCGTCCGAGGTGAAGTGCTCGTGCTCGATATTGCCGAAGTAGGGGAAGGCCACCTCGGCGATATCGTTCTTGAAGCCATCGAGCGTGAGGCGCAGCTTGACGTCCTTGCCGCCGCTCTCCTGCTCTTCGAGGTTCCACTTGCCCTGTTCGCCCCACCGGAAACCGACGGAGCCCTTGGGCACGACGACCTTGCCGGTCGCCTCGTCGTAGGCAACCGTCTTCCAATCCGGATTGTTCTTCTCGTCGAGCGACTTGTCGAAGTCGGACGCGCGCAGGAAGCGCTCCGGCACGTAGGCATCGCCCTGCTTCACCAGCCGGACGAGCATCGGCATGTCGGTGTATTGCCGCACGTAGTCGCGGAAATAGCTCGCTTGCCGGTCAACGTGATATTCCTTGAGGATCACGTGGCCCATCGCCATCGCGAGCGCCGAGTCCGTGCCCTGCTTCACCGACAGCCAGATGTCGCCGAACTTCGAGGCTTCCGAATAGTCCGGGCAGATCACCGCCGATTTGGTGCCGCGATAGCGTGCCTCGGTGTAGAAATGCGCATCCGGCGTGCGGGTCTGCGGCACGTTCGAGCCCCAGAGGATGATGAAGCCGGCGTTGTACCAGTCGGCCGATTCAGGCACGTCGGTCTGCTCGCCCCAGGTTTGCGGCGAGGAGGGCGGCAGGTCGCAATACCAGTCGTAGAACGACATGCACACGCCGCCGATCAGGCTGAGATAGCGCGAGCCCGCCGCGTAGCTCACCATCGACATCGCCGGGATCGGCGAGAAGCCAAACACGCGGTCGGGGCCGTGGGTCTTGGCGGTATAGGCATTGGCGGAGGCGATGATCTCGTTCACCTCTTCCCAGCGGGCGCGGACAAAACCGCCGTGGCCGCGTTTCTTCATGTAGGAGGCACGCTTCTCCGGGTTCTCGACAATCGAGGCCCAGGCCGCGACCGGGGTGCGCGTTGCGCGCGCCTCGCGCCACAGCTTCAGGAGGCGCGAGCGGATCAGCGGATATTTCACGCGGTTACCCGAGTAGAGATACCAGCTGTAGGAGGCCCCGCGCGAACAGCCGCGCGGCTCATGGTTGGGGAGATCGGGGCGGGTGCGGGGATAGTCCGTCTGCTGGGTTTCCCAAGTGACGATGCCGCCCTTGACATAGATCTTCCAGGAGCACGAGCCGGTGCAGTTCGCGCCGTGGGTGGAGCGCACGATCTTGTCGTGCTGCCAGCGCTTGCGATAGCCGTCCTCCCAGCGCCGGTCCTCGTTGGTGGTGATGCCGTGCCCGTCGGCAAACGGCTCTCTCACCTTGGAGAAGAAGGTCAGTCGATCAAGAAAGTTGCTCATAGTTCGGTCCTCGTTTGGACGGGATCAGCGGGCAGGAGCGGGAGCGGCCGGCGCGGCGGACTGGCGTTCGACGTCGTAGAGCGTCGCCCCGCGCCGGGTGTAGTAGAACCAGGTCAGCACCACGCAGCTCGCGTAGAAGGCCATGAAGGCCCAGAGCGCCGCCTGCGGGCCCCCGGTCATGGCAATCGAGGTGCCGTAGCTCTTCGGGATGAAGAAGGCGCCGTAGGCCGCCACCGCCGAGGTGAAGCCGATGATCGCGGCGCTTTCCTTCTCGGCCTGCTTCACGCTTTCCGCGGCATTGAGCTGCGGCTCCAGAACCGGGATCTGCTTGCGCATGATCGCGGGGATCATCTGGAAGGTGGAGGCATTGCCCACGCCCGTCAGGAAGAACAGGGCGAGGAAGCATCCGAAGAAGCCCCAGAAGGCCCCCGGCTGCGTTTTGATGCCGAGGAAGTAGAGCACGCCGCCCACCGCGAGGATCATGCCGATGAACACCCAGAAGGTGACGCGGCCGCCGCCCCACTTGTCCGAAACCCAGCCCGTCGCCGCGCGAGAGAGCGCGCCCACCAGCGGGCCGAGGAAGACAAGATGCAGGCTCTCGACCGCCGGGAACTGGGTTTTCGCCAGCAGCGGGAATCCCGCCGAGTAGCCGATGAACGAGCCGAAGGTGCCGACATAGAGCCAGCTCATCAGCCAGTTGTCCTTACGGCGGAAGATCACCGCCTGATCGGCGAAGGAGGCCTTGGCGGTCGCGAGGTCGTTCATCCCGAACCAGGCCGCAATGGCACTGACAATGATGAAAGGCACCCAGATGAAACCGGCGTTCTGGATATAGAGCTTCTGGGTGGCACTCACGGTCTGGCCTTCGCCGCCGATGGCGCCGAACACGCCGGCGGTGATGACGAGCGGCACGACGAACTGCACCACCGAGACGCCGAGGTTACCCAGGCCCGCGTTGAGGGCGAGCGCGTTACCCTTCTCCTTCTTCGGGAAGAAGAACGAGATGTTCGACATCGAGGAGGCGAAGTTGCCGCCACCGAAACCGCAAAGCAGCGCCAGCACGACGAAGACGATGTAGGGCGTCGAGGGATTCTGCACGGCGAAGCCGATGCCGAGCGCCGGCAGGATCAGCGACCAGGTCGAGAGCGTCGTCCAGAGACGGCCGCCGAAGACCGGGACCATGAAGGAGTAGAAGATCCGGAGCGTCGCGCCGGAGAGGCCCGGCAGGGCCGCGAGCCAGAACAGTTCGCCGGTCGTGAACTTGAAGCCGATCGCCGGGAGTTTCGCGACCACGACCGACCACACCATCCACACCGCAAAGGCAAGGAGCAGGGCGGGGATCGAGAGCCAGAGGTTGCGGCGAGCAATCGCGCGGCCTTCCTTTTCCCAGAAAGCGTTGTCCTCGGGCCGCCAGTCCTGAATCATGTGACCGGACAGGGCGCCCTCGTGCTTCTCCTCGTGAATCGGCTGCATTTCCGGCAGTTCCGGCAGCTTCTTGAGCGCCGGACCCATCGCTTCCTGCTCCATGTGGCGGATGGCGAGGTGCATCCAGAGGAGCGAGGTAGTGGTGATGACGAAGAGCAGCATGAAGCAGGTCTGCCAGATGCCGGTCTGGTCAAGCAGCCAGCCGAAGGCGAGCGGCAGGACGAAGCCGCCGAGACCACCGACGAGACCGACCACACCACCAACCGCGCCGACGCGATCCGGGTAATAAACCGGGATGTGCTTGTAGACCGCCGCCTTGCCGAGGCTCATGAAGAAGCCGAGGATGAAAGCGAGCACCATGAAACCGACGACGCCAGTGGCGATGCGGAAGGTGATCGGACCCTTCGCACCTTGCACGACGTAGTCCGTCGGCGGATAGGAGAGCAGGAAGGTTGTCAGCGCCGCGACGATGAAGGTCCAGTACATGATCTTCCGGGCGCCATACTTGTCGGAGAGATGACCGCCATAGGCGCGGAAGATCGAGGCCGGGATCGAGTAGACAGCGCCGATCATGCCAGCGGTCTTGATGTCGAGCCCGTAGACACCGATCAGATAACGCGGCAGCCAGAGCGCCAGCGCGACGAAGCCGCCGAACACGAAGAAGTAATAGAGCGAAAAACGCCAGACCTGGATGTTCTTGAGCGGCTCGAGCATCGCGGAGAGCGGCTCGGGCTGCACGCCCTTGGCCTTGCGCGCGGCAAGATCGGGATCATCCTTGGTGGTGAGCATGAAGAGAACGGCCGTCACCAGCAGTGCGGCGCCCCAGGCCATCGCCACCATCTTCCAGCCGAAAGCGACCATCACCATCGGTGCAAAGAACTTCGTCACCGCCGCGCCGACATTGCCGGCGCCGAAGATGCCAAGGGCCGTGCCCTGCTTCTGCTTCGGGAACCACTTCGCGACGTAGGCGACACCGACCGAGAACGAACCGCCCGCGATGCCGACGCCGAGCGCCGCGATGAGGAAGGTCGTGTAGTCGTAGGCGTAGGTGAGCGCGAAGGTCGCGAGCGCAGCCGCCACCATCGTCCAGAAATAGACGATGCGGCCGCCATACTGATCGGACCAGATGCCGAGCATCAGGCGGACGAGCGAGCCGGTCAGGATCGGCGTACCGATCAGCAGGCCGAACTGGGTTTCGCTGAGACCGAGGTCCTTTTTGATCTGGACTCCGATGATCGCGAAGATCGTCCAGACGGCGAAACAGACGGTGAAGGCGAAGGTCGACATCCAGAGAGCCGAGCTCTGCTGCGACTTGTCGAAGGTTTGTGTGGCCATGGTTGCCCCCTTGGCAGTTTGTTCTGCTGGCGGAGGCGGAGGGTGCCCGAAGACCGGGAATACCCCTTGATTTGGGTCAACCCTTCTGGATTTCTCGAACGATTCAAGAGGGTTGTTGGTCAAATTCAAGTTGTGCGGCAAACTCGTCAAGTCGCAACGAAAGCATTAGCAATTTCTTACTTGACCAAAATCAATTGCCGAATTGCGTTTCGTGGTAGCGCTCGTTGCGGGAGGAACAATAAATGCGCCCAGAAGAACTGGAACTGGTCCAGGCGATTCCACTCGTCGCCAATGCCGCGCCCGAACATGTCGGCGAACTCCTGCGGGGGGCCTTCCTGCAGCGCTTTCCCGTCCATGTGGAGCTTGTCCGCGAGGGCGAACCGCCGGATTTCCTGCACATCATTGTCGAGGGGCAGATCGAGCTGTTCTCGCGCTACCGCGACCGCGAGACCACGGTCGCGGTGCTGGGACCGGGCGGCAGCTTCATTCTCGCGGCTGTCTTGCTCGACAAGCCCTACCTCAAGTCGGCGAGGGTGCTCTCGCCCGCGCGCATCCTGATGATTCCGTCGGAAGCCGTTCGCAACCTCTTCGGCATCGACGCCAATTTCGCGCGAGGGCTGACCAACGAACTTGCCGTCGCCTATCGCGGCGTGCTGAAGGAACTGAAGAATCAGAAGCTGCGGTCGAGCCTCGAACGCACGGCCGCCTGGCTGGTGCGCCACCACGCCGAGGTCGGCAATCCCGGCGAGGTGGCCCTGCCGTTCGACAAGAAGGTCCTTGCTGGCCGGCTCGGCATGGCACCCGAGGTGCTCTCGCGGACTTTCGTGACACTGCAGGCTTACGGCGTTGCGGTCAACGGTCGCCGCATCGTGATCGGCGACCCGCCAGCGCTATTCAAACTTGCGGCGCCCGACGACCTGATCGACGACCCTCACGCTTGATCGCTGCCCTTTTCAGGACAGGCGGTGGGGTGGAGCGTCGTCGTCCTTGCTGCCTGACTCCCGCTCGATGATGACGTATTGCGCGTCGATCACGCCCTCGTCCCGTGCCTTGCGGAGTTTGCGGGAGAAATACCAACTGCCGATCAGGCCGGACACGACCACGATCGGCGCAAGGATGAGGAACAGGGCTGCGGAGACGGACAGGATCAGCGCGAGCAGGCCGAATCCGCCGAGGGCGGTCAGGCCAACGCGTAGCTTGGCGCCGAGCGGCAAGCTAGACCAATCGAGATTGTAGGCTCGGTAACGGAATTCCACACCTCTCTCCATCGAAGTACCGCATCCAGCGACCTTCTTTTCCTGATATGGCAACGAATTCGTCGCATGCAAGCCATGCCCGGCGGCGCGGAGGGTTGATTGGGCCTTGGCGGGCGGCGATACGCTGTCCTAGGCTACCGACGAACAGGGATTCCCTATCTGCCGGAGATAATCATGACACCCACACATCCGAAGGGCGGCGTGAACCGCATGTCCAGCCGGGTGATGAACCTTGCTCATCCGCTGCGCCAGAACGCGCGGCGCTTCCCGGACAAGGCTGGCCTCATCTGGGGCGCGCGGCGATGGACGTGGCGTGAGATCGACGAAGAGGTTTCGGCCCTTGCCGCTGCCCTTGCCGCGCGGGGGCTCTCCAAGGGCGACCGGCTGCTCGTGCATTCGAAGAATACCGCACAGATGTTCTTCTCGATGTTCGCGGCGTTCCGGCTCGGAGTCGTCTGGGTCCCGACCAATTTCCGCCTCATGCCGGAAGAAGTCATCTATCTCGCCGATTTTTCCGGCGCGAGGGGTTTTCTTTGCCACGGCGATTTCCCGGAACATGCCCGTGCCGTCGCCGAAAACGTGCCGGGCGTCGAGTTCATCTGGCGGATGGAAGAGCAGGCAAAACCGGCCCGCTTCGGTGAAGCTGATGTCGGCGCGCGGATGGCGGAACATCGTGACGCGCGGATCGAGGACGTTGCGGTCGAGCACAACGATCCGTGCTGGTTCTTCTTCACATCCGGAACGACCGGCCGCTCGAAGGCGGCGGTGCTCACGCATGGCCAGATGGGGTTCGTGCTCGTGAACCACCTCTGCGATCTGCTCCCCGGCTCGACCGAAGCCGACGCGAGCCTCGTCGTCGCGCCCCTAAGCCACGGCGCCGGGGTGCATCAGCTCAACCTCGTTGCGCGAGGTGCGCCGACCATCCTCATGCCGAGCGAGAAGTTCGATGTCGAGGAAGCCTGGCGACTCATCGAGATGCATCGCGTCACCAACATGTTCACGGTGCCGACAATCCTGAAGATGCTGGCGGAGCATCCTTCCGTTGATCGTTTCGATCATTCCTCGCTGCGCCATGTCATCTACGCCGGCGCGCCGATGTATCGCGAAGACCAGAAATTTGCACTCAAGAAGCTTGGAAAGGTGATCGTTCAGTATTTCGGATTGGGCGAGGTCACGGGCAACATCACTGTCCTGCCCGCCGCGCTGCACGACCCCGAGGATCACGCCAACACCCGGTTCGGCACCTGCGGTTTCGAGCGCACGGGGATGCAGGTCTCGATCCAGAACGACAGGGGCGAGGAACTCGGTCCGCACGAGAGCGGCGAGATCTGCGTCATCGGCCCGGCGGTATTCGCCGGCTACTACAACAACCCGGAGGCCAACGAGAAGGCCTTCCGCGCGGGGTGGTTCCGCACCGGCGACCTCGGGCACATGGACGAACAGGGTTTTGTCTATATCACCGGGCGCGCCTCGGATATGTATATCTCCGGCGGCTCGAACATCTATCCGCGCGAGATCGAGGAAAAGATCCTTACCCATCCCGCCATCGCCGAGGTGGCGGTACTCGGCGTGCCGGACAAGATGTGGGGCGAAGTCGGAGTCGCGGTCGCCGTCCTTCGCGATGGCGCGGCAGCGAGCGAAACCGAGCTGATGGAATTTCTCGGCGCGAAGGTGCCGCGTTACAAGATGCCGAAGCGATTCCTGTTCTGGGAGGCGCTGCCGAAATCCGGCTACGGCAAGATCCCCAAGCGCCTCATCAAGGATGAGCTTGAGAAACGCGGCCTCATCGGGCCTGACGGGATCGCCGAGGCATGACGCGGCCCACGTTTATCCAACAGCCCGGCCCGGCGCCCGAACCGCGTCTTCTTGCAGCGGAAGGGCGCGGAGCGCCGTTTCGTTTCACGCTCCAACCGGACCTGCTGCTGGTCGAGGCCGTGCGGCGCGGCTTTGCCGCAGCCGGCTTCCATTCCGGCACCGTGCGCTTGCGCGACATTGCCTTTGGCCCCTTCACCTATGTGATGCCGGCGCTCTCCAAGGACGCGACGCACGCTGCCTTCTATTCCGAGTTCTACCGTCCGGAAGGCATCACGCGGATGCCGACCGGAGCGCTGAGTTTCGGGACGCGCGACGGTAGTGCCTTCTACCATTGCCACGGTCTCTGGAACCATGCGGACGGGATTGCCTGTGGCGGCCACGTCATCCCCGAGGAAGCGACCGTCGCCGAGGCAAGTGAGGTTGAAGCTTTCGGAGTTGATGGCGCACAATTCGAGGTGATGACGGATCCGGAAACGAATTTCCGCATCTTCCACCCTGCGCCAGGCTTCGAAGGAACGCGGGAAGGCGCACGCGCCTTTGTGATCCGTCTCCGTCCCAATCAGGATTTCTGCGGCGCGCTGGAGCAGTTCTGCCTTGCGCGCGGCATCAGGCGGGCGCGCCTCCACGGCGGGGTCGGTTCGATTATCGGCGTCCACCTGACCGAAGGCACGGTCTTCGAGAACTTCGCGACCGAGGTCTTTATCGAGAACGGCGTGATCGAGCCGAATATCGACGGTCACTTGGCCGCCGCCGTCAATATCGGACTGATCGATTACACCGGCCGGATCGCGCGCGGACGGCTCGTCCGCGGCGATAATCCGGTGCTGATGACCTTCGAGCTTGTTATCGAGGTGGTTGAGGCGGCGTGATGTCTCACGCCACTTCGGTCACCTCCTCCGCGGGTGGTTCGGGGTCGCCACGCAGCACAAGGTAGATTGCCGGGATCACGAGCACAGTCAGTGCCGTCGAAGAGGCGAGACCGAACAAAAGCGAAATCGCCAGCCCCTGAAAGATCGGGTCCGTCAGGATTGTCACCGCCCCGATCATCGCCGCCAGCGCTGTGAGCAGGATCGGCTTGAAGCGGATCGAGCCGGCCTCGATCAGCACATCGACCAGCTTGCGCCCCGGCACCCGTGCGTGGCGGATGAAGTCCACCAGCAGGATCGAGTTGCGCACGATGATCCCCGCGAGCGCGATGAAGCCGATCATGGAGGTCGCCGAGAACGGCGCGCCGAAAATCCAGTGACCTGCGAGTATGCCGATGAAGGTCAACGGCACCGGCGTCAGGATTACGAGCGGCAGCTTGAATGAGCCGAACTGCGCCACCACGAGGATGTAGATCCCGAGCAGCGCGACGCCAAAGGCTGCGCCCATGTCACGGAAGGTTACCCAGGTCACTTCCCACTCGCCATCCCACAGCAGAACCGGCTTGCGGGTATCTTCGGGCTGGCCGTTAAGGCGGATGACGGGCTTCGGAAGCGTGCCCCAGTCGGCCTTGTCGATGGCGCGCTGCACCGCGATCATGCCGTAGAGCGGTGCTTCGAATGAACCGGCCAGCTCCGCCGTCACCATCTCTGCGCTCTGTCCGTTTCGGCGGAACAGGGGATAGCTCGCCTTCTCGCGTTCGACCTTGACGACATCGCCCAGTTCGACGGTCGAGCGGTCGCCCGGCAACAGGTTGGCCGGCACGGGAATCGAGAGCACCTTCTCATCCAGGACACGCTCGCCCTTGCCCAGACCCACCTTGATCGGGATAGGCTGCACACCACCACGATGCGAATAGCCGGCGACGCTCTCGCCATAGACAAGGCGGATGGTGTCGAGAACATCGCGATGCTCGACCTTGAAGAACTCAAGCTCGTCCTCGGCGATCCTGAGGCGCACACGATCTGGCTGCGTGCCGAAGCTGTCATCGACATCGACGATAAAGGGGATGGACTGGAAGATGCCGCGCAGCTTATCCGCGACCGCACGCCGCGTGTCGTCATCCGGGCCGTAAATTTCCGCGAGCAGCGTCGCCATCACTGGCGGGCCGGGTGGCGGTTCGACGACCTTGACGCGCGCATCCTTGGGCAGGTCCAGCTTGCCGATCCGGGCGCGCAGATCGAGCGCGATGGCGTGGCTCGCGCGGCTGCGGTCATGCTTGGCGACGAGGTTGACCTGGATATCGCCTGCTTGCGGTTCGGCACGCAGGTAGGTGTGGCGCACGAGACCGTTGAAGTTGAACGGTGCCGCGGTGCCCGAGTGCAGTTGCAGCGAGCGGATTTCCTTCACCGGACGCAAGACCTCAGCGATCTGATGCAACATCCGGTGCGTCTCCTCGACCGACGCGCCGCGCGGCAGATCGAGCATCACCGAGAGTTCGGGCTTGTCATCGAACGGCAGCAGCTTCACCGTGACATGCTGGGTGTAGAACAGCGCCAGCGAAGCGAAGGTCGCGACCCCGACCCCGCCGAGGAACCACCACGCGCGCCGCTTGGAAGCGAGGATTGGCCGGGCGGTCGCCGCGTAGAATTGCCCAAGCCGGCCGCCGTCCGCATGGTCGGGGCCGCCAGCGTGGTGCGAAGCACCGAGTTTCACCATCAGCCACGGCGTCACGATCACCGCGACGAAGAACGAGAATACCATTGCCGCTGAAGCATTGGCCGGGATCGGGCTCATGTAAGGGCCCATCATGCCGGAAACGAAGAGCATCGGCAGGAGCGCGGCAACCACCGTAAGCGTGGCGACGATGGTCGGGTTGCCGACCTCGGCGACGGCATCCACCGCGGCATCGGCCCGGTTGCGCCCGTCACCCATGCCCCAGTGACGGGCGATGTTCTCGATCACGACGATGGCGTCATCGACAAGGATGCCAATCGAGAAGATGAGCGCGAAGAGCGAGACGCGGTTGAGCGTGTAGCCCATCACCTTGGCGGCAAAGAGGGTCAGCAGGATTGTCACGGGGATAACGATCGCGACCACGACTGCCTCGCGCCGACCGATTGCCAGCCACACCAGCGCCACGATCGAAAGTGTCGCGAGGCCGAGATGGAAGAGGAGTTCGTTGGCCTTCTCGTTTGCGGTCTCGCCGTAGTTGCGCGTCACCTCGACCATGACATCAGTCGGGATGATGTTGCCCTGCATCCGGGTGACATCGGCAAGGATGTGCTCGGCAATGGTTACGGCGTTCGAACCCGCTCGCTTGGCCAGCGCAATGGAGACCGCAGGGCGCGCTTCGAAGCCGCCTTCCTTGCCGCGCGCGAGGTGTTGCACCCGCGCTTCGACGTTGTCTGCGGAGAGTTCGACCTTGGCGACATCACGCAGGTAAACTGGACGGTTGTCGCGCGTCGTCATCACGAGATTGCCGATCTCGTCGAGGCTCGCGAGCGTGCGCCCGGCGACAACGCCGATCTGTTCTCCCTTGTCGCGCAGCAGTCCCGCGGGGAAGGCACGGTTGGCGCCCTCGACCTTGGCAACGAGGCTCTGGAGCGTCAGCCCAAATTGCGCGAGACGCTGCGGATCGGGTGTGATGCGAAATTCCTCCGGCTGCTCGCCGACGAGATAGGTAAGACCCACATCCTGCCGCTTCGCGAGTTCGACGCGCATTTCGCGAGCGATGCGCGAGAGATCGTTCGCGGTGTAGCGTGTCGCGGCATCGGCCTTCGGGGTGAGCGTCAGCACGACGATCGCCACATCGTCGATGCCGCGCCCGACGATCAGTGGTTCGGGGATGCCCGCGGGAATGCGGTCGAGATTGGCACGGATCTTCTCGTGCGTACGCAGGATCGCGGCATCGGCGGAGGTGCCGACGAGAAAGCGCGCGGTGACCATCACCCGGTCATCGCGGGTCTGCGAATAGACATGCTCGACGCCGGAGATGGATTTGACCAGCGTTTCCAGCGGCTCGGTGACGAGCTTGGCGGCATCTTCTGCCCTGAGGCCATCCGCACGGATGTGGATATCCACCATCGGCACCGAGATCTGCGGCTCCTCCTCGCGCGGCAGCGCGATGAGCGCCACGAGACCGAGCGCGAAGGCCGCCACCAGGAACAGTGGTGTGAGCGGCGAGAGGATGAAGGCGCGGGTCAACGCGCCGGCAATGCCCAGTGAACCCTGTTTCACGGCACGATTACCTTGTCGCCGGCGCGCAGGCCGGAAAGAACTTCAATGTACGCGCCGTCCTGCATGGTAATCTCGCCGCCCGGAACAACTACGACCTCGCCTTCCTTGCCATCCGCGACACGGATGCGGACAAGATCGAGCCCGGCGCGGCGGGTGATCGCAGCTTTCGGAACCGCAAGCGCCTCGCGCCTGCCGACCGGCACCGCGACCATGACACGCTCACCGACAAAGTAGTTGCCGACATCTGCCGCTTCGATATCGGCGATGACGCGACCGTTCTCGATCAGCGGGAAAACCTTGGCGAGCTTGCCCATCTTCTGCCGGCCCTCCCCGATCGTAACGGCATCGCCGACCTTGAGGGCGGTCGCGTGGCGCTCCGGCAGCGCGAGGCGCAGAAAGAACCCGCCGCCGCCGATCTGTGCGATCACCTCACCGGGCAGCACGACACCGCCCTTGGTGACCGGCACCTTGAGAACGCGGCCCGAGAGGGGCGCCTTCACCGCTCCTTCCGCCTGCTGCTGAAGGAGCACGGCCTTCTCGGCTTCTCCTGCCGCAATCTGATTCTGGAGGACGTCTGCTTGTGTGCGGAGCTGGTCGACGCGTTGAACGGTTCCGGCGCCGCGCGCCACCAGTGCCTGCGCGCGTTCAAGTTCGGTCATCGCATTGGCGCGCTCGGCCGAAAGCGCCCGGATGCGCGCCTCGGCGGCGCGCAGCTGGGGTTCGAGCTTGTCATCGACGATCAGCGCGATGGTATCGCCTGCCTTGACCTCACTGCCCTCCGTCACATCAAGGCGCGTCACCGTGCCGCCGATGCGCGACCGGGCAGGAACCTGATCGCGGGTCTCGACACGGCCAAACACGGCCTTCGTCTCGGCGATCGAAACCGGCTTGATCTCGATTTCCGCCGCCATGCCCGACGTTGCGGCCAGGAAAAAAGCGGCGAGCGGGAGGGAAGCGCGCATCACGGAAACCTCACTCGAAAGCGCAGCCGGCCTTGAAACCGAGCTTCTTCATGATCATCGCTGCCGGGCAAAACCCGGTGAAGCCGGCTTGCAACATGTTGAGTCCGATGAAGGCCGTGAAAAGCCAGAACCAGGGCGAGACGAAATGGGTGAGCAGAAGCGAGAGCAGGATCATGGACCCCGCGAACACGAACATGGCCTTGTCGATCGTCATTGGAAACTCCTTCGAAAAATCCCTGTTGAGCGCTCCGTGGCTCACGGTGCGATTGACTTTATTCGATATATTCGTTATTGCGAATTTATGCAAGTATTAAATCCATCCGCCGATCACCTTGATGCACTGGCCTCGGCTTCGGAAGACGCCGCGCGCCTGCTGCGGGCGATGGGGCATGGCGCGCGCCTGAGGATTCTCTGCGCGCTTGTGCAAGGAGAGTTGCCGTCCGGCGAGATCGCGCGGCAAGTCGGAATCCGCGAGCCTGCGGCAAGCCAGCAACTCGCGCTCCTCCGGGCCGAACGGCTCGTGGAAACCCGGCGTGAGGGCCAGAAAGTGCTCTATTCGGTCGCGAACCCGATCGTCCTGCGCATTCTCAGAGAGCTGCAGGCGAGCTTCTGTCCGGCACCCTAGGCGGCACCAGGAATGGCGACATGGCGTGAGGCGGCCAGAAGCTCCTGCGTATAGGGGTCTTGCCCGCCGGTGCGGCGTAGATCGTCGATGCTCGCTTCCTCAACGATAATCCCGCGGTTCATCACTGCCACGCGGGCGCACATGTGGCCGACCACCGCAAGGTTGTGGCTCACGAGCACCATCGTCAGGTCGCGTTGTTTCTTGATGTCCTGCAGAAGGTTCAGCACCTCGGCCTGAATCGACACATCGAGTGCCGAAGTCGGTTCGTCGAGAAGCAGGATGCGGGGCTCAAGGATCAGCGCACGGGCGATGGCGACACGCTGACGCTGCCCGCCGGAAAGTTGGTGCGGATAGCGGAACCGGAACCCCTCGTCGAGGCCGACGCCCTTGAGCGCGGCGGCGATGCGCTCATCCGGCCGGTCGAGGCCGTGGATCGCCAGCGGCTCGGCGAGCGCGGCGTCTATGGTCATGCGCGGGTGGAGGCTCCCGAACGGATCCTGGAACACCATCTGCACCTGACGAAAAAAGGCCTCGTCGGGGCGCGCCCGATGCGCTTCGCCGGAGAAGGCAACCCGCCCGGACCAGTTGGGATTGAGCGCCGAGAGCACACGCAGGACGGTCGATTTGCCGGAACCGGATTCGCCGACAAGTCCGTAGCTTTCGCCGGGTGCAACAGAAAAGCTCACATCCTTCAGGACATGCGCCTCGCCGAAGCGGACATTGAGGTTTTCGACCTCGATCGCGGGAGTGGCCATGATCAATCCCCCATCCAGGCGGGATCGCGGTTGAGCGTCGCGAGGCGATCCTTGGGGTGGTCGAGATCGGGCAGACACCCGAGCAGGCCTTGGGTGTACGGGTGCTTGCCCTGGCGCAATTCGCGCGCGTCGAGCGTTTCCATCACCTTGCCGCCATACATCACGATCACCCGGTCGCAGAAAGCCGAGACCAGCGGCAGATCGTGGCTGATGAAAATGAGGCCCATGCCCCGCTCGGTAACAAGGCGCTCGAGAATGTCGAGGATCTGCGTCTGCACCGTCACGTCGAGCGCCGAGGTGGGCTCGTCCGCGATCAGCACGTCCGGCTCGCCGATCAGCATCATCGCGATCATCACGCGCTGACCCATGCCCCCGGAGACCTCGTGCGGGTAGAGATCGTAGACGCGACCGGGCTCGCGGATCTGAACAGCTTCAAGCATGGCAATCGATCGTTCGCGCGCCTCGCGGGCATTCGCCTTGCTGTGAAGGCGATAGGCCTCGGCGATCTGGTCGCCGACCGTCATGACAGGATTGAGCGAATATTTCGGATCCTGCATCACCATCGAGATATGCTTGCCGCGAAGGCCGCGACGCTCGGACGAACTCATCGCGCGCATGTCCTTGCCGCGATAGGCCAGCCGATCGGCCAGAACCTCGCCGGGCCAGGGCACGAGATCGAGGATCGCGCGACCAGTCATGGATTTGCCGGAACCGGACTCGCCGACGATCGCCAGCTTCTCCCGGCCGAGCGTGAAGGAAAGGCCGCGCACGGCGCGCACAAGGCGCGTCGGCGTATGAAAGTTGACCCGGAGGTTCTCGACCTCGATCAGCGGCGCGTTATCGGGCATCGAGAACATCCCTCAGACCGTCACCGAACAGGTTGAAGCCGAGCGCGACGAGGCAGATCGCGAGACCGGGAAAGGCCGCGACCCACCATTGATCGAAGATATACTCGCGACCCTTGGCGATCATCGCGCCCCATTCCGGCGAGGGCGGCTGCGCGCCGAGGCCGAGGAAGCCGAGACCGGCAGCGATCAGGATGATTCCGGCCATGTCGAGCGTCGTCCGGACGATGACCGAAGGCAGGCACATCGGCACGACGTGGCGCAGCACGATCCTGAGGTGAGAAGCCCCCTGAAGCCGCACGGCGGCGATGTAGTCGGCGTTGCGGATCACCAGCGTCTCCGCGCGCGCGACGCGGGCATAGGGCGGCCAGGCGGTGCAGGCGATGGCGATCACGGCGTTCTCGATGCCAGGACCAAGCGCGGCGACGAACGCCAGCGCCAGCACAAGACGAGGGAAGGCGAGGAAAATATCGGTCACGCGCATCAGCACGGTATCGACCACGCCGCCGAAATAACCCGAAAGCGTGCCGATCAGCAGCCCGACCGGGCCGACCGAGATCACCACCAGCAGTACGACCGCCAAGGTGAGCCGGGTTCCATAGATGACTCGACTAAGGATATCGCGGCCAAGCTCGTCCGTCCCCATCCAGTGGGCGGCCGAGGGTGGCAGCAGGCGTTGGGAAAGGTTCTGCGCGATCGGATCATAGGGGGAAATCCAGGGCGCGACGGCCGCAACGATCAGCAAGGCGATGATGATGACGAGACCGAGCAGTGCCAGCGGGTTCTGCTTCAGCGCTCGCCACTGCCGGTAGTATTGTCCCCAGCGCGCCTGCTGGCGCGAGGCGGGGCGTTCGGAGGTGAGGTATTCGCGCAGCGTGCTCATCTCACCTCGCCCTCGGATCGAAAATCCGCGCCAGGACGTCGGACAGGAGGTTGATGCCCACGAAAACGAGTCCCACGACGACGGTGCCGCCAAGCACCGCGTTCATATCGGCATTGAGCAGCGAATTGGTGATGTAACGGCCGAGCCCCGGCCACGCGAATACCGTCTCGGTGAGTACCGAGCCTTCGAGCAGGTTGGCATAGGAGAGTGCGATCACCGTGAGCAGCGGCACGACCGCGTTGCGCAGGGCGTGGCCCCAGACGACGCGGCCTTCGGAAAGTCCCTTCACGCGCGCGGTGATGACATAATGCTGCTGCAGCTCGTTGATCATGAACGAGCGAGTCATCCGGCTGATATAGGCCGTCGAGAACAGGCCGAGAACCGCGGAAGGCAGCACGAGATGCGAGACGGCATTGCGGAAGGCATCCCACTCCCCCTGCAACGCGCAATCGAGCAGCAGGACGCCGGTGATGGGTTGGACGAAATCCTGATAGGAAACGTCGATCCGCCCCGGCCCTGAAACCCAGCCGAGCTTGGCGTAGAATAGAAGCAGTCCCATCAACCCGAGCCAGAAAACGGGGATCGAATAGCCAAAGAGGCCGACAAACCGGGCGATCTGGTCGGGCCAGCGCCCCTGCTTCGTCGCCGCCAGCACGCCGAGCGGGATACCGAGGCAAATACCGATCAGCGTACCGAGCGTCGCCAATTCAAGTGTCGCCGGGAAAACACGCTTGATGTCGGCCACAACCGGATTGGAGGTCAGGATAGACTTGCCGAAATCGCCCTGCGCGACCTTGGTCAGATAAATCCAGAACTGGACGATCAAGGGCTTGTCGAGCCCCAGTTCCTGCCGTGCCTTCTCGTAAACGTCCGGTCGGGCATTGTCTCCCACCACGGCGAGCACAGGATCGACCGGCATCACGCGCGCGATCAGGAACGTCACAGCGAGCAGGCCGAGAATAGTGACGAAGATCGTCACCAGTTCCCGCAAGGTCATCCGGGCCGCGCGTGCCCAGCTGGAAGCCATCATGCGTCAAACCAATCCGTCAACAAGGGACGCCCGGCGCAATGCAAGGATCGCGCCGGGCGTCGATGGCCGTGAAGATCACTTCTTCTCGATGGCGTAATAGAGGTTGGTCGACGAACCCGGCCCGATCTGGAAGCCCCCGACGTCCTTGCGGTGTGCGGCAACCTCGATCTGCTGGAACATGATGACGAAGGGCGAATCCTTCTGGTGCTCGCGCTGCAGGTCCTCGTAAACCTTCTGGCGCTTCGCAGTGTCGCGCTCGAGCACGTTGGCGAGCGTACGCTTGGTCATGTCCGGAATATCCCAGGCGTTGCGCCAGGCGAGCGTCTTGGAGCGCGCGTCGTCCTTGTTATCCTCGTTGATGGCGAAGGTCTCGGCATTTGTGTGCGGGTCGAGATAGTCCGGGCCCCACTGGCCGATATAGATATCGTGCTGGCGTGCACGATACTTTGTGAGCGTCGCCTTGCCGTCGCCGGGGATCAGTTCAAGCTTGATTCCAGCCTTGCCCCATTGCGCCTGGATGGCCTGCGCAATGTCAGTGATCGGCGCGGTCGAGCGCACGTCCATCGTGACGGAGAAACCGTCCTTCAGGCCGGCCTTCTCGAGCAGCGCCTTAGCCTTGTCGACGTCATACTTGTAGGGCTTGTCCGAGATCGCGCCGAGGAAGCCCTTCGGCAGGAAGCTCTGGTGTGGCTCGTAAGTGCCGGCGACGATGTTCTTCTCGATCGCGTCGTAGTCGACAAGCCACTTCATCGCCTCGCGCACTTCCGGCTTGGCGAAGTTGGGATTCTTGGTGTTGAGACCGAGGTAGAGGATATAGCCCTTGTTGCCCTTCTGGATCGCGACGTCGGCAATGCTGCCTACAGCCGCGAGCTGGTCCTTGGTGAGGTTGCGGGCGTAGTCGACATCACCCTTCTCGAGCAGCAGACGCTGGGAAGCCGGCTCGGCAACGTGGCGGACAATGATGCGCTTCATCTTCGGGGCGCCGTTCATCCAGCCTGCATTGGCTTCGAGAGCATATTGCTCATTCGCGCGCCAGCCGCGCAGGATGTAGGCTCCCGAACCGGCGGAGTTACGCTTGAGCCACTCGTTGCCGAAGTCACCGTTCTTCTCATTTGCCTTCACGGTCTTGGAATCAACGACCGAGGCAACGTCCGCCGTCAGACAGTTCAGGAAGAACGAGGGGGCATAGGGCTTGTCCACCGTCATGGTGACCGTGAGGTCGTCCACCGCTTTCACCTTCTCGAGAACGTTATCCTTCGAGAAGCCGAACTGGGTGAGAATGAACCCTGGAGACTTGTTGAGCTTGACGGCGCGCTCGAACGAATAGACCACATCCGCCGCGGTGACCGCGTTGCCGGAATGGAACTTCAGGCCCGGCTTGAGTTTGAAGGTATAGGTCTTGCCGTCATCCGAGATCGTCCAGCCCGACGCCATCGAGCCGTAGAGCTTCGAGGAGTCCTTGAGGTCGAAAGCAACAAGGCGGTCGTAGATATTGCCGACGGCTTCACCACCCGAGAACTCGAACACCTCGGCCGGATCAAGCGAGATGATGTCGTCGATCTGTTTTGCCATGACGACCGTATCCTTCGGCGTCGCGGCGCTTGCCGGCATGAGAGCCACGAAGGAGGTAGTCGCGAACATGGCTGCCGCAAGCGTCATCGCGCGGCGTTTGGTGATCGTAAGAGACATGGTTTGGCGCTCCCAAAACGCGAGGAAAACGACCCTTGTTGGCCGCTCTTGCGCCATCAGATTGCTACTTCGGGCGCTTGTCAACGCCCTACGGCATCCATAACTCTCCAGAGAAGAAATTCGCCGCCGGAAACTCGGTCAATTTGAGAAAATTATCCTGAAACTAGCAAAAACGGCAGGATTTTCTCCCGCCGTTTACCAGATTGCGATGCGGCCCGTTCAGATCGTCTCGCCCGACTTCTTGTCGGCCGGTGCCGGGCGCGGCGCGTTGCCGCCGCCGAACGGGTTGGACGGGGCAGGCGCCGAACCGCCCCCAAACGGGTTCGTCGAACCGCCCGAGTTCCCGCTGCCGAACGGATTGCCACCTCCTGCGCGATAATTTCCGTAGTCACGCGAGCATTGCAGCAGGGCATTGAGCAGCTCGGAGGTATCGGTAAGACGGAAGACGAGAGTCTTCTCTGCGGTTGCAACACGCAGCACCTTTCCATAGCGGAAAGCACCGAAAAGCGATGAATTCGCCGGCAGGAAGACCTGTGCCAGCTTGTCGGTCTTGGCCAGAGCCGTACCGTTCAGCACCTCGCCGTCATCGACCCAATAGCGCACGGGATAGCTGGAGCCGCGGTTAAGGTTCCAGGTCGAGCTCGAGAATCCCATACTCCAGACGCGATCACTCGAGATCGAAAAAACCAGCGTGATCCCACTATTGTAACGGGCGCTGGCCGCACAATGCGAGAAGGTTCCGTTCTGATCGTTCGAAAACGCACCGCCCTGCCAGTTGCCAATGCGCAGCTTGGCGATTTCCGCAGACGATGCCGCCGAGGCGCCGAGGGCAATACCCGCCGCCGCAGTAAACGCGGCCAGCCCGATCCGACCAAAGGAAATGAACATAGGCAACTCCCCTGAAAGGCGGTCGGCTACTCTCCTTCCCGTGAGGGTGAAACCTGACCAGCCCGAAAAACGCCACAAATAGACATCGCCGCACGCGACGATGCAAGTGCGTTTGCGCACAATGACCGTGGCATGGCTAAGGTCGTCCCGATCAATATTCCGGGCCGCGACCGCTTTCGGGATTGACGAGTGCATTGAGCCGCAAAGCGGCGAGCCGCGCGATCTCGATCATCATCGCCTTGCGGGTCGCCGGAGCCAGCGCGATTTTCTCATTATCGCGGATCATCGCGGCACCGAAGGCATCGCAAAGGATAAAACCGGCCTCGGGCGGAAAGATTTCTTCCGGCACCCCAACGTGGCTTGCAAAGAAGAAGCGATCGCAGAACGGGCGGTAATGTTGCCATTTGTTGTCGGCCCGGAAATCCTCGATCGAGGATTTCACTTCAACGATCCAGATCTCACCGTTGCGTCCGAGCGCGACGAGGTCGGCCCGCCGTCCGTTCGGCAGGATGAATTCCGACAGACCCGTCATATCGAGATGATGGAGGTGCCGAATGAGACCACGCACCAGCAACCGGGCCGCATCGGCCCGGACAATGCCGTCGAGCGGTCCGATCTCGCTCATCAGGCGCAATCGGCGAGGATCATTTCCGCGCCCTTCTCGGCGATCATCAGCGTGGGAGAATTGGTGTTGCCGGAGGTGATGAGCGGCATCACCGAGGCATCCGCGACGCTTAGGCCCTCGACGCCGATGACAGAAAGCCGCTCGTCGACCACCGCCAGCCGGTCATCCGCGCGACCCATGCGGGCCGTGCCGACGGGGTGGAAGATCGTGGTGCCGATATCGCCCGCCGCCTTCACGAGATCGCCGTCGGACGTCAAGTGCGCGCCGGGACGGAATTCTTCCGGCGAAAACGACTGGAGCGCTTTCGCACCGACGATCTTCCGCGCGAGGCGGATCGATTCCACAGCGACCTCGCGGTCCTCGTCGGTCGCCAGGTAATTGGGGTCGATCACGGGCGGCGCAAACGGGTCCGGCCCAGCGAGGCGGATCTCGCCCCGGCTCGTCGGTCGGAGGTTGCACACCGAGGCGGTGAAGGCGGGGAACGGGTGCAGCCCCTCGCCAAACTTGTCGAGGCTGAGCGGCTGAACGTGGAACTCGACGTTTGCGGTTTCGTATCGGGGTGATGTCTTGGCGAACACCCCGAGTTGCGAGGGCGCCATCGTCAGCGGGCCAGTGCGGCGGAGCGCAAACTCGATTCCCATCCACGCCCGCTTGAAGAGATTGGCGTAATCCATGTTGAGCGTGCGCACGCCCTTCACCTTGTAGATCGGCCGCAGTTGCAGGTGGTCCTGAAGGTTGGCACCGACACCGGGCCGATCCGCCTTCGAAGCAATGCCGAAACCCGCAAGTTTCGCGGCATCACCGATGCCGCTCAGCATCAGGAGCTTGGGCGAGGCGACAGCGCCCGCCGCCAGCACGACGCGTTTGCGGGCCTTGACCTCGTGGATCGCGCCATCCTTGCGGAAACGGAGCCCCGCGACGCGATTACCCTCGAAAACCAACTTCTCGACCTCGGCGTGGGTGAGGATCGTCAAATTAGCACGTTGCTTGACCGGATCGAGGAAGCCCCGCGCTGCACTCCAGCGCAGGCCACGCTTCTGGTTGACCTCGAAATAGGCCGACCCCTCGTTGTCACCGCGATTGAAATCCTGGGTCTTAGGGATGCCCATTTCCTCGGCCGCGTCGCGGAACCGGTCGAGAATATCCCAGCTGACGCGCAGTTTCTCGACGCGCCACTCCCCACCTTCGCGGTGGAGCGTATCGGAGCCACCGAAATGATCCTCGTGCCGCAGGAAATAAGGCAGGACATCATCCCACCCCCAGCCCTTGAGGCCCAGCTGGGCCCAACGGTCATAATCCGCCGCCTGCCCACGCATATAGATCATGCCGTTGATTGCCGAGCAGCCACCCAGCACCTTGCCGCGCGGATAGAGAAGCTCGCGGTTGTTGAGCCCAGCGCTCGGTGCGGTCTTGAACAGCCAGTCCGCGCGCGGATTACCAATCAGGAACAGGTAACCAACCGGAATATGAAACCAGATGTAGCGGTCATCCCCGCCCGCTTCGAGCAGGAGAACGCGGTGCGCCGGATTGGCGCTGAGCCGGTTCGCGAGCAGGCATCCGGCAGTCCCCGCCCCGACCACGATGAAATCGAATCCCTGGTCGAGACCCGGCGCTGCCTTCGTCATGACGTTCCCCACCTTTTCTTTCAGTGCAGGATCGCCAATCGTCGGGGCCTGAACAAGCGGAATTTCCGCCGCGCCGTTTTGCAGAAATCGACAGAGATGAGCCGACTGTCACGGCTCATCCTGCATTTTTTATTACTCTTCGGTTTTCACTCCGCCGCGCGCGGAAGAGCCGGGGTCAGGGTCGGAGGCAGTCCTTGCGGCTCGTTGCTGTTGCCTGCTTCAAGCCGTGCTTGTGCCTCGGCTTCGCGTGCCTCACGCTTCATCCGGCCACGGAACCAGAAGGCATAGAGCGCCGGGAGGAACAGCAGCGTCAGGAAAGTCGCGACGAAGAGACCGCCCATGATCGTGAAGGCCATCGGCCCCCAGAAAGCGGAGCCCGAGAGCGGGATCATGGCGAGGATCGCCGCCGCCGCCGTCAGCACCACCGGCCGCGCACGGCGCACCGTCGCCTCGACGATCGCCTCCCCCATCGGCAAGCCGGCGTCGAGATCATGGTCGATCTGGTCGACGAGGATGACGGTGTTGCGCATGATCATGCCTGCGAGTGCGATCAACCCGAGCAGCGCCACGAAACCGAATGGCTTCGCCGAAAGGTTCAGCGCCAGCGACGCGCCAATGATGCCGAGCGGCGCGGTGAGGAAGACGAGGAACAGCTTCGAGAAGCTCTGGAGCTGGATCATCAGCAACGTCAGCATCAGGATGAACATCAACGGGAAGAGCTTGAAGATCGATTCGTTGGCCTTGGCCGATTCCTCGATCGCACCGCCGATTTCAAGCCGATAACCCGGCTGGAGATTCTCGCGCAGCGGTGCAAGCGCCTTCCAGATCTCGTTGGTGACATCGGGCGCCTGCACCCCGTCGATGATATCCGAGCGGATGGTGATCGACATGTCGCGGCTGCGGCGCCAGAGAATCGGCTCCTCGTGCTCGTAGGCGATGCGGGCAACCTGCCCGAGCGGCACCGGCACGCCGTTCCGTGCCGTCAGGGTGAAATCGGCGAGCTTGGCCGGGTCGAGCCGCTCCGATTTCACCGCACGCGCCACCACCTGCACCTGCTCGGTGCCGTCGCGGATCACCGTCACCGGCGCACCGGAAACAAGCGTCTGAAGCACCTGCGCGATGGCGCTGGGGTCAAGCCCGAAGGCGCGGGCGCGATCCTGATCGACGATCAGCTTGATCGAGGGCATCATCTCGTTCCAGTCGAGATGGGGCGAGACCGACTTGCGGTTCTTCTCCATCACGTCGCGCACCTGATAGGCAATTTTGCGCACCTCGGCAGGATCGGCGCCGACCGCGCGGAACTGGACCGGAAAACCCACCGGCGGACCGAAGTTGAAGCGATCGACGCGCACACGCGCGGCGGCGAGCGCACCGTCCTTCAACGCCTTTTCGAGACGATTCTTGATCCGCTCGCGCGCCTCGACATCCTTCGAGAGGATCACGATCTGCGCGAAGGCCTCGTTGGGAAGGACCTGATTGAGGCCGAGCCAGAAACGGGGCGAACCCTGGCCGATATAGCTCGTCGCGTGGATGACGTCGGGGTCGCCCTTGAGCAGCGCCTCGGCCTCCGCAGCTACCTTGTCAGTTGCTGTGATCGAGGAGCCCTCAGGCAGCCGCATTTCGAGGAACAACTCGGGCCGTTCGGACAGCGGGAAGAACTGCTGCGCGACGCGGCCGAAAGCCATGATCGACGCTGCGAACACGCCGACGGTCACGAGAATGACGATCACACGGTGCCGCACGCACCATTGGACGACGCGGCGCAGGCCGACATACATGCCCTTGTCATACATGTCGGCATGGCCATGTCCGCCCTGCGCCTCGGCGCCGGGAGCGGAATCATGCTTCTTGATCGCCGGCAGCAGCTTCACGCCGAGGTAGGGCGTGAACACGACCGCGACGAACCATGAGGCGATCAACGCCAACCCGACGACGATGAAGAGCGAACCGGTGTATTCACCGACGCCCGAAGCGGCGAGACCAACCGGCAGGAACCCGACGGCGGTGACAAGCGTGCCGGTCAGCATCGGGAAGGCGGTGGAATCCCAGGCAAAGGCGGCTGCTTTGAGCCGGTCCCATCCCTCCTCCATCTTCACGATCATCATCTCGACGGCGATGATCGCGTCATCGACCAGCAGGCCGAGCGCGATGATGAGCGCGCCGAGCGAGATGCGGTGCAGATCGATGCCCCAGATCTCCATGATGGTGAAGACCATCGCCAGCACTAGCGGCACCGAGAGCGTAACCACAATGCCTGTACGCCAGCCGAGCGAAAGGAAGGACACCGCGAGCACGATGGCGAGCGCCTCGACGAAGGCCTTCACGAACTCCTTGACCGACCCTTCGACAACCTTGGGCTGGTTGGCGATGCGTTCGAGGTTGATCCCGTGCGGCAGGCCAGCCTCGAAAATGGCGGTTGCCTTGTCGATATCCTCGCCGAGCGTGAGGATATTCGCGCCCTTCTGCATTACCACGCCGACACCGACCGCCGGCTTGCCGTTCTGGCGGATAAGAAAATCGCTCGGATCTTCGTAACCGTGTGAGATCTCGGCAATGTCGCCGAGACGGATCGAGCGACCGTTCGCCTCGACCGGGATCGCCGCGACCGCATCGACGCCGTTCAGCGCGCCGGTCACGCGAAGCGGAATGCGCTGGGCACTGGTCTCGAAGGTGCCCGCTGGCGCCATCGCGTTCTGCCGGCCGATCGCGTCGAAGATCGCGCTTGCGGACACACCGAGCGTTGCGAGCTTGGCGTGGCTGAACTCGACATAAATTTTCTCGTCCTGCGCGCCGTAGATGTTCACCTTGACGACGTTCGGCACCTTCAGCATCGCGCGCTTGAGGTCTTCCGCCACGGCCTTGAGGCGGGCGTAGCTCGCGCCATCGCCGGTGATCATCGTGAGAATCGAATCGACGTCGCCGAACTCATCGTTGACGTTGGGACCGATGACACCGGAAGGAAGCTCGGGTTTGAGGTCACCAAGCTTCTTGCGCATCTGGTAGAAGAGCTCGGGAACCTGCTTCGCGGGCGTATAGTCCTTGAACTCCATCTGCAGTGCAGCGAAGCCGGGCTTGGCGTATGTCACAACCTTGTTGAAATAGGGAAGCTCCTGCAGCTTCTTCTCGATGCGATCCGTGACCTGACTTTGCATCTCAAGCGCGGTCGCGCCGGGCCAGATCACTGTCACGACTCCGACCTTGATGGTGAAGGACGGGTCCTCCGCGCGGCCCAGCCGCAGGTAGGAGAGCGTTCCCGCCGCGCCGATCACCAGAATGAGGAACAGAACGAGCGTCTGGTGCCGGACAGCCCAGGCCGAAAGATTGATGCCGCGCATGGCGATGTCTCCCGCTCGGGTTCTGGCTTGATCAGGACTTGGCTTGGGCAACGGCGCGAGCCTTGAGGCCCTCGCGTAGCGTATGGACGCCCAGCGTCACCACCAGATCGCCTTCGGCGAGGCCGCCGGCGACCAGAGCGGTCTCGGCGTCGAACGAGGTCACCTTGACCGCCTTCCGCACAAGCGTGCCGCTCGCCCTGTCGAGAACGAAAACCTCGTCGCCCGAACCCTGGTTGAGAATGGCCGAGAGCGGCAGGCGCATCACCGGTGCGACGTCGCGGCGCGCGAGTTCGAGCGTCGCCGTCATGCCGAGCGGGGCATCCGAAGCAAGGCCAGAAATCGTGTAGCGGGCGAGAAAGGTCCGCGTTGCCGAATCGGCGTTCGGTGAAAGTTCGCGCAATTTCGCCGGGTAGCTCCGGCTCGGATCGGACCAGAGGGTCACGTTGGCGGCGGCTTCGCGGGCGAGCGCCATGTCCTGCTCCGGAATGGCGACCAGCGCCTCGCGGTCCCCGTCCTGCGCGATGCGGAATACCGGCTGCCCGGCAGCAACCACCTGACCCGCCTCCGCTGTCACGGCGATGACGGTGCCATCTTCCTCGGCCTTGAGTTCGGTGTAGGACTGCGAATTCTGCGCGAGCTCCACCTGCCGTTCGGCACGCTGGACGCGGCCAGTCGCCTCGTCGAGAACCGCCTTCTGCCGGTCGAAGGCCTGCTCGGTAGACCAGCCCTTCGCACGCAACTCTCCGATCCGGTCGCGGTCGAGCCGCGCCTGCCGCTCGGACGAGCGGGCGGCGGCCAGTTCGGCTTCCGCCGCCTCGCGGGAAAGGCGCAGATCGGTCTCGTCGAGTCGAGCGAGGACATCACCGGCCTTGACCCGGGTGCCGGCCTCGACGCGGCGGCTGGCGATCTTGCCCGCAACGCGGAAGCTGCGATCGCTCTCGACACGCGCCCGCAGGGTGCCGACCAGCACGCGCGGCTGACTTGCCGGCTCGAACTTCGCCGCAACCACCTGCACCGGGCGTGCGAGCACATCGGCGGCGGCCGTTTTTCCTGGCTCCTCCTTCGGCTTGCTGGCCAGGGCCCAACCCGCCCCGGCGAGGCCGAGCGTGGCCGCCAGCACGATCAGGCCGGTCCGGCCGCGCGCTTTTTTGAGAAATCCGTCGATACGGGCATTTGACATGGTGACCTCGGAGCGAGAATTTTCAGGGCCGGAGCGCGGCGAGCAGCAGGTCGGTGATCCGGCTCACCTGATCGAGCTGGTCGCGGTCGGCATTGTGGGCAATGAGCGTGGGATGGAGGAATTTCGCCGCCGCGTCGAACGCGGTCTGCGCGAAGGCCTCGGGATCGACAGCACGGAACTCGCCGGTCCTGACACCGTCAGCAACGATGCGGGCAAGAAAACTGACCATCGAATTGCAATGACACTCGATGGCGGGCCAGTTCTCGGCCATCGCCACCTCGACCATGTCATGAATGCGATGCTCGTGGGTAAGCTTGTCCTTGTTGTTGCGATGAAGCTCAAGGAAGTAGGCTCTCAGCCGATCCGTTGCGCTCTCGGGAGCGCGGGCGATACTCTCCATGAGCTGATCGACCTCGAGCATCAGCTTGGCGCAGATCGCATTATTGATCGCGCTCTTCGAAGGGAAGAAACGGTAGACGTTTGCCGGGGACATGCCCATCGCGGCGGCGATATCGGCAACCGCGGTCTTGGCATACCCGATCCGGCGGAAATGTTCCTCGGCCACGGCGACGATACGGTCGCGCATATCCTCGGGCGATAGTCGCTGACGGACGTTCATCGAGCCTGTCTCTACATTCGTGAAATCTGATAAATGATGATTTTTGATTTTTATCACTTCACATATGTTACGTCAACATCCCTGTCAGATTCCGTCAGCATTGGCATCGCTGGAAATAGCCCGGGCGACCAGATAAGGTCCGGCGCAACGCGGCGCCCCCGCAACCGTTCCGCCTGGAGTTCTCCGTTGATGACGACCGCCTTCAATCCGGTTTTCGCCAATCTGCCGACGACGATCTTCGAAACCATGTCGCGCCTCGCGCGCGAGCACCAAGCCGTCAATCTGGGACAGGGTTTTCCCGATGATCCCGGCGCAGAGGATATCCGTGCGAAGGCGGCAGAGGCGGTCGTAACGGGCTGGAACCAATATCCGCCGATGATGGGCCTGCCGGAGCTGCGCACGGCCGTGGCCGCGCATTACGCCCGCCACCAGAACCTGGCGCTCGATCCGGACAGCGAGATCATGGTCACCTCCGGCGCGACGGAGGCGATTGCCGGTGCGCTCTTCGCGCTGATCGTTCCGGGCGACGAGGTCGTCTTGTTCGAACCGATGTATGACGCCTATCTCCCGCTGGTTCTGCGCGCGGGCGGCGTGCCGAAATTTGTCAAGCTGAAGCCGCCGCACTGGCGCTTCACTGCCGAAGATCTGATGGAAGCGTTCTCGCCGCGCACCAAGCTTGTGCTCTTCAACAACCCACTCAACCCGGCCGGCACCGTGTGCCCGGTCGAGGACCTGACCATGCTCGCGCATTTCTGCATGGCCAACGACGCGATTGCGGTGTGCGACGAGGTCTGGGAGCATGTCGTTTTCGATGGAACGCATCACCAGCCGCTGATCGCGCTGCCGGGGATGCGCGAGCGGACCGTGAAGATTTCCTCCGCCGGCAAGATCTTCTCGCTCACCGGCTGGAAGGTCGGTTTCGTGATGGCGGCGCCTGGCCTGATGCGCGTTCTCGCCAAGGCGCACCAGTTCCTTACCTTCACGACACCGCCGAACCTGCAGGCGGCCGTCGCCTACGGACTCGGCAAGGAAGATGCGTTCTTCGACGCGATGCGCGTCGATTTTCAGACCGCGCGCGACTATCTCGCGGATGGACTAGCGGCGCTTGGGCTATCGGTCCTGAATTCGCGGGGAACCTACTTCCTCAACATCGACATCGCACCGCTTGGGGAGACGGACGACGTCGCCTTCTGCCAACGGCTCGTTGCGGAGCACGGTGTCGCAGCCATTCCGGTTTCCGCGTTTTACGCGTCTGACCCGGTGAAAACGATTGTCAGACTGTGTTTTGCCAAGAAGCGGGCGACGCTCGATGCCGCCCTTGAGAGCCTCGCCAAACTGAAAATTTAACGCGCCACCGCGACCGAACGGCATTCGTCCGGCAAGTCGTCAAGCGTCCAGGGCCGGGGCGGCGGCTTCGGCTTGCCCTTGCCGGTTCCCTGCCGTTTCGGGCGATGCATCGCTGCGTATTGCTTCTTGAGCCAGGTCTGCAATTCGCTACCGCATCCATCCTCATCGGCTGGGAGCGGTTGGTCGGTGCAGGTTGCGTCACCCGCCGGGCAGGCGACACGGATGTGGAAATGGTAGTTATGTCCCCACATCGGTCGCACCTTAGAGAGCCAATCCCTGTCGGCACCGGCATCACGGCACAACGCAACCTTGATCGCTGGGTTGACGAAGATGCGCGTCACCGCCTTCTCGCGTGCGGCAAGGCGAATCAGGGCGAGATGCTTCTTCGTGTAAACGGCGGGATCGACATCCATCCAGTCGGACCGGGCGACGTTGGTCGCGCTCATGTTCTCGCGCTCCTCGCGGCTCAAGGTCCGCGCCGGCATCGGTGTCAGCCAGATGTCCGCGTCGAGCCCGACCTGATGTGAGGCGTGGCCAGTCAGCATGGGCCCGCCGCGCGGCTGGGAGATATCGCCGACCAGAAGACCGGGCCAGCCAGCTTCCTTCGGGGCACGCTTCGCGATGCTCTCCACGAGGCGGATCAGATCGGGGTGACCCCAATTGCGGTTGCGCGAGAGGCGCATCACCTGCCAGGTTTCGCCATCGACCGGGAGGGCGGTCGCCCCGGCGAGGCATCCGCGCGCGTATGAACCGATGGCGCGTGCCTCCATCCGGGCAGGCCCTGAGGTCGTGCCGAAGATGCGCTTCGCGGCATTGTTGGGCAGGAGCGAGAGCACCTTGGCGCGGCGTTCCGCCTCCTCGTTCTGCGTCTGCTGGGCGCGGACGGCCGGTGCCGTCGCAACGATCAGTCCAAGACCGAGCGCGATCGGCGCGACAAAAGCGGCAAGCGGACGTGGCATCGAGGTTCCCCCTCGGAATCAGGAAAATTGAGTGTAATCTCACAGTCAAAGGTTAACCAGCCAGAAGCGGCAAGGGTTCGTTCACCCCAAGTTTTCAGGAATTTCTGGGCGCGCCGGCCGCATAAGGGACGCAACAAGAACCCACAGGAGGTGATCATGATGTCCGTATTGCTTCGTCGCCTGATGCCGGCCCTGATGGTCGTGTTCGGCGTGCTTCTCCAGATCAACCCGTCGCAAGCGCGCGTCGAGGCGCGGATCGACGTCAAGGCGCAGCAGATGATCGTCAAGGTCGACGGCGAAGTCGCGCATGTCTGGCGCGTCTCCACGGCGCGCAAGGGCTTCGTGACACCGCGCGGGGTCTACGCGCCGAAGCGGATGCACAAGACCTATTTCTCGAAGAAATACTACAACTCGCCAATGCCCTATTCGATCTTCTTCAAGGGCGGCTATGCGGTCCACGGCACCACCGCTGTCAAGGCGCTCGGGCGTCCAGCCTCGCATGGCTGCATCCGCCTCGCCACGGGCCACGCGCGCACGCTCTACAACCTCGTGAAGAACCACGGACCCGGCAAGGCGAGGATCGTCATCACGTAATCGCACTTGACGCTCATCAAGGGCGGATCATCATAAATTCCTTACCCTGAATATGTTCGCGGGGTTTCCGCGATCGGGCAGGAGCGGGAATGATCGTCCAGTGGATCGAACGGCTCGTGGAGGGCTTCGGGCTTTCCGGCGCGATGGCGTTGGCCGGGCTCGGGGTCGGCGTTTTGTTCGGCTTCATGGCACAGAAGAGCCGGTTCTGCCTCCGGGCCGCGACGGTCGAGTTCGTCACCGGGCATTTCGGCGAAAAGCTGGCGATCTGGCTGCTGACCTTCGGCGTCGCGATCACCGGCGTACAGTTCCTCATCGCCGAGAAGGCGATCGACATCGCCTCGACACGCGCGATCTCAGCACCGGGCTCGATGTCCGGCGCGATCATCGGCGGGTTGATGTTCGGCAGCGGCATGGTGCTGGCGCGGGGCTGCGCGAGCCGGTTGCTGGTGCTCTCCGCCACCGGCAACCTGCGGGCGCTGCTCTCGGGCCTCGTGTTCGTCGTTGTCGCGCAGGCGGCCTATCACGGCATTCTTGAACCGGCGCGGCTCTGGCTCTCGTCGCTGTGGATGGTCGAAGGCGGTGCGGCGCGGGATCTCGTTCTACGCCTCGGCGGACAGGAGGGCGACAAGCTGCCGCTGGCGCTGCTCTGGCTCGTAATCGCGTTTCTTTTCGCGTTGCGCGGGCGTATTCCGCTCTGGGGCTGGCTCGGCGGGATCGGCTGTGGTCTTGCGGTGACGCTCGCCTACTACCTTACGAGCCAGATCGCGCTCGCGGCGATCGAACCGGGCGATCCCAAGGGCATCACCTTCTCCGGCCCTTCGGCGGAAGTGCTGATGCGCCTCCTCCAGCAGACGGACAAGCCGATCGGCTTCGACACGCTCTTGGTGCCGGGCGTGTTCCTCGGCTCCGCCGTCGCCGCGATCCTCGCGCGGGAGTGGCGTATGACGGTGTTCGACGCCCAGTCCGGCATGTTGCGCTACATGATCGGCGCATTCCTGATGGGATTCGGCGCTATGGCGGCGGGTGGCTGCGCGGTCGGCGCGGGCGTCTCGGGCGGGGCTATCTTCGCACTCACCGCCTGGCTCGCCTTGATCGGCATGTGGCTGGGCGCCGGCGCGACGCATTGGCTGGTGGACGAGAAGCGCAGGCCCAAGGCCGAGAGCGCGCTCAACAATGTGCCGATTGCCTCGGGGCGGCTGATCTCGAAAGCGCGGGCGTAGGCCTCACGAATCCATCTTCAGCGCCGCGATAAACGCCTCCTGCGGGATTTCGACCTTGCCGAACTGCCGCATCTTCTTCTTGCCCTCTTTCTGCTTGTCCAAGAGCTTGCGCTTGCGCGAGATGTCGCCGCCGTAGCACTTGGCGGTCACGTCCTTCCGCAGCGCGCGCACGGTCTCGCGGGCGACGATCTTGCCGCCGATCGCCGCCTGAATCGGGATCTGGAAGAGGTGCGGCGGGATGAGATCCTTGAGCTTCTCGCACATCGCGCGGCCACGCCCCTCGGCGCGCTGGCGATGAACCAGCATCGAGAGCGCATCGACAGGCTCGGCGTTGACGAGGATCGAGAGCTTCACAAGATCGCCCTCGCGGTAATCCGTGATCTGGTAATCGAAGCTCGCGTAACCCTTCGACACCGATTTCAGGCGATCATAGAAATCGAACACCACCTCGTTGAGCGGCAGGTCGTAGACGACCATCGCGCGTTTTCCCACATAGGTGAGGTCGATCTGCGCGCCGCGCCGCTCCTGACAGAGCTTGAGGATCGCGCCGAGATAATCGTCGGGCGTGAGGATGGTGGCGCGGATCCACGGCTCGCGGATTTCGGCGATCTTCATCACGTCCGGCAGGTCGGCGGGGTTGTGGAGTTCTATCTCCTCGCCGTCGCGCATGACAACCTGATAGACGACGCTCGGTGCGGTCGCGATCAGGTCGAGGTTGAACTCGCGCGTCAGGCGTTCCTGAATGATCTCGAGGTGCAAAAGGCCAAGGAAGCCGCAGCGGAAGCCGAAGCCGAGCGCGGCGGAGGATTCCATCTCGAAGGTGAAGCTCGCGTCATTGAGCCGAAGTTTGCCCATCGCCGCGCGCAACTCGTCGAAATCCGCGGCATCGACCGGGAAGAGACCGCAGAACACAACCGGCTGCACCGGCTTGAAGCCGGGGAGCGCCTCGGCGCAGGGCTTCTTGTCCTCGGTGATCGTATCACCGACGCGGGTATCCGCGACCTCCTTGATCGACGCGGTGATGAAGCCGACCTCGCCGGGCGTCAGCTCCGGCATGTCGATCATCTTCGGCGTGAAGACGCCGAGGCGGTCGATCTCGTAGACGGCATTGGTGCCCATCATCTTGATGCGCATGCCCTTCCTGAGCCGCCCGTCAATGATGCGCACCAGCACGACGACGCCGAGGTAGACGTCATACCAGCTATCGACCAGCAGCGCCTTCAAGGGCGCGTTGATGTCGCCCTTCGGCGGCGGCAGGCGCTTGACGATGGCTTCGAGCACACCTTCGATGTTAAGACCCGTCTTGGCGGAAATCGGCACGGCCTCGGAAGCATCGAGGCCGATCACCTCCTCGATCTGGGCTTTCACGCGGTCCGGCTCGGCGGCGGGGAGATCGACCTTGTTGAGCACGGGGACGATTTCGTGGTCGGCGTCGAGCGCATGGTAGACATTGGCGAGCGTCTGGGCCTCGACGCCCTGCGCGGCATCGACCACGAGGAGCGAGCCTTCACAGGCCGCGAGGCTGCGCGAGACCTCATAGGCGAAATCGACGTGGCCGGGCGTATCCATCAGGTTGAGGATATAGGTCTCGCCGTCCTCGGCCTTGTAGGTGAGGCGCACGGTCTGCGCCTTGATGGTGATGCCGCGCTCGCGCTCGATCTCCATGTTGTCGAGCACCTGCTCGACCATCTCACGGTCGGCGAGGCCGCCGGTTTTCTGGATCAGGCGGTCGGCAAGCGTTGATTTCCCGTGGTCGATGTGGGCGACGATCGAGAAATTGCGGATGTTGGAGATCGGCTTTGTGGTCATGCGCCAGCGCATAGCGAAGCGCGCGCAAATGTCCAAGAAAAAGAAGTGCAAAAACAAAAAAGGCGAGGGTCGCCCCTCGCCTCTTGTGATTATTCAGGCCCGCGAGGCGGCCCCCTGCGGCATTGAATCAGCGCTCTCCGCCGGGAGGCCGTCGGCATTGGGGCCGATTTCCTTCTCCCAAGGCGAGACCTTTTCCAGCCAGACGAGGAAGCCGACGATGATCGCGGCAAAGGTCAGCGCCACTGCAGGGAACGGCAGGCCGATGAGCTTGTCGAGGGTCAGCTTGCCATAGGAGCCGGCGGTCAGCACCGGCTTGAGGATGTTGGGCTCCATATAGGTGAAGGCCAGCGCACCGAAGAGACCGCCGATGAACGTGAAGATCGCGTCCTTATAGCCGGTGCCGATCTGCGCCAGCACCGTGCCGGGGCAGGCGCCAGCGATGACAATGCCGACACCGAGGATCGCGCCGCCGACAATGTCGGCCGCGAAAAGCGTCGCCTTGGGCGAGAGCTTGGCGAGGCCGAAGCCGACCATCACGGAGAGCACCACCAAGCCGGTCGCGACCGCGGTGAGAAACATCTTCAACATCGCGTGGCGCGACATCTGCATCTGGCAGACGATGACGCCGCCCTCGCACACGCGGCCCTTCTCCAGCGCCATGCCAAAAATGGCGCCCATGGCGAGACCGATCAGGATTGCTACAAATACGCTCATGATGACCTCCTCAGACGCGCTTGTAGATGAGATTGGCGGTAATGATGCCCGCGCCGAACATCGCGGTGACCGCAACGAACGAGCCGATCGCAAGCTGCGCGATGCCCGAGACGCCATGACCCGAAGTGCAGCCGTCGGCGATACGCGCGCCGAGCACCATGATAAAGCCGCCGATGAACGCCATCATGTAACGGCGGGCCGGGGTATGCGCGCCCATCGCTTTGGCCCAGAATGGCGAGGCACCCCAGCGCGGGGTGCCGGAAAGGCGCGAGGAGATGAAGGCGCCAAGCACGATGCCGGCGATCAGCGCGACCTGCCACCAGTTCTTTGCGCCGGAAAGGTGCTTGGCGGCATAGTCGATCTTGACGATCGAGGGATCGACGAATTGCGCGAGGCTCGACGAGATGGTCACATAGGCCGAGGAAGTGCCGAGCGCGGTGCCGATGAAATAGAACGCCGGGATCTGCAGGAGCCCGATGACAAGACCGGCCGCATAGGGCGACCAGCTTCTGGCTGTAAGTGAAAACATGTCTCTCTCCGGATCTTGTGCCCGCGAGGGGGCGCATGATCCAGATGATATTCAAATTTTCCTATATGACTAGATGCTAATAATACCGCCTGCAACGATTTTGCGCGAGATCAAGCCGCCTCGATCCGGGTTGCGAGCGTGGCCTTCAGCTTGCGGAGATCAGCCGCAAACAGACGGATGCCCTCACTCAGTTTCTCGGTCGCCATCGCATCCTCGTTGAGGAGCCAGCGGAAGCTGGCCTCATCGGTCGGGATGCGTGGGGGCTTTGGCGCAGCAGACGCTTTCGCTGCGTCCAGCGCTCGGGCGAGCGGGCCGTTGTCCTTCGCGAGTTGATCGAGCAGCGCGGGGGCGATGGTCAGTCGGTCGCAGCCCGCCAGCGCCTCGATCTCGCCGGTGTTGCGGAAGGAGGCGCCCATCACAATCGTCTTGTAGCCATGCGCCTTGTAGTAACCGAAGATGTTCCGCACCGAGAGCACGCCGGGATCGGTCTCGGCAGTGTAGTCCTGCCCGGTCGATTTCTTGTACCAGTCGAGGATACGGCCCACGAAGGGCGAGATCAGGAAGGCGCCCGCTTCGGCCGCCGCCGCTGCCTGCACCGCGCTGAAGAGGAGCGTCAGGTTGCAGTCGATACCCTTCTTCTGGAGGATTTCCGCCGCGCGTATGCCTTCCCAGGTCGAGGCGATCTTGATGAGGATGCGCTCGCGTCCGATGCCGCGCGTCGCATAATCGGCGATGATTGCCTCTGCCTTGGCAACCGACTTCGCCGTGTCGAAGGAGAGATCGGCGTCGACCTCGGTTGAAACCCGGCCCGGCACGCGCTTGGTCAGTTCCGCTCCGAAGGTCACGGCAAGGCGGTCACAGGCAGCGTCCACTTTCGCTTCGGCCGAACCGCCCTTGCCGGCGGCCCATTTCACGGCCTCGTCGACGAAGCCGGCATAGGCAGGCATCTCCGCCGCCTTCAGGATCAACGTCGGGTTGGTCGTGCAATCCGTCGGCTGATAGGCCTCAATCGCGCCCATGTCGCCAGTATCGGCAACGACGACGGTCATGGATTTGAGCTGATCGAGCTTGGAAAGCATCGGGAACCTCGGCGGTTGGACTAACCGCTCTTAACCCGTCACGGAATAGGTGGAAAGCCCGCGCTTGTTTTCGTCGATGACGAGCTTTTGCGCCAGCGCCGGCATCGCCCGGTCGGAGCAATCAGAGCGCGGGCAGGTGCGGCAGGAGACACCGATGGGGGTGACGATCTGCGGATCGTCGAGATTGAGGCCGTCGGCGTAGACAATGTCGCGGGCATGAGCGAGCGAGGTTCCAAGGCCGATCGCTAACGTGCCTGCGCGCTGGGGCAGGCCGCCGCGCACCACGGCACGACCTGCGGGCCGGACTGTGCGTGCGACGCAGAAGAACGCCGCGCCGTCCGGCATGCGCGAAACCTGCACGCGCAGCATCCCCGGCGTCGCGAAGGCGTCGTAGACGTTCCAGCGCGGGCAGGCCGCGCCGAAACGGGCGATGTGGATGCCAGAGAGAGAGAAGCGCTTGGAGATGTTGCCGGCGATATCGACGCGGATCAGATGAAAGGGGATACCCTCTCGCCCCGGCCGCTGAAGCGTTGTCAACCGGTGGCAGACCTGCTCGAACGACAGGCCAAACCGGCGCTGAAGCGTATCGAGGTCGTAGCGCGTCGTGCGCGCCGCCTCGTGGAAGCGGTCGTAAGGCGCCATGACAGCGCCGGCGAAGTAGTTCGCGAGCGCGGAAGCAGCCAGCGCATCCGCCTCCGGGCTCGACGATTTGCCGCCCGAGACCGCCTGTTCGATTTCCTTGCGATAGCCGAGAAAGCCGATCTGATGCGCGAGCTGGAAAGTGCGGCTCGACAATGGCAGCAATTCCGAGAGCAAAAGCCGGCGCGTCAACGGATTGTACTGCCGGAGGAGGCCCTGCATCACATCTGCGGGTGCGATCTCGACATCAACGGCGAAGCGCGCGTTGAGCACTTTGACCAGGTCCTGCTGGAGCGTGAACAACGCGAGGCCGTTCTCGAGCCAGAGGTCCTCTGCCGCTTCCTCAAGTTCCGGGAAATGATTGCGGCGACGCTGGATGAAGTCCGTTACCTCCTCGGAAGGAAGCGCCGAGGAAAGCCCCTCCGCATCCGGATCGTCACCCAGCCCGGCATCGCCGGCGCCACCGCGCCGATAGGTCTGGTAGAGCGCGACGAAGGCGCGACCGACCGCCGGCAGCTGTGCGACGAGTTCCTTCACATCGCTCGCCTTGACATCGGCCGCCTCGAAAACCGGATCAGACAAGGCCTCCATCAGGTCGGAATGGAGGCGTTCGTCCGTGTCGCCCCCCAGTGCGGAGAGGTCTATCTGGAATTTTTCCGCAAGCTTGAGCAGCACCGGCACCGTCACCGGACGCTGGTTGCTCTCAATCAGATTGAGATAGCTCGGTGAAATGCCGAGTTCGCCCGCCATCTGGGCCTGGCTGAGGCGTTGCTCCTGCCGGAGGCGCCGCAATTTTCCGCCGATTCGCAGCGATTTCACGGAAAACTCCAGTAAATTTTTTTACATTTTACATTTTCGATTTTGTAAATCTGTCAAGCATTTTCCTTGTTTCTCGCTAAAAGTCAATCGCTTATTGCAACTGCGAACGGCTTGTGGGAACGAGAATGCATGTGAAGGCTTGTAAAGAGCTTCAGCCGGAAGCCTTCCACCGGAAACGTCTTTTGGAATTTGCCGACTCCTTGAAAGGAAACATGAGATGGCCAACGCCTACAACCCGGAAAACAAGCGTGATTTCACGCCGGCCGATGTGGAGAAGCTCCGCGGCTCGTTCCAGATGGAATACACGCTCGCCCGCATGGGCGCCGAACGCCTGCGCCACCTCCTCGCCAACCGTCCGTTCGTCCGTACGCTCGGCGCGTTGACCGGCAACCAAGCCATGCAGCAGGTCAAGGCTGGCCTCGAAGCCATCTATCTCTCGGGCTGGCAGGTTGCCGCTGACGCCAACAACGCCGGCCAGATGTATCCGGACCAGTCGCTTTATCCGGCCTCGTCGGTTCCGGACGTGGTGCGCCGCATCAACAACACCCTGCGCCGCGCCGACCAGATCGCCCATATGGAAGGCGACAAGTCCACGCATTACATGGCGCCGATCATCGCCGACGCGGAAGCCGGCTTCGGTGGCCCTCTCAACGCCTTCGAACTCATGAAGGCGATGATCGAGGCAGGCGCCGCCGGCGTCCACTTCGAGGATCAGCTCGCCTCGGAGAAGAAGTGCGGCCATCTCGGCGGCAAGGTTCTCGTTCCGACCAAGACCTTCGTGCGCACCCTCAACGCCGCCCGCCTCGCGGCTGACGTGTGCGGCGTGCCGACGGTTCTCCTCGCCCGCACCGACGCCCATGCGGCGAACCTCATCACTTCGGATGTCGATGACTACGATCATCCTTGGATCGACCGCGACTCGCGCACCGAGGAAGGCTTCTTCCGCCTCAAGCAGGGCAACAAGCACTCGGTCGAGCATGCGATCGCCCGCGGTCTCGCCTATGGCGAGTACGCCGACCTCGTGTGGTGGGAAACCTCCGAGCCGGACCTCGGGGAGGCCCGCGAATTCGCCACCGAATTCAAGAAGAAGTATCCGAACAAGCTCCTCGCCTACAACTGCTCGCCTTCCTTCAACTGGGAGAAGAAGATGAGCAACGCCGAGGCCGCGAAGTATCAGGACGAGATCGGCGCGCTGGGCTACAAGTACCAGTTCGTGACCCTCGCCGGCTTCCACTCGCTCAATCTCTCGATGTTCGAACTGGCCAAGGGTTACTCGACCCGCGGCATGGGCGCCTACTCCGAGATGCAGCAGCGTGAATTCGCCGCGCAGGACAAGGGCTTCACCGCCGTCCGGCACCAGCGCGAAGTCGGCACTGGCTACTTCGATGCCGTCGCCATGGCGATTTCGCAGGGCAAGTCCTCGACGACCGCAATGGCCGGCTCGACCGAGACCGAGCAGTTCCACGGCGACAAGAAGGCCGTTGCGGCTGAATAAGGTGCCGAAGCATTTGCCCGCGAAGTGATCCATCGTTTCGCGTGCGAATGTCCCCGGAAAACAGCATTCCGGGCCGCTTCCCTCCCCTGCGGCCCGGATAACCCCTCATTCTCGTCCGGATTTCGACTTCAACCATGGAGAACCGCGATGCCGAAGCAATTCTGGGTGATTGGCGGCGAATATCAGTGCGTGGAGTTCCAGGAGGTCGTCCCCGGCACGGCGCGCGTGTTCGGGCCGTTCGAGAACTACGATGAAGCCAATCAGGTCTGGCGCGAGCGGTCGCTGGCAAGCCGGTCTTCCGCGACCACGCGCTATTCGATTGTCTCGAATGTCGTTCGCCAGACGACGCAATACCTGGCCTGATTCAGCCTCATGACCGACAGGAAACCCGGCGCCCGCGCCGGGTTTTTCGTTTTGCCGGAACCAGCCGTTGTATCCTCGGCGTTTGACGAGGCATTGCCCGACGGCCTATGCCTAGAGCTCCTGCCACAGAATGGGGCTCCGCCGATGTTCGATTTCCTGCTGGCCCCGGCCGTCATCTGGATGCGGATGCCAATCGTTCTGAACGAGATGTTCCGTTCGCCGCTGGGGCATCTGCTGTCGGGCTCCCGGCTGGAGAGCGAGCGCATGGTGACGGAAAAACTCGCCGCCGGCATCGAAGGCTGGGCGAATGCTGGCGCCGAGACGGTGCGCGTGCATTTCCAACTGGTGCAGCTCGCCTGGCAGGCTCAACCGCAGGCGTTCTCTCTTGCTTTCGCACGCGCGCCAATGCGGGTCGTGGCCGCCTTTCATGAACCAGCCGGCCTCCGGGTGCGGCAGAATACCCGCCGCCTGTCCGGCCGTGCGGTCCGAGTGGCTTACGGTCACGCTTGACCTTGCCCTCCCCTTGAGCGAGGGAGACGGAGGCGCGCCGGGAACCGTCGCCCTCGATCCGGGAGAATTGACGTGGCTGCCCATCGCGCAACTTCCATCGCGCTCGGCTCCATAGCCGTCGGGCTTGTTGTGCTCGGCCTCAAGACCGGCGCCTATCTCTACACCGGCTCGATCGCGCTCTATTCTGACGCGCTCGAAAGCACGATCAATGTGCTCTCGGCACTGCTCGCTTTCGGCGCGATCCGGCTCGGCGAGAAGCCGGCCGATGCCAACCACCCCTACGGACACCAGAAGATCGAGTACATTGCCGCGGTTGCGGAAGGAGCGTTGATCCTGATCGCCGCCTTCGCGGTGTTTCATGCGGCCTACGAAGCCTATCGCGCGCCAAAGCCTGTGGTTCTCGAGCCGATCGGCGTCGGCCTCAACTTTGCGGCGAGCGTGATCAACGGGCTCTGGTGCGCGCTGCTGATCCGGCGCGGGCGCGCGCTCAGGTCACCGGCGCTGGTCGCCGACGGCAAGCATCTGCTCACCGACGTGATCTCCTCGGTGGGTGTTCTCATCGCGCTCGTCCTCGTCGTGACGACGGGCCTGCCCTGGCTCGACCCGCTGCTGGCCTGCCTCGTCGCGCTCAACATCCTCTGGTCCGGCTGGGGTCTGATGCAATCGTCCTTCTCCGGTCTGATGGACGAGGCCGCGGCGCCGGAGGAGGTCGAGCAGATCCGCGCTATCATTTCCGCCAATGCCGAGGGCGCCATCGAAGCGCATGATCTGCGCACACGGCATGCGGGCCCGGTGACCTTCGTCGAGTTTCATCTCGTCGTCCCAGCAGACATGCGGGTCGATTCCGCACATGACATCTGCGATCGGATCGAAAGCGCGATCCGCGCTGCGGTGGAAGGCGCACGGATCACCATTCACGTCGAGCCGGAGAACAAGGCGAAGCATCAGGGCATCGTCGTGCTCTGAAACGGCAGGAGACACTCATGCTCGAAATGCTCTCCGGTCAGAACGCGATCTTTCTCCTCGTCGCGGTTGCGGGCTTCTGGTTCACGGTCCGGTTCGTGGTCGCGCCGCGCCGGGGCGCGCCGGGTCTCGGGGCCATGTTCAGTCGCGAAACCGCCACGCCGAAGATCGGACTCGGTCGGGAGGCCATCGCGTCGCTGCTCGCGGATACACGGCAATTCGCCATCGGTGAGTCCGGCATCCGCGGGCTTCTGCTTGCCGGCGCCTATGCGGCCAAGGAGGCCGAACCGTCATCGCCGGTGGTGCTGGTCGCGCTCGCGGACGACCCGCAGCTCTATCGTGGCGAGGATTGGCTCACACGCTGGAGCTACCTCAAGCGGGGGCACGACGTGCACTCCCGGAACGAGGCGGAAGACGGCGGCATCGTCCGGCAGCAATTCAGACTGCGCGGCGCGCCGCCGATCGACTTCCATTTCCTCAAATCGCAGGATGCCAAGCTGCCGGAAGCGCTCGACGAGGCGTTCGCGGAAGGGCTGACGGTGATCGACGACCCCGCCGGTCTTGCCGCGAAATTCCGACTGGCCACGCTCGCGCGGATCAGCGATCGGGCCTGAAAAACCTTACATCGCCGTGGAATGGCGGGCGATGCCCTTCGGCAGATAGGCATCGAAATGCGCCGCGACCAGCCGGAGGAACGGTCGACCAGCCTCGGTGACAGTAAAACCACGCTCCGTTCGCCGCAGCCAGGCCGGATCTTCCTGAGAGAACAGCACCTCGACTTCCGGCAACAGCTTGTCCGCAAGCTTGCCGTGGCGCTCGCGCAGCCGCGCCACATCCATCTCGAGGCCGCACATCAGGCTTTCGATCGCTTCACCGCGCATCCGGTCCTCGGCGCTGGTCTCGAAACCACGGGTCACGGCCATCCCGTGCTCGCGGACCCGCCGTTCATAAGCCTGACCGCTGGTCTCGTTCTGCACAAAACCTTGCGGGAACTGCCCGATGGCCGAGGCTCCAAGCCCAATCAGGCAATCGGAGTCGTCGGTCGTATAGCCCTGAAAATTGCGCCGGAGCTTTCCGTTCTCCAACGAAACGGCAAGCGAATCGGTCGGCAACGCGAAATGATCAAGGCCGATCCTGATATAGCCGTCGGCCACGAGCCGCTCCGCCGCCCTTTCGGCGCACTCGATGCGCTCGGGCATGCCCGGCAGCGCCTCGGTGGGGATCATCTCCTGATGCTTTTTCATCCACGGCACATGTGCGTAACCGAAAAGGGCGACACGATCCGGCCGGAGTTTGAGCACGGCGTCGAGCGATTTCAGCATTGCATGCGTGTGCTGGTGGGGTAGCCCGTAGAGGAGATCAACGTTGAGGGAATTGACGCCGCGCTGGCGCAGCCCCTCGACCACCTGCTTCGTTTCCTCGAAGCTCTGGAACCGGTTGATCGCGCGTTGCACGTCCGGATCGAAATCCTGCACCCCGATGCTGGCGCGGGTCAGCCCGGTCTCGGCGAGCGCATCAAGGCGCGCGTCGTCCATGCCGCGCGGGTCGATTTCGACCGCGAAATCACAGGTCCGGGCGAGCGGAAAGGCGTCATGGATCGCCGCGTTGAGGCGGACAATATCCTCCGGCTCGAGGATGGTCGGCGAACCGCCGCCCCAATGAACATGCGTCACGGAACAGTCGGACGGCAGATGCGTCGCCACGGTTGCAATCTCGCGCGCCAGTGAATCGAGATAGGTGCGCACTGGCGCATACTTACGGACCATGCGGGTGTGGCAGCCGCAGAACCAGCACATCGTATCGCAGAACGGGATGTGCACGTAGAGCGAAAGGCGTGACCCCGCCGGCATCGCATGGAGCCATTCGCGGTAGGTGGGGTTGCTGATCGAGGCAGAGAAATGCGGCGCCGTGGGATAGCTCGTGTATCGCGGCACCGGCGTTGCGAGACGCGCGATCTCCATCTGGCTGAACTGGACCGTCATGTCGCACCCCCATCACAGGCCCGCGACAGGAAGCGGGCTAGACCGGGAAAACGCTAAGCGAGCCGGAATCGAGCGTCCTTGTTCAAAATCAATTCGCGATCAGCCATTCCAGACGCCGAAAACCCTGTCGAGCGCAGGTTTCGGTTTCTCGGGTGGCCATTCGACGGGGCTGCCGATCGCAACAAGCGAGACGACATGCTCGTTGGCGGCAAGGCCAAAACCTCCCCGCATCGCCGTGGTTTCGAGGAATTTTCCGGACCGGATCGCCGCCGCAAACCCGAGCGACTGGATTGCCAGCAGCATGTTCTCCAGCGCTGCACCAACCGCAAGCCACTGATCCGAAGCGGGGATTTTGGGGTGATCAGCCTCAATCCGGGCAATGACCGCAAAGATCACCGGACCCTGATCGGCCTTTTCGCGCGCCCTCTCGACCTCCGGTCGCGGCAACGCGGGATCGAGTTCGAGGCTCGCCGCTTCAAGCAGGTCCGCGAGCCGGGGCCGGGCGGCCTCTGCGATCTGAAGGAAGCGGAACGGTACGAGCCGACCGTGGTCCGGAGCTCGCGAGGCGGCAAAGATGATCGCCTCGACGGCTCGCGCATCCGGCCCCGGCGCGGCGAGTGCGCGGGCATTGCCCGAACGCCGCGCGATCAGGGCTTCCATGACCGGATTTTGAGCGTGAGACATCAATGATTCCTCCAGAATGCTGGCAAATGAGGTAGGCCGCCGAACGGGTCTAGGCAAGGGTTAGGACGGAGACGGGGGTGACCGAAAAGTGACAACTGTGTCTTCCCGCATACAGCTTCGGACCTGGCCAGCCGTTAGCCTGAGACCAAAGGGACACAGGACTGAAAAGCCGCATGGAAGCGCGCGACCACTCGATCTCGAAAGCCACGCTCGATCCGGCAGCGGACGCGGCGGCCATGCTGCTCAGGCTTGGCTTTGCAATCTTCGCGATCGTGATCCCCAGCGCGACGCTGATGTCACGCTGGGTGATCGTGGTGCTGGTGCCGATTGGTGCGGTGCTGATCGTCCTCTCGGCGGTGCTGCGTGGCAATCCATTCCGCGTGCTTGACGATCTCCGGCACTCGCTCGCCACCCTTCCTGGCCTGACGGCCGCCTTCCTCGCGATCTGGGCCATTGCCTCCCTCGCGTGGGCGCCGGCGCCGGATACGGGCGCGGTGAAGATCTTCAAGAGCCTCGGCGTCATCCTTCTCGGCATCCTCGCGGTGAAGTCACTGCCGCAGAAGATGCGCGCCTCGAACCTGCATCTCGTGACGATCGGTGTAGCCCTCGGCGCCCTGTTGATCCTGATCGCGCTTGCTGGCGACGCGCTGGGATCGTCGCTGTTGCGCCTGCCAGCCGCGACGCCAGGGCGCTCGGCGGTCTTGCTAGTCTGCCTCGGCTGGGCTGGCGCCGCCTGGCTTCTCATCAAGAACCGGCGCCGGCTCGCGCTCGGGCTCGTCGGGCTAGTGTTTCTTGCCGCCCTTCTCGGTCCAACCGGAGAAGCCATCCTGCCGATGGGTGTCGGCCTCCTTGTCTTCGCCCTCGCCTGGGCGATGCCGGAGCGGGCCGGCAACATTCTCGCAGCGCTCGCCGCCGCCCTGATCGCCGCCGCGCCGCTGACCGCCTTGATCGCCGGGCTCATCCACAAGGTCGCACCCGATATCGCCGGCCCCGCCATCGCCAATGTCGCGCTTTGGTGGGACGTGATCCGTGCCGACCCGGTTGGGGTGTTCACCGGTCACGGGTTCGACAGCGCGGTCTCCGGTCGCGATACGGGCAAACTGCCGCAACAGATCCACGCAACTCTTGTTTCGGATATCTGGTACGATCTTGGCCTTCTCGGCGCGCTTGCCTGCGCTTTTCTCGTCCATTCCCTGTTCCGGATCACGGGGCGGCTTGGACTGGAGGTCGCGCCGCTCGGTCTTGCCGCGCTCGCGAGCGCCTTCACCTACACCCTGACCGAGCGGGGCGCGACACAGACTTGGTGGATGAACGGTCTCGCGGTTCTGGCGATTGTTCTCGTTTCCGTCGATCGCGGGCGCTACCGGACCGTACGACCGCGCGCCTCAGTCTCGACTGGGCGCGGCTCCGAAGCGCCGTCAATCCATGCGTCAGCCTCATAGCTCCATGCAGCTGGCTTATCCGGTTCTGTCGGGAATGACTGGCGTCGCCCACGCGTTCAACTAAGGTAGCGCAATCAAGAAAGCGGAGCCCGGCAGGCGGGACCGCCAAACCGAGAGCCCATCCGATGAAGATCGACCCCGCAATCCTGGCGCTGAAGAGTGAAGTGACAACGTGGCGACGGGATTTCCACGAGAATCCTGAACTCCTGTACGACGTCTATCGCACGGCCGGCATCGTCGCCGAGAAGCTGCGCGCGTTCGGTTGCGACGAGGTGGTCGAAGGGATCGGCCGCACGGGTGTCGTCGGGGTGATCCACGGACGCCATGGCGCGGGTGGCAAGGTTGTCGGGCTGCGGGCCGATATGGATGCACTGCCGATCGCCGAGGAGACCAACCTGCCACACCGTTCGAAAGCCTCGGGCAAGATGCACGCCTGCGGCCATGACGGCCACACTGCCATGCTGCTCGGTGCTGCCAAGCATCTGGCCAAGACGCGCGATTTCGACGGCTCCGTTGTTGTAATCTTCCAACCTGCTGAAGAGGGCGGTGCCGGCGGCAAGGCGATGGTCGACGACGGGATGATGGACCGCTGGAACATCGCCGAGGTCTACGGGATGCACAACATGCCGGGCCTCGCGCCGGGTCATTTCTCGCTGCGCGCCGGCCCGCTGATGGCCGCGACCGCCTATTACACCATCACCATTGAGGGGCGCGGCAGCCATGCCGCCAAGCCACACGAAGGCATCGATCCAGTCCTGATCGGCGCGCATATCGTGACCGCGTTGCAATCCATCGCCTCGCGCAATGTCGATCCGCTGAAGTCGGTCGTCGTGTCGAACACCGTGTTCCAGGCGGGTGACGCGCAGAACGTGATTCCGCAGCGCGCCGTGCTTCGCGGCACCGTGCGCACGCTCGACAACTCCGTCCGCGATATCGCGGAGGCCCGCTTCCGCGCGATCGTCGAGGGCACGGCGAAGATGTTCGGCGCCGAAGCCCACCTCGATTACCGACGCGGCTACCCGGCAACGGTCAACCACGCCAAGGAGACCGGATTCGTCACCGGGATCGCCCGCGCCATCGCCGGGCAGGATGCGGTTGACGACAACGCCGAGCCGACAATGGGCGGCGAGGATTTCTCCTACATGCTCGAAGCCCGGCCCGGCGCCTTCATCTTCATCGGCAACGGCGATTCGGCGGGGCTCCACCATCCGGCCTACGATTTCAACGACGACGTTCTTCCCGTCGGCATCCAGTATTGGGCCGATGTCGCGAAGGCGGCGACGCAGAAATAGGTCGTCTGCCCGCGCGCCGGCGCTTGTGTATGCCGTATCCACGGTGCATCTAGGGTCCGAGGAAGCGACACAGACCATCGAGGCCCCATGCTCATCGGCGCCATCGCGGACGATTTCACCGGTGCGAGCGATCTTGCGAACACGCTCGCGAAGAAGGGAATGCGGACAACGCTGTTCGTCGGTGTGCCCGAGAGCGGGTTCCTGCCGTGCGAGGCGGGTATTATCGCGCTGAAAAGCCGCTCCAATCCGGCTTCGGAGGCTATCGCCCAGTCGCTGGCCGGCCTCGCCGCCCTGCAGGGCGCGGGGGTGCGGCAGGTGATCTTCAAATACTGCTCGACCTTCGACTCCACTAGGGAAGGCAATATCGGCCCGGTGGCGGATGCGCTGATCGATGCGCTCGATGCGCCGACCGCCATCGTCTGCCCGGCTTTCCCCACCAACAAGCGCACAATCTATCGCGGCCATCTGTTCGTCGGCGAAAAGCTGCTGAACGAGAGCGGCATGGAGAAACATCCGATCACACCCATGACGGATGCCAACCTGGCCCGATGGCTTTCCTACCAGTCGAGGAACCGTGTGGGGCTGATTTCGCTCGATACCGTGCGGCAGGGTGTCGACGCCGTCCGCCGTGCGCTTGACGAGGGGGCCAGGCGCAACGAGAAGCTCGTCGTCTGCGACGCAATCACCGACGACGACCTCCTGACGCTCGGCCACGCGGCAAAGGGGATGGCGCTGGTGACAGGCGGCTCCGGCATCGCACTCGGCCTGCCCGACAATTTCGCGGAAATCGCCGGGCGGAAAGCGAGCTTGCCGGTCACCGCGCCACGCGGCCCGGCGCTGGCACTTTCCGGCTCGTGCTCGCTTGCGACGGCAGGTCAGGTTGCGCGCCATGCGCAGGACGCACCGGCGCTTCGACTCGACGTTGAGGCAGTCCTTGCCGGAAAGGCGGGAACGGATCTTGTCTGGAACTGGCTTTCGGGCGCCGCCGGAGAGGCCCCGCTCCCGCTTGTCTATTCGACGGCTGACGCCGAGGCCGTCCGCCAGCTTCAAGCCAGGCATGGCGGCGAGCGGCTAGCCCATGCCATCGAGAATTTCTTCACTTCGCTGGCGCGGGAAGCAGTTGCGAAGGGCTATCGCCGCATCATCACCGCCGGCGGCGAAACCTCTTCGGCCATCGTTTCCGGTCTCGGGGTCACGGCAATGGCAATCGGCCCGGAGATCGATCCGGGCGTCCCGGTCGTTGTCAGCGAGGGCGCGCCACGGCTTGCGCTCGCCCTCAAGAGCGGGAATTTCGGCGCTCCGGATTTCTTCGCCAAAGCGCTCGCAACAATCGACGCCATGCCCGCCGACGGAGCCGATGCATGAGCCGAGACGAAGCGCGGTTGCGCGATGCCCTCGTCGAGGCCGGCCGGCACTTCCACGCCCGGGGGCTCGCGATCGGCACGGCCGGGAATCTCTCCGTCCGTCTCGACGATGGCTACCTCGTGACGCCAACCAACGCCTCTCTCGGCCGGCTCGATCCGGCGAGGCTGGCCAAGCTCGACGCTTCGTTCCGTCCGGTTTCCGGCGACAAGCCGACCAAGGAAGTTTCGATGCACCGGGCGTTCTACGAGTCGCGCCCCGGCACCGAAGCCGTGGTGCACCTGCACTCGACCCATGCCGCCGCGCTGTCCTTCTGCAGCGATCTGCCGCCGCTCGACCCCATTCCCGTCTTCTCGCCCTATTATGTGATGCGGGTCGGGCATCTGCCGGTGCTCCCCTATTTCCGGCCAGGTTCCGATGCGATCGGCGAGGCAATCCGGGCGCTTGGTGGCCGCTATCGCTCGGTGCTTCTCGCCAATCACGGGCCAGTCAATGCCGGGGTGAGCCTTCAAGACGCGATGACCTCGGCGGAAGAGCTGGAGGAAACCGCCAGGATCTTCCTGATGATCGGTGAAACGCGCCTGCGCCTCCTCGATGAGGCCGAAATCGCCGACCTCGTGACCACTTTCGGGCTGGATTGGTGACATGACCTGCAACCCTGTCCGCACCTTCGCCCTCGTCGCGCACGACCGGATGAAGCCCACTCTCGCCGACTGGGTCGCCGAACACGAAGCCCCCCTTCGACCGCATGTCTTCTTCTGCACGGGCACGACCGGGCAAGTCCTCAAGGAACGCTGCCCCGCCCTCAACATCACCCGGCTCGCTTCCGGCCCGCTCGGGGGTGACCAGCAGATCGGCGCGATGATTGTCGAAGGGAGGATCGATGCCATCGTCTTCTTTATCGATCCACTCTCGCCGATGCCGCACGACGTCGATATCAAGGCGTTGCTGCGCCTTGCCGTAGTCTACGATGTGCCGATCGCGCTCAGCCGGAAGACGGCAGATCTCTTCGTCGCAGCCGGAATTCTCGGCTGATTTTCGCGGAGCCCGCCACCGAACTTGTTAAAGAGGCGATTTGCCGCTATGACTCCCGCCATCGACTTGGCCGGACGACTGGGCCGCTTTGGGACTACCGGGCGCACGTTCTGACTGCTTCAACAAAGGTCGAGCCACCGGCCCGGGTTTTCCGGGCCAAAAAACGTGTAAAAAATGCGGACCGCAAGGCCCGCACGTCCAAGACCTGATAGTCCGAAGGAAGACATCTATGAGCACCGGAACCGTCAAGTGGTTCAACGAACAAAAAGGCTACGGCTTCATCCAGCCGGATGATGGCGGCAAGGACGTTTTCGTCCATATCAGCGCTGTTCAGCGCTCGGGTCTGCAGGGCCTGCGTGACGGGCAGAAGGTCTCGTATGAGCTTCAGGCCGATCGTCGCACCGGCAAGATGGCCGCTGTGAACCTTCAGGCCGTTTGAGCCTGAACGCTGCGGCGCGATCCATCGCACCGCTCGAAATTCAGCGAAAAAGCCGTTCCGTTTCGCGGAGCGGCTATTTGACTTTGAAGAATCTCCTTGTCTGGAGCCCGAAGCTCCGTTTTGAAAGAAAGTTCGGCGAATGGCGAAGGAAGAAGTGATCCAGTTCGAAGGTCTGGTTCTGGAATTGCTGCCCGATGCGCGGTTCCGGGTTCAGCTCGACAGCGGACACGAGATCATCGCCTACACGGCCGGCAAGATGAAGAAGAACCGGATCAAGACTCTTGCGGGTGACCGCGTGACGGTGGAAATGTCACCCTACGATCTGGAAAAGGGCCGGCTGGTGTTCCGCCACAAGGACGAACGCTCCGGCTTCACGCCCGGCGCGCGCCCGCCGCAGAAAGGCCAGCCGCCGAAGCGCCGCTGAACAATCGCGATGGGCAGGGTCGTCGTTTTCGGCTCGATTAACCGCGATCTCGTCGTTTCCGTCGCGAATCACCCCCGCCCCGGCGAGACGGTTAGCGGGGAAAATCTCCGCGAATTTCCGGGTGGCAAGGGCGCCAATCAGGCGGTTGCTGCGCGTCGTGCCGGCGCCGAGACGGTGCTTGTCGGCGCAATCGGCGATGACAGCTTCGGCGCGGCCATGCGCGCGTTCCTCGATGGTGAAGCGCTCGATCTTTCCGCTCTGCGCCTTGTGGCGGGCGTGCCAACCGGCATCGCGCTCATCGCGCTCGATGCGCTCGGCGAAAACAGCATTATCGTCGTTCCCGGCGCGAATGCCGTTCTCGAACCGCGCGACACCGAAGCGCTCCGGATGACCCCCAGCGATTGCGTTCTCGCCCAGTTCGAGGTTCCCGAAGCCTTCATCGAGGCAGGTTTCCGGAAGGCCCGCGCGGCAGGTGCCCGCACCATCCTCAACCCGGCGCCGATGAAAGCGCTCATGCCTTCCCTCCTCGCGCTCACGGATATCCTTGTTCTCAACGAGACCGAGCTTGAAGGCGCATCCGGCCGCACTGACCTTCGAACCGAAAACGAGATCATCGCTGCGGCGCAATGTCTCGCCGGACCGGACCGGGCCGTGATCGTCACCCTCGGCCCGCGCGGCGCGCTGGCAGTTACGGCAGAAGGGATCATCCGTATCGACGGCGAGCGGGTCGATGTCGTCGATACCACAGGAGCAGGCGATTGCTTCGTCGGCAATCTCGCGGCCGGGCTGGCGCGCGATCTAACACTCGCCGAGGCGATGCACCGAGCCGGCCGGGCGGCGGCAATCAGCGTCACGCGAGCCGGTGCGGCTACCTCGATGCCTTACGCCCGCGAACTCCGCTAGACGCGCCATGCTTCAGGTCCTGACGATTGTCCTCCCCATTTTCCTCCTCATCGGCACGGGGTTTGCCGCTGTCCGCGAGGGGATTCTCGAAGCCAGGGACATGCGCATCCTCGGCACTTTCACCATCACCTTCGCGATGCCGGCGCTCATTGTCCGCACCTTCGCGTCGAGTCCGATCCGTGAGGTAATCGATCCGCGATTTCTCGTCGGATACGGTCTCGTCTCGCTCGTGCTTTTCGCGGTTATTTATCTCGCCGCGCGACGGCTCTATACCCAGCCCGCCGCCCGAACGGCCATGCAGGCGATGGGTGCGTCGATGTCCAACAGCGGCTTCATCGGCTTTCCCGTGGCGACGATGGCGCTCGGCAGTTCGGCTGCCGCAGGGCTCGCAATGTGCCTTCTCGTCGAGAATTTCCTCATTCTCCCGGCGGCGCTTGTGCTTGCGGAGAAGGGCCGGGCGAGCGGCCGGACAACACCGGAGATCCTGCACGAGATCGCAGGACGCCTGATCCGCAACCCGCTTGTCATCGCGATCTTCGCCGGCTTCACCATAGCGGTAACCGGCCTCAAGCCCCCCGCACCGGTGTTCAAGGCGATCGACCTGCTCGCCGGCACGGCCGCTCCCGTCGCCCTGTTCGCGATCGGCGGGATTCTCGCGGGGATGAAGCCCGGCGGGCAGCCGAAGGGCATCGGGCTGGTGGCCCTCGGTAAGCTGATCCTGCATCCGCTCGGGATGCTCGGCGCGCTTACACTCTGGCCGCCTGCGGACCCGACGCTCGTCAAAGCGATGCTGATCTTCGCCAGCGCGCCGATGATCGCCGTCTACCCGATCATCGGCGGCCGCTATGGCGAGGAAGAGTTCTGCGCCGCAACCCTGTTCGTGACGATGATCGGCGGCTTCGTCACCCTGTCGACGGTGCTGTTCCTCGTGCTGTAGGCGCTATTCCGGCTCGGCGTTGCGGCCCGCCATCATCGCCTGGTAGGCCGGGCGTGCGTGGCAGGCCTTCAGCCAGGTGCTGACATGCGGCGCGCTTTCCCACAGGGCCTTTGCCGGAAGGCAGTAGCGCATCACCTCGGCGACATTGACATCGACGGCGGTGAAGCGTCCGCCCATCATGAATTTCTCGGCCGCGAGGTGCTTGTCGAGCACGGCCATCGGCGCCTTCAGCGCTTCCACCGCCGCCGCGGCGATCGCCGGATCGCGCTCCTCCGGGGGGCGCATCGCCAGGTGATAGAGCACCAGGATGGAATGCGGCTCGACCTCCGTGGCGGCCCATAGCGTCCACATCGCGGCGAGCCCCTCCTCGCGGACGTCCTTCGGTGCGAGCGGTCCACCATGTTTGCGTGCGAGATAGAGATTGATTGCCAGCGATTCGTGCAGGACAAGCCCATCATCTTCGATGGAAGGAATATGCCCGTTTGGGTTGACCTTCAGGAATTCCGGTGACTTCGTGTGGAGCATGCCGGCTGGCAGCTCGCCCTTGAGGCGATAATGCTGGATGACCGGTACCTGACGGAACGGGATGCCGAGTTCGTTGGCAAGCCAGATGTTGCGCGATGCGCGCGAGCGGTAGACGCCGTAGATCGTGAGCATGAAAGCCTCTGCCAAGGGAACGAGATTGGCCCAGCATGACAGGGATTGTCGCCGACGCAATCGTTCAGGCGATGCGAACGTCCGGCAACTCCGCTTTCTTCTCCAACGCCGCGAAGACGCCGCCGATACCGATCAGGATTGGCGCGTCGGCTGGCAGCGTCCCGATCCCGGCGGCGAGATCTGCCATTTCGCCACTCCAGCGCTGTTCATCTGCCCGCGACAGCGAAGCGATGGCCACCGCCGGTGTGGTTGCCGCCAGACCATTTGCAATGAGCTTTTCCACGAGTGCGCCAGCTTGCTTGGCGCCCATGTAGACGACAAGCGTCGCATTCGGCGCGGCGGCGCGCGACCAATCGATGGTTGCCGGAAGCTCGCCTTTCCGCGAGTGCCCGGTCAACAGGGTAAGGCTCTGGGCATGATCGCGATGGGTGAGCGAACGGTTGAGACTGGCCGCCATCGCCTGCGCCGAGGTGATGCCCGGCACGACAGCGACCGGAATGCCGGCAGCTTCGAGTGCTGATATCTCCTCGCCCGCACGACCGAACACCATCGGATCGCCGGCCTTGAGACGAACGACGTGTTTGCCGGCCCGCGCGAGCGTGAGCATCAGCGCGTTGATATCCTCCTGCGCGCAGCTCTCGCGACGTCCACGCTTGCCGACCATCATCCGCTTCGCCTCGCGCCGCGCGAGTTCGAGGATATCGTCGGAAACGAGGTCGTCGAACAGGATGACGTCCGCGCTCTGAAGCGCGCGCACCGCGCGGATCGTCAGCAGTTCGGCGTCGCCCGGTCCCGCACCGACCAATGTCACGCGGCCGCTCGATGTCGCGGTCCCGGCGCGACAGTCGGCGATCATCGCCTCCAGCATCGCGGTTTCAGGGGAGGCTCCGGTGCGGAAAGAATGCTCCGAAAAAGCCTCCCAGAAGCGACGGCGCTGGGCGCCCGGCCGCAGCGTATCCATGACCTTCCCGCGAATGTCCCGTGCAGCACCCGCCCAATCCGAAAGCGACGCCGGCAGCAGCATCTCGATCTTGCGGCGGATCGCCTGCCCGAGGATCGGCGCGGCCCCGTCGGTGGAAATGCCGATCACGACCGGCGAACGGTTGACGATGGAGCCAAACTGGAAATCACAGGTTGCGGGCTTGTCGATGGTATTGACCGGCACGCCCGCGACCCTGGCCGCACAACGGAACGCCTTTGCCTCGGCTTCGTCCTCGAAGTCGCCAACCGCGATAGCTGCGCCGGCGAACACACCCATCGACCAAGGGCGCTCGTGCAGGACAAGTTCGCCGTCCGCCGCACCGCGCAGCACGAGCGCGCGCATCTCCTCGCAAGGGTCGGTCGCATAGATTTCAACACGGGCACCGGATGCCGCCAGCAGTTCGGCCTTCCATGTCGCGCCCGCGCCGCCGCCCGCGACGATGGCGCGCTTGTCCCTCAAATCGAAGAACACCGGCAGCTTGGCGAGTGCGCCGAGGCGCGTCACCCCGGCTTCAGCCGGCTTTCTCGAGACGACTTTCATCAAGCATTCTCCGGATTTCGCTGCGGCAGGAGCCGCAATTGGTGCCGGCTTTCAATGCCGCGCCGATGGCTTCGACATCGCCAAGCCCCTCGCGGATCGCCGCCGCGATCTGGTTGACGCCGACCTGGAAACAGGCGCAGAGGATCGCGCCAGGATCGGGCCTGTCGGCGCCGCCCTGCCCGGCGAGCAGCCGGTAACGCGCGCTACCGGCATGGCCCTGCGGCAATGCCTCGGTGATGAAGCGGCGCGAGAGCGCTACCGGCTGCGGCGCGGTGAACAGGGATCCAACAAGCCTGTCGCCGACGAAGGCTGCAAGCCGCGCGATGCCGGCCTCGCGATCGTAATAGGCGATCCATTCGCCCTCGCCGCTGCCCAGGCCGAAGAGCTGCCCCGCAAACTCCTGCCAGTCGGCAGGGGCTTCCTGGCCTGCGAGTTCAAGCCGGTATCCACCCTCGGCAATCGAAAGCGCCCAGTAGGGAAGGCCAGCGCAATCGGGTTTTGCGGCCGTGACCGCGAAACCGTACCAGCCTGCCACGAAAGGTCTGATCGAAACCGGCGTGCGTTTCGAGCCCGGTTGCCCGGAAACCGGATCGGTCATCGCGTCGACCAGTGCATCGACCCGGCCTTTCGACGCGAGTTGATCCGTCCAGTGGATCGGCACGAAGACGGAACCGCGCCGCTGCCGCTCCGTGACAAGCGCGCGGACGATAATGACCCCGTGGCGGCTCTCGACCTCGACAAGGCTCGCGGGGCCGATCCCCACCTCCGCTGCATCGTCCGGATGAATTTCGCAGAACGGCTCACCGAAATGGCCCATGAGGCGCGACGCTTTGGCGGTGCGCGTCATGGTGTGCCACTGGTCGCGGATGCGGCCGGTGTTGAGCCAGAGAGGATATTTGGCGCTGAGCGGCTTCGAGACTGCCGGCAGCTTGACTGCGATCATGCGCGCCTTGCCATCGGGCGTATAGAAGCGACCGTCGGCGAAGAAGCGCGTCTCGCGCGAGACCGTCCCGGCGGGCTGAGGCCACTGAAACGGCGCGAGCCTGTCGAACGCGGCTTCCGAAACATTCGCGTAGGCGCCGATGTCGAAATCGCGGGTACCGTCGTTTTCGAACGCCGAGAGCGCGGCGTGTTCGCGGAAGATCGCGGCAGGACTGTCGTAATCGAAACCGGCGAAGCCCATCCGGCGCGCGACTTCGGCCATGTGCCACCAATCGGCACGCGCTTCGCCCGGCGCGGGAAGGAACGAGCGCTGGCGCGAAATGCGGCGCTCGGAATTGGTTACCGTCCCGGATTTTTCACCCCATGTCAGCGCAGGTAGCAGCACATCCGCGTAGGCGTTGGTGTCGGTGTCCCGCGTGGCGTCCGAAACGACGACGAAGGGGCAGGTCTCGAGAGCCTTGCGGACGAGATCGGCCTCTGGAAGGCTGTCCACGGGGTTCGTGGACATGATCCAGAGCGCCTTGACCTTGCCTTCGCCTACAGCCCGGAAGAGATCGACCGCCTTGAGACCGGGCTTCCCGGCCATTGCCGGGGCATTCCAGAACTGCTGGACACGGCTCCGCGCGGCCTCATCCTCGATGTTCATATGCGCGGCGAGCATGTTGGCGAGCCCGCCGACCTCGCGTCCACCCATCGCATTCGGCTGGCCGGTGATCGAGAAGGGTGAAGCGCCGGGCTTGCCGATGCGGCCTGTGAGCAGGTGGCAATTGATGATGGCGTTGCCCTTGTCCGTGCCGAAAACGGACTGGTTCGCGCCCTGGCTGAATACGGAAACAACGCGTTCGTGCCGTGCAAAAAGCGTGTAGAACGCCTCGATGTCGCGAAGTGCAAGACCTGTCAGAGTGGCGACGGCATCGATATCCATACCCCGCGCTTCGGCCAGTGCGGCGTCGAGGCCAGCGACATGCGCTTCAGTGAAGGCATCGTCGCGCAGCCCGGCCGCTTCGAGATAGTTCAACAGCCCGAGATAGAGCGCGACATCGCTATCGGGTTCGAGGGCGAGATGAAGATCGGCCACATCGGCGGTGATGGTCCGGCGCGGGTCGATCACGATGATCTTCGTGCCCCGCGCCTTCCTCGCCTGCAGCAGGCGCTGGAACAGCACGGGATGGCACCAGGCGAAATTCGACCCCATCAGCACGACGAGATCGGCCTCTTCGAGATCGGCGTAGATCGCTGGCACGGTGTCCGTGCCGAAGGCGCGCCGATGCGCCGCTACGGCGGAGGCCATGCAAAGACGCGAGTTGGTGTCGATGTTCGCCGAACCGATGAAGCCCTTCATCAGCTTGTTGGCGACGTAATAGTCCTCGGTGAGAATCTGCCCGGAGACATAGAAGGCCACCGCGTCAGGCCCATGAACGCGGATTGTCTCGGAGAAACGGGTCGCGACAAGGTCGAGCGCAGCGTTCCAATCCGCGCCAGCTCCTGCGATTTCCGGGTAGAGAAGCCGGTCTTCGAGCGCGAGCGTATCGGCCAGCGCCGTGCCCTTCGAACACAGCAGTCCGAAATTCGCCGGGTGATCGGGATCGCCCTTCACCGCGACTGAGCCATCCGGCGCGCGTGTCGCCAGAACGCCGCAGCCGACGCCGCAATAGGGGCAGGTAGTGCGGGTAGTGACGCTTTCGGCGCTCATCGCTCAGGCTCCGGCCTCCATGAGCGCCGTCGCCAGCAGGAGCACGCGCCCGTTCTCGAGCCGCACCGGAATCTTCGGCGTGCAGCCCTTATCCGCGCCCTGCGCCTCTCCGGTTTCAAGGCTGATGACCCAGTTGTGCAGCGGACAGGTGACTCCGTGACCATGCACGATGCCCTGACTGAGCGGCCCACCTTTGTGCGGGCACCGATCGCGCAGCGCGAACACGCTGCCGTCGGCCGCCTTGAACACCGCGATGTCGCCGCCCGGCGCCTTCACGACGCGCGCGCCGCGCAAGGGGATCGCCTCGGCGGCACCGATATCGACCCAATCCTTCACCGACGCGTTCATCGCCCTCTCCTCATTCGGCGGCATGCTGGAACCCGAGATCCGCCATCGGCGCGAATTCATGTGCATCCTTGCCGGCAACACGCTCGGCCCAGGGATCGATCTGCGCAAACTTCTGGCTGTAGACGAAGCGCTCGTAGAGGGCGCGACGCTTCTCCCGGTCATCGATCACGCTCGCGCGAATGCTCTCGGTGCCGACGCGCTTTGCCCATTTGTAGATGCGTTCGAGGTAGCGGCCCTGCTCCCGATAGAGCTGGGTCAATGCGCCGACGATCTCGATCGTCTCGTCTTCGGTATCGGCATGGCCGAGCAGCTGCGTGCCGTGGATATCGAGCCCTGCCGCGCCGGCGAAGTGGATGTCGTAGCCGGAATCGACGCAGATCACACCGATATCCTTGCAGGTCGCCTCGGCGCAGTTGCGTGGGCAGCCGGAGACCGCGAGCTTCAGTTTCGCGGGCGACCACGACCCCCAGAGAAACTTCTCCAGCTTCACGCCGAGCCCGGTCGAATCCTGTGTGCCGAACCGGCACCAATCCGTGCCGACGCAGGTTTTTACCGTGCGCAGACCCTTGGAATAGGCTGCGCCGGAGATCATCCCGGCCTTGTTGAGATCAGCCCAGACGCCGAGCAGATCTTCCTTCTTCACCCCGAGCAAATCGATGCGTTGACCGCCGGTGACCTTCACGGTTGGGATATTGAACTTGTCGGCGACATCGGCGATGGCGCGCAGTTCCTTGGCGCTGGTCAGGCCACCCCACATGCGCGGAACCACAGAATAGGTGCCGTCCTTCTGGATATTGGCGTGGACGCGCTCGTTGATGAAACGGGACTGCCCGTCGTCCTCGTATTCGCCCGGCCAATCGCAGACCATATAGTAATTGAGCGCCGGGCGACATTTGGCGCAGCCGCAGGACGTTTTCCAGCCGAGCTCCTGCATCAGTTGCGGGATCGACTTCAGTTCCTTGGCGCGGATCAGCCGACGCACGTCGTCATGGCCGAGGTCGGTGCAGGTGCACATCGGTTGCACGGCAGCGGGGTTGTAAGCATCGCCGAGGGTGAGCTTGATGACCTGCTCGACGAGACCCGTGCAGGAGCCGCAGGAGGCGGAGGCCTTGGTATGGGCGCGCACCTCGTCGAGGTTCTTCAGCCCGAGGTCGGTGATGGTCGAGACGATCTTGCCCTTGCACACGCCGTTGCAGCCACAGATCTCTGCCTCATCCGGCAAGGCTGCAACGGCCGCCATAGGGTCCGCGGAGGCGCCCCCCTGATAGCCCTGACCGAAAATGAGCGTCTCGCGCATCTCGCTGATGTCGACGCTGCGCTTGAGCATGTCGAAGAACCACGGCCCGTCCGCAACCTCGCCGTAGAGCACCGCGCCGAGAATGCGGTTATCCTTGAGAACGAGACGCTTGTAGACGCCGCGCATGGGATCGCGCAGCACGATCTCCTCGCGGCCCTCGCCCTCGGCGAAATCGCCGGCGGAATAGAGATCGCAACCGGTCACTTTCAGCTTGGTGGCGGTGGCAGAAGGGTGGAACTCCGCCTGTCCGCCGAGCAGGTTCTGCGCAACGACACCCGCCATCTCATAGAGCGGGGCGACAAGGCCGAAGACCTGCCCGCTCGCTTCCGCACATTCTCCGAGGGCGTAGATGTCAGGGTCCGAGGTGCGCATGTCCGGCGTCACGACGATGCCGCGATTGGTTGTGAGTCCCGCGTCCTTGGCAATCCCTGCGCTCGGCCGGATGCCGACCGCCATGACGACGATATCCGCCGGATAGAAGGTGCCGTCATCGAGCCGGACGCCCTCGACGCGGGACGTGCCCGTGATCTCGTGCGTGTTGGCCTTGCAATGGACACGGATGCCCCGCTCCTCAATGGCGCGCTGGAGCAGATAGCCGGCAGCGCTGTCGAGCTGGCGTTCCATCAGGTGCGGCATGAGGTGCAGGACCGTCACGTCCATGCCCTGCATCTTGAGGCCGACAGCAGCTTCGAGACCCAGAAGGCCGCCGCCGATCACCACGGCGCGGCTGCCGGGCTTGGCGGCGGCGAGCATCATCGCGTGGACGTCGTCGAGATCGCGATAGGAAAGGACGCCCGCGAGCTTATGTCCGGGAACCGGGATGATGACGGGGCTCGAACCGGTGGCGATGATCAGCTTGTCATAGGGAACGACGACGCCATGCTCCGAGGTGACCGTGCGCGCCTCGCGGTCGATCTTCGTGACCTTGTGGCCTTTGTAGAGCATCACCCCGTGCTTGATGTACCAGCCATCACCGTGGATGACGATTTCCTCATACTTCTTCTCGCCCGAGAGAACCGGGGAAAGCATGATCCGATCATAGTTCACACGCGGTTCGGCGTTGAAGATCGTGATATCGAACGCATCGGGCGCGGCTTCGAGCAGCTTTTCGAGCGCCCGGCCCGGCGCCATGCCGTTGCCGATGACGACAAGTCGCTGCTTGCTCATGGCAGTATTCATGGGTGTTCCTTTCAGGCTGCCGCGGCCGTGCCGGAATGACGCTTGGCCTTGATCGCCGCGAGATGCGCGGGATCGGGGTTGGCGCCGCCTTCATAGGCTTCGAGAAATTCGAGGAGTTCCTGCCGGTAGGCATAGTAGTCCGCATGTTCGAGCAGCGCCTTGCGGGTGCGCGGACGCGGCAGATCAACCTCCATGATGTTGCCGATGCGGGCGTTCGGCCCGTTCGACATCATCACCACGCGGTCCGCGAGCAGGATGGCTTCGTCAACATCGTGCGTGACGCAGATCGCGGTAACCTTGGTGCGGGACCAGACCTCCATCAGCACTTCCTGCAACTCCCAGCGCGTCAGGCTGTCGAGCATGCCGAAGGGTTCGTCGAGCAGGAGGAGCTTGGGTGAAAGCGCGAAGGCGCGGGCGATACCGACCCGCTGACGCATGCCGTTCGACATGTCAGCGGCGAGTTTGTCCATCGCATCACCGAGGCCGACGCGATCGAGATAGTAGGAGACGACATCGTCGCGTTCGGCTTTCGATGCGTGCGGATAGACACGGTCGACACCCAGCGTCACGTTCTCGCGCGCGGTGAGCCACGGGAACAGCGAAGGTGCCTGAAACACCACCGCGCGATCCGGCCCCGCGGTCGCAACCTCGCGCCCGTCGAGGATGATACCGCCTTCGGACACCTCGTTCAGACCCGCCGCCATCGACAGCACGGTCGACTTGCCGCAGCCGGAGTGGCCGATCAGCGAGATGAACTCACCCTTCCTCACCTTCAGATCGAACTTGTCGACCACGGTGAGCGGCCCCTTCGGCGTGGGATAGATCTTGGAGAGTTGAGAGAATTCGAGGAAACGCTCCTCGCGGATCGATTGCGATGCCTCGACATAGGCTTTCGGCAACTTGTTGCGGCGCTTGTCGAGCGAGATCGGCTCGATGCCCGGCAGTACCAGCGCCGCATCCTGTCCAGCCGCGCGGTCGGCGGCAATGTCGAGCATGTAGTTCGTGACATCGGCGCGTAGCGCCTTGAACGCGTCGGATTCGCCGATCTCGGCAAGATCGCGCGGACGGGGCAGGTTGACGCGGAACTCGCGCCCCAGGGTCGCACGCGGGCCGGGGAGCAGCGGAATGATGCGGTCGGCGAGAAGAATCGCTTCGTCGACGTCATTGGTGATCAGTACGACGGTCTTCTTCTCGGTCGCGCAGATCTGCTCGAATTCGCCCTGAAGCTTGGCGCGCGTCAGCGCATCGAGCGCCGAAAGCGGCTCGTCGAGCAGCAGCAATTCCGGGCTCATCGCCAGCGCACGAGCCACCGCAACGCGTTGGCGCATGCCGCCCGAGAGTTCCGACGGGCGACGCTCGGCCGCGTGCGAGAGGCCGACCATCGCGATGTAGCGATCAACACGCCCGGCGCGCTCGGCCTTGCTTTCCTTGGCGAAGACCTGATCGACTGCCAGTGCGACATTGCCGCGCACGGTGAGCCAGGGCATCAGCGAGTAGGACTGGAACACCACGCCACGCTCCGGCCCCGGCCCGGTCACCGGCTGGCCTCGAAACAGCACCTCGCCAGCGTTGGGCGACACCAGCCCGGCCATCGCCGAGATCAGCGTCGTCTTCCCGGTTCCGGAGAAGCCGACGATGGCGATGAACTCGCCTTCGGCCACCGCGAGGTTGACATCCGTCAACACTTCCGTGCGCTGGGCGCCCTCTCCGTAGGTCTTGGCGAGGTTTCTGAGTTCGAGGATCGGCTGTTCGAATTTCGGCTTGTCGCTCATGCCGGCCTCCTCAGCGGTTCGCGGAGTAGGTGAAGGCGGATTGAAGGGCATACATCAGCCGGTCGAGCAGGAAGCCGATGACACCGATGGTCAGCACCGCAACCATGATCTTGGCGAGGCTCTGCGAGGAGCCGTTCTGGAATTCATCCCACACGAACTTGCCGAGACCGGGGTTCTGCGCGAGCATTTCCGCTGCGATCAGCACCATCCAGCCCACGCCCAGAGAAAGCCGCAAGCCGGTGAAGATCAGCGGCAGCGACGAGGGCAGGATCAGCTTCGTCACCGTGCGCCATGTCGGAAGCTGGAGCACGCGACCGACGTTCAGCAGATCCTTGTCGATCGAAGCCACGCCGAGCGAGGTGTTGATGAGCGTCGGCCAGAGCGAGCAGAGCGTCACCGTCACCGCGGAGATGACAAGGGACTTCGGGAAGGCTTCGCTCGGCGTCACGTAGAGCGCGGAGACGACCATCGTCACGATCGGCAACCAGGCGAGGGGAGAGACTGGCTTGAAGATCTGGATCAGGGGGTTCAGCGCGCCGTTCACCGTCTTCGAGAGGCCGCACATGATCCCGAGCGGCACCGCGAAGATCGTGGCGATGATGAAGCCAAGCGCCACCGTCTTCAGGCTCGTGAAAATCTGGTCGATATAGGTCGGCTTGCCGGTGTAGGAACGGTGCTTCACATCCGCCGCGCGCCCTTCCGCGACGAGCTTGGCGTTGCGCTCGGCCTGCCGGGCGTAGAACTGCGCTTCCTTGGCGCGCTCGGCCTTGTGGTCGGCATAGAGGTTCGTGGTCTGCGACCAGACCTGCGCCGGACCGGGGATGGCGCCGAGCGAGGTCTGCACCTGTGGCGCGAAGATCGCCCAGAGCGCGAGGAACGCGCCGATGCCGATGAGCGGCACGAACAGCTGCTGCCAGAGCACCTTGAACTGGTGCCGTGGGCTGTCGCCGGCCGCGATCTTCAGAAGCGGCACCAGAAACCCGAGCCCGACGACGCCGAGCGTGCCGCTGGCGCGGTTCAGCCAGTGGTGGATGCGCTCGCGCCGCAGACGCCGCGCCTCATCCGCCTTGATATCCACGAGGTCGCTTGCCATCGCCATGCTTGAACTCCGATCCTGACCAGTAGGGAGGGGTGCCGGCTCAGCCGCCGACAACGCTCGCGCCCTCGACCTTCTGCTGGCCCTTGAGGCCGATCTTCAGGCTGTCGATGTAGGCGTTGGGCTTCTTGCCGTCGTAGGCGATCTTGTCGATGTTATCGGAGGTGATCTCGCGATAGCCGTCGCTCTTCCACGGGAACTCGGCTTCCTTGGCCTTGCCGTCCTCGACGAGAAGCTTCGCGGCCTTGAGGTAGAGATCGGGGCGATAGACCTTCTTCGCGGTCTCGGCATACCAGCTGTCGTCCTTGAATTCGGCGATCTGGCCCCAGCGGCGCATCTGGGTGAGATACCAGACCGCGTCGGAGTAGTAGGGGTAGGTCGCGAAATAACGGAAGAAGACGTTGAAATCCGGGATCGGGCGCTTGTCGCCCTTCTCGAACTCGAAGGTGCCTGTCATCGAGTTGGCGATCACGGCTTTGTCGGCGCCGACGTATTCGGGCTTGGAGAGGATTTCGACCGCCTTCATGCGGTTGGCATTGTTGTTCTCGTCGAGCCACATCGCGGCGCGGATCAGTGCCTTTGTCAGAGCGAGAACCGTGTTGGGATTCTTCTCGGCGAACTCGGCGGTGATTCCGAACACCTTTTCCGGGTTGTCCTTCCAGATCTGGTAATCGGTGATCACCGGAACGCCGATACCCTTGAACACCGCCGCCTGGTTCCACGGCTCACCCACGCAATAGCCGTGGATGGTACCCGCTTCGAGGGTTGCAGGCATCTGCGGCGGCGGCGTGACGGAGAGCAGTGCCTGGGCCTGAACGGTGCCGCTAACATCGGTCGGAGAATAGAAACCGGGGTGGACGCCGCCGGCGGCCAGCCAGTAGCGCAGCTCGTAATTGTGGGTCGAGACCGGGAAGACCATGCCCATCTTGAACGGCTTGCCCTCGGTGCGCAGCTTCTCGATGGCGGGCTTGAGCGCCTCGGCGGAAATCGGGTGTACCGGCTTGCCATCCGTGCCCTTGGGGATCGCCGGCTTCATCATCTCCCAGATCGCGTTGGAAACCGTGATGGCGTTGCCGTTCAGATCCATCGAGAACGGGGTGACGATATGCGCCTTGGTACCGAAGCCGATGGTCGCGGCGAGCGGCTGGCCCGCGAGCATATGCGCGCCGTCGAGTTCACCGGTGATGACACGATCGAGCAGCACCTTCCAGTTCGCCTGCGCTTCCAGCGTCACGAACAGGCCCTCGTCCTCGAAGTAACCAAGCTCCTTGGCGATGGCGAGCGGCGCCATGTCGGTGAGCTTGATGAACCCGAACTTCAGCTCGTCCTTCTCGACCTTGAGGCTGGCGGCGCGTGCCTTGCGCAGCCCGGCCAGCGAGACGAAACCGAGCGCACCTGCGCCGAGGAGGAAACGGCGACGGTCGATAGCCGGAAAGGCGGTAGTCGAAACAAGGTGCTGGCGCTTGGACATGGGAACCCCTCGATCTGGTTGAGCTGACACTCACGGAGCGAAGGACGAGGCCCTCGCGATCACCGGCAACCATGCCGGCGCTGCTTCAAGCAGCAATCCGCGAATGAAGAGGCCCTCGTTGGCCAAACCAGTCTCAGCAACCGACGTGCCAAACCGGCAGGATGCAAGATTCACAGAAGTTCGCCTGCGGAATCGCTGCATGTTTCGTGCTGCTGTCGTGCCTTGCATTGTCGCCGCGGTCTTTCCGGCCGGCGCAGTTTCAAGCCGATGCGCATTGTTGCATCGCACAATGCCTAAAATTTGTGCAGAAAGACGCTCCTAGCAGCCTGCATCGAAGAACCCGAACCTCGGCAGGCGGACGTCTCCCAGCGTTCCGGGAACGATCAGGCCGGCCCCTCCTTCGGCCGCCGCCGGCCTGTCATCCGCGAGGGGCGCCGATACGCCGCGCGCGAGCAGTGCCTCGCGCAGAAGATCGGGGCGGAAGGCGGCACGGACCCCTGCGGGATCGCCCTGGCCCGGCCCAATCTGACCCCAGCGCCGCATCTGGCCGAGAAACCACTCGGCATCGCTCTTCCAAGGGAAATTCGCCATGCCGGTGGCGTAGGTCAGGAAACGTCCGGGGCCATCCAGCGTTCCATCCAGCGATGGGAGGAGCACTTCCGGCGGCTGATCGAGCATGTCGGATGCCGAGAGCATCTGCACCAGCTCCGTCCGGTTGGCGGCGTCCTCGCACCAGAAGGCGGCGTCGAGCATTGCTTGCAGCAACGCTGCAAGGTCTCCCGGTCGCTCATCCGGCCAGTCCTCGCGGAGCGCGAGCACCTTCTCCGGGCTCGCACGCCAGATCGCGGATTTCGTGAGCACAATGGCTCCACCGGAATGCCGGCAGGCCACTGAATTCCACGGCTCCCCGACGCAGAACCCGTCGATTTTCCGGCTCGCCAGCGCGTCCGGCATGAAGGGTGGCGGCAGGATTGCGATCTCGATATCGCAGTCCGGATCAATACCCGAGGCCGCAAGCCAGTAGCGAAGCTCGTAGTTGTGGGCCGAGTATGGGTGAACAACACCGAAAATCAATCGCTCCTTGCGCGCTGCGACGCGCGCTTCGATCACCGCCCGAAGCGCGCGGCCAAGGGCGGACGGTTCGGCCGGAAACCTGACGATGCCGGCTTCACGAAGGGCATTCGTCAAGTCAGCCGAGAAGGTTATCGCGTTGCCGCCGGCGCCCAGAGCCATCGGCGCAATCAGGGGCGTATCGAGCGGGGCGAGCCCGAGTGCGGCCGCCACCGGCATCGGCGCGAGCAGGTGCGCGGCGTCGAGATGGCCGATGGCGAGGCGATCGCGAATATTCGCCCAGGAAGTCTCCCGCACCAGTCGGAGATCGATCCCGTGCGCTGCGGCAAAGCCCTTGCGGGCCGCCACGATAGGGATCGCGGCATCCATCAGCGGAATGAAACCGAGGCGCAGGGGCTTGAGGGCGGATATCAAGGCTCGTCTCCTGTCGATTTTTCTCCCAGCAGGAGTTCGGCGCTCGCGACCAGCGCCCGGGCGACATCGCCCATTCTCGCGCTCTGTTGCATGGCGGTGCGGCGCAGGAGGTGATGCGCCTCGTCCTCGGTGAGCCCGCGCGTGCGGATCAGGATCGCCTTGGCACGATCAATGACCTTGCGGTCCTCCAGTGCGCGGCGGGTATCCTCCAACTCGGACTTGAGGCGCGAGTAAGCGTTGAACCGCGCGATCGCCATGTCGAGGATCGGCTTGACGCGATCCTGGCGCAGCCCGTCGACCACATAGGCCGAGACGCCCGCCTCGATCGCCGAGGCCATCATCTCGGTATCCGAGCGATCGACGAACATCGCGATCGGTCGTTCGACGACGCGGCTCATCTGGAGCACATGTTCCAACTGGTCGCGATTGGGGTTCTCGAGATCGATGACGATGACATCCGGCGCTGTCTCGGCGATGCGGCGGACAATGCCGTTCATGTCCGAAACGATGCTGACGCGCGTGTGCCCGGCCTCGCGCAGACCCGTTTCGATGATCGCCGCGCGGATGCGGTTCTCGTCAAGGATCAGGATAGAAAGATCGGGACTCATCACACGGGCTCGGCAACCATGCCCGGGCGCTGCAATAAGCGTGCCGACCCGTCACGCCGTCTTCGCGCTAAAGAAGTGCGCGAAAGACTGTTTCCCGCCTTTCCTTTTGAGCCCTCCCGCGCCAGAACACAGCATACACATCCATCCATCAAGGGATCGAGACAATGGATCTAGGCATCAAGGGCAAGGTGGCACTGGTCACGGCTTCCTCGGGCGGGCTTGGCGCGGCCATCGCACGTACGCTTGCCGCCGAAGGCGCGAAAGTGGCGATCACCGGCACCAACCGGGAGAAGCTCGACAGGACCGAGGCTGCGATCAAGGCCGCCGGCGGCACCGTCATCAGCCTCGTGTGGGACCTCGGCGATCTCTCCCTGATCGAACCCTCCATCGCCCTGATCGAGAAGGAACTCGGCCCGATCGACATTCTCGTCAACAATACCGGTGGCCCGCCGCCTTCGCCCGCCGCCGGGCAGGCGCAGGATGTCTGGACGAAGCACTTCAATTTGATGGTGCTTTCCGTCATCGCGATCACCGACCGCGTGTTGCCGGGAATGCGCGCGCGCAAATGGGGGCGGGTTCTGACCTCGACCTCGATGGGCACCATCGTGCCGATCCCCAACCTCGGCGTCTCGAACACCTTGCGCGCGAGCCTCATCGGCTGGTCGAAGACCGTCTCGCGCGAGGTCGCGAAGGAGGGTGTGACAGTCAATGTGATCTCGCCCGGCCGCATCCTGACCGATCGCATCCACCAGATCGACGGTGCGCAGGCAAAGCGCGAGGGCAAGACCGTCGAGGAGGTCGCCGCCGCCAGCCAGGCGACCATTCCCGCCGGACGCTACGGTGATCCGCAGGAATTTGCCGATGTGGCAACCTTTCTTTGCTCCGCGCGCGCCTCCTACGTCACCGGCTCGAATGTCCGGGTCGATGGCGGCGTGATCCCCAACGTTTGAGTCTCAGCCCGAAAGCCTGTTGATATGACCATCGAGTTCAAGACCCCCGAGGTCACCCCGCTTGCTGCCGACCTCAAGGCGATGCTCTCCGGCATCACCACCGCGACGCTGACGACGATCCTCCTCAAGAAGGGCCTGCGCAACGTCTGGCTGCGTGGCGCACGGCCGATCCGAGCCGGGCAGCCGCGCCTCGTCGGCCGCGCCTTCACGCTGCGCTTCGTGCCGGCGCGCGAGGATCTCGCGACACCGGAGAGCTGGTCCTCGCCGATCTCGACGCGCGGCGCCATCGAAGCGATGCCGAACGACGTGATCGCGGTGGTCGATTCGATGGGCGTGAAGGATGCCGGCATCTTCGGCGATATCCTCTGCGCGCGCATGAAGAAGCGGAATGTCACCGCGCTCATCACCGATGGTGTGGTGCGCGATCTCGCCGGCGTGCTCGGCACCGGCTTGCCGGTGTGGTGCGACGGCGCGGCGGCCCCGCCCTCGGTCGCGGGACTGACTTTTGTCGACTGGCAGCTCCCGATCGGCTGCGGCGGCGTCGCGGTATTCCCCAACGACGTGATCGTCGCGGATGACGACGGTGCGGTGCTGATCCCGCAGGCGATCGTCGAGGAGGTCGCGAAGCTCGGCGTCGAGCAGGAGCGCATGGAAGGCTGGATCATGGGCGAAGTCGAGAAGGGGCTGCCGCTTCCGGGCCTTTACCCGATGAATGCCGAAACCAAGGCCCGCTACGAGGCATCGAAGAAATGATCCCGAAAAGCGGTTTCCGGTTTTCGGACAAGATCATGGGGAGAAGCAGCAAATGAGCATCGGCACGAAAGCCTATACCGGCGTCTTCCCGATTGCGCCGACGCCGTTCCTTGCCGACGGAAACGTGGATTGGGTAAGCCTCGACCGCCTGTTCGATTTCTACGGCAAGATCGGCGCCGATGGCGTCACCGTGCTCGGCATCATGGGCGAAGCGCCGAAGCTCGAACCGCATGAATCGCTCGAAATCCTCAAGCGCGCGGTGCGAATCCTGGGCAAGCCGGTGATCGTCGGCGTCTCGGCACCGGGCTTCGCGGCGATGCGTTCGCTGGCGCGCGAGGCAATGGAGGCGGGCGCGGCTTCGGTGATGATCGCGCCGCCGAACACCTTGCGCACGGACGACCAGATCACTGGTTATTACGCGCAGGCGGTCGAGGCCATCGGAGCCGATGTGCCCTTCGTCATCCAGGATTATCCGCTCATCACCTCGGTTCAGATGACGCCGGGCGTGATCCGCAAGATCGTCAGCGACAATCCTTCATGTGTGATGCTCAAGGCCGAGGACTGGCCGGGGCTGGAGAAGATCTCGCTCTTGCGCAAGTGGCAGCAGGAGAGTTCGCTGCGCGATCTCGCGATCATGACCGCAAACGGTGGCCTGTTTCTCGATTTTGAGATGGATCGCGGAGCGGATGGCTCCAACACCGGGTATGCCTTCCCCGAAATGCTGATCGATGTCGTGGCATTCGCGAAGGCTGGCCAGCGGGACGAAGCGCATGACCTCTTCGATGCGCATCTGCCGCTGCTGCGTTACGAGCAGCAGCCGGGCGCGGGGCTCGCGGTGCGGAAATACGTGATGATGAAGCGCGGCATCCTCGCTTCGGACGCGCAACGCAAGCCGGGCGGCACGCTTTCGGCAACCGCGAAGGCGGAGGTGGATTATCTGCTCGCGCGGCTTTCTCGCGTGGATGGGCGAGCCAAAATGTGAGCAAGTGCAGCAGATCAGGCATAGCCCAAGCCTGCGCAGAGGCTTTTCAGCGGGAGCTTGGCGGTCGCATCGCGAAATGCCAAGATGGTCTGGCAATTTGTCTGGACGAAGACACGCCGACGCGCGTCATTTTTGTTCGAACGGGCAAGTGGCGCACAAATTTGGAAATGGAGTTCTACATCCATTACCCTGAATTTGATCAAGCATTCAGTCATTTCCAAGGACTTGAATGCCAAGGTTATCGATCCGGTTTTGGTTTCTACTTGTATGAACTTGCGGGATTGGAGGCTTGTTCTTTCGATTTTGAAGATGGCCTGATTTGGAAATACCATCTCAGGCCGCGCGGAATCAGCCTAATGAACCGGCTGCGCCTCGCAGCTCTGCCCAAAAAATTGGACCCGCCAACTTTTGTTGAATTCTTGGTGAGAGCAATCTCCACGAAAATATTGTACGATTCTCGTTGGAAAAATTCTGATGGGCTTCGCGAAATTATCACTAAAAAAGACAGCTTGCTAAAGCATTCCGTCATGAAGCCAGAATATCATATATATATGATTATGTTGTTTTTGAATTTCCAGGATCTGGGATATCAATCTTCCGGAGATCTTCTGACAAATTTCAATGAAAGCGATCGCTTCCAAAGCCTTGGCCCGGAAGGTTTTCAATTTTTGGAATATTTGAAGAACTCGCAGTAGCACTCACTCCGCGTCCGGCTGCTTCTCCGGCCGGGCGGCGTCGAACGCCGGCAGGGCGAGGCACGCCTCGTTGATGGTGACGAGGCGGTCGAGTCCCTTCGTCGAGCCGCCCCAGCGGTTGAGGTTGTACATCTGCGGCACGAGGCAGAGATCGGCCAGCGTCAGTGTGCCGCCAAAGCAATAGCGCCCACCGGGTGGCAAAAGCGCCTGAAACGCCGCGAGCCCGGTTTCCATCCAATGGTTCATCCAGGCGATGACCTCGTCCTGGCTGTGGCCGAGCTTTTCCTTGAGATAGGCGCCGACGCGGGAATTGTTGACCGGATGGATGTCGCAGGCAATGACCTGCGCCGCCGCGCGGATGCGGGCGCGCATCGCCGCGTCCCCGGGTAGAAGGCGCGGCTCGGGGATTGTCTCGTCAAGGTATTCGATGATCGCGAGCGACTGCACGAGCGGCCGGGCGCCATCACCGAGGTCGAGCGCCGGCACCGTGCGGTTGGGATTGATCCGCGTATAAGCCTCGGACTTCTGCTGACCGCCGTCTTTCACAAGATGGATCGCGCGGTGCTCCGCGCTCACGCCCTTGAGGTTGAGGGCGATCCGCACGCGGTAGGCGGCGGAGGAGCGGTAGTAGGTGTAGAGCGTCAGGGCCAAGGCAGCATCTCCTGCGAAACTTACGGGCGAGGTTCGGCCCCGCCCGCTGCCCTGTCAAGCAACCTCATTCGGCTGCGACGTTCTTCAGCACACCGCGCCGGATCTGGTCTTCCTCGATCGATTCGAACAGGGCGCGGAAATTGCCCTCACCGAAGCCGTCATCCCCTTTACGCTGGATGAACTCGAAGAAGATCGGCCCGATCACGGTTTTGGAGAAGATCTGGAGCAGGATGCGGGTCTCGCCGCCGCCGACGACGCCCTCACCGTCGATCAGGATGCCGTGCTGCATCATCCGGTCGAGCGGCTCCTCATGCCCGTGCACGCGTTCGCGGCTCATCTCGTAGTAGGTCCGGGGCGGACCCGGCATGAAGCGGATGCCATTGGCGGCGAGCCTGTCGGTCGAGGCGTAGATGTCCTCGGTCGCAACCGCTATGTGCTGGATGCCCTCGCCCTTGTATTTCCTGAGGTATTCCTCGATCTGGCTGTGCTCATCCGCGCTCTCGTTGATCGGGATGCGGATACGACCGCAAGGCGAGGTCAATGCGCGCGAGTAGAGTCCGGTCATCTTGCCTTCGATATCGAAGAACCGGATCTGCCGGAAATTGAACAGGCGGATGTAGAACTCCGACCACTTATCCATGTTGCCGCGGAAGACATTGTGGGTGAGGTGGTCAAGGTAATAGAAGCCGAACCCCTCGGGCTTCGGATCGACGGGGCCGAGCCAGCGGAACTCGTCATTCGAATAGACCGAGCCCTTCTCGCCATACCGTTCCACGAAATAAAGGAGCGAACCGCCGATGCCCTTGATCGCCGGCACGTCGAACACCTTGCCCGGCCCCTCGTAGGGCTCGGCACCCATCTTCACGGCGTGCTCGAAGGCGTGCTTCGCATCAACAACGCGCCAGGCCATCGACGGCGCGCAGGGGCCGTGCTCGGCGACAAAGCGCGCGGCGAAGCTCTCCCGGTCGGCGTTGAGGATGTAGTTCACGTCGCCCTGACGATAGACGTAGATCGATTTCTTCCGGTGCCGAGCGACGGGGCGGAACCCCATCATCTGGAACAGAACCGCCAGCTTTTCCGGATTCGGATGCGCGAATTCGACGAACTCGAAGCCGTCGGTGCCAGCTGGATTGTCGGCCGAGATCGTCGCCGGCGGCGCCTGATGCGGAAACGGACCCATCTTGTTCTCCCTGAGCAATTCCTCTTGTTTCAGAATAGCGCGGGACGACTGCACGAACTGCGCAAAATGAATACCGATAAGACGAAGATCGCTCGCTTCTTGCACTTTGATCCTAATCAATGCATGTTTCGCGCATGGATCAATTCGACCTCCGCATTCTCGATGCGCTTCAACGCGATGCGCGCCTCACCAACAATGATCTCGCCGAGCGGGTAGGTCTCTCTGCCTCGCAATGTTCACGCCGCCGGACGCAACTGGAGGAAGAGGGGCTGATCCGTGCCTATCACGCCGCGCTCGACCCCGAGGCGCTCGGGCTCAAGGTGCAGGCCTTTGTGCAGGTGACACTGGCGACGCATTCGCCCGACAATTCCCGTCGCTTCCAGAGCCTGATCGAGAGCACCGACGAGGTGCAGGAGGCCTTCTCGGTGACGGGTGAGGCAGATTACCTCATCAAGGTCATCGTTGCGGATCTTCCGGCGCTGGCGAACCTACTCAACGAGGTGTTCCTGCCACACGAGAGCGTCGCGCATGTGCGCTCCTCGATCGCGCTGACCAGCCTGAAAGACAGCCGGCTGTTGCCGATTGCCGAGAAAAAGAACCGTAACCCGTTCAATTCTGTGCGATAGGGCTCGCTTCACACGGGACGATGGCGCGCGAGCGCTATTCCGCCCCAATCGGACCTGATAAACCCCGAAACAACCCTGACCGCCGCCCGAGAAGGAACTCCCTGCCGATGAATGCGATGACGATGCGTTCGATGCCCGCGACCGTGCTTCTCGCCGTTGTGGTTGCGTCCATCTCGGCGCTGGCGCTTGTGCTCAATCTCTCGGGCGCCGCGCCGATCGTGCCGGTCTATGTCGCGGCGGGCGGCCTCGCCTTCGCGCTGGCGATGTTCCTGACGCCCGGCACCGGTGCTTTCCTGCGGTTTTTTGTGATCTTCTACGGGCTCGGGTATATCGGATTGATCACCATCCTGCTGGCGGGCGGCATCGGAGGATTTGCCTGGGTCGGGCTTATCCCGCCACTGACGGCCTTCACTGCCGCCGCCTTCGGCATGCTGGCAATCCTGCTCTCGCGCATCGGCGTGACGCGCGAGGTGTTCCAGATCGCCGACCCCTATTTCGAGACCGAGGACAAGGGCACGACGCGCATCTGGCCGTTCGGGTCGATCACCGCCCGCGAGAAGTGGATCGCCTGGGTGCTGCTCGGCATCATCATCCTCATCAATCTCGGGCAGGTCGGCCTCGTCGTGCGGCATAACCAGTTCAGCCGCGATATCTACGACGCACTCCAGAACAAGAACGAGGCCGAGTTCTGGCGGCAGTTGTTCCAGATCTGGGTGCCGCTGGTGGCGACCCTCCTTTTCTCGAACCTGATCGAATTCGTGTTGGTTGGCGTGTTCAAGGTGCGCTGGCGTGAATGGATGACGACGCGCCTGACAAGCCGCTGGCTCGATGGGGGATCGCATTACCGCCTGCAATTCAACGGCGGCGTCGACAACCCCGATCAACGTATTCAGGAAGATATCCGCAAATACACCGAAACGACCTATTCCCTGACGATCGCGATGATCTCGCAGATCTCGACGCTGGTTTCCTTCTCGGTGATCCTTTGGGGGCTTTCTTCGACCTTGCCCTTCCCCAGCGAACAGTTCCGCGTCCCGGGCTTCCTGTTCTGGATCGCGCTGCTCTATGCCGCCGTTGGCACACTCATCGCGCATATCATCGGTCGGCGCCTCATTCCCCTGAATTTCGACCAGGAAAAATACGAAGCGAATTTCCGCTACATGCTGGCTCGGCTCCGGGAGTTCAACGAGCCGGTCGCATTACTCAAGGGCGAGGGCGCGGAAAAGAAGCGTCTGTTCGAGCGGTTTAGGCTCGTTGTCCGCAACTACATGGACATCATCGGTGTCCAGAAGTGGTTGTCGGCCTTCACCGGGCTCTATGGCTACTCCAACAGCGTCATTCCGCTGGTGATCACCGCGCCGTTCTTCTTCGCGGGCAAGATGACGCTCGGCGTGATGATGCAGACCGCCGGTGCCTTCGCCCGCGTCGATGCCGCGCTCTCCTTCTTCATCGACCGTTACGCGACCCTCGCCGACTACAAGGCCGTCGTCGACCGTCTCAACGGGTTCGATCGTTCCATCGAAGGGGCCAAGGCCCTGCAGAAAACCTCCGACATCACACGGGTGGAGTTTGCCGGCGCCGACATCCGCATCCCGGAACTCTCGCTGGCCCTGCCCAGTGGACGTGCCATCGCCCACATATCGGATATCTCCTTCCGCAAGGGCGAGCGAACCTTGCTCGTCGGCCCTTCCGGTTCCGGTAAATCGACTCTGTTCCGCGCTGTTGCCGGCATCTGGCCGTTCGGTTCGGGGCGGATCGAACAGCCGGAGGGCGGCTCGGTGATGCTGCTGCCGCAGCGCCCCTACATCCCGATCGGCACGCTGCGCGGGGCGGTGAACTATCCCGCGGTCGAGGGCACGCACCCGGACGAAGATATCCGCCATGCGCTCGAAGCTGTCGGCCTGCCGATGCTGGTAGATCGCCTCGATGAGGAGGCGAACTGGTCGCAGGTTCTCTCCGGCGGCGAACAGCAACGCCTCGCCATCGCCCGCGCGTTGCTGGCGAAGCCGGACTGGCTGTTCCTTGATGAGTCAACCTCGGCACTGGACGAGCCGCTGGAGGATCGGGTCTATCGCGCGATCCGTGAGACATTGCCGACGACGACCATCGTCTCGATCGGCCATCGTTCGAGCCTGATCGGCAACCACGACCGGCGCATGGAGATGCGCATGGGCGCGGACAACCTTTTCACGGTGGCAGACGCGCCGGTCAAGGCGTAGCGCTCAGGCGCGGCGGGCGAAGCGGGATGGCGCGCGTGTCGCCAGCGCCTCGGCCAACCGGTCGTTCAGCGGATTCTCGGCACCGAAAGCATAATCGGGGGCGTTGACGAGCACACGCGTCGCGCCCTTGGCCACCAGCCGGTCCGAGATGGCTGCGACTGCCGATTTGCCGGCAAGCAGCACGAGCCGCTTTTCCTCGCTGATGAGGATGTCCGCCCCTTCAGCGGCGAGCGAGGCGAGAAAAACCTCGTCCAGCGGCTTGCCGAGATAGGCGCGCAACTCGCGCTTCTCGCGTGCCTCTTCCTCGGCATGGATGCGCGCGAGAACGAGTCGCGCCATTTCGCGCGCATCGTCGGACCAATCCGCATGGAGCGAGGCGACAAGGTTCGCTTCCGATTTCAGCATCGTGCCGTCATCGAGAACCTTCAGCGCGTTGGCGGCGAGTGTCGAGCCAGTTGTGGTGATGTCGACGACGATATCTGCCGTACCGGCCGCCGGCGCGCCCTCAGTCGCGCCGAGGCTCTCGACAATGCGATAATCCGCGATGCCGTGCTTCTTGAAGAAGCGCCGCGTGAGATTGACGTATTTGGTCGCAACCCGCAGCCGCCGCGCCTGCTTGTGGCGGAAATCAGCCGCGACCTCTTCGATGTCGGCCATCTCGTGCACATCGATCCAGGCCTCGGGAACTGCGACGACAACATTCGCGTACCCGAAGCCGAGCGGGGCCAGCATTTCGACCTTCGAAGCCGGATCGACAAGCGACTCATGGATAAGATCGGCGCCGGTGACGCCGAAGTGCACGGCGCCGCGCGCAAGTTCGCCCGCGATCTCGGAGGCGGAAAGAAACGCGATCTCGATGCCCTCGACGCCCTTGACGGTGCCGCGATAATCGCGCGCACCGCGTGGCTGGATTATGTTGAGCCCGGCGCGCGAGAAGAACGCAAAGGCATTTTCCTGCAAACGGCCCTTCGAGGGGATGCCGATGGTGAGGACGGGCTTCGTCATGCGTTGTTCCCCATCAGGCGATCGACCCAGATCGCGGCGCCGATCCCCGGCACCTCACGCCCGAGGCGTTCGAACAGGCGATCATAGCGCCCGCCGCCGACGAGCGGCCGCACCGGATCGGCTGCCCGCCGGATGTCGAACACGAAACCGGAATAATAATCCATGTTGCGGGCGAACCCCGCCGAGGCCTTCATCCGCGCGAGCGGTAGCCCACGTGCATCCAAGAAGCCGGTGCGCTCCTCGAAACGGTCAATCGCTGCACCAAGATCAAGGGAAGCTTCGCCCGCGAGCGCCCGCAGCGCAGCAGCGACCTCGTCAGGATCACCGGCAATGCCCAGAAAACGCTTGAGGATTGCGGCCTGCGCGCTGTCAAGCGCCTCGCTCTCCTCATGGGCGCGCTTGAGGAAGCGGCCGGCGATATCCTCGGCGGTGCGCCCGCCGGTCGCGGTGATCCCAGCCATCGACAGGAGATCCTTGACGAAGGCCTTGGCTTCATCAGGGTCCGCGCCCTTGAGGGCATCAAGTACGCCGGAATAGCGCGCGAGCCCTCGTGGCTCGGCCTTGCGGGCCTCGATTTTCGCCGGATCGATGAGCGCGTCGATGCGCCCTTCGCCAAGCGCCAGCGCGAGACGGCGGCGGGTCGCAGCATCGATTGCAAGTGCTTCGAGCAGCGCCGAGAACAGGCCGAGATCGCCGATGTTGATCGCCAGCGCCTCGCCACCCGCGATTTCCGCCACGGCGTGATAGCTCTCCGCGAGGATATCGGCATCCGCCGCCTCGCGGTCGGTCCGACCGATGGATTCGAGGCTCACCTGCACGAACTCGCCGCTCTCGCCGGGGCGATGGCGGAATACCGGCCCGCAATAGACCTGATCGATCCGCCGGCCGACAACACCGGCCTTGAGATACTCCAGTGCCGCAGGAATGGTGAATTCCGGCCGCAGGCAAAGCTCCGCCCCCTCCTCGTCCGAGGTAACGAACAGCCGGCGGCGGATGTCCTCGCCCGAGAGTTCGAGAAACGGATCGGCGGGCTGAAGCACAGGAACATCGGCACGATGGAAGCCGGCGCGCATGAAACGTGTGACGAGGTCTGCCCCGTCCGCCGCCGCACCCGTGGCGCGCGCCTGCGCCGCCTTGCTGCTTCTTTCGCTCATTTTCGCCTCGATACTCCCGGCATTGTAGGGCCAGCCGATACCACTCCGCGCGCGAAAGCGCGAGGGGAAAGCCGATTCGGGATTAATGGTTTAGTGCTCAGCGATGCTTGGCGAGCACCTTGCGCACAGCCTCGACGACGCCGGAAACCGGCACCGCAAACTGCGCCTCGGCCTGCTGCCTGAGGTATTCCTCGCGATCCTTGATCGAGGTCAGCGTAGCGCCGAGGACGAGGTCCTTCACCTGCACCTCGCCCTTCTCGCGCTCGTTGGAGCCCTGAATGATTGCGACGCGGGAATTGCGGCGGTCGGCGTATTTCATCTGCGCCTTCATGCCGGCCGAACCAAGATAGAGTTCGGCGCGGATGCCAGCATTCCTCAGGTCCGCGACGATCTTCTGATAGCTCGCCATCGCCTCGGGTGTTTTATCCATCGCCAGCACGATCACCGGGCCTTCTGGGGCTTCGGTCGAGACCTTGCCGAGCGCCTGCAGAGCGGCCAGCAGGCGCGAAACGCCGATCGAAAAGCCGGTCGCGGGGACGGGTTCGTCGAGAAAGCGCGAGACGAGGCCATCATAGCGCCCGCCGCCGCCGACCGAGCCGAACCGCACGGGGCGACCCTCCTCGTCCTTCACCTCGAACAGCAACTCGGCCTCATAGACAGGGCCGGTGTAATATTCGAGGCCGCGGACGACGGAGGGATCGATGCGGATGCGATCCGGGCCGTAGCCGGCAGCTCGACAAAGATGTTGTATGACTCCCAATTCGGACACGCCATCATGAAATGTCTGCGGCATGTCGCTGGTTGAGATTCCCGCAACCTGAAATGCCGGGATAACCTCGACCGCAGTTGTATCTTCGGAGCCGTGCGCCTCACGAGCCATTGTAAACATTACAATGTCCGACTGTTCACCCGTAAGTCCCGCGCCCTTTGTGAAATCTCCGCTTTCGTCGAGCCGGCCTGGTCCAAGCAGCTTCCGAACTTCCTCCGCCGAAAATTTATCCAGCTTATCAATCGCCCGGAGCACGATCAGCCGACGCACGGCGTTTTCCTCGCCGCCTAGGCCGATGGCTTCCATCACGCCGTCGAGAATCTTGCGGTTGTTGACCTTGATGACGTAGCTGCCGCGCGGAATACCCAAGGCTTCCAGCGTATCCGCCGCCATCATGCAGATTTCGGCGTCGGCGGCGACGGAAGGCGAACCCACCGTATCGGCGTCGAACTGCATGAACTGACGGAAGCGGCCCGGCCCCGGCTTCTCGTTGCGGAACACCCATCCCGCGCGATAGCTCCGATACGGCTTGGGCAGGTTCTGCCAGTTTTCCGCGCAATAGCGCGCGAGCGGGGCAGTGAGATCGTAGCGCAGGCTCATCCACTGCTCGTCGTCGTCCCTGAGCGAGAACACGCCGGCGTTGGGCCGATCCTGATCCGGCAGGAACTTGCCGAGCGCATCCGTGTATTCGAGGAAGGGCGTTTCCACCGCATCGAACCCGTAGCGGTGATAGACTTCGCGGATCGTTGCCATCATCGCCTCGGTCGCGGCGATATCGGCGGCGTTGCGGTCCTGAAGGCCGCGCGGGCGGCGCGCCTCGGTTCGGGCGGGTTTCGTCTCGGTCATCGGGGTCTCTCGGCCTGAAGGCGTTCGCCCGCCTTTAGCCGTTGGCCCGACGCTTGTCACGTATCGCGAGACTTGAGCACGAGGTAGATATCGAGCAGTTCCTCGATGTCGTCATCGTTGGGCGGGCGACCATGCGCGGCATCGAAACGCGCGGCGATCTCGCGGTTGGCGAGCAGCATGGTGATCGCGTCGCGCGGCGGGTTGCCATCCTCGGCGCGCGCCTCTTCCGGCGTGAGCGAGACGCCGAAACGCGCGAACAGCGCTGCCAGCAAATGCGCCTTTGCCATGATGCCTCCTGCCTTGGTTGCCGAGCGGCTGGTGCCCCGGCAACCACAAGCTAGCACAGCGGGTTAAAGAAACCCTCGCGCTTTCTCAGGCAATCGCGCGGATGAGCTTGCCCATCTTGTCGACGGTTTCGTCGATCTGCGCCTCGGAGATGATCAGCGGCGGGGTGAGCGCGAGCGTATCGCCCGTGTTGCGCACCATGAAGCCATAATCCTCGAAGGCCTTGTGCATGCCGTTGAACGCGCGCTTGCCATAGGCATCCGGGATCGAGGCGAGGTCGATACCCGCCGTGAGGCCCACCGTGCGGATGTCGAGCACATTCGGCAGACCCTTGAGCGACATGATCGCATCGGCCCAGATGGGTTCAAGCTTCTTGGCGCGGGCGAAGAGATCCTCGTCGCGGTAGAGATCGAGCGTCGCGACGCCGGCGGCGCAGGCGAGCGGATGGGCCGAATAGGTGTAGCCGTGGAAGAACTCCACCATATGCTCCGGGCCTTTCATGAAGGCATCGTGGATGTGCTTGCGCGCAATCACGCCGCCCATCGGCGCGGTGCCTGAGGTCACGCCCTTCGCGAAGGTGATGAAATCCGGAACAACGCCATAGCGCTCGGCGGCGAAGGCATGGCCGAGGCGACCGAAGCCGGTGATGACCTCGTCGAAGATCAGCAGGATGCCGTACTTGTCGCAGATGTCACGCAGGCGCTTGAGATAGCCTTTGGGGGTGGCGAGAACACCGGTCGATCCCGCCATCGGCTCGACGATCACGGCCGCGATGGTCGAGGGGTCGTGCAGCGCGACGATGCCTTCGAGCGCATCGGCGAAATGTGCACCATATTCGGGCTCGCCCTTGGTGAAGGCCTGTTTCTCGCGGTCATAGGTGTGCGGCAGGTGATCGACACCCGGCAGCAGCGCCGGTGCGTAGGCCTTGCGGTTCGGCGAAATGCCGCCGACAGAAATGCCGCCAAAGCCGATGCCGTGATAGCCGCGCTCGCGGCCGATGAACCGGAAACGATTGGATTCGCCCTTCGCATGCCAATAGCCCAAGGCCATCTTCAGCGCGGTATCGACAGCCTCGGAGCCGGAGTTAACGAAGAAGACGTGGTCGAGATCGCCGGGCGCCATATCGGCAATGCGCGAGGCGAGCTGGAAGCCGAGCGGATGCGCGAACTGGAACGGCGGCGCGTAATCGAGCGTGGCGGCCTGAGCCTGGATCGCCGCGACGATCGGATCACGGTTATGCCCGGCGTTGCAGCACCAGAGACCTGCGGTCGTGTCCATGACCGCACGACCGTCGGTCGTGTAATAATGCATGTCCTTCGAATGCGAAACGATGCGCGGCGTCTTCTTGAAGGCGCGGTTCGCGGTGAAGGGCAGCCAGAACGCCTCAAGGTCATTGGGCTGCGACTGCGTCGTGATGGGACGCGCACCGGATTTCGACATGGCATATCTCCCGAAAAACGGGGCGCAATCAGGCAGCGGCGCCCGTGGATCAGGCCAGAATACGCCAGCAAAATCCGGAAACAACCCCCGATTCTCACGGAAGACTAGTGAAAGACACTGCCGCAAGCCGCTTTGAGTTTATTTCACCACGTCGTAGCCCGCGTCCTCGATCGCGCTCTCAAGCGCAGCTTGCGGGGCCGTGGCGTCTGCGACACGGACAAGCTTGCCGGCGAGGTCGACGTCAACGCGCGCACCCGGATCGACGCGCTTCAACGCGGCCTCGACCGACGTCACGCATTTCTGGCAGCCCATACCCTCGACCTTGATCTCGATTGCCATTCCCATTGTCACGCTCCTGACTTGCCGCGACCCGAGCGTGCAGCCGGTGCGGCGCTCGCGAGCCCACTGATATCCGAAGACGCCACAGCCCCGTCCTGATCCATGTCAAGAAAGGCGAGATCTGGCTCCTCACAAACAGCTTCGGCCTCGATTTCGATGAGGTAGTGCGGGTCAGCCAGTCCGGCAACCTCGATGTAGGTTGCGGCGACGAGATGACCGCCAAGTCGCCTGTCTCGCACGGAACGGTAGATCGCAGCCCCGCCCGGCTCGGTGGTATAGGCCGTGATCCGGACAAGATCGGTCAGCGACATGCCGGCCTCGATCAGGATCGCGGTAATGTTGTCCCAGACTTGTTCGCACTGGGCTTGCAAGCCTGCCGCGATCTTGCCGTCGACCGTGACGCCGACCTGCCCGGCAATGACGAGCCGCCGCGCCCGCGCTGAATGGACGACCCCGTGGGCATAGCGCGAGGCAGGCGGCGCAACGGTTCTCGGCTTGATCGGCCTTGGCATGGCTGTCCACTTTCTACAGGCGTTTCACGGCACGGCTGCATCGGCCATGCGTGAGTACGCAATCAGGGGTTTTGCAACCCACCGGGCCGGTTCACGTCCATGCGAATTCTGCTGGAAGAAACTGCCACGAACAACACGATTTCCACAACTCGTTGCCCTCTTTGGCTCTCGTCAACCGACGCCCGAGAATTTAGGTTAACAAAAGTGATTCGCTGTCCTTCCTGATAAATTGGCGCCGACGAAAAACATGCGTTTCAGACATTTCCTCGCTGTCAGTTCGCTTGCCGCCGCCGCGACGGGCGCGACGGTCGCCGCCCAGCAGATGGATCAGCTCTGGCTTGCGGTGGCCGCACTTTCCGGCGCCTTTGCCGGCGGCGGCATGTTCCTGCACCTGCGCAACAATGCGACCAACCGCGAAGTCGACGTCCTGCGCAATCATCTCGAAAGCACGCGCCAGCATGCCGCGCTTCTGGCGCGCCACACCCGCGAACTGCGAGAATCCGTGGCGCTCGTCGATCCGCAGGCGATCCGTGCAAGCGAATTTGCTGCGTTGAGTGCACTCGTCCGCGACATCGCCGACGGAGTCGCCGAACTCGACAAACGGACCGAGAAGACCGAAGCGGAGCTTGTCGATATCCGCCGGATGCCGATGTCTGCCGGTCGCGCCGCGCCGGGCTGGGTCGCCCCGACGTCGAAGCCCGCGATGCCGCCCGCCGCCTCCATGCCGCGTCCGCTGGCAGCCGAGGAGCCCGCGCTGCGCGATATTCCCGCCGCGCCGCGCTCGGTCGTCGGTTCGGAAGCGCCGCGCGCTGTTCGCCAGCTCGTTGCCGCTGCCATCGCAGCCGACCGGTTCGACCTTTATCTCCAGCGCGTCGTCGGCCTGCCGCAGCGGCGCGTTCGGGGCTATGACGTCACGCTCCGGCCGGATGGCGGCGACCTCGCGATACCAAATACCGATATCCGTCAAGCGGTCGAGGCGGTCGGCCATCAGCTCGCTTTCGATCGCAAGTTGATGATCCAGGCCATCCGGCTTGCGCGCGTTTTCGAGCAGCGTGACCGGGAAATCGTTCTTTTCGCGGACATATCCCAGCGCTTCCTGATGAGCGAAGCCGCGTTCGACGATCTCGACGCCTTGGTCGCGGACGTGCCGCGCGCCGCCGAACGGATCGTGCTGTGCCTGCCGCAACGCTTCTTCAAGAAGGCGGTCGCGTTCGAGCACGAGGCCCTGCGCACGCTGGGCAAGATGGGCTTCAGCTTCGCGATGCGCGACATCGAGGATCTCGATTTCGATCCGCTGAAGCTGTCGCAGATGGGTGTCCGCTGGCTACGGATGACGGCTGACCGCTTCCTGCCGCTTGCACAGGCCAGCGAGACGCTGATGGATGTGGCGAGTGTCGATTTCGTGGCTTTGCTTGCGCGGCGCCGGCTGAACTTCATCGTGGAAGGCGTTGGCGCTGAAGGCGACGTGGCTGACCTGCTCGATATCAACGTCGAGTTTGCCCAAGGGAATGCGTTCTCGCCGCCACAAGCTGTTCGGGCGGATGTGCTCGATACACCGCGCACGGCGGAAGTCTCGCCGGCGCCGGAGCCGCGTCCCGAGCGCCGCACCTTGCGAGATCTTGCACGCCGGGCCTGAGCGGGATACGAGCTTGAAACGGGCTTCGCGCACTGGTGTCGGGCCCGTTTTCATTTTTTGACCCTCCGGGACCATCATCGACGTGAGCGCCTTTCCTGAACATCTGACCGGTTTTCGTGCGGTCGTTCCGCGTTATTCGGCCATCATCAGCGATGTCTGGGGCGTGCTCCACAATGGGCTGAAAGCCAATCCCGGCGCGCCGGAAGCGCTGCGGAAGGCGCGAGAGGCGGGCCTGCCGGTTGTGCTTCTGACCAACGCGCCCCGTCCGCCAGCCTCGATTGAGAAGCAGTTGCGCGGCTTCGATGTGCCGGACGACTGCTATGACGCGATTGTCTCATCCGGTGGTGTCACGCGCGCGCTGGTCGAGGCGGAAGGCGATGCCCCCTTCCACCACATTGGCCCATCGCGGGATGTTTCGATCTATCGCGGGTTGACGGCACGACCGGCTCCGCTCGCGGACGCGCGTTACATTCTCTGCACTGGCCTCGTCGATGACGAAACCGAAACTGCCGAGGATTATCGCTCCATCCTGGCCGAGGGCGTGAAACGCGGGCTGAAGCTCTACTGCGCCAACCCGGATCTGGTCGTGGAACGGGGCAAGGACCTTATTCCCTGTGCCGGCGCCCTCGCTGAACTCTACGAACACATGGGCGGCGAAGCCATCTGGGTCGGCAAGCCGCACCGGCTCGTCTATGACCATGCGCGCGAGCATATCGCGCGGCTTGCAGGACGGCAGATCGAGGCGTCACGCATCCTCTGTATCGGCGACGCCTTCCGCACCGACGTCGCTGGCGCGATCGCCAACGGGCACGATTCCCTGATGACGCTGGCCGGCATCCACGCCCACCAGATCCAACTCAATGGCAATGATTTCGACCGCGAGGCCTTCGGACGCCTTGCCGATCTCAACAACGCAAGGCCGACCATGACCATGGCCAGCCTTGTCTGGTGATGAAAAACGGAAAAGGCGATCAGGCGTGCAGCGACTGGCCGACGGCGTCGATCTTCGCCTTCAGGGTCTGCGCATTGAACGGCTTCACAATGTAGTTGTTGACGCCGGCGCGCTTGGCGGCGATGACGTTCTCCGTCTTCGATTCCGCCGTCACCATGATGAAGGGAGTCGAATGCAGATCGCGATCCGCACGAACCTGCTTGAGAAGTTCGTAACCGGTCATCGGCTGCATGTTCCAGTCGGAGATAATCAGCCCGTACCTGCGCTCACGCATCTTCGCCAATGCCTCGGAACCGTCGGAGGCCTCATCCACATCCTCGAAGCCAAGCTGCTTCAGAAGGTTGCGAATGATCCGAACCATGGTCTGATAGTCGTCGACCACGAGGATCGGCATTGAACTGTCAAAATTCATGACCCACTCCAAATACGCCCATTCACGGCGCCCGCGCCAGCCCAATCGGGACCCTCGGGGAACCGGAAGGAACACATTTCGTCCACGAGTTGTGTTGCCTTGTTTGCCGAACATAAAGCGAGCGGGATTGCGAATGCGTTAATTTCAACACACATCCATTCCATTTGATGTGATTTTGCGGGACCTTGCTGCTTGGGAAAAATCCGACGTGGTTGACAATGAACAAACAAATGCCGGCCATCTTTAGCCAATGGCGCGCGCCGGATGCCCTCTCCGGCGGCTATCCTCCCGTGTCAAAAGGCAGAATCCGCGTGGTGGCTATCGGAAATTTCGATGGGGCGCATCTCGGTCACCGGGCCGTCGCGATGGCCGCCCATGCCCTTGGCCGTGAGCTCGCAGGACAAAATCATGGGACGGAAGTCCTTGCGCTGACGTTCGATCCGCACCCGCGCCGGTTCTTTCAACCCGACAGACCGCACTTCCGGCTGGTGTCCGAAGCCCGGCGGGGCGAAGCGCTCCGCCGTATCGGTTTCGACGGTGTCGTCATCCTGCCCTTCGACGCAGCTCTGGCGGAGCTAGCGCCGGACACCTTCATCGGCGAAATCCTCTTAAAGCGTCTTCAGGCTGCCGGCGTTGTAGTCGGTGAGGATTTTCACTTCGGCAAGGGACGGGCGGGCACGCCGGCGCTCCTCAAGGCAGAGGGCGAGCGGCACGGGCTCGCGGTGCGGTTCGTGCCCCCCTTCCGCGACAGGGATGGCATCGTCGTCGCCTCCTCCGCAATCCGCAAGGCGCTGGCCGAGGGCCGGGTAGAAGATGCGAACCGGATGCTCGGCTATGCCTATAGCGTCTCCGGCCCGGTCCTGCACGGCGAGAAGCGGGGCCGTGAACTCGGCTACCGCACCGCCAACATGCGGCTCGACCCGGCGACAGGCCTCGCGCACGGCATCTACGCGGTGCGGGTGCGGCTGGATGACGGTCGCCTCGTGCCGGGCGTTGCGAGTTTCGGTCGTCGCCCGCATTTCGACAACGGCGCACCGCTGCTCGAAACGCATCTGTTCGATTTCGAAAGTGATCTCTACGGCCGCGAAATCGAGGTGATTTTCGAAAGTTATCTGCGCGGAGAGGCAAAGTTCGACAGCCTCGACGCGCTGATCGCACAGATGGATGCCGACAGCGCGGAAGCGAAAAAGCGGCTCGCCACCCTCCCCAAAGCGTGACCAGCGCGCCCGCTAGCCCAAAGCTCAAGAGCCTGATATAGCGAGCGCATGATCACGAGGTTCCCGATTCCGGCACGAATTATTACCCCGGCTCCGTCGCGCTGAGCGCGGCCCGGGCCGGGTTACGTTTCGCTTCGTTCCGTTTGCCTCTCGATATCCGCGAAAAGCTCTTCCATGTCCGACGCCAGAACCGATTTCGATTATTCGAAGACCCTCTTCCTGCCTGAAACCGATTTTCCGATGCGCGCGGGCCTACCGCAGAAAGAACCGGAAATCCTTGCGCGCTGGGAAAAGATCGACCTCTACAAGCGCATTCGCGCGGCCTCGAAGGGCAAGCCGAAGTTCGTGCTGCACGACGGCCCTCCCTACGCCAATGGCAACATCCACATCGGCCATGCGCTCAACAAGATCCTGAAAGATCTGGTGACGCGCAGCCAATCCATGCTCGGGCACGATTCCAACTACGTGCCGGGCTGGGACTGCCACGGCCTGCCGATCGAATGGAAGATCGAGGAAGAATATCGCGCCAAGGGCAAATCGAAGCCGGAGCTGAACTCGGGCGTGGCGATCAACGCTTTCCGCGCCGAGTGCCGCGCTTACGCGACGCATTGGCTCAACGTGCAGCGCGAGGAATTCAAGCGCCTCGGCGTCACCGGCGACTGGGACAACCCCTACCAGACCATGACCTTCCCCGCCGAGGCGCAGATCGCCCGCGAGATCATGAAGTTCAAGGACAACGGCCTCCTCTATCGCGGCTCGAAGCCGGTGATGTGGTCGGTGGCGGAAAAGACCGCGCTCGCGGAAGCCGAGATCGAATACCACGACCATCAGAGCGATATGGTCTGGGTGAAGTTTCCGGTGAAATTCCCGGTGGTGGGCGGGCGAGTTCAGGCTCAGTCTGATCTAGCTAAGCATTTTCCGGTTCAAGGTGGCGAGCATCTGCCAGCTTCCGTCATCATCTGGACCACGACACCCTGGACCCTCCCCGGCAACCGCGCGATCTCGTTCTCACACAAGATCAGCTACGGCCTCTTTGAAGTCGCCGGCAACGAGCGCGAGTTCGGGCCGAAGGTGGGCGAACGCTACATCCTCGCTGACAAGCTCGCGGAAGCCGTCGCCGGTTCGGCGAAGATCACGCTTGAGCGCAAGGCCGATGTTTCGGCGGATGCGATTTCTGGCATGGTCTGCGCTCACCCGCTCGCGTCGCTCGGCTACACCTTCGATGTCCCGCTCCTCGATGGCGAGCACGTGACGGATGACGCGGGCACCGGCTTCGTCCACACCGCACCGTCGCATGGCCGCGAGGACTTCGAGATCTGGACCCGCGCCGATGTGCAGCAGGATCTGCGCGCGCGCGGCATCGAGACCAAGATCCCCTTCACGATCGACGATGACAGCGTCTACACCGCCGAGGCGCCCGGTTTCACCGGCAAGCGCGTCATCAAGGAAAACGGCGACAAGGGCGATGCCAACGAGGCGGTGATCGCGGCGCTGATCGAAGCCAACGCGCTGGTGGCGCGCGGCCGCCTCAAGCACCAGTATCCGCACTCGTGGCGCTCGAAAAAACCGGTGATCTTCCGCAATACGCCGCAGTGGTTCATCGCCATGGACAAGCCCTTCAAGGTCGAGGGGCTCGCGGGCGAGGTGTCGCTGCGCCAGCGCGCGTTCGACGCCATCTCCAAAACCGAATGGGTGCCGGCGACGGGCGAAAACCGCATCCGAGGGATGGTCGAGAACAAGCCCGACTGGGTGATGTCGCGCCAGCGCGCCTGGGGCGTGCCGATCACCGTGTTCGTGAACCGCGACACCAAGGAGATGCTGCAGGACAAGCGCGTGGACGATGCCATCGCCGCGGCTTTCGAGGCGGAGGGCGCGGATGCGTGGTTCGCCGAAGGCGCGGCGGAGCGGTTCCTGAAGCCTTTCGGACATGAATCTGCCACCTATGAAATGGTGACGGACGTACTCGACGTCTGGTTCGACTCCGGCTCGACCCACACCTATGTGCTCGAAGACCCGGTGAACTTCCCGACGCTAGCCGGTATCCACCGGCAGGTCGATAGCGGGAAAGACCGCGTGATGTATCTCGAAGGCTCGGATCAGCATCGCGGCTGGTTCCAGTCGTCGCTGCTCGAGAGCTGCGGCACGCGCGGCCGCGCGCCGTTCGACGTGGTGCTCACCCACGGCTTCACGATGGACGAGCATGGTCGGAAGATGAGCAAATCGCTGGGCAACCAGACCTTCCCGCAAGATGTCATCAAGGCTTCGGGGGCGGATATCCTCCGGCTGTGGGTCGCCAGTGTCGATTACGCCGATGACCAGCGCATCGGGCCGGAAATCCTCAAGAGCCTTTCCGAGCATTACCGGAAACTGCGCAACACCCTGCGCTGGATGCTCGGCGCGCTCGCTCACTTCGACGGCAAGCCGGTCGCGCATGCGCAGATGCCGGAACTGGAGCGCCTCATGCTCCATCGCCTCGCCGAACTCGATCCGGTGATCCGCAAGGCCTATGCTGAGTATGACTATCGCGAGGTGGTGAGCCTGCTCTCGGCCTTCATGAATACTGAACTCTCGGCCTTCTACTTCGATATCCGCAAGGACACGCTTTATTGCGATCCGGCTTCGAGCCTCGCGCGTCGCGCGGCGCTCACCGTGATCGACACGCTCAACACCACGCTCACGCGCTGGCTCGCGCCGGTGCTGGTGTTCACGGCGGAAGAAGCCTGGCTTGCGCGCAACCCCGGCATCGAAGCCTCCGTGCATGAACAGGAATTTGCCCCAGTTCCCGTGAACTGGCGTGACGATACGCTCGCGGCCAAATGGACAAAAATCCGAGATATCCGCCGCGTCGTCACCGGCGCGCTGGAACTCGAACGTGCCGGCAAGCGCATCGGCTCGTCGCTGGAAGCGGCGCCGACCGTCTTTATCGCGGATGTCGATCTGCGCACCGCGCTCGAGGGTGTGAATTTTGCGGATATCTGCATCACCTCTGCCATCTCGGTCGAGGCAGGCGAAGGGCCGGCGGATGCGTTCCGGCTCGAGGATGTGAAGGGCGTGGCTTTGGTGCCGGGCAAGGCTGCGGGCATCAAGTGCGCGCGCTCGTGGCGCTATTTCGATCCCGCAACCGCCGATCCAGCATTTCCCGGCATCACGCCGCGCGATGCGGCGGCGATGCGCGAGTGGCGCGCGGCCAATCCGGACGCGCCCTGATGGGCGCTTCGGCAGCGCTTCGCATGGCGCTCTTCGTGGCCGTGATCGTGCTGGTGCTCGATCAGGCCTCGAAGCTGTTCCTGATTTTCGGCACCGATCTCCGGCTCACCTACCCTTGGGCGGTCCTGCCGGTTTTCGACCTTACCGTGGTGTGGAACCGGGGCATTTCCTACGGGCTGTTCCAACAGCATTCGGAACTGGGGCGCTGGGTGCTCACCGCAATCAAAATCGGTGCGGCGATCTTTCTCACCTATTGGGTCCGCAAGTCCGCAAGTCGATGGGAAACTGCGGGTATCGGCATGATCATCGGCGGCGCGATCGGCAATGCGATCGATCGCATCGTCCATGGTGCCGTGTTCGACTTCGCGCATTTCCATGTCGGCGATTTCAGCTGGTATGTGTTTAACATCGCGGATGCGGCGATCGTCGTCGGCGTGGGGCTTATGTTGCTCGGGCAGCTTCTGCCCAGACCTTCCGCCCCGGAAAAGCCCTGATCTGGTCTTTTATTGCGTTGGATGATATGACGCCCGCGAAAGTGTGGAGTTGATGATGACGAAATTCCCGTTCCGTAAACCTGCCATCCTCGGCGCGGCCCTGTTCTCGGCGGCGGCTGGCCTGACCTTGCCCGCGCCTGCGGTGGCCCAGGAAGGCTTGGTGATGCGGAATATCTTCGGCAAGCTCGGCATTTTGCCCGAGGAGAAGGAACCTATCGTCTATCACGAACGCCCTGCGCTTGTCGTGCCGAAGGATACCTCGAAGCTGCGCACGCCCGAGCAACCGGAAGGCCACACGAAAAACGGCCAATGGCCGGTCGATCCGGACATCGTCGAGCGCGATCGCGAGCGTGCCCGGCGCAATGTTCCGATCTTCGCCCCGCTCAAGGCAGACGCCAGCGAAGGCAACCGGCTGTCGCTCGAGGAGATGCGCCGTGGTCGCATTGCCCGTGGCGCAACACCGGGCGAAGCACCGATTGCGCGCAACGACAAGGACGGTGTCCGCCTCGACATCCATCAGATGGAGGCCGCCGGCAAGACGGCGAGCGCGCCGAGCTATCCGCCGGGCACCGAACCGCCGCGCGTCTATCTGACCGACCCTCCGAAGGGTCTGCGCATTCCCTCGGCCAATGCGCCGGTTGGCAAGCGCACAACCGATGGCCCGATCGTTGACACGTTCAAGTCGCTCGGCGCCTGGAACAAGAACCCCGACTGACGGGCCACACCCGTCGGGCTTGCTATCCGCCCATTTATTGCCCATCTGAGAGAAACGAGTTCCGGCCCGCCGGGACCGGGGCGACGTCTTTGCGGCGTCTGTCCATGCGAGTTTTCGGGAGAAACGCGATGCGCGATGCGCCACAGGTGGACCATTTCCGGCTTGAAAACGGGCTTGCCGTCGTCGTCATCCCGGATCGCCGCGCGCCCGTCGTGACCCATATGGTCTATTTCCGGAACGGCGCGGCGGATGACCCCCCCGGCAAATCCGGCATCGCGCATTTCCTGGAACATCTGATGTTCAAGGGCACCGAAAAAAATCCCAAGGGCGCGTTCTCGGAGACTGTGGCCAGTGTCGGCGGGCAGGAAAACGCGTTCACCTCCTATGATTACACCGCCTATTATCAGCGCGTCGCGAAGGAACACCTTGGCCGGATGATGGCGCTGGAGGCGGATCGGATGACCGGCCTCATCCTCGAAGGTCCGGAGGTCGATTCTGAACGCGACGTGGTGATCGAGGAGCGCAAGATGCGCACCGACAGCGACCCGGCCGCGCAGTTGCAGGAAAGCCTGCTGGCGACGCTCTATGTCCACCACCCCTACGGCACGCCGATCATCGGCTGGGGGCACGAGATCGAAGGGCTCGGGCGGGAGGACGCGCTTGCGTATTACCGCCGCTTCTACCGGCCGGAAAACGCGATCCTGATCGTCGCCGGTGATATCGACGCCACGGAAGTCCGGGCGCTGGCCGGTGAAACCTACGGTCGGATTCCTGTCGGAACGGATGCACCGCCAACCCGGCGCCGGGTGCGCGAACCAGAAATCCGGGCGAGCCGCCTCGTCAAACTTGCCGATGCGAAGGTCGAGCAGCCGACTTCGCAGCGCGCCTTTCTCGTCCCGTCGCATTCCACCGCGACTGGCAACGAAGCCTTCGCGCTCGAGCTTTTGTCGCAGATTCTCGGCGGCTCGCAGACGAGCCGGCTCTATCGCGCACTCGTAATGGAACAGGGCGTCTGCGTCGGTGCCGGCTCGTGGTACTGGAACGACGCGCTCGATCTCGGCCAGTTCGGCGCCTATGGCGTGCCGGCCGAGGGCGTGACGCTCGACACCGTCGACACCGCGATCGGCAAGGTCATGCAGGATCTGCGCGAAAATCTCGTTGGCGACAGGGAACTGGAACGCGCCAAGACCCGGTTGATCGCCGATATGATCTACGCGCAAGACAGCCAGACGCATCTCGCCCGCATCTACGGGTCGACGCTGACGACGGGCGGCAAGGTCGAGGATGTCGCGGAGTGGCCGGTGCGCATCCGCGCGGTCAGCGCCGAGGATATCCGCGACGTGGCAAACCGCTATCTCGCCGTCGAGCGCGCGGTCATCGGCCACCTCGTCAAGGACGCCGCCTGACACGCTCCGCCTGCCATTTTAACGGAACCCGAAAGTTTCTTCGCCCGATGTCCATCGTTTCAACCCCGCCCGCCGCGCGTGTCCGGTCCTACCGGACGGCTTCCGGCATCGAGATTTGGCACGTCGAAGATTACACCGTGCCGGTCCTGTCGGTCGAATGCGCTTTCCAGGGGGGCGCGGCACAGGACCCGGAAGGCAAGTGTGGTCTCTCAAACCTGCTCACCGGCCTTATGGACGAGGGGGCGGGTTCGCTCGACTCTGCGGCTTTCCAAGAATTGCTGGAGGAGAAGGCAATCGAACTGTCGTTCGATGCGGGGCGGGACCGGATCAGTGCGTCGCTGCGGACGTTGGCTGATAACGCTACGGAGGCTTTCCGCCTCCTTGGCCTTGCGATGCAGGCACCCCGCTTTGATCAGGATGCTATCGAGCGTGTGCGCTCGCAGATCGTCTCCGGCCTCAAGCGCGACGAGTCCGACCCGGGCGCGCGGGCACGCGACCGCCTCAACGCCCTCGCGTTCGAAGGACACTCCTACGGCCGGTCGGCCGAAGGGAAAATTGACGAGTTGATGTCGATCACCCGCGACGATATCGTCCATCAGCACGGACGGCTTTTCGCTCGCGAGCAGCTTCATATCGTCGCCGTCGGTGCCATTACGCCTGACTTGCTCGTCGCGCTTGTCGAAGGCGCGTTCGGCCCGCTCGCGGCCAAGCCGCAACTGACGCCGCTCGAGGCCGTATCGATGAAAAACCTCGGCCGGCGCGACATCATCGATCTCGATATACCGCAATCGACGCTCTACCTTGCACTGCCCGGCATCGCCCGCAAAGACGCGGATCACATGCCCGCGATGATCCTCAACCACATCCTTGGCGGCGGCTCCTTCACCTCACGGCTCTGGTTCGAGGTGCGCGAGAAGCGTGGCCTCGCCTATTCCGTCTGGTCGATGTTGGCGAACCGCAACCTTGCCTCCCTGTTCTTCGCCGGCACGGCGACGAGCAACGAGCGCGTTGCGGAATCGCTCGAAATCATGCTGCGCGAGATCAACCGTATCGCACGGGACGGCGCGAGCCCGGAGGAACTCGAACAGGCGATCCGCTTCCAGACCGGTTCGTATGCACTTCGGTTCGACACCTCGCGCAAGATCGCGCATCAACTGCTCGAAATCAAAATCGAAGAGCTCGGCATCGACTATATCGACCGGCGCAATGCCGAGGTGAGCGCAGTGAAGCTGGACGATCTCGCCCGCGTCGGTGCACGCTTGTTCGGCAATGCCGAACCGCTGATCGTGGTCGCGGGGCGGCCGATCGGTCTCTAGCCGTCGCGTCAAAAGGCTTGTCACCATCGCCGGGGCGTGGCAGCAAACCGGCTTGAAAAGCCGAAGGCGAATCCCGCCCCCGTAACCCGGCAGGAAAGGCGAAAAAGGATGAGTTCCGCTTCCGACCTCATGGTCGACCGACGGAAACTTCGCCGGCAGGTGACTTTCTGGCGCATCGCGGCGTTCCTCATCGCGGTTGCGGCGATCGTCGGTGCAGGTATCGCTTTCCAGCGCAGTACGCTCGGCGGTGGTGACCATATCGCGCGCATCCGAATCGACGGGCTGATCACCGGCAGCCAGACAACGCTCGATCTCCTGCGCCGTGCCGATCAGGCCAGTGCGAAGGCGGTGATTCTCCGGATCAATTCCGGCGGCGGCACCACAGCCGGCTCGGAACTCTTCTACAACGAGGTCAAGCGCCTCGCGGCCAAGAAACCGGTCATCGCGGTGATCGATGGTGTCGGTGCCTCCGGCGCCTACATGACCGCGCTCGGCGCGAACCGGATCATCGCCAACGGCAGCGCGATGGTGGGCTCGATCGGCGTTATCGCGCAGTTCCCGAACGTGACCCAGCTCCTCGACAAGCTCGGCGTCAAGGTCGAAGCGATCCGGTCCTCGCCGCTCAAGGCGATGCCGAACGGTATCGAGCCGACGACGCCGGAGTCCCGCGCCGCCATCGAGGCGACGGTCAAGGACAGTTATGCCTGGTTCAAGGGCCTGGTGGGCGACGCGCGTGCCATCTCGGGCGAGGCGCTCGACAAGGTGGCCGACGGGCGCGTCTTTACCGGCCGGCAGGCTATCGACCTCAAGCTGATCGATGCGCTCGGCGACGAACTCGACGCGCTCGCTTGGCTTCGCAAGGAGAAGGGTATCGCCGAGTCGCTCACGATCCGCGCCTATACAGCGAATACCAACCGCTTTCCCAACCTTACCTCGATGGGCGGGATGTTAGCGTTCCTGACCGGCACCCCCCAGCGCCCGCTGGAGGAACAGGCGCGAGCACTGCTTGGCCCGAGCGCGCTTGACGGGCTCGTTTCGGTCTGGCACCCTTCGCGCGAATAGTTATTCCAAATCAAAGCTATAACTGAGAAATCCCTGTTTTATGGGATGATTCAGGTCCCGCCAGAGAAACAACCGATGATCAAATCCGAACTCGTGCTCAAGCTGTCCGAAATGAACCCGCACCTTTACCAGCGGGATGTCGAGATTCTGGTGAACGCGATCCTCGACGAGATCACGGACGCTTTGCGGCGAGGCGATCGGGTCGAACTGCGCGGCTTCGGCACCTTCTCGATCAAGGAGCGCGATGCCCGACAGGGTCGCAACCCGCGCACGGGCGAAAAAGTGAGCGTGACGGGCAAGGTCGTGCCCTATTTCAAGAGCGGCAAGGAAATGCGCGATCGCCTGAACCCCAAGGCTGGCGCTGCCCGCAAGAGCTGAGGCTGCATTCGGTGTCGCATCGAGGGAGGGTTGCGTGCTACGGTTCCTGAAATGGCTGATCCTAGCGCCCGTCGCCATTGCGCTCGTGATGTTCGGCGTCGCGAACCGGCAGCTGGTGACGCTGGTGCTTGACCCGATCTCGTCCGACCCGGCTGCTCTCAAGATTACCGTGCCGCTGTTCGCGTTCTTTTTCGGCACGCTCGCGGTCGGGGCTATCATCGGCTCGGCCACGACATGGCTCGCGCAAGGCCGCCATCGCCGCGGTGAGCGGCAGTTGAAGCGGGAGTGCGACAAGCTTTCCGGCGAGTGTGAGCGGCTGAAGTCCCAGCTTCCGGCAACCAGTGCCGCGCTGATCAGTTCGCGCTGACGATGCGCGTCATTTCCGCAGACGAAGTTGATTCCGCTCTCGCCTTTCCGGCGCTGATCGCCGCGATCGACGACGCCCTGCGGGCCGATGTCGTTGTTCCCGTGCGCCATCACCATACGATCGCGCGTCCTGACGGGGATGCCACGCATCTCATCATGCCGGCCTGGGCGAGCGGGCCAGGCGGGTTTCTCGGCGTCAAACTCGTCAATGTCTTTCCCGGCAACGCCACGCGCGGGCTGCCAAGCGTTCTGGGCAGCTACGTGCTCATGAACGGCGATACCGGAGCACCGATCGCGGTGATCGACGGCACGCGGCTGACACTATGGCGGACCGCCGCGACGTCGGCGCTTGCCGCGCGCTACCTCGCCCGCGTCGATGCCGCGACGCATCTGATGGTGGGTGCCGGCGCGCTTGCGCCGTTCTTCATCCGCGCCCATCGCTCCGTTCGTCCGATTACCCGGACAATCCTCTGGAACAAGACGCGCGGCAATGCCGAGAAGCTCGCGAAACAGCTCGTGGACGAAGGCGTGGCGGTCGAGGTCGCGGATGACCTCGAAACTGCCGTGCGGAGTGCCGACGTCATCTCGACGGCAACGCTTTCAACCGCCCCGCTGGTCCGTGGGGAATGGCTCAAGCCCGGCGCGCATCTCGATTGCGTCGGCGCCTTCACGCCGGCGATGCGCGAAACAGACGACGAATGCGTGCGCCGCGCCCGGCTCTTCGTCGATACGCGCGGCGGCGTTCTCAAGGAAGGCGGCGATTTCGTCCAGCCGATTCGCGACGGCGTTATCGCGGAAGACAGCATCAAGGCCGATCTTTTTGATCTCGCCCGGGGGAATTGCCATCTTCACCGGAGCGCGAACGACATTACATTTTACAAGTCGACAGGCGGCGCGGTGTTCGATCTCGCCGCAGCGGTGCTCATTGCCAGAAGAAGCGGGATTGGAGATTGAATTTCAAAATCAAGATTTGTGGCCTGAAAACCGAAGAGGTGATCGAGGCCGCCATCGAGGCCGGCGCGGATATGATCGGCCTGAATTTTCACCCGAAGAGCCCCCGTTATGTCGTCCCGGAAGAAGCGGCCGGATTGGCGGCGGTTGCGCGCGGGCGGACGGAAATCGTGGCGCTCGTCGTCGACGCGGGGCCGGGATTGCTCAATGTGCTCTCGGCACAGGTCTCGCCGGATCTCTGGCAATTGCACGGACTTGAAACGCCGACCCGGTGTGGCGAAATCAAGGAGTGGCGGCGCCGTCCCGTGATGAAGGCGCTTGGCGTTGCCGCTCCGGCCGATCTCGCAGCCGTCGACCAATACGCGAGGATCGCCGACGTCATCCTGCTCGATGCCAAGCCGCCGAAGGATGCCGCCTATCCCGGCGGTCATGGGCGGCCATTCGACTGGACCATTCTTTCCGCGCTTCCCCCGGACCTGCCCTTCATGCTATCGGGCGGCCTCTCGCCGGAAAATGTCGGCGAGGCGATCCGGACCGTGCGCGGGATGGGTCTCAACCTACTCGGGGTTGACGTATCCACGGGCGTCGAAAGCGCACCGGGCGTCAAGGATCCCGACAAGATCAGGGCCTTCGTTGCCAGCGCGCGCGAGGCAGGCGGGAGTTGAGCGATGGCGGTTCAGGACAGGCCGAATTCATTCCGGTCGGGGCCGGATGAGAACGGGCGCTTCGGGCTGTTCGGCGGGCGCTTTGTTGCCGAGACACTGATGCCGCTGATTCTCGACCTGCAAAAGGCCTATGAGGACGCGAAAAACGACCCGGCTTTCCACGCCGAGATGGTGGCGATGGGCAAGCACTATATCGGCCGCCCCTCGCCGCTCTATTTCGCGGAGCGCATGACGTCGGAACTCGGCGGTGCGAAGATCTATTTCAAGCGCGAGGAACTGAACCACACCGGCGCGCACAAGGTGAACAACGTTCTCGGCCAGATCCTGCTCGCCAAACGCATGGGCAAGGAGCGCATCATCGCCGAAACCGGCGCTGGCCAGCACGGCGTCGCCACCGCGACGCTCTGCGCGCGCTATGGTCTCAAGTGCGTCGTCTACATGGGCGCGGTCGACGTCGAGCGGCAGAAGCCGAACGTCTTCCGGATGAAGATGCTCGGTGCGGAAGTCATCCCGGTCCAGTCCGGCACCAAGACGCTCAAGGACGCGATGAACGAGGCGCTGCGCGACTGGGTGACCAACGTGACCGATACGTTCTACTGCATCGGCACGGTCGCCGGCCCGCACCCCTATCCGGCGATGGTGCGCGATTTCCAGTCCGTCATCGGCGTGGAGACGCGTGCACAGATGCTGGAGGCCGAGGGACGGCTGCCGGATTCGCTCATCGCGGCGGTTGGGGGCGGTTCGAACGCCATCGGCCTTTTCCACGAATTCCTCGATGAACCCTCGATCGAGATCTACGGCGTCGAGGCCGCCGGACACGGCATCGCCTCGGGGCTCCATGCCGCCTCGATGACCGGCGGCAAGCCGGGCGTGCTGCACGGTAACCGCACCTATCTCCTCATGAACGAGGACGGCCAGATCGCGGATGCACATTCGATCTCCGCCGGCCTCGATTATCCCGGTGTCGGCCCCGAACATTCCTGGCTGTTCGACACAGGCCGCGTCAAATACCTGCCGATCACCGACGACGAAGCGCTCGCCTCGTTCCAGAGCTGTTCGCGGCTCGAAGGCATCATCCCTGCGCTCGAATCTGCCCATGCCCTCGCGCTCGCGGAGAAGCTCGCGCCGACAAAGCCGCGGGATCACCTGATGGTCGTCAATGTCTCCGGGCGCGGCGACAAGGACATCTTCACCGTCGCCGAACATCTCGGAGGGATGTGACATGAGCCGCATCCCCGCCCGTTTCGCGGCCAATGCCGCCGCAGGCCGTGCCTCGCTCGTGACCTTTATCACGGCGGGCGATCCTGACCCCGCGACCAGCCTCGCGATCGTCAAGGCGCTGTCTGCCGCCGGCGCGGATGTGATCGAACTCGGCATGCCGTTCTCAGACCCGATGGCGGATGGCCCGGCGGTGCAATGGTCCTCCATGCGGGCACTCAAAGCCGGCATGAGTCTCAAGGGCACGCTCGCGATGGTGCGCGCGTTCCGGGAAGGAAACGCCGATACGCCGATTGTGCTGATGGGCTATTACAACCCGATCTATGTCTACGGTGTCGACAAGTTCCTTGCTGATACCAAGGCGGCGGGGGTCGATGGCCTGATCGTCGTCGATCTGCCTCCTGAGGAAGACGCGGAGCTTTGCCTTCCGGCGATGAAGGCGGGGCTAAATTTCATCCGTCTCGCGACACCGACGACAGACGACAGGCGCCTGCCGAAGGTGCTCAGCAATACCTCCGGTTTCGTCTACTACGTCTCGATCACCGGCATCACCGGCACTGCGACGCCGGACTTCTCAAAGGTTTCCGAAGCCGTTGCCCGTATCAAGAACCACACGGCGTTGCCGGTTGCGGTCGGGTTCGGCATCAAGGCGCCCGAGCATGCCGAAGCGGTCGCCAAAGGCGCGGATGGCGTCGTCGTCGGTTCGGCGCTGGTCGAGGCGATCCGCCTTTCACTCGACAGCGAGGGCAAGGCCACGGAAAAGACCGTTTCGGCCGTTACCAGCCTTGTAAGCAGCCTCGCAAAGGCCGTTCACAACGTGAAGAAATAACATTCCAAATCGCTTGGGGCTGGGCACCTTTGTGAAGGCCAAAGGCCGGAGCCAGGAGCAACGCGACGCCGAGCTTACGCGAGGGATCAAAGAAAAATGTCCACCGAAAGCACGATGAACTGGATCACCAACCTCGTCCGACCGAAGATCCGATCGCTGCTCCGGCGCGAGACGCCGGAGAACCTCTGGATCAAATGCCCCGACACCGGGCAGATGGTGTTCCAGAAGGAGGTCGAGGACAATCTCTGGGTCATTCCCGGCTCCGAGCATCACCTGCGGATGACCGCGAAGGCGCGGCTCGCGCATATGTTCGACGGCGGGCAGTTCGAAGCGATCAAAATCCCCGAGGTCGTGCCCGATCCCCTCAAGTTCAAGGACGAGAAGCGCTACACCGATCGCATCAAGGATGCGCGCGCCAAGACCGGGATGAACGATTCGGTTCTGGTCGGCTTCGGCACGCTTGATCAGTTGCCGGTGACGATAGGCGTGCAGGATTTCGCCTTCATGGGCGGTTCGCTCGGCATGGCGGCGGGCGAATCTGTGATCGTCGCGGCGGACACCGCCTACGAGCGCAAGACGCCACTGGTGCTGTTCATCGCCTCGGGCGGTGCACGCATGCAGGAGGGCATCCTCTCGCTGATGCAATTGCCGCGCACCACTGTCGCGCTCCAGCGCCTCCGCCGCGCGGGCCTGCCCTATATCGCGGTGCTCACCAACCCGACGACCGGCGGTGTTACCGCTTCCTACGGTATGCTCGGCGACGTCCATATCGCGGAGCCGGGCGCGATGATCGGTTTCGCCGGGCCGCGCGTCATCGAGCAGACGATCCGCGAGAAGCTGCCCGAGGGCTTCCAGCGCGCGGAATATCTGCGCGATCACGGGATGGTCGATATGGTGCTGCACCGGAAGGAGATCCGCCCCACGGTCTCGCGCCTCTGCCGCCTCCTGACGAAGCGCGACGCCGCTGCCTGAGATCGGCTAGAGACAGGGTGTTTCGATGCGCATTTCGGACGCCTATATCGCGCGCTTCCAGTCGCTTCACCCGATCAAGATCGATCTCAGCCTCGGCCGGATCGAACGCCTGCTCGCGAAGATGGGACACCCGGAACGTCAGCTGCCGCCAGTGATCCATGTTGCCGGCACCAACGGCAAGGGCTCGACCGTCGCCTTCATGCGGGCGATGCTGGAGGCAAGCGGGGCTCGCGTCCATGCCTATACCTCGCCGCACCTGGTGCATTTCCACGAGCGCATCCGCCTTGCAGCGCCGGGCGGCGGGAAACTGGTGAGCGAGAATGCGCTTGTCGAGGCTTTCGAGCGCGTCGAGAGCATCAATGCCGGCGAGCCGATCACCTTTTTCGAGATCACGACGGCGGTAGCGATCGATCTTTTCCAGCGCCATCCGGCCGACTACGTGTTGATGGAAGTCGGCCTCGGCGGGCGGATGGACACCACCAACGTCTTCGAGCACCCGGCAGCCTGTGTCATCACGCCGGTGTCGATGGATCACAGGGAGCACCTCGGCGACACCATCGCCAAGATCGCGTTCGAGAAGGCGGGAATCATCAAGCGCGGTGCGCCGCTCATTCTCGCCGAGCAGCACCCGGACGCGCTCGCGGTCTGCCGTCGCGAGGCGGCACGACTCGGCATCCGCCCGCTTGTCGGCGGCGAGGATTTCCACGCGCACGAGGAAAACGGCCGCCTGATCTATCAAGCCGAGGACCGGGTTCTCGATCTTCCGCTCCCGCGCCTGTTGGGTCGCCACCAGCATATCAATGCTGCGACCGCCATCGCCACATTGCTGGCCGTCGCGCCAGAGCGGGTCGGTCAGAAGGCGATCGAGACCGGGCTCACCCGCGTCGAATGGCCGGCGCGCTTCCAGCGTCTGACGGGTTCGCTGACAAAGCTGGCACCGAAAGGCGCGGAGATCTGGCTCGACGGCGGCCACAACGCCGACGGCGCACGGGCGCTGGCGGAGACCGTCAGCGAACTTGAGGAGAAAAGCCCGAAGCCGCTAGTGCTGATCTGCGGTTCACTGGCCCGCAAGGATGCGGATGCCCTGCTCGCGCCCTTCGTCGGCCTCGCGCGGGAGCTGCTCGCAGTGCCAGTCGGCAGCGAGCTCGCGCGTCCGCCGGAGGAACTGGCCGCAGTCGGGCGGAAACTGGGATTGCCTTCGGCTGTCGCCGGTTCGATCACGGAGAGCCTCAAATACCTCGGCGCACGCGACTGGCGCGAGCCGCCGCGGATCGTCATCACCGGCTCGCTCTATCTCGCCGGCGAGGTGCTCGCGCTCGACGGCGCAATCCCGGAATAAAGAAGCGAAGATATTCTTCGCAAACCACGCATCGCCTGACGTGGTCTGCACATGAAAAACCCGGCCGGAGCCGGGTTTCCCAAAGTCATCCAGAGAGCGATCAGGCTGAGGCGGTGATCCATTTCGACAGGTCGCTCTTCGAGCCCGCACCGACCTTGGTGGCGGCAAGCTTGCCGCCCTTGAAGACCATCAGCGTCGGAATCGAGCGGATGCCGAACTGCGCGGCGACTTCCTGATTCTCGTCGACGTTGACCTTCACGACCTTGACCTTGCCCGCCATCTCGGCAGCGATCTCCTCAAGCGCCGGCGCGATCATCTTGCACGGACCGCACCAAGGCGCCCAGAAATCGACGACGACCGGTGTGGCCGACTGGAGAACGTCAGCGGCAAAGGACTTGTCGGTGACAGTGTGGGTGTTCGCGCCCATCGCGGTTCCTTTCATAAAAATCCACGGGGATTTCTGGCTCAGAAGGTAGGAAGAGCAGTCGGCGGAATCAAGAGTGCCGGACATCACTCTTGTTTTACATCAATGCCATCTAATGTTCGATCCAGCGCTTTGGATGGCAAAATTTCGTGCCGCGCGGTTTCCGCCCAGAAGACATGACAGCGGATCAACCTTTCCGGATAAAGGCCGGCGAGCAGGGCCCGGTAAAGCGCCATCTGCCGCAGGATCGCAGCATCCTCCGCCGCTGACCGTTCGTGGCCAGTCTTGATATCCACGATATCGACCGCATCAGGCTGCACGATCAGCCGGTCGATCCGGCCGGCGACAACCCGCCGCTCGCCGTTCGGCAAGACCACAGTTCCGGCAACGGGCACTTCCGCGCGGGAAGGTTCGGCGAAAATCCAGGCATTCGCGGGATCGTCAAGCGCTCCGAGAACAGGCCGGAGAAGGGCTGCGATGTCATTGCCACCCGTTCCCGGGGCAATGCGCGCCGCGATCGATCTTGCCACCGGTTCGCGCCGCGTGGCCGGCATGCCTGGCAGAATTTCATAAAGTTTGTGCAGGAAAATACCGCGCTCGCGCCGCCCGAACGCTCCTTCAGGGTCAGGCGTCGGGCGCGCGTCACCGAGCGGAAAGCCTGCTGAAGGCCGCAAGGGCGGCAGGACAGCCCCCGGCGGCGGCAGCTTCCGGAACAACCAACCGGGCGGCGGAGGCTCGTTCTTGTCCGCCTGCCGGTCGTCTCGTTCAACCCTGGAAGCGGGATCAGCGCCCAGACGTAGAATTTCGCGCCCATCTTCCGCCGAAACGACGCGTGCGCCGCCCTCGGAGAAGCCGGCGGCGACAAGCTGGTACCAGCTTTCCTCGAGCGGTGCCGGATCGGTGGCTTTCCTAGGGGGCTCCTTGTCCGAATAGCCCGACACGTAAAGCTGATCCGCTGCCCGGGTCATGCCGACATAGAGAAGTCGCCTGTACTCCTGCATCGTCCGGCGCCGCTGCCCGGCACGCGCGGTGCGCTGGGGGCTGGTTTCACTATCCTTCTCGCCAGACCAGACGAGCAGGGGCTCGGTCCGGTTGCTCTCGGCGGCCGCGTTCATCACGAAAGCGGGCTTCTCCTTGCCTCGATCCGGCTTCGTCAAGGCATCGGCAAGGAAGACGATGCGCGCCTCCAGCCCCTTTGCGCCATGCACGGTCATGACCCGGACCTTGTCGGCCCCCTGTTCGAGATCACGCTTCAACTCGCTCTCGCGGGCGCGCTGCGCCAATACGAACCGGAGGAGCGACCCGGGTTCGCGACTCGTGAAACCCTGGGCTTCGAGGAGGAAGGCGTCGAGCGGATCGCCGGCGTCTGCGCCAAGGCGAGCGTAGATCGCGCGGCGTCCGCTGATCGCCTCACTGGAAGGAATCGGCGCATTGAGAAGGTGGGAAAAAAAAGCGAAGGGCGAATCTTCGCGCGCACGTCGGCGAAGGTCGCGCCAACATCTCGCGAGCGCCTCGAATTCTCCGCCGGCGCACAGTGCATCAAAAAGTGCGCCTGCTCGTCCCCGCGCGAGCCGTTCCAGCGCGTTTTCGTCAAGATCGAAGAGCGGCGTCTTCAGTGCGGTCGCCAGTGCGAGATCATCCGCTGGCAGCAGCGCGGCCTCTGCGATCACCAGCAGATCCCGGATCACCAGTTCTTCCTGAAGCTTGAGCCGGTCGGCGCCACTGACCGGTACTTCGCGCTGTTTCAGCGACTTCAGGATCGCCTTGAAAAGCCCGCCGCGCTTCTGGACCAGGATGAGGATATCGCCGGGGCGGACCGGTTCGTCGCTGGACAGGTGTCGCCCCGTCGCCAGCAGGCTGGCAATCCGCTCTGCGATGCGGTCAGCCAAAGCGAAAAGACCACTGCGGGCCGCTCCTTCCGTTTCCTTGTAATCGACCGGCCAGAGTTCCGCGAGGCCGGGATGCCGGGTCTTCGCCGCATGATGCACCGTCGGCGCACCGGACGCGCCGAGCCCTTCGGCTCGATGCTCGCTTGCGAAAACCTTGTCCACTGCCGCCAGCACATCCGCACTCGACCGGAAAGAAGAGCGCAGTGGTATGGGATGGTGAATGCGGTTCTGTCGCACATCCACATCAGGGCCTGTGCGTGCCACGGATTGTTCCGCGAAATAATGCCGCGTCTCTTCAAAGACCGTGGGGTCCGCACCTTGGAATGAAAAAATCGACTGCTTCTCGTCGCCGACGACGAACAACGAACGGAAACGCTTCGTCCGCCCCTCGCCGGCGAAGAACTCGCTCGTCAGCGCCCGGACGATATCCCACATCTCGCGCGTCGTATCCTGCGCCTCATCAATCAGCACATGCTCGATGGCGCTGTCGAGCTTCATCATGATCCAGCTCGCGTCGGCTCGCGCGAGAAGACGCCGCAAGGCCGCGATCAGGTCGTTGAAATCGAGGAGGGCGCGGGTGCGCTTGGAGGCTTCGAAGCGCGAGAGCACATCTTCGGCAAAGGTCAGAAGCGCGAGCGAGCGATTGAACGAAACGATTGCCCGGCGACGTTCGAGATAATCGACGCAGGCGGACTTCTCGACCGTCTCGAAGGCTTCGAGCCGGGGCAGCCTGCCCTTCAGCCCCTTGGTGAAGGCATTGGCCTTTTCCTCATTCTTGCCGGTCAGAAACACGGCGAGATAGGCGGGTATCCAGTCGCGCCCACCTTCGCGCGCGCCGACGGCTCGGCGAAGCTGGTCGAGCACCTTGGTGTCGCTGGCTCCCGGCACGCCCAGCGCCAGGATAGCCTCGATCTGCGATTCGATCTCGCTGAACGCGGGCCGTTCACGAGAGAAAGCCCCTTCAAGCGCTTCGAGCGTTTCGCCGGGTCTGATACCGAAAAGGCGCCGATATCGCGCGTCACGCTCCGTGCCGGAGGCAACCGATTCGTCACGCAGGCGAAGGATAGAAAGCTCCTCCAGCGCCGCATCGAGCGCCTTCTCGAATCGCTCCGTGCCGCCCGCGGAGATGATCTCCCCGAGCGCGAGACCAATTTTCGAGGCCGGTTCGGACACCGCCAGCCCGATCGCCGCTTTGCGAGCCTCAAGCCGCATGGTCTTCGCTTCGCCCGCTTCCACAACCTCGAAGTTGAGCGGCACCCCGGCTTCCAGAGGGAAGAGATGCAAGGCTCGCTCGGCGAAGGCATGGATCGTCTGGATCTTGAGCCCGCCCGGCGTCTCGATAGCGTGGGCGAAAAGCGTGCGCGCGCGGGCAAGACGCTGCGGCGTCGCCGCCCGTGCATCACCTGCGAGACCGGCAAGCTCTTCACCGAGCGCCTTGTCGTCGAGCTGCACCCAACGCGCGAGTTCAGCGAAGATGCGCCCCTGCATCTCGGCCGCCGCCGCCTTGGTGTAGGTGAGGCAGAGGATGCGATCCGGCGCGACGCCTTCCAACAGCAGCCGGATCACGCGGTTGCGCAGGATCGTCGTCTTGCCGGAGCCCGCGTTGGCCGACACCCAGACATCCTGCCTCGGCTCGGTCGCAGCGATCCGATCCTGCCGCTCGCTTTCGGGGATGACGAAGGGACTGTTCATTCCGTGTCCTCGCCCACACCAACCATCCGCCATTCGTCGACGCGGGCAAGATGATCGTAATCGCCGGGGCGATTGCCGGATTTCGGATAGAGCCGCACGCGGTAGGCCTCCTCACCGCTCGCGAGGCGGGAGAGCTGCTCCTCCAAAAGCTTCCAGTCCTCCTCGGCGAAGGCATCGAGCGAGAGGTCCGGCGGTTTGACCTCTACCGGCTCGACCGCTTCCTGCCCGCCGACGGAGAGATGTGCGAGCGCACTGGTTTCGGCCTCGACCGATACATCGGGGAATGCACCGCGCCGAGCTAGCGCCGCCGTGGCCGGCAGTTGCGCCGCAAGATGTGCCAGAATGTCATTCTTGTTCGGAACAGCGCCTGATTTGTAATCGAATATCGCGCGCTCACCGGCGCGGGTCTCGATCCGATCGGCGCGGCCGGTGATCGCGACAGTTTCGCCGGCGGGAAGGTTGATTTCCACCCTGCCGTAACGCTCGGCCAGAACCTGCCAACCCTGCACGCGCCGCTCATGGTCGAAAGCGACGAAACCCGGAACGATCTCGCGAAAGCGCTGCCACCAGAATTCGTGGAGTTCGCGATCATGCCGCAGGCTGTCGAAGTGTCTGCGACCGATCTCGATCAATCTGTCCGCCGCCGCCGCCGGGTCGACCGGCGGGTCGGACTTTACGTATTCCTCAAGACAGGCGTGGAGCACGGTGCCGCGCTCGCGCGCATCGAGTTCCGGCTCGATCGGCTCCAGCGGCTCGAGGCCAAGCAGATGCCGGGCGTAGATCGCGTAGGGATCACGCCGCAGGGTCTCGATTTCCGTGACGGAGAGTTTCGCCGGCACGCGCGGCGCGGCAGGAAAGGGCTCCGGCTCGACGCAAGGCCTGACCGGGCCTGACGGTTCGTCCAGCCGCCGTGCGAAGTCGATGATGCGGGTACCGCGCCCGGCGGCTTCCTTCCAGTTGTCCTCGCCGACCAGCCCTCGCAGGCGCCGAAGGAACCGCGAGGCCAGCGCCGGCGATTCGCCCTCGCGGCGAGCCCGCGTCAGCACGACATGCCGTGCGCCGGCGAGCATCGCGAAATCGTGTGCGCTCTGGCCGATTCGGCGCTCCGGCGGTTGCAGACCCAGATCGAGCCGCATCGTCCGGTTGAGAAACGGCCCCTCTCGCGCCGCTGGCGGGAACGAGCCTTCATTGAGGCCGGCGAGGATGATCCGATCCGCCTTGACGAGACGCGATTCCAGCGGTCCCAGTATCGCTGCGCGCGGATGACCACCGACCGGAGGGAGAATATCACCGCGGACGAGCAACTCGATTGCGCTGATCGCGTCAGAAGGCTCCATCAGCGTCGCAGCACCATGCGCGCCCACCTCTTCCAGCAGCACGAGCAGACGGGCGGAATGCGCATCCTCCCCAAGCGGAGTACGCCCATCGACATCTTCCGTGAGCCGGTGCATTGCGTCACCGAGCGCAACAGCAAAATCATCGAGACGTCGCGGGGCATCGTCCCCGACGAGGCGGACGAAAACGTCATCGAGGGCCTTGGCGAGAACCGGCAGTTCCGCCCGGACCTCCGTGCCGATGCGTTCGGCCGCAGGATGGGCGTGGCGCTCTTCCTTTGCCAGGACCACGGCGACTCGTGCCGAAAGCGGTTCTCCCTTCGAGAAATGCCGTCCGCGAAACACGAGGATTTCCATCGCATCGACGAGGGGTTCAAAAGTCGCAGCATCGAAGCCGAGTGCGACAAGCGGATCGCGCAACAAGGCGAGGATTGCACCGCCGTCCTGCTCGGTCGCGGCACGGAACAACAGGAGCAGCATGCGCCCGGCCGGGGTTTCGGAGAGCGGAACGCCGGCCGAATCCTCGACATCGATCGCCCAGCGTCGCAGTTCGGCGCGGACGCGCTCGGCAAGCTTGCGATTGGCCGTGACGCAGACAACGGAAGCCGACGGGTCTTCAAGCGTCTCGCGCATCAACAGCGCGACGGCGAGCCCTTCTTCCCGTTCTTCGGCGGCTTCGATCACCTCAATGCCCTCCAACCCGGAGACGAGCAGCGATGTATCCACGCGATCACGCCAGAGATCGATGGTCTCCGCCGGGCGCAAGGCCTCGGAGATCACGCGATTGCGCGCCCTCATTGTCGCGCCAATCGTCACGACATTCTCGCGCCTGAGGCCGAGGATCGCCAGCAGGTTCTTGAGGCTCGCCTGCGGATGCGCGAAGCGGGTGGCGATGGTCGATTTGTCGTCGCCGATCATCGCCCAGGCGGTTTCGTCAAGATCGATATCCAGACCCGGCAGGACGACTGCGCCCTGCGGGTGGTGACTTACCGCTCGCATCAGCCGCGCAGTCGCCAGCACGGACCCGGTCGAACCGATCACCAGCACCGGTCCGCCGGCACCGCCCGCGATGCGGCGGGTCTCGATCCCGATGTTTTCGAGGCGAACCTCCATCTCGTCGCGCGCGCCGATTTCCAGCAGATGCGCAGGCCAGGCTTGGGCGGCAATCCGCAGGAATTCACGCGATTTTGCCCAATAGAGATCGTGTTTCGCTTCGTCGTAACCCGGCGGAGCGGTGGATTCGAGCTTGGCCAGCGGCTCCTCGGCGATCCGCATCTCGTCGATCAGTCGACCAAGCTCATCCGCGAGAACGAGCTCCTCGCGTAGGCCGGCCTCGCCCGTGAGCCGATCACCCGCCTCGGCGCGGATGCCGTGCAGCCAGGCCCTCACCAGTGGCAGCAGCAGGAAACGGCGTTCGAGCGGACCGATGATGCGGCCGGCGCCAAGCGCGTCGATCGAAAGTCCATCGTTTTCCGCTTCCCCCTCCTCGGGTGTCCGGAGCGGATCGCCGGGCTCCGCCAGCGGCCGGATGCGCGGCAGGATGGCCGGGCGTGGGGCGAGTGTGCGGATGAACTCTTCCTCCACAAGGCGGCGCACGCGCTGCGTCGGCACATGGATCGTGAGATCGGCAAGGCGATGCGGCTCTTCGCCGAAGGGAATGTCGATGAGCCGACCCGCCAGAAGCTCCTCGACCACAAGCCGCACGAAAGGCAGCCCCGGCGCTATCGTGAAGACGTTCGGGACCGTGCGCGTCATCGGACGCTACCGATCATAGAGGGTGAGCGCCCGCTCGGCCTCTTCCAGCGCGGCGGGCGTGCCGACATGCATGAACAAGCCATCAAGCCGGAGGCCGTAAAACCGGTCCGCCTCCCGTGCCTCGTCGAAGATGCGGTTGAGCGAGAAGACCTCGGGTTTTCCGGAGAAGGATTGCGGTTTGAGGATCGCGGCGCCGGTATAGGCGAAAGGCGCGACCTCGCCCGGCTTCGGGCGACGCAGGCGACCATCCTGTTCGAGGATGAAATCTCCGCGATTACCCCAGCCGATGGTGGAGACCGCAGGAGCGACCAGCAGGAGCACATCCATCGTTTCTGGATCGAAATACTCCCGCATCCGGTCGAGGTTGCGGCGTGGCCCATCAAGCCAGATCGTATCGGCGTTGAGCGAAAAGAAGGGCCGGTTGCCGAAGAAGGGCAGCACCTTGCCGATGCCGCCGCCGGAATCGAGGATGCGGTCGCGCTCGTCGGAAATGGTGATGCGCGGTGCCTTCCGCCCCTTCACGTGCGCGATGATCTGATCGGGAAGGTAATGGACATTGACCACCGCATCACGGACCCCGCAGGCGGCGAGCTGGTCGAGGTTATGATCGAGCAGGGTCCTGCCGCCCGCCTTCACCAGCGGCTTCGGCAGCTTGTCCGTCAGCGGGCGCATCCGCGTGCCCAGCCCCGCTGCCAGCACCATCGCCTTGTCGATCGCCAATGCCTGCCCCATTCCCCGAATCCGTCGCAAATCCCGGCAGGTTGGTTTGATACCAGCCGGCGAGCTTTGCCAAGACCGGATGCGCGAGGCAGCGCTTGAGATAGGCCTCGATCCGGGGGATATGCCTCAGGTAGGCTGGCTTGCCGTCACGTCGGTCGAGCCGGACGAAGATGCCAAGGACCTTGGTCGCGCGTTGCGCGCCGAGAATGGCATAGGCCGCCGCGAAAGCCTGCATGTCGAAATCGGGATCACGCGCGCGCCGACCCTTGGCATAACGGGCGAGCAGCGAGAGTTCGAGCGGTTCCGGCACGGTGACGCGCGCATCCTGAAGCAGCGAAACGACATCGTAGGCAGGGTGACCGATGACGCAGTCCTGATAGTCGATCAGACCAATCCTGCGCAGCCCCTCGCGCGCGGGCAGCCAGATCAGGTTGGGCGAGTGGTAGTCGCGTAGCGTCCAGGTCCGCTCACCGTTGACGATCACATCGAGCGTCGAGACCCATTGGTCAACAAAACCGAGGCGCATACCGGCGTTCGGCGTGCGCTTGTTGGCGTAGGGCAGGTACCAGTCGAGCAGCAGTTCAGCCTCGATGGTCAGCGCCTCAAGATCGTACCGATGCAGCTTGTGCATCTGCAACCCGTCGACGGGAAGCTCGGTCGGCAGGGTGCGCGAATGAAGTTCGGCTAGCACATCCACCGCCAATGCGTAACGCTCCGGGATCGGACCGTTGGCATCGACGACCCCCTCGATGCCGAGATCCTCGATCAGCAGCAGCCCGGCGTCGAGGTCGGCGGCGTAGAGTTCCGGCGCGGAGAGGCCAAGGTCGCGAAGGCCCTTGGTCATCGCGACAAAGGCATGGACGGATTCGGCGAGATGCACGAGCTGCGAATAGCTCTTGCCCAAGCGAATCGGCGGCCCGTCCGGCCGTCGCGGCGCGATCATGAGAATGGCGCTGCGGCCGGAGGCTGGATCGCGAATGCGCTCGTAGGCGCGCACCGAAGCATCGCCTTGCATGAATTCGCGCGCGGGATCGGGAAAGCCCCCTTTCCGGAAAAGGCCGTCGATCGCGCAGGCGCGCGCCAGCCGGGGCGCAAGGCGGCCGTGGCCGGTGAGCGTGAGGATGCGTCCCTCGCCGCCGGGCGGAATGTCGAAGCGGGCATCAAGCCGATCCTCGGCGAGAATGTCGCCCGCCTTATCGGCCCATTCGCACAGGACGATCGCGTTTTCCGCCGCATCCTCCCAGCCGAGTTCAACGAGTTCGCTGACATCGGCGACGCGGTAGAGATCCGCGTGGACGATGCGAAAATCCGGCGCGTCATACGTCTGCATCAGGGTGTAGGTCGGGCTTGGCACCTCCAGCGCCGGATCGCGCGTCAAGGTGCGGATCATCGCCCGTGCGAAGGTGGTCTTGCCGGCCCCGAGATCGCCCGCGAGCGTCACGAGATCGCCCGGCCGCAATTCCGCAGCGATCTGCTGCGCCACGCGCTCGGTCGCGGTCTCGTCAGGCAGGTCGATGCGCCAGAGAACCGGAGCGCCCGCTTCCGTCATCGCAAGGCTCCCTCACGCATCCGGTAGCACGACGGTTGTCGTATGCCCGCCCTTGCCGTCATCGCTGACGCCGAGGCTGCCGCCATGCAGCTTCGTGAGCGCCTTGGCGAGCGAGAACCGGAGGCCGTGGCCGCGCTCGACGCTCGGCACGTGTCCCTGGCCCGGCGAAACCTCCAGTCCCTGCTCACGACCCGGATCGGTAACGTCGATCGCGATGCCGCCCTCGGCCCGGCGGACGGCGAGGCGCACGGTATCGCCGGGTCCGGAATAGGCGATGGCGTTGGCGAGCAGATTGAACACAATGTGGCGGAATCGCTTGGCATCGGCGCGGATCGTCGCGATCCCGCTCGGCAAATTGATCGAGAGGCGCACCTTGGCATCGCCGAGGCGATCCTTGAGCCCCTCCATCGCCTCGCTGATCGCGCCGGCGATGTCGACGTCGCTCTTTTCGATCTCGATGCCGGCCCCGGCCTCGACGTCCGCAAGATCGAGAATGTCCGAAGTGATCGTCAACACCGCATCGGCCGCGCGGGAAAGATCCTGCGTGTAGGAAAGCTGCTTCGGGTTGAGCTCGCCCGCGACACCGCCGGCGAGCGCCTGCGCCAGCCCGACCACCGAGGTCAGAGGCGAGCGCAATTCGAACGACACGCTCTTGATGAAATCCGTCCGCAGGCGCGCCGCCTGCCGCAAAGCCTCGTTGTGCTCGCGCAGGCGCGTCTCAGCCTCCACAGTGTCGGTGACATCGGCGACGGTCACCAGCGTCGCGCGCTCGGGAAGTGGCGTCGTCGTCACGTGGAGGATACGCCCGTCCTGCGCGGCAACCTCAAACTGCTTGTCGTCGCGCGCTTCCGCCAACAGGCAGACAATCCCAATGATCGTGCGCCAGCATTCCTTCGGCGCCTTGGTCGAGGCGGCCGCGACCTCCTCGACATGGGGGGACCCCTGCAACGTTTCCGGCGCGATGCCGAACAGATCGGCAAAGGCCGGGTTCGACAGTTGCAGGCACCCGTCGGAACCGAACACGCCAACGCCTTCCGACAGCGCCATCAGGGTTTCCCACTGGGTGTTTTTCAGCCGGTCGTAGGAGGTTTCGAGCGTGAAACGCTCGGTCTCGTCCTCGAAGAGGTAGGTCAGCCCGCCTTGCGGGTTCGGGGTCGTCACCACCCGCAGCGAACGCCCGTTCGGGAGGCGCCAGCCGCGCTCAGCCTGCTCGGTGGCCGCAAACTGGGCAATGAGGTGCGCTTTCCACTCGCGGTAGTTCGAGGCTTCCGGCAAGCGTCCCTTGGCCCGGAGGTGATCGAGCAGCTCGGCGTTGCTAGGGTGGTTGCCGAGGAACTGGGCGTCGAGCGCGAAAAGATCGGCGAAGGCGCGGTTAGAATAGGTGAGGCGCTGGGCGCGATCAAAGATCGCGACAGCGCTCGGCAGTTCGTCGAGCGTTCTGACATGCGCTTCCATCTGCCGTTCGAGCGCCTGCCGGGTGGCCTCCAATTCGCTCATGTCGAGCGCGAAGCCGCCACCGCCTTCCGGCCCGGCGACCTCGACGACATCGACTTTGCGCCGCTCGCCGGCAAAGATCGCCGTGACGGAGCCATGATAACGTCCGCTGTCAGCCTGTCGGCGGCGAATCGCGGCACGGTCGTCGCTGTCGAGAATTTCGGTCTGGGTACGCAGAACGACTTCGGGGCCCGGCGCATCCACCGCCTGCGCATAGGCGGTGTTCACCCAGCCAAGCTTGCCGGCACGGTCGCGCAGCCAGACCGGTTGGGGAATGGCCTCGACGACCGAGCGCAGCTGATTTTGTGCGAGTTCGAGCGCGTTTTTCTCGTCCATCAGTCGCGCCAGCGCGAGGCGCTCGCCGGTGGCGATGCGGATCGACATCACCGCCCGCCCGGCAATGGGCCTGCCCTCGATCTCGACGTGATCGCCGCGCAGGGAGCGGAGTTGTTCGGAAAATGCTGTTCCGGACGACCGCAGGGCCATCAGGCGGTGATCGACGCGGCGCGCATCTTCCTCCGGGAGCCAATCGCCAAAGGCAAGCACGCGCTGCGGCACCGTCGTTTCGAGGATGATGCCGGGATCACCCTCGAATTCCGGCTCGCCTGTCTGGCCGTTCCAGGCGACCAGAAGCTGACGATCGGAGGCCAGAAACAGATGGGACCGCTCGACCTGTGCCTGCGCATCCTGGATGGCGCGGTTCTGCTCCTCGAAATGATCGTTCCAGATCCGGCGGGCGCGGACATGCAGGATGGAAATGGTCGCGGCATAGAGGGTTACCGCCAGAAGCGCGATCGAGAGCGGGATGGTGGCGCCGACGATTTCGAAACGGCTCATGACCTGAGCGGGCAGACGCAGTTCGAACCCGTCATTTCCGGCCGCGAGAGCCTGCCCGTAAGTCGAGATGCTGGCAACGATCGGGGCTGCGCGCAGGGCCAGCCGCGCGGCGCCGGTTCGCCACGGCGATCTCACATCGGCCTCCCGCGCGATCTTCCGCCCAAGATCGCCCGCCGGAGCTGCCTCGTCCTCCATCTCCTGGCCTCCTCGCGCTTAGCCGCCATTTTCGCGCGAAATCCTTTTGCGCCGCCGCGCCGCGAATCACCGGAGCGATACGCGCGGGCGCACTTTAATCGTCGAGTGACTCCCGCAGGAAGTGGTTAACAAACAAATAACGCGCCCGGCTTCCCGGACGCGTTGGATTAGTCGGAACAGAAGGAGAATATCCGGCGGCGCGCGCCGGATGCCTCAGTAACGATAGGTCTCGGGCTTGAACGGGCCGGTCTCCGGCACGCCAATGTAGCCCGCCTGCTTCTTGGAAAGCACGGTGAGCTTCGCACCGACCTTGGCGAGATGCAGTGCCGCGACCTTTTCGTCGAGGTGCTTGGGCAGCGTGTAGACCTTGTTCTCGTATTTGGCGTGGTGGTTCCAGAGTTCGATCTGCGCCAGCGTCTGGTTCGAGAACGAGCACGACATCACGAAGGACGGATGGCCCGTCGCATTGCCGAGGTTCACGAGGCGGCCTTCCGAGAGAAGGATGATGCGCTTGCCGTCGGGGAACTCGATCTCGTCGACCTGCGGCTTGACGTTGTCCCACTTGAAGTTCTTGAGGCCCGCGACCTGAATTTCCGAATCGAAGTGGCCGATATTGCAGACGATGGCGCGATGCTTCATCGCCCGCATATGCTCGACCGTGATGACATCCACGTTGCCGGTCGAGGTGACGAAGATATCGGCGCGCGACGCCGCATCTTCCATCGTGGTGACCTCATAGCCTTCCATCGCGGCCTGAAGCGCGCAGATCGGGTCAATTTCGGAGACAAGCACACGGCAACCGGCCTGGCGGAGCGAGGCGGCCGAACCCTTGCCGACGTCGCCGTAGCCCGCGACCATCGCGACCTTGCCGGCCATCATCACGTCCGTGCCACGGCGCAGCGCATCGACGAGCGATTCACGGCAACCGTAGAGGTTGTCGAATTTCGACTTGGTGACCGAATCATTCACGTTGATCGCCGGGAATGGCAGGCGATGCGCCTTGGCGAGATCGTAAAGGCGATGCACGCCCGTGGTGGTCTCTTCGGAAACACCCTTGATGGCGCCGCGCACGCGGGTGAACCAACCCGGATTGGCCTTCATCACCTTCTTGATCAGCGCGAAGAAAATCGTCTCTTCCTCGTTGCCCGGCTTGTCGAGGAAGGCGGCGTCGCCATTCTCGGCCTCGGCACCGAGGATGATGAACATGGTGAGATCGCCACCATCGTCGAGGATCATGTTCGGGGTGCCGCCGTCGCCCCACTGCGCGGTGCGGTAGACATATTCCCAATAGTCTTCCAGCGTCTCGCCCTTGATCGCGAACACCGGCGTACCCGTCTTGGCGATGGCGGCGGCTGCATGGTCCTGCGTCGAATAGATGTTGCAGCTCGACCAGCGGACGTCGGCGCCGAGCACCTTGAGCGTCTCGATCAGAACCGCTGTCTGGATCGTCATGTGCAGGCAGCCGGCAATGCGTGCGCCCTTGAGCGGCTGCTGACCCTTGTACTCCTCGCGGACAGCCATGAGACCCGGCATCTCGGTCTCGGCCATGTTGATTTCCTTGCGACCCCAATCCGCGAGGCCGATATCCTTGACGACGTAATCCATGAAACCCTCTGTGCTGATCGCGCGGCCTGCGTGCCGCTTTCTCGCGGCCGGCCGCGCCGGATCGCTCGGCCTCGTGCGGGCCGGCGGACCGTCCGTATCAGAGAATACCGAAAGTCGCAATAAACATATAAAGATTTCTTTATATCGAACGAGGCGGGCGACTTTCCGTCCGCCTCGGTCTAGGGGTCGTCCGGCAGATCACTTGGCGGAAAGCTGCCGTAGCGCGCCGGCCCAATCCTCGACATGGTGCGATGTTGCGATCTTGCCGTTCTCGACCTTGTGGATATCGATCGACATGATCGTGAAGGATTTGCCCTTGCCGTCAACCCCGAACAGCGGTCCTTTCGGCGTTCCGGTCGCACGGCCACGGACGACATAGGTATCGCCCGACTGGACGATCTGCTCGATCGACCATGTCAGATCCGGAATAAGCTGGAAAAATCCGGCGAGTTGTTTCGTCAGTTCCTCGCGCGACTTGTTCTTGCCGGAATAATCGCCGATCGACTGCCAGGTGTCTGCGAGCCCGGCAAATGCTGCGGCGCGCTTTTCAGGCGATCCGGTGGCCGAGAAGGCATCCGAATACAGCGCCTTGACGGTGTCGAGATCCCCGGCGGAGGCGGGCGAGGCCATGGCGATCAAGGCTGCTGTCGCCGCCTTCGCGGGCGAGAAATTGGATTTGGGCATGCGCGTTCTCCTCTCAGGTTGGACGGGGCCGGCTTGGCCTGAGGGGATTGAAGTGCTATTGGTTATAAAAAGGAAGTAGGCACTTTTTTGTAACCTTGGAGATTCCATTGACCCGCGAAGATCGAGGCGCGCCTGAGAATTGCCCGGTTCGGGAGGTCGTCGCCGGCATCAGCGACAAGTGGAGCATTCTGGTGCTCCTGCACCTGTCACACGGCGATCACAGGTTCAGCGCGCTCCGGCGCCTCGTACCGGACATCTCGCAACGCGTGCTGACAGCGACATTGCGCTGCCTGGAACGGGATGGTCTGGTCTGGCGGAACGTCCAGCCATCGATTCCTCCCGCCGTGACTTATGGTCTCACAGCGCTGGGGTGCTCGCTGATCGGCCACTTCCGGATACTTGCCGACTGGGCAAAGGAAAACCGCTCCGGGATTGACGACGCTCGCCGTCGGTTCGACGCCCGGTCAAGCTGAACTACTCGTCCTCGCCGAAGCGGTTGGCGAGCAGCGCTTCGAGCGCATCCAGGGCCTCTTTTGCCTGCGCGCCGGTTGCGGCGACGGAAACGCTGGTGCCTTGCGCCGCCGCGAGGGTCAGAAGCCCCATGATCGAGGTGCCGCCCACGGTTTCGCCGCATCGGGTGACGCGGATATCGGCCGTGAAATTCTCGCAGCACTGCACGAACTTCGCCGACGCGCGGGCATGAAGTCCCTTGCGGTTGATGATGGGAAGCTCGCGGATGAGCGCGCCTTCGACGACCGGCGGCGGGGGGCAGGGTTCATCCGACATGGCTTCAGCCTCAGCGACCTGCCAGGATGTGACTGGCAACGTTGATGTATTTCTTGCCGGCATCCTGCGCCTGCGTGACCGCTTCGGCAAGCGGGGTCGTTTCCCGCACTTTTGCAAGCTTGACCAGCATCGGGAGATTGATGCCCGCGATCACCTCAACGTTAGCGCCGTTCATCGCCGATATTGCGAGGTTCGAGGGCGTGCCGCCGAACATGTCGGTAAGAACGACCACGCCATCACCCGCGTCCACGGCCTTGATGGCGGCCACGATTTCGCCGCGCCGGGCATCCATGTCGTCTTCCGGGCCGATGCAGACAGTCGCCACTTGCGGCTGCCGCCCCACCACGTGTTCCATCGCCAGGCGAAACTCGGTCGCGAGCTGGCCGTGGCTGACCAATACCATTCCGATCATCGACGGATACCGTGACCTTTCCGTTCCCGGATCGCTGTTGCGATCACGTCAGGCGACCTGCCGCCCGCGCGATCAGGACGGGCATTTTGTCGAGCCAACTCGACTTGGCAAGCAAAACCCGTCGCATTCGCCCTTTTTCGCACATGCGAAACTAACCGAACAGCCAAAATAGCACCAGAGCCGCCTGATCGGCGCCGGAAAGCCGGTCATCGACCTGCAAATACGGCAGCTCGACACCTTCCAGCCGTATGGTGCGGCCCTGCTCCGGCAGCCGTGGCGCTTCCGCGACGAGGTCGACGACCTGTCCGATGACGGCGGGTGACAGAACAGCAACGCGGCAGAGACCAATGCCGCGCCGCTCGAGCAGCCCTTCCACAACCGGATGCCCCGCTGCGAGAACCCGGCCGCCGCGAACCCGCAGCGCGACCCGATCGTCGCCGACAAGCCGCGCAAAACGCCCCCCGGCTTGCGCCGCCTGCCGGAGTGCGGCCACGAGCCGCGATTTCCCCGCACCTGACGGCCCGCGCACCAGCACGCCCTTTTCGCCGACGACCAAGGCCGAGGCATGGACATACCCGCCCTCGCTCACGGGCTCGCCACCGGCAGCCGAACGATAAAGCGCGCGCCGCAACGATTGCCGGCTTCGTCAACGATGTTGTCGGCCCGGATCGTGCCGTTATGCGCCAGCACGATCTGCTTCGAGATCGAGAGGCCAAGGCCGGAGTTTTGTCCGAAGCCGTGATCCGGTCGGTCCGTATAGAAACGCTCGAAGATGCGTTCGAGCGCGTGATCGGGGATGCCGGGGCCTCCGTCCTCCACCCGAATCTCGGCCATTCCGCCGACATGCCCGACCGTGACGACCACGGGCTTGCCCGGAGCGGTGAACGAAAGCGCGTTGTCGATAAGATTGGTCAGGACCTGCACGACGCGGCTGTCATGCCCGTTGACCACGAGAGTTCCCTTGCCCTTCGGCAGGGTGCCGCGATGAAAGACAAGCTCGGGATCGCCCGGCTGGGCAACATCGCGCTTCATGCCGACGACCGTTTCGGCGAGCGCGACAAGATCGAACGGCTCCGAGCCGCCGCGCTGCAACTCCGCATCGAGACGCGAGGCATCCGAGATATCGGTAATCAGGCGGTCAAGGCGTTTGACATCGTGAATGATGACGGAGAGCAGGCGTTCGCGACTCTCCTCCTTCCTGGCCAACGGCAAGGTTTCGACGGCACTTCTGAGCGAGGTCAGCGGGTTCTTGAGTTCGTGGCTGACATCGGCCGCGAAGCGTTCGATCGCCTCGATGCGGTTGTAGAGCGCGCCGGTCATGTCCCGCAGCGAGGCCGAGAGCTGACCGATTTCATCCGAGCGGGCGGAGAAATCGGGAATTTCCTCGCGGGCACGAATGCCGCGCCGGACCCGATCCGCCGCATCGGAGAGCCGCCGCACGGGCTCGGCGATCGTTCCGGCCAAGAGAACGGAGAGAACCAGCATCACGCCGGCCGCGATCAGGAACACCATGACATAGCCGCGCCGTTCGTCCGCAATCACCCGGTCGACGTCGCCTTCTTGTGTCGAGAGCAGGAGGACGCCTCGCACCGCGTTGGCGCGCTGGATCGGGGTCGCAGCGAAGACAATCGTCCGTCCATTGGTCGCCACGCGGACGACAGAGGCCGGCGATCCCTTCAGCGCCCGATCGATCTCAGGCAGACGCGCGTTCGGCGCGAGCGCTTCCGGTTGGCCGATATCGACACGTCCGAAACTCTGCTTCACCGCATTCCAGGTGCGCGAGAACAGGGTCCAGGTCGAATCGTCCTCGACGACCGGGCGGATGGTCTCAGAAAAGTCGGACGGGTTGTAGAAGGCGCGCGTATCGAGCAGGAGCAGGCCATCGCGATCGTAAATGCGGGCGCGGGTACGTGTCGGCGTCACTAGCCGCCGCAGCACCGGCGCGACACGCGCCGGGTTGATCGAGAACTCGAACCAGTTCGGTGCTGCCTCCTCGGCCGGCTGCGCATCGTTGAGTTGTTGCTGGAGCAGCTTGTCCGGATCGAGTTCGAGCTGGTTGGATTGGGTTCCGACCGCACTCGAAATCGCCGCAGCGATGATTTCGGCCTGAAGCGACAGTGACTGGACGCGTGCATCGATCACGCCGACGCGAGTCTGGTTGAGCCAGAGAAAGCCGATGAACAGCGCAACGAGCCCCGCCAGGTTCAGGATGGCGATGCGCCGCGTGAGCGAGGAGGACAGTCGACGCGCGAGGCCCTGCCTTAAGCGCAACATCCGGCGCGCACGCCCGAACCAGCCACCAGACGGCGGATCGGCGAGATCCGGCCTGCTGCCGGGCGTTCCGGTCTCGGACTGAGCCGCCTTGGCGCGGTCGAGCAACGGCTCCTCCCTTAAGCCCGGCGGCGCGCCGGGTTCAGCCTTCCTTGAAGCGATAGCCGACGCCGTAGAGCGTCTCGATCATCTCGAAATCGTCGTCGACTTGCTTGAACTTCTTCCGAAGCCGCTTGATGTGGCTATCGATCGTCCGGTCGTCAACATAGACCTGATCGTCGTAGGCTGCATCCATCAATGCGTTGCGGCTCCGGACCACGCCGGGACGCTGGGCGAGCGACTGGAGGATCAGGAACTCGGTAACGGTCAGCACGACCGGCTCGCCCTTCCAGGTGCAGGTGTGGCGCTCGGGGTCCATCCGCAGGAGGCCGCGTTCAAGCACCTTCGCGTCGGCTTCCTTGGAGGCGGGAATATCCTTGGCGCCGGCGCGACGCAGGATCGCCTTGACGCGCTCGACGAGAAGACGTTGCGAGAACGGTTTCCGGATGAAATCGTCCGCACCCATCTTGAGGCCGAACAGCTCGTCGATCTCGTCGTCCTTCGAGGTGAGGAAGATCACGGGTAGATCTGACTTCTGGCGCAGGCGGCGCAGCAGTTCCATGCCGTCCATGCGCGGCATCTTGATATCGAAGATGGCGAGATCCGGCGGGCTCTGACGCAATCCGTCGAGCGCGGTCGCGCCGTCGGTATAGCTCTGAACGCGGAAACCCTCGTTCTCCAACGCAATCGACACGGAGGTCAGGATGTTCCGGTCGTCATCGACAAGCGCGATCGTCGGCATGAGTCTTCCTTCTGCTGGGCGCCGGCACGGCCTTCGCCTCGCCATGAATTTGGCTATTCTGGCGACAGATATCTAGAACGAAGACAGGCCGAATTGTGGCAGACAATGATTTTCCTTGGATTTTTCCAGCGAAAATCGAATCGTCGCATCGGCCTTACGGCTCAGGAGATCGACAATGACCGATGAAATCCGCAATCTCGCCCCGGAAATGCCACCCCGCGATCCGCGCCAGCCTGCGGATTTCGAGCCGATTCCGGTCGCGCGCCACCTCCTGCGCACCGCGCGCACCGGCGCGCTCGGCACGCTCGATCCCCAGTCGGGCGCGCCCTTCGTCACGCTCACCAGCGTCGCCACCGATTTCGACGGGACGCCCGTCATCCTGATTTCCCGTCTTTCTGCCCATACTCAGAACCTGCTTCAGGACCAGCGCGCCTCGCTGATGCTGGCGCAGGGCGGGAAGGGCGATCCGCTTGCCCATCCACGGCTGACGTTGCAGGTGCAGGCCGAGATCGCCGGCCCGCTCGAACTGCCGCGTCTGCGCGACCGCTATCTCCGGCGTCATCCCAAGGCAAAGCTCTACGCGGATTTTCCGGACTTCGCCTTCTTCCGCCTGCTGCCGAGCGGTGTTCACCTTAACGGCGGTTTCGCGCGCGCCTTCGATGGCGACGCGCAACTCGTTCTCAATCCAGTCGGTGACACAACCGCCTTTCAGGAACTGGAAGTCTCCGCGCTCGACCACCTGAACGGAGAGCATAGGGACGCACTGGCGCTCTATGCCACGCGGCTGTGCGGCGCACCGGATGCAGCCTGGCGCGCGAGCGGCCTCGATCCGCTTGGGCTCGATCTTCAGGCCGGTGACCTTGTTGCACGCCTCGTGTTCGACCAGCCGGTTGTGTCGCCGGACCAGTTGAGGGAGGTTCTCAAAGAATTCGCCGCGCGCGCGAGAAATACCTGAAGAGCGGAATTTCGTTCATTCCCGGCAGGCGAATACTCTGGCTTTCATCGCTATACTGGTATGGCAGTGCTGATGATAACCGTGAATCGTGAAAAAGTGTTCGCTTTCACCGAACTGACCATTGCAAGGGCGCGGATTCCTGCTATTCGCCAGCCGCAATTGCCGTCCCATGCGAGGGGAGACGCGGAGGACGGCAGATGGCAGCCCACAGAGGCTGCCATCCCCTCATACGGGTCCGACCCGACCCAGGCGAAAAAGGAGCCGCTTCATGGAAACGAAAGGCCGTTTCAACGCAGCACTCGGTGCCAATACCTTCGGCTTCGAGAGCCCGGCGCGGTTCTTTTTCAATTTCGAGGCACCGGCGCTCTATGAGGAATCGATCCGCCGCGGCGAGGCGATGATTACCGCCGGTGGCGCGCTGCTTGCCGAGACGGGCGTTCACACCGGCCGTTCACCGAAAGACAAGTTCGTCGTCCGCGACGCCACGACTGAAAACCAGGTGTGGTGGGACAACAACGGCGCCATCACCCCCGCGAATTTCGCAACTCTTCTCGCCGACTTCAAGGCCCATGCCAAGGGCAAGGAACTCTTCGCGCAGGATCTTTACGGCGGCGCCGATCCGGCCAACCGCGTCAAGGTCCGCGTCTACACCGAATATGCCTGGCATTCGCTGTTCATCCGCAACCTGCTGATCCGCCCTGAGGCGCACGAGCTTGCGAGCTTCGCGCCCGAGATGACCATTGTCGATCTGCCGTCGTTCAAGGCCGATCCCGCCCGCCATGGCTGCCGCACCGGCACGGTGATCGCGGTCGATTTCGCCTCGAAGACCGTGCTGATCGGTGGCACTTCCTATGCCGGCGAGATGAAGAAGAGCGTCTTCACCTACCTCAATTACGCGCTCCCCGAAGCGGGCGTGATGCCGATGCACTGCTCGGCCAACGTCGGCCCGGATGGCGATTCCGCCGTGTTTTTCGGTCTCTCCGGCACCGGCAAGACGACCCTGTCAGCCGACCCGACCCGCACGCTGATCGGCGACGACGAGCACGGCTGGTCGAAGAGCGGCATCTTCAATTTCGAGGGCGGCTGCTACGCCAAGACCATCCGCCTCTCGGCTGAGGCCGAGCCGGAAATCTACGCCACCACCCAGCGCTTCGGCACCGTGCTCGAGAATGTCGTCGTCGATGCCGAGACCCGCGTGCCGGATTTCGACGACGGCTCGAAGACCGAGAATACCCGTTGCGCCTATCCGCTGCACTTCATCCCGAACGCCTCGGATACCGGCCGTGCCGGCCACCCGAAGAACATCGTGATGCTGACCTGCGACGCCTTCGGCGTTCTCCCGCCGATCGCCAAGCTGACCCCGGCCGAGGCGATGTATCACTTCCTCTCGGGCTACACCGCCAAGGTCGCCGGCACCGAGAAGGGCGTCACCGAGCCCGAGGCCGTGTTCTCGACCTGCTTCGGCGCGCCGTTCATGCCACGCCATCCAGCGGAATACGGCAACCTGCTGCGCGATCTCATCGCCAAGCACCACGTCGATTGCTGGCTCGTGAACACGGGCTGGACGGGCGGGCAGTACGGCACCGGCCGCCGCATGCCGATCCGCGTGACGCGCCGCCTGCTCTCGGCCGCGCTCGACGGTTCGCTCGCCAAGGCCGATTTCCGCCGCGACCCTTATTTCGGCTTCGCCGTGCCGGCCTCGGTGCCGGGTGTCGAGCCGCATATCCTCTATCCGGTCAAGACCTGGCAGGACAAGGCGGCCTTCGCCGTGACGGCGCAGAAGCTTGTCGGCATGTTCAAGGAGAACTTCAAGCGCTTCGAAGCGCATGTCGATGCCGATGTGAAGAGCGCCGCGCCGACCAGCCAGATCGCGGCTTGATCAACGCAACCAATGTTATACCCGGCCTTGTGCCGGGCATCGACGACTTGAAATGCGAATGCCCCCGGAAACGGGGGCTTTTTCTTGTCAGTCGTCGCTCCAGTGCTTGTCGAGCAGCCCCTGCATGACCGCCCAATCGTCGTGAACGCCCTCGTCGCCGGTGAAATAGCTGAACTCGATATGGTCCTCGAAGAAATCGACCTCGACCCGGCATCCAACAAGGGTGAAAGTAACCATGATGGTATTGGTTCGATATTGGTCCAATCTGAAATGGATTTTCTTCCCGCGCAAAAAATCCAGAAACTTCAGGATGTCGGATATGCCGCTTATTTCCATTTCCTTCTCCTATTTTCTAAATCTCGGTTCTCCAAGAAGCTTAAGGCATCTGCGAGCAGCCGCATCTCCTTGGTTGGCGAGTGCAATGACATCTCCGATAAGCATGGAATTGAATTGACCGGGCAGGACTTCGCGAATGCTCCCTAGACAAAAGGCCGAACGAAATGCTTGCACAGTCATGTTTTCTTGGTCCTTGCTGAAGCCGCTCGTGCCGGTCTCATCGACTGTCGTTCCGTCCGGCGCTTCCCCGTAAAATCCACCGGATTCGGTAGAACTTTCACTTGCTGTCGATTCTTCACCGCTCCCGCTTGTCCAGCGACCATGCCAGTCGCGCGGCTGGTCGGGCGAGTATTTCATCTCCCGCCGCAGCGCGAGCACGCGCCGGATGTCGTCAAGTTCGCTTCTGATTCGCGCAAGCGTTTCCCGCTCCGCCACCTGTGCGAGCCGCAACGCCGCCATTCCCGTTCGAGATTCAAAGCGCATGCACCGCTCCAATTGAAATTTCGAGCAGCATCGCACGGACCAGGCGTGCGGGGATAATCACCCCCGCTCCAGCAGCTTTCCCATCACCCGCGCGGTGTAATCCACCATGGGCACTATACGCGCGTAGTTGAGCCGCGTCGGTCCGATGACGCCGACGATGCCGACGATTTTCTGCTCGGAATCCCGGAACGGCGCGGCGATCATCGACGAGCCGGACATCGAGAAAAGCTTGTTCTCCGAACCGATGAAGATGCGCACGCCGTCCCCGTCCTCGGCGCGGGAGAGGAGTTCGATCACCTCCTTCTCGCGCTCGAGATCGGCAAAGAGAAGGCGCATGCGCTCAAGATCGGAGAGCGCGGTAAGATCCTCCAGCAGGTTCGCCTGCCCGCGCACGATGAGGCGCATGTCGCCCGCGTCCGAGGCCGTGGCCGCAAGCCCGCTCTCGACGAGCCGGGCGGTGATTTCGCTGATCTCGCGCTCCATCGTGGCGCGATTGGCCGCGACCTCGGCCTTGAGATCGGCGAGCGTGCGGCCCTTAAGGCGATGGTTGAGGTAATTCGAGGCCTCGACAAGCGCGGAAGCCGGCAGGCCGGACGGGAGGGAAAGGAGACGGTTCTCGATCGTCCCGTCATCCGAGACGAGCACGACCAGCGCCTGCGTAGCATCGAGCCGCACGAATTCGATGTGCTTCAATCGCTTGTTCGATTTCGAGGTCACCACCACCCCTGCGCCGCGGCTGACGCCGGAGAGCAGGGAGGTCGCCTGCTGAAGTGCATCGTCGAAATTGCGCCCGGCGCCCGAGGCGCGGATCTGCGCCTCGATGCGCGCGCGATCCTCCGTGCTGACATCGCCGATCTCGAGGATCGAATCGACGAAGAGCCGCAGCCCCTGCTCGGTCGGCAGCCGGCCGGCGGAAACGTGCGGAGCATAGATGAGGCCGAGATCCTCCAGGTCCTGCATCACGTTGCGCACGGTCGCGGCCGAAAGCGAAACCGGCAGGACCTTGGAGATGTTGCGCGAGCCCATCGGCTCGCCCGTCTCAAGATAGCCTTCGACAATGCGCCGGAAGATATCGCGCGAACGCAGGTCGAGTTCGCCGAGCGGCGTGCCGGAATTGTCCGCGGGCCTATCCGCCAAGGTCTCGCTCCCTTTCGTCATTCAGGCAACATGCGCGCATCCGAAGAAGAGGTAATAGCACCATCCGACAAGGCAAGGAAAACTGCGATCCTCGCTTGTCTCCCGCGCCCTTCGCGCCTAAAAGCCCGCACCGGCCCCGCCGCGCCACAAGGAGACACGCGATGCGCCCCTCGAAACGCCAGCCCGACGAAATGCGCGCCGTATCGCTCGCACGCAATGTCGCGCGCTATGCGGAAGGCTCCTGCCTCGTCAAATTCGGCGAAACGCATGTCCTGTGCACCGCAACGCTCGAGGAGCGCGGCCCGCCGTGGCTGCGCGGTTCGGGCAAGGGCTGGGTGACGGCGGAATATTCGATGCTTCCGCGCGCGACGCTCGAACGCACGCGCCGCGAGGTGACCGCCGGCAAACCCTCGGGGCGCACGCAGGAGATCCAGCGGCTCATCGGCCGTGCGCTCCGGGCGGTGGTCGATCTTCCGGCCCTTGGCGAGAAGCAGATCACGCTCGATTGCGACGTGCTTCAGGCCGATGGCGGCACGCGCACCGCCTCGATTACCGGCGCCTGGGTGGCGCTGCACGATTGCTTCCAATGGATGGTCGCGCGCAACATGCTGACCTCGATCCCGCTGCGTGATCATGTCGCGGCGATTTCCTGTGGCATTTATCGGTCAAACCCGGTGCTCGACCTTGATTACGCCGAGGATTCCGCCGCCGAGACCGATGCGAATTTCGTCATGACCGGCAAGGGTGGCATCATCGAGGTGCAGGGCACCGCCGAGGGTGCGCCTTTCACCGAAGAAGAACTGATGAAGCTGCTCGCGCTTGCCCGCAAGGGCACGAACGAGCTCGTCGCACTCCAGAAGGCCGCGATCGGCGGATAATCCGATGAACAACCCGCGCCCGCTCTCCGGCCGTCTCGTCATTGCGACGCATAACGCCGGCAAACTCAAGGAGATGACCGAGCTACTCGCGCCTTACGGGCTCGAATGCGTCTCCGCGGGCGCGCTCGGGCTGCCCGAGCCCGAGGAGAACGGCACGATCTACGCCGAGAATGCCGCGATCAAGGCGCTCGCCGCCGCGCGTGCCACGGGACTGCCTGCGCTGGCCGACGATTCCGGCCTTGCGATCGACGATCTCGATGGCGCGCCGGGACTCTTCACCGCCGATTGGGCCGGCCACCCACGCGACTTCGCTGCCGCGATGGCGCGCGTGAAGCGGGAACTCGAAATCCGCGATTTCGAACCACAGGGTGCGAAAGCCCGCTTCATCTCGGCGCTGGTGCTTGCCTGGCCCGATGGCGAGACGCTGATCGCGGAGGGGCGCGTTTTCGGCCAACTGACCTTCCCGCCGCGCGGTGCACGCGGTTTCGGCTACGATCCGATCTTCGTTCCAGAGGGCGAGACCCGCACCTTTGGGGAAATTACCTCTGAAGAAAAGCACGGCATTCGCGAGGTGGACGGCAAGCTGGAAGGGCTCTCTCATCGCGCGCGAGCCTTCATCCGCCTCGTCGCCAAGGCGGGCCTGAAAAAGGTTGCAGGATGAGCAATCTCCACCTGCCGCCGTTCGACGCCGGCTTCGGCGTCTATGTGCATTGGCCGTTCTGCCAATCGAAGTGCCCCTATTGCGATTTCAACAGCCACGTCCGGCGCGGCGGTGTTGACGAAGCCAGCTTTCTGGAAGCCTACCGGCGCGAGATCGCACATATGGCCGCGCTCGCGCCGGGGCGCGATGTCAGCTCGATCTTCTTCGGCGGCGGAACCCCCTCGCTGATGAAACCCGCGACCGTGGCGGCGATCCTCGACGAGATCGGCAGGCTTTGGTCGATCCGGCCCGATTGCGAGATCACGCTCGAAGCGAACCCGACCTCGGTGGAAGCGCAGCGCTTCGCGGGCTATCGCGCGGCGGGCGTCAACCGCGTCAGCCTCGGCGTGCAGAGCCTCGTCGAAGCCGATCTCAAGGCGCTTGGGCGGTTGCACACAGTGGGCGAGGCGCTGGTGGCGGTCTCGATCGCAGCGAAGCATTTCGAACGCTTCTCGTTCGATCTGATCTACGCCCGTCCGGGCCAGACGGTCGAAGCCTGGCGCGAGGAATTGGTCGAGGCGCTCGCCCATGCGCCGACGCATCTCTCGCTCTACCAGCTCACCATCGAGCCGGACACGATGTTCAAGCAGCTTTACGACGCCGGCAAGCTCCTCATCCCCGATCACGACGCCGCCCGCGCGCTCTATGACGTGACGCAGGAGATCTGCGGCAAATACGGGATGCCGGCCTACGAGGTTTCGAACCACGCCCGCCCGGGCGACGAATGCCGCCACAACCTCCTCTACTGGCGCTATGGCGAATATGCCGGCATCGGCCCCGGCGCGCACGGCCGGCTTTACACCGAGCGCGGCCGGCGGGCGCTCGCGACCGAACGCTCGCCCGAAACCTGGCGCGACTATGTGCTGCGCGACGGGCACGGCATCGTCTCGGACGAGGCCCTGAGCCACGAGAACGAGGGCGACGAGTTCCTGCTGATGGGGCTTCGCCTGACCGAGGGCATCGACCCCAAGCGGTTCAAGCTGCTGAAGGGTCACGCGCTCGATGCGCGGCGCGTCTCCGCCCTATCGGCCGAGGGGCTCATCGAAACCTGCGGCGAGGGGCGCTTGCGCGTCTCGCCGAGCGGGTTCCCCGTGCTCGACGCGATCGTCGCGGATCTGGCGGCCTGATCAGTTGCCGACGAAGGTGGTCGGCGCGGCGGAAATCACACGCGCGCCACCGCCCGAGATCTCGTAGACGGCAAGACCACGATCGTTGGTGCCGTTCTGGCGGAAGCGGAACACGCCGTCCTGCCCCGAGAAGCCGTTGGAATTCGTCAGCGTCGCCTCGGAGAAGCGCTGGGTGCCGAAATTCTGCGTCAGCGCGCTTGCGAGCGTCACCGCGTCGTAGGCGAGACTGGCAATGCGGCTCGGGGCGGAGCCGAACTGGCTCTGGTAGCGGGATGACAGCGAATCGAAGCGGGAATTGTCCGGTGCGGCATACCAGGCACCGTCGAAGCCCGGCGCACGATGGACGCGCGCATCTGACCAAATGCCGGTCGAGATGAACTGCACCTGCCGGCTTGTGATGCCAGCCCCCGAAAGCGCCGAAGCGACCGCGCCGATGCCATCGGCGCTCTCGGCGATGAACAGCGCGTCGAACTGGCCCATCGAAGCCTTCAACTGGTTCACCGCCGTAGTGATCGAAGCCGGATTGCCCGGCTGGAACCGCGCGATCGGCCCCGCGCGGCGCCCACCCGAATTCGCGACCTGCATGAATTCCGCTTCGACCACATTGCCGTAGGCGCTCTGCGGAATGAGCGCGGCATAGGACTTCTTGCCCCGGCTCGCCGCGAAGGAAACGATGCGGCGCACGTCACCCTGCGGCAGGAACGACAGCAGGTAGACGCCGGGTTGCGCAGCCCCGGCATCGGAGGAAAAGGCAATCATCGGCTTGCCGGCCGGCTTCGCGACGGAAGCAGCGGCCTGAACCGACGGGCCGAACAACGGGCCCATGATGAGTTCGGCGCCCTGTGCAATGGCTTCCTGCGCCGCCTGACGTGCGCCATCGGGCGTGCCCTTGTCGTCCTTGACGTGGATCTGGATGCCGGACTGGCCGTTGCCGCCGAAATCGGCGATCGCCATCGCGGCGGCATTCTTCAGGCTCGCGGCGGCAGCCTGTCCATTGGCGCTCGAGAGCGGCAGCAGGAGCGCGACCTTCACGGAACCGGAACCGAGCACATCGCCGCTGGTCGCCGGCGTTTTCGGCGTTTCTGAATCCGAGGTGATCAGACCGTCGAGCCCGGTTCCCGCGCAGCCCGCGAGCAGCGCCGCGAGCCCGACCGTGCCGATCAGAAGACGGCGCGAAGGCAGGACCGGGACATCCCGAGCGAAAGCCTCATGGCGAAATCCGTGCAGCATGACGGGCAAGTTGCGGTTCATGTCCATGTACTCCAACCCCGGTTCACCGGGAAACGACCGGCGAACGTACAAGCCTCCAGCCTCAACAAGAGAGGCAAAATGCGGCGAGTTCAAGAAACTACACCAAAGATCGTTAACGATATTTGCAAACCATGTTTTTCCAGCAACGGTTGACCGCGCCCTTTTGCCAAATTGCGCCCGCTGTGGCAGAGCAGGCCAAACTGGCCCGGCACCTCGCCCAGCCATCGGAGCATCGGAATGGCATCGCAATTCACCGTTCTGGGCCTTGCCGCCGAGGCCGAACGGCTCCAGCCCGGCCTTCATGTCGTCGCGACGCCGATCGGCAACCTCGGTGATATCACCCTGCGAGCCCTCTCGGTGCTTGCTGCCGCCGATGTCATCCTCGCAGAGGACAAGCGCGTGACGCGCGTGCTGCTCGCCCATTACGGCATCACAACGCCGGTGATTGCCTATCACGAGCATAACGCCGCAGAGATGCGACCGGTTGTGCTCGAACGGCTGGCTGCCGGGCAGGCGCTGGCGCTCGTCTCCGACGCTGGCACGCCACTTGTTTCGGATCCCGGCTACAAGCTCGTCGAGGCGGCGGTCGAAGCTGGATATCCCGTCACCGCCATTCCTGGCGCCTCGGCAGTGCTGGTGGGGCTAGTGCTCTCGGGCCTGCCAACCGACCGCTTTTTCTTCGAGGGCTTTCTGCCGTCGAAATCCGGCGAAAGGCGCCGTCGAGCGCGCGAGCTCGAAGCTGTGCCTGGTTCGCTGGTGTTTTTCGAGGCGCCGCACAGGATCACCGAAACCCTCGCCGATCTTGCCGCCGTACTCGGTGATCGGGAGGCCGCTGTCGCCCGCGAGCTGACCAAGCGCTTCGAGCAGGTCCGGCGCGGCACCTTGCCGGAACTGGCCGATATCTACGCCAAGGAGGGTCCACCGAAGGGCGAGATCGTGCTCGTCGTCGGCCCGGCCGGCGAACGGGCGGAGACCGGCGACGCGGCGATCGACGAGGCCCTGCGCAAAGCTCTGGAAGCCCATTCCCAGCGCGATGCCGTGCAACTCGTCGCCGGCGAGATGGGCCTGCCGCGAAAGCGCGTCTATGCGCGGGCGTTGCGCCTTGCCGAAACCGACCCCGATGCGTGACCGCAAAGCTGCTTTCCTGCTCGGTCACGATGCCGAATTCTGGGCGGCAATGTTACTGCGCCTCAAGGGCTATTCGGTCCGGGAGCGTCGGTTTCAGGGTGGTGGCGTCGAGATCGATCTGGTCGCCGAACGTTTTGGAACATTGGTTTTCGTCGAGGTGAAAGCCCGGTCGGACCTCGATTCGGCGCTTGCTTCCGTCACCCCGGAAAAGATCCGCCGCATCGCGCGCGGGGCGCGCGTCTATCTAGCGCGGCGGGCGGCAATGCCTCGCGTAATCCGGTGTGATGCGATCCTTATTGCACCGGGGCACTTGCCGCGTCATATCGAAGCAATCGGCGAATTGTCGCTCGACTGACCCTGCCTGCCCGAGCCGTTGGAGGTTCCATGCCGCTTCGCGTCGCCGTCCAGATGGACCCCATCGAAAAGATCAACATCAAAGGCGATTCGACCTTCGCGCTGATGCTGGAGGCGCAGGCACGCGGGCATGAACTCTTCGTCTACGGCCCGGAGAAACTCTCGCTGCGCGACAATCACCTCACCGCGCGCGTCCAGCCTGTGAGCGTGCGCGACGAGGCGGGAAACCATTGCACGCTCGGCGAGGAATTCCGCACTGACATGACGGCGTTCGACGTCGTCCTGATGCGGCAGGACCCGCCGTTCGATCTCGCCTATATCACGGCCTCGCACCTGCTCGAACGCATCCACCCCAAGGTACTGGTCGTCAACGATCCGTTCCATGTGCGCAATGCGCCGGAGAAGATCCTCGTCACCGAATTCCCCAATCTGATGCCGCCGACGCTGATCTCGCGCGATCGTGCCGAGATCGAGGCCTTCCGGGCGGAGCACGGCGATATCGTGATGAAGCCGCTCTACGGCAATGGCGGTGCGGGTGTGTTCAAGGTCGCGCGCGACGATATGAACTTCAACGGCTTCATGGATCATTTCGCGGGGATTGCGCGCGAACCCTGGATGATCCAGCGCTTCCTGCCCGCGGTGCATGCCGGCGACAAGCGCATCATCCTCGTCGATGGCGTCGCGATCGCCGGGGTGAACCGCGTGCCGGCGCCGGGCGATATCCGCTCCAATCTCGTGCGCGGCGGCGCAGCGGAGGCGACCGAATTCACCGCGCGCGAGAAGGAAATCTGCGAGCGCATCGGGCCGCTGCTGAAGGATCGCGGGCTGATTTTCGTCGGCATCGACGTGATCGACGGCAATCTCACCGAAATCAACGTCACCTCGCCAACCGGCATCCGTGCGATCAAGCGGCTCGGCGGGCCGGATCTCGCCGTTTCGATCTGGGATGCGATCGAAAGGCGGCGGGCGTGATCGGCACAACATACGAGGCCCGGCTCGGCGCCGCCGTTCCTGCCACGGGTTCGCCCGAGGCGCTGAAGGCGGCCTTTGTCGCGGAAGCCAAGGCCGTTCTTGCCGATGCGCGGCGCGATGCCGAAGCCGTGCTGAACGAGAAGGGCGGCGTCGCCTGCTCGCGCCTCCTGTCGGACGCGCAGGATGCCGTCATCGCCAGCCTGTTCCAGCTCGCACGCGAGCGGCTGCACCGAGTCGACAACCCAACGACGGGCGAGAAGATCGCCATTGTCGCGGTCGGCGGTTACGGGCGCGGCACGATGGCGCCTGGCTCGGACACGGATATCCTGTTCCTGCTCCCGGTCTCGACGCCCTGGGCGGAAAGCATCGCCGAATCGATGCTCTACGCGCTCTGGGATATCGGGCTCAAGGTCGGCCATGCGACGCGCACGATCGACGAATGCGTGCGTGTTGCCCGAGAGGACCTGACGGTCCGGACCGCGCTACTCGAGTCCCGCCTCCTCGCTGGCGACGACGCCGTTTTCGCCGAGTTCGAGGACCGGTTTCAGAAGCAGGTCGTCGCCGGGCGGGCGATGGAATTCGTCAAGGCCAAACTGGCCGAGCGCGACGAGCGCCTTCTGCGCGCCGGCCAATCGCGCTACCTCGTCGAGCCTAATGTCAAGGAAGGTAAGGGCGGGCTACGCGACCTTCAGACACTCTACTGGATCGTGAAATACGTCTACCAGATCAAGGATCTGCGGGAGCTGATCAAGGTCGGCATCTTCACCTCACGCGAACTTGCGCTGTTCCGCCGCTGCGAGGAATTTCTCTGGCGCGTGCGCTGCCATATGCACTACGCCTCCGGGCGGGCCGAGGAGCGGCTCAGCTTCGACATGCAACGCATCGTCGCGGCACGGATGGGCTATGCCGATCGTGGCGGCCTGCGCTCGGTCGAACGGTTCATGAAGCACTATTTCTCGATCGCCAAGGAAGTCGGCGATCTCTCCGCCATCGTTTCGGCCGCGCTTGAGGCACGGGAGGCCAAGCCTAAGGCAATTCTCGATCGGTTCGTCGGCCGATTCCGCCGCCGCTCAAAGCCACTTGAGGGCTCGACCGATTTCGTCGTGCAGGCGGGACGCATCACGACGGCTGGACCGGAAGTTTTCACGCGCGATCCTGTCAATCTGCTGCGGCTCTACTGGCACGCAGACCGCGATCAACTACCGATTCACCCCGACGCCGTCCGGCAGGTCACGCTATCGCTCGGCGTTGTCCGCGACGTCGTACGGCGCGACCCCGAAGCCAATCGGCTGTTTCTCGATATTCTCACCTCGCGCCGCTCTCCTGAGGTCGTGCTGCGCAAGATGCACGAATCCGGACTCCTCGGCCGCTTCATCCCGGATTTCGCACGCATTTCCGCGATGATGCAGTTCTCGATGTATCATCACTACACCGTGGACGAACACACGCTGCGCTGCATTGGCCTGCTCTCGCAACTCGATCAAGGCGAACTGGGCGAAGACCATCCGCTCTCGCATGACCTCATGCCGTCGATCCAGAACCGCCGTGCGCTCTATGTCGCGCTGTTCCTCCATGACATCGGCAAGGGGCGGACGGAAGCACATGAAATCGTCGGCGGGCGCATCGCGCGGCGGCTCTGCCCGCGCCTCGGGTTGACGCCGCAGGAAACCAACCTCGTCGTCTGGCTGGTCGAGAACCACCTCGTTATGTCGCAGACCGCCCAGAGCCGCGATATTTCGGATCCGCGCACGATCTCCACCTTCGTCGAGAACATCCAGACGATGGAGCGTCTGCGCCTGCTGCTGATCCTCACGGTCTGCGATATCCGCGGTGTGGGGCCAGGCGTGTGGAACGGCTGGAAAGGCCAGTTGCTGCGCGGCCTATACCGCGAGGCGGAACTCTCGCTGACCGGCGATTTCGGCAGCGGCGAACGTGCCGAGCGCGTCCTTCAGGCCCAGCGCACCCTCGCCGAAAAGCTTCCGGACTGGAACGAGGAACGCTTTCAGGCCTACGCCCAGCGCCACAATCCGGCCTACTGGGTCAAGGTCGATCTCGCCCACCAGATCCAGCATGCCCGACTGGTCGAGCGTGGCGAGGCTTCCGGCGACCGCTTCCAAGTCGAGACCGCGACCGATGCGTTCCGCGGTATCACCGAGCTCACAGTGATGGCGATCGACCATCCGCGTCTGTTGTCGATCCTCACCGGCGCCTGCGCGGCGGCAGGTGCCAATATCGTCGAAGCGCAGATCTTCACCACCAACGACGGCTTCGCGCTCGATACGATGACGATCAGCCGCGCCTTCACCCGCGACGAAGACGAGTTGCGTCGCGCGGATCGCATCGCCAAGCATCTGATCGCCACGCTCAAGGGCGAGGTGCGCTTGCCGGAAATCGTCGCCTCGCGCCGCGCGCAGACCAGCATGCCGCAGGCCTTCCGCGTGACGGCGGAAGTGCTGATCGACAACACGCTCTCGGCGAAATCAACCGTCATCGAGGTGACCGGACTCGACAGGCCGGGCCTGCTCTACGAACTCACCACCGAACTCGGCAAGCAGAACCTCAACATCAATTCCGCGCGCATCGTGACCTACGGCGAGAAGGCGGTCGACGTCTTCTACGTGACCGACCTTACGGGCGGGAAGGTTTTGCAGGGGCCGCGCCAGCAGAAGCTGCGCAAGGCCCTGCTCGATGTCCTCTCGATGGCGGATCAACCGGAAAGCGAGACGAATTCCCTCGCGACGGCTTGATTTTACCAGGTCGAGCCTCGATATCGGGACCGGATCACGAACGCTGATTGAGAGGACTTTCATGAGTTCAGACGCGGAAAACAAGGCCGGCAGCGCCGAGGCGGGCGAACCCAAGGCAGGTGCCGCCGCGCCGGATGCCGAGCGCCTCGCCACGCTCGAACGCGAGAACGCCGACCTCAAGGATCGTCTGCTGCGCGCGCTGGCGGAAATGGAAAACCTCCGCCGCCGGACCGAACGCGAGTTGCAGGACCAGCGCGCCTATTCGATCACCAAATTCGCCGGGGACATGATCGGCACCGCCGACAATCTCCGTCGTGCGCTCGATTCGATGCCCAAGCCGGTCGAAGGCGACGAAGAGGTCGAGCTGGCGCCCGAAATCAAGGCGCTGATCGATGGCGTGGAGTTGACCGAACGGGAGCTGCTCAAGGCGCTTGAAAAGCACGGCGTGAAAAAACGCATGCCGATGGGCGAGAAGTTCGATCCGCACCGCGATCAGGCGATGTTTGAAGTGCCGGACGAGAGCCAGTTCGCCGGCACGGTGGTGCAGGTCGTCCAGCCCGGCTACACGATCGGCGAGCGCGTGCTGCGCCCGGCGATGGTCGGCGTCTCGCGCGGCGGTCCATCGCGTCCGGTCGAGACCGAGGCGCCTGCCACGCAACAGGATCAGGCCGCAAAGCCACAGGGTACAAGCGAGGCGCCCAAGCCGCGCGTCGACAAGCGTGCCTGAACAAAAAAGCCCGACCTAGGCCGGGCTTTGTGCTTCTCTGGCTGGCGCCTTTCAGGCGAGTTCCTCGCGCACGGCGATCGTCGTGTCCGCATTGAGCCGATAGATGATCGGCACGCCGGTCGCGAGTTCGCGGGCGATGATTTCGTCCGGCGTAAGGCCTTCCATCGCCATGATCAACGCGCGCAGTGAATTGCCGTGCGCCGCGACCAGCGTGCGCTTGCCGCCCATCACCTGCGGCAGGATGCGGTGGATGTAATAGGGCAGCACACGGGCCGCCGTGTCCTTCAGGCTCTCACCGCCAGGCGGCGGGATGTCGTAGGAACGGCGCCAGACATGGACCTGCTCCTCGCCCCACTTCGCACGCGCATCGTCCTTGTTGAGGCCTGAGAGCTCGCCGTAATCGCGCTCGTTGAGGGCAAGGTCGCGGATGGTCTCAAGGCCGGGTTGGCCGAGTTCGCCGAGGATCAGCCGGCAGGTGTGCTGCGCGCGGGTCAGGTCAGAGGTGAAGGCAATGTCGAAGCCGATGCCCTTGCCCTTGAGCCGCTGCCCGGCGGCCTTGGCCTCGCCGACCCCCTTCTCGGTGAGATCCGGGTCCTTCCAGCCGGTGAAGAGGTTCTTCAGGTTCCAGTCGCTCTGGCCGTGGCGGCAGAGCACGAGCAGACGTTCCATACGCTAACCCTTTGCGTTCACTTGAAAAAGATTTTCTTTCCGACCACCACGAAAAGATGCATCGCCACGAGGCCGACCATCAACGAGACTGCGAAATCGACGCCGAACTTGTAGTGCAGCCCGAAATTGACCGCGAAGCCGACCATCGCCGCTGCGAAATAGAGAAGGTTGAGCGGATTGTTCGAGAACATCAGGCCGTCTCCGTGAGGCCGAGGATATCGTCCATCGAATAATGGCCCGGCTTGCGGCCCAGCCCCCACAACGCTGCCTTGACTGCGCCTTGCGCGAAGAGCCCGCGATCCTCGGCGATATGCCGCAGTTCGATCCGCTCGCCGTTGCCCGCGAGAATGACAGTGTGATCGCCGATCACCGAGCCGCCGCGCAGCGCCTGAAATCCGATCGTGCCCTCGACGCGTGCGCCCGTGTGCCCGTCCCGTGCCCGCACGGCGCTGTTGGACAGTGAAATCCCGCGTCCCTCGGCAGCGGCCGCGCCAAGCATGAGCGCGGTGCCGGAGGGCGCATCGACTTTCATCCGGTGATGCATCTCGACGATTTCAATGTCCCAATCGGTGCCGAGCGAGGCCGCGGCGCGTTTCACCAGCGCCGCGAGCATATTGACGCCGAGCGAAAAATTGCCCGACCGCACGACCACCGCGTGGCGGGCGGCGGCATCGAGCCGTTCGAGATCGGCCTCGTTCATCCCGGTCGTACCGACAACATGGACGAGCCGGGCCTGTGCGGCGAGCGCGGAGAAGGCGACTGTCGCGGCCGGCGCGGTGAAATCGAGCACACCCTGCGCTTTCACGAAAGCTTCCAGGGCGTCAGTGGTGATGGGAAGGCCGTTCGGCGTGAGGCCGGCAACTTCGCCGGAGTCCTGCCCGACGAAGGGTGAGCCCTCGCGCTCGATGGCGGCGTGAAGAACCGCGTCCGGATTCTCGGAAACGGCGCGAACAAGCGCCTTGCCCATCCGGCCGGCAGCGCCGACCACGACGAGGCGCATGGGTTGGTTGGACATGAACTCCTCCCGCCGGCTCAGCCGGCAAAGCCCTCGGCGATGATGAGATCGATCTCACCAACTTGATCGAGGAAAACACGGGCGGCGGCATATTCCGGCGACTCGTAGCAGGCCAGCGCGGTTGCATAATCGGCGAATTCAATCACCACGTTGTGTTTGCGCGCCGTGCCTTTCACCACCTTGCCTGCCGGGCCGCGAACGATGAAGCGACCGTCGTATTTTGCGAAAGCGAGCGCGTTCAGTTCGCGGTACTTGGCGTAGGCGTCGGCATTGGCGACATCGACGCGGGCGATCCAGTATCCCTTGGGCTTGATCTCGGACATTTCGTTCCTCCTGCTTGCGCGAGCAGTGCAGAAGCGTCATGCATCCGTCAAGCAGCCATTGTCTATTCGCCTTGTGACCCAGCCCCCGGAGTTTCCATGAAAAGCCGCCTCTGCGCCGCCGCCCTCGCCGTGCTCGCCTGCCTGCCCATGCCCACGGCCGCGCAGGAAGCGTTCCATTTCATGGCCATCGGCGACATGCCCTATTACATCCCGAAGGATTACGAGAAGTTCGACCGGTTGATCGACCGGATCAACAAGCAGGCAAACCCGTCGTTCACGATCCATGTCGGCGACATCAAGTCCGGCTCGACGCATTGTTCGGACGAGATCTTCCAGAAGGTTCTCGACCGCTTCAACAGCTTCGAGGCCCCGCTTCTCTATACACCCGGCGACAATGAATGGACCGACTGCCATCGCCAGAACAACGGCAGTTACGACCCTATCGAGCGGCTGGCGAAAGTCCGCTCGATGTTCTTCCCCGATCCGTCGAAAAGCCTTGGCAAGACGAGACTCGATGTCGAGAGCCAATCCGTGGTGATGCGAGAGAAGTTCGGCGCCTATGTCGAGAACACACGCTTCATCATGAACGGTGTCCTGTTCGTGACCGCGCATGTCGTTGGCTCGAACAACAACCTCGAACCGCGCGACCGCAAGGCGGTCCTTGAGTATTTCGACCGGAACGAGGCCAATGTCGCGTGGCTCGACGCCGCTTTCGCCAAGGCGAGAGACGAAAAACTCAAGGCTGTCGTGGTGATGGCGCAGGCCGACCTCTACGATATCCGCCAGAATTATCCGGCAGTCCCCTCGGCTTCAGGGCATATCGATACGATCAAGGCTTTCGAGCGTGGTGCCAAGACTTTCGGCGGGCCGATCCTCTACATCCATGGCGACGAACATCGCTTCGTGATCGACCGGATGGTCGGCACCAACCTGAAACCGATCCCGAACACGATCCGGCTGCAGGTCTATGGCGCCAATCAGGTGCATGGCGTGATCGTGCGCGTGGAGCCCAACACCGCTGGCGTGTTCGGCTTCACCACGTTCATCGTGCCCGAGAACGGGGACCATTGACGCGCGGGGTCAAACCCCTTCGACGATCACGAAATTGCCGAGGCTCACAGGCCAGCGCAGGCGGCGAGCCTCGGTATACTCCGGCGAGAAAAAATAGGTTTTCGCTGCCTCAAGGCTCTCGAACTCGATGATGACGTTGCGCGAACGACCCTCGCCCTCGACGATCTCGTATTTTCCGCCGCGCGCAAGAAACTTCCCGCCGTACTTGCCGATCGCCTCGGTGGCCTTCGCGGCATAGGCCTTGTAGGCCTCCGGGTCATGAACGGCGACGGAGCCTATGATATATCCCTTGGGCATGGTCTTTCCTTCCTGATAAGCGCTCAGAGGGCGGTGATTTCAGCGAGAATCGCGGCGAACGCGGCTGCCGGATCGGGGGCTGCGGTAATCGGACGGCCGATCACGAGATGATCGGCGCCGGCGCGGATCGCCTCGGCAGGTGTCATCACGCGCTTCTGATCCCCCACCTCACTCCCTGCCGGGCGAATGCCGGGCGTAACCAGTGTGAGGCCCTGGCCGACAGCGGCACGGACGCCGACGATATCGGTCGCCGAGCAGATGAGACCCTTGCATCCGGCTTCATAAGCCTGTTTCGCGCGGCGTGCGACGAGATCGGAGACGCCAATGCCATAGCCGGCGCGGGCGAGATCGGCGTCATCCATCGAGGTGAGGACCGAAACGCCGAGGACGCCGAGGCCCGTTCCCTGCGCGGCCTTGGCTGCCGCGACAAGGGTCTGCGGATAGGCGTGGACAGTGAGGAAGGTTGCGCCCATGCGAGCGATCTGGCCTACTCCCTTCTCGATCGTGTTGGGAATGTCGTGCAGCTTGAGGTCAAGGAAAACCTTCTTGCCCTCCGCCAGCAGGTCGCGGGCGAGATCGAGCCCGCCGACAAAGGCCAGTTCGTAACCGATCTTGTAGAATGTCGCGGCATCGCCAAGTTTTTCGACCATGCCACGAGCCGCCGCGACATCCGGCAGATCGAGGGCGATGATGACGCGGTCGGCGGGTTTCATGGCCATATCTCCTGAGAAAATGCACCGCACGGACTCAGCGGCAGGGAATCGGCAGCAAGGAATCGGCGTACGATCAATAATGGGTGTCTCGTGGGAGATTTCGCCTTCCCCCGTCAAGCCCGATCCGACACGGGAATGGCCGATCCGGTTCAAATCCGCGTCAGTCCACCCTTGTTCGATGGCGGAGTGCCCTCTAGATCATCCCAACGGACTTAGCGAGACGGACAGGACGCAATGATTTTCGACGGCATGGTTCCCGCAATCGGCAAGACACCGCTGATCCGCCTCAAGCGCGCCTCGGAGGAAACCGGCTGCACCATCCTCGGCAAGGCCGAATTCCTCAATCCCGGCCAATCGGTGAAGGATCGCGCCGCGCTGTTCATCATCGAGGATGCGATGCGCAAGGGTCTGGTGAAAAAAGGCGGAACGATTGTCGAGGGCACCGCGGGCAATACCGGCATCGGGCTGACCCTCGTCGGCAATACGCTCGGGCTGAAAACCGTCATCGTTATCCCGGACAGCCAGAGCGAGGAGAAGAAACTCGCCCTGCGCGTGGCCGGCGCCACCCTGATCGAGGTTCCGCCAGCGCCCTATTCGAACCCGAACAACTATGTCCGTGTTTCCGGCCGGCTCGCCGCTGCGCTTGCCAAGACCGAGGCGAACGGTGCGTTCTGGGCCAACCAGTTCGATAACGTCGCGAACCGGCAGGCGCATATCGAAACGACCGGCCCGGAAATCTGGGCCGACACCGCCGGCAAGATCGACGGTTTTATCTGCGCGGTCGGTTCCGGCGGGACGCTCGTCGGTACCGCCATGGCGCTTCGGGAAAAGAACCCCGGTGTGAAGATCGGCATCGCTGACCCCTTCGGCGCGGCACTCTACAGCTTCTACACATCCGGCGAACTCAAATCCGAAGGCTCCTCGATCACCGAAGGAATCGGGCAGGGGCGAATCACCGCCAATCTCGAAGGCTTCAGGCCCGATTTCGCCTGCCGGGTGCCGGATGAGGAAGCACTCTCGATCGTCTACAAGCTGGTGGAAGAGGAGGGGCTGGTGCTCGGCTCGTCCTCCGGCATCAATATCGCCGGCGCGATCCGCATGGCGAGGGAACTGGGACCGGGCCACACTATCGTGACGGTGCTGTGCGACTACGGCACCCGCTACGCCTCGCGCCTGTTCAATCCGGGTTTCCTCAAGGGCAAGAGCTTGCCGGTGCCGGCTTGGCTCGAACGCGCCGGCACCATCACCGCCCCCTTGATGTGATGTTCAGTCCAGTGGTTGATTGTAGACCCAGACGCGTGCCGGCGGCAGGTTGAGCCAGACGCGCGGGCTGACGTGCGCCTCGAAGGTGCGGCTCTTAAGCGGCATCGGCGACACGGTCGCGTAGGTGAACTGGATGAACGGGCACCCGCGATGCATATGAGCGAAGGCGTGATCGAGCAGCGCCATGCGCTGGGCTTCCGGCCGGGTGAACAGCGGTAGCGAGGAGACGATGGCAGCCGCCGGCTCGCTGATATCCGCCAACGCGCGATCGAGCGCATAAGCATCGCCCTCGATAACGCGCGCTTTCGGGAACCGCTTGCGCAACAAGCGACAAAAATCAGGATTGAATTCGATCAGGACAAGGCGATCCTCATCCACACCGCGCTGGAGCAGGGCTTCGGTTACCGGGCCGGTGCCGGGGCCGAGTTCGATAACGGGACCGGGCACTTCCGGATCGACATAACGCGCCATCATCCGCGCTAGCGCCTTGCCAGAGGGGTAAACCGCACCAGTCATCAGCGGTCGATCGAACCACGATTTCAGGAAGCGCGCCTCATCGGCGAGCTGCGCCTCATCAGCCAGTTTCCTGACCAGACGTTGCCCCGAGCGGCGCATTTCATGCAGCGGCGTGAAAGGACGATTCTGTCCCGGCAAGGGCATATCCTGATGCTGACGCGACAAACGGCGGCTTATCTATGACGAAAGAAGGCGGCGGATTCAAGACCGGAACGGCTTCCACTCAGGCGCCGCCGCCGAAGAAGTCCTTCACCTTGGAGAAGAATCCGGCCGACTCCGGGCTGGTCGCGATCGAGGAATCCTTGTCGAATTCCGCGAGCAGCTCGCGCTGGCGCTTGGTGAGATTCTGCGGCGTTTCGACCACCGCCTGCACGTAGAGATCGCCAAAATCGCGTGAACGCAGCACCGGCATGCCGCGTCCGCGCAGGCGGAACTGCTTGCCCGACTGCGTGCCTTCCGGGACTTTCACCAGCGCGTCCTTGCCGTCGAGCGTCGGAACGCGGATTTCGGTGCCGAGCGCGGCCGAAACCATCGAAATCGGCACGCGGCAGAAGAGATCGGCGCCATCGCGGCTGTAGAAGCCGTGCGGCTGCACCCCGAGGAAGATATAGAGATCGCCCGAGGGAGCGCCACGCATGCCGGCCTCACCCTCGCCGGCGAGGCGGATACGGGTTCCGTCCTCGACGCCCGGCGGCACGTTGACCGAGAGCGTCCGTTCGCGCGTGACGCGGCCTGCGCCCGCACAGGATTTGCACGGATCGTCGATTACCTCGCCGCGGCCGCCGCACGTCGGGCAAGTGCGCTCGATGGCGAAGAAACCCTGGCTCGCCCGCACACGGCCCGCGCCACCGCAGGTGCCGCAGGTCTTCGGCTTCGAACCCGGTTTGGCACCGGTGCCGTTACACGCGTCGCACTGGATCGCGGTCGGCACCTTGATAGTCGCGTTCTTGCCCTTGAAAGCTTCCTCGAGCGTGATGTCGAGGTTGTATCGGAGGTCCGCCCCACGCTCGCGCCCGCGACCACCCCCGCCGCGCCGGCCGCCGCCGAACACATCGCCGAAGATATCCTCGAAGATATCGCTCATCGAGCCGGAAAAATCCTGCCCGAAGCCGCCCGGCCCGCCCCCGCCACCACCTTCGAAGGCGGCGTGGCCGAAGCGGTCGTATGCGCCGCGCTTCTGGGGGTCCGAGAGAACCTGATAGGCCTCATTGATTTCCTTGAACTTGCGCTCGGCCTCGGTATCGCCGGGGTTCTTGTCCGGGTGATACTGCATCGCGAGCTTGCGGAAGGCGCTCTTGAGCGCGGCATCATCCGCGTTCTTGGGAACCCCCAGAACCTCGTAGAAATCACGCTTGGCCATTCGGCGATCCCCCGTCAGGCGTGAAAAGGCCCGGCATATGCACCGGGCCTTCCGTTACGGTTCATGGCCAATGGCCGCTCACGAGGCCTTCTTGCCGTGATCACCCTTGCCCTTATCGTCGCCCGAGACATCCTTGAACTCGGCGTCGATGACGTCGTCGGTCTTGACGCCGTCCTTCTCGGCATCGGCCTTGGCAGAGGCCTCCTGCTCGGCCTTGTAGATCGCCTCGCCGATTTTCATCGCGGCCTGCATGAGGTCGTTGGTCTTGGCCGAAATGGCCTCGACATCCTCGCCCTCAAGCGCGCCCTTGAGCGCGGTGATCGCGGTTTCGACCGCTTCCTTGTCGGCAGCGCCGATCTTGGCCTCGTTCTCCTTGACCGACTTCTCGGTCGAGTGGATCAGGCTTTCGCCCTGGTTCTTGGCCTCGACAAGCGCGCGACGCTTCTTGTCCTCGTCGGCATGGGCCTCGGCGTCCTTCACCATCTTCTGGATATCGGCGTCCGAGAGGCCACCGGAAGCCTGAATGCGGATCTGGTGCTCCTTGTTGGTCGCCTTGTCCTTCGCCGTGACATTGACGATGCCGTTGGCGTCGATGTCGAAGGTCACCTCGATCTGCGGGATGCCGCGCGGCGCCGGCGGGATGCCGACGAGATCGAACTGGCCGAGCAGCTTGTTGTCGGCCGCCATCTCGCGCTCGCCCTGGAAGACGCGGATCGTCACCGCGTTCTGGTTATCCTCGGCAGTCGAGAAGACCTGGCTCTTCTTGGTCGGGATCGTGGTGTTGCGATCAATGAGGCGCGTGAACACACCGCCCAGCGTTTCGATGCCGAGCGAAAGCGGGGTCACGTCGAGCAGGAGCACGTCCTTGACGTCGCCTTGCAGAACGCCGGCCTGAACGGCGGCGCCGATCGCGACGACCTCATCCGGGTTCACGCCCTTGTGCGGCTCCTTGCCGAAGAAGGCTTTGACGACTTCCTGGATCTTCGGCATGCGGGTCATGCCGCCGACGAGAACCACCTCGTCGATCTGGCCCGCCTGAATGCCGGCATCCTTGAGCGCCTTCCTGCACGGCTCGATGGTGCGCTGGACGAAATCATCGACAAGGCTCTCGAACTTGGCGCGAGAGAGTTTCAGCGTCAGATGCTTCGGGCCAGAGGCATCAGCGGTGATGTAGGGCAGGTTGATCTCGGTCTGCGTCGTGGACGAGAGCTCGATCTTGGCCTTTTCCGCGGCTTCCTTCAGGCGCTGGAGAGCGAGCTTGTCCTTCTTCAGGTCGATGCCCTGCTCCTTCTTGAACTCCTCCGCGAGATACTCGACGAGGCGCATGTCGAAGTCCTCGCCGCCGAGGAAGGTGTCGCCGTTGGTCGACTTCACCTCGAACACACCGTCGCCGATCTCGAGGATCGAGATATCGAAGGTGCCGCCGCCGAGGTCGTAGACCGCGATGGTACCGGCGGTCTTCTTATCGAGGCCATAGGCGAGCGCGGCCGCAGTCGGCTCGTTGATGATGCGCAGCACCTCAAGGCCGGCGATCTTGCCGGCATCCTTGGTGGCCTGACGCTGGGCGTCGTTGAAATAGGCCGGAACGGTGATGACCGCCTGATCGACCTTCTGGCCGAGATAGGCTTCCGCCGTCTCCTTCATCTTCATCAGGGTGAAGGCGGAGATCTGGCTGGGAGAATATTTCTTGCCGTCGGCCTCGACCCAGGCATCGCCGTTGTCGGCCTTGACGATGGAATAGGGGACGAGGCCCTTGTCCTTCTGGGTCAGCGGATCGTTGTAGGTGCGGCCGATGAGGCGCTTGATCGCGAAGAAGGTCTTCTCCGGGTTCGTCACCGCCTGGCGCTTGGCCGGCTGGCCGACGAGACGCTCGCCGTCTCCCGAGAACGCGACGATCGACGGCGTGGTGCGCGCACCTTCCGAATTCTCGATCACCTTCGGCGTCGTTCCTTCCATGACGGCGACGCAGGAATTGGTGGTGCCGAGATCGATACCGATAACTTTACCCATGATGAGCCCCTCTCAAGCGAGCATCCAGAACAACGCAACCCGAAGCGATGCGCGATCCCTCGAACGATATGGTTAACTTTCCGTTTGAAGCCGGCGCCTTGCCGTCATTCAACCTTCGAATGGCGATATAGGAAGGGGAATTGCGCGCCACAAGGGCCGAAATCACGGAAAAGTTACAGGCCCAGTTCCTCCGGCGAGCGGCCCGGCTTGCGCCGGTAGACGGGCATCCGCCAGCGGAACATCAGCGCCAGCGCGCGCAGAGAGAACGCCATCACGATGCCGATCAGTACCGCGAGATCGCGCGGCAGGACCGTACTTGTGAGAACGTAGCCGGCCGCGCCAAGAAAAGCCGCCGTCGCATAGATCTCGCCGCGCATGATGACCGGCACTTCCGCGCCCATCATGTCGCGGATGAAACCACCGACGACTGCCGTCATCACCCCGCAGGTGACTGCGACCAGAAAGCCGAACTCGCGCGCGGCCTCGGCACCGAGCACGCAGAATACCGCCATGCCGGCGGCATCGAGCCACAGAAGAAGCTTCAACCGCGATTCCGGCACATGGGCGAGGAAGAAGGTCGCGGCGGAGGCCAGCGTGCAGACGAGAAGGTAAGCCGGTTCCTTCACCCAGAACACCGGCGCATGGCCGAGCACGAGGTCGCGAAACGTGCCGCCGCCGATGCCCGTCACCGTGCCGTAGAAGATGAAGGCGACGATATCGAGTTCCTTCCGCGAGGCGACGAGCGCCCCGGAAATCGCGAAGACGACGACGCCGATCCAGCCGACAGTGGTGATGATATCCGAAATCATGCCGCTTCATGGCACGATTTGAAGAACGGCCCAACCGGATTTGACTTGGCCGGGATCACTCCGCGCTCTTGCCGGCCTCCCAGCCGAGCATGGCGCGCTTGCGCGTCAGGCCCCAGTGATAGCCCGTCAGCGCACCCGATTTCCCGAGCACGCGGTGGCAGGGTACGACGAAGGAAATCGGGTTCCGACCCACCGCCGCGCCGACGGCACGCGCGGCCTTCGGCTTCTCGATCCGGTTCGCGATCGTGGAATAGGTCGTCGTCTTCCCGAGCGGAATGCCGAGCAGCGTCTCCCAGACCCTCACCTCGAAATCGGTGCCGATCAGAAAGACCTTCAGCGGCTGATCCGGCTGCCAACTCGCAGAGTTGAAAATCCGCACCGCGACAGGCTTCACCCGCGCCGGATCGCGGCGGTATTCCGCCCGTGGCCAACGCCGGGTCATGTCATCGAAGGCGGCCTGCTCGCCGGTCTCGTCGGCAAAGGCGAGCCCGCAGAGGCCGCGCTCGTTCAGCATCACCAGCGCGGTGCCGAAGGGTGAGGGCACGAAATCATAGACGATTACCAGTCCGGCGCCGCCGGTCTTGTATTCGCCCGGCGATATCGCCTCGTGGGTAACGAAGAGGTCATGCAGGCGCGACGGGCCGGAGAGCCCGAGTTCAAGCGCGCAATCAAGAAGAGGCATGCCTTCGTCAAGAAAACGCCGCGCGAGATCGAGCGTCACAGCCTGGAGAAACGCCTTGGGCGTGAGGCCGCACCAGCGCCGGAAGAGGCTCGTCAGTTCCGCCGAGGTGACGCCGATCGCCGCCGCAATCTCCTCGACATCGGGCTGCATTCGCGCTTCCTCGGTAATGAAGCGCAGCGCGTTGCGGACGAGGCGATAATCGGCGCCGCTCGCTTCGAGCGAATAGATCGGGGTGCGGTCGAGCATGGTCAATCCTCCACGATACGGAGGTTAGGCGGAAGCCGGCACAGCCGCCACCCGATTTCGTTCAGCGCTTGGCTTCACCGAGCGCGCGCTGGAAGGCATCGGCGAAGTCCGCGCGTTCCCCGCGCCCGAGAAAGGCGCCGAGTTCGCACCGTTGCCGCCCCTGCACCAGCGCCAGCTTTTCGATGCCGTCTTCCGGGTGATCCTCGCGTTCGAGTCGCGTCCAGAGCGGATTGAACCGGCTCTCGCGAACGAAGCCACGCCAGGAAATCGAACGCACCAGAAGATCGAAGCGGCTGAGAAACACCTGCTCGACCGCGCGAGCGGTGGCGTTGTTATAGCGAAAGGCGCCGTAGATCAGCAGCACGTCGAGTCCCATGAAGCCGACAATCGGCCAGGCGCCCATCAGATAGAAGGGGATCGAGACCGCGAGCCCCACCGTACCGACGAACGCCATCACCAACGCCAGCCCTCGCTTCGAGAGCGAACGATGCGGGTGAAGCTCGGCGGTGAAAATCAAGTCGCCAGCCTTCGATTTCGGGTCGATCCTGTCCACGCTTGCCTTATGGTCTCATCTCGTGCCGCAAGAATAGGGCATCGGAAAATCAGGGCAACCACGCCGAACGAATAGCCACCCATGACAAAAGCATCTCCCCGAAAAACCGTCGATCGCCCGCAAGCCGAGATCGCCGAGATCTTCCGGCGCCTCCATGCCATCGAGCCCGAACCGAAGGGCGAACTGGAACATACCAACGCCTTCACTCTGCTTGTCGCGGTTGTGCTTTCGGCACAGGCGACCGATGCCGGCGTCAACAAGGCGACGCGCGAACTCTTCCGCCTCGCCGATACGCCGGAAAAGATGCTCGCCCTCGGCGAGGACAAGGTGCGCGACCTCATCAAGACCATCGGCCTGTTTCGTAACAAGGCCAAGAATGTCATCCTGCTTTCGGAAGCCCTCATCGCGCGCTTCGGCGGCGCGGTGCCGGACAATCTCGATGATCTCGTCACGCTCCCCGGTGTCGGGCGCAAGACCGCCAATGTCGTCCTCAACATGGCGTTCGGGAAGGCGACCTTCGCGGTCGATACGCATGTCTTCCGCGTCTCGAATCTCCTGCCGATCGCACCGGGCAAAACGCCCGAGGCCGTGGAAGCCGGGCTCGAACGCCTGATCCCGGAGCCCTATCGCCTCCATGCGCATCACTGGCTCATCCTGCACGGGCGTTACCTGTGCAAGGCGCGCAAGCCGGAGTGCTGGCGTTGCCCGCTGACCGATCTCTGCGCCTTCGAGCCCAAGACGCCCTCACCGAACCTGCCGGCAAAAAAACGTGCGTGAGGCTGGCGGCCTTGCCGCCTCAAGGGCGAGGGAGAAAACTACCCGAACACGAAATAGGCCGCCAATCCGAAGCAGCCGACGATGATCCGCCACCACGCGAAGGGCGTGAAACCGTGCTTCGAGATGAAGTCGAGGAAGCCGCGCACGACGAACAGGCCGGCGATAAATGCGACGACGAAACCGACGCCGATCGCTGCCGCATCATTGAACGAGAGGTTCTTGTAGTTCTTCACAAGATCGAGTGCGAAGGCGCCAACCATCGTCGGCATGGCAAGGAAGAACGAGAACTCCGCCGCTGTGCGCTTGTCAGTTCCCATCAACATGCCGCCAACGATCGTGGCACCTGAACGCGAGACGCCGGGGATCATCGCCAAGCACTGGAAGAAACCAATCTTGAGCGCGGTCGTGAGAGGAATATCCATCACGTCGTGAATCCGGGTCTCGAATTGCGTCTCGTCGACGACGAGCAACACGAGCCCGCCGGAAATCAAGCTGATGCACACGACGAACGGCGAGAACAGCACGCTCTTGATAAAGGAATGCGCCGCCATGCCGATCACCACCGCCGGCAGGAAGGCAAGCAGCACGGCGAGGATGAACATCTGCGAGCGCCGGTCGGAGAACATGCCCTTGGCGAGCGAGAGGAGTTTGGCAAAATAGACCGAGAGAATGGCGAGGATCGCGCCGAGCTGGATCAGCACCTCAAAAGTGTGCCCGGGCGAATCGAAACCGAGGTAATGCCCGGCGAGAATGAGGTGGCCGGTGGAGGAAACCGGCAGGAATTCCGTGAGACCCTCGATGAAGCCGAGAAGGGCAGCCTTGAGCGCAAGCGCGGTGTTCATCTTCGGCTAACCATGGGACGGGCGATCCGGTATCGCCGAATCACGAAGGTTGAGAGGTCGCTTGGGCTCCTTTATAGCGAGCGTCACCCGATGACCAGAGCCCGGCCCCGTGCGCCGGCATGGTCTCCTGCCTGATTTCCGGATGCCGATGGCCCAGCTTTATCATTCCGCGCTCGATCCGCATTCCCGCTTCGTCCGCCTTATCATGGGCGAACTCCAGATGGAGGCGGAACTCGTCGAGGAACGCGTGGCGGAGCGTCGCCGCGAGTTCCTGATGCTCAATCCGGCGGGAACGATTCCCGTGCTCGTCGAGCATGACGGGCAGGTGGTGCCGGGCGCGAACGTCATTGCCGAATATCTCGACGAAACGCGCGGCCTCGTCCTCGGTGATCGTCGCCTGCTGCCGGAGGAGCCGGCGGGCCGCGTCGAGGTGCGGCGACTGATGAACTGGTTCCATGCCAAGTTCTATGTCGAGGTCACGGAGCCGCTGATCCACGAGAAGGCGATCAAGCCTTTCCTGCCGGCGAACGGAGGCGGGGGTTCGCCAAACCCTGCCGTGCTGCGCGCCGCTCGCGCCAACATCCGTTACCATGTCCAGTACCTCGGCCACCTCCTCCATCAGCGGAACTGGCTCGCGGGCGAGAAACTGTCCTATGCTGATCTCGCCGCCGCCGCGCATCTCTCGTCGGCGGATTATCTCGGGGATGTTCCGTGGAACGAGAGCGAAACCGCCAAGCACTGGTACGCGAAGGTGAAGTCGCGCCCGGCGTTCCGCGCGCTGCTCAACGACCGGATCCGGGGCATGCCACCGGCAACGCATTACGCGGACCTCGATTTTTGACCGCCGCGCCGGACCGCGCGCAACTGCTCGCGCTGGCGAGGGAACACGGCTTCGACACCCTCGGCATCGCCGCGGCGGAAGACGATCCGACCCGGCTGGCCCGCCTCGAGAACTGGCTCGCCGAGGGAAACGAAGGCGAAATGGCGTGGATGGCACGAGAGCCGGAAAAGCGTGCCCAGCCGCGCAATCTCTGGCCGGCGGTTCGCTCGGTCATCCTGCTCGGCACGAACTATGGTGTCGAGGGCGATCCGCTGGTCGCGTTGCGGCACAAGGATCGGGCCACGCTGGCGCTCTATGGCATGCGCAAGGACTACCATGACGTCATCAAGAGCCGGCTGAAGGCCTTCGCCCGCGATCTCATCGCGAAGGCCGGCGGGGATGTGAAGGTCTTCGTCGATACCGCACCGGTGATGGAGAAGCCGCTGGCAGCGAAGACAGCGCTCGGCTGGCAGGGCAAGCACACGGTGCTGGTGAGCCGCGAATTCGGCAACTGGCTCCTGCTCGGCGCCGTCTACACCACGCTGGACCTGCCGCCGGACGAACCGGAGAAGGACCATTGCGGCCGCTGCCGGCGCTGCCTCGACATCTGCCCGACGGCTGCGTTCCCCGCGCCGTACAAGCTCGACCCACGCCGCTGCATTGCCTACCTCTCTATCGAGCACAAGGGCGTCATCGCGCGTGACTTACGCGCGGGGTTCGGCAACCGCGTCTTCGGTTGCGACGATTGTCTCGCCGTCTGCCCGTGGAACAAGTTCGCGCGAGCAGCGAACGATGCGAAGCTGGCCTTGCGGGAGGAACTTGTCGGGATGCCTCTCGCGGAACTCGCGCTGCTCGATGATGCCGGCTTCCGCGCGCTGTTCACCGGCACGCCGATCAAGCGCACCGGTCGCGACCGCTTCCTACGCAATGTGCTGATCGCCATCGGCAACAGCGGCAATGCGGACCTGCTGCCGGTCGTCGAAGCACGCCTCGACGATGCCTCGCCGCTCGTGCGCGGCATGGCGGTGTGGGCGCTTTCGCGGCTCGCCCCACGCACGGAGTTCGAGGGGATGCGGCTGCAATGCGCGGCCTCCGAAACTGACCCCGAGGTTCTCGCGGAATGGAACGCGGCGTGATCAATCTCGTCATCATCGGCTTCGGGTATTCGGCGGAAGCGATCGCCCGCGAGATCGGGCCCAAGCTCAACACCCTGCACGTCACTGTCCGCAGCGAGGAGAAGGCACGGCGGCTTCGCGCGACGGGGCTGGAAGCCAGCGTGTTCGACGGGGGTACGATATCCGACAAACTTGCTGCTGTGCTCGAAGACGCTACGGAAATTCTCGTCACCGCGCCCCCGGGAGAATCGGGTGATCCCCTGCTCGCCACACCCGGATTCCGCGACCTGACGTTGGAAGGCCTGCTGGGAGTGTTCTATCTTTCGACCGTCGGCGTCTATGGTGATCATGGCGGAGAATGGGTCACTGAAGAGACAGCCCCCGCACCGACATCCCAACGCTCGCGCCAGCGCCTCGCGGCGGAGCAGGCATGGCAGGACTTCATACAGGCAAAGAAGGGCCTGATTACACCTGAGCTCGGTATCTTCCGGCTCTCCGGTATCTACGGTCCGGGCCGCTCGGCAATCGACAATCTCCGGGCCGGAACCGCGCGACGGATCGTCAAGCCAGGACAAGTGTTCAATCGAATCCATGTCGGCGATATCGGCGGCGCAATCGCGCATGCGCTTCTGAGCAAGGAATCGCTCGGCATCTTCAATCTGACAGACAACAAGCCCTGTCCGCCTCAGGAGGTGGTGGAATACGCCGCGCGCCTGATCGGAGTCGACCCGCCGCCGGAAATCCCGTTCGAGGCGGCGGATCTCTCGCCGATGGGTCGCAGCTTCTATGGCGAGAACAAGCGGGTCTCCAACGCCAAGATCAGAAGCGATCTCGGATACCGGTTCCGCTACCCGACCTACCGCGAAGGGCTCGCGGCCTGCCTTGAAGCCGCGCGCTGATCAGGCCGCGTGCCGCCCCGCATCCGCGCCATAATAGGCGACATAGCGCGGGTCGATATCGGCGACGCGCAATGCGACGAAAACGTCCACGGTACCGAACTGGCGGTCGATCACCGCACCCTCGCCGAACGTGGCGCCAAGGCGGAGATAACCCTTGATGAGCGGCGGAAGCGCCTTCATCGCTGCCTTCAGGTCGATGGTGTCCTTCGCCATCAGATCCATCGAGTTGGCGCGCCAGGGCAGCGCCTCGGCTCTGAGGTTCTCCGGCGAGCGGGCGTGGTGATGCAGGAAGGCGAGCGGCAGCGCGAGCGCGCGGGGATCGGTGCCCTCAAGGCTCGCGCAGCCGAACATCACGTCGATGCGGTGATGGAGAATATAGCGCCAGACGCCGTGCCAGAGCAGCTCCACCGTGCGCTTGTTGCGATAGGGCTTGAGCACGCAAGAACGGCCCAGTTCCAGCATCCGCTGCCCCGGATTGGCCGCGAGGAGATGGGACAGGTCATATTCCCCGGCCGAGTAGAAATCGATGCCGTGCAGCGCCGCCACTTCCGAACGGAGGAGACGGTAGGTGCCGATCACCTTCGGCTTGAACTTACCGAAGCGGTTGATCTTGCCCTCGCGGTCGATGACGAGCACATGGTCGCAGATGCGGTCGAACGGGTCGATGTCGCGGCGGCGGAGGCGGTTGGCAGCGCTCGGGGTGGCGCTCATCTCCTCGAAGAACACCTTGTATCGCAGACGTTGGGCACGGCGGATGTCCTTGGTGGTGCGCGCGATACGCACTTCCAGCGAGCCGAGTTCGCCGAGCACGTCGGGCAGGCCGCCGCCGTCACGCACGATCCGGCTGGTAGGATCGAGCTTGCGAACAAGCTGGCGAGGATCAAGCAGGGCACGGGTGAAGGGTAGGCGATGTTCGGCCGAACGGCGAAGAACAGGCGGGCGGATCATGATCCGGAAACTCCCTCGATCGATCCCGGATCGAACCGGGACCCATGACCTCCATGACCGCTTCTTGTGACAATTCGATGACCGGACCTTGATGATCCGTTGCCGGAAACGAGGGCCGTACCCCTCGGGTCAGGCCACTGCCCGTGTGGGACGCAGGAGACGGGCAAGCAGCGCGACGAACTGCTCGCGGTCGAGCGGTTTCGACATGAAGCCGTCGAAGCCAGCCGCGAAACAGGCCTCGCGGTCCTCCCGGAAGGCATTCGCCGTCAGCGCGACCGCCGGCACCGGCGAGAAGCCTGATTGCCGCTCGGTCTCGCGCCAGAGGCGGATCGCGGCGAGGCCGTCGAGATCGGGCATGCGAATGTCAAACAGGACGCAATCGAACGGCGTGGCGCCCGGTTGAACCGAGGCGCGCAGCAGTTCCAGCGCCTCCACGCCATTGGAGGCACGCACCGAACGGCCGCCAAGCCGTTCGATCAGCCGTCCCGCGAGCAAGGCGTTGATGTCGTTGTCCTCGGCGATGAGGACACGGCGCCGGCTGAGCGGCTCCAGCGCCGCGGGCTCCTCGGCAACTGTCGGCGCAACGCTGGCCTGCCCCGGCTCCCAATCGCTGACCTGCGCTTCGAGCGAGCGTCGGCGGATCGGTTTGACGAGATAGCGATCGAACCCGGCCGCGCCGGGCGGGCCAAAACTGCGCCGCTCGAACGGCGAGAGCAGCACGAGGTGGCGCCGGCACCCGGCCAAACGGCAAGCGGCGACGATCTCACGCGCCTCCTGCGGTCCGAACGCCGCATCCATGATGAACAGCGCGGGCGCTTCGTCCGCGACCGCGCGAAAGGCCTGCGCCATGCTGGAGACGACGCGCACGCGACTGCCGAAAACATCGAGATAGCGCTCGAGGAAACGCCCCTCGAACGGCCCTGCCGAGAGAATCAGCACGGATCGGGGGATCGAGTCCTTGCGCGGCAGGGGCAGCGCCATGACCCCATCAACCGGCGCACAAGGCAAGGTCAGCTTGAAGATCGAGCCTTGCCCCGGCTTGCTGGTAACGCGGATGTCACCGCCCATCAGTCGGGCGAGCTTACGGGAGATGGCGAGTCCAAGCCCGGTTCCGCCGTGCTTGCGCGCGGTTTGCCCGTCCGCCTGCTCGAATTCCTCGAAGATCGCTTCGAGCCGATCCGGCGCGATACCCGGCCCGGTATCGGCAATGGCGATCTCGATCCACCCCTCGCGGCCCGGCATCACGGAAAGACCGACACCGCCGGACGCGGTGAACTTCACCGCGTTGCCGGCAAGGTTCATCACGATCTGCCGCAGGCGCGCTCCGTCCGCAGCGACGACCGGCGGCAGATCGGGTGAGACGAACGCGGCAATCTCGATGTTCTTGCCCTGAGCGCGCGGCGCGAGCAGTTCGACGACGCCCTCGATCAATGGCGCGATCTCGACGTCATGCATGGAGATTTCAAGCTTGCCCGCTTCGATGCGTGAGAAATCAAGAATTTCCTCGATAAGCGTCAGCAACGCCTCCCCCGAGGTCTTGATCGCATGAGCGTAATTCGTCTGCTCGGGATCAAGGCGAGTGTCGAGCATGAGGTCAGCCATACCGAGAACGCCGTTGAGTGGTGTGCGGATTTCGTGGCTGACGGTAGCGAGAAAGCGCGACTTTGCCTCGTTTGCGGCTTCCGCCCGGGCGCTGATCCGACCGACCTCGCCCAGTTCAGCCGCAAGCGCATCGCGGTCGGACACGGCCGCAGCAAGATCGACCTGATGGCGGCGGATGTCGCGGATCAGAAAAATGCAGGCCGTGGCGAAAACGATCGCCATGCCCGTCGCAATTGCGGTCAATGGCGAGACAAGCCCCGCCAACCCTTGATCCAGCATCTGCCCACCTGTTCCTCTGGCAGGCATCATCGCGGCCAAGGCTTACCAAGCGCCTGACGGGTCGCAGCTTTCTGGCGTTGTCGTAAACGGAGACTTGCGGATGCGAAACGACGAGCTGCGCGTCAGACCGCGCGGCCGCGCAGGCTCAGGGCCTCGGCAAGGTGATGCCGGCGCACCTGCGCCTCGCCATCGAGATCGGCGAGCGTGCGCGCGACCTTGAGCACGCGGTGAAACGCGCGTGCGGTGAGTTTCAACCGCTCGGCGGCATCGCGCAGCAGGGCGGTGCCATCCTTGTCCGGTCGGGCTATCTCTTCGATCAGCGCAGCCGTGGCCGCCGAATTGGTACGGATATCCGCCTTCCCCAGCGCCTCGAAGCGGGCAACCTGCACGGCGCGCGCGGTCTCGACGCGCTTCAGCACCTCGGTGGATCCCTCGGTCGGTGCCGGCAAGAGGAGATCGGCAAGATCGACCGCCGGCACCTCGATGGAAAGATCGAAACGGTCGAGCAGCGGGCCGGAGAGCTTCGCCTGATACTGGGCGATGCACTTGTCGTTTGGCGCCCGCTTGCAGGTGTAGCCGGGGTCGAGCGCATGGCCGCAGCGACAGGGGTTCATCGCAGCGACGAGCTGGAATCGCGCCGGATAGGTCGCGCGGGTGTTGGCCCGGCTGACGTTGACTTCGCCGGTCTCGATCGGCTGGCGCAGGCTGTCGAGTGCCTGCGGGGAAAATTCCGGCAGCTCGTCGAGAAACAGCACGCCGTGATGCGCGAGGCTCACCTCCCCCGGTCGCGCATGCAGCCCACCGCCCGTAAGGGCGGCCATCGACGCTGAATGATGGGGACTGCGGAACGGGCGGCGATCCGTCAATGCACCATCCGCGAGAAGTCCGGCGATGGAATGCACCATCGAGACTTCCAGCAATTCGCGCGGCGAAAGGCGTGGCAGGATCGAAGGCAGGCGTGCGGCGAGCATCGATTTGCCAGCGCCGGGCGGGCCGTTCATCAGCAGGTGATGCCCGCCGGCCGCGGCAATCTCCAGCACGCGCTTGGCGCTTTCCTGCCCCTTGATGTCGCGGAGATCAGGCAGGCCGCCCTCGCCGGCGCGGATCGCGGGGTCGGGCCGGCGCATGACCTGCGTGCCCTTGAAATGGTTCGCGAGCTGGATCAACGATTGCGGGGCTAGCACGTCGAGATCGCCCCCGGCCCAGGCCGCCTCGGGCCCGCTGCGATACGGACAGATCAGGCCGAGACCCCGCCCCTGCGCGGCGATGGCAGCGGGCAGAACGCCCGCCACGGGAGAGATCGTGCCGTCAAGCGCGAGTTCGCCGAGGACGCAGTAACCTGCGAGGGCATCGGAGGGCAGCGCGCCGATCGCCGCCATGATGCCGAGCGCGATGGGGAGATCGAAGTGGCTGCCCTCCTTGGGCATATCCGCCGGAGCAAGGTTGACGATGATGCGTTTCGCCGGCAGCGCGAGCCCGGAGGCTGTGAGCGCGGCGCGGACGCGCTCGCGGCTTTCCGCCACCGCCTTGTCCGGCAGGCCGACGAGGACGAAGGCCACCGAACCGGCCGCAACCTGCACCTGAACATCGACAGGTCGCGCCTCGATCCCCTCGAACGCGACCGTCGCCACCCGCGAAACCATGCCTTCCCCCGGCCCTTTCGCGGCAGCCTAACGGCTCGAGACCAGTGCGGCTAGTGCGATCCGATGTAGATACCTGCGAGCAGGACCAACGCGCCGCCGACGATGACCTGGAACACCGAGCGCAGGAACGGCGTATCCATGTACTTCGTGCGGATCCAGGCGATCACGATCAGTTCGATCGCAACGATGGCGCCCGCGATACCCGTTGCGAGGTGGAATGCGTTGGGCATGCTGTCGGGCACGAGATAAGGCAGCGTGTGGCCGACGCCGCCCAGCGTGGTCATCAGGCCGCAGACGACGCCGCGCAGCCACGGCGAGCCGCGCCCGGAAATGATGCCGTCGTCGCTCATCGCCTCGGTGATGCCCATCGAGATGCCCGCGCCGACGGAAGCCGCCAGGCCGACGAGGAAAGTGTACCAGTTGTTCTGGGTCGCGAAGGCGGCAGCGAAGAGCGGTGCCAGCGTGGAAACGGAGCCGTCGATCAGCCCGGCGAGGCCCGGCTGGACATAGGTCAGCACGAACTGTCGGTGGCGCGCGGCATCCTCCTCACTGCGCGCCGTATCGGTCATATGCGCCTCGGCGAGCGTATCCGCCTTCTTGCGGTGGCCGCGCTCGATTTCCGCAAGATGCAGGAAAAGTTCGCGGATGCGCGTGTCGAGCGTTTGCGTCGCAGCCTTTTCGTAGAAGTTGGCCGCCTGCATCTCCATGATGGCAGCCTCCTCCCGCATCCGCTCCGGGCCGAGGTTCTTCGTCCACCACACCGGGCGGCGGGTGATGAAACCGCGGACGTCCTCGCGACGGATCGGCGGCAGATGCTCGCCGAACCGGACACGGAACAGATCGAACAAGCTCGCGCGGTGCTCGCGCTCCTCTTCCGCCATGTCGGCGAAAATCTTCGCCGAGGCCGGGAATTCCGCCTCGCATTTTTCGGAAAACAGCTGGTAGATGCGGCTGTCCTCCTCCTCGTTGACGATGGCGAGGGCGAGGACCTCGCGTTCGGTGAGATCGCTCAGGGCCTTTTGTCCGAAGATCGCCACAGGAAGCTCCGTTAATTTTGAATGATTCTAAACTATGGCTTTATCCAGATGAATTCAACTGGAGAAAATTTGGGCATCGGGGGCGACAACCCGGCGCCTCGATGGTAGATGCTGCAGCCGACTTGGCGCAGCATAGACGATCGCTTCAACCGTGACCGAAACGACCCTCCTGCTTCTCGGCCTGAAAATGGCGATCGCCGCGACGATTGTCGTTGCCGCCTCGGTTATCGCCGAGCGGTCGCGTCCCTTCATCGCGGCGATGGTGGCGACTTTGCCGGTCTCGGCAGGCCCCGCCTTCGTCTTTCTCGCGCTCGATCATGATGTGGACTTCGTGCGGTTGACGATGATCGGGGCGATGGTCACGAACATCGCGACGGCGGCCTATTCCCTGGCCTATGTTCTGGCGGCACGCAGGATGCGGACGGCACAGGCGCTGCTCGCCGCCTTTCTCGCCTGGGGGCTTTGTGGCATCGCGCTTCGGCAGATCGACTGGAACCTGCCCGGCGCTTTCATCGCCTCCATCGCGGCCTTTCTGGTCGCAATCCCGCTTGCCCGGCGATTTGCCTCGAACGAACGCGCCTCCGCCCCGCCACGCGCCTGGTACGCGATCCCGCTCAGGGCGCTGGCCGTGGCGACGCTGGTCGGTCTCGTTACAACACTGAGCTGGACACTCGGGCCCTATAATTCCGGGATGCTGGTCGCGTTTCCCATCGTCCTCACGAGCATCATCGTCATCCTTCAGCCACGGATCGGCGGCAGGCAGACCTCAGCGATGATCGCCAACGGGCTGGTCGGGCTGCTCGGCCTCGGCGTCGCGCTCGGGGTCGCTGCCTGGCAGACGCCGTCGATCGGCAGCCTGCCCGCACTTGGTCTCGGCCTCGCGATCTGCCTGATCTGGAACGGCGCCATCGTCGCCTGGCGCGTCGTACGGCTTCATTCCTCCTCGACGAGCCCGCGCAGCCTGTAGAGTGCGTCGAGCGCCTCGCGCGGCGACATCTCGTCGGGCCTGAGCCCGGCGACAGCTTCGCGCAGCCGGTTGTCGACCGGCAGTACTAGGGTTTCGCTCGCGGCCGCCCGGAATAGCGGCAGATCGTCGACCATGCGTGCCATCGGCGACGCACGGTCGGCCTTCTCCAGTTCCGCCAGGATTGCTCCGGCGCGCTTGACCACACCTGCCGGGAGACCGGCAAGTTTCGCTACCTGAATGCCATAGGAGCGGTCGGCCGCGCCCGGCACCACCTCGTGCAGGAACACCACGTCGCCCTTGTAGGCCGCAACCTTCATCGTCACCGGGTGAAGACGCGGCAGCCGCGCCGAAAGCGCGGTGAGTTCGTGGAAATGGGTGGCAAACAGCGCGCGACAGCGGTTCTGGTCATGAAGATGCTCGATCGCCGCCCAGGCAATGGATAGCCCGTCGTAGGTCGCGGTGCCGCGCCCTATCTCATCGAGGATGACAAGCGCCCTAGGCCCGGCCTGATTGAGGATCGCCGCCGTCTCGACCATTTCAACCATGAAGGTCGAGCGGCCGCGCGCCAGATCATCCGCCGCACCGACACGGCTGAACAGACGGTCGACGACCCCGATCCGCGCCGAAGCAGCGGGCACGAAGGAGCCCATCTGCGCAAGGATCGCGATCAGCGCGTTCTGGCGCAGATAGGTCGATTTACCGGCCATGTTCGCGCCGGTGACGAGCAGGATGCGGCCCGCTCCGCTCGCATCCTCCGGCGAAAGATCGCACGGGTTGGCGATGAAGCTCCCGCCCTCGCGCCTGACCGCCCGCTCGACGACCGGGTGACGGCCCTCGACGATCTCGAAGACGCGATCGTCACTCATCGCGGGTTGGGTCCAACCTTCGCGCATGGCGAGATCGGCGAGGCCTGCGAGGGCATCGAGGGCGGAAAGCGCCTCGGCGGCGGCACGGATCGCGGCGTCTTTCTCGAGAACGGCTTGGGCGAAGGCGGCGAAATGATCGAGTTCGCGGCTGAGCGCACGGGACGACGCCTCGCCGATTCGGTGTTCGAGTTCGGAGAGTTCGGCGGTCGAGAACCGCATGGTGCCGGCCATCGTCTGGCGATGAACGAAGGTCGCGTTATGCGGCGCCCGGAGCATCGCCTCGCCCGCCGCCTGCGGTACCTCGACGAAATAGCCGAGCATGTTGTTGTGCTTGACCTTGAGCTGACGGACGCCCACCGCTTCCGCGTAACGCGCCTGAAGATCGGCGATGACGCCGCGCGAATTGTCGCGCAGGGCGTGGAACTCGTCGAGCACGGCATCGAAGCCGGGGCGGATGAAATTGCCGTCGCGCTTCTGGAGCGGAACATCTTCCCTGAGCGCCGACAACAAGTCGGCGCCGAGCCCGGCGGGCGCGGCAAGAAGTGCTGCGCGGGATTCTTCGAGGAGCAGGCCCAGGTCCAACCCGCCCAGTACCCGGGCGGCGATCTCCTCCGCCTCGCCCAGACCTTGCGCGATGGCGATGAGGTCACGCGGGCCGGCTCGGTCCATCGCGAGGCGCGAGAGCGCGCGCGGCATGTCGGTGACGCGGCGGAGATGACGGCGAAGCGCCTCGCGGGTATCTTCCGATCCCGCCAGATACCCGACCGCCGCGTGGCGGGCACGAATCGCCGCGAGATCGGTCAGGGGCGCGGCCAGCCATTGCGCGAGAAGCCGCCCGCCGCCGGGGCTGACGGTCTCGTCGACGGTTTCGAGGAGGCTTCCGGCGCGCTGCCCGCCGAGCGTTCGCACGAGTTCGAGGTTGGCGCGGGTCGCGGCGTCAATCGCCATCGCCTCGCCCGCCTGCCGCCTCCGCGGGGGAGAGAGTGGCGGGCGCTGCCCGAGTTGCGTGCGTTCGAGATAAACGAGGATCGCGGCAATGGCGGAATATTCGGCGCGCGAGAAGGCGCCGAAAGCATCGAGCGTGGCGACACCGTAGAAGTCGAGCAGCCGCCGCTCGGCGGAGGCCGGATCGAACCCCTCGCGCGCAAGCCGCGTGACGGCGGCGCGATTGTTCTGGAACAGATGCGAGAGTGCCGGATCGTCGCGCATCGCATCGGGTACGAGCATCTCGGATGGGTCGAGCCGCGCGATCTCACCGGCAAGATCAGCGACATCCGCCGCCAGCACCACGCAATCGCCGGTCGAGATATCGACAGCCGCGATGGCATAGTCATGGCTCACAGCACCCGTCTTCTGCCGCGCCAAAGCGAGAAGGGTGTTCGCCCGGCGCGCGTCGAGCAGTCCCTCCTCGGTGATGGTGCCGGGGGTGACGATGCGCACGACATCACGCCGGACGACCGATTTCGAGCCGCGCTTCCGCGCCTCGGCCGGATCTTCCATCTGTTCGCACACCGCGACGCGATGGCCGAGCGCGATGAGGCGCTGGAGGTATTCGTCCGAGCGGATAACCGGCACGCCGCACATCGGAATATCCATGCCCGCGTGTTTGCCGCGCTTGGTCAACACAATGCCGAGATCGCGGGCGGCAATTTCCGCATCGTTGAAGAACAGCTCGTAGAAATCGCCCATCCGGTAGAACAGCAGGCAATCAGGATTGGCGGCCTTGATCTCGATGTATTGTGCCATCGACGGCGTCGCGCGCGCGGCATCCTCCGGCGATGGAACCTGATACGGTTCCTGCGGCGGATCAAAGGCGGGATCGCGCATCGGGCGCTGGCGTGGCGAGGGCTCGGTCATTGATCCGGCCCGTCTAGCATGGCGGCGCGCCGAATTCGACCCGGCGCACCTTCCTATTGCGGAAATCCACGCTTGAGCGCTGGGGACAACATCCCTACGCTGAAAGGCTCGATTGCCTCAAGTTTCAGCATCGCCTAGCCAGACGCGCCACCACTTTGCCCGGAATGCCGCCTCCATGCCCAGCCATAACGACAAGAACAACCGCGCCCGCCCCACTTTCACCGATCAGGAAGCGCTCGATTTCCACTCCCGCGGCAAGCCCGGCAAGCTGGAGGTTGTCCCCACAAAGCCGATGGCGACGCAGCGAGACCTCTCGCTCGCCTACTCGCCGGGCGTCGCCGTTCCCGTGAAGGCAATCGCCGCCGACCCCGCAACGGCTTATAACTATACCGCCCGCGGCAACCTCGTCGCCGTGATCTCCAACGGCACGGCCATTCTCGGCCTCGGCAATCTCGGCGCGCTCGCCTCCAAGCCGGTGATGGAAGGCAAGAGTGTGCTCTTCAAGCGCTTCGCCGATATCGACTCGATCGACCTTGAGGTCGATACCGAGGACGCGGACGCGTTCATCAACGCCGTCCGCTATCTTGGTCCCTCATTCGGCGGCATCAATCTTGAGGATATCAAGGCACCGGAGTGCTTCATCATCGAGCAGCGGCTCAAGGAGCTGATGGACATCCCGGTGTTCCATGACGACCAGCACGGCACCGCGATCATCGCGGCGGCCGGGTTGCTCAACGCACTCGAAATCACCGGACGCGACGTCAACTCGACGCGCCTCGTCGTCAACGGCGCAGGCGCGGCGGGCATCGCCTGCGTCGAGCTTCTCAAGGCGATGGGGTTCAAGCCAGACAACGTGATGCTCTGCGATACCAAGGGCGTCATCTATCAGGGCCGCAAGGAAGGCATGAACCAGTGGAAGAGCGCGCATGCGGTGAAGACCGACCGCCGTACGCTCGCCGAGGCGCTCAAGGGCGCGGATGCTTTCTTCGGCCTTTCCCAGAAGGGTGCGCTCTCCAGGGCGATGGTCGAGAGCATGGCGCCCAATCCGATCATCTTCGCGATGGCGAACCCCGATCCGGAGATCACGCCGGAGGAAGTCGCGGCCATCCGCGATGACGCCATCATGGCGACCGGGCGCTCGGACTACCCCAACCAGGTCAACAACGTTCTCGGCTTCCCCTATCTCTTCCGCGGGGCGCTCGACGTGCAGGCGACGACGATCAACATGGAGATGAAGATCGCCGCCGCGAAGGCGCTCGCGAGCCTCGCCCGCGAGGAAGTGCCGGACGAGGTGGCCGCCGCCTATGCCGGCGCGCGCCTGCGCTTCGGACGCGAATACATCATCCCGCTCCCCTTCGACCCGCGACTGATGGCGCGCATCTCTGGCGCCGTCGCGCAGGCGGCGATGGACACGGGCGTCGCCAAGAAGCCGCTCAAGAGCCTCTCCGAATACGAGGAAGCGCTCTCGCATCGCCGCGATCCCGTCGCCGGCGTGCTGGCGCGCGTCTTCAGTCAGGTCCGGCGCAAGCCGCGCATCGTCGTTTTCGCGGAAGGCGAGGAGGAGCCGGTGATCCGCGCCGCGCTGAGCTACACCACGCAGGGGCTGGGCAAATCGCTCCTCGTCGGCCGCGAGGAGCGAATCTTCGCCACCGCCCAGAACGCCGGCATCGACATCAAGGGCAAGGTCGAGATCATCAACGCCCGCCTGTCGAACCGGAATCAGGCCTATGCCAACTTCCTCTACGAGCGGCTGCAACGGCAGGGCTATCTCATGCGTGATTGCCAGCGCCTCATCAACAACGACCGCAACACCTTCGCCGCCTCGATGGTCGCGCTTGGCGAGGCCGATGCGATGATCACCGGCGTTACCCGTAACTATTCTGCCGCACTCGCGGACATCCGCCGCGTGATCGACGAGAAGCCGGGGCATCGCGCCATCGGCCTTAGCCTGATCCTGGCGCGCGGACGCAACGTGCTTGTCGCCGACACCGCCGTGCATGAAATGCCGACGGCAGAGGAACTCGCGGGCATCGCCACGGAAGCGGCGGGCGCCGCGCGTCGGCTCGGCTATACCCCGCGCGTCGCGCTTCTCGCGTTCTCGACCTTCGGCAACCCGGAGGCCGAACGTTCGGAGCGGGTGCGCGAGGCCGTGAAGCTGCTGGACCAGCGCCGCGTCGATTTCGAGTATGATGGCGAGATGGGCGCCGATGTCGCGCTCAATCCGGAGATCATGGCCGCCTATCCGTTCTGCCGGCTCTCGGGCCCGGCGAACGTGCTGGTGATGCCGGCGTTCCACTCCGCCGCCATCGCGACCAAGATGCTGCAGGAACTCGGCGGCTCGACCGTGATCGGCCCGCTGCTCGTCGGCTTCGATCGGGCGGTGCAGATCGTGCCGATCGGCGCGAAGGATACCGATCTCGTCAACATCGCGACACTGGCGGCCTTTGGCGTCGGGGGGTAAACCGGGCGGGATGCATCTTCAGAGCCTCCTGTGACCGCCCCGCTACCGATCGACGCCGCCCTGCCCGAACTTCTCGCCGCGCTTGAGGGCGCGGGGAAGGCCGTGCTCGTCGCGCCCCCCGGCGCGGGCAAGACGACCGGCGTGCCTCCAGCGCTGCTCGCTGCGCCGTGGCGCGGGGATGGGACGATCCTCGTGCTGGAGCCGCGCCGCATCGCCGCGCGTGGTGCGGCCAGCCGCATGGCGCAACTTCTCGGCGAACCGCTCGGCCGACGCGTCGGCCTCCGCGCCCGGTTCGACGCGCGGGAATCGCGGGAAACGCGCATTCTCGTCGTCACCGAGGGCGTTTTCACCCGCATGATCCTCGACGATCCAGCACTGGACGGAATCGCTGCCGTGCTGTTCGACGAATTCCACGAACGTTCGCTCGATGCGGATTTCGGCCTCGCGCTGGCGCTGGAAACGCGCGAAGCGCTTCGCCCGGACCTGCGCCTCGCCGTGATGTCGGCGACGCTCGACGACAAGCGCATCGCGACCTTGCTGGGCGAAGCGCCTGTTATCACCAGCGAAGGCCGCACCTTCCCGATCGAAACGCGCTATCGTGGCCGCGATCCGAACGCGCGGATCGAGGATCAGGTCGCAGCCGCCATCCGCGCCGCGCTTTCGACCGATCCGGGCTCGATCCTTGCCTTCCTGCCGGGACAGGGCGAGATCGAGCGCGTCGCACGGTTGCTGGACGACGCGAAACTTCCGCCGAAGGTGGAAATCTGCCCACTCTATGGCGCATTGCCGCCCGAACGGCAGGACGCCGCGATCCGGCCCGCGCCGGGCGGTCACCGGAAGGTGGTGCTCGCGACCGCGATCGCCGAGACCTCGCTGACCATCGAAGGCGTCAGGATCGTGATCGACAGCGGCCTTCAACGGGCGCCGCGCTATGAACCCGCGCTCGGCCTTTCGCGGCTCGAAACCATCCGCGTCAGCCGCGCCTCCGCCGATCAACGCCGGGGCCGCGCCGGACGCACCGAACCCGGCATCGCCATCCGCCTCTGGGACGAGGCACAGGATCAGGGCCTCGTCGCCTTCAACCGCCCTGAAATCCTCGACACCGATCTTTCATCGTTTCGGCTCGATTGCGCCGTCTGGGGCACAAGGCCGGAAGCGTTGAAACTGCTCGATGCACCGCCAACGGCGACGTTGATCGAAGCGGAGAGGCTACTCTCCGGCCTCGGCGCACTTGACGAGGTCGGACAGATCACGCTGCATGGCCGCCTGCTCCAGCGCCTCCCGCTCAGCCCCCGCCTCGGCACGCTGGTCATTGAGGGCGTGCGGGCAGGTATGGGTGAGGAGGCAGCCGAGATCGCCGCCCTCGTCGGCGAACGCGGGATCGGCGGCAACGAAACCGATATCGCGCATCGGCTCGACCGGCTTCGGCGCGAAAAGTCCCCCCGCGCGCAGGCTGTCAGAGCGATGGCAACACGCTGGGCTGCACTCGCGCGCGAGGCCGCGAAAGAAGAAGGGCGGCCAGTGCCCGCAAGCCTCGGCGGGCTCTGCGCGCTCGCCTTCCCGGACCGGATCGGCAAGGCAGCGGGCAGCGGCCAGTTCAACCTCTCCAACGGGCGCATGGCCGGGCTCGACCCCGCAGACGCGCTTGCGGGCGAAGCCCATATCGTCGCGCTCGATATCGCGGGCAGTGCCGCTCGCGGACGGATCACGCTCGCCGCACGCGTTTCCCGCGAGGAAATCACACGCCTTCTCGCCCATCGCATCCGCGTTTCCGACGAGACCCGGTTCGATGCCGATGCAGGTTCGCTCCGTCGCCGCCAGATCACACAGCTCGACGCGCTCACGCTCGAATCGCAAGCCATGCCGGTGCAGACGGGCGAGGAAAGCGCCGTTGTGCTCGCCCGCGCCGCCGCGAAGGCCGGGATCGACCGCCTGCCTTGGTCAAAAGCCCAGAAACAGCTCCGGGATCGCGCCGGTTTCCTGCGGCAGGCGGAGCCGGATCGCTGGCCGGACCTTTCGGCGGAAGGGTTGGCATCAACGGCGGAAGACTGGCTTGCTCCCCTCCTCTACGAAGCCACCAGCCTCGCGGCGATCGATGCAGCGCTACTCGGAGCCGCGCTCGATGCACTGTTGCCTTACAACCTTCGCGCCGAACTCGATCGCGAGGCGCCGACGCATTTCCTTGCGCCGACCGGACAGGCGCATCCCCTGCGCTATGAGGGCGAGGGTGCGCCGTTTCTCGCCATCCGCGTGCAGGAACTCTTCGGGCTGAAGACCCATCCGACAATCGCACATGGCAAACTGCCGCTGACGCTCGAACTGCTCTCGCCAGCACATCGACCGATCCAGATCACACGCGACTTGCCCGGCTTCTGGAAAGGATCATGGGCCGATGTTCGCGCCGAGATGCGCGGGCGCTACCCCAAGCATCCCTGGCCGGAGAACCCTGCCGAAGCGCCCCCGACCACACGCGCCAAGCCGCGCGGAAGCTGATCTCAGTTGCCGCCGTCCCAGTTCCGGCGCCACATCTTCTCGCCGACCATGCAGTCCGATCGCCCGCGCGAGCCCGCCTTGTCGGCATCCGACTGCGTGGATTGCGCCACCTCCCGCAGGATTTTCGAACGGATCGCGCTTGCGAACTGATCGCGCTCGTTGATGACCACCATGAAAGAGCCGGGACCGCCGATCACGCAATCCTCGTAATATTCGTCGAGCGTATCGACGTCATAGAGCGAGGAGAAACCCCGCTTGATGATGATCGGCAGGCCGTTGATGACGACTCCGCGCCGCACGGCCTTGTCCCGCGCCAGCGTCACCAGCCCGCCCTCGTTGTTCGGACCATCACCGGAAATATCGATCACGCGCCGCAAGGGACGAAGCGGCGCTTCCTGAAGCCGGCGCATCGAGAAATCGATCGCTCCGGATATCGAGGTGCGCCGGGCACGACGAACCGGCGCGGCGGCGATGGAATCGGCGAAGGCTTTCGCGCTGTTCGCATCCTCGATAATCGTCCAGTCGGCGATCACGTGCTGGGAGAAGGTGCCGGCCCATTCGAGATAGGTCACGCCGATCCGGCCGACGACGCCCTTGCGGATTGCCTCGATGACCTGCGGCGAGGTGAGGGCGGCGACATAACCCTCCCGCTGGAGGGCGAGTTCATCCGGGTCCATCGAATAGGAAATATCGACCGCCAGCACGAGCGCGACGTCGACATCGGTACCCTTGTCGGGCCAGATCTCGGCCGGAGGTTCAGGGGCGGGGGCAGGAGACTGGGCAAGACCGGCCAGGCCGCCGGACAGCGCCAGCATCAGGCCCGCAAGGCCCGTCCGCCAGATCTTGGTCCAGGTTATGGTCCAGGTCATACGCCGTGCCGCGAGCATCAACGCCTCCATCCGGAGCGGCGAGTGTGGCAGGTTTCGCAGCGAGGTAAAGGCTCCGTACGGGATATCACCCGAACGTGAGGCGGCGCGCCGTCCGCAGCGGCGTGCCCTGCGCCTCGATGCGGGCGAGCGCCTCGGAGAGCGGTTCGACGATGACATTCATCGAGAAGGCGGTGGCATGGATCATCGTGCCGTCCCCCCGCGCCATCGCGACATGCCCCGGCCAGAACAGGAGATCACCGCGCCGGTAATGGGCCGGATCGTTCGGGATCTCGATCCGTTCGCCGAGAACCTTCTCCTGCATGTCGCTGTCGCGCGGGGCTGCAATGCCGCAGGCGTGGCACGCCGTCTGCACCAGCGCCGAACAATCGAGTCCGAGGCTCGACTTCCCGCCCCAAAGATAGGGACTGCCAAGGAATGTCTCGGCGATAGCAACCGGATCGGCCTCGAAGGTATCAAGCGGCGCAAGGTGACCCGAGAAGACGTAGCCCTCGGCCAAGCGCGAAAATCCGCCTTCGGCCTCTTCAACGGCAACCTCGGCCCCGAACGGGAGAAAGCCGAGCGGAGTCGTTTTGATACCGGGGCCGGGATAGAGGAAACCGCGCAGGGCGCCAACCCGATGGGTCGGCGCCGGAAGCGCCGAGGAAAGCGCGCGCTCCTCCACGTAGCCGACATAGCCGTCACGTCGGGCCTGCCCCCAGGCCCAGCCGCCACGAAACTCATAAACGTCGAAAATCTCACCGAAAATCAGCTCGGTTTCGAGCGCGCGGCCCGCTTCCGGCGCCTTGCGCAGGGCAACGGCCGGAGCGACAACGCGGCGCGGCTGCGCTTGCACATAGCGGTCAGCCGCAATTCGGCCGCGGAGCGCTTCCGCCGCAAGATCGGGCCGGGCCGGCAGGAGACGCAGGTCTTCGGCCAGCGCGTCATGGACAAGCGGGTGATTCATCGGTGCAACCGCGGTTCTCGAATCAGGGCGCGAGCAATTCCGCCCGCTCGACAATAAGATCGCCGAACTCCTCGAGGAACAAGGCCCCCCGAACGGTGCGTTGGATGATGACGTTGCGCCTGTCTGCCGGGTCGCGCCGGCGGGAGACGAGATCGATGTCGCCCATCGCGTCGAGCGCGCGCGTAATGACAGGCTTGGTGACGCCCAGTTTTGTTGCGAGGCCGCGGACCGTATGCGGGGGCGGTTCGAGATAGATCGTCAGCAGGATGACGACTTGCCGCTGCGTCAGGTCGGCGCCATTGCGGCGCACCAGGGTCAACCCGACTTCATGCCAGAGCTTGAGGGCCTGAACAGGCCTCAACCGAACACTCATGCGGGTAATTCTTCCCCTGAAAAATCTTCTGCGCTCTGGCTAGCACTAGGAAACTATACCACACCTGAACAGATACGAGTAACCCGCAGGTTTTACAACTTTGCGTTATGCCACACCAAATTTAGCCTCGATCATCGACGCCACCAGACGCGCAGCCTGAGGCTCGCCACCTTCGGGCCGACCGGGCTTCGCCGTCGGTGTCCAGCCGTAGATATCAAAATGCGCCCAAGTCTTCGCCTTTGTCACGAAGCGTTGCAGGAAAAGGGCTGCCGTGATCGAGCCCGCGAACCCTCCTGTACCAGCGTTGTTGAGATCCGCTACCTTCGAGTCGAACATCGACCGGTATGGCTTCCACAGGGGCAATCGCCAGACCGGATCCTGCACCGCGACTCCGGTTCGGGCGATCGCTTCGGCGAGCATTTCGTCGTCGGTATAGAAGGGCGGAAGATCGGGTCCCAACGCCACGCGAGCCGCGCCTGTCAAGGTCGCGAAGTCGATCATGAGGTCAGGCTCATCGTCATCGGCAAAGGCCAACGCGTCGGCGAGAATGAGCCGCCCCTCGGCGTCCGTGTTGCCGATCTCGACGGTCAGGCCTTTCCGCGAACGGTAGATGTCACCCGGCCGGAAGGCATTCCCCGCGACCGCGTTCTCGACGATCGGCAGGACAAGATGCAAACATATTTTTGCATTTCCTCCCATGAGCAAATCGGCGGCCGTGATCGCCGCCGCCGCGCCGCCCATGTCCTTCTTCATCAGCAGCATGGAGTTGTCCGGCTTCAGGTTGAGGCCGCCGGTATCGAAAACGACCCCCTTGCCGACGAGTGCAACCCTCGGTGCAGAGGGATCCCCCCAGCGGATGCTGACGAGCCGGGGCGGGCTCGCGGAAGCCCGGCCTACCGCATGAATAATAGGAAAATTATCTCTCAACAGTGCGTCACCGACAATTTCCTCGACGTGAGCGCCATACCGGGCCGCAAGCGCGCGCGCGGCTGCCGCGAGCGCATCGGTCGTCATCTCGTTCGCCGGGGTGTTGATCAGATCGCGACCAGCGGCAAGAGCCTTCGCGATACGCTCGATCCGGTCGCTCTCGCACCCTGTCGGCGGGGCAAAGGTTACGGTCGGCGCGTCGCTTTCCTTGTACTTCGTGAACCGGTAACCGCCGCTAAGACAGGCGAGATAGCTCAAATTAGCATCTGCTAACGGGCCTTCAAGCCGATAATGGCCCGCAGGAAGCTCCGTCGCCAGCTTGCCAGCAAAGAACGGACTCTGGGCGAGCCCCTCGTCATCCCCCGTGCCGAAAACCACGGCCTCGATTGCACCGGACGATCCCGGCAGGACAAGGACACGGCCGGATTTTCCGGCGAAACCCTGCGCGGCGGCATAGGCCCGCGCGGTTGGCCCGAGTCGAGCGGCAACCTCTTCCCAACGGGCTGCGGAGACCGGAATGACGGGGATGGGAGCGACTTTGGCAGCCATAAAAGAGCTTTCGTGGCAAAGGACTGGATTCGCAGGCTATACACTGCCCATTAACACCTGATTAGGGTTAACGAGTTATTCTTTTTCGTGAAGGCGGTCATGCGTCCGCCGTCCGGCGCCAGTCCGCGGATGCCTTGCGCAGACGGATTACAGCCCGACCAGACGAGGAAGAAGCCATGTCCGAGACCCTGCCATCACCTGCCCTCCGGCGCGCTGCACGCCTGAAGCTGCTGACGGCGATCCTTGGCACGGCACTCCTCGCCGGCGGCTGCTCGGGTCGGCTTTCGAATTTCACCGGGTCGCTCTCGCAGGTTGGTGGCAACGATCGCTCCCTTACCTCATCCACCGACAATATCGGCGAGCTTGGCCGTCGCTATGATGCCCGGCCGGGCGCGAAGGAGGCTTCCCTCGCCTACGCTGCCGCCCTGCGCGCGAACGGACAGCACCCGCAGGCCGTCGCGGTGCTCGAACGGGCCTCGGTGGTCAATGTCGGCGATCGCGATGTCGCCGCAGCATACGGCAAGGCGCTGGCCGATATCGGTCGCTTCGCCGAGGCTGCGCGCGTTCTCCCGCAAGCCCATACCGAAGACCGACCCAACTGGCGCGTTCTCTCGACGCTCGGCTCGGTCGCCGACCAGTCCGGCAACCACAGGCAGGCACGGGAATACTACCACCGCGCGCTGCAGATTGCCCCGGACGAGCCGGTCGTGCTCAACAACCTCGGCCTCTCCTACATGCTAACCAAGGAATTGCGGTTGGCCGAGGAAACCCTGCGCAAGGCTGCCGGCCGCGCGCCGAGCAATGCCCGCATCCAGGGTAATCTCGCGCTCGTGCTGCGGCTTCAGGGCAAGAACTCGGAAGCAACGGCCGTCGAGATCCAGGGCGTGGCTTCCGCCCCGTCCCGGACGGGCGCCGCCGCCGGCAAGACGGTCGCGATGCGGGCCCCGACCAGCCTTGCGCCGAAGGCCCGGAAGGAACCGGAAAAGAAGGTCGAGGCCGCCGGCAAGAGCGATGCGCTGCGGCGCTGAGGCATGCCAGCCTTATTCCTTTTGCCAAACTAAGAAGATCATCCAGAAATAAAGAACCCCGGAAGGCCGTTTCCGGGGTTTTCGTTTGCCGTGTGATGCCCCGAAACGAGGCTGATCCTATTTCCACTTGAAGATCTGGATCAGCGCCGGCGTCAGGATGACGATGAACAGGGCCGGCATGAAGAACACGATCATCGGCACCGTGAGTTTCGGCGGCAACGCCGCAGCCTTTTTCTCCGCCGCCGTCATGCGCTGGTCGCGACTTTCCTGCGCGAGGACACGCAACGCCTGCCCAAGCGGTGTGCCATAGCGTTCAGCCTGGATAAGCACGGTCGCAACCGACTTGATGCTCTCCACGCCAGTGCGTTTCGCGAGGTTGTCATAGGCCTGCCGCCGCTCCGGGAGATAGGAGAGTTCCGCTGTCGTGAGCGCCAGTTCCTCGGCGAGCGGCACCGACGATACGCCGATCTCGGTCGAGACCTTGCGGAAGGCATGCTCGATCGACATGCCGGATTCGACGCAGATCAACAGGAGATCGAGTGCATCGGGGAAGGCACGCCGCATCGACGCCTGACGCTTCGAGGTGAGATTGGACAGGTAGACCTCGGGCAGCTTGAGGCCGAGATAGGCGGCGAGGATCACCGCACCGACGCGCGCGCCGATCGGCCATCCAAAACCCTTGTTGACGAGAAGGTAGAGGATCACGAACAGCACGAGCCCGATCGGTGCGATCAGGCGACCGAGCAGGAAGCCGGTCTCGGCCTTGGGGCCGCGCAGGCCGGCTTTCATCAGCCGTTCGGCCGCGGTCTCGGAATCGAGCCATTTCTTGAGGTTGAACTGCTCGACGATCTGCTTGGCGCGCGCACCCGGTGTCGAGCGCAACTGGGCCTTCTGTTTGCCCTGCTGGTTCAGGCGCTCGCGTTCGCGCGCCCGGATCCGCTCGCGTTCGAGCGCGACCGCGTTCATCCGGTCCTTCATCTCGTTGCGTTCGAGAAGCGGCAGGCCGATCGTGACGATGGTGGCCGAGACGGCAACCGCCGTCAGCACCGAGGCAATGAGCGAAGGGTTGGTGATCGTGTCGACGAGCGCGGACATGCCCCCTCCTCAGATATCGAAGTTGATCATGTTACGCATCACGAGGATGCCGACGCCCATGATCGTCAGGCATGCGCCGAGACCCACCTGCCCGGCCTTGGTCGTCCAGAGCAGCGAGATGTAGTCGGGCGAGCCCATGAAGACGAGACCGCCGACGAGGAACGGCAACGCACCGATGATGGTGGCGGAGGATTTCGCTTCGGAAGACATCGCGCCAACCTTGTCCCGCAGCTTCTTGCGGTCGCGGATGACGCGCGAGAGGTTGCCGAGGATCTCGCCAAGATTGCCGCCGGCCTTGGACTGAATCTGGATCACGATCGCGAAGAAGTTGACCTCGGAGAGCGGCAGGCGCTCGTAAATTTTCAGTGTGGCGTCACCGATGCCGACGCCGAGTTGCTGCGCCTCGACGACAGATCGGAACTCGCCCTTGAGCGGGTCTTTCGCCTCCTGCGCGATCAGCCGAAAGCAATCGTTGAGGGGGAGGCCGGACTTGATACCGCGAACGATGGCGTCGATCGCGTTGGGGAACTCCTCAAGGAACTGCTTCTGCCGCTTCTTCGCCTTGTGCGAGAGGAACCAGCGAGGAAACCCGAGACCGCCAACGACAAGACCGCCCAACGCGAGAATGGGCTGCTTTGTCAGGAGCAGAAGCAGCAGACCGAACACAACCGCAGCACCAAGCGAGAACAAGACATATGTTTTCTTGGTCCAGGCAAGCCCCGCCTGCTCAAGGCGCTGCTCGAGCGTAAGCTTCTTGGCTTCCTTGCGGGATTCGAGTTCCTTGAGCGTATCGGAAATCTGCTTCTTGCGAGCACCGGCTTCTTCAAGCTGACGTCGCTTGGCGCGTGTTTCCGTCAGCGCCGCCTGGCGCTTTTCGCCGCGCGCCGCACCGGTGAGGAGCGGTTCGACGAAGACGATGCCGAGCGTCGCCACCGCGAAAGTGGCGAGACCAGCGACGATGAGCTGCTGCGTGTCCATGCTCAGGCCGCCCGCTCGTCCTTGACCTCGGCCGCATCAAGCGCGGCAGCGAGGCGGGTTTCCTCGCCGTAGTAGCGCGCTCGGTCCCAGAAGCGTGGGCGGCCGATGCCGGTAGATTTATGGCGGCCGATGATGCGTCCGTTCGCATCCTCGCCCGTCATCTCGTAGACGAAGAGATCCTGCGTGGTGATGACATCCCCTTCCATGCCCATCACCTCGGTGATGTGGGTGATACGGCGCGAACCGTCGCGCAGACGCTGCGCCTGAATGATGACATCGACCGAGGAAACGATCATCTCGCGCACCGTTTTCGGCGGGAGTGAATAGCCGCCCATCGCGATCATTGCTTCCATACGCGCGAGACATTCGCGCGGGGAGTTGGCGTGGATCGTGCCCATCGAGCCATCGTGGCCGGTGTTCATCGCCTGGAGGAGATCGAACACCTCCGGGCCGCGCACCTCGCCGACGATGATGCGTTCGGGGCGCATACGCAGGCAATTCTTGACGAGATCGCGCATCGTCACCTGCCCTGTTCCCTCAAGGTTGGGCGGGCGGGTTTCGAGACGAACGACATGGCTCTGCTGGAGCTGGAGTTCCGCCGCGTCCTCGCAGGTGATGATGCGCTCGTCGTCGTCGATATAGTTGGTCAGGCAGTTGAGCAGCGTCGTCTTGCCGGAGCCCGTGCCGCCGGAGACGACGATGTTGCAGCGGACACGGCCGATAACTTTCAGCACCTCCGCGCCTTCCGGCGAGATCGAATTGAATTTTACCAGCTGATCGAGCGTCAGCTTGTCCTTCTTGAATTTGCGGATGGTGAGCGCAGCGCCATCGATCGCGAGCGGAGGCGCGATGACGTTGACGCGGGAGCCGTCGAGCAAGCGCGCATCGCAGATCGGCGAGCTTTCGTCGACGCGGCGACCGACCTGACTGACGATCCGCTGGCAAATGTTGATGAGCTGGGCGTTGTCGCGGAAGCGGACATTGGTCAGCTGGATCTTGCCCGAGACTTCGATGAAGGTCCGGTCCGGGCCGTTGACCATGATGTCGGCGATGTCATCGCGCGCGAGCAGTGGTTCCAGCGGGCCATAACCGAGAACGTCGTTGCAAATGTCGTCGAGCATGTCCTCCTGCTCGGCGATCGACATCGCGACGTTCTTGAGCGCGAGAATCTCGGTGATGACATCGCGCAATTCGTCGCGGGCGCTTTCGGCATCGAGCTTGGCGAGCTGGCTGAGATCGATCGACTCGATCATCGCGCCGAAGATCATGCTCTTGGTCTGGTAGTACTGATCCGAGCGCAAGGGGGCAGCCGCCACCGGGGCCGGTGGTTTCGGGCGGGCTTGTGCCGCCGGGGCAGGCGCACTCACGGTCGGCTTCGGCGCCTCGCGGCGAACCTCCGGCGCGGGCGCGGCGGGCGGCGCGATCGGTTTGGCAGCCGGCGCCGCCGGCGTTCCACCCTGCCCGATTGTTGTCCGCTTGCCGAACATCGCTACCCTCGTCTTCTACTGTCCAAACCGGATCCGGCCGCTCAGGCGGCCTTCGACTTCCCGCCGCGATTGCCAAGCTTCTCGCGCAGGGCGGAAAGAATGGATTTCTTCGCCGACTTGGCTTCCTGCCGGCTCATCAGCACCTTGGCCATGTCGAGGAAGCTCTCCTGCGCCTTCGACTTCGGCTGGACCTCCGCGATCATCTGGCCGTTGTTGTTCGCCGTTCCGAACAGGTTCGGATCGAAAGCGAAGGTCGCGAGCGGCGGTGAATCGAGTGCCTTGGAGAACTCCGCAGACGAAATCTCCGGGCGCTTCGGAACGCCCACCTGGTTGAGCACCAGCCGCGGCTTGGGATCGTGAGGCCGCGCAAGAGTCAACGTATCGATCAGGTTCTTGGCGTTGCGCAGGTTGGCGAGATCGGGCGAGGCGACGACGACAATCTCGTCCGCCCGCACGAGCACGTTGCGGCTCCAGCCCGTCCAGAGGTGCGGCACGTCGAATACGATCGCCGGCACTGTCTGGCGCAAGGCGTCGGTCACCGGCTCGAAGGTCTGGTCGCCGAAATCGTAGATCCGGTCGAGACTCGACGGCGCGGCCATCAGCTGAAGGCGCGGCGTGCATTTCGACAGGAGTCGCTCGATCATGTTGGCATCGACGCGATCGGGATCGAAGGCCGCTTCCATGATTCCCTGTGGCGGGTCCTGGTTGAAATCGAGCCCCACCGTCCCGAACGGCAGATCGAGATCGACGCAGACCGTCTCGACCTCGAGGTTCGTGGCGATGGTGCTGGCGAGGTTATGGGCAATCGTCGAGGAGCCGACACCGCCCTTCGCACCGACGACGGCAATCAGCCGGCCGACGGGCTTCGCGGTCGGGCTGGAGAAAATCTCCGAGAGCGCCTGAATGAAGCCGAGCACGTTGATTGGCGCGACCAGATATTCGCTGACCCCGCGCCGCATCAACTCGCGGTAGAGCGGGACATCGTTGACATGGCCGATGACCACGACGCGCGTGCCCTCGTCGCAATAGGCGGCAAGCTCGTCGAGATGCTCGAGCAACATCCGGCTGTCCGAGGTCGTCTCGATCACGATGACGTTGGGCGTCGGCGCGTCGCGATAGGCCTCGACGGCTGCGGCAACGCCGCCGGCCTGGATCCTGAGATGAACCTTTGCCATTCGGCGATCCGACGCCGCTTCCTCGACGACAGCGACCACATGGCTCGTCTCGGAAAAAACCTGGATCGCCACATGCGGCAGCGGCGCAACCGTGTTCTCCGACATTCCTTACCTCCAGTCTCGGCCCGGCGTGCGGTGCCCGGCGGAACTTACTGCTGCGCTTCCTTGACCTTGGCGTCGTCCTTCGCCCATTTGGTCGAGGGATCCTGATCCTTGCGCAGGGCTTCGATGTCCTTCGTGCGCTTGACCGTATCCACCGGTCCTTCGGCGCGCGGACGGACGAGATCGATCGGATCGGCGACCTGTGCGGCGATCATCGACTGATAGGCGCAGCCAAGATTGTGATATGGCCGGTTATGCCAGGTCTCGGCTTCCTTGGAGCCAGCAAGATCCGCCGGCCAAAGCCCGCACTTGCTCGCGACCTCCGCCTTCAGCTTGACGAAGCTGAGCCGGACGGGCGCCGCACCGAGCTTCGGATCGCCCTGATAGGAGGTGAAATGGACCGGCGCGCGCGCGCCACCCTCGGCCAGCGCGGCACGGATCGCGCCCATGATATGGTGCCCGTAGGGGCCAACCGGCACGGCGGCATTGATGCCGCCGCGGCCATTGCGCGAATAGTCGCGGGCGAACTCGACAATATCGAGATGCTGGCGGCGGTCGAGGCGAACCCCGGTAGGGAAGACATCGATATGTTCGAGCATCGGTGCCACGCGGATCGGATGCCGCTGATCATATTCGTCCGGTGCGAAGGCCTTCTGCGTCGGTCGAAGGGTCGAGCAACCCGACAGCGTGAGCGCGCCGAGGGCGAGCACGGCAAGCGGCGCCAGACGGGCACGGTTACGCGAAACACTCATGGGACTGTCTCCGGAGGCCGCTTCGGCGGCAAGGGGGGAAAAGGAACGCGGGTTCATCGGCGATCTCATTCGTGGATAAACCCGACCGGGCCATGCGGTTGCCCGGCGACACTGGCCTTCGCGCTGCCGCTATAGGTGCGGTTAAGGCGGCCCATGAAGATCGTCGAGGGGTCGGTCGCATCCGCGAAGCCGTCGTCAGGCCGCGCGATCGCGCCCGGTGCGCTCGGCTTGGCGATGAAGGGCTGGACGAGAATGAGGAGTTCGGTCTCGAAGCGCTGGTAGTCGCGCGAGCGGAACAACGTGCCGAGGATCGGCAGATTCATCGCACCCGGCAGGCCGTTGATCGCCTGCCGCGACTGCTGCTGGATGAGGCCTGCGGTCGCCAGAACACCGCCCGAGGGCAATTCGACCGTGGTCTCGGCCTTGCGGGTGCGGAAACCCGGAACAACCGATCCGGTCAGCTTGAAGGAGTTGTCGGGATCGACCTCCGTGACTTCCGTCGCAAGCCGAACGGAGATGCGGTTCTCGTTCATCACCACCGGGGTGAAATTCAGCGTCACGCCGATCGGCTTGTAGGTCAGCTGGGTGGTGCAAACGTTGACCGTCCGACCCAGTGCCGTAGTCGTTGGCGCACAGGTTTCCGACTGCGGCACTGAAATTTCGCCGCCCGCGAGGAACTTCGCGCTTTCGCCGGAAATCGCCGTCAGGGTCGGTTCGGCGAGCGTGCGCAGGACGCCCTGACGCTCCAGTGCGCGCAGTTGCGCTTCCTTGCCATTGAAGTTGGCGGTCAACAGGGTGCTGGACAACGGATTTTCGCGCTGGATGGTGAAAGGGTTGTCCGTCACCGCGCTGAAAAGCGAATTCGCGACTGACCACTGACCGTCGAAATTGATACCGAGCTGCTTGAGAATCGAGCGCTGGACTTCAGCGATCGTCACCTTGAGCATCACCTGATCGCGGCCGCGGACCTGCAGGGCGTTGACGACCTTGCCCTGGGAACCGCCAATGCCGAGGAAGCCGCCGGATTGGCCGACGAGATTGTTCGCGATATCGATGGCGCTCTGCACCTCGAGCGCGGAGTCGACCGTGCCGGAGAGAACGAAGTTGTCGCCCACACTCGTCACCGTGATGTCCGCCTTCGGTAGGGCCTTCTTGATAACCTCGCGCAGGATCGAGAGTTCGCGCGCCAGTTCCTTGGCGACGCCAATGTCGAGCGCCGCGATCTGCTGACCCTGCTTGTCCATCACGAACACACTGGTCGTGCCGGCGCCGGTGCCGATGATGAAGATCTTGCGCGCGGTGCGCACGACCGCATTCGCCACTTTCGGTTCGGCAACGAACACTTCACCCGCATCACGCGGCAGATCGACGACAATCGACTTGCCGACCGAGAGATCGATGCGGCGCGCGACAGCCGTGTCGCGCGTATCGGGCTGAATGCGCGGCGTCGGGATCGTCTCGTAGGGCACGCCGCCGAACTGCTTGACCGGCGAACCGGCTTCTGCCGGGGCCGCAATGAAAGCAGCAGCGAGCGCCAGCGCGGCGAGCGAAATCGACCGGATCGTCATGGGATGCGCTTCACATGTCTTGAGGAGGAACTGACCGTCGGTTTTCATCGGTTGGAGACCTCCTGCGGAACACCGAAGCGCACGACGGTGAGAGATTGACTGGGACCACGGCTGCGCGGCTCTTCTGGCTTGTTGGCATCGGCCATCGAGCGCAGCGCCAGTGCGAGCGTGCCGGAGCGCTGCTGGAGTGTGATCATCTCCGCCTGATGCGGATCGAGTTCCAGCGTCGCGGTTTCACCGACGACCACGCGCTCGCCGTTCTTCTCCTGCACGTTCTGGCCGATGGCGAGCACGCGCACGTTCGAGAGGATGGTCACGCTCTGGTAGATATCCGTACCGGCGCGCAGCGAGGCATCGAGATCGCGCCGCGTGGTGATCACGTCGACGAAGTCGTTCGGCAGGATGAAGCCGCCGGCACTGGTCGCACCGCGACTGTCGATCGAAATCGCGACAGCGCGCTTGCCGGAAGGAAGAATCGCCGACAGGAATCCCGAGCCGGTTCCCTTGATGACTTTTTCCTCGCGAATCGGCTCGTTGGTGAAGAAGGAGGCGCGGGTGATCGCCCCCTTGAATTCCTCGATCGCGTTCGGTCGGACCGATTTCTGAATCATGGTCGAGGCCGCGAGTTCCTGCGGCCATTTGGCCCAGGTCAGCTGCTCGTCACCCAGCAGGGTACCCATCGCAAGATCCTGTTTTGCAACGAGAACCTCCGTCAATGGCGTCTGCGCCGGCGGCGGCGCCGCGGTCACCACCGGCGGGGGGGCAGGCTGGCGTCCGGAGAGCATCAGGGCGAGCAGACCGGCGATACCGGCGACACCTGCGATGGCGATACGAGCGGGCTTCATCTCAAACAGACCCTTCAACGACGGCGTGGAACGCCTTGGATCTATTTCAGCAGCCAATCATCAAGGTATGGTTAATCGAGCCTTGAAAATCGTCCTTTATCGAACGTAAACGCGGCCTCAGCTTCCGGCCACCGCCGACCATATCTGTGTCTGCGGGTAGACGACCAGCCCAGCCGCCGCGAGCGCGATGCCGTAGGGAATGCCGGTCTTGTGGTGGTGGAGACGCGAGATCCAGCCGATCTTCATCGCGAATTCCGGCAGCAGGAAGGTACGGCCGTAGAGGATCGCGAGCGTCAGGAGGCCACCGAAGATCGAGGCGAACAACACATACTCCAGCAGAACACCGAAGCCGCACCACAGGCCGGTGGCCGCAGCAAGCTTGGCGTCGCCCCCGCCGATCCAGCCGAGGACGAACATCGTGAAGGTGATCGCCAGCACCGCCAGCCCCGCGCCAAGGTGCATGCCGAACACCTTCAACGGCATGCCGGTGAAAATCGCCATCGCGACAAACCCCGCGACCAGCAGCAGCGAGACACGGTTCGGGATGGTCATCGTCAGCATGTCGCTGACCGCCGCGAAGGCCATCAGCGCCGGAAAAAACAGCAGAAGCAGCGGATCGAGCGTCAAGGAACAGCATCCCGTTTTTGGCGCCGGATGGCGGGAAGGGTGACAAGCCCAGCCTTTTAGCGCATCTCTCTGGCCATTCGGTTAATGCGTGGGAGAAGGATTGTGGACGCCACCGGCAGCATCATTCTCGAAGGCTTGGGATGGCGCATCCCCGAGCGGCTTGTTGAGATGAAATTCATCCGCGCGAGTGGGCCGGGCGGGCAGAACGTCAACAAGGTCTCGACGGCAGTCGAGCTGCGCTTCGACCTTGCCGGCGCGCCGCTCCATCCCAATCACAAGGCGCGGATGGTGAAGGAGGCGGGCGACCGCCTGACGCAGGACGGCACGTTGATCCTTAAATGCGACCGCTTCCGCTCGCAGGAGCGCAACCGCGAGGATGCGCTCGCACGCCTCAAGGGCATGCTCGACAAGACGCAGCCGCCGCCCCGCGCCCGCATCGCCACCAAGCCGACCAAGGCCTCGAAGGAGCGCCGTCTGAAGGAAAAGACCGGCCGGTCTTCCATCAAGGCGGGACGGGGGAAGGTCTCGCTGGACTGATGGTCAAACCGGCGGCGTGAAGGCCTTGCGCTCGGCCAGCAGCGGCTCACGGCAATGGCAACCCTCAAGATGATCGTTCACCAGCCCCATCGCCTGCATGAAGGCGTAGCATGTCGTCGGGCCGACGAAGGTCCAGCCACGTTTTTTCAGATCTTTCGAGAGGCGCGTCGAGGCGGGCGTCTGCGATGCCGCCCTCAGCTCGGCCTTGGTGAAACGCGCCGGGCGCTCGTCCGGCTTCGGCTCGAAGCGCCAGAAATAGGCGGCGAGCGAACCGAATTCGCGCTTCATTTCCAGCGCGCAGGCAGCGTTGTTGATGGTCGAGACGATCTTACCGCGATGGCGGACGATGCCCGCGTCACCGAGCAGCCGAGCAATGTCACTCTCGCCGAAAGCCGCGACCTTCTCTAAATCGAACCCGGCAAAGGCGGCACGGAAACGCTCGCGCTTGCGCAGGATCGTCAGCCACGAGAGGCCGGATTGGAACCCTTCGAGGCAGATCTTCTCGAAGAGGCGGCGATCATCCGTCACCGGATGACCCCACTCCTCATCGTGGTAGCGGCGATAGGCGGGGTCGTCCCCCGGCCACCAGCAGCGGATGGCGCCGGCTTCGTCAGCGATCAGGCCATCTGCCAGCATCGTCACACGTCGAGGTTCGAGACGGAGAGCGCGTTTTCCTGAATGAACGCGCGGCGCGGCTCGACGACATCGCCCATCAGGCGCACGAAGATGTCCTCGGCCTCGGTTACGTCCTTAAGCTTCACCTGAAGCAGCGAGCGAACGTTGCGGTCGAGCGTTGTCTCCCAGAGTTGCTGCGCGGTCATCTCGCCGAGACCCTTGTAGCGCTGCATCGACAACCCCTTGCGAGCGATGGTCGAGATCGCATCGAACAGACCGAGCGGCCCGAAAACCGCGATATCGTCGTTACGGCGGACGAGCCGCGCCGGCTTGCCGTAGAATTCCTGAAGGCTGGCGGCACGCTCGTCGAGCTTGCGTGCCTCGGCGGAGGCGAGGAGACCCGCATCGAGCACGGCGGCCTCGGTGACGCCGCGCAGCGTGCGCCGGAAAACGAGACCGCCGTTCTCGACCGCACCGCTCCAGCCCTTTTCGAGATCATCCGAGATCGCATCGAGCCGGCGCGCGACGTAGGCCGCGGCCTCGCCGGCAGCTTCCGGTCGTTCCATCAGGCCGGGTGAGAGCGCCCCGGCGATGGCCGCCTGTTCAACCACCTTGCGGTCATAGCGTGAATGAAGCGCGCCCATCACCTGCCGGACGAGCCGGGCTTCCTCGATCGCGCGGCGCAGGTCCTCGCTCGCGACTTCCGCACCCGAACCGAGCCGGAGCACCGCTCCATCGATGCCGACACCGATGAGGTAGTCCTCCAAGGCGCGTTCGTCCTTGAGGTAGGTCTCGGATTTGGCACGCATCGCCTTGTAGAGCGGGGGTTGGGCAATGAAGATGTGGCCGCGTTCGATCAGCTCCGGCATCTGGCGGAAGAAGAAGGTCAACAGCAGCGTGCGGATGTGCGAGCCGTCGACGTCCGCGTCCGTCATGATGATGATCTTGTGGTAGCGGAGTTTGTCCGGGTTGAACTCCTCGCGACCAATGCCGGTGCCGAGCGCGGTGATCAGCGTACCGATCTCCTGGCTGGAGAGCATCTTGTCAAAGCGCGCGCGCTCAACGTTGAGGATCTTGCCGCGCAGGGGCAGAACCGCCTGGAACAGCCTGTCCCGGCCCTGCTTTGCCGAGCCGCCCGCCGAATCGCCCTCGACCAGCAGAAGTTCGCATTTCGAGGGGTCGCGCTCCTGACAATCGGCGAGCTTGCCGGGCAGCGAGGCGATATCGAGCGCGCCCTTGCGGCGGGTGAGTTCGCGGGCCTTGCGCGCGGCTTCACGCGCGGCGGCGGCTTCCACCACCTTGCCGACGACGGTCTTGGCTTCTCCCGGGTTTTCCTCAAGCCATTGGCTGAGCGCCTCGTTCATCACGCTCTCGACGACGGGGCGCACCTCGGAAGAGACGAGCTTGTCCTTGGTCTGAGAGGAGAACTTCGGGTCCGGCACCTTCACCGAGAGCACGGCAGTGAGCCCTTCACGGCAATCGTCGCCCGTGAGGGAGACCTTCTCCTTCTTCGAGATGCCGGAACTATCCGCGTAGGAGGTGATCTGGCGTGTCAGCGCGCCGCGGAAACCGGCGAGATGGGTGCCGCCGTCCCGCTGCGGGATGTTGTTGGTGAAGCAGAGCACACTCTCGTGGTAGCTGTCGTTCCACCACAGCGCGACCTCGACCGTGATGTTGTCCTGTTCCTTCTTCACCATCACCGGCGCCGAAATCAGCGGCTGCTTGGCCCGGTCGAGGTAGCGGACGAAGGCTTCGAGCCCACCCTCGTAATAGAGTTCGACGCTCTTCGTTTCCGCATGGCGGTTATCGGTAAAGAGGATGTTCACGCCCGAATTGAGGAACGCGAGTTCGCGCAAGCGATGTTCGAGGGTCGAAAAATCGAACTCGACCATCGTGAAAGTCTCGGTCGAGGGCAGAAAGGTGACTTCCGTGCCCGAGCGGCCCTCGAAGGTGCCGGGCTTCATCGCCGGCGTGTAAGCGCCGACCACTTTGAGCGGGGCGTCAGCCTCACCGTGGGTAAAGCTCATCTCGTGGATCTGGCCGTCGCGGTGGATGCGCAGCTTGAGGTATTTCGAGAGCGCATTGACGACGGAAACGCCGACGCCGTGCAACCCGCCCGAGACCTTGTAGGAGTTCTGGTCGAATTTCCCGCCGGCGTGGAGTTGGGTCATGATGACCTCGGCCGCCGAGACGCCTTCTTCCTTGTGGATGTCGGTGGGGATGCCGCGCCCGTTATCGCGCACGGTGCAGGAGCCGTCGGGGTTGAGCGTCACCGTCACCCGGTCGGCATGACCCGCGAGCGCCTCGTCGATCGCGTTGTCGACGACCTCGTAGACCATGTGATGGAGGCCCGAGCCGTCATCGGTATCGCCGATATACATGCCCGGGCGCTTGCGCACCGCATCGAGCCCCTTGAGCACCTTGATCGAATCGGCGCCATAGGCATTGGCGGCTTCGTTCTGGCTGTCGTCCATCGGGTTTCCGTAAATTATCGGCGAATCAGGGCGTTAATCTAGCTGCCCTCGCGCGCATACGCACGCGGGAAACGCTGCCTAGCCGGCGATTGCGGAGGGAATGAGGTGGAGAAGCGTGCCGAGCGCCATCAAACCCGTGAAAATGCGGGACAGGCGATTCTCCACGCCGAACAACCGGAACTGGAGCCACATGCGCAGGGCACCGAACCCGACCGCCGGCAGAAGCAGCGCCGGCCCAGCTTCGCCGCCCTGCCAGAGCAGCGCGGCGGCGTAAACGGCGAAACAATAGGTCAGCATGATGTTGAGCGTTTGCGTGGTCGCGGTGTTGAGCTGTCCGCTCGGCTCAAGGCTCTCCGGCCAGCGGAACAAGCGCCAGAAGAGAACATGGAAGATAAAGATCGCCAGATCGAAAAGCCCGGCGGCGTAGACAAGCGCCGCTTTCATGGACGCACCCCGCCGCGCCCACGCGGGCGATGCACCAGCGTTACCAGCACGAAGCTGAGGAACAGCAGCAGATACCACGAACCCATCTTCGAGAACCCCACGAGATGCCAGGTCTTCTGGCTCGGATAGAGCCAGGTGCCGGTGAACGTACCGATATTCTCCGCGATCCAGAGGAAAAAAGCTGTCAGGAGCGCGGCGAGCGGCAGCGGCATCCAGTAGGTTTTCTCGCCGGGCGTGAACCAGATGCGCGTTCGGGCGAAGAGCAGCAACGTGCCTGCCATCAGGAAATAACGGAAATCGAAAATGTAGTGATGGCTGAAGAAATTGAGGTAAATCCCCAGCGCCAGCGCCGCCGTCATCCAGAACGGCGGATAGGGCTCGAACCGCATGTCGAACAAGCGGATCGCGCGCACCATGTAGCTGCCGACACAGGCATACATGAATCCGGTGAAAAGCGGCACGCCGCCGATCCTGAGCGCACTCGGCTCGGGATAGGCCCAGGAACCCATCTCGGTCTTGAAGATCTCCATGATCGTGCCGACAACATGGTAGATGAGGATGACAAGCGCCTCGCGCGGGGTCTCCAGTTTCAGTTCCAGCAGCAGCAACTGCAACAGCACCGCCGCGACCGTGAGAAAATCATAGCGCGCGACGGGCCAATCGGGGTTCCAGATGAACTTCGTGCCGATGATCATCGCCAGCATCACGCCGGCATAGAGACAGGCCCAAGCCTGCTTGATGCCAAAAGCAAGGAATTCATAGGCAAACGCGGGGAGCTTCGGCCGTATCCAGGCAGAAATCCGCGTTTCGAGGCTCGTCAGCGGGACTGTGCGATCACGCGGATGCGGGGGGAGCGGCTCATGCATCACGCACCTGCCCGTTTTCGACCGAGAGAATAAGATTGCCCGCGCCAAGCCCCTCGAAGAGCAATCTGTCGGTCCCGGTCATGAAGACCTGCCCCCCGAGCGCTCGCAACAGCGCGAAAAGCCCCGCGCGGCGGGCCGCGTCGAGGTGCGCTGCAACCTCGTCGAGCAGGAGAAGCGGCGGTTCTCCCCGCATCTGGGCGATCAGACGGGCTTGCGCCAGTACGAGACCGAGCAACAGCGCCTTCTGTTCGCCGGTCGAACAGGTCGCGGCCGGCTCGCTCTTGGGTCCGTGGACGACGACGAGATCGGAAACCTGCGGGCCGACGAGCGTTCGCCCTGCTGCACGATCCCGCGCCCGACCGTCGCGCAGCGCGGCGAGATACCAGTCCTCCACAGCGCCTGCCGTGCGAAGCCCGAGTTCGGTCTCGAGCGCGCCCTCAAGGCTGAGCAAAGCATGGGGAAAGGGCGCCATCGCCGCGGCATCGGCATCGACCAGCGCTCGGAGTCGCCGAACGGTTTCGAGCCGCGCGGCGGCGATGGCAACGCCCAGCTCGACGATCTCCTGCTCGATCGCATCGAGCCAGCGCGTTTGCGTGCTCTGCTCCTCAAGGAGACGATTACGGTGCCGCAGCGCATTCTCGAAGGCATTGGCGCGCGTGCCGTGGGCGGAATCGACCGCAAGCACCAGCCGATCGAGAAACCGGCGCCGGTCTCCGGCGGACCCACGGAAGAGGCCGTCCTGATCCGGCGTCAGCCAGAGCATCGCGAGGTGATCAAGGAAGCGGTTGGCCGAGGGCACCGGCTCGCGATCGATCCGGCACTGGCGCTGCGCTTCGCCCGGCGGCAGCGCGGTCGCGAGAAGGAGCGAACCGGTTGTGACGGTGAGATCGGCCAGCACCGCATAGCCACCAGCGCCTTCACGGCAGGCGATCATGGTTGAGGTAGCGCGACGCAAACCCCGCCCCGGCGTGAACAGCGAGATGGCCTCGAGGATATTCGTCTTGCCCGCGCCGTTCGGCCCGCACAGGGCCACAAGCGGTGCATCGGGCGCAATATCGAGCGAAGCGTAGGACCGAAAATCACTGAGCCGCAGCCGGGTGATGCGCGGCTGCACCTCATCAACCGGCATGGTCAGACGCGCATCGGCATCAGCACGTAGAGGCTGGCTGCGCCCTCGCGATCCTGAATGAGCGTCGGCGAGCCGGAATCGGCCAGCTTCAGCAGGGCCGTGTCGCCTTCAAGCTGACCGATGATATCGAGAAGATAGCGCGCATTGAAGCCGATCTCGAGCGGTGAGGCTTCATAGTCGACCGCCAGTTCCTCGATCGCCTGCCCGGCATCAGGGTTGTGGACCGAAAGCGTCAGCTTGCCGTCGCCGAGCGAGAACTTCACCGCGCGACCACGCTCCGAGGAGATGGTTGATACGCGATCCACCGAGCGCGCGAATTCATCGCGGTCGACGGTAAGATACTTGTCGTTCCGCTGCGGGATCACACGTCCGTAGTCCGGAAAGGTGCCGTCGATCAGCTTCGATGTCAGGACGATCGAACCCACGGTCGCGCGGATCTTCACGGTCGAAAGTTCGATCTCGACCTGGGAATCGCTGTCCGACAGCAGCTTCTGGAGCTCGGCGACGGTCTTGCGCGGCACGATGACGCCGGGCATCCCCGCCGCACCTGCCGGCGCCGGCGTATCGCAAAGTGCGAGGCGGTGGCCGTCGGTCGCGACAGCGCGCAGCACGCTTTCGCCGTTCATTTCGGTCGTGTGGAGATATATACCGTTGAGGTAATAGCGCGTTTCCTCGGTCGAGATCGCAAACTGCGTCTTGTCGATGAGGTTGCGGAGATGCCCCGCCTGCACCGAAAAACGGTGGCTCATCTCGCCCGGTGCGAGATCCGGGAAATCGCTTTCCGGTAGGGTCTGGAGCGAGAAACGCGAGCGGCCCGAGCGCAGCACGACCTGACCGGCGTTACCATCCTGCTCAAGGCTTACCTGCGCCCCGTCAGCGAGCTTGCGGACGATATCGTAGAGCACATGCGCGGGCACGGTCGTCGTGCCAGCCTGCAAGACCTCGGCCGCCACGACCTCGACGATGTCGATATCGAGATCGGTCGCTTTCAGCGCGAGCTGGTTCCCTTCCGCGCGCAGAAGGACGTTGGCGAGGACCGGGATGGTATTGCGGCGTTCCACCACCCGGTGCACATGCCCGAGAGCCTTCAGCAGCGCGGCCTGCTCAACCGTAACCTTCATCGTCCGCCCGTCCCGTTACCGAACAAAAACCGTCTCGCGAAGAGACGGCATCCTCATACCTTCTGCCAAGCCATGCAGCTTGGCCGGAGACAGTGGCGCGTCAGTGCGGAAAACTCAAGGGGAGGCACGTCAGCACGGAGCAGGTCTGGCGGAAGAATCACAGGATTCCGGGCGCGCGAGAAGCTACGGGCAAGGAACCGCAGCGTTATTCCTGCAACATGCGCTTGAGATGATCGATCTCGCCGGCAAGCTCGGTATCGGTCGTCACCATGCCCTCGATCTTGCGCACGGCGTGCAGCACGGTCGTGTGGTCGCGCCCGCCGAAGCGTCGTCCAATCTCCGGCAACGACCGCAGCGTCAGCGATTTCGCCAGATACATCGCGATCTGGCGTGGCCGGACGACAGTCGCCGTTCGGCGCGAGGAGAGAATGTCCGCGCGGCTGACGTTGTAATGGTTGGCGACGAGGCGCTGGATATCTTCGATCTTCACCCGGCGCGGCTCGCGATGCCGAACGAGATCGCGGATCGCCTCATCGGCTGCCGCGATATCGAGCGCGCCGCCGGTCAGCGTCGCATGGGCGAGGAGGCGATTGACCGCGCCTTCTAGATCGCGTCCGTTCGTCGTGATGACCCGCGCGACATGCGCGACGACCTCAGCCGGCACCTCGAAGGTCGGCAGGTGAGCCTTGGCGATCTGGATCCGGTTTTCGAGAATCTTCACGCGCAGCGCATCGTCGAGCGCGCCGATCTCGACCACCAGACCGCCGGCGAGACGTGACTGCACGCGCTCCTCGATCGCTTCGAGATCGGACGGCGCCCGATCCGCGGCGACGACGACCTGCTTGCCGCTGTCGATCAGTGCGTTCAGCGTATGGCAGAATTCCTGCTGGCTCTTCGGCCCGTGCAGGAACTGCGCATCGTCGATGACGAGCACATCGATGCCGCGCAAATGCTCCTTGAAAGCGATGGCCGTCTGCGCCTTCAGCGAGGCAACAAACCCATACATGAACTTCTCGGCGGTGAGATAAAGCACGCGCCGGCCCGACGCCTCGATCGCCTGCGCTGCGCCTTGCAGGAGATGCGTCTTGCCGAGGCCGACGCTGGCGTGGACATACAGCGGATTGAAGACGGGCATCTCGTTGGCGCGCGTCTGGACGATCTGCATCGCCGCGGCATGCGCCATGATGTTCGACCGCCCGACCTGGAAGGCAGAAAGCACCAGCCGCTTGTCAAGCGGCGAACCCATCTGGGAATCGCCATCTGCACCGGCACCCTCGGCGGGTTTCGCCGCAACGCGGTTCGCAATCTCACCCGTCTCGCCCTTTTCGATTGCCGCCGGAGGAGCGACCGCTTTCCGGGCAGCGGCATCGTCCGCGCAGGGACCTTCGGATCGCGACTGCCCGCGGGTCGCGGCAGACCGCATCACGATCACCACCCGCTCGACCGCCGGATTCTCGTTGCGGAAGTGGGCTGCGATGCGCTCGACGAACCGCTGCTGGATCCAGTTGCGGAGGAATTTCGTCGGCACAGAGAGCGTAACGACCGGCAGCGCATGATCGGCCAGTTCGAGGCACTTGAACCAACTCGCGTAGACATCCTCGCCCAGTTCCGCACGCAGACGCCGCTGGACCCGTTCCCACGTTACCTCGATCGGGCGGGCATCCGGCACGGCATCGCTGTTCGCTGCCATGTCCAGCGTCGCTTCCCTCGTGAGAGTTTCGGTCGTCTTGAGCATCGGAATGTCCGTCAAAGTCAAATTGTCATATCTTCGGAATAAACAACACCCGCCAGCACAGATCGTGCCGCGTCTATCGTCTTCCGACCGGATTTTCGAAGAACTCGTCTGAATATCCGAAGCAAAGCCTCCAAGGCCAGCGTTCGAATAAATCCCAGCGCCACCGCCCTCTACAAGGGCGGCCCCTCCGTCTGAACGTTCTGGTAAATCACATCGCCCCCCTTGCTTTGTGATTTGGCTCATCGCTGACGGAAAAGCCCGCCGCCGCGATGTCTTAAAGAAGTCTTAACGGGGCAAAATTGCCTGTGCAACACCCCATTTCCGCTCCGTTCAGGGACTTGATCCGATTCGCTTTGTGCGCTGCAGAAGCTTTCCTCGCGTCCTCAAAATTAAGTGGTTGATTCGCTCGCTCAAATCGATTTGCCGGCTGCGGCACTGGCCATTTGTTTCGTATGCGTAATATTTTTGAATCTTTTTTTAAGCCAGCGAGTGACAGACCCCGGAAACGAATGCCTCTTTGGCCTTTGCCTTATATCTTGTTGTTTTAATGATTTTTTTTCTGATCGAACATTCAACAACGAAACCATCGTTGCGCATCCGGCACCGTTCCCGGAGTCAAGCACAAACTACGATCAGACGAACACGGAACCTGCGTGAGGGTTAACGGCAACAGCGACACGAAACCTCGCCGGGCAACAAAAAAGGCGCCTCGAAAGGCGCCCCTTGCAACCAGAAATTTCAACCGGCTCAGGCAGAGAGCGCCTTGATGCGGCGGATGAGACGCGAGACCTTGCGAGCGGCGGTGTTCTTATGAACGACGCCCTTCTGCGCGGCGCGGACCAGCTCGGGCTCGGCCTGCTTCATCGCAGCGAGCGCAGCGGCCTGATCGCCCTTGGCGATCGCGTCCTCGACCGAGCGCACCGATGTCCGCATGCGCGAGCGGCGCGACTTGTTGACCTCGGTGCGGCGCAGCGCCTGACGCGCGGCCTTCTTGGCAGATTTTGTATTCGCCATCGACGTAAGGGACTCCGACCCGTTCGTGAAGCGCACCGGCCGCCGGACGAAGGCGCCTGCTGCTGATGCGGTGAAAACCAAAACGCGCCGAAGCCCGGCGCGAGAGCGGTCCCCATGCCATCGAATTTGCGCGGGGTCAACATGAATCCGCCGAGCCCACGCCAGAAAGCGCGAGACGGCGCACTAGAGACCGCGCAGCCAAGCGCCGAGCGGGTTCGACGGATCGATCAGCAGGCGGAAGGCCATCGCCAGCGATACGACGACCACCAGAGGGCGGATCAGTCCCGCGCCAAAGCGCATCGTCGTGCGGGCGCCGATATAGGCGCCACAGGCCGACGCGATCCCCATCGCGAGGCCGAGCGGCACCAGAACGTGGCCGGCGTAAAGAAAGAAGAGAAGCGAGCCGAGGTTCGAGCCGAAATTCATCAGCCGCGTATGCGCGACCGCGCGCATCATCGCGAAGCCGCACAGAAGAATGAGGCCGAGAAGGTAGAAGGTACCAGCGCCGGGCCCGAAGGCGCCGTCGTAGGCGCCATTGCCGAGACCGAAGGTCATTGCGAACGCCATGATGCCCATCCGTGGCTTGGCATCCGCATCCCCCAGTTTCGGCGAGAGCAGGACGAAGATCGCGATGGCGACCAGCGCGACGGGGATTGCGACCCGCAACACCGGGTCCGGCACGAGATGCGCGACCGCTGCACCGGCGACCCCACCCGCGAACGCGGTGAGAAAGAACGGCGCGAGATAGCGCCGCTCTATCCGGCCCGCGCGCCAGAACGCAAACGTCGAGGAGGCGACGCCGAAGGTACCCTGAAGCTTGTTGGTGGCAATGGCCGAGACCGGCGGCACGCCGGCGAGCAACAGCGCGGGCACGGTGATGAGCCCGCCGCCGCCGGCAATGGCATCGACAAAACCGGCGGCAAAGGCCGCGAGAACAAGAAACGCGACCAGATCGAGAGCGAGCTGAAATTCAGGCATGGAAATATCCGCTCGCCGCGCCTCGATCAGCCGTGGAAATTCGGTTTGCGCTTCTCGACGAAAGCCGCCATGCCTTCCTTCTGTCCGGGGCTTGCGAAGAGGCCTTGGAACACGCGGCGCTCGAAGCGGATGCCCTCCGCCAACGTCACCTCGAAGGCACGGTTGACGCTCTCCTTGTTGAGCAGCACGGATTCGGGCGAGAACTCGGCGATGGTCGTCGCAGCGGCGAGCGCTTCCTCGACGAGCTTCTCGACCGGCACGATGCGCGAGACGAGGCCGGAGCGCTCGGCCTCCTGCACATCCATCATCCGGCCGGTCAGGCACATGTCCATCGACTTCGCCTTGCCGACCGCGCGCGTGAGGCGCTGCGAACCGCCCCAGCCGGGCATGACACCGAGCTTGATCTCCGGTTGGCCAAACTTGGCGTTCTCCGCCGCTATGATGAAGTCGCAGGCCATCGCTACCTCGCAGCCACCACCGAGCGCGAAACCGGCAACCGCCGCGATGATCGGCTTGCGGATGCGGGGGATGACATCCCAGCCGCCGCCGAAGTCCTTGAGAAGGCTCTCGGGATAGCCCAGATCCTGCATCTCCTTAATGTCCGCGCCGGCCGCAAAGGCTTTCTCGGAACCGGTGATGACGATAGCACCGATCGCCGGATCCGCGTCGAAGGCGGACAGCGCGGCCGTAACCTCCTCCGTCACCTTGAGATTGATGGCGTTGAGCGCCTGCGGCCGGTTGAAGCGGATCAGCGCCACACGGCCATGAATTTCGGTGAGAATGGTTTCGTAGGCGCTCATGACGTCTCTCCCTCTTGGCAACTCGCGATTATCGCAGCGTTTCGTTTCTGGAAAGCGGGAATTCTGGCAACCGAAGACCGATCCGTCTGTCAGGTGGCGGACGGGTGGGGGCTTGATCCAAGACTATCGCTGGCACTCTTCACAGAAAAATGTCGAGCGGCCGCCTTGCACCAACCGGGAGATGGTGCCGCCGCAACCTGGCGTCGAGCAGGCCTCACCCTCGCGGTCGTAGACGCGGAACGCGTGCTGGAAATAGCCAAGCGAGCCGTCCTCGTGGCGATAGTCCCGCAGGGTCGAACCACCGGCGGCAATCGCTTCTTCGAGCACCACGCGGATTTCGGCTGCGAGCCGCTCGGCTTCCGCTGCGGTGAGCGTGCTCGCCGCACGCTCGGGCGAAATCCCCGCACGATGCAGTGCCTCGCAGACATAGATATTGCCGAGTCCGGCAACATGGCGCTGATCGAGCAGCGCGGTCTTCAGTGGCGTGCGCCGTCCGGCGAAACGCGCCAGGATATGGGCGGCGGAAAAGGAATTACCGAGCGGCTCGACGCCGAGGCCGGCAAAAGTCGGATGCGCCTCCAGGGTTTCAGTCGGTTCGAGCAGCATGAAGCCGAAGCGGCGCGGATCGTTGAAAATCACACTCGTCCCGCCTTCGAGCGCGAAAACGACATGATCGTGCTGCGGCAGGCGCCCGGTCTCGTGGTGGTATTCGCCGAGCGGGTCGCGCTTGTCGCGCGCCTCGATCAGCACGCGCCCGCTCATCCCGAGGTGGATCACCAGCGTCTCGCCGCTGTTGAGCGGCACGAGCAGGTATTTCGCGCGCCGGGCGAGCGGCAGGATCGCGCGGCCCGCAAGCCGTTCGGCGAAACGATGGGGGAAGGGAAAGCGCAGATCGGGCCGGTTGAGCCGGACGCTGTCGATGCGCCGCCCCTCAAGATGCGGCGCGAGACCCCGGCGAACCGTTTCAACCTCGGGCAATTCCGGCATCGTTTTCTCCGTCAGCTCGAAGGCCGCCATTAACCGCCATTGACGCGACGCATAGCGCGGGCGCAAAAGCTCCGCCAGAACCATCCCGCAAATCCGGATGCAAAACCGGTTCCCACTTTTGCTGGATTTGCTCTATTGAAAACCTGTGGCGAGACAACGGGCGGCGGCAATGGCGGAAACCACGCATTTCGGGTTCGAGAACATCCCGCTCGGCGAGAAGCAGGGCCGGGTGGACGATGTGTTCCACAAGGTCGCCTCGCGTTACGATCTGATGAACGACCTGATGAGCGCCGGCCTGCACCGCCTGTGGAAGGATAGGCTCGTCGCGATGCTGCGCCCGCCGAAGAACCGGCCGTTCCGCCATCTCGACGTCGCCGGGGGCACGGGCGACGTTGCCTTCCGCATCCTCGATGCCGGCGGGCCGCAGACCCATGTCGATGTGCTCGACATCAACGGTTCGATGCTCGGCGTCGGCGCCGACCGAGCGGAGAAGAAGGGCTACGGCGACCGCATTGCCTTCATCGAATGCAATGCCGAAGCGCTTTCGCTGCCGGACCGGATCTACGACGGCTACACGATTGCCTTCGGCATCCGCAATGTGCCGCGGATTCCGCTGGCGCTAAAGGAAGCGCATCGCGTGTTGAAGCGCGGCGGACGCTTCCTCTGTCTCGAATTCGCGCCTGTTGAGATGCCGGGGCTTGACCGGATCTACGACGCTTACTCTTTCAATGTCATCCCGCCGCTCGGCCAGATGATCACGGGTGATGGCGAACCCTATCGTTACCTCGTCGAATCGATCCGCCAATTCCCGCGTCCCGAGGCCTTCAGCCAGATGATCCGCGAGGCCGGGTTCGAGCAGGTGACGCATCGATCGCTGACCGGCGGCATCGCCAATATCCATTCCGGCTGGAAGCTCTGAGGCCGACGTGCTCGCCGGGCTTCGCCATTCCCTCCACCTCGCGCGCGTCGGCTACGTGCTGATGCGCGAGGGCGTTTTCGCACTGGTTCCGCCCGAGCGGGTGCCCGGCCCGCTGCGCCCGGCCTTCTGGCTCGCGCGCCTTTTCGCCCGGCGTGACGCGGGGAACCGGGGCGCGCGCATCGCCGCCGCGACGACCCGGCTTGGCCCATCCTACGTCAAGACCGGCCAGTTCTTCGCGACCCGGCCGGATATCGTCGGCTTCGAGATCGCCCGCGACCTCTCGCAGTTGCAGGACCGGATGCCGCCCTTCGCGCAAGAGGTGGCGGAGAAGGCGGTTTCCGCTGCGCTGGGCGCGCCGCTCGCATCCGTTTTCGCCGAATTTGGCCCGCCGGTGGCTGCCGCCTCGATCGCGCAGGTGCATCAGGCCGTTCTCGCGGGAGATGAGGCGAAAAAGGTCGCGGTGAAAGTGCTGCGCCCGGGGATCGAGCGGATTTTCCGCCGCGATATCGCCGCGCAGAAATACGTTGCGCAGCTGGTCGAGCGCTTTGTTCCCGCTTCGCGCCGCCTCAAGCCGGTCGAGGTGATCGAAACGCTCGAGCGAACGGTTTTGCTCGAAATGGACTTGAGGTTCGAGGCCGCCGCGCTTTCGGAAATGGCCGATAACGTCAGGGATGATCCCGAATTCCGCGTTCCAACAGTGGATTGGTCGCATACGACGCGTACTTGCCTGACGCTGGAATGGATCGACGGCATCAAGGTCAACGATCATGCCGCGCTAGATGCGGCCGGCATCGACCGGATCGCGCTGGCGCGGGTGGCGATGCAGAGCTTCCTCCGCCATGCCCTGCGCGACGGGTTTTTCCACGCGGATATGCATCCGGGAAATCTGTTCGTGCTCACCGACGGGACGCTGGTCGCGGTTGATCTTGGCATCATGGGGCGGCTCGGGCCAAAGGAGCGAAGGTTCCTTGCCGAAATCCTCTATGGGTTCATCACACGCGATTACCGGCGCATCGCCGAGGTGCATTTCGAGGCCGGCTACGTGCCGCCGAAGCATGCCGTCGAGGATTTCGCGCAGGCGCTGCGTGCGGTCGGCGAGCGCATCCACGGCAAGAGCGCGGCGGATATCTCGATGGCCGAACTGCTCGGCCTTCTTTTCGAAATCACCGGGCTGTTCGACATGGCGACGCGCACCGAGCTGGTGCTGCTCCAGAAAACTATGGTCGTCGTCGAGGGAGTCTCGCGGTCACTCGATCCGAATTTCGACATGTGGAAGGTTGCCGAACCTGTCATCCGCGAATGGATCGAGCGGCATCTTGGCCCGGTTGGCCGGATCGAGGGCGCGGGCCGCGAGGTCGCCTCGCTCCTTCACGCCATCGGGCAGGTGCCCGATCTCGTCGAGCGGGCGAAGACGACACTCGCGCGCATGGAAACCGAGGCGGAAGCCGCCAAGCCGCGCAGCAATCGCGCACTTGTCATCGGCATCTGGATCATCGCGCTCGTCCATGTGATCCTGCTCTATCGGACATGGTAAGGAGCACGTGATGCTTCAGGGACGGTCGATTCTTCTCATCGTCGGCGGCGGCATCGCCGCCTACAAGAGCGCCGAGCTCGTCCGCCTCATCTCGAAGTCCGGCGGCGCGGTGCGGGTGCTCCTCACGAAGGCGGCCAGGGAGTTCGTGACACCGCTGACACTCGCGAGCCTCTCGGGCGAGAAGGTCTACGAAGATCTTTTCTCCCTGACCGACGAAACCGAGATGGGGCATATCGAGCTGTCGCGTTCGGCGGATCTCGTCGTCGTCGCGCCGGCGACAGCTGATCTCATGGCGAAAGCGGCCAACGGTCTCGCCAACGATCTCGCATCCACCACCCTGCTTGCCACCGACAAGCGCGTGCTCATGGCCCCGGCAATGAACGTGCGCATGTGGCTCCACCCCGCGACGCAGCGCAATCTTTCCACCCTGCGAAGGGATGGCACCGCTATCGTCGGCCCCAATGAGGGCGACATGGCCTGCGGCGAATTCGGCCCCGGCCGGATGGCGGAGCCGGTCGAGATTCTCGCCGCGATCAGCGGTCTGCTCGGCGGCAAGGGCATCCCGATGCCGGCGCCGGCACCAATCCCGGAGCTTTCCGGCCCGCATGGCGTTACTGCTTCTGGCGCGCTCACGGGAAAGCACGTGCTCATCACCGCCGGGCCGACGCATGAACCCATCGATCCCGTGCGCTATATCGCCAACCGCTCCTCAGGCAAGCAGGGTTACGCCCTTGCCGAGGCCGCCCGTGATGCCGGCGCACGCGTGACGCTGGTTTCCGGCCCCGTGACGCTCCCCCCGCCGCCGGGCGTGACGCTCGTCAGGGTCGAGACCGCGCGCGAGATGGACGAGGCCGTCGAAGCCGCGCTGCCGGCCGACATCGCCATTTTCGCCGCCGCGGTTGCCGACTGGCGCACGAAGGCCGAAGCCGGGCAGAAGCTGAAGAAGGATGGCAAGGCGATCCCACCGCTCGAACTCACCGAAAACCCGGATATCCTCGCCCGCGTCTCGCGGCATCCGGCCTTGCGCCCGCGCCTCGTCGTCGGCTTTGCGGCCGAGACCGAGAAGGTCGTCGATCACGCCATCGCCAAGAAGGCGCGCAAAGGCTGCGATGTCATCGTCGCCAACGACGTCTCGCAGGAAAGCGGCATCGCCGGCGGCGTGATGGGCAGCGACCGCAACCGCGTCCACCTCATCGGCCCCGAGGGCACGGAAACGCTGCCGGAAATGAGCAAGAGCGAGGTCGCCGCGGCACTGGTCGCGCGCTTCGCGGCCCTGTTCGACCGACTGGCGGGCAAGTGACGGGAAAAGCCGTAAGATGAAGCATCCCAAACTGGGCCTCCTGCGCCTTCCCCACGCCGAGGGCCTGCCGCTCCCCGCCTACCAGAGCGCCGATGCGGCGGGCTTCGATCTCGCCGCAGCGATCCCGGAAGGCGAGGCGATCGTTCTTCCGGCCGGTGCGCGGATGTTGATCCCGACCGGGTTCGTTTTCGTGCTGCAACCGGGGTTCGAGGCGCAGGTCCGGCCCCGTTCGGGCCTCGCGCTCAAGAGCGGCATCACCGTACTCAATTCGCCCGGCACGATCGACGCGGATTATCGCGGCGAGGTGAAGGTGATCCTCGCCAATCTCGGCAAGGTGCCGTTCGAAATCACGCGCGGGATGCGGATCGCCCAATGCGTCATCGCGCCGGTGGTGCAGGCGGTCCTCGCTGAGGTCTCCGAGGCCGATGCAACCGCACGCGGTACGGGCGGGTTCGGCTCGACGGGATTATGACCCAATAATCATTTCTAACTAAGAATATTTTTCTGAATTTTCGGAAATATTCGCAAGCCCGAAGAACTTGTTTCTCAAAATCGGCGCCGCTACCTTCTGGAGAAGAATTTTCTCAGGAGCAGTCGATGTCCGCCCAGACCTCATCCCGCAAGCCCGGCCGCGGCCGCGTCTATGGCTCGATCACCGAGACGATCGGCGATACACCGCTCGTTCGGCTTGATCGGCTGGCGCGCGCGGAAGGCGTGAAGGCCAATCTCCTCGCCAAGCTCGAGTTCTTCAACCCGATCTCCTCGGTGAAAGACCGTATCGGCGTCGCGATGATCGAGGCGGCTGAGAAGGCGGGAACGATTTCGCCCGGCAAGACCGTGCTGGTCGAACCGACCTCCGGCAATACCGGCATCGCGCTCGCGTTCGTCGCGGCGGCGAAGGGCTACCGGCTGATCCTCACCATGCCGGAGACCATGTCGGTCGAGCGGCGCAAGATGCTGGCCTATCTCGGCGCAGAGCTCGTGCTGACCGAAGGCCCCAAGGGGATGAAGGGCGCCATCGCAAAGGCCGAGGAGATCGTCGCCGCAACGCCAGGCGCGGTCATCCCGCAGCAGTTCAAGAACCCCGCCAATCCGGCAGTCCATCGCGCGACGACGGCCGAGGAAATCTGGAATGATACGGGTGGCGACGTCGATATCTTCGTCGCGGGGGTCGGCACCGGTGGCACGGTCACCGGCGTCGGGCAGGTGCTCAAGCAGAAGAAGCCGGGCGTGAAGGTCGTCGCGGTCGAGCCGGTCGAGAGCCCGGTGCTTTCCGGCGGTGAACCCGGTCCGCACAAGATCCAGGGCATCGGCGCGGGGTTCGTGCCTGATATTCTCGACCGTCAGGTGATCGACGAGATCATCAAGGTCGACAGCGCGACCGCAATCGAGACAGCGCGCAAGCTCGCACGGGTCGAGGGTGTGCCGGGCGGAATTTCCTCCGGCGCGGCGACGGCGGCAGCGCTGGAGCTCGCGCGGAGGCCGGAGAACGCGGGCAAGAACATCGTGTTCATCGTTCCCTCTTTCGCCGAGCGCTATATCTCGAGCCTGCTGTTCGAGGGGCTGTGAGCCGGAAATCACCGGCCCCGGTTATCACCCCGTTGCAGCGGCGGGGCCAATCCGCTAAACGCAGAGACGAAGCACCCGTAGCTCAGCTGGATAGAGTGTTGGATTCCGAATCCAAAGGTCACAGGTTCGAATCCTGTCGGGTGCGCCATTTTATCCGTCTCGCGCCAGTTCGCGTCGCTCACGGCTCCGACAAGGCGGCCTGACCGGCGCGCCCCGTGTGGGCTTGCGAACCCTGCGGGTTCGGCTTCGCGCTCTCGACCTGATTGCCGCCGATCTACTTGCCCGGAACCAAGGTGACGCCAAAATCGGCGAAGGCGAGCCAGACCTTCTCGCCCTCCGGCATGATCTCGCGTGTGCCGTACCGCGTGACGTAGAACTCGCCGACGTCTGTGGCGATCTCGAGGTCGAGGTGGTTGCCGAGATAGGCGCATTTGCGAACCGCCCCCGGGAGCAGGTTCGCCCCGCTCGCCTCAGCGAAGGAGAGTGACTCAGGTCGGATAGCGACCTGTGCCTTGCCGGGCAGGAGGCCGCGCGCCGGCAGGTCGAGCCGCACGGGGCCGAGCTTCACTGCCGCGCGGCCGTCGTTGACCGACAGAATCTCCGCCTCGACCAGATTGGCATCGCCGATGAAATCCGCAACGAAGGTATTCGCCGGCTCCTCGTAAAGCGCGCGCGGTTCACCCTCCTGCGCGATCACGGCATTCGACATGACGATGATCTTGTCGGAAACGGCGAGCGCCTCCTCCTGATCGTGCGTGACATAGGCGACTGTGAGATTGAGCTTGCGCTGGAGATCACGGATTTCCTCGCGCATCCGCCGGCGCAGCTTGGCATCGAGGTTCGAGAGCGGCTCATCGAAGAGCAGCACTTGCGGTTCGAGCACCAGCGCCCGCGCTACGGCGACACGTTGCTGTTGCCCGCCGGAGAGTTCGGAGGGGAAACGCTCCTCAAACCCCTTCATGCCGACGACCGCGAGCTTCTCGCGCGCCATCTCGTGCGCCTGCGCTTTCGGCAATCCTTTCACGGTCGGGCCATAAGCGACATTCTCGAGAACGCTCATGTGCGGGAAGAGCGCGTAGGACTGGAACACCATCGAGACGTCCCGATCGGCCGCTGAGAGCCGCGTCACGTCCTTGCCGCCGATGAAAATCTGCCCCTCGCTCGCCATTTCGAGCCCAGCAATCATACGCAGCGTCGTCGTCTTGCCGCAACCGGAGGGGCCGAGGAGCGTCACCAGGGTGCCAGCCTCAATCGTGAAGCTGATATCATTGACGGCAGTGACCGCGCCGTAGCGCTTCGTCACGTGGCGGAATTCGACCGAAGCCGGGCCTGCCTTCTGCATGTTCTTCCGTCCTTACCCGCCGCCGACCGCAACCGGCGCAGCCTTCGTATCGGCGCTGCGGCGCCCGAGCTTGCGCTCGCCGACACCGAACTGGATGAGCATGATGCCGAGCGCCATCACGACGATCAGCACCGATGAATAGGCAATGGCGAGGCCAAACTCGCCCGCCTCCACGCGTCCGACGATATAGGCGGTCGCGAGGTTGTATTCCGCCGAGACGAGGAAGATCACCGCGCTCACCGCCGTCATCGCGCGGACGAAGGAATAGACCAGCGCCGCCACCAGCGCCGGGCGCAGCAGCGGCAGCACCACGCGCCACAGCGTCGTGAAGGAGCGGGCGCTCAAGGTCGCCGAGGCCTCGTCGAGGCTCTTGTCGATCTGAGACAGGCCAGCGATGCCCGATCTTACGCCGACCGGCATGTTGCGGAACACGAAGGCGATGACGAGGATGATGCCGGTGCCCGTCATCTCGATTGGCGGTACGTTGAAGGCAAGGATATAGGCAACGCCCAGCACCGTGCCGGGAATGGCGAAGGAGAGCATCGTCGAGAATTCGAGCGCGCCGCGTCCGTGAAAGGTCTGGCGTTTGAGGAGATAGGCCGCGAGAAGGCCGATCAGCGCCGTGATCGGCGCCGAGATCGCCGCGAGTTTCACCGTGGTGAAGAAGGAATCCCAGGCCGCACCCTCGAAATGCATGCCCCGGCTGAAATCGATCCGGAAACCCGTGAGGAAATGTTCGAGGGTCGGGGTATAATCACGACCCATCGACTTCACGAAGCCGCCGATGACGATGATGATGTAGATTACAACCGTCAGCGCCACCCAGGGCACGACGAGCAACGTCGAAATCCAGCTGACGCGGCGCGGCAGCGGGGTCGCGAGGCCGGCGTCACCCTTGCCGGTGACGGTCGTGTAGGACTTCTTGCCGAGCCAGCTGTGCTGGAGCCAGAACGCGCCGAGCGTGAAGGCGAGCAGCACCAGCGCTAGCACCGCAGCCTGCCCCTCGTTGTGCGCGGCGCCGACGACGGCGAAGAAAATTTTGGTCGAAAGCACTTCGAAATTGCCGCCGAGCACGAGCGGATTGCCGAAATCGGCCATGCTCTCGACGAAGCCGAGCAGGAAGGCGTTGGCGATGCCGGGGCGCAACAGCGGCCAGGTGATAGTCGAGAAGGTCTCCCACCGATGCGCGCCCAGCGTCTGCGAGGCTTCCTCAAGGCTCGGCGAGATGCCCTGCACGACGCCGATCAGCACCAGGAAGGCGATCGGCGCGAAGGCGAGCACCTGCGCGATGAGAACACCGGGCAAGCCGTAGATCCAGCGTGAGCGGGGGACATCAACCCACTCGTAAAGCAGGTTCGAGACCATGCCGGTGCGGCCGAACAGGAGGATCAGCGCAAGGCCAATGACGAAGGGGGGCGTGATGATCGGGAGCACCGTGAGCGCCTTCATCATCGTCTTGCCGGGCATTCCCGTGCGCAGGATCAGTAGCGCCGAAGCGAGGCCGAAAAGGGTGGTCAGGAAACCGCAGAGCACGGCGAGAATCAGCGTGTTCCACGCCACGCCGCAGCTGACATCCGCCGTAAGGCAGCCGAGCCCCCAGATCGAGGAATCGAAGAAGCGATCGGCGAAGGCGCCGAAATCGGGACGGCCAGCGGAATCGACTACCGCACCCTTCAGGATGGTCACCACGGGGAAGAAGATGAAGAGCCCGATCAGCAGCACCAGAAGGCCGATCGTCGAGGTGGTGAACACGTCACCCCGGCAGAAACCGCGATAGGCGAGGCCGTGGCACATCATCAAAAGCAGGCTGATGATCGTCAGGAAGGCACCCGGCCCCATGCCGCGCTGCGTCGCACCAGCGCTGCCGAACAGGCTCGCAAGCCAGGGAATGCCTTGCCCCTTGAGGCCAATAGCAAAGCCCTGAAGGAAGAACAGCGCGAAACCCGCCGCGCCGGCCCAGATCAGGATCGAGGCAGCACGCTGTTCATCCTGCCGCGGCCAAGCGAGCCCCGCGAGGAGGAGCATCGCGCCGCCCGGCAGCAGCCAGCGCGCCTCGCCCGCAAGACCGAGCGCGAGACCGCTCCCGGCCTTGCCGAGCGGATAGCCGGCGAGCCAATCCAGCCCGGTCAGGCTCATCCCCTCGGTCAAATACCAGGGGAGGAGCGCGAAGCCGAGCCAGGCGCAGAGATAGACGAGGCGTGTCGCGGGCCGCATCGGGCGAGATTGCCGTCAGCGCTTACTTCGGCAGCTTCTTGACCTCGTTGTCCCATTTGCTCAGGAGCCGCTTGCGCTCGGCCGACGAGCCGTATTTCGCGAAGTCATAGTCGATCAGCTTGATATCGGCGAGTTTCGGCGACTGCGGCGGCGGCACGACGTTCTTGTTCGAGGGCACCTGATAGGATTTGGCCGCTTCCGCGAGCTTCTGCGCCTCGGGAGTCAGCGCCCAATCGTAGAACTTCTTGGCGTTCTCCATGTTGCGGGCGCCCTTGATGATCGACATCGAGCCGATCTCGTAGCCGGTGCCTTCACAGGGGGCCACAACCTTCACCGGCCCGCCATTCACCACCATCGTCACCATGTCGTGCATGAAAGTGATGCCCACCGTGGTCTCGCCAAGGCTGGTGGCCTTGGCCGGTGCCGCGCCGGACTTGGTGTACTGGTTGATGTTCTTGTGCAGGGCCTTGAGATATTCGAAAGCCTTGTCCTCGCCCATCAGCTGCACCAGCGTCGCAAGCATGGTGTATGAGGTGCCGGAGGAGTTCGGGTCCGCGACCTGTACTTCGTCCTTCAGCTTGGGATTGATGAGGTCCGACCAGCATTTCGGCTCGGGAACGCCGCGCGAGCCGATCTGCTTGGTGTTGAAGCCGAAGCCGAGCGCGCCGGCGTAGATGCCGACGGTCCTGCCCTTAGACTGCGCCCACTGCTTGACAGCCCAATCGTGGAGTTCGGCCTTCTTCGGACTCTCGTAGGTCTCGGTCAGACCTTCCTCGGCCGCCTGAAGATGCGGATCGCCCGTGCCGCCCCACCAGACGTCACCACGTGGATTCGAGGCCTCGGCCTTGATCTGCGCATAGGTCTCGCCGGAACTCTTGCGCGTCATGGCAACCTTGATGCCGGTCGCCTTCTCGAACTCGTTCGCCATCGGGCGGCACCATTCCTCCTGCACCGAGCAGTAGAGCACGAGGGTGCCTTCGGCCTTGGCCGCGCCGATTCCGATCAGCGCGGTACCGGCGAGGGCGGCCAAAAGGGCCTTGCGGGCTGCAATGAATGTCATGATGTCCTCCCAATATTTTTGTTGTTGGCGCTAGTCTGCCGTCTTTCCCCAAAAGATCAACCGACATTATCGCCGGCTAACAATCCCGGTGATCGCTTCCAGCTCGCCGGCCAGTCCCGGCGTGCAGCACAGGATCGGGTTGCCCTTGCGCATACCCTCACCGGCGAAGAAATCGTTCATCACCGCGCCGGCCTCGCCTGCGATCACCATGCCGGCGGCAACATCCCAGGCGTTGATATGGAGTTCGGCATAGCCATCCGTGCGCCCCGTCGCGACGTGGCAGAGCCCGAGTGCGCCGGACGCCGACCGCTTCACCGAGGCGCCGGCCTCAAAGGCCTTCCGCACCATCGCGAGATAGGCATCGAGCGGGATACGGGTGGACCAGCCCATCTCGAAATACGCGCGTTTGACATCGGTTCCGCCGGAAACACCGATCGGCGCGCCGTTGAGCGTGGCACCCTTTCCGCGCCGGCCGACATAGACCTCTTCCAGCGACGGCGCGGCGATGATGCCGATCTCCGGCATGCCCTTCACCACAAGGCCAACGGAAATGCACCAGTTGCGCTCGCCGCGCGCGAAATTCGCGGTTCCATCGATCGGATCGATGATCCAGGTGACGTCCGAGGCGGCGCCGCCGCCTTCCTCGCCGACGATCGCGTCGCGCGGGAAGAGAACGCCGATTTTCTCGCGCAGGGCCGCTTCGACAGCGCCATCGGCGACGGTGAGCCAGTCCTGTGCACCTTTCATCGAGACGCCGAGGCTCTCCTTGCGGTGGAAATAGTCGAGCGCCATCACCGAAACCTCGGCGACGAGGCCCTGCATGGCATACTGGCGGAGATCGAGTTCGGCCGGTGTCATCACTTACTCCAGATCGACCGCGACGGGCTTGCCGGAGAGGCGCGATTCCGTGGCGGCATCGGCAAGAATCTGCGCCTTAAGGCCATCGAGCCCGGAGGGCGAGGGCGCGGTTCCGCCCTTCACCGCCTCGATGAAAACGTCGAGTTCGGCGCGGTAGGCCGCAGCGTAGCGCTCGAGGAAGAAATTCTGGACCGGATCGGCACGGAAGCCGTTCCCGGTTGCGGCCTCGACGCTGGTCTCGTGGATATTGCCGGCGCGTAGCATCCCGCCCGCGCCGTGCACCTCGATGCGCTGGTCGTAGCCATAGGTGGCGCGACGCGAATTCGAGATCTGCGCGATCCGGCCCGAGCGGGTCGTCATCAGCACGGCGGCGGTATCGACATCGCCCGCCTTGCCGATGGCGGGATCGACGAGCGACGAGCCCACCGCATAGACCGAGACCGGCTCCTCACCGAGGAGGAAGCGCGCCATGTCGAAATCGTGGATCATCATGTCGCGGAACAAGCCGCCCGAACGGCTCACATATTCAGCCGGAGGCGGCGAGGGGTCACGCGAGATCACGCTGACGATCTCGATCGCCCCGACCTCACCCGCATGCAGCCGGCGACGGAGCGCCGCGAAATTCGGATCGAACCGCCGGTTGAAGCCGATCATCAACGGCTTGCCAGCCTTGGCGACGACCTCGAGGCAGCGGCGGATACGCGCCGCGTCGAGATCGACGGGCTTTTCGCAGAACACCGCCTTGCCGGAGGAAATCGCCTGCTCGATAAGATCGGCGTGGGTGTCTGTCGGCGTGCAGATCAGAACGGCGTCGATCGCCTTGTCGGCCAGAATAGCGTCAATGGACGAGACCTTCGCCCCGGTCGCGGCCGCGAGAGAGGCCGCAGCCTCCGCCGAAGCGTCGGCGAGCGCGACCAGCCGCGCATCGGCGCGCGCGGCGACGTTCAGCCCGTGAATGCGCCCGATCCGCCCGGCGCCGAGAAGCCCGATCCGCATCATGGGTGCCGCGCTCCGCGGGCAAAAGGCATCGCCGGGATGATCATCAGTTGTGCGCTCCGAGAATGGTCTGGTCGAAATCGATGTTACTGCCGGTCATGAGGCCGGATTCGTCCGAGGCGAGATACGCGACGGCCTTGGCAACCTCGCGCGGATCGATGAGGCGCCCGAAGGGCTGGCCCTTGACGGCCTCATCGAGCCATCCGTCGCTCGCGCCGTGGTGCCGGCGCATGATCGCATCCTCGCCCGGCGTCGACATCCAGCCGATGTTGAGTCCGTTGACACGGATGCGGTCAGCGAGCAGGGCAAAGGCGACATTGCGCGTCAGCATCGCAAGCGCACCCTTCGACACCGAATAGGGCGTCAGGAACGGCTGGCCGCCGTGGGCGGACATCGACTGGATGTTGACGATCGAGCCGGTGATGCCCTGCCGTTTCATGAGATTGACGGCATCCTGGATGAGGAAAAACGGCGCGCGGAGATTGACCGCCATCAGCCGCTCGTAGAGTTCGGGCGTCGTATCGCAGATCGTGCCGCGATCGGTATCGCCGGCAGCGTTGACGAGAATGTCGACGCGGCCGAAAGCCGCCTCGGCCGCGGGGATGACGGCGCGGACGGCATCGAGATCGGCAAGGTCGGCGGCCTGGAAGCGCACGTCGCAGCCCGGCTTGCGCAACGCCGCCGCCACGGCCTCGCCCCGCCCGGCGTTACGGCCGATCAGAAGCAGGCCCGCGACCCCGCGTTCGGCGAATTCCCGCGCGATGGCCTCGCCGAGGCCTTGCGTCGCGCCGGTCACGACGGCAATCTTGCCGCCGAGGTCGCGCTGGAATGGTTGGGTCGCCACGCGAAATGCCTCCCGTTTCATTTCAGTTTATTTATTTCGTTTTTCTTGACTGATGGAACAAACATTCCATAATTGACCTACGCCCGTCAAGTGATCCATGTCGTGATCCCGGGGCTGCGAGAAGGAATTTCATGCCCCAGCCCGCCAGCCCGCCCGGCGATTTCGGGAGCCTTGTCACCCTGCTGCAGACCCGGGGGCCGACCCTGCCCAAACGATTGCGGCAGGTGGCGGAGCATATGCTCGCGCATCCCGACGACATGGCCTTCCAGACCACGGCCCAGATCGCGGTCAGCGCCGGTGTGCAGCCCTCGACACTGGTGCGCTTCGCTCAAGCGCTCGATTACGCGGGTTTCAGCGATCTCCAGCAGGTTTTCCGCGCCCGGCTGCGGCAGCAGAATTCGGACCATCGTGCCCGTCTCGCCGCTTTGCGGTCGGGCCGTCCGGCTGAAGACGGCATGGCGCGCTCGTTGCTGGAAGGGTTCGTGCGCGCAAGCCAGGCTTCGCTTGAAGCACTTCAGGGCCGGATCCAGCCTGCGGAAATCGAGGCCGCGACGAACCTGCTCGCCCGCGCCGAAACGATTTTCCTTGTCGGTTCGCGGCGCATGTTCCCGGTGGTTTCTTATCTCGCCTACGCCTTCGGCAAGCTCGGCATCCGCTCGATCCTCGTCGACAATATCGGCGGGCTTGGCGGCGAGCAGGCCGCCATCGCGACAACCTCGGACGCGATGATCGCGGTGAGCTGCGCGCCCTATACGCCGCAGACGATCGAGATCGCCGCGCAGGCGCATCGCAACGGCGTCCCCGTCATCGCGTTGACGGATGGACCGCTGAGCCCATTGGCGATGCACTGCCGACGCTGGCTTGAGGTTTCCGAAGCCGATTTCGGCGAATTCCGCTCGATGGCGGCGACCTTCGCGCTGGCCATGACACTCGCAGTCGCGACCGCTGAAAAGATCCGCGCCGATGCCTGAGCCCAGTCTCGATCTCATCACGATCGGCCGATCCTCCGTCGATCTCTATGGCCAGCAGATCGGCGGTCGTCTTGAGGACATGGGGACCTTCGTCAAGGCCGTCGGCGGCTGCCCGGCCAACATCGCCATCGGCACCGCGCGGTTGGGGCTGCGATCGGCGCTCGTCAGCCGCGTCGGCGACGAGCAGATGGGGCGATTCATCCTCGAACAGCTCGCGCGCGAGGGCGTCGAGACCGCCGGCGTGAAGGTCGATCCGAAACGTCTCACCGCATTGGTGATCCTCGGCGTGCGCGACGAAACGACGTTTCCGCTGATCTTCTATCGTACGGACTGTGCCGATGCCGCGCTCGACGAGGGCGACATCGACGAGGATTTCATCGCTTCGGCGCGCGCGATCGTCGTCACGGGCACTCATTTCGCGCTGCCCGGCCCGGCGGGCGCGCAGAAGAAGGCGATCCGCTTCGCGAAGAAGCACGGCCGCAAAGTGATCTTCGATATCGATTATCGCCCCAACCTCTGGGGCCTCGCCGGCCATGCGGCAGGGGAATCGCGCTACATCCGTTCCGGCCGCGTGACGGAACACCTTCAGGCGATCCTGCCGGATTGCGACCTGATCGTGGGCACCGAGGAAGAACTCCATGTCGCCGGTGGATCAGAGGATACGCTCGCGGCGATCCGCGCGATCCGGGCGCTCAGCGCGGGCACCATCGTCTGCAAGCGCGGGCCGATGGGCTGCGTCGTTTTCCCCGGTGCGATCCCCGAGCGGCTCGACGACGGCATCCGGGGACCGGGCTTTCCGGTCGAGGTCTACAACGTCCTTGGCGCCGGCGATGCGTTTCTCTCCGGCTTCCTGCGCGGCTGGCTCGCGGGCGAACCGATCGAGACCGCCTGCGCCTGGGCCAATGCCTGCGGCGCTTTCGCCGTCTCGCGCCTCCTGTGCTCGCCCGAAAGCCCGACCTTCGCCGAGCTGCAGTTCTTCCTAAAGAACGGTTCTGCTCATCGTGCCCTGCGTTTCGACGACGCGATCAATCACGTGCATTGGGCGACGACGCGCAGCAAGGTCGCGATGCCGCTCTTCGCGCTTGCCATCGACCATCGCGCGCAGATGGAGGAGATCGCGGATACGACCGGCGCGGCGCGCGGCCGCATCCGCGCGTTCAAGGCACTTGCGGTAAAGGCTGCCGCGCAAGTCGCGGAAGGGCAGCCGAATTTCGGCATGCTGCTCGATGGCGGCTATGGCCGCGAGGCGCTGTTCCGCGCGCACGACCACGGCTTCTGGATCGCGCGTCCGCTCGAACTGCCGGGCTCGCGCCCGCTCGCGCTTGAAAGCGATACGCAAGGTTCGCTCGGCGCGATGCTGGCGGAATGGCCGGTCGATCACGTTGCCAAATGCCTGTGCTTCTACCACCCGGACGATCCCGAGAGCCTGCGCCTCGAACAGGAGCGTGTACTCAAACGCGTCGCGCTTGCCTGCCGGCAGGTCGGACGCGAACTGCTTGTGGAGATCATTGCCTCCAGGCACGGCGCGCTCGAGGACGACACGACCGCCCGTGTGATGGCGCGCCTTTACGACCTCGGCATCAAGCCGGACTGGTGGAAGCTCGAAAGCCAGCCGTCCGAGGTGGCGTGGGCGACGATCGACGAGGTGATCGCCAAGCGCGATCCCTATTGCCGGGGAATTCTCCTGCTCGGACTTGATGCGCCGGAGGAGGAACTGGCTGCCGGGTTCCGGCTGGCGCAACAATCCCACGCGATCAAAGGATTTGCCATCGGCCGGACGATTTTCGCCGATGCCGCGCGGGACTGGTTCGCGGGGCGGCTCGACGATGGCGGGGCCGTCGCGTTGATGGCCCAACGCTTCGAGCGCCTTGTCGATGCGTGGAAAAACCCTTCCGGAGGACGGGCATGAAAACCATCCGCCTCACCGCCGCGCAGGCGCTGGTGCGCTATCTCGCGGCCCAGAACACACTTGTCGATGGCATCGAACAGCCGCTGTTCGCCGGCATATGGGCGATTTTCGGCCACGGGAATGTTGCCGGGATGGGCGAGGCGCTGGCCGATTGCCGGGAAGCGCTGCCGACCTTCCGTGCCCACAACGAGCAGGCGATGGCCGATGCCGCGATCGCCTTCGCCAAGCAGAACCGGCGTCGGCGGATGATGGCCTGCACCACCTCGATCGGCCCCGGCGCGACCAACATGGTGACCGCCGCCGCGCTCGCGCATGTCAACCGCCTGCCGGTTCTGCTTATTCCCGGCGATGTCTATGCCTCGCGCCGGCCCGACCCCGTGCTCCAGCAGATCGAGGATTTCTCGGATGCGAGCGTGAGCGCCAACGATTGCTTCCGCCCGGTCTCGCGCTTCTTCGACCGCATCACCCGGCCAGAACAGCTTCTCGCGAGCCTTCCTCGCGCGCTCGACGTGCTGACCGATCCGGCGGAGTGCGGCCCCGTGACCCTCGCCTTCTGTCAGGATGTGCAGGCGGAAGCCTACGATTACCCTGACGCCTTCTTCGTGCCGCGGCTGCGGCTTCCACGGCGACCGCGTCCGGACCGGGACGAGCTCGCAGAGGCCGCGAGGTTGCTGCGCGCGGCGAAAAAACCGCTGATTGTCGCCGGCGGCGGCGTGCTCTATTCGGATGCCGACAAGGCGCTCACCCGCTTCGCTGCACGCTTTGGCGTCCCCGTCGGTGAGACGCAGGCGGGCAAGGGCGCGATGCCGTTCGGCCATGCGATGGCGATGGGCGCCATCGGCGTCACCGGCACCTCGGCCGCGAATGCGCTGGCAGCCGAAGCAGATGTGATCCTCGCCGTCGGCACCCGGCTTCAGGATTTCACGACCGGCTCGCGGACGCTGTTCGCTAATCCGGATGCCCAGCTGATCGGGCTCAATGTCCAGCCCTTTGATGCGGGCAAACACGGCGGCATGCCCCTGGTCGCGGATGCGCGCGAAGGGCTCGCGGATCTCGCCGCCGCGCTCAAGGACTGGAAGGCCGAGGCCGACTGGGGGGCGAAAGCCATTCAGGCCCGCGCCGCATGGGATTCTGAAGCGGCTCGCGTTCTCGCGCCGAGCGAGGCGGCCCTGCCGGATGACGCGGCGGTGGTCGGCGCCGTCCGCCGCCAGTCGCGCAAAACCGATATCGTCGTCTGCGCGGCAGGTGGATTGCCGGGCGAACTCCACAAGCTCTGGGAGGCCGGCGCGCCGGGCAGCTACCACCTGGAATACGGCTTCTCGACCATGGGCTACGAAATCGCCGGCGGGCTTGGGGTGAAAATGGCCGCGCCGGATCGCGAGGTCATCGTCATGGTCGGCGACGGCTCGTATCTGATGATGAATTCCGAAATCGCGACCTCGGTGATGCTGGGATTGAAGCTGACGATCGTGGTGCTCGACAACGGCGGTTTCGGCTGCATCGACCGGCTGCAGCGTGCGACCGGCGCGCCCTCCTTCAACAACCTGCTGGCAAGCGCGAGGCATGAAACCCTGCCGGCGATCGATTTCGCGGCCCATGCGCGCAGCCTCGGCGCGAAGGCGGTGAAGGTTTCCGGCATCGGCGCGCTCGAAAAGGCGCTTCGGGCCGCGCGCCGTGCGAAAACCACCTCCGTCATCGTCATCGACACCGATCCGCGCGAGGGTTCGGGCGTCGGCGGACACTGGTGGGATGTCGCCATCGCCGAGACGTCGACCAAGGCGGGCGTCAAGGCCGCGCGCAAGACCTACGAGACGGCCCGCACGGCCCAGAAACTGACCTGAGGAATATCGGAACATGATCCGCATCGGCGCTAACCCCATCGGCTGGTCGAACGACGATCTCCAAGAGATCGGCGGCGCGACCTCGCTCGAAACCTGCCTCGCCGAAGCCCGGGAAGCCGGGTTCGAGGGCATGGAACTCGGCCACAAGTTCCCGCGCGAGGCGAAGGCGCTCAAGGCCGCGCTCGCGCCGTTCGGCATGGCCTGCATTTCCGGCTGGTATTCCGCCGAACTGCTCGTGCGCGACGCGACGACGGAGATGCAGCACCTGCGCGCCCATCTCGACCTCCTCAAGGCGATGGGTTCCAATGTCCTCGTTTTCGCCGAGACCTCGAACGCCATCCACGGCAACCGCGCGATGCCGCTTTCGCGGCGGCCGCGCATGGCGAGGGAGGCGTGGAAGCGCTGGGGCGAGCGCCTCACCGCCGTGGCCGAGGCGACGCTGCGGGAAGGTGTCCGCCTCGTCTACCACCATCACATGGGCACCATCGTCGAGGACGAGGCCGATATCGACGCGCTGATGGCGCACAGCAGCGAGGCGGTTCATCTCCTCCTCGATACCGGTCACGCGACCTGGGGCGGGGCCGATCCGGCCGCGCTCGCGGCGCGATACCGCGCCCGCATCAGCCATGTCCATGCCAAGGACGTGCGCAAGACGGTGATGGACCAAGCGCGGCGCGAGGACTGGAGTTTCCTCGATGCCGTGCTCGGCAAGGGGGCTGACCTCGGCGTTTACACCGTCCCCGGCGACGGGATGGTCGATTACCCGGCCGTTTTCCACGCGTTGCCCGGCTATTCCGGCTGGGTTGTCGTCGAGGCCGAGCAAGACCCTGAAAAAGCCCATCCGCTGACCTATGCGAAAAAGGGCGTCGCCCACCTCCGCGCGAGCCTCAAGGCCGCCGGCCTCACGTGAGGGAAAAATGCCAAAATTCCGCCTCCGACCGCCACAACCGGATGCCGAAGGCCGCATCCACCATGTGACCCCGCAATCCGCCGGCTGGAACCATGTCGGTTTCGAGACCTATGTGCTGGGGTCGGGGCAAACCCTCGCCCGCGAGGGGTCGGATCGCGAGCATTGCCTCGTGATGCTCGCCGGTCACGCCCGCGTCGCGGCGGCCGGCAAGGATTTCGGCGTGATCGGGGCGCGGTCTTCGCCGTTCGAGCCCGATGTCTGGTCGTTCTACGTCCCCGGCGGGATGGATTGGACGATCGTCGCCGACGGAAATTGCGAATTCGCCGTCTGTTCGGCACCGGGCAAGCCGGGGCTGCCCCCGCGCGTAATCGCCCCGCAGGATGTCGGCTGTCTCACGCGCGGCACCGGTTCCAACACGCGCCATGTCCGCAATATCCTGCCCGAAACCGAACCGGCGGAGAGCCTGCTCGTCGTCGAGGTCATCACGCCCTCTGGCAACTGGTCGAGCTACCCGCCGCACAAGCATGACCGCGACGCGATTCCCGCGGAATCGCTGCTGGAGGAGACCTATTACCACCGGTTTTCGCCGCCGCAGGGCTTCGGCTTCCAGCGCGTCTACACCGACGACCGCTCCCTCGACGAGACCATGACCATCGAAGACCGCGACGTCGTGCTAGTGCCGCGCGGTTACCACCCGGTCGGCGCGTCGCATGGCTACGACCTCTATTATCTCAACGTCATGGCAGGCCCGAAGCGCGTGTGGAAGTTTCACAACGACCCCGCGCACGAATGGATGCTGAAGGGCTGAAACCGCACCTTCCGGCGGGCATGACCCGACCAAGAGATTATGTTGCAGTGCAAAAAAATCATTGCCTCGGCCGCCGCCACGGCATACATTATCCACTGATGGCCCGACATGCCGAAAGTTGCATTGGCCTGTTAACCGGAAGATGCAATCCTGTAACTTCGTGTCTCCGATCGCCAGTCTGAAACAAGAGGCTCCCCGACGATGAACAAGAGCGGGTATTTCTTCTACGAAGCGGCTCACGCGATCCTCGGGCCGGCCCGCGCGGCCAGCGATGCGGTCCGCCTCTTCTATCGCAATCCGATCAATCCGCTCTCGCATACGGCCTACGGGCGTTCTGTCGCAGCCGCATGCGAATTGTTCGAGCGGACCACCCGCCGTTACGGCAAGCCGGCCTTCGACCTTCCGACGACACAACTCGGCGGCAAGGGCGTGGATGTCACAGAGACGGTCGTCTGGCGGAAAACCTTCTGTAACCTCGTCCATTTCGAGCGCAACCTGCCTTCGAGCGCGCCGAAGCAGTCGCGTCTGCTGATCGTCGCGCCGATGTCCGGGCATTTCGCGACGCTCCTGCGCGGCACGGTGGAAGCTTTCCTGCCGACGCACGAAGTCTACATCACCGACTGGATCGATGCGCGGCTCGTGCCGATGAGCGAGGGCCGCTTCGATCTCGACGATTACGTCGATTACGTCATGGACATGATCCGCTTCCTCGGTCCGGATGTGAACGTTCTGGCGGTGTGCCAGCCTTCCGTCCCGGTCGCCGCCGCGATCGCCCGACTCGAAGCGGAGAATGACCCTGCGATCCCGCGTTCGATGATCCTGATGGGCGGGCCGATCGACACTCGCAAGAGCCCGACTGAGGTCAACAAGCTCGCCGAGCGCCGTGGCATCCAGTGGTTCAAGGAGCATTGCATCTCCCGCGTGCCCTTCCCGCACCCGGGCGTGATGCGCGAGGTCTATCCGGGCTATCTCCAGCTCTCCGGCTTCATGGCCATGAACCTCGACCGCCACCTCTCGGCACATTGGGACATGTTCAACCACCTCGTTGAAGGTGATGGCGATTCCGCCGAGAAGCATCGCGAATTCTACGACGAATACATGGCGGTGATGGATCTGACCGCTGAGTTCTACCTCCAGACGGTCGAGACCGTCTTTGTCCGGCACAGCCTGCCCAACGGCACGATGATGCACCGCGACCAGCCGGTCGATCTCGGCGCGATCCGCCGCTGCGCGCTGATGACGGTCGAGGGCGAGAAGGACGACATCTCCGGCGTCGGCCAGACCAAGGCGATGCACGACCTCTGCGTCAATCTTCCGAAGGACAAGCAGCTTTACCATCTCCAGACCGAGGTGGGACACTACGGTGTGTTCAACGGCTCGCGTTTCCGCAAGTTCATCGCGCCCAAGATCGTCGAATTCACCGAAACGCATTCGGCGGCCTCGGTGCGCCCGATCAAGGGCAAACTCGCCGCCGTGCGCTGAAACCGGCTATGCTGAAGCCTGATTCGGGCCATCCGGCCCGAACGGGCATGAGGTAAGGCAGATTGGCGCGACGCGGCCTGTTCGATTTCCTGCTCCCCAGGAGTGCTGGCGTGCCGGACGTGCGGCGACGCGCGCTGCCCGACGAGCTTCTCGTCGAATGTGCCGGGACGCCCGTTCCGGTTGTCCTTCAGGTCCGTCCGAATGCGCGCCGGATGATCCTGCGGCTCGACCGCATCACCGGAGTGCCGACACTCACCCTGCCGCGCGGCGTCGGAAGAGCGCACGCCGAGCGCTTTCTTTCTGATCACGCGGGCTGGCTCCAGACCCGGCTCGCGGCCCGCCCGGCGCCGGTCGCCTTCCGACCCGGTGGCATCATTCCTGTCCGCGGTGAGCCGCATCTCATCCATCATCACATAGCGTTCCGGGGCACGACGCGGATCGAAGCCGGCTCTGAAGGCCCAGTTCTCGTCGTTCACGGCGATCCCGCGCATGTCGCGGGGCGGGTGGAGCGCTTCCTGCGCGCCGAGGCGACGCTCGATCTTACCGCTGCGGCGCGACGACATGCGACCGCCGCCGGCGTGACACTCGGGCGGATCACGATCAAGGATACGAAAAGCCGTTGGGGTTCGTGTTCCGCGCGTGGGGATCTCGCGTTTTCCTGGCGGCTGATTCTCGCGCCGCCTTTCGTGCTGGATTACCTCGCGGCACATGAGGTTGCGCACCGGCTGGAAATGAATCACTCGACGCGCTATTGGCGTCATGTCGCACAATTGTTCCCGCGGTTTCGCGAGGCGGAAGCCTGGCTCAACCGCAACGGCTCCGGGCTGCATCTCATCGGGCGTTAACCTCCCGCTGGCGCGCATCGGACCCGGCCATTCCGTTCCGGAAGCCTGCTCCTTGTCCCATCTCCGCGCCGGCACCTTCGCACTCACAGCCCTGCTCGGGGTGTTGACTTCGCTCGGTCCGCTCTCGACCGATCTCTACCTGCCCTCGCTTCCTGCGATCGCGCAGCACTTTGCTGCATCGAGTGGCCACGCCCAGCTGACACTCTCGGCCTATCTCGTCGGCTACGCCATCGGCCTGCCGCTCTATGGCCCGCTTTCGGACCGGCGGGGGCGCAAGAGCGTCTTGCTGTTCGGTCTCGTGCTTTACGGCATCGCCAACGCGATCTCCTCGCTCTCGCCAACACTCGATGTGCTGATCTTCAGCCGCGCTATTCAGGGGCTGGGCGCCGCAGGACCGATCGTCATCGCTCGCGCGATCGTGCGCGACATCTACGAGGGTCGCCGGGCCGCGCAGGAACTAGCGCGGATGGGCTCGATCATGGGCCTTGTCCCGGCGATTGCGCCGGTGCTCGGCGCCGGCCTTGAGGAATTCTTCGGCTGGCGCGCGAATTTCATCTGCACGGCGCTGCTGGCAGGCGGGCTCGTGTTCCTCGCGCAGACCAAACTGCCAGAGACGCTGCGCGCCCGCCGCACCGATCCCTTCGGCTTTAAGGCCGTGTTCGGCGGCTTCTCCGATCTCATCACGGATTGGCGTTTCCTGCCGTTCGGCCTGCTCGCAGCCGCGACCTATGCCGGGCTATTCGCCTTCATCTCCGGCTCCAGCTTCATCTACCAGCATCATTTCGGCCAGACGACGTTCGGGTTCGCGATCACCTTCGTCATGATGGTCACCGGATACATCGTGGGCACTTTTCTGGCACAGCGCCTCGCGCTCCGGGTCGAGGGTCGACGGCTCATTCTCGTCGGCAGCCTGCTTCAGGCCATGGGCGGCGTCGCGATGCTCGTGCTCGTGTTCCTGCTCCGCACCTCGCCGCTCGCGATGACCGTCCCGATGATGCTCTATTCCTGCGGTGTCGGCTTTACGCTGCCGCAGAGCATGGCCGGAGCGATGATGCCGTTTCCCGATCGCGCCGGCGCGGCCTCCTCGCTGCTCGGCATCATGCAGATCGGCTTTGCCTCGATTGTCGGCGCGGTTGTCGGCGCCTATATCGATCATGGCCCGCTTGTGCTGGCCGCCACGGTTGCGCTCTTCGGGATTTGCGCGCTAGCGATCTACCCGATGATCCGGCGGCCGGAAGCCACTTGAACTAGCCCCCGAACAGGCGGCCGAGCAGGCTTTTTTCCTTCGCGCTCGGCCCTTCCCACGCGCCGGGATTGTCGCCGCCGACCGGCTGGCGCGGACGAGTCGTCGCGCCCGAGCCGTTGATGACACCGGCGATCAGCCCGCCGATGCCGCCACCGTTGAGGCCCGGCAATTCGTGCGGCTTGTAGTTCTTCTGCGCCTGCCGCATGAAATCCGCCCAGATCTCAGCCGGAAGGCCCGAACCCGAGACCTTTTTCATCGGATCGCCATCGTCGTTGCCGACCCAGACACTGGTGACGAGATCGGCGGTGTAGCCGACGAACCAAGCATCGCGGTATTCCTGCGTCGTGCCGGTCTTGCCGCCGGCGGGATAACCCGGAATGTCGGACTTTTTCGCCGTGCCGCTGATCAGCGTCTCGCGCATCATGCGATTGAGCTGTCCGATGACCGCCGGATCGGCGACCTGTCCGAGGTTTTGCGGCTTGCGGCGATAAACGAGCGTACCGTCGGTGCGCTTCACTTCAAGGATCGCGTGAGGGATGACGCCGACGCCGCCATTGGCAAAGGCAGCATAGGCGGTCGCCATTTCCATCGGCGAGACTTCGGAAGTGCCGAGCGCGAGGGATTCGTTGGCCTTGAGCGGAGAATGGATGCCGAGCCGCTGCGCCGTGCGGGCAACGACGCGCGGGCCTACCTCGACGTTGAGCTTCACGGCAACCGTGTTGAGCGACATCGAAAGCGCCTGCGTCAACGTCACATTGCCGAAATACTCGTGGCTGTAGTTCTCCGGCTTCCAGCCGCGGATATTGATCGGCGCATCCTCGCGCACGGTGTCCGGCGTCAACCCCTTTTCCAGCGCGGCGAGGTAGACGAAGGGTTTGAACGAGGAGCCGGGCTGGCGTTTGGCGGCCACGGCGCGGTTGAACTGGCTCTGCGCGTAATCGCGTCCGCCGACCATCGCCCGCACAGCGCCATCCGGCGAGAGCGTGACCAGCGCCATCTGCTCGACATCGAGCTTCAGGCGCTTCGGCTCGAAGCTGGTCGCGACCACGCGCTCGGCAAGTTGCTGCAGTTTCGGGTCGATCGTCGTCTTGACGATGATATCGCCATCGACCGCGCCGATATGATCGTCGAGCACGTCCATGATCCAGTCGGCGACATAGTTGCCGGCGCCGGGCCGCGAGCGCTTCTTCGCCTCCGCCGTGTTGGTGCGGGTCGATTTGACGGCATCGGGCGTGGCATAGCCTTCCGCGACCATCTTCTGGAGGACGAGCGCGGCACGCTCAGCAGCGCCCTCGGGGTTCTTGTTCGGCGCGAGGCGCGAGGGCGACTGTACGAGCCCCGCCAGCACCGCCGCCTCGCCGAGGCTGAGCGCACGGGCGGATTTGCCGAAATATTTCTGGCTCGCCGCCTCGATGCCGTAGGCGCCCGCGCCGAAATAGACCCGGTTCATGTAGAGTTCGAGGATCTGGGCTTTCGAGTAATTCCGTTCGAGCCAGAGTGAGAGCAGCGCTTCCTGAATCTTGCGCGAGAGTGTGCGCTCCTGCGTCAGGAAGATGTTCTTCGCGAGCTGCTGGGTAAGCGTCGAGCCGCCCTGCTCCATCCGTCCGCGCGTGAAATTACGGACGACAGCACGGCCGAGCCCCGCGAGGTCGATGCCGAAATGCTGGTAGAAGCGCCGGTCCTCGATGGCGACGAAGGCCTGCCCGACATATTTTGGCAATTCGCCGATCGGCACGGATGAGCCGCCGGTTTCGCCGCGATTGGCGATCAGCGAATCGTCGGCGGCGAGAATGGCGATGTTCGGCGGGCGCTTTGGCACCGAGAGTTGATCGATCGGCGGCAGCTTCATCGCGTGGTAGCCGACAAGGCATCCGACCGCGACCAGCCCCCAGAGACCGAGCACGAAACTCCAGTAGATCAGGAACCCGAAGAAGCCGCGTCCCTGCCGGCGAGGTCTGCGCCTCGGCCCCTCGCCGCGCGGCGGGCCGGCGTGGCCACGGCGACTTTCGCCGCGCGAACGCGTCGGCCGGTCGTCGCGCGTCAGGCGCAATTCGCCGCCGCTTCCACCGCCCTCGTCGTCGAAGCGCGGTTCCTGCCGTGCCCTGCGCGCGTGGCTGTTCGCCATCCTGACCCCGAACCCCTTCTTTTCCTCCCGCCGAAAGACGGGTGGACCCGGAGGCCACCTTGCACCTCTTGCCTTAAAGGGAGGTTATTGCCCCGATATCGAGCGGTTTCATGCCGAAATCAGGCAGTTCGATGACGAGTGTCGATTTCTCAGCGCGGCCGGTTGCGGATGGCCGTGAGCGTGGTCGAGGGCGTAATCGCCTCGGGGTCGATGAGGCAATGCAGGATCGCCGGCTTGCCGGAGGCACGCGCCCGCTCGAAGGCAGGGGCGAATTCCTCCGTCGTCTCGACCCGCTCGCCATGACCGCCAAATGCACGTGCATAGGCCGCGAAATCGGGGTTCTTCAGCGTCGTCGCCGAGACGCGGCCGGGATATTCGCGCTCCTGATGCATGCGGATCGTGCCGTACATGCCGTTATCGATCACGAGGATGATCACCGGCAGGTCATATTGAACAGCAGTGGCGAATTCCTGCCCGTTCATCAGGAAACAGCCGTCGCCCGCAAAAGAAACGACCGTCTTTTCGGGATGGAGCCGCTTGGCGCCGACGGCTGCTGGCACGCCATAGCCCATCGAGCCCGATGTGGGCGCCGCCTGCGTGCCGAACTGGCGGAAACGATGGAAGCGGTGCAGCCAGGTCGCATAATTGCCGGCGCCGTTGGTCATGATCGCATCCGCCGGCAGCGTCTCGCGCAGGTAACGCATCACCTCGCCCATCTGCAGCTTGCCGGGAATGGGTTTCGGCTCGGTCCAGACCTTGAAGGAGGCGTTAGCGGCTTTCGCCGCGCCTTCCCAGTTCAAGGAATTTGGCGGCTGCAGCCCTTCGAGCGCGGCGCAGAAACTCGCGGCATCGGCATGTATGCCCATCGCCGGGGCGTAGATGCGCCCCAGCTCCGAGGCATCCGGGAAGACATGGACAAGGCGCGTGCCCTCGCCGGGAATATCGAGCAGCGTATAGCCCTGAGAGGGCATTTCGCCGAGGCGTGCGCCGATCGCGAGGATCAGATCAGCCTCCTTGAAGCGCTTCAGGAGATCCGGGTTCGGGCCAATACCGAGATCGCCGGCGAAATTCGGATGATCCGCCGGAAAGAGCATCTGGCGGCGGAAGCTGACGGCGACCGGCAGATCGAACCGCTCGGAAAACCGCACGAGCGACCGAACTGCCGCCTCGTTCCAGCGCGTGCCGCCAACGAGGACCACAGGTGATTTCGCGGCCCAGAGCCGCTTCTGGAGTTCGGCCATCTGGCTGAGGGCGGGCGCGGTCGGCACCGCCTCAACAAAGGGTGCGTCCGCGACATCGACCGCCTCGACCAGCATATCCTCCGGCAGCGCGATCACGACAGGGCCGGGCCGGCCGGACATCGCCACATGGAAGGCGCGACTGACGATCTCGGGGATGCGTGCGGGATCGTCGATCTCGGTCGTCCACTTGGTCATCGAACCGAAGACGGCGCGGTAATCCAGCTCCTGAAACGCGCCGCGCTCGCGGGCCGCACGCTCGATCTGACCGACAAAAAGAATGAGCGGGATCGAATCCTGATGCGCGATATGGATGCCGTGGCTCGCATTTGTCGCGCCGGGGCCGCGCGTGACGAAGCAGATGCCCGGTCGTCCCGTTAGCCGGCCGACGGTATCCGCCATCATCGCCGCGCCACCCTCCTGCCGGCAAATCGTGACGCGCACGCTCGCGTCATGGAGCGCATCGAGAACGGCGAGATAACTCTCTCCCGGCACGCAAAAGATGTCCTGCACCTTCTGCTTCACGAGTTGATCGACGAGGACCTGGGCGGCAGTGCGGCTCATGGGCGGGGTTTCCAGTTGGGATCGGCGAGAATGTCGGCGTTGTGCTGGCCGAGCGAAGGTGACGGGCGCTGCGAGACCTGCGGAGCACCGTCGATCAGGATCGGCGTGCGCACGCTCGGCACCGAGCCTGCCTCGGCTTCCGGCAGGGCGAGGTCGACACGCATGCCGCGCGCCCTGACCTGCGGATCGGCAAAAACCTCGTCGATGCCATTGATCGGTCCGGCGGGAACACCGAGCATTTCGAGCTTCGCCAGAAGTTCGGCCTTACCGAACCGGGCGGTGTAAGCCGAAAGCACCGGCACGAGCGCAGCGCGGCTGGTCACGCGGCCGCGATTGGTGGCGTATTCCGGGTTGGCGAGAAGGTCCTGCGCGCCGAGCGCCTCGCAGAGCTTACGGAACTGCCCGTCGTTACCCGAGGCGATGATGATGTAGCCGTCGGCAACCGGAAACACCTCGTAGGGAACGATGTTCGGGTGTGCGTTGCCGAGCCGCTTCGGCGTCTTGCCCGAGACAAGATAGTTCATCGCCTGGTTACCGAGCACCGCTATCTGGCTGTCGAGCAGGGCGCAGTCGATCGTCGCGCCGGTCCCGGTCTCGTCACGGCGGCGGAGCGCGGCGAGGATCGCGACCGTCGCGTACATGCCGGTGAAGATATCGGCTGTCGCGTAACCCGCCTTGGTCGGCTGGCCATCCGGCTGGCCGGTGATGTCCATCGCCCCGGCCATGCCCTGAATGAGGAAATCGTAGCCCGCGCGCGCGGCGTAGGGGCCGTCCTGCCCGAAGCCGGTGATCGAACAGCAGATCAGGGAGGGTTTGATCTTGCGCAGGCTCTCCGCGTCGAGCCCGTATTTGACCAGCCCGCCAACCTTGAAATTCTCGACGACGACATCGGCGGCCTTCGCCAGTTCGCGGATCATCGCGATATCATCGGGGTTGTCGAAATCCGCCTCGATCGAGCGCTTGCCGCGGTTGCAGGCGTGAAAATAGGCCGCGCCGAGATCGCCGCCGCCTTTCCGCTCGACGAACGGAGGACCCCAGGTTCGCGTGTCGTCCCCCGCGCCCTTGCGCTCGACCTTGACGACGTCGGCGCCGAGATCGGCCAGCAACTGCCCGATCCAGGGACCAGCGAGAATGCGGGCGAGTTCGAGGATTTTCAGACCCGCGAGGGGGCGATGTGGAATTTCATTCTGCATTTTTTATCTGGACCACAGTGCAGCCTGCCGCGCAAGGGGGAGGATCAAAAACCCGCATCCGTCACGCCCGGCTCTCCAAGCTGTGATGAGATGTGGTTTTCCTTTCAAACAAAAAGGGCGCATCAAATCGCCATCCGGGCCCAAAAAGCAGCGTTCGACGGCCCGCACAGGGGGACAACATGCAAACCGCCGTTACCAGTTCCGCGCCACGCCTTGCTATTCCGAGCGTCACGACCATCATCAACCTGATGATCGGCGGCGCAATCGGCCTCGCCGTCTGGGAAGTCTGGGCGCGCGTTTTCACCAAAACCGTTCTCGGCTATCCGCTCGAGCCGGCAGGCCTGATCGACGCCATCGCCAATCACCAGTTCGGGCTGATGATTCCCTATCTTCTGCGCGAAGTGCTGCATTATGCGGTGGGCATCATCGGCTATCCGGTCATCTATTACGTGATCTCGCGTCATGTGAAGAACTGGAGCGCGCTGCTCGACGGCATCGTCTTCTTCACTTTCAGCGCGGGCGTCGCTTACTATGCCGCAAAGGGCATGGCGACGACCTGGCACTTCGTTTTCTGGGCGATTGTCGCAGCTTTCATCGCCTCGCGCTTCGTCAATCCGAATGTCCTCCTGCGCGATACGTTGGCATGGGGCACCTTCACCTGGCTCAACGCCCTCGGTATCATGGCGCCGATCGGCGGGTTGAGCTTCTACCTGCTCGGCGAGGGCGGCGAACTTTCGTTCATGAGCTGGGCCGGCCATGTGATCTACGGTGCGCTCGCGGCCTGGGTGTTCGAGAAGCGCGAAGCCAAAACGTCGATGTAGCAAAGACCGGGATGTGCCCGACGACTGCGACAAAGAAGGCAGGGGCGGCCCAAGGCCGCCCTTTTTTGTATCAGCCGTCGATGTCGAACTTCACGCCCTGCGCCAGCGGCAGACTGGTGCCGTAGTTAATGGTGTTGGTCGCGCGGCGCATGTACGCCTTCCACGAATCCGAGCCGGCCTCGCGCCCGCCGCCGGTTTCCTTCTCTCCGCCGAACGCACCGCCGATCTCGGCACCCGAAGGCCCGATATTGACATTGGCGATGCCGCAATCCGAACCCGTAACGGAAGTGAAAAGTTCGGCCTCGCGCATGTCACGCGTGAAGATCGACGACGAAAGCCCGGCGCCGACGGCGTTGTTGAGCGCGATGGCTTCCTCGACGGTGTCATAGCCGACGACATAGAGGATCGGCGCGAAAGTCTCGCGCAGCATCGGTCCGCTCTGCGAGGGCATCTCGACGATCGCGGGATTGACATAATAACCCGCACCGACACCCTGGACCCGGCCGCCGCCGTGCACCTTGGCGCCCATCGCCCGCGCCTCAGCGAGCGCCGCTTCCATGCCCTGGAACGCGGCCTCGTCGATCAGCGGCCCAAGCAGGGTGCCATCGGCACGCGGGTCGCCGATGCGCGCGCTCGACCACACCTTCTGCAGGCGCGGCAACAGCGTACCGATGACCGAACGGTGGACGATCAACCGCCGGAGGCTGGTGCAGCGCTGGCCCGCCGTGCCCATCGCCGCGAAGGCGATGCCGCGCAGCGCGAGGTCAAGGTCTGCCGAGGGCGTGACGGTCGCGGCGTTGTTGCCGCCGAGTTCGAGGATTGCCCGGGCAAACCGCGCCGCCAGAACCGGCCCGACCTTGCGACCCATCGCGGTCGAGCCCGTGGCGGAGACGAGCGGTACGCGATGATCGGCCACCAGCGCGGCACCGACGGCGCCGTCGCCCAGCACGATCTGGCTCAGCGCCGCCGGGACAGTGCCATTCCCCTCCTGCTCGAACCGGGCCGCCGCGCGCGCCACGATCTCGCCGACAGCGAGCGCGGTGAGCGGGGTCTTCTCGGAGGGCTTCCAGATGACGGAATCGCCGCAGATGAAGGCGAGCGCGGCGTTCCAGCTCCAGACCGCGACGGGAAAATTGAAGGCGCTGATGACGCCGACAGGGCCTAGCGGATGCCAGGTTTCCATCATCCGATGATCCGCGCGCTCGGTGGCGATGGTGAGCCCGTAAAGCTGGCGCGAAAGGCCGACTGCGAAATCGCAGATGTCGATCATCTCCTGCACCTCGCCGAGGCCCTCGGAGGTGATCTTGCCCGCCTCCAGCGTCACGAGATGGCCGAGTTCACGCTTGGAACGCCGCAACTCCTCGCCGATCAGGCGAACGAACTCGCCGCGCTTGGGCGCCGGCACCTTGCGCCAAACCTCGAAGGCCGCGACGCTGCGACCGATTGCCGCATCGACATCTGCGGGCGTGTCATCGGCCACCATCGCCAGCGTCTCCCCCGTAATCGGCGAGCGGACGGTGCGGCTTCCGCCGGTGAGGCGGGCCGACGGTACACCAAGGGCTTCGAGGATGGTGGCGGCCTCCTCCTTCGGTGCGGAGAGGATCGAGGCGAATTCCTGTTCGAGAAAAGCAGACATGGGATGTTCCGGGTCGGTTGCGCCCCTCTAGGGCTTTTGCCGCAGGCTAGCCGATGCGCGACAAAAGGGGAATTGCGGCATTCGCGGAATTTAATTCCGATTTTGGTGGATTCACCTAGGCAAGCGCTGGAAACGACCTTGAACTGGGCCGGGATTTCCGAAAAAATCGCGTCAACTTTTTGAAATTCGACCTCCTGAGCAGGTCATGGAGCCCCCGATGGCCGAAACCTATGATGTCGTGATCGCGGGCGGTGCGGTCATGGGATCCTCCATTGCTTGGCATCTTGCGACGCATCCCGGCTTTTCGGGGCGGATCGCGGTCATCGAGCCTGATCCGACCTACCAGTTCTCGGCCTCCGCGCTCTCCGCCGGTTCCATCCGCCAGCAGTTCTCGCAGGAAACGAACATTGCAATCTCGCTTTACGGAATCACCTTCCTGCGGGAGATCGGCGACCGTCTTGCTGCGGACGGCGAAAAGCCGGATATCGGCCTGCACGAAGGTGGCTATCTCTACCTCGGCATGGACGCGCATCGTCACGTGTTCGAAGCCAACAACGCCGACCAGACGCGGATGGGCGCAAAGGTCGCATTGCTCGATCCGGGCGGACTGGCGGCGCGCTTTCCCTGGCTCAACACCGAGGATCTGACGATCGGCTCATTAGGCCTTGCGGGCGAGGGCTGGTTCGACGGTTACGGGCTGATGCAGGCGTTCCGCAAGGCTGCGCGGGCGAAAGATGTCACCTATCTCAGGAACCGGGTAACGGGCGTCAGCCGCAACGGTGCGCGCATCGCAGGCATCGCGCTTGATGACGGCACCACGCTCGGCTGCAGCGTTTTCGTCAACGCGGCGGGCGCCTCCGGCGCACGCGTTCTGGCCGACCTCTGCGGCGAGCCCGTTCCGGTTTACGCCAAGAAACGCACGGTGTTCTCGTTCACCGCGCGGGAAAAACTCGCTGCACATCCTCTCATCATCGACACGACCGGCGTGTGGTGGCGGCCGGAGGGCGAGGGTTTCATCACCGGCTATTCGCCGGACGAGCCGGAGGAGACCGATCACGGCACGGATTTCGAGCCGGATTGGGCGTTGTTCGAAGAGGTCATGTGGCCCGCGCTCGCGCACCGGATCACCGCCTTCGAAGCGATCCGGCCAGGACGTGCCTGGGCCGGCCATTACGACATGAACCTGCTCGACCATAACGCCATCGTCGGGCGGCTCGGTGGGCTCGAAAACGGCTTTGTCGCCTGCGGTTTCTCCGGTCACGGCCTCCAGCAGTCGCCGGCCGTCGGCCGCGGACTGGCGGAACTCATTGTTGAGGGCAGATATCGCAGCCTCGACCTTTCGCCGCTCGGTTACGAGCGGATCATCGCAAAGCGCCCTCTGCTGGAACGCAACGTGATCTGATCACTCGCCGCGCTTGCGGCGCTTGAAACCGTTCATCTCCGCGACGACATCGGCGAGCATCGGAACGTATTTCTCGCCGTGCCCGAGCCCGACGGCCTGCGCGAACAGGTTCTTCGCCGCGCTCGAAATCGGGTTGGCGACCTGCACGGCATTCGCCATCGCATCAACATAACGCAGGTCCTTCGCGCCGTTGGCGAGCGCAAAACGATGCGAATTCGGGTTATCCTCGAAGGCATAGCCCATGAAGGTCTGGTAGAAGCCGCAATCCATGCGGCTGCCGCGCAAAACCGAATCGAACACCTCGATCGTCACGCCGGCCTTCTGGGCGATCGCCAGCGCCTCGGCGTAGATCGCGGCATAACCCATCGAGACGAAATTGTTGAGAAGCTTCATCTTGTGCCCGACCCCGACGGGGCCAAGATGAACGATCTTGCCTGCCCAGGCAGCGATCGCCGGCTCGACGCGACGGAAGACCTCGGGATCGGCACCAACCATGGCGGTGAGCTGGCCGGTTTCGGCCTGCGCCGGCGTCCCGCCCAGCGGCGCATCGACAAAATCGACCCCCAACGGCGCAAGTTCCTTCGCAATGGCCTCGGTCGAGACCGGGTTCGCCGTCGAGCAATCGACGATCACCTGTCCCTTCCGCGCGCCCACACGAATGCCATTCTCACCGAGAACGACTTTCTCGACGGTCGGCGAATCCGTCACGCAGATGAAGATGATATCCGACTGCTCGGCGACGGCCTTGGGACTGGCGGCCTCCTTCGCGCCCTTGGCGAGCAGCTCCTCGATCGGTTTGCGGTTGCGGTTCGCCATGACCGTGAGCGGAAAGCCCTTGGCAAGAAGGTTGGCGGCCATGCCTTGCCCCATGAGGCCGACACCGATGAACCCGACACGCTCCTTGGCCATGTCCCGTCTCCCGTTCTGTTCAAACCGTTCCGTTGAGTGCGCGATAGGCGCGGATCACCTGGCTGTCGTCGGCAAGACCATGCCCCGCACCGGAGGAAGCGAGAAACATCTGATGCGCCACGGCGGCAATCGGCAGGGCGACCTTGGCCGAGCGCCCGGCATCGAGCACGAGCGACAGGTCCTTGACGAAAATATCGACCGCGCTCGTCACTTCCGGCTCGATTTCCAGCATTCGCGGACCGCGGTTGTTGATCATCCAGCTTGCAGCGGCTGATTGGCCAAGGATCCTGAGGAGGAGGCCGGTGTCGAGGCCAGCCTTCTCCGCCATCGCGAAGGCTTCGGCGGCAACCGCGATATGCACGCCGCAGAGAAGCTGGTTGATTGTCTTGACCATCGCGCCGTCACCGGCGTTTTCACCAACGTGATAGAGCTTGTCGCCGAGCGGTGAGAGATAGAGGTTTGCCGCATCAAAGACCGCCTTGGGACCACCGGCCATGATCGTCAGCGTGCCGGCTTCAGCACCGACCACACCGCCGGAGACAGGCGCATCGAGGAAACGGCGCCCGGCCTTCTCGACCATGCCGGCAATCTCCCGTGCATCCGCAGGCGAACAGGTCGCCATCAGGATCACCAGCGCATCAGGTCTCAAGGCATCAAGCGCGCCCGAGGCAACCAGCGCCATGCGGGCCTGCGCCGCGTTCACGACCATCAGGATAAGCGCTTCCGCGTCTTTCGCGGCCTCTGTCGCCGAGGAACAGGCAATACCGCCGTTCGCGGCATGGGCCGCCAGCGCCTCGGCATTGAGGTCGAAGCCCTGAACGCGGAACTGCTGCTCGACGAGGCGCCGCGCCATAGGGCGGCCCATCGCGCCGAGGCCGATGAAGGCGATCGTCCGGCTCACGGCTTACTCCTTCACCGCACCGGTCATCGCGGAGACGTAGTATTCCACGAAGAACGAATAGAGCACCACGAGCGGCAGGGAACCGACCAGCGCGCCGGCCATCAACGAGCCCCACTTGTACTGGTCACCATCGGTGAAGGCGGTGACGATCGCCACCGGCACGGTCTTCTTCTCCTGGGAGTTGATGAAGGTCAGCGCATAGATAAACTCGTTCCAGCACAGCGTGAGGCAGAAGATGCCGGCGGAGATCAACCCCGGAACTGCGAGCGGCAGAATGATCTTGGTGAGGATCTGCCAGCGGGAGGCGCCGTCGATCAGCGCACATTCCTCAAGCTCGTAGGGGATGGTCTTGAAATAGCCCATCAGCAGCCAGGTCGAGAACGGGATCAGGATCGTCGGGTAGGTCAGGATCAGCGCGAAGGGCGTGTCGAACAGGCCATAATTGAAGATCACCGTCGAGAGCGGAATGAAGAGGATCGAGGGCGGCACGAGATAGGCGAGAAAGATCAATCCACCGGTGATCTGGGCGCCGCGGAAGCGGATGCGGACAATCGCATAAGCCGCGAAAACGCTCGCGATCAGCGCGAGAATCGTCGCGGTGACCGAAATGAACATCGTGTTCCAAAGCCAGCGCGGGTACTCGCTTTCGAACAACAGCGCCTTGATGTGCTCGAAGGTGGGCGCGAGCGTGTAAAGCGGGTTGTGCGTATCGAGATCGAGCAGGTGCTCCTTCGGTTTGATGGCGGTGATGACCATCCAATAGAAGGGGAAGAGCAGCACGAAGAGGATGAGCAGGAGCGGGATATAGACCGTGACGACGCGGGTCTTCACGGTGTCGAGATAGCTCATGCCTTCCGAATCGTCAGCCTGAACCGGCTTGGCGTCACTCATCGCTCTGGTCCTTCCTGCGGCTATCCCCAGCCTCGGCGCGCCTGTCAGTCATTGTCCGAGCCCTGCTGCCATTTGCGCTTCTGGAGCCCGAACCACGAGATCATGATTGCGCCGAGCAGGAAGGGGATCATCGCCGTCGAGATTGCTGCGCCCTCGCCGATGCGTCCGCCGAGAATGGCGGTATTGTAGCTCATGGTCGCCATCAGCTCGGTGGTGCCGGCCGGACCGCCGTTGGTGAGCACCTTGATGAGCTGGAAATCCGTGAAGGTGAAGAGCACCGAGAAGGTCATGACAACGGCGATGATCGGCGTGAGGATCGGGTAGGTCACGTAGCGGAACATCTGCCATTTAGAGGCGCCGTCGAGCGTCGCGGCCTCGTAGAGCGAGGGCGAGACGGTCTGAAGCCCCGCGAGCAGCGTGATGGCAATGAAGGGCACGCCGCGCCAGACGTTCGCAAAAATGACCGAGATACGGGCGTTCCACGGATCGCCAAGGAAATCGATGTTGCCGGAAATCCAGCCCCATTTCCGAAGCGCCCACGATATCACCGAGAACTGCGGATCGAAAATCCACCAGAAGGCGATCGCCGAGAGCACGGTGGGCACGATGAAGGGGATCAGCACCACAGCGCGGATCATCGCCTTGAACGGCAGATGGTTGTTGAGAAGGATCGCCAGATAGAGCCCGACCGCGAATTTCACCACGCTGGCGACGAAGGTGTAGAAGAGCGTGTTGAACACGGCGAGCTGGAATTTCGCGTCGCCGATGATCCACTCGTAGTTTTCGAGGCCGATGAAATCGCCGGGATTGCCGATCTTGGAATCGGTGAAACTGAGCCAGACACCGAGGCCCAGGGGATAGACCAGAAACAGGACCAAGAATGCCGCCGCCGGCAACATGAACCAGAAGCCCAGGAAATTGCGATTGGTCTTCAGCCCTTCCCAGAAGGAGGGGCCGGCGCGGTCATGACCCGAAGGCGTGATGGCGGCATCGCTCATGCGCTTGTCCGTCCCGGTGGCTTGATATCAGAAGGATGGACGGGAGGGCGGAAGCCGCCCTCCCGGAGAGCATCAGCGGTAGATGCGCTTGGCCTGCCGCTCGGCGACTGCAATCGCCTCCTGCGGTGTCGAACGACCGGTCGCGACGGAGGCGAACATGTCGAGGATCAGGAAGTCCGCCAGCGCCGAGGCCGCCTTCTCGCCGACCGAGCCGAGATGGCCGGCGGTGAGGGTGCGGCGACCGGCGTCCTTGCAGAGCGTGAGCTTCGCATCCGACTTCCAGACATTGTTGGCGTCGAAGGCCGGCAGCGGATGCGAGAGATAGGCCACGGCGCCTTCGAGCCACGGGTTATAATTCTCGGCAGTCATGGTGAAGTCGAGGAACGCCTTCACGGCATTCGGGAACTTCGTGTATTTCATGCCGAGCATGGGATAGCAGATGTGGAACTCGGTCGGCTTTCCAACAGTCCCGACGGGCCAGTTGGAATGGTTCATGTCGTCCATGATTTCCTTCATCTTGGCGTCGCCCTTGGCGGCACCGGCCTTCGCGGCGGCGTAGATCGAGACGCCGTTGTTGGTGAGCGAGATTTCGCTCGCCAGGAAGGCCTTGTTGTTGAAGGCATCGTTCCAGGAGGCGGTGCCCGGCGCGAAGTGCGAGGAAAGCTCCTTCACGTATTCGAGGGCCTTCACCGTTTCCGGCGAGTTGATGATGACCTTGTCGTTCTTGTCGACGAGGTTGGCGCCATGCGCCCAGAGCGCCCAGTGAACCCAGGCGTTGCCGTCGCCCGAGGCGCGACCAAGCGCGAAGCCGCCCGGCGTGCCCTTGGCCTTGAGGCCCTTCATCAGCTCCATGAAGCCCTTGAGGTCCTGCGGAATGCTCTTGAAGCCGGCCGCCTCGATCATCGACTGGCGATAGTTGATGACGTTGGCGTTGTAGGCGATCGGGATCGCAATCCACTTGCCCTTGGACATGCCGTAGGTCTTGGCCGAATCGAACCACTCGCCGTACTTCTTCGACAGGTGCGTAGCGACGTCGGTCACATCCATGCACTTCGCCGGGAAGAGATGTGGCAGCGAGTAGAGCCCCCAGAAGATGTCCGGGCCCTGGTTCGTGTTCGCGGCAACCGAGGCCTTCGGCTGCACGTCATCGAGGCCCTCGTTGATGACGTTCACGGCAACGCCGGTCGCCTTGGTGAAGGCTTCGACAAGCTTCATGAAGGCGTCTTCTTCAGACTGGACGAAGCGCTTCCAGCGCAGGACCGTCAGCTTGGCACCCTTCTCGGGCTTGAAGGGCGAGGCCTGCGCCCAGGCGCGGGCGAAATCGGTGAGACCGGAACCGGCCAGAAGGGCGCCGGCGCCGAAGGCGGCGGAACCTTTGAGAAATCCACGACGATCGGTATGCATTGTTTCCTCCTAAATAGGGCCTTTGAGCCAGTTTTCCCCGAGCTTGGCGCTCGTTTGCGGGCATTCACGGTGCGGCTCTTGCAGGCCGCTTGCCGAATTCAGTTCGTTCAGGCGACGAGCCTCCTTCCGGTATCGGCATCAAAGAGATGCGCGACGGCGAGGCTCGGCGAGATCGCGAGCGTTTCGCCGGGCCGGGCGGTCAGGCGCTCCTTGAAAACGGCCACGATCTCCTGCCCGCCGACACGCAGCACCACCTGCGTCTCCGATCCGGTCGGCTCGACGACAACCACTTCCGTCGGCACGCCGCCAGCCTCGATACGAATGTGCTCGGGTCGCAGACCGTAGATCACCGGGCGTCCCTCTGCGCCCGCCGGCGCCTTGCCGACCGGCAAGCGGAAGCCGCCATCGGCGACAAATTCGCCGCCCTCGATGCGCCCCTTGATGAAATTCATCGCGGGGGAGCCGATGAAGCCCGCCACGAAGAGGTTATCCGGATTGTCGTAGAGATCGAGCGGCGCGCCGATCTGCTCAACGATGCCGTCGTGCATGACGACGATCTTGTCGGCCATTGTCATGGCTTCGATCTGGTCATGAGTCACATAGACCGTGGTGGTCTTCAGGCGCTGATGCAGTTCCTTGATCTCGGTGCGCATCTGCACGCGCAGCTTGGCGTCAAGGTTGGATAGCGGCTCGTCGAAAAGGAACACCTGCGGATCGCGGACGATGGCGCGGCCCATCGCGACGCGCTGGCGCTGGCCGCCCGAGAGCTGGCGCGGATAGCGATCGAGCAATTGCGTGAGGCCGAGAATCCGGGCCGCCTTGTCGACCCGCTCGGTGATCTCGGATTGCGGCGCGCCGCGCAGCTTCATCGAGAACGCCATGTTATCCGCAACGCTCATGTGCGGATAAAGCGCATAGTTCTGGAACACCATCGCGATGTCGCGTTCTTTCGGCGGCACCTGATTGACGACCCGGTTCCCGATGGAAATCTCGCCGGAGGTGATGTTCTCGAGCCCCGCGAGCATCCGGAGCAATGTCGACTTGCCGCAGCCGGACGGGCCGACGAGGATGACGAACTCGCCGTCCTCGATGTCGATGTTCACCCCGTGGATGATTTCGACCGGGCCGAACGCCTTGCGCACCTCACGGATCGTCACTGACGCCATCTGCCAACCTCCCCCCGAGGGGCCCCGCAATTTCCACCCTGCGGCATACCGGTATGCCGGTCAATGCCGCAAAACGCCCGATCCGCCGCCGCGTCCGTCGCGCTTTCTTGTTTCGCAACCGCCGCGCGCCTATGGAAGGAGGCTGCAGGTTGCTCTTGGTGAAAAAATCATATTATATTTTGCGTCCTGTCAAGCGGATCATTGCCGAACAGGCCTCCGGGGAGAGAGAAATGAATGCGCCGACATTCGTGAAGGCGCCGAGAGGCGGCGCCGAATCCCTCTTCGGTCAGGTGACAAGCCGACTGGCCGTCGCCATTGTTTCCGGCGCTTTGCCGGCCGGTGCTCTCGTGCCGAACGAGGACGATCTCCGCGCTGAAATATCCGCCTCGCGCACGGCTTACCGGGAGGCGATTCGCTTCCTGGCCGGCAAGGGGCTCATCGAAGCACGTCCGCGTAGCGGGACCCGGGTCGCGCCGCGATCTTCCTGGCATCTGCTCGATCCCGACGTTCTGCGTTGGTCGCTGTCGTCCGGTGCGGACGAAGGTTTCATCCGCGATCTGTTCGAACTCCGCGCGCTTGTCGAGCCGGGATGTTCAAAAATTGCTGCATTGCGAAGAACTTCGCAGCATCTCGATCGAATGAAGGCGGCGCTGCGCGGCATGGAGACCACGCCACCCTTCACCGACGAAGCCATGCGCTTTGACCTTGCCTTCCACGACGCAATCTTCGACGCCGCAGGCAACGCTGCCATCGCCGCGTTGAAGGAGGTGGTTGCGACGACCCTGTGGTGGTCGCTGCGGATCCAACGCGGCACCCGCTCGGACGAGAGCTTCCGCATCCCCCTCGCGGATCATCAGCGCCTCTACGAAGCCATCGCCCGCAAGGACGGCGACCGGGCTGAAATGCTCAGCCGCATCCTCGTCGACGACGCGCTGGCCGATACCTTGTCCGCCTTCCGGCAGGGCGCGGTCGCCGATCTATAGACAAGATCGTGGATGCGCGATGTCGGCAAACTGGTAATACTAATTCGCATGGAAACGCATCGCTGGGTTCGAAAACCTGCGGATAACTGCTGCCTTCTGCGACAGGCGGTACGTCTTTCCATGCGATAATTTCATGCCCTTCATGCGCTTTGCGCAGGCTCCGACGGGGTGACTTAGGCGGCTAGCTCCCCGATTAGCTTTGCAGCGCGACAAAAGCGCGCCAGCATGGCCCAGCGTAAAAGCGCACCCTGCCGACAACGGGAGATACGCCGATGCCCATTCGACGTCTGCTCGTCGCCAATCGCAGCGAAATCGCGATCCGCGTATTTCGCGCCGCCACCGAACTCGGCATCCGCACGGTGGCGATCTACGCGGAGGAGGACAAGATCTCGCTTCACCGCTTCAAGGCGGATGAGGCCTATCTCGTCGGGCGCGGTCCGCACCTCGCCAAGCCGATGGGGCCACTGGAAGCCTATCTCTCTATTCCCGAGGTGATCCGCGTTGCCAAGGAAGCGCATGTCGATGCGATCCATCCGGGCTATGGCTTCCTTTCGGAGAGCCCGGAATTCGCCGAAGCCTGCGCCGAAGCGGGGATCATCTTCATCGGCCCTTCGCCGGAAACCTTGCGTCAGCTCGGCAACAAGGTCGATGCGCGTAACCTCGCGATCTCGGTCGAAGTGCCGGTGATGCCGGCAACGCCGCCGCTGCCGGACGACGGCGAGGAGATCAAACGTCTCGCGACCGAGATCGGCTACCCCGTGATGCTCAAGGCGAGCTGGGGCGGTGGTGGACGCGGCATGCGCCCGATCGAGAGCGAGGACCAGCTCCTTGATGCGGTTTTCACCGCCAAGCGCGAGGCCCGTGCCGCCTTCGGCAAGGACGAGGTCTATCTCGAAAAGCTGGTGCGTCGCGCGCGCCATGTCGAGGTGCAGATCCTCGGCGACAAGCATGGCAATCTCGTCCATCTTTTCGAACGCGACTGCTCGATCCAGCGCCGCAACCAGAAGGTCATAGAGCGTGCGCCCGCGCCCTATCTCGACGAGGCGACGCGGCGCGACCTCTGCAATGCCGCGCTCCGGATCGGCAGGGCGACAGAGTATGTCGGCGCCGGCACGGTCGAATTCCTGATGGATGCTGACACGGGCAAGTTCTATTTCATCGAGGTCAATCCGCGCATCCAGGTCGAGCATACCGTCACCGAGGTCGTGACCGGGCTCGACATCGTCAAGGCGCAGATCCGCATCCTCGAAGGCGCGGCCATCGGCGCGAAGGACACAAACGACACCTACCAGACCGGCATTCCCGACCAGCCGAACATCCGGCTTCAGGGCCACGCGCTCCAATGCCGCATCACCACCGAGAACCCGGAGAACAACTTCATCCCGGATTACGGCCGCATCACCGCCTATCGCGGTGCGATGGGCTTCGGCATCCGCATCGACGGGGGAACTGCCTATTCCGGCGCAATCGTCACCCGCTATTACGATCCGATGCTGGAGAAGATTACCGCCTGGGCCTCGAACGCGCGCGAGGCGGTGCAGCGGATGGATCGCGCCTTGCGGGAGTATCGCATCCGCGGGGTCGCGACCAACCTGACCTTCCTCGAAGCGGTGCTTTCGCACCCGAAGTTCCTCGCCAACGAATACACGACCCGCTTCATCGACGAGACGCCCGAACTCTTCGCACACGAGAAGCGCAAGGACCGGGCAACGAAGCTTCTCACCTATGTCGCTGATGTTTCGGTGAACGGCCATCCCGAAACGCGCGACCGGCCGCGCCCGCCTGCCGACGCGCGCGCCCCCGAACCACCGATCTTCACCGCCGAACCCGCGCTGGGGACACGTCAGAAGCTCCAGCAACTCGGGCCAAAGGGCTTCGCAGAGTGGATGCGCGGCGAGCGCCGCGTTCTGATCACCGACACGACGATGCGCGACGCGCACCAATCGCTGCTCGCGACGCGGATGCGCACGCACGACATTGCCGCCATCGCTCCGGCCTATGCGAAGGCGCTGCCGCAACTTTTCAGCCTCGAATGCTGGGGCGGGGCAACGTTCGACGTTTCGATGCGCTTCCTTCAGGAAGACCCGTGGGAACGGCTACGCCTCGTGCGCGAGCGCGTGCCGAATATCCTCACGCAGATGCTGCTGCGCGGGGCGAACGGCGTCGGCTACACCAATTACCCCGACAATGTCGTCCGCGATTTCGTCGACCAGGCAGCCAACGCGGGGATGGATCTCTTCCGCATCTTCGATTGCCTCAACTGGATCGAGAACATGCGCGTCGCGATCGATGCCGTGCTGCGCTCGGGCAAGCTCGCCGAGGGTGCAATCTGCTATACCGGCGACATTCTCGACCCGACGCGGGCCAAGTACCCGTTGAAGTATTATGTCAATCTCGCCAAGGAGATGGAAAAGGCCGGCTGTCATATCCTCGGCCTCAAGGACATGGCGGGCCTGCTGAAGCCTTCTGCAGCACGTATCCTCGTCAAGGCGCTGAAGGAAGAAATCGGCCTGCCGATCCATTTCCATACGCACGACACCTCGGGAATCGCCGCGGCCTCGATCCTCGCGGCGGTTGAAGCGGGCGTCGATGCGGTGGATTGCGCAATGGACGCGATGAGCGGCACCACGTCGCAGGTCTGTCTCGGGTCGATCGTCGAGGCGCTGGCGATGACGACGCGCGGCACCGGGCTCGACCCGGAAGCGATCCGTCAGATCTCGTTCTACTGGGAAGCGGTGCGAACGCAGTACACGGCCTTCGAGAGTGATCTCAAATGCGGTGCGTCCGAGGTCTATCTCCACGAGATGCCCGGCGGACAGTTCACCAACCTCAAGGAGCAGGCGCGCTCGCTTGGGCTCGAAACGCGCTGGCACGAGGTGGCCAAGGCCTATCGCGCCGCCAACGATCTCTTTGGCGATATCGTCAAGGTGACCCCCTCCTCCAAGGTCGTCGGCGATCTCGCGCTGATGATGGTCAGCCAGGATCTCAAGCCGCAGGATATTATCGATCCGGGCCGCGAGGTCGCATTCCCGGCCTCGGTCGTCGAGATGCTGCGCGGCGATCTCGGCCAGCCGCCGGGCGGATGGCCCGAAGCCTTCCAGAAGAAGGTTCTCAAGGGCGAAAAGCCGATCACCGTTCGCCCCGGTTCGCTGCTCGAACCAACCGATTTCGACGCGGCGACCAAAGAACTCGAGGGCAAGATCGGCCGTAAGCCCGATGACGAAGAGCTTGCCTCCTATCTGATGTACCCCAAGGTCTTCGCCGATTTCGCCGGCATGCAGGAAAAATACGGACCGGTTTCGACCCTGCCGACGCCGATCTTCTTCTACGGCATGAAGGCTGGCGACGAGGCGACGATCGAGATCGAGCGCGGCAAAGCGCTGGTGGTGCGGCTTCAGGCGATCGGCGAGACGGACGACGAAGGCCAGGTAAAGGTGTTCTTCGAGCTCAACGGCCAGCCGCGCATCATCAAGGTGCCGAATCGCTCGGCCTCCGCGCAGATCGTCGCGCGCCGCAAGGCCGAGGACGGTAACGCGAAGCACATCTCGGCGCCGATGCCGGGCTCCGTTTCCTCGATCGCGGTCGAGCCGGGCCAGCAGGTCAAGGCCGGGGATATCCTCGTCACGCTGGAGGCGATGAAAATGGAAACCGCCATTCACGCGCCCGCCGACGGCGTGATCGCGGAGCTCTTGGTCAAACCTCATGCTCAGGTCGATGCCAAGGATCTGCTGATCGTGCTCTGTTGACCGATCTGGCATGTTGACGTCATATAGTTTCATATGCAACTAATTGCGGCCGGAAGCGCCGCAAGGAGAAGGGCATGCTGAAACTCGAGCACATCCACCACGTCGCCTATCGCTGCAAGGACGCGAAGGAGACGGTCAACTGGTATGTCGACAACCTGAAGATGGGCTTCGTGCTCGCCATCGCCGAGGATCGCGTGCCCTCGACGCATGAACCGGATCCCTACATGCATGTCTTTCTCGACGCCGGGAACGACAATGTCCTCGCCTTCTTCGAGCTTCCGACCAAGCCGGAGATGGGGCGCGACCCGAATACCCCGATCTGGGTCCAGCATATCGCTTTCAAGGTGAAGGATCGCGCGACCCTGCTCGAATACAAGGCACATCTCGAAGCCAAAGGCATCGAGGTGCTCGGCGTAACCGATCACTCGATCTTCCATTCGATCTATTTCTTCGATCCCAACGGGCACCGCGTGGAACTCGCCTGCCCCGATCCCGATGCCGAGGCGATGCACAAACGGCTCGACGCGGTAAAATGGGACATGCTGGAGGAGTGGTCGCGCACCAAGCGGGCACCGCAGCACGCGGCCTGGCTCCACGCCAAGGAATTGAACAAGTCCGACGCGTGATCGACGCGGCATCGCGCCTTTTCGATTGACAGACGAGAAGAAAACCCGTCCCTCCCCGCCAAGGACAACGCCGGAATGGCCGAGGGGACAAGCCGTATGAAGACGGGCCGGGAGACCGCCATTGCCGCGCGCGGGCTCGCCGCGGCGCTGGCCGCGCGCGAGGATGCCGGGCGGTCGATCCGGGTCGGCATCATCGGCTGCGGCGAGATGGGCACCGATCTCGTCACCCAGATCGCCCGGATGCGCGGGCTGCGCGTCGGCGCGATCGCCGATCGTTCCGGTCGCAACGCGCAGGAAGCAATCCGCATCGCCGGGCAGGATGCTGACGTCGGCCGCACAGTTGACGGCCTGCCTGCGCTCGATCGGGCCATCGAGGGTGGGCGCATCGCCATCACCGACGATGCGCATACCATCCTCCGTTCCGGCAATATCGACGTCGTCATCGATGCTACGGGCCGCCCGGCAGCGGGCGCCGAGATCGGCCTCGCCACCATCCGTGAGGGCAAGCACCTCGTGATGATGAATGTCGAGGCGGATGTCACCATCGGCGCCTACCTCAAGCGCGAGGCCGACAAGGCCGGCGTCGTCTACACCATCGGCGCCGGCGACGAGCCTACCGCCACGATGGAACTCATCAATTTCGTGACCGCGCTCGGTTATCCCGTGATTGCGGCTGGCAAGGGCAAGAACAACCCGTTCAACCCGGATGCCGTGCCTGACGATTATCGCGAGGAAGCCGTGCGGCGGAACATGAACCCGCGCATGCTGGTTGAATTCGTCGATGGGTCGAAAACCATGGTCGAGATGTCCTGCATCGCCAACGCGACCGGCCTGACACTCGACGTGCCGGGCATGCACGGCCCCGAAGCGACGCTCCAGACGCTTGAGCATGTGCTCGTGCCGAAGGCGGACGGCGGCATTCTCTCGCGCAAAGGCGTCGTCGATTACACGATAGGCAAGGGAGTCGCACCCGGCGTTTTCGTCGTCGCCGAGATGGACCATCCCCGCCTGTGCGAGCGGATGCACGACCTCAAGATGGGTGGCAAGGGGCCTTACTATACCTTCTACCGCCCGCATCACCTCACCAGCCTCGAGGTGCCGCTTTCGGCCGCCCGCGCCGTGCTCAACGGCGAAGCGGAAATGTTTCCGCTTCAGCGCCCCGTCGCGGAGGTCTGCGCGCGCGCAAAACGCAACCTTCGCCCCGGCGAGACGCTCGATGCCATCGGCGAGACCTGCTACCGTTCCTTCGCGATGAATGCGGATGAAGCGCGCGCCACGAATGCCTGGCCAGTGGGGCTGCTCCACGGCGGGAGGGTTACAGCGCCGATCGCCAAGGGCGAGCTCATCACGCGCGACAAGGTCTCGTTGCCTGAAGATACGCCGCTGATGCGGATGAGGCGCGAACTCGAAGCGATGTTCTGGGGCTGAGAGGTCAGGTCATGGTGCTGCTTCCACCCGGCATAGACCCTTTCACCGCCCTTCTGCTGATCGTCATCTCGTTCTTCACCTCGGCGCTGACGGCGGCCTTCGGCATTGGCGGCGGTGTCGCCATGCTCGGCGCACTCGCGGGCGCGGCACCGGCTAACGTCATCATCGCGGTGCATGGCATTGTCCAGCTTGGCTCGAATACCGGTCGCGCGATCCTCCAGCGCGCCCATGCGCATTGGCCGGCCGTGGCGCGCTTCATGGTCGGCGCGGTTCTCGGTGTCGCGCTCGGCGCCTGGCTGTTCGTGCAATTGCCCGAGAAAGTGTTGCTCGGGCTGCTCGGCGTCTTCATTCTTTCGATGGTCTGGCTGCCGAAACCCCGGATTCCCGGCCTCTCGAAAGCGGGACTGGTGCTCGGCGGGGCGATTTCCTCGGTGCTCACGATGTTCGTCGGCGCGACCGGCCCCTTCGTTCAGGCCATCCTCCTGCCCTTGGGGCTCGACCGCAAGGGGCTTGTCGCGACCCACGCGGTGATGATGGTCGGCCAGCATCTGCTCAAGGTGATCGCCTTCGGCCTGCTTGGCGTCGCGCTTGTTGAATGGCTGCCTCTGATCGCAGCGATGATTGTTTCAGGCTTCATCGGCACCGTGACCGGCACGAAGCTCCTTGAAAAGCTACCCGAGCATCTGTTCCAGATCGTGCTGAAGGGGCTGCTGACGCTGATCGCGCTCGACCTCCTTCGGCGGGCAGTGGGAGTCAGGCTGCCCGGCCTCTAGGGCCGCCTCACGCCTCGAGCATCGCGATCATTTCGACACGGGCGGCATGGCGACCGCCCTCGAACGCAGCACCGAGGAACGCATCGACGATGTCGAGCGCCAACCCCTCCCCAACCACACGCGCTCCGAGGGCGAGCATATTGGCGTTATTGTGCTGGCGGATCATGCGGGCGGAGAAGGTATCCATGCAAACGCCGCAACGGATGCCCTTGATCTTGTTCGCCGCCATCATGATGCCCTGACCGGTGCCGCAGAGGATGATGCCGAGGTCGCAATCCCCGGAGGCGACAAGCCGCGCTGCGGCTTCGCCGTGCTTGGGGTAGGGCGTGCTTTCCGGCGTTGTCGGGCCGATATCGACAACCGTCCAACCCTTTGCGGCGATGTGACTGGCCACGGCCTGCCGCAACGCGATGGCGGCGTGATCACTGGAGAGAACAATTCGCTGGTTCATGCGCACACCGCCCGTTCACATTTGCGATAAGAGTCGATTGCAGCCTGCTTCTGCCGTTTCGTCAGGAATCCGGCGAAGGCGTCGCGGCCGATCAGGTAAGAAGGTGTCGCGCGCATGCCGAACTCATTGCCAAGTTGCGCCGCACTCTTCATCGCCTGCGTCACCGGATCGGCATCCGCATCCTCCAGCAGCTGCGCCTTGTTGGCGCCAAGCTTGAGCGCGACGCCGATGGCATGCTCCGGGCCGATGGTGCCGCGCGTCAGGAACAGCTGTTCGTGGAACTCGAGGTAGCGCTCGGGCTTCTGGCGCGAGAAGGCCAGCGCCACACGCGTCGCGCCGATCGAGGGAATGCCGAGTACGGCATAATTGACCAGCACGAACGCGAGGTCCTTGTTCGCGGCCAGAAGCGGGCGGACGTCCTTCGCCGCTCCCTTGCAATAGGGACAGTTGTAATCGAAGAACTCGACCAGCGTGACATCCGCATCGGGGTTTCCGAGGGTTACCTTGCCCTGAAGCGCCGTGAAGTTCTCAAGCAGTTCAACCGGGATCGGGTAAAACTCATCCGCGGAAACGGCCCTCGCCGCGAAAGGGGTCGCGGCTATTCCAGCAAGGATCGCGCGGCGGTTCAGGCGCAGCATAAGGTTTATTCCTCGGTGTTCTTCACGTCTTCCGAACGCGGCATCTTCATGATGTTGTAGCCTGAATCGACATAGTGGATCTCGCCCGTGACGCCGCCGGACAGCGCGGAAAGAAGATAGAGCGCCGAACCACCGAGTTCCTCCAGCGTTATAGGGCGGCGGAGCGCCGAATTCTGCGTCTGCCACGAGAACGTGAAGCGCGCATCGCCGATGCCCGCGCCAGCCAGCGTGCGCACGGGCCCGGCGGAAATCGCGTTGACGCGGATGTTGTCACGGCCGAAGTCGGCGGCGAGATAGCGCACCGAACTTTCGAGCGCGGCTTTCGCGAGGCCCATCACGTTGTAGTTCGGCGAGACGCGATTGGCGCCGCCATAGGTGAGGGTGATCATCGCGCCGCCGTCCGGCATCATCGCCGCCGCACGCTTCGCGATCTCCGTGAACGAGAAGCAGGAGATCACCATCGTGCGGGTGAAATTCTCGCGGGAGGTATCGGCGTAGCGGCCCTTGAGTTCGTTCTTGTCCGCAAAGCCGATGGCATGGACGACGAAATCGAGCTTGCCCCACTTCGCCTTGAGCTCATCGAACACCGCATCAACCGTGGCGATATCCTCGACATCGCAGGGCATCACAAGCGAGGAGCCGACGCTCTCGGCGAGCGGTTTCACGCGCTTGCCCAGCGCCTCGCCCTGATAGGTGAAGGCCAGTTCGGCCCCGTGCTTCGCCAGCATCTGCGCGATGCCCCAGGCGATCGAATTCTGATTGGCGACCCCCATGATGAGGCCGCGTTTTCCTGCCATTAACTCGGTCATACGCGGGGTTTTCCTGCCATTCTTCTGATTGAAACGCGTCAAAGATGCTTCTTCACGGCCTCGTAGGTCTCCTTGGAGCCTACGAGCGGCACGATCTCGAACCGGGCGAGGTCGCCCCAGGCCAGCACCCATTCCTGCAGGAGCGAGGCGTCCTCGCATTCCATGACCTGGAAGCAACGGGCGAAGTCCGCCGAAATCCAGCTGTTCACGTAGGAAAGGCCCTCCGGGATCATCCGGCCCTTCTCGTGGAAGCGGGCATAGATATCCTTCACACGAGCCTGATCGAAATGCTCGATGACCATGAACAGCATGGGGCTTCCTCTTCGAGAGCCTGAACTGCGCGCAAGCTTAAGCGAGGGAACCGAAAGCCAAAAGGGCTTTCAAATAATCACGCCTCCGGGTGCTTGAGCACGATGGTCGCGTTGGTGCCGCCGAACCCGAAGGAATTGCTCATGACATGCCCGAGCTTGGCGTTGTCGATGCGCTTACGGACGATGTTCATGTCCGCCATCGCCGGATCGATTTCCTCGATATGCGCGCTCTCGCAGATGAAGCCGTTCTGCATCATGATCAGCGAATAGATCGCTTCCTGCACGCCGGTCGCGCCAAGCGAGTGGCCCGTCAGCGACTTGGTGGCAGAGATCGGAATCGACTGGGCCTTGGCGCCGAAAACCTCGCGCACCGCCTCGATTTCCTTGATGTCGCCGACCGGCGTCGAGGTCCCATGCGGGTTGATGTAGTCGATCGGTGCCGAGATGCCCTGCATCGCCTGCCGCATGCAGCGCACCGCGCCTTCACCAGAGGGGGCGACCATGTCGTAGCCGTCCGAGGTCGCGCCATAGCCGACGATCTCGGCGAGGATCTTGGCACCGCGCGCCTTCGCCATCTCGTATTCCTCGAGCACGACGACACCCGCGCCGCCGGCGATCACGAAGCCGTCGCGGTTTTTGTCGTAGGCGCGGGAGGCGGTGGGATTGTTGTAGGTCGAGGACATCGCGCCCATCGCGTCGAAGAGGACCGAGAGTGTCCAGTCGAGTTCCTCGCAGCCGCCGGCGAAGATGCGGTCCTGTTTGCCCCACTGGATCAGCTCGTAGGCATTGCCGATGCAATGGTTCGAGGTCGCGCAGGCGGACGAGATCGAATAGTTCACACCCTTGATCTTGAACCAGGTCGCGAGTGTCGCGGAGGCGGTCGAGGACATGGCCTTCGGCACGGCGAACGGGCCGACGCGCTTGGAATTGCCGCTCTCCCGCGCCTTGTCCACCGCCTCGATCACCGTGCGGGTCGAGGGGCCGCCCGAGCCCATGACGATGCCGGTACGCTCGTTGGAAATCTCGCCTTCCTCAAGCCCAGCCTGCCGGATCGCCTGCTCCATCGCCACCTGGTTCCAGCCGGTTCCGCCACCGTGGAAACGCATGGCGCGACGGTCAAGCACGGTCGCGGGGTCGAGCGTGGGCTTGCCGTAGACGCAGGAACGGAAGCCATGCTCCTGAAATTCCGACGCGACGGTGATACCCGATTTCGCGTCGTGCAGCGAGGCCGTGACCTCTTGAACATCATTGCCGATGGACGAAACGATGCCCATTCCGGTGATGACGACGCGTCTCATGGCGCTTTCTCCGTTCTGAGCCCCCGGCGGCAAGTGCACGGAAGCCGGGTTTCGGCGGACAAATCCTCGCCGTCACATGGCCCGGATGCCGGCAATGCGCAAGGGGCGGGGCAAGAATTGATCGCCGGACGTGCTTTTTTCGTCTCAAGTCGGCTGGAAAAGGCCGACGCGCATGTCCGTGGTCGTATAAATGCGCTTGCCATCGGCCTCGAGCCAGCCATCAGCGATGCCGAGCACCAGTTTGCCCTTGAACACGCGCTTGAAATCGACGCCGTAGACGACCTTCTTCACGCTGGGCAGAACCTGATCGGCGAACTTGACCTCGCCGACGCCAAGAGCGCGGCCCTTGCCCGGTAGGCCGAGCCAGCCGAGATAAAACCCGGTGAGCTGCCAGAGCGCGTCGAGCCCAAGGCAGCCCGGCATTACCGGATCGCCCTTGAAGTGGCAGGGGAAGAACCAGAGATCGGGGCGCACGTCGAGTTCTGCCGAGATGAAACCCTTGCCATTGGCGCCACCGGCTTCGTTCACCTCGATGATGCGATCGAACATCAGCATCGGCGGCATCGGCAACTGCGCATTGCCCATACCGAACAATTCGCCACGTCCGCACGCCAGCAATTCCTCGTAGGTGAAGCTCGAACGCCTTGCGCCAGTCTCGTCAGTCATCGTCGCCCTGTTGCTTTGCCGTGGTCCCGACCGTGGATTTCAGCCGGCCATAAATCCGTCAATTGCTTTCCCGTCTAGAGCAAAAGCGTGACCGGAAGAACTGATTTTTCGTCTCCACCTCATCATTTCGCCGAAATTGCGCAAGATCAACCGACGGAGGTCCGCTTTACCTTGATACGCTTTACATTCGCCGTTCAGACCGCTGCGCTTGTAACGTGCGACTGAAGGGGCTATCTAGGAATTGCAGTTCGGAATGGGAAGCAGGAGCCGTTCGTGGCACGCATGGTCACGCTGATCCGGGGACATGAGCCCGGCTTGGATACCGAAAGCCGCAAGGCCTTCGGCAATCTCGCGGGCTGCCCGGTGCACGACCTCAAGCTGCGCCTGCGCGACGTTGGCCTTCGTCCGACCCGGCAGCGCGTCGCGCTCGGCTGGTTGCTATTCGGCCGCGGCGACCGTCACCTTTCTGCCGAAACGCTGTTCGAGGAAGCCCAGCGCGCGCGCGTTCCGGTCAGCCTCGCGACGATCTACAACACGTTGAACCAGTTCACGCAGGTCGGCCTGCTGCGCGAGATCGCGATCGACGGCAGCCGCACCTATTTCGACACCAACACCTCCGACCATCATCATTTCTACGTCGAAGGCGATGGGCTGGTTGATATTCCGGCGCACGATATTTCCGTCGCCAATCTCCCGCCGATCCCGGAAGGGATGGAAGTGGCCCGCGTCGAGGTCGTCGTCCGGTTGCGCAAGCGCGACGAATAGGAAGCGGCGCGGACGAGCATTCATTTTCCCGGCTAATCTTTTTCTTGCGTGCCTTGATGTGCTCTGGTCTTCTCGCGCGACGATAGAGATTCGTCCGCGCGACGCGGCAAGGGAGGCGAGGGGCAGGCGATGGGCGAGATGTTCGACCTTGCCATTGTGGGCGGCGGGATCAATGGCTGCGGCATCGCGCGGGATGCAACGGGGCGCGGCCTCAAGGTCTATCTCTGTGAACAGGACGATCTTGCGAGCGGTACCTCGTCCTGGTCCACCAAACTCATTCACGGCGGCCTGCGCTATCTCGAATATTACGAGTTCCGCCTGGTGCGCGAGGCGCTGATCGAACGCGAGGTGCTCTGGGGAATTGCGCCGCATGTCATCGCGCCGCTGCGTTTCGTCCTGCCGCATCATCGCGGCCTGCGGCCTGCCTGGCTGCTGCGGTTGGGGCTATTCCTCTACGACCATCTCGGCGGACGCAAACGACTCGAGGCCACGCGCATACTCGATCTCGCGCGCCACCCCGCGGGAGCGCCCCTGAAGCCGGGTTTCGGCAAGGCGTTCGAATATTCCGATTGCCGGGTGCAGGATTCCCGCCTCGTCGTGCTCAACGCGATGGATGCTCGGGCGCGCGGCGCAACGATCGAAACCCGCACGCGCCTTGTGGAGGCGCGGCGTGAGGAGAGTTGCTGGGCTATCACCGTCGAGGATCGCGGCGGGCAACGGGTGATCCGGGCGAAAGCGCTCGTCAACGCGGGCGGCCCGTGGGTCGCCGAGGTGCTGGACGACCGCATTCATATCGAGAGCCATGCCCGGGTGCGCCTTGTCAAAGGTTCGCATATCGTCACGCGCAAGATCTTCGACCACGACAAGGCCTATATCTTCCAGAACGCCGACGGCCGGATTATCTTCGCCATTCCCTATGAGCATGATTTCACCCTGATCGGCACGACCGATCTCGATTATTCCGGTGATCCCAAGGCGGTCGTCGCCTCCGAGGATGAGGTCCTCTATCTCTGTGCGGCTGCGAGCGAATATTTCGAAAAACCTGTCACGCGCGAGGATGTCGTCTGGTCGTTCTCCGGCGTGCGCCCGCTCTACGACGATGGCGCCAGCAAGGCTCAGGAAGCGACGCGCGACTATGTGCTGACGCTGGATGCAGCCGAGGGCAAGCCGGCGCTTCTCTCAGTGTTCGGAGGCAAGATCACCACCTACCGGCGTCTTGCGGAAGCGGCGCTGGCCAAGCTTGCACCGCACCTTCCCCCGCAGGGTCAACCTGCGGGTTGGACCGGTCGCAGCGCTCTACCCGGTGGTGATTTCCCGGTCGAGGGGGTTGACGCCCTGACGGACGAGCTTCTTACGCGTTATCCGTTCCTCGAACCCGACATGGCGGCGCGTTACGCCCGGACATATGGGAGGGCCGCTTTCAACTGGCTCGGGTTCGCCAAAGACATTCGCGATCTCGGGGAGATTTTCGGTGCGGGGCTCACCGCGCGCGAAATCCGTTATCTGATTGAGCAGGAGTGGGCACGTAGCGGCGACGATGTCCTCTGGCGGCGGACGAAACTCGGTCTCCATCTCTCGCCGGCAGAGCGGGCGCGGGTCGCGGAATTCGTAGCAGGCGAGGTCGGTGTCTTGGCAGGCTGATCACCCGGTGCGTTGGCGCACGGCGGGGCGGGGATTGCGGGTTTAGGTTCTGATCATGGCCGAACGGAGAAACACCGGCCACCGAATTGGAAGCCCGAACCCCCAAATCCAAACCCCACAGGAGACT
>VWVY01000004.1 GCA_009846685.1 Rhizobiales bacterium SYSU XM002 | reverse complement strand
AGTCTCCTGTGGGGTTTGGATTTGGGGGTTCGGGCTTCCAATTCGGTGGCCGGTGTTTCTCCGTTCGGCCATGATCAGAACCTAAACCCGCAATCCCCGCCCCGCCGTGCGCCAACGCACCGGGTGAAATCTGTCAGGAAAGCTGGTGGCGCCCCTTTGCGCTTCGGCGTGAACCGCCTATTTCTCGGCTTATGTCTGCCCGTTCTCCTGCCCAGCCGCCGGAATTGCCCGATCTCGACGAGGAGATCGAGGACGAGACCGTTATCGTCGAGGAAGAGACGCCGGAGATCGAGGCGACGCCGCAGCGCCTGCAGTCCGGCATGGCGGTTATCCGCGCGTTCTGGGAAACGCTGCCCGGTTCGCCCGGTGTCTACCGGATGCTGAACGGCGAGGGCGAGGTGCTCTATGTCGGCAAGGCGCGCAATCTGAAAGCGCGTGTCTCGGCCTATGCGCGGGGCGACGCGCCCAACAACCGCATCGCACGGATGATTTCCGAGACATCGGCGATGGAATTCGTCACCACGACGACGGAAACCGAGGCGCTGCTGCTCGAAACCAATCTGATCAAGCAGCTCAAGCCGCGCTACAATGTGCTGATGCGGGACGACAAATCGTTCCCGTTCATTGTCATCACCGGCGATCATGCCGCCCCGCAAATCCTCAAGCATCGCGGCGCGCGCAACCGCAAGGGCAGCTATTTCGGCCCGTTCGCCTCGGCACAGGCCGTCAACCGCACGCTGAACGCTCTCCAGCGCGCCTTCCTCATCCGCACCTGTTCGGACAGCTACTACGAGAACCGCTCGCGGCCCTGCCTCCTGCACCAGATCAAGCGTTGCGCCGCACCCTGCACCGGCGAGGTGTCACTGGAAGCTTACGCCGGGCTGGTGGAGGAGGCGAAGGCCTTCCTTTCCGGCAAGAGTGGCACGATCCGCGAGAAGCTCGGCACGGAAATGATGGCGGCGGCCGACAATCTCGATTTCGAGCGCGCTGCGCGGCTGCGCGATCGTCTCGCCGGGCTCTCCGCCGTGCAGGCTAGCCAGGACATCAATCCGGCGGGGGTCGAGGAGGCCGACGTCTTCGCGATCCATGCCGAGGCGGGGCAATTCTGCATCGAGGTCTTTTTCTTCCGCACCGGACAGAACTGGGGCAATCGCGCCTTTTTCCCGCGCGCGGACCGGACGTTGGAGCCGGGTGAGGTGCTCGATTCCTTCCTCGGCCAGTTCTACGACGAGCGCCCCGCGCCGCGCCTGATCATGCTGAGCGAGGAGGTGGAGAACCGGGAGCTTCTGGCCGAGGCATTGACGATCCGTGCCGGGCACAAGGTCGAGATTCTCGTGCCGAAGCGTGGTGAGAAACGGGATATGGTGAACCACGCGCTGACCAACGCGAAAGAGGCGCTCGGGCGTCGCCTCGCCGAGAGTGCAAGCCAGACGCGGCTGCTCGAAGGCGTTGCTGCCGCGTTCGGTCTCGCGAAGTCGCCTCGCCGGATCGATGTATTCGACAACTCGCACATCATGGGGACCAATGCCGTCGGCGCCATGATCGTTGCCGGACCGCGCGGCTTCTCCAAGACGCATTACCGCACCTACAATATCCGCTCGGAAGAAATCACGCCGGGCGACGATTACGGCATGATGCGCGAGGTGATGCAGCGCCGCTTCTCGCGCCTTGCCAAGGAAGCGGTGCGCGACGAAAAACTCGACGATCCCGACAGCCTGCCGCATTGGCCCGATCTCGTGCTGATCGACGGCGGCAAGGGGCAGCTGGAAGCCGTGCGCGGTGTGCTGGCCGACCTCGGCATCACCGATGTGCCGCTCGTCGGCGTGGCGAAGGGACCGGATCGCGATGCCGGGCGGGAAACCTTCCTCATTCCCGGGCGGACGCCATTCAAGCTGCCGCCGCGGGATCCGACGCTCTATTTTATCCAGCGCCTCCGCGACGAGGCGCATCGATTCGCGATCGGCACGCATCGCGCGAAGAGAAAACGCGAAATGGGTAAGAACCCGCTCGACGAGATTCCGGGAATCGGGCCTGCGCGCAAGCGCGCCCTGCTCCTGCATTTCGGGACAGCCAAAGCTGTCAGCCGCGCGAGTTACGCCGATCTGGCGCGCGTTTCAGGGATCAACGAGGCGACGGCGCGGCTTGTCTATGATTTCTTTCACGAGAAGCTGAACTGAGAAGCGCAAATTGCTTTGCCGGAACGCTTGACCCCGGCTCGCCTGCATGGTGCTAAGAGAAGATGAGCGAGGTTCCCCCCAGTGATGCGACGATGCGGCCGAGGTCCAGCCGGCGACGTCTCGCCATCGCTTTGCCGAACCTTCTGACCTACGGGCGGATTATCACCATCCCGCTGATCGTCGGCCTCCTGTTCTGGCCTGGCGATCCGGTGATGCGCTGGTATGCGCTCGGCCTCTACACGGTTGCCGGCATTTCCGATTATCTCGACGGCTATCTCGCACGAGTCTATGCGCAACAATCCTCACTCGGCCGGATGCTCGATCCGATCGCGGACAAGCTGTTGATTGCCGCTTGCCTGCTGATGCTGGTCGCGGATGGTTCGATCCGTTCGTGGTCGATCTGGGCCGCGATCGTCATTCTCAGCCGGGAAATTCTTGTCTCGGGCCTGCGCGAATTCCTCGCCGAAGTGAAAATCTCGGTGCCGGTCTCGCGGCTCGCGAAGTGGAAGACGACGGCACAGATCGTTTCCGTGGGCTTTCTGATTGCCGGAAAGGCAGGTGACGATATCCTGCCGATCGGCTGGACCAACTGGATCGGCATCATTCTTCTGTGGGCCGCAGCGCTGCTGACGATCGTCACCGGTTACGATTACATGAAAGCCTCGGTCCGCCACCTGATGGACGAGGAAGGCTGAGGCCATGAAGGTCGTCTATTTCGCTTGGCTGCGCGAACGCATCGGCAAGCCCGACGAAGAGATCGCCTTTCCCGAGACCGTTCGGACGGTTGCTGACGCGTTGCGCCATCTCACCGCTCTCGGCGAGGAATACGCCTATGCCTTCGAACGTCCCGAGATCATCCGTGCGGCGCTGGACCGCAAGCACGTGAAACCCGAAAGCCCGCTCGGGACGGCCCGTGAGATTGCCTTCTTCCCGCCCATGACTGGCGGATAGGGGGGAAGTATGGCTGCCACGACGATCCGCATCCAGAGTGAGGATTTCGACCTTTCCGCTGAAATCGGGCGTCTGACTTGCGGGCGGAAGGATATTGGTGGGGTTGTATCGTTCGTTGGCTACTGTCGTGACGAGGGCGGCTCTCTTGCCGCGCTGGAGCTCGAACATTATCCCGGCATGGCCGAGGAGGAGATCGCGCGCATATGCGATGAGGCCGGGAAACGCTGGCCGGTGCTGGGACTAACTGTCGTGCATCGATTCGGCAAAATCAGGCCCGGTGAGCAGATCGTACTGGTGATTGCGGCCTCAAGTCACCGCCGCGCGGCGTTCGAAGCGGCGGAATTCGTCATGGATTTTCTGAAATCGCGTGCACCGTTCTGGAAGAAAGAACACGGAATCAGCGGAAGATCTGGCGATTGGGTGTCCGCACGTGACGAGGATGAGCAGGCGCTGGTACGCTGGAACTAAAGTTGCCAGCGTCAACCATTAATTAAACCGATGGTTGCAAAGTCCTGAGACAGAGGACTTGTCATGCCATTGGTTACTTCAACCGCCGTTGCGACCGCGCCGGACGGTGCGGCGCCGACCCGCATCCTGATCGTCGACGATCAGATCGTCGCGCGTGCTGCCGTCCGTTCGGCGCTCGACAAGATCGATGGCAACTTCATCGTCATCGAAGCTGACAATGGCAGCGAAGCGCTGGATATCATGCGCAACGCGTGCGTCGATATCATCTTCTGCGACGTCCAACTGCCCGGCATTTCCGGCCCGGAAGCGCTCGTCCATGCGTTCGGCGCGCGCGATCACCGCCCCTTCATGGTGCTGATGTCGGGCATGCATTCGGAGGTCGTGCGCGAACTCGGGCGCAAGGTTGGTGTCTACGAGTTCATGCTGAAGCCTTTCGGCCCCGGTGAAGTCATCAATGCGATCCTCGCGTATCGCCGGCTGCAGCAGATGACCCGCGTCCTTCTCGTCGATGACAGCGGCACGGCACGCAAGCTCATGGCGCGCATTCTCGCCCGCTCGCAGTTCCGGATCGAATTGCAGGAAGCGGCGAGCGGTGAGGAAGCACTGGCCTGGGCGCGCCGCACGCGGTTCGATGTGATCTTCTGCGATTTCAACATGCCCGGAATCGACGGTGTCGAGACCGCGGGAAGCCTGCTTCAGGTCAATCCCGAAGCGCAGATCGTCATCGTATCGACCGAGCAGCAATCGAAGATGGTTCGCTCGGCGCAATTCGTCGGGGCATTCGCCTATCTGAAGAAACCCTTCGACGCGTCCGATGTCGATGCCGTGCTGCACGATGCTTTCGCGATCCAGCGGCCGCGCATCGCCCGGCCGACCCATGCGATCATCTCGAATGAGGAAGCCGTGCGGGCCAAGCGCGCCGCGACTGTCAGTGATGCCGGCAGCTTCGGCGCCACCGGCATCAGTTGAGCGATCAGAGTGCGCCGACCTCGGCCATATAGTCTTCCATCAGCACGCGGCTGATATTGCCCGGCGTGAACTTGTAAGGGCCGATCTCGGCGACTGGCGTCACTTCCGCGGCCGAACCTGTGATGAAGCACTCGTTGAAGGTCGGAAGCTCCTCCGGCATGATCCGCCGCTCGACCACTTCCATGCCGCGCTTTTTCGCCAGCGCGATCACGTTCTGGCGAGTGATGCCATCAAGGAAGCAATCCGCGATCGGGGTGTGGATCATCCCGTCCTTGGTGAAGAAGATATTCGCGCCGGTGCATTCCGCGACGCGGCCCTGCCAGTCCAGCATCATGGCATCCGCGTAGCCCTTCTTCTCGGCGCGGTGCTTGGAGATCGTGCAGATCATGTAGAGACCGGCCGCCTTGGCATGGACCGGGGCGCAAGCCGGGTCGGGGCGGCGGTAATCGGCGATATCGAGGCGGATACCCTTCATCTTGGTCGCGGGGTCAAACATCGACGGCCACTTCCAGGTGGCGATGGCGACGTGGATTTTGTTGTGCTGGGCCGAGACAGCCATCATCTCTGAGCCGCGGAAAGCCACCGGGCGGATATACTGATCCCCGCCGCCGTTCTTCTCCAGAACGAGGGCCTTGGCAGCCTCGATCTCCTCGATCGTGTAGGGGATCGTGAAGTCCATGATCTCGGCCGATTTGAACAGGCGCTCCGTGTGCCAGCGGCTGTGGTAGATCTTGCCCTTGTAGGCACGCTCGCCTTCGAAAATCGACGAGCCGTAATGCAGGCCGTGGGTCAATACGTGAACCCGCGCGTCACCCCAGGCGATGATTTCGCCGTTCATCCAGATATAGCCGTCACGTTTGTCGAAGGGGACGATGGCAGGGGCGGTCGACATGTCAATCCAGTTCCTTGTTGGGGCAGGGTTGGGGCTTCAGGTGCTGTCCTAACCCGGACGGCGTTTCCTCGGGATTTGTCCACCACTCATTCGATTCGGATGTCCGACAAAGGATGTTCCGATAAAATGGCTGTAGACGAACTTTCATTGCGCGCCGTATGGCTTGACGCGTAACAATCCATCTGAAATATGTCAATAACGTTGACATAAATTTATTGCATATTTCCTAAGCACGAGAGGTTCTGCGACGGTGACTGACTTGGCTTCCAAGGGGAGAGGGGCCACGAGAACGGGTAGCGGATCGCCCGCGGCGCCAACCTCGCCAGGCGCGCTGGTGGACTTCGAGCTGATCGAACTCCTGTTCTTCGCCTATCGCGATTTCGTGGGCGAGCCCGACCGACTGCTGGAACGGCACGGTTTTGGCCGCGCCCATCACCGGGTGCTGCACTTCATCAACCGGCATCAGGGCCTCAACGTTGCCGAGTTGCTCGACATTCTCGAGATCACCAAGCAGTCGCTAGCACGCGTCCTGAAGGATCTCATTCAGGCGGGGTTCGTGTTGCAGAAGGCCGGGCGCGAGGATCGCCGCCAGCGCCTTCTCTATCTCACGGGGCCCGGAAAACAGCTCGCCGATGCGCTCGCCGCGATGCAGGATGAACGGATGAAGCGCGCGCTCACGCAGGCAGGTCCGCTGCAACGCGAAACCATCGTCCGTTTCCTCGGCGCGCTGATTGACAGCGAGCGCCAGCGGGAAGAAGGCACCGGCAACCTCGGCTGATCTTGCGGCGGGCCCCTTCGAGCCCGATGGCGCTTGGCTTGTCGGACCCGGCACCCTTATATGCAGGGGTAGTTTTCGCTCGAAGTGCCGCGCTTCCGCTTGGCAGGGAGTTTCGATCAGATGCAACCGGTTCAGATCACCGATGAGGCACCGCATCTTCTGATCGTCGATGACGACGACCGTATTCGCGCCTTGCTCAGCCGCTTCCTCGCCGAGAAGGGATATCGTGTCTCGACCGCCGACAATGCTGCAGAGGCGCGCGCGCGGATGGAGGGGCTCGTCTTCGATCTCATCGTCCTCGATGTCATGATGCCTGGCGAGAGCGGGATAGATCTGGCGAAGTTCATCCGCTCGCAGTCCACCATTCCAATCCTGATGCTGACAGCCCGTGCGGAGATCGAGGACCGCATTGCCGGACTTCAGACCGGGATCGACGATTACGTCACCAAGCCGTTCGACCCGCGCGAATTGTTGCTCCGGATCAGTTCCATCCTGCGCCGCACCGCACTGCCGCCGCCGGAGCAGTCCGGAAGCGAGCCGGAGAGTGTCCGTTTCGGGCCGTTCGTGTTCCATCTCCAGCGCGGGGAGTTGCGGCAGGGCGAGGAGCATATCCGCATCACCGAGCGCGAACGCGAGATCCTCCGCGTTCTGGCATCCGGTCTCGGCGAGACCCTGCCGCGCGAAGCGCTTGCCGAGCATGGCGCTGCTTCCAACGAACGGACCATCGACGTGCAGATCAACCGCCTGCGCCGCAAGATCGAGGTCGATCCCTCCAACCCGCTTCATCTCCAGACCGTCCGGGGGATCGGCTACAAGCTGGTTGTCGATCGATGAGGACTCTCCGGGCAGTGGCGTCGGCCATTGGCCGGGCATTCGGGGTTGTCTACCGCTGGACCGCCTTCGTTCTGCACTTTCTGGGTTCCGTTTTTGCCATCTTCGGAAGAATTCTCGCAGCGTCGTTGCGGCTTCTTGCCGCAATACCGGGTGTGAAGCCGATCGTGGCTCAGGTTCGGCTTTGGGATCATCGGGTCAGCCGTTGGCTCAATCGAGTATTGCCGAAGCGCCTCTACGTCCGGGCGCTGATGATCATCATCGTGCCGATGGTCTTGCTGCAGGCGGTGGTCGCCTATGTTTTCATGGAGCGGCACTGGCAATCGGTAACGGCGCGCCTTTCCGCCTCGCTCAGCCAGGATATCGCGGCGCTGATCGATGTTTACGAGCAGTTCCCGCAGGATGCGGAAGGGCGAGCGCTGGTGCAGATCGCCGAGCGCCGCCTTGGGCTTGACGTCGATTTCCTGCCGCCGGAACCTCTGCCGCCACCGCTGCAGAAGCCGTTTTTTGACATTCTCGACCAAGCGCTCTCGGCCGAACTGCGAACCCGGATCAAGCGCCCTTTCTGGCTCGACACCGTCGGCAGTTCGTCGATCCTCGAAGTGCGCGTCCTGCTCGATCGGGCGATGATGCGTGTGACGGCGCGGCGCAGCCAGGCCTATGCGTCGAATTCGCATATCTTCCTTGCGTGGATGGCCGGATCTTCGTTTGTGCTGATCATCGTGTCGATCCTGCTCCTGCGCAACCAGATCCGCCCGATCCTGCGGCTGGCGGAAGCGGCGGAGGCATTCGGTAAGGGGCGCGATGTGCAATTCCGGCCGCGCGGCGCGCGGGAAGTGCGGCAGGCAGGTCTTGCCTTTCTCGAAATGAAGAACCGCATCGAGCGCGCCATCGAGCAGCGCACGACCATGCTCAATGGCGTGAGCCATGACCTCCGCACGATCCTCACGCGTTTCCGGCTTTCGCTCGCGTTCCAGCCGGATTCGCCGGAAACCGAGAATATGAAGCGCGACATCGACGAGATGAGCAAGATGCTGGAAGCCTATCTCGCCTTCGCGCGCGGCGAGGCCGCCGAAAGCCCGGCGCCGACCGATATGCGGCAGCTGCTGGAGGATTTCCGCGCCGATGCCGAACGCACGGGCCATGTCGCTGCGCTTGAGATCGAGGGTGACCCTGTTGTCAGCGTCCGCCCGCAGGCATTCCGGCGTTTGCTCGGCAATCTCGTTGCCAATGCTTCGCGCTATGGCGACCGCATCGAGATCCGGGCCGTGCATGACGATCGCTACCTGACCGTAACGGTCGACGACGACGGTCCCGGCATTCCCGAAGAGATGCGTGAGGAGGTCTTCAAACCGTTCCTGCGTCTTGATGCGGCGCGCAATCAGGACCATCCCGGCACGGGGCTGGGCCTCGCCATCGCCCGCGATATCGCGCGCGGGCATGGTGGCGATATCGTGCTGGAGGAATCTCCGCTTGGCGGCCTCCGGGCCAAGGTAAAAGTGCCGGCCTAGAAGAGCCTGCCGCCGTTTGGCACCTTGCGCTCGGGCATGACGAGCACGACCTCGCCGCTTTCATCCGGAAAGCCGAGGGTCAGCACTTCCGACATAAACTTGCCAATCTGTCGCGGCGCGAAGTTCAGCACCGCCGCGACCTGCCGGCCAAGCAGCGTTTCCGGCGTGTAGTGTCGCGTGATCTGCGCCGAGGAGCGCCGCGTTCCGAGCGGCCCGAAATCGATCGTCAGCTTCCAGGCCGGCTTGCGGGCCTCGGGAAAGGCATCGACGGCGATGATCGTGCCCACACGGATATCGACCGCCATGAAGGTATCGAAGGGGATGGTCGGCGCTGGGGTATTCTCGCTCATGAACGCGCCTCAGGCTGCATCGCTCGCCGGGTCGGGGCGACGTGCTTCCCGACGGGTTTCGCGCGCGGCACGGCAGAACCCCTGGAACGGGGCCATCAGGCGCTGAACGCCTTCCGCGCGGCGCAAAACCCATTCGCCGCGCTTCAGTTCGCGGTCGAGCGCGGCCATGGTACGAGGCAATTCCTCGCCTTCGTCGTCAAGGAAAACGGGGAAGACGCGCGCAAACACAAGGATGGCACCCTGCAACCGCACATGGCCGAGCGCGCCGTCGGTGTCGATGTCGGCCGAAGCGAGCAGATAGCGCCAGGAGTTGAGCGCCTGCGAATTGAGCGCGGCAAGTCCCATCAGGTCGCCCTGGAAGGCGCGATGGATGTTCCGGAGCGCGGCGCGATAGGGCTTGAGCGCATCGAAGCGACGGATCATCAGGTCGAGCACGCGATCATGCGCGGGTTCGGCAACGAGATCGGTCGCGGGATGTTCGAGCATCTGCCGGTCGATCCGGCGGATGAAGCCGCCGAGCATCGCGCCTTTCGAGGGGAAGAGGTCGCGAAGATCCGCGAGCGGCAAGTCCGCCCTTGTCGCGATATCGTTGAGGGTTATGTCGCCCCACCGTGCCTCCGCTGCGAGCGCCATCAGCGCATCGACGACACGGGTGCGCGGATCGAGTGCGGATTTCGGAGCGGTTTCCGCCTTGCGGGCTGGTTCTGCCTTGCGAGCCATGCGCGCCTCCTTGTCATATCTCGCGGAGCGATCCGCCTTCTTTCAAGGTAACGCCGAATAGTGGCGGAGCAAGGGCCGGCGTGTCAGCCGGAGAGTGCTTTCGCGCGCGCCTTCGCCGCCTTGACGGCCCGGCTCATCAGCGGAGAGAGACCATCGGGCGCCATCAGCACCTCGAGCGCGGCGGCGGTCGTCCCGCCGGGCGAGGTGACATTCTGGCGCAGGGTGGCGGGTGAGGTCGCTGCATCCTGAAACAGGAGTTCGCCAGCACCTTCGATTGTAGCGCGAGCAAGGCGCATCGCGAGATCGGCGGGAAGCCCGACGTCCTCACCCGCTTTCGCCAGCGCCTCGACAAGGTGGAAGACATAGGCCGGGCCGGAACCGGAAACAGCGGTCACGGCGTCGATCAGGCTCTCCGCCTCGATCCATTCGACACGACCCGTGGTCGCGAGCAGGGTCTTGACCGATCCCTTCTCGCTCTCGTCGAGCGTGGCGGTGGCGTAGGCGCCCGTAATCCCGCGCCCGATCGCCGCCGGAGTATTCGGCATGGCACGCACCAGCTTTCGCAGGGCAGGCAGGCGGGCCTTTAGATCGGCGATGCTCTTGCCGGCGAGAACGGAAACGAGAACCGTCTCCGCGGTGACACAGGTTCCAAGCGTCGCGGCGGCCGAATCGAGCATCTGCGGCTTGATCGCGAGCAGCACCAGCTTGGCGGTCGAGGGCTTCGCCGGGTTGAGAACGAAACCGGCCTTGGCCGCCTCTGCGCGCAGCGCGTCGGACGGATGAGGGTCAATAACCTCGATCATCGCAGCCGGCCAGCTGGCGCGCAGCGCGCCCTGCAGCATGGCGCCGCCCATCTTGCCCGCGCCAAAAATGAGTAGCGGAACGAATTCGCTCATCGTCGATCCTGTTGAAAACAACACGCCGGGGTGTTCGCGGGCCGGGGCGAAAGCCCCTATGCCTCGCCCGCCGTCTCGAAGATGGCGGAATCCAGCGCTTCCGTGGCTGTTTTACCCGCCCAGACGACGAACTGGAAGGCCTGATAATAGCGTTCGCACGCCTCGACCGCGATCTTCATCGCCGCTTCGCACTGATCGGGCGACGGATGGACGCCGCCCGCGAGCAGCAGCGAATGGCGGAACATCACCGCGTTGCCGCTGGTCCAGAAATCGAAATGGCCGACCCACATCTGCTCGTTGAGCTTGGCGATGAGTTGGACGATTTCCGCCCGGCGCCGCTCCGGCACCTTGAGATCGAAGGCGCAGCCAAGGTGGAGCGCTTCCATCTCCGGCAGCCAGGTAAAGCTGATCTGATACTCGCTCCAGCGCCCGGAAACCGAGATCGAGATCTCGTCCTCGTCGTCGCGCTCGAACGACCAATGATTGTGATGCGCGATCTGCTCGATCACATCGACCGGATTGCTGCTTCTTTCGGTCGCTCGTTCGACAAACGTCATCAACTCGCCTGTTCAATGCCTAGGGCGGACGCGACGCCCCAGCCGCCGGGCGCAACAATGCACCCGCGCGCTGGCCGCACGGCAGCCGTGTTCGAAAGAGACGCAAGACTCGGGACACCACGCAACCTCGGGGCGGACGGCAGGCCGCTTCCCCGTCAACGCGGATTCCGCAGGTTCCGGCCCGAAACCGGAGCGCGAATCACCCTGAGCGAACCTAGCATGGCCAGATTCGCACTGTCGCCCGCAAAGTTGCGGTATCCAGTGACGCTTCGGGAATTCGAGCCCGGCGGGGGCCGGAGCCTTTGGAAACGCATCGATGGCGGGGACCATCCGGGATTCGATGCCGGCTCACAACGCCATGCGCCCCGTTGATCCACAGGAGGCCGCGATGTCCACAGGGGCAGGGCGATTATTTCTTCGCCGATGCTTTTTCGGTTGTGGTGGCGAGTTTCGCCTCGATCTCGGCGAGTCGCGCCGCGAGGCGCTCGTTTTCGTCGCGAGCGGCGATCGCCATGGCGCGGACCGCCTCGAACTCCTCGCGGCTCACGAAATCGGCATCGCGCAGGATGCGCTCGATCTGGCCACGGGCGAAGCTGTCGGCCTCGTTGCGCACACCCTGCGCGATGCCCACGGCACCGGTCATCATGCGGGAGAGTTCGTCAAGAAGGCGGGTCGGCGGTTCGCGCATCGCGGGAGTCTCCGTCATCGAAAAAACACGTTCTGCATCGCATGCAGATTTCATTGCGCGCTTCTAGCATGGTTGCCGCGCATTGGTTAGAGAAGATCGCTCCAGGTCGGAGAACTTCATCGCGCTCCTGCGCGATGCCGGAAGAGGATTAGATCGCGGATGTTGCTGCCGGAAATCGATCCGATCGCCTTTCAGATCGGCCCGCTGATCGTCCGCTGGTATGCGCTCGCCTATATCGTCGGCCTGCTGGTCGGCTGGCTCTACGCCCGGCGACTCGCTGCCAATGCCGCGCTCTGGGGGGCGGTGCGCGCGCCTTCGCCGCTCCAGCTCGACGACCTGCTCGTTTATGCCGCGCTTGGTGTCGTCATCGGCGGGCGGCTCGGGTTTGTCTTATTCTACAAACCGGGGTTCTATTTCGCGAACCCGCTCGAAATTCTCCAGACCTGGAAGGGGGGTATGTCCTTCCACGGCGGGCTCTTTGGTGCGGCGATCGCTGTGGCGTTGTTCGCCCGAAAGCGCGGGCTGAACCCTTTCGCGATGATGGATCTCGCCAGCGTCGTCGCGCCGATCGGACTCCTGCTCGGTCGGCTCGCGAATTTTATCAAGGGCGAACTCTGGGGCCGGCCGGCGGATCTGCCCTGGGCGATCATCTTCCCCGACGCTGGTCCCGAGCCGCGCCACCCCAGCCAGCTATACGAGGCGGGGCTTGAGGGGCTCCTTCTTCTTCTCGCGCTCGGGCTGCTGGTCCGCAGGATCGGGTTCAGCCGACCGGGGCTTATCGCCGGCGTGTTCGGCATGGGCTATGCCGCATCGCGGTTCTTCGTCGAGTTCTTCCGCGAGCCGGATCGCTATCTCGGCTTCCTTGCCGGCGGCTGGCTGACGATGGGGATGGCGCTGTCGATCCCGATGTTCTTCGTCGGGTTATGGCTGGCCTTGCAATCGCGCCGCCCGGCCGAAGCTGGAGCGGCAGCATGACCGACCTCGAGCGCGAGATCATTGCCGAGATTTCCGCCAACGGGCCGATGGGGATCGACCGGTTCATGGCGCTGGCGCTTGGGCATCCGCGTCACGGCTATTACATGACGCGCGATCCCTTCGGCATGGCGGGAGATTTCGTAACTGCACCGGAGATCAGCCAGATCTTCGGCGAGTTGCTGGGACTTATGGTCGCGATGAGCTGGCAGGCGCTGGGCGAGCCCTCAGAGGTGGCACTGGTCGAGCTGGGGCCGGGGCGTGGCACGCTGATGGCCGATGCCCTTCGTGCGGCCAAGGCGCTGCCGGGCTTCTTCTCCTGCGTCGATGTGCATCTCGTCGAGATGAGTCCGGTGCTCCAACGGGCGCAGGCCGAAAAGCTCAAGGACAGTGGCAAGCATCCGCAATGGCATGCCTCGGTGGATACGCTGCCCGACGACCGGCCGTTGCTCATTCTCGCCAACGAGTTCTTCGACGCGATCCCGATCCGCCAGTTCCAGCGCCATCAGGGACAATGGCGCGAGCGCCTCGTCGGTATCGGCGTGGAGGGCGCTCTGGCGCTGGGGCTCGACCGCAATGTCGCCGAGGGGCTCACACTCGATGGGCCGGAAGGCGCGGTGTTCGAAACTTCCCCGATTTCGCTCGATATCATGCGGCGGCTTGCCGAGCGCCTGAAACATCTTGGCGGCTTGCTCCTCGCCATAGACTACGGGCATCCGCAGTTCGCGTTCGGCGAGACCCTGCAAGCCGTGCGCAAACACAAATTCGCGCCGGTTCTCGCCAATCCGGGTGAGGCGGATATCACCGCGCATGTCGATTTCTCGTCGCTCGCCATCGCGGCGCGGCGCGGTGGGGCAGTGGCGCATCCAATCCTGACGCAGGCGACGCTTCTCGAACGGCTCGGCATCGATCACAGGGCCGGCATTCTCAAGCGCAAGGCCGAGGACCCCGGCGAGATCGACCGCGCCGTCGAACGGCTGACGGGACGCGATAAGGCGGGCATGGGGCAATTATTCAAGGTGCTCGCCGTGACCAGCGCTGATCTCGGCCCGCCGGCCGGTTTCGAGACGCCAGATCCGCATCTGGGCGCATAGGAGTTCCGCCATGGTCAAGCCAGCCCTCTCGCCCGTCCTGTCGTCGGCGCTGACAGAAGCCGGCATCCAGCATGCTTTCTTCACGCGCGAGGGCGGCGTTTCGCAAGGCATCTACGCTGGGCTCAACGGCGGCATCGGCTCTGCGGACGATCCCGCGCTTGTCGCGGAAAACCGGGGGCGGATGGCAGACTACCTTGGTGTGCCGCGAACGCATCTCCTCTCGCTCTACCAGATCCATTCGCCGAAAGTACTCGTTGTCGAGGAGCCCTGGGGCGCGCAGGAGCGCCCGCAGGCGGATGCGATGGTGACGACGAAGTCGGGGTTCGCCATCGGCGTCGGTGCGGCGGATTGCGGGCCGATCCTCTTCGCCGACCCGGAGGCGAAAGTAATCGGCGCCGCGCATTCGGGCTGGAAAGGCGCCATCGGCGGCGTGCTCGAGGCAACGCTCGATGCGATGGAAAACCTTGGCGCGCACCGCGCGCGCACCATCGTCGCGCTGGGGCCGATGCTGAGCCAGCAGAATTACGAAGTCGGCCCGGAGTTCGAGGCGCAATTCCTTGGAGCGGATCCGGCCAACGCCCGGTTCTTCAGGCCTGGGAGTCGCGCAGGCTATCCGCATTTCGATCTGCCGGGGTATATCGTCCACCGCCTTCAATCGGCGGGGGCAGGGCGGATCGAGAACCTCGGGCTCTGTACCTATGCCGATGAAGCGCGGTTCTATTCCTATCGCCGCAAGACGCACCGCAACGAGCCGGATTACGGCCGATTGATCGCCGCGATCCGGCTTTGAGCCGGGATCCCTGATCAGGCAAGGATATCCGGCGTTCGCCAGCCGAGATGCTGGCCACCGTCGACCGCGATCATCTGTCCGGTCACGCCGGGGGCATGGGCGAGAAAGAGAACCGCTTCGGCGATTTCCGCAGGATCGATGACCCGTTCGAGGAGCGTCGCGCCGGCTTCCTTCCGCAGCCCCTCGATCCCGTCACGCGGGTTCGGCAGCGTCGGGCCGGGGCCGACACCGTTGACACGAATGCGTGGCGCGTAGGCCTGCGCGAGGGTGCATGTCGCGGCAAGAAGCGCCGATTTGGTCAGTGTGTAGCTGAAATACTGCGGATTGGGCCGGAGCACACGCTGGTCGATGATGTTGACGATCGCACCGTGCCGATCGCCCGGCAGGGCCTTGGCGAACGCCTGCGCCAGCAGCAGCGGTGCGTGAAGGTTGATCGCGAACTGGGATTCGATCTGCGCAGGAGCAAGCGAATCCGCGCGGTCGTCGAGAAAAACCGAGGCGTTGTTGATGAGCAGGTCCGGCGGGCCGAAGGGGTGGGAAGCTTCTTCATACAGCCGCCCGATCCCGCCAAGATCGGCGAGATCGCCGACGACAATGGCGGCTTCACCCAGTTCCCGTGCAAGCGCTTCGGCCTCGGCGCGCGAGCGATGGCAATGGATCACCACTCTGATACCCGTTGCCGCGAGCCTGCGGCAGATGGCGGCGCCGATCCGCCGGGCGCCTCCGGTGACGAGCGCGACGCGAGCCCTCACTTCTCCAGCCTCTCTCTTTCCCGCCGAACGGCGCGGCGCTCGTAATATTTGGCGATGCGCAGCCAGCGGTAAAATGCGAAGTTCATTGCGGTGATGAACCCGTAGATGCCGCGCACGAAATGGCGGCGAACGATATAAGCCTTCAGGAACGCCAACGGAAATTCGGTGAAAATCCGCCAGATGCCGATCGACTTAGCGCGCGCCTCGAGATCGTCCACCTGCTGGTCGGAATAGGCGTTGAGCTTGGCGATCTGGTCGCCGATCGATCGCACGGAGAAGTGGTGGACGATGCCCCTGAGCCGCGCAACCTTCGCGCCCGGCGCGAGATCGACCCGGTCGTGAACCGGCGAGGCGGAATAGCGGCCCCGGTCGCGCCGGTAGAGACGGACGGGCGGCAGTGCATAGGCAAGGGGGTGAGGCGCGCCCTCGCCGGGGAAAACCTCAGCGATGCGGATCTCATAGGCATCCGCTGCTGGTTCGCCATTCCGGAACAGGGAACGGATCTCGTCCGCCAATTCCGGCGGCACCCATTCGTCGGCGTCGAGGTTGAGGACCCAGTTGTGCTGGCACAGATCCTCGGCAAAGCGCTTCTGCGGACCGTAACCCGACCAGGTGTTGAAGACCACCTTGGCGCCTTGCTGCTCGGCGAGCGTCACGGTTTCGTCGGTTGAACCAGAATCGACGACGACGATATCGTCCGAAAGCGCACGCACGGCATCAAGCGTCTTCGGCAGGCGGTCTGCTTCGTTGCGCGTGATGATGAAAATCGAAAGAGGCGGGTTTTGCACGGCGAACCGGGTTTGGAATGGCGGCAATGGCCGTTCATCGCATCGCCGGGGCGGGCTGACAAGACCGCGGCGGAGCGAGGCGCTGCCTGCAAGAATCTATTAATATTAACAGTAGAACTCTTCAATTAATAAAGTTTTTCCCTTCATTTTACGCATCTCTTTGGCTCGACGGGCGTTCATGGTAAATGTTAATCACATCAATTCAGAAGAATTGTTCAAGTAATTCGACTATCGGAGCGAGAAATGCAGCGCCTTTTCAAGTCCGTTTTGCCGCTGGCAATCGCAATCGGCAGTGTATCTTTTCCGATGCAGACGCGTGCCGCTGATCTTCCGGGCCGCGGTAACGTCAGATCTGTGCCGATGATGGCGAGCAATTGGGCGGGCTTCTATGCCGGTGCCCATCTCGGATACGGTTTCGGCCGTTCGCGCACGGCGGATATTTCCGGCTTTCTCGGCGGCATTCAGGCTGGCTACAACGTCCAGTCGGGGCAAATGGTCTACGGTATCGAGGGCGATCTCGGCTATGGCAACGTCAACTACCGGGCATTCGCCGAGACCTTCCGGCAGAAATGGATCGGTTCGGGCCGCGCACGTATCGGCTATGCCTTCGACCGGTTCCTGCCGTTCGTGACCGGCGGTATCGCGTTTACCAACGGTACCATGAAGGCAGGTGGCGCGAAGGAATCGAATGCGCATGTGGGATACGTTATTGGTATCGGTGGCGAAATGATGCTGACGGATCGCGTGTCGGCAAGTCTACAACTGCTGCACTATCGTTTTGCAGCGCAGACATATAATGTCCTCCCCGCTGCTCGAAATGCGAATATTGTGACAAATGAGCTACGAGTCGGTCTTAACTATCGGTTTTGATTGAGAATTGTCACTGGATTGCTGCAATTCCTGAAGGAGTTGGGCGAATTAAGGCAGAAATACGAAACAACCTGCCATGAAATAGACAGAACGAGCCCGCTTAACGGCCCGAACGGATGCAACAAAACGCCTTGCTGGCGCGTTGCGTTCGGGCTCGCGAGAGCGGGGATGCGATACCGGTCCGGGAGAGGCAGGGGGTCGCGAATTCAGGAATGATCAGGAGTTGACTATGAAGAAGTTTTCGATTGCGGCCGGCATCGGCCTCGCGCTGCTGGCCTCGGCAGCCTCCGCAGCGGACCTGCCGCGCAAGACCGCGCCGGTGGCCCCGGCCTTCCGGGCCGCGCCGATCTTCACCTGGACCGGTTTCTACGCCGGTGTGAACGCCGGCTACGGCTTCGGTAATCCGACCGGTGCGGGTTCGGGCATCTGGGAGAACACCAACGGCTTCGTCGGTGGTGGCCAGATCGGCTACAATCACCAGATCAACCAGTTCGTTCTCGGTGTCGAGACCGACCTTCAGGGCTCTTGGATGAGCGGCAAGCAGTCGGGCATCGGCGTTGCCGGCGACAAGAGCCGCCTGCCGTATTTCGGCACCGTCCGTGCCCGCGCCGGTTTTGCGATTGATCGCTTCATGCCGTATGTCACCGGCGGTTTCGCCTACGGTGGTTCGCATGTCGTGAACGCGGCGGTCGGCAAGTCGAACTCGACGCATTACGGCTGGGTTGTCGGTGGCGGTGTGGAATATGCCCTCACCAACAACATCACCGCGAAGGTCGAGGGTCTCTACGTCGACCTCGCCGACAAGAGCGTTGTCGGCGGTGCGCGGAAGTATGGCAACGAGTTCGGTGTTGTCCGCGCGGGCTTGAATTACAAGTTCTGATCCATTGCGATCACGCCGCGCGGCGCGATCCGCGCGGCTGCCGGTTCGGCAACGGGCAAACCGTTGTTGGGGGGCGAAAAAGGGTCCGGTCTCCGGGCCCTTTTTTTGGGAATTATATACGAAACTAGACAAATTCTGCTTGCGTCGTCGCCCGATTTAAATTACATAATTATACAACAGGGGGGCGAAAAAGATGGGTAAGAAGGCGCCGGGAAGAAGCGATCGTGAGGGCCTCTCGGTCATGCAGCTTTTCCAGATGTTCCCCGACGAAGCCGCGAGCCGCAAGTGGCTTGAGGATATCCGGTGGCCGAGCGGAGAGCGGCATTGCCCTCACTGCGGCTCACTGAAGACGGCGGCGGTTAAGAACGAAAATCCCATGCCATACCATTGCGGTGAGTGCAGGCAGTATTTCAGCGTGAAGACTGGAACGGTGATGCAGTCCAGCAAGGTCGCCCTGCAAAAATGGGTGATAGCGATGTACCTGCTGTCCACCAGCCTCAAAGGGGTTTCCAGCATGAAGCTGCACCGCGATCTGGGCGTCACCCAGAAGACGGCATGGATGCTAGCCCAGAAAATCCGCCAAGGTTGGATCGATGGCAGCGATAAGCTGGCTGGCAATGTCGAGGTCGACGAGACCTATGTGGGTGGCAAGGAGCGCAACAAGCACAAGAATAAGCGTCTGAACGCCGGGCGGGGCGCGGTCGGCAAGGCGGCGGTGATCGGAGCCAAGGCACGCAACGGGAAAATCAAGACGAACGTGATCCAGAAGACTGACTCCGCGACGCTGGAGGGCTTCGTTGTGGACAACGTTGAGGCAGGTTCGACCGTCTTTACCGACGAGCATAAGGGCTATCGTGAGCTATCAAAGTTGTTCGGGCACCACTCGGTCAAGCACAGTGTCGGGGAATACGTGAACGGCATGGCGCACACCAACGGGATCGAGAGCTTTTGGGCGATGCTCAAACGTGGCTACAAGGGCACCTACCACAAGATGAGCGCGAAGCACCTCGCTCGGTACGTGACCGAGTTTGCCGGGCGTCACAATGTGCGCAGTCTCGACACGCTAGCTCAGATGACTGTTTTAGCGCAGGGGCTGGACGGTAAGCGCCTACGTTATGACGATCTGGTCACCGCATCATGAAAAACGAACGGGTCACAGAGGATTTTGTCCGGGATCATTTCAAGAATGATCCGCTGTTCAATGCCGTGCGCTTCGATGAGCAAAGGACCAGTGTAGCTAAAGCGCGAGCTTGTCTGGCAAAGGCATCTAAGAGCCTCACTGGCAAAATCGGCTCGCCCGAGTTCATTATCAGTTTTCCTGCGCTTCCCGACGACATCATCGTCGTTGAGTGCAAGGCTGACGCCAAGTTCCACGAGAGCGAGGATGGGGACAACCCAGCGGGGTTCGCCGTGGATGGAGCGCTTCATTATTCCGCATTTTTGGCCCAGCAGTACAACGTTATCTCAATCGCCGTTAGCGGCGGCAACAAGGGCAAATTGAAAATTTCTAGCTTCCACCAGAAAATGGGGCAGTTGGAGGTGACTGAGATAAATTCGGCCCTTTTGGATGTCTTTTCCTATATCACGATCTTCAAGGGTGAGGCTCAGGCCCAGAGCATCGAGTCGGCCGAAATTACAAAAACGGCAATCGACCTGAATAGGGAAATGAACGACTACTCTATCGTCGAATATGAGCGCTGCACATTGGTCAGTGCTATCTTACTCGCCTTGCAGGATGGGGCGTTCAAGGCGTCTTACAAAGAGCGGGCAACCTCAAAGAAGCTTGAGCCTACACCTGAGCGGTTGGCGGCTTTCATCGTTTCGAGCATCAAGAATGTCTTGAAGGATGCCGAAATTGATGCAGGCCGTGTGGAATCAATGATCGGCGAGTACGAGAAGATCAAAAACCACTCGATCGCCAAATTAGCGCAAATCAAGAAGAAAAGGGCCTCCGACCAGCAAGACAATTACGTCCTTCGCGACATAACCGAGCGACTCGAAAAATCCGTCCTTCCGCTCATCACACTCGGCGACAAAGGGTACGACGTTCTTGGGCGCTTCTATCGCGAGTTCATCCGGTACGCGGGCACAGACAAAAAGACCGGCTTGGTCCTGACACCTCAGCACGTAACCGAGCTCTTCTGTGATCTGGTCGGCCTCAATGTGAACGATGTCGTTTTTGATTCTTGTTGTGGGAGCGGCGGATTTTTGATTTCCGCCATGAAGCATATGCTTCAACTCGCCGCATCGGACCAGAAGAAGCGCAAGGCGATCAAGGAAAACCAGCTAGTCGGCATCGAGCGCCGGACCGACATGTTCACTTTCGCTTGCTCTAACATGATGATGAGCGGCGACGGGAAGTCGCACATTTACCAGGGCGACTCCTTCGCGCAGGAAATCATCGATAAGGTTCACTCGCTCAAGCCGACCGTCGCTTTTCTGAATCCGCCCTATGATGTGGGGGAGGATGGGCAACTAGAGTTCATTGAGAACGCCCTAGCCTGCCTTCAGCCGGGCGGAAGGTGCGCAGCGATAGTCCAGATGAGTTGCGTGACATCCGCGAACGCGAAAGCTGTCGCAGCCCGCGAGCGATTGCTTGCGAGTCATACGCTGTCCGGTGTTCTTTCGATGCCGGCTGACCTCTTTCACCCCGTGGGAGTTATTACGTGCATTATGGTGTTTGAGGCGCACAAACCTCAACCTAAAGGCTTCAAAACCTTCTTCGGCTATTTCAAGGATGATGGGTTCCTCAAGACAAAGCACATGGGACGGATCGACAAAGGGAACTGGAGCGCGATCCGCTCTCGCTGGCTCGAGCTATTTCTGAACCGGGAAAAGGAAACCGGCCTCAGTGTGCTTACTGCCGTCACCGCCAAAGATGAATGGTGCGCAGAGGCGCATATGGAGACAGACTACAGCACGATTACGCAGAAGGATTTTGAAGAGGTCGTAAAGAGCTACGCGATGTTCCGCCTCGTCGGTGCGGGCACCGCCCAAGGGACGTATGACGATGACGACGATTAGCGATCTCTTTTTCCTTCAGTATGGGCACAGTCTGGAGTTCAACCGTCTGACCGTTTCTGACGCGCTTGACGCCGTCAACTTCGTTTCGCGTACCGTCAGGAACAATGGCGTTAGCGCGCGAGTGGCGCGCATCCCTGACTTGGAGCCGTCGCCCGCTGGGACCATCACCGTAGCACTCAACGGTCAGGGAGGCGCTGGGGAGGCTTTCTTGCAGCCTTTCCCATATTACAGCGGCTATCACATCATGGTGCTGACAGCAAAAGCCTCGATGACAGATCAGGAAAAGCTCTGGTGGGTTCGCTGCATCACAGCAAATCGGTTCAGATTTGGTTTTGGCCGACAAGCCAACAAAACACTTGCGGAGATAGCACTGCCTTCGCCAAGTGCGATGCCCTCATGGGTAAAGACTGCCAGCCTAGATCCGTTCGCTGGAGCAAATGCACCGGCAGTCGAAACTGCGCCTGCGCCGTTGAAGCCCGACTCTTGGACCGATTTCCGATACGATGCGCTGTTCGACATCAAAAAGGGGCAGCGGTTGACTAAGGCTGCAATGAAGCCCGGCGAAACCCCGTTCATCGGCGCGATCGATGGGAATAACGGCTACCGCCAATTTGTCAGCGCTGAACCAAATCACGCGGGTAACACCATAACGGTGAATTACAATGGATCGGTTGCTGAAGCATTCTATCAGCCCAAGCCGTTTTGGGCGTCCGACGACGTAAACGTCCTTTATCCCAAGTTTGACCTGAATCCATACACCGCAATGTTTATTTGCGCGCTAATTCGGCGGGAGCGCTTCCGCTTCAATTATGGCCGTAAGTGGCACCTCGACCGTATGAATGAATCCATCGCGCGGCTCCCAATTACAACGGCAAATAAGCCAGATTGGGCCTTCATCGAAGCGTACATAAAGTCACTCCCGTACAGCAAGAGCATCTAGAGGCAGTCATGACGGCAAAACCCGCCCCCCGAGGTCGCCCAATCACGAATGAAGTTCAGCCAATCCCGGCTTCTCCGGAGGAAATTGCAAAGGCAATTTTCCGAGCAGCGGACAAAGCCGGGAAAAAGGCAGTGAAGGCGAAGCCTGTAAAAAAGAAGCCGAACTAAGGGGCTGTCTAGTTACGTATATAATTCCCCTTTTTTTCGTCAGACGTGCGGTTTCGTCTTGGCGAAGGCCGGGACCTTCTCGTTGAAATCCTTCACGAAGCCGGCGAGCTTCGGATATTGTCCACTCGAAAGGCCCTGGAAGCGGAATTCATACCATTCGAGCATGCAGGCAACCGCGATGACGCCGATGTCCGGGGTGGCGGTCGCGACGGGCGGGCTCGCTTCGAGAACCGCAAGGCCGCGCTCGACCTTACCTGATTGATGCGCGATCCAGGCCGGTTCGTGCTTTTCCTGCGGCCGGAACCGGCCCTCGTAGAGCTTGAGGATCGCGGCGTCGACGATACCGTCGGCCAGCGCCTGCATCTTCAGTGTCGCGAGCCGGGCCTTCCATTCCGTCGGAAAGATCTTCCCGCCGCCGGCTTCGTGATCGAAGTACTCAACGATTACGCGCGAATCATAAAGCGACGAACCGTCTTCGAGCACAAGGCAGGGGATCTTGCCGAGCGGATTGTCTTTCCGCAACGGATCGGACGGGTCCATCGTATCCGCCGTCAGGACCTCCATCTTCTCTGCAAAGCCTGTGAAGTACGCCGCGACCTTCGCCTTGCGGCCGAAGGGGGAGGTTGTCGAGGAATGGAGCTTGAGCATCGGTCATCCGTCTGGCTGGGAAGCCGGGCGAGCCTGCCCGGCAGGGAGATGTCGCACCATTGCCTGCTTGAGAAAACGGTGCAAGTCAGAGTCTGGCGCAGGCCGGATCAGGGGCCGCACAGCCAATCCACGCGCCAACGCGCGGTCGTGCCGCGGGCGAGGCAGGCGGAGAGTTCCGGCAGCAGGGATGTCATCTCGTCGGCCAGCGTCCAGGGCGGATTGGCGAACATCAGGCCCGTAGCAGCGAGCGGGCCGTCCACCGTGATCTCGTCGACATGAAGTTCGACGGCGAGCACCTTGCCGAAGCCGGACTCACGGCATCGGGCTTCGAAGTTTGCCACAGCGCGGCGGTGCTTGATCGGATACCAGATCATCGCGAGACCGCTCGCCCATTTCCGCGCCATGAGCGACATCCCATCCGCAAGTCGGCTGAACTCGTCCTCCTTCTCGAATGGGGGATCGACGAGCACAAGGCCGCGCTTTTCGGAGGGTGGAATCTGCGCTTTCCAGGCGGTGTATCCATCGAGATGGGTGAGAGCCACGCGCTCGTCGCGTCCGGCGAGGCGGTGGAGAAGCCCGAATTCTTCTGGATGCAGTTCGTTGAACGCGGCGCGATCCTGCGTTCGCAGTGCGTGCCGGATCAGCGCTGGCGAGCCGGGATAGAGCCGCCCGCCTTGAGACAAGGCCGTCAGCGTCTCGGTGAACGGTGCCATGATCTCCCGGGCGCGGGGCGTGAAGGCAAAGCTGTCGAGCCGCCCGACGCCTTCGCGCCATTCTCCCGTCCGCGATGCGTCCGAGCCGGCAAGATCGTAAAGACCCGCGCCGGCATGCGTGTCGATCACGCGGAACGGCGTCTCTTTCTGTGCGAGGTAGGCAAGCACGCGCATCAGCGCGACGTGTTTGAGGATGTCAGCAAAGTTTCCGGCGTGGAAGGAGTGGCGGTAATTCACGCCGGCTTGTCCCGCTCAGAGCGCCGAGGGGATCATAACATCCGGGGCGCGGCAGGAATCGCGGTCGACCTCCTGGCAGGGGCGGAAGCCGCGCAGATCGCGCGTCACGCAGATGCGGACCTCTTCCAGCATGCCGCGTTTGCATGTCACAGCCATCATGTCGGGCCGGAGGCCCGGATTGATCGCAATGAATGCCTGCTCGATCTCGCGCGTCGACCAGCGCGCGCCGTGACGCGGTGCCACGAATGGTGGTGGGATTTGCACCCGTCCCCTAGCCTTGCGCGTTTCGGCGAAGTAGCCGGAGGGGCTGAGCCCCGAGCAGGAGCCGTGCTTGCGCCATTGATGGCGGGCGAGGCCGGCGTCGGGCAGCACTTCGAGCGCCTCGTCGATATTCGCCCGGCTGGGATTGCGGCCTGAAGGACCGCAGAAAGAGGGATAACCACGTTCGTATTGCGGCCAGAGGCCATGCACGACGAAGCCGGGGTTGCGCCCCGCGTCGCATTGCCGACTGTCCCGATTCCGCCCTTCGGTATTGCAGAAGGTCGCCGACCAGGAGAGCGAGAGAACATAGAAATCGAAACTGCCCGCCGCGCCGCCACGCGATTGCGCGTTGGCGACAGCAGACGACGTCAGAGCGAGCAGCAGCGCGGCAAGGCGGAGGCGTGACATCAACGATCGAGCCTGTAGCAGCTCGGCGGGGCGGTGTTGTTGCGGTCATAGCCGTCGAGGCAGTACTGCACGCCTGCGCCATAACCGAAGAGTCCGGTGTCCTCGACGATGGCATAGCGCAGCGTCAGCCGGCGATTGTCCGACATCGTGGCGACAGCCTGACAATAACGGCGCGGAATGAGATCGAGCCCGTGCGGGCGAAACGCCGCCTGCCGTATCCGGTCAATCTGCACGATTTCCGCATTTGAGTGCCAGTAGAGGCGCTCGGTTCTGGAGAACCGTGACTGAATCTCGCTCAGCACCCCCGGCGAATCGCAGACGGGGAGGTTGGCGGAATAGGGCAGTTCGCGCGTTTCCGCCGGGATTTCCTCACGGGCGAGGCCAGCGGATGCTGCAGCAAGGGTCGCCGTCGTGGCGAGCGCCATCATCAGGGGGCGGGAAGCGCGCATCGATAACTCCATCGCGAGGCCGGATGCCGCCAGCTTTTGCGCCTGACGGGTTTCGGGTCAAGCCTCGAATGCGGCTTCGACGGTGCGCGGCGTTATTTTCCGGCAGGATCGTAGGGGAGCGGTTGCGGCCGAACGGTCCGATTCGCGCGGCGCGGCGGTTTGATGACATCCGGCGGCTCGTCCGCGCCGAACGACGCGGGCGGGGTTGATCTCAGCGGCGGCAGGTGGCGCGCGCGGGGCAGGTCGCCGATGGAGCCGGTGTTGACGTCAAACTCCTTCGGATCGAATTCCGGCTCGACTTCCTTGTTGCCACCGTTGTCGGCATCGAAATCGTCGCGCAAGCGAGGTGCAGGCGTGGACACGGGTGCGGGGTTGCGGGCTGCAAGCATGTCCGTGGTCGCGGAGGGAATTGGCAGGCCCGGAATCGGGGCGCGATAGGCATAGGGGTTCTGCGGGCCGCCCCAAGGGTTGGCCCCGGGGCCGAAGGAGCCTGGCGCGGGGCGCTGCGGCGCAGCGACCATCGGTTTGCAGTAGCGGCGCTGGCCGCGCGCATCGTGACGGGCAAGATCGAGGTGGAAATGATCGTAGTGGAGCGCATCCGAACCCGGCCCCAGCACGGTCTTGAATCGTTGGCAGGCGCCGTGGAACACGTCGCGCAGGAAACCCTGCTCCTGCTCCGTGCCGCGCCAGCCGCCCTTCACCGTGATGACATTGCCGTCGTTCATCACGAAGGACATCACGTCGATTGCATTGCCGAAAGCGTGCTCCGAAAGCCGGGCGCCGGCCTGATGGTTGCGGCGACGGCAGGCGTAGGAGCCGGCGGTGCGGATCTCCTTGACGCTCTGACCGAACCAGGCGACCGCGGCCGGCTGCACCGAGCCGGCGATCCAGTCATCGGTCCAGGCGACCATCGGGCAACCGAGTGTAGCCTCCGGCTTCACGACGGTCAGTTCGACGATACCCTGCGAGAATCCTTGCTGTGGTGCGCCAGTGGAGGCAAGTGCGACCGCGACAGCTTGCGGATCATTCTGGAAGGCGGAAACCTTCAGCGGCAGATCAGCGCCGCACGGGCCGGGGCCGTCGATAGGCTTCGTCGGGCGGATCATCTGCGACGTCTTGACGATGCCGGATTTCATGCAGGCGAGCTCCGCCTCCGCGCGCCACGGTTCACGCGGCTCGAACTTGACGAAACCGCAGCCACTCAGGAATGCGCCGATGCCGGCCATCGCCAGCAAGAGGCGTGGTGTCCGCCGCGACACGGGCAACGCAAGGGGGAACGCATGGTCAAAACGCAACATTCCCTAAAATTGACGCAGACGCGGTAACCTTCCGTTAAGCGGAACGGTTACGAAGCGGTTAACATGCGGAGAAGTTCACCGGATGAGAGACCTCCCATGGAAGGCAAGGCCCGTTTCATTTTTCCCGCGATCCTGTCCGGGATCATGGCATTCCTGATGACCTGCGTGATTACCTTCATCAATCTGGGAGCGGTAGACGGGTTCGTCTTCAAATGGCTCCGGGCCTTCGTTATTGCCTGGCCGCTCGCCTATTGCGCGGCGCTGATCGCGACACCCTTCGCCCGGCGTGGTACGGCGTTGATCCTCGCCCGGCTTGAGGGGAAGACGCGATGATGCGCGCTCTTGATCTCGCCGAAGCTGTCGAGAACGGTGATCTCACGCCCGCCGCACTGGTCGAGCTTTGCGCGGAGGCGCAAGCGGAATTCGCGCATCTCAATGTATTCGCGACGCTCGATCTTGACGGTGCGCGTGCGCGAGCCAGCCGCTTGAGGGCAGATTGCGGCCTGTTTGGCCTACCGCTCGGCGTCAAGGACATCATCGACACGGCCGATCTTCCGACCGAGCACGGCTCGCCGATCTACAAGGGGAACCGCCCGAAGGCGGATGCGACCATCGTCGTGATGAGCGAGGAAGCGGGCGGTAATATTCTCGGCAAGACCGTGACGACCGAATTCGCCTATCTCAATCCGCCACCGACGTTGAACCCTCATGATGCCGCACATACGCCGGGTGGCTCGTCCTCAGGATCGGCAGCAGGCGTCGCGGCGGGCATCCTGCCGCTAGCGCTCGGCACGCAGACCGGCGGCTCGGTCATCCGGCCTGCAAGTTTTTGCGGGGTTGCGGCGATGAAACCGTCGTATCGCCTTCTGCCTATGACGGGTGTGAAGCCCTTCGCGCCGCTTCTCGATACGCTCGGTCTGTTCGGTGCGCGCGTCGTCGATGTCGCCTTCGGGCTGGAAGCGATCTCGGGCCGCCCGTTGCGCATCGATGGGCAGGATTTCGGCACGCCTACGTTCGGCGTCACCCGCCTCGAATGCGCCGGCGAGGCTGACCCGGAAGCGGAAGCCGCCTTGCGGAGCGCTGTTCGCGCCCTCGAAAGGGCCGGCGCGCACGTCGTCGATGTTACGCTTCCGGCCGAATGGGCCGAAGCGCATCACCGCCATATCGTCATCAACAACTACGAGGGTGCGCAATCGCTCGCCTATGAGTACTGGCATCGCCGCGCCGATCTCTCGCCAATCCTTGTCAAATGTCTCGAAGCCGGGCGGGCGATCCCGATCGACGACTACGACGATGCGCGCGGTGCCGCAAACCGGGCACGTCGGGTAATGCATTCGGTCTTCAAACCGGTCGACGTGCTGCTGACCTACTCGGCCAACGGTGAGGCGCCGTTGCGGGAGACGACGGGCGATCCGCGCTATAATAAACTTGTGACGCTACTGGGCCTGCCGGCCGTCAATGTGCCGGGATATAGCGGCGCGAAGGGACTACCGGTCGGCGTGCAGATTGTCGGGAATTTCGGCGACGATCACCGCACGCTGGCAGCGGCAGCATTTCTGGAACGGGCCCTGGCACGCCCGACCTGACGGGCCGATCCGTCAAACTTGTTGAAAATTGGAACGGTGCTCCGACCGGTGCGTTAACCTTTCGGCAATGCGGCATCGAATCCCTCTTTGCCGACTTGTTAATAAAAGGTAATCTTGTTCTGTCTCCGCCGCAGGAGGTAGGAATGAGCACGGCCCTTCGATTTGACTTTCTGGCGCTTGCCGCATCCTTCGGGTTGCTCGTCGCCATCGTGTTCGGGTTTTTCTGAACCCGCGAAGTTGTGTTGCTCCGCCCCGGGATAAAGGGGCATCATCCGGCGTTCCGATACGAATCCGCGGCTAGCTCAAAGGACAGAGCGAGCCGGTGGGTTTCCATGATGTGACATTGAGATCCATGTCGCACCGGAAGACTTGGCTTATCCCGTTGATGTGCAAGCAGGTTTCCGTGCCGACGTGAAAGCTCTGCCCCTGAGCCCGGCAGGTGCACTCCAGGCGCGACCCGGGCGATGGGCCGTTGGCGGGATACAGGTTTCTTCCGAAACGATTTTCTCTTTCCTGAGCCAGCGCGCCGAAAGCGAGGCAGGCCCCTGCGAAAACAGCAACCAGCACGCGTGCGAAAGCGGAATGTCCGGTTGAAACAGCGACCATACTCGTTCGTGACATAGGCATTTGCCTCCTGTCTTTCCGGTCTGAAAGGGAAGCATGTGACCGGTTCCCGGTGCTGTCAATCGCGCTGCTGTGTGATTGCCCCGGATTCCGGCGAGCAGGGTAGCGGTGTATTAAGAAATACAACTTAAACGTGCACTATGATCACGCACGCTCCTCCCTCGACCGGCATTCCCCCACTCCCCATGCTCGTCGTCCTGCTGATCCTGGCGGGTGTCGCGTCCCCTGCCGTTGCCGACGAACCGAACCCTTACTGCGCGTCGGCGCCGCGGCAGCAGTGGGTCTCCGCCGAGGAGGTGGGGCAGAAACTGCGCGAGGCGGGCTATGAACTGATGCGTCTGCGCATGGCCGACGACAAGTGCTACGGCGCGGTCGCGCGCGATGCCAGGGGGCGGATTCACGATCTAGTCGTCCACCCTGTGACGGTCGAAATCATACGCTAGGTCTCATGCCTAGGCCGCGAGCTTCGTCCCATAGGCAATCGGTTCGAATGCCTTCACGAGTTGCATGTCGAGCTTGCCCTCGCGGGAGAGCAGATATGCATAGGCCTCGTCGTTCGGCAGCGGCAGCTTGTAGGCGCGGTTTTCGATCAGGGCGGCGAAGATATCGGCGATCGTAACGATCCGGACGAGATCCTTGATCGCGTCTCCTGCGAGCCCGTCCGGGTAACCCGAGCCGTCGAGCATTTCATGGTGATGGGCAACGACATCGACCAGTTCCGGAGAGAAGCCCCCCTGCTTGTTTAGAATGCCGCGCCCGAGAGTCGTGTGTTCGCGGACAATCAGTTCTTCCTCAGGTGTCAGCGCGGCGGGCTTTTCGAGAATCTCGACGGGAATGGCGGCTTTGCCGATGTCATGGATCAACCCGCCGATGGCGAGGCGGCGTAAATCCTCGTGCCGCATCCGCAGATGCTGGCCGAAACCCACCGCCACACCGGTCACGAGCAGGGAGTGGCGGAAGGTGGCGCTGTGGTGGGCCTTGACGGCTTCGATCCATTTGCCGAGCCCGGTTTCGGCCAGCGTGTCGATCACGTTGTCGCCGTGATCGTACAACTCCCGCTGCGTGAGGCGCGTGCCCTTGGCAGCAAACTGGAACAACTGCTCCAGCGCCTCGTTGCCGGCCGCCAGCCCTGCCGCCGCCGGTCCCAGATCCGTGGACCATTGCCGGATGCGACTGCGGTTGAGAAGCGTGTCGATCGTCGCGTAGAGGGCATAGGCGGTGATCGGTCGTGAGACGATGCCTTCACCGCCGAGGGAATGTGCCCGGACAATCTGCGCCCGCGACAGTTCCTCGATGATAAAAGCCACACCCGGACCATCGCGCGGGACCCTCTCGAGAGCCTGCCGGACAAGGTTGACGTCTGCTGAGGTTGACAGCGGGGCGTCGACAAGGACTTCGAGCGGTTCCTGCCAGTCCCAGCCCGGCAGCTCCTCTAGCGAGCATTCGCGGAAGCGATAGCGTTGCTCGAGAAACCCGCGCACATCCCGGCGGGGAGGCTCATGTCCGTGAACAAGCAGAATGCGGCTGGATTTTTGGTTCAAGGGAGCGGGGTCCTCGTTGGTGGTGCTCAGGAGAGCACATAAACCCCAATAAAAAATAAAACCTATGGTTGTATATTTCCGGCGTCGTAAACCATGCCGACCGATGCCGCTTGCCTCCGTTAGGCATTCATTTACCACCCTTGCCAATAGGTCGAGCGTCGGGAGATCGTCATGTCGCAGCCAATAGTCGAGGAACGCCGCCGGGCCTTCCGGCGCCGGGCGTTGATGAACGGGACGCTGCGCTTCAAGGCGCGTAACGGCAGTCTTTCCTGCGTCATTCGCAATCTTTCCGCGACCGGCGCCAAGCTGACAGCCCATCAGGCATATTGGATTCCGGCGCAGTTCGAACTTGAGATCCCCCATCAGGACATCCGCATCGACGCGCATGTCGTCTGGCGCGATGACCGGGAAATGGGAATCGTTTTCGAAGCGCCGCGCGACAAGGCAGCGCGATCGGTCCAGTTGGAGGAGAAGGCCCATCTCCTTCAGGCCGAACGCGACATGCTCGCTCGACGCGTTCGCCAGTTTACGGAAGAGCTCTGATCAACCTCGCCGGGGTCTACCGCCGCCTTTCGGGCGCGGCGTGCCGGAAAGTGGCACCTCCCGATCCGTTCCCGGACCCATGGCATCGAGCGAAGGCTTCTTCGCGCGGGTCGGAGGCAGATTGGCTGCGATGCCATATTGCGAGGCGGCTCCTTTGCCTGCCTTCGCCGAAACACGGCCCTGCCGGGCGTCCGGCTCCTCGAACACCGCCATCTCCGTCGCCTTGAGACGCTTGATTTCGTCGCGCAGGCGACCTGCTTCTTCGAATTCGAGATCGGCGGCAGCAGCGCGCATCCGCTTTTCAAGGTCGGCGAGCACAGCCTCGAAATTATGGCCGATGGAGATCGCCTGATCGGCGACGCCCTTGTCGATCGTGACGCGGTCGCGCTCGTAGGGCGAGTTGATGATGTCCTCGATGTTGCGCTTCACGCTCTGCGGCGTGATGCCGTTCTCCTCGTTGTAGCGCTTCTGCTTCTCGCGGCGGCGGTTGGTTTCCGCCATCGCGCGCTCCATCGAGCCGGTGATGTTGTCGGCGTAAAGGATCACGCGGCCGTCGACATTGCGCGCGGCGCGGCCGATGGTCTGCACCAACGAGGTCTCTGAGCGCAGGAAGCCCTCCTTGTCGGCGTCGAGGATAGCGACCAGCCCGCACTCGGGGATATCGAGGCCCTCGCGCAGCAGGTTGATGCCGACGAGGACATCGAATGTGCCGAGGCGCAGGTCGCGGATGATCTCGATGCGTTCGAGCGTATCGACGTCCGAATGCATGTAACGCACACGCACGCCGTGTTCGTGGAGGTATTCCGTGAGATCTTCCGCCATGCGCTTGGTGAGCACGGTGACAAGCGTGCGGTAGCCAGCGGCGGAGACCGCGCGCACCTCTCCGAGAAGATCATCGACCTGCGAGCGGGCAGGGCGGACAATCACCTCCGGGTCGATAAGACCTGTTGGGCGGATCACCTGTTCGACGAAGACACCGCCGGTGCGGTCCATTTCCCAGCCGCCGGGCGTTGCCGAGACATGGACGGTCTGCGGGCGCATCGCCTCCCATTCCTCGAAGCGCAGGGGGCGATTATCCATACAGGAAGGCAGGCGGAAGCCGTATTCCGCGAGCGTTGCCTTGCGCCGGAAGTCGCCTTTGTACATCGCGCCGATCTGCGGCACGGTGACATGGCTCTCGTCGGTGAACACCAGCGCATTGTCGGGCAGATATTCGAAGAGCGTCGGCGGCGGCTCACCCGGCTTGCGCCCGGTGAGGTAGCGTGAGTAGTTCTCGATTCCCTGGCAGACGCCGGTCGCCTGCAACATTTCGAGATCGAACTGCGTGCGCTGTTCCAGCCGTTGCGCTTCGATGTAGCGGTTCTGGTCGTTGAGTTGCCCAAGCCGCCACTTCAGTTCGTCCTTGATGCCCTTCACGGCCTGATCGAGCGTCGGGCGCGGCGTGACGTAATGGCTGTTGGCGTAGACCTTGACGAACTTGAGGTCTGCGGACTTGTGGCCGGTCAGTGGATCGAACTCGGCGATGCTCTCGACCTCATCGCCGAAGAGGCCGATCCGCCAGGCGCGATCCTCCAGGTGGGCCGGGAAGAGTTCGATGACATCGCCACGCACGCGGAAGGTGCCACGCGCGAAATCGGCGTTGGTGCGGCGATACTGGAGCGCGACGAGATCGGCGATCAGCTGGCGCTGTTCGATGCGCTCCCCGACCTCGACCGAGAAGCTCATCGCCGTGTAGGTTTCGACCGAGCCGATACCGTAGATGCAGGAAACGGAGGCGACGATGATCACGTCGTCGCGTTCGAGAAGCGCGCGGGTCGCGGCGTGCCGCATCCGGTCGATCTCCTCGTTGATCGTCGATTCCTTGGCGATATAGGTGTCGGTGCGCGGAACATAGGCTTCCGGCTGGTAATAGTCGTAGTACGAGACGAAATACTCGACCGCGTTGTCGGGGAAGAAGCCCTTGAATTCGCTGTAGAGCTGCGCCGCCAACGTCTTGTTTGGCGCGAGGATTAGAGCCGGCCGCTGTGTCCGCTCGATCACTTGCGCCATCGTAAAGGTCTTGCCGGAGCCGGTCACGCCGAGCAGCACCTGATCGCGCTCGTGCTGCTGGACGCCCTCGACCAGTTCAGCAATCGCCTGTGGCTGGTCACCTTTCGGCTCGAACGGCGCCTTCATCACGAAGCGGATGCCGCCCTCCGATTTCACCGGCCGCTCCGGGCGATGCGGCACCCAAAGCTTCTGGTCCTTGAAGAGGGGATTGCCCTCGGCGAGCAGAGATTTCAGGGCGTCGGTCGTCGCCTGCACGCCTTTCGAGGAGATCGTATCCTCTTCCGACAGCCCGTCGAGTCCGCCACCCATCCGCATGTCGTCCGGGAAGGGGACGACATTGCCCTGCATCACGCGGCGCGGCTTCGCCCCGGCGATATCGGCATAGGTCGCGGCTTCGGTCTCGGTGGCACGGCGGCGGCTCGCGCGCTCCTCCGGCGGGAGCGGCGCCTCCTCGACCCAGGCCTCGCGGCCGCCCTTCTTCTGCTTGGGAAAGAAAGTGCCCGTCGGCTCCGCAATCCGTGATTCGGGTTCGAGACCGAGCGCCTTTGCCAACGCCGGATCGACCGCGGCAGCCGCGCCGGCGCTGTAACCGGCCTGTGGGGCCTCGGCCATGCCGCGTCCCGGCCCCCGTGCGTCGGCGGCCCGGTTGAGACCAGGGTTGAGCAGTTCCGCGAGGTGCGCGTCGAGCGGCTTCAGTTCCGGGCGCGCGGCCTTGCCGGAAGCAGTCGCGCGGGCGCGGGAGGAAGAACCGGACGGTGTTGGAGGCTTGGCCATATTCGGAACATGGCGTGCGATGTCCCGATTCACAAGACGGCGCTCGTGATCTCCTGACACATCCTGACACGCAGGCGGCGGCGAACTCTCCGGAGCTTCACGCCTTGGTCATGTTCTGTCCATCTTTCACCGCGTATTCTCCGACAGATCAGGTGCTTCATCACAAGCAGGATGGCAGGCATGGCCGCGAGCGACGATCTCTATCGTCTGGGAATCCAGCGATTTGGTCTGGGTGGGCGGCAAGATACGCGTGCGACGTTCGGAAGCCGCCTACGCGATGCCCTCGTTGCTGAGGTCGATCCGAAAGCGGCGTTGCTCGGCGATCAGCGCCTTCCTGACACGGCGCGCGCTATCCAGATCGTCACCGAGATCCAGGAACGTCAGCGGGAGGCCCGGGCGCAGAAGCGCCAGCTCGCGCAGGTCGGGGCGAAGGCAATGCCGCCTGCCGGCAACATGCAGAACAACGACATGCTCGCCGCGCCGGGCAGCACGACCGCCGGGAAGCCGGACGCGCCGCAGCCCCGCCCGCCGGAGGACCCGGATGCGATCCGCGTCCGTGATCTGCTGCTCGACGATGTCGAGGCACGATTGAAGAAGGCGATTTCGACCGACCTCGGTTTTGCCGAGCGTTGGGTCGCTTTCTGGTCGAACCATTTCTGCGTCGCCCTCCGGCGCGGCCAGATCATGCAGGGGCTGGCGGGTGCCTACGAGCGCGAGGTGATCCGCGCCCATGCCTTCGGGCGTTTCGGCGACATGCTGATCGCGGTCGAAACCCACCCGGCGATGCTACACTACCTTGACCAGCGCCAGTCGATCGGTCCGAATTCGCCGGCGGGCAAGCGCCGCGCGAAGGGCCTTAATGAGAACCTCGCCCGGGAAATTCTCGAACTGCATACCCTGGGCGTCGGCGGTGGCTACAAACAGCAGGACGTGACGAATTTTGCCAAGGCGCTCACCGGCTGGTCGGTCTCGAATTTCGAGGAAATGATCGACGGCTACGGCGGCTTTTTCTTTGCCCCGAACCGCCACGAGCCGGGGCCGCAGATGGTGCTCGGCAAGAGCTATACCGATACGGGCAAGGGACAGGGGCTAGCGATTCTCGATGATCTCGCCCGGCACCCGGCGACGGCGCGCTTCATCGCCAACAAGCTGACGCGTCATTTCATATCCGATACGCCGCCGGCGGCGCTGGTGGCTCGACTCGAACAGGATTTTCGCAAGAGCGGCGGCGATCTCGCCTCGCTGGCGCGGGTATTGCTGACGGCGCCGGAGAGTTGGCAGGGGCCGGGGGCCAAGCTGCGGACGCCCTATGAATTCATCGTCGCGAGCCTGCGCGCAACAGACACGCCGGTGGATCGCGTGCCGCGCTTCCTCAACGCGCTCAACCTCATGGGTCAGCCGTTTTGGAACCCGGAAGGTCCAAACGGTCATCCCGACGATCTCATGACCATCGCCTCGCCCAAGGCGATCAAGACACGCCTTGAATTCGCATTGCAGGTCGCGCGGCCAGCGGCCGGCAAGATTGATCCGCGAGAGCGGGCTGAGGCGCTCTATGGTCCTTCGCTTTCGGGCGAAACCCGAACCGCCATTGCCCGCGCAGAAACGCGCCCGCAGGGGCTTGCGCTCCTGCTGATGTCACCCGAATTCCAGCGCCGGTAACGAGGAAGCACCATGACAATCCTCCCTGCGAATGCCTGTTGCGAGGCGATGCCGATGTCCCGTCGCGGGTTGCTCGGCGCGGGACTGTCCTTCTTTGCCTGGACGCATATGCCGAGGATCGCCTCGGCGGCTGGCGCACGCGACCCGCGTTTCCTGACAATCATCCTCCGTGGCGCACTCGACGGTCTCTCGGCGCTCGCGCCTGTCGGGGATCCCGATTACGCTGCCCTGCGCGAGGGCATGGCGCTGGCACGCTCGGGCGAGAACGCCGGGTTGATGCTGGATGATTTTTTTGCGCTGCATCCGGCGATGCCGAATTTTGCGCGGCTCTACGCAGCGAAGCAGGCGCTCGTCGTGCACGCTGTCGCCTCGCCCTACCGCGAGCGCTCGCATTTCGATGGGCAGGATGTGCTCGAATCCGGCTTGGCCGGAGTCGGCAAGATCGACAGCGGCTGGTTGAACCGGGCGATCCAGGCCATGCCGAAGGGCGAAAGGGTGGCAACGCATGGCGCGCTCGGAGTGGGGGCCATCACGCCGCTGGTGCTGCGCGGCGACGCACCGGTCATGGGCTGGGCGCCGCAACGGCTCGCCGAATCCAACGATGATCTCGCCCGCCGGGTGATGGATCTCTACAACCACACCGATCCGGTCCTGGCGAAGGCGCTGCAATCCGGGCTGACGGCCGACATGCTGGCGCGCGGCAGCGAGCCGGACAATCGCGGTGGCGGCAACCCGGCGATGATGGCCCGGGCGGCCTCCGGCGCGGCGCGGCTGATGATGAAGGAGGAGGGGCCGCGCGTGGCCGTGCTCTCGTTCGATGGCTGGGATACGCACGCCAATCAGGGCGGCGTGAAAGGACGGCTCGCGGACCTGCTCGGTGGTCTCGACGGCGCCTTCGCGACGTTCGAGCGCGAGTTCGGCGCGAGCTGGAAGGATACGACGATCCTCGTCGTTACCGAGTTCGGACGGACGGCGAAGGTCAACGGCACGGAAGGCTCGGACCACGGCACCGCGACCGTGGCGATGCTCGCCGGTGGGGCGGTGCGCGGCGGGCGGATTGTCGCTGACTGGCCTGGCCTCAAGGCGGGACAGCTTCACGAGGCCCGCGACCTCCGGCCGACGACCGATCTCCGTGCGGTCATGAAGGGCATTCTTGCCGATCAGTTCGGGCTATCCGCAGCTGTGCTGGCCGATCGCGTGTTCCCGAATTCGGCCTCGCTCAAGCCGATGGCCGGGCTGATCGCCTGATACGGGTCTTGCAACTTCGATCCGAAGCAGGCAGGGACGGCGTATCCTCCCTGCCTGCGAGCGCTCCGCCCGTGACCTTACCCCTCAGCCCCCTTGCCATCGAACTTATCGGTTCGGCGGCTGCCGTCATCACCACGCTGTGCTGGGTGCCGCAGGCGCTCAAGGTCATCCGCACGCGCGAGACGCGCTCGCTGTCACTGGTAATGTATCTGATGCTGGCGATCGGTGTGACGCTCTGGCTCGCTTACGGCGTGCTCATCGCCTCTTGGCCGCTGATCGTCGCCAATGGTGTCACCATTTTTCTGGTGGCGATCATCCTCGGGATGAAGCTGAGGTATGGCTGATCAACGACCGGGCGTGAGGCGGAGCAGGGCGCCGGCTGTCTCGTCCGTCAGCAGGTAGATATACCCGTCCGGACCCTCGACCACATCGCGGATACGCTCGCCCCGATCCTCGAGATAGCGGGTCTCGCCCGTGACCTTGCCGTCGCGGATTTCAAGACGCGCGATCAGTGAGCCCGCCAGCGCGCCGACGATGAGGTTGCCGCGCCACGCGGGGAATTTGTCGCCGCGATAGAAGGTGGCGCCGGAGGGGGCGATCGAAGGGTCCCAGTAATAGAGAGGCTGTTCCATGCCTTCCTTGTGCGTGCCGATGCCGATTTTCGCCCCGGAATAATCGACCCCGTAGGTGATGACCGGCCAACCGTAGTTCTTGCCGGCCTCGGGCCGGTTGATCTCGTCGCCACCCTTGGCGCCGTGTTCGGCGGTGTAGAGCGTCCCGGTTTCGGGATGGAGCGCCGCGCCCTGAATGTTGCGATGGCCGTAGGACCAGATTTCAGGGCGCGCGCCGGGCGTCTTGATGAACGGGTTGTCAGCGGGTACGGAGCCGTCGGGCCGGATGCGGACGATCTTGCCGATGTGATTGGCGAGGTTCTGCGCCTCGTCCCGCTGGGAATAGCGGTCGCCGAGGGTCACGAACAGATTGCCCGCCCGGTCGAACACCAGTCGGCAACCGAAATGATGGTTGGAGTTCACAGCCGGCATCTGGCGGAAGATCACCTGACCGTTTTCGAGCCGCGCGCCGTCGCCGGAGAGCGTGGCCGCGAAAACCGAGGTGCCGTTGCCGCCGTTCCGTGGCTCGGAGAAGCAAAGGTAAAGCTTCCGGTTGGCGCGGAAATCCGGATCGAGCGCGATGCCGAGCAGGCCACCCTGACTGCGGACATGAAGTGCGGGCAATCCCGCGACGGGTCCGGAAAGCGTGCCCGTCCGCAGATTGGCGATGCGAAGCCGGCCCGCGCGCTCGGTGATGAGCGCGCGTCCGTCCGGCAGGAAGGCGAGACCCCAGGGGTTCTGCAACCCCTTGACGACGACTTCGACCTTGGGTTCGTCCGGCGCGGCGGCGATTGCCGGCGAGGTCGCGAGAGCGGCAAGAGAAAAGGCAAGCAATCCGATCCTGCGAACCATGTCCTGCCGCTCCCGATGCCTGATCATGCGACCCGAGCGCCGTGGCGCGATCAGGCCGGTTCGATCCCCGCCGCCTTGATGATCTCGGCCCAGGTGTCGATCTCCTGCTTGAGATAGGGTGCGAACTCCTTCGGTCCACGCGGTTCGAGCGAGAAACCGAGCGCGGTGATCTTGTCCGCAACGGGCTTTGCCTTGAGAGCTGCGATGATCTCGTTGGAGAGCTTCTCGACGACGGGCGCCGGGGTTTTCACCGGGGCGAAGAAGGCGGCCCAGGATTCGGCATCGGCGTTGGTGATTCCCTGCTCGCGGAAGGTCGGAACATCCTTCATCTGCGCGACCCGCTGGGCGCTGGCTACGCCGATTGCACGCATCAGCCCGGCCTCGACCTGCTTGAGCACGCTCGGCAGGGTCGAGAGCGAGACGTCGATGCGGCCGCCGATGATGTCCTGCACCAGCGGCGCCGCGCCCTTGTAGGGCAGGTGCGCCATCTGCATCCCGGTGCGCTTCATCAGCAGTTCCATCGAGAGATGCGACCCCGAGCCGTTGCCGGTCGAGCCATAGTTGAGCTTGCCCGGCTCCTTTTTGGCGAGTGCGATCAGTTCCTGAAGGTTCTTGGCCGGCAGATCCTTCTTCACGACGAGGGCATGCGGGAAGGCGCCGACACCCGCGAGCGGCGCGAAATCCTTGATCGCGTCGTAGCCCGGCGTCTTCATCAGGAACATGTTGTTCCCATGCGTCTGGTTGTTGCCGAACACGATGGTGTGGCCATCCGGATCGGCGGTCGCAACCGCGCGGGTGCCGATCGAGCCGGAGGCGCCGGCCTTGTTCTCGACCAGAACCTTCTGCTTGAGGCTTTCTTCCAAGTGTTGGCCGACGATGCGGGCGATCGCATCCGTCGGGCCGCCAGCCGGATAGGGAACCACGATCGTCACGGCTTTCGAGGGAAAACCGCCCTGGGCGCGCAGCACGGCAGGTGCGGCGATGAGGCCGGTGGTGAGGCCTGCGGTGAGTCCCATAAACTGGCGGCGATGCAGCCACGTGAAACGATCGGACATGAATTCCTCCATCAATGTCAAATAATCCTGCTTTTCACGACATTTCCTTGCGGACTTTCGGAAAGAAGGACGTCTTTTTGCCTCGTTTGAGCGTGAAAGCTCGGTTTCTTCTTGAAGGCTTGAGCCAAGAGACATAAAGCGGTGCGGCTTCGTTTGCTAGTCCGACGATGCCGTGCCGCCCGAAACCTCGGGACGCGCTTTCCATCTCATGAGGAGTGAACTCAACATGGCCTTCCTTGCTGACGCCTTGTCCCGCATCAAGCCCTCCGCGACCATCGCGGTGACGCAGATGGCGCGCGACCTGAAAGCGAAAGGCAAGGACGTGATCTCGCTCTCCGTGGGTGAGCCGGATTTTGATACGCCGCAGAACATCAAGGACGCGGCCATTGCGGCGATCCAGCGCGGCGAGACGAAGTACACGCCGGTTCCGGGCATCGTTCCCTTGCGTGAGGCGATTGCCGCCAAGTTCAAGCGCGAGAACGGCCTTGATTACAAGCCGACGCAGACCATCGTCGGAACGGGTGGCAAGCATGTGCTGTTCAACGCTTTCATGGCAACGATCAACCCCGGCGACGAGGTAGTGATTCCCGCGCCGTTCTGGGTTTCCTACCCGGAGATGATCGCGCTCTGCGGCGGCACGCCCGTCTACGTGAACACGAAGATGGAGAACAACTTCAAGCTGACTGCGGAAGATCTCGACCGCGCCATCACGCCGAAGACGAAGTGGTTCATGTTCAACTCGCCGTCGAACCCGTCGGGCGCGGCCTATTCGCGCGCCGAGCTCAAGGCGCTCACCGACGTCCTGATGAAGCACCCGCATGTCTGGGTGCTGACGGACGACATGTACGAGCATCTCGTGTTCGGCGATTTCGTCTATACGACGCCGGCGCAGGTCGAGCCGGGTCTGATGGACCGCACGCTCACCATGAATGGTGTTTCGAAAGCCTATGCGATGACCGGCTGGCGCATCGGTTATGCCGCCGGCCCGGACAAACTCATCAAGGCGATGGAACTGGTGCAGGGCCAGCAGACCTCGGGGGCCTGCTCGATCGCGCAGTGGGCTGCGGTGGAAGCGCTCAACGGGCCGCAGGACTTCATCCCGAAATCCCGCAAGGCCTTCGAGGAGCGCCGCGATCTCGTGGTGTCGATGCTCAATCAGGCGACGGGCCTCAAGTGCCCGAAACCGGAAGGCGCGTTCTATGTCTATCCGTCCTGCGCGCCACTCATCGGCAAGAAGGCGCCTTCGGGCAAGGTACTGGAGACTGACGAGGATTTCGTGATGGAATTGCTCTCGACCGAAGGCGTCGCGACGGTTCACGGTTCGTCCTTCGGGCTCGGTCCGAATTTCCGCGTCTCCTACGCGACCTCGACCGAGAAACTTGAGGAAGCCTGCCGTCGCATCCAGCGCTTCTGCGCTGCGATCTCGTGAGGCGACGCGCGGCGTGACGAAACCGGGTTTCGGCATGCGCGCGCGCCGCGTCCTGCAACGCGCCGGGTTGACGCTGCTGCTGGCGATGGCCGGGTTCAACCCGGCCATCCCGCAGGACAACCCGATGGTCTCCCAACCCGCCGATGACGAGCCGGAGGTTGAGGTTCCGGCTCCTGCAGGTGGTGCACCGACCGGCGGCAATGCTCCGGCGACGGCTCCGGAGATCCAAGGTGGTCAGCGTGTGGCAGCCTATCCGGCGCATCCTGCACCATTACCGCCTGTCCGCCCCTTCGCAATCGAGCGCGCGCCTGGCGTGAACACTCCGCGTACGACGCCAGTCGTTCCGGCGACACCTCCCGGTCCGCCGGCGGTGCCGGTTGTGTCGGTCGCGCCACCACCCGCAGCGCCTCCGGTATCCGTGCCGGCCCCGACCGAGGTTGCACCCCTCGCGCCCTCGACACCTCCGGATTCACCGGCAGTCGTCGCCAGCCTGCCGACGACGACACAGCCCGCGACTACCGAGGAAATCGAAGCTGAGGAAGAGAAGACGCCGGAGCCGATGCTGGTCGAAAAACAGACGGATGCGGTGGACATCGCTTGCCTGCGACCGGAATTGCTGCGACTCGTGCGCATCGCGGGCGAGCATTTCAAGGGAACGCCGGTCATCACTTCGGGCCAACGCAACCGCGGCCGGCTCGGCTCCTTTCACCGCAAATGCATGGCGGCCGATTTCTTCGTGCCGGGGATTGAACGCGCGAGGCTCGCGAAATTCCTCCGGACCCTGCCCGAGGCTGGCGGGGTGGGCACCTACTGCCATACCAAGTCAGTGCATATCGACATCGGCGAACCGCGCAACTGGTGGCAGTGCGGCTTCCGGTTCCGCTTCGCGCAGCGTTGAGGCGAATTCGGGTGGCGCGCTGACGCCGGGCGTGCCAGTCTCGCTTTAACAGACACATTTTCCGAGTCATTCCATGTCGATGAAAGACGAAACGTCGCGAGCGGCGCCAACCGGCGCGCGGGCGATGACCAGCGCCGAGTGGGCCATGCTGGGCGTGCTTTCTCTCCTTTGGGGCGGGTCCTTCCTGTTCAACGGCATCGCCGTGAAGGAAGTGCCGGTTTTCTCCATCGTCGCGTTCCGCGTGCTGCTCGGCGCCGCGGCCCTGCACGTGATCCTGAGGATTTCGGGCATTCCGCTGCCGCTCGACCGCCGATCCCTCATCGCTTATTTCGGCATGTCGATCCTCAACGGCGCCTTGCCGTTCTGCCTGATTGTGTTCGGCCAGACGCGGATTGCCAGCGGCCTTGCCTCCATTCTCAATGCGACGACGCCGATCTTCACGATGCTGCTCGCGCATCTGGCGTTGCCCGGCGAACGGCTCGACCTGCGCCGGGTCGTCGGTGTGCTACTTGGCTTCGCGGGCGTCGTGGTGCTCTTTTCTGGACGTGCGGCGTCTGGCGGGGAATTGCTCGGTCTCCTCGCCTGCATTGGCGGCGCGGTTTCCTATGCCTTCGCAAATATCTTCGGTCGCCGTTTCATACAGGGGCGAGCGCATCCGACAGCGCTGGCGACCGGCCAGTTGAGTTTCGCGGCGCTGATTATGGTCCCGACCGCGTTGATCCTTGATCGCCCCTTCTCCCTGCCGATGCCGAGCGGCAGTGCCATGATGGCCCTCGTGCTTCTGGCGCTGGTCTCGACTGCGGCGGCCTACACGCTGTTCTTCCGTATTCTCACGCGCGCCGGCGCGACCAACGCCTCCCTCGTGACCCTGTTGATTCCCTGTTCAGGTATCCTGCTCGGCGTGGTCTTTCTCGGCGAGACGCTGGCGTGGCGGGAGATCGTCGGCTTCGCAATCATCGCCGCAGGCCTGCTGGTGATCGACGGGCGCATCGTCGCGTTTTTCCAGAGCCGAACCGAGGCATGAACGCCATTCTCCACCCTGTGACTCACTAAAAAACATCCTTGCCAGATGCACTGGACATTCTACCTTCAGATGGTATGAACTTTAGTTCATATATAAACAGTTGGCGCATCAGACGCCAAATGGATCGCCGCGCGAACAAGCGCGGGAAGGGGAGGAAAGGCAAATGCCGCATCGGATCATGGCGTCGCGCCCGTGGCTCAGGCACTATCCGAATTCGGTTCCGTCCGAGATCGATGTCGCGCGGTTGCCAACTCTGGCAGAACTCATTTCGCAGAGCGTGCAGCAATACGCCGACAAGCCCGCCTTCGAGAGCTTCGGGAAGGCGCTGACCTACCGCGAGATCGGCGCGGCAGCGACGGCTGTGGCGGCGTGGTTGCAGGCGCAGGGTTTCAAGAAGGGCGACCGCATCGCCATCATGATGCCGAACGTTATGGCCTATCCCGCCGTGATGTTCGGTTGCCTGATCGGTGGGTTCACGGTGGTGAACGTAAATCCGCTCTACACGGTGCGTGAGCTGATGCACCAGCTCAACGATTCAGGCGCGGAAGCGATCTTCGTTCTGGAGAACTTCGCCCATGTCGTCGAGGATGCGCTGCCGCATACCTCCGTCAAGAAAGTCATCCTGACCTCGGCTGGCGACATGCTCGGGCTGAAGGGAAAGATCGTCAACATCGTTGCGCGTTACGTGAAGAAGGTGGTGCCGGCCTATTCGCTGCCGCAGGCGGTGAAGTTCGCGACGGTCCTTTCAGTTGGTGGTAATGCCGGGATGCGTTCGGTCGAGATCACACTCGAGGATGTGGCTTTCCTGCAGTACACGGGCGGGACGACCGGCGTTTCCAAAGGCGCGACGCTCACCCATCTCAACGTGTCGGCCAATGTCGCGCAGTGCGATGCCTTTCTTGGCTGGGCGATCCGCCCCGTGCCGGACAATGTGATGGTGACGGCGCTGCCGCTCTATCACATCTTCGCGCTCACCTGCTGTTGCCTTTTCATGATGAAGATCGGCGCCTCCTGCCTGCTGATCGCCAACCCGCGCGATATTCCCGGTTTTATCGCGACGCTCAAGAAGACACGCTTCACGCTGATGTCGGGCGTCAACACGCTCTACAACGCGCTCGCCAACCACCCTGCGATCCGCGAGATCGATTTCTCGAACCTCAAGTTCTCGGTCTCGGGCGGCATGGCAACCCAGAGTACCGTCGCCAAGAACTGGAAGACGCTGACCGGCTGCTCGATTGCGGAAGGCTATGGTTTGTCCGAGACCTCGCCCGTCGTGACGATCAATCGGCCGGATCTCGCGGAGTTTTCGGGTGGAATCGGCTATCCTGTACCCTCGACCGAGGTCGAACTGCGCGACGGAGAAGGTAAGGCGGCAGCCACAGGCGAGAGCGGCGAGATTTGTGTCCGCGGTCCACAGGTGATGCGCGGCTATTGGCAGCGCCCTGATGAAACCGCCAAGGTAATGACGGCGGATGGTTTCTTCCGGACCGGCGATATCGGCATCATGATGCCGGACGGGATGTTCAAGGTGGTCGACCGCCTCAAGGACATGATTCTCGTCTCCGGCTTCAACGTCTACCCGAACGAGGTCGAGGAAGTCATCGCCCAGCATCCCGGTGTGCTGGAAGTGGCAGTGATCGGCGTGCCGGACCCGCAATCGACGGAAGCCGTTGCCGCGTATATCGTCCGCAAGGATCCCGATCTTGATGCGGAAACCGTGCGGGCGCATTGCCGCGATCTGCTGACGGCCTACAAGGTGCCGAAGGTGATCCAGTTTCGGGAGGCCTTGCCGAAAACCAATGTCGGCAAGGTGCTGCGCCGGATGTTGCGCGAGGACAATCCGCCGGCAGCCTGATGCTCGCGCGTCCGTGATTTGGTCGTGGGTTTGTCGGCCAGTATCCTTCCGGTGAACGAAAGGATCGGCGCATGCAGTATCATCGACGCAAAGGCTGGGAACTGCCCGAAGCTCAGGCAACGCCCGAAGCGCTTTTCCTGTCCCGTCGTTCGGCGCTGCTTGCGGGGGCCGGGCTCTTCGCCGGGGTCGCGGGCCTGCCGGCCCGTGCCGATCAGCAGACGGAGACCGATCGCTTGCATCCCTATCCGCGTAACGCGGCCTTCACGATCGAGCGTGATGTCACGCCTGAATCGATCAACGCGAACTACAATAATTTCTACGAGTTTGGTGGCACCAAATCCGTTGCATCGGCTGCACAGGCGTTGAAGATCCGGCCTTGGGTTCTGAAGATTGACGGTCTGGTGGAGACGCCGCGCGACATCGGCATCGACGATCTCATCAAGTCGATGCCGCGCGAGGAGCGACTCTACCGCCACCGCTGCGTCGAGGCTTGGTCGATGACAATCCCTTGGTCCGGCTTTCCGTTGCGGGCGCTGCTCGATCTGGCGAAGCCGCTGTCGGGCGCGAAATACCTGCGCTTCGAGACTTTCAACGATCCGAAGATGGCGCCGGCGCAGCGCTCGCCGATCTATCCCTGGCCCTATGTCGAGGGCGTAACGATCGAGGAAGCGGCCAACGATCTCGCCTTCCTGGTTACCGGGGCCTACGGCAAGCCGCTGGCGAAACAGTTCGGCGCGCCGCTCCGGCTTGCACTGCCGTGGAAATACGGCTTCAAGTCGATCAAGTCGATCGTGCGGATCTCGTTCACGGACAAACGCCCGGTCGGACTATGGGAAGCGCTTCAGCCCTCGGAATACGGTTTCTGGGCCAATGTGAACCCCAAGGTCGATCATCCGCGCTGGAGTCAAGCCTCGGAGCGGGTGCTCGGGACCAGCGAGCGCGTTCCGACCCTGTTGTTCAACGGCTATGCCGAGCATGTTGCCGAACTTTACAAGGGTTTGGAAAAGGAACGCCTCTGGGCGTGAAATCGAGTAAATTTTAGTGGATTTTCTAAGTAAAGGCGAGGTTTTTGGTGAGATAGTCTTCAACCTGTAGTTGAGGAATATCGTGCCATGCCTGTCTCAAGCTTCGGTGGTCGGTCTGATATCATCGCCCAGTTGCAGCGCCTTGTCGGTGTCGACAAATGGCTGCTCAATCTCCAGACCAATGTATTGCGCGTCGAGTTCGGCCGCGATTTCAACGAAACCTTCGTCCATGACGTCACACTCGACGAACTCGCGCGCTTGCTGAGCGCCGATGATATGCTCAAATACCGCGATCACTGGCATTGTGCTATCCGGGATGGCCATGCCGGCCCGATCCTCCTTCCCTTCGTGAACGCGGATGGAACCATTTCGCTGGTGGATTGTGCCTGTGCGCTGCATGTCCAGGGCGAAGACCGCTATCTCATTGGTGTTTTCCGGCGAAGCAGCGCCACGCCCGAACCTCCGGTGCGCTCCGTGCGCCAGCTTGCCGGGTTTCTCGAAGCCTTCATCGAGAATTCGCCGAGCAGCATCGTGGTAACGGACCCTGTCGGCAAGGTGCTCAGCGCCAACCGGCAGTTTCTGCGCTTCTTCGGCAAGGTGCAGAAGAGCGAGGTCATCAACCGTCCCGTGCTCGATACGGTGTATGAACTCAACAGTGGCCTTGGCACCATCGTTCGCGATGCGTTGCGGATGCCGGACCCGACGCGCGGGCGGTACGAATTCAAACTCAACAACGGTATGCGACAGACGCTCTATTGGCGGGCGTTTCCGCTCAGTGTCGATACCACGTTGATGCCGCCGAAAGTCTTCGCCTTCGACCTCAACGAGAATGGACCGCGCGCAGCCTAGTATACCCAGCGCTGCGCCTTCGAGACGAGGAAGTCACGGAAAACCTGCACGCGCGCGACCTGTTTGAGCGCCTCGGGATAGACGAGGTAGCAGTCGAGATGCGGCATGGTCTCGCCCTGCAGGAGCTGCACCAGCGTCGAAGCCTGATCGACGACGTAATCGGGCAGCACCGCGATTCCGGCGCCACTCTGCGCTGCGTTGAGGAGGGCGGTGATCGAGTTGACGACCAACGCCGGCTGGCGTGGCTCGCGCCGCTCACGCCCGGCTGTGCAATGCCAGTTGGTGTCCGAGAGATAGCTCGGAATATCGCCGCCGAACGCCACCAGACGATGCTCGTCGAGATCGCCGATAGCGCGGGGCGCACCGAAGCGCTTGAGATAATCAGGGGTCGCATAGGCGTGGAAATGCACGGCGAACAGCCGGCGACGGATCAGGTCGGCCTGCACCGGCGCGCGCAGGCGCAACGCCACATCGGCCTCGCGCATCGCGAGGTCAAGCTCGTCGTCTGTAAGGATGACCTGAAGCTTGATGTCGGGATAGAGGTCGAGGAATTCCGACAGACGTGGGGTGAGCCAGTTGCCGCCTAGCGCGACATTGGCGGTAATCTTCAGCTCGCCATTGGGTTTCTCGCGGCTGTCGGAGAGGCTGGCGCGGGTCTGTTCCAGTTTAGTGACGAGTTCGCGCGCGGTACGGAACAGGAGTTCACCTTGCTCGGTCAGCACGAGACCGCGCGCGTGGCGGTGGAAGAGCGGCACGTCAAGCTCGGATTCGAGAGCGGAAACCTGGCGGCTGACCGCAGACTGGGAAAGTCCAAGAACCTCGCCGGCCCTCGTGAGACTGCCTGCCTCCGCGGCAGCATAGAAGATACGAACACGATCCCAGTCCAAGGTCGGCCCCCTCCGAGTTATGCTTCTGAGCCCCGCTTCTTTGCCGAGCGGTATGCGTCACAAGCATAGCAGCAGGAATTGCCCGCGATGGCAACACCCCGGTGCGGAATCAATCCACAGGTTGTGCGTCGCTATCGCCGGTTCATTCGGCGGCGATCTTCTCCGGTGCGTGAGCGGTGAGGAACCGCTCGGCTTCCAGCGCCGCCATGCAGCCCATGCCGGCCGCAGTGACGGCTTGCCGGTAGGTTTCGTCGGCGACATCGCCGGCTGCGAAGACGCCGGGGATATTGGTGCGCGGCGTGCCGGGCGCAACCTTGAGATAGCCGCTCTCCTTCATCTCCAGTTGTCCGATGAACAGCGAGGAGGCGGGGGCATGGCCGATGGCGACGAAAACACCATCGGTTTTCAGTTCGGAGATCACGCCTGTTTTTACGTTCTTGACCCGGATGTGGGTGACGGAGCGCGGTTCTTCCGAGCCGCAGATCTCCTCGATCGCCGAATCCCAGATCACCTCGATCTTGGGGTGGGCGAAGAGGCGCTCCTGCAGGATGCGCTCGGCCTTGAAGCTGTCACGGCGGTGAATGACGCGAACCTTGCTGGCGAGATTGGCGAGATAGAGTGCCTCTTCGACCGCCGAATTGCCGCCACCGACAACAACAACCTCCTTGTTGCGATAGAAGAAGCCGTCGCAGGTCGCACAGGCGGAAACACCGAAGCCCTTGAAATGCTCCTCCGAGGGAATGCCGAGCCACTTGGCCTTGGCACCGGTCGCAACGATCAGCGTATCGCAGGTGTAGGTATCGCCGCCGTCGCCCGTGAGACGGAAAGGGCGACGCGAGAGATCGACCGAGGCGATATGGTCGGAGATCATCTCGGTGCCGACATGTTCGGCCTGCGCCTTCATCTGCTCCATCAGCCAAGGGCCCTGAATCGGTTCGGCGAAACCGGGATAGTTCTCGACATCGGTCGTGATCATCAACTGGCCGCCGGCCTCAAGCCCGGAGATGAGCATCGGCTTCATCATTGCACGGGCGGCGTAGATCGCGGCGGTGTAGCCCGCAGGGCCGGAGCCGATCACAATGACTTTGGCGTGATGGTGCTTGCTCATGGGCTATTCCTTCCTCGCTTGCGCGCTCCGATGCCGGGCATAGCGGCGGGCCAGTTCCTGCGCGATGGCATCGGTGTCGTCGACGGGCTCATACCTATCGCCTCGAACGGCGCCGGAGAAGGGGTGGACGAGCCCGCGCGCTTCAAGTCCACGCAAGAATTGATCGATTTTCCGTGATCCGCCCGTCGGCCGGAAGAGGTGCACGGGGCGCCCCGTGGCCAGCGCTTCGCCGACCATATTGACCGATTCCGCCGTCACGACGAGCGCATCGGCATGGGCGAGGAGATCACGGTAAGGGTTTTCCCCGGTGCCGTCCCACAGCCAGCCGCCGGATGTTTCGACAACCTTCCGGATGGTTTCGGCAAGGGTTGGGGGGGTGCGCCGTGAGGTCGTTGCCATGATTCCGGCGCCGCTTCCGCCGAGAGTCTCGATCGCAGCCCCGAATTGCGTGATATCCGCATCGGTGAAGGTGAAGTCCTTGCTGTTGCCGCCGATCAGCACGGCGATACGAGGGGTGCGCAGGGCTGCGATCCGGGTCGGCGGCGGAGACATGCGCAGAACTTCCAGCGACGTCGGGCTGACGCGATGGGGCGAGAGCTGCGTCGTCATCACGTTTGGGCCACGCAAGGCATCATGCTCGGGCACCCAGAGGAAATCGGCGATCTCGGCGCCGGTGCGCGGGTCCTTGAGGAAGACCGTGAAAGCGCGTCCGCCAGACTCGCGCTTGATCGCCGGCAGGTAGGGTGCTGCGCGACGCCCCGAGGCGATCACAAGATCGGGCATCTCGCCTGCGAGGGGGGCATTCGGGCGACCGGGTGCTTCGGCTGGGTCGATGGCGATCGCTGGCACGCGCCATGTCAGCGGCATGCCCCATACCCACGGCGCACGCGGGCGAACGGTGCGGATATCCGCAGTCAGACCCAACCGCTCGGCCAGCCCGAGGCACTGGTTGAGATCGCCGGCCTTGCCGTCGGTCACGATCCAGCAACGAGTATGAGATGAAAACGCTGGAATGGTGGGCAAGACCGTCTCGCAGGTTGCCGTCCGGCGGGGTTTTCGCTACGGCTTGCTGCCGTTATGGTTCGCTGCGTTGCCGATGTCCACGGGCAAACCGGCGCTCTTGGTATTCCCCGTTGAACCTCCGGTTGATCCTCATGACCCGCGCGATGACTCTCGATGATGTCGACTGGAAAATTCTCGCGGAACTTCAAAGGGATGGTGCGTTGACCAATGTCGAGCTCGCGCGACGGGTCGGGCTTACGCCGCCTCCATGCCTGCGCCGTGTCCACGCCTTGCAGGAGGCCGGCTACATCGAGGGCTACCGCGCGATTCTTGATGCCGGACGGCTCGGCTATTCGGTGATCTGCTTCGCCTTCGTTCACCTTGCGAGTCAGGCGGAGGGCGATCTCGCGGCTTTCCAGGAGCGTGTCGCGGGGTGGCCGAACGTCCGCGAGTGCTGGACGCTCTCCGGCGATATCGATTTCCTGATGAAATGCGTTACCGAGGATCTGCCAAGCCTCCAGGCCTTCGTCACCGAACTGACCGCGACGCCGAATGTGCGCAATGTGCGCACCGCGCTCGCGCTCGGCAAGGTCAAGGATGAGGGGCTTGTACCGATGCTGCGCAACTGAGCTAGCGGAGCGAGCGCACCGTCCAATAGGCGAAAGTCTGGATCAGGTTCTCGACACGCCGTGGTTCGCTATAGGGGGCGGAAACGACGTCAGTTTCCGGCTGAGAGCGACCCGCAGCGGATTTTCGCAACAGGACATTTCCCGCCGCATCGAGAATCAGCGCCTCGCCGTCGAGCGCGTCGGCGTTGCCGAACCCGCCGTACTGTTCAAGCCCGGCTGAGAGATACACCTGCGTGACCCTGACGACGAGACGCGCGCCGGGCGGATAGCCTTCGAGGGGATTTTCTGTAAGTTCCCGCGCAAGGTGATGGGGGAGGGTGCGACGAATGTGGGTGGCGATAGCACCGACGCCTTCCAGCGCGACATCGACGCTCACCCGTCGCAGTGGCGCGGCCTGTGCGGGCGCGATCGCCCAAGTGAGCGAGACCGGTACGCAGAGCAAGGCACGCCGGTTCAGCGAAAACGGATTATCGGAAGGCGACCTCGACGATCTCATAGCTCTTGCCTCCGCCGGGTGTATTCACCTCAACGGTATCCCCGACCTTCTTGCCGATCAAGGCGCGGGCGATGGGCGAAGAAATCGAAATCCGGCCGGATTTCACGTCGGCCTCGACGTCGCCGACGATCTGGTAGGATTTCTCCTCCTCGGTGTCGTCATCAACGAGTTTCACGGTCGCGCCGAACTTGATCGTATTGCCCGAGAGCTTCGCCACCTCGATGATCTCGGCCCGGCCGATCAGGCTTTCGAGTTCGCCGATCCGGCCCTCGTTCAGCGACTGCGCCTCCTTGGCCGAGGAATATTCCGCATTCTCGGAAAGATCGCCGTGCGCACGCGCTTCCTGAATGGCGACGATGATGCGCGGCCGCTCGACCGTCTGACGATGCTTCAGCTCGTCTTCCAGCATCTTGTAGCCTCTGGCGGTCATGGGAATGCGATCCATGGGCCGATCTCCTTATAAACAGTGCCCCCGCCACGCGTCGCCGCTGGCGGGGTCTTTCGTTCCGGTCAGGGCGGGAGCCCGCCACACGCCGATTATTGTCCACTTCTCCCCGAACGGGGACAACTCAGGCAAAATACTCCTGCAACGCGCGCACTTCGAGATTGCCGGCCCGATAGGCCCGAATCCCCTCCGTCGCAGCGATCGCTCCTGCCAAGGTGGTATAATACGGCACCTTGTGCAAGAGGGCGGCACGGCGGAGCGAGCGACTGTCGGAGAGGGCCTGTGCGCCTTCCGTGGTGTTGAACACCAGCTGGATGCCGCCGTTCTTGATCGCATCGACGATATGCGGGCGGCCTTCGAGAACCTTGTTGATGCGCTCGCAGGTGATGCCGTGCTCGGTGAGATAACGCTGCGTGCCGGAGGTGGCGACGAAGGTGAAGCCCAGTTCCTGCAACGTCTTGATCGAAGGCAGGATACGGTCCTTGTCCGCATCGCGCATCGAGACGAAAACGCAGCCACCGGTCGGTACCTTGGTGCCGGAACCGAGCTGGCTCTTGGCAAAAGCGACGCCGAAGCCGCGATCGAGGCCGATGACTTCGCCCGTCGAACGCATCTCCGGTCCGAGAACCGTATCGACGCCGGGGAAGCGCGCGAAGGGGAAGACGGCTTCCTTGACGCCGACATGATCGAGTTGCTTGGTCTTCAGCCCGAAGCTCGCGAGGCTTTCACCCGCCATGACCCGCGAGGCGATCTTGGCGATGGGTTCGCCGATCACCTTGGCGACAAATGGCACCGTGCGCGACGCGCGCGGGTTCACTTCCAACACATAGATCACGCCGTCCTTGATGGCATACTGCACGTTCATCAGCCCGCCGACCTGCAACGAAAGCGCCATCGCCCGGGTCTGACGTTCGAGTTCCGCGAGAAGTTCGGGCGAGAGCGAACGCGGCGGCAGCGAGCAGGCGCTGTCGCCCGAGTGGATGCCCGCTTCCTCGATATGCTCCATGATGCCGGCGACAAAGGTGTCCTTCCCGTCGGCGAGGCAATCGACATCGACCTCGATCGCATCGGCGAGATAGCGATCGAACAGGAGCGGGTTCTTGCCGAGAACCGTGTTGATCTGGCCGGTCTTGTCGTTCGGGTAGCGCGCCTTGACATCCGCCGGGATCAGCGAGGGCAGGGTGCCGAGCAGGTAGTCGTCGAACGCTTCGCGCTCGCGGATGATCGCCATCGCGCGGCCGCCGAGCACGTAGGAGGGGCGCACGACGAACGGGAAGCCGAGATCGGCGGCGACGAGCCGGGCCTGCTCGACCGAATAGGCGATGCCGTTCTTCGGCTGCTTGAGGTCGAGCTTGTCGAGAAGGCGCTTGAAGCGGTCGCGGTCCTCGGCGAGGTCGATCGCATCCGGCGAGGTGCCGAGGATCGGAACTTTCGCGGCTTCGAGCGCGGCGGCGAGCTTCAGCGGGGTTTGGCCACCGAACTGGACGATGGCGCCGTGGAGCGTGCCGTTCTCGCGCTCCTTGTCCATGATTTCGAGCACGTCTTCCTCGGTGAGCGGCTCGAAATAGAGGCGGTTCGCGGTGTCGTAATCCGTCGAGACCGTTTCCGGATTGCAGTTGATCATGATGGTCTCGAAGCCCGCATCCTTCAGCGCGAAGGCGGCATGACAGCAGCAATAATCGAATTCGATACCCTGACCGATGCGGTTGGGGCCGCCGCCGAGAATGACGACCTTCTTTTTGTCCGTGGGCCGGGCTTCATCCGCGACCTTGCCGGCGAACGGCGGGGCGTAGGTCGAATACATATAGGCGGTCGGTGAAGCGAACTCGGCGGCGCAGGTATCGATGCGCTTGTAAGCAGGGCGGACGCCGAGCGCCTGCCGCTTTTCGCGGACCACGCTCGTCTCCGTGCCGACAAGGCTCGCGAGGCGCTGATCGGAAAAGCCCATCCCCTTGAGGGTGCGGAAGTTTGCGGCATCCTTCGGCAGGCCGTGCGCCTTCACGCGCGCTTCCATGTCAACGATCTCGCGCAGGCGGTCGAGGAACCAAGGATCGATCTTGCAGGAGGCGTGGATTTCCTCGTTCGTGAAGCCGAGGCGCATCGCCTGGCCCACCTTGAGAATCCGGTCTGCCATCGGCGTGCCGATCGCGGCGCGGATGGCGTTCTTGTCGTCGCCGCGGCCGAGGCCTTCGATGTCGACCTCGTCGAGCCCGTCGAGCCCGGTCTCGAGGCTACGCAGCGCCTTCTGCAGCGATTCCTGGAAGGTGCGGCCGATGGCCATCGACTCGCCGACCGATTTCATCGCCGTGGTCAGCACCGCGAAATTCGGATCGGACGAAGGAAACTTCTCGAAGGCGAAGCGCGGGATTTTCGTGACCACGTAGTCGATGGTCGGCTCGAAGGAGGCCGGGGTCGCCCCGCCGGTGATGTCGTTATCGATCTCGTCGAGTGTGTAGCCGATGGCGAGCTTGGCCGCGACCTTGGCGATGGGGAAGCCGGTGGCCTTGGACGCCAGCGCCGAGGAGCGCGAGACGCGCGGGTTCATCTCGATGACGATCATCCGCCCCGTCGCGGGGTCGACCGCGAACTGGACGTTCGAGCCGCCTGTTTCGACGCCGATCTCGCGCAGCACCGCCAAGGATGCGTCGCGCATGATCTGGTATTCCTTGTCGGTCAGCGTCAGCGCCGGGGCGACGGTGATAGAGTCGCCGGTGTGGACACCCATCGGATCGAGATTCTCGATCGAACAGACGATGATGCAGTTGTCGTTCTTGTCGCGAACGACCTCCATCTCGTATTCCTTCCAGCCGAGCACGCTCTCCTCGATGAGCACCTCGTTGGTCGGGGAGGCGTCGATGCCACGCTCGACAATCTCGATGAACTCCGCCTTGTTGTAAGCGATGCCGCCGCCGGTGCCACCCATGGTGAAGGAGGGACGGATGATCGCTGGCAGGCCGATGTCGTCGAGACAATCGAGCGCCGCGCCGAGCGTCTTCACATGGTGCGATTTCGGCGTTGAAAGGCCGATCTTGGTCATCGCCTCGCGGAAGCGCTCGCGGTCCTCGGCCTTGTCGATGGCATCGGCGGTGGCGCCGATCATCTCGACGTCGTGCTTTTCGAGCGCCCCCATCTTCTGAAGCGAAAGCGCGCAGTTGAGCGCGGTCTGGCCGCCCATGGTCGGCAGAAGGACGAATTTCTTGCCGGTCGGGGTTTTCGGACGCTCCTTGGCGATGATCTTCTCGACGATTTCCGGCGTGATCGGTTCGACGTAGGTCGCGTCGGCGAGTTCCGGGTCGGTCATGATGGTGGCGGGGTTGGAATTCACCAGCACGATGCGGTAGCCCTCGGCCTTGAGGGCCTTCACCGCCTGTGTGCCGGAATAGTCGAATTCGCAGGCCTGTCCGATGACGATCGGCCCCGCGCCGATGATCATGATGGTGTGGATGTCCTGGCGTTTGGGCATGGTACCGGCCGTAAATTTGCGCGACCCGACCGAACCCCGAACTTCGCGCCTTGTTGAGGCCGGGGTGGTGGATCGCGTTATGTTGCGTGCTGAAGCCCCGCTATAGACAAGGCCCACCGACCCGACAAGGCCAAAAACAGGCAAGTTCACATCAAGCCGGCCCGTTCCCGCCTTTTCCGGCACGCGAAAGCCTAGGGAATTCCGCGCCATGCGCTGGCGCACCGCGCGCGGCGGGGGCGGGGAGCGAGAGCACGGGCGGGGTGCTTTCAAATCCCGGATTTCTCTGCAACAAGGTGCCTGTAGGAATTTTCTGGATGAAATCCATGCTTCGGAAGGCGCTGGTAGCGTCGCTTCTCCTGTTCTCTCCCGGTGTCGTGCTCGCCCAGGTGCCGGCGAAGGACATTCCCGGCGCGCGCGACCACACGATGGTGGGGCGCTATGAAGGTTCGGTGATCGCCTTCGCGAAAACGCGTGACTACGATGAGATCCGGCTGCCAAAGGCGAAGATAGCCTCCGCCAAGGACCTCAACGACGACAACAGTCTCCAGGCCAAGGGCAAGGCCGTACGCTTCCTTTATCGCGGCCCGCTCGACAGATCGTCGCTGGAAGTCGTCCGTAACTACGAGCAACGGCTGCAATCACAGGGCTTCGAGACGATCTTCACCTGCCGCACCTCGGCTTGTGGCGGCGCGGACCTGTGGTTCGCCGTCACGGAGCAGCTCAAGGGCTCGGGCCTGCCGTCGAACTGGGAGAACCAGACCTATCTGATCGCCCGCAAGAAGGATGCGGCGACCGATACTGTCGTCGCGATCCTGTCGGTCGAACAGGGGAACGAGGTTCGCTCGCTTGTCGATGTCATCGATGCCAGTGCGATGGAAACCAACAAGATCAAGGTTCTCGATGCTTCGACGCTGCGCTCCACGCTCGATGCACAGGGCCGGGCGGCGCTCTATGGCATCACCTTCGACTTCAACAAGGCGGATATCCGGCCGGAATCTAAGCCGCAGATCGATCAGATCATCGCCTATCTGAAGGCCAATCCCTCGGTTTCGGCGGTGATTGCTGGCCACACGGATTCCAAGGGCGGGTTCGATTACAACGTCGACCTCTCGCGCAAGCGCGCGCAATCCGTTATTAAGGCGTTGACGGGTGCGGGTATCGCCGCGAACCGGTTGACGCCTTTCGGAGCGGGGATGGCTTCTCCCGTTGCGACAAATGAGACCGAAGCCGGCCAGGCACTGAACCGCCGGGTCGAAATCGTCAAACGTTAACTGAGCGCCTCAAGGAGAAGGCTATGGGTGGTTGGATCGTTCTCGGCATTCTCGCCCTTGTCGTTGTCTGGCTGTTGATGGCCTACAACGGCCTCGTCAGCATGAACCAGCGGGCCAATCAGGCTTTCGCGGACATCGACGTGCAGCTCAAGCAGCGGCACGACCTCATTCCCAACCTCATCGAGACTGTGAAGGGGTATGCCTCTCACGAAAAGGACACGCTCGATGCGGTCATCAAGGCGCGCAATGCCGCGATTTCCGCGCATGGCGCCGGCGCGCAGGCTGCGGCGGAACAAGGGCTTTCCGGCGCGCTCGGTCGTCTGATGGCTCTGTCTGAAGCCTATCCCGATCTCAAGGCCAATACGAACTTCCTCGATCTGCAGTCGCAGCTCGGTAATATCGAGGACAAGCTCGCTGCGGCACGGCGCTTCTTCAACAGCGCGGTTGGCGAATACAACACCGCAACGCAGGCCATTCCCGGCGTTTTCTTCGCCAAGAGCTTCGGTTTCAGCCAGCGTGAGTTCTTCGATGTCGGCGAGACAGCGCGTGCCTCGCTCGACAAGCCGCCGGAAGTGAAGTTCTAAGCTTTCTTTCGCGGGCCGCCGCCCGGCGGCCGCATCCTCGCATAAGCCCGGGCGGGCGGCCGGCTCGCCTTGTGCTTTCGCAACGGGAGAGTTTTCGTGGGCGGAGCCTTCGGCCTCTACACCCATATCCGCAACAACCGCGTCCGCTCGATTTTTCTCGTTGCGGCGCTGTTCTTTCTCGTTGCCATGGTCACCTATGGCGTGACGCTGGTAGGCGTCGGGATGAAATATTCCGGCCCGGTTTCCGGCATCATGAGTTACGCGGCGAAAATTTTCTGGGGCTACCTACCGTTCGCCTTCGGGGCGACGGCGCTCTGGGTCGGCATCGGTTACGTTTCCAACACCGCGATGATCTCCTGGGCGACCGGTGCGCAGGATGTGACGCGCGAGAGCCACCCCGAACTCTACCGCATCACCGAAAATCTCTGCATTTCCCGCGGCATGACCGTGCCGCGTATCCAGGTGCTTGAAACGCCGGCGCTCAACGCCTTTGCGAGCGGCGTCAACGCGAGCCAGTACACCGTGACGGTTACGACCGGCCTGCTCGAAGCGCTCGACAAGGATGAACTCGAGGGCGTCATCGCCCATGAGTTGACCCATATCCGCAATGGCGACGTGAAGCTGATGATCTTCGCCGTGCTGATTGTCGGCGTGATCTCATTCTTCGGCGAGATGATGGTGCGGGGACGCTGGCGGTTCGGTTCCGGTTCGTCGAGCAACGGGGACAACCGCAACAGTGGCGGCGGCGCGATCATTATCGGTATCGTTATCTTGCTGCTGGCCTGGCTTTTCGCGGTCCTGATCCGTTTCGCACTTTCGCGTAGCCGCGAATATCTCGCGGATGCGGGCGCCGTCGAATTGACCAAGAACCCCGACGCGCTGATCTCGGCACTGCTCAAGATATCCGGTCGTGCGGACATTGATGGCGTGCCTTCCGGCATCATGGATATGTGCATCGAGAACGACCCGGACGACTGGGGCGACATTTTCTCGACGCACCCTTCGATCGCCAAAAGGCTCAATGCGCTTCAGCAATACGCGGGAGGGCTGGTCCCAGAAGAAGCGCAGCGCGTCGGCCCGCCGGGGATCGAGCAGCGCAATTCCCTGCCGGAGATCGTCGAGAAGCGCGGACCCTGGGCGCGCGGGCCGTCGTCATGAATGACAAAGCGCTTCCCCCGGAAGGGCTTGCTGCGCGCCTCAAGCATGTCGCGCGGCAGTTCATCGCGTTTTTCGGCGTCGGCGTCGTCGCAGCAATCGTGCATTACGGACTGCTGGTCGGACTGGTCGAAATCTTCTTCTACGATCCCGTCTCGGCAACGCTGGCGGGCTATGTCGCGGGCGGCATCGTCTCCTACGTGCTCAACCGCATCTACACCTACGATGCCGAGCGCGGACACCTCGAAGCGGGATGGCGCTTCGCGGTCGTCGCCGGCATCGGCTTCGGCATGACCTGGCTGCTGATGGCCTTCTTCACGCGTTGGCTTGGCTGGCATTATTTCCTGTCGCAGGTGCTGACGACCGGCATCGTGCTCGTCTGGAGCTTTGGCGCCCACAAATACTGGAGCTTCCGCGACCGGAGCTGATTTATTTATCGTGACGCATTTTCTGGTGATCAGCTGGCCGCTACTTGATCAGAGAATGCTCTATTCCGCCGCGAATTTCACCGCGCCGAACGCCATGCGTGCCTGATTGTGGCCGAGGTTCTTTTCAAGGCGGCGCGCGGTGAGCCCTGCCTTTTCGAGGAGGGCGAGCATTTCCGTTTCCTCATAGTGCGTGAGCCCGAGTTCGGCACGGATTTTCCGGTAATCGGACAGCGCCGTCTTCACGAGACCGACAAAGGCGGGAACGAGAAATCCGCCGTCGAAGCCGAAGCGCAGCAGCGCGAGGGCATCCGTCATCGCCGAGAGCCCTTCCGGCAGGATATCGCCGACGATCAGGCTCCCGCCGGGTTTGAGTTTGCCGGCGAGTTCGGCAACCAGCGCGGCAAAATCCGGCTTCTTGAGGTATTGTGCGACTGAGTGGACCACCACGAGATCGAGGCTGCCGGCAGCGAGCGCCTTTGCCTCCTCCGGTGCAAGAACATGGATCGCCCGGTTGTCACCGAACCGGGCTTTCAGCTTCTCGCGGATGGTCGGCGCGGAATCGACCAGCAGCAGGCGGCGGCATTTGCGCGCGATAAGATCGGCGGAAAGCGCTTCTCCGCAGCCGAAATCAAGAACATGCGCGTCCTCGCCCGGCACGAGATCGGCGATGCCCTGCGCGATGCCACGATAATGCAGGGTGAGGTGGCGATCGTTGACGTAGATCGGGTGGTCGGAATTCCAGTATTCGATCCAGCTTTTCATGGCTTCACCCGGCCCCGGTTTCGCGAACGGGTCTGGTTCTAGAGCATTTTTCGATCAAGTGGATACCGATTGATCGAAGAAAATGCGTCGGGTGAGAAGATTCGAATGCAAAATATGGAGTTCGGAAAGAGGCGCCGCTCACCGGCCGCGAAGGCGGCGGAGGTGGGCGAGAAAATCGTCGATCTCGCGGGGAGAGAATGTGAACTCCGGCATTCCGGGGTGACCGGTGACGATGCCTTCCGCCAATGCCTCCTGCAATTGCTCGACCGGCCATTGCCCGGCGATGCGGCGGAAGGTCGGGGCCTTGATATCGGGGCTGGCGCCATGCCCGGTGACGGCGTGGCAGGCCGAACAACGTTCCTTCGCCAGCACGAGGCCGCGCTTCGCGCTCGCCGCTTCCGCCGACGACAGGCAACTGGCGACAATCAGGATCGAAATAGCTAGGGCACGCATGGAACCTCCCGCAAGAACAGCCTGCAGGATGGCCGATTCGGCGCCTTTCGTCTTTGACGTCGCGCAGGCACCGGTCGGGCCGGCTCAGGCACTCTTGGACCGGATCAGGCTCCCTTGGCCTTACGCATCATCTCGATGAAACGGTCGAAGAGGTAGTGGCTGTCCTGCGGGCCCGGCGAGGCCTCGGGGTGCTGCTGCACCGAGAAAGCGGGGCGATCGGTGAGGCGGATACCACAGTTCGAACCGTCGAACAGCGAGACATGCGTCTCCTCGGCGTTTTTCGGCAGTGTCTTGGGATCGACCGCGAAGCCGTGGTTCATCGAGACGATCTCGACCTTGCCGGTCGCATGTTCCTTCACCGGGTGGTTTGCGCCGTGATGGCCCTGTGCCATTTTCATCGTCGAGGCGCCGATGGCGAGCGCCAGCATCTGATGGCCGAGGCAGATGCCGAAAGTCGGGATTTTCGCGTCGAGCACGGCCTTGATGGTCGGCACGGCGTATTGTCCGGTCGCGGCCGGGTCACCCGGACCATTGGCGAGAAAGACGCCGTCGGGCTTGAGCGCGAGAATATCCGCGGCCGGCGCAGTCGGCGGCAGCACGGTCACCTTGCAACCGCGGTCGGCGAGCAGGCGCAGGATGTTACGTTTCACACCGTAATCGAGGGCGACGACATGGAATTCCGGTGTTTGCTGCTTGCCGTAGCCCTTGTTCCACTGCCAGATCGTCTCGTCCCAGTCGTAACGCTGGGCGCCGGTGACACCCGGCACGAGATCGAGCCCGGCCATTGACGGCAGTTCTTTCGCTGCCTTCTTGAGCGCGTTACGGTCGAAGAATCCTTCCGGGTCATGCGCAACGATCGCGTTCTGCATGCCTTTGTCGCGGATCAGCGCCGTCAGCGCGCGCGTATCCACGCCGGCGATGCCCACGATGTTGCGCTTCTTCAGCCAGGCATCGAAATGCTGGAGTGCGCGGTAATTCGAGGGCTCGGAAATATCGGTAGCCAAAACGATGCCGGTCGCGGCGGTGCGGGCCATGTTGACCGTCTCGATGTCTTCCTCGTTCACGCCCACGTTGCCGATGTGCGGGAAGGTGAAGGTGATGATCTGGCCCGAGTAGGAAGGGTCGGTCAGGATTTCCTGATAGCCCGTCATCGCGGTGTTGAAGCAGATCTCGCCGCGTCCCTCGCCCATGGCGCCGATGCCGCGCCCCTCGATCATGGTGCCGTCGGCGAGCACGAGAAGTGCTGTCGGGCGCGTTTCCGTCCAGGGGGCAGGCGTCAGCGTGCTGTTTTCGGATTGCAGATCCGGCATTGTCATGGCAGGGGCTCTCGGCAGGTGCTCGTATGATGAGGGCGGATCCGCGAAATTCAGCGGCCCGCGCGACGGCATTTGCCGTTCGATAAGGAACGGCGGCGACAACGTCAATTCCCGTTTTCGGGCGCGAGCCTGCGAATCCGGGCGAGGAGAAGAGAGATGCGCGAGCAATTCACCACGGCGCTGAAGGAAGCGATGAAGGCCGGCGACAAGCCGCGTCTTGGCGCCATTCGCCTGATCCAGGCCGCGATCAAGGACAAGGATATCGAGGCGCGCGGCGCCGGCAAGGAAGCCGCGACCAACGACGAAATTCTTGCGCTCCTCCAGAAGATGATCAAGCAGCGGCAGGAATCCGCGACGATCTACCGCGAGAACAGTCGCCCCGAACTCGCCGCCAACGAGGAGGGCGAGATCGCCGTCATCCAGTCCTTCCTGCCCAAACAGCTCGACGAGGCCGAGACCAAGGCCGCCATCGCCGCCGCGATTGCCGAGACCGGTGCCGCAGGCATGAAGGACATGGGTAAGGTAATCGCCCATCTCAGGGAGCGATTCGCCGGGCAAATGGATTTCGGCAAGGCAAGCGGATTGGTGAAGGCTGCACTCTCGGCCTGAAACTACTTACGCAGGAAATGCAGGTTATTTCAGTGCGATATGCATAATTGTGAAGATTGCATGAACTGCCATGCAATCTTGCCAACCCTGTGGATAATGGGGATTGTGATGTGCTGCCTTGCGGCCTCTCAAAGACAGGCGATCTTCCTTTTTCATGCGCTACCCACCCTCCATTCTTGAGGATATCAAATCCCGCCTGCCGGCCTCTGCGGTGGTGGGGCGGCGCGTGAAGTTGCAGAAGGCGGGGCGCGAGTGGAAGGGGCTTTCGCCCTTCAACGCCGAGCGGACGCCCTCCTTCTTCGTCAACGACCAGAAGCAGGCGTGGTTCGATTTCTCCTCGGGCCGGAACGGCGACATCTTCACCTTCCTGATGGAAGCCGAGGGCCTTTCCTTCACCGAGGCGGTCGAGCGGCTCGCGGCGGAGGCGGGCGTGATCCTTCCCGTTGCGACGCCGGATGCCGAGGTGCGCGAGAAGAAGCGTCTCGGCCTCTACGATGCGATGGCGCTGGCGCAGCAGTATTTTCGCGAGGAACTGAAGAGCCCCAAGGCGCGCGAGGCCCGGGAGTATCTCTCCTCGCGTGGGCTTGTCGGGGCGGTGGCCGAGCGTTTCGGCCTCGGCTACGCACCGAACGACCGGCACGGGTTGCGCGATTACCTCGCGGGCAAGGATGTGCCGGTCGAGGTGATGGTCGAGGCGGGGCTCCTCATCCAGCTCGAGGACAATCCCGTCGCCTATGACCGGTTCCGCGACCGGGTGATGTTCCCGATCCATGATGCCAAGGGGCGGATCATTGCTTTCGGCGGACGCGCGCTCCAGAAGGACGCGCAGGCGAAATACCTCAACTCCCCCGAGACACCGATCTTCCACAAGGGCGCGAACCTCTACAATCTCAATCGCGCTCGCAAACCAGCCCATGATGCCGGAACGCTCCATGTCGTCGAGGGCTATGTCGATTGCATCGCGCTCGACCGGGCCGGTCTTCAGAACGCTGTCGCGCCGCTCGGCACCGCGCTCACCGAGGAGCAACTGGCGTTGATCTGGCGGATCGCGCCGGAGCCGATCCTTTGTTTCGATGGCGACAAGGCGGGGCTGCGCGCTGCCTACCGCGCCATCGATGTCGCGCTGCCGGGGTTGTCGGCGGGCAAGACGTTGCGCTTCTGTTTCCTGCCGGGCGGGCAGGACCCGGATGACATGCTGCGCTCGCAAGGTGCCGAGGCCTTGCGTGCCGCGCTCGACAAGCCGCGACCGCTGGTCGAGGTGCTGTTCGAGCGCGAGACACAGCGGGCGCCGCTCGAAACGCCGGAGCAGCGCGCCGATTGCGAGAAGCGGCTGTTCGGCGCGGTGGCGCAGATCGCGGACGAGGATCTCAAACGCCACTACAGGCAGGCGATGCGCGAGCGGGTCAACGAGTTGTTCCAGCCGCAACGGCGCGGGGGACAACCGGCTGGGCGCGCAGAAGGGCGAGGGCGTGCCGAAGGTGGCCGGAGAAACGGACCCTCCGGTGCCTTCGTGCCGCCGCTGCAACCGAGTTCCGGGCTTCTGCGTAGCGCGCTCCTGCAGAAGGCGGTGCGGGTCATGCCGCGCGAAGCGGCGCTGGTGCTCGCTCCGGTCCATCATCCGGGGATCGTCGAGGCCGAGGCCGAAACCTTTGCGGAACTCCTCTTCGAGCATGGTTCAGCACGGCGCCTGCGTTCCGCGATTCTCGATGCCGCCGCGCGCGCCTCTGACGATCTGACGGAAGCGCGCCCGCTTTCCGAACGGCTCGCCGAACATGGCCATGCGGAAGATCTGCGGCTTGTCGGCGAAGCGGCAACCATCGAGAAATGGGCGCAGCCCGGTGCAGATTTTGCGCATGCACTGGCGGCATGGCGTGAGGCTGCCCACTTGCACAGCCGACAATCGTTCCTAAATACCGAAATCGACTCACTTTCTCTTGATTTTGCCGCCAACGGAGGCGAGGAGAGGTTTGAACGCCTCCGGGCGCTTCTCCAGCGGCGCGAAGCATTGCTGGAGGAAGAGTGAGGCGCGGGGCAGGCACGGCCATTGCACGGGGTGGCAATGACAATCGGGGCTTGTTTCGCATTCGGACAGCCAGCCGGTGCGCGCAGCGCATCGTGGATAATAGATCGTTAAGCCGGTTCGCATAGCGAATATGGCAAAGACACAGCAGCGAGGCGGATGCGCCTCAGGGCTCGGGACACGACGGAATGGCAACGAAACCGGTCAAGAAAGACGAAGCGGCGAATCAGGGGACCGATGCGCCCGATGCGCCGCTGATCGACGTTTCCGATGCCGCCGTCAAAAGGCTGATCAAGCTCGCCAAGAAGCGCGGCTATGTCACGATCGACGAGATCAACGCGGTCATGCCGCAGGAAGAGGTCAACTCGGACCAGATCGAGGACATCTACGCTCTCTTCAACGAGATGGGCATCAACGTCGTCGAGAACGAGGATGCCGAGGAAGGCGAGAACAACGCCGATGCGGGCGATGATTCCGACGACGACGCGGAGGAATCCGCGCCGACCTCGAAGGCCGTCGTCAAATCCGAACGCTCGTCGGAGCCGCTCGACCGTACCGACGATCCCGTGCGCATGTATCTGCGCGAAATGGGGTCGGTGGAACTTCTCTCGCGCGAGGGTGAGATTGCCATCGCCAAGCGCATCGAGGCCGGTCGCGAGGCGATGATTGCCGGGCTCTGTGAAAGCCCGCTGACTTTCCAGGCCATCATCATCTGGCGCGACGAGCTGGAGGAGGGCAAGACGCTCCTGCGCGATGTCATCGACCTCGAGGCCACCTATGCTGGCCCTGATGGCAAGGGCGCGCCCAAGGTCGAGACGGGTGACTCCGATCTCGACGAAGAAGAGGCGCCCAAGGCTCGTCGCGATGACGAGGACGAGGATGGTGAGCCGCGTGAAGCCGCGCCGGAGCCTGATAGCGATGACGATGAGTTCGACGGCGGCGTCTCGCTCTCGGCGATGGAAACCGAGTTGAAGCCGAAGGTGCTCGAAACCTTCAACAACATCGCCGACAACTACAAGAAGCTCCGCCGGCTTCAGGATCAGGACATCGAGAACAAGCTCCAGTCCACCAAGTTGTCGCCGGCGCAGGAGCGGAAATACAAGAAGCTGAAGGACGACATCATCGCCGATGTGAAGTCGCTCTCGCTCAACCAGAACCGCATCGATGCGTTGGTCGAGCAGCTTTATGACATCAACAAGCGCCTGATCGGCCTCGAAAGCCGCCTGCTCCGGCTTGGCGAGAGCTATGGCGTCGACCGCGCCGAGTTCCTCAAGCACTATCAGGGCTCGGAACTCGATCCGAAGTGGATTCTGCGCGTCTCGAAGTTCACCACCAAGGGGTGGAAGGATTTCGTCGGTGCCGAGCTTGAACGCATCAAGGACATGCGCGGGGAGATTCAGGCGCTCGCTTCGGAAACCGGCCTCGAGATCGGCGAATACCGCAAGATCGTGCTGACCGTGCAGAAGGGCGAGCGCGAGGCCCGGCAGGCGAAGAAGGAGATGGTCGAGGCCAACCTGCGCCTCGTGATCTCCATCGCCAAGAAATACACCAACCGCGGCCTGCAGTTCCTCGATCTCATCCAGGAAGGCAACATCGGGTTGATGAAGGCGGTCGATAAGTTCGAATACCGCCGTGGCTACAAGTTTTCGACCTACGCGACATGGTGGATCCGGCAGGCGATCACGCGTTCGATCGCCGATCAGGCCCGCACCATCCGCATTCCGGTGCATATGATCGAGACGATCAACAAGATCGTCCGCACCTCGCGCCAGATGCTGCACGAGATCGGCCGCGAGCCGACCCCGGAGGAACTGGCCGAGAAGCTCGCTATGCCGCTCGAAAAAGTGCGCAAGGTGCTCAAAATCGCCAAGGAGCCGATCTCCTTGGAAACGCCGATCGGCGACGAGGAAGACAGCCACCTCGGCGATTTCATCGAGGACAAGAACGCCATCCTGCCCATCGACGCGGCGATCCAGAGCAATCTGCGCGAGACCACGACGCGCGTGCTCGCCTCGCTCACCCCGCGTGAAGAGCGCGTGTTGCGCATGCGTTTCGGCATCGGCATGAACACCGATCACACGCTCGAAGAGGTCGGTCAGCAGTTCTCGGTGACGCGCGAGCGCATCCGGCAGATCGAGGCAAAGGCGCTTCGCAAGCTCAAGCACCCGAGCCGGAGCCGGAAGCTGAGGAGCTTCCTCGACAATTGAGGGCGATTGACAAGGGCAGGGAAGAGGAATCTGATTTTCTGCCCTTTCCGCTCTGGTCGCCAGCGTTGCGAATCACGGGTGGGGAAGAGGCATTGATTCCTCAGGAGATGCCTATGAAGAAGCTTGTTGCGCTCACGTTTCTTTCTGTTTTCGCGATTTCCACGATCGCTGCCGTAACTTCGGCATCAGCCGACCCGCACAAGCAGCGGTTCCAGCAGCGCTGCTCGACAAGCTCCAACTCCTGTCGTTGACCCGGTGCTTTCGCGGGTAGCCTTGACGGCTGCCCTTTCTTGCGATCCTCCGCGATTTTGGGTTCCCGATGTCCCCCGAATTCCTGCTCACGTCCTTCATCGTCGTTGTCTCGCCGGGTGCGGGGGCGATCTACACCATCGCGACAGGGCTTGGCGCGGGCGGGCGGGCGAGCGTGCTCGCGGCCTTCGCCTGCACCATCGGCATCGTGCCGCATCTGCTCGCGGCGATGATGGGGCTCGCGGCGTTGATGCACACCTCGGCGCTGCTTTACGATGCGGTGAAATATGCCGGCGTCGCCTATCTCCTCTTCATGGCTTGGCAGACGCTGAAGGAGCACGGGACGCTGAAGATCGACGGGCGCACAGCGAGACGTACACCGATGCGCGTGATGGCGGACGGTATCGCCATCAATATCCTCAACCCCAAGCTGACGATTTTCTTCGTGGCGTTCCTGCCGCAGTTCCTGACCAAGGATGCGGCCAGCCCGCTTGTGGAGATGTCGGTGCTGAGCGGCGTCTTCATGGCGATGACCTTTGTGGTCTTCGCGCTCTACGGGCTCTTCGCCGCCGCGATGCGCGACCATGTCATCTCGCGTCCCTCGATCATGACCTGGCTGCGGCGCTCGTTCGCGGCGGCGTTTGTCGCCTTGGGAACACGGCTCGCGCTCTCGGAGCGGTGACCCTTTCTTGCCGGTAAAAACGGCAAACGGCCGGGAAAGGGGCCCGGCCGTTCTCCGCCGTTTGTGGGGTAGGGGGCACCCCGGCGGGATGTCAGGAGGCGCGCGGCGCCTCGTCGTCCTTCGCCGGCGGGGTGGGTCGGGTACGGCGATCGTTCATGAACTGATCGAACTCGGCCTTGTCCTTGGCGTGGCGGAGATTGTCGAGGAAATCGCGGAACTCCTGCGCTTCCTCTTCCAGCCGCCGCAGCGTTTCCGAGCGATACTCGTCGAAGGCGCGATTGCCGCTCGGCGCGAAGCCGTGCTGCTGTGCCGGGCTGAATGCCCGCTCGCGGAATGCCCGCCAGCGATCCAGCTTCTCCTGCATCCGTTCCATCTTGGCGTCCCAGCGAGCCTTGCGATGCTCGCTCCAGGGACCAAAGCTATGTCCGCAACCCATGCGACCACTCCTGATCATGTAAAAGAGGATGAAAAGGCCAATCGGCCAGAAGACAACGAATCCGAGGATCATTGCGGCGATCCATGCTGGCTTTCCCCAGTCGTCCAGCCGCCAGACCAACCCGTTCATGTGCATCTCCATATGTGAATGTAAATCACATTTACATAAATGGCATCGACGATGCGTCCCGTCAAGTGGGGGTGCATTACAAGTTGGTTAGCTCGCCGAGCGGCCGGAAAGTCCGTCGAGATAAACGCGGACGCCTGCTTCGAGCAGGTCCTCGGGGCTCATGGGCAGCGGGCGCCGTGCTGCGTCGCCCCGCGCGAACAGGCCGGCGATGCCATGAGACATCGACCAGATATGCAATGCGACCATGAGGCCTGGCGCGCGACGGCCGGCCGGCATGTCCGCCAGCACAGCGTCGCACGCCTCGCGCAGAACGGCGAAGGCGTCATCGGAGGCGGCTCGCAGGCCGGGCGGGCATTCAACCGGAAATGGGGTCTCGAACATCGCACTGTAAGCGGCAGGTTCTTTCCGTGCGAATTCGAGATAGGCCATGCCTACCCGCAGCAGCGCCGATCGTGGATCGGGGCGCCCGCGATCCCACGCCTGGCGCAATGCCAGCGCGAAAGCGTCGAAGCCATGCTTGGCGACATCGGCCATCAACTCTTCGCGATCCCGGAAGTGCCGATAGGGGGCGGCAGGCGAAACGCCGGCTGCGCGGGCCGCCTCGGCGATGGTGAACCCGGCCGGGCCCTTCTCACCGATCAGGCGTAAAGCGGCCTCCACCAACGCCTCGCGCAGGTTGCCATGATGATAGCCGCGCCGTTTCGAGCCTTCCGAGGGATCCCAGTTCATGGGGTTCAATATCGGAAAGCTTTGCGCGCTGGCAAGCATGCCGGCGATAAAGCCATCGCCAACCGGAATGAGATCATTTGCGCGGCGAATTTGACTTCGCATCGGTGGTGGAGAGAGTGGGGGAATGTCCGCTGTGCTTGCCGAATCCGATCGCCACCACCCCGATGGTCCCTATGCCTGGCTACGGCTCTGGGTGGCGCTTGTCGTCGCGACTATCGCCGGGGTCGGCATGTGGGCGATTGTCGTCGTGCTGCCGGATGTCCAGAGCGAGTTCTCGGTCGCGCGCGGGGACGCCTCGCTGCCCTATACGGTGATGATGTTCGGCTTCGCCTTCGGCACTATCGTGATGGGGCGGATGGCGGATCGGACGGGTATCGTGGTGCCGATCGTCATTGCGGGTGTCTGCCTCGGGGTCGGCTTCGTGCTCGCCGGACTTTCGCCCAACATCTACGTGTTTTCGCTTGCCCATGCGCTGTTCATCGGTGTCGGGACGGGAACCGGCTTCGCGCCGATGATGGCGGACATTTCGCACTGGTTCGTGAAAAAGCGTGGTCTCGCGGTGGTGATCGTGGCCTCTGGCAACTACCTCGCGGGCACGCTCTGGCCGCTGGTGCTGCGCTTCGCCATGCCGGAATACGGCTGGCGCGCCACCTATATCGGCATCGGCATATTTTGCGCGGCGACGATCATCCCGCTTGCCTTTTTCTTCAAGCGTCGCCCCTCGCACCAGACTCTGGCGGCGGCCGATCAGGCAAGCGCGTTTGCGCGGGCGGATCTCGGCATGTCGCCGGGCATGTTGCAGGCGCTGCTCGTCGTCGCCGGCTTTGCCTGCTGTGTCGCCATGTCGATGCCGCAGGTGCATCTCGTCGCCTACTGCGGCGATCTCGGCTACGGTACGGCGCGCGGTGCGGAGATGCTCTCGCTGATGCTGTTTCTCGGCATCGCCAGCCGCATCGGCTCCGGTATCTTCGCCGACCGGATCGGCGGGGCTGCGACGCTCGTGATCGGCTCGATCATGCAGGGCACGGCGCTTGTGCTCTACCTGTTCTTCAATGGTTTGACCTCGCTCTATGTGATTTCTGGAATCTTCGGGTTGTTTCAGGGCGGCATCGTGCCGATGTATGCCGTGATCTGCCGCGAATTCCTGCCACCGCGCGAGGCGGGTGCACGGATCGGCCTTGTGATCTCCGCGACGATTTTCGGCATGGCGTTCGGCGGCTGGATCTCGGGCGCGATCTACGACTGGACGCAGAGCTACCGCCTTGCCTTCCTCAATGGCGTCGCGTGGAACGCGGTCAACCTCGCGGTCGTATTCTGGCTTCTCAACAAGCGGCAGAAGGCGATGGCGCAACCGGCGTGATTATTGCGCCGCGGCTTGACGTGGGCCGGGTGCTGGTTCACCTGACAGTCTCCTGATACGCCGATGGGGATGCCATGCTCAAGACCACGCTCGCCGGATCGCTGCCGAAACCCGGCTGGCTCGCGGAAGAGGAAAAGCTCTGGGCCGGCTGGAAGCTCGAAGGCGCGGCCCTCGCTCAAGGCAAGGAAGACGCGACGATCCTCGCCGTGAAGCTTCAGGAGGATGCGGGGCTCGATATCGTCGGCGACGGCGAGCAGGCCCGGCAGCACTTCGTGCATGGCTTTCTCGCCAATCTCGACGGGATCGATTTCGGCAAGAAGACGATCATGGGCATTCGCAACAACCGCTACAACGCGGAAGTGCCGACCGTGACCGGGCCGATCCGCCGCAAGGCGCCGGTTCACCGGATGGAGGCAATGGCGGCGCGCGCGCATACCAAGCGCAAGCTGAAATTCACGCTGCCCGGCCCGATGACCATCGTCGATACCATCGCCGACGAGCACTACGGCCGTCGCGAGGACTTGGCGCTGGCCTTTGCGGCGGTGCTCAACGAGGAGGCGCGCGAACTCGAGAAACTTGGCGTCGATGTCATCCAGTTCGATGAGCCGGCGTGGAACGTCTATATGCCGCAGGTCGCGGAATGGGGCATGGCCGCCCTCGAACGCGCGGCCGAGGGCCTGACGTGCACGACCGCTGTTCACATCTGCTACGGTTACGGCATCAAGGCGAACATCGACTGGAAGGCGACGCTCGGTGGCTCATGGCGGCACTATGAAGAGACCTTCCCGGTCATCGCGCGCTCCAAGATCGATCAGGTCAGTCTCGAATGCCGCAATTCCAAGGTGCCGATGGATCTGATCCGCCTGCTCGACGGCAAGGATGTTCTCGTCGGCTGCATCGATGTGGCTTCGGATACGATCGAGACGCCGGAGGAGGTCGCGGCGACGATCCGCGAAGCGATGAAATTCGTCGCGCCGGAGAAGCTCTATCCCTGCACCAACTGCGGCATGGCGCCGATGACGCGCGGCATTGCCTATGGAAAGCTGGCGGCGCTCTCCGCTGGTGCGCGTCTTGTTTGCGAGGAGTTGGGTCATCGTGACTGAAGAAGCCAAACCGCGCGGCCAATTGACCCTGCGCACCATCGCCATGCCGGCGGACACCAACGCCAACGGTGATATCTTCGGCGGCTGGGTGATGGCCATGATGGATCAGGCGGGCGGCATCGCCGGGGTCGAGCGCACGCGTGGGCGCGTCGTGACGGTCAAGGTCGATTCCATGACCTTTATCCGGCCGATGAAGGTCGGTGACGTGCTCTGCTGTTATACCGAGATCGGGCATGTCGGGCGGACCTCGTTCAAGATCCATATCGAAGCCTGGGCGCAGCGCTTCATGTCGACGAAGATGGAACTGGTGACGGATGCCGATTTCACCTTCGTCGCGGTCGATGATGACGGCAAGCCACGCCCTGTGCCGCCTGCCTAGCGCGCGATCAGCATCAGGCCGTGGACCGTCACGCCGATGCCGAGCAATGTGACGATCGCCACCGAGACACGGGGCAGCCAGCGTGTCCAGCGGTCGAACCCTGACAGGCTGCTTGCCTTGCGCAGCCCCCAGACGGCGATCAACCCGACGCTGACGAGCGTCACGGCCAGACCGAAACTGAAGGCGCCGACCATGGCAATGCCGAGCGCAACGGCATTGAGCTTCAACGCGACCAGAAGCACCGCGATCGCCGAGGGGCAGGGCAACAATCCGCCGGTGAAACCGAACCAGATCACCTCCCAGTTCCGGACCCGACGACCGCCATAGCGCGCGGCCAGTTCTTCAGGCGTTTCGTGGTGATGTCCGTGGTCGTCATCATGATGATGGTGGTGCCCGTGTGCATCGTCGTGATCATGATGGTCGTGATCGTGCGGATGGTGATGATGGTCATGCCGATCATGTCGGCTCATGGTCCAGATCAGCCGCGCGGCGATGACGAGGATCATCAGGCCGGAAAGCAGCACCAGCCAAGGGTAGGCCTGCTTTTCGATCAGATCGTTGCCGAGCCAGAGCGCGGCAATGACCAGTGCCCAGACGACGAGCGTGTGCCCGATCGCCGCCGAAACCCCGAGCAGAACGGCTTGGGTCGTATTGCCGCGCACGGCGATCAGAAATCCGGCCATCAACGATTTCGAGTGGCCCGGTTCCATCGCATGCAGCGCGCCGAGCAGGACGGCGGCGGGCAAGTAGAGCCAGGGATTGGCAACGCCGGTTGCAATGATGCTGGCGATATCGGGCATGGCTTCAGCCTTACAGGTATTTTGCGAGTGTCTTCAGCTCGTGAATGGTGCTGTGTGTGTCGCCAACCGGGCTATCTTCCCGGAGGCAATGATCGATATGATCCTGAATGAAGGTCCGCTTGGCGCCGGAGATCGCTTTTTCGACGGCGTGAAGCTGTTGCGCGACATCGAGGCAAGGTCGCTCTGCTTCCATCATCGCAATGACGGATCGGAGGTGCCCCTCGGCGCGCTTGAGGCGGGAGATGACGGCAGCGTGAGAGCTATGTTTCATATAAATATCCTATCCTAGGGGATAGGATATTGTAAAGACGATCTGGAGCACGTTGTGTTGTCGGCGCTTTTGCGGGCTCAGACCCAGTTGTAGTTGAAACTCACCGAAACCCGTTCATCGGCGGAACGGTTCACGGGCACATCGTGCCGCAGCCAGCTCTCCCAAAGCAGGAGTGTGCCGGGCTGCGGCGCAAGAGACACGAAAGCCTGATTGTCCTGCGCAGCTTTGGCCTTGCGGGGCGGAGAGGCCATCATCATCGCATGGCGCGGATCTTCGAGCCGGAGCGCGCTCGCACCCTTGGGGATCGAAACGTAGAAAGTACCGGAAATCACGCTGTGCGGGTGGATATGCGCCGCATGAAAACCGCCTTCCGGCAGCACGTTGACCCAGAGCGAGTCCATTTCCAGCTTGCCGCCGCCGAGATCGAATTCGAGCACCTTTGCGAAAGCCGCTACATGCTTGTCGATGACCTTGGCGAGCGTCTTGAACGCGGGGAAGCGCCAGGGCAGGTCATTGAGCGAGGCATAGGAGGTGTAGCCAGGGTAGCCGTTCTTGCGGCACCATTTCAGCCCGGCTTCGTCGTCGATCGCCAGAACCTCGCAGGCCGAGCGGATCTCGTCGATCTGCTCGAACTCGGCCAACTCGGCCCGATAGATGCGGGTGGGGAACAGGGACAGGATCTCGCTCATAGACCGCCTCTTACACGGGCCTTGGAGGTCGCTCAATGGGTGAGATCAAGCGCGGATCATCGCGGCCCAGACTTCCTGCTCAGCCGTTTCGACGGCGCCGGGGCGGGCGGCGCGAACTCGGTCGAGCGCCTCTCCGGCGGCAAGCCCGCGCTCGACCAGAAGCCGCATGGCAATCATGCCGGAGCGCCCCTTGCCGCCAAGGCAATGGAGGAGAACCGCGCCGCCCCGGTCGAGACAGTTATGCAGTTCGGCGGCCATCATGGGCCAATGTGCGTCGTCCGTATCAGGCACGCCGAAATCGCGAATGGGGAAGTGGAGGTGGCGGATGCTCCGCGCCGCCAGAATTTCGCCAAGTGCGCGAGCGCCATATGTCTCGGCCTCCTCTCGCTCGGTGAGGGATAGGACGAGGGCTGGATCCCAGGCCGCGATGATCGCGACATCTCCGGCCAGATCTCCGGACCGACCGGGCAGCCGGCACAGGGCGATCCGCCCGCCGGTGCCGTGTTCGATATTGTAGAGCAGGAAGGGTTCGGGGAGGGATTCAGTCATGCTCGAACCATAGCCGGGTTCGCGGCCAAAGCCAGTCAGAGCGGTTCGATCCGCAAACGCGCGGTTCCCTTGCCGACGAAGCCGAGCGCCTGCGCGGCGGCAAGCGAGACGTCGATGGCCCGGTGACGCACGAAAGGACCCCTGTCATTCACACGAACGACGACTGCACGCCCGTTGCCGAGGTTTGTCAGGCGCAGGCGCGTGCCGAATGGCAGCGAACGATGCGCGGCCGTCATGCCGGCCGGATTGAAGCGCTCGCCCGAGGCCGTTTTCCGGCCGGCCAGTTCCTTGCCATAATAGCTCGCTTGGCCGACGGATTGCGCGGCGGCGGGGGTCAAGAGCGCTGCGGCGAATGCCGTACCCAAGATCAGCTTCATCGGTGCTCCTTTCGCAAGAGCCGGTTGTCCAGCTACCTTTCCGAGGGGCGGGCCTTCTGGCGGGCGAATGGGGCGAGAAGGGGGCAGGGGCAAGGCGGGAGAGCATAACTTTCGTCGACCGAACGAGATGTTCTCTTCTTGGCACGGGTTCAAAAACCGGAGCCTGCTTCACGAGAAGGACCTGTGGCTCAATGGTAAGAGCCTGCCGCACATTGCGGATTCGGTTGTAATTGATGCGACACAAGAATTTGTCGATTTGCGCAGAGACTGGTAGGGGCGGAGGGACTCGAACCCCCGATAAGACTGTTATGAGCAGCCGGCCTTAACCACTTGGCTACGCCCCCGGCGTTCCGCGCAATACCGGACCATCCGGCACAAGTGAACCCCAGAACGCAGAAAAATGCCCCGCAGCTCGATAACGGAGGCAGACTGCCTGCTGCGGATCGGTCAGCATTGGGGAAACAAGCGATCCTGCCCTCATAATGTGAGGACTCATGGCGTAGCTCTAGGACTCATGGCGCAACGCTTCGATCGGGTTGAGGCGGGCGGCCTTGCGGGCCGGGAAATACCCGAAGACGATCCCCACCAGTGCCGAGAATGCGAAGGCGAGCAGGATGATGCCGGGATCGACAGTGAAAGGCACACGCAGCAGCGCGGTGCCGAGCCAGGCAAGACTGAGCCCGAAAACGATGCCTGTCAGTCCGCCGAGCAACGAGAGCACGACGCTCTCGGCGAGAAACTGTGCAAGAACCTGTCGCTCCAGCGCGCCGATGGCAAGGCGGATGCCGATCTCGCGCGTCCGCTCCGTCACCGAAACCAGCATGATGTTCATGATACCGATGCCGCCGACGACGAGGCTGACGGCGGCAACCGCGCCGAGAAGGCCTGTCAGGATCGCGGCGGTTCCGGTGGTTGCTTGAACGATCTGCTTCATGTCTGCGACCGAGAAATCGTCGTTCTTATCGGCAGAGATGTTCCGCCTTTCGCGAAAGAGCGCCTCAATGCTCGCCTGCAGCCGCGCCATGTTGGCATTGTCCTGCGCCGAGACCATGATCCGCGCAATATCGGTATTGCCGGAAATGCGTCGCTGGAAGGTGCGCAGCGGCATCAGCACCGTATCGTCCTGATCCGAACCGAAACTCGATTGGCCTTTGGCCTCAAGCAGGCCGATGACCTCACAGGAGACCTTGCCGACCCGGATCAGACCGCCAACCGGATCGGCGCCATTGAACAGCTTGGCCTGAACGGTGGCGCCGATGATGCAGACCGCACGACCGCCCCTCATCTCACCGTCGGCAAAGGTCCGGCCGGCGGTCAACGCCCAGTCCTGCGTGACGAAATAGTTGTTGTCCGTGCCCGAAATCGGGACGATGCGGTTCTCCGTGCCGGCGATCACGGTTGCCGATTTCTGCGCCAGCGGCGTGACCGCCTTGATCTCGCTGAGCTGGGCCCGCATGGCGTCGATGTCGCGGCTGTTGAAGGGCTTCGCTTCCGAACTGGCCCGGCCGGGGCCCAGTTGGCCCGGAATGACCATGAGCAGATTGGAGCCGAGCTTGGCGAGGTCGGCCGTGACCTTCGAGGTGGCGCCGTTGCCGATGGTGACCATCGCGATGACCGAGCCGACGCCGATCACGATGCCGAGTACCGTGAGCAGCGAACGCAGGGCATTCCTTCCGAGTGCGCGGATTGCGAGCCTGAGGATTTCGACGAACATCACACGTGCTCCCGGTTGAGAGTGTCATGCTCGATCCGCCCGTCGACGAAGCGGATCGTCCGCCGGGCGTAGGCAGCGATATCCGTCTCGTGGGTGACCATGACGATGGTGATGCCCTGCTCGCGATTCAGCGTGGTCATCAGTTCCATGATCTCGACGCTGGTCCGGGTATCGAGATTGCCGGTAGGCTCGTCAGCGAGCAGCACCTCGGGTGCAGTCACGATCGCGCGGGCGATCGCCACCCGCTGTTGCTGGCCGCCGGAGAGTTCGCTGGGCGTGTGGTGCTCCCGGTGAGAGAGACCGACCTGATCGAGCGCGCGGGTTGCGAGGCGTCGCCGCTCGCTCGCCGACGTGCCGCGGTAGATCAGGGGAAGCTCGACGTTTTCGAGCGCTGTCGTGCGCGAGAGGAGGTTGAACCCCTGGAAGACGAACCCGAGGAAATAGCGCCTGACCAGCGTGCGCTGATCATGCGGCAGGCGCCCCACCTCGCGTCCGTGGAAGAAGTGGTCGCCTTCGCTCGGCGCATCAAGGCAACCGAGAATGTTCATAGCGGTCGACTTCCCGGAGCCGGACGGCCCCATGATCGCAACGAATTCCCCCGCATCGATCCTGAGATCGACACCGTCCAGCGCGCGGACGGCTGCGGCACCGGAACCAAAAACGCGCGTCACGCCGCGCAGTTCGATGAGAGGAGAAACGGCTGCCGGCGACATGACCGGTTACTTCGCCGTTTGAATACTGTCGGTGATGACGGCATCGCCCGCTTTCATCTCGCCGCTGACCACCTGCGTCCGTCGACCGTCGCTTGATCCGATCACCACCTTGACGGCCGCTGGCGCGCCTTCGCGCATGATCCAGAGCGTGCGATCGGGCCCGGCTTCAGCGCGTGTGCTGGCTGGCCGCAGCGTGGGCGGGCCGGGCATCAGACGTTTGAGCAGCCCGCCCTGCGGTGCTGATGCGGTCACCGGGGGTGAATACCGGAGGGCAGCGTTTGAGACTGATAGCACGTCGTTCAACTCCTGAACCCGGATGTCCGCGGTTGCGGTCATGCCCGGCCTGAGGAGAAGGTCGGAATTGTCGATGGTCAGCAGACCCTTGTAAGTCACCACACCCGATACGGTCTCGGATGCGAACCGGACATCGCGGATGACGGCGGGAAACCGGCGATCGGGGTAGGCATCGACCGAGAAGCTCGCCTTCTGGCCCGCCTTGACCTTGCCGACATCGGCCTCGTCGATATCGACCTGCAACTCCATCCGTTTCAGGTCCTCGGCGATCGTGAACAGGGTGGAGGCCTGAAACGTGGTTGCGACCGTGGAACCGGGATCGACATTGCGCTTGAGAACGACGCCGCCAATCGGCGAGGTAATCGTGGCCTTGGCGAGATTGGTCTCGTTGAGCGCAAGTTCCGCCTCCGCGACGCCGACATCGGCGAGCGCGCTTTCCAACCCGGCCTTCGCCCGCTCGTAAGCGGCCCTGACAGCCTCGAGATCGTGGACGGAGGAATACTGCTTGTCCGCCAGCTCCTTCTTGCGCGCAAATTCGCGCTCCTTCTCGACGACGGTCACGCGGGCATCGACCACCTTGGCCTTGGCGACCGCCAGTTTGGCGCGCGAACTGTCGGCCGTCGCCCTCAGCTTGTCGGTGTCGAGCACGGCCAGCACCTGACCCGCCTGGACGACATCGTTGAAATCGACGTTGACCTTGCGGATAGTGCCGGACAATTCGCTTGAGATGTCGACTTTGTTCGTCGGCTGGACCGAGCCGCTCGCCGTGACGGTAATGACGAGATGGCCGCGTGCTGCCGGATCGGTGACGTAGCGAGCGTTTTCCGAGCCTGCGTTCCGGAAATACACAGCCCAGACACCCGCGGCCGCCAGCGCGAGCGCTGTCAGACCGATCAGCAGCTTGCGCATAAGAGAGTTCCGCGACGATGACGGCGCTTCTGCAAGTACGGCGTTGATGTCGAACTGCGATTGCTTTTTCTCGGTCGTGCTCATCGAACCTGCCTGAAAACTGTCTCGGGTCTCGATCCTGAACCGAGGTCGCGACCGTTTCGTTTGCTCATGTAGGAACGCCGGCTTCGAATAACCACGTTCATGCCGGCTGCAGTGTGATCCGGATCAAAAGGCCAGTCGGTTCGGCGTCGAGCAATTCGAAGCTGCCGCCCTGCCGGAGCACGGTGTCGCGCGCGATCGCCAGCCCCATGCCGAAGCCGCCGACTTGCTCCATCGAGCGTGCGCGATCGCCGCGCGTGAAAGGTCTCGTCATTGTCTCCCGCGATAAGGCGGGAATGCCGGGACCCCGATCCTCGATCTCGATCACGGCGTCCTGATCCTTTTCCCGGAGCCGGATGACGGGTGGGGTCGCGTATTTGAATGCGTTTTCGATCAGGTTGTCGATCACCCGTTCGAGATCGAGCGCACTGGCGACGACGCTGGGCCGGGCCTGAATATCCACCGTGACCGTCTTGCCCGCGTCCGCGTGTCGATCTGCGATTGAATGGATGAGGCTGGCGAGATCCACCTTCTCCCGGTTGCTGCCGTCCTTCACGTTCTTGAGGTAATTCAGGGCGCTCCGTGTCAGATGATCCATCGTGTCGAGGTCATGGATCATGCGTTCGCGTTCGAGCGTATCCGTCATGAATTCGGCGCGCAGTCGCATCCGCGTGATCGGTGTCCGGAGATCGTGGCTCACGGCGGCCAGCGCATTCGTCTTGTCCGTCAGCAACTCGCCGATCCGCGTCTGCATCCGGTTGAATGCCGAAGCCAGCGCGCGGATTTCATACGGCCCGGCCTCTGCGAGCGGACGGGGGTTCATCTCTGGCCGAAAACCCTCGACCGCACGGGTCATGTCCTGCAAGGGGCGGGCGATACGCCAACCGGTCCACAGTGCGACGCCGATCAGACTGAACCCGACGAAGAGCCACGAGAACAGGTGCGGACCGAGCAGGGGGGGATCCGATGGCGGTTCCCGTGCCGAGATGAAGGAACCGTCCGCGAGGCGGATGAGGTGCTCCTGGCCTGTTTGCGGTGCCGCCGCGGGTTGCGTAACAACGGAAAATGGCCGCCCCAATGCGCGTTCGAGATGCGCCGGTCCGGGGCGCTTCACGGCCCGCGCGGGCTGCGGCCCGATCACCTGCCGGATCGAGAGTTCGGGATGGGATTGCCCGATCTTCGCGATGAGAGCATCCCGTTCCGCAGGCGGCGTCTTGTCGAGCAGTTCGACGAAGCCGGCAATCCGCCCCGTTATCTCGGCCGGATGCGGGCCGAGATGGTTCTGGCCAACGAGCAACATCAACAATCCGGCGCCATTTGCGAGCAGGACGGCGCCGACGATCAGCAGTGCCAGTTGCGCGAAGATGGTGCCGGGAAGAAAGCGCTTCATGCGCCTTCCTCGACGCATTCGACATCGAGCGTGAACATGTATCCGCCGGACCGGACCGTCCGGATGAAATCGGGGTCGAGACCGGCGCCGCTCATCTTGCGCCGCAGCCGTGCGACGAGAATATCGACTGATCGTTCGGCCGGATGCGCGGCCCGGCCCTGCGTGAGGTCGATAAGCTGATCGCGGGAAAGCAACCGGTGCGGCCGGCTGCAGAGGACGCGCAGCAGGTCGAATTCCGCATCGGTGATGGCGACGAAGGCGCCACCGGGTGCGATGAGCCGACGAAGGACGTTGTTCAGAACCCAGCCGCCGAAGCGGTACGCCGAATATCCTTCACCCTCCTCGTCCGAATTCCGCTTGCCCGCACGGCGCAGCACGGCCTTGATCCGTGCGAGTAACTCCCGCGGGTTGAAGGGCTTCACGACGTAGTCGTCAGCGCCGAGTTCAAGCCCGAGAACGCGGTCGAAATCCTCGCCCTTGGCCGAGAGCATGATAACGGGAATGGAGGCCCCCCCCAGCCGCCGGCAGAGCGAAAAGCCGTCTTCGCCCGGCAACATCACGTCCAACAGCACAAGATCGATCCGGGCGCTCGCGAGCACCCTATCCATCGCCGGTCCATCGCCGGCTTCGCTGATGCGGAACCCGTTCGATTTCAAAAGCCGGCCGACAAGCGCTCTGATCTCGCGGTCGTCCTCCACGATCAGGATATGCGATTCAGCGTTCATGGGTCCGATCATGCCGGATTCGCGATGCGGGCGCGGAGAGGAATTTTGTTTCCGGTTGTTTCCATCGGCCACCCGGAAATACAAGGAAACAACATGTAACATGCTGATAACCTTGGATTAACAGGGCGGGATACTCTTGTAGAGCGGGGCAACGCAGGCTGCTCCTTTCCCTGTAACGGAGTAAAAAATGACATCCATATCCTCAAACAGCTATTCGATGCAGCGCCTTTCGCCGCTGGCGATGTTGCAGCAGACGCTTGCCACTGAGGTCTCCTCCGGCAAGATCAAGTCCTCGGACCAGGACGCGCTGAGTTCGGCGCTGGACACCATCGATTCTGCCATGCGCTCCTCGCGCCCGTCCGGCCCACCGTCGCCGGAAGAAGGCAAGGCCAAGGTCGAATCCATGATCGACGACATGGTGACCAAAGGCACGCTGACATCGGAGCAGGCCGAAGAACTCAAGAACGTGTTCGAGGATACTTTCGCGGGTGGTCCGGGCGGCGCGAAGGGCAAGATGGGTCCGCCGCCCCCGCCGCCCTCGGATGAGGATAGCGAGGAGGATTCGTCCTCGACCTCGATCAGCCTGACGGTGAGCGGTTCGAGCTCGGACATCGCCTCGCTGCTCCAGAAGCTGCTCGAAAGCCTCGCCTCGAATGGCAGCAGCACCTATTCGAGCAGCGCAAAGACCAGCTCGAGCGTGTCGTCTCTCTTCGTCGACAAGGCGGCGTGAATCCGCGCGCACGGGGAAACAATCCGGCAAGCGGTCGAAGACGAAATCGAAATGGCAGGGGCGCTGTGGCGCGCCTGCCCACCCGAAGCGAGATGTTATTCCCCCAAGTTGCTCGTCATGAGTGCGGGATGAACGGGACAAGCCGCGCGGGATTACGCCGCGAAAGACGTGACGCCAGCACACCAGAGCTTCGCAACGGCCGATGTCGTTGCCTTTGATGCAACAATCGGCTGCTAATTGACGTCAAGTTCATCGAGCAGCAGAGCGCTACGCAATTCGCGTTCGATAACGCGCCGGTAGCTTTCATCCACGGACAATTCGCGTTTGAAAGCCTGCACGCGACCACGCCCCGCCACCTTGTCTGCATAGAGCGCAAGATCGGCGTGCGATAGCACGGCATCAACCCTGTGGCGCTCTAATTGCGTCAAGGGGATAATCCCCTAATTATAACTCAATACTTCCATATATTGGTTTGCGTCGATTTCTGTTCTTCTGACCTCCTGACACGCCGGGGAGATCGCGGAAAGCAGAGGTTCCGCGATGGAATCGTTCATCTGGGTGAAATGGGGGCGCGTTGTCCGGAACGGGCGGCTGTTTCGCCTCAACCCGTCTTGCGTGCGGTCTCGCTGCGCGCGGTGCCGAAGACTTCCTCTTCCCGCTGCGGCCGGCCATAGAAATAGCCCTGCACATAGCGGCAGCCTTCGTAGATCAGCATGTTGCGCTGTTCTTCCGTCTCGACGCCCTCGACGACGATCTCGATGCCGATGTCGTTGCCGAGGCCGAGGATCGCACGGCGGATTGCCGTGTTCATCATGCCGTCCTCCGCCTCCTGGACGAAGGACTTGTCGATCTTGATGCGGTCGAACGGGAATTTCTGCAGATAGCTCAGCGAGGAATGGCCAATGCCGAAATCGTCTAGCGCGATGCGCACGCCGAGCGCGCGGAGTTGCTGGAGAATTTCGAGCGTGCGCGTGTCGTCTGTCAGCAGCACGGATTCGGTGATTTCAAGAACGAGGCGCGAAGCGGGAAGCCGGCTTTCTGCCAAAGCGGAAAGGACGGAAGCCGCGAGTTGGTGGTTGCGGAACTGGATCGGCGAAAGATTGACCGAGACACTGGCCGTCTTGTGATTGCGGATGATGCAGGAACATGCCTGCCGGAGAACAATCTCGCCGATCTGGACGATCAGGCCGCTTTCCTCCGCCACATCGATGAAATGCGCGGGCGCGAGTAACCCCTTCGTCGGATGTTCCCAGCGAACGAGGGCCTCGTATCCGTTCGGCGCGTTGTTCTCGAGATCGATGATCGGTTGGTAGACGAGCCGGAATTCCTCGCGCTCGATGGCGCGGCGCAGATCCTGCTCGATTTCTCGCCGTGCATGGATAGCTGCCGTCATGCCTTCGTCGAAACAGGAATAGGTGCCGCGCCCGTCGCGTTTTGCACGGTAGAGCGCGATGTCCGCTTTTTTCAGGAGTTCCTTCGCGTCGTTGCCATCGGTCGGGGCAATGGCGATGCCGATGCTCGCGCCGACGAAGACCCGCTTGCCGCGGATGCGGAAGGGCTTCGACAGTTTGGTGACGATTTCGCGCGCGAGGTGCATCACATAGTCCCGGCCGCGGATATTGGGCAGGAGCACGGCGAACTCGTCGCCGCCGAACCGCGCTGCCATACCGCCGGCGGGAAGGGATCGCGCGATGCGACGGGCAGCGAGGCGGAGCAGGATATCCCCGCAATCGTGGCCCATCGTGTCGTTCACATCCTTGAAGTGGTCGAGATCGAGACACAGCAGGGCAAGTTCATGTCCGCGCCGGTTTTCCGCAAGCGCGAGGCTCAGCGATTCTTGGAAAAGGGTCCTGTTCGGCAGGTTGGTCAGCATGTCGTGAAGGGCGATGTGCGCGATCTTCTTTTCCGCTGCTCGCCGCGCCGAGGCGTCGGTGATCATTCCCTCGTAATAGGCCGGATTTCCCTCTTCGTCCCGCACCAGCCAAACCGCTTCGGAAACCCAGATCTTCTCCCGCGTCTTGCAGCGATGGACCTCGGAAACGAAATCGGAGACCCGGCCGTCCTGCGCCATCAGGTCGATGAATTCCTGCCGGCGGTTGGGATCGACATACCATTGGCTGGCGATGTCGTGGACGTCGGCGAGCATTTCCTCCTCGCTGTCGTAGCCGTTGAGCTGGACCAGCGCGGGGTTGGCTCTGAGCTGCCGGCCGTCGAGCGACGAGCGGAAGATACCGACGATCGAGTTCTCGAACAGGCTGCGATATTCTTCCTTGGAACGCTCGAGCGCGACCTGCCGTTCGTGCGATTCCGTCACGTCCGTATAGGTGCGCACCGAAGAGCCATCGGGGAGCGGGATGGTGCGGAACTCGACATAGCGCCCATTCGGGCGCTGGCGGGTGTAGACCTGCTCCCGCGTCACCAGACCGCCGGCTTTCAGGAAAGCCTCGAACTCGGCGGTCATCTTGCCGAATTCGCCGCTCGCGACCTGATAGGCGATCAACTCCCGCATCGTCACCCCGTGGCGCAGAAGGCCCGGCGGAAAGTCGAGGATCTCCTCGGCGCGGTGGTTGAAGACCACGACGCGATGTGCCGAATCGAATTTGATGATGCCTTGCGTGACATTCTCGATCGTCAATTCGAGCGTCTGGCGCATCGCGTTGATTTCATCGGCGCGATCGAGATGCTCGGTAATGTCGGTGAGCGTGCGAAGTTCGTTGCCATCCGGCAGCGGCGTCACCTGCACCTGCAACACCGTGCCGTCAGGGCGGGTGCGCCGATAGCTGTAGGGGTTTTCCGCCCGTGTCTGGCCTTTCTTGAGCCAGTTGGTGAAATCCGGATCCATCGACGAGAATTCGCCGCGCGTCTCCAGCAACTTGAGGATGGATGACAGCGTCGGCGCCGCCTTGATGTCGTCGCGGCTGAGGCCGGTCAGTTCGCAATAGCGTGCGTTGATGACGAGAATCCGACCTTTCGCGTCGGTCATCGCGATGCCCTGATTCACGTTCTCGATCGCGTTCTTCAGGTCGCAGATGACGGCACCGGCATCGGCGGGGCAATAGGCGCAGTCGCTGGCCTCGACGCGCGGAGCGCGGGCCTTGCGCTGCTTCGCGCGATGATCGTCGGATTTCGCATAGGCATTCGAGACGAGTTCGAGAAGCCGCGCGGCATCGAAACTGCCGTCGTTCGCCTTCGCGTCCCGGATCTGTTTTTTGAGTAGACGATGCAAAGCCGGGCCCCGTCAGTGTCTTACGTCAACACGACCCGGCACGACAGATGCTTCGCCTTTTGCCTCGGACGGCGCTTCTGCCCCGATCCCGCCGGCGATAGTCTCCCCCACGGCAAGCATTTCTAGATCCTCTATTCATGCCTGCCGACAAGCTAGAGGACATATTTTATCAAATTGTTATTGCCGCGACTGTCGGTCGTTCTCAGACCTGGATCGCCTGGGACTTCAGGTTTTTTTCGTCGCAATGAGCCGCGCAACCCGCTGGAGGGCGAGCGTGTAACCCTGTGTTCCGAGGCCGGCGATCACGCCATCGGCGCGCAGCGAGACATAGGAATGATGACGGAAGGCCTCGCGCTTGTGGACGTTGGAGATATGGACCTCGATCACTGGCCCCTCGTATGCGCTCAACGCGTCGAGAATGGCCACCGAGGTATGCGTGAAGGCAGCCGGATTGATGACGATGCCGGCGGCGATCTCGCGTGCTTCGTGAATCCAGTCGATGATTTCGTATTCGCGGTTGGACTGATGGAAGCGGATCTCCAGTCCTTCGCTCGCTGCGGTTTTCCGGCAGTCCGCCTCGACATCGGCGAGGGTCTCGTGGCCGTAGATATGCGGCTGGCGCTTGCCGAGCAGGTTCAGGTTGGGACCGTTGAGCACGAAGACGAGGCGGGACATCGGGTAACTCCGGCAGGGTATTCCAAGGCGCGTAGTCCGAAATCCGGCGATCGGCAAGCGGCGAATGTCCTTGAGGCCTCGTTGCCGGGATTGCGCTTCGTCGCCGTCTCCCTATGGTTGGGCTAGGGAAACGGCCCGGGAGCGGGCGGGTGGAAGTTATGGGCTTGGGCCGGGAATACGATGTCGCCGTGGTCGGAGGGGGGCTGCTCGGCTCGTCGCTCGCCTGGGGTCTTGGGCGTCTTGGCCAGCGCGTTGTCGTGCTCGACGAAGGCGATATCGCCAAGCGCGCCTCCCGGGCGAATTTCGCGCTGGTCTGGGTTCAGACCAAGGGCCTCGGCCTGCCGGAATATACCTCGTGGACCTTGCGCGCCTCCGAAACATGGGAACAGCTTGCTGCCACGCTCGAAACGGAAACCGGCCTCGATGTCTGCTTCCGGCGACCGGGCGGATTCCACCTTGCCCTCGGCGACCGCGAGATGGAGCTCCGGCGCGACGTCCTTGCGCGTCTCCACAATCAACCCGGCGCTGCCGATTACCGGACAGAACTCCTCGATCATGCGGGTGTTCGCAAGATGATGCCGGAGATCGGCCCCGAGGTCGCGGGCGGGAGCTATTGCCCTTATGACGGCCATGTCAATTCGCTGCGCGTATTTCGCGCCTTGCATACGGCCTTCGGACATCAAGGTGTCGACTATAGGCCTGATCATGCCGTTACGGCGATCTCGGGCAACAATGGTGCGTTCCACCTCACGACAAGACACGGCGAGATCGTCGCCGGAAAGGTCGTGCTCGCGGCCGGAAACGCCAATGCCATGCTCGCGCCGATGGTCGGGCTCTCCGCGCCGATGGAGCCCAATCGTGGCCAGATCGTCGTGACCGAACGCGCCGCGCCATTCCTCCATTTCCCGATGACGACGCTGCGCCAGAGCGACGAAGGCACAGTCATGATCGGCGACAGCAAGGAGGACGAGATCGACGACCGCGCCCATCACATGCCAATCGACGTCATGATGGCCAATCGCGCGGTGCGCATGTTCCCGAAACTTGCCGCGCTCAATGTCGTGCGTGCCTGGAGCGGCATCCGCGTGATGACGCGCGATGGGTTCCCGATCTACGATCAGTCGGAAAGCCATCCGGGTGCATTCGTTGTCTGCTGCCATTCGGGTGTGACCCTCGCCCCGAACCATGCCTTCGATATCGCGCCGATGATCGCGAGCGGGGTGCTCGACGAGGCGGTCGTGGGAGCCTTTTCGGCGAGACGTTTTGCTCGACCCTCCGGCGAAAGGGCGGCGTAACATGTTCAGACGCATCGCCTCCGCCAATGCGGAGATGGTCATGATCGAAGTCGATGGTGTGCCGGTCACCGCGCGGCGCGGAGAAAGTGTCGCCGCCGCGCTACTTGCTTCGGGGCTGTCCATCGCGCGGGAAACGCCGGTCGGCGGCGTGCCACGAACGCCCTATTGCATGATGGGGGTGTGTTTCGATTGCCTCGTCACCATCGACGGTATCGGCAGCCGGCAAGGGTGCCTCGTGTCGGTCGAGGACGGGATGCGCGTCTCGATCCAGAAGGGGAGGCGCGCGCTGGCATGAGTGCTGCTCCCGAGATCGAGCATGTCGATATTCTCGTTATCGGTGCCGGGCCGGCGGGTCTCGCCGCCGCCGCCTCGACCGCAAGTGCGGGCTTGACGACGTTACTCGTCGACGAGAATGCCTCGCCGGGCGGGCAGATCTACCGCAGGATCACGCGGTCACCGTTCGTCGATGCCGCCATCCTCGGAGACGATTATTGGGAGGGCCGTCCGCTTGTCGCCGATTTCGAGGCGAGCGGGGCGGCGTTCTGCGGCGAAACGCAGGTCTGGTCGCTCGATGCCACACGCCGGGTCGGTATGAGCCACAAGGGGCGGAGCCGGTTCGTCCAGGCCGAGCGCGTCATCATCGCGACCGGAGCGCAGGAGCGGCCGTTTCCGATTCCGGGTTGGACATTGCCTGGCGTGATGAGCGTCGGCGCAGCGCAAACCGTGCTCAAGGCATCCGCACTTGTTCCAGACGGTCGTCTTGTCATCGCCGGTCAGGGACCGCTGATCTGGTTGTACGCAGCCCAGCATCTGCGAGCTGGCGGGACGATCGAGGCGATTCTCGATACAACGCCGCGGGCGAACTATCTCGCCGCACTACCGTTGCTGCCGCAGTTCATCGGTTCGCGCTATGCCCTCAAGGGTGCGCGGTTAATGCGTGAGGTTGCGCGAAAAACCCGGATCGTCCGGCATGTCGATGCGCTGCGTGCCGAAGGGGAAGACCGCGTCTCGGCGATCCGCTATCGCGTCGGCAAGAAGGAAAGTCGTATCGAGACCGATATCCTGCTCCTGCATCAGGGGGTCATTCCGCATGTGAATCTCGCAATGGCGGCGGGCGTTGCCCATCGCTGGGACGAGCGGCAAGCCTGTTTCGCGCCGGTGCTCGACCCGTTCGGGCAGAGCGCCATTGATGGCATCGCGATTGCCGGTGACGGTGCCGGTATCGGCGGCGCAGAAGCGGCGGCGGAGCGCGGGCGGCTTGCCGCCTGGGCGGCGATCAAGGCTTTGCGGCCGCAGGTCGAGGACAAGGTTCCTCCTGTGGAGGAAATCCTCAAGGCGCTGGCAGGCGCCGAGAAGGGGCGCGCCTTCCTCGATCGGTTGTTCTTGCCGCGGAAACAGTTCCGAGTTCCCGTGGAGGATGACACGATCGTCTGCCGCTGCGAGGAGGTGACCGCCGGCGCCATCCGGCAGGCTATCAAGATCGGCGCGGCCGGTCCCAACCAGCTTAAGGCCTATCTTCGCTGCGGCATGGGGCCGTGTCAGGGGCGGCTTTGCGGTCTTACCGTTACGGAGCTGATCGCCGCCGAGCGTGCGATCTCGCAGGACGAGACTGGCTACTACCGGCTCCGAATGCCTGTCAAACCGATTACGTTGGGTGAGTTGGCTGCTATCGAGCCGGATGCGCGTGCCGTTTCGGCCGTCGTCCGCGAATGAGGGACAGGCCAGCGATGGCGATGCAGAAATTGCATTGGAAGCGGGCGGCGTGGGCTATCAGGTTTAAGCCGCTATTTCCGTCGCCGCCATTTCCCTGGACAGGGCGGCTGTCTAAGGTCGGGAGCAATGCCGGGCCAGTTGTTTTCCGGATCGTGACTGCAGGATCGCTCGAAGGATGCGATCCCATCTCTTGAGGAATGCCATGAGTTCTGCCGCCGACAATCGCATCGTCTATGTCCAGGGTCGCTTCTGCCCGCTCGGGGCGGCGAAAATCCCGATCATGGATCGGGGGTTCCTGTTCGGCGATGGCATCTACGAGGTGACGGCGGTTCTTGACGGCAAGCTGATCGACAATGAGCCGCATCTCGCGCGGCTTGATCGGTCGTTGCGCGAGATCGGCATCCGCAATCCGCTCGACATCGCCGGCTGGACTAAGCTCCAGCATGAGTTGATGACGCGGAACGCCCTGCGCGAAGGCTTGATCTACATCGAGGTAACCCGTGGCGTCTGGGAACGCGAATTCACCTGTCCGCCGGATATCGAGCCGACGGTGGTGATGTTCACACAGGCGAAGCCATTTCGTGACAACCCCCTGGCGAAAACTGGGGCGGCGGTCATCACCTTGCCGGACTTGCGCTGGGCCCGGCGCGACATCAAATCCGTGGCGCTGCTCGCGCAGGTGCTGGCGAAGCAGGCTGCAAAGGCTGCGGGCGTTGCGGAAACCTGGATGGTCGAGGACGGGCTCGTCACCGAAGGCGCTTCCTCGACGGCGTTCATTATCACCAAAGACCGTAAAATCGTTACGCGACCGCTTTCTACCGCCGTGCTGCCGGGTATTACACGGCAGACGGTGATGCGGCTTGCCGGAGAACGCGGCCTCCAGTTGGAAGAGCGCGCATTCTCGGTTGCGGAGGCGCTTGCCGCCGAGGAAGCGTTCTTCACCAGCGCGTCGACCGTCGCGATGCCGGTTGTCACGGTTGACGGTCAACCCGTGGGCAATGGCAAGCCCGGGCCGCTGGTTCAGGAGCTTCGCCGACTTTATTTCGAAGCCGTCGACGCGATGACTTAAGGCCGACTGGCCGAGGTGTGTTTAAACGACCGCTTTATTGACAGCCGACTTTGCCGGCCGCAGCCTCATCAGCGCGCATAAGTTAACGTTATGCCGCGCATGATGTTGGATTCTTGCATCAAGAATAAAAAAGTTCTTGCAATGCAGTATCTTTTGTCATGGCAACGCCCTAGTTTCCGCTTCTGGCGGAAAGTTTATTGCGTGGCAAGCGGGGGCGCTTGCCGTGCTCCTAGGAGTTCAACATGCGCGTTTCGACGCAGCTGGGGCTGATTGCCGTTGTCGGCGCCGGTCTCTATTTCGGCTGGAGCCGGTGGGCGGATGTTGCCCCGGTTGTCGCCAAGGTTCCCGGCCTGGCGTTTCTGGCGCCGGCCGCGAAGGATGCGCAGCCCGGTGGTGGCGCTGGCCCTCAACGCGGACAGCAAGGGCAGCCGATGCTCGTCGAGGTCGCGACGCTCGGCGTCGGCTCGATCACCGAGCGATCGGATGCGGTCGGTACGCTTCGCGCCTATGAATCCGTCACCCTGACCGCGAAAGTTTCCGGCACCGTCGAGAAGATCGCGTTCGACGAGGGGCAGTTCGTCAAGGCCGGAGACGAGCTGATCCGGCTCGACGTTTCCGAAAAGCGAGCCGATCTCGAAGCTGCCCGCGCCGCCATCGCAACCGCGCGTGCGCAGCATGCCGAGACCGGGCAGAAACTCGAGCGAGCGCAGGCTTTGCGTCGCACCGGCGCGGGGACGGAAGCGCAGGTCGCGGACTTGACTCTCCAGCTGAAGACGATCGAGACCAATATCGCGGCGGCGGAAGCGCGCGAGCGCGCGGCGGCGGCCCGGCTCGACGATCTCATCATCCGCGCGCCGTTCGATGGCCGCGTCGGTCTCCGGCAGGTTTCTCTCGGGGCGCTTGTCGACAACAAGGTTGCGGTGACGACACTCGACGATATCTCGCGGATGCGGCTCGATTTCTCGGTGCCGGAGACGCTGGTCGGGCGTGTCAGCACCGGCGCAAAGGTTGATGCGACCTCGCTCGCCTTCACAGACCGTGTGTTCGTGGGCGAGATCGCGGTGATCGATACCCGCATCGATCCGGTCACGCGTTCGGCCAAGGTGACGGCGCTGGTGCCGAACAAGGAGGCTGTGCTCAAGCCTGGCATGTTCATGAACGTCTCCATCGAGGTTGCCGTTCGTGACAATGTGATCCTTGCGCCCGAAGAGGCGGTCGTTGCAGAAGGGCCGCGCCAGATCGCGTTTATCGTGAAGGACGGCAAGATCGACCGGCGTGTCGTGCGGATCGGGCAACGCCAGAAGGGCAATGTCGAGATCCAGTCCGGTGTCGCTGCCGGTGAGGTGATCGTCGTGCGCGGCGTGCAGCGTGTCCGGCAGGGCATGCCGGTGCGCACCAAGCCTGCGTTTCCCGCACCCGGCGGCCCGGCAGCCGACGGCAAGCCCGCGCAGACCGGCCAGAAGGCCGGCTGATCATTCAAAGGCGATGGGCGCGCGGTTTCCGCGGCGCCGGTTCCGACAGGAGCGTGCCATGCAACTTTCCGATGTTTCGATCCGCCGCCCGGTCTTCGCGAGCGTGATCTCGCTGCTGCTCTGCGTCGCCGGCGTTGCTGGGCTGATGGGGCTGCCCGTCCGCGAATATCCGCAGATCGACCCGCCCGTCGTCTCGATCAATACAGCCTATAAAGGCGCCTCCAACGAGGTGATCGAAAGCCGCGTGACCGAGGTGATCGAACGCGCGGTGGCAGGCATCGAGGGCATCACCAATATCTCTTCCGCGAGCCAGAACGACCGTTCGTCGATTTCGATCGAGTTCGACGTCAACCGCGATCCTGATGCCGCAGCCGCCGACGTCCGCGACCGTGTGGGGCGTATCCTCGCGCGCCTGCCGGACGGGGTGGATTCACCCGTGATCCAGCGCGTCGATTCCAACGCCCAGGCGATCCTGTGGATCGGCGTGACCTCGACCAAACTTGATGCGATGGAGCTGACCGATCTCCTGCGCCGCACGATGGTCGACCGTCTTGCGACGGTGCCAGGTGTCGCGAGTGTGAACATCGGCGGCGAACGGCGCTATGCGATGCGTATTGCCATCAACCGCACGGCGCTGGCCGCGCGCCGTCTGACGGTGCAGGACGTCGAGACGGCGATCAAGCGGCAGAACGTCGACCTGCCGGGCGGGCGCCTGACGTCTTCCCAGCGCGAACTGACGGTGAAGACCGATTCAAAGCTCTCGACGCGTGAGGAATTCGCCAACATCGTCGTCTGGAACGGCAATGGCTATCAGGTCCGACTCGGTGAGATCGCGAATGTTGATGTCGGCGCGGAGGATGAGCGCTTCGAGTTTTTCGCGTCCGGCAAGACCGCGATCGGGCTCGGGATCATCCGCCAGTCGACCGCCAACACCCTTTCCGTTGCGGAGGGCGTTGCCAAGGAACTTGAGCTGCTCCGCGCTTCGCTGCCGGAGGGGACACAGGCCGAGATTCTCTATAACGAGGCGCGTTTCATCCGCGCCTCCATCGACGGCGTGCTCAAGACGCTGGCGGAGGGTATCGGCCTCGTCATTCTCGTCATTCTCGTGTTCCTGCGGTCGTGGCGCTCGACGTTGGTCGCGGGCATCGCGATCCCGGTCTCCATCATCCCGACCTTCGCGGTCCTGTGGATGTTCGGCTTCTCGATCAACGTGCTGACGCTACTCGCGATCGTGCTCGCGATCGGCATCGTCGTCGACGACGCCATCGTCGAGGTCGAGAATATCCATCGCCGTATCGAGGACGGCGAACCGCCGCTGCTCGCCTCCTTCATCGGCGCGCGGGAGATCGCCTTCGCGGTGATCGCGACGACCATCACCTTGATCTCGGTCTTCGTGCCGATCGCCTTCATGAGCGGGCAGACGGGACGGCTGTTTCGCGAGTTCGGCATCACGCTGGCGACCGCGATTTTCTTCTCCGGCGTCGTCGCCCGAACCCTCACGCCGATGATGTGCTCGAAACTGTTGAGCTCGCATCACGGTCGCATCCATCACCTGACCGAGCCGCTGTTCGAGGCGATGAACCGCATTTACGCCCGCATTCTCAAGCGGGCTCTGGCGGCGCCACTGGTCGTCATCGCTATCGGCGCGGCGATCTCGTTTGGCGCGGTGCAGTTGTTCAACCTCGTGCCGAAGGAATTCTCGCCGGTCGAGGATCGCGGCACTGTTATCATTCCCGTCACGGCGCCGGAATCCGCTTCGCTTGGCTATACCCGTGCGCGGGTAAAGGAGGTCGAGGGGCTGCTCAAACCTTACTTCGACAATGGCACGGTGGAATCGACGCTCACGATCGTAGCGCCCGGCTTCCAGCGCCCGGCGCCGGTCAACGCGGGGCTGGTGATCGTGCGCCTCACGCCCTGGGGGCAGCGCAAGATGTCGCAGCAGCAGTTGCAGCGCGAACTGCTCGGTCGAGTGCAACAGATTCCCGGCGCGCGCGTCTTCCCGATCAACCCGCCGTCGCTGGGTCAGCGCGGGTTCCGCCAGCCGATCGAATTCGTCATCGGTGGGCCGGATTTTGCGACCCTGGCTGCCTGGCGCGACATCGTGATGGAGAAGGCGAACGCCACGGGGCTCTTCCTCAACCTCGACAGCGACTACACGGAGCGGCAGCCCGATCTCCGGGTCAAGATTGACCGCGCCCGCGCCGCCGATCTTGGCGTCTCGGTGGAGGCCGTGGGGCGATCGCTCGAACTGATGTTCGGCGAACGCGAGGTCTCGACCTTTGTCGACCGCGGTATCGAATATTCGGTCATCATGCAGGCACGCGAGGAAGACCGCGTGCGTCCCGACGATCTCAAGAATGTTTTCGTCCGGACGACATCCTCCGAACTGGTGCCGCTCTCGAATCTGGTGACGCTTTCCGAGATGGCCGGACCGCAGAAACTCAACCGGTTCGACCGGTTGCGTTCGATCAAGATTTCCGGCTCGCTCGCGCCGGGCGCGACGCTCGGGCAGGCCCTCGATACGCTCGATGCTATCGCCCGCGACAACCTCCCGGCAGAAGCGCGTATCGGCTATGACGGCCAATCCAAGGAATACCGCAAGGCTTCGAGTTCGCTTTATTTGACCTTCGGCTTCGCGCTTCTCGTCGTGTTCCTTGTGCTGGCGGCGCAATTCGAAAGCTGGATTGCACCGGCGGTCATCATGATCACCGTGCCGCTGGCGCTGACCGGCGCGCTCGCGATCCTGCTCGCGACCGGCCAGACGCTGAACGTCTACAGCCAGATCGGCATGATCCTGCTCATCGGCATCATGACCAAGAACGGCATTCTGATCGTCGAGTTCACCAACCAACTCCGCGAGCATGGTGTCGCGCTGTATGACGCTATCCTTCAGGCTTCCGAGATGCGGTTGCGGCCGATCCTGATGACGTCGATCGCGACGATTTTCGGTGCGGTTCCGCTCGCCGCGTCGGGCGGCGCGGGCGCCGAGGCCCGCAGTGCGATCGGCTGGGTCATCATCGGTGGCGCGAGCCTTTCAACCTTGATGACGCTGTTCCTCGTTCCCGTCGTCTTCCTGCTGGCTGGCCGCTTCACCAACCCGCGCTCGACCATCGGGGATCGCCTCAACGAGATGGAAGAACGGTTCAATTCCAACGGAAAAAAGAAAGACCACGGCATTCATGGGGAGAGCTTGCCGGCCGAATGATCCAGTCGGACTAATTGACGCCGGGAACTACAAGAAATCTTAATTCTCCACGCCCACACTCGCCGCTGTTACTGCAGGGGCGCAGAATGTTTGCTGAAATTCGCCGATTTCTAGCGATTGCTTTGGTCTTTAGTCTCATGGCGGCGGGCGCGATAGCCGGTTCCTTTTCTGTCGTCGGAACCGGAGATGGCGTGCTTGTGCTCAAGGCCCTGTCCGAAGCCTATGCCAGTGCCAACCCAGGCCATAGCGTCGAGATTCCGTCCAGCATCGGTTCAGGTGGCGGGATTGCCGCTGTTGGCAGCGACCGAGAGGTGATCGCCCGTGTCGCGCGCGAACTCAAGCCGAACGAGGTTGCAAGCGGGCTCGCCTACGATCCGGTTTTCTCCATCCCGTCGGTTTTCTTCGTCCATCCCGATGTACCGGTGCATTCGCTGAGCTCGGCACAGATCCGCGGCATCTTCTCCGGCGAGATCACCAACTGGCGCGACCTCGGCGGGCCGGATATCCGCATCCGCGTTGTCCGGCGCGAGGACGCGGATTCAAGCGTTCTCGTTTTTCGTGAGACGCTTTCAGCCTTCAAGGACCTCAAGTTTACGGAACGCTCGAAGCTGGCCCTGACGACGCAGGAAGCGATCAGTTCCGTGATCGAGAGCCCCGGCGCGATCGGGTTCGGGCCGCTTTCGGATATCCGCGATACCAGACTAAAGAGCCTGTCGGTCGATGGTGTGCCGCCTTCCGACACGCGCTACCCGTCGCTGGTCAAGATCGCCGTGGTCTACAAGCCGCATCGGCTGACGGACGATATCAAGCGTTTCCTGAGTTTTCTGAAGACCGCCAAGGCGGCAGGGATCGTGAGGAACTTCGGTGCCCACCCGCACGTCAGGTAACGCCGTACCGAGCTGGCGGCAGGCTCTTGCAGGGTCGCTTGCGCTGCGTTGGGTGCTCTCGATCGCGCTGCTGGTCGGCCTCGGGATCAGCCTGCTGCTGGCGATTACCTATACGGAAATGAGCAGCCAGATCGCATCGCAGGGCGCAACCGTGCGGCAGTTGGCGCGGCAGCGCATGGCCGAGCGCATTTCGTCCGAAATCGAGCTCGCCGCGCAACGAATGCGGGACCAACTGGCAAACCTTGAGAAATCGCTGCTCTCGATTGCCGATCAACGTTCGACGATTGCGGTGGTGCGGGCGCAAAACGACGTCAGTGTCGCGGAAGTCATCGGCAAGCGCGTACTCCTTTCGGGCATGTCCGGCATGATCGTGATTGATCAGGATCGCCACGTCATTGGTTCCGAAAGGACAGGCGCAGAACTGGTAATGGCCGACGAGGCGCTCAAGAACCACGACATCTACGCCTCGATTGCCAATCTGCTGGCTGACAACAACCGAAGTGCGCCGCGCGTCTTCCGCCATCTCGGTATGCTCGATGCGTCGTTCTCCTCGATCCTGCTCGCACCGGTTCAGGATCGTTACGGCGCGGTTCTGGGCGTCCCGGTTTTCGACGATTTTGGCGAGCCAATCGCCGTCATCCTCGCCTATCGCCTCCTTCGCGTCGAAGAACCCGTGCTGATGGACTTCTCACGGACGACCGGATCGCGGGTTGCGCTGATGAGCGATGGCGACGTCATTTCCGCCGCTGGCGCGGACGTGAGCGATATCGCGTTCCGGCCACCGGAGGCCGACGGCCTGCAATCCATCCCCGAACTTCATGCCACCGGTCTGTGCAAGACCGCGATGCCGCGGCTCCAGCTCTGCATCGTCCGCCCGGATGCCGAGATCGATCAGATCGGCACGGGAATCCTCGATCTCGGCCACAAGCAGTTGCGGAATACGCAGCGGATGCTGCTGATCGTGGGCACGGCGGCGATTGTCGTCATCACGCTTGTCGTCATCTTCCTCGCGCGTCGGCTCGTTCGCCCGCTGTCGGAGATCACTCGTGCGGTCAACGATGTCGCGCTCGGGGAGTGGCGCGTCGAAGTGCGCCACGTTGGTCGGCCTGACGAGATCGGGCAGATCGCGCGGGCGGTCTCTGCGATGCAGGTCTCGCTGATTGAGCGCGATCGGATGCGGCAGGAGCTGATGCGGATCGATGCGATCAACCAGCGGCGGCTGGTCCTCGATTCCGCCGTCGCGCATTTCGAGGAGGGCATGGTCGTGGTGATGAAGAACATCAACGATACGGTTCATGCGCTTTCCGATACCAACGAGGTGCTCGATGCCGCCGCCCGGCAGGCAGATGTACAGGCCGAGCGCATCCGCAATACGACGATGGCTTCTGCCAGTCGGGCCAGCAATGCCAGCCATTCGACGTTTGAACTTTCGCGCACGAACCGCGAGATCGGCGAGAAGATCCGACATGCGAGCGAAGTCGTGCATCAAGGCGGTGACCATGTGCGGGCGGCGGAGGCCAAACTCTCGGAGATGTCGGACGTAGCACAACAGGTCGAAAGCGCAGTCGGGGATCTCCAGAAACACCTGGCGGATCTCGGCACCATGAGCCTTCAGGCGTCGTTCGAGGCGCTGAGCGCCAGCGAACGTGGCGGGTCTTCGGCCCAGCTTGCCCGGTCGATCGAAGGCGTCGCCGGCAAGACAGCGGATGCGGTTGCCGTCATCGCCCGCGAATTCGGGCGCCTCGCGGCGATAACGGATTCGACGACTGACGAAATCGGCGAAATGAAAGGGGTCCTCGGCACCGCGCTCCGTGAAACTTCGGAGATTGCCGTCGCGGTTGCGGAACAGGATGCCGCCGCGCGGGAGATCGCGGAAGGGCTTTCGAACTCCGCGCAGGCGATGGTCAATCTTGCCGATTCCGTCGACCAATTGCGCACGAGCATGAATGCGGCGCACGAGGCGTCGAGCGAATTCGTTCTGGCTGCGCGCAGGATCGTCGACGATGCCAAGTCGATCGACGGATCGATCCGCTCTTTCGTTCGGGAGGTCAACGCCTGAACAGGTTCACGATTTCGGGCGACCGAGCGTCTCGGCGAGCGATTCGAGTTGGGCATGCACCGGCGATGTCTTTGGCTTCCCCAGCCCGAAAAAGCGGGCGATTCGTTTCGTCACAGGCAGTTCGCCACCGGAAGGCAGGAAGGGATCGGCGTGACACTTGGCGCCGGCTTCCCGCGCGATACGTTTGATCTCATCGACCATTTCCGGCGCGCCGCAGGCATAGACCGTGTCTTCCCGGCCGAGCGGTGGCAGGAAGGCGATCGCGCGACCGTGCCGGGCCGGCGGGAGTGGGTTCGCGCCCGATGCCGCAAGCACGGCGTTCGCGACGCCATGCTTGGCGAGCCAGTCGATCGCCGGGCGCATGTACAGGTTTCGTGGATCGCGCGCCGAGGCGATGATATGCACCGGGCGATGCGGCTGACCGAGCCGCGCGGCTACCGCGATGGACCAGATCGGCGCGAACCCCGTGCCGGTCGAGACCAGCACGAGCCTTCCTTCCCCCTGGCGCAGGAAGGCATTGCCGAAGGGGCCGCGCACCTTGACTTTCTTGCCCGGCACGATGCCACGGCCGAGCGCCGATGATACGACACCGTCGTCAAGGCGGCGGATATGCAGGATCAACTGGTTGATCTCACGCACACCGTCGAGGCGCAGCGTCGGACTGTAGTCGCGTTCAGGAAAGCCACCGAAGGCCACCTTGACATATTGACCCGGCAGGTAGGGGACCGGCTTCGTCACCTCGATGACGATCTCGACGATCTCGCCGCCCAGTTCGTTGACTTCGGCGACGAGACCGCCGGTTTTCATCGCGATGGGTTGCGGATCGAAGCGGATCTCGGCATCCCCCTCAAGTCGGGCCTGGCACGCGAGGCACGTGCCGTCTTCCTCCGTCCCAGCCGGGTCGATGCCGCCGGAGAGCATGTCAACGCGGCAGGTGCCGCATTGGCCGGTGCAGCAGTCCTGCGGAATGACAATCCCGCCCGACAGACCGGCCTCGATCAGCGTCTCGCCACGCGTAGCGCTGATCGTCTTGCCGTTGACTGTCAGGCGCGCCCTGCCGCTCATGGTCCTGCTCCTCGCTCGCTGCGCGTCTGTCGCATCGAAAGCGGGGACGGTCAACGGTCCGAAGCATGTCCTAGCGCAGTTCGAGCCGAACGGGCCGCACGTGGCGCGTGTGCCGCGTCTGGTTGTGATCAAACACCGATACCCACATGTAGAGCGGCTTTGCTTCGGTGAAGTCCACATCGTATTTCGATGCTGATTTCAGCTTCCGCTTCACTTCGAGCGTCCACCAGCCGTCCCGCCACTTCGGCGCAGCCGAGACATCGTCACGATCGCCTTCATAGGTGCCGATGATGAGCGTCGAGGGCATGACGGTGCCGACGGGGATCGCGTCATCCTGCTCCTTCGAATAGGGCACGGACTCGTCCTCGAACATCCACCACTGCGTCCCTTCCTCGTCGGAGGCGCCGGGCGCGAGATCGATCTTGCCAAGTTTTGCCGACATTGCGCGGTAATCCTTTGGCAAGCGCAGGAGGCCGACCGGTCCGCGATAACCGCCCGGTGGCTCGCCTTTGTAATTGTAAACGTAGAACGCCTTGCCGGGGTCCTGAAGATAGCCGGCAGAATACCGCCCGCTTCCCGCGCGTTGCGCATCGTTCGCCGGATAGGGAGGGCCGATGTGCATGTCATCCATCTTGCCGAGGTGGCCGCCGCGTGAGGCCTTCCACTGCCACATGTCCGCGTAGGTGCCGTCGGTTGTGTAGTGGAGCCCGCGCCCGTTCAGCGCGCCGGGCATCCCATCAAGCGGTTTGGGGCCCATATGGGTTGTACCGCCGTTGCCAAAAGCGTCCGAACGGGAGAACAACACCGCAAACTTGTCCTCATAGAACGCGCTCTCATCAGCTGTATCGGCGTGGTTGTGCAGGAGGTGCCAGCCGTCCGGTTTCTTGATCAGCGGCAAGCGCTTGATCGAGCGGGACGGGTCCTGCCAGCGGAAGGCGAAATAGACGGCATCGCCGTCATGAACCGCCTTCACCTCGACAGTGGATTCCCCACGACCGCCGGCGAGATTGAAACCTTGCTGGGTGCGGATGCGGGCTGTGTCGGCGCTTTTCCAGGCGGCATCGTCGAGCTCACCGTCAAGCTTGGGGGCTACTGCGACCTTGGTGACCTGCAGTGTCGTTCGGGTGCCGAAATCGAGCGTTGCGCTTGCAGCCACGACCATTGCACCGATCACCAGCGCGACGGGCAGGGCGTAGGCTTTCCTTGCCTGTCCGGCGACCAGGTTTTCCGGAAGGAAGATGCGGAAAATCTGCGGCCAGCCGCCCTGCATGAAGTGCCCGAGGATGTGCAGCACGAGGTAGGCGACCAGCGCGATAGCGACGGCCGCATGAATATCGACGACGATTCCGCCCCAACCGAGATAAAGCAGCACGCCGGTGGTCATCATCACGAGCGTCAGGGCGTAGAAGCCCCAGTGCAGCGAAACGTTGAATCCCTGCCATTTGAGGCGGGCGGGCGCATCGAGAATCATCAGGCGCATCCGCGCGGGCGCATTGCGGCTCGTGAGCGCGCCACGAACGACATAGAGGACATAGGCGCTCGCCGAGGCGAACATCACGCAGGCCACAATGAAGTGGATCGTCCAGACATCACCTTGCAACAGGATCGGCGCGATCCAGCGCGAAAAAACGGCCGTTTCGGCATCCCACGAGAGCCGAAAACCGGTCAGCATCGCGAGAATCATCGCGATGGCCATCGTCCAATGCAGGATGAAGGTTCCGGTGTCGGTTCGCAGCCATCCGGGGCGCTTGTCGGCGCCAACTGCTCGTACCGGAGGGCGTTGTGAAGTGATATTTTCGTCCGAAGCTGCCATCGCGAAGACCTTCGTAAAAGTTGAATCCCGTGTTGAAAGCAGTTGATACCGGAGGAGATTCAATTCCAGTAAACAATTCGGTAAAATCTGCACTGGTGGCAATCGTTTGAGGCGCAACGCCTTCTGTCTAAAAACGTTTCTGTCCTTTCCTATAGTGTAGAATTCTTCTACCAGAGATTGTGTCGCATTTGCCCTGATGACAGCCATCGGGAATGCGATAGGTTCTTGGCGACGAAAGGAATCATCATGCTTACGCTGAGCCAAGCCCGTATCATCGCTGACACCGCGCTCGATCTTGCCCGCCAGAAGAGCTTCCGGCCGCTTTCGGTCGTCGTACTGGATGCGCGAGGTGCCCGGAAAGTGGTGCTGACCGAAGACTCGACTTCGCTCAAGCGCGCCGAAGTTGCCTTTGCCAAGGCCTACGGGGCGCTTTCGATGGGTTCGGGCAGCCGGACGCTGATGACGATGGCAAATGACCGCCCGCATTTCGTCGCGGCGGCGATGCACGTCGCGGACGGAAATCTTGTGCCGGTGCCTGGCGGTGTGCTCATCCGTGCGGGCGGCGAGGTGATCGGCGCCGTCGGGATTTCCGGCGATACCTCGGATAACGACGAAGCTGCTGCGATTGCCGGCATCGAGGCTGCCGGGCTTACCGCCGATCCGGGCGTGTGAGGCGGCCGGTCTGCATCACGAAGCCGATGACCTCGGCGACGGCCTTGTAGAGCGGCACCGGGATCTCCGATTCAAGCTCGATCTGCGAGAGCGCCTCGGCGAGAACTGGGTTCTCTTCGATGGCAACGTTGTGTTCGGCTGCCGTCTCAAGGATTTTCTCGGCGATCTTGCCCTTGCCCTTCGCGGTGACGATGGGCGCTCCGTCGCCGAAATCATATTTCAGCGCGACGGCGATCTTTTCGGAAGGCGCGTGCTCGGTCATGTCAGCCGGTCCAGAATCGGGCCGGCGCGGGTTGGCGCGGGTTGCGGGCGCCCGTCGCGGATTTCCAGCTTGAGGACGTCGAAAGCCGCGCCCGTAAGGGCGTCGTGGAGGTCGCCGATGGTCTGGCGGGCGGTCTGCGCGATCGTCTGCCGTTCCGCCCAGAGCGTCACCGCGACGGCCTGACCGCGTAGCGCGACCTCGGCCTGAATCGGGCCGGTTTCCTCAAGATCGAGCGCGATACGCACCTTCCACGGGAAAGGTTCGGTCTCGCCGTTTGCCTCGCGTTCGGGTTCGAGCATCGCGGCTTGCTGCGGCGCAGGCGGTTGATGCTCGATCACAAGCCCCATCATCGCGGTCGGGGGTTTGTCCGGGCCTTGCGTCGCGAGGGGGATCGACACGGCGAGCCGCATGCCCTGCGCGCGATCATCGGTGACGCGCATCTCCGGGTGATTGGGGAGCGACGCGAGCTGCGAGAGCTTGATGCGTTCGACCGCGCCTTCAGCGAGGCGTGCGAGATCGGCAGAACGCGGTGCCTGTTCCGTGCCGGGCGCGGTGGCGCGTGGCGGGGCGAGGTCTGTCGAGGTGCGTTCACTGCCCTTGCCAGCGGACATGTCCTCCGGACCGCTGCCGGCCAGCAAGGCGCGCAGGGCCAATAATGCGGCCTTGAGATCGGCCGGAGGCAGGGGCGTTCCTACAGCGCCGGCGGCAAGATTAGCTTCAAGGAATGCGCCGGATTTCGTGACGGCGTCGCGCAATCCCTCGGGCGTGCGCAGCGCCTCCGGGGTCGCGCGCAGGCCTGCCAGCTGCGTCAGAGCCTGTCGGACCACTTCTGGCATGTCCGAGGCCGGAGTGGCGAGCATTTGGGACAGAGCCGCTGCAATCGGAACCTGCCGGGCGGCTGCCTGAAGGATCGGCGCGGCAAGTTCCACCGGAAGAGGCTGGGCGAGCGACGTTACGCGAACAGGTGAAGAGCCCGTCGGTTGCGTGGGCGTTGCAACGGTCAAGGCTGGTTCCGCGATGGGAAAGGCGAGGCCTGCGATCCTGGCGATTGCGGCGCCAAGCGAGCCGGGCGGGAAGGGGTTGGCAAGTGGCGGTGGCGTGCCGACGCTCGGCCCGGCCGTGCCTGTCTGCGATAGTTGGACAAGCGTCGCCGGTTCTGCCGCAGGGCGAACCAGCGTGTTGGCGGGGAGGAGGAGCGAAGTCCCGGGTCGCAAAAGGCCGGGATTGTTTGCTGCTGCGCGGAGAAGATCGGGTGGGAGATCAGCCTCGACGGTCATTCCCGCGATCTGCATCAGTGCCTTGCCGTTCGGCTGCGCCTCGATCAGCACGGCGCGGATCGCGGCCTCGGCCGATTGCATCGAGCTTTGGACACCGTCGGCCAGTGCGCCGCTCACCGCCGCCACGGGTTTCACGGCATCAAGCGTTGCCATCAGCGTCGAGAGCGACTGGGCACGGATTTCCTGCGCTTTTCCCGCGATGGAGGCGAGGGCGGAAGGCATGGACGGTGACTCCGAAGCGACGATTCCCGTCCATCATGCCGCACAAGCCTTTTATGCTTGGTTATTGCGCGCCGAAAAACCCGGCAAAATCATTTGGCCTTGAAACGGGATAGCCCGGTTGCTACCTCTCCGCGCGAGTTCGTGGGGCAAGGCTTCCGCGACGGCTTTCATGAAACGAGAAGACTCAGCCCGATGTCCCGTCAGTTCATCTATCACATGCGCGGCCTCACAAAGGTCCATCCCGGCGGCAAGAAGGTGCTGGAGAACATCCACCTCTCGTTCTACCCCGATGCGAAGATCGGCGTGCTCGGCGTCAACGGCGCCGGTAAATCGACGCTGCTGCGCATCATGGCCGGCATCGACAAGGAATGGACCGGCGACGGCTGGGTCGCGGAAGGCGCGCGTGTCGGCTATCTGCCGCAGGAGCCGCAGCTCGATGACAGCCTCACCGTGCGCGAGAACGTGAAGCTCGGTGTCGCGGCCAAGCAGGCGATCCTCGACCGTTACAACGAACTCATGATGAACTACTCGGACGAGACCGCCGAGGAGAGCGCCAAACTCCAGGACCAGATCGACAGCCAGAACCTCTGGGATCTCGATTCACAGGTCGATCAGGCGATGGACGCGCTGCGCTGCCCGCCGGACGACTGGGCGGTGGACAAGCTCTCTGGTGGCGAGAAGCGCCGGGTTGCGCTGTGCAAGCTGCTGCTGGAGGCGCCCGAACTCCTGCTGCTGGACGAGCCGACCAACCATCTCGACGCCGAGACCGTCAACTGGCTCGAAGCGCATCTCCGGGCCTACCCCGGTGCGATCCTGATCGTCACCCATGACCGCTACTTCCTCGACAACGTGACGGGGTGGATTCTCGAACTCGATCGCGGCAAGGGCATCCCCTACGAGGGCAACTATACCTCCTGGCTCCAGCAGAAGCAGAAGCGGCTTGAGCAGGAGGGCCGCGAGGACGCCGCCCGCCAGCGCACCATGTCGCGCGAGCAGGAATGGGTCGCCTCCTCCCCCAAGGCGCGGCAGGCCAAGAACAAGGCCCGCATCACGCGCTACGAGGAGCTTGTCGCCAAGGCCTCGGAGAAGGCGCCGGATACCGCGCAGATCATCATTCCCATCGCCGAGCGGCTCGGCGGCAACGTCATTGACTTCGAGCACCTCAACAAGGGGTTTCAGGACAAGCTCTTGATCGAGGATCTCTCGTTCAAGCTGCCGCCGGGCGGCATTGTTGGTGTCATCGGCCCGAACGGCGCCGGCAAGACGACGCTGTTCCGCATGATCACCGGCGTCGAGCAGCCCGATGGCGGCACCATCACCGTCGGCGAGAGCGTCAAGCTCGGCTATGTCGATCAGTCGCGCGATGCGCTCGATGACAAGAAGACCGTGTGGGAGGAAATCTCCGGCGGAGCGGAGGTGATCTACCTCGGCAAGAAGCAGATGCATTCGCGCGCCTATTGCGGCTCGTTCAACTTCAAGGGCGGCGATCAGGAGAAGAAGGTGGGTATGCTCTCGGGCGGCGAGCGCAACCGCGTTCACCTCGCCAAGATGCTGAAATCCGGCGCGAACGTGCTGCTGCTCGACGAGCCGACCAACGATCTCGACGTCGATACGCTCCGTGCGCTGGAAGAGGCGCTGGAGGATTACGCGGGCTGCGCGGTGATCATCAGCCATGACCGCTGGTTCCTCGACCGTATCGCGACGCATATCCTCGCCTTCGAGGGTGACAGCCATGTCGAGTGGTTCGAGGGCTCGTTCTCGGACTATATCGAGGACAAGAAGCGGCGCCTTGGCGCGGATGCCGCCGAGCCGAAGCGCATCAAGTATCGCAAATTCACGCGATAAGCATCGAATTGTCTTTTCAGAGGTCTTGATGCCCGGCTCCGGCCGGGCATTTTCGTTTGGCGGCTCTTGCATCATCCTTGAAAATCACATAAACATATCTTTATATCGTTTTGCGGATGTGTGTTGGCACGTCCGCTTTTCGTGAGGGCTGGCCTTGGCCGACGTGTTCTCCCTGCCCGAAAGCCAGAAGGGCTTTCCGTTCTCCGCGCTTCTCGCGGCCCTTGAGGCGGCGGGCGAGGCGACGCGCTTGCGCATTCTCGCGCTCCTCAGCGAGAGCGAACTCACCGTCACCGAATTCATGACCATTCTCGGCCAGAGCCAGCCGCGCGTTTCGCGACACCTCAAGCTCCTGGTCGAGGCCGGGCTGGTGGATCGGCACCGCGAGGGCGCCTGGGCGTTTTTCCGCATCGCCGACAGCGCGATCGCGCTTGCGATCCGCGACGGGGTGGTCGCGCGGCTCGATACGGGTGACGCCCAACTCGCGGGCGATCGCCGACGACTTGATGCCGTGCGGGCGGAGCGTCGCGAGCAGGCCTCGGCCTATTTTGCGCAGCACGCCTCGGAATGGAACCGCATCCGCGCGCTGCACGTGCCGGAGGCGCGGGTCGAAGCAGCCGTGCTGGCGATGCTCGGTGACAAGCGGTTCGACAGTGTGCTCGATCTCGGCACCGGCACTGGCCGGATGCTCGAAATGCTGGCGCCGAAAACCCAGCGCGCCGTGGGGCTCGACGTATCACCGGCGATGCTCGGCATCGCGCGTGTCAATCTCGATTCCGCAGGGCTGCGGCAGGTGCAGCTCCGGCAGGGCGATGCCTATGCGCTGCCATCCGATCTATCGGGTTTCGATCTCGTGATCCTGCATCAGGTGCTGCATTACCTTGACGATCCGGCGCGCGCCGTGCGCGAGGCCGCGCGGGCGCTGCGGCCCGGCGGGCGGCTGCTGGTGGTCGATTTCGCGCCGCATGGCGAGGAGAGCCTCCGGAGCCAGCATGCCCATCGTCGCCTCGGTTTCGCGGAAGGTGAGGTCAACGCCTATCTCGCCGATGCCGGGCTGCGCGCGGTCGGCAGTCAACTGCTCGCGCCCGCGCCCGGCGATGCGGCCAAGCTCGCCGTATCGCTCTGGCTTGGCGCGGATACGCGCCTTCAAGGTGATTTTCCTGCCCGTTCTGTTTCCGGTTCCCAACGTGAGGTCGCGTAGATGAGCGCGTACAATCCCCGCTCCCGCCAGCCGCAGGCATCGCCGCTCGGCATTTCCTTCGAGTTCTTCCCACCGAAGAACGAGGCAATGGCGGAGAGCCTCTGGGCCTCGGTTCAGCGGCTTGCGCCGCTCGGTCCACGCTTTGTGTCGGTCACCTATGGCGCGGGCGGCTCGACACGGGAACGCACGCATCAGACCGTGAAGCGCATTCTCGATGAGACCGGCCTCAAGCCGGCCGCGCACCTCACCTGCGTCGCTGCCACAAAAGCAGAGACGGACGAAATCGTCCGCACCTATTGGGATACGGGCGTGCGGCACATCGTGGCGCTGCGCGGTGACCCCGTAACCGGGCTCGGTACGCCGTTCGAGGCGCATCCGGAGGGTTACCAATCCTCGGTCGATCTTGTCGCCGGGATCAAGGCGATCGGCGATTTCGAGGTCGCGGTCTCGGCCTACCCGGAGAAGCATCCCGACAGTCCTTCGCTGGAAGTTGAACTGGACCTGCTCAAGCGCAAGGTCGATGCCGGCGCGACACGGGCGATCACGCAGTTCTTTTTCGATAACGACCATTATTTCCGCTACCTCGACAAGGTGCGTGCCAAGGGAATCGACATCGAGATCGTGCCGGGCATCCTGCCGGTTCAGAACTTCAAATCTGCCGCCAGTTTTGCGCGTCGGACCGGCGCGGATGTGCCGGACTGGCTCGCCGCGCGGTTTGAAGGTCTTGACGACGATGCCGAGACGCGCCGCCTCGTTGCGGCCGCGGTGGCGGTCGAACAGGTGTTCGACCTGCTCGACCGGGGCGTGGGCGAGTTCCATTTCTACACGATGAACAAGGCGGATCTCGTCTTCGCGATCTGCCACATGCTGGGCCTTCGCCCGGAACCTTCGAGAATTGCCGCCTGAGGCCGGAAATCTGCCATGACGTTCAAAGCCGATGGCGCGGAAATCCGCGCCGCTCTCGCCGCAGCCGCCCGGACGCGCATCCTCGTGCTCGACGGCGCGATGGGTACTGAAATCCAGAACCGTCGGTTCTCGGAGGACGACTTCCGAGGCCCGCGCTTCGCGCAATGGAATCACCCGCTCAAGGGCAACAATGATCTGCTGATCCTCACGCAGCCGGACACGATCCGCGATATCCACCTCGAGTATTTCCTTGCGGGGGCGGATATCGTCGAGACCAACACCTTCTCCTCCACCACCATCGCGCAGGCCGATTACGGCATGGAAGCGCTTGCCTATGAGCTGAACCGCGAGGGCGCGCGACTCGCGCGCGAGGCAGCCGTGCTGGCCGAAGAGCAGGACGGTCGCCGGCGCTTCGTCGCTGGTGCGGTGGGGCCGACAAACCGCACCGCGTCGATCTCGCCGGATGTGAACAATCCGGGCTTCCGCGCCGTTTCCTTCGATGATCTTGCAGCCGCTTATGGCGAGCAGATCCAGGGCCTGGTCGATGGCGGGGCGGAACTCATCCTGATCGAGACAATCTTCGATACGCTCAACGCCAAGGCGGCGGTGTTCGCGGCGAATACCGTGTTCGAGAAGACCGGCAATCCGCTCCCCGTGATGATTTCCGGCACGATCACCGACCTTTCCGGACGTACGCTCTCCGGTCAGACGCCGACCGCGTTCTGGCATTCGCTGCGCCATGCCGAGCCGTTCTCCATCGGCCTCAACTGCGCGCTCGGCGCGCGCGAGATGCGGGCGCATATCGCCGAGATTTCGCGCGTCGCTGATACCCTCATCTGTGCCTATCCGAACGCGGGCCTGCCGAACGAATTCGGCCTTTATGACGAGAGCCCGGAGGCGACAGCGGCTCTGATCGGCGAGTTCGCGGAGAGCGGCCTCGTGAACATTGTCGGTGGCTGTTGCGGCACGACACCGGCGCATATTCACGCCATCGCCGAAGCGGTGAAGGACAAGGCGCCGCGCGCGATCCCCGACATCAAGCCGCTGTTGCGGCTATCGGGCCTCGAACCTTTCATCCTCGACGAGACCATTCCCTTCGTGAACGTCGGCGAGCGCACCAACGTCACCGGCTCGGCGAAGTTCCGCAAGCTCATCAAAGAAGGGCGGCTCGCCGAGGCGCTCGACGTCGCGCGCGATCAGGTCGCGAACGGCGCGCAGGTCATCGACGTGAACATGGATGAAGGCCTGCTCGACAGCGAGAAGGCGATGGTCGAGTTCCTCAACCTCGTCGCCGCCGAGCCGGATATTGCCCGCGTGCCGGTGATGGTGGATTCCTCGAAATTCAACGTCATCGAGGCGGGCCTGAAGTGCATTCAGGGCAAGGGCATCGTCAATTCGATCTCAATGAAGGAGGGGGTCGAGAAGTTCATCGCGGAAGCGCGGAAGGTGCGCGCATACGGCGCGGCGGTCGTTGTCATGGCCTTCGACGAGAGGGGGCAGGCGGATACCTATGCGCGCAAGGCCGAGATCTGCCGGCGGGCATATGACATCCTGACCAAAGAGGTCGGCTTTCCGCCCGAGGACATCATCTTTGATCCGAACGTTTTCGCGGTCGCGACCGGCATCGAGGAACACGACAATTACGGCGTCGATTTTCTCGACGCGACGAAGTTCATCAAGGAAAACCTGCCGCACGCGCATATTTCGGGCGGCATCTCGAACCTGTCGTTCTCGTTCCGCGGCAACGAGCCGGTTCGCGAGGCAATGCACTGCGTGTTCCTCTACCATGCGATCAAGCTCGGCATGGACATGGGTATCGTCAACGCGGGGCAGCTCGCGGTTTACGACAACCTCGATCCGGAATTGCGTGACCTCTGCGAGGATGTCGTTCTCAACCGCCGTCGGGATGCGACCGAACGCCTGCTCGAAGCCGCGCCGCGCTTCAAGGGCGACGGCAAGGCCGAGGTGAAGGCCGCCGATCTCGCCTGGCGCGAACTCCCGGTGACGAAGCGGCTCGAACACGCGCTCGTCAACGGCATCACGGCCTTCATCGAGGAAGATACCGAGGCGGCGCGCCAGCTCGCCACGAAGCCGCTCGAGGTGATCGAGGGGCCGCTGATGGCGGGCATGAACGTCGTCGGCGATCTCTTCGGCGCGGGCAAGATGTTCCTGCCGCAGGTGGTGAAATCCGCGCGCGTGATGAAGGCGGCGGTCGCCTATCTCCAGCCGTATCTGGAGGAAGAGAAGCGCGCCTCCGGCCTTACCGAGATGCCCGCCGCCGGCAAGATCATCATGGCGACGGTGAAGGGCGACGTGCACGATATCGGCAAGAACATCGTCGGCGTCGTGCTCCAGTGCAACAACTACGAGGTGATCGACCTCGGCGTGATGGTGCCGTCGCAGACCATTCTCGAAGCCGCGCGGCGCGAGAAGGCCGATATCATCGGGCTTTCCGGGCTTATCACGCCCTCGCTCGACGAGATGGTGCATGTCGCTTCGGAAATGGAGCGCGAGGGGTTCAGGATTCCGCTGCTCATCGGTGGTGCGACGACCAGCCGCGTGCATACGGCGGTGAAAATCCACCCGGCCTACAAGGCGGGGCAGGCGGTTTATGTGACGGATGCCTCCCGCGCGGTCGGCGTCGTCTCGACGCTTCTCTCACCGGAGAGCAACGACAATTACACCGCCGGCATCAAGGCCGAATACGAGAAGGTAGCAGCCGCCCATGCCCGCGCCGAGGCCGACAAGCTGCGCCTGCCGATCGAGAAGGCGCGCGAGAACGCGATGAAGCTTGACTGGGCAGCCTACACGCCGCCCAAGCCGACCTTCACCGGCACCCGCATCTTCCAGACCTACGATCTCGGCGAACTCGCGAAATACATCGACTGGACGCCGTTCTTCCAGACCTGGGAACTCAAGGGCCGCTTCCCGGCGATCCTTGAGGACGAAAAGCAGGGCGAGGCCGCGCGTTCGCTCTGGGAGGATGCGCAGGCGATGCTCCGGCGCATCATTGATGAGCGCTGGTTCCAGGCGAAGGCGGTCATCGGATTCTGGCCGGCGAACGCGGTTGGCGATGACATCCATCTCTATACCGGCGAGAGCCGTTCGGAAGTGCTCACCACCTTCCACGGCCTCCGCCAGCAGCTTTCGAAGCGCGACGGCAGACCCAACATGTGCCTTGCCGATTTCATCGCCCCACACGGGACGAAGCCGGATTACCTTGGCGCGTTCGTCGTCACGGCGGGTATCGGCGAGGATCGCATCGCCGACAAGCTCAAGGGCAAGAACGACGATTATTCCTCGATCATGGCGAAAGCGCTGGCGGATCGCCTCGCGGAGGCTTTCGCGGAACGGATGCACGAGCGCGTGCGCAAGGAATTCTGGAGCTATGGCGCGGATGAGACCTTCACGCCCGAGGATCTCATCACCGAGCCTTATGACGGTATCCGCCCCGCGCCGGGTTATCCCGCGCAGCCGGACCACACGGAAAAGCGCCAGCTTTTCGATCTGCTCGCGGCGGAGCGGCGCATCGGCGTCAAACTCACCGAGAGCTACGCGATGTGGCCGGGCGCTTCGGTTTCAGGGCTCTATTTCTCGCACCCGGAGAGCCATTATTTCGGCGTCGCCAAGGTCGAGCGCGATCAGGTCGAGGATTACGCCACGCGCAAGGGCATGGATATCCGCGAGGTGGAGCGTTGGCTCTCGCCGATCCTCAATTATGACCCTGCCAGCTATGTGGTGGCGGCGGAGTGAACCTGCCGCAACACCCCCAACGTCTCCCCATCCGCCACACCATCCACGCGTCCCTGCTGCCAGTGGCGCTGGAAGGCGGTGACGACATCGACCGTGCGCTGATCGTAGACGCCCGTGATCTCGATGCCATAGCCGAATTTCGCGAGCATGGATTGCAGGGCGGCGACGGGCATGCCCTCGTCGCCCGCGCGATATGCGGCAAGGGTGGTCGGGTTTTGCGGAACCGTTTTCGGCCATAACCCCACACCCGCCGCTGCCAGCCTCTCCCACGGGAATCGCTCGCCGGGATCGACCTTGCGGCCCGGCGCGATGTCGGAATGGGCAAGAATGCGCGCATCCGGGATCGACCAGCGCGCCTTGATATCCGCGACGAGGCGGATAACGGCGTCGATCTGCGCCTCCGGGAAATCGGGGTATTCGCTTGGCTCCGGCGGCATTTTTGACAAGTCGTGTCCCGCATTCGCGATCTCGATGCCGATCGAGCGCGAATTCATGTCCGTCTCGCCATGCCACGATGACTTGCCCGCGTGCCAGGCGCGGCGGCTTTCGGGCACCATCTGCCAGATGCGCCCGTCCTCGAACACGAAGTAGTGGCAGGATACTTCCGAGAGCGGGTTCGCGAGCCAGAGCAGCGCCTCGGAGGCGCTCGGCATGCCGGTGTAATGGAGGATGATGCTGTCCGGATGCCCCACACCGCGCCGCTCGCCGTGATTGGGCGAGGGGTAGATACGATCCGCGCAGGGCGAATCCGGCTTCGGCTCTTGCTGGGGGCCAGAATCAGGCATGGCGGGAGATTAATCCCGCCATGCCTCGTTTCAAACGCTGTTCGGCGATCAATAAACGCGGCGATAGCGCGTGCAGTAGGCGTTGCCGTAGGCGTCGTAGCGAACGCGGACGCATTCGCGGCGCGGGCGGGTCGCATCGGCGATGATCGCACCGCTCGCCGCGCCGATTGCCGCACCGGCCAGCGCGCCGCCGCCACGACCGGTCACGGCCGCGCCGATCAGGCCGCCGGCAACGGCGCCAACCGCTGCGCCCGAAGCCGCACGTTCTTCACGCGCCGTGCAGGCACCGAGGCTCGCCGCCACAACCGCAATCGCGGCAACCGACAAAATCTTTCGCATGATGCTCTCCCTGGAAAAAGCGGATTCAGACCTTGGAACCTTTCCATGCCCGTTTCGCAACCTCAAGTGCGTTAACGCACAATGGCGAGACTGGTTCCGAAAAATGACGATAGCGTGTCAAAAAAATCGCGCATTGACCTGACGCCGGTTTTACCCCAAGCGAAAACCATCCAGTCGGCCGGGCGGCCGCGAGGCTTTTTCAAGGCTTCGAGGAAAGTCCGGGCTCCATGGAGAGACGGTGGCGGCTAACGGCCGCCGGGGGCGACCCCAGGGAAAGTGCCACAGAAAAGATACCGCCGGGCATCGCCCGGTAAGGGTGAAAAGGTGCGGCAAGAGCGCACCGCGTCGCTGGCAACAGTGATGGCAGGGCAAACCCCGCCGGGAGCAAGACCGAATAGGGATGGCGCGCGCCGCAAGGCGCAGGAGGCTCCGCTCCAGCCGTCCGGGTTGGTTGCAGGAGGCTCGGCGCAAGCCGGGTCCCAGATGAATGGCCGCCACGTTCCGCCGCGAGGCGGGGCCATACAGAACCCGGCTTACAGGCCGACTGGATATTTCTCATGATAACCTCGCGAGGGGGTGCTCGCGTGATTTCACAGCGCCGGCGAGGCGCAGGGCAACGGCATCTCAGTCCGCGAGGCAGACCTTGACCCGTACGGGGCGCCCGCCACGCCGACGGTATTCGTAAGTGCATTCCGGCGCTTTCGCGGCAATCAGCTCCGAAACCGGCCGCCAATGACCGGGGTTGTCGTTCGGCCAACCCGGTGCCGGGCCGCCATGATGTCCGCCAGAGGTAGGCTTGCCACCGTTCAGCCCGTTGGCGATCGCATCGCGGCCGCGCCCGCCGATGCCTGCCGGGGCCCCGACGACGCCGCTGTTCCCGGCGCTGGTATTGCCTGTGCCGGATGTGTCGGGACCATGAACGCCGCGCGTCGGGATGCCCGAATAGCCGGGGCCGCGACCGCCGCCGGAGACCACTTCAGCACGCGCAAGATCCCGTCCAATGGCGGCCACGCCACGCCCGCCGATGCCGGATGGCGCGCCGGCGATGCCGCTGCCTGAGGTGGGCCCAGCATTCATCGTGCCGCCGGTGCGACCGCCCGCGCCGATGCCGCCTGATCCTCCGAGGCCAGGTCCACCGATGCCAACCGCACTGTGTCCGCCCCCGATGCCGCCTGGACCATGCCCGCCTCCGCGACCGCCGCGTGCCTCAGCGGCCGAGGCAGCAACAACGAGAACGAGGGAGGCGCCAAGGAGCCTGCCCGTTTTCATGAAACATCCGATGCTGGTCATATCCATCTCCACCCTTTTGATGCTCCTGCCCGGAGCCAGGGGTGACGATGCCCGGTATTTTCCTCGGCAGATGTGCGACGAGGCACAGATCAATCCGTCCGTTTTCGTGGAATCTGGTCCACTGGGCCGTTGCGGTCGATCCCTAACGGCTGGGGTCCGTTTTTTCCATGCTCTCCGGCGTTCGCGCCTTCCGATCGCGACGCCCGGTGTCCGCGCCGATTTTTGCCGCCAGCTGACGGGCAGTGATCAGCCATGCTCCAAACACCTCCTTAACCCTACCAAACCCTTTCTTAAGTCTTTCATGGTGGGATCGCCGATGCGCGCGTCCCCGGCGTTGCGTGCGCATCGTTTCGCGTTGACGCCCATGAATTCCCATGTTAGCCCATGAATGCCCAAGAATTGATGGCGATCATGGCGGGGCACAACCCGCCTTCGTGATGCCATGTGCCCGGATATCCGGCGGGCTTCTGGCCAAGGCGTTGTTGCGTAATGCGTTTTTTGTCGACCATTCCGGGCCGTCTGGACGGGAAGGGGCGAGTGTCGATCCCGGCACCGTTCCGCGCCGTTCTCGAGGCCGATCAGTATCCGGGTCTTTTCGTCCATCAGGCGCTGGAGCTTCCGGCGCTGGAGGCGGGCGGCAACCGGCTGCTTCGGGAAATCGACGGGCTGATCGAGCGCTACCCGGCCTACTCGGAGGCGCGCGACCTGATCGCGACCGCGCTGCTTGGCGGTGCGGAAACGCTGAAACCCGATCCCGAAGGCCGCGTCATGCTGCCGGAACGCTTCAAGGCCTATGCGGGGATCACGTCGGACGTGGTGTTCGTGGGGCTGGGGGACAAGTTCCGGATCTGGGAACCGAACCGATTTTCCGCGCATCTCGCCGAGGCAAAGGCGAGCCTGCGCGAACTCAGAGCCGACCTCTCGGGGCGTGGGCCGCTGCGGCCCACAGGGGGCGGAGGTTCTGGAAACGGGGAACGGGAGACATGACGGGTCACGGCGCTTCTTCAGGAGGGGCCGACGGCGGACCGGCCCGGCATGTCTCCCTCCCTCAATCAGCCGAAGCGCCACACATCCCCGTTCTGCTCGACGAGGTGCTCGCTGCGCTCAAGGCGGGCGAGCCCGGCGTTTATCTCGACGGCACGTTCGGCGCCGGCGGCTACACGCGCGCGCTTCTCGATGCCAATCCGGCTAATCGGGTGCTCGCGCTTGACCGGGACCCCACCGCGATCGCCGGAGGGCAGGGGCTCGTCGCGGCGTCGGGCGGGCGGCTCATCCTCCGCGAAACCGAATTCTCCGGGATGGAAGAGGCAGCGGAGGCGGCTGGCCTCGGCCTGTTCGACGGCATCGTTCTCGATATCGGCGTCTCCTCGATGCAGCTCGATCAAGCGCTCCGTGGCTTCTCCTTCCGCAATGACGGCCCGCTCGACATGCGGATGAGCGGGCAGGGGGAAAGTGCGGCGGACATTGTCAACCACGCCTCGGAAACGCGGCTGGCGGATATCTTCTATCACTATGGCGAAGAGCGCCTCAGCCGCGTTATTGCCCGCGCGATCGTGACTGATCGGAAAACGGCACCGTTCAAGACCACGCGCCAGTTGGCCGACATGATTGCGCGCGTCATCCGGACCCGTCCTGGTGACATTCACCCGGCGACGCGCAGCTTCCAGGCCCTGCGCATCGCGGTGAACGATGAACTTGGCGAGCTCGCGCGGGCACTTCACGCGGCGGAGCGATTGCTGAAGCCCGGCGGTCGTCTGGCGGTTGTCAGCTTTCACAGCCTTGAGGACCGGATCGTGAAACAGTTCTTCGCTGCACGTTCCGGCCGGGGCGGCGGCTCGCGTTATGCGCCGGTGCAGGCGAGCACGGTTTCGACCTTCCGTATCGAGGGCAAATGGCCGGTGACGGCGGGCGATAATGAACTGAAGCGCAATCCGCGCGCCCGTTCCGCCAAGCTGCGGTGTGCAATCCGAACCGATGCACCTGTGCAGTCCGAAGAGGACGCGATTTTCGCGCTCACCCGCCTTCCGGACGAGAAGGGCTGGTCACGCCACAAGGGAGGCCGCCGGTGATCCGCTTCCTCAATGTTCTGGCGCTGGCGGCGCTGATCGGCTCCGCGACATGGGCCTATTCCGTGAAGTACGAGACGATCCTCGTCGCTGAAAAGCTTCGCAAACGCGAAGCGGAACTTCAGCGCGAGCGCGATGCCATCGCCATCCTCAAGGCAGAATGGCATCTGCTCAACCGGCCCGAGCGGCTCCAGCTTCTCGCCAAACCCGAGGCGGGGATGCAGGCCCTCTCCGCGCGGCAGGTTGTGGAGGCGAAGGATGTTCCGGTCGCTCCGGTGAAAACCGACAAGATCGATGATCTCCTGACTGGCTCGATCCCGACACCCGACAGTGCGTCGAAGGCGACGAAATCCGCCAAGGGCACCACCACCGCCAGCGTATTGCCGACCGGCACCGCGCGCCCGAAGCCGGTGACGACAACGCCTGCCGCCAAGCCGGGGCAAGCGAAGAAGACGCCGGAGAAAACCAAGACGCCCTCCAAGGTGGCCACGAGCGCGCCAGCCCGGCTGATGCCGCCTGCGCCCGTCGGCAACACCGCACCACCGCCCGCTCCACGCAGTGAGGGTGGCGGCTTGACCGGCTTCCTGAAGAAATTGATCCGCTGAGGATTGCCGATGCGCCTTTCCCTTCCGCCGCTCCGACTGTCGCTGCCGCGCTTCACGATGTCGCGACCCGCCGCGCCGCGTCTCTCCCTGCCGAGCCCCCGCGGCATCCTGCGGGCGCTGTTCACGGTACGATCGGAAAAGCTGCCGGCACGCATGATCCTTGTCGCGCTCGCGTTCGGCGGCATGTTCTCGCTGCTCGCAGGGCGACTGGTGCTGCTCAATGTCCGCAATGAAGAGCCGTCGACCATCGGTCGGCTGACGCAGGGCTCGATTTCTACCGCCCGCCCCACCATCGTCGATCGGACCGGCATCACGATGGCGACGGATGTGAAGACTACCTCGGTTTTCGCTGATCCGCGAAAGGTGATCGACAAGGATGAGGCTGCCGAACTCATCAATGCCGTGTTCCCGGATCTCGACGGGCGCGAATTGCGCGAGAAGCTCGGCAAGAAGAATGGCTTCGTCTGGATCAAGCGCGAGGTCACGCCGAAGCAGCAGGCGGATATCTTCCGACTTGGCATTCCCGGTATCGGCTTCCTGCCGGAGAACAAGCGCGTCTATCCCAACGGCAAGCTCGGGGCGCATGTGCTCGGTTTCGCCAATATCGACAACAACGGCATCGCCGGTATCGAGAAATATATCGACGGGCAGGGCCTGAATGACCTCAAGGGAGCAGGGCTTGTGCAGGTAACCGGCGACATGAAGCCGGTTGAACTCGCGCTCGACGTGCGCGTCACACATGCCGTGCGTGAAGAGCTTGCTTACGGGGTGGAAAAATACAAGGCCAAGGCCGGTGCGGCACTGGTGCTCGATGTCGACACGGGCGAGATCATCAGCCACGTCAGCCTGCCAGACTACGATCCGAACAACCCTGCGGATGCGCTCAAGCCCGACAATATCAACCGGCTTCAGGTCGGTGTCTACGAGATGGGCTCGACCTTCAAGGCGCTGACGACCGCGATGGCGCTCGATTCGGGCAAGGTGAAGATCACCTCCGTGTTCGATGCCTCGCGGCCCCTGCGGTACGGGCGGTTCAAGATCGGTGATTACCACGGTAAGGGGCGACCGCTCTCGGTGCCGGAGATCTTCATCTACTCCTCGAACATCGGCACCGCGCGCATGGCGCTGACGGTGGGCGTCGATGGGCACAAGGCGTTCCTGAAGAAGATGGGCCAGCTCGACCGCATGCGCACCGAGCTTCCGGAAAGTTCCGAACCGATCAAGCCGGCAAATTGGGGCGAACTTAACACGGTGACGATCTCGTTCGGGCATGGTCTCGCGGTGGCGCCGTTGCAAGCTGCGGCTGCGACAGCGGCGTTGGTCAACGGCGGCAAGATGATCCCGCCAACCTACCTCAAGCGGTCGCGCGAGGAGGCCGAAGCACTGGCGACACGTGTTCTCAAACCCGAGACGTCGGAGATGATGCGCTACGTGATGCGCCTCAACGCCGAGAAGGGGTCGGCCACGCGTGCGGATATCCCCGGCTACTATCTCGGCGGCAAGACCGGCACCTCCGAAAAGGTGATCGGCGGGCGCTATTCCAAGAACCGCCTGTTCAATGCCTTCATGGCCGTGATGCCGGCGGACAAGCCCCGCTATATTTTGCTCACAATTCTGGACGAACCCAAGGGCTTGCCGGAGACTCACGGCTATGCCACCTCCGGCTGGAACGCCGCTCCCACGACGGGCCGCATTGTCGAGCGTATCGGGCCGATGCTGGGACTTGAAACGAATTTCGAACTGCCGCGTCAGCCCTTCCCGCTGATTGCGCGGACCGGAGCGATTCCGGTCCGGCAATAAGCCGGCCAGACGCGGAACGGATTGCCGATGCCGGAATACGAGACGACTTCCCTCGCCGATCACCGCCCGACGCTCGGTGGTCTTGCCGCTTCCTTCGATTTGGACGCGGGGCATTACCGCGATGTCCCGGTCGCGGGGATCGCGTCCGACAGCCGCGCGGTCGAGCCGGGTTTCGTGTTCTTCGCCATGCCGGGCACGAAGATCGACGGGGCGCAGTTCATTCCTGCGGCTGTCGCGGCAGGGGCGATCGCCATCGTCGGCGCCGGGCCGCGCCCGGCAGACCTCGACCGGGTGGTGCTGTATCTGCGGGCACGCGACATGCGCCGCGCGCTTTCACGCGGCGCTGCCTACCTCTTCCCGCTCCAGCCGAAGACCATCGTCGCCGTCACCGGCACGGCGGGTAAAACCTCGGTTGCAGAGTTCACACGGCAGATTCTCGCAGCCTGCGGCCGCAAGGCGGCCTCGCTCGGCACTCTCGGCCTCATCGGGCCGGATGGCGCCGGCTATGGTTCGCTGACGACGCCGGACCCGATCACGCTTCATCGCACGCTCGACCATCTTGCGCGCGAGGGCGTTACGCATCTTGCGATGGAAGCCTCGAGCCACGGGCTCGATCAGGCACGACTCGACGGGGTACGGCTGTCTGCCGCCGCCTTCACCAATCTCGGGCGCGACCATCTCGACTATCACTCTACGATCGAGGACTATTTTTCGGCCAAGCTGAAGCTCTTCGAACGCCTGCTGCCGGAGGGCCTGCCCGCGATCATCAATCTCGACGGGGATCGCGGCGCGGAAGCGGCGGTCGCGGCGGCGATTGCCGGTCGCCATGCCTGGACGGTGGGTCGGCGTGGCGAGGATATCGCCGTCTCGCAGGTCGAGGCGGATGGGTTCGGGCAGAATGTGACTTTCCGCTACCGCACGCGGAAATATCCGGTGCACGTGCCGCTGATCGGTACCTTCCAGATCGAGAATGTCGCCGTCGCGGCTGGGCTTGCACTGGCGACCGGCGAGAAGCCGAAGGATGTTTTCAAGGCGCTCGGCGCGCTCGCCGGTGTGCCGGGGCGGCTGGAGCGCGTCGGTGTGTTCAACGCGGCGCCGGTCTTCGTCGATTACGCGCACAAGCCGGAAGCGCTTTCCTACGCCCTTTCCGCGCTGCGGCCCTTCGTCTCCGGCAAGCTGATCGTCGTGTTCGGCTGCGGCGGGGACCGCGATGCCGGCAAGCGGCCGATCATGGGCAGGATTGCGGCAGACAAGGCCGATGTCGTCATCGTAACGGACGACAACCCGCGCACAGAGGACCCTGCCTCGATCCGGGCGCAGGTCATGGCGGCTTGTCCCGGCGGCATCGAGATCGGCGATCGAGCCGAGGCGATCCGCGAGGGCATACAGCGATTGGAGCCGGGCGATGCGCTGGTGATCGCCGGCAAAGGCCACGAACCGGGGCAGATCATCGGGACGACGGTCCATCCGTTCTCCGATCACGAGGTTGCGCGCGAGGCGATTGCCGCGCTCGGCGGCGGCCAGAACCAGGAGCCGAAGCGCATGAGGTCGATCGAAGCCCGCGCCAAGATGCCCGCGCCGCTCTGGCGAGTGGCGGACCTGCCGGCCCTGCTCGATGGACGGGCTGGAGGAACCCTCGCGAACGACGTGATGTCGATCTCGATCGATACGCGCACGCTCGAACCCGGCGCGCTGTTCTTCGCGATCAAAGGCGATGTGCATGACGGGCATCGCTTCGTCGCCGCCGCCATCGAGAAAGGTGCTTCTGTCGCGGTGGTGGATGAGGCGCACGCTGCGGAATTCGACCCCGGCGCGCCGCTGGTTGTCGTCGATGACGTACTGCGGTCGATGGAACGTCTCGGTGTCGCTTCGCGCACCCGGATGAACGGCCCGGTCGTCGCTGTCACCGGCTCGGTCGGCAAGACCTCGACCAAGGAAATGCTGCGCATCGCGCTATCCCGCGCGGGCAGCGTCCATGCCTCGGTCGCCTCCTACAACAACCATTGGGGCGTGCCGCTGACGCTGGCGCGGATGCCGGCGGACACCGAGTTCGGCGTGTTCGAGATCGGCATGTCGAACCCGTTCGAGATCTTGCCCTTGACGGCGATGGTTCGACCGCATGTAGCGATCGTTACCACGGTCGAGCCGGTACATCTCGCGCAATTCCACGCCATTGAAGGCATCGCGGACGCCAAGGGCGAGGTCTTTTCGGGTCTCGAACACGGCGGCGTGGCGATCATCAACGCGGACAATCCGCATGCCGCGCGTCTTGCCGCGCATGCAGCGGCCAGTCGGGCCGGGCGCATCGTGCGGTTCGGCACGGGGGATGATGCCGACATCCGCCTGCGCGACACGCATCTCGACGCGGATTTCAGCCTCGTTTCGGCGGAAGTGTTCGGCGTGCCGGTCAATTATCGCATCGGTGCGCCGGGGCGGCATTTCATCATGAATTCGCTGGCCGTGCTTGGCGCGGCGCATATCGTCGGCGCGGATCTCGCGCTGACCGCTCTCGCGATGCAGGACTTCGGCTCGGTGGAAGGGCGGGGCAAGCGCCTCTCACTCCATGTTGGCAAGAAGACCTTCTCGCTGATCGACGAGAGCTACAATGCGAACCCGACCTCGATGCGCGCGGCGCTCGCGGTGGCCGGCGGCACACCGGTCGGCTCGCGCGGAAGGCGGATTGCGGTGATGGGCGACATGCTCGAACTCGGGGCCGAAGCCGGCGCGCTCCATGCCGGGCTTGCCGGCCCGGTTGTGGAAAACGACATCGATCTCGTTTTTGCCTGCGGTCCGTTGATGCGCGAACTCTATTCGGCCTTGCCTGCGAACCGGCGGGGAGCGTATGCGGAGGCGTCGGACAAGCTCGCGCCGCTCGTCGCTGCGGCGGTTCAGCCCGGTGATGTCGTGATGGTCAAAGGCTCGCTCGGCTCGAAAATGGCCAAGGTGGTCACGGAACTGAAATCGCGCTTCGCGGTTAAGGGCGCGGCGCCGGCGGACGAATAGCCGCTGGTGGATTGGGAAGGAACGGCATGTTTTTCTGGCTCTCGGATTTCGCGAGTACCTTCGGTCCGCTCAACATCTTCCGCTACATCACCTTCCGGGCCGGCGCGGCGACGATCACAGCGCTGTTCTTCGTGATGATGTTCGGGCCGGCGATCATCGATACCCTGCGGGTCAAGCAGGGGAAGGGCCAACCGATCCGCGAGGACGGGCCGGAATCGCACCTTATGAAGCGTGGCACGCCGACGATGGGGGGGCTGATGATTCTCTCCGGCATCGTTGTGTCGACGCTGCTCTGGGCCAACCTCACGAACCCGTTCGTCTGGGCCGTGCTGGGCGTAACGCTCGGCTTCGGCGCCATCGGTTTTTATGACGATTTCCTCAAGGTGACGAAGCAATCGCACAAGGGGTTTTCCTCGAAGGCGCGGCTTGCGCTCGAGGCGGTTATCGCCGCGGTCGCGTGCTACTTCATCACCCGCAATTTTCCGCCGGCGCTGGCTGGCACGGTCGCGCTGCCGATCTTCAAGGACGTGCTGATCAACCTCGGGATGTTCTTCATCGTCTTCGCCGTCTTCGTCGTCGTGGCGGCCGGCAATGCGGTGAACCTCACCGACGGCCTCGATGGGCTCGCCATCGTACCGGTGATGATCGCGGCGGGAACCTTCGGGTTCATCGCCTATCTTTCCGGTAACGCGGTGTTCTCGAGCTATCTCCAGATCCACTTCATCCCTCGCACAGGTGAGATCGCGGTTATCCTCGGCGCGGTGATCGGCGCGGGGCTCGGCTTCCTCTGGTTCAACGCGCCGCCGGCGCAGATCTTCATGGGCGATACCGGCAGCCTCGCGCTCGGTGGCTTGCTCGGCACAGTCGCGGTTGCGACCAAGCACGAGATCGTTTTCGCGATCGTCGGCGGTCTCTTCGTGCTGGAGGCGGCGAGTGTCATCATCCAGGTTGCGTCGTTCAAGCTCACGGGTAAGCGCGTCTTCCGCATGGCGCCTATCCACCACCACTACGAGAAGAAGGGGTGGAAGGAGCCGCAGGTCGTGATCCGTTTCTGGATCATCGCCGTGATCCTCGCACTCATCGGGCTTGCGACGCTGAAATTGCGTTGAGCGCCGATTGATGTAAGTCGTGACGGGTGAGCCCCGGAACCGGGGACGATCGCCACGGTCGGGAGGAGACGCCATGACACCAGCCGAAACCTTTCGCGGCAAGCGGGTCGCGCTGTTCGGTCTTGGCGGCTCCGGCATGGCGACCGCGGCTTCGCTGAAGGCGGGCGGGGCGGAGGTCATCGTCTGGGACGATGCCGAGAAGGCCATCGCCAAGGCAAAGGATGCCGGGTTCGAGGCGATCGATCTCCGGCAGCTCGACTGGTCCGGTGTCGCGGCGCTCGTGCTCGCGCCCGGCGTGCCGCTGACCCATCCCGAACCGCATTGGAGTGTGAAGCTCGCGCAGAAAGCCGGCGTCGAGATCATCGGCGATATCGAGATTTTCGCGCGTGAACGCCAACGCCTCGCGCCGGACGCACCCTTCGTCGCGATCACCGGGACCAACGGCAAATCCACCACCACGGCGCTGATTGCGCATATCCTCAAGCAGGCCGGTAAGGACGTACAGATGGGCGGCAATATCGGCACGCCGATCCTCGCGCTCGATCCGCCGGCGGCGGGGCGCATCCATGTGATCGAGATGTCGTCCTACCAGATCGACCTGACGCCCTTGCTCCAGCCCTCGATCGGCATCCTGCTCAACCTCTCGCCCGACCATATCGACCGGCACGGGACGATGGAGAATTACGCGGGCGTCAAGGCGAGGCTCGTTAAGTTCGCGGACCGCGCGATCATCGGCGTCGACGACGATTTCTGCGAGGCCATCGCGGTGCGGGGCGATCATTCCGGCAAGCCGATCGTCAGGGTTTCGCTGAAGGAAACGCTCGGTGCCGGCATCCATGTGCGGGGACGCGAGATCTTCGCCTGGCGCGGGCACGGGCGGAAGCTGGCGGACCTTAGTGGTATCGGGTCGCTGCGCGGCGACCACAACGCGCAGAATGCGGCGGCGGCGGTCGCGGCCTGTATGAGCCTCGGGCTCGACGAGGCGACGATCCAGAAGGGGCTATCGTCCTTTCCCGGCCTCGCGCATCGCATGGAGCAGGTCGGTCGGGTCGGCAAGGCGATCCTTGTCAACGATTCGAAGGCGACGAACGCCGATTCGACCGAGAAGGCGCTGCTCTCGTTCGAGAAGGGAATTTTCTGGATTCTCGGCGGCAAGCCGAAAGAAGGCGGCATCAGCGCGCTCGAACCCTATTTCCCGCGGATCGCCAAGGCCTACCTCATCGGCGAGGCCGCGCCGGCCTTTGCGCTGACGCTCGCCGGTAAGGTTCCTCACGTGCAATCGGGCACCCTGCAAAAGGCCCTCGAATCAGCTGCTTCGGATGCGGCGAATGCGGATTTTGACGAGCCGGTAATCCTTCTTTCACCTTCTTGCGCCTCCTTTGATCAGTTTCCGAATTTCGAGGTGCGCGGCGATACCTTCCGCGAACTCGCGAGCGGACTGAAGGGCTTCAAGCCCGCGAGCTGAGGGGCCGCAGCCCCGCTGTGAGGGCCTATGGTGACGCGCGCAGAACGCACGACCTTCGGGGAATGGTGGTGGACCATCGACCGGTGGCTGCTGTTTTCCTTCGTCGCCCTGATGGTGTCCGGCTTCCTGTTCGGCCTTGCCGCCTATCCGCCGGTGGCCAACAAGCTGGGCTTGCCCACCTTCCATTTCGTCAACAAGCAGGCGTTCTTTCTCGTCGTTTGCGGCGCGCTGATGGTGACTTTGTCGTTCCTCGATCCGCGGCAGGTGCGACGCTTCGCGTTGCTGCTGTTCATGGTCGGGATGACGCTTGTCGTCTTCACGCTGTTCTTCGGTGCCGAGGTCAAGGGCGCCCGGCGCTGGATCAACCTGCCGGGCTTCTCGCTTCAGCCGTCGGAACTCGTCAAACCCGCCTTTGCTGTTCTGGCCGCGTGGGCCTTCTCGGAACGGCAGACGCGGAAGGACATGCCTTCGCTCGCCGTCGCATTCCTACTCCTGCCGCTCGTGGTGGTGCCGCTGATCCGCCAGCCTGACCTGGGGCAAACCATCCTTGTTGCCACTGTCTGGTGCGGGCTGTTCTTTCTCGCGGGCCTGCATTTTCTCTGGGTGGTCGGTCTCGCCGGAGGTGGGGTCGTCGGGCTGTTTGCGGCCTATCGTTTCCTCCCGCACGTGACGGATCGCATCGACCGCTTCCTCAACAAGGGCAACGGCGACACGTTCCAGACCGATATGGCGCTCGACAGTTTCGTCTCCGGTGGATGGTTCGGGCGCGGACCGGGCGAGGGCGTCGTTAAACGCTCGCTGCCCGACAGCCACACCGACTTCCTGTTCTCCGTCATCGGCGAGGAGTTCGGCGCGATCACCTGCATCCTCGTTGTGACGGTTTTCGCCTTCATCGTCGTGCGCGGGATGATTTCAGCGCGGGCGAATTCCGATCCGTTCTGCCGCATGACCGGTGCCGCGCTGGTGATGCTGTTCGGCCTCCAGAGCTTCATCAACATGGCGGTGAACCTCAATCTCATTCCGCCGAAAGGCATGACCTTGCCGTTCCTCTCCTACGGCGGTTCGTCACTGCTTTCGATCGCGATTACCACGGGCCTCCTGCTGGCCGTGACGCGAAAACGCCCCAAAGCTGCGATTATGGAGCGGATGAACATCGCCGAGACGCCTTACCCACCCGGCACGGGACGATTGAGCCATGCCTGACACGAAACGCCCGATCCTTCTCGCCGCCGGGGGAACCGGCGGTCATCTCTTCCCCGCCGAGGCGCTGGCCGAGGCACTGACGCAGCGCGGACGGCAGGTCGAACTGGTGACCGACACCCGCGTCGACGCGTGGGTCGAGCGCTTTCCAGGCGATGTCCACACCATCATTGCAGGCACGGTGACGGGGAGCGGGCTGGCTTCGAAAATCCGCGGCGCCTGGCGGTTGTTCAAGGGGTTCATGCAGGCACGCAAGCTGATCGCAAAGATCAGGCCGGCAGCGGTGGTCGGCTTCGGCGGCTACCCGACCGTTCCGCCGATCCTTGCAGCACATTTCGCCGGCATTCCGACGCTGATCCATGAAGGCAATGCGGTGATGGGGCGCGCCAACCGTTTTCTCGCGCCGCGCGCGAGCCGGATCGCTACCGGCTTTCCCCTCAAGGATAACCTCTTTCCGGACAAGACTTTCGAGACCGGAAATCCTGTCCGCCGACCGGTGATCCACGCCGCCGAGACACCTTTCCCGCCGTACTCGATGGAAGGCCCGCTGCGCATTCTCGTCTTCGGCGGCAGCCAGGGCGCGCGCGTGATGAGCGATGTAGTCCCGAATGCGTTCCAACACGTGCCCGAGGCGTTGCGGGCACGCATCCAGATTATCCAGCAGGCGCGCGATGAGGACGTGCTTCGGGTCAACAAGGCCTATGAAAAGCTGGGGATGAAACATCTCGTCCAGCATTTCTTCACGGATCTTCCGGCGCGCATGGCCGGCGCGCATCTCGTCATCGCACGGGCCGGCGCCTCGACGGTCTCTGAGCTTGCCGTCATCGGGCGGCCAGGTATCCTCGTGCCGCTGCCCGGCGCGCTCGATCAGGATCAGGCTGCGAACGCGGAGGTGCTGGCAAACGCAGGCGGTGCGATTGCGATTCCCCAGAGCGCGCTGACGCCGATCTCGCTTGCCGAGGTGATCCAGCGCCTTGCAGAAGACCCCGAACGCCTGCCGCGCATGGCCGCTGCCGCGAAGAAGGTCGGGATCGCCGATGCGGCTTCGCGCCTCGCCAGCGAGGTCCTTTCCTTGATCGGCAAGGCCTGATAGGCCATCCGAACGCCTGTTTCCGGCCACGAATCACCCGCATGGGAAGCCGGAAAGGATCTGTTCCCGTTTTGCGAACCGAAGCTGAGCCATGAAGATACCGCGCGAGACCGGCCCCATCCATTTTATCGGCATCGGGGGTATCGGCATGTCCGGCATTGCCGAGGTGCTGGCGAATCTCGGCTACACGGTGCAGGGCTCGGACGCTTCGGATAACGCCAACGTCAAGCGTCTGCGCGAGAAGGGCGTGACCTGTTTCGTCGGGCATAAGGCCGAGAATGTCGCCAATGCTGCCGTGGTGGTGGTCTCGACCGCGATCCGGCGCGATAACCCCGAACTGATGGCCGCGCGCGAGGCCCGCATTCCGGTGGTGCGCCGCGCCGAGATGCTCGCGGAGCTGATGCGCCTCAAGAGCTGCGTCGCCATCGCCGGCACGCACGGCAAGACGACAACCACCTCGCTGGTCGCGACCCTGCTCGACAAGGGCGGGCTCGACCCCACGGTCATCAACGGCGGCATCATCAACGCCTATGGCACCAACGCGCGCCTCGGCGGCGGCGACTGGATGGTGGTCGAGGCCGACGAGAGCGACGGCACCTTCCTCAAGCTGCCCGCCGATGTCGCAATCGTCACCAACATCGATCCCGAACATCTCGACCATTTCGGCACCTTCGATGCCATCAAGAAGGCGTTCCGTGCGCTGGTCGAGAATCTGCCGTTCTACGGCTTCTCGGTGATGTGCATCGACCACCCGACCGTGCAGGAACTCGTCGGCCAGATCGAGGACCGCCGCGTCATCACCTATGGCGAGAACGTGCAGGCCGACGTGCGGCTGATGAACGTCAACCTCGAAGGGGGCGAGTGCCGCTTCTCGGTGCTGATCCGGGATCGCAAGACCGGCGCAACGACCGAACTGCCGGATATGGTGTTGCCGATGCCCGGGCATCACAATGCGCTCAACGCAACGGCCGCGATCACGGTCGCCTACGAACTCGGTGTCCCGGTGGACGTGATCCGAGCGGGGCTCGCGGGCTTTGGCGGGGTCAAGCGCCGCTTCACGAAAACCGGCGAGTGGAACGGCGTGACGATCTTCGACGATTACGGCCATCACCCGGTCGAGATCGCCGCCGTGCTGCGCGCGGCACGCGCCTCGACCAAGGGGCAGGTGATCGCGGTGGTCCAGCCGCATCGCTATACGCGCCTCAAATCGCTGTTTTCCGATTTCTCGACCTGCTTCAACGACGCCGATACCGTGATCGTCGCCGATACCTACGCGGCCGGCGAAACGCCGCTCGAAGGCGCAGATCGCGATGCGCTCGTCGCCGGCATCAAAGCGCACGGGCATCGGCACGTCATCCCGCTCGAAGGACCGGAAACGCTCGCTAAACACATCGCGAGCATAGCGAAGTCCGGGGATTACGTGGTGCTGCTTGGCGCGGGCAACATCACGCAATGGGCCTACGCCCTGCCGGGTGAATTGGCGGGCGGCACATGACGGATCTCCCGACTTCACCGGATGGTCCTCGTACACATCCTCTTGCGGGAGGATTTCGGATCCTGCTTGCGCTAGGTGCGCTGGGCATGGCGATCGGCGGCGTGACGTTGATCGGCGAGGGGCTGTTCCATATCGGCAGCGGGCTTGTGGAATTCGCCCGGCAGACGGCGACCGCGAGCATTTCGAGCCAGATCATGAAGGCGACCGACGAGTTGCTGTTCGGGATCGTGCTGATCATCTTTGCTTCGAACATCGCTTTCGGTTTCTGCCTCGATTCCGAGCGTGCGACGCAATTCCGTATTCCGGGTTTCATGAGCGCGCGGAGCATTCCGGCGCTGAAGGCGACCTTCTGTCAGGTGATCGTGGTCTATCTGATCGTCGATTTCGCGACCGATATTCTGGCCGATGCCAACAAGCTCGACGTCTCGCTTCTCTATTTTCCTGCGGCCATCGTGTTGATCAGCGCCGCGCTGCGGCTGCTGCCGCATGCGGAAGACGAGCACCATCCCCCACAGGCCGGTCATGACCCATCCTGATATAAGCGCCAAAATTGCCGCGCTGATGCCGGAATTGCGCGGGCGGCTTCTGGCGAACCAGAGCCTCGCGCCGATGACCTGGCTGCGCGTCGGCGGGCCGGCGCAGCTTCTTTTCACCCCGGCGGATACGGAAGACCTCGCCTATTTCCTGAAGAACCTCCCGGCTGAAATTCCGGTGATGCCGCTCGGTCTTGCCTCCAACATGATCATCCGTGACGGCGGCGTAACTGGCGTGGTGATCCGCTTCGCGCCGCGAGGCTTCGGGCAGATCACGGTCGAGGAGGGGTATCGCATCCGCGCCGGGGCGTTCGCGGCGGATCGCAAGGTGGCGATGGCAGCGGCGGATGCGGGGATTGGCGGGCTCGAATTCCTGTTCGGCATTCCCGGTTCGGTCGGCGGTGCGCTCAGGATGAACGCCGGCACGCGCTCGAATACCAACCCGGAAATCGAGGGTGAGACGCGCGAGCGCTTCGTCGAGGCGACTGCGGTGACCCGCGCTGGCGAGATCGTTACGCTTGGCCTGGACGACATGAAGTTTGTCTACCGGTCGAGCGGTGCGCCGGCCGATCTGGTTTTCACCGAAGCGGTGTTTCAGGGCTTTGCACGCGCGCCGGAAGAGGTCCATGCGATCAACGCGCGGGTGCAGGAGCATCGCGAGCGCGATCAGGAAACCAAGGTCCGCACGGCGGGTTCGACCTTCAAGAACCCGCCCGGCCATTCCTCATGGCGACTGATCCGCGATGCCGGAGGGCTCGACCTCCGCATCGGGCAGGCGGAAATGTCGAGGAAGCATGCGAATTTCCTGATCGCGCATGACGGCGCGACGGCGCACGATATCGAGATGCTTGGCGAAGAGATCCGCAGCCTCGTGAAGGCGAAGAGCGGGGTCGAGCTTGAGTGGGAAGTCAAGCGCATCGGCGTGCCGGCCTGATCGGCCGACGAGACGTAATCTGAGGGTGGGAGAGTCCGGCATGGGCAAGCATGTTGCGGTTTTGATGGGCGGCTGGGCCGCCGAGCGCCCGGTGAGCCTCAAAACTGGCGCCGCCTGTGCCGCGGCGTTGCGGGACCGAGGCTTTCGCGTGAGCGAGATCGATGTCGGGCGCGATATCGCCGCTGAACTCGTCGAGCTTGGGCCGGATGTGGTGTTCAACGCGCTGCACGGCCCCTTTGGCGAGGATGGCACGATCCAGGGCCTGCTGGAGATCATCGGGCTTCCCTACACCCATTCCGGTGTGCTCGCGTCGGCCCTCGCCATGCGCAAGGACCGCGCCAAGGTGGTGATGGCGGCGGCAGGGGTTCCGGTCGCCGAGGGAATCACGCTTTCGCGCTTCGACCTCGCGAAAAAGCACCCGATGGATGTGCCCTATGTCGCCAAACCGGTGGCGGACGGCTCGTCCTTCGGCGTCTATATCGTCAAGGAAGGACGCAACCATCCGCTGGAGGAACTGGCTCGCGCCGATTGGCCTTTGGCCGACGAGATGCTGGTCGAGCGATTCATCCCGGGAAGGGAACTGACCTGCGCCGTGATCGGCTATCCGGAGGGGGCGAAATCTTTCGGTGTGACCGAGATCAAGCCGGCTACCGGAGAGTTCTACGATTTCGATGCAAAATACGCTGCGGGCGGATCAATTCACGTCGTGCCTGCACAACTTAAACCAAATATTTACCAGCGCATTCAAGAAATGGCAGTGAGGGCGCATGAGGCGCTCGGCTGTCGTGGCGTCTCCCGAGCGGACTTCCGTTTCGATGATGCGACCGACACGCTGGTCTGCCTGGAAGTGAACACACAACCCGGCATGACGGAGACCTCACTCGTGCCCGAACTCGCGGCCCATGCGGGCCTCAGCTTCGGCGAGCTTGTGGAATGGATGGTGGCGGACGCCTCGGTCAAAAGGTAACGCACTGGTTCGGCGGAATCGCCGAAGCGGTTGCGCTTTTCCGTGCCGAACGGGCTGCACACCGCCGCGCCAAGACCGGTCTCCAGATCCCGCGCGGCATCGGTTCTTCTGCTGCCATTCTCTTTGTATTCGCCTGCGGTGGCGCCGGCTTTTTCATGGGCGGCCACTACGAAACGTTGCGCCGGGAGCAGGGCTCGCTTTCCGATATGCTGGCCCGCGGCTTCGGCTTTGGCATCCGCCATATCGCGGTTTCCGGCAATTCAGAGCTGACGTCGGAGGAAGTCGTCGAGCTTTCCGGCGTGCGGGATACCGATTCGCTTCCCTTCCTCGATCCGAAGCAATTGCAGGCACACCTCGCCGCAGTGCCGATGATCGCGGAGGCCTCCATCACGAAGCTCTATCCCGATCGGCTCGTCATCAACGTGCGCGAGCGCGTGCCCTATGCGCTCTGGCAGCTCGATGGGCGCGTCCAGATCATTGCCGAGGATGGCACGCCGATCGAGGATCTGCATGACCGCCGCTTCCTGCGCCTGCCCCATGTCGTGGGGCCGGACGCCAACAAGCGCGTTAAGGAATTCGCCGAACTCATCGAGCAGGTGCCGGAACTCAAGGACCGGATCCGTGCCGGTATTCTCGTCTCCAGTCGTCGCTGGACGATCAAGCTTCAGAACGGCGTCGACATCCGCCTTCCCGAAGAGGGTGCGGAGAAGGCACTCAAGGCTTTCCTCGACATCGAAAAAGATGCCGGACTCACCAATCGCGGCATCCTCGCGATCGACCTCCGCTTGCCGGATCGCGTGACCGTGCGCCTTACCGAAGAGGCTGCCGCTATCCACGCCGAGACGATCAAGGAGAAAGTGAAGAAGTGGGGAGGGAAGGCATCGTGAGCCGTCAGCCCTCGACCATCACCCCGCGCATCCGCCCGATTCCTCCGAACAAGACTGCGATCCTCTCCGCGCTCGACGTTGGCACCTCGAAGGTCGTGTGCCTGATTGCGCGGCTCGATCCGATCGAGAATTCGGATCTTCTTTCCGGCCGCACGCACCGCATGCGCATCCTCGGCATCGGCCACCAGCGCTCGCGCGGTATCAAGGGCGGCACGGTGATTGATCTCACCGAGGCGGAGAAAGCGATTCGTCTCGCGGTTGACTCGGCCGAACGCATGGCCGGCGTGCAGGTGGCGAGCGCGCTCGTCAACATTTCCGGCGGGCGTATTTCCTCGCACCATTTCCACGGTCATGTTGCACTTCATCGCCGCAATGTCGAAGACAGTGACATCCACCGGGTGATCGAAGCCGCGTCCTCGCATGCGCAGGACGCCGGGCGCTCGATCCTGCATGCGCTGCCGGTCGGCTATTCGCTCGACGGTTCGGGCGGTATCCAGAAGCCCAAGGGCATGGTGGGCGAGTCCCTCGGGGTCGATCTCCACATTGCCTCCTGCGATCCGTTGGCCGCGCATAACCTGATGCTCGCGGTCGAGCGCGGTCATCTCGCAGTCGAGGCGCTGGTCGCGACGCCTTACGCCTCCGCGCTTTCGACGATGCTGGAAGACGAGGCCGAACTCGGTTCGATCGTCATCGATATTGGCGGCGGGACCACCTCGATTGCCGTGTTCCATCAGGGCCATCTCGTTCATGTCGATGCGATCGCGGTCGGCGGCAACTACATCACGCTCGACATTGCGCGCGGGCTGTCGATGCGGCTTGAGGATGCCGAGAAGATCAAGTGCCGCAACGCCTCCTGCGTCGAGACCGAGGCCGACAGCCGCGACATCATCTCGATCCGCCAGGTCGGCGAGGACGACCGCGACCAGAACCATTCGATTCCGCTCGGTCAGCTGACGCGCATCGTCCGGCCGCGGGCGGAGGAGATTGTCGATTTCGTGCGCGAGCGGCTCGACAAGGCCGGGTTCCGCATCGCCAAGGGGCAGCATGTGCTGCTCACCGGCGGCACCGCCCAGCTTGGCGGGCTCAGCGAACTTTCGCGCCGCGTTTTCGGCACGCAGGTGCGGCTTGCCCGCCCCGTCGGTGTGCAGGGGCTGCCCGAGGCGGCAAAGAGCCCCGCTTTTGCGAGCGCCGTCGGGTTGCTCGTCTACCCGCAGGTCGCGGGCAATGAATTCTTCGAGGCCGGACGCCGCAGCGCCCTGCCGATGACTGGAACCGGTGGCTACATCGCCCGTGTCGGGCAATGGCTCAGGGACAGTTTCTAACCCTTTTCGAACCCCAGATCCGGCGGGCGGGCCGGAGACAAAGAGGCAGGACCATGACGATCACGATCTCAGCGCCGGACATTCGGGAACTGAAACCCCGCATCACCGTGTTCGGTGTCGGTGGCGCGGGCGGCAACGCGGTCAACAACATGATCCGCTGCGGCCTTGCGGGGGTGGACTTCGTGGTCGCCAACACCGATGCGCAGGCGCTGCTTCTGAGCCAGGCGGAGCGTCGCATCCAGATGGGCATCCAGGTGACGGAAGGTCTCGGCGCCGGCTCGCAGCCGGAAGTCGGCCGCTCCGCTGCCGAGGAAGTGATGGACGAAATCCGCGACCAGCTCGCCCATGTCCACATGGCCTTCATCACCGCCGGCATGGGTGGCGGTACTGGTACGGGCGCCGCCCCCGTGATCGCCAAGGTCGCCCGTGAGATGGGCATCCTCACCGTGGGTGTCGTCACCAAGCCGTTCCATTTCGAGGGGCAGCGCCGCATGCGCGTCGCTGAAGCCGGGATCGCCGAACTGCAGAAGGCGGTCGATACCCTCATCGTCATCCCGAACCAGAACCTCTTCCGCATCGCCAACGAGAAGACGACCTTCGCCGAAGCCTTCGCGATGGCCGACCAGGTCCTGCTCTCGGGTGTTGCCTCCGTCACGGATCTCATCGTCAAGCCGGGCCTCATCAACCTCGACTTCGCCGACGTCCGCGCCGTGATGCGCGACATGGGCAAGGCGATGATGGGCACGGGTGAAGCCTCGGGCGAGAGCCGCGCGATCATGGCCGCCGAGGCCGCGATCGCCAATCCGCTGCTCGACGAGACCTCGATGAAGGGCGCGCGCGGCCTCCTGATTTCGATCACCGGCGGCCCGGACATGAAGATCTATGAGGTTGACGAAGCCGCCAACCGCATCCGCGAGGAAGTGGATGTCGATGCGAACGTGATCTTCGGTGCGACGCAGGACGAGAGCCTCGACGGCATCATCCGCGTTTCCGTTGTCGCGACTGGCCTTGATGCGGCAATGATGCAGGAAACCCAGCCTGACGCGGGGGCCTCGATCGACCAGCGCCTCGCGTTGATGGCCGATCGGCTCCGTGCCCAGATGGCGCAGCGCGCGCAAGCCGTGACGCCGCAGATGCCGTTGCCGGCTGCTGCCCCGGTGCCGGTTGCTGCCCAGCCTGAACCGGCTCCCGTCATCGTCGCCGCTCCGGTCACCCCGGCGCCGCAGCCGGAGCCTGTGGCCATGACACCCGATGTCGTCGTGCAGACCGCCGCGCCCCGTCCGGCCGCCTTCTTCGCCGCACCGGTGATCGAGGAGCCGAAGGCGCCGGTGGAAGAACCGAAGATGCCGGAAGCGTTCATTCCGCCGGTGCCGGAGCGTGCCGCGCCGCGCTCGACCCGGATGCCGACGATGGACGAACTGCCGCGCCCGGCGCAGGCCATCCTGCAGGCGAACCGTCAGGATGCGGTTTCCGCTCCGCCCGCGCCGGTCGAAAAGCGGATGACGCTGATGCAGCGCCTCGCCGCCGTCGGCCTCGGTGGGCGCCGTGAGGACGAGGCTACCGCGCCCCGCGCTGCGGAACAGCCGGTCGTCGCCGAGCAACCCGTCGCGCCGAGCGCGACGCATGAGATGTATGCACGTCGCCCGGCGGCACCCGCCGCGCCTGCCTATCGCCCGGCGCAGGGGCAGCTCGACGCGCATGGCCGTCCTGCCGCGCCGGCGCCGCGTTTCGAGGACGACCAGCTTGAAATTCCGGCCTTCCTGCGCCGCCAGGCCAAGTAGGACGCAGCGAGTCGCGCGCGGCCTCGCGGCCTGCTTAGGTTTCTGTTAACAAAAACGGCCCGCCCATTGTGGCGGGCCGATGTCGTTTCGGAGGCATTATATTCTTCAATGCTTTGATTTTAAATAAGAAAAAATATATTGCCTGCTGCCGAGTTTGTGGCGGCGACGTGTTACGAAACGTAAGAAACAGTGATTTTGCTTTCCCTGTCGATGCGGGTATCTCCGATGCTGGTAGTGGGTGGCATGGAGCTTCGGCTCCCTGAGTTAGCGTCGGGCATCGAGGCTGAACCTCGAGCGTAGGGGATAGACACGTGAAACAAACCACATTGGCCGATCAGGTTGTCATCGAAGGTATCGGTGTTCATCAAGGGCGGCCCGCGCGCGTTGTTCTCCACCCGGCTGAATCGGGTTCGGGCATCACGTTTCTCCGCACGAATCTCCCGAACGGTCGCGAGCGCCTGATTGAGGCGCGCAATCATTCAGTTCGTGATACCCAGCTCTGCACCGTCATCGGCGATGAGACCGGCGCGACGATCGCGACGATCGAGCATCTGATGTCGGCATTGGCCGGGCTCGGCATCGATAATGTTCTCGTCGAGGTGGATGGGCCGGAAATGCCGATCCTCGACGGTTCGTCCCGTCTCTTCGTGGATGCGATCGATCAGGTCGGTATCCGCACGCTTGCTGCGCCGCGCAAGGTCATCAAGGTCCTCAAACCGGTGCGCGTCGAACTCGGCAACGCTTTCGTCGAGCTTCTGCCGCGCGAGCAGGGTTTCCGTCTTGATGTCGAGATCGCCTTCGATTCGAAGGTGATCGGGCGTCAAGCCTATGGGTTCGATCTCGATCCGACTGCCTACCGTCGCGAGATCGCCGCAGCTCGTACCTTCGGTTTCATGCGCGATGTCGAACGGCTCTGGAAGGCCGGTCTCGCGCTCGGCGCCAGCCTCGAGAACACGATCGCCGTCGGTGAGGATGCGGTCGTCAATCCGGAAGGCCTGCGTTTCTCCAACGAATTCGTTCGCCATAAGCTGCTGGATGCGATCGGCGATCTTGCGCTCGCGGGCTATGCCATCCAGGGCCACTACCGCGCTTTCTGCCCCGGCCACAAGCTCAATGCCATGATCGTCGATGCGCTCTACGCTGATCGTTCCGCGTTCGCGCTTGTTGAGCCGGCGCGCCGCCCGGTCCGCGCGATGGGCGAACTGCCGCAGCTTCAGCCGGCTTTCGCGCCTGATCTCAACTGAGTTTCCGGCTTCCGGTTCCCTTGATCGGCGTGCTGCCATATTCTTGCCTTCTCGCCGGTTAACGAGAATTAACGATGTTCGGCCCGCTCCCCTTGCGTTGCGGTCCGGATTTCTTCAAAAGAGCCGGGGATGTAGGTTCCGCGCGCAGTGCGTGGCGGACGGAAGCGTGAGGACGTGATGGGTTCGTCGTTGCAATCGGGTGCAGTCGTTGGGGCGGCCCCGGGCACTATCCGCAAGGGCGGCCGTTTTCTGCGCCTCGTCGCCGGCGTGATGTTGGCCCTTTCCGTCGCCGGTTGCGAATCCCTGTCTTCGCTCAACCCCTTTGAAGACAAGGGGCCGAAGAGCGACATCGGCAAGGACGAGAAGGCCGATGTGCTTTACAACGACGGCCTCGCACGCATGGAAGCCAAGGATTTCGGCGGCGCCGCCAAGAAGTTCGCCGAGCTCGACAAGCAGTATCCCTATTCGCAGTGGTCGCGCCGCGCGGGTCTGCTCGCCACCTTCTCCTCCTACGAGGGCGGCGATTACGCCGAGGCGATCAACCACGGCCGTCGCTATATCCAGCTTTATCCTGCAAGCCCCGAGACGCCTTACGCGCAATATCTCGTGGGCATGAGCTATTTCCGGCAGATTCTCGATATCTCGCGCGATCAGGAACGCGCCGAGAAGACGGTCGCGACGATGGAAGATCTGGTCCGCAAGTGGCCGCAATCCGAATACGCGACGGATGCGCGCGAACGGATCCGTATCGCCAAGGACCAGCTCGCCGGCAAGGAGATGGATGTCGGCCGCTACTATCTCCAGAAGCGCAACTTCTCCGGCGCGATCAACCGCTTCCGCGAAGTCATCATCAAGTACCAGACGACGCGCCACGTCGAGGAAGCGCTTTCGCGCCTTGTCGAGGCTTACATGGGCCTCGGTATCGTCAACGAGGCCCAAACGGCGGCGGCGGTGCTTGGCCACAACTTCCCGGACAGCCAGTGGTACAAGGATGCCTACGCGCTTCTTGAAAGTGGCGGTCTGAAGCCGCGAGAAGATGGCGGCTCCTGGATCAGCAAGCAGTTCCGCGGCTTCACGCGCATCGTCGGTCTGTAATTCCCATGCTGACCGGCCTCTCGATCCGGGACATCGTCCTGATCGACCGGCTTGACCTGACCTTTTCCGGCGGCCTGTCGGTGCTGACGGGCGAGACCGGCGCCGGCAAATCCATTCTGCTCGATTCGCTCTCGCTCGCTCTCGGGGCGCGTGGCGACGGCTCGCTCGTTCGAGAGGGAGCTGCACAAGGGCAGGTGACGGCCGTATTCGATCTTGCACCGGATCATCCCGTCCGCGCGGCCGGTGAGGAATTCGGCATTGAACTCGACGGCGATCTTATCCTGCGCCGAGTGCAGCTCGCGGACGGTCGTTCGCGCGCCTTTGTCAACGATCAGCCGGTGAGCGTGCAGGCATTGCGTGCGATCGGCGCGGCGTTGGTCGAGATTCACGGTCAGCACGCCGACCGGGCGATGATCGAGCCGGCGCAGCATCGCGCGCTGGTGGATGGTTTCGCAGGGCTCACCGAGGAAGCCGAAGCCCTCGCTCGGCTTTATGCCGATTGGCGCAAGGCCGTGCAGGCCGCGGAGGGCGCGCGCGCGCGTATCGAGGCCGCACGCAAGGAAGCCGATTATCTGCGCCATGCCGCCGGCGAACTCGACGCACTCTCGCCGGAAGAAGGTGAGGAGGATCGGCTCGCCGACGAACGGCAGGCGATGATGCAGGCCGAGAAGGCCATCGCCGATCTCCGCGATGCCAGCGAGATCATGGGTGGGGATCAGGCGCCAGGGGCGGTGCTGCTCTCGGTGCTGCGCCGACTCGAGCGACGGCGTGAGGGGGCGGGTGGGAATCTCCTCGCCACGATCACCGCGCTTGAAAACGCGCTCTCTGCGCTCGACGAGGCGCATTATAATCTCGACGCTGCCTTGCGTGATACGGAATTCGACCCGCGCGCGCTTGAACGGATCGAGGAGCGTCTTTTTGCGCTGCGCGCGGCCTCGCGCAAGTATCAGGTGCCGGTCACGGAGTTGCCGGCGCTTGCCGCGCGCTATGCTGCTGACCTCGACGCGCTCGATCATGGCGAGGAACAACTCGTTCGCCTCGAGGCCATCGCGCGCGAGGCAGAAGCCGTGTTGCGCGCACGTGCCGGAGCGCTCTCGGACAAGCGGCGCCATGCCGCGCAGGCGCTCGATGCGGCGATCGCGGCGGAATTGCCTCCGCTCAAGCTCGAACGCGCGCGCTTCATGACCGATATCGACCGCGATGAAGCGCGCCTTGAAGCCTCCGGCTTCGACCGGATCGAATTTCATGTCGCGACCAACCCCGGCACGCGACCGGGGCCGATGATGAAGATCGCCTCCGGCGGCGAGCTCGCGCGTTTCATGCTGGCGCTCAAGGTTTCGCTCGCGGATCGCGGCTCGGCGCCGACGCTTGTGTTCGACGAGATCGATACCGGCGTCGGCGGCGCAGTGGCGGATGCGATCGGGCTTCGTCTCGCGCGGCTTGCGGATCGCGTGCAGGTGCTGGCCGTGACCCATGCGCCGCAGGTGGCAGCGCGGGCGCGGACGCATTTCCACATCTCCAAATCCGAGACGGGCGAGGGAAACCGGGTGGCGACGCGCGTCAAACCGCTCGATACCGAAGCGCGGCGCGAGGAAATCGCGCGGATGCTCTCCGGCGCCGCGATCACGGACGAGGCACGGGCCGCCGCTGGTCGGCTGCTGGAGGCTTGAGAGATGGCGCATGACCCGCTGAGGGTGCCGGCGAAAGACCTGCTGCCGATGGAAGCCGAGATCGAGCATCGCCGCCTCGCCGACGAGGTGGCCGAGCACGATCGGCGCTATCATCAGGAAGATGCGCCGACGATTTCCGATGCCGAATACGACGCCTTGCGCCGGCGCCTCGACGAGATCGAGGCGGCGTTCCCGCACCTGCGCGCGCGGGTGACACAAGCCGTCGGCGCCGCGCCCTCGGGCAAGTTCGCCAAGGTCCGCCACTCGGTGCCGATGCTCTCGCTTGGCAATGTATTCTCGGTCGAGGAGGCGGAGGAATTCGTCGCGCGGGTGCGGCGTTTCCTCGATTGGCCAGCGGACCGTGAACTTGCGATCACGGCCGAGCCGAAGATCGACGGGCTTTCGCTCTCGCTGCGCTATGAGAACCGTCGGCTCGTCTCGGCGGCGACGCGCGGTGACGGCGCGGAGGGCGAGGACGTGACCGCGAATGTCCGCGCGGTGCTCGCCTCCACCGGCATTCCGGATGTGCTTCCCGCAGATGCGCCCACTATCGCCGAGGTGCGCGGCGAGATTTATCTCTCCCATGCCGATTTTCAGGCGATCAATGCCCGGCAGGCGGAGATCGGCGGTAAGATCTTCGCCAATCCGCGCAACGCGGCCGCTGGTTCCCTGCGCCAGATCGATCCGAAAGTGACGGCGAGCCGTCCCCTGCGATTTTTCGCCTATGCCTGGGGCGAGATGGGGACCATGCCGTCAATGACCCAGACCGGTATGGTCGAGGCCTTCGCGCGCTGGGGTTTTCCGGTCAACCCCTTGATGAAGCGCTGCGCCGATGTTGCAGCACTGATCGAGCATTACCGACTGATTGAGCGTGAGCGGCCGATCATCGGCTACGATATCGACGGCGTGGTCTACAAGGTCGATGATCTCGCCTTACAGGGGCGGCTCGGTTTCGTTGCGCGTGCGCCGCGCTGGGCAGTCGCGCACAAGTTCGCGGCGGAGAAGGCGATCACGCGCCTCAACGCGATCGACATCCAGGTCGGACGCACCGGCGCGCTAACCCCGGTCGCGAAGCTCGAGCCGATCACGGTCGGCGGCGTCGTTGTCTCGAACGCGACGCTGCACAACCCGGACGAAATTGCGCGGCTCGATGTGCGGGTCGGCGATTTCGTCGTCGTCCAGCGCGCCGGCGATGTCATCCCGCAGGTCGTAGAGGTGGTGCAGGACCGGCCGCGCGGCGTGGAGCCTTACGCATTCCCGACGATTTGCCCGTGCCCCTTGAAAACCCCGGTGATCCGCGAGGAAACCAGCAGCGGCGCGGAAGGCGCGGTGCGGCGCTGTTCGGGCGAATTCGCCTGCCCGCATCAGCGGATGGAACACTTGCGGCACTTCGTCTCGCGCCGTGCCTTCGACATCGAGGGTCTGGGCGAGAAACAGATCGCCTTCTTCTTCGAGTGTCCGGTGGAGGCCCTGCGTATTCGCGAGCCGGCAGACATCTTCACGCTTGAAGCGCGCAACGACGCGCAGAATCTCCAGAAGATCGAGAATTTTGAAGGCTTCGGCAAGACGAGCGTTTCGAACCTGTTCGCCGCCATCAACGCCCGGCGGACGATCGCGCTTGAACGCTTCATCTTCGCGCTCGGCATCCGCCATGTCGGCGAGACGACGGCGAAACTTCTCGCACGGGCGGCAGGTGAATGGCCTGCGTTCGAGGCGATGGCGCGCCGGATCGCGGCGGACGAGACTGAGGCCATTGCCGAGCTTCAGGCCATCGACCAGATCGGCCCTTCCGTGACAGAGGCGCTCGGCGAGTTCTTTGGTCGCACCGATGCGGTGGCGATGGTCGACCGACTCGTCGCGCAACTCGTGATCCTGCCAGCGGAAAAGCCGCGCGGTGAAAGCCCGGTTACGGGCAAGACGGTGGTGTTCACCGGTTCGCTCGAGCGCATGACACGGGACGAGGCGAAGGCGCGGGCGGAAAGCCTCGGCGCCAAGGTCGCCGGCTCGGTTTCGAAGAAGACCGATCTCGTCGTCGCCGGGCCGGGCGCGGGCTCGAAGCTCGACAAGGCCACTGAGCTTGGCGTGAAAGTGATTTCCGAGGACGAATGGCTCGCGCTTATTGCGCCGGCAGCCGGTCCGGATACGGCTGGCGGCTGACCCAGCCCGAGACATGCGCGATGACTGCGCAGACCATCATCATCGCCGCGAGCGGCAGAGCGCTTTCCTTCGAATAGGCGGCGGCGACGAAGCTGAGCACTGCGCCGACACCCACCTGCCCGAAGCCCATCAATCCCGAACCGGCCCCGGCGGCCTTCGGATCGACGCCGATGCCGCCGGCGATGGCATTGGGGAGCACGAGCCCGTTGCCGAACGAGATGATGACCGCCGGGCCGAACAGGGCGATGGCGTTCATGGCGCCCATCATCGCCGGCACAAGGATCGCTGCGGAGCCGACAAGGCCCGCGATGTTGCCCCAGAAGACCAACTGGTCAATGCCGACGCGTCTTGCCTGCCGCGCCGAGACGAAATTGCCGATCATGTAGCCGACCGACAGCGACATGAAATACCAGCCGTATTGGGTTTTCGAATAGCCCAGCACCTCGATCATCAGGTGCGGTGCCGTGCCGAGAAACCCGAAGAACAGGGCCGAACAGAACGCACTGGCGCCCCAGTAACCCATGTAGCGCAGGTTGCCGAGCAGGGATATGGTCCGTTCGATAACCTGTCCCGTGGTGGCCGCGACAAGGCTTGTGGGTCGGGTTTCCGGCAGGATCGCCCAGGCCAGGGTGAACGACAGGATGCCGAGAAAGGCGCAGAAACCGAGGATAGAGCGCCAGCCGAAGTTCTCGTCGATGGTCGCACCAAGGAGCGGCGAGACCATTGGCGCAATGACCATCGCCATCGTCACGTAGCCGATCATGCTGGCGGCGGTCGATTGATCGTAAAGGTCGCGGACCATTGTCCGTCCCAGCGTCAGGCCGGCGGAGGCGCCGAAACTTTGGACAAGCCGGACGAGGATCAGCATCTCGATGCTGGGGACGAAATAACCCGCGAGGCTCGACAGGATATAGGTGACGAGCGCCACGAGAACGACTGGACGGCGCCCGAACCGGTCTGCCAGCGGGCCGAGGATCAACTGGCTGACGGCAAGCCCGGACAGATAGAGCGAGAGCGTGAGTTGGGCGTTTTCCTTGGTGGTGTTCAGGGATTCCGGCAGGGTCGGGATCGTCGGCACGAGGATGTTGAGCGTCAGCGGGCCCAGCATCGAGAGGACAACAAGCAGCATCAGAAACCCGCGCGAGGCGGCATCAGCTCTCATAGCGGCGCACAGGCCTTCCTGAGGTAGGTGAGGGGCTCGCCCTCCAGCAGCGGCGCAAGCCGGGCCTCGGTCTCGCTGTGATAGCGGTTGAGCCAGGCGCGCTCTTCGCGCGTGAGCATCGAGCGGATCACCGGACGCGTGTCGATCGGGCACCAGGTCAGCGTCTGGAAACCAAGCATCTCCCGCTCGCCGCCGCGAACGGGGTGCTGCTCGACGGCGACAAGATTCTCGATGCGGATGCCAAACTTACCCTCGCGGTAATAGCCCGGTTCGTTCGAGAGAATCATGCCGGGGAGGAGGCCTGTCGTCCCGAATTTCGAGATCCGCTGCGGGCCCTCGTGCACCGAAAGGAAGCTGCCGACGCCATGTCCGGTGCCGTGATCGAAATCCTTGCCCGCACTCCACAGGAACTGACGGGCGAGCGCGTCGATCTGCGCGCCGCTTGTGCCAACGGGGAAAACGCAGCGCGAAATCGCGATCATGCCCTTGAGCACGCGGGTGTAGGCATCCTTCATCGCGCGCGTTGGCGTGCCGACCGCGAGCGTGCGGGTGATGTCGGTCGTCCCGTCGCGGTATTGGCCGCCGGAATCGATCAGGAACAGGCCGGGAGAGATGGGTCGATTGGTCTTCTCTGTGACCCGATAATGGGGTAGGGCGGCATTCGGCCCGGCCCCGGCGATGGTGGCAAAGGAAATATCGACCAGCGCGCCGCTGGCAATCCGCTCGTTCTCCAACGCGATGACGGCGTCGATCTCCGTCACGGGTCCCTTCTTCAGAGCGCTTTCGAGCCACGCAAGGAAGCGTACCATCGCTGCGCCGTCGCGTGTATGGGCCGCCCGGGTGCCGGCGAGCTCGGCCGGATTCTTTTGCGCCTTGAGCAGGGCGATCGGGTCGGCGCCGACGCTCGGCTTGCCGCCGGCACGCACGATCACTTCCGAGAACAGGGCCGGCGCCGTATCGACATCGAGCCGGATGCGGCTCCCCGACTTGGTGAGGCGTTCGAGATCGGCGCCGATTTCCACCCGCCCGTCATTCGGAGCGGAGGACGGCTGAACGATCTCGACGATGCCGTCGAGCGATGTCAACGCTTCAGGCGTGAAGCGCGCCCTGTCGGCATAGAGCCTCGGCGCTTTTCCCCGTTCGATGAGCGCGAAGGCGCGCAGGATCGGCAGGTGCGGCACGTCGCCGGCGCGAATGTTGAAGAGCCAGTTGACCGAGGGGCATTCGCTGATGACGAGTGCATCAAGACGAGCCTCGTCGAGTTTGTTTTCAATCTGTTTCAGCTTCTCCGCCGTCCTGATACCAGCGTATCCGATCTCGTGAGGCACGACGGACGTTGCGGGTGCAGCCGGGCGATCCGGCCAGATCGCATCAAAAGGATCGCTCGCGAGAGCTGAAAGCACGAAGCCACTGCGTTCCGCCGCCTCGCGGAATTTCGCAAGTCCACGTTCGGTGAAAAGAGCAGAGTCGTAGCCGATGGTCCCGCCCTTGCGGACATGTGCCTCAAGCCATTTCTCGGGCGCAACGGACGCAAGAGCGAGCGGCTGAACCACCTTGCGGTCGAGCTCCGCCTTGGCCTGCGCAGTATAACGGCCGTCGACGAACAGGGCGGCGCGCTTCTCCAGGACGATGCAAAACCCGGCCGAACCGCTGAACCCTGTCAGCCAGGCAAGCCGATCTTCCGACGGTGGCAGGTATTCGCCCTGGAAAATATCCGCTCTCGGAAGCAGCAATCCGTGCAGCTTCCGCGCTTTCAGATCGGCGCGCAGCCCGGCAATGCGCGACGCTGACAGATCCGGTCGCGAGACCGTTGTGAAGTGCTGGAAACGGGCTGAATGCAAGGGAAAACCTCTGGGAACAGCCAAACATATAGAGGGAGGGTTCGCCTCTGCAAGCCGTGTCCAGATCGTTGTCCGCTTTTCCGATTGCGGCATGCACAAGGTTGGATCACGCTGTTGCGCAGTGGGCAGATTGTGACAAAACTATGCAAATTAAGATTGGTTAATCACAATTTAACGACAATCTATGCGATATACGCATATCAAGGTTGCGTCAGGGTCTATTGCTGCAGCGCACAAACATCCTATTCTTTCGTCCAACGACGGATGCGGGATCCGCAGCCGCCAGCCTCAGGACGACCCGCATGGGCAACGCCTGTTGGGGCTGAATCTAGGAGACGACAATGGCTACCCTGACATTTTCCAATGCGCTTCTTCCGCTGGCCGGAACCGACAAGGCGGAGAAGGTCGAAGCTGCCAAGCCGGGCCTTTTCGCCCGTGCGCTCAATGCCCTGATCGAGTCACGTCGGCGTTCGGCGGAGCGCGAGATCGCGCGGCTCGAGATGATCTACGGTCTCAATTTTCGTGGCAACGCCGCGAAGGACGAGTCCCGCGACCTGCCGTTCGGCGGCTAAGGTAGATCAGATGACCTTCCTTGCTCGCTTTTTCGAGACGCTTGTCGCCATCAGCGCTGCCATCGCCGAGGCTCGGCAGATGCAGCATGAGGCCGATCGCCGCCACCCGCGGCAGATGGGCTACCAGTGATTGAACCGAAGCGGATTTCCTCCCCGCTTCAAGACTGAACCCCGCTTCGGCGGGGTTTTTTCGTTTTGAGCCCGGCAAATCAGACCGAATGACGCGGCTTGCCGCCTCCGCGCTTTAGAATGAGACTCGCCCAACCTTCAAGATCTTGCCGTGACACGAGATGGAAGCCGAAGGCGCGGTATTTCGCGAGCACGCCCGGCACATCGTGGCGCAGGAGGCCGGAGAGGATCAACTCGCCACCCGGCGCTGTTGCCCGCGCGATTTCCGGCGCGAGGCCTTTGAGCGGCCGCGCGAGAATATTGGCGAACACGAGATCATAGGTGCGGCTCGCGCGCAGCTCCGGGTGCTGCAAGCCCGCGGCAACCACCGGCCGAACGAAGGGCGCCACGCCGTTGAGTGCAGCGTTCCCGCGGGCGATGCGCACCGAATCTGGGTCGAGTTCGCCCGCGTAGACGAACTGCTTCAGCGCTTTTGCCGCGCCAAAAGCCAGCACCCCGGTGCCGGAGCCGATATCGACGACATCGCGCGGGCGGCGGCGCTTGAGCACGGCATCGAGATGCAGCAGGCAGCCGCGCGTCGTGCCGTGATGGCCGGTGCCGAAGGCGAGCGCGGCCTCGATCTCGATGTTGAAGCGGTTGGGCTTCAGGCTGTCGCGCGAATGTGCGCCGTGGACGGTGAAGCGCCCGGCATCGACAGGGTTCAGGCCTTCGAGCGAGGCAGCGATCCAGTCCCGCGCTTCGACCTCATCGAAGGAGAGGGCGGCGGCGGCTGCGTCACCCGCGACATCGGCGATGATCGCGCGGATCGCGGCTTCATCAGGTGCTTCGCCGAAGTAAAGCTCGCAGAGCCACGGCGCCTCGACATCGGGCAGAAGCGTGCCCATCGCGCCGTGGCGGAGGGAATCCTGACGTTCGATATCCTTCTTCTGCGGGCGCGGCACCGAGGTCGGCAACGCGTCATCCTCCGGGAACTCGAAGGCGGAGGCCGCCAGCTCATCCGGCTCGAACAGCTCCGAGAGATGATCGGCGATGGCTTTGGCGGTGGCCTCGTCGGTGACAAGGCGGGCGAGGGTGGTGGTCATGGCCAAGGCTTAAAGCCGAATATTCCAGCGATAGCTACCAGAAAGCTGAGGGAGAGCAGCACTTCCCAAAGGCCAAGCCTTACATGCCGGAGAAAGCGCAGAAAGGGTGGGAGATCGGGGGATTTCGAAGAATGCTTTGGCGGCACGACGACGCTCCTGATTCGTGGGGTCGTCTATCCAAATAAAGGAGTTTTTCTCCAATTGAAGCTACCGAAGAATTATCCCCATTACTCACAATGTATTTTAGAACAAAATTCGAACAATTTTGAGTTTCTGATGCAATTTTCTTCACCCCTCGCTCACAAAGCTGTCCAGCACCATCTTCCGGCCGGCCTTGTCGAAATCGACCGTGAGCTTGTTGCCATCCACTTCCGCAACCGAGCCGGGGCCGAACTTGACGTGAAACACGCGGTCGCCCTTGCCAAATTTCGATGAGGAGCCGGTGGAGGAGGCGAGCACGCGGCCTTCGATCAATTTTGGTGAACCACGGCGGCCGGGATCCTGCGGCGCCGAGGAGGGCCGGAAGCCGCCCGAATGCGCGGCCTGCGCGCGCTGCCAGCCCGGCGTCGTGTAGCTCGAACCCTGAAACGGCTGGATCTGGTCGAAGCGCGAGGCGCCTCCGTAGGCCTGCCGCTGGTTGGCGCCGAAGGTGCCTTGCCCCTCCATCACCTCGACATGATCGGCGGGGAGTTCGTCGATGAAGCGCGAGGGGATGGCCGCATTCCACATGCCGTGGATGCGCCGGTTGGTGGCGAAAAACAGCTTGGCGCGCTGCTTCGCCCGCGTGAGGCCGACGTAGGCGAGGCGACGCTCTTCCTCGAGACCCGCCTTGCCCTGCTCGTCGAGCGCGCGCTGATGCGGGAAAACGCCTTCTTCCCAGCCGGGGAGATAGACCGTTTCGAATTCGAGGCCCTTGGCGGCGTGCAGCGTCATGATCGAGACGCGATCGTCGGTCTCGCCTGAAGCTGCTTCCATTACGAGGCTGACATGTTCGAGGAACCCGGCGAGGTTCTCGAATTCCTCCATCGAACGGACAAGTTCCTTGAGGTTTTCGAGGCGTCCGGCAGCATCGGCCGAGCGGTCCTTTTTCCACATGTCGGTGTAGCCGCTCTCCTCCAGCACGGTTTCGGCGAGTTCGTGGTGCGGCGTCGTCTCGACGAGGCCCGACCAGCGCCCGAACGCCTCCATCAGTTCGCGCACGGTGGTGCGCTGCTTCGGCTTGAGTTCCTCGGTCTCGATCAGCACGCGCGCGGCCTGCATCAGCGGCACCTTGGCCTCGCGGGCATAGGCATGGAGAGTCGCCAGCACAGCATCGCCGAGGCCGCGCTTGGGCATGTTGAAGATGCGCTCGAACGCGAGATCGCTCGCCGGGTTGGCGATGCACTTGAGGTAGGCGAGCGCATCGCGGATTTCGGCGCGCTCATAAAAGCGCGGGCCGCCGATGACGCGATAGGGAATCGCGTTGGTGATGAAGCGTTCCTCGAACTCGCGCATCTGGAACGAGGCGCGGACGAGGATCGCCATTTCGTTGAGGCGATGGCCCTTTCGCTGGAGCGCTTCGATATCGTCGGCGATTTGCCGGGCTTCCTCCTCGGAATCCCAGGCGCAGGCGACGGCGACACGCTCGCCCATCTCGCCTTCGGTGAAGAGGGTCTTGCCGAGCCGGCCCTCGTTGCGCTCGATGAGTTTCGCAGCCGCACCGAGAATATGCCCGGTCGAGCGGTAGTTGCGTTCGAGGCGGATCACCACCGCGCCCGGGAAATCCTTCTCGAAGCGCAGGATGTTGTCGACCTCGGCGCCGCGCCAGCCATAGATCGACTGGTCGTCATCGCCCACGCAGCAGATGTTACGCCGCCCCTGTGCGATCAGTCGCAGCCAGAGATATTGCGCGGTATTGGTGTCCTGATACTCGTCGACGAGGATGTAGCGGAACCGATCCTGATATTGTGCGGTGAGTTCCGGGTTGTCGCGGAACAGTCGGATCGTCTCGACCAGAAGATCACCGAAATCGACCGCGTTGAGCGTCTTCAGCCGTTCCTGGTAGATACCGTAAAGTTCGCCGCCGCGCCCGGCGAAAGAGATCGCCTCGCCGGCCGGCACCTTTGCCGGCGGCAGGGCGCGGTTCTTCCAACCGTCGATAATGGTCGCCAAAACGCGCGCCGGCCAACGCTTCTCGTCGATGTTCTCGGCCTGCAGGATCTGCTTGAGGAGCCGGATCTGGTCGTCGGTATCGAGGATCGTGAAATCGGACTTGAGATCGACGAGCTCGGCGTGGCGCCGCAGGAGCTTGGTGCCGATCGAGTGGAAAGTGCCGAGCCAGGGCATACCCTCCGCGATCGAGCCGACGAGATGACCGATGCGTTCCTTCATCTCGCGCGCAGCCTTGTTGGTGAAGGTCATCGCAAGAATTTCGTTAGGGCGCGCCCGGCCCGTCGCGATCAGATGCGCGATGCGCGCCGTGAGAACTTTGGTCTTGCCTGTGCCGGCGCCGGCGAGCACGAGCACGGGGCCGTCGAGAGCCTCGACCGCGCGCAACTGCTCGGGATTGAGGCCGCTGAGATAGGTCGCAGGCTGGGCGGCGGCGCGGGCGCGCGCTGCGATGCCACCACCGGCTGGCCGGGGCGGTTCGCGCCAGTCATCAAGCGAAAACGGATCGGACAAACGCCCCGGCTCCTCATGGCGGCAACGACGAAACGGTTCGCGGGTGATATGGCCCCTCACGGCCAATGTTGCGAGCCATTCTGGCTGATTCGTCGTGGAAAAGCGCATTCGCTGAAACGATGCCGGCGATGGCCCTTTTCAGTCATGCGAATGTTCACTTTATGTTCTCATGCATCAAATGTCAATCGCAGGGAATACTTACCTCTTGCCGCCGTGCACGGATGTGCCATGTCAGTGCCCATCGGGCGCGCGATCCGCATTCCGCGGCGACGCCGGGAAAGGGAAACCATGTCTTCCGTCTGCAACGTCATTCTCCCCAGCCTTGCGCAGAGCCTCGATGCGCTGGACCGCATCCTCGACAAGCTCGCCGAGCATTGCGGCCGCACTGCGGTTGAGGAGCCAATCTTTCTTTCAGCGCGGCTTTATCCCGACATGTTCCCGTTCACGCGCCAGATCCAGATCGCCTGCGATTTTGCCAAGGGCGCCGCCGCCCGGCTTTCCGGTGCCGAGGTTCCGGCCTGGCTGGATGATGAAACCTCCGTTGCCGCGCTCAAAGCCCGCATCGAGAAGACGCGCGCCTTCATCAAGGGCATCCCGGAGGCGAAGTTCGACGGCGCCGAGACCCGGACGATCAAGATCCGCCTCGGCCGCAATGCGCCGGAAACCGAGATGACCGGTGCGACCTATATCGCTTCCGTTGTGTTGCCGAATTTCTATTTCCACGCCACCACGGCCTATGCGCTGCTGCGCCATAACGGTGTCCAGCTCGGCAAGAGCGATTTCCTGAACCGGTGAAGAGGGTAAGAGTGGCTCTCCCTCGGCTTTCCTTTTGGAAAAGGGACAGCTACGTTGACTTTTATCGATCTGCGGACGGGCGCCTGCAGGGTGCCCGCCGTTTGAGGAGAAACGCATGGGTTCGCTGACTTCCCGCCCGTCCGCCGAGGTGATTTCGGCTCTTACGCTGGAACTGCAGAAGCGCTTCGGTAACCGCTGCGTCACGAGCCAGGCGGTTCGGGAGCAGCACGGACACACGACGACCTGGATCGCCAACCAGCCGCCGGATGCCGTGGTTTTTCCAGATGACGTCGAGGAAATCCGCGAGATCGTGAAGCTGTGCGGCGAGCGACGCGTGCCGATCATTCCGTTTGGCACCGGTTCCTCGCTCGAAGGGCACCTCAATGCGCCCTATGGCGGTGTGTCGGTGGACGTTTCGAACATGAAGAAGATTATCGCGGTTCATCCGGAGGATCTCGATTGTGTCGTCGAACCCGGCGTGACGCGCAAGGAACTCAACGATTACCTGCGCAGCTACGGCCTATTTTTCCCGATTGATCCGGGGGCGGATGCCTCGATCGGCGGCATGGTGGCGACGCGGGCTTCGGGCACCAACGCCGTCCGCTACGGCACGATGAAGGATAACGTGCTTGCGCTCGAAGCTGTGCTCCCGAACGGCGAGGTCGTCACCACCGCGCGGCGCGCGAAAAAGACCAGTGCCGGCTACGATCTTACCCGGCTGATGGTCGGTTCCGAGGGCACGCTCGGCGTCGTCACCAGGATCACGCTGAAGCTCTACGGGTTGCCAGAAGCGATTTCCGCTGGCGTGTGTCCGTTTCCGGATATCAAGGCGGCGGCGGATGCAACAATCATGGCGATCCAGACCGGACTTCCCGTCGCGCGTATCGAGTTGCTCGACGAAGTGCAGGTGAGGGCCTGCAACGCCTATTCCAAGCTCTCGCTGCCCGAGAAGCCGGTGCTGTTCCTCGAATTTCACGGCACGGAGGCGGGGGTAGCCGAACAGGCACAGCGTTTCGCCGAGATTGCCGAGGAGTTGGGCGGCGGCCCGTTCGAATGGGCGACGCGGCCCGAGGATCGCTCTAAGCTTTGGGAAGCGCGACACAACGCCTACTGGGCGGTGATGTCGCTCAGGCCGGGCGTCAAGCCCTTCGCGACCGATGTCTGTGTGCCGATCTCGCGGCTCGCGGACTGCATTGCCGAAACCAAGGCGGATGTCGATGCCCGCGGCCTGATCGCGCCGATTGTCGGCCATGTCGGCGACGGTAATTTCCATCTTTCCGTGCTCGCTGACCCCAATGTTCCGGAAGAACTTGCCAACGTGAAGGCACTGCTCTCGGGGCTGATCGAGCGCGCGCATCGCATGGAAGGCACCTGCACCGGCGAGCATGGCGTGGGGCAGGGCAAGATGAAATACCTCGAACCCGAGCTTGGAACGGCTGCCCTCGATACCATGCGTCTGATCAAGAAGGCGATCGATCCCGACAACATCATGAATCCGGGGAAGATTTTCACGCTTCAGCCGTGATTGCCCGCCAGAATATGGTTAGGATTGTCTGACGCCTGCCGAATCCTTCGGCGTGGCCGGCTGAGGAATTGTGCTTGCGGGATATCCTGACCGCTCTGGCCGCGCTTGTCGCCATCGCGTTGCTGACGTTGATGGTCGGCCCGCATTTTGTGGACTGGGAGGCCCAGCGACCGCGTCTTGCCGCATTCGTGCAGGACCGGACGGGTCTTGAGGTGCGTTTCGGAGGGACACTTCAGGTTTCCCTGCTGCCGACGCCGTCGATCGATGCCGAGAATGTCGAGTTTGGCGAAACCGGCTCGCCGCTGCTGCGCGCGCGGCGGATTTCGTTCTCGCTCTCGCCGACTGCGCTTCTGACCGGCCGCTTCGTTTTATCAGGGGCGCGGATCGAGAAACCGGAAATGGAGATAGCCGGTATCCGGTCGCTCGTTGCGGAAGGAAAAGGTGCGCCGCATGCCCTCCGCGCGGGGCAGATCGGCCTTGATCGGCTCGAACTTGCCGGCGTCGCGTTCCGGGACGTCCCTGCGCTTCCGCCCTTCGATGCCCTGATCGAGGCGCCGAGCCTCAATGGTCCCTTTCGGGTCGATCTCAAGGAAGTTACCGGAGCCCGCGAATTGCGTCTCCAGATCGGACAACTGGAAGGTGGCCGGGCGCGCATGAAAGGCGTCGTCGAGGACAAGGCGGTCCTGTCCCGCGCTTCGCTCGACGGCTGGTTCGGCGTTCCGGGCGTCGAAGGACGGCCGGTCTTCGACGGCGCCGTGACGTTTTCCGGAAATCCTGCCTGGGCGGGAGCGGGCAATGCTCAGCTACCGTTTCAGGGCTCGGCCCGCCTTCTGCTCCATCTCGATCAGGCAATCGCGGATCCGGTCAACATCGCGTTGGGGCAAGGCGAGGGCGCGGCCAATCTGGCCGGGCAGCTCTATCTCGATTTCAAGGCCGAGCGCCCACATCTTTCCGGGAAACTGGGCACCCGCCGCCTCGACCTGACCGGCGCGTTGGGCAATCTCGGCCGGCCCGTCTCAATCGGTGGCGCAGCGGTCCCTCTCGATATCACGCTCGATCTCTCCGTCGAAGCGGTTCAGGTTCCCGGCGGGACGATGCGTGATCTCGACATCTCGGTGTCCCGCAAGGGCGCCTCGTTCCATCTGGACCGGCTGTCGATGTTGCTGCCCGGTGCGAGCCGGCTGGGCTTTGCGCGCGCGGCGACGGCAGGGCCTGAATTCCTCGACGGCCGCCTTTCGCTCGAGTCCGACGATCTTCAGGCTTTTGCCGCCTGGCTGCGGGGGATGTCTGGCGTGCCCGGCCTGCCGGCCCGTGCCTCGCTTGGCGCGACGCTGAAGGGCAATCCGGAACGGATCGACATCGGCGAGATCGACATCCGCAGTCCATCCGGAAATCTGGCGGGCAACGGCGTGCTTTCGAACGGTGGCGCGCCGAAACTCGCGCTGACGCTGGCAGCGGAACGGTTCGATGCGCGTGTCATTGCCGCACTCGATCCCTTGCGCCCCATCCCTGGCCTTTCGTTCTCGACCAACCTTAATGTCGCCCACCTCGTGCTTGACGGGCAGGAACTCGGCGGTCTTCGCGTGACGCTCGACCGTCAGGGCGATGCCGTTACCTTGCGCGAACTGCGTCTGGCCGGGCGGCGTGGCGAAGAGCTTTTCCTTTCCGGCGGTGCGTCCGGGGAAGCCTTGCACCTGACCGCCAAGCTCGATGCGGAGCGGGTCTCCGACATTGCCCGGCTTTCTTCGGCCCTGCTGCCGGGACCGCTGACCGCCGCTTTCGTCGCCCGCGCTGACCTGATCGAACCAGCGATCGCCGTCGGCAACTTCCGTATCACCAACCGGGCGGGCGAAGCGGTCTGGGATGTCGCGATCGACGGCAAGCTCGGCGGCACCGATCTCCATGCGCGTACCGTTTCGGCCGTCCGCGGCGACAACCTCGACATCACGCTCGACGCGGATGCGTCCAATCCGGATGGCGTCCGGCTTGCGGCGCAGCTTGCGGGCACGCCGGCAGCGACGTCCCGCTTGCCGGGCCGTATCAAGATCAAGGCGAGCGGCAATCCGCGCCGCGACCTCGAAGGCGCTCTCACCGGCGTGCTGGCCGGTGTCGAGGTCGATTTCAAGGGGCGAATCAGCCCGTTCAAATCCATTCCGGCGGACGGGCGGTTTGCGTTGCGTTCGTCCGATTTGTCGTTGCTCGGCGAGGCGCTCGGCGGCGGCGCGCCGCTGCTGGCGCAAAACCTCTCCGGCCAGGCGGCGGGTCGCTTCTTTTTCGAACGCAACAAATTGACGCTGACCGGCTTCGACGCGCGTTTCGGCGAAGCATCGGTCGGTGGCGAGATTTCCTTCGATTTCGGGCGTGGCGGGCAGGTCGCCGGTCAGATCAAGGCAGGAGAAATCGCGCTTTCGACGCTGTTGCAGCCGATTGCCGGGCGGACGGTTCTCTCGGGTGTCGATGGCTGGTCGCGCGAGCCGTTTTCGCCGGCGCTGCCGCCGCTGCTCGCCGGCGATCTCTGGATCGAGGCGAAAGGGTTGGATCTTGGCGGGGTACGGCTGGCGGAGCCGCAGTTCATCCTCCGCTTCGCGCCGGATTCGCTCGCGATTACAGGGTTCGAGAGCCGTCTCGGCGATGGCCAGATTGGCGGTCAATTGACAGTGCTGCGCAAGGAGCGACGCGTCGAGGCGAGCGGATTGATGCGGTTTTCCCGGCTGCCGCTTCCGGTGATCGGCGGCATGGGGAGCGGTGAGGTTCCGTTTTCGGCCGGTGGCGGAACGATGGCCGAGGTCATTGGCAGTCTTTCCGGCGCGGGCAAGATCACGATCGACGGCGGGATGATCGAGAATGCGGACCCGGCGGGGCTGACGCGCCTTATCGCGCGGCCGATCGAGGAGCTGGAGCCCGTCAACGAGAATTCTATTGGTGGCAAGCTCGATCCGGAATTGCGCAGGGGAGGCTTTCGGCTTTCGGGCGGCGAGCGAAGCGCAGGGTTGCTGAACGGCAACCTGCGGATCGGTATCGCGGCCGATGAAGGTGGGCCGTCGACAGGTGTTTCCGCAACACCGGATATCCAGGCCGATCTCCTGCGGCGGGAAGTCGAGGCAAAGCTGACATTCCGGAACAGCGCTCTTCCACCGGGGTGGAGCGGCGGTTTGCCGGAAATATCGGTCACGCTGTCCGGCAAGCTCGACGGCAAAAGTTCACCACGCCGCACCCTGCAGGTCGCGCCGCTGGTCAACGGCCTGCTTGCCGTGGTGATCCAGCGCGATCTTGAAAAGGCCGAGGCGTTCGAGGCTGATCTGCGCGAAAGGGAGGCGCATTACCGTCGCCAGCGCGGCGATGCCTTCCGCTGGCGTCGAGAGGAGGAAGTCCGGGCCGTCGAGGAGGCCATCGCCCAGGAAGCGGCTGCCCTGGAGCGTCGGCAGACGTTCGAGGCGGAGCGCGAGCGCATCCGGGTTCTCGAAGAGCAGCTCGCGCGCGAACGCGCCGAAAAGGAGGCTGCCGAACTGGCGGCGAAGACGCGGGCGCGGCTTGAAGAGGAGCGTCTCCGGGAAACCAGACCACCAGCGGGTGGAACGCTTGCACCGCCGCCGCCCACTGCCCCGCCGCTGGAACTGGCACCTAGGCCCTAGGTGGCATACCGTTGTCCGTGAGGCTCAACGTCGCTTCGCGCATCATCCATTCGAGAACATAGACGCGGACCGCAGAGGAGAGATTGGCGCCCTGCCGCTCGCGGTCGATTTCTTCGACGAGAGTGGAAACCGCGATTTTCCGTGTCTCCGCGATTTTCCGCAGCAATTGCCAGAACGGTTCTTCGAGAGAGATCGAGGTTGCATGGCCTGCGATGCGCAGCGAGCGCTTGACGACGCGGGAGGAAAGCGGAGTCATTCTTCCTTGTCGATCCTGCCGGCATCGTGCGCCTTGTCCGCGCGCTTCTTCTCGGCGGTATTCAGCTTGCGGGCGGCCTTGGTCTGCCCGAACTTCGTGCGGTTTTCTTCCGCCTTCCGATCGGCCTCGGCGCGAGCCTTGGCCTTTCGCGCGAGACGCAGATTGATGACTTCGCCCATTGCCGTTCCGTAAGAATCCTGCACTCTTGCCGGCAAGGCTACACCTTCGCCGGGTAAAGTCGAGGCGAGGCACCAAGGGAGGCGGCACGATGATGCGGTTCTTTCGCTTTCTGAGCCACGGGCTCTTTTTTGTCCTCGGGTTCGGGTTGGGGATCTATGTCCTGCCGATCCTGACGGCCGCAGATCCGCCGTCGACGAGCGAGATGCAGGTGCTGGAATCGGCGGAAAAATTGACCGCAACCTTCCGGCGTGACCTCAAGGGTTCAGATTTCTTTCACTGGGGCGAGGGCGAGGTGACGGTGACGCCGACGCATATCGCCCACAGGGGCCGGCTTGCGCCGGGGCCGGATTACAAGGTTTACCTTGCGTCGGAATTTGTCGAGGACAAGGAGGCTTTCCTCGCGATCAAGGACAAGGCTGTCCGGATCGGCGACGTGAAAGGCTTTTCGGGCTTCTTGGTGCCGGTTCCGGGCAGCGTGGATGTGAAGCAATACACGACAGTCGTCGTGTGGTGCGAGACTTTCAAGGCTTTCATCTCGGCAGCGAAATATCGCTGAAAATGAAATAGGGCGCCGCGGAGCGCCCTTTCGATTCTTGATTCTCGGGATGATCAGGCAAGACAGGCGAGCTTCAGCCCGGCCCGATCATCTTCGAGGGATCGACGATATTGTCGAAGTCTTCGCCCGAGATCCCGAGCGCGATGGCTTCCTCCCGCAGGGTGGTGCCGTTCTTGTGCGCGTATTTCGCGACCTTGGCTGCGAGGTCATAGCCATACTTCTCCTTGAGCGGGGTCACGAGCATCAGCGAGTTCTTCAGCCCGCGCTCGATGTTGTCGAGGCGCGGCTCGATGCCGACCACGCAATTGTCGGTGAACGAGACCGCCGCATCGGCCAGGAGACGGACCGACTGGAGGAAGTTGTAGGCCATCATCGGGTTGAAGACGTTCAACTCGAAGTGGCCTTGGCTGCCCGCAAAACCGATGGCGGCGTTGTTGCCGTGGATGTGGGCGGCGACCTGCGTCAACGCCTCGCACTGGGTGGGGTTGACCTTGCCCGGCATGATCGAGGAGCCCGGCTCGTTCTCCGGCAGCGCGAGTTCGCCGAGGCCCGAACGTGGGCCCGAGCCGAGAAAGCGGATGTCGTTGGCGATCTTGAAACAGCTCATCGCCACCGTGTTGATCGCGCCGTGGGTCATCACCATGGCGTCATGGGCGGCGAGCGCCTCGAACTTGTTCGGCGCCGAGGTAAACTTGAGACCCGTGATCGCAGCGATGCGCTCGGCGACCTTCTCGGCGAAGCCGATCGGCGAGGCGAGGCCGGTGCCGACCGCAGTGCCGCCCTGCGCGAGTTCCATCAGCATCGGCAGCGTCATCTCGACGCGCTTGATGCCGTTCTCGATTTGCTGGGTGTAGCCGGAGAACTCCTGACCGAGAGTCACCGGGGTCGCATCCTGCGTGTGCGTGCGGCCGATCTTGATGATGTCCTTCCAGGCCTTGGCCTTGTCGTCGAGCCCCTTGTGAAGGTGCTTGAGAGCGGGGATGAGCCGCTCCACCACCTCGACCGCGCAGGCGATGTGCATCGCGGTCGGGAAGGTGTCGTTCGACGACTGCGACATATTCACATGGTCATTGGGATGGACCGGCTTCTTCGAGCCCATCTCGCCGCCCAGCATCTCGATCGCGCGGTTCGAGATCACCTCATTGGCGTTCATGTTGGACTGAGTGCCCGAGCCGGTCTGCCAGACGACGAGCGGGAAATGGGCGTCGAGCTTGCCGTCGATCACTTCCTGCGCCGCCTTGACGATCACCTCGCCGAGTTTCGCATCCATCTTGCCGAGTGCCATGTTGGCTTCGGCGGCAGCACGCTTGACGACGCCGAGTGCTTTGACGATCGGCTGCGGCTGCTTTTCCCAGCCGATCTTGAAATTGCCGAGCGAGCGCTGGGCCTGCGCGCCCCAATAGGCGGCGCTGTCAACTTCAATCGGGCCGAAGGTGTCGGATTCGGTGCGGGTCGTCATCGCGCTTGCCTCTCTTCGCAGGTGCGGAAATCTCCCGCGCTGGCTATCACGAGGGGCGGGCGGCTTCAACCGCGACGGAAGGGTTAGGACCTTCTCTTCCATCGAGCCAGAGCGCGGCAAGCATCATCAGAAAGGCCGCGAATGAGGCGAAGGTCCGCATGAAGTTCCAGAATACCCAGTCGCCCTCATACTGGACACGGATAGCGCCGGCATCCGGCATCAGGGCGGCAGGCCCCTGTGCGGCGAGCCAATTGTTGAGCGGCACGTTGACGGTCGCCGTCAGGATCAATCCACCGAGGAGATAGGTGAGCGCGCCCAGAAGAACCAGCATGCCCTTCGCCGTCGAAAACTGGCGCCAGTGTAGGAGAGCCGCCAGCAGCGAGAGGAGTGCCGCGCCGAAGAAACTCGCGCCGAAGGCCGGGTTGCGGATCGTCGCGTTAACGGCCTGCATCGCGGAGATGAAGTCGGCGTCGGACAACCGGGCGAACCCGCGCATCACCGAGACCTCGTAGGTGTAGAAGAAGCCAGCGATCAGGCCGAGCAGGAGCGTCGCGGCGAAAAGCACGCCGGTCCGGAAGAGACCGATGGAAAGACCGCGGGTGGTCGAAATCGTCCGGTCGACCGGACCGACGGCGGTATCTGGATTATTCATGACGAACCTCGGTGACCAGCGGTGCCGGCCCTGTCACTGTTCGTCGCCCCGGATCGAAAATAGGCGCGCCTCCGACAGAGGCCCAGTTAAATATCGGTCACGATCCGGCCAGAAAGCGGAAAGCGGGGTCGCCGTTCACTGGAGTATCGCGCGTCCGGCTGCCGTGGCCCGGACCTCCGTGCCGTTCTCGCCGAAATGGCGTTCCAGCAGGCCAAGCTCGATCGCGTCCTCCCAGATCGTCAAACGAGGACAGGAGGTTCGCCAGTTTTCGAGAATGTCGCTGAGAGGGCGAGGCTCGCGGGCACAATAGGCAACGAGATCGCGGACCAGCGGGTCGATGGTCTGAGCCATGTTCCACTCCGTATGCTGTTCCGGTTGCGAAACCAGCGGTCTTTCGAGCGGTCTGAGTGCAGTTGCGCGAGGGATCCGCGCTATTTCTTCTTGCGGAAGGCTTCGAGGCTGACAACCTCGGCGCCGGCGGCGGGCTTGTCGCCCTGGTTTTCGGCCTCTTTCGCATCCTCGGCGGCTGCGGGCTCCACCGATGCTGCGTCAGGCTCGGCGTCGGTCTCGCGCTTCCGTTCCTTTGCCTTCTTGGTCCCGGACTTGCCTTCGCGCGCAGCGAGCGTTTCGAGATCGTGTTTGACATCGCCGGCCGTATCGTCGCCGGAATCGTTGTCAGCCTGCGCTTCGTCGGGCGTGAACTTCAGTCCGAATTGCACGGAAGGATCGTAGAAGCCGGTCAGCGCCTCGTAGGGCACGGAAAGCTTCTCCGGCACACCGCCAAAGGACAGGCCGACCTCGAAGTGGGCTTCGCCGACCACGAGATCCCAGAACTGGTGCTGGAGGACGATCGTCATCTCGTCCGGATACTTCTCGCGCAGGCGCGCAGAAATCTTCACGCCGGGCGCCTGGGAGCGGAACGTCACATAGAAATGATGCTCGCCGGGAAGGCCGAATCGCGCTGCATCCTGCAAGACCTTGCGCACGACGCCGAGCAGGGCTTCCTGCACCATGACATCGTAGCGGATCAGGTCTTCGGTTGGCGTTTCGCTCATGGCTTTCGCGTCGCAGCTCCCTCGCGGCACCGTTTGGTTCTTGACCGATTCGTCGCCCGAGAAAAGCCGAAAACCGAACACCCCGCAACCCGGTGGAAAAGTGGTGGACTTCTGTTGCCAGGCGTCCACCGGCCCCGCCTTACAGTGCTACCCGCAAGGACTTAGGTTCGGAATTCCAAACTGCTTACGCAGCCTGGGCAACCGGAGCATAGTTGTCATTCGCAACTATAGGTTTGACCCGATAACGGCGGTATCATGCCGGGCAAAAGTCCATCCTTTACGCCTTCGTCGATCCTGTTTCGCCCCCGCCTCAGGTCAGCACGCTGACATCAGGTGGAGGCGCCGGGTACCGCCCCCGGGTCCGATAGGTTTATTACGACAGCCGTTTATCGCCATAGTCGCCACGAGGGCGACGGAGTGAATATAGGCGCGTCGCACCGGAATTTGAAGAGGTGCTGCGCCGACGAGGCCTCCGTGCCGAATTTCACGAGATTTTCCGGCATTTAGCCTGCTTAAACTGTGGCCTTTTCTCCGGAATCGTGATCCATTTCCTTGCCGCGCCGCCTGAAGGCCGGCGCACAGGATCGATTTCGTATTGGAGGGAATGCGTATGGATCATCTCGCAGACGTGAAGAAATACACCGCCAAGGTGGACGAGGCTGCCGTCGCCGGCATGGCCAAGACCTATGCGCTCGTCATGGGCAAGGCCGATACCCGCTATGTCGCCGCGTCGGACCCTGAAGAGGTCAAGCGCGTCGTCGACAATTTCTGCAAGAAGAAGCTGGGCCGCAAAGAGAGCGACGCGGATCTGACTGCGGTCGTCAAGGCGCAGTGCGAGAAAATGAAGGCCGACCGGACCAAGAGCCGCATCACGGTCTATTATCTCGTCGCCGAGCACTTCAAGCAGCTGGCGATGTTCCATCCAAAGAAGTGAGCGCCGGGCCGATCACGCGGCCCGCCTGGAATTGTGATCCTCCTTGTTTTGCTCGCGATCGGCATACGTGGCTTGATCCGGGCAGGACAGGGAGGATTTTTTATGAACATCGATCGCCGTTCACTGTTTCGTGCCGTTATTGCCAGTGCCGCCGTGGCCGGCGTGTCCGTTGCGGTCCAGGCCAAGGAGCCGGCCTATTACACGGGCATTGTTTCCGGGGTGGGCGCGGGCGGTTACGACACGGTCGCCTATTTCACTGAAAAGCGCGCAGTTAAGGGGGATCCGGCGCTGAGCGTCCGACATGATGGCGTCGAGTGGCGCTTTTCCTCTGCTACCAACCGCGACGCCTTTGCCGCGGCCCCTGCGAAGTTCATTCCGCAGTTCGGGGGGTATTGCTCCTACGCCGTCGCGAAAGGCGGAACGGCGTCCGGCGATCCCACGCAGTGGGACATCGTCGATGGCAGGCTCTACTTCAATTACGACGCCGACATCCGCAAGACCTGGAATGGCGACCGTGCAAACTACATCAAGTCCGGCCACGCGAACTGGCCGAAGGTGCTCGGACGCTGAAAGGCGTGTGGCCGACAGGAGCAATGCGCATTCGGTCTTGGATAACGGTGCTCCCGCGGTATTCTTGGCGGGTCGGATTCGCTAGGGTCCGGTCCCCTCCAAACGAGAATTCCCCGGGGCGAGCACGCGGACCATGAAAGCCTATCTCGATCTGATGCAGCAGGTGCTGGAAACCGGCGTTCCGAAGGAGGACCGCACCGGCACCGGCACGCTTTCGCTGTTCGGGGCGCAGATGCGCTTCGACCTCTCGGAGGGTTTTCCACTCGTCACCACCAAGAAGCTGCATCTGAAATCCATCATCCACGAGCTGATCTGGTTTCTCGCGGGCGATACGAACATCAAGTACCTCAAGGACAACGGGGTTTCGATCTGGGATGAATGGGCTGATGCGAACGGCGATCTCGGCCCCGTTTACGGCAAGCAGTGGCGGAGTTGGGCGAAGCCGGATGGCGGCGCGGTCGATCAGATCGCCGAACTGCTGGTCGAAATCCGCCGCAATCCCGATTCGCGCCGGCTGATCGTCTCGGCGTGGAACCCGGCGGATGTGCCGAAGATGGCGCTTGCGCCCTGCCATTGCCTGTTCCAGTTCCATGTCGCCAAGGGCCGGAACGGCAGGCCTCGGCTTTCGTGCCAGCTTTACCAGCGCTCGGCCGATCTTTTCCTCGGCGTGCCGTTCAATATCGCCTCCTATGCGTTGCTGACGCACATGATCGCCCAGGTCTGCGACCTCGAGCCGGGCGATTTCGTCCATACCTTCGGCGATGTGCATCTTTATTCGAACCATTTGGAACAGGCGCGTCTGCAACTAAGCCGCGATCCGCTTCCCTTGCCGAAGCTGCGGCTCAACCCGGCGGTCACCGACCTCTTCGCTTTCCGGTACGAAGACGTCGCCATCGAGGGCTATCAGGCCCACCCCGCGATCAAGGCGCCGGTGGCGGTCTGACACATGGCGAAGCCGGCGGTTATTCTTGTCGCGGCGGTCGCGAAAAACGGCATCATCGGCGCCGACAACCGCCTGATCTGGCGGCTCAAGAGCGATATGAAGCATTTCCGGGCGCTGACAATGGGCAAGGCGCTCGTCATGGGGCGGAAGACATTCGAGTCAATCGGCAAGCCGCTGCCGGGGCGGCATACGATCGTGCTGACGCGCGACCCTGCCTTTGCTGTCGAGGGTGTGCGGGTCGCGCGGTCGGTCGAGGATGCGATCGCGATCGGGCAGGAGGTGGCGCGCGAGAGCGGCACCGACGCCGTCATGGTGGCAGGCGGGGGGGAAATCTATGCCGCCTTCATGCCGCTGGCGGACCGGCTTGAGATCACCGAGGTCGATCTCGAGCCGGCAGGAGATGCCTCGTTTCCTGAAATCAGTCCTACGCGATGGCGCGAGGAAACGAGACACGATTTTCCGAAAAGCGCGGATGACGAGGCGGCTTTCGCGTTCATTTCTTATGTCCGGCGTTGACCTTCGGCGCGCAAAGACCCAAATGGATGCCGCAACGACCTTGAAGGCCGGAGACAGAAGAGACGATGAGCAACGGACCCTGGCAGCCGCGCGGGCAAGGCCCACGCAACCCTAACCCCTGGGGCGGTGGCCCTTCCGGATCGGGTGGTGGCGGCGGACGCGAGCCTCCGGACCTTGAGGATATTCTCCGGCGCAGCCAGGACAAGCTCCGGCGCGTAATGCCGGGTGGTGGCGGTGACGGCGGCGGCATCGCCAAGCTCGGCGTCGTTGGAATCGCATTCCTCGCCATCCTGGCCGCGATCGGCTGGATGCTCACCGGCTTCTATACGGTCCGACCGAACGAGGTTGGCATCGAGCGTGTGTTCGGCAAGTTCGTATCGATCACCGCGCCGGGCTTGAACTGGAACTGGCCTTACCCGGTCGGTCGCGTGAACAAGCCGACCATTGGCGTCCAGACGATCGAGATCGGCCTGCGTTCGGCCGATGGCCGGCGGTCCGCGCGCGACGTGCGTGAGGAAAGCCTGATGCTGACGGGCGACGAGAACATCGTCGACGTCGATTTCTCGGTGCTCTGGCTGGTTGATGCCCGCCGCCCGCAGGATTACGTCTTCAACTTGCGTTCGCCGGAGGCCACGATCAAGGCGGTCGCCGAAAGCGCGATGCGCGAGGTGATCGGCAAGCGCGAGATCCAACCGATCCTCACAGGCGCCCGTCTCGAAATCGAGCGCGCGGTGCAGGAACTGATGCAGAAGACGCTCAACGAATACGGCGCCGGCGTCATCGTGCAGCAGGTGCAGATGCAGAAGGTCGATCCGCCGTCGGAAGTCATCGACGCCTTCCGCGACGTGCAGGCGGCACGCGCCGACCAGGAGCGCATGCAGAACGAGGCGCAAACCTACGCCAACCGGGTCATCCCGGAAGCGCGTGGTGAAGCCTCGAAGATTACCCAGCGCGCGGAAGCCGAGCGCGAACGCATGATCGCCGATGCCCGGGGTGAAGCGGCGCGCTTCAATTCGGTGCTCGACGAATACAAGAAGGCGCCTGAGGTTACCCGCCAGCGCCTTTATCTCGAAACCATCGAACGCATCTATGGCGGCATGGAAAAGATCATCCTCGATCAGGGCAAGCAGGGCTCGGGCGTTGTGCCGTTCCTGCCCCTCAACGAGATGATCAAGAACCGCACCAACGAGCAGGGGAAACGCTGATGCTGCGCTCCGCTTTTCTCATCATCCTCGCGGCCATCGTGGTCGTCGGCGGCTCGTCGATTTTCGTCGTCGATCAGACCGAACAGGCCATCGTCACCCAGTTCGGCCAGCCCAAGCGCCAGATCACGACGCCCGGGCTCAACTTCAAGCTGCCCTTCGTCCAGCAGGTAATCTCGCTCGACCGGCGCGTGCTCGATCTTGAAACCCCGTCCGTCGAAGCCATTACGGCGGATCAGAAGCGTCTCGTGGTCGATACCTTCGCACGCTATCGCATCGAGAACGCGCTGCGCTACTTCCAGGCGACCGGCGGCTCGACGCTGCGCGGCAACCAGCAACTCGGCACCTTCATGGATGCGGCACTGCGCCGCGTCCTCGGCGAATCGACCTTCCTGCTTGTCGTGAAAGACGACCGCCCCGGCCTTACCGCGAAAATCCGCGAGCAGGTCAACAGCGAGGCGGCGGCGCTTGGCGTGAAGATCGTCGATATCCGCATCCGCCGCGTCGATCTGCCGGAACAGAACAGCCAGGCCGTCTTCCGGCGGATGCAGACCGAGCGCCAGCGCGAGGCGGCGGAACTGCGCGCGCAGGGCACGGAAATCTCGGACAAGATCAAGGCGCAGGCCGACCGCACCGTGACCGTCACGCGGGCGGAAGCGGATCGGTTCAGCCGCGAGACGCTGGGCAAGGGCGAAGCGGAGCGGACCAAGATCCTGGCCGACGCCTATAACCGCGACGGCGAGTTCTTCGCCTTCTATCGGTCGATGCAGGCCTACGAGCAGGGGCTGAAATCGGGTGACACTCGCTTGGTCATTACGCCGGACAGCGATTTCTTCCGCTATCTGAACAGCCCGACCGGGCCGAAAGCAGCCAAGCCGCAGTAAGCGGCGCCGGACGACCCTGCCGGCCTGCCGCATGGGCAGGAAAAGAAGCAGGTGCGCCGACTGGAAACGCGACGGATGCGCGACCTCGATGTTCGCGCATCCGGCGGGAAGGGGAGGCCGATGCGGGAATTGCTGACGGCGCTGGCACTCATGCTCGCGATCGAGGGGCTTTGTTTCGCCGCCTTTCCCGCCGCAATGCGCAAGGCGATGCGCGATGCCGCCGAGGCACCGGAGAAGCTTTTGAGGACGCTCGGATTCGCGTCCGCGCTCGTCGGGATTTTTCTCGTCTGGGTCGGCAAGGGCTTTCCCGCGTTCAACCTGTTGTGAAGGCCGAAGCCGGTGAAGATTTCGTCGTGTTTGTGCCGCATTTGTTGCATTGTTATCACGGCATCGCGGGCGGCGATGCAATGAGGAGAGATATGAGGACCCCCATGTCAACTCAGTTGGTGTCAGCTCACCAGGCCGAACTCGTTCGGGACCATCATGACCAGTTCACACCGGAACATGCGGTGCCCCGGCGCGGCCTTGCCGGCGCCATCACGCGGATGACCGGTGCGCTTGCACTCTCGTTCGTCGTTCTTTTCCCGGCGATGGCGCAGGCGCGTGGCCCGGAGACGATCGCCGATGTCTCGGAACGCGTGATCGATGCGGTGGTCAACATCAAGGCGACGCAGAAGATCGCACAGCGTGCGGTGCCGATGCCGAACCTGCCGCCGGGCTCGCCTTTCGAGGATTTGTTCAACGAGTTCTTCAACCGTCGCGGGCAGGGGCCGAACGGCGCACCGCCGAGCGGTCCGCAGCAGCGCTCATCCTCGCTCGGCTCGGGCTTCGTGATCGATGCCGGCGGCACGGTGGTGACCAACAACCACGTCATCAAGGACGCGAACGAGATCGTTGTCGTGTTCAACGACGGCACCGAACTCAAGGCCGATGTCGTCGGCAAGGACGAGAAGACCGATATCGCCGTTCTCAAGGTGAAGTCCGACAAGCCGCTCAAGGCCGTCAAGTTCGGTGACAGCGACAAGCTTCGCATCGGCGAATGGGTGGTCGCCATCGGCAACCCGTTCGGCTTCGGCGGCTCGGTTTCGGCTGGTATTGTTTCCGCGAAGCAGCGCAATATCCGCTCGGGCCCCTACGACAGCTTCATCCAGACCGATGCGGCGATCAACAAGGGCAACTCCGGCGGCCCGCTCTTCAACCTCGACGGCGATGTGGTGGGCATCAATACCGCGATCATTTCGCCCTCGGGTGGTTCGATCGGTATCGGGTTCTCGGTGCCGGCCTCCATCGCCGTGCCGGTGATCGACCAGCTCAAGCAATTCGGCGAGACCCGCCGCGGCTGGCTGGGCGTTGCCATTCAGGACGTCGACGAGGACACCGCCGAAGCGCTCAAGATCGGCAAGGCGCGCGGCGCGATGGTCATCAATGTCGATGACAACGGCCCGGCCAAGAGCGCAGGCTTCGAGCGCGAGGACGTGATCGTCAAGTTCGACGGCCGCGATATCCGCCGCTCGAACGATCTGCCGCGCATCGTCGCGCAGACCCCGATCGGCAAGGAGGTCGAGGTTCTGGTCATGCGCGGGGGCAAGGAAATCGTCCGCAAGGTCGTGCTTGGCCGTCTCAATGAAGCGCCACAGAAGGCCTCCGCAACGGCCGAGACGCCGAATGCGGGCAATTCGCCGAAGGTGCTCGGTCTCGAGGTCGCGCCGCTCAACGATGACACCCGCCGCCGCTTCAACGTCAAGGATGGTGTCGAGGGCGTGGTGATCCTCAATGTCGATCCGAATTCGATCGCGGCGGAACGCCGGGTCTCGGCCGGCGACGTGATCGTCGAGGTGCAGCGCGAGAAGGTCAGCACGGCTGGAGATATCCGCAAGCGGCTCGACGAATTGCGCAAGCAGGGCCAGAAGCGTGCTCTGTTCTACGTTGCCTCCGGGCCGCAGGGGACGCTCCGCTACGTGACTCTGCCGATCGATTGATGTCGATTGGGTGATTGCGCCGGAAGGCTTCGCTCGTGCGCCCGCTAGTGGCGAAAGTTTGAGAATAAGAAAGGCCGCCTTCCGGGGCGGCCTTTTTCATGCTCCGACGATCTCCTCGTCACGGTAGCCCTGGAAGTAGAGCAGCGTCCTGAGATCGCCGTGATCGACGCGGGCGTGAGCCGCCTCGGCGACGATCGGCTTTGCATGGAAGGCGACGCCGAGGCCGGCTTCACCCAGCATCGCGAGATCGTTCGCGCCATCCCCGACCGCGAGCGTTGCTGCGGGCGGAAGCGCGAAACGTGCACGCAGTTCCTCCAGCGAGGCGCGCTTGGCCTCCTTCCCGAGGATCGGCTCGCGCACCGTGCCGGCGAAATGCCCGTCCCTGATGTCGAGGATGTTCGAGCGGTGCATGTCGAAACCGATCATCTCCGAGATCGGCCCGGTGAAGACAGTAAATCCGCCGGAGACCAGCGCGGTATAGGCGCCGTTCGCGCGCATGGTGCGCACCAATTCCGGCCCGCCGCCCGTCAATGTGATGCGGGTTCGGATCATCTCCTCGACGATGCCGACCGGCAGTCCCTTGAGCAGCGCGACGCGTTCACGCAGGGCGGGTTCGAAGGCGATCTCGCCCCGCATCGCCCGTTCCGTAATGGCACTAACATGCGCGCGGAGCCCAGCGGCATCGGCGAGTTCGTCGATGCACTCCTGACCGATCATGGTGGAATCCATGTCGGCGAGGAACAGCCGCTTGCGCCGACCACTGTCCGGCTGGACGAGAATATCGATGGCAAGACCTGCGAGTGCTTCGCGCAGAGCGGTCGTCCAGCGCGGCGCGGGAGCGGCATCGGCGAAATGGAGATCGACGGCGCGGCCCGGCGATAGCACGGCAACCTCGGACGAGGGCAGCGCCGCGCGCGCTTTCGCGATCACCGAAAGATCGACGGCTTTTTCACCCGGCGCGCTCACGAGACTCGCGACCCAGTTTGCCGGCATTGTGCCCATTTCCAACCTCCCGATCCGACCGGACCGGGAACGGGGGTCCGAAATCGCTGGTTTTCGTGCGACGAACCATTATGTCTTCGCTCGCGACCCGGGCGGTATCGCCCCGGGCGGGAAATGGCAAGATGGCATTTGCAACCCTCATCGCCGGTCCGACCGCGAGCGGCAAATCCGCGCTGGCGATCAAGATTGCCAGGGCGACGGGCGGTCTCGTCGTCAATGCCGATTCGATGCAGGTCTATGACGGCCTGCGTGTTCTCTCTGCCCGCCCCAGCGCGAGCGAGGAAGCGGCGGTCCCGCACCGGCTCTACGGCTTCGTTCCTGCCGGCGAGGAATTCTCAGTGGGGCGCTATCTCGAAGCGCTGAGACCGCTGGTGCAGGAGGCGAGGGCCGGCGGGGCGACTCTGGTTATCGTCGGCGGCACGGGACTCTATTTCCGGGCGATGACCGAGGGGCTGGTGCCCACCCCCGCGATCCCGGCCGAGGTTCGGGCGTTCTGGCGCGAACAGGCGAGAGCCGGAGTCGATCTTCATGCCGAGTTGGTATGGCGCGATCCTAAACGGGCGGCGCAACTCAACCCGGCGGATGCGCCGCGCTTGCTGCGCGCCATCGAACTCCATGCGGCAACCGGACGGACCTATTCGGACTGGCTCACGGCCAGCCCCGGGGAGGCGCTGCTTCAGGACGGAGAGTTTCGCGGTGTCTTCCTTGATCCCGACCGGGCACAGCTTCACGATGCAATCAACCGTCGGTTCGAGACGATGATCGCTGCGGGGGCGCTCGACGAGGTCGAGGCCTTGCTGGCGTCCGGGATGGCGCGCGCGCGCAACCTCGGCATCATGAAAGCGCACGGCGTGCCCCATCTTGTCGATCACCTTGAAGGCCGGCTTTTGCTGGCGGAAGCGATCGCGCGCGGGCAGGCTGATACGCGGCGCTATGCGCGGCGGCAGGCGATCTTCGCGCGGAAATATCTTGTCGGGCCGAACTGGCGCTGGTTCTCGGGGCGCGATGCGGCCGATCAGGCGGCGGCGGTTTTGCCCGCCTGATTGCCCTGGACGTCCATCTCGGTCGCGACCTTGTTGCGGCCGGTGCGCTTGGCGACATAGAGCGCGCGGTCGGCGCGGTCGATCAGATCGTCGAGATCGGTCGTCTTGCGGTTGAGCGCGATACCGAGGCTGATCGTCGGGCGGATTTCGTGCTCGCCGACGACGACAACCGTCTGCTCTACGCGCTTGCGCAGCTTCTCGGCGAAGGCGAAGGCAGATTCGGCATCCGTGTCCGGTAGCAGCACGGTGAACTCCTCGCCGCCCATGCGAGCGCCGATATCGGTGTTCGGCCGCAGCGGCGCCTTGATGATATCAGCGACGCGGCGCAACACGGTATCGCCGGCGCCGTGGCCGAATGCGTCGTTGACGTGCTTGAAGTGGTCGATGTCGATGGTGACGATGGCGCAGGGGCGATGTGCCGTCTGCGCTTCCGCGAGCTTGAGCATCGCGGCGTCGCGGAAGGCGCGGCGGTTGGGCAGTCCCGTTAGCGGGTCGAGATGGGCAAGCGCCCAGAGTTCCTGTTCGAGGCCCCGGCGCTGTTCCATTTCGTCCATCAGCACCTTTTTCTGGTGTTCGAGTTCGAGAAACGCGCGCTTCATGTCGGTGATGTCGGTCATCGACACGAGGACACCGTCCCAGACCGGCGCGGCATGGACCTGGAGCCAGCGCGAACCCTCTTCGGTGCGGTGATGGTAATCGAAGATCTGCGGCTTGCCGCTGCGGAGGACGGTGAGGTTCCGGTCCCAGCCGGAAGAGAGTCGGGTCTCGCCGAAGACATGGCCCAGCGTGGTCGCGAGCAGGCCCTCCTCGGAATCGTGGCTCGAATACTCAACCGCACGCAGATTGGCGGCAATCAGTGCGGCATCGTAGATTTCGTTGTGGCCGTCCCGTAACGGCCGGGCGACAATCACGGCGTTCGGCAGGGATTCGATCAGGTTACGCAGGAATTCGTGCTTGGTTTCGCGCGCGATACAGAGAGCCGCGAACATCCGCTGACCCGAGCCGTCGTCCAGCGGCAGGAACAGGCATTCCCAGCGGTGGACCGAAGCCTGCATCCCCGTTTGATGGATGACGGCGATGGCGTCTTCAGCCTTGTCCGCTTCCGAACAGCCGAGGCGGTAGAATTCTCCGGTCGCATTGTCGAGCGCGCTGGTTTCCTTGGCGCGAAGCGAGTCGGTGCCGATGCTGGGGATCGCGGCGCCGGCGTAGAGGAAGCGGAACTCCCCGTTCCCGACGGGTTCCAGCAACGCCAGATGCGGGCCGTGAACGCGCATGATGTCGCGGTCCAGCATCGCAACGGTTGCCTGGTCGTGCTTGTTGCGCTCGCCGCGGTACCGCCGAAGCAGAAAATTCGCCTCGGAGCTCCGGAGGCGGACTTCCAGGTCAGCGATGAAAAGCTCGTTGTGCAACGGCGGACCCGCAGGACTTGCATCTTGAAAACCTACATACTCTTGCGCGCAAATATTTGAGAAAGTGTTTTCGTTCCGGTGCGCGGCCGGAAAGACGAGAAGAAAATTCTCCAGAGGATGTGGCTGATTTGGATGTGTCCGGCTCGTTCGCCATTTTGCCGATTGACGGGCTTTTTTCACCTGTGTAGCGTGCGCGGCGATTTTGGAGAGAGCGATGTCGCTTCTTATTGTACCGTGCGCGCCGAATGAGGGGCTGGCCTGACGCCAGAACCCCGGATCGGCGCGCAACCAAAGGCCCCCTCGAGGGCCTTTTTTGTTGCCCGGTCTAGGACGCCGGTTCACGAGACGATGATCGCCCTTGCGTGCAGTGAGGCCGGGCGCTCCGGCCGTGGGAGAATGACGATGAGCGAGACCAAGGAAACCTGCACCATGACCGGCGCCGAGATGGTGGTGCGCGCGCTGCAGGATCAGGACGTGGAGCATATCTTCGGCTACCCCGGCGGCGCTGTCCTTCCGATCTACGATGCCCTGTTCCAGCAGAACTCGGTCGAGCATATCCTCGTGCGCCATGAGCAGGGAGCGGTCCATGCCGCCGAGGGCTACGCGCGCTCTTCCGGCAAGGTCGGCGTGGTGCTCGTGACTTCCGGACCTGGCGCGACCAATGCTGTGACGGGTCTCACGGATGCGCTGCTCGATTCCATTCCGCTCGTCTGCTTCACCGGTCAGGTGCCGACGCATCTCATTGGTTCCGATGCCTTTCAGGAATGTGATACCGTCGGCATCACCCGGCACTGCACGAAGCACAATTACCTCGTCAAAAAGGTCGAGGATCTGCCGCGCATCATCCACGAGGCGTTCTATGTCGCGCGCTCGGGTCGGCCGGGACCGGTGGTGATCGATGTGCCAAAGGATGTGCAGTTCGCCTCCGGCACCTATACCCCGCCGGGCGAGATCATGCACAAATCCTATCGCCCGAAGACAGACGGCGACCGCCGGCAGATCGAAGCAGCCGTCGACCTCATCGCCAGGGCGAAGCGCCCGGTTTTCTACACGGGCGGCGGTATCATCAATTCGGGGCCAGAAGCTGCGCGCCTTCTGCGCGAATTTGCCAAGATCACCGGCTTCCCCGTGACCTCGACCCTGATGGGACTGGGCGCTTTTCCGGCCAATGATCCGCAATGGCTCGGGATGCTCGGGATGCATGGCACCTACGAGGCCAATCTCGCGATGCACGACTGCGACGTGATGATCAATCTCGGCGCCCGTTTCGACGACCGCATCACCGGCCGTCTCGACGCCTTCTCGCCGGGTTCGAAGAAGATCCATGTCGACATCGACCCATCGTCCATCAACAAGAACGTCAAGGTCGATATCGGCATCGTCGGCGATTGCGCGAAGGTGATCTCGGTGATGCTCGAGGTTTGGCGCGAGCGCAAGATTCAGGCCGATGCCGGCGCGCTCAAGACTTGGTGGGGGCAGATCAACGAGTGGCGCAAGCGCAATTCGCTCGGCTACAAGAACTCGAAGGAGATCATCAAGCCGCAATACGCCATCGAGCGGCTCTATGAGCTCACCAAGGATCGCAAGACCTACGTGACGACAGAAGTCGGTCAGCACCAGATGTGGGCGGCGCAGCACTTCCATTTCAACGAGCCTAACCGCTGGATGACCTCGGGTGGCCTGGGCACGATGGGCTATGGCCTGCCGGCTGCGCTCGGCGTGCAGAAGGCCCACCCGGACGCGTTGGTGATCGATATTGCAGGCGAGGCTTCCATCCTGATGAACATGCAGGAGATGTCGACGGCGGCGCAGTATCGCCTGCCGATCAAGATCTTCATTCTCAACAACGAATACATGGGCATGGTGCGCCAGTGGCAGGAACTGCTCCACGGCGGGCGTTATTCGCAGAGCTATTCCGCTGCCCTGCCGGATTTCGTCAAGCTCGCGGATGCCTATCACGCGCATGGCATTCGTTGCTCGGACCCAGCCAAGCTCGATGCCGCGATCATGGAGATGATCGATTATCCGGGGCCGGTGATCTTCGATTGCCTCGTCGCCAAGGAAGAGAACTGCCTGCCGATGATCCCCTCGGGCAAGGCGCATAACGATATGCTCCTGCCGGATTTCGAAGGCGCGATCGGCGATGTGATCGACTCGAGAGGCAAGCAGCTGGTGTGATGATGTTCACGCTTTCCGACCTTGAAGCGGCACACGGCGTGGTAACGGCAGCGATGCCGCCGACGCCGCAATATGCCTGGCCGTTGCTCGCGAAGCGGCTCGGCGCCGAGGTTGTCGTCAAGCACGAGAACCACACGCCGACCGGTGCGTTCAAGGTGCGTGGAGGGATCGTCTATCTCGACCGCATGGCGCACGAACGCAAGGATGTGCCCGGCCTCATCTCGGCGACACGCGGCAATCACGGTCAGAGCCTCGCTTTCGCCGGGCGGCGTTACGGCGTGCCGGTCACGATCCTCGTGCCGCGCGGCAATTCGAGCGAGAAAAACGCGGCGATGCGCGCATTCGGGGCGGAATTGATCGAGTTCGGCGACGACTTTCAGGCGGCGCGCGAGGAGGCGATGCGCCTTGCCGGCGTGCGCGGGCTCGAACCCGTGCCGGCCTTTCACCGCGACCTCTGTCTCGGCGTTGCGACCTATGCACTCGAACTTCTGACAGCCCATCCGGATCTTGACCGGCTCTATGTCGCTGTCGGGCAGGGCTCCGGCATATGCGGCTGCATCATGGCGCGTGATCTCCTGGGCCTGAAGACCGAAATCGTCGGCGTTCAGGCCGAGGGCGCGCCGGCCTATGCGCTCTCGTTCGCCGCTGGCCATGCCGTTTCCACCGACGTTGCTGACACCTTCGCCGACGGCATGGCGACCCGCGTGCCGGACGAGCATGCGCTTGACATTATCCTCAAGGGCGCGGCGCGCATCGTCCTCGTCTCCGACGACGAGATCGCCGAGGCGACACGTGTCTACTGGCAGGACACGCACAATCTTGCCGAGGGTGCGGCGGCTGCTCCGCTCGCGGCCGCACTCAAGGAGGGCAGGCCGGGCAGGACCGGGCTCGTGCTTTCCGGCGGGAATATCGATCTGGACCTTTTCCGCAACCGTGTTCTCGGTGCGGCCTGACTTTCGAGGGATGAGACATGAAATCGCACTATTCCGATCCGACGGGCAACCAGACCGTCGAGCGCCGCACCTTCTGCGTGCTGGTCGATAACGAGCCGGGCGTGTTGGCGCGCATCGCCGGCCTTTTCTCGGGCCGGGGTTACAACATCGAGAGCCTGACGGTTTCGGAAACCGAGCACGCGCGCCATCTCTCGCGCTTCACGATTGTGACGAGTGGCATTCCGAGCGTGCTCAACCAGATCGAGGCGCAGCTCGACCGCATGGTGCCGGTGCACAAGGTCGTCAACCTCTCCACCGGTTCGACCATCGAGCGCGAGCTTGCGCTGGTGAAGGTGGCGCAATTCGGCCCCGAACGCTCCGAGCACCGCATGGAGGCATTGCGCCTCGCGACGGCTTTCGGCGCCAAGACCGTTGATGCGACGCTCAACTCCTTCATCTTCGAGTTGTCCGGGCCTTACGAGGATGTCGAGCGCTTCATCAACCTGATGAGCGCTATCGGGCTGGTCGAGGTGTCTCGAACTGGTGCGGCGGCGATCGCGCGCGGCGCTGAAGGGCTGTGACACATCACAAGGTGTGATCGACCCATCACGCTCTTTCACTGGTGGGCATGTCGAGGGAAGGCTACAAGCTTCTGCGTAAAAGGTCTCCTCGATGCCGCTCGATACGCTCCTTGCCTTTCTCGGCTTCGCTTTCGCGAGTTCGGTCACGCCGGGGCCGAACAACATGATGCTCGTCGCTTCAGGCGTGAATTTCGGCCTTAAGCGCACGCTCTGGCATGTCGCGGGCATCAATGTCGGTTTCCCTGTGATGCTGTTGCTCTCCGGGCTGGGGCTCGGGCAGGTTTTCGCGCGATATCCGGTGATCTACACGGCCATGAAGGTGATTGGCATCGTCTACATGCTCTGGCTTGCGTGGAAGATCGCGCAGGCTGGGCCGGTCGGCGAGGGGCGCCAGCGCGCGACGCCGATGACCTTTCTGCAGGCTGCGGCTTTCCAGTGGGTCAACCCCAAGGCCTGGGCGATGGTCGTCGGCGCGATCGCCGCCTACACCGTGCCGGAAAACTACACCGTCTCGCTCGTCGTTATCACATTGCTGTACGCACTGACCGGAACACCCGGCTCGCTGGTCTGGGCTGCCTTCGGTTCGGCGATGCGGAATTTCCTGCAGGATCCTGTCAAGGTGCGGTGGTTCAACCGGGCGATGGCGGTCCTGCTCGTCGCCTCGCTGTATCCGGCCGTGATGGATCTGCTCGCACGCTGATTCCGTTTGACGGCGGCATCGGCTTGGCTTAGCAGAATTCCGAACCGTAACGTTCGTTACGCTTAGGTTTCGCAGGTCCCCTTGAACGTTGCTCTTCCTGTCTCCAGCACCGAGCCGACCGCCCGCCAGCAGGCGGTGCTCGATGTCGTGCTGGCGCTGTTCGCCGAGCAGGGCGACCGCGTGACGATGGACGCCGTGGCACGCCGGGCGAGCTGTTCCAAGGAAACGCTCTACAAGTGGTTCGGTGACCGTGAAGGGATGCTCAACGCCACAGTGCGCTGGCAGGCTTCGCGCGTCGGCTTCACGCCTGTCGATCTTGCGCGGCTCGATCTCGTCTCCCTGCGACGCTGCCTTGAGGAATTCGCGGCGAACTGGCTGAGCGTGATTTCCTCGCCGACCTCGATCGCGCTTAACCGGGTGGCGATTGGGCAGGCGGCGGGCGGTGCGCCGCTAGGCATTATCGTTCTTGAGAATGGCCGGTTCGCGCTTGGCAAGCGGCTGAAGCCGGTGCTGGAGGCCGGGCGCGATGCCGGCCTGCTCGCATTCGAGGATAGCGAGACGGCTTTCCGCACTTTTTTCGGGCTCTTCGCACGCGACGTGCAGATCCGACTGCTGCTTGGCGACCGGACCATCCAACCCAGCCTTCGCATCAAGGAAGAGGCCGCGCACGCGACCCAACAATTTCTCGCGCTGCATGGCGCGACCCCACCATCCGGCGTTGCGAGCGCCTGATTTCACCCCAAGGAAGGATAAGTCCATGCGTGTCTATTATGATCGTGACGCCGATCTCAATCTCATCAAGTCGAAGAAGGTCGTCATCGTGGGTTATGGCTCTCAGGGCCGCGCCCATGCGCTGAACCTTAAGGATTCGGGCTGCAAGGACATCCGCGTTGCCCTCAAGCCGGGTTCGGCGACCGCCAAGAAAGTCGAGGCCGATGGTCTCCAGGTGATGTCCGTCGCCGATGCCGCCAAGTGGGCTGACCTGATGATGATGGCGACGCCGGACGAGCTTCAGGCCGACATCTACAAGAACGAGATCGCCCCGAACATCCGTGACGGTGCCGCCATTGCTTTCGCGCATGGCCTCAACGTCCACTTCGGCCTCATTGAGCCGAAGGCAACCGTTGATGTCCTGATGGTCGCGCCGAAGGGCCCGGGCCACACCGTACGTTCTGAATATCAGCGCGGCGGCGGCGTGCCTTGCCTCGTCGCCGTTCATCAGGACCCGTCGGGCAATGCGCTCGAGCTCGGCCTTTCCTACGCCTGCGGCGTCGGCGGCGGCCGTTCGGGCATCATCGAGACCAACTTCCGCGAGGAATGCGAGACCGATCTCTTCGGCGAGCAGGTCGTGCTCTGCGGCGGCCTCGTCGAGCTGATCCGCGCCGGTTTCGAAACGCTGGTCGAGGCCGGTTATGCGCCGGAGATGGCCTACTTCGAGTGCCTGCATGAAGTGAAGCTGATCGTCGACCTCATCTACGAGGGCGGTATCGCCAACATGAACTACTCGATCTCGAACACGGCCGAATGGGGCGAATACGTCACCGGCCCGCGCATCATCACGGAAGAGACCAAGGCCGAGATGAAGCGCGTCCTCAAGGACATCCAGACTGGCCGATTTACGTCGGAATGGATGCAGGAATATCGCTCGGGCATGGCGCGCTTCAAGGGCATCCGCCGCATGAACGATGCGCACCAGATCGAGGAAGTCGGCGAAAAGCTGCGCGGCATGATGCCGTGGATCGCCAAGAACAAGCTCGTCGACAAGGCGCGCAACTGAGCGTGCTTCCGTAGTTCCGGGGCGGAGGCGCGGCATTGCTCGCCTCCGATCGGGATTGCCGGAGGAACTTCGCCGGCAACTCTTGCAGCCGGAGGGTGAGCGGAAAAGAACGAAAGGCGCGGCGAGACCGCGCCTTTCGAATTAGTGGTCTTCCACATCTTGCGAATCAAGAAAAAATTCCTCTATCTCGCAGAGTATTCAGTTCTAGGTTGAGTCACGACCAACGGCGGTTGTGGCTGTCTCAGGATGAGGCGATCCGATGTATCTACCCGACCCCGCTCCGGATGTTCGTGCGCGGCGTATCGCCTGTCTGGAACGGATGCTTGAGGCCCGGCGCAAGGGCGATATTCATGCCCTGCTTGACGAGTGCACCGACGACGTCGGCTACAGGGTCATGGGTCGTCTCGGCGACAGGCCGCTGATGACGCATCTCGAAGGCAAGGGCAGACTTCGCAACGAACTCGGCGGTGTGTTCGAGCGCTGGGACTGGACCGATGTCGCGGTAGGCCGAATCCTGTACGATGGCGATCATGCGGTCGCCGAGGTGGCCGGCAGGAAAACCTATCGTGTGACCGGGCAGGCATTCGAGGATTCGATGTGCCTTGTGTTCGAGTTTTCCGATGAGAAGGTGAGCGCGATCCGCGAGTATTTCGATACCTTCACCGTCGTGCGCGTCGGCGGATTTTCGATGTAAAAAAGAGCGCGGATTGCACCGCGCCCTGTTTCCTGTCGGGATTGGGCGGCTCAATTGTTGAGCGAGTAGCCGCGCTCGCCGTGCGCGGACATGTCGAGGCCGTCGTATATGGCTTCCGGATCTGCGCGCAGGCCGACGAACTGGCGCGTAACCGCCACAATCGCGTAGGTCGCAATGGCCGACCAGATAACCGTCGTACCGACGCCGAGGATCTGGGTCACGAACTGACCGCCCATCGTCACGTCCTTGGCATAACCTGCGCCGCCCATTGCGGGATGGGCGAGGAACGCCACCAGCAATGTGCCGAGAATGCCGCCGACGCCGTGTACCGCGAAGACGTCGAGGCTGTCGTCGACCCGGATGCGATGCTTCACAAGATCGACCGCGAAGAAACAGACGACACTACCTGCAATCCCGAGAATGACACCGCCCATTGGTCCGACGAAGCCGGAGGCCGGTGTTACCGTCGCGAGGCCGGCGATCACGCCGGTCACCGCGCCGATCATGCTCGCACGGCCGAAACGCATCATTTCGAGGCCCATCCAGACGAGGCCAGCGGTTGCGGCAGAGAGATGTGTCGCGACAATCGCCATGCCGGCGGCGCCGTCGGCGGTCAGCGCCGAGCCGCCATTGAACCCGTACCAACCGACCCAGAGCATGCCCGCGCCCATCATCGCCATCCCCGGATTGTGCGGCGGCCGCAGCTCTTTCGGAAAACCGTCGCGCGGGCCGAGCATCGCCGCGATCACGAGCGAGGAGGTGCCGGCGGTGGCGTGAACGACGAGCCCGCCGGCGAAGTCCATCACCGAGCGTTTCATCAGCCAGCCCTCGCCCCAGACCCAATGGCAAACCGGGACGTAGACGAGCATCAGCCAGAGGCCGGAAATCAGCACCACTGCCCCAAAGCGGATGCGTTCGGGGTAGGCGCCGACCATCAGCGCCGGGGTGATGATTGCGAAGGTCATCTGGAACAGGAAAAAGACAATCTCGGGAATGGTGCCGTTGAGACTTTCCTTGGTCACGCCGCTCAGGAAGATTTTCGAGAAAGAGCCGATTACTCCGCCGTTGCCGCCATCGAAGGCGAGCGAATAGCCGGCGATAAGCCAGAGTACCGAGGCGAGACAGGCGATCACCACACAGTGCATCATCACCGAGAGCACGTTCTTGGCGCGTACCAGCCCGGCGTAGAACAGCGCCAATGCCGGTAGTGTCATGAACAAAACCAACGCCGAGGCAGTGAGAATCCAGGCTGTGTTCGCGCCATCAAATTTTGGCGCCGGAACCTGTTGTGCCAGGGCGATGCCCGTGCCGGCCGCCCAAAGGCCGAGACTGGCAAGCGTTCGGCGGAAGGTTGCCGCTTGCAGAAAACCGGTGATGCTCATTCAGGCCCCCTGATTGCTGAACGGGCAAATTGCCCTCAGGCGGGCGAATAGAGGAAAAAAATTGCAATGCCAGTGGGTTGTTGAAGACTTGCCGCGTCATGCCAAAAGCCGCAATTCTCGATTTTGAAAGCGATTCTCGCGATTCCATCCGCCGACGGGAGTAAAAATGTCGAGCCGAAGCTTTAGATTGGCGACTTTCAATGTCGAAAATCTCTATTCCCGGCCAAATTTCTGGGATCCGCAGCGACGCAACGATCAGCAGATCGGCAACGTTTTTTTTGAGGATAAGGCAGAAGCGACACAGGCGCGCCGGCTGGGCGAGGCCATTCTCTCGGATGAGAAATGCCAGTTGACCGCGCTTGCCCTGTTGGCGACCGACGCTGACATCATTGCGCTGCAGGAGGTGGACAGCGAGGGTGCGCTGCGCAGTTTCCGCGAGAACTACCTCAAGAAGCTCGAAGGCCCGCACGTTGCCCGCGTGATGCGCGACGTGATCTTCCGTGACCCGCGCCCCAACCCGGAGCAGGTGCGGCGCGAGCGGGAGATGGCAATCGCTGCCGTCAACTACCGGTACCTCAAGCTCTTTGACGGTAACGACCGGCGCGGGATCGATATAGGCCTCCTGTCGCGTATTGGCTGGCAGGATATTTCGAGCCGGGCCGACGTGACCTTCAAGCAACTCGGTATCTGGCCGCCGGGGATCGAGGAATACCGCGAAGGTCCGCCCGAGAACCCGCGCTTCGTCGAGCGAACGGACCGCATTTTCCGGCGCAACCTCCTGATCGCAGAGTTCATCATCGACAGCCGACCCTTCACACTCTTCTGCTGCCATCTCAAGTCGATGGCGGGCGGGCGTCGCACGACCCATGCGATGCGCCTTGCCGAACTTGGCGCGGTGCGCAAGCTGGTTGAGGAACGCTTCGAGGATCACAAGGGTGGCCCGGCGAATGCCAACTGGGCCATTTGCGGCGACTTCAACGACTACTACGAGATCGATGGCGAGCGTGACATTCGTGATTACGTGACGGGCGAGGACGCGCCCTCCGCGCTGGGCGTGGTGCTGGATGACGGTTTTGCCGTCAACCTGATGGAACGCCGATCGGTCGAGGATCGCTGGACGAGCTATCATTCGCCAGACGATATCTACTGTCAGCTTGATTATATCCTGCTCTCGCCGCGGCTGGCGGAGGCCAATCCGGCAGCTATTCCGGAGGTTATCCGTGCCGGCCAGCCCTGGCGCGCGACACGCTATGTCGGTCCGCGTTTTCCCCGTATCGGCTGGGATCGGCCGAAATCGTCGGATCATTGTCCTGTCGTTGTCGAGTTGCGGCTGCCCTGAGGTGACGAGAAAGAACTTGTTCGGACAGAATGCCTGACCTAACCTGCATACAAAACGGGGCAGGGAGTGGACGATGCCGAGGGATTATGGAAGGGCGCTGCGTGACTGACGCGCAGACAATCCATTCCATCGCGGTCGATTTGCGCGGCGTTTCGGTTGCCTATGGACTGTCGGGTGGCGGGCGCTACGAGGCCGTCCAGCCTGTCGACGTCGCCGTTGCCGACGGCGAATTCGTGGCCATCCTCGGCCCGACGGGCTGTGGTAAATCGACCTTGCTCAACATTGCTGCCGGTCTCATGCCGCCGTCGTCCGGCGAGAGCCTGATCTTCGGGCAGAGGCTTTCCGGCCTCAACACGGTGGCCGGCTATCTTTTCCAGCAGGATGCACTGATGCCGTGGAAGACCGCGCGCGACAACGTGGCGATCGGGCTTGAAACGCGCGGCGTCCGGCGGAGCGAGGCGCTCAAGGCGGCCGATGCCTTTCTCGTCAAGGTCGGGCTCGCAACCTTCGGTGACCGCTATCCGCACCAGCTTTCCGGCGGGCAGAGGAAGCGTGTGGCGCTGGCGCAGGTGCTGGTGCGCGAACCCAAGATTCTGCTGATGGACGAGCCGTTCGGGCCGCTCGACGCGCAGACGCGCCTGATCATGAGCGAACTTCTGCTCGATCTCTGGCAGGCCGACCGGAAGGCGGTGATGTTTGTCACGCATGATCTCGACGAGGCGATCGCGTTGGCGGACCGGGTGCTCGTCATGTCGGCGGGGCCGCACTCGAAGATCATCGGCAATTTCGAGATTCCGCTCGCCCGTCCGCGCGATATCGCCGAGGTCCGTTCGGAACCGGAGTTCCATCGCCTGCATTCGGCGGTCTGGGCGTGCCTGCGTGAGGAGGTCCGCAAGACCTACGGCCTGCCTGCCCACGGCAAGGCCGGCGGAGGAGCGACATCATGAATCGCACCAAACTCCTCGCCCTGCAGATCGGCGTGGCGGTTGTCGCGCTCGGCATCTGGCATGTGTTCTCGACGATCCCGATCGGCACCGCCGCCAACGGCAAGCCGTTCTACCTCCTGCCCCAGTTCTTCTTCTCGACACCGGGCGCGGTCATCGAGCGCGTCATCAAGATGTTCGTCTCGGGCGAGGTCTACAAGCACCTCGCGATCACCTTGATCGAGGCGATGCTTGCCTTTGCGATTGGCGCTCTCTCGGGCGTAATGATCGGCTTCTGGTTCGCGCGCAAGCCACTCGTCGCGGCGGTTTTTGACCCTTACGTGAAGATGATGAACGCCCTGCCGCGCGTGGTGCTGGCGCCGATTTTCGCGCTCTGGTTCGGGCTCGGCATCTGGTCGAAAGTCTGGCTTGGCGTCACTCTCGTTTTTTTCATCGTGTTCTTCAACGTCTATCAGGGCGTGCGAGAGGTCAGCCCCGTGGTGCTCGCCAACGCCCGGATGCTCGGCATGAATGAGCGCCAGCTCCTGCGCCATGTCTATTGGCCGGCCGCGCTTTCCTGGGTCTTCTCCTCGCTCCACACCTCGGTCGGTTTCGCGGTCGTCGGTGCGGTCGTCGGTGAATATCTCGGCTCGTCCGCCGGGCTCGGCTATCTCATTCATCAGGCCGAGGGCGTCTTCGACGTGACAGGTGTCTTCGCCGGGATGCTTATCCTGATGATCTTCGTGATGTTGATCGATTTCGTCGTCACGCTCGTCGAGAAACCCTTGCTTGTCTGGCGCCCAGGCGAGACAAAGACAGTCTAGCAATTCTGTTGGGCATTTTTTGCTGAGAACCCTCGGAGCAGGGCGCAGCTTTTCGGAACGGAGGAAATTATGGATCATTTCAATCGCCGTCAGATCATGGCCCTCGGCGGTGCGCTGGTGGCTTCGCCCGCTCTCATCGGCCGGGCTGCGGCCGCCGAGAAAATCACGATGGGCGTCGGCGGCAAGTCGTTGCTCTATTATCTCCCGCTGACCATCGCGGAGCGGAAGGGCTACTTCAAGGAATTCGGCCTCGATGCCGAGATCAACGATTTCGCGGGTGGTGCGAAATCGCTTCAGGCGCTGGTCGGCGGCTCCGTCGATATTGTCGCCGGTGCTTATGAGCATACGATCCGTATGCAGGCCAAGGGGCAGGACATCCGTGCCGTCATCGAGATGCTGCGTTTTCCGACCATCGTCATCGGCGTCCGCAAGGCCATCGCCGACAAGGTGAAGAGTGCGAAGGATTTCAAGGGGCTCAAGATCGGCGTCACCGCGCCCGGCTCCTCGACCTATATCACCGTGCTCCATGCGATGAACAAGGCCGGGCTCAACGCGGGCGACGCCAGCTTTATCGGTGTCGGGGGCGGCGCGAGCGCGGTCGCGGCCATGAAGAAGGGTGAGATCGACGTGATCTCGCATCTCGATCCTGTCATCGCCAAGCTGGAGGCGGATGAGGATATCGTCACGCTGATCGACACCCGCACTGAGAAGGGCACCTTCGACCTCTTCGGCGGCACCAATCCGGCGGCCTGCCTCTACGTGAAGCAGGACACGATCGAGGCGAAGCCGCAACTCGTGCAGGGCGCTGTCAACGGCATCTACAAGGCGCTGCGCTGGATCAACAAGGCGAAGCCCGAGGAGATCGCCGATGCGGTGCCGGAACAGTATCACCTCGGTGACAAGGCGCTCTACATCCGCGCGGTGAAGGCCTCGCAGGCGGCCTATTCCGAAACGGGCATGATGGCCTCGGCCGGGATGAAGTCGGTCTATGACACGCTCAAGGCACTCGACAAGGACATGGCGAGCACCAATGTCGATATCTCCAAGACCTTCGTATCGCAGTTCGCGCTCAAGGCGGCGCAGAGCGTGAGCTGATCGCCTCTTTACCGGGCTGTGAATCCGATCAACTATGGAGAAGGGGCCGTCGCGGCCCCTTTTTTCATTGTGGTGCTTTCGATGAACATCCTCTCCATCCAGTCCCATGTCGCCTACGGACACGTCGGCAATGCCTCGGCGACGTTTCCGATGCAGCGACTCGGCGTTGAGGTCTGGCCGATCCATACGGTGCAGTTCTCGAACCACACCGGATACGGCGCCTGGCGTGGACAAGTCTTCGATCCCTCGATCATCGCCGATCTTGTCGAGGGCATTGCCGAGCGTGGCGCGCTAGAACGCTGCGACGCCGTTCTCTCCGGGTACATGGGTGCGGAAGCGACGGGGCAGGCGATCCTTGACGCCGTCCAACGCGTGAAGGGTGCCAATCCCGCTGCGCTCTATGCCTGCGATCCGGTGATCGGCGATATCGGGCGCGGGATTTTCGTGCGGCCCGGTATTCCCGAATTCATGCGTGATCGGGCCGTTCCTGCCGCCGACATCATCACGCCCAACCAGTTCGAACTGGAGTTACTCGCCGGAACGACCACTACGACAGACGAAGCACTCGGCGCGGCGATCGACAGGCTTCACGCGATGGGTCCGAGGGTGGTGCTGGTCACCTCGGTTCAGACCGCCGAGACGCCTGATGATGCGCTTGATCTTGTCGTCTCGGACAGCGGCCGGCGTTGCCGACTCCGGACGCCGCGGCTCGACTGCAATCTCAACGGGGCGGGGGATGCCATCGCGGCGTTATTTCTCGTGCATATGCTCCGCTCGAGTGATGCTGCCGAAGCCTTGCGTCTTTCGGGCTCGGCGATCTACGGCCTGCTGCGGCGGACGGTCGAGGCGGGAAGTCGTGAGTTGCTGCTTGTCGCGGCGCAGGACGAGTTCGTCGCGCCGACGCACGTGTTTGAGATCGCAGCTTTCTGAAAAGCAAAACGGCCGGAGGTTCCGGCCGCTGCGAGAGCTTGGATCGTTCCGAGGATCAGAAGCGGGCCTGAGCCTTGATCGCGTCCTCGGCGTTCTTCGGCACGACATTGCGGGCCACGAAATCATCCCAGTTCTTGAACTTGGCTTTGGTACGGGCCGCGATGATGTCCTTGGCGCGAGCCGGGCCGATCTGGTGCAGGGTTTCGAGTTCCGCCTGAGTGGCGGTGTTGAGGTTCACCGGCTTGCCGACGGCCGGTGCAGGCGTCGCGGCCTTCGGTGCTGCTGCGGGAGCCGGAGCTGCGGCTTTCGGAGCCGCGGGAGCCGGCGCTGCTGCGGGGGCCGGCGCGGCCTTGGGGGCGGTGGCGGCGGGCGGCGTGGCCTTCGGCGCGGTGGTGTTCGGCGCGGCGGTCTGGGCCAAGGCGGCGCCGGTGCCGATCAGCAGCATGGCGGCGGTGCGCAGGACGAGTTTCTTCGACATTATGAGACACTCCTTGAGTGTACCCCCTTGATGCCCTCGCTTCGACGCTGCCGGGGGTGCGCGTCGATCACGGAGAGAAGAATGCTGACGCCGGATCCTTTCCGACCGTTTCTGACTCTCATGAGAACGAAATATATCAGCGCGCGTGAATTGTCGCGCAACAGGTCGTTCGATCCCCATTCATATTCGCCGTTGCGCAGGCTCGCCGGATCGGTGAAACAAGGGGCAGCATTTCCCGGATGGATACTTCATGTCGCGCAGGTTTCACGTCGTCGATGTCTTTACCGAAACCCCTTTCGAGGGGAATCCGCTCGCGGTTGTGCTCGACAGCGAGGGGCTTGACGATGCGGCAATGCTCGCGATCACGCGTGAGTTCAACCTGTCCGAGACTGTCTTCGTGCAGGAGCCGGACGATCCGGTGCATTCGGCGAAAATCCGCATCTTCACGCCGGGGGGTGAGTTGCCGTTCGCCGGTCATCCGACGGTTGGAACGGCGGCGCTGCTCGCCGAATTGCGCGCGCCGGGGCATCTTTCGCCCGGTGTCGTGATCGCGCTTGAGGAGAAGGTCGGCCTCGTCAAGGTCGACGTGAGCCGCAAGCCCGGCGGACGGTCTCGGGCTGTTTTCGAGATCCCGAAACTGCCGCAGCGGCTGCCGGTCGAGTTCGAACCCGAACTGGTGGCGCGGGCGCTGGGGCTGGAACCGCTCGACCTCGGCTTTGGTGCGCATGGTCTCTCGGCCTGGTCTGCGGGCGTTCCGTTTTCGATGGTGCCGGTCAAGGATCTCGAAACGATCGGTCGCATCCGCTGCGACGTGTCGCAATGGTCGGCCGCATTCGCGCGCACCGGCCGCGAGGGCGTTTTCGTCTATACCCGCGAGACCGTGCATCCGGCGCACCATGTCCACGCGCGCATGTTCTGGCCCTCGGCAGGAATGAGCGAGGACCCGGCGACGGGCGGTGCGGTGGCGGCCTTCTCCGGCCTCGCGGCGACGGTTGAATTACCCGATGACGGCACGCACCAGCTCATCATCGAACAGGGATTCGAGATGGGGCGCCCGAGCCTGATCGCGCTGGACCTCGATATTCACGGCGGCCGCCTCGTGGCGGCAAGCATCGGCGGGTCCGTGGTGAGGATGAGCGAAGGCATACTGCATGTCTGAACCGGTCGTCATCCCCCTCGGTGGGGTCGATTGCCGGTTCGAACCTCGGCTCTGGCCGTTCGCGGAAGAGCGGCGCGCGGATATCGAGGCGAATTGGTCGAAATTCATTGCTGACAAGCCGGCAAGCTTCAACGGCAAGGTGTTTCTCCAGCACCACTGGACGATCGAGAACGGTATCTACTGCGGGCGCTATCTCGAAACGGACTACGCGAGCTTCATCGCCTGGCGCGACTTTGGCCATCCGGGCCCGCCGATGCGCAATGGCTTTGCGATGGCGGCACTGCAAGCGCGTGACGGCGCCTACCTGCTCGGCGTGATGGGGCCGGGGACCGCCAATGCCGGCAAGATCTATTTTGCCGCCGGCACACCAGATCGCGACGATCTATTGTCCGACGGCACGATCGATCTCGCAGGGTCCGTGTTGCGCGAACTCGGCGAGGAGACGGGCATCCGTCCGGAGGAGATCGCGGTTTCCGATCTCTGGCACTGTGTCGAACACGGTGTACGGGCGGCGTTCATGCGTCCTGTCCGGATCGACATGCCGGCGGAGGACGCCCGCGCGCTGATGCTCGACCGGATGAAATCCCTGCACGAGGAAGAGCTGGCGGATATCTACATCGCGCGGGGCCCGGGCGATATCGACCCCGCGCGGATGCCGCCGTTCCAGGCGGCCTATCTCAAGGCGATGTTCACCGATCAGGGATAGCCGAAGCGGCTTTTCGTCGCGCGCACATGGGCGCTTGCCGCACCGGAATTGCCGGCAGCGCAGAGTGCATCGGCCTTCTTCATCTCGGCCTCGATCTGGTCGTAGACTGGCTTGGTGGTGTGGCCGGTCTCGAGATCGTTTGCCTGAATGGCGCGGAAGCGCGCGATGTCGCCCGAACAGCCTGAGCCTTCCGGCAACTTGAAATTCGTCGGGGTGACGGAAACGCCGCGCGGTTCCTGCTTCGGCGCGGGCGCAGCGGCCGGCGGCGGGGGCGAGGTCGTCTGACAGGCAGCGAGGCCAAGGGCCGAGACCAGAATGAAGGCGCATTTCCGCATGGCGAATCCCGTCGATCTATTGTCGTCGGCGTGATCCTAGGGCCGAGCGTGCCGTCTGTTCAAGCGTTCGCCGCTCAACTGATGTCAGGCGAACATCGCTGCCAGATCTCGGCGGGGCCATTGTCGATGCGGACGCTGGTGCGGGTTTCGCCCTGAAGCACCATGTCCACCGCCGCACCGGCGTCGGTCGCGCCTTGCGGAATGGCGAAGGAATAGCTGTGACGCGTGTAGCGGCCTTCGAGGCGATGGCCACCGGCATAAACCCCGGCCGAACCCTCGATGGAAATCCGTCGCCCTTTGGGGCCGCACCAATTGCCGTCGATCGCGTCGGCATGGGCGGCGACTGAGAAGAGGAGGGGCAGAAGCGTCAGCAGCAGGCGATTCAGACGAGGCATGCGCGGCTCCACGGCTCGGAAATTCCAGTGAAGGCCGAAATCGGCGATCCGGCAAGGGGTTGTGCGCGGGTGAGGGCTTGCGAGCGGGGTGATCTTGCCTTGCGCCAAGGCCTCCGGTAGAGTTCATGCGTTGTGATTTGAAAGTCGAGCCCTCGTGACTCAGGTTCTGGCAAATGCTGGTTGGACGATCCGGCTCATCGCGCGCCTCGACGCGGCGATGGCGGTCGCGCTTTGCCTTGCCCTTGCGCTCCTTCTTATCAACCCCTGAGGGCCGTCCGGGCGTGCCTGGGCTCTCAGGGGAACCAACCCACGATAACTTCCAACAAATTGTCAGTTTTCGAGCCGGTTAGCCGGGCTTATGCGCCACAGCCGGTTCCTCGTGAAGGATCAAGATCATGTCTTCTCCCAATTTCTCCCAGGCCGACAAGAACCGCGTCCTGATTTTCGATACCACCCTGCGTGATGGTGAGCAGTGCCCCGGCGCGACGATGACCTTCGAGGAAAAGCTCGCCATTGCCGATTTTCTCGACGAGATGGGTGTCGATATCATCGAGGCGGGTTTCCCGATTGCATCTGAAGGTGATTTCGAGGCGGTCAGCGCCATCGCGAGGCGCGTGAAGAATTCCGTTGTCGCGGGCCTGAGCCGCGCGGCGTTCAAGGATATCGACCGCGCGGGCGAGGCGGTGAGGCACGCGGCGCGGCCGCGCATCCACACCTTCATCTCCACCTCGCCGGTGCACATGAAATACAAGCTCCAGAAAGAGCCGGACGAGGTTCTGAAGCTCGTCATCGATCAGGTGACACGCGCCCGTAATCACGTCGCCGACGTCGAATGGTCGGCGGAAGACGCGACGCGAACGGAAGCGGATTTCCTGTGCCGCTGCGTCGAGGCCGCGATCAAGGCCGGCGCGACGACGATCAACCTGCCGGATACCGTCGGTTATTCAACGCCGGACGAATATCGCGCGATGTTCGAGATGGTGCGCAATCGCGTGCCGAACGCGGATCAGGCGATTTTCTCCGTGCATTGCCACAATGACCTCGGCCTCGCCGTCGCCAACACCGTCGCGGGGTTGCTGGGTGGTGCACGACAGGTCGAATGCACCGTCAACGGCATTGGCGAGCGCGCGGGCAATGCCGCGCTCGAGGAGGTCGTGATGGCGATCCGGACGCGCAACGACGCCTTCCCGTTCACGACCGGCATCGAGACGACGATGCTCAACCGCGCCTCCAAGCTCGTTTCCGCGGCGACCTCGTTCCCGGTGCAGTACAACAAGGCGATCGTCGGCCGGAACGCTTTCGCGCACGAGAGCGGCATCCACCAGGACGGGATGCTGAAGAACAACCAGACCTACGAGATCATGCTGCCGGAGACGGTGGGCGTCACCAAGACCAGCCTCGTCATGGGCAAGCACTCGGGCCGCAACGCCTTCCGCGACAAATTGAAGCAACTCGGCTACGAGATTTCCGACAACCAGCTCGAGGATGCCTTCGTGCGGTTCAAGGCACTCGCCGACCGCAAGAAGGTGATCTACGACGAGGATATCGAGGCTCTGGTCGACGAGAATATCGCCACCGCGCAGGACCGTGTGAAGGTGCTCAACCTGCTCGTCGTCGCTGGCACGAACGGGCCGCAGTCGGCCGTGCTGACGCTCGATATCGACGGGCAGCACCATACCCGCCAGGCGACGGGCAACGGGCCGGTGGACGCGACCTTCAACGCGATCCACCAGATGATTCCGCACGAGGCAAAGCTGGAGCTCTATCAGGTCCATGCCGTGACCGAGGGCACGGACGCGCAGGCAGAGGTTTCGGTGCGCCTTGCCGACGAAGCTGGCAAGCTGGTCACCGGCCGTGCCGCCGATCCCGATACGATGGTCGCCTCGGCCAAGGCCTATATCGTTGCGCTCAACAAGCTCACGAAAAGCCAGAGTGCGGACAATCGCGTCCACGCCCACCATGGCGCCGCATAAACAGGCGGGCTAGGGCGGATGATCTGATTGAATTAGATCATCCGCTCCATCTTCCTGTCTTGTCGCATTTTCTTTCGATCAACCGGCATCCACTTGATCGGGAAATGCTCTAGAGCGCGGCGCTCGCTGTGGGCGCCGCGCTCCGCATGGCCGCCAGCGCCGGCGCATAGGTGCGGAGTGCGTCTTTGCCCTTCGAGGTCAGCCCGTAGCTGCCGCGTTCGATCCGGTAGAACCAGCCGTAGACGTCGTTCTGCAGGATCGACGCGGCGCGCTCGACGCCAGCGCTTTGGCGGATTTCCGCGACCTTTGCCTTGCCGTCGCGTGCGATATGATCCGCGCAGCGCAGGGCGTCCTGCCGGTAGGCGGTCAACAGCGCCCGCCGGGTCGAGCCGCCGCAATTGGCATCGCCGTGCCGCCGCGCGAACTCGCGGAGCAGGAGCGTGGTTCGGCGCGTGTTCTTGCGCGGTCGGTAGGGCGCTGGATCGAGTTCGGCAGCCGCCATGCCACCCCGGATGACGATCAGCCCCAGCCCCAGTCGCCGGAGGAGTTTGAGTGCTTGCCGTTCACGCTCGAAACAGGAAGCTGGAACGGCGAGATACACCGTATCCGTCAACGTCTGTCGATCGATTGCCTGAAGCAGCAATTTCAGCGTCAGGCCGGTCTTGAGTTCGACGATGACCGGCGCCTCGTTCTCGCGAAGGGCCATCACGTCGCAGCGGCCGATTTCCGCCTTGACGGTGTAGCCTTGCTGTTCGAGCAGGTTTTTGACGGGCGCGTAGAGATCCGTTTCGAGCATGCTCCTTGATGTCATGAAGGCGGTTAGAAGAGGCTTAAGGCGCCGCCGGCTTGACTTTGACCGGGCGAGCCGCAATCCCTTCCCCACAGGCGAGGGATAGCGGGATGCGTTTGGGGATCGATCTCGGCGGCACAAAGATCGAGATCATCGCCCTCGGCGATGATGGCGCGGAGATGCTGCGCCGGCGCTGCCCGACGCCGCGCGGCGCCTATCGCGGCATCGTCGAGGCGATCCGGGATCTCGTGGTCGGGGCGGAGGCTGAACTCGACCGCGCGGGTCATTCCGGCCCGCATAGCCTCGGCATCGGCATGCCGGGCGCGATCTCGCCCTTCACCGGGCTGGCGATGAACGCGAACTCGACCGAGATCAACGGTCAGCCGTTCCAGACCGATCTGCAAGAGGCGCTGGGGCGCGAGGTGCGCCTCGCGAACGATGCCAATTGCCTCGCGGTCTCGGAGGCGGTCGATGGCGCTGGCGCCGGGGCGCGTGTTGTTTTCGCAGCGATTCTCGGTACGGGAACCGGCGCCGGCATCTCCATCGATAGGCAGACTTGGGATGGGCGCCACCGCATCGCCGGGGAATGGGGGCACAACCCTCTGCCCTGGCCGAGCGTCGAGGAAGTGGAGCAGGGCAAGCCATGCTTCTGCGGCCGACGCGGGTGCATCGAAACCTGGGTGTCCGGCACCGGCTTCCGAGAGGATCACGCGCGTGTCACGGGGAGCGATCTTCCCGGCCCGGATATCATCGCCGCCATGCAGGCAGGCGAGGCCGGTGCCGTCGCCGCGTTCGGGCGTTATACCAACCGGCTGGCGCGCTCGCTCGCGCACATCGTCAACATCCTCGACCCTGATGTGATCGTGCTCGGCGGCGGCATGAGCAACATTGCCCAACTCTACGAGCGGCTTGCGGATGAGATGGCGCGCTATGTCTTCTCCGACCGGATGACGACGCCGATCCGCCCGGCGTTGCACGGGGATTCCTCGGGAGTGCGCGGCGCGGCATGGCTGTGGGGCCGTTAATTGAGCAGTCGATTTTTCGGAATTTTTTGCTCGACAAGCCAAAATCGATGCGCTATCGAACCCCCATCGCGCGGGGCTCCCGCGCGTTGCCTTTTCAGGAAGGCTGTGGGTGATTAGCTCAGTTGGTAGAGCAGCTGACTCTTAATCAGCGGGTCCAAGGTTCGAGCCCTTGATCACCCACCAAATTCCTTTTCCGCCCGATCAGTATTGAATGCGTGCAAGACGGCGCAGCTCGTCTGCTGTCGTCGTCTCGAAGCCGAAGAACTCGAGATAGGCCGGGATCATCTCGAAGAGCATGTCGAGGCCGACCTGCACACGGCAGCCGCGCGCTTCCGCTGCCAGAATAAACGCTGTCTTTTCTTCCTTCAGCACGACTTCTCCGGCGAGCGTTCGCGCGTCCAGACGGCTTATGTCGATTGGCATCGGATCGCCTGGGTTCATGCCGAGCGGCGTGGCGTTGACGACGAGATCATATCCGGCAGGGTCGTTGCCGCCGGTCTCAGCGCGCAATTCGGGGTAGTTCGTGCGAAGTCTGCCGGCGAGCGCCTCTGCCGTTTCGGAATTGACATCGAAAAGCATGAGTTCACCGGCACCGGCAGAGGCCAGCGAGGCGGCGATGGCAGATCCGACCCCGCCCGATCCCACGATCAGCGAGCGCGAGCCCGAAACGGCAAAGCCCTTGCCGATCAACCCTCGCACAAAACCTTCACCGTCGAACATGTCACCCGTGAGCCGCCCGTCAGCCTCCTTGCGCACGGCGTTGACCGCACCGGCGATCCGCGCCGTGACGGAAGCGGAATCCAGCAAGGCCAGCGTCGTCACCTTATGAGGCATGGTGATGAGCGCGCCGCGGATGTTCGTGAACGAGAAAATCGAGCGGAACACGGTTTCGTAGTTGTTCGCCGTCACGCCCATCGGCACGACGGCGGCATCGATGCCGCGATTCTCGAAATAGGGATTGTAGATCATCGGCGCTTTGAAGGTCGATGTCGGGTAGCCGATATGCGCGATCAGCGCCGTCTTGCCGGAAATCATCAGAGCCTCACCGTTTCGCCGGAGCGCGCGGCCCTTTTCACGGCGTCGATCACGCGCATCGCTGCAAGCCCCTCGCGGCCTGAAACGAGCGGCGCTTCCTCACCCCGGATCACGCGGGCAAATTGCGCGATCTGCAACGGCAGGGGATCAGCTTTCGGGGCGATGTGACGCGTGACCTCGAACGGCTCCCACCATGACCTCTTCGCAGGATTGCGCCAGAGTTCGAGCTTCGGCACGGTGAGCGATCCTTCCGTGCCGGCGATGAAATAGCAGGTCTGATCCGTTTGCGGATAGATGGGATTTTCACCGGTCGTGTGTTCCCAGCTCCAGGGGGCGACGGCTGTATCTGAAAGCGTGATGGTGCCGAGCGCTCCGCTCGCGAAGCGCAAGGTGACAACGCAGCTTTCCTCGGCCGCATTGCCGCGGACCTCGTGTGAATCCATCGCTTGCACGGCAACGACTTCACCGCAGAGATAGCGCATCAAGTCGATGTCATGGCTGAGGTTGATGAGGACGGGGCCCGCGCCGGCCTCGCGCCGCCATGCGATGTCGAAGTAATCGTCCGGCTTCATGAGCCAGAAGAAAGAATGGACGGCGACAAGGCGGCCCAACCTTCCCTCGTCGATGATCGTGCGTGCCTGCCGGATCATCGGGTTGTGGCGCCGGTGATGACCGACGGCCAGCGTAACGCCTGCCGCTTCCGCCGCTGCGACAAGCCGCTCCGCGCCTTCGAGCGTATCGGCCAGCGGCTTTTCGACAAGCACCGGAATGCGAGCCTCGATAGCTGCCAGTGCATGCTCGACGTGCAGGGCATTTGGCGTCGCGATGATGATACCGTCCGGCTCCGCACTGTCGATCAGATCACGGATGTCTGCGAAGCACGGAACCCGATGACGCCCGGCCAGTTCGCGGGCGGCAGGCGAGGGATCGGCGATGGCGGCAAGGGTCGCGTCGGGCGAGCCCGCGACATGATCAATGTGCCGCCCGCCAATCAGACCGGCGCCGAGAACGGCGATTCGCACAGGAGAGGGCATGCATTTCCTCGCGATGCTTTTTTGCGAGCTTATTCATCACGCATGCTGGCGGAAGTGCCTTCCGTCATGCCGGGAAATGCCCTTGCGGCATAAAAAAACTCCCGGCCGTGAAGCCGGGAGTTAATCGTCTTACCCTGAACGGGAAATCAGAACTTGTAGTTGATGCCCGCGCGCACGATGTGACCCTTGGCGTTGGTCGAGATCGGCGGCACGGCAACCGAGTTGTAGTTGTTGCGGCCGAAATCGTAATAAAGGTACTCACCCTTCACGCTGATGTTCTGCCAGACAGCCGCTTCCAGACCAGCGCCGATCGTCCAGCCGGCGCGGAGATCCGATCCGGTGAAACCGCCCGCGCGGCCATAGACATCGGCAACGGCGAGACCGCCAGTGATATACGGCATGAACCGGTCAAAGGCGTAACCGATGCGGCCGCGAACCGTGCCGAACGAACGAAGCTCGGTCTTACAGCCCGGCGCGGCGCAGCCTGTCGCGGTGCTGCCGGAGATCTTCGCCCAAGCATAATCCGCTTCGACACCGGCAACGAGATTGCCGAATTGCTGATTGTAGCCGATCGTGGCGCCGAGGAGGCCGCCGGTATAATCGAACTTGCCGGAGCTGGCGGCACCCTGACGATGCTGGATGCCGTCGCCGAAGCCGTAGCCGCCCTGAATACCGAGATAGAAGCCGGTCCAGTTATAGGCAGCCATGATCGGAACAACCGGCGCCGACGGCTTGCGCGTGCCGAGATCAGCGGCGCTGGCGGCGGAAACGGTGAGAACCGCAAGAGCGGTGGTGGCAAGCAGCTTCTTCATGTTGATGCTCCGGGGAAAAGAAGTGCGGAAATCTTAGGATGGATATTAGCAGTCTGGTAACGACTGTCTGTAGCTGCGCTGCAACACAAGTAAATCGACTGGTGGATACTTAATGATCTCTTAATGGAAATTGCCTGTCTTCTTCGTGGCGAAATTGCGGCGACAATCATCACCAACAGGAAGTAAACCGCGTATTGGCGGAAAAGCCGGGCATTTGAATTAACGGAATGGCGAGCCTTGCGTGGTAAAGCGAGCCAACAGAGTTCTTGCGTTCCGGAGCGTTTTTCGCAATGTCGATCGAGGCCGTGGAGTTCCATTCACAAAAGGGCAAGCTCGATGGTGCTGTTTCCGGGTGGCTCCGGAGAACCTCGAAGACCAAGATTCTCGGGCTCGTCCTCCTGTTCGACGTTTCCGCGCTCGTCTTTTTCGGGATCGCGACGGCGCTCTGCTTCCTGCCGGACCGTCACGTTGGTGAATTGGCGACCGGGCTTCTCATCCTCGGGCAGTCGGGCTTGACGGTCTATATCGCGCAGCGACTCTGGGGCTACACCATTCCAGCGCTCAGCGCTTTTGCCCGGCAGGTCCGGACGCTGATCGGCGCCATCTTTGGTGCTTTCGTTGCTGTGACCGGTGGTTTGTTTCTCTCCGGCATCGACATCATGCCTTATCGCGATTGGGTTCTGGCCTGGCTTGGCGCGGGGCTGCTCGTGCTGACCTTGTTCCGTCTTCTTGTCTCCGTCGCGATCAGCCGCGCCGAGACGCGAGGGGAGCTTGCGCGCCGCGCGGTGATCGTCGGAGGCGGCAAGGCCTGCGAGGATCTCGTTGGCAGGCTGGAGAAGACCGGCAAGAAGGCGATCCGTATTCTCGGGATTTTCGACGATCGTGGCGGGGACCGCTCGCCGGAGGCCGTTGGACGCTACCGCAAGATCGGCGCTTTCGACGAACTCGAACGCTATTGCCGCGAAAACGCCGTCGATCTTCTCATTATCGCCCTGCCGCAGACGGCGGAGGATCGCATCCTCCATCTGATGAAGAAACTCTGGGAATTGCCGATCGATGTGCGGATCGCGGCGCATACCTCGCGCCTCAAGCTGTCGAAGCGCGCCTACACCTATATCGGCGATGTGCCGTTTCTGGCGATGTTCGACCGACCGCTTTCGGACTGGAATTCGGCAGTCAAGGCGGTCTTCGATCGCATCGTTGCGGCTTTGGCGCTCATCGCCCTCTCGCCGCTGATGCTGCTGGTCGCGCTGGCGGTGAAGCTTGAATCGAAGGGGCCGGTTTTCTTCCGCCAGCCTCGTCATGGCTTCAACAACGAGCTGATCGGCGTCCTGAAATTCCGCTCGATGTATACTGATCTCACCGACCGGCACGGTGCGAAGCAGGTGACCAAGGACGATCCGCGCGTCACGCGCGTCGGCCGCTTCATCCGGAAGACCTCGATCGACGAGTTGCCGCAGCTCATCAACGTGCTTAGGGGCGAACTCTCGCTGGTCGGTCCGCGTCCGCATGCCACGCAATCGAAGGCGGCAAACAAGCTCTATCAGGAAGTCGTCGATGGCTATTACGCACGCCATCGCATGAAGCCGGGCATCACGGGCTGGGCGCAGATCAACGGCTGGCGCGGCGAGACGGATACGGTGGAGAAGATCGAGCGACGCGTCGAGCACGATCTCTATTATATCGAGCATTGGTCTTTGCCGTTCGACCTCTACATCCTGGCGATGACGCCGCTCTCGCTCCTCAACACAAAGAACGCCTACTGAGCCGGCAGCTGTTGTGTGATTTGGCACTGCCAAGGCTCCTCGTTGCCACCACAATATACCCCTCTAGCCGGCTGAAGCTGGGTTTGCGCATGGCATCGGGCGCGTGTCCCTGCCATAAAGTTAGACAAGTCGCGGAGCCTTGATGGCAACCTCGACAAGAGGGGAATGAGGATGGAAGTTCGGTTCTGGGGGGTCAGAGGCAGCTACCCGGCATCGGGAGCGGTATTTTCGGAATTCGGTCATCACACGATCTGCGTTTCCGCGCAGATGGGAGACGAGCTCATCGTGCTGGATGCAGGCTCGGGTGCGACAGCGCTCGGCGAGTATCTTCGCGCCAATCCGGTGCGGCATGTTCGCGTTCTCATCAGCCATTTCCATCACGATCATCTTGTCGGCCTGCCTTTCCTGCTGCACGGCGCCTGCGCCGATCCGCGGACGACCGTGGCGCTGCACTGCGCCCTGCCGATTGAGCCGCGGCTCGAAGAACTCATCCGGCCGATGATTTCCGCGCCCTATTTCCCCGACGAAGCGGGCGATCTTGCGGGGCGGATTTCCTACAACCGACATGCGCCGGGCGAGAGTTTCGTCCTTGGGGAAGCGCTCGCGCGAAGCACGCTCGTCGAACACCCCGGCGGGGCGGTGGCCTATCGCGTGGAGAAGGATGGAGCCGCGATTGTCTTCGTGACGGATATCGAGGATCAGGCCCAGCCTTCGCGGGATCTCGTCGCGCTGGCCGAGGGGGCGGACCTCCTGATGCACGATACGATGTTTACGAGCGAGGAAATCCTGACCCGGCGTGGCTGGGGGCATGGCACAAGTGAGGGCGCCCTGAGCCTCGCGCGTGCGGCTCAGGTGCATCGACTGGCCGGATTTCACCACAATCCGCTGCATGATGACACGTTGCTGCGCGCCCGTGAAAAGGCCTTGCGGTCGGAATTCCCGGCATCTTGCCTTGCCCGTGAGGGGCAGATTATTCAGATGGCGAACGCGGCCTCGAATCCGGCACGTAATCTGCAGGCGTCCGCATGATGCTGAAGGAGAAAGCACATGATTTCCTCTCTCGGGCGTGACGAGGTCAAGGCAGGCCTTTCCGCCGGAACGATCATTCTGGTCGATGTCCGCGAACCCCACGAATTCGCGATGGGGCGCATTCCTGGCGCCGTCTCCCGCCCGCTTTCCCAACTCGACCTGTCGGACATTCCCGAGGCCGAGGGCAAGCGAATCGTGCTGTCCTGCGTTGCGGGTGTCCGCTCGATGCAGGCGGCGATGGTCGCCCGCTCGCAGGGTGTCGGGGTCGACGCCCACTATGCCGGTGGTTTCCGCGACTGGATCATGGCCGGCGAGCCGGTGGAGCAAGGCTGAAGTATCGAAAGTCCGGTCGAGCCTGTTTTGAAGGCTTGCCAGCCGGGCGCGTGCTTGTAATCTCGACTGAACGGCGCGGAAGCGGTTTCCGCCACACCTTTCAGGTCTCAAGACAATGCGTCCAATGAAATTCGGGATGGGCCAGGCGCTGACGCGCGTGGAGGACCACCGTTTCATCACCGGCTCCGGCCATTACGCCACCGATTATCACGCCAAGGGCGAATTGCAGGCTTTCGTGCTGCGCTCGCCCTATGCCAGCGCGACTTTCAGGATGGGATCGCTCGATGCCGCCCGCGCCATGCCCGGCGTTGCTGCGGTCATCACCCATGTCGATGTTGCCCACCTCGGCGATCTGCCGTGTCAGGCGCCGGTGAAGAACAGCGACGGCTCCACCCCCAGAGCGCCTTCCTACCCCGTCCTGCCGAAGGATCGCGTCTTCCATGTCGGCGAGGCGGTGGCCTTCATCGTTGCGGAAACGCTGAATCAGGCGCGCGATGCCGCCGAGGCGATTGACATCAAATGGTCGGCGATGCCCGTCGTCAGTGAGATCGCGGATGCACGGAAAAAGGGCGCGCCGCTCGTGCACGAGGCAGCGCCGGGCAACGTCGCTTTCGATCATCTGATGGGAGACAAGGCGAAGACCGACGCGGTGTTCGCCAAGGCGGCGCGTGTCGTGTCGCTCGACGTCGTCAACAACCGGCTGATCGCCAACTATATGGAAACCCGGTCGATCGTGGCCGAGCCGAAGAAGGACGGGAAGTTCCTCATCACGCTCGGCAGCCAGGGCAGCCACGGCCTCCGGAACACGCTCGCGAAGTTCATCTTCAAGACCGACCCCGCCAATTTCCGCGTCGTGACCCCCGATGTCGGCGGCGGCTTTGGCACCAAGACCTTCATGTATCGCGAGTATCCGCTTGCTGTCTTCGCGGCGGGGAAGCTCGGCCGACCGGTGCGCTGGGCGTCGGATCGCACCGAGCATTTCTTCGCCTGCGCGCATGGGCGCGACAATCTCACGCGCTGCGAGATGGCGCTCGACGAGCGCGGCAAGTTCCTTGCCCTTCGCGTCGAGATCGACGCCAACATGGGGGCCTATCTCTCGCAATACGGGCCCTATATCCCCTGGCTCGGCGCAACGATGCTGACTGGCGTCTACGATATCAAGGCCGGGTATGCGCGCGTTCGTGGCCTCTTCACCAACTCCGTGCCGTTCGACGCCTATCGCGGGGCCGGACGGCCGGAAGCCGCTTATATGCTCGAACGCTTCGTTGATTACATCGCCGACGAGATCGGTATGGATCGGATCAAGCTGCGCAAGCTCAATTTCATCAAGCCGGCCAGAATGCCGTACAAGACCGTTACCGGGCGCGTTTACGATACCGGCGAGTTCGCCGGCCACCTCGACCGCGCGATGGAAATCGCGGAGTGGAAGGGGTTTCCGGCTCGCGCCCGCAGCGCCAGGAAGGTCGGCAAGCTGCGCGGCATCGGTCTCGGCGTCTATATCGAGGCCTGTGGCGGCGGTTCGCCCGAGCCGGCCTATGTCAGCCTCGAAAAGGACGGCACGGCCACGGTCCGGATCGGCACACAATCGAACGGGCAGGGGCACGAGACGGCCTATGCTCAGCTCGTCTCGCAGCATCTCGACCTGCCGCTCGATAAGATCCGAGTGAAACAGGGTGACACCAATGATACGCCGACGGGGCTCGGCACCGGCGGCTCGCGCTCGATACCTGTCGGCGGTTCGGGTGTGATGAAGGCGGCAGAATTGCTCGCGACCAACCTCAAGACGCTGGCGGCAGAGAAGCTCGAAGCCGGCATCGGCGACCTCGAGATTTCTGGCGGCGCCGTCCGAATTGCCGGTACCGACCGGCGCATCACTTTCGCCGAGATCGCTGCGCTGCCGGGCGCGAAGAAGGACATGCTCTCGACCACGGCAGCCTTCGCCCCGCCGGAGGCGACCTATCCCAACGGCACGCATGTCTGCGAGGTCGAGATCGACCCGGAGACCGGGGAGACGCGCATCGTCAATTTTGTCATCGTCGATGATTTCGGCGTCACGCTGAACCCGATCCTGCTGGCCGGACAGATTCACGGCGGCGCGGCGCAGGGCATCGGGCAGGCGATGATCGAGCGCTACGTGCAGGACGAGAACGGGCAGATCCTGACAGCCTCGTTCCTCGATTACGCGATGCCGCGCGCGGACGACATGCCGAGCTTCACCTTCGAGACCCGGAACGTGCCCTCGACCACCAACGCGATGGGGCTCAAGGGCGCGGGCGAGGCGGGGACGATCGGCGCCGCGCCGGCCGTCGTCAACGCTATTGTCGATGCCCTCCGCCGGGCGAAGGGCATCAGCCATGTCGACATGCCGGCGAACGCGCAAACGATCTGGGAGGTGCTTCGCAGCGCGACTTGAGGTCGTTCTGCGGGTCACGTCTTCGTGAACAACGGATAAAATTGCGCGAATGCAAGCAAGGATGCCTCGACAAGTCGCATCTTTGCCTGAAATCATCCGCTCTATTATCAACCCGGTGCCGCTCGGTCGGGCGGCCGGAAGAGGGAGACCACCATGCGCCGTGCTGCCATTCTTGCTACCCTGTTCATCGTCGGTGCTGGTGTTGCGGTCGCCCAATCCGATCCGCAGATTGAGCGGAATGATCAGATGAAGGCGATGGGTCAGCAATTCTACGGCGCGCTCGCCCGGATGGCGCGAGGGGATGCGCCCTTCGATCAGGCGCGTGTGCAGGCCGCCTGGCCGCTGATCGAGGCTGCTGCAAAGAAGGCCGCGCCGCTCTATTCCGCCGCGCCGGGCCAGGGCGCACCCAATGCGCGTTACAGCCCAAGCCCCAAGATCTGGGAGGACAAGGCTGATTTCGACGCACGCTTTGTAACTCTAGCGAAAGCCATTGCCGACAACAAGGGCAAGACAGCATCGCTGGATGAGGTCAAAGCCGCGGTCGGCGCGGTGGGGCAGGTCTGCAGCGGGTGTCACGAGAAATATCAGGTCCGCAACTGACGCGGTGAATCCTTGAGGGGCTCATGCGCCGGATAATCCAGGGGCTTCTTTCGATTGGAGCGCTCGGCGCCGTCGGTTTCCTGATCATGACGGCGCCAGCTTTCCAGCGCCTCATTTTCGGGGCAAGCCCCCCGGCTCCACCCGGGGCAGCCGATCTTGCCAATGGACGGACGCTGTTCTTCGCCGGTGGTTGCGCTTCCTGTCATGCGACTCCCGGGCAGACAGACCGGCTGAGGCTCGGTGGCGGGCTCGCGCTGCATTCACCCTTCGGCACCTTCCACGTGCCGAACCTTTCTCCACACCCGCAGGATGGGCTCGGCGGCTGGAACCTCGACCAGTTCATCACGGCGATGCACGAGGGCGTGGCCCCGGATGGAAGCCATTATTATCCGGCGTTTCCCTACGCTTCCTATCAGCGCATGAGCGCGAAGGATCTCGCTGATCTTTTCGGCTTTCTGAAAACGCTCGAGCCGGTCGAGGGGCGGGCGCGGCCTCATGAAATTGGCTTTCCGTTCAACATTCGCCGCCTCGTCGGCGGCTGGAAGCTCCTTAATCTGGACGGGAAGGTTTTCACATCCGTGGCGGAGCGCTCGGCCAACTGGAATCGCGGTGCCTATCTCGTTGAAGGCCCCGGGCATTGCGCGGAATGTCATTCACCGCGCGATTTCTTCGGCGGAATCGTGAGCGCGAAGCGCTTCGCCGGCGGGCCGAACCCGGAAGGAAAGGGAATCGTCCCCAATATCACCCCGCATAGGGATGGCCTCGGCGGCTGGTCGAGGGAGGATCACGCCCGTTTCCTGAAGACCGGCGAGACTCCCGGTTATGATCAGGCCGGCGGCTCGATGGTCTCGGTGATCAAAAACATGGCGGAACTTTCCGATGCCGATCGAGCGGCCATGGCGGAATATCTTGTCACACTGCCGCCGATCGCCGGAAAGCCCGTTACGGCGAAGTAGCGTTTATTCCATCACCGCGGCCTTGAGGATCACCACCATCGTCGCGTGCCCCGGCTCCTTGCCGATGCAGCGGATGACGTGCTGCCGGTCGCAGCGGTAGCGCAGGCTCTCGCCAGCCTTCGCGGTCTCGATCACGCCCCCGACCTCGACCTCGAACTCGCCGCTGATGACCGAGAGGTTCTCGACCGAGCCGCGCTGGTGCGCATCGGAATCAAGCGTGCCACCAGGCTCGGAATGGACATCGTACCATTGCAGCCACTCGACCGTTTTCAGCCAGCCGATGATGGCGAGACGCATCTTGCCGTCGTTCGAGACGAGGATCGGCGTATCGACCTTGGAGGATTTCTCGATGAAGGGCTCGTCGTCGGACGAGACGAGGAAGCGCTCGATCGACACGTCCAGCGCTTGGCTGAGGCGCCAGATTGTCGCGAGGGTTGGGTTGGTTTCGTTGCGCTCGATCTGGCTTATGATCGATTTCGCGACACCCGATTGCTCCGCCAACTCGGAGAGCGACAGATTGTAAGCCTTGCGCAGCCGCTGGATCGTCTTGCCCAGCTGGCCGGAAAGCGCGACCGCGCCGGCCTCCATCTCGCGGGGCTTGTCCTTGTCCTGCATCTGATCTTGACCGCGTGCGCTGTTTCGTCCACCGAACGATTGTTCGTTGCTCAGAACATGATCTTTGCCCCAGCGCAAGGCTGGTGACAAGATATTCAATTATTTGCATCTATCCATCGCTATCCGATCCATTTGAGCCTTGCCCATGAACGACCAGACGCTGCCTGCCATCGAACCGGAATTCGACGACGACCTCGCGGACGGCTTTTTCACTGTCATCGACCGGGTCGGCAAGGCGCATCGGCTGCCTGGCATGGACGGCTTCCGGTTGATGGAGATCATGCGCGATTTCGGGATGGATATCGCTGCAACGTGTGGCGGCGCTGCAGCCTGCGGTACCTGCCATGTCTACGTCGCCCCGGCCTTTCTCGATCGCCTCGCCAAACCGACCAGCGATGAGGAATACCAGCTCGACGGGCTCGTCAACGCCAAGCCTAATTCGCGCCTCTCCTGCCAGCTTCTCTGGGATCGGGCGGTTCTCGACGGGCTTACGGTGACGCTCGGCCCCAAGGAGCACGTCTAGTCCGGTTGAAGCGCCAGCGCGCTCGCCGAGGTTACGCGTCGCCAGACCGCGCCGTCGACGCCGAACTTCCTGAGCGAGGCGAGAATGCGCCCTGCGAGCGGCGATTTTCCGCCGAGTTCCTCGACGATCTCACCGGCGTGGGCGCGCGCAGCGCGCAGGATTTCCGGCGGAAGACGGCGCAATTGCACCCTGTGTTCGCCGACCAGCGTCGTCAGAGCGCGGGAATTTTCGGCCTCGGCCTCCGTCAGCCCGCGCGCATGGGCTTCGCGGCAGGCGGCGGCCAACATGGCACGGAACTCGCTCGGAAGTTTCTCCCAGGCCGGGAGATGCACCAGCGCCTCGGCAGCGCCGTTCGGCTTGTTGAAACCCGGCGCGTAGTAGTAGGGCGCGGGCTTGTAGAGCCCCAGTGGTAGGTCATTCACTGGGGCGAGGAATTCCGCACCGTCGATCGTGCCGCTCGAGAGCGAGATCAGAAGATCGCCCGGAGCGATGGAGAGAGGGACTGCGCCCAGCCGCCGCCAGACTTCTGCGCCGAGACCCTGCACGCGCAGCTTCAAGCCCTTGATGGATGGGACATCAGGAATTTCGCGTTTGAACCAGCCGGCCATCGACGGTCCGGTGTTGCCCGCGAGCAGGGGCTTGACGCCAAAAGGGGCGTAAAGCTCGTCCCACAGCGTCTGTCCGCCACCACGCTCTAGCCAGCTTTCATGCTCTAGCGGACCGGGACCGAACGGGATGGTGGTGAAGAAATTCGTCGCAGGGTTCTTTCCCTGCCAGAAGAATGCGGCGGTATGGCCCATCTCCACCGTGCCGTTGCCGACCGCGTCGAGCACCTGCAGTGCCGGAACGATCTCCCCCGCGCCGAAGAGCTGGATTTCAAACCGCCCGCCGGAGAGTTCAAGGACCCGTTCCGCGACAAAGCGCGCGGCGAGGCCGGGGCCGGGCAGGTTCTTTGGCCATGAGGTTGTCATGCGCCACTTGAGGCGCGGTTGAGCGTGAACCGCCGGAGCCGCGATCAGGGCGGGGGGCGCGGCGAGGCCTGCGAGGAGGAAACGTCGGGAAATCATCGGCGTTCACCAGATGGCGTGGAAATGATGCGTCGGTCCGTGTCCCGCGCCGATATCGAGCCGGTCAGCGGCGGCGATGGCGGCATGGACGTATTGTTTGGCGGCGCGGGTTGCATCTTCGAGCGCGAGCCCCTTCGCGAGCCCGGCGGCGATGGCAGAGGAAAGGGTGCAGCCGGTGCCATGCGCATTGCGCGAGGGGATGCGAGGCGCGGCGAGCCGGACAGTTGCTGAGGCTGTTACGAGCAGATCGACCGCCTCCGCACCCTCGCCATGCCCGCCCTTGATCAGCACCGCGCCGGAGCCGAAGGCGAGCAGGCGCTTCGCCTGATCGAGCATCTCCGCTTCGGATCGGGCAACGGGGCAGCCGAGCAACCGTGCCGCTTCCGGTAGGTTGGGCGTCAGGATCGTGGCACGTGGCAGCAGCGCGGTCTTGAGCGTCGAGATCGCGCTTTCGGTGAGCAGTGAATCGCCGCTTGCCGCCACCATGACCGGATCGAGAACCACCGGACCCGCATAGTCCTCTGCGAGTCCGCGCGCCACAGCGAGGATTGTTTCGGGCACTGAGAGCATCCCGATTTTTACGGCGTTGACCCTGAGGTCCGAGAAGACGGAATGCATCTGCAGGCGCACGAAATCGGCCGGGATGTCATGGATTCCCTGCACGCCGAGAGTGTTCTGCGCCGTCAGCGCGGTGACAACGCTGGCACCGTAAACGCCGAGTGCGGAGAAGGTCTTGAGATCGGCTTGAATCCCGGCGCCACCGCCCGAGTCCGAACCGGCAATCGTCAAGGCAATGGCGGTCATGGTTCGCTCCCGCGTGCCGCGAGCGCCTCGTCGATGGTGTGGCGGAAGGCACGGGCGGTCGCCGCCACATCCTGTTCGAGGTAGAGCGCGGAGATGATCGCCACCCCGTCCGCGCCGGCCGCGATGCAATTGCGGGTGCGGGCGAGGTCGATCCCGGCGATGGCGCCAACCGGAAGGCCGGATCGACGCGCGAGTTCCCGCAAGCGGGCAAGACCGGCGAGGCCAACCGGCGGGTCCGGATTGTCCTTGCTCGCGGTTGCGTAAACGCCGCCGATGCAGCCGTAATCGACGACGGCAGGATCGAGCCCGGAGAGATCGTCCTCATTCTTCAGCGTGATGCCGATGATCGCCTCCGGACCGAGCAGACGACGCGCTTCAACTGGTGCCATGTCATCACGCCCGACATGGATTCCTTGCGCACCGGTCGCGAGCGCGACGTCGACGCGATCATTGATGAGAAGGGGCGCACGCCCTCCGACCGCTTCGAGGATAGCCTTCGCGCTCTCCATCATCCGGCGCGTGGAGCCATGCTTGTCGCGCAGTTGCAGGAGCGTCGTACCACCATCAACGCTTTCTCGAGCGAGGCGGGCAAGGTCCATACCGGCGAGCCGGTCCTGATCGAGGATGCCATAAAGGCGCAGGTCAACACGGGGCATGGAATTCATGGTCCTCAAGTTTGAAGCGCTGCTCGATGGTCGTGCGGTCGAGCGCCGCCAGCGCGTCGATCAACTCGACGGCGAAGCTGCCCGGACCGCGCGCACCGGCGGCGGCGATCTCTGCGGCGATGTTGAGAATGCTGACGCCGGCGATTCCCGCTACGAAGGCTTCCCGCTCCACCGCAAGGCAGGCGGCGAGGATGGCGCCGAGCAGGCAGCCGGTCGCGGTGATCTCCCCAAGTAGCGGATGCCCATTCGCAAGAATGGCGCGCTGCCCATCATGGGCAAGCCTGTCGCGGGCGCCAGTTACCAGTGCCGCCGTTCCGGGGACGACATCCCCCTGCATGGCCGCGGCTTCGCCGGCGTTGAATTTCGCGATGGCTGGCCGTGCGGCCAGCAATTCCCGCGCGAGAGCGAGGCGTTTGGGTGAGCGTTCGGCGAAAACGGGATCGAGCACGAAGGGTTTGCCGGTTCGGTTGCAGGTGGCGGCTGCCAAGCGCATCAGCTCAAATTCGGCGGGGATCATCGTGCCAAGGTTGAGCAGGACGGCATCAGCGCCTTCAACGAAAGCCTCGATCTCGTCAGGATTGCGCGCCATGCAGGGCGTCGCGCCGATCGCTAGAAGGCCGTTCGCCGTGAAGTGTTGGGCAACGGTGTTGGTAATCGCCAGCACGAAGGGCTTGCGGACGCGGATCGCCTCCAGACAGTTCGCCGTGCAATTGGCCAGCGAGACGCGATCCCGAGGAAGAGATGCGGCATCAGCCGCAGGGTCTGATGGTGTCGTCACGAGCTTTCCTCCGCCGGAATGACCCGGATCAGGTACGATGGGTTGGCGTGTGCCTCTCAGCCCCGGCGGGGCACCCCAAGCTTCATGAACAAGAGCTAGGCCAAGCGGCCCTTCGTTGCAAGTCCTGTCAGATCGAGCGTTGGGCCGATGCAGCAGCCTGCTTGGCGCGATCGATGCCGAGTTGCCGCTCGCGCAGGATGACGTAGATGCCGGCGGCCGAAACGATCACCGCGCCAATCACCACCAGTGTGTCCGGCAGATCGCCGAACAGGACGTAACCCCAACCCAACGCGAAGATCATGCCGGTGTAGTCGAACGGCGCGACCACAGAGGCTGGGGCACGGCGGTAGCTTTCGGTCAGGAAGATCTGGCCGAAGCCCCCCATGATGCCGGTCAGAACCAGGAAGAAGGCCTGCTTGAGATCCGGTGTCACCCAGGCCCAGCGCGGATCAAACGCACCGGCGAGCACCGAGAGCATGCCGAAAGTCGTCGTCATCAGCGAGAAGTAGGTGACGATGGCCGCGGTGGTTTCGGTCGAGGTCAGGCGCCGGACCTCGATCATTGCGAAGGCCGCGCAGATCGCACCTCCCAGCGCGAAGACGGCACCGCGCGCCTGCACCTCGGAGCCGGAGGCGGAGAGTGCATCCGCCGACAGATGCGGCCAGAGCATGACAATGACGCCACAGAACCCGATCAAGACTGCCGTCCATCGATACAGCCGAACTACCTCGCCGAGCAGCAGCGCGGCGAGCACCACGCTGAACAAGGGGGCAGCGAAGGAGATTGCGGTTGCATCCGGCAGGGGCAGCGTCGTCAAGCCGGCGAAGCCGAAAAACATGCCCATCGAGCCGATGAGACCACGCTTGATGTGGCCCATCCGGTTGGTGGTCGAGAAGGCAGTCGCGAGCTTGCCCACCGCCGCCATCCAGACGAAAACCGGGATAAGCGCGAAGAACGAGCGGCAGAAGACGACCTGTCCAACCGGGAGGCTCGTGCCGGTGGGCATCAGTGTGCCGACGAATTTCACCGAGGCGCCCATGCAGGAAAAGGCGAAGGCCGAGGCGAGCTTGAACAGGATGCCGATCAGCGGGCGTGACGGCGGGATCGACGACGGATCTTCATCCGCCGGAGGAGCTTTTTCGGAAACAGGCATCGCGGTCTGGGATCGTGTTGAGCCGCAACAATAGGCTGTTCGCCGGATGGAGCAACGGCAAATCGACCTTCAGCCGTATTTTGTATGCCGGACTGACGTCGCCTAGCGGAAGGCCCGCAGCTTTTCCTCAGTGGAGAGTCCGTCATAGGGGCTCGACGGAACCATTGCCGCAGGTGGAGCGGCTTTTTCTTCCGGGGCGGGCGTGGATTTCACGGCGACGGGCGCCGGCATCGTCTCGACGGGCTCGTCGAGGTGCATGAGATCGGCACCGACCATTGTCGGTTCGTGAATTTCCTCGGCCGGGACGAAGAAATCGAAGGTGTCGTCGATTTCCGCCTGATAGGCGTCGTTCATCCAGATATCGGCAGCGCTGTTGGCGGGTTTGGGGCGTTCCTCAAGCTCGCCGATCATCCGCTCGTCGGCATGGAAATCCTCGGCGAGGCCGGTCGCTTCGAGAATGCCTTTGATCTGGAGATCGATGAACGTCATCGTCTCGACGACCTTGCGGATGCGCTGGGCGGTGAGATCCTGGAAACCGCAGGCGGTGTAGATCTCGGTGGCGCAGCGATCGAGCAGGTCGCACTCGGCTTCGTTGCCGTTCCGCTCGCGCATCGTCCAGGCATATTCCTGAACGTGTTCGGCGGCGGAAAGAATGGCTTGCGTCGCCTGTTCGGTGGTATCGACCACGGCGGAGAGTTCCGTCGAGGCCGTGCCGTATCGCGAGGCCTCCGGATTGTCGGGCTGGATCGCGCGGATATCGCGCTCGGCCTGAGCGAGCGCGCGGGCCATTTCGAGAATCTGGTTCTGGAGCTTGTCAGCGGAGGGCGAGGGGCCCTGACGGAGGCCGAGCGAGCGCTGGAGACGGTCGATTGCTTCGAGAACGAGTTCGGTTTCGGCATGACGGTGACGCCGGGCATATTCGGCCAGAAACCAACGCCCTCGGCTTGTTTCCATCACGGCCGCCTCGATCTGCTCGTAGGCGTGTTCGTCATCCGGTGGTTTGACGATCATCGAGGACATGCTGAATTCCGGGTTGGCGGCAGGCGATTTCCTTGGCGCAAGGCAAGACCGGAGCATGAAGGAAATGGGTTAACAGGATCTTATCCTGTCCCGTCCATCGCTTGCCGCGCGGGGAGCCGGATGTTAGCTGAAAGGTTCGGAGACGGAACGAAGGCGACGGTCCTTCGCGAGGGAAACGATGGCAACACCCCGCGCATCATGGAGCGTTGGCGCCGAAGCGGCCGGAAATGGCCGTGCCGGCGTTCTTCAACTGTCCGGCACGTGGAACGCTGGCCATGCGCCCGATCTCGAACAGCTGCTGGCAAGCATCGAGAAGGAAATGCCTGATCAGGCGGCCGGAATCCCGGTGATCCTCGACTGCAGCGGCATTCTGCTGCTCGATACGCTGGGTAGCCATCTTCTCCAGAAGGTCCGCATGGCTCTGTCGGCGGGCGGGCGAGCGGTCCTTTTGCAAGGTCTCTTGCCAGAGCGGCAGGTGCTGGTCGACGAGGTGGCGCTGCCGCAACGCTCGAAAGATGACAAAGGCCGCGACGCCGGGGCCTATGGCATGCTGGCCGATATCGGCCAGGCGGTCGTCGATGCGGGGAAGGATCTTTCGAGCGGTGTCGCCTTCTTCGGTGCCACGGTGGTTGCACTCGGCCGTCTGCTGACGGGGCGAGCCCGACTCCGGCTGCCGGCAGTCGTGACGCAGCTCGAACGCGTCGGCCTGCGCGGCGTGCCGATCATCGCGCTGATTTCCTTTCTTGTCGGCGCCATCATCGCGCAGCAATCGATTTTCCAATTGAGAACTTTCGGCACGGTGCATTTCGTCGCGGATCTGCTCGGCATTCTCGTGCTGCGCGAGCTCGCGGTTCTCCTCACCGCCATCATGATCGCCGGTCGATCCGGTTCGTCCTTCACGGCCGAGCTCGGCTCGATGAAAATGCGCGAGGAGGTCGATGCGCTTGAGACGATGGGGCTCGATCCGCTCGAAGTGTTGGTGCTGCCGCGCATTCTCGCACTCATCATCGCGCTGCCGCTGCTGACGTTTCTTGCTTCGATGGCCGGAATTGCCGGTGGCGCGCTGGTCGCGTTCTTCTATGGCGGAGTAAGTTACGAGGTGTTCTTCAGCCGCCTCCAGAACGCGATCGGCTTCAACACCTTTATGGTCGGCATGATCAAGGCGCCGTTCATGGCGCTGGTGATCGGCATCATCGCCTGCATTGAGGGTTTTGCCGTGCGTGGCAGCGCCGAATCGCTTGGCAGTCACACGACGGCCTCCGTCGTGAAGGCGATTTTCATCGTGATCGTCGTGGACGGATTGTTCGCGATGTTCTTCGCGGCCATCGATTATTGAGGCGGCGATGAGCGATTTTACCCCCGATAACGAGGAAACTGACTACGAAAACCCGGTTGCCATCGGTCAGACGATCATCGAGGTGCGCGATCTCGCTGTCGGCTTCGGTGAGCGCCTTATCATGAACGGGCTCGAACTCGATGTCCGGCGCGGCGAAATTCTCGGCGTGGTCGGCGCCTCGGGCACCGGCAAGTCGGTCCTGCTGCGCACGATCATCGGGCTCGTCAAACAGCGGCGCGGGACGGTGAAGGTGTTCGGCCACGACATGAGCACGGTCAGCGAGAGGCGCCGGCGGCTCATCGAGCGGCGTTGGGGCGTGCTGTTCCAGCATGGTGCACTGTTCTCCTCGCTCACGGTGAAGCAGAACATCCAGTTTCCGATGCGAGAGCATCTCAAACTGTCTGACGATCTCCTCGAAGAGATGGCGATGGTGAAACTCAAGCTGGTTGGTTTGAAGCCGGAGGCCGCCGAGCGGTTCCCATCCGAGCTTTCCGGCGGCATGATCAAGCGGGCGGCTTTGGCGCGCGCTCTGGCGCTCGACCCGGAAATCGTCTTCCTCGACGAGCCGACCTCCGGCCTGGACCCGATTGGTGCAGGCGATTTCGACGAGTTGATCGCCACTCTCCAGAAGACTTTGGGGCTCACCGTTTTCATGGTAACGCACGACCTCGACAGCCTTGCTGGGATCTGCGACCGGATTGCCGCGTTGGGGGATGGCAAGGTGTTGCACGAGGGGACACTTGACGAGATGAAGGCCCAGCCGCACCCTTGGCTTCAGGCCTATTTCAACGGCGCGCGGGCGCGTGCCAGCCATGTTCATGCGCCGCCGGGCGCGAAACAGACCGGGTAATCACACATGGAGAACCGCGCGAACTACGCCCTTGTGGGACTTTTCACGCTGGCCGTGATCGCCGGCGCGTTCGCGTTCGTCTATTGGTTCAAGCGCGCGGGCGAACAGGGGGATCGCCAAGCTTACCGGGTCGTCTTTTCGGGGTCGGTATCTGGGCTTTCGAAGGGGTCGGTCGTGCGGTTCAACGGCCTTCGCGTCGGCGAGGTGACGGACATGGAAATCATGCCGTCTGACCCGTCCAAGGTGGTCGCGATCATTCAGGTCGATTCGAAGACGCCGATGAAGATCGATACCAAGGCCCGGCTCGAATCGCAGGGGCTGACCGGTGTCGCCTCGGTGCAATTGAGTGGCGGGGCCGGCAACTCGGATGATCTCAAGCCTTCGGGCACTGACAAGATGCCGATCCTCTTCGCCGATCGTTCCGACTACCAGGATATTCTCGAGACCGTGCAGCGGCTCTCCGGCAAGGTCGATGCATTCCTGACGCGGGCCGATTCACTTCTGGAAAAAGGCGAGGGACCGCTGCTCTCGACTCTTCGTAATGCCGAAGCTTTCTCGAAGGCGCTTGGTGACAACTCCTCCGGCGTTGCCTCGTTCCTTTCCAATGTCGGGGAGATGAGCCAGAAGGTCGGCTCGCTCTCGGCGCGGATCGAGAAGTTCGTCGATCAGGCCGAAGCGCTCGTAAAGGCGGTCGATGTCGCGAGCGTCACGAAGACGGTCGAGAACGTGACGAAGTTCACCGAGGCGCTCGGGGACGGCAAGGAGAACGTGACAAAGCTCCTCGCGGATTCGGCTGAACTGGCGCGCAGCCTCAACGCGAGTGCGACGAAGCTCGATTCAGCGCTGGAGGAAGTCACCCGCGTCGCCAAGTCGATCGATTCGACCAAGCTCGGTTCAACGCTGGAAGGCGCGCAGAAATTCGCCGATGCGCTTGGGCGCAACGCCGATAGCGTCGATTCGACGATCAAGGAAATTGCCCGCATCGCCGACAAGGTGGGGCAGGCGGCCAACCGGCTCGACAACGTCATGGCCGGCGCCGAGAACTTCCTTGGTGGCGGGCAGGACGGGCAAACGGCGGGGATGATGAAGGAAATCACCGAGGCCGCGAAAGCGATCCGCGTTCTCGCCGCCAATCTCGACAAGCGCACGGTGGAAATCACCGCCGGCATCAACCGCTTCACCGGGCCGGGACTTCGCGATATCGAGGCGCTGGCGGCGGAATCGCGCAAGGCGGTCGGTGATCTTTCGCGCGCCGTCCGTTCACTGGAACGCAATCCGCAGCAGTTGCTGTTCGGTGGGCGTTCCAATATTCCCGAATATCGGCGATAACGTTGCCGCAAACGAATGACGGATCGACGTGGTGGCGAGTAAAAAGCGCATGGTGAGCACGAACAGGCTGCGGATGGCTGCGGCCTGCGCTCTTGTGCTCGGCGCTGGCCTGTTTACCGCCGGATGCTCGTCGGGCGCTGCGCCGGCGACCTTCGATCTCACCGCGCCGCGGGAGGGTGTTTCGAGCGGGCAGGGGCGTGGCCTTCTGGTCGTTGCCGAGCCTCAGGCTCTGCAAGCGCTCGATTCCCAGCGCGTCGTCATCATGGCGGGCGGCGGTATCGCTTATTTGCCTGACGTTCAATGGGCAGATCGTCTGCCGAAGCTTCTCCAGACGCGGCTCATCCAGACCTTCGAGAACGGTCGCCGCATCCGTGCCATCGGACGCCCCGGCGACCGACTGGTGCCGGCGGCACAACTCAATTCCGAGATCCGCCAGTTCGGGATCGATGAACGGACAGGGGAGGCCGTGATCGAGGTCTCGGTCAAGATCGTCAACGACCGGACGGGCCGTATTCTGGCAGGCGAAGTCTTTACGAGCCGCGTGCCCTCAGGGGGCGCGACGACTGGCGCCGGGGCGATGGCGACCCTCGATCTCGCGGCGCAAGCGCTTCTGCGCGATGTTGTGCGCTGGACCTCGGCCCGCATCTGACAGCGTGTTGGTTTCAAAAACAAAACGGCCCGCGAGGGGCCGTTTCGTTTGTCAATTCCAATTGGGGCCGATTTCAGTCGAAGCGCCCGGCGGCGTGCGCCAGCATTGTGTAGACCTTGCCGGTTTCGGAGGTGAGGTAGGTGCGAGCTACCATGGAATCGCGGTCATCGCCTGCCACTTCGGCCAGCAGACGCTCGAACTGGTCGATATAGGCATCGACAGTCCGGCGGAATTCCGTGTCGCGCTGATAGCGACGGCGGACATCGTCGTAGGCTTCTTGCCCCTGGAGCGTATACAGACGGCGCGTGAAGACGTTGCGTTCGCCCTTGCGGTAGCGGTCCCACAGGTCGACCGCCGCCTCGTGATCAATCATCCGAGCGATATCGACCGACAGGGAATCAAGCGATTCTATCCGGTTGGCGGACACTGCTTCTGGCGCGCGGGGACGTGGCGGCGGCGCCTCATCGCCCGATGCGCGTTCAAGAAGTCCGCTAAGCCAGCTTCCGCCCGTGCCGCGCGAGGGCGTGGCAGACGGTGTTGCAGGACGCGTCGTCCGCGTGTCGAAGCGAGGCGCAGCCGGTTCCGGTGACGGGCGGAAGGGCGCGGCGGAGCGCGGTTCTGGCTCGTTGCGGCGCGGCTGGGCGACATCCAACGCCGGGCCCGAGCGGGTGACGATCTCGCTGAGTTCGCTCAACGCCCGCACTTGATCGGAGACGACACGGCGCAGGTTAGCTGCGGCCTCGCCGGCCTCGCGCGGGATTTCGAGGCCGCCGCTCTTGAGGGCAGCGCGCGTCGCATCAAGATCACGCAGGACTTCTTGCGATGCCTGCCGGAATTGCGCGGCAGTAGTGGCGAATCCTTCGAGCGAGCGCTGGAACAGCGTCGACATCTCGGTGTTGGCCTGTTCGTAGGCCGAGCGCAGGCTGGCGGCCGTGCGCTCGCGCTCCTTGCCGGACTCGATCCGCACGCGCTCGAACTGGTTGCCGATCGCGGCAGCGGCGGTTTCCGCCGTCTGATGGACGAGCGCACTCGTTTCGCGCGCCTTGGCCTCGGCGGCATGGAGCTGGTCGTCGACGAGGGAACTGAAGGACTTGAGCAGATTGTCGACGTCTTCGACGCGGGAATGCAGCGTCTGGGTCAGGGCCTCGAAAGCCTCCTGCCGCTCTGACAGGAGTTGGCTGACCTGACCCTGCGTCGCGTTGAGCTGTTTTGCGAGTGCTTGCAACTCGCCGGTGCGCGCTTCGAGGTCGCGCGAGATCGTCTCGCCGTTGTCGAGCACTTCTCCGGATGCAGCGCGGATTGCTTCGATCTTCGTGGCGAGCGCATCGCCACCCTCGCGCGAGGCGGAGAGGATCGCAGCGAGCGTCGATTCAAGTCCGCGCACGCGGTCGGCCATGCGGCGCTCGACCTCACCAAGGCTCGTGGACGCCGTGTTAACGATGCTTGTGAGCGACTGGTTCGCATCGCCAAGGCGCCCCAGCAGTTCCGCGACCTCGCCGCGTAGCCGCTCGTTCGCTTCGGCAACGCCGCCGATCGAGTTGGCAGCTCCGGATTCGATAACCGAATTCAGTTCGGCGAGCGAGGCGGTGACACGGCGGGCGAGGTCGTCCGCCTTGCCGATGAGTTCGCTGCTGACATCCTGGCCGAGTGCGACTAGCGACTTTTCTACCTCGGAAACGCGCAGTGCGATCGCGCCGCTGGTCTGTTCGAGCCGCTCCGCGATGCGGTTGGCCGCGCTGTCGGTGCGCGTTTCCATTGCCGCGACATGTTCGGCCAGCGGTGCGACGACGCGGTTCGAGAAAGTCTCGACCTTCTCCTCGAGCGAACCGAGGAGATGCGTGCCGCTGTCGCCGACGATGCGCGAGAATTCGAGCGTGCGCAGTGCCAGCGTGTCGCCCAGCGTTTTGGCGCGGGAATCGAGCCCGCTCTCGATGCGGTTGAGCAGGCTTTCGAGGGTCGAGGTAACGTTCTCCGTCCGGGCTTGCAGGGTCTCGGTGATAGCGGCCGACCGCGTGACGACGGTGTCCTCGAGGCTGTTGGCTTTCTCCGAGAAGACACGCTCGAAATTCTCGAATTTGTCGGCGAGACCCGACGTGCGTTCGCTGACCGCCTCGGAGAGCTTCATGGCATTGGCGGCGAGCGCTTCGTTGACGCGCGTGCCGTGGGTGGTGATTGCCTGAACGACGTCGCGACCGGAATGGGCGAGCTTTTCGGTTGCCGAGGCAGCCTGCTGCATGAGCGTGGTGCCGAGACCTTCGATCTCGTCCTTGAGGCCCTTGCTGGCGTCGCGGGTGCGGTCCGTGATGAGGGCACCTAGGCTCTCGCTCGCGATCTCGAAGGCCTCGTTGGTCTGCGCGATCCGGCTCGACAGCAAATCCGCCAGCGACAGGCCGCGCTCGACGAGGCTCGCTTCCAGCGCTTCAGTCTGGCTCTTGAGCGTCTGTTCGATGTTGCCGACGACCCGGTCGAGTTCGCCGGTGAGGCCGCGCGAATGGCTCTCGAACAAGCCGGAGATGCGCGCGGTGCCACTGTCGAGATGCCGTTCGACGATTGCCGCCTTTTCCTGGAGCGTGTCTCCGAGCAGATCAGTCGCACCGGAAAGGCTGCGGCTCATGCCATCGGCGTGGGCGGTGAGAATATCCGCGAGGCGCGCGGTGCCGGAATCAAGGCTCGTCTCGATCGAACCGGCGTTCTGGTTGAGGCTGGTTTCAATGCGATTGACGCTGGTGAGAATATTCTCCGAAAGCGCGCTACCCTTCGTGAGCAGGTTTTCGGCGACCTTGCCACCCGTTTCCTCGATCATGCGGCTCGCTTCGAGGCCGCGGCTTTCCATTGCCTCGATGAGTTCGCTTGAGGCAGTGCGCATCGCCTCGTTGATCTCGATGGCGCGGGCTCCAACCGATTCCATGATCGAGCGGCCATTTTCGGCGAAAGCCGTGTTGACCACCGAAGCGGTTTCGTCGAACTCGGTCTTGAGGGCAAGGCCGGCTTCGCGGAACATGCGGGTCGAATTGTCGAGGCTCTCGGCGACGGCCTGAGTCGACTGGGCAGCGATGTCGCGGAAGCTGGTGCTGGCTGCGTCGGACGCCTCGCGGAACGCGCCGGTGGACTGGTTCGAGGCGTTCAGCAGTTCGGCTGCGGCAGCAACCCCGGCTTCGCGGAGCGATTCGGTCGTTTGCGCGGCGGAAAGCGCGAGCGCTTCCGATAGTTCGCTGCTGGCGGTGCGGAAATCGCCGGTCGAGCGTTCGCTCGCCTCGGCAAGGGCGCGCGCGGATTGCTCGGCGATCTCGGTGAGCGACTGGATCGTTACAGTGCCGGCATCACGGAATTGGGTGACGAGCCCTGTTGTCACGTCACGGAGGGATTCAGTTGTCCGGGTGCCGGCTTCATCGAGTGCGCTGCGAGTGTTTTCGCCGTGATCGGCGAGGGTGCGGGCGAGTTCGCGCGAGGAATCCTCGATCTGCGAGACGATGCCCGAGCCGGTCTGCCCGAGATCGGAAATCAGGCCGGTACGGGCGATCTCGATCGATTCCGAGGTGTCACGCGCGGCGCTCGACAGCTGTTGCACCATGTCTTTCGAACGGGACTCGATGATTTCGGCGAGGTTTGCTGCTGTGCGGTCGAGGGTCGAGACGAGCTCGCTCTGCCGGTCGCCGATCAGGAAGCCGACGCGGGTGCCGGCCTCGTCGACCGCTGTCGAGATCGAGGTGGAGGCCTTGGAGATATCGGCGTTGAAACCCTGATGCGCGGCGTCGATCGTCGCGCGGATACGCTCCGCCGTCGCCATGATCGCCTCGCGTTCGGCCGAAAGCTCGTTCACGAGGGCACGCATCTTGTATTCGTTGTCGGCGTAGGAGCGCTCAAGCGCGGTCACTTCGCCGTGGACAAGATTTTCGAGTTCGCCGGCGCGCGCGACCGCACGTTCGATGCCGTCGCCGATGGAGGATACCTCACGGCGCACGGCCTGGCCGAGCGTGAAGACCGTTTCGGCGCCCGCGACTTCCGGTTCGGCGAGCCGCGCGGCGACGAGCGCCATCACTTCGGCCGAAACCTTCAGGTCGCGCGAGCGTCGCTGGAGCATCGCCATCGAAAAGAAAAACATCACCGGGACGAGGATCGCCAGCGCGGCAAGGATGATCGTTGCTTCCGAATGTGGACGCAGCGCGCCTTCAGCCGTCAGCAGCAGGCCATCCGGGCGGCTCAGCAGGTAAGCTCCGCCGCCGGCCCAGAGAAGCGAGAGCAGCGTTGCGATGAGCACCGGGCCTTTCGGCGAAGGGCGCGAGAGCGGTTCGAGCAATTCGCCGATCGAGGCGCGCTGATCGTCGTTGGCTGGCAGGACCACGGACGCGCGCGACGGGCGAGCAGGCGCGGCTTCAGGTTCCTTCGCCGGAGCCTCGACGGGCTCGGTTTCCTTCGCACGTACGGGTTTGCGCGGTTTGACAGCGAGCGTCGGCGCCTCGGTCGGTGTGGGCTCGGCAGTCTTGGGTTCGTCCTTTTTCGCGGCGAGGGCCGGCTTCTCATCGCCGACGGCTTTTTTCTCGTCGAGCGGCTTGAAGATGTCGAAGTCGTCCACGCGCGGCAGTTGCGGTTCGATCTTCGCCTTGCCGGATGCGGTTTCTGCCGCAGGAAGCGCTGGTTTGTCGCCGCCTTCGCCTGACGCTGGCGCTGTCACGCCCAGGGCCTCCTCGATCGCCGACAGCGCGGCCTCGGCGGGATCCTTGCTCATCTTCTGCGTGGCCATAACGCGTTTACCCTCACCAGCGCCGCCCGGTGGCATCCTGCCAGCAGACAAGGCGCGACCCTGCCCCTTCCCGAGGGGCAGCCCACGATTTCGAAAGGGCAGTTTACTTTGAGGCTCGCGAGAACGGAAACAGAAAGTGTTAACGATGTTCAAACGTCGTTAACGCCTCGGCCACCCTAACGGAAACGATTCCCGGTGTCGTCGTTGCCACCCGGGGGATTGCGTCGGCCTTTCTTAACCAGCGCGGCTCAAGGCTGATCGATACGACATCACAGGTCCGGGGGAGGGCCACCCATGTTCTACCGCAATTCCATGTTGCCGGAAGCCGCGCCGCCGTCCTTCGAGCGGCCGATCGATCTTGTCCATCTTGCCCGTCAGACGCTCGGCGATCGCGATCTCGAACGCGAGGTGCTGGGGCTGTTTGTCGCGCAGGCACGCTCGGTTCTCGACATGCTCGGTGCTGCGCGCGACCAGCGCCAGCGCGGCGATCTCGCGCATACGCTGAAGGGTTCTGCGCGCTCGATTGGCGCGTGGCGCGTGGCGGCAAAGGCCGAAGCCTGCGAGCAGCTCATTTCGGCGAACGAGGCGAGTTGGCGGGGTGCGCTCGATGAGCTGACCGCCTCTGTGCGCGAGGCGATTGGCGCCATCGACGGGTTTCACGCCGCTGCCTGAAACGAGGCGGACGGAATTTCGATTTCGCCCCTCGCCATTTCCCCGGTTTCGGCTTAATCGGCTGAACAGGCGCTACGCCGCGAAACGGGCGGTGGGGTGCATGCTTTTCTGCAGACCGGATAAGGTGAAATGGCGAAGATCACTTTCATTGAACACAATGGCACGGCACGGACGGTCGAGGCCGAGAACGGCTCGACGGTGATGGAGGCGGCAATCCGCAATTCCGTCCCCGGCATCGAGGCGGAATGCGGCGGCGCCTGCGCTTGCGCGACCTGCCATGTTTATGTCGACGAGGCCTGGACTGCTGCTGTCGGTTCGCCCGCGCCGACGGAAGAGGATATGCTCGACTTCGCCTTCGATGTTCGCGCGAACTCCCGCCTCTCCTGCCAGATCAAGGTCAGCGATGCGCTCGACGGCCTCGTGGTGCGCACGCCGGAGCGGCAGGCCTGAGTGCTTGCGCAGGTCAGGTCGCGACGGCGTCACACAAGCGTGACTTGCGATTGAGGGGCCCGATGCCGGATTTTTCCGGCAACTTTCAGGGGTTCCCATGCAGACGCTCATTCTCGCCTATCTCGCCGGTGCGCTGACGACGCTCAATCCATGTGTCCTGCCGATGATCCCCTTCGTGCTGGCGACCGCGCTGCGCGAGGGCAAGTGGGGACCTGTCGCGCTCATGGCCGGCATGAGCGTCACTTTCACGGTTTTCGGAACTCTCATCGCCTCCGTCGGACCGGCAATCGGTCTCTCGCAGGATAATATCCGTTTCGCCGGCGCCCTCATCATGCTGGCGCTCGGCGTCGCGATGCTGCTGCCGCAGGGGCAGGCCGCCTTTGCGACCGGCCTCGGCCCTCTCGCCGATCGTGCCTCTGGCGCGCTAGACCGGCTTTCGCTCTCCGGCAACACCGGCCAGTTTGTTACCGGGCTGCTGCTCGGCGCTGTGTGGAGCCCCTGTGCAGGCCCAAGCCTCTTCGCCGCCATTGGCCTTGCGGCGCAGACCGGGACGGTCGCGCAGGCAGCACTGGCGATGTTCGTCTTCTCGCTGGGCGCCGCGAGCGTGATGCTCGCGCTCGCCTACGGAACGCGCGAGGCGCTCGGCCGGCGCAAGGCGGCACTGATGGAGTTCTCGACCTCCGGCAAGGGCAAGCTCACCTTCGCGATCATCTTCATCGCCATGGGCGTGATGATCCTCGCCGGTTTCGACAAGGCGCTCGAAGCGGCCATCGTCCGCTTGATGCCGGCCTGGCTGGTTGACTTCACGACGCGGATCTGATGCCGCGCCGACAGGCGCTTCATTCGGCCGCTGCCGGCGCGGTCTTCGCCGAGAAAATCGTCTCGTTGCCCGGTTCCGGGTCTCGCGGGATGAAGAACGAGAGGAAGAGCGAAGACGAGGCGATCAGCGCGCCGAGCAGGAAGACAAGGCTCGGGTCCTTCAGCCAGATGAGGCCGAAGGAGAAGGGGATGAACACGGCCGCGATGTGGTTGATGGTGAAGGCGCAGGCTGCGGTCGGCGCCATGTCGGCAGGATCGGCGATCTTCTGGATATAGGTCTTCTGTGCCAGGACGAGAATCGAGAAGATACCGTCGATCACGTAGAGGCCGGCGGCGATCCAGCCGTTCGTCACGAATGCATAGCCGAGGAAGACGCAGATCAGCGTGATGTTCTCGAAGGTGATGGTGCGCCTCTCGCCCCAACGGCCGACCAGCGCGCCGAGACGCGGGGCGACGAAAGTGTTCATCGCCGCTGTCACCAGCATCAGCATCGCGACATCGGGGACCTTGAAGCCGAATTTCTCCACCAGAAGAAAGCTCGCGAAGGCCGAGAAGATCTGCCGTCGCGCGCCGTGGAAGAAGGTGAGCGCGTAATAGAGCCAGTAGCGCTTGCGCAGCACGATCTTCTTGGTCTGCGGCACATCGCCGTCAAACTTGCGGAAATACGTGAAAGCGAGGGCGGTCAGCACCATGCAGACGAGGCCGATGGCGCCGAACAGCGTGCCATAATGCGTGAAGCCGAGCCACCAGGCGATGGCGAGCCCGGAGTAGACCAGAAACTGTGCCGCTGCATTGGCGCCCGCCACTCTGCCGAGCAGGCGCGGCGCGTGAGACTTCGGAAAGAGTTGGAGCGAGAGCGACTGGTTGACCGTCTCGTAATAGTGAAAGCCGACCGACATGATGAAGGTTGTCATCAGAAGGCCGGTGAGTGTTGGGAAATAGCCGGTGAGCGCAACGCCGGCGCCGAGCACCAGAAGCGAAATGTAACCGAAGGTTTGTTCGCGAAGCATCATGAACCAGATGATCGCGGTGAAGGCGAGAAAGCCGGGAATCTCCCGGACTGACTGCGCGAGGCCGATGTCGGCGCCAGTCGCTGACGCCGCTTCCTTGGCAAAGTTGTTGAAGAGGGTCTGCCAGCCGGCGAAGCCGACGAAATTGATGAAGGAGAGCGCCATCAGGAAGTAGACGGGCTCGGACCGAAGGCGCGCGAATAGGGGAGCGGGCGCCGGCGTCACCGTTTGCGGAGCGGACATGGGTGGGGCCTTGAAAGGAAGAGTTGGTGCAGTCTTCAACCCGGCGCCCGGTCCGGTCAATCGGATTCTGGGCTGGCGGGGCTTTGATGCGTCATTTTGTCAGATTGATCTGCGGCAAGGCTGCCGCGCAGGCGCGGCGCTATGATGTTTGCAACTTCCGGAGCAATTCCTGCTCCTGAATGCACAGAGGATCGTTCCATGTTCAAGAAACTGCTCGTTCCTGTCGATCTTGGCGATACGGAAGTCACCAAACCGGCACTTGAGAAGGCTGTCGGGCTGGCGAAGAACTGGGGCGCAGAGCTTCGCCTGCTCTACGTCATGCCGATTGTCCCCTCAACCTATCTCGAATACGTTCCGGCCGATTTCGAGACGGGCGAAAAGGGCCGTGTTGACAAGGAATTGCGGGATATCGTCACCGGCCTCGGCTTGCCGGCCGACAAGGTGTCCACGGCTGTCCGTTCCGGTGGTGTCTATCATGAGGTACTGGCGGAGGCTTCCGAAGCCAAGTGCGACCTCATCATCTGCGGATCCCATCATCCGACGCTCGCGACCTATCTGGTCGGCAGCCACGCGACCAATATCGCGCGCCATGCCGAGTGCTCGGTGCTGGTGATCCGGACCTGAAGTCAGGCCCGAGGGACAGGGGGTGCCTCGGGCGGCAGGACTTCGGCAGGAACCGCCCCGGCAGTAAAAGGCCGGGGCGGGTTTCTTTTCATGAATTCCAGATGCCAGATGGTGAGATAGCCGCCGAAAATGACGCCGATGACGGCGTAGACGCGGCTGACGAAGGTGCCGAACCCGCCGGGGCGCAGCAGGAAATACCCGGCACTGCCGAACAGTAGGGCAATTGTCAGCCAACCGATGATCTGGACAAGGTGGAAACGAATCGGCGCGGCCCCGGCTTCACGCCGCGCGGTTGGCGCTGCGCGTTCGGCCAGCGCCGTGACGAAGGCCGTGTAATCCGCATCGCGCCGCTCGGTCTGGATCAGCGAGAGCCAGTTGAGATTGTCGAAGGTCACGCTCCGCCCGTCCGTTGCCCGGACGATGCAACGGAAGACGAGCCGCGCGACGTTGCGTGGGGAATATTCGAGCCGGATGTGTTCGATGCCGCCGAGCGGGAAAACCTGCCGGGAACGTCCCTTGACCGCGATCAGCTCCCGACCGGTCAATTCCAGCTCAAGCTCGCTCGAAAAGGGTTTTGCGCGATGGCTGTAGCGCAGCGTGGTGGGGGAGCGATCCATGGCGGCGGCTTTCGGTCTATCGGTCGAAAGCTCCATTGCATGTTTGTGCCGCAGGCGTCAAAGAGGGGAGCCGATCTGCGAAGGCTTTTCGGCTAGCAGGGTTGATGGGCCGGAACAGCCGGGGGTGCGATGCGTAATCTCTTTCTGATGCGACATGGCAAGGCGGCCTGGCCCGATGGCGTTCCGGATCATCGTCGCCCGCTCGCGCCCCGGGGGCAGGTTGCCGTGCCGCTCATCGCGGGACAGCTCAAGACGCTTGCACCCCGCATCGATCTCTGCATGGTCTCTGACGCGACCCGGACGCAGGAAACCTTCGCCCTGATCCAGACGGTCATTCCCGATCTGCAGCAGCAGCGTACCCGGATGATCTACGAGGCTCCGCCAGATATCCTCCTCGAGGTCGTCGAGGAATTGCCGAGCGAAGCGAAGACGGTGCTGATGATCGGCCATAACCCCGGCCTTCATGCGATTTCGCTGTTCCTCGCCGATCCCGCGCACAGTGATGCCGAAGCCTATGCCCGCCTCGAACGCAAGCTGCCGACGGCCGGCCTCATCCATCTTCAGATGGAGGGGCACTGGCGCGAGATCGGCCCGGAGACCGCACGGCTTGCGGCCTTCGTCACGCCATCGTTGCTCGGTGGCACAGACGAAGACTGACTGCCGCTCTCTCACGAAACCTTGCAAGTTGCCGCGCCAATCGCCATTCCTTGAACGAAAGCGGATCTGGTGAATGGCGCAGCGATCATCCGTGCCGGAGGGCACGCTCTGGGAAGGGCTGAAGGCCGGGGCGGGAAATTTCGGTTCCTATCTCGCGCGCATGGGCGAACCTTCCATTCGGCTTGGCGTCACTGGGCTTTCCCGCGCGGGCAAGACGGTATTCATCACCGGTATGGTGCATGCGCTCGTCTCGTCGGGCAGATTGCCCGGCTTCCGGGCGATGGCCGAGGGCCGGATCGCTGGCGCAAGGCTTGTCGAGCATCCTGATGATGCGCTGCCGCGCTTTGCCTATGAGGATCACCTTGCGACCCTGACATCGCCGGAGCGGGCCTGGCCGGAGTCGACGCGGCAGATTTCCGCGCTCAGCCTCGAAATCGATTACCAGAGCCGCCGCCGGTATCTTGGCGGGCTTCTAGGGCCCGCAGGTTTGATCGGGGGTGGGCAATCGCGGCTTTCGCTCGATATCGTCGATTATCCGGGCGAGTGGCTGCTCGATCTGCCGCTCCTCGCCAAGAGTTATGCGCAATTCTCGGCGGACACGCTTGCCAAGGCCGGGATCGGCAAGCGGCGCCAACCCTTCGAGCCCTACCTCGCTGCCCTGCAGACGGTGGATCCGGATGGTCCGGTGAGCGAATCGGAAGTGCGGCGGCTCGCCGATCTCTTCACGACAGCGCTCAGGGCGTGCCGGTCCGAAGGGCGCGAACTCTCGGCGTTGGCGCCTGGCCGTTTCCTGATGCCGGGTGATCTTGAAGGCGCGCCGGCGTTGACCTTCGCCCCGCTCCGCCTTGGCGGCGAGGGCAGCAAGCCCAACTCGCTCGCAGCGCTGATGGAGCGCCGGTTCGAAGCTTACAAGGCGCGCGTGGTCCGGCCGTTTTTCACCGAGCATTTCTCGCGCATCGACCGACAGATCGTGCTGGTGGATGTGCTCGGAGCGCTCAACGGCGGGCCGGAGGCAATTCGCGACCTCGAGGAGGCGCTGGCGGATGTGCTGCTTGCCTTCCGCGTCGGCGCTTCTTCTCTTTTGTCGAGCCTGTTCTCGCCGCGTGTCAGCCGCATTCTCTTTGCAGCGACGAAGGCTGACCACCTGCACCATGTGAACCACGATCGCCTCGAAGCCATTCTCAGGATGCTGGTCCGGCGCGCGCATCACCGCGCGACGGGGGCCGGGGTTCCGAGCGAGGCGATCGCGCTGGCCGCAATCCGGGCTACCCGCGAAGTGATCGCGCGTGAGAAGGGGCGCGAACTCCCTTGCGTCGCCGGCGTTCCGATCGCCGGGGAAACGCTCGATGGGCAGGTTTTTGACGGCAATGGCGAGGTTGCGATCTTTCCCGGCGATCTGCCGGAGAACGCGGAAGCGGTCTTCAAGGGCGAGAATGTGCCGCTTCGCTTCCTCCGGTTCCGTCCGCCCTCGCCCGCGATGCGCAAGGAGGCCGGTGGGCTGCCGCAGATCCGGCTCGACCGGGCGCTTGAATTCCTCATCGGAGATGCCCTCGCATGAGCGATGATCCCGCAAGGCCGCGCGCCATTTCTCTCGAAGCAGGCGACGGTGCCCCGCCGCGCGGCGCCCGCGCCTACACGCTGGACGAAGGCGGCAAAGCCAGGAGCGGCGAGGGCGCGCGCGTGACGATCGAAACCTCTCCGGAGATGGAGGTGAAGCAGATTGTCGATCTCGCTGCGGCAGAGGGCGGAACCGGCATCTTCTCGTGGTCGTCGCTGTTCTGGAGCGCGGTGACGTTGCTGGTCGGCGCCTATGTCGCGGACGGCGTCTACGCATTCTATCTCTCGATGGAAAAGGCGTCGCCCTGGATCGGGCAAGTGGTTCTGGGGCTGATCGGCATCGTCGTTCTCGGGATCGTCGTTTTCCTGCTGCGCGAACTTTTCGCGATCCTGCGGATGCGCAAGGTCGGCAAGTTGCGGGCTCGGGCACTGGAGCTGATCGCCGTGCCGGAACGCGAAGCGGTGCGCGGGTTCCTGCGCGATCTCTCCGCCTTCTATGCCCGCGATTCGGGCGCGACGGCGGGGCGGACGGAAATCGCCCGGGTGCTCGACGAGATCCACGATCCGGCGACCCTGCTCGGCGTCGCGGAGCGCGCGCTTCTTGCACCGAAGGACGATCTTGCCCGGGCGGCCATCGCGGCGGCGGCACAGCGCGTCTCGGTCGTCACGGCGCTGTCGCCGCGGGCGATCATCGACGTCGGCTTCGTGCTGGTGCAGAGCTTCGGGCTGATCCGGCGACTCTCGACGATCTATGGCGGGCGGGCCAGCGGGTTCGGCCTGCTTCGCCTTGTCGGGCGGGTGCTGTCGCATCTCACCGTTACCGGCGGAATGGCGGTCGCAGATTCGTTCCTGTCGCAGGTGCTCGGCGCGGGGATCGCGGCCCGGCTTTCGGCGAAGCTGGGCGAGGGTGTGCTGAACGGCATCCTCACCGCCCGGGTAGGAATTGCCGCTGCCGATGTCTGTCGGCCTCTTCCGTTCCACGAAAACGCACCCATTTTACTATCGGAGGTTGTATCTATCTCAATTACTCAAAATAAAGTTGCGGAAAATACTGCCGCCTGACTCTCCGAAAGGGTCGAAACTTCCTGCAACTATTACGTGTATATTTGTATAACTCATTGAAATTTCTGAATTGATCTTCATGGCACGCCCCTTGCCAACCCTTGGCCCAGGTCAGGGTCACAGGTCTCGCGTTCGACCCTGCCACCAGTTTCTTGTGATGGGGTTCAGGGTCCATGGGTATCTTTGGTGCAATGACGACGGCGATTTCTGGCCTTAACGCCCAGAGCTTCGCCCTTGAGAATATCTCCGGCAATATCGCCAACTCGCGCACGACAGGCTTCAAGCGCGTCGACACCTCTTTCGCCGATCTCGTTCCTGATCTGCCGCCGCGTCGCGAGCTGTCTGGGTCGGTCGGCGCGTTCAGCCGCAACACCGCCACCGTTCAGGGCGACATCCAGTCGAGCTCGATTGGGACGAACGTCGCGATCTCGGGCGAGGGGTTCTTCATCGTCAAGGAACGGACCGGCGACGCCGCCGGTCAACCGATCTTTGCGGGCTCCAGCCTCTACACCCGCCGTGGCGACTTCGAGGTTGACCGCAATGGCTACCTCGTGAACGGCACGGGCAACTACCTGATGGGCTATCAGGTCGATCCGACAACCGGTGCCACCACCGGCTCCTCGCTCAACGTGGTCCGCATTCCTTCGGCGAACCTCGCTGCTCGCGCGACGACGACGATCGAATACGAGGCCAACCTGCCGAAATATCCGCTGACGGCGACCGCCAACGCGTCGGTGGCGGGTTCCGAATTGCTGACGCCGGCTCTCGATCTCGCGGCCGTGCCAGCCTCCAGCGAGACCAACTTCCTCAACCAGACGATCGCCGGCCAGTCGGTCACCGTCTATGACGCGGCTGGTTCACCGATCAACGTTCAGATCCGCTGGGGCAAGACCTCCAATGCCGCGCCGGAAACCTGGTCGATGTTCTATATGTCGGACTCGACCGCGACCGGCGCCACGACCAAGTGGACCCGCATCTCGAACAACGTCCAGTTCTCGGCCTCGGGCCAGCTGACAAGCCCGGCCACCGGCATCATCCCGACCACCTTTACGGTCGATACCGTGCCGACCGGCGCCATCAACCTGACCTTCGGCTCGACGGGCTTGACGCAGTTCGCCGATCCGAACGGCCAGATCAACCCGAACCGCATCACGCAGGACGGCTATCCGACCGGCACGCTGCAGGGGATCACCGTGGCTGAGGGCGGCCGCATCATGGGCTCCTATTCCAACGGGCAGACCGTGCCGCTGGCGCAGATCGCGCTTGCGGAATTTCCCTCGCCGAACCTGCTCAAGCGCCTCGATGGCGGCACCTTCGAGGCTACCCTCGAATCCGGCCAGCCTCTCGTCCAGACCGGGGGTTCGGGTATCGTCGGCGCTTCCCTGGAGAATTCGAACGCCGATATCGCCGACGAGTTCTCGAAAATGATCATCACGCAGCAGGCTTACTCGGCCAATACCCGCGTGGTTACCACCGCGCAGACCATGCTGCAGGACGTCATCAACATCATCCGCTGACGGAGGTTCCCGCTTCGGCGGGGCAGGTCATGAGCACGCGTAACGCTTTCAGACATGACAGGAAACCGGGGGAGGGCACAGCCTCCTCCGGCTTCGCCGTGTTCTGGCGGCGGCCCGGCAAGTTTTGCCTCGAACCCGGCAAGCCTCTCCAGAAGCGGCGAGCGGTAAAATATCAACACAACCAAAAATTGTGTAATATCAAAGAAAACAACCTTGGCATGTATCGTGCATCGGTCCTGGCGGGACTGGTCCGGCGTGCGCGTGGCATGGCGGGCGCATTCCGTCCAGCGATGCCAGACGAGGTTGCGTTCATGGGTATTTTCGGTGCGATGACCACGGCGGTCTCCGGGCTCACGGCCCAGAGTTACGCCCTCGAGAACATTTCCGGTAACATTGCCAACAGCCGCACGGTCGGCTTCAAACGTGTCGATACGACATTCTCGACGCTGATCCCGGATCTGCCCAAGGGACGGGAGATCGCGGGGTCGGTCGGCGCTTTCAGCCGCGGCACCGCGACGGTGCAGGGTGACTTCCTCAACAGCCAGATCGGCACGCATGTCGCGATTTCCGGCGAGGGTTTTTTTGCGGTGCGCGAGCGTTCTGCGTTCGTCGACGGATCGCCGGTCTTCTCCGGTGCTGCGGTCTATACCCGCCGCGGCGATTTCGAATTGTCGAACAACGGTTATCTCGTCAATGGATCGGGCTATTACCTGCAAGGTTACCTGATCGATCCGAACACCGGCTCGGCAACCGGCTCGGCGCTCGAGATCCTCCGGATTACCAACGACAATCTGCCGGCACGCGCGACGCGCCAACTCGAATATCGGGGTAATCTGCCGAGCTATCCGCGCACGGAGGTGGCGAACGCGTCGCTGCCTGGCTCGGAACTCCTCTCCGGTGCGGCCTATACCGGCGCGACGATCGCGGCGAGCGACGAGACCGGCTTTGTTGACCGGACGATCGCGGGCCAGTCGGTCACCGTCTACAATGCGATTGGCACGCCGATCGACGTACAGATGCGCTGGGGCAAGACTTCGAACAGTCCGGCGACCTGGAGCCTCTATTATCTCTCGGACAACAACGCGACGGGCGCCACCGCAAAATGGACGCGGGTCAGCAATGCGGTCCAGTTCGATACCAACGGCCGGATGACGGCACCTGCTTCGGGCATTCTGACCCAGGCCTTCACCGTTGACGGGGCCACCAGCAGCGCGGTCGACATCAATTTCGGTCTGACCGGGCTGACCCAGTTCGCCGACGCGAACGGCAGCGTCAACGTCAACACCCTCAACCAGGATGGCTATCCCTCGGGCACGCGGACCGGCGTCGAGATCGGCGAGGGTGGGCGCCTCATGGGCATCTACTCCAACGGACAGACAGTGGCGCTGGCGCAGATCCCGATCGCGCAGTTCCCGGCGGATTCGCTGCTCAAGCGCAAGGACGGCGGTGTTTTCGAGGAAACGCTGGAATCCGGCCAGCCGATCTTCTCGGACGGCGGACGCAATGTGATCGGTGGCACGCTCGAAGGGTCGAATGCCGATGTCGCCGATGAATTCTCGAAGATGATCGTCACGCAGCAGGCCTATTCGGCCAACACGCGGATCATCACCACAGCGCAGCAGATGCTTCAGGACGTGATGAACATCGTCCGGTGAGTTTGTCGTCCCCGGCCTAGGCCGGAGACGGAAGGAGGTAAGGATGGGACTGCTTTCGAGCCTGCAGAACGCCGTATCCGGCTTGACGGTCAATCAGGCGCAGATGAGCCTGATTTCGCGCAACGTCGCGAATGCCGGCACCGTCGGCTACACCCGCCGGGTCCTCAATACGCAGGAAACGAGTGCGCTCGGCATCACCGCCGGCGCGGTTCGCGATGTCAGCGTGAACCGGGTACTCGACCAGCTTCTGCAGAAGCAGATGCGGACGGAATCGGGCGGAGCCTCCTACTCGGCGATGCTCTCCGATTACCTCCAGCGCGTTGACTCGCTGTTCGGGCAGCCGGGGAGCGATGCGGGCATCAACACGATCTTTTCGAAGTTCTCGACCGCGATCCAGACGCTTGCTGCCGACCCGGCATCGTCGACCGCGCGCCAGAACGCACTCGTCAACGCCCAGAGCCTCGCCTCGACGCTGAACACGCTGTCCGAGAACGTCCAGCTCATGCGCGGCGAGATTGAGGCGCGCATCGCCGATCAGGCCGAGGAGGTGAACACCCTCCTCGAGGGTATCGGCCAGACCACAAAGAAGCTCAACGAGATATCCGACAGCGCGACGCGGCAGGGGCTGCTCGACGAACGCGACAAGTACATCGACAAGCTCTCCACCTATTTCGATCTACGTGTCTTCGACAACGGGACCGGCAACTTCAACATCTATACCTCGGCTGGCGGCCCGCTCTTCATCGAGGGACGCAATCTCAAGCTCCAGTTCGACGAGCGCTTTGCGGTGTCGGCCGATAGCCTCTACAACCAGAATGCCGCCCAGAGCGGCCTTGGCCACCTGATGATCACCGATCCGATCGGCGGGGCGGTGGACCTCAACCGCAACGGTCTCATCAAGTCCGGCTCGTTCGCGGCGTTGTTCGAGCTGCGCGACAGCATTCTGGTGGAGACGCAAGGGCACCTCGACGAGTTCGCCGCCGCACTCGCGACCTCGCTCGGCGACCGCACGGTTTCAGGTACGGCCGCGACTGTCGGCGTCCAGACCGGCTTCGACCTCGATCTCAATGCGCTCCAGAGCGGCAACGTCGTCACGCTGGAATATACGCAGCAACCTGCGGGGACGAAGCAGAAGGTCTCGCTGATCGCCGTCAATGATCCGACGGCATTGCCGCTCGCTGCAGGCGCGACTGCCGATCCGAACGACATCGAATTCGGCATCGACTTCTCCGGCGGCATGGCCGCTGCGATCGCGGCCATCGGCGCCGCACTCGCCACAGCGCCGGGTGGCGCCGGCTTCACCGTCAACAATCTTGGCGCGGGTGTCGTCCAGGTCCTCGACGACGGTGCCGGCAATACGCTCGACGTCAACAACCTCTCGGCTCGCGCCACCGTGACGGCGCTGACCGATCAGGGTACCGCTCTGCCGTTCTTCGTGGATGGCAACGCCGGCTCGCAGATCTACACCGGCTCGTTCGACACCGGCTCACAGAAGCGCGGTTTCTCTACCGGCATCCGCGTCAATCCGGCACTGCTGTCCGACCCGAGCCGTCTCGTCGTCTACCAGACTGCCCCGACCACGACCTCCACAGGCGATCCTACCCGCCCGAGCTTCCTGCGCGACCAGATTCAGTCATGGGAGACCGATTTCACGCCAGCAATCTCGCTGACGGGATCGACCGCCGTCTATCACGGTACTTCGGGCCAGTTTCTCGACCGCGTGATCGCGACGCAAAGCCAGGCTGCCAGCAACTCGAAGGCCCTGGCGGAGGGACAGGAAGTGGTTCTCTCTACCCTGCGCGAACGGGCGGCCGATGTCTCCGGGGTCAATACCGATCAGGAACTCGCCGATCTCGTCGAGGTCCAGAATATCTACGCCGCCAATGCCCGTATCGTCGCGGCCGTCCGTGACATGTTCGATGCCCTTCTGAGGATCTGAGCCATGACCCTGATCAGTAGTCTCTATCCCTTCGCCGGCGGCACGGTTCGCTCGCAGAACAACACCCGCACGCTGATCTCGATGCGCTACCAGTTGCAGGATCTGCAGCGGCAGCTCGCCAGCGGGCAGCGTTCCGAGACCTACGGCGGCCTCGGCGACCAGCGCGTGAGCTCGCTTACCTTCCGCAATCAGGTCGGCATCGCCGAAGGTTACAACAGCGTCATCGACCTGACGACGATCCGTCTCAAGGTGATGGACCAGAGCACCAACGAACTGCGGACCTTGGTCGAAAAGGCACGCAGCGTGATGCTGAATACGCGTGGCACGGGCGGCTATCCGGAAATCACGGCCGCCGTGAAGCAGGTGCAGGCGCAGTTCGAGCAGGTGATCTCCTCGCTCAATAACCAGCACGAGGGCCTCTATCTTTATTCGGGCCGGATGCGCGATGTGAAGCCGGTCGTCGATGCCAACACGCTGATGCTTGGCGACGGCACCAATGCCGGCCTGCGGCAGGTGGTTGACGAGCGCCGGCTTGCCGATCTTGGCACCGGCAACGGCCGGATGGTCACCTCGAACGTTGGCGCCCTGACCACGCTGTCGGAAGATGCGGCAGGCAATCCGTTCGGCATCAAGCTTGTCGCTGGCACGGCCGGTGGCGGCATGTCGAACGTCACCGTTGCCGGCCCGGCTGGCGCCCCCTCGGCAATCAGCTTCAACTTCACGGGCCAACCGCTGACCGGCGAACGACTGTCGTTCACCGTCACCCTGCCGGATGGGAAGACGATGAATCTCGGCTTCGCGGTCGATACAGCCGGCACCGCTGACGACACGGTCTTCACGGTCGGCGCGACGCCTGCCGCGACTGCGGCGAACCTGCAGACGGCGATCGATTCGCGGCTCAATTCTATCGCACAAGGCGAACTCCGCGCGGCATCCGGCCTTGTCGCGTCGCGGGAGTTCTTCTCCGGTTCCAATACTGTGCAACCGCCCCGCGTGCAGCCGCCGTTTGCCACCTCGACCAGCTATGCCGCGCCGGGCTCCCGCCCGACCGTGATCTGGTATCAGGGCGATGACGACACCACTGTTGCGGCGCGCGACACCCAGACCTCCGAAGTCGATACCGGGTTGCAGATCAGTCTCGGGGCCCGCGCCAACGAGGTCGCGCTCCGTGACTCCCTCGTCGCGCTTGGCATGTTCCTGGCGGACGATTATCCGCCGGGCATTACCTCCACGCAGGATCGGTTCGATGCTGCCTCTGCGCGCGCGATCCAGGTTTTCAATTCGACCGGCGGGCCGAACGCGATCCTTGAGATCAATGGCGAGTTTGGTCTCGCGACCTCGCAGGTCGCGACCGCCAAGACCCGCCATTCGGACCGCAAGGAATTCCTGAGCGGGTTGCTCTCGGAGATCGAAAGCACGTCACGCGAGGAGGTGGCAGTTCAGTTGACCTCACTCCAGACGCAGCTTGAGGCGAGCTACCAGACGACGGCGCGCCTGTCGCAACTCTCGCTCGTCAACTACATCTGAGTTTCGGTCCTCCGCTTCCCCCGGAGACTGAGTAGAAGGCGCCCTTCCGGGCGCCTTTTTCTTGTGCTGATGAAGATCTGGTCATGCGCTACAAACGAAAACAGCGCCTTGCGGCGCTGTGAAGAATCGCTCCGGCAGTTCCGCCTTAGGTGAGAACGGTCAGGATGCCGCGGCGGCGAGCGCCTGAGCGTCGCTTTCGGGTGTCGCGCTGCCGCGGAGGCCTGCGGCGATGTGCTGGTTGATTTCGATCAGCAGGCCGAGCTTTTCCGGTTCAGGATTGAACAGCACGCGCATGCACTGGTTCACCACGAAGCGGGCGAGACCGATGATGTTCTGCCGCGCCTCCGGAGGGAGGGTGCATTCCTCGTCGGTCGCGGCAGCGAGAAACAGCGTCCACACCTTTCGGTTGTGGGAGAGCGCATCTTCGATCGCCGAGATGCTGGGATCCCAGTTTTCCTTGAGCGCCTGCAGTTTCGCGGCTGCCTTGAGAAGTGCGCGTGCTTCGAGTTCACGCTGACTGAGCGCCAGGGACTGGGTCTTCGCGTAAGCCTGAATTCCGGGCTGCATGCTCGAATAACTTCCTCTCGTACGCCAGAAGCTGTTTCGCTTCCTTGAGGGCCTTATAGAACTCCGCGTTTAAGATATGGTTGTGAATTGCCATCAAAATATTGGTTGAACTTGGCACAGCATTTTGAAAGTCCGTGACAAGTTTATTATATGTCCCAATATTCTCAGCAACTCGCCCGTCGATATACATCAACTGGATCGCAAGGTAGATCAGCTTTGCGGGCGTATCTGCCGTGCGAGGGCTCAGGATATCCTTTTCGCGTAGGATCGGAGCGTGTCCTTCGATGATGAGGCTCGTACGCTGCTCGCCATTGCGCACCACAGCGGTGCCAATGATGATGCGTTCGTTGGGCTTCAGCTCAACTTTCAGGGCCACGGTTGGCCTCCTTCCTTGCATTCGAGTTCATCACAGGAGCGTAAACATCCCGTTTTCCACCCAGGTTGCAGGCACGACGAATCAGGCCTGAAATACAATCTGAGGTAGAAAAATTAACAAGGTGTTTACCATAATGCACGCTAAATCTGCCAAAGCCCCGAGGTGGAGAAGCAGCATGAAATGGGTTGAGGCAGTTCCGGTCGCGGACAAGGCGTGCGGACCTTGTGCGCTGTGCTGCAAGCTGTTCGACATCGACTGGCTCGACCGACCGAAGGCGGCAGGAAAATGGTGTCACCATTGCCGCCCTGGGCAAGGCTGCGCCATCTGGAACGCGTTGCCAGCGGGGTGCGCGACTTATTTCTGTGTCTGGCGGCTCGATCCTGCCCTCGGGCCGGAGTGGCGCCCCGATCGTGCGCGCTTCATTCTCACCCATGCGCATCAGGATGCGCCGCTGGCCGTTCTGGTTGACCCCGCGCAGCCGGACGCCCATCGCCGCGAGCCTTACCACAGCCAACTGGCCCGGACCGCGCGGGATATTCTCGAAGGTCGGGGATCGACAATCGTGATCTTTCGCGGCCAAGAACGGGCACTCCTGTTTCCGGATCGGGAGGTCCCGGTTCCGCGCGGCGTCGATCTCGCCGAGATTTGCATCGAGAGACGGGAGCGGGCAGGGCAAGTCACCTGGGCTCCCGCCTTTCCAAACCATTAACCATCTTGGTTTACGCTCCCTTAATGCGGTGACGGTCGCGGTCAGGGAGACAAGGAATGTCGACGGAGAGTGCAGCCCCCACGCTCGTTGCGGGGCGCGAGTGCGGAACCTGCACGATGTGCTGCAAGGTCATGACCATCACCTACATGGATCCACCGAAACCCGGCGGAAAATGGTGCCAACATTGCTCGCCGGGCAAAGGCTGCGCGATCTGGCAGAATCGTCCTCAGGGCTGCGCTGATTTCAATTGCGACTGGCGCAAGAATGCGCAGCTCAACGACGACTGGCGTCCCGATCGTGCCGGTTTCGTTATCAATCAGGCAGCGGCGCATTTGCCCTATGAGATCATCGTCGATCCGGGTAGGCCGGACGCTTGGCGCAAGGAGCCCTATTATTCCGTACTCAAGAGCGCGTGTCTGATTGCCGCGCGGAACCGCACGGCGATGATGGTGCTCGTCGGCCATCGCCGCTGGCTGATGCTGCCCGACAAGGACGTTGCCATTCCTGCCGAACACTATGGATCGGACTACAGGATATTCCGTGCGGCGGCCTTGCAGGGTGGTGAGTGGCAGGTCGAGTTTACGGCGCCGGCGAAGGCTTCGTGAAACGACAATACGTCGTGAAAAAAAGCGGCGGGTTTCCCCGCCGCTTTCTTTTTTGATCGAAGGATCGCCGATCAGCCGAGGAGGCGGAGGAGCGACTGGGCGTTCTGGGTGCCCATCGAGAAGGCCTGCACCGCGAACTGCTGCTGGGTCTGGAGCGCCGTCAGCTTGGCGGATTCCTCGGCGACGTCAGCGGCGACGAGGTCGTCACCTTGGGTCTTGAGGTCCGTCTGGTACGAAGCGTTCAGGTCGTAGCGGTCCTGCATGTAGGAGTTGAAGGTCGCGAACTGGGCCTGGAAGTTGCGCAGGTTGATTAGGGCCTGGTTGGCCTGCGTCGCCGAGGTCTGGATCGCCGTATCCGAGGTCCAGGTCGAACCGTTCGACGCCATCGTCAGGGTGCCGGCGGCGGTGATCTTGATGCCGGCGACGGTGATCGGGTTGCCGCCGAACTCGTCCATGACGACCGAGAGGTTTTCGCCCTGTAGGAGGTTACGGCCGGCCTGGACCGGGTTGTTCTGCGCCAGAAGATCGAGATTGGTCTTGATCGCGTCATACTGACGGCCATACTGCAGGCGCAGGGCATTGTTGGTCGAGAGCGGCGCCGCATAGGAGGTGCCGACCGAGAACCCGATCGTGCCGGTCGAGGCGAATGCGCCCGTTGCGGCCGAGATCGTGATGTTTCCGCCATCCGTGTTGCGAAGGCGCAGTTGGGCCGTCGTGCCTGTACCGAGGTTCATGATTTCGGCCTTCACGCCGGCGTTCATGTTGTTGATATCCGCGATCACCGTGGCGACCGTCGTGGCGGCGGTATAGTTCAGCGTGCGGGTCTGGCCGTTCGCATCCTCGAAGACGAGGAGCGAGTTGGCGGCGATCGCCGTTGCGGTCGTGATGCCGGTTTTCGATCCGGTCGCGACGCCGCCGTATGAGACCACAAAGCCGGTCTCTGTCGCGGTTGCAGCAGCGCCGGGGTTGGCGAACAGGTTGTTCGGATGGGTCGCCGCGGTCATGACCTGGCCGCCGGACGGCGCAACCCACAACGCATGGTCGAGATCGTCCATGACGGTCTGCGTCGAGGAGCCGTCGAACTTGAAGTCCTTGCCGTTGGTCGAGAAGAAGCGGATGTTCGTCTGGTTCGCCGCCGTGCCCGGAATGAATTCCGCCATCACGCCGATGTTGGCCGAGTTGAGCGCATCCGCGACTTCACCCCAAGTGATGCCGGTCTTGGTGAAGGTGAAGTTGAAGTTCGCGCCACCATCCGAGGTGATCGAGAGCGTCGCGCCAACAGCATAACCCGCGACGGCGGTCGTCGAGGCGATGTTCACACCCGAGGTAATGCCGCGGATGCCGCCTGCGCCTTCGGCCTGGGCCTTGCGGGCGAGTTCCTGAGCGGACTCAACGAGGCCGATCATCTGCTTGAGGGTCTTGTCGGTGGCTTCGAGGGTCTTGAGGCCGAGCGAGACGTTGTTGTTGAGCGCATCGAGTTGGCGCGCGCGGCCCAGCATGGTCTCGGACATCTTGTAGCGGGTGGCGTCGTCGGCGGCGCCGAAAACCCATTTGCCCGTGGAGACCCGCTTCTGCGAGGTCTGGAACAGCGAATTCGTCTGCTGGAGGATGGAAACATTGGTTGCCGTGGCGGCATTGAAAACAACGGACATAATTGCACCTTCTGCTGCAATGGATCGGCCATCCTGGCCGGACAATGCGGAAGGCGAATGCCCGCCCTGCCGCTCGAATACACAACCGTTCGGGCTGCGATGCGGGCATACTCGGGGCAGGGGGCTGTCAAAAACTTACCAGAAACCGGCTCGTCCCGTTTGAGGACGTGCATGACTAACAGGCTATATATGCATACGAAGTGGAGGATTCTGGCGAGTGTATTGCAGAATTAAAATGGGTTAATCGTGATCTATATGATGAAGATCTATTCTTTCAAGGCCATAGTTATGGTTAACGATTTATTGAATAAGAAATATATGAATATTTTTTACAGATATTTCTAATTTCTTGACAAAAAATATTTCGAGAATTTCCGTCTGAAGACAAGTATTCGAGTCGCTGTCGGCGTAGGTCCGCGAGAGGGCTCGCTGGCGCTCGATACAGCTTCACCCATTCTGGCGGGGGTAGCAGGCGCTGGAATCCACCGAAAAGTTTATCGGAAGAGGTGCTGGTAGCCTCACGTTCAAACGAAAAAGCGGCGGGTTTCCCCGCCGCTTTCGTTTTTTTGATCGAAGGATCGCAGATCAGCCGAGGAGGCGGAGGAGCGACTGGGCGTTCTGGGTGCCCATCGAGAAGGCCTGCACCGCGAACTGCTGCTGGGTCTGGAGCGCCGTCAGCTTGGCGGATTCCTCGGCGACGTCAGCGGCGACGAGGTCGTCACCGTCGGTCTTGAGGTCCGTCTGGTACGACTTGTTGAGGTCGTAGCGGTCCTGCATGTAGGAGTTGAAGGTCGCGAACTGAGACTGGAAGTTGCGCAGGTTGATCAGGGCCTGGTTGGCCTGCGTCGCCGAGGTCTGGATGTTCGCGTCCGTGGTCCAGGTCGCACCGGCCTGGGCCATCGTCAGGGTGCCGTTCGCCGTGATCTTGATGCCGGCAACGGTGATCGGGTTGCCGCCGAACTCGTCCATGACGACCGAGAGGTTCTCGCCCTGGAGGAGGTTGCGGCCGGCCTGCACCGGGTTGTTCTGCGCCAGCAGGTTCAGGTTGGTGATGACCGCGTCATACTGCTGGCCATACTGCAGGCGGAGAGCGTTGTTGGTGGAGAGCGGCGCGGCATAGGCCGAACCCGGCGTGAAGCCGATCGTACCGGCGGCGGCGAAGTCGCCCGTCGCGGCCGAGATGACGATGTTGCCACCGTTGGTGTTGCGCAGGCGCAGCTGGGTCGTCGCACCGGCACCGGTGTTGACGATTTCGGCCTTCACGCCGGCGTTGAGGTTGTTGATGTCCGAGATCACCGTGGCAACCGTGGTGGCGGCGGCATACGAGAGGGTGCGGGTCTGGCCGTTGCCATCCTCGAAGACGAGGGTGGAGTTGATCGCGACAGCAGTCGCGGTCGTCACGGCGGTCTTCGCACCAAGGATCGCGCCACCGAAGGAGACGGTGAAGCCCGTTTCCGAAGCGGTCGCGGCGGCGCCGGCGTTGGCGAACAGGTTGTTGGCCTGCGCAGCCGAAGTCATCGTGGTGCTGCCGGTCGGCGCAATGAACGTCGCCGCGGCGAGGTCGTCCATGACGGTCTGGGTCGAGGAGCCGTCGAAGCGGAAGTCCTTGCCGTTGGTCGAGAAGAAGCGGATGTTCGTCTGGCCGGCAGTCGACGACGGGATGAATTCCGCCATGACGCCGATGTTGGCCGAGTTGAGCGCATCCGCCACTTCACCCCAGGTCGTGCCGGTCTTGGTGAAGGTGTAGTTGAAGGTCGCGCCACCATCCGAGGTGATCGAGAGCACGGCACCGACAGCATAACCAGCGACGGCGGTCGTCGAAGCAATGTTGTTTGTCGAGGCGATGCCGCGGATGCCGGCGGCGCCTTCGGCCTGGGCCTTGCGGGCGAGTTCCTGAGCGGACTCGACGAGGCCGATCATCTGCTTGAGGGTCTTGTCGGTGGCTTCGAGGGTCTTGAGGCCGAGCGAGACGTTGTTGTTGAGCGCATCGAGCTGGCGCGCACGGCCCAGCATGGTCTCGGACATCTTGTAGCGGGTCGCGTCGTCGGCGGCGCCGAACACCCATTTACCCGTGGAGACCCGCTTCTGCGAGGTCTGGAACAGCGAGTTCGTCTGCTGGAGAATCGAGACGTTCATCGCCGTCGCGGCGTTAAAAACAACTGCCATAATCTTGCACCTTCTGTTGCATTGGGCGGCCGTCCTGGCCTGACTTCGCACGGCATCCGATTGGCGCTTTGCCCTCGCGGAGAGAGCCGTGACGGGGGGATACTCAGCCCGGATTCCTTCCCAATTTATTACTTGTGAAATTCAAGAAAAAATGCCAATTTATCATGGTTATCAAATTATTATTATGTAAAAATCCAAGAGAATAGCAGTTGAAAATCATCTATTTCTTGGAATATGAATAGTCTTTAACGGAATTCGACTCAGCGTAATTTCGAGATAACGGAATTCGATGATCTGGAGATATGTTTATTTAGGCAATCATGTATTCGCAACAGCTGTCGCAGGATCGTTCTGATAGACATTAAGATACTGTTCCAAATTTGGCCGCCCTGGCCTTTCGCCGGCATTACCGGCCCGTTAACCCTCTTCCTTCAGGATTGATTAAGCGACGGGATTCCAGGCGGTTTCGAGGGGGCGATGGGGCAGCAATCAGAGGGGGAAACGATTGTCGCCGGGCGTGAATGCGGTACCTGTTCGATGTGTTGCAAGTTGCCCGGAATTCCCTATCTCGATCCACCAAAACCACCGGGTCAGTGGTGCCGGCATTGTCGACCGGGGCGGGGGTGCGACATCTGGTCAAGTCGGCCGGACGGCTGCATCCGCTTCAACTGCGACTGGCGCAAGAACGCCCGGCTTGGCGACGAATGGCGGCCGGACCGATGCGGTTTCCTGCTGACGCGAACCAGCGAAACCTCGCCCTACGAGGTGCTGGTCGAGCCGGCAAAACCAGATGCCTGGCGGAAAGAGCCGTATTATTCCGGATTGCGGCGTGTCGCGGCGATCGTAGCCGAACACGGATTTCCTGTGGTTGTCGCGGCAGGATCTCGCCGCTGGGTTTTGCTGCCCGATCGCGAAGTCGTTATCTCATCTGAACATCTGGCCAGTGGACTGCGGATATTCCGCGATATCGCCGCGCCGGGGCAGCCGTGGCAGATCGAGTTTATTCCGGGCTCGTGACATAGAAAAAAGCGGCGGGTTTCCCCGCCGCTTTCCGTTCTTCCGGAGCAAACTGCTCGTTCGTGTCGCCGATCAGCCGAGGAGGCGGAGGAGCGACTGGGCGTTCTGGGTGCCCATCGAGAAAGCCTGAACCGCGAACTGCTGCTGGGTCTGGAGTGCCGTCAGCTTGGCGGATTCCTCGGCGACGTCAGCGGCGACGAGGTCGTCACCCTGGGTCTTGAGGTCCGTCTGGTACGACTTGTTGAGGTCGTAGCGGTCCTGCATGTAGGAGTTGAAGGTCGCGAACTGGGCCTGGAAGTTGCGCAGGTTCAGGAGAGCCTGGTTGGACTGCGTGGCCGAGGTCTGGATGTTCGCGTCCGTGGTCCAGGTCGTGCCGGCCTGGGCCATCGTCAGGGTGCCGTTCGCCGTGATCTTGATGCCGGCGACGGTGATCGGGTTGCCGCCGAACTCGTCCATGACAACCGAGAGGTTTTCGCCCTGGAGGAGGTTACGGCCGGCCTGCACCGGGTTGTTCTGCGCCAGCAGGTTCAGGTTGGTGATGATCGCATCATACTGACGGCCATACTGCAGGCGGAGAGCATTGTTGGTCGAGAGCGGCGCCGCATAGGCCGTCGCCGGGGTGAAGCCCATCGTACCGGCAGCGGCGAAGTCACCCGTCGCGGCCGAGATGACGATGTTGCCACCGTTGGTGTTGCGCAGGCGAAGCTGGGTCGTCGCACCGGCACCGGTGTTGACGATTTCGGCCTTCACGCCGGCGTTCATGTTGTTGATGTCGGCCATCACCGTGGCAACCGTCGTCGCAGCCGCGTAGGTGAGGGTGCGGGTCTGGCCGTTGCCATCCTCGAAGACGAGGGTGGAGTTGGCGGCCACGGCGGTCGCGGTCGTCACAGCGGTCTTCGCACCGAGGATCGCGCCACCGAAGGAGACGGTGAAGCCCGTTTCCGAAGCGGTCGCGGCGGCACCGGCGTTGGCGAACAGGTTGTTGGCCTGCGCGGCCGACGTCATGGTCTGGCTGCCGGTCGGTGCCACCATCGAGGCGTTGGCGAGGTCGTCCATGACGGTCTGGGTCGAGGAGCCGTCGAAACGGAAATCCTTGCCGCTGGTCGAGAAGAAGCGGATGTTCGTCTGGTTCGCCGCCGTGCCCGGAATGAATTCCGCCATCACGCCGATGTTGGCCGAGTTGAGCGCATCCGCGACTTCACCCCAAGTGATGCCGGTCTTGGTGAAGGTGAAGTTGAAGTTCGCGCCACCATCCGAGGTGATCGAGAGCGTCGCGCCGACAGCATAACCCGCGACGGCGGTCGTCGAGGCGATGTTGGCGCCGGACGCGATGCCGCGGATACCGGCGGCGCCTTCGGCCTGGGCCTTGCGGGCCAGTTCCTGAGCCGATTCGACGAGGCCGATCATCTGCTTGAGGGTATTGTCGGTGGCTTCGAGGGTCTTGAGGCCGAGCGAGACGTTGTTGTTGAGCGCATCGAGCTGGCGCGCGCGGCCCAGCATGGTCTCGGACATCTTGTAGCGGGTGGCGTCATCGGCGGCGCCGAACACCCATTTACCCGTGGAGACCCGCTTCTGCGAGGTCTGGAACAGCGAATTCGTCTGCTGGAGGATGGAAACGTTGGTTGCCGTGGCGGCATTGAAAACAACTGCCATAATCTTGCACCTTCTGTTGCATTGGTCGGCCGTCCTGGCCTGAAAAGAACCTCCAGCGCCGCTGCGGGCCCGGAGGAGTGGCGCTGCCTTTTCGGGGCGGCGTTGAGGTGCATGTTGGCGATGGCCGGCTTTCAAAAAATTACCAAAACCCTGCCCGTTTCGTTTGAGGACGTGCATGGTAAATCGATTATCTATGCATTCGATATGGGCTGGGGGTTGACAAAAAAAACGAGATTAAAATATCTTAATTTGAGGCAACTATAGTATTTATCTCGTATTAATTGGATTATATATGGTTAGCTAATTATTATATTTTAATCTATTCGGTCTAAGTTGCGATTTTTTGTCCGTTGTCACAATTCCAACTAAATTGATATCGTGGTATTCGGGCAATGTGGCTTTAAAATCCTGCCATCCTGGATGTTAGCGTGCTTTATTGGGCCGCTTGTTTCGGAAATTCTTGTTTTCGTGACAGTTTTGGCTCGCGTGAACGAGCGATAAAATCAGTTACAATGGTGTCGTTCTTCGTGATGGAAAGTAATTTACGCCAAAGACAGGTAATCGATAGCTCGGTATGGTCGTTATCGAGATATTTCTGAGTCCGAAGACAACTTTTTCTGCGATTTTCGGCGTGTTCGGAGCACCCCGTAAGGGGGCTGGCATGTAAAAGCGATGCCGAAAATGCAGAGCGGCCGGCTTCCGGAGAAGCCGACCGCTCTTCGTGCGAGGGTGGGGAAACGCGCTCAGCCGAGCAGACGAAGCAGAGATTGCTCGTTCTGGTTACCGATGGTGAGAGCCTGGACGGCAAATTGTTGACGCGTCTGCAGGGCGACGAGGCGGGCGCTTTCCTCGGAGGCGTCGGCGGCGACGAGATCGTCGCCCTGTGTCTTGAGGTCGCCCTGATAGGCTTTGTTCAGGTCGTAGCGCGACTTGATGTAGCTGTTGAAGGTCGCGAACTGGGCCTGAAAGTTGCGCAGATTGATCAAGGCTTGGTTGGCTTGCGTGGCCGAGGTCTGGATATTGGCGTCGTTGGTCCAGCTCGAGCCGGCCTGTGCCATCGTCAACGTGCCGGCGGCGCTGATGTTGATGCCGGAGATCGTCAGCGGATTGCCGGCGAACTCGTCCATCACCACGTTCATGTTCTGGCCCTGAAGCAGGTTGCGGCCGTTCTGAACCGGGTTGTTCGTCACGAGAAGATCGAGGTTGACGATGATCGCATCGTATTGCCGGCCGTAGGCGAGGCGCAGCGCGTGGTTCGACGAGAGCGGTGCGGCGTAGCCGACGATGTTGCCAGGGAAGGCTACAGTGCCGGCCGGAGCGAAGGCGCCCGTGGCGGAGAGGATCTTCATATCCCCGCCGTTCATGTTGCGCAGGCGCAGTTGTAGCGGGCCGGCACCGCCGCCGGTCTGGTTGACAAGCTCGGCCTTGACGCCGGCGCCCATCGCGGTGATGTCGGTGATGACCTGCGCCACGGTGGTCGCTGCGCCGTAGGAGAGCGTGCGCGCGTTGCCGGAGGCGTCCTCGAAGACCAGTGTGGAACCCGCCGCGACCGCGGTCGCTCCGGTCACGCCGGCGCCGGCGGTGCCAGTAATCTGGCCACCGTAAGCGACGGTGAACCCGGTTTCGTTGGCGGTCGGGGCGGCGAGGCCGTTCGCGAAAAGGTTGTTGGCGTTGAAGGTCTGCCCGGTCGGCGAGGTGAGGCCAACGAGATCGTCCATGACGTTCTGGTCGGTCACGCCGTCGAAGGTGAAGTCCTTCTCGTTGATCGAGACGAAGCGCAGGTTGGATTGGCCGGCCGTGGTCGAGGGGACGAATTCCGCCATCACCCCGATGTTGGCCGAGTTCAGCGCGTCAACAACCTGGCCCCATGTAACGGTCGTGGAGTTGAAGGTGTAGGTGAAGTTCTTGCCGATATCCGAGGTGATGGAGAACTTCGAGCCAACGGAGACGCCGGAGACGACGGTCGAACTGTCGATATTAGCCGTCGGGGCGGCAGAACGGAGCCCGGCGCCGCCTTCCGACTGCGCGCGGCGGATGAGCGTCTGCGCCGATTCGATCAGGCCGATCATGTTCTTCAGCGTCTTGTCGGTCGCTTCGAGCGTGCCGAGCGCGAGGCTGATGTTGTTGTTGATGTCCGAAAGCTGGCGCGAGCGGCCGAGCATCGTCTCGCTCATTTTGTAGCGGGTGGTGTCGTCCGCCGCGCCGAAGACCTTGAGGCCCGTCGCGACGCGCTTCTGCGTCAGGCCGAACAACTCGTTTGTCCGTTGAAGGATCGAGATATTCGCGTTGGTCGCGTCATTCATCAGAATGGTCATGCGGCACCTTCTGTCCGGCTTCGGCCCTTTTCGCTTCTCCCGGTGACGGTTCTGTCACGCAGAGGGGAGGGCGATTCTGGGGCAATCGGCGTTATCTCGGGCCAGAATGCACGCGAGGCGCTAAGGCTTGGTTAAATTTGGTAACCTTAATGAAAAACGAAGTGTTAGGGATAATGAAGCGTTAAAGAACATGGTTAACGCAAGTTGAACGCGAAAAGCCCGACGCCGGGGTCGGGCCTGTTATGCGCGATCAACCCGCCGTGTCGTTCACCGCGCGGATATAGGCACGCAGCTTGAGGATCGACTCGTAGGGGTATTGCGTCACCGTCGCGCGGGTTTCCGGATCGACCACCTTGTAGATGAGGTCGCCGGTTTCGCGGTCGGTCTCGATCGAGCTTTCGTTGCGGCGTTGTGACGCCTGTGCTTCGACGCGGCGCTGGTCGCGCGACCAGCGGGCCTGTTCGGCGCCTACCTGGGCGGAAACGGCGACGGGTGGGGCAAGTTCCGTCTGCACGGCTGCTCGAACCTGAGCTGCCTCGACGCGAACTGGGGCCTGCGAGATCGGCGGAGCCCCCTGTGAAAGACGGGTATCCATGGCACTTCTCGTTTCTGGCAGGCATCCATGTCCCGCCAGTAGCAAGTCTAGAGCCGCCGATCTTTAGGTTTCGTTCAGAAAGATGGTTGAGGCGGGCTGAATCACCTACCCGGAATAAGCGTAAAATTAACAGTTTCCGGTGCAGCCGCGCCGCGAAATCGCTTACTGTCGTCGAAACTGCTGCTCGTCAAACAGTGCGCGCGGCAGCGCGTTCCGGAGGGACCATGCTCGCCACATTGCTCGTCGCACTCGTTGCGCTGATCCACATCTATATTCTTGTCCTTGAGATGTTCTTCTGGGATCACCCGCGAGGGCGCAGGATATTCGGGCTGACACCGGAATTTTCGGCAGCGACGCGCGTCCTTGCTGCCAATCAGGGGCTGTATAATGGCTTTCTTGCCGCCGGCCTTGTTTGGGGCCTGACGCAGGGCGCGCAAGGAACGCCCGTCAAGGTGTTCTTTCTCGTTTGCGTGGTGATTGCCGGCTTGTTTGGGGCGGCGACGGCGAGCCGACGCATCCTCTTCGTTCAGGCGCTCCCGGCTGCGCTGGCGCTCGCGGCGCTGGCGATCTGATCGGGTTCAGATCGCCTTGGAGACGGCGAGTGGAGCCGTGCCCGGTTTCCGCGTGACGCCGCCACGATGATACGTTTGCGGGCTCGCATTTCGGCCCACCGTATCGGCGAGATCGCGCAGCAACCCCTCCGATACCGTCCTTGCCGTCGCAACGACTGCCATGTTGAGAGCCATCTTGGACGAGAAGGATTCGTGGCGGTCGCGGAGCTTGTCGAGATCCGCTGGCTGGAAACGGCCGATGGCGATGGCGTTGTTCTTGAGCGCTTCGAGGCAGAGCGTATAGGCCTGCGCCGCTTCGTTCTTGTCCATCGCCATTTTCAGCGCCTCGCGGACCTTGCCGGCGCGGAAAAGGCTGGTTTCGTCCTCGATCATCGGCTCAAGCCGGTCCAGAGCCGCGAGGGCGGAGGCCACCAGCGCTTCGGCTTCTTCAGGACGCGAGACTTTCAGCCGGTTATCGGGACGCTCAGGACTGGGGCCTTTGGGCGACATTGGGCGCGGACTCCTGGTAACGCAACATTTCACGATAGATTTGCGGAGCGAGGCCGATACCGCCCTTAGCCGCAAGAGACTTGCCGTATTGTTCGATCATCATCCCGCGCCAGGCATCCTGGCCGGTTGCCTCGGCGCCCATCATGCCCTCGCCCTTGACGCCCTCGAACATCGTGCCGAGCATGGTCTGAAGGAAGGAGGCTTCGAGGCCCTGCGCCGTTTCCCAGGCCTTCTGGTTCAACGGTGCATTTTTCGAGAGCTTGCCGGCGGCCTGCGCCTGACGGATATCGAGTGCAAAGTTGGGGTTGGAGGCGATGCCGTTCATCACATCACCTCGATATCTGCCTGGAGGGCGCCGGAGGCCTTGATCGCCTGCAGGATCGAGATCAGGTCACGCGGGCCGACCCCGAGGGCGTTGAGGCCATCAACCAGTTCCCGCAGTGAGACCGAGTCCTTGACGATTGCGAGCTTCTTCTTCTCGTCGGTGTCGACCCGGACGCCAGTGCGCGGCACCACCACGGTCTGTCCGCGGGAGAAGGGTTCAGGCTGGCTGACTTCTGGCTGCTCGGTGATCGTGACGGTCAGGTTGCCTTGCGCCACCGCCACTTGGCTGACGCGGACGTCCTTGCCCATCACGATGATGCCGGAGCGCTCATCGACGATGACGCGGGCGCGCTGGTCGGGCTGGATCGAGAGCTGCTCGACCTCGGTCAGCAGGCGGATCATGTTGCCCTTATAGGCTTTCGGCACCTGCACCGCGACGGTGGAGGGGTCGGTCGGCTCCGCCGAATCGGCACCGAGGAAATCGTTGATCGCCGCCGCGATGCGCCGGGCGGTGGTCAGATCGGGGTTGCGCAGCGAAAGGCGCAGGTTCGAGAGATGGTTGAGCTTGAACTCGACCTCGCGCTCGATCAGCGCGCCGTTGGCGATGCGACCGACGGTCGGCACGCCGCGGGTAACCTTGGCGGCCTCGCCCTCTGCCGCAAAACCGGAAATTGCGAGCGAACCCTGCGCCACCGCGTAGACCTCACCATCAGCACCGAGGAGCGGGGTCGCGAGCAGGGTTGCGCCCTGGAGCGATTTCGCGTCGCACATGGCGGAGACCGTCACATCGAGGCGGGTGCCCTGCGTCGCGAAGGCCTGGAGGTTCGCTGTCACCATCACGGCCGCCATGTTCGCAGTGCGCATGTTGGCGCCGCGCGTGTTGACGCCGAGGCGTTCCATCATCGCCTGAAGCGACTGGCGGGTCATCGGGCAGTTGTTGAGCGTATCGCCCGTCCCGTTGAGGCCGGTAACGAGACCATATCCGACAAGCTGGTTTTCGCGGACGCCTTCGACCGCCGCGAGATCCTTGATCCGCGACATCGCCAGGGCCTCGACGCTGCCGACGACTGCGACCGCCGCCGTGGCGAGACCGAGCGCCAGCGCGATATCCCGCAGGCTGCTCCTCAGGGAATGAAAGCCGGCCTTTGTCATCATGTTCTTGGTGCTCCTGGGGCCGTTTCCGGCATTCGTCGGATCGAAAAAGAGTGAACGTACGCGAGACAGGAGCCGTTCAGCCCTATGCCAAGCGAAGATCATGCCAAGCAATGACTTCATTCATGCTTCTGAAATGACTGGACTTTTTTGATATATCTCAGCGAATGCGGGCGAAATGCGCCGGGACTTTCCTGCCTACCCGGCAAAAATCGCCGGGTATGGTTACCAGCGCTTAACTTCCTTGAGCGAGGATCAAGGAGTCGGCGATGCCGACGCATGCGGCAGCCGCCTTGCCGGCGCAATTGAAAGTCACTTTGGTTCTCATGATTCGCGTCAACGACCAGAAATCCGTGAGTTCGGTTGGTGGAACCCGCTCGGCGCGCGGTTCGGGGGGTGCCTCGGGCGCGCGCTTTACGCTTGATGCCGGCGGCGCGGCGGCCAAGGCGACTGCACAGGCACCGATTTCCATCCTCGGCGGCCTCGAGGCACTGATCGCGATCAAGGCCGAGGACAATACCCGCGAACGCCGACGCCGCTCGGCCAAGCGCGGGCAGGTGATGCTCGACGTCCTCGACGAGTTGAAGCTCGCGCTCCTCTCCGGACGTCTGACGCCGGAACTCCAGGCACGGCTCAGCGCCTCGCTGCATGGCGCCGATCCGAGCGGCGATCCGCGACTTGACGGAATCATCGACGCGATTGAACTCCGGGCCGAAGTGGAGCTCGCCAAACTCAAGCAGGCGCAGAAAGCCGGCCGCTGAACCGGCAGATCCGGTCGGAATGCCTTAAAAACAGGCTCTAGTTGCGATCGGGCTTATATTGCACTGCGAAATATCGCGGATTTCTGCCAATTTCAAATTGCATCATTGTTTCGTCATGCGCGCGGCGCTATAGGGCAGGCCCAAGTTTTCGACTTTGTGAGTAGGTCTGCCGATGTCGAATGATGTGAAGGAAAAGGGAACGATCTCGCTTGATCGCGGCTATCGCCCGCGCGACGACGAGCCGTTCATGAACGACCGCCAGCGCGAGTATTTTCGGCGCAAGCTTGTCGACTGGAAAGAAGAGATCATCCGCGATTCCGAACTGACGCTGACGGCGATGCAGAGCGATTCGGATTCGCACCCCGATCTGGTTGACCGCGCTTCCTCGGAGGGGGACCGCGCCATCGAATTGCGGGCGCGCGACCGTCAGCGCAAGCTGATCGCCAAGATCGACGCGGCGCTTTCGCGCATCGACGATGGCTCCTACGGCTATTGTGAGGAAACCGGTGACCCGATCAGCCTTGCCCGCCTCGACGCACGACCGATCGCCACGCTGTCGATCGAGGCGCAGGAGCGGCATGAGCGTCGCGAGAAGATCTATCGCGACGATTGATCTCCGGTGACAGAATGGTTCCGGCAAGAAGAAATCAGGGGGTGCGAGCCCCCTTTTTGCTGCCGCCTCTCTTCCGCCCCGTGGTATTTCGGGGGAAATTTGCAGGCGGGGAGCTGCCGCGGCGCACCGAAAGCCGCTAGCGTGATGCCATGAGGCGCGCGGGTAAATCAGCAGTTCGACATGGTTTCGGCAGGCTCGGCCTGCCGCGCCTTGTTGGTCTTGTCGTTTTGCTGGCGCTGACTCTGGTCAAATACTCCGATCCCGCTCCGCTTGAACGGTTCCGCCTCTGGGTGTTCGACCAATACCTGACCGGCAAACCACGCGAGGCCGGGGCTTCGCCGGTTGTCGTTGTCGATATCGACGAGAAGTCGCTCGCGCGGATCGGGCAGTGGCCTTGGTCACGCGCGGTGCTGGCGCGCCTTGTCGACAAGATCGGTGAGACCGGTGCCGCCGCAATCGGCTTCGATATCGTGTTTCCGGAACCGGACCGCCTTTCCCCACCACGCCTCGCTGATTCGCTTTCAGGGCTTACGCCGGACATGCGCGCCGGCCTGAAAGGTGAGAAGGATACCGACACGGTTTTCGCCGAGACGATTGCCCGACACCGCGTCGTGCTCGGTCGTTCCGGACTGCCGCAAGCGAATGCCACCGAAACCGGCGAACCGCACCTTCCGCTCGCGATGATCGGCGGCGATTCATCTGAACTGCTGCCCGCCTATCCCGGCATGCTGCGCAATCTGCCAGCCTTCGAGGACGCGGCGTCCGGCGTCGGCATGTTTTCTATCCTCTCGGAACCTGATGGGCTGATCCGTCGTGTGCCACTGGCATTCAGGGTCGATGGGAAAGTCGTGCCCGCGCTTGCGATCGAGTTGCTGCGGGTCGCGACCGGCGGCGATGCGCTGGCGATCAAACGCGATTCCGCCGGGGTAGTGGGCGTGATCGTCGGCGGAACGATGGTTCCGACCGAGCGCGACGGTCGATTCTGGGTCTATTATCGTTCGGACGTCGCGAAGAACTATGTCTCGGCGGTTGATCTGCTTGACGGGCGGATCACGGACGCTGCGCTCAAGGGCAAGCTCGTGCTGATCGGCTCATCCGCCATCGGATTGCAGGATATCCGCGCGACGCCGGTCAGCGCCGCGACGCCGGGCGTCGAGGTTCACGCGCAGTTGCTGGAGACAATCGTCGCCGGCCAGCAGCTCACACGACCGCACCTGGCGCTCGGGATAGAGGTCATCGCCGGGCTGGTGCTCGGGCTCATGATGATCATTCTTGTGCCCCGGCTCGGCACCTTGCCGGTGCTGGCGCTCGGGCTTTTGACGGCGGCAGTGACCTGGTGGGCCGGATGGTTGCTCTTCGAACGCTATCGCCTGTTGATCGATACGGTTTATCCACTTCTCGCGGGATTCGGCGTGTTTTTGACGCTCGTGTTCCTCAACTATTGGCGCGAGGAGCGGCAGCGGCATGAAATCCGCGCCGCGTTCCAGCATTACCTCGCTCCGGCCTTGGTTGAGAAGCTGGCCGATCAACCCTCACTGCTCCGGCTCGGCGGTGAGACGCGCGAATTGACCGTACTGTTTTCCGATATGCGCGATTTTACCCGCATCGCGGAGGGCCTGAAGGGCGATCCGCAGGCTTTGACCGGGCTGATGAACCGTCTCCTGACCCCGCTCTCGGATGCGATCACGCGTGAAGGCGGCACCATCGACAAATACATGGGTGATGCGGTGATGGCCTTCTGGAACGCGCCGCTTGACGTGCCGGATCATGCCGCCCATGCGGCACGGGCGGCGCTGGCGATGCGCGAGCGCCTTGCGGCCCTGAACGCTGCGCGGCAGCGCGAAGCCGAAGCGCAGGGATTGCCTGTTCCGGCGCCGCTTGAGATCGGCATCGGGGTCAACACCGGGCCCTGCGTTGTCGGTAACATGGGCTCTGATTTCCGCTTCGATTATTCCGCGCTCGGCGATGCCGTGAACCTCGCTTCGCGGCTCGAGGGGCTAACAGCGCACTACGGCGAGCCCATCCTGATCGGCGAAGCGACGGCCGAAGCGCTTGCCGGGCGCTTTGACTTGCGCGAGATCGGCACGGTTCAGGTCAAGGGCAAGGCGGAGGCGACGCGCATTTTCGCGCTTCTCGGCGGAATATCGGTGCAAGAGGCCCGGAACTAGCGCGCACGGGCGGCGACAGTCTGCTTCGCGCCCTTCGCAAAAAGGGATTCGAGCCCTGCGAGTACAGGATTCGTGAAGCGCGGATCGGCCGGCAGGTCGGTGCCGAAGATCTCGGCGATGTCCATCAGCGCGGGCGCGAGGCGTTCGGCCGCTGGCCCGGCGTTCGCAGCGACGGTGGCGAGCTTTTCCGCCAGTGGATCGCGGATATCGATGGCTGCGCCCTTTTCGTCCGTCCCGGAGACGTAGCGCATCCAGCCGGCGATCCCGAGCGCGAGCCTGTCGATCGGCGCACCCTTCGCAAGGCGGTCGCGGATCGTGCCGAGCAGGCGCTGCGGCAGTTTCTGCGAGCCGTCCATCGCGATCTGCCACGTGCGGTGGCGGAGCGCCGGATTGGCGAAGCGCGCCATCAGGGCGTCCTTATAGCCGGCGAGGTTCGCGCCGGCCGGCATGTGCAGCGTTGGGGTGATCTCATCGTCCATCATCGCGCGGATCAGGCGTGCGAAATCCGGATCGGCAACGGTATCGGAAACGGTCTCGTATCCGGCGAGGTAGCCGAGATAGGCAATGGTGGAGTGCGAACCGTTGAGGAGGCGCAATTTCATATGCTCGAACGGCGTGACATCTGCCGCCATTTCCGCGCCTGAGGCCGCCAGATCGGGGCGGCCTTGCGGAAACCGGTCCTCGATGACCCATTGGAGGAAGGGTTCGGTGACAACCGGCCAGCGATCCTCCATGCCGAGCAGGGCCGAGATGCGCGCGCGATCCTCGTCGGTTGTCGCCGGAACGATACGATCGACCATACTGGACGGACAAGCGACTTCGCCCGCGACCCAGGCGCCGAAGTCCTTGTCGATCAGGGCGGCGAAGCGGTCGATCACGCGCTTCACCGTGCGGCCGTTCGACGGCAGATTGTCGCAGCAGAGCACGGTAAACGGCGCAAGGCCAGCCACGCGGCGCAGGCGGAGCGCGCGAGCGAGATATCCGATCGCGGAGCGTGGCGCATCGGGGTGGGCGAGATCGTGGAGGATATCCGGGTGCGCTTCATTTAGCGTGCCCGTTGCCGGATCGTGGCAATAGCCCTTCTCCGTCACGGTCAGGGAGACGATTTTCGTGTCCGGCGCGGCCATGCGTGCAAGGAGCGCCGCCGGATTCTCGCGCGCGACGTGGCTCTCGCGGACAGCACCGATCACGCGCAGATCTTCGCCCGCAGCGCTGCGCACCGAGAGGGTATAGAGATTGTCCTGCGGCTCAAGCGCATCGCGCGTGTCCGGGGAACGCAGGCTTGCGCCGGCGATGGCCCATCCGGTTTCGCCGCGGGCGAGGCAGTCCTCGATCATCATCGCCTGGTGCGCGCGGTGGAAAGCGCCGATGCCGAGGTGGACGATGCCGATCCGCGTTTTATCGAGGTCGTAGGCCGGTCGGCCGATACGTGGCGGGAGAAGACCGAGCTGGGCGCGGGAAAGACGCATCGAGAACTCCGGAATCCGAGGGAATAGACAGACGGGATATACTTGTATGGTAGTGTCCGGGTTGACAGCAAGCCCGAAGTCGCAAAGTATCGGTCTATTGGTCTGACCAATTTTCTCCGAGGGGGCAACCTTGGTTCTGGAGGCGATCGAACCGCGCAGGCTCTACCGTCAGGTGGCTGACCAGATCCGGAATTATCTGGATTCCGGCGCCCTGCCTGTTGGTGCGCGGTTGCCGACCGAGCGCGAACTTGCCGAACAGCTCAGTGTCTCCCGCCCGACCATTCGCGAAGCACTGATCGCGCTGGAGGTGGAGGGGCGCGTGCGCATTCGTGTCGGGTCCGGGATCTACGTTTGCGAACCGCCGCCTTTTCCGCAAGCTGTGGCGGAAGAGGAAGGGCCGTTTGAGCTCCTGAGCGCACGCTCCTTTATCGAGGGAGCAATTGCCGCAGAGGCGGCCGTTCGCATCACGCCCGACCATATCGCGACCCTCGATGCGATCCTCGAGCGTATGGCAGCTGCTATCCATCCAGGCGACGAGGCGGTGGCGATCGATCGCGAGTTCCATGTCGCGATTGCATCGGTCCTCGGCAATGCGGTCATCGAACGGACGGTGCGCGAGTTGTTCGACAAGCGCATGAGCCCCTATTTCGGCCGCCTCGCCGCCTATTTCGAGACCGCCGAAAGCTGGAAGGAGGCGCTCGTCGAGCACCGGGCCATCCGCAATGCACTGGCGGCGCGTGACCCGATCCTGGCGCGCGATGCGTTGCGCCGGCACTTGCAGTTGTCGCAGGAACGTTTTTCGCGCAGCTTCGGCGATCACGACCACGACTTTGACGACAGGCTCCCGCACGAAACGAGAAAAATCGCGGGACGCCGCTGAACCAAAGAGGATCTGCAACGGTCCGAGGAAACAAAAAAGGAGAGTATTATGAAGACCTTCGTGAAATCCGTCTTGCTGGCCGGTGTCGGATTGGCCTTTGCCGCCGGCGCGGCAAGCGCGCAGATCAAGCTCAAGTGGGGCCATGTCTACGAGACCTCCGAACCCTTCCACACCGAGAGCGTGTGGGCGGCGCAGGAGTTCGCCAAGCGCACCAACAACAAGTATCAGGTCGAGGTGTTCCCGGCCTCACAGCTCGGCAAGGAAACGGACATCAATCAGGGTCTCAGCCTCGGGTCGGTCGATATCATCATCTCCGGCTCGTCCTTCGCTGCACGTTCGTTCCCGCGGCTTGGCGTGACCTATTACCCGTTCACCTTCCGCGATGCCGATCATCTTCTCGCCTACACCAAGAGCGACATCTACAAGACGCTCAACAAGGGTTACGAGGATAAGACCGGCCACGTCATCACCGCCACGACCTATTACGGTGTGCGCCACACCTCGACGAACCGGGCGTTCAAGTCCTGCGCCGAGATGAAGGGCCTCAAGATTCGTGTTCCGGACGTGCCGGCCTATCTCGCCATGCCGCGCTCCTGCGGCGCGAACACGACGCCGATCGCCTTCGCCGAAGTCTATCTCGCGTTGCAGAACGGCACGGTCGAGGCGCAGGAGAACCCGCTCACCACCATCGAGGCGAAGAAGTTCTACGAGGTGCAGAAGCACATCGTGCTCACGGGCCACATCGTCGATCACATCAACACCGTGGTCGCCAAGGGTACCTGGGCGAAATTCTCGGACGAGGACAAGAAAATCTGGACCGAGGTGAGCCAGGAAGCCGCCAAACGCGCGACCGACAAGATCAAGGCGCGTGAGGCTGAACTCGTCCAGTTTTTCAAGGACAAGGGCCTGACCGTGACTGCGATTGATCGGAACGAGTTCCTCGAAAATGTGAAGAAGAACACCACGTTCGCCCAGTTCGGCTACGAACAGGCCGATTGGGAGAAGATCCAGGCGGTGAAGTAATCGTCCCGCCGTTCTGGAAGGGCGCGCTCCGTCTCTCCCCGGAGCGCGCCGTTTTCGTCTTTTCCGTTCTCGTCCGCGTTGCGGGCGGACTGTGCCGAGGCTGCTGTGAAACAAGCACAATCTTCCGAGATCCATACGCCGATCTCATCTGACGAAATCGCCAAGACCTTTGATGAAGAGGTAGCGCCTGTGGACCTCTCAGGGCACGGGGTGGAGGATTGGGTGACACTGGTCCTGTTCTGGCTGATGTGCCTCTGCGTCTTCCTTCAGTTCTTCACGCGCTATGTGCTCAACGACAGTCTCGCCTGGACCGAGGAGATCGCGATTTATTGCCTTGTCGCGGTGGTGTTTCTCGGCTCCGCGATGTGTGTACGCCTCTCGCGGCACATCCAGGTCGATTTCATCTACCGCTATCTTTCGCCGGCTGCCGGACGTTTCGCCGCAACCTTTGTCGACGTCGTCCGGATCGGCGTGTTTGCCTATCTCGCATGGCTCGTCTGGAAATATGCCGACATCATTTCCGAGGAGACGATGACGACGATCCAGTTCCCGAAGCGGCCGGTATTCCTGATCGTGTTCGGCGCTTTCGTGCTGATGGCGCTGCGGGCGGCGATCGTCGCGTGGCAGAACCTTCGGCGAGGCTACTCCGTTCTTGAACGCCCCGGTGCCTTCGACGGTTCGGCCGAAGCCGTGAAGGAGGGCTGACATCATGCTCGTCCTGATCGGGGTTTTCCTTGTTCTTATGGTGATCGGCGTGCCGGTCGCCGTATCGATGGTATCGGCGTCGCTCGCCTATCTCGCGATCCACGGTGGCGCACCGGATGTAATCGTCGCCCAGCGCATGATCGCCGGCGTCGAGAGCTTCCCGCTGCTCGCGGTGCCGTTCTTCATCCTTGCCGGCAACCTGATGAACATCGCGGGCGTGACTGGCCGCATCTATTCCTTCGCCGTCGCGCTCGTTGGCTGGATGCGTGGCGGTCTCGCGCAGGTGAATATCATCGGTTCAGTGATCTTCTCCGGCATGTCCGGCACCGCGATCGCGGATGCCGCCGGTATCGGCACCATCGAGATCAAGGCGATGCAGGATCACGGCTACCCGACCGAGGTCGCGGTGGGTGTGACCGCCGCTTCGGCGACGCTGGGGCCGATCATTCCACCCTCACTGCCTTTCGTCATCTACGGGATGATGGCGAATGTCTCGATCGGCTCGCTGTTCCTTGGCGGCGTCATCCCCGGCGTGCTTATGACCATCTTCATGATGGTGACGGTGATGGTGTTCGCGCGGCTGCGCGGCTGGGGATCGGATGCGCCGTTCAACCTCCGGGAGATCGGAAAGGCGTTGCTGGAAATCATCGTCGTCTTCGCGTTCCCTGCGGCGGTGTGGATCATGGAGCAGATCGGCGTTGCGCAGAACGCGGCGATCTTCCTCGCGCTCGGCGCGGTGCTGGTGCTCGACTATGTCTTCAAGTTCTCGGCCGTGATGGCGCTGATGACGCCGGTGATCCTGATCGGCGGCATGACGCTCGGCTGGTTCACGCCGACGGAGGCGGCGGTGGCGGCAGTGATGTGGTCGCTGTTCCTCGGGCTGGTGCGCTACCGCTCGATGACCATGAAGGCGCTCGCGAAAGCGACCTTCGACACGGTTGAAACGACAGCTTCGGTGCTGTTCATCGTCACGGCGGCGTCGATCTTCGCCTGGCTGCTGACGGTCTCTCAGGCCGCGCAGTTGCTCTCGGATGCGATCCTCGGCATCACGCAGAACAAGTGGGTATTCCTGATCCTCGTGAACCTGCTGATGCTGTTCGTCGGCTGTTTCCTCGACACCATCGCCGCAATCACCATTCTCGTGCCGATCCTGCTGCCGATCGTGCTCAAGCTTGGCATCGATCCGGTTCACTTCGGGCTGATCATGACGCTGAACCTGATGATCGGCTTGCTGCACCCGCCGCTCGGCATGGTGCTGTTCGTGCTCAGCCGCGTCGCGAAACTTTCGGTCGAACGCACGACGATGGCGATCCTGCCGTGGCTGGTGCCGCTGTTCCTCGCACTGATGGCGATCACCTTCATTCCGGAAATCACACTGTGGCTCCCGCGGTATGTCGGTGTGATGAAGTAAATAAAGGGTTTCAACGCCCGAGCGCGCGCCAGAGCAGGCGCGCGCCGAAGAACACGAACAGCCCGCCCATCACCCCTTCGAGAGAGCGGCGGAAGCGCTGGTAGCCGTTGCGGATCGCCGGGCGCTGGAACAGCCATCCCAGCGCGCCGAGATAGGTCGCGTTGCAGGTGATCATGATGACGATCGAGGCAAGGCCGGTTGCGAGATTGGCGTGGAGAATGCCCGTCACCGCATAGATCGAGGTGATGAACAGGATCGCCTGCGCGTTCGAGAGCGCGGTGACGAAGCCGAGCATAATGGTCTTGCGGTAATCGGACGGGGTGGAGCCGGTCGCAAGAGGCGGCGTCGGCTTGCGCGCCCGGTCGAGTAACTTCCAGCCGAACCACATCAGATAAAGCCCGCCGAAGATCGTCACGGCGAGGCGCAGCCAGGGGAAGGCTTCGAGGATCGCCGCCCAGCCGAGCAGCGCGAGCGAGGCCAGCAACGCGATGCCGATCAGGTTGCCGAGCAGCGCCAGCGCGACATGCCGCCCCGTGCGCGTCATCGCCACATGCGTCACCATCAGCGCATTCGCGCCGGGCGTGGGGACGATGGCGAGCCAGAGCAGGGTGAAGGAGAGGAGGGTGGGGAGGTCGAGGTGGGGCATGGCGGAATCCGGTTGCTTCAGCATGATCGTTCATCAACCGACAAAGTCAAAAACCTTAGTGCGCCAGATCAATGTTATTCATCAGAAAATTCGAATATTCGATCTCGGGCGACGTCATTCTCAGGAGAAATTCCATGAAACGTATTCTCGCGGCAGTCAGCTTCGCGCTGGCTGTTCTGGGGGCAGCGCTGCCTGCCAGCGCCGGGCCGATTGCGGAATTCGAGGGCCAGTTAAGGGAGGCCTACGCGAGTTATCGCGGGGCGCTTTTCCAGACAAACCAGAAGAACCAACAGGCGACCGAAGCCGCGCTGGCAACTTTTATCCAGAAATGGGGCGTGATTGTCGGGCAATGGGCCAAGTCACCGCCGCCGCAGTATGCAGATGATGTGAGCTTCGAGAGAGTGTTGGCCGAGGTGGCGAGCATCACCAAGGCGGCCTCGGTTGAAGCCGGCACAGGCAAGCTCGCTGAAGCTCATCAAACGCTTGAGAAAATCCGCGATCTACTTTCGGGCCTCAGGCACCGCAACGGCATTGTCACCTTTTCAGACCGTATGAATTCCTATCACGAGAAGATGGAAGTCATGCTCGACAAGAAATACGACGGATTTTCACCGTCCGGCCTTGGGGAACTCCGGGAGGACGCGGCAGTGCTTGCCCATCTCGTTCATGAGATCGCCGAAAATCCATTAGCCGGTTCGGGCGGCAATGCGGACTATGATGCGGCCTTCAAGGCGCTCAAAGCATCTGTGGAAAACGTGCTTGCTGCGGCGCGCGCGGGAGAGGCTGCCGCCGCCAAGGCGGCCCTAACGGGCCTCAAGAAGCCGTATTCGCAGATGTTCCTGAAGTTCGGGTGAGGGCACTTACTTCGACTGCGTGGTGATTGGCGCTACATCGTCGCGCCGATCGTCCACGGCACGAATTCCGCGTCGCCATAGCCGAGCGTTTCGGACTTCGAGTGCTCGCCGGAGGCCACGCGCAGCACGTGCTCGAAGATTTCCTTGCCCTTGTCCGCAATGGAAACACCGTCGATGATATCGCCGCAGTTGATGTCCATGTCGTCGATCATCTGGGTGTAGATGTAGCTGTTGGTGGCAAGCTTGATCGAGGGCGTCGGCTTGCAGCCATAGGCCGAGCCGCGCCCGGTGGTGAAGCAGAGCACATTCGCACCTCCGGCGACCTGTCCGGTGACACCGACGGGGTCGTAACCCGGCGTATCCATAAAGACGAAGCCCTTCTCGGTGACCGGCTCGGCGTATTCATAAACGGCGGTGAGCGCGGTCGTGCCGCCCTTCGCCGCCGCGCCGAGCGATTTTTCCAGAATGGTCGTGAGCCCGCCGAGCTTGTTGCCGGGGGAGGGATTGTTGTTCATCTCCATGCGGTTGCGCGCGGTGTAATCCTCCCACCACTTGATCCGTTCGACGAGCTTCTCGCCGACGGCGCGGCTCGCCGCGCGGCGGGTGAGGAGGTGTTCGGCGCCGTAGATTTCCGGCGTCTCGGAGAGGATCGCCGTGCCGCCATGCGCCACCAGCAGATCCGCTGCCGCGCCGAGCGCGGGGTTGGCGGTGATGCCGGAGTAACCGTCCGAGCCGCCGCACTGGAGCGCGAGCATCAGTTCCGAGGCGGGCTGGGTGGAGCGGGTCGCCTTGTTGGCGACGGGGAGCATCTCGCGGATCGCCTCGACGCCCTTCATCACAGTTTTCTTCGTGCCGCCGACCTCCTGAATCGTCATCGAGCGGAAGGTGTCGCTTTCGGCGATGTTGTAGGCCTCCTTCCAACGGCCGATCTGGAATCCTTCGCAGCCGAGGCCCACCATCAGCACGGCGGCCATGTTCGGGTTGGTGGCATAGCCCCATTGGGTGCGCTTGAGCACCTCGTAGCCCTCGCCCTTGATGTCGAGCGCGCAGCCGCCGCCATGCACGAGCGGGATGACACCGTCCACGTTGGGGTATTGCGAGAGGATGCCGGACCGTTCGATTTCCTTGGCGATGAAGGTCGCGACCGAGGCGGAGCAGTTCACGCTCGTCAGAATGCCGATGTAGTTGCGAGTGCCAACCTTGCCGTTCGCCCGCCTGTAACCCTGAAACGTCGCCGGAACCAGCGCCATCTCGGTTGGCCGGTAATCCTGCCCGAAGGCGTAATCACGGGTGAAATCCTTCATCACCACGTTGTGCTCATGTAGCCAGTTCCCGGGTGCGATGTCCGTCGTTGCGAAGCCGATGATCTGGCCGAATTTCAGGATCGGCTCTCCCGCGGCAATGGACCGCGCCGCGATCTTGTGCCCGCGCGGCACGCGGGCGGCTGCCACAACGCCTTCCGCCATCTCACTGCCCGGTTCGATTGTCTCCAGCGCGACCAGAAGATTGTCGTTGCTGTGAAGGCGAAGGGTGCGGGCGAGAGACATCGAGGGCTCCGAAACGGCGGGTTCCAAAAATTGGTCTTACCAATTCCAGCATGGCGGGAAGTGAACGCGGAAGCAACCCGCGCTCAACTGCTCGCGAGGAATTCGTGGCGACGCGCCTGTGCTTCGCGGGCGATAAAATCCACGACCGCACGAATGCGACCGAGCGCGCGGACGTCCTCGTGGATCACCAGCCAGTAGGTGCGATGCGCGCGCCGTTCGGGCAGCACGGCCTCCACTTCGGGCATGCCGGCGGCGATGAAATGATGCAGTACGCCGAGCCCGACGCCGGAGCGCACGGCCTCGCATTGCCCGACCGCACTTGCGCATTCGAAGCTGGTCGAGTTGCCGTCGAAAAGATCCTCGATGTAGTTGAGCGCGGAAGAAAACGCGTAGGTGTCGACATAGCCGATGAGGCGATGCCGGGCGAGGTCAGCGGTGCTGTTCGGCCGACCGGCGCGATCAAGGTAGGATTTCGCGCCGAAGATGCCGAGGGTGTAGTCCGTCAACTTGCGGGAGACGACCCGGCCGGCCTCCGGTTCATCGAGCGTGATCGCCATGTCGACTTCCCGGCGGGCGAGGCTCACCGTCAGTGGCATCGGCACGAGCTGGATATCGATGCCGGGATAGCGTTCGATGAGAGCGCGCATTGCCGGCACAAGAAAATATGTCGTGAGCCCGTCCGGCGCGCCGATACGCACCGGGCCCGCGAGTTGGACGTCCTGCTGGCGCAAATCGGCTTCGGCCTGGAGCATCTCGCTTTCCATGCGCTCGGCATGAGCAAGCAACTGCCTGCCTGCCTCCGTGAGGTTGACCCCTGTGGTCGAGCGCTCGAACAGCGTTGTCTGGAACGAGGCCTCAAGCGCTGTGATGCGCCGCGCAACCGTCGCCTGATTGACGCGCAAGCTGCGCGAAGCACCGAGAAACTGCCCCTGGCGGGCGACAGCGAGGAAGGCGCGGATATTGTCCCAATCCATAATTACGAAATTCGCAGAACGGGGGCGCGATATCAAGGATTGAGTCGCGTTTTTTAATATGGGAAGAGCCGGGAAAGACGCGAAATGCGTCAATATCGCGCAAACTGGAGGATGCTGGCATGATCACCTACGGACATTTCATCGGCGGCAAGCATGTCGCGGGTACATCGGGCCGCTTCGCCGATGTCTTCCAGCCGATGGACGGCTCGATCCGGGGCAAGGTCGCGCTCGCGTCGAAGGCGGAACTCGACGCAGCGGTCGAGAATGCCAAGGCAGCGCAGCCGGCCTGGGCGGCGGTCAACCCACAGCGCCGCGCGCGCATCCTGCAGAAATTCCTCGACCTCATCGCCCGCGATGTCGACAAGCTCGCCGATATCCTCGCCCGCGAGCACGGCAAGACGATCCCCGATGCCAAGGGTGACATCCAGCGCGGTGTCGAGGTCGTCGAGGTTTGCCTCGGCGCCCCCCACATGCTCAAGGGCGAATATACCGATGCCGCCGGCCCCGGTATCGACATTTACTCGATGCGTCAGCCGCTCGGCGTTGCCGCCGGCATCACGCCCTTCAACTTCCCGGCGATGATCCCGCTGTGGAAGCTCGCCCCTGCGATCGCGTGCGGCAACGCCTTCATCCTCAAGCCGTCCGAGCGTGACCCCGGCGTGCCGATGATGCTCGCCGAGCTCGCGCTCGAAGCAGGCTTGCCGGCAGGCATCCTCAATGTCGTCAACGGCGACAAGGAAAGCGTCGATGCGATCCTCGACAACCACGACATCCAGGCGGTTGGCTTCGTCGGCTCGACCCCGATCGCGGAGTACATCTATTCGCGGGGCTGTGCGAACGGCAAGCGCGTGCAGTGCTTCGGCGGTGCCAAGAACCACATGATCATCATGCCGGATGCAGACATGGATCAGGCGGTCGACGCCCTCATCGGTGCCGGTTACGGCGCGGCGGGCGAGCGCTGCATGGCGATCTCGGTCGCGGTTCCGGTCGGCGAGAAGACCGCGAACGAACTCGTCAAGCGCCTTATCCCGCGCGTTGAATCGCTAAAGGTCGGCCCCTCGACCGATGGCACGGCGGATTTCGGTCCGCTCGTCACCAAGGCTCATCTGGAGAAGGTCAAGGGCTACGTCGATCTCGGTGTCACGGAGGGCGCCAAGCTTGTTGTCGATGGCCGCGGCTTCAAGATGCAGGGCTACGAGAACGGTTTCTACATGGGCGGCTGCCTGTTCGATAACGTGACGGCGGACATGCGCATTTACAAGGAAGAGATCTTCGGTCCGGTGCTCTCTGTGGTGCGCACCAAGGAATATGCGGAAGCCCTCAAGCTCGTGAACGACCACGAATACGGCAACGGCACCGCGATTTTCACCCGCGACGGCGATGCCGCGCGCGATTTCGCCTCGAAGGTCAATGTCGGCATGGTCGGTGTCAACGTGCCGATCCCCGTGCCGCTTGCCTATTACACCTTCGGCGGCTGGAAGCGTTCGGCCTTCGGCGATCTCAACCAGCACGGGCCGGATGCTTTCCGCTTCTACACCAAGACGAAGACCGTCACGTCGCGTTGGCCGTCGGGCATCAAGGACGGCGCGAGCTTCGTCATCCCGACGATGAACTGACGCCGTTCATCATCTTGTGAAGAGACATCTTCGGGAACCATGCCATCCTGTCATGACATGGTTCTTCTTCGTCTCATCCTTACCTTCGCCCTGGGCTTGCTGGCCGGGAGCGCCGTAGCTTGCTCCGGTGAAGCGGATTGCGCCGTTGCCGGCGGCTTTTACCGAGTCTTTGTTCCCACGGGGTTGAAGGAGGGCGAGCGGCGCCCGGCGATCCTCTATTTCCACGGCTATCGCGAGAGCGCGGCCGATATCCTCGCGCGGGATGATATCCGCGCCATTGCCGCACGGGAGCGTGCCATTCTTGTCGTGCCGCAGGGCGAGGGAAAAACCTGGTCGCATCCTGGCTCGCCCGCGCGCCTGCGTGACGAGTTTGCGTTCAGCGAAGCGGTGATGCGCGATGCACTCGGGCGTTTTCCGATCGATCCGAAGCGCGTGCTCGTCGCCGGTTTCAGCCAGGGCGCGGCGATGGTCTGGAATCTCCGCTGCCACCAGTCGGAGCGGTTCGCCGCGTTTCTCGCTATCGCTGGGACCTTCTGGCTGCCGCAGCCGGATCGCTGTGATGGACCGCTTCGTCCGTTGATGCAGATTCACGGCCTCTCCGACCGCACCGTGCCGCTCGCCGGGCGGGCGATCCGGGGTGGCGCCTTCCATCAGGGCGATGTCTTCCGGGCGGTCGGCATGTTGCGCGAGGCCGGGCAATGCCGGGCAGCAGGCATCCGGGCGATCCCCGAGGGGGCGCTGACCTGCGAACGCATGGCGGATTGTGGCCCGGGCGGCGAGGTCGCCTTTTGCCTTCATACCGGCGGCCACGACTTCGACCCCGATTGGCTCGGTCTCGGCCTGCGATTTCTTAAGCACCCGGTGGGGAACAGCGCACCTGCGCAATGACCCCCTATCAAGCGTTTCCGTTTCGTGCTAAATATAAACAAATAGTTTCCGGGCCTTACTCCCGGTTTGGGAGAGGGTCCACCAGCGCGCGGGGCCTCGATGGCGATTGAAAAGCTTCGGTCGAATCCGGGTCGACTGTTTTTGTGCGCAAAATTTGCTCCGCTCCTTGGCTGTTTCCTGCTGGCGATGAACCTCGAGGCTTCGGCGATGGAGAAGCGCTGCGCCAAGGCTGCCAGTGTCGCGGGCGAGACGAAATCGCTTCCCAATATCCATGCAAAAATTGCGGAAGGGGAGAGCATCCGTGTTGTCGCCTTCGGCTCGTCGTCGACCGAAGGGACCGGCTTTCTCCCCAAAAGCGAGATTTTCGCCTCCGTTCTGGGGCGTGAACTGTCGAAGGAGCTGCTCACGCCGGTCGAGGTGATCAACAAGGGCAAGGGCGGAGATACCATTTCCAAGATGATCGCGCGGATGGAGAGCGATGTCATTGCCCAGAAGCCTGATCTTGTCGTCTGGCAGCTTGGAGTCAACGATGTGCTTCAGATGGAAGGCGTCGAGGGAGCGATCAGCCAGATGAAGGCAGCGATCGACACGCTGCGTGCGCATGGTCTCCCCGTGGTGCTGGTCGACCTGCAGGTCGCGCCGATGGTCGATCGCGACAAGGATACGCCGGTCATGCAGGCCGCGATCGAGAAAGAGGGCGCGCGCGCTGGTGTGCTGCATTTCCATCGGCAGGCCCTGATGCGACGGATGATCGAGACGGGCGATTCGACGATGGACGACCTTGTCCTCAAGGACGGCCTGCATATGAGCCGGCTTGGCCATCTCTGCACCGGCGAGTTGCTCGCGCATCAGATCGCGAAATCGAGCCTTGAAGTCCGCGTTTCCACCCGCTGAAGTTCTCTAGTCCGTCGCCCTCCCGGCGCCGGAGAACCGGGCATATTCTTCTTCGAACCAGCGGACGCGCAGCTCCTGCGCAGCAAGATGCGGGTCGCTATCGACGAGCCCGACCGCCTTCTGTAATTCCTCGCAGGCCTCGTTGTCCTCAAGGTGGATTTTGCGCGCATAGAAGCCGAAGCCGGCTGAAATCCAGGGCAGGGCGTGGCGGCGGGCAATCCGGCGCCATGCGGGCGCGTCGCCCTTGAAAGGCACGGGAATGAACCGTGTAACCGACCGTGTGCGGTCATGGGCTTCCGGAACGAGTTGCTGCACCAGCGCGAACCAATAGGTTTCGCCGAGATAGGTGGTTGCACGGATGAAAGCGACGATCAGGTTCGGGAAGAACTGAAAGATGCGGTAGCGCGTCGGCACGAAGCCGTTTTCCGCGCAGGCCGCCCGAATCTGCTCCAAGGTCGCCGCATCGCCGCCGGGCAGATAGGCGCTGTGTGCGCCGAAACGGGCATAATAGATCGTCTTGTCCGATAGATAACCGTCTTTGCCGAAGGTGGAGGGATGGACCGCGACGATGTGGTAATCGTCAAGCGAGATTTCCATCAGCAGTTTCCAGTGCGCCCCGACCGTACGTGCGATCCGGTTGCGGGGCGGCGGCTCGCCGACCATCGCGCCAAGGATATCCCAGCCCGGTCCGAGCCACTCGCGCAAGGAGACGGGGTTGCCGCCGGGGAATCGCCCGAAGACCATGGTGCCGCAGATATCGATCTCGACCGCCGGCAGGCGCGCGTTCAGTTCGCGCGGCGTCTTGCCGAACATCTCCTCGCACTTCGGAATGCCGAGCGCGAGCCCTTCGGCGTTGTAGCGCCAGTGATGGAAACCGCAGACGACCGGGCCGTTGCCCTTCTCTTCTTTCCGAAGCGGGAAAAAGCGGTGGGCGCAGCGGTTTTCGAATGCCCTGATTCCGCTTTCGAAGCGCTGCACAAAGATCGACTTGCCACCGAGTGTGGTCCGGAGCCAGTCGTTGGTCTTCGGGATGTCGGAAGTGAAGCAGAGAAAAGTCCATACCCGACCAAGCGCGTTCTGCTCCGCTTCGAAGTCAGCAGCGTTGGTCATGGCGCGGACCCAGGCGGGTCGTTCTTCGTGGCGTGGCATGGTGAGGGGCGGCGCAAGTCCGATTATCTTGCAGTGCAGTATGGGCCCCAAAACGCCGGGCGTAAAGCCGGGATCCGTCGCGGGCGAGCCTGCTGGTGCCGGTGGCGAAAAGGTTCTGGAAGTTCCCGCGATCCGGCTTGACGCATCTAAATAGTTATGTTCAATAATAATTATGGGAGCTAATAGGAAGGTGCCATGAGGAGCGTTCGAGCTGCAATCGCCGCCAAGAGCAGCGCCAGGCCGCTGGTCGTCGAACAGGATGGCGCCGTGCTCAAGATCGGGCTCGATCGGGCGGAGAAGCGGAACGCCCTCAACGACGCGACGATTCGCGCTCTCGACGAGGTTTTCAGCCGGATCGGCGCTGATGTCGGCGCAGCGGTGATCCACGGCATCGGCGACAATTTCTCTGCGGGGCTCGACCTTTCCGAACTCTCTGAGCGCGATGCGACCGAGGGCGTCCAGCATTCGGTGATGTGGCATCGCTGCTTCGAGAAAATCGAATTCGGGCGCATTCCCGTGATCGCCGCGCTCAAGGGGGCGGTGATCGGTGGCGGCCTCGAACTCGCGAGCGCCTGCCACATCCGGGTTGCCGAGGAGGGGGCCTTTTACGCGCTTCCCGAGGGGCAACGGGGCATCTTCGTTGGTGGCGGCGGCTCGGTTCGTTTGCCGCGGCTAATCGGCGTGCATCGCATGGCCGACATGATGCTGACAGGGCGTGTCTATGGCGCGGCCGAGGGCATGGCGCTCGGCTTCTCGCAATATGTCGTTGGCGCCGGAGCCGCGCTCGACAAGGCGATGGAACTGGCACGGAAAGTGGCGGCCAATGCGCCCCTGACCAACTTCGCCGTCATCCATGCCCTGCCGCGTATCGCAGAGGCGGATCCGCGCACCGGTTTCGTCACCGAGGCGCTGATGAGTTCGATCGCGCAGGCCGACCGCGAGGCAAAGGGGCGCGTGCGGGCATTTCTCGAAAAACGGGCGGCCAAGGTGAAGGCGCCGGAATGATCTGAATTTGATCGCCAAGTTCGCGGCAGACGAACGGCGATCCGGGAGGGAATGATGTCGACGACCATGCAAGGACCGATCTTCTCGGTTCTGGAGCCGATCGTGCAGAGGCGCGACGATGGCTCCATTCTGCTGCGTTCCCGCAATCCGCTGCCGGAATACGCGCGCTGTATTACCGACCGCATCCATTATTGGGCCGCCGCCGCGCCGGACCGGATGGCGCTCGCGCAGCGCACCCGCGAGGGCGGTTGGCGCCAACTGTCCTACGCCGAGGTTCGCGACCAGATGCGGCGGATCGGCGCGGCGATGCTGGCGCGCGGGCTCTCGGTCGAGCGGCCGGTGCTGGTCCTCTCGGGCAATGACATCGAGCATGCGCTGATCGCGCTCGGCTGCATGGAAGTCGGCATTCCCTATTGCCCGATCTCGACCGCCTATTCGCTGATCTCACAGGACTACGGCAAGCTGCGCTTTGCTTTCGAGTTGCTGCGGCCGGGGCTCGTCTACGCGACGCAGGGCGCGGCTTATGCCAAGGCGATCCAAGCCTGCACACCGCCCGGCGTCGAGGTCGTGATCGGCGATGGAACCGCACCTGAACTTGGGGCGACACCGTTCCATGACCTGCTGAAGACGCCGGTGACACCGGCGGTGGAGGCGGCCCACCGGCTGATCGACGCCGATACCATTGCCAAATTCCTGCTCACATCCGGCTCGACCGGGTTCCCCAAGGCCGTCACGAATACCCAGCGGATGCTCACCGCCAATCAGGTGATGATCCGCGAATGCATGGTTTTTCTGAAGGATGAGCCACCGATCATGCTCGATTGGCTCCCCTGGGCGCATACCTTCGGCTCGAACCACAATTTCGGCATCGCGCTCTACAACGGCGGCACGCTCTACATCGACGAGGGCAAGCCGATGCCGGGCGCGGTCGAGGCAACCGTGCGCAATATCCGCGACGTCTCGCCGACGATCTATTTCAACGTGCCCAAGGGATACGAGGCGCTGCTGCCCTATCTCGAAGCCGACGAGGATCTTCGACAGAAATTCTTCGGGCGGATGAAGTTCCTGTTCTATGCCGGTGCGGGGCTCTCGAAGCCGGTCTGGGACGAGTTGAAGGCGCTCTCCGTCAGGACGACCGGTGAGCCGGTGCGGATCATCACGTCACTCGGGTCGACCGAAACTGCGCCCGCCGCCATTCTCGGCACGCGCGAGGTCGACCGGCCAGGGATTGTCGGCCTGCCGATGCCGGGCGTCGAGATGAAGCTCGTGCCCAATAACGGCAAGCTCGAAGCACGCGTGCGCGGGGCCAATATCACGCCGGGCTATTTTGGCCGCGCGGACCTGACGCAGGAGGCGTTCGACGAGGAAGGCTACTACAAGCTCGGCGATGCCCTGAAGCCTTTCAATGCGGACGATTGGGCCGAAGGACTGGTCTTCGACGGGCGCGTTTCCGAGGATTTCAAGCTCGCGACCGGCACCTGGGTTTCAGTCGGCCCGCTGCGTGGCCATATTCTCGCCTGCTGCGCGCCACTCGTTTCGGATGTGGTTGTTGCAGGGCACGACCGCGACGATATCCGTGTGCTCGCCTTCCCCGATCCCGCGACCTGCCGGAAGATCGCCGGGGCCTCAGCTGAAGCGCCGCTCACCGAGGTGCTCGCGCATCCGGACGTGCGCCGGATCGTGCAGGAAAAGCTCGATCTCCAGGCCGCCGAAGCGACCGGTTCATCAAGCCGCGTCGTCGCGGTGATGCTGGTCGCGCAGCCCCCGGCGATTGATCTCGGGGAGATCACGGACAAGGGATCGCTTAACCAGCGGGCCGTGCTCACGCACCGCGCGGCGCTCGTTGAGGAACTCTACGCCGACGCCCCATCGGGGCGCATCATCTACGCCAGCAGGAAGCCTTCATGACCGTTTCTCACGCCGTCACCTCGCTGTGGAGCGATGCCTTTCTCATCGACGGGATGCGGACGCCCTTCGTCGACTACAACGGTGCGTTCGCGCTGGTCTCGCCGATCGATCTCGGCATCAAGGCCGGCAGGGCCGCGCTTGAGAAATCCGGTGTGCCAGCGGCAGATATCGGCACAGTCATTGCCGGTTCGATGGCGCAGGCGAGCTTCGACGCCTATTTCACACCGCGCCATATCGGCCTCTACTGCGGCGTGCCAATGGGTGTGCCGGCGCATCTCGTGCAACGGATCTGCGGCACCGGGGTCGAGGTCATCGCGCAGGCGGCCGATGCCGTGACCTCCGGGAAGGCGGATGCGGCGCTCTGCGTCGGTACGGAATCGATGAGCCGCAATCCCGTCGCGGCCTATACGCACCGCGGCGGTTTTCGCATGGGGCAGATCGAGTTCAGAGATTTCCTCTGGGAAGCCCTGATGGATACCTCGTGCGACACGACGATGGGCGGCACGGCGGAGAACTTGGCGAAGCGCTACGGCATCGATCGGGCGGCGGTCGATGTCTTTGCGGCGCGGTCGTTCGAGCGGGCCTTGCGGGCGCAGGCCGACGGTTTCCTGCCGGGTGAGATCGTGCCGGTCGCCGACGAAGTCTTCGAGCTCGATGGCCACAAGCCGCGCGGTATCCGCCTGCGCAAAGGTGAGACCGTTAGCGTGGACAGTCATGTGTGCCCATCGCCGCTCGACGCTCTGGCCAAGATCAGACCGGCCTTCGGCGGTGTGCAGACGGGCGGGAACTCCTCGGCGGTTGTCGATGGCGCCGCCGGTGCGGTGGTGACGAACGGCGCCTATACTGCCCGCAAGGGGCTCAAGCCGCTCGCTCGCATTCTCGGCGCGACGGCGGTTGGCGTCGAACCCGCCTACATGGGGATCGGTCCGGTGCCGGCGATCCGGGCGCTTCTTGCCAAGGCCGGGATCGACATCGGCGCGGTCGACCGCATCGAGATCAACGAGGCGTTCGGCGCGCAGATCATGGCTTGTGCCCGCGAACTCAGGCTCGACGAAACCAAGGTGAACGTCAACGGCGGCGCGATCGCGATCGGTCATCCGCTCGGTGCGACGGGCGTGCGGCTCGCGCTCACCGTCTCGCGCGAACTGCGCCGGTCCGGCCTGCGCTATGGCATCGCCTCGGCCTGCATTGGCGGCGGGCAGGGCATCGCCATGCTGGTGGAAAACCCGGAGGCACGCTGAGCGATGGAGATTGGGGGACAGGTAGCGCTGGTGACGGGGGGCGGCTCGGGGCTTGGCGCCGCGACCGCCGAGCGGCTTGCTGCGGAAGGCGCCCGCGTCGCGGTGATCGACCGCAATCCCGAAGCGGCGGCGGCTGTCGCCGGCCGGATCGGAGGCCTTGCCGTCGCTTGTGACGTCGCCGACGCGGGGGAGGCGGAAGCGAGCGTGCGGCGAGCGCGTGAGGCCCTTGGCCCCGCTCGTATCCTCGTCAACTGTGCCGGAATAGGCGTCGCAAAGCGCGTGCTCGGGCGCGACGGTCCGATGCCGCTCGCCGACTTCGACAAGGTGATCCGCGTCAATCTCGTCGGTTCGTTCAACATGCTGCGCCTCGCTGCCGCCGACATGAGCGGCCTCCCCGAACTACCGGGTGGCGAGCGCGGCTTTATCCTCTCGACAGCGTCCGTTGCAGCCTATGAGGGACAGGTCGGGCAGGCGGCGTATTCGGCCTCGAAGGCCGGTATCGTCGGCATGACCCTGCCGGTGGCACGCGAACTTGCGCAGTTTGGCATCCGCGTGCTGGCGATTGCGCCGGGGCTTTTTCATACGCCGATGATGGCGAGCCTTCCGCAAGACATTCAGGACAGTCTCGGTGCCTCCGTGCCGTTTCCGCGCCGTCTCGGGCAACCGGCGGAGTATGCCGAAACGGTCGTGAGCCTGATCCGCAATCCATATCTCAACGGCGAGGTCATCCGGCTGGATGGTGCGCTTCGCCTGCCGCCACGCTGAGCCGGAGGCTTTTCATGTTCGTTGCGAAACGTCAGGTCACGATCGAATGGGGCGACTGCGACCCGGCCGGGATCGTGTTCTTTCCGCGCTACTTTGCGATGTTCGATACCTCGACCCACCTGATGTTCGGTGCGGCCGGCATTCCCAAGCCGGAGATCATCCGGCGCTGGGGCATTCTCGGCTTTCCGATGGTCGACACGCGGGCTCGGTTCATGATCCCTTCCGCCTATGGCGACACGGTGGAGATCCACACCGCCGTCTCCCGCTGGGGCACATCCAGCTTCGATGTCGAGCACAAGCTTTTCCGCGATGACGGCAAGCTCGCGATCGAGGCCTTCGACAAGCGCGTCTTCACCAAGAAGGACCCGGCTACCGGGAAGATCAGCTCGTTCCCGATCCCGCAGGAAATCATCGCCCGTTTTGAAAAACCCTGAGCCACGAAGGTCAGGACAACAGGAGGAAAAACATGACCCGGAAACTGTCCCGTAGGGCCGGCCTGCTCGGCGCTGTCGCCGTGTTCGGCCTGATGACCGCGCCGGTGTTGGCGCAGACGAACGAGATCAAGGTTGGGGTGGTGCTCTCGACCACCGGCCCGGCAGCCGCGCTCGGCATTCCCGAGAAGAACTCGCTCGATGTCGTACCGACCGAGATCGGCGGCGTTCCGGTCAAGGTCATCATGCTGGACGACGGCGGCGACCCGACTGCGGCCACCACCAATGCGCGCCGCCTCGTCACCGAGGACAAGGTCGATATCCTGATCGGCTCGTCGATCACGCCGACCGCGCTGGCGCTCGCCAATGTCGCCTTCGAAAACAACGTGCCGCATATCTCGCTCGCGCCGATGCCTTTCCAGCCGGGCCGCGAGAAATGGACTGTGGTGATGCCGCAGCCGGTGCCGCTGATGGGCAACGTGCTGTTCGAGCATATGCTCGCCGGCAAGGTGAAGAACGTCGCGATGATCGGCTTTTCCGATTCCTGGGGCGACCTGTGGCTGAAGGAGTTCAAGGAGCGCGGCGAGCCCAAGGGCATCAAGCTCGTCGCCGATGAGCGCTACGCCCGCGCCGATACGTCGGTGGCCGGTCAGGCGCTCAAGATTGTCGCGGCCAAACCCGATGCCGTGCTCGTCGCAGCGTCCGGAACGGCAGCGGCCCTGCCGCAGATGGCGCTGCGCGAACGCGGCTTCACCGGCCCGATCTACCAGACGCATGGCGCCGTGACGCAGGCCTTCATCCGCATCGCCGGCAAGGCGGCGGAAGGCGCGGTCTTCGCCTCCGGCCCGGTAATCGTCGCGGAGCTTCAGGACGATGCGGCGCTGACGAAGAAGCCCGGCGTTGCCTATGTTTCGGCCTACGAAGCCAAGTTCGGGAAGGATTCCCGCACGCAGTTCGGCGCGCATATGTACGACGCGTTCGAGGTGATGAAGCGCGTCGTACCGGCTGCCGCCAAGGCCGCCAAGCCGGGCACGCAGGAATTCCGTGAGGCGATCCGGCAGGCGTTCATGGCCGAGAAGGACATCGCCGCCAGTCAGGGCGTCTACAACTTCACCGAGAAGGATCGTTATGGCGTCGACAACCGCGCGCGCGTCCTCATCACGGTGAAGAACGGGGCTTGGGCGCTTGTGAAGTAACGGTTCGACAGGTGAGCGAGACGGAAAGGCCGCCTGCGGGCGGCCTTTTTTAATTCGGACTGCTTGCGGGGCAGCGGGGCTCAGAGGCCGAGCGCGCGGGCGTAATCCGTCGGGTCGCGGCTTGTGGAGAGGATCGTTCGCAGCAGCGCCGGGGCTTCGATTGCGATATCCTCGGCATACAGGCGGGCGAGGGCGGGCCAGCAGCTCTCGTTCGATGCCGCAGCCGCCCCACGCGCCAGCAGCGTGCCGGAAACCGCGACGGCAAACAGCCTCAGGAAGGCGGGCGCGACATAGAGCCGCGCCTCGTCGGTGATTTCCCGTCCCGCGAGATGGCGGATCGCGGCCTCAAGCCCGTCCACCGCTTCCGCGAGGATGGCGCCTGCCGGGCCGAGCACGGTCGCTGCGGCGAGATCGGCACGGGCGGCGGCGACGAGGCGCTCCAACGCGGGATTGCCGCGTGGGAGTTTGCGCATGACGAGGTCGATCGCCTGAATGGCGTTTGTGCCTTCGTAGATCGGTGCGATACGAATATCGCGCAGGTGCTGGGCGGCGCCCGTTTCCTCGACGTAACCCATGCCGCCATGCACTTGGATGCCGTGCGAGGCGACCTCGACGCCGATATCGGTCGAGAATGCCTTGACGACCGGGGTCAGCAGACCGGCAAGCGTCTCATCGCCCTCGTCAATGGCGGTCGCGGCGAGATACGCCAATGCACGGGAGGCAGCAGTCAGAGCCCTCATTCTTACCAGCGTGCGGCGGATGTCGGGGTGGGTGATGATCGGGGCAGGGCCGTCGACGCCGGCAGCACGCCCCTGCCTGCGCTCCTGCGCGAAAGCGAGTGCACGCTGATAGGCGCGTTCCGCCATCGCGACACCTTGCAGCCCGGTCGCGAGGCGGGCCTTGTTCATCATCGTGAACATGCAGGCGAGGCCGTTGTTCGCCTCGCCGATCAGCCAGCCGATGGCGCCTCCGGCTTCACCGAAGCTCATCGAGCAGGTGGGGCTCGCCTTGATGCCGAGCTTGTGCTCGATCCCCGTGCAGCGAAGGTCGTTGCGCGCGCCATCCGGCAGGAATTTCGGGACGAGGAACAGCGAGATGCCCCTCGTCCCTGCTGGCGCGTCCGGCAGGCGCGCAAGGACGAGGTGGACGATGTTCTGCACCAGATCGTGTTCACCGAAGGTAATGAAGATCTTCTGGCCGAACAGCCGATAGGTGCCGTCTCCGACCGGCTCCGCGCGGCTCCGCAGCAAGCCGAGATCCGAACCGGCCTGTGGCTCGGTCAAGTTCATGGTGGCGGTCCACTCGCCGGAAGTCAGCTTCGGCAAGTAACGACTCTTGAGTTCCGCACTGCCGTGCGCTTCGATGGCATCGGCTCCGCCCTGCGAGAGAACCGGCAGAGTGGAAAGCGCCATGCAGGCGCTGGTCAGCATTTCCATCGTCGCGGTGCCGATGGTGGTTGGCAGCCCCGATCCGCCGTGTGACGGGGGGAGGGCGATGGCGTTCCAGCCGGCGTCGCGCCAAGCGCGATAGCCAGCATCGAACCCCGGCGGCATGAAGACCGATCCGTTTTCGAACCTCGCACCAATCCGGTCGCCGATCACGTCAAGCGGCGCGATGATCTCGCTGGTGAAGCGGCCGGACTCGTCGAGAATAGCGGCGACCTCATCCCATTCGAGCGGCGAGCCATCTGCCATCGCCGGGCGAGCGCGAGCGATATGGCGGAGCGTGAAGAGGATGTCGTCCACCGGTGCGGAATAGCTCATCTCAATGCCCCAATCCGAGGTAGCTTGCTGCAATCGAGGGGTCCGCGGCGAGTGTGGCCGCCGCACCGGAGCGCGTGATCTCACCCAGTTCCATGACATAGGCGCGATCGGCGATATCGAGCGCCGCCTTGGCGTTCTGCTCGACCAGCAGGATCGAGACACCAGCCGCGCGCAGATCCGCGATAATCGTGAAGATATCCGCGACGATGCGCGGAGCGAGACCGAGGCTTGGCTCATCCAGCATCAGGAGGCGCGGACGGCTCATCAGCGCCCTGCCCATTGCAAGCATCTGCCGTTCGCCGCCCGAAAGCGTTCCCGCCAGTTGCTGTCGCCGTTCGAGAAGGCGCGGAAAACGGGCGTAGACATCGGAAAGCGTGCCCTCGAATGCCGAGCGATCGGCGCGGAAGGCGCCGAGAACAAGGTTGTCCTCCACGCTCATCGAGCCGAACAGATGGCGCTTTTCCGCGACGAGGCAGAGACCGAGCCCGACGCGGGCCTCGACATCATCGGTTTCGGCAAGCTCTTGGCCCTCGAAGGTCATTCGACCGCGCGCGGGAAGAAGTCCCATCGCCGCGTTGAGGAGCGTCGATTTCCCTGCACCGTTCGCGCCGATCACAGTGACGATCTCGCCCTTGGCGACATTGAGCGATACGTCGCTGACCGCCTGAACCTTGCCGTAGGAGACGGTGAAATTGTCGAGCGAGAAAAGCGCGGTCATGCAGTGCCTCCAAGATAGGCGGCGAGCACGGCGGGGTGGACCCGGATCTCTTCGGGCTTGCCTTCCGCGATCTTCGAGCCAAAATCGAGAACGACGATATGGTCCGTCAGCCCCATCACGAAGCCCATATCGTGTTCCACGAGCAGCACGCTCATGCCTTCCGCGCGGAGCTGGCGCAGCAGGTCGGCCAACGCTTCCTTTTCGAAATGGCGAAGCCCGGCGGCAGGCTCATCGAGGAGGAGAAGCGTCGGATCAAGGCAGAGCGCGCGGGCGATCTCGACGATGCGTTGCTGCCCGAGCGCCAAGGAGCCGGCAGGTTTGTGCATGTGCTCGGCGAGGCCGACGCGTGCGATTTGGCGGCTGGCTTCCGCGAAGAGTCGCACTTCCTCGTCGCGGTCGAGCCGCAGGATGGAGGAGAGAACGCCGGCCCGCCCGCGCATATGCGCACCGAGCGCGACGTTCTCGAGGACGCTCATCTCCGGAAGCAGCTTGACGTGCTGGAAAGTGCGGGCGATGCCGTGTGCCGCAATCGCGCGTTGACCGACGCCGGAAATGTCGTGCCCGGCGAAGCGCACGGAGCCGCGCGAGAGGCCCAGCACGCCGGTGATGAGGTTGAATGTCGTGCTCTTGCCGGCGCCGTTCGGGCCGATCAGCGCGACGATTTCGCCCGGCTTGAGCGCGAAACTCACCTCGTTGACCGCGACAAGCCCGCCGAACGCCTTGGTGGCGCCGGCGAGTTCGAGCATCGGGCCATCCGACCGGGTTTCGCGCTGGCGTGCGGCGAGGGCCGGCGCCTTGTCATCGATCCGGCGCGGTGGCGCTCCCGGAAGCCGGGAGAGGATCAGCGGCCAAATGCCGTCGCGAGCGACCTGAAGGATCACCACCAGCAGGATGCCGAAAACGATGGTTTCGAGCTGCGCGGTGCTGCCGGTCATCCACGGGAGCACGCGCTGGAGAACATCCTTCAGGAGCGTCACCAGCGCCGAGCCGGCGACGGCGCCCCAGATCTGCCCCGACCCGCCGAGCACGGCCATGAACAGATATTCGATGCCGGCGTTGAGGCCGAATGGCGTCGGGTTCACGGCGCGTTGGAGATGGGCGTAGAGCCAACCGGAAAGGGCGGCGAGCAGCGCGGCATAGACGAAGACGATCAGCTTGATGCGCGCGGAATCGATACCGAAAGCCTCGGCGGCGACACGGCCGCCCCGCAGCGCGCGGATCGCGCGGCCGACGCGGGAATCGAGCAGGTTGAGAGTCGCGATTCCGGCGAGCAGCACGAAGGCCCAGATCACGTAATACATGGCTGCTGGATCGCGCAGCGACCAGCCGCCGATCGCGAGCGGGGGCACTGAGGAAATGCCGTCGTGCCGGCCCAGGGCGTCGATTTTGCCGAAGGCATAGTAGAGGCTGATGCCCCAGGCGATGGTGCCCAGTGGCAGAAAATGTCCGGATAGTCTGACAGTTACGATCCCGAGTACCACCGCGGCAATGCCGGCAAGACCGAGCGCGATCGGCAGGGTCAGCCAGGGCGATATCTGGTAGACTGTCGTCAGGTAGGCGGTGGTGTAGGCGCCGAAACCACAGAATGCCGCCTGACCGAACGAGGTGAGACCGCCGACGCCTGTCAGCAGCACCAGGCCCATGGCCACCAGCGCGGCAAGACCAATGTTGTCGAGCAGCGTGATCCAGAACGGCGGCATGCCGGGAATATTCGGAATGAGTGCCAGAACGAGCGTGAAGACGAGGAGAGGGCGGCGGGACATCATTCCTCCTCCTCGTCGTGATGGCCGGAGGCGATCGAACGCCAGACCAGCACCGGGATGATCAGCATGAAAACGATGATTTCCTTGAGATCCGAGGCGAAGAACGACGCCAGTGCCTCGACGATGCCGACGACGATCGCGGCGGCAGCCGTCAGCGGATAGCTCGCCAATCCGCCGATGATCGCGGCCACGAACCCTTTCAGGCCGACGATGAAGCCGGTGTCGTAATAGATCGTCGTCACCGGGACGATGAGGATGCCGGAGATCGCGCCGATGGTCGCGGCCAAGGCGAAGGCGATCCGGCCGGAGAGCGACGTACGGATACCGACGAGCCGCGCGCCGATCCGGTTCACCGCCGTTGCGCGCAGGGCCTTGCCCATCAGGGTCCGGTCAAAGAACAGCCATAGGGCGAGAATCAGCCCGAGGGTCACGAGATAGACGCCGATGCTCTGACCACTGACAGGCAGCGGACCGAGTGTGAAAGACGCATTGGAGATCGGCGGTGCGCGCAGGCCCTCGGCGCCGAACAGGATCAGCCCCATCCCCATCATCGCGAGATGAACGCCCACGGCGGTGATGAGCAGGGTCAGCACCGAGGCATCGGCGTTTGGCTGGAAAGCGATGCGATAGAGATAGGGGCCGAGCGGACCAATAATCGCGATGGTCAGAAGGAGGTTGACAAACGGACCCGCCTTCATAGGCACGAGAACATGGGTCAATCCGGCCACAACGGCGGGGAGCGCGAGTTTGAGCGTGGCCTCATGCACAAGAAGCCGTGCGGTCAGTTCTCTGCGATGGGTCCAGAGTTCGAACAAGAAGGCGAGGGCGCCAGCACCGGCCAGCAGCCACATGGTGCCTGGAATCTGCCCGGCTTCAAGAACGGCGAAGGTCAGCGCGCCGTAGGTGACGAATTCGCCCTGCGGAATGAAGATGACTCTGGTCACGGCAAAAACCAGCACCAGCGCGACGCCGAGTAGGGCGTAGATCGCACCGCTGGTCATGCCGTCCTGCAACAGGAACAGCAGAATTGTGAGGTCCAAGGCCGTTGATCCTCCCACGATCAGGCGCCTCGACGGCATTCCCGGTGACAGGATGGTGCTGGGCAGCCGCTGGCGCGGTGCTGCATCCTCCTGCGCTTATAATTGATATAAATCATAACAATTATTCTATATAATTGCAACCATCGCGGATCGGTGCCACGAGGATGTTCGCAAAAAGTCTACCGGAGGATGCGGATCGTGGAGGGGAGCGGCAGCAACAGGGCAGCGCAACGCGGCGGCGGAAGAGGCCGCAGTCGGCGGGGCAGCGAAGCCGGCGCTATCTCCACATCCGGCGCGATCGAGGTCGGTCGGCTGGGTGAATTCATCGGCTATCGCCTGAGGCGTGCGCAGGTCTGGGTTTTCGAGAACTTCATCCGGACGTTGACACCGCTCGATCTCCGGCCTGCACAGTTCTCGACGTTGCTGGTGATCGACGGCAATCCGGGCCGGACGCAGGCGGAGATCGCTGCGGCGATTGGCATCCAGCCACCGAATTTCGGCGCGCTGCTCGACGGACTCGAAAAGCGGGGGCTTGCCCGGCGGTCGCGCTCGCAATCGGATCGCCGCTCCCATGCCCTGCACCTCACACCCAAAGGCAAGGCGTTGCTGGATGAGGCGATCAAACTTGTTTCGGCGCAGGATGAGCAAATCGGCGCCCGGTTGGGCCCCGGCGGACGTGAAACCCTGCTGCAATTGCTGGAGAAAGTGCCAGGCTTGGCGGACGAGATGATTTAGGCCCGCGCGCTTTCGCTCACAGCGTTGAATGAGATTCTGTACGCAATGAAGAACTGGCGGAGAGGGAGGGATTCGAACCCCCGGTACGCTTGCACGTACTCCGCATTTCGAGTGCGGCGCGATCGACCACTCTGCCACCTCTCCGCGGGGCGCGTTTGCACGCGTGGTCAGGCGCCGGGAGATACAGAAGCCGCGCCGCCATTGCAAGGGGTGTCCACCTGCACATGGCTATATTTGTCAAGAACGGGCATCCCCGCCTGTAGAGTCTTGGTGTAGCGGACGATCTTTTCCTGCCATGTGTCGATGCTGGTGGCGAATTCCCCCGGCGTCAGCGTTTCCAGCATCCGCGTGCCTGCGGGGGTCAGCGCGGTGATATCGTAGCGGATGTCGACGATCGTCCCGTTGCCCGCAGCGTGCGTGCAGCGGATGGCGAGCGTGACGAAGCGCGTGTCGGGCGATACTCGGACATAGCGGATCCGTCGTTGCTCGGGCAGGAACTCGATACAGGACCAGAGGGTTTCTTCGCCGCCGTGGCTGGTGCGGAAGACCATGCCGACCTCCGTCCGCCCGTCGATCGGGTGGATGAACTCCGGCACCCATTCCGGCAGCCAGAGTTTCTCGCCGGCGGGGGTGAACAGCGGAAAGGCATTTTCCGGCGGCAACGGCACCGTTATGGCATGGCGATGTTCGATATGGCCGATCATTGTTCGCGCTCTTGCAGTCGATGGGCGTCGTTGGCGGTGAGGTCTAGCCCGTAGATTTCCTTCAACCGAGCGATCTGTTTCAGCGTTTCGTCGGAGAACGGCGCTTTGCCTTCCAACGCATGAAGGGCGATGCCCTCGACGAGATCCCCAAGGCCGATGTCCTTCAGTTCGGCCAGCGCTTTGAGCACCTTCACGAGGCGTCGCTCGATGCGGATCCCGGTCTGAATGCGTTCGATTTGCATGGTATTTTTATACATAGGTACTTCAGTGATGTCAAACCGGGTGCGGTTTATGTATCCGACCGATGAGAGGTGCGTCGTGGCGACCGCTGCCGCAGCGGGAGGGATGAGAGCAAGTCCCGGTTGACAGGCTTGGGACGAACCCGTATTGACCGCCGATCCAGCGCGGCGGAAGAACCGCGCTTTTCGTTTTGCGCTGACGGCGAGGTTTGCCCAACGGCGCGTGAAACCCAAAAAGGCTGCCCGTGGCTCCGGTTGCGAAGGCGGTGAGAAACAAGGACTATGGATATGTTCGCAGTCATCAAGACCGGCGGCAAGCAGTACACTGTTGCAGCCAACGACGTCATCACGATCGAGCGCCTCGAAGGCGAAGCGGGTGACGTGATTTCCTTCACCGAAGTTCTGATGCTGGGTGGCGACAAGGTCGTCGTCGGCTCGCCGCTCGTCGCCGGTGCGACCGTCGCGGGCGAGTTGGTCGAGCAGGCGCGCGGCCCGAAGGTCATTTCCTTCAAGAAGCGCCGCCGCCAGAACTCGAAGCGTAAGAAGGGCCATCGCCAGCACCTCTCGCTGGTGCGCATCACCGAGATCCTGACCGACGGCAAGAAGCCCTCGGGCGCCAAGGCTGCCAAGCCGGCGAAGGTTGCGGCTGCCGCCGCGCCGGTTGCCGCGGCCGCGATGCCGGCCGGCGGGCGTGACGAGAGCAATCTCTCGCTGATCTCGGGCGTGGGCCCGACCATCGAGAAGAAGCTGCGCGCTGCGGGCATCACCACCTGGTCGCAAATCGCGGCTTGGGACGAGGCCGCCATCGCCAAGTGGGACGAGGAACTCGCCCTGCGCGGCCGCGCGACGCGCGAGGAATGGGTTGTTCAGGCCAAGGAACTTCTCGCTGGCAAGCCGCCGCGCGCGAAGGTCGATCAGGCCGAGCTTGCCTCGGGCGAGGACAAGTAAGAGACCGCACGTCATCGGGCGCGAAAATCCCGTCAGCAAGGCTGACATTTTTCGCGTGAATTTTTCAGAATTGTCGGGTAGGATGAATCTATCGAGATTCATCCGGCCCCGTAAGGGATCGAAGGAGCACTCAAATGGCTCATAAAAAAGCTGGCGGTTCGTCGCGCAACGGTCGCGACTCGCATTCGAAGCGTCTTGGCGTGAAGAAGTTCGGCAACGAGGCTGTCCTCGCCGGCAACATCATCGTGCGTCAGCGCGGCACCAAGTGGCATCCGGGCACCAACGTCGGGATGGGCGTCGATCATACGCTCTTCGCGAAAGTCGATGGTGTTGTGGCCTTCAAACAGAAAGGCCCGCGTCAATACGTCAACGTCATTCCGGCTACGGCCGAAGCAGCAGAATAACGGCGAGCGAGGATGAAATTCTCCCCCGCCGGGTTCCCAGGGAACCGAACCGGCGGGCAAGCGGGGAAAATGGGTGTGTAGCACCCGATCCGAAGCGAAATCCGAAGGGGAGGCCGGGGAACCGAGCCTCCCCTTCGTTTTTCCCCGGGCTGCGGCCCATATTTCGGATGAGCGCCATGTTTCCCGATCTTTTCCTCGATGACGTGTTCACTCTCGAAACGCCGAGACTATTCCTGCGCTGGCCGAAGGCGTCGGACGCCAAGGCGATCGCCGAACTCGCGGGCGACAAGCGCGTCGCGGAGATGACCGCGCGCATTCCCCATCCCTATCCTGCGAAGCTGGCGGTTGATTTCATCCTGCGCACCCGAGCAGCGAACGCGAACGGCGAGCAGCTTGGCCTGGTGATCGCCCGGCGCGAGAAGCCCGATCAGGCGATCGGGATGATCGGCATCGAGAAGGGCTGCAACTCGCCCGCCGAGATCGGCTATTGGCTCGGCGTTCCCTATTGGGGGCAGGGCTATATGACCGAGGCGGTGCAGGCGCTGCTCGACGCGGTGTTCCTCTACACCGAGGAGCGCTCGGTCACGGCCGCGATCCGCGTCATGAACACGGGCTCGCGTCGGGTGCTGGAGCACTGCGGCTTCCAGTACGAGGGTGGGAGCATGTGCCATCGTCCGGCCTGGGGCGATTCCACGCCTTCCGACACTTACCGGATCACGCGTTCGCTCTGGGGTTCACTCAAGGGCTGGCGCGCGCCTGTACCGCACGGACGCGAGGTCGCGGTCGGGGGAATGTAACCCATTGAGCGGGCCGGACTTGTCCCGGTCCGGCTCCTCTTCTATTGCAGACGTCGGGCGGGGCTTGGCTCAAGCCTGACGGTTTTGGAAAAAGCGATGAAATTTCTCGATTCAGCCAAGGTCTACATCCGCTCGGGCGACGGCGGGGCGGGCTGCGTCTCGTTCCGACGCGAGAAATTCATCGAGTTCGGCGGACCGGACGGCGGCGATGGCGGCAAGGGCGGTGACGTCTGGGTCGAATGCGTCGACGGGCTCAACACGCTGATCGACTATCGCTACCAGCAGCATTTCAAGGCAAAGACCGGCGTTCACGGCATGGGCCGCAACCGCGCCGGGGCGAAGGGCGAGGATGTGGTCCTCCGGGTGCCGGTCGGCACACAGGTGCTCGACGCGGACGACGAGAGTCTCATCGCCGACATGACCGAGGTCGGCCAAAAGGTGCGGATCGCCAAGGGCGGCAACGGCGGGTTCGGCAACCTCCACTTCACCACCTCCACCAACCGCGCGCCGAACCATGCCAATCCCGGCCAGCAGGGCGAGGAGCGCTGGATTATCCTGCGCCTCAAGCTGATCGCCGATGCGGGGCTTGTCGGCTTGCCGAACGCGGGCAAGTCCACCTTTCTTGCCGCCACAACCGCCGCCAAGCCGAAGATCGCGGACTATCCGTTCACAACGCTCCATCCCGGCCTCGGCGTGGTGCGCGTCAATGCGCGCGAATTCGTGCTCGCGGATATTCCCGGTCTGATCGAGGGCGCGCACGAGGGACACGGGCTCGGCGATCGGTTCCTCGGCCATGTCGAGCGCTGCCGGGTGCTGCTCCATCTCGTCGAGGGCACTTCCGAACATGCCGGCAAGGCGTACAAGACCGTGCGCAAGGAGATCGAAGCCTACGGCCACGGCCTCGACCAAAAGCCCGAGATCGTCGCGCTCTCCAAGATCGACGCACTCGACCCCGAAACGCTGAAAACGCAAATGGATCGCTTGAAACGCGCCGCGAAGCGCAAGCCGCTGTTGCTCTCCGCGGTTTCCGGCGAGGGGGTGCCCGAGGCGTTGCAGGCGCTGCTCGCGATCATCGACGAGAAGCGCATCGAGGAGACGCCCAGGGTCGAGAAGGAATGGCGTCCGTGAGTGTCGTGACCGCGTCTTCCTCGCCGAAACTGGAGCGCTGCAAGCGCATCGTTATCAAGGTGGGTTCCTCGCTTCTTGTCGAGCGGAAAGGCGGCCTGAAGCGCGAATGGCTCGAAGCGTTGGCCGCGGATATCGCCGATCTTCACAGTGCCGGCGCGGATGTGCTGGTCGTTTCCTCCGGCGCGATCGCGATGGGGCGTACGGTTCTCGGCCTCAAGAAAGTGGCGCTTGAACTGGAAGAGGCGCAGGCGGCCGCCGCCGTCGGACAGATCGCGCTCGCGCGCGTCTGGGCCGAGAGCCTCGCCGCGCATGGCATCACGGCGGCGCAGATCCTCCTCACGCTGCAAGATACGGAGGAGCGGCGCCGCTATCTTAACGCGCGCGCGACGATCGGTACATTGCTGCACCATCGCGCGATCCCCGTCATCAACGAGAACGACACGGTCGCGACCAACGAGATCCGGTATGGCGACAACGATAGGCTCGCGGCGCGCGTCGGTTCGATGGCGTCGGCAGACGCGGTTGTGCTGCTCTCGGACATCGACGGGTTGTTCACCGCCCCGCCGGCGAAAGATCCGAATGCGGAATTCGTGCCGGTGGTGCCCCGGATCACCGCGAACATCGAGGCGATGGCTGGCGGCGCGGCATCGGAACTTTCGCGCGGCGGGATGATGACCAAGATCGAGGCCGCCAAAATTGCCACAACCGGCGGTGCGTCGATGCTGATCGCCAATGGTACGCGGCTCCATCCGCTCAAGGCCGTGCGCGAGGGTGCGCGCTGCACCTGGTTCCTCTCGCCCTCCACGCCCGTCACCGCCCGAAAACGCTGGATCGCCGGCACTCTGGAGCCGCGCGGCACGCTGCACATCGACGACGGCGCGGTTGCTGCCATGCGCGCGGGCAAGAGCCTTCTGCCGGCGGGGGTGCGCAAGGTCGAGGGCACTTTCGCGCGCGGCGACGCCGTCATCCTGCGCGCGCTCGATGGCGGCGAGGTCGCGCGTGGGCTCGTCGCCTATGATGCGATCGACGCGGTGCAGATCGCGGGTCGTTCGACGCGCGACATCGAGGCTATCCTTGGCTATGCTGGCCGCAAGGAAATTATCCACCGCGACGACCTCGTTCTTTCGGGCGACGGCGGCGCGCGCAACGAGGACGACCTATGAACCGGCATGTTCCCAATCCCGCCGAAAAGGCCAAGCTCGTCGCCGAGATGCGGGCGATGGGTCGCGCGGCGCGGGGTGCGGTGCGCGTGCTGGGGCTGATGAGCGCGGAACAGAAGGCGCGGGCCCTTCGTGCTGCGGCTGCGGCGATCCGCGCCGACCTTGCGGTCATTCTCGATGCCAACGACAAGGATTGCGCAGAAGCTGCTGCCGAGGGCCAGAATGCCGCTTTTCTCGACCGGTTGAAACTCGATGGGGCGCGCGTTGAGAGTATCGCGAAAAGTGTCGAGGATATCGCCGCGCTGCCGGATCCGGTTGGCGCTGTCACGGCGGAATGGACACAGCCGAACGGGCTCAGAATCGCGCGGGTGCGCACGCCGCTCGGTGTCGTGGGCGTCATCTTCGAGAGCCGCCCGAACGTCACGGCGGATGCCGGCGCGCTCTGCCTCAAGGCCGGCAACGCGGTGATCCTCCGCACGGGCTCGGGCGCATTGCGCTCGGCGATGGCGATCCACGCCGCGATGGTCCGTGGCCTCGTCTCCGAAGGCGTGCCCGAAGCAGCGATCCAGCTCGTGCCCTATGCCGATCGCGAGGCGGTGGGGCAGATGCTTTCGGGGCTCGATGGCGCGATCGACGTCATCATCCCGCGTGGTGGGCGCAGCCTCGTCGAGCGGGTGCAGAATGAGGCGCGCGTGCCGGTTTTCGCCCATCTGGACGGCAACGTACATGTCTACGTGCACGAAAAGGCCGATCTCGACATGGCAAAGAAGGTGCTGCTGAACGCCAAACTCCGGCGTACGGGCATCTGCGGCGCGGCGGAGACACTGCTGGTGGACCGCGCCTGCGCGAAGACTCATCTCGCGCCGCTGGTGGCAGTACTGCTTGATGCGGGTTGCGCGGTGCGGGGCGACGAAGCAGTTCAGGCCGTCGATCCTCGCGTAAGTGCGGCCACCGAGCAGGACTGGGCGACCGAGTTCCTGGACAAGATCATCGCGGCAAAGGTGGTCGATGGGCTCGATGCTGCCATCGACCATATCGAGCGCTATGGCTCGCACCACACCGATGCGATCATTAGCGCGGACGAGGCCGCGGCAGCGCGCTTCCTCAACGAGGTCGATAGCGCTATCGTCATGCATAACGCCTCGACCCAGTTCGCGGATGGCGGCGAATTTGGCTTCGGCGCCGAGATCGGCATCGCGACGGGCCGCATGCACGCGCGCGGGCCGGTGGGTGTCGAGCAGCTCACCAGCTTCAAGTATCGCGTCGTCGGTGACGGGACGGTGAGGGGTTGAGGTGATCGGAATCAATCGAAAATGGATACGCTTTTTGAAAAAGCAATTTTGATTTTCGGGTTATCCGGCGTTGTTTTTTCAATATATATTTTTGATATTATTGTTGTTTTTTGTCGATATAGCAATCGAATAAAAAAGGAAAATTATTACATTCTAAACGTTGATGGAAAAATATTGTCTTTGATTCATATTCCCTTGATTTCTGTTTCTTCGATGCTGTTGTCTGTAAATATACTTGATGTTTGGCGTCTCGATGTATTTTTTCTCCCAGCTCTTATTTTTGGTATTTCTCTTTTTCTGGTCGTAGTTTCGATCGTCTTCGAGAAAAAAATTGAGTTGAAATTCAACACAGAGACGCTCGAATCTAGGAACGGATATGGGTTTACCAAATGCATCAAGTGGGATGACGTAACGGAAGCTGCCTTCACACCGGGAGCGGCGCGATTTTCGGTGCGCACCGAACATCTCATGATTTGGCATGATAATCACAACATTCGTCTGCTGTTGCGTTATGCCCGGCGTCGTTTGCGCCATCGACGAGGGCAAATGGTCATCTGGAGAGAGTAGCGTTTGTCCCACCCCGTTATCCTCCCGCCCCACGCGTCCGGCCAGCGGATCGGTCTCTTCGGCGGCTCGTTCAATCCGCCGCACGAAGGGCATCTGCTGGTGGCGCAAACGGCCTTGCGGCGTTTGCGGCTCGATCGCGTCTGGTGGCTGGTGACGCCGGGCAATCCGCTGAAGGAAACGGCCGGATTGCCTTCGCAGGAAGATCGCATGGCGGCCTGCCGGCGGCTCATCGGGCATGATCCGCGCATCATCGTCACCGGTATCGAGGCGGGAATCGGTACGCGCTACACGCAGGAAACGATCGCGTTTCTCAAGCAGCGCGCGCCGCTCGTGCGCTTCGTCTGGCTGATGGGATCGGACAATCTCGCTTCCTTCCATCGCTGGCAGAAATGGCGTGATATCGCCGGAATGGTGCCGATAGCAGTGATCGATCGGCCCGGTACGACCCTGCGCGCGGTTGCGAGCCCGGCTGCGCGGGCCTTGTCGGCGCACCGAATCGGTGAGCGCGGGGCCTCCACACTGGCGGAGCATAAAGCACCGGCCTGGGTGTTTCTGCATGGTCGGCGCTCGGATCAGTCCTCGACGCGGCTGCGGGCGGCCCGACAGCCGGCCTGACGATGATTCAAATACCGGTCGTGTTTTTTACGGCCTGTTTGCGCTCGGGGCTAAGAGTGCCTTAACGCGCCTCTGCGATCATGTGTGCTGATTTTCGATCAAGGATTGGTCGCGTTATGGAACTTTCGACGCTCTCGTTTGACGCGCTGGCCATGTATCAGCGGTTCAACCCGACCACACTGGCGGCGGATCAGAAGCGTTTCGCCAAGCGTGGCGATGTGCAGAACGAGATCAATTATTTTCGCGAAAAAGTCGCCAAGGTCACGACGCCCGAAGAATTCATGAAGGACTACCGCCTCATGAAGTTCGCACTCTCGGCGTTCTCCATGGAATCGCAGATGGATTATCCGGCGAGGATCAAGCAGATCCTGATGTCGGACCTCAACGACGACAAGGCGCTGGTCAACCGCATGTCGGATTCGCGCTACCGGTCGCTCAACCGGGCGTTCGATTTCGTCAATTCCGGTGTCCAGAAACTCCAGAGCCAGTCGTTCATCGACAGTCTCGTCGAGAACTATGTCGCCAACCAGCACGAGACGAGCCTCTCCGAACTCAACTCGACGCTGACAGATGCGCTCTATTTCGAGCGCAAGATCAAGACCGTCACCAGCGGCTACCAGATCATCGGTGATCCGGTGATGTTCCCGGTTATCAAGACGGCGCTGAACATTCCCAATGCCGCCGCGACTGGATCGGTTGAACGCCTGAAGGACTGGATCGAGCGCGATTTCGATCTCACGCGCGTCAACGACACGGCCTATGTGCGCGGGGTGGTCAACAAATTCCTTGTGCTCAAGGACGTGCAGGCGAAGCTTGCACAAGGCTCGCCGCTGCTGGACATGTTCGCGTGAGTGTCGCACCGGGCAGGAAGAGCATTTTTCCAGCCACCTGTAGCCTTTCGCCCTGTTGTTTGCTCGAGCGGATCCCTATATCGGCTCCCTGAAGGAACCTGCCGCGCTGCAACTCGTGGCTGGCAATTTCACGCGATCTCGCTAACCTGAGTCTCGTCGGGTTGGGGCGAGTCGCAACGAGAGGAATGGCTAAGCTGATCACGACTGAAACGAGCAAGGCGCCTGAAACGTCCAGGGCATCCACGGCGCCGGTGCAGGAGATGCCCGAGGGGATAGCCCCTCATGCGGCGCCCTTGGTTCGGACCATCCTGTCCGTCCTTGATGATGCAAAAGCAGAAGACGTCATCACGCTCGATCTTGCAGGGAAGACCTCCCTCGCGGATGCGATGGTCATCGCGACCGGTCGCTCGGATCGCCATGTCGGCGCGATCGCGGATCGTATCGCCTTTGCGTTGAAAGAGATGAAGTTGCCGGCGCCACGCATCGAAGGCGTTCCGGTTTGCGACTGGGTGTTGATCGACGCGGGCGATGTCATCGTCCATCTTTTCCGGCCGGAAGTTCGCGGTTTCTACAACCTCGAAAAGCTCTGGGGACTCGGTCGCCCGCAGGAGGGCGCGAGCGAGGAGAAGCCGAAATCCGCGAAAGCCGGCGCCGACAAGGCGAGACCGGAAAAGCCTCGACCGAAGACCATCCGTTCGCGGACGGCGAAAGAGTGAGCGCGCGGGGCCATTCCGCGTGAAGATCGACGTCATCGCCGTCGGCAGGCTCAAGGCAGGACCGGAGCGGGAACTCGTGACGCGCTATGCGGAGCGGCTGAAGGGGTTCGGGCGCTCCATCGCCTTCGATGGGCCTCGCCTCGTCGAGATAAGCGAGAGCCCGGCGCGGCGCGATCTCGACCGAAAGGCGGAAGAGGCGCAAGCGATTACGGCGCAGATTCCTGACACGCATCGACTGGTTCTTTTCGACGAGCGGGGCGCGAGCCTCGACAGTGCCGGATTCGCGCGGATACTGGGTGAGTGGCGCGATTCGGGTGCGGCGGGTGTCAGTTTCGTCATCGGCGGGGCGGACGGGCTTGACTCTTCGCTGCGAGAGAAAGCGACCTTAGTGCTTGGTTTTGGCAAGATGACGATGCCACATCAGATCGTCCGCGCGCTGGTGCTGGAGCAACTCTATCGCGCAGCGACGATATTGGCCGGGCATCCCTATCACCGGGAATGATCGGCGGCTCGATCGAGGAAACGGGCGGGATGCCGGGAAGAGGCCGGAACATCGGGGGATGCGGGCGGCGCTGGCTGGCGATCGCTGCTTTGCCCTTGTTCGTTGTTCATGCCGCCGCACAGAGTGCGGATCCACCCGCGAAAGGGAATGATCTGCTGGGCAAGGACAAGCTCCGCGGCATTGAAACCCAGATCGAGAAGAGCGGTTTCGAGCAGCGTCGTCTTGCCTACGAGATCGAGAACCTGTCGGGCGAGGCGCAGAAGATCCGCCAGTCGCTGATCGAGGTTGCAAAAAAGGTCCGGGAGGCTGAGGAGCGGCTTGCCGCGCAGGAAGAAAAGCTCGCCAGCCTCGGCAAGCGCGAGGATGCGCTGCGCCAGTCCCTGCGCTCGCGCGAGCGTGTACTCGCAGAAGTGCTGGCAGCGATGCAACGCATCGGTCGCAAGCCCCCCCCTGCTTTGCTCGTCGCGCCCGAGGATGTTCTCTCGGCGATGCGCGCGGCGATCCTGCTCGGGGCCGTTTTGCCCGACATGCGTGACGAGGCGATGATCCTCGTTGCCGATCTCAGGACGTTGACGGACCTCCGTCGTGAGACGGCGGCGCTCGCCGAGCAGATGCGCGCTGAGCGCAATGCACTCGACGGCGAACGGACACGGATGGCCGCACTCGTCGCGGAGCGCCAGAACCAGATTTCGCTCTCCAAAGAACAACTCGATCGCGAGAAAGTGCGCGTCGCCACGCTGTCGCAGGAGGCCAAGTCGCTGCGCGACCTGATTTCCCGTTCCGAGAACGAAATCGTCGGCAACGCCCGCGCGGTCGAGATCGCGAGGCGTGCGCCCGTGCCGGGCAAGGGTGGGACGGTTGTCGCGTCGCTCAACGGGGAAGCAGGTCGAAACGTTGCCCGCCTCCAGCCGCGCGTTGCTTTTGCTGAACGGCGCGGGCAGATCCCGTTACCGGTTTCCGGGCAGGTCGTCCGTCTGTTCGGCCAGCCGGACGGCGTGGGCGGAACCGAACGCGGGATCACAATTTCGTCAAACCAGAGTGCTGTCGTCGTCGCACCGGGCGATGCTTGGGTGCATTTCGCCGGTCCTTATCGTGGTTATGGTCATCTCGTTATCCTCAACGCCGGAAACGGCTATCACATCGTGCTGGCGGGCATGGAACGGCTTTCGGTCGAGATCGGCCAGTTCGTGCTGGCGGGCGAGCCGCTCGGCTTGATGGCCGGCCGTTCTGACAGCGGGAAGGGTGAAGGGCCTTCCGCGCCGGGTCAAACCGGCGTGAATGTCGGCAAGGAGATTGCAAATCCTCTTGGAGGCGCAAAGCCGGCACTCTATGTTGAATTCCGAAAAGACGGGTCACCCTTCGATCCGTCGTCCTGGTGGTCCCAACAAACAGCCGAAAAGGCTCGCGGATGATGCGCAAGATTTCTGTTTTTCTTTCCGGCGTGGCGATCGGTGCCATCGCGCTCGTGGCGCTTGAGGAGATCAAGTTCTCCGCCAGCGCCAACGCGGCGGCCTCGGATACCTACCGCCGACTGACGCTGTTCGGCGATGTCTTCGACAAGATCCGCTCGGACTATGTCGACAAGCCTGATGAAGCCAAGCTGATCGAAGCCGCCATCAACGGCATGGTCCAGTCGCTCGACCCGCATTCGAGCTTCCTCGACCAGAAGTCCAATCAGGAGATGCAACAGCAGACCCGCGGCGAGTTCGGCGGTCTCGGCATCGAGGTGCAGATGGAGGACGGGCTCGTCAAGGTCGTGACACCGTTCGACGATTCTCCCGCCGCGAAGGCCGGCGTCCAGGCCAACGACCTCGTGACGCAGATTGACGGCGAACAAGTGCAGGGTCTCACCCTGAGCCAGGCGGTCGACAAGATGAAGGGGCCGAAGGGCACCAAGGTCAAGCTCAAGCTCCTGCGCAACAAGAAGGATACGGTCGAGGTCGAGATCACGCGCGACACGATCCGTCCGCCGGTGGTGCGCGCGCAGAAGGAAGGCGAGACGGTCGGCTATCTGCGTATCGGTTCGTTCAACGAGCAGACCTTCGAGGGCCTCAAGAAGCAGGTCGAGAAGCTGACGGGCGAGATCGGCAAGGACAAGCTCAAGGGTTTTGTGCTCGACCTTCGCAACAATCCGGGTGGGCTTCTCGATCAGGCGATCTATGTCGCCGATGCGTTCCTCGATTCGGGCGAGATCGTCTCGACGAAGGGCAAGACCGCTGATCAGACCAACCGCGCGCTGGCGCGGCCGGGTGATATTACCAACGGCAAGCCGCTCGTGGTCCTCATCAACGGCGGTTCGGCCTCCGCGTCCGAGATTGTCGCCGGCGCACTTCAGGATCACACCCGCGCGACCGTGGTTGGCACGCGGTCGTTCGGCAAGGGCTCGGTGCAGTCGATCTTCCAGCTGCGCTCGAACTACGCGCTCAAGCTGACGACGCAGCTTTACTACACCCCCTCGGGGCGCTCCATCCAGGGCAAGGGCATCACCCCGGACTTCATCGTCAAGCAGGACATTCCGGACGAGCTCAAGGGCAAGGACGAGATCAAGGGGGAGGCCTCGATCCGTGGCCATATCAAGGTCAATCAGGATGAGGAGCAGAATGCCGGCTCCTCGGGCTACGTTCCGGCTGATCGGGCGAAAGACAAGCAGTTGATCTGGGCCGTGGATTTCCTCAACGGCAAGGTGACGAAGGACAATCCAGGCGAGGGCGTCGTCTATTCGCCGCCGGCGAAACCGGAGGCCAAGGCCAATACCGGCAAGACGGAGCCGGAAAAGAAATAAGCCATTCTAGGCTTCGAAATCGCCACCTCCGGGTGGCGATTTCTTTTGTTCCGGCGGCCTTGTTCGCCACAGGCATTAAACCCGCATTAACCAGCGTTCTTTACGGTTTCGTATGGATTTTCGCATTGCGGAAGCCCGGTGAGGAAACAGTCGGCAATGGCGTTGGACAGTCTGGCCACTCCCCTGGGGATGGACCCCGGGAAGCCACCGCGGAGCGTGAACCCGCTCCGGGGGCGGAGCGGCGTCGTCGTGCTTGCAGGACTCGCGGTTCTCGCCGCTGGCTACGTCGGCTGGACGCTGTTCATGCGCGGGGGTGAGCGCGGCGTCGTTGCTGTTATCCAGCGCATCGATGCACCTTCGACGCCGCGCAAGGACGGTACGGCCACGATTGAGCGTGCGGAGCCGCCGGCCGGGCGGTCTGATATCGCTTCGGCGGAAGCGGATTCCGGTGTCAAGGTCATCCGGCAGAATGGCGGGCAGGCACCCGGCGGGGTCGTCATCAAGGTGCCGGATGCGGGCAATCGCGGCAGTGCGATCGGTGCTGATCCGCGCGTGAGCGAGGGCAGTGCAGGCGGCATCCTGCCGCGGATCGGCGAGGGCGGTATCACGCCGCGTGCGGTCTATGCAGCGGCATTTAACGCGGGTGCGGAACCGAAGATCGCTATTGTTCTCACCGGCGTCGGTATCGGTGCGCAAGGAACGGCAGACGCGATTTCCAAGCTGCCGGGTGAGGTGACGTTGGCCTTCGCGCCCTACGGCCGGGACTTGCCGAATCAGGTCGCGCGGGCGCGCCGCGACGGACATGAGATCCTGCTTCAGGTGCCGATGGAGCCACGCGATTATCCGGACAGCGATCCGGGACCACACACGCTGCGGGCAAACGGAGACACCCGCGCCAATATCGAACGCCTGCACTGGCTGATGTCGCGTTTCCCCGGGTACATCGGGCTGATGAACTTCATGGGTGGCAAGCTCATGGCGCAGGAGGCCGCCTATGCTGGGCTCCTTGAGGAAATGAACCGGCGCGGCCTCGTTTTCCTCGACGACGGGTCGAGTCGGGATGCCCGGACTGCAGCGCTCGCTGAAAAGATCGGCCTGCCGGTGCGAATCGCTGATCGCCTGCACGAGACCGGGGGCGGCAAATCGCTGGAAACGCAGCTTGCCGAAATCGAGACGATTGCCCGGAAGAAGGGCAGTGCTGTGCTCTCGGTTCCGGCCCTGCCGGCCAATATCGATCGTATCGCGGCCTGGCAACGCGATCTTGCCGCGCGAGGGCTTGTCCTCGCCCCGCTTTCCGCCATCATTGGCAAGTGATTTGCTGAAGTAAGCGATTTACTCGAACGAGATTGACTGACGGAGTGCCGATGGCCCGCGTGCTGGATGATATGCCCTATCGCCCCTGCGTCGGCGTTGCGCTCTTCAACGATCATGGCCATGTGTTTGTCGCGCGCCGCCGGCCGGACAAGGGGCCGGAATATCGCGATGCCGTCTATGAGTGGCAGATGCCGCAGGGAGGGATCGATCCCGGCGAAGACCCTTACAATGCCGCGCTGCGCGAACTCTACGAGGAAACCAATATCCGCTCGACCAAGCTGCTGGCCGAGGCGCCGGACTGGTTCAACTACGACCTGCCGATGACCGTTCTCGGCAAGGCGCTCAAGGGGCGATACCGCGGGCAAACCCAGAAGTGGTTCGCGCTTCGCTTCACAGGCGAGGAAAGCGAGATCAACGTCATCGCCCCGGGCGGCGGGGTGCACAAGCCAGAGTTCGTGGAATGGCGCTGGGAACGGCTCGAAAAGCTGCCCGGTCTCATCATCCCCTTCAAGCGCGGCGTCTACGAGCAGGTCGTCACGACCTTCACGCCGTTCGCCGCGCGAGACTGAGCAGTAGGCTTAAACGCGTTCCAGCGCGATCGCGATGCCTTGCCCCACCCCGATGCACATGGTTGCCAGTGCATAACGTCCCCCCTTCGCCCTGAGTTCGAGCGCGGCGGTGCCGGCGATGCGCGCGCCGGACATGCCGAGGGGATGGCCCAGCGCGATGGCGCCGCCATTCGGGTTCACGTGCGCCGCATCTTCCGGAATGCCGAGCTGGCGCAGGGTCGCGATGCCCTGGCTCGCGAAAGCCTCGTTGAGTTCGATGACGTCGAAATCGGTCGGTTTGAGGCCAAGGCGCGCGCAGAGCTTCTTTGAAGCCGGCGCGGGGCCGATGCCCATGATGCGCGGGGCAACGCCCGCCGTCGCACCGCCAAGGACGCGGGCTATGGGCGTAAGGCCGTGCTTCTTCGCCGCCGCTTCCGATGCGACGATCAGCGCGGCGGCGCCATCATTGACGCCGGAGGCATTGCCGGCGGTAACCGTGCCGTTCTTGCGGAACGGCGTACCGAGCTTGCCAAGAGCTTCCATCGTCGTTTCGCGCGGGTGTTCGTCGTGATTGACGACCACCGGATCGCCCTTGCGCTGGGGGATCGTCACCGGAACGATTTCGCGATCGAAGGTGCCTGCCTTCTGCGCCGCCGCGGCCTTCGCCTGCGAGCGGAGCGCGAAGGCATCCTGCGCCTCGCGCGTCACGCCGAACTCCTCGGCGACGTTCTCGCCGGTTTCGGGCATCGAATCGATGCCGTATTGTGCCTTCATCAGCGGATTGACGAACCGCCAGCCGATGGTGGTGTCGTAGATCTCGGCGTTGCGGGAAAAGGCGCTGTCGGCTTTCGGCAGCACGAACGGCGCGCGCGACATGCTCTCGACGCCGCCGGCGAGGAACAACTCGCCTTCGCCGGCCTTGATCGCACGGGCGGCGGTGATGACGGCATCCATGCCCGAACCGCAAAGCCGGTTCATGGTCGTGCCCGGCACGTCAATCGGCAGACCGGCGAGCAGCGAGGACATGCGGGCGACGTTGCGGTTGTCCTCTCCCGCCTGGTTGGCACAGCCATAGATCACATCGTCGATCGCCGCCCAATCGACCTTGGCATGGCGGGCCATTAACGCGCGGATCGGCACCGCACCGAGATCGTCGGCCCTTACCGAGGAGAGCGCGCCGCCGAACCGGCCGATGGGAGTGCGCACGTAGTCACAGATGAAAGCGTCCATGCTCATGATCCTTGTTGCGGTCTTAGGCCGGGCGGGCATCGCGCAGGGCGACGCCGCTCAGCCTGACCAATTCTGCGAAATCTAATTCCGGGATGACTTCGATCACCGAAAACCCTTCCGCGTCAATGTCGACCACGGCGAGGTCGGTATAGACGCGCGCAACGCAGGACCGGCCGGTCAGGGGGTAGGAGCAAAGGGCGACGAGCTTCGATTGCCCGTCTTTGGTGAGATGTTCCATCATCACGAAGGTCTTCTTCGCGCCGATCGCGAGATCCATCGCGCCGCCGACGGCGGGGATGGCGTCGGGCGCGCCAGTGTGCCAGTTGGCGAGATCGCCCTTTTCCGACACCTGAAACGCGCCGAGCACGCAGATATCGAGATGGCCGCCGCGCATCATGGCGAAGCTGTCGGCCTGATGGAAAAAGGCGGCGCCGGCCAAGGCCGTGACCGGCTTCTTGCTCGCGTTGGTGAGGTCGTAATCCTCGGCGCCCCGCACCGGGGCAGGCCCCATGCCCAGGATGCCGTTCTCGCTGTGGAGCACGATCTCGCGATCTGTGGGGAGGAAATTCGCGACCAGCGTCGGCAGGCCGATGCCGAGGTTGACATAGGAACCATCGGGAATGTCGCGGGCAACGCGGGCGGCCATCTCTTCGCGCGTTCGCTTCTGCATGGATGTCTCCTTAGCGGGATGCGCGGGGTCAGGCTGTCATGGGCACGACACGCTGGACGTAAATGCCCGGCGTGACGATATTCTCCGGATCGAGCGCCCCGAGCTCGACAACCTCGTCCACCTCGACGATGGTGGTCGCTGCAGCCATCGCCATGATCGGGCCGAAATTGCGCGCGGTCTTGCGGTAAACGAGATTGCCCCAGCGGTCGGCCCTGTGCGCCTTGATGAGCGCGACATCGCCTCTGATCGGGTATTCGAGCACATACATCCGCCCGTTGATCTCGCGCGTCTCGCGGTCTCCCGCGAGTTCGGTGCCGACGCCGGTCGGGCAAAAGAAGGCGCCGATGCCCGCTCCGGCCGCGCGCATCCGCTCGGCGAGGTTGCCTTGCGGAACCAGTTCAAGCTCGATCTTGCCGGCGTGGTAGAGACTGTCGAAGACCCATGAATCGACCTGTCGGGGAAACGAACAGACGACCTTGCGCACACGCCCGGTCTTTAGGAGGGCGGCGAGGCCGTGATCAGCATTGCCGGCATTGTTCGAGACGATGACGAGATCCTTCGCGCCTTGAGCGATCAGCGCGTCGATCAGGGCGAAGGGCATGCCGGCGTTGCCGAAGCCGCCGACCAGAACGGTCGAGCCGTCCCGGATATCCGCGACGGCGCTTTCTATCGATGGTGCGATCTTGTTGATCATGATGTCCGGTTCGGTCTTTCCTTTAATAAGGCAGGCCGACGTAGTTCTCCGCAATGGTTGTCTGTGCGGCACGCGAACTTTCTATGTAGAGAAAATCCGCTTCCTGCATGCGCTGCTCGAAGGCGTTCATGTTGCTGAATCGGTGGAGCAGCATGGTCAGCGACCAGGAGAAACGCTCCGCCTTCCAGATGCGGGCGAGTGCTCGGGCGGAATAGGCGTCGATCCCCGCCTCCGAACCGTCGCGGTAGTATTCGCGCAGCGCCTCGCCGAGGTAATGCACGTCGCTCGCCGCGAGATTGAGGCCCTTCGCGCCCGTCGGCGGGACGATGTGCGCGGCGTCGCCGGCAAGAAACAACCGTCCGAAGCGTAGCGGCTCGGCCACGAAGGAACGCAAGGGCGCGATGGATTTCTCGAGGGACGGTCCCGTGATGACCGCTTCGGCCGCCTCGGGGTCGAGCCGGCGGCGCAATTCGTCCCAGAAGCGCTGGTCGGACCAAGCGTTGACGTCTTCGTCGGCGCCGCACTGGATGTAATAGCGGCTGCGAGTCTTCGAGCGCATGGAGCAGAGCGCGAAGCCGCGTTCATGGTTGGCGTAGATCAATTCGTGCGAGCAGGGCGGGACATCCGCGAGCAGGCCAAGCCAACCGAAGGGGTAAACCTTCTCGAAATTGCGGATCGCGCCTTGCGGGACGCTCGCGCGGCAAACGCCGTGGAAACCGTCGCACCCGGCGATGAAATCGCAAAGCAGTTCCTGCGTTGCGCCATCCTTCTCATAGGTTACGCGCGGATTGCGGGTGTCGAAGTCGTGGATTTCGACGTTCTCTGCCTCATAGATCGTCACGAGACCGGCGGCCTTGCGCGCATCCATCAGATCGCGTGTTACTTCGGTCTGGCCGTAGACGGTCACCTGCTTGCCGGTCAGTCCCGCGAGATCGATCCGCAGGCGGCGGTTGGCAAAACCCATCGCGAAGCCGTCGTGCCGCAGCCCTTCCGCGTTCATCCGCGCGTCGACGCCGACGCTCGCGAGCATATCCACCGCGCCCTGTTCCAGAACGCCGGCACGGATGCGGGAGAGTACGTATTCACCGCTCTTGCGTTCAAGGATGACGGAATCGATGCCAGCCTTGTGCAACAGCGCGCCGAGCAGCAATCCGGACGGACCGGCGCCGATGATCGCAACCTGAGTTCGCATGTTTCCTCCGCGATTGCCGGACTGTCGCCAACTTCGGAAGGAGCCTTGCAAACGAGCCGCGAAAGCGTCAATACTGTGTTCGTAAAAGACATAATTTGTTCGCATAGCGCACGGAGATGCGATGCCGAGGGATGAAACGGTCGAGTCGTTCCGCCGCGGTCTGGAGGTCGTGAAGGCTTTTGACGGGCGCAAGTCGCAGACGATCACAGAGGTCGCCGAACGCTGCCAGTTGACGCGTGCTGCGGCGCGGCGCTTCCTGCTCACCCTGTGTGACATGGGGTTAGCCCGGACAGACGGGAAGCATTTTACACTGACTCCTGCCATTCTCGGCATCGGGCAGGCTTTTTTGTCGGGACTGAGCGAACTTGAAATCGTACGCGAGGTTCTGGTCGATCTCACGCGGCGGACCGGAGAGTCCTCTTCCGCCGCCATGCTTGACGGGCGCGATATCGTCTATGTTGCCCGCTCACCGGCCTTGCATCGCATCATGGCGATCAGTCTCGCGGTGGGGACGCGCTTGCCGGCCCATGCCACGTCGATGGGGCAGGCTTTGCTCGCCGATCTTCATCCGCGCGAACTCGAACGCTTCTTCGCTGGAACAACGTTGAAGAGTTTCACGCCCTTCACGCTGACGAGCGAAGGTGCGTTGCGTGATCGGCTGGCAGAAGTGCGGCGGATCGGTGCGGCGATCGTTTCGGAAGAACTGGAACTGGGCTTGCGCTCGGTTGCTGTCAGCGTTCCGGGGGTCGGCGGTGGAACGCGCTTCGCGATCAACATCAGCGCGCAGGCTCAGCGCGTCTCGGAAAAGGCGATGCTCGACGACTTCCTGCCGGCGCTTCACGAAGCGGCACGGTCGATCGCTATGGCAATCCAGCGGCGGTAAGTTGTCGTTTCCGACGAAGGAGGCTGGCGGAGCAGTGCATCATACGGTTATGGATGAGAGATACCGTCTCAACAGGACAACACCATGACCGACCTGATCGTCACTGCCGGACCGTTCTCCTTCAACGCCCGTCTCGAGCGCGAGGCCGCACCCAAGACCTGCGAGGCCTTCCTCAGGCACCTGCCGTTCGAGAGCAAGATCGTCCATGTCCGCTGGAGCGGGGAGGGTGTCTGGATTCCGCTCGGCGACATGGATTTCGGCGTCGGCTACGAGAACAATACCTGTTACCCTTCGCCGGGCCAGATCATCCTCTATCCGGGCGGCGTGAGCGAAACCGAGATCCTGCTCGCCTATGGTAATGTGAACTTCGCCTCGAAGGCAGGGCAACTCTCCGGCAACCATTTCCTGACCCTGACGTCCGGTCTCGAAAACCTCTATACGCTCGGCCGCAAGACCCTCTGGGAAGGCGCCCAGCCGATCACCTTTCGCCGCGCCTGATGGATCAGTGCGCCGGGCCGCGAAGCGGGAGGCGATGGACGATCCGTCCCGCGAGCCTTTCGCATTCGCCGGGATCCGCCAGTGCGCGGGCGAGAAAGTCGCTCACCGCGCGTTCGCCTGACGCGTGAACGGAAATGCAGGACAGGGCGCCGCGTTCGCGCTGGGCCACGAACATCGTGTCCCACTCCGCCTCGCCGATGACGATGGTTACATCGTCGTCGCCGAGGACGAGTTTCTCGCCGAAAACCTCGAAAGCGATCGGGTGTCCCGCCTCACGCAGGGTATTCGACAGCCGTTCCCTTAGCGCGTCACGGTCGATGAGACGGGTCCAGATGCGGCGCGGGTCGGTTTCGGCGGCATGGTATAGCCGGTCGAGACCGAGCGGGATGGCGGCACGCATGGCGCTCGTTTTCCTGATCACAGCACGATGCCCCGAACCAGGCGCAGGGCGGCCCGAACCGCCCTGCGCCCCTGATTGCCCGAAACCAGTCGGCACCCCTTGGAGAAACGGCCGGCTGATCGAGATGAACCTTGCCAAAACGTGTGCTGGAACACTGTGCGCCAGCGCACAATAGCCCGCCTTTTCCGCCCGCGCTTGACGAGCCGCGGCGGGGTTGAGAGGTTGGGCCGTGGGATGTGCCTGTCGGCTTTTTTCGGCTGGTCGGCATGAAAAATCGGAAGGGGGCTTCACAACCGATTTATTTCAAGTTTAAAATAAATTTCGAAAACGAGGCGGCCGGGGGCGGGAAGCCACGATGCCCCGGCGAAAGCCTCGATTTCGCAACAGAACACTCTGGAGGTGTGTCCATGTTCGCCAAACCGACGTCTGCCAAAACGAAACTGATGCTCCCGGCACTCGCGCTGCTGCTTGCGACCGGTGCCGCTTCGGCGCAGGAAAAACTCAAGGTTGGGTTCATGGTGACCCTTTCCGGCCCGCCGGCGGTTCTCGGCCAGCAGGCGCGCAACGGCTTCCAGCTCGCTGTGAAGCAACTTGGAGGCAAGCTTGGCGGGCTCGACGCCGAGGTGATTGTCGTCGATGACGAACTGAAGCCGGATGTTGCCGTTGGCAAGGTCAAGGGCCTTCTTGATCGCGACAAGGTGAATTTCGTCGTCGGCCCGATCTTCTCGAACGTGCTGCTCGCGATCCACAAGCCGGTGGTGGACTCCGAGACCTTCCTCATCAGTCCAAACGCTGGCACCTCGAATTTCGCGGGCGCGCAGTGCCACCCGAACTTCTTCGTCACGTCCTACCAGAACGACCAGAACCATGAGGTTCTTGGCAAATACGCGCAGGACAAGGGCTACAAGAAGGTCTTCCTGATGGCGCCGAACTATCAGGCCGGACGCGATTCGCTCGCTGGCTTCAAACGTCACTTCAAGGGTGAGGTCGTGGGCGAGGTCTACACTCCGCTGAACCAGCTCGATTTCTCCGCTGAACTCGCGCAACTCGCGGCCTCGAAACCGGACGCTTTCTTCACCTTCATGCCGGGCGGTCTCGGCGTGAACCTCGTGCGCCAGTATCGTCAAGCGGGGCTGGCGAACACGATCCCGTTCCTCTCGGCGTTCACGGTCGATGAGTCGACCCTGCCGGCGCAGAAAGATGCGGCGCTTGGCTTCTTCGGCGGCGCGAACTGGGCGCCGGATATGAAGAACCCGGCTTCCGAGGCCTTCGTGAAAGCCTATGAGGCTGAATTCAAGGCGGTTCCGGGCACATACGCGATGCAGGCCTACGATGCCGCACTGCTGATCGACGCGGCGGTGAAATCGGCTGGCGGCAAACTCGATAACAAGGATGCAATCCGCGCGGGTCTGCGCAAAGCGGATTTCCCGTCACTGCGCGGCAAGTTCAAAATGGGCGCCAATGGCTACCCGGTGCAGGACTTCTACCTCGTTCAGGCCATCGCGCGGCCGGACGGGCTTTACGCGACCTCCCTGCGGCAGAAGGTGTTCGAGGATTACGTCGACGTCTATGCCAAGGACTGCAAGATGGCGAAGTGAGCCAAACGCAACCCAGTGATCCCTTGATCAGCCCGGCATGTCCGGGCTGATCCGAACGCGGGCTGGACGATGTCACTCACGCTTCTCTATGTGCAGACGCTGAACGGGCTTCAGCTTGGCATTCTCCTGTTTCTGATCGCGGCCGGGCTGACTCTCGTTTTCGGCGTGATGGACTTCATCAATCTCGCGCATGGCGTGCAATATATGGTTGGCGCCTATCTCGCTGCCATGTTCGCAGCGATGACCGGTTCGTTTTTCCTCGGTCTTGTGCTGGCATTGGCGAGCGCGCTCGTCTTCGGGCTGGTGCTTGAATTTCTCGTCTTCCGGCATCTCTACAGTCGCGATCACCTCGACCAGGTGCTGGCGACATTCGGCATCATCCTTTTCCTCAATCAGGCGGTGAAGCTCATCTGGGGTGCGGCGCCGCTGAGCGTCCCCATACCGGATGTGTTGACCGGTTCGGTTCGTCTGATGGACGGGCTGCTCTACCCCGTCTACCGGCTTGCGATCATCGGCAGCGGCCTTGCGATCGCTCTCGGCCTCGGGATTCTGGTCAGCCGCACGCGCATCGGCATGCTGGTGCGGGCGGGGGCGACGAACGCGCCGATGGTCTCGGCACTCGGGGTCGATATCGGCAAGCTGTTCATGATCGTCTTCGGTTTCGGTGCGATGCTGGCTGGATTTGCCGGCGCGATGGTTGCGCCGGTGCTCTCGGTCGAGCCCGGCATGGGCGACAACCTCCTGATCCTGACCTTCGTCGTGATCGTCATCGGCGGAATCGGCTCGGTTCGCGGCGCCTTCATTGCCGCGATCCTCGTCGGGCTGGTGGACACACTCGGGCGTTCCTTCGGGCCGGCACTGCTGGCGGCGATCATGAATCCCTCCGCCGCCTCGCAAGCCGGGCGCGCGCTTGCACCGATGCTGATCTACATCCTGATGGCGGCAGTGCTGTTTTTCCGGCCTGCGGGCCTGTTCCCGGTTCGCAAGTGATGGAAAAGGCCGTGACGCATATTCCGGAAACGGTTGCTCCTCCCGCTTTCATCCGCCGCGAAGGGGTGCCGCTTATCCTGTTCGCGCTGCTTCTTCTGGCACCCTTCGTCGCGCGCTTCTTCGCGGAGAGCTATCTGCTGGCGCTGTTTTCGCGGACGATGATCTTCGCGATCGCGGCGCTTTCGCTCGACCTTATCCTTGGTTACGGCGCGCTGGTCTCTTTCGGTCATGCCGCTTTCCTCGGATTTGGCGCCTATGGTGTCGGAATCCTGGCGGCGCACGGCGTTTCGGAAGCCAGCCTGCAATTGCCGCTGGCGCTGGCCTCTTCGGCACTTTTCGCGCTGGTGACGGGTGCGCTCTCGCTGCGGACCAAGGGCGTATATTTCATCATGATCACGCTCGCCTTCGGGCAGATGGCGTTCTTCCTCGCCGTTTCGCTGGCCGCTTATGGCGGCGACGACGGCATGACGCTCCCCTCGCGCAGCCGCCTCTTCGGTTTCGACGTTCTCGAGGATGACCGGGCGCTGTACTTCCTGATCCTGCTCGCGTTACTTGGCAGTTATCTCGTCAGCCGCGCGATCGTGATGTCGCGTTTCGGCCGCGTGATCCGGGGCGCGCGAGAGAACCCGCAGCGCATGGCCGCTATCGGGTTTCCGCTCTTCCGCTACCAACTGACGATGTATGTCATTGCCGGCACAATGTGCGGTCTTGCCGGTTTCCTGCTCGCGAACCAGACCGGCTTCGTCAGTCCAGCCTACATGACGTGGCAGCGATCGGGCGAGCTGATCGTTATGGTGGTGCTCGGTGGGCTCGGCTCGCTTCACGGCGCGATTCTCGGTGCAGCGGCTTTCCTGTTGCTGGAGGAATGGCTCTCCGGTTTCACCGAGCATTGGAAGATGATCTTCGGGCCATTCCTTGTGCTGGTCGTGCTGTTTGCGCGCGGCGGGCTTCTTGGGGCCTTCCGCAGGCTGGGGATCGGAGGCGCGCGATGAGTTCAGCGATCCTCCGGCTGGAACACCTGTGCAAGAACTACGGCGCGCTGGCCGTGACCGAGGATGTCAGCCTCGCGCTGCGCGAGAACGAGCTCCATGCCATTATCGGCCCGAATGGCGCGGGAAAGACGACGCTGATCCACCAGATCTCCGGCCTCGCGCCATCCGATTCCGGGCGCATCCTGCTCGACGGGAAAGAAATCACACCGCTCTCGATGCCCGAACGCGTCCATCGCGGGCTGGTGCGCTCGTTCCAGATTACCTCGATCCTGCCGGGGTTCTCCGTTCTGGAGAATGTCGCACTGGCGGTGCAGGCCCATGAGGGGTCGAGTTTCCGCTTTTTCGGCCGCGCGGCAGCGGAGAAGAAGCTCAACGAGCAGGCGATGGCCGCACTGGCCGAGGTTGGCCTCGCGGATCGCGCGGCACGTCGCGCCGGGCTCCTCAGCCACGGCGAGAAGCGCCAGCTTGAACTCGCCATCGCACTCGCCGCCAAACCGAAGGTCCTGTTGCTGGACGAGCCGCTCGCCGGCACTGGGCCGGAGGAAAGCGAGGTACTGGTCGCGCTGCTTCGCAGCCTCAAGGGGCGGATTACCATCCTGCTGATCGAGCACGACATGGATGCTGTCTTCTCGCTCGCAGACCGGATTTCGGTGCTCGTCTACGGGCAGATTATTGCGACCGGCTCGCCGGCCGAGATCCGCGAGAACCGCGATGTGCGCGTCGCCTATCTCGGCGAGGAGGTGGTCTGATGCTGGCAGTGAAAGGGCTCGAAGCGGCCTATGGCGACAGCCAGGTGCTGTTTGGCGTCGACCTGACGGTTGGTGCAGGCGAGGTCGTCACGCTCCTCGGTCGCAACGGCATGGGTAAGACGACGACAGTCTCGACCATCATGGGGCTCGTTCGGCCGAAAGGCGGAGAAGTCACGATCGAGGGGGAGGGCGTTACCGGCGCGCCGCCCTATGTCATCGCCAAGAAGGGGCTCGGCCTTGTGCCTGAGGGGCGGCAGGTGTTCCCCACCCTCAACGTCGAAGAAAACCTGATCGCCACGGCTGCATCGCGCTTTGGCCCGGCGCGATGGACGCTCGAACGCGTCTATGCACTGTTCCCGCGCCTTGAGGAGCGCAAGCGCAACATGGGCAACCAGCTTTCGGGGGGCGAGCAGCAGATGCTCGCCATCGGCCGGGCGCTGATGACCAACCCCAAGCTCGTCATTCTCGACGAGGCGACCGAAGGGCTCGCTCCGCTCATCCGGCAGGAGATATGGGATTGCCTGCGCCGCCTCAAGCAGGAGGGTGAAGCGATTCTCGTGATCGACAAGAACGTCGATGCGCTGGCGAAATTCGCCGACCGGCATACGATCCTCGAAAAGGGTGTCGTCGTCTGGAGCGGCAATTCGGCGGAACTCATGGCCGACCCGGTGCTGAAGGACCGGTATCTCCATGTCTGACATCCCCTCAAGCCCCTCAGGGAGGAAATGATGAAGCTCACCCCAGGCATTACCCGCGCCGGCGAGGGTATCGACGGCATTTCGTGGAACATTCTCGGCCAGACCTATGTACCCAAGCAGGTCTGCGATACCTCCTTTTCCTGGCACGCGACCTTTCCGCCGGGCACCTTCGTGCCGCCGCATATCCACCCGACGCAGGATGAGTTCGTCTATATGTTCGAGGGGCGCCTTGACCTCCTGCTCGACGGGCGCGAGGTCAGTGCCGGGCCGGGCGATCTGATCCGCCTGCCCATGGGCATCCCGCACGGCATCTTCAACAAGCAGGACCAGACGGTAAAGTGCCTGTTCTGGGTAACGCCGACGCGGCGGCTCTATGACCTCTTCTGGGCGATCCATTCGATGAAGGACCAGAACCCGGCCGAGGTTGTCGCGCTCTCGGCCAAGCACGAAGTGGACTTCCTGCCGCCGCCCGACGCATGAGAAAGGCGGGTTACCCCGCCTTTTTATTGACCTGCTGCAGCGTGAAACCGGCCTTTCCGGCATAGCCGCGCACGATGGCGCGGCGTTCGTCGTGGCTGAGCACGCGATCCACATCCGTGAACCCGGCAGGAGCCAGTTTTTCCACCTCGTCGATCACCCGCTCCGGCCCGCCCTTGCGGTTGAGGGCGACGATTTCGGCCGTCTTCGGCAGGCGGTCGGCCTCGTATTCGATCAACGCCTGATAGGGATGCTCGGCGCGGGCGAGGCGATCCGCCAGCATTCGCGCGTCCAGGATCGCTTGTCCCGCGCCGTTCGAGCCGACCGGATACATCGGGTGTGCCGCATCGCCGAGCAGGCTCACGCGACCGAAGGTCCAGCGCGGCAGAGGGTCGCGGTCGCACATCGGGTATTCGTAGAAGGCTTCCGTGCTCTTGATCAGGCTGACGAGATCGAAGCCCGGCACTTCGAAGCGCTTGGCGAAGGGGAGCATCTCGTCGAGCCGCCCGCGCCGCGACCAGCTCTCCTTGCCCGGCGGATGCGGCGTATCGGAAACCTTGACGTTGACGACCCAGTTGGTGAGGCGCGTGCCCGGCGCCTCGCCCGGTGCAATCGGGTAGAGGACGAATTTCGCGCCCATGCCGCCGGCGATGATCATCGAGGCGCCGTCGAGGAAGGTAGGAAAATCGGCGGTGCCACGCCACATCTGGACACCGTTCCAGCGTGGCAGGCCCTGATCGGGATAGAAATGCGTGCGCACGGCGGAATGAATGCCGTCGGCGCCGATCAGCACTTCAGCCCGGACGGTCTCGCTCCCGCTGCCGTCGATCGCGTCCACGACGTAGGCCGTCACGCCGCCGTCGTCCTGGATGAACCCTGCGAGGCGACGGCCGGTCTTCACCGCGTCCGGGCCAAGACGGTCGACCGCCACATCGTACAGCGCCTTCTGCAACCGGCCGCGATGGATTGAATATTGCGGCACCTCGAAACCGGCAGCGATGCCGCGCGGCTCGCGCCAGACGATCTGACCCGTCCGGTTCATGTAGAAGAGTTCGGTCGTGCGGATGCCAACGCTGTCGAGCACCGGGAGGAGATCGAGTTCGGCGAGCTCGCGGATGGCATGGGGCAACACGTTGATTCCGGCCCCAACGGGAAGAATGGCGCTCGCCTGCTCGTAGATCACGGAGGCAATGCCGCGCTTGTGCAGCATCAGCGCCAGGGTCAGTCCGCCAACCCCGGCGCCGGCGATCAGCACCTTGGGTTGCCCGGTGAAGGCGCCGCGCCGTGTGCCGCCGATGACCATGACATCCTGCCGTTTCGCAGCAACCCTGGCGGCCTTCTTGCCCGACTTATCCTTGGTCTTCCTGTCCTTTTTTCCCGTCTTCTCGGGTTTGGCCATGTCGATCTCCCATGCGTTGCGGGAAGTTGAAACCCGATTGCTCTTCCGATCAAGCCTCGCGGCACCTAATCGGGGATGACAGCGGTTGCCTCGATCTCCACCATTGCGGCGCGCTCAACGAGGCTGACGACCTGAACCAGTGCCATCGCCGGAAAATGCTTGCCAATCGTCGCACGGTAGGCGGCTCCGATATCCGGCAGGTTGTTGCGATAAGCCTCGATGTCCGTGACATACCATGTCATGCGCACCAGATGTTCCGGGCCCGATCCACCGGCCCGGAGCACGGCGACGACATTTTCGAGTGTCTGCCGCACCTGCGCGACGAACCCTTCCGGGAAACGCCCTTCGACATCCCAGCCGACGAGCCCGCCGGTGACGAAAAAGGTCCCGCGCGCCTTCATCCCGTTGGCATAGCCGCGCGGCTGTGGCCAACCCGGTGGGTGTACGGCATTCGGCCCCTCCGGTCCGGCGGCAGCCTGTTTCAGCGCTTCGATCGACATGGGTTTCCTCTCTTGGCCGTTTCTTGCGCTCGGCCGGCCCTGGTTTCAGCCGGCCTTGGCCTGACGATATTCCTCGATTGCGCGTTCGCGAAGGGCGAAACGTTGCAGTTTGCCGGTCTGGGTCTTCGGCAGCGCCTCGACGAAGGCGATCTGGCGCGGGTACTTGAACGGTGCGATATCGGCCTTGACATGGTCCTGCAAGGCTTTGACCATCGTGGCGTCACCGAAGTGACCCGGCTTCAGAACGACATAGGCCTTGACGATCATGCCGCGCTCGGCGTCCGGCATGCCGACGACCCCGCATTCCGCGACGGCGGGATGGGCGAGAAGGCTTGCTTCCACCTCCGGCCCGGCGATGTTGTAGCCGGCGGAGATGATCATGTCGTCCGAGCGCGCCTGATACCAGAAGTAACCGTCAGCATCGCGGATGTAGGTGTCGCCGGAGACGTTCCAGCCATCGCGGACATAGACCCTCTGCCGTTCGTCCGCGAGGTAGCGGCAACCGGTCGGTCCGCGCATCGCGAGGCGGCCCGGCGTGCCGTCCGGCACGGGATTGCCGTCTGCGTCGACGATACGGGCCTCGTAGCCGGGAACGGGGATACCGGTCGAACCGGGACGGATCGCGCCGCGCGGTGCGGCGATGAAGATATGCAGCATCTCCGTAGCGCCGATGCCGTCCATCAACTCGATGCCAGTTGCGGCTTTCCACGCCTCGAAGGTGGATTTTGGCAGGGCCTCACCGGCGGAAACGCAGATCCGGAGGGTCGGCAGGCCCTCGGGCGGCAGCTTGTCAAGCATAGCACGGTAGGCGGTCGGCGCGGTGAAGAGCACACTCGCGCCATGGCCCTGTATGGCCGCCAGCAGATCCGGTGGACCTGCCTTCTCGATCAGGACCCCCGCCGCGCCGATCCGCAAGGGGAACAGTACCAACCCGCCAAGACCGAAAGTGAAGGCGAGCGGCGGCGAGCCGATGAAACGATCTTCCGGTGAGGCTTTGAGCACCTTAGCGCCGTAGCAATCGCAGATGGCAAGGAGATCGCGATGAAAATGCATCGTGCCCTTGGGTTCGCCCGTGGTGCCGGAGGTGAAGCCGATGAGGCAGACATCATCCTGCGCCGTCTCGACTGCGGCGAAATCGGCGTAGCCGGGCTTGGCCATCAACCTTTCGAGATCGCCATTGCCGAAGGCGAGGATGCGCTGGAGGGTCGGTTCGAGCTTCTGCGCTTCCGTCAGCTCTTCCGTTAGCCGGTGATCGCAGAGCGCGAGGCGGATTTTTGCCTTGCGGATGGGGTAGGCGAGTTCGCGTGCGCGCAGCAGCGGCATGGTCGCTACCGCAACGCCGCCCGCCTTGAGAACCGCGAAATAGACCGCGACCAGCATCGGATTGTTGGGCGCGCGCAGGAGCACGCGGTTGCCGGGCACCAGGCCGAGATCGCGCACGAGCACATTGGCGATGCGGTTGATGCGCTCGTCGAACTCGGCATAACTCCAGGTTTCTTCCGCGCCGATGATCGCCGGGCGAGCACCATTCCCCGCCAGCACGTGCCGGGTGACCAGTTCATGGGCGACGTTGATGCGTTCCGGATAATCGAGCCCCGCCTCGCGAAGCCGCAGGTCCGGCCATTGCGATGGCGGGGGCAGGTTCTCCCGGCAGAACGGATCGAGATGCGCGCTGACGAACATGTCTCTCCTCCTCAGCTTCCGGTCTTGCCGAATCCAGTTGCGGAATGTGCCTTCAGCGCCTCGCGGGCGATGACGATCTTCTGCACGTCGGTTGCGCCCTCATAGATGCGCAGCGCCCGGATCTCGCGGTAAAGTTCCTCGACCTTCACGCCCTTGGTGACGCCAAGCCCGCCATGCAATTGCACGGCACGGTCGATGACGGCTTGCGCGTTCTCGGTCGCAACCATCTTGGCAAGGGCCGCCTCGCCGGTGATGCGCGCCGCGCCGCCATCCTTCTTCCAAGCCGCGCGATAGACGAGCAGCGCGGCCGCCTCCACCTCCGCAATGCTGTCGGCGATATTGGCCTGCGCGAGTTGCAGATCGCCGAGCGTGCCACCGAAGAGCTTGCGGGTGGTCGCGCGTTCCAGCGTCTCGTGCAGCGCCCGGCGGGCGAAGCCGAGCGCGGCGGCGCCCACCGTCGAACGGAAGATGTCGAGCGTCGCCATCGCGATGCGAAAGCCATCGCCGGGGCCGCCGAGCTGGTTGGCGACGGGCACGCGGCAATCCTCGAAGGCGAGCGTCGCGAGCGGGTGCGGTGCGATGACCTCGATACGTTCGCGGATCGAGAGGCCCGGTGTATCGGCATCGACGACGAAAGCCGAAAGTCCCTTCGCGCCCGGTGCCTCGCCGGTGCGGACGAAGACGACGTAGTGATCGGCGATGCCGCCGTTCGAAATCCATGTCTTGCCGCCGTTGATGCGGACGTGATCGTTGCCGTCCGGCACGGCGGTAGTCGCGAGCGCGGCGACATCCGAACCCGCTTCCAGTTCAGACAGGGCGAAGGCGGCGATGCGTTCCCCGCGCGCGACGGGAGGAAGGTAGCGCTGCTTCAGGGCCTCGTCGCCGAACAGCGTGATCGAGCCGGTGCCGAGCCCTTGCATCGCGAAAGCGAAATCGGCGAGCCCGTCATGAAACGCGAGGATCTCGCGGGCGAGGCAGAGCGTGCGAACATCGAAACCGGCCGTCAGGCCGCTATAGGCTGCCGGCACCGTGGGGCGAAGGAACCCGGCCTTGCCGAGCGCGGCGACGCGCGCGCGGCAGGCCGCATCGACATCGTCGTGCGGCAGGTCCTTGAGGGTTTGGCGCGCCCAAGCCGAAAGGTCGGCGGCAAAGGCGCGATGCCGCTCGTCGAAGAACGGCCAGCCAAGCGTTTCCGCTAGCGTCGGCATTGTCAGTTCCCCTCGAAAACCGGTTTCGATTTACCAGCGAAGGCGTGGTAGGCGCGGGCGAAATCCTCTGTCTGCATGCAAAGCGCCTGCGCGACGGCCTCAGCCTCGATCGCGCTTTCGACGCTCATCGCCCATTCCATTTCCAGCATCCGCTTGGTCATGGCGTTCGCGAAGGTCGGCCCGTCGGCAAGCTCGCGGGCGAGGGCGTGCGCCTCGCCCAGCACCGTCTCGGGCGGAACGAGGCGGTTGAGAAAGCCCCAGCGCTCCGCCTCCTCGCCGCGCAGCACCCGGCCGGTGTAGAGCAGTTCCGCCGCGCGGCCCTGGCCGATGATGCGCGGCAGCATGGCGCAGGCGCCCATGTCGCAGCCCGCAAGCCCGACGCGGTTGAACAGGAAAGCAACCTTGGTGCTCGCAGTGCCGAGCCGCATGTCCGAGGCCATGGCGATGATCGCGCCCGCGCCGGCACAGATGCCGTCGATTGCGGCGATGATCGGCTGCGGGCAGGCGCGCATGGTCTTGACGAGTTCGCCCGTCATCCGGGTGAATTTCAGAAGGTCGACGGTATCCATCGCAACGAGCGGGCCGATAATCTCGAACACATCGCCGCCAGACGAAAAGTTCCCACCCGCGCCGGTAATAACAACAGCCTTGATGCCCTCGTCCTTCTGAAGTGCGAGGAAGAAATCCGTGAGTTCGCGATAGCTTTCGAAGGTGAGCGGATTTTTGCGCTCCGGCCGGTTCAGGGTCACAATCGCGACCTTGTCCGCGACTTCCAGCGCGAAATGTGCGGGGCGGAACGACGACAGGGGCAAAGTGACGGCATTCGCGGGTGTCATGGCGCGTCCTCCGAATTGGTCGGGCGGACGGCCCGTTGAATGGAAGCCTTGGTGGTGCCGAGCAGGCGCATCAGTCCGGCGAGTTCGTCTGGTGCGAGACCGGCGAAGAGATTGGCGATCCATTCCTCGTGCCGTTCCGCCATCGCCTTGAACTGACGGCGGCCGAGCGCGGTGAGAGAAATCACCTGGACGCGCCGGTCGTGTGCGGCGGGGCGCTTGTCGACGAGACCGTCTTCGACCAATCCGGCAACGACGGTGGTGACATTGCCGTTCGAGACCATCAGGCGCTGGGAGACCTCGCCCACGGTCATGCCCGTTGCGGATTTCTCAAGCTGCGCCATCAGGTCGAAGCGCGGCAGCGTTGTGCGGAATTCCTCACGCAGGGCCCGGCGGATTTCACGCTCGATCATCGTCGAGCAGGTGAGCATCCGGAGCCAGAGGCGCAGTTCATCCTTATGATCGCCGGGTCGCTCCGTGGCCTTCGTCTCCCGGTCGAGCGCGGGGGCGGGATCGCCGGCGGCCGAAGTGGCGGGGAAAGAGGCTACCATCAGAATTCTCCACCGTTGATCAGGAGCGACTGGCCGTTCACGGACCCGGCATTGTCCCCGCAGAGGTAGAGAACCGCCTCGGCAACCTCGTGCGGTTCGATCAGTCTTCCGCTCGGGTTGTCCGTCGCGAAGCCGGCCTTGGCAGCCTCGATGCTTATGCCACCGCGCGTGGCCATTGCGGCGACGGCCCTGCCAACAAGATCCGTATCGGTGAAGCCGGGAGAGACGGCATTCACCGTCACTCCGCTGCCGGCGGTCTCAAGCGCCAGCGAGCGGACGAGGCCGAGAACGGCATGCTTGGCAGCCGCGTAGGCGCTCGTGTTGCGGTAGCCGCGATGAGCAGCTGTCGACGCCACCGCAATTAGCCGACCGAAACCTGCAGCCCGCATGGCGGGCAGCGTGGCCTGAAACGTCGTTACCGTCGCGATCAGATTGAGTTCGACCATGCGGCGGAAGAGAGGCGCGTCTGTCCGCTCGAAGCGGGCGGTTTCCGCGCCACCCGCATTCGCGACCACGAAGTGAAACGACTTGTCGCCAGCGAGTCGGGCGATGGCGTCACGAAAGGCCATTTCGTCACATACATCGACCGCAAGGCCGGCCCTCGCGATCTCATCCTTCAAAGCGTTCTCGACACCGGCTGGATCGCGCGCGATGATCGAGACATCCGCGCCGGCCGCAGTCAGTCGCGCGGCGATCGCGCGACCGATGCCGCGGCTGCCGCCCGTGACGAGTGCCCGCTGGCCTGTAAGCTGCCCTTTCGTCATACTCACTCCCATGATTTCCGCATTATTTCATATTCAAAGGAATTGTCCAGCGAGGCGGTCAGACGAAGGAGCATGTTTGAATTTTTTACAGAATTATATAATGATATCAAATATTTCATTTCATAAGTCCGGTCGATTAATTGCGATGTCGGGTGTCGGGAAAAGGACCTATTGCATCTAAAATATTTCAAGTTTAAAATTAATTTGGATATCGAGATCCGGGAGGTTTGCAATGCGTGTCGCGGTCGTGGGAGGCGGGCCCGCCGGGCTCTATTTTTCGCTGCTGATGAAGCGGGACTGGCCGGAAATCGACATCACCATCTTCGAGCGCAACCGACCCGACGATACCTTCGGCTTCGGGGTGGTTTTTTCGGACCAGACGCTGGAGACCTTCCGCGAAACCGATTTTCCGTCCTATCGCGCCATCGCCGACAGTTTCGCTTACTGGGACGATATCGAAATCCACTTCAAGGGCACGACCCACCGCATCGGGGGCAACGGCTTCTGCGGATGCTCGCGCCACACGCTGCTTGACCTCCTGCAAAAGAGCGCGGAAGCACTTGGTGTGAAGCTGGTTTTCCACACGGAGATCGAGGATTTCGGCAAGCTTTCGGCGGAATACGATCTCGTTATTGCCGCAGATGGGATCAACAGCCGCATCCGTGAGACGTACAAGGATCATTTCAAGCCGAAAATCGAACTACGTCCGAACCATTTCGCTTGGATGGGCTCGACGCGGCCGTTCGATGCTTTCACTTTCTTCTTCCGGGAGACTGAACACGGCATCTTCATTGCCCATTGCTATCAGTATGAGGCTGGACGTTCGACCTGGGTGATGGAAACCGATCCAGAGACATTCCGTCGCGCAGGCCTCGGCGAGATGGACGAGCCGACCTCCGCACGGTTTCTCGAGAATGTGTTCCGCGAGGAATTGCAGGGCCATCCACTCATTATCAACCGCTCCTACTGGCGCAATTTCCCGGCGATCCGCTGCGAGCGCTGGGTGAAGGACAACATCGTCATCATGGGTGACGCGAAAGCGTCCGCCCATTTTTCGATCGGCTCCGGGACGAAGCTCGCGATGGAGGATGCGATCGAGCTGCATCGCGCGTTCCATGCCAAGGGCCTCGATGTGCGGGCGGCGCTCGACCATTATGAAGCCGCACGTCGCGAGGACGTGGAAAAGACCCAGCATGCCGCGGAGGTCAGCCTCGTCTGGTTCGAGGATCTGAAACGGTTCTGGAATTTCCCGCCGCTACGGTTCGTCTTCGGGTTGATGACGCGCTCGAAGGCGATCACCTACGACAACCTCGCGCTTCGAGCGCCGGCCTTGGTCGCGGCTGTCGATGAGCTGGTGGCGGGCGAGGTCGGCGCCGAGGCGAAGTATCGCCGAGATAGCACGCCGGTGCCGCCGATGTTCCAGCCGTTCCGGTTGCGCGATCTGAAGATTGAGAACCGCGCCGTGGTCTCGCCGATGTGCCAGTATTCGGCGGAAAACGGCCTCATCAATGATTGGCACGTAATGCACTACGGCGCACGCGCGACCGGCGGCGCTGGCTTGATCTTCACCGAAATGGTCTGCGTCTCGGAAGACGCGCGCATCACGCCGGGCTGCGCGGGTATCTACACCGATGCTCAGGAAGCGGCGTGGAAGCGTATCGTCGATTTCACGCATCGGCATTCGGCGGCGAAAATCGCGCTCCAGCTCGGCCACGCCGGACGCAAGGGGGCCAGCAAGCTGATGTGGGAGGGGATGGATCGCCCGTTGCCGCAAGGCGCGTGGCCGATCGTCTCGGCATCACCGCTGCCCTATTATCCGGAAAGCCAGATGCCGCGCGAAATGACCCGCGCCGACATGGACCGGGTGGCGGCGGATTTCGTCGCGGCGGCGAAGCGCGGACACCGGGCCGGGTTCGACATGCTCGAACTCCACTGCGCACATGGATATCTTCTGGCGAGCTTCCTCTCGCCGCTCACCAACCACCGCACGGATGAATACGGCGGCAGCCTCGAAAACCGGTTGCGGTATCCACTGGAGGTGTTCCGGGCGTTGCGCGCGGTCTGGCCGCCGGAGAAGCCGATGTCGGTCCGCATCTCGGCAACGGACTGGAAGGAGGGCGGTATCACGGGAGCCGATTCGGTTGCCATCGCAGAAGCCTTCGCGCAGGAAGGTTGTGACCTGATCGACGTGTCGACGGGGCAGACGGTGAACGATTCCGCCCCGGTCTACGGCCGCATGTTCCAGACACCATTCTCGGATCGCATCCGCAACGAAGCGAAGGTCGCGACCATGGCCGTCGGCGCCATCACGACGGCCGACCAGATGAACACCATCGTTGCTGCTGGCCGTGCTGATCTCGTCGCGTTAGGGCGGCCGCATCTTGCCGATCCGGCCTTCACCTTGCGCGCTGCGGCTTGGTATCAGGCAGATATCGCCCAGCCGAAGCAATATCTCGCCGGCAAGACGCAGATCTATCGCAATTCCGAACGCGAGCGCTCGGACCTCATCGAACTAAAGCTCAAGGCCCGGCCCATCTCGCATGCCCAGAAGCCGGCGGCGGAATAGCGGCCGCCGTTTGCTTAGCGCCCGAGTTTCAGGCCGACATCCGGCAACTTCGGTCGATTGGCGAGCGCCTTCTTCATTGCAGCCTCTACTTCGGCCTTGTCCTTCTCCGGAAGGGCGAGGCGCGGCGGGCGCGTGCGCCAGGTGCCGCGGCCCATGATGTGCTCGCAGAGCTTGATGCATTGGACGAGATCCGGTCGCGCGTCGAGGTGCAGCAGCGGCATGAACCACTCATAGAGCGGCATCGCCTCCGCGAGACGTCCGGCCTTGGCAAGGCGGAAGAGGGTCTCGCCCTCGGTGGGGAAAGCATTCGACATGCCGGAGACCCAGCCGACGGCGCCCATCGCCACGCTTTCGACGACCACATCGTCAAGGCCGGCAAACAGCACGAAGCGGTCGCCCACCATATTGCGGGTGTCGATGAAACGGCGCGTATCGCCCGAGGAATCCTTGAAGCACACCACGGTGTCGCAATCGGCGAGCGAGGCGAGAATGTCGGGTGTCACGTCATTCTTGTAGATCGGCGGATTGTTGTAGACCATCACCGGCAAATCGGTGGCGGCGGCGACACCGCGGAAATGCGCGGCCGTCTCATGGGGCTTCGAGGAATAGACCAGCGCCGGCATCACCATGATGCCATCGACGCCGACGCGCGCGGCTTCCCTGGCTGTCTCGATCGCGAAGGCGGTGGTGAATTCGGCAATGCCGCAGATTACCGGCACGCGCCCCTTCGCGGTCGCCTTGGCGGTCTCCATCAGTGAGACCTTCTCGGCACGGGTGAGGGAGGTATTCTCGCCCACCGTGCCGCAGATGATGAGGCCGGACACGCCATCGCGGATCAGCGCGTCGATAACCTTGGCGGTTGCATCGAGATCGACCGAGAAGTCCTCGCGGAATTGGGTGGTGACGGCGGGGAAAACCCCTTCCCATGAAATGCGCGGTGCCATGCTGCTGCTCCCTTGCTGCCAAGCGCGGCGAAGGCGCTTGCGTGATCCGATGTCGATATGTAGATTTTATACAATCTACAAGTCAAGCTTGAATCGAGACATTGCCATCGCGGCCATGTCGGGGGAGAAGGGACCCATGAATACGCTGCTGCGCCATAAGACCCTTCCGGCCGCCATCGCTGATGCGCTGCGCAAGGCAATCCTCGGGGGAGAGCATACGGCGGGCGATCAGCTCCGACAGGACCGTCTGGCCGAAGCTTTCGGCGTGAGCCGAATTCCCGTGCGCGAGGCGTTGATCCAGCTTGAAGCCGAAGGGTTTGTCACGATGGTGCCGCACAAGGGCGCCGTGGTCACAGGGCTTTCGCGAGCGGAAATCGACGACGTCTTCGACCTTCGCGCGATGCTGGAACCTCGCCTTCTGATCCATTCGCTACCGGGTCTCGTCGCAGAGGATTTCGCCCGCCTCGATGGTCTCGAAGGTCAGTTCTCGGCAGCTCTGGTGACAGACAATGCCGGGGAATGGGGGCGGCTCAACGCGGAATTCCACCTCGCGCTTTATGCCAAGGCCGGTCTGCCGCGCACGCTCGCGACCGTCGTCGGCCTGCTGCAGACGAGCGAGCGCTATACGCGCCTGCAACTCTCCGACCCGGCCCGTCTCGAACGCGCGATGGATGAGCACCGTGCCTTGGTCCAGTTCTGCCGGCAGGGCGCGGCGGATGAAGCGGTCGCTCTCCTCCGCCGGCATGTCGAGGCTGTGCGCTGCGACCTCCTAGCCTTGGCGATGCCGTGAAGGGCAGGTTTGTCATCGGAGCATTTCCCGCTATGTCTTGGGCATGAGTGTCGGCCTGATCGCCCTTCTTGATGATGTCGCTGCGCTGGCCAAGGTTGCGGCCGCTTCGCTTGACGATGTCGCCGCCCAGGCGACCAAGGCCGGCGCCAAGGCTGCCGGCGTGGTGATCGACGATGCCGCGGTGACGCCGCGTTATGTCACCGGATTTTCTGCAAAGCGCGAGTTGCCGATTGTCGGCCGGATCGCGCTGGGGTCGCTCCGCAACAAGCTGATCGTCCTGTTGCCGGCGGCACTTCTGCTGAGCTATTTCGCGCCCTGGGCCATCAACCCGCTGCTGATGCTTGGTGGTGCCTTCTTATGTTACGAGGGCGCGGAAAAGGTTTACGAGGCGGTGGCGCCGGAGAGCGCGCACGAGCACGAGGCCTGTGTGGAAACGATTTCTCTCGATGCGGCAAACCTCGAAGAGGAAAAGATCGCGAGCGCGATCAAGACAGACTTCATTCTTTCTGCCGAGATCATGGCGATTACACTTGGCGCGGTGCCGGGCCAGAGCCTGATGATGCAGGCTGTCGTTCTGGCGCTGGTCGGGCTTGGCATCACGGTCGCGGTCTATGGCGCTGTCGCGTTGATCGTGAAGGCGGATGACGTCGGCGTCTATTTCGCGCGAATCAAGCGTCGTGGCGTGCTCGGCGATGCGATCCGCGCGCTTGGGCGAGGAATGGTGAAATCGATGCCGTTTCTGCTCGCTGCGCTGGGGATCATTGGCACAGCGGCGATGATTTGGGTCGGCGGCGGGATTATCCTGCACGGGCTCGAACTGATGGGGCTTGGCGCGCCGGCTCATTTTGTCCACGCGCTGTCCGACCGGGTCGGCGATCTGGCACCGGCTGCGGAGGAGGCGCTGGAATGGCTGACAACCGCGGCGCTTTCCGGTGCCTTCGGTTTGGTTCTCGGCTTTTTTCTGATCCCCGTTGTCAGCTATCTCGTGGCGCCTATCTGGCGCGCGGCGAAGCGGCTCTTCGGCAAGAAGATCCGCTCGCGGGTGGCGGGGTGACGGTACTCAGGCCACGTGGGCGTTCATCGTCAGAAGCTGGTATGTCGCGACCGGTTCGCCTGCGGCGTTGGCGATTTCCACGTCCCAACGCACCTCGCCATACTGGTCATTGCGCGGCATTTTGGATTTCACCGTTAGACGCACCTTGATCGCTTCACCCGGCTCGACGGGTTTCAGAAAACGGAGGCTATCCAAGCCGTAGTTCGCCAGCACGGGTCCGCGCGCCGGTTCGACGAAGAGTCCGGCAGCGAAGGCCAGCAGCAGGTAACCGTGGGCAACGCGGCCGGGGAAGAACGGATGCCCCTTCACCGCCTCCTCGTCCATGTGGGCATAGAAGGTGTCGCCGGTGAAATGCGCGAAGTGCTCGATATCCTGAAGCGTGACGACGCGTTCCTTCGAGCGGAAGCTTTGCCCGATTGCGAGATCGCCGAAGGCATAGCGGAACGGATGCTGTTCTCGCGTGATTTCCGACGCGCCGCGCGTCCAGCTCTTCAGGGTGTGCGTGAGGAAGGCGGGCGAGCCTTGCAGGGCGATGCGGCGCAGGTGATGGCGTACGGAGCGCATGCCGCCGAGTTCCTCACCGCCGCCGGCACGACCGGGGCCGCCATGCACGAGATGCGGCATGGGTGAGCCATGCCCGGTCGATTCCTTGGCGCAGTCGCGATCGAGCACCAGCATCCGGCCGTGGAAGGCGCCCGCGCCGAAAATCACCTCACGGGCGACCTCCGGATCATGCGTCACCAACGAGCCGACGAGGCTGCCCTCGCCGCGATTGGCGAGGTCGATCGCCTCCTCAAGATCGCGATAGGGAAGGATGGTCGCTGCCGGGCCGAAAGCTTCGCAGGCATGAACCTTTGTCGCCGTGCGGGCGTCGGCGCGCAGCAACACCGGGGCGAGGAAGGCGCCGCCCGTATTGGCACCTGCCGGACCGCCTGCCGAGGGATCGCCGAAGACAATCTCGCTTTCGCTGGCAAGCTCGGCGATGCGGGCGCGGACATCTTCGCGCTGGGCGAGCGAGGCAAGAGGACCCATGCGCGTCGTTTCGAGACGCGGATCGCCGACCGTGATCTTGCCGAGGCGGGCGATCAGCGCAGCCTGGACCGCATCGGTCATCGCTGCCGGCACGAGAATGCGGCGGATGGCGGTGCATTTCTGGCCCGCTTTCACCGTCATCTCGCGAACGACCTCGCGGATATAGATCTCGAATTCCGGTGTATCAGGTGTCGCATCAGGGCCGAGGATCGAGCAGTTGAGCGAATCGCGCTCCGCGACGAAGGGGATCGCGTTGCGCAGGATTACGGGGTGGCTTTGCAGCCGCGCCGAGGTTTCGAGCGAACCGGTGAAGCCGACCATGTCCTGCCCGGTGAGATGATCGAACAGGTTCTGCACCGAACCGGCGATGAACTGGAACGCGCCGTCGGGCAGGATGCCGCTCTCCACAATCAGCCGCGCCGCCTTCTCGGCGAGGAAGGCGCTGGTCGTCGCTGGTTTCACGATCACCGGCATGCCGGCGAGAATCGCCGGGGCGAGCTTTTCCAACATGCCCCAGACCGGGAAGTTGAACGCGTTGATATGCACCGCGACGCCCTGCCGGCAGATATAGGCGTGCTGGCCGAGGAAGCTCCCGGTCTTCGATAGGGCCTCCACATCGCCATCGACGATGAAAGTCTCGTTCGGCAATTCGCGGCGCGCCTTCGAACACAGCGTGAAAACCGTGCCGATGCCGCCTTCGATGTCGATCCAGCTATCGGTGCGGGTTGCGCCGGTATCGAAGGAAAGTGCGTAGAGCGCTTCCTTATGCTCCATCAGGTGCTGGGCGACGCGCTTCAGCAAGGCCGCGCGCTCATGGAACGTGAGCTTGCGTAGCGCCGGCCCGCCTTTCGACCGGGCGTAGGCCAACGCGGCCGCCATATCGATGCCGTCGGAATTGGCGAGGGCGACGGTTTCGCCTGTGATCGCGCTGGCGATTTCGGCCGGATTGCCGGTCCCGGCGACCCAGCGCCCTTCGACATAGCTCTTCAGGCGTTCCATCGCGTCCTCCATTGAATTCTTGGCCGAGATATTAATTGACCAAACGGTCAGCTAATGCAACTCTCACGGATAGCAACAACCGCGGACAACAGCGTGGGCCGGGGAGGGACGATGAGCGAGACGATCAGGGTCGAGGTCGAAGGGGGCGTGACGATCATCACGCTCAACCGTCCGGACAGGCTCAACAGCTTCAATCTCGAAATGCACGAAGCGTTCGGTCGCGCGCTTGACGAGGCGGGCAGCAACCCGGCCTGCCGGGCGGTGCTGATCACCGGTGCCGGACGCGGTTTCTGCGCCGGGCAGGACCTCTCTGATCGGGCGGTTGCGCCGGGCGCGGGGCAACGCAACGATCTCGGGGAAAGCTTGGAATTGCGTTATAACCCCCATGTCCGCAAGATGCGCAACATGGAAAAGCCGGTCGTTGTGGCGGTCAACGGCGTCGCCGCGGGGGCGGGTGCGAACCTCGCGCTGCACGGCGATATCGTGCTGGCGGCGCGGAGCGCGAAATTCATCCAGTCCTTCGCCAAGATCGGGCTTCTGCCCGATTCCGGCGGCACCTGGACGCTCCAGAACTTGCTCGGCGAGGCACGGGCCAAGGGGCTTGCCTTGCTCGCGGAGCCGCTCACAGCGGAGAAGGCGGAAACTTGGGGCCTGATCTGGAAGTGCATCGACGACGAGATGCTGCTCGCTGAAGCCAGGGCACTTGCCGCGCATCTCGCGACGCAGCCGACAGGGGCGCTCGCGGCGATCAAGGCGGCGATCCACAAGGCGGCGACCGGCACGCTCGACGCGCAACTCGACCATGAACGCGATGAACAACGCCGCCTCGGATACTCCGACGATTACGCTGAGGGTGTTTCGGCCTTCATGGCCAAGCGAGCACCGAATTTCACCGGGAGGAGCTGAGATGGGCACGCCGGACAAGGACGAGATCGCCCGCCGGGCCGCGGATACGATGTGGGCCGAGGACAACGCGACGCAGGCGCTCGGTATCGAGCGAATTGCCGTCGGCCCCGGTCAGGCGACGATGGCGATGATCGTTCGCCCAGAGATGACCAACGGGCATGGCATGTGCCACGGCGGGTATATTTTCTTGCTTGCCGACAGCGCCTTTGCCTTTGCGTGCAACAGCCACGGCCCGCGCAATGTCGCGCAGCATTGTCAGGTGACCTATCTCGCGCCCGGCAAGCTCGGCTCGCGTCTCACGGCGGAGGCCTTCGAGCGCCAGCGCGGAGAGCGCTCGGGAATCACCGATGTGACGGTGCGGGACGAGGCCGGCACCATCATCGCGGAATTTCGGGGGCATTCGCGCACCATTCCCGGCTCGCTTGTCTGATTTGTTGTTTTTCGCATCCGCTTCTTCCGCCAACCGGCATCCGACCTGGCGGACAGATGCTTCCGGGAGGCTGATATGCTCGATCTGACCCCGCCACGTGGCTCGCTCGATCCGATCGAGATCGCCAGCCGCGACGAAATCGCCGCGCTGCAATTGAAGCGGTTGCAGAAAACCCTGCGCCACGCTTACGACAACGTGCCGCATTACCGGAACGCGTTCGAGGCGGCCGGGGTTCATCCTGACGATTGCCGCACGCTCGCGGATTTTGCGAAGTTTCCCTTCACGGCGAAGGCGGACCTTCGCGATCAATATCCGTTCGGCATGTTCGCGGTGCCGCGCGAGCGGCTCGCCCGAATCCATGCCTCGTCCGGCACGACCGGCAAGCCCACCGTGGTCGGTTATACCAAGGCCGATATCGACATGTGGGCCGAGGTCATGGCGCGGTCGATCCGTGCCGCCGGCGGGCGCACGGGCATGACCTGCCACATCGCCTATGGCTACGGGCTCTTCACGGGCGGCCTTGGCGCGCATTACGGTGCCGAGCGCCTCGGTTGCACCGTGATCCCGATATCGGGCGGCATGACCGAACGGCAGGTGAGCCTGATCGAGGATTTCCGGCCCGACATCATCATGGTCACGCCGAGCTATTGCCTTGCGATCCTCGATGAGTTCAACAAACGCGGGCTCGACCCGCGCTCGACCTCACTCAAGGTCGGCATCTTCGGTGCCGAACCCTGGACCAATGCCATGCGCCTCGAGATCGAGGCCGCGTTCGACATGCACGCGGTCGACATCTACGGGCTCTCTGAGGTGATCGGGCCGGGCGTCGCCAACGAATGCGTCGAGACCAAGGATGGTCTCCACATCTGGGAGGATCATTTCTATCCCGAGATCATCGATCCCGAGACCGGCGCCGTGCTGCCGGACGGCGAGAAAGGCGAACTCGTCTTCACCTCGCTGACCAAAGAGGCAATGCCGATCATCCGTTATCGCACGCGCGACCTAACGCGGCTGCTGCCCGGCACCGCGCGCTCGATGCGGCGGATGGAGAAGGTCACCGGCCGTTCGGACGACATGATGATCATCCGTGGCGTCAACGTCTTTCCCACCCAGATCGAGGAGATGCTGCTCTCGCTCGACGCGCTCTCGGCGCACTACCAGATCGTACTCACGCGCGAGGGACGCATGGACGAGATGGAAATCAAGGTCGAGGCCCGCCCCGGCGCAGGAGATGCGGCCAATGCCGCCGCCAAAACCCTCTCCAAGAGCATCAAGGACCGGATCGGCGTGACGGCCTGGGTCAGCGTCTTGCCACCGGAGGGTATCGAGCGTTCGCAAGGCAAGGCGAGGCGCATCGTCGATCTCCGACCGAAGGGCTGAACGATGGCGCGGCCGAGAGCAACAGATTACGAGGACAAGCGCGGTTCAATCCTCAGCGAGGCGGCGAAGCTCTTTGCTGCTTCCGGCTACGACCGCACCTCGATGAACGAGATCGCGCAGGCGCTGGGCGTTTCCAAGGCATTGTTCTATCATTACTATCCGTCGAAGGATGCGCTCCTCTACGCCATTATCCGCGATCATCTCGTCCATCTGGTCGAGACGACGGAGGCGGCAAACGACAGCGCTTGCCCGGCCGAAGCCCGGCTTGCTTCCGTGATCGACGCCATCTTCGTCTGCTATCGTGGCGCAGATGCCGAACACAAGGTGCAGGTCAACCACCTGTCGCAGCTGCCGGAAGTGCAGCAGGACGAACTCAAGGCACTCGAGCGGCGGCTGGTGACGTGCCTCTCCGGCGTTGTCCGCGCCGTTCGGCCGGACATTCCACGCGCGAGTCTGTTGCCAGTCACGATGTCGCTCTTCGGCATCCTGAACTGGAAATACATGTGGTTTCGCGACGGCAAAGCGATGAGCGAGGCGGAATACTCCGCGCTCGTTACCCGCATGGCGCTGGCGGCCATTGAGGCTGCCTGATCGTCCCGCGCATCCGCCGGTCCCCACTTTTCGGGCGGATGCTAGATCTGGTCGAAATCCACCGCCAGCTTGCCGGTCGTCGGGCGGGACTGGCAGCCGAGCACGAAGCCGGCCTCGGTCTCCCAGTTTTCGAGCGAGTAGTTGACAGCCATGTCCACCGCACCATCGGTCACACGGCAGCGGCAGGTGCAGCACATACCACCTTTGCAGGAATAGGGCAGATCAAGCCCTGCGCGGGCGGCGGCGTCGATGAGGTTCTCGTCGCCCTCCAGCATGTCGAAGGCGGTGGTGCGCCCGTCGAGTGTCACCGTCACCTGCGCGAGGACGGCATCCGTGGTCTTGCCCTCGGGCGGTCTGAATGCCTTGCGCGGCGCGGCCGGGGTGAAAAGCTCGGTGTGGATGGCATCCGCCGGAACGCCGAGCGCTGTGAGCGTCGCCCTGGACTCCGAGACCATGCCCTCGGGGCCACAGATGAAAGCCTCGCCGATGCGCTTGATGTCGATGGCGCCTTCCGCCAGTGCTCTCAGCCGTTCGCCAGTGATGCGCCCGTTGAGGAGCGGGGAATCGAGGGCCTCGCGCGAAAGCATGTGCAGCACCGAAAGACGGCCGAGGTAGCGGTTTTTCAGGTCCTCGATCTCCTCGGCGAACATCACCGAGCCTGTCGTGCGGTTGCCGTAGACCAGCGTAATCGCAATGTCCTTCTCGCGGGCGAGCAGCGATTTGATGATCGAGAGGATCGGCGTGATGCCCGAGCCGGCGGCGATGCAAAGAATCTCGCGTGCGCCGGCCTTTTTTGGCGTGAAACGACCTTCGGGCGCCATCGCCTCGACGGCATCGCCTGGCTTGAGGTTTTCGTTGGCGAAGGTCGAAAAGGCTCCGCCCTCAACCTTCTTCACGCCGACGCGCAGCACGCCATCTTCCGGTGCAGCGCAGATCGAATAGGAACGGCGGATTTCCTCGCCATCGATCGTTGTACGCAGGGTAAGATACTGGCCCGGCCTGAACGTGAAGGTTTCGCGCAGTGTTTCGGGTAGATCGAACAGGATCGAGACGCTGTCCGGCGTCTCGCGGCGGACTTCAGCGACCTTGAGGGAGTGGAAGCGGCTCATCGGGTCTCGTTTCCTTGTCGGGTTTTTGCATCCGCTGGTCCCGGAAACCGGTTCCCACTTTTCAGGCGGACGCTCAGATACATTTGAAGGCGTCGAAGGGTTCAAGGCAGGCTTCGCATCGCCAGAGCGATTTGCAGGCGGTGGAGCCGAATTCGCTGACTTTCGCGGTCTTGCCCGAGCCACAATGGGGACAGGCGGGCTTTGTTTCCTCGCCGAAAAGCGCGCGACGGGTGGTCGCGCGTTCCGGCGGTGCGATACCGTAGGCGCGCAATTTCTCGCGGCCGTTCTCGCTCATCCAGTCCGTCGTCCAGGCGGGCGAGAGTGTCGTGCGGATGCGCGCCTCCTTGAAGCCGGCGGTGAGCAGGGCGGTTTCGAGGTCGAGTGCCATCGCCGCCATCGCCGGGCAGCCGGAATAGGTCGGCGTGATGGTAACCTCGATGCGACCAGCCTCATCCTGCCGGATATCGCGGATCACGCCGAGATCGTCGAGCGTCAGCACCGGAATTTCCGGGTCCGTCACCGCGCCGACTGCCACGCGGGCGCGGGCGAGATCGAACGAGAGGGCGGATGCGGCTGTCATCGCTTACCAGACGGCGCCGGGGTGGGCGCGGTGCAGCACCTGCATCTCCGCCAGCATTGGGCCAAGATGCTCGGTGTGTCGGCCGGTCTTGCCGCCTAGGTGATGCGTGCTGAACACGGGTCGGCGCAAGGTCGCCTCGCCGAGCACGTGATCGAGCAGTGCCTCGAACCGGGGGCGGATCGACGTCGGATCGGGCGCGATGCCGGCGGCGATCATGGCCTTTTCCACGGCGTCGGTCTCGAAAAACTCGCCGACGAAAATCGCGAGATCGTCGAGCCCGGCTTGCGCGCGGGCCTGGCTTTCGGCCGTTCCGTCACCAAGACGCACCAGCCATTCGCCGGCATGGCGGACGTGATAGGCCAGCTCCTTCTCAGCCTTGGCGGCGATGGCGGCGAGCGTCGCGTCCTTCGAGCGCATCAGCGCTTCCATGTAAGGTTGCATGAAGGCGGCATAGAGGAACTGACGCACCATCGTGACTGCGAAATCGCCGTTCGGTTGTTCGGCGATCAGCAGGTTGAGGTAGGCATGTTCATCGCGCAGATAGGCGAGGGCGTCCTCGTCTTGTCCCTTGCCCTCGACCGTCCCCGCGTAGTCGTAGAGGAGGCGCGCCTGACCGATCAGGTCAAGCGCAAGGTTCGACATCGCGATGTCTTCCTCGATCGTCGGGCCGTAGCTGCTCCATTGCGAGAGGCGATGGCCGAGCACGAGCGCCGTATCGGCAAGGCGCAGCGTGTAGGTGACGAGATCAGCCGCCATCACATGTTCCCCACTTCTTCCGGCACTTCATAGAAGGTCGGGTGGCGGTAGATCTTCGAGGCGGTCGGCTCGAACATCATGTCCTTGTCGGTTGGATCGGAGGCGGCAATCAGATCGGAGCGCACGACCCAGATCGAGACGCCTTCGCCGCGGCGGGTGTAGACGTCGCGCGCCATCTGCAACGCCATCGCATCGTCATGGGCGTGGAGCGAGCCGGCGTGCTTGTGGGCAAGGCCAGCCTTCGCGCGGATGAAGACCTCGTAAAGAGGGGTGGTGACTTCGGCCATCGGGCGTTTCCTTATTCGGCGGCAATTTTAGCGGCGGCCTCACGCGCCGCACGTTTTTCGGCGTGGGCACGGGCGGCGTCGCGCACCCAGGCGCCATCGGCTTCGACCTGACGGCGATGGCGCATGCGCTGGCGGTTGCAGGGACCGTCGCCCGAGAGCACGCGCTTGAATTCGCTCCAATCGATCGCGCCGATCTCCCAATGCCCGGTCGCTTCGTTGAATTTGAGATCGGGGTCGGGGAAGGTGAGGCCGAGGTAATGGCCCTGCGGTACGGTCGCGTCGATGAATTTCTGGCGAAGCGCGTCGTTCGAGAAGCGCTTGATCTTCCAGCGCATCGACTCCTGCGAATGCTCCGAAACCGCATCCGGCGGGCCGAACATCATCAGGCATGGCCACCACCAGCGGTTCAGCGCATCTTGCGCCATTTCCTTCTGCGCGGGTGTACCCTTCGCGAGCGTCAGCATGATCTCGTAGCCCTGCCGCTGGTGGAAGCTCTCCTCCTTGCAGATGCGGATCATCGCGCGGGCATAGGGCCCGTAGGAGCAGCGGCAGAGCGCAATCTGGTTCATGATCGCCGCGCCGTCGACCAGCCAGCCCACCGCGCCCATGTCGGCCCAAGTGAGGGTGGGGTAATTGAAGATAGAGGAATATTTGGCGCGGCCCGAGAGGAGCTGCTCGTAAAGCTCCTCGCGCGAAATGCCGAGCGTCTCGGCGGCAGAATAGAGGTAGAGCCCGTGGCCGCCTTCATCCTGGATTTTCGCCAGCAGCACCGCCTTCCGACGGAGAGAGGGCGCACGCGTTACCCAGTTGCCTTCCGGTTGCATGCCGATGATCTCGGAATGCGCATGCTGCGAAATCTGGCGGATGAGTGTGCGGCGGTAGCCTTCCGGCATCCAATCCTTCGGCTCGATCTTCTCCTCGGCCGCACAGCGGGCCTCGAAACGGGCCAGATGTTCCGGGTCCTCCACGACGGATGGTGCCTTGTCCTTCTGGTCCAAAGCCTGCGCGTACATCGGCGTTTCTCCCTTCGGGCCTCTGCCCAATTGACAGCATTCTGAAACAAAATTGATTTGTGTCAACAAAAAATGTTGCAAATTAAATCGCAAACTATCCTTTGCGCCGATGCCGTCATTCCCTCAGGCCATGATCCCTCAGCCAGATTTCGGACGGCGCCGCCAAAGCATCGAGGCCCCTGCCGAACAGGCGCCGGGCGGCCATGCCGGGCCAGTCGGCGGGGAGGTTCTCGTCGGAAAGCAGTGGGTCGCGCAGCACCAGACGCCGGAAATGATGGACAAGCAGGACACGTCTCGCGGCCGCCGCTGCCGGATCGAAAGGAGCCCCATCCTGCCGCAGATCGGCGAATTCGTCGAGAAACCAGCGATAGTTCTGGGCCAGGGCGTCGAGTTGCCAGGCTTCCCGGGCGGCGGCGGCCATGGCGAGCGAGGCGGGGGCGATCGCCGGGATCACGCCTTCAGGCAAAGTGACGGGCTTTTCCACCTCGCGCTCCGGCAGGATCGCGGCACCGGGCGTGATGAAGCGGAAGCCGGAACGGGTCAGTTGCTCGCGGGCAGCGGCCCGGTCCTGTGCCCGATCGATGACCGCGAGCGCGAAGCGACCCGTGTGCCGGGGCAAGTCTCGGCCGTAGATGATCGAGGCAGCCTTGCGGAAATCGGCCCGGCTGCAGGGGCTCAACCGATAGAAGGTGTTCCGCCCGGTCTTGTCGCGCATCAAGGTTTCATTGGCGACGAGGCGCGAGAAATTGGTGCGGGCAGCGGCGGCGTCGACGCCGAGCAGCGCCAGAAGATCGAGCACCGGCGCGATCCAGATCGGCTCCGGTTCGGCGATCGTTCCGCGGTCCATCACGACGTCGCCGAAGATCGTCACGATCAGCGACCATACCCGGAAGGGCGGTGTTGGTGTTGCGGTCTGTGTCAAGGGCGGGCCATTTCCTCTCGGGATCGCGCATTTTTGTCGGATACCGTACCGATGCAAGAGGAATGGCGGGTTTCACACCGTATTCGTCATTGCCGAGGCTTGGTGCACCCTTTAAATTCGTGTCCTGGTCGATCTGGACCGCTTCCTACAGCAATCGGCAACCGGAGTGCCTTTGGGCGAGGATACCCGCGACATGCGAGGCAAGGAACCGGCACCGGGCTCCCCTTCGTCGCAGTGGCGGAGTCTCGCAATCACCGGTGGCGTTACGTTGTTGATCGCCGTTTGTGGCCTGATCGGCTACTCGGTCTATGCCGCGCGGCTGCGGGGCCGGCCGGAGCCGGTGAAACCGGTCTCGACCGCGAACACGGTGCCTGTTGCCGCGACACCTTCCGAAAACGAAACGCCCGAGCGTCTGACCCCCTATACCGGCCGGGACTTTGGAATGCGGTCCGGCTTCCGCCCGAGCGTCGTTGTTATCGGCCCGTTCGAGCCGATTCAGGCCCATGTCTTCACGACCGAGACGCGAGCCTTCGCGCTTGACGGAATCGAGGGACCTCCCGCCAACGCCATCTGTCTTGGCGATGAAAAGCGGCTCTGGGCCTGTGGTCTGCAATCGCGCGCGGCGCTGATCGGCCTGATCCGCGACAAGGAACCCGTCTGCCAACTCGTTTCCGGCAAGCCGGCCAGCATGGTCCGCGATCCCGGAACGGCTCTATGGAACTGCACGGCCGATGGCACCGATCTCGGGTTGCGGCTGGTCGAAGGCGGCTGGGCGCGGCCGACGACCCGTACGGACAGTGCGCTTCTTGCCGCACTCGAACGGGCGAAAGCCGCGCGGCGTGGCCTCTGGGAGGGTGAATGGAACATCGTGCGCGTCGCACCGGCGATCCCATAGGAGCGGCATCATGACGGTTATCGTTTCAATCGGGATCGTGGTTCTCGACGACATTTACGCCATTCCCGATGCGCTCCGGCCGGGCGAGAAACACCGTGCCGGTTCGCTGCAATCGGTCATCGGCGGAAACGCAGCCAATGCATCGCTGGCCATTGCCCGGCTCGGCGGCAACGCTCGCCTGATTACGCGCTTCGGCGACGACGAAACCGGCCGCATCTTGCGACGACAGCTTGAGGCTGAGGGGCTTGATCTCGTCGGTTCTGCCGTTGTGCGAGGCACGCAATCGTCGCGCTCGGCCATCGTCATCGAACCGGACGGTAGCCGCACGATCATCAATCATTTCGATCCAAAGATGCCTGAGCTGCCCGATTGGCTGCCGCAATCCTTGCCGGCAGAAGTTGCGGCCGTGCTCGGCGATACCCGCTGGGAGGGAGGTGCGAAGCATCTCTTCCGGTTGGCCCGGGCGCAAGGGACCCCGGCCATTTTCGACGGCGACCGGAAGCCCGCGGACGAGAATTTGATCGCGTTGGCGACACATCCTGTCTTCTCGGCGCAGGGCCTGCGTGAATGGAGCGGCGAGAACGATCTTTCCGGCGGTCTGCGTCGTCTCGCCGCGAAGGCATCGGGTTTCGCCGCCGTGACGGATGGCGCGAGCGGCGTTTTTTACAAGGCCGGGGAAGTGCTCGGTCATGTGCCGGCCTTCCCGGTCCGGGCCATCGATACGCTCGGAGCAGGGGACGTCTGGCACGGCGCCTTCGCGCTTGCGCTGGGCGAGGGGAAGGAACCGGTTCAGGCAATCCGGTTTGCGAATGCGGCGGCGGCTATCAAATGTTCGCGTCCGGGCGGAGCGAGCGGCTCACCGGGGCGGGAGGAGGTCGAGGCGTTTCTCGCGACAACGAGTTCCCCGTAGTTTGGTGGATTGTCCGAGATCATTCGACATTGCAGATGGCGAGCCTAGGGTGGGCCTTTCCTCTTGCGGCTCCGAAGGGGGGGCGATGCGAGGTAAGACCGTCCACGATGGATTGACTGGCGAAGCCGTTTTTCTGGCGCGCGGCCTGACGAAGACCTATGGCACCGGTGATGCAGCGGTCCACGCCCTGCGCGACGTTGATCTCGAGATCCTCGCGGGCGAGTTCATCGTGCTGCTGGGACCGTCGGGCTCTGGCAAATCGACGCTTCTCAACATTCTTGGCGGGCTCGATGCACCAACGTCGGGCGACGCTCGCTATCGCGATCACCAGTTGACCGGCGCCAGCGAGGCGGAACTGACGCTTTACCGGCGCGAGCACGTCGGCTTCGTGTTCCAGTTCTACAATCTCATTCCCAGTCTCACCGTGCGGGAGAATGTCCAACTCGTCGCCGAGATCGCCCCCAAGCCGATGAAACCGGAAGAGGCAGTGGAACTCGTCGGGCTCTCGCATCGGCTCGACCATTTCCCGGCCCAGCTTTCCGGCGGCGAGCAGCAGCGCGTTGCGGTGGCGCGCGCCATTGTCAAGCTGCCGGATATCCTCCTGTGCGACGAACCCACGGGCGCTCTCGACTACGACACGGGCCGGGTGGTGCTGGCGGCGATCCAGAAGGTCAACGCGGAGCTTGGCACCACCACGATCGTCATCACGCATAATTCGGCGATATCCGGCATGGCGCATCGTGTCCTGCGGATGCGTGACGGCCGTATCGTCGAAACCGAGGCCAATTCCCGTCGGCTCGACGCGAAGGAACTTGTCTGGTGAGCATGCTCGACCGCAAGCTCTTCCGGGATTTCTGGAAACTGCGGGCGCAGGCGTTCGCCATCATGCTGCTCGTCGGATCCGGCGTTGCACTGTTTGTGATGAGCGCGTCGAACTATCTCATGCTGGTGTCGATGCAGGCGCTGCATTACGAGAGCGAACGCTTCGGCGATGTCTTTGCCCAGGTCAAGCGGGCGCCGCTGCCGCTCGCCAACCAGATTGCGGCACTGGACGACGTTGCGGCGATCGAGACGCGGATTGCGCAGAATGTCCGCGTCAACCGCGACGATTCGCGCTTTCCCGTCGCCGGGCGCATCGTCTCGATCCCGGCCAACGATCAGCCGCAACTGAACCGCTTGCGTCTGATGAGCGGGCGCTGGATCGACCCGGCGCGGCCGAATGAGGTCATCGTCAACACCAGCTACGCCGAGGCGCGCGCAGTGCAACTCGGCGAGCGCATCGAAGTGTTCCTCAACGGGCGACGGCAGGTGTTCACGATCGTCGGCACGGCGATGGCACCGGAATTCGTCTTCGCCTCGCGCAGTGGCGTGCCGCTGCCCGACAACAAGAACTATGTCGTCATCTGGGCGGGAACGGATGCCGTCGCGGCTGCTTTCGACATGAAGGGCGCTTTCAACGATCTCGTGATCCGTCTCGCGCCGGGCGCCTCCGAAGCGCGGCTCATCCCGGAGATCGACCGCATCATCGAACCCTACGGCGGGCTGGGCGCCTATGGTCGCGACATCCACCCCTCGCATCGCTTCGTCGAGGATGAGATCGCCGAACAGCGCGTGACCTCGATCATCGCGCCGCTGATCTTCCTCGGGATCGCAAGTTTCCTGCTCAATATCGCGTTGACCCGGCTTGTCGGTGCGCAACGCGAGCAGATCGCGACGTTGAAGGCTCTCGGCTATCCGGATATGCCGATCTTCTGGCATTATCTGAAGCTTGCGACACTGATCACTGTCTGTGGCATCTTCATCGGCGCGATTCTTGGCGGCTGGCTCGGGCGCGTGATGGTCGATCTCTATCGCCCGTTCTTCCGCTTCCCGGACTGGAACTATACCTTCCGGCCGTGGCTCCCCCTTCTGGCCGGGATGCTCGCCGTCATGGCCGCCATTCTCGGCGTATTCAATGCGGTTCGCCATGTGGTGATGCAGCCAGCGGCCATCGCGATGAAGCCGGAAATTCCGGTCGCGCAGGGTGGAACCTTGCTCGAACGCCTGATGTCGCGGATCGTGACCTCGCCGCGACAGTTGATGGCCCTGCGCGCGCTTGCAGGAAGGCCATTCCGGTCGCTGTTGACCGTCTTCGGGCTTTCGCTCTCGGTACCGATCGTGGCGTTGGGCGTTTTCTGGTGGGACGCGCTCGGGGCGATGATCGATATCAATTTCGGCCGGATCAACCGCAGTCATGCGGATGTCGTTCTCAATCATGCGGTTTCCACGCGCGCAATCCGGGAGATCGAGTCGCTGCCGGGGGTGCGCTTTGCGGAAGGACAGCGGATCGTTCCGGTCCGGTTCCGCGCCGGGCATCGCACCTACCGCGGTTCGGTGCAGGGGCTTGAGCCGGGGAGCGAACTGCTGGTGCCGCGTGATGCGGACCTCGCGCCGATTGCGTTGCCGGCCGAAGGTGTTCTGCTTTCGCGGCGACTGGCCGCGCGGCTTGGCCTGTCTGTAGGAGAGCCGCTCCGGATCGAGATTCTCGAAGGCGCGCGTCCGTCGCGCGAGATCGCGATTACGGGGCTGGTCGACGATATCCTCGGACTGACGGCCTATATGGAAATCGGCGCGCTCAACCGGCTTCTGCGGGAGGGTGCGAGCGTCAACGCCCTGCTGCTTTCGGTCGATGGCAGGGACTCGGAATTGCTGTGGCGGCGTCTCAAGGATTTTCCCGCCATCGAGGCCTTCACCCCGCGCGAGACGATGTTCGCCGCCTTCAACGAGACCATCGCGGGGATGATCCTCGTCAGCGCGGCTTTCCTTGCCGGGTTCGGCGTGCTGATCGCGGTGGGGCTCGTCTACAACGCGGCCCGCATCGCGCTTCAAGAACATGCCTGGGAGCTGGCGGGCCTGCGTATTCTCGGCCTCACACGAGCGGAGGTCTCGCGCATCCTCTTTGCGGAGCTTGCGATCATGGCGGCCGTCGCGCTGCCGCTCGGCATGGTATTATCGCGCTGGTTGATCGTGTTCCTGCTCAATTTGCGGCAGAACGACAGCTTCCAGATGCCGGCGGTGGTGACGCCGTTCACGCTTGGCACCTCCGTGCTGATCGTTCTCGGCGCCATCATCATGAGCGCGGCGAGCATCCGGCGTCAGGTCGATGCCATTGATCGGTAGTGGGTCAGTTTGAATTATGGTTTTGAGAAGAGATCGCGGATCGTCCATATCGGAAGAATCATTACGGGGTGGCGGTCGTCTGTTCTTCTTTCAAAACCGTGCTTTTCGTAGAAACTGGTTGTCTTGTCATTCAGAGAGCGCAGAGCGACTCCGTAAAATGGAATTTCGAAGCTTACGAGATAAGCGCGGTGCAGGGCGTTCACCATCATGATTTTCCCAATCCCCATTGATTGGAACGATCTTACAACGGCAAACCAATCGACATAAATGAAGGGGGCGTGACCTGAAGAATATCTATCTTCATGCCGCTCAAACAGCAATTTTGCGCCAATCTGATTCAGTGAAAGCGAATAAAATCCCAAGACGGCGGATTGGCCATGCTGGCGACAACAAAATACCCTTGCCCTATCTTGTTGATGATATTTAAAAGCTTTAGCAGAGGCCCAAGTATCGATATCGCGCTCTCCACAACGGAAGCGCGACACACACTCCTTGGTTCGAATTTCACTTATTTCGAGCTGAGAAAGGTCTACGGTCTGGCTCGCATCCGTCATCAAAATTCTTCACGTAGAATTCATATGTCCGACGAAGTTCGTCCGGAACGCCACCGGTTTTATTATATGCGCTCCGGCAAAAATCATAAGCTTCGCGCTCTGTTTTGAATACGGCGCGTTCTTTCTTTTCGCCACCAGTGAAGAAACGGAGAACATCCGGCAATTTAAACGCCATAGCACCCTCCCTTCATTGCGCGCCTGCGTTCATGGCATTTCAAAGTGACATTGTAAATGCGGCTGATGTATGGGGAATTAACAATTCCTGCCCTATTGGCGCGGCTTCTTATAGGGGCCACGCTTCGTCGGCTTCATCGCTTCCGCATCCTCAACAAGCTTAACGATATCGCCAATCTCCCAAAGGCGGGAAGAAACACCAGCGGCCATTGCGGGCGTGGTGCGGAGCGTCGTGTGGAGCCGGACGAAGTTGTAATACATCATGTGCAAGGCGACCGCGTAGGCGTGGTTCTCAACCTTCTTGGAGAAGCCATCGGTCAGGCGGGTAAAGCGGCGCATGTGCATCCGCATGGTCTTGTTCTGGCGCTCCGCATAGGACGTGCTGACATGCGCCATATCGGGCGAGCCTTCAATGCGGGTCTTCTTTGCTCCCGTGCATTCGGCAGGGCTGTAGCGCCCCTTGGCGCTCTCCGTTGAGGGACCATAAATCTTGATCAGCATGGCATAGTCGATATCGCTGCCGAACGCGCCTTCGACTGCTTCCAGATAAGCCTTGTGGCCGTCGCTGGTCAGTTGCACGCGATTGGCAAGCCGCGAACGCAGATCGTCCATGAAGTCGATTGCGCAATCACTATCACGACCACCGACGAAGTAGGACACGATCAGTTTGCTATCGGCATCAATGGCCGTCCAAGTCCATGTGTCGCCAGCGCCGTCCGGCGCGGCCTTCGCGGCAGCAACGTTCTTCTGCTTGGCATAAGTGAACGACCAGATTTCATCGACCTGAATGCGTTTGGCCTTCACGTCCTGCACATTGGCATCGTGGAAGGCCATGCAGGCCTTGCCTGCGTCCACCAGCAGCTTGATGACCGTGTTCTTGCTCGCGCCCGTCACCCGCGTTATTGCGCGGATCGATTGGCCTTCGCAGAGGAGGTGAAGGATTTGGGCGCGCGCCTTTGAATCGAGCTTGTTCATAGCTCAATTCAATATGACACTTATGCTTGAGCGTCAATCTGCTTTTTTTGCTGATCACGCTTAGCTCTGTCGCGTCGCAATTTTTCAATGATCGCGTTAGCTAAGTCGCGCCCTGCTTGCTTGGGGTCGCCCTTGTTATCCGGGGTGCCAAGAATAACGCGCTTGACCTTGGCTGTTGATACGCCAAGCGCATCCATCCTACTCGATCTGCCCGCCATTTTGGCCTCCTTGTATTTTTAGCCGTCTCCGATAATTATAGTCTCCATTTATGTCAATATCAAAATAATGTTTTCGTTTTATCCATACAACTCCGTCCCCCTTCGAAATAACAGCAACGTCTGTCGGCCCACCGACGCTCTCAATACTGTTAGAGACCTTTCTTTTTAGAGACGTAAGCTCAACTAACGCTTCAGCCATTGCGGCCATTTCATCCTTAGGAAGGCTTCTAACAACCTGGAGAATTTGACCGCTAAACTGCTTATTTCTATATGTAGCGAAACCAAGCATAAGCTCTCTAACCGTCTTGTCATTCTCCATTTCCTGAGAGCGCAACTCCGCAGTTGCTCGATCCCGATCTTGAACATATCGACCTACAACACTTTTAGCGCGCTCATCTAATATTGTTTTTATAGATGATTCAATAAATTCTAAGTAATTTTTAAAAATACCTTCCATAAATAAAAATATCATATCATCTTGAGCGAATGGCAATATCACAGGACTGTGGAGTGCATCCGTATTTAAATTTACCTCATTTACGCACCAAGAGCGTAGAGAGCCATTGATGCTTCCATCAACACTAAAATGAAGCACAGTCGGAAGCAATTCTTCGGAGCCAAACCCACAAAAAACTAAACCAGAATCGTATTCACTGCTGAGCTTTGCTGAAACTATATCATACAGTATTCCAAATATAATTGATGATGTTTTTGATTGGGGTGTCTTTTTAAATCTAGACTTACAAATTGTTTTTATTATGCTGCCATATCTTTCTATAAATTCTTGCTTTGAAATAAAATTATCAATCCTATCTGATCCAACTGTATGTTCCGAAACCTCTGATGCGATTTTTTTTGCTGACTCGTGCGGAGTTATATTCATTTCGTGAGATCGATCAAAAATATGATCAATAATAGGCACGAAAAGAGAAGCCTCCTTCTCTGGAAGCCCTGTTACTCTTGGGATAAAATTTGAATGAATATGCTCAAAAAAGGCAGATGCACAGTCCGATACTTTATCAAACTTAGTGAAACAGCAATCATCGCGAAAATGCTTGATAATTGTTTCCCACGGAACCCTTAAAAGGTCCGCAGAATTATGTATCATTATCGCAATATCGTTCCGAGGGGAGAGCGAAATAATTTTATTGGCGCTTTTCCATACTCGGCTTCTTCCAATAGTAACAGCACTATCTGCGGCTAGCGCAATAGCATGTCTGTTTACTATAGCAATCTCAGTGGTCATTCTTCCGCCATCGCGCGGCGGCAGCCTGCTGGGCGATCTCAGATCGGCGCTCTTCCGACAATGAATCGGCCCGCGCCTTACCGCCCTTTTGGCCGCCCACCCTCCCTAGAGCTGCCATCGGAGACAATTCCGAATCGCTGTCATTCTGAATTTCGCCAGTCGCGATGTCTATCATTCGCCGGGCTAATTCGTTTGGATCTTTTGGGCGTTTCGGATTCCTTGCCATACTTGCATCATGCATGAAGACCGTGACGATGCCAAGGCAGGCTATCCCCGCTATCGACGGCATTTTCAAACTGACCCACTACCCATTGATCTGACCAGTGTGCTGAAGACGAGGGACTAGGATATGACGGCCGGGCGGATTCTCACATTTCTCGCGCTGATCGTGAGCGCAGCCGTGTTTCTTTACTGGGCTTTCGCACCGCGCGCCGTGCAGGTGGAAACAGCTACGGTAACCGCCGGGCGTTTCGTCGCGCTTGTCGAGGAAGACGGCAAGGCACGGGTGCGCGAACGTTACACGGTTTCCTCGCCGCTGCCAGGCCGCCTGATCCGGATCAGCCTTCGGCCCGGCGATCCGGTGAAGGAGGGCGAGATCGTCGCGCGGCTTCGATCCGGCCTTCCGGCGCTGCTCGATGCCTCTGCTCGCAGGGCACTGGAGGAGCAGATCGGAGCGGCGGAAGCCTCACTGGAGGAGGCCAGCCTGTCGCTGGAGCGGGCGAAGGTGCTGCTCGACAAGGCCCGTTCCGATCTTGACCGCACGCGGCGCCTCTCGACAACCGGCGCAGCGAGTGCAGCCCAACTTGACCGAGACATCTACGCCTACGAGGCGGCCCAGCGTGACGTCGGGGTTGCCGAGCGTCGGCGCGATGCCGCGGCTCATGCGCTTGGCCAGGCCCGCGCAGCGCTCGCGCGCGGTGGAGAAACCGAGGGCGATGCGATCGTCATTCGCTCGCCCGTCGCCGGGCGGGTGCTGCGCGTATTGCAGGAGAGCGAAGCGATGGTTGCCGCCAGCACGGCGATCCTCGAAATCGGCGATCCGACCGATCTCGAAATTGCGGTCGATCTGCTGACGACGGAAGCTGTGCGGGTCAAATCCGGCGCCGAGGTAACGGTGACGGGATGGGGTGGGGGCAAACCCTTGCGCGGGCGCGTCAGGCGTGTCGAGCCTTCCGCCTTTTCCAAGACGTCAGCGCTTGGCGTCGAGGAGCAGCGCGTCTGGGTCGTGATCGACATCACCTCGCCATTCGAGGAATGGGGCGGGCTCTCGGACGGGTTCCGTGTCGAGGTCTCTATTGTCGCGGACGAGCTTGCGCAAGCGCTGGTGGTGCCGATTGGCGCGCTGTTCCGGCAGGGCGGCGATATGCATGTCTTCCGGATCGAGGACGGGAAAGCGCGGCTGGAGAAGGTCGAGCTCGGTCTTCGTTCCGGCAAGGCTGCGACGATTGTCTCCGGCCTTGCCGCCGGGAACAAGGTTATCCTCTATCCGCCGTCTGCGGTGAAAAACGGGGGTGCCGTTACCGAGCGATGATCGGTGCTGAGATGCGACGGCAGAATGGGGGCGGGCGCGGAACGGCGGATATTGACCCTTTCGACGCCTTGCAGCGGGTTTCCGATCATGTCTTTGCAAGCAATCGCATGTCGCGGATTTCCACGCGGTCGTCCTTCGCCCGGTCCGTCACGAACTCGACCTGGAAAACCGAGCGCATCGCTGACGACGCGAGTACATCTGCGCGGTTTCCCAGCGCCATGAGGCGTCCACCCTCCAAGAGTGCGAGACGATCCGCGAGACGCCCGGCCATCGGGATATCATGCAGCACGACGATGGTCGTGAGCTTCCGCTCGCGCGTGAGGCGCGCAAGCAATTCCGCCACTTCGAGTTGATGCCGGATATCGAGCGCGCTGAACGGCTCGTCGAGCAGCAGCACGCGCGGTGATCCGGCCAGTGCCTGCGCGAGAAAGACGAGCTGTCGCTGTCCACCCGAGAGTGTGCCAAGGTCTCGCATTGCAAGCGACAGGATGCCGATATCCCGAAGCACCTCTTCGGCAGCGGCGAGATCCGCCTTGCTCACGCGCAATCCAAGTCGCCCCAGACGGCCCAACAGCACTGTCTCGAGTACGGTCAGCGCTGCTCGGGTCTGGTGATCCAGCGGCATGTAGCCGATCACCGAGGGGTTGGGCGCGACCGCGCCGTCGAACCGTACCTTCCCCGAATGCGGGAGAATACCGGCAATCGCCTTCACCAGCGAGGATTTGCCTGAACCATTGGGCCCGAGCACGCCGAGAATTTCCCCTGGCGCAGCCGAGAGGTTCACGCCATCCACGGCGGTATGGCTCCCGTAGCGGACACCCAGTTTCTCGACGTCGATTTTCACCAGAAGGCCCTCCGGTTCGCGAGGATGAGCCAGATGAAGAAGGGTACGCCGATCAGCGCCGTCACGATCCCGATGGGGAAGATCGCACCGGGCTGGATTGTCTTGCTCGCGATCGAGGCGAGCGAAAGGGCCAGTGCGCCGAACAGGGCCGAACCCGGCAGCAGCGCACGCTGGTCCTCCCCGAGAAAGATACGCGCAACATGTGGCGCGACGAGGCCGATAAAGCCGATGGTGCCGACGAAAGCCACGGCCACGCCGGTGAGGATCGAGGTTGCCACGAATGCCCGCAGGCGCAGCGCGCCCACTTTCACGCCGAGGCCCGCCACACGTTCGTCGCCGAGCTTGAGTGCCGTCAGTTTCCAGAGATCATTCATCAGAAGCGGCATGGTGAGCGTGAGGACGATCGCGATGATCGCAATCTTGGCCCAAGTCGCCTTCTGCAGGCTTCCGAAAAGCCAGAAGACGATCGACTGCAGTGCCTCGGGCGAAGCGACGAATTGCAGTAAGGCAAGCAGGGCTTGAAACAGGAAGAGCATCGCAATGCCGGCGAGAAGCAGGACTTCGGACGAAGCGCGTCGCGCGTGGCCGATCGCGGAGACGCCCGCACAGGCGATGCCCGCGAAGAAGAAGGCGCTGAGCGGGATCGCGTAGGCTTCCGGCAACGGAACGGTGGAACCCAGGAGGATCACCAGCCCTGCGCCAAATCCCGCGCCGGCAGAAACGCCGAGCGTATACGACGAGGCCAGCGGATTGTTCAGGATCGTCTGCATGATGACCCCGGACAGGCCCAGGCAAGCGCCCACGAGCAACGCGATCGCCGCCACCGGCAAACGGATATTCCAGACGATCGCGTCGATGGTGGGATCGGCAGCAAGCCCGAACACCGAGGCCGCCACGCTGTCGAGCGGCAAACGCGCCGGGCCGGTGGCGACATCGAGCAGGAAACTTGCAAGGAGCGCGAGCATCGTGACGGTCAGGACGGTCACGCGGCGTAGCACAAGCCGGCGATAGGCGGATGCCAGCGCATCCGCCTTCTCGCCCTCCGGAGGGGCCAATCGCTTCACGGCGATCATGGCTTCAGCGGCAGGAACCATGTTCCGGAATATTCCACCGGCAGGTATTTCGCGTGGTAGTCGCGGAAGCTCTTCTCAGGGTCCACATCGGCAAATGCCTCTGGGTAGAGCCGCTTGGCGATGTACTGCATGGCCACAAAATCGAAAAGCGTGCGGCAAAGCCCGTGCTCAATCGCGCTCACATTGCCGCTCTGCACCGCCTTGAGGCCCAGCCAGCCGGGGCGGGCGGCATAGCTCGCGAGTGCTGTGCGAATGCCGTCGGGCGTGCCGTCATAACCTGTACGTACAGCCTTCGACTTGTTCGCCCAAGAGGAGCCGGCAAGCAGGATGACGTCAGGATTCTCGGCGATCACTGCCTCTGCATTGAGCGGCGCCCAGGGGCCTGGAATGCGACCTGTCGCAAGATTCTCCGCGCCAAGAGTGGTGATGATCTTGCCCCACATCGTGTTGTTGTAGGTGTTGCCGACTGTTTCGGCGCCATCGCGCGCGAGTTCGACATAGACCATCTTCTTCCGCCCGCCTTGCGCCTTGGCGACACGGGCGAGAATGTCCCGATACTGTGCCTCGTAGAAGGCCGCGAGCGCTTCCGCGCGCACCTCGGTGCCCATCACCTTGCCGATGGCGCGGGTGGAGGCGAGATGTCGGTCGAGGTCTTGCGCGTTGTAGTCAATGACGACGATCGGGATGCCCACGGCGGTTATTTGCTCCATCTGGGTCTTCATCGAGGAGAAGCCCCAGTCAGACATCAGCACCACATCGGGCTTGGCGGCGATGACCTTTTCCGCCGAGAAGGTGTTGTCCTCGACATGGCCGACGTCCGGCATGTCCTGGAGGTTGGGGATCACCCTGGCGTAGCGTGCGAAGATAGCAGGCCGCCAGCCAGCCCAAGGCTCGCGCGACATGGCAATGACCTTCTTCCAGCCCTCGACGCCGGCTACAGCGGTGAACTCCTCATAGTTGAAGGTTACGACCACCCGGCTCACCGGCGCGTTGATCGTTACCTTGCGCCCCAACGCATCGGTCACTTCGAGTGGAGCCGCGACGGCAGGCACGAGCGAAAGAGCCGCAAAAGCGGCAAGCAGTGTTCTCTTGAACATGGTTCTTTTCCATCTTGAGATGAGACGCGCAGGCGCAAGGCCAGCGCGGCGATCGGTCCGCCGCTTGGGCAGAGCCTCTCAGGTGATGGAAACGGGAGGGGCGCGCGGCTGGAGAACCGATGTCAGCGCCTGCGGCGGCGCGCGCACGGGCCGCAGCATATACTGAGCGGGAAGGAAGGCATCGTCGGGCAGCAGCTCGAACACGATGTGCGAGACGATGAGCACCGGCGCATCGAGTGCCACGGAGCGCAAGCCCGGCAGGCAGCAATCGAGGCCGTGGCCATGCTGCACCTTCCGCTGGCCCGGCTCCTCATGGCCCGGCGCACCATCGCTGAGACAGAGCACAGCGAGGGCATCGAGCCGGACGAGCTCGGCAGCTTTCGCCTTGAGGAACGGGGTCGCAAGCGCCTGTATGAGGATCGCATAGACAACGAACAGTCCCGCGACAAAGCGTCGCGTCTGCTGCCATTCCTTGTTCCTGCAACCTGATTTCGGCACGACAATCTCCCGTGCTCCCGGATTCTTCTGATCATAAGCGGAGGCGGAAGGCAATTGTCAGAACGCAATCATGGCCGAGCGGATCTCTTGGCTGTCCGGAACGACAAATGCGCTTTCGGAAACCTAAAACACCTTTCCGAACCGCGCAGTCTCGGAGTCCCGCCAGATTTTGGCTTGTGCCCCCGGCATACCCGACAACCGGAGCCGGGGCGTGTTCGGGGCTGTTCCGGCTTGTCGGAGAGGCCCCGCAGCTGCTTGATCTGGACAATTATTCGCCGACGCCGAGTTGCCAGAAGGGCACCGGCCGGCCGCGGAAGCATGGCGGAACGTTGCGCGCGATTGCGAGTTCGCCACCATAGCCGCCTTCCCCCTTTGCCGTGATGGCTATTCCCCTTGCAGACAGAGCCAGTTTTGTCGGGGCGGGAAAGGATAGCCTCACCGTCTTTTCGAGGGCACCGTCCATCGTGAAACCATAGAGTGCGCTGCCGTCGACACCAGCGATCCAGTAGAGGCCGGAATCAGAGGCGAGGGCCGCCCCATCCGGCCGGCCGCCGAGATGGTGCGTTGTGGCGAAGACATCGCGAAAACCTAGCGTGCCTGAGCGGAAATCGCACGGCACTGACCATATGGTCTGGATGTCGGGATGGGAATCCGAGAGGAACAGCCGGCTTCCGGCGGTATCGGCCGCAAGCCCGTTTGGCGTGGTGAGACCGTCGATCACGGTAACGAGGCTGAGATCGCTTGTTACGCAATGGAGCGCGCCGCGCCCCCGGGTGCCGTCGATCGCGAGGGTCGAGGCCCAGAGCCGACCCGTCTCATCGATGGTCGCATCGTTGAAGCGCTGACCCGGCGCGTCGGAGATCAAGATCCGGTTGAAGGCACCGCTCGCCGGCGAGAACGAATAGATCCCACGTTCCATGCCGATGAAGGGGCGATCCGGCCCGGCGAGAACCACAAAGCCCGGTAACTCCGGCGTCGTCCAGCTTTTCGAGCTTCCCGTCGATAGCGTGGTCCTGACCAGTTTCCGGTCGGTGATATCGACCCACCAGATGCAGTCGCCATGATCCCAGAACGGGCTTTCGCCCAGCAGGGCGCGTGCACCGCCGATGATTTCAAGCGGAAGATCGATGTCGGTCGGCAATCCTTACTCCGGCGGGCGGGCTTGTCTCGGGAGACCTATTGACAGAACGGATTTCGCATCATTAGAACACTAATGCAACTAATATTTTAGTTATCACAAAAAGCACTATGGGAGGTTCGATATGAAGATCACGAGCAAGGCAATTGGCCTGTGCGCGACGCTGGCCGCCGCAATGGCCTTCGGCGCCCCCGCCTGGTCGCAGACCCTGCGCATCGGCACGGTTCTGGCGCCAAGCGACCCGATGGGGCAGGGGCTGGAGAAGTTCAAGAAGGACGTCGAGGCCGCAACCAAAGGACAGGTGAAGGTCGAGATCTTTCACAGCTCGCAGCTCGGCGATACCGGTGAGATGATCGATCAGGCCCGCGCCGGGGCAAACATCGGCACTGTCACCGATGTCGCCCGTCTGTCGAGCTTCGTGCCCTCGCTGGCCATCATGTCGGCGCCCTTCATCTTCGATACCTACGAGCAGGCGGACAAGTTCGCGCTTTCCCCTGCTTATCTCGCCTGGGGCGATCAGCTGAAGGCAAAGGCGGGCCTCGTGATGCTGGCCTCGAACTGGTATCAAGGCCCACGCCATCTTTTGACAAAGACACCGGTCTCGAAACCGGCCGACCTTGCCGGCATCCGCATGCGCACCATTGGCGCTCCGGTCTGGATCGAGACGATCCGCGCAATCGGCGCCCAGCCAACCCCGATGGCCTGGGGCGAGGTTTATTCGGCGCTGCAACTCGGCGCGCTCGACGCAGCCGAAGCCCAGCCGACCGCAATCACCGGCGCCAAGCTCTACGAGGTTGTCAAGCATGTCACCAAGACCGGTCATATCCAACTCGTGACCGCGCTTGTCGTCGGGGCCGAGGCCTGGGGCCGCCTTTCGCCGGCGAACCAGAAGATCGTGCGCGATCTCGCGGTCGAAAACGGGCGTTTCGCATCGAAGCTGACCATCGATCTCGGCGAGAAGTCACTGACGCAGGTTGCCGCTTCGGGCGTGAGCGTTACGGCGGTTGATCTTGCTCCATTCAAGACGGCGGTCGCCGGTGTCTATGACAAGCTCAACCTCAAGGCCGAAGTTGCCGAAGTCAACAAGGTGCTCGGCCGCTAAGCGGCCGACATCCTCCTGCTGGATCAAAAAAGGGCGATGCTCATGCTGAGACGTCTGGAGTTTGCGTGCGCATCGCTCCTCATGGCCGCGGTTGTCGGGCTGGTGGGGATCGCGGCCATCACCCGTGCGCTTGGCATGCCGATCATCTGGTCGGTCGAGATCGCGCAGTTGCTGTTCCTCTGGCTTTGCATTCTCGCGATTGATCTCGGTTTGCAGGACGAGCGTCATTTCGGCCTGCAGATCCTTCAGGACAATGTGCCGCCCGGCGCCCGCAAGGCGGTGGAGATCACGAATATCCTCATCATGGCTGGACTGCTGATCTACCTCATGCAGTTCGCCTGGCGGAACACCGTCCTGATGCACGACCGACTCGATGGCGCCTTGCAATTGCCGGGCTCCTACTACCACGGCTCGATGCTGGTCGGTTTCGCGCTGATGATCCGCACGCTGATCGCCAAGTTCCTCGCGGTCGTATCGCGCAAGGAAGCCTGAAATGTTGCTTGCCATTGCTGCGCTCTTCACGCTCTTCCTTTTCATCGGTATGCCCGTTGCCTTCGCGCTGGCGCTGGCGGCCTTCCCCGTTTTCATCGTGACCGGGACGATGCCGCCCACGGTCGCGATCCAGAAGATGGTCACAGCCACGCAGAGCTTCCCGCTGTTGGCCGTGCCGCTCTTCATTCTCGCCGGCAACCTGATGACGGCGACGGGGATCACCGAACGCCTTGTCCGCTTCGCGCGGTTGCTGACCGGCTGGATGGCCGGCGGGCTCGGGCAGGTCTCGATCATGCTGAGCCTGCTGATGGGCGGGATTTCCGGCTCGGCCGTCGCGGATGCGGGCATGGAGGCGCGGATGCTCGGCCCGAGCATGATCAACCAGGGCGGCTATTCGAAAGCGGCGACCGCAGCGGTGCTGGCCTTCGGCTCGATCATCACGGCCACCATCCCGCCGAGCATCGGTCTCATCCTGTTCGGTTTCATCAACGAGGTCTCGATCGGCCAGCTCTTCATCGCCGGTGTGATTCCCGGTTTGGTGCTGACGGGCATCCTGATGATCACCGCGTGGTTTGTCGCGCGGCGTAACGGCTACGCTGCCGATTTGCCGGAACTGCCGAAATTAAAGGATCTTTGGGCGAGCTTTCTCGACAGCATCTGGGCGCTGGCCTTTCCGGTTATCCTGATCGTCGGCTTCCGCTGGGGGCTGTTCACGGCAACGGAGGCCGGTGCTTTCCTTGTTGGCTATGCGCTTGTCATCGGCTTCTTCGTCTATCGCGAACTGACCTGGGAGAAACTCTATCAGGCGACGAAGGATTCCGTCTCCGATCTCGGCATGGTGATGCTGCTGATCATGATGGCGGCGGTCCTCGGCTATGCGCTGACGATCGAGCGCGGCCCGCAGCAGATCACCGAATTCGTGACGACGCTGACGACCGATCCGGTATTTATCCTGTTGCTGGTCGTCGTGCTGCTCGTCATCAGCGGCATGTTCCTCGAAGGTGCGGCCAATATCCTGCTGATCACGCCTATCGTCATGCCGGTCCTGCTCCATGCGGGCTACGATCCCGTGCATATGGGTATTCTGATCGTCACACTCATCAACTTCGGCGGACTGACCCCGCCAGTAGGGGTCATCATGTTCACTGTCTGCGGCATCCTCAACGTCAAATCGGGAGAATTCACCAAGGCGGCTTGGCCCTACTACATCGCGATGATCATCTTTTTTGCGATCCTCGCGCTGTTTCCATCGGTGTCACTATTCCTGCCGGGGCGAGTGATGTAGGAGGCGCGGAGCGGGCGATGAGGAAGGCGGCGCGGGCATGAATGTCGGTTCGTTTTCGGGGGCGTTGATGAAGGCGGCGGATGAAATCTCGCCGCGTTCCTCGCTTGGTTCGACTGCCGGGCGCATCTATGCGACGCTGCGCGACCGGATCATATCGCTCGAACTCCTCCCCGACACGACCCTGGTGCGGAACGACATTGCCGATGCTTTCGGCGTCAGCCAATCGCCAGTTCGGGAAGCGATCCAGCGGCTAGAGCAGGATGGGCTCGTCATCTCCTATCCGCAGTCGCGGACTGTCGTCTCGAAGATCGATGTCGCGCACGCGCGGGAAACGCAGTTCCTGCGGCTGAGTGTTGAGCTGGAAGTGGCGCGCACGCTCGCCGGCAAGGAGGATGCGAGCCTGCTCGTGCCGGCGAAGCGACTTCTCCGGATGCAGAAGCTTGCCGGCGATGATCGCGACATCGGCGAATTCACCACGCTGGACTGGTTATTCCATCTTGCTCTTTTCGAGGCGGCAGGCGTTCGCGCCCTCTGGCATCTGATTTCGGATCGCTCCGGTCATATCGACCGGCTGCGGCGGCTCAACCTGCCAGACCCCGGCAAAATCGCCGAGGTGGTTCGGCATCACGAGGATATCCTCGACGCGATGACCTCCGGCGATCTCCAGGGGGCCGAAAATGCCGTCAGGACGCACCTTTCCGGCACGCTCGCCGCCGTACAGAAAATCATCGAGCAGAACCCGGCTTATTTCTGAGACCTGCCTCCCAACGGGGGTTGAGGCTTGTGTGATTGTCAGGTCGAGTTGCGCCCGAAGATCAAGAATTTTCGTGCAGGAGACCCGCTTGAACATGAGTCCGCTGCACGTACCGCGAAGGGCTTCGAGCATGCCGGTCTTGGTGCTTGATCACCCCGATGATCTGCGCATCGGTGAAACGGCTCTTCCTCATGTCGTCTGCTCCTTCTCAGGTTGGGCAGACTCTACATCATGGCAAGGGATGCTCCGGGGGTAGGTCAGGGGCCATCCACACGTGACAGCGCCATCGCGTTCACTTGCCCGGGAAGAGGAAGGTCAGCGAGGCGGATACGCCCCAACGCGGGCCGCTGCTCGGGCTCAGAGCGTAATATCGGCCCTGCACACCGAAGCTCATCGGCTGGTTGCCCAGCGTGAAAACCTTGCTTGGACCGCCCAAAATCGCAACGGTTGTACGATTGTTGCTCCAATCGTGAATGATCTTCGTGTTGGCTCCCACGGTCCAGCCGTCACCCAAGCTATAGGCAACGAAAGGCTGGAGGTAGGTCGTCGATACGTCGCTCCTCTTGCTGTCCCCAGCCACGGACCAGACATGGTTGGCAAGCGCGCCGACGGTCCAGGGGCCGTTCTGGACGAGCATCACGCCGGTCGGACCGAGGCCGAACTTGCCCGACCCGAGCGCGCGCTCGCTGGCTGTCGGATAGGAGACAACAGGGCCGACGCCCCAGATGACACTTCCGACATTGGCCGGCGAAAAGAAGAAGGACTGAAGGATATCGCCGTTGCCCGAAGCGCTTCCCAGACCAGGTGTATGTTGATTGACGAGCGGAACGATCGTCCGGACGATCACGTTCCAGTCCTGCGTAAGCTTGAAGGGAATGACCGGCTGGATATTCAGAACCGTGGCGCGTCCATTCTTGTGTGGTCCGCTCCCGTGGTCGAAGTCGAAGGCGAAGGGCAGGGAAATCATATTGGCGACAGGGTTCTGCACCGCCTTCGCCAGATCTTGGGAATCGTCTGCCAAAGCGCCCTTCGATGCGGCGAGGAGCGGAAGCATCAACGCCAGACAAGTCAAGGAAACGTGACAGGAAGCCGTAGGATTTTTTTGCATGGTCAGACTCGCCGTTTCTTCTGCTTTTTGCACGGCCACCACTGCCCTAGCCGCAACTTCGCGGATGCCGACGGAAGTCCGCGACATCCGGAAAGTGGATTTGCGTAGTTCCCGAAGGCCTCAGGTCCAGACCTGCTTGAAAACCCGGTACAGGTTGCCGCCGAGGAATTTGCCGCAGTCGGTTTCCGAATAGCCCTTCTCCAGAAGCTTATCGACGAGCGCGGCGATGAACTGGTGCGGGGCAGGCGTCGGCACGCCCTTGGCGGACATCGCCTTCATGATACCGCCGTCGGGGAAAAGAAGCTCACCCAGTGGACCCTGGCCGCCGAGCGCGGTCTGGGTCACGTCGGGGATCCAGTCGGAGCCATAGCCGACGTGGTCGATCCCCACGAGGTTCACGAGGTAATCGACGTGACGGAACACGAGATCTGTCGAGACGATATCGGGGTTCGATGTGTCGAGGAAAGCGCCGACAGTGTTGATTGAGCAGACGCCGCCACTCTTGGCAATGGCCTTGATCAGGCCATCCGAATGGCTGCGCGGATAGTTGCTCACGGCCCTCGCGACGGAATGGGACGAAATGACTGGCTGGCGGCTGCGTTCGATCGCATCCATCGCCGAGCGCTCGGCCGTGTGGCTGACGTCGACGACCATGCCATACCGGTTGTAGGCGTCGATCAGCAGCTTGCCAAAGCCGGTGAGCCGGCCGTTGTCGGGTTCAAAACAACCGTCCGCCACCGTGTTGCGGGTATTATAGGCTAGGAGGCAATATCCGTAGCCCAACTGCCGCCATAGCCCGACTTTGTCGAGGTCGCCGCCGAAAATCGCGGTTCCCTGATGCGTGAAGAACATGCCGAGCTTATTCTCCGCGATCGCGGCGTCGATATCCTTCGTGGTGCGCACGACCTTGTATTTGTCGGGGTGTTCGTTGATCTTGCTCAGGTAGAACTGGAGCGATTTCGCGATGCCGCCGAGGCTCGTATCGAGGGCGTCTGCCGAGGGACAGGCCGCGATCGCCTTGAACCCGGCGGCCCTGAGCTGGTCCATCACACCGTGGAATTCGGGCGCGGCCGGGGTCGACCACTGGGTCGGCCAAACGCCCGAGAAGAGCGAATCCATCGTGATCGACTTCTGGACGACCTGCTGCGCCCGGGGCGAGGCGGGATACTTATGCAACCGTTGAGCGATCCTCGAGTAGTCCGGACCGGTTTCGCACGGGGCGGTCGGATTGGCGACATTCGGGAGGAGATCACCTGCCACTGCCGCGCCTGGCAGTAGACCGACCGCTGCCGCCGCACCCGCAACCGTTCCGGCGGCGCCAACGAAGAGGGAGCGACGGTCTACCTCGCTCAGATCGGCGAGATCGTCCATGATGTCCGCGACCGGCTCCGGCTTGCCTTTGCTGAGATCCTGCATCTGGTGCTCCTTCTTTGAAATCGTTCGCCGGCCGGCGAACCTGCTGAACCGTTTTCGCGCCGGGCTATCCGGATCGGAGCCGTCGACGATGTTCGCTGGCGGATTGCCCGGTCCAGCGCCTGTAGCTGCGAGCGAAGGCCGCCTCGCTACGGAAACCCATCTTCCAGCCGATTTCCTTCAGCGGCAGATTGCTCCGGATGACGAGATCAACGCAGGCCGACCGGCGAAGCTGGTCCTGAATGGCACGGAAATTGGTCGCGTTCGCCGCGAGGATGCGCTGAAGGCGGCGGCGGTTGGTGCCACAGACCTTGGCGAGACTGCCCAGGTTGAAATCGTGGTCGGATAGGTTGCGGCGGATCAGTTCCCGGAAATACTCGATGGTTTCCGGCGCATCCGGCGCACCTTCCGGCGAATGGATGCGGTTGTTCGCGTTGGCCCAAGGCAGATGGAACGGGGCGAAAAGCCAATCCAGCGGAAAGGTGATCGACAACGCAACACTCGGCGAGCGGGCCAGAACCTGTCCGGGCAGCAAGCCGGGCGGCACGCCTTCGATGCTTGGCGCGGAGACCAGAATCCGGAGCGGATCGAAGACCGGTCCGAGGCCGTTCCGAAGCACCGAAACATAGAACGATATTCCGACAGCATCGACCTGCGTCGTCGGCTGCGAAAGAACCCGGGTCCTCCGGATGGAGAACACGGCGGCATTCTTTGTCACCTGAAGCGCGTAGATCACATTGTCGAATTGACGGCCGATCTCGTCGATCACATGGAGGAGAAATGTGCCGAGGGTATCCGCCCGCGTGGCGGCCGCGCTCAGCGTGGGAGCGCCGACAAGGGCTTGATCGCGAGCGACGCTGCCGCAGAAGTACGAGTCGTTGATGCTGGCAGCCATGTCTTCAAGAGCGGCGTAAAGCGAGGTTGCCTCGACGAGGCAAAGCGGATCGGACATGGCATGCGGCGGGATGCAGTTCCTGGCGAGAACCGCCTGCATGTCCCCCCCCCTTTCGCGAAAGGGCGTGGCGAAGACATGCAAAAGCATCGAACGGGTGAATTTCGGGTCGTTCTTGTTGGGCATGACTTCACGCTGTGTCTGGTGTCAACGATGCGAACCGGTATGGGCACGTCAATGCGACTTGATCTTTCGCGCCACTATTCGTTCCGGACTGGCGCAAACGGCAAAGACATTTCTCTCCGCCACCGGGAGCCCCGGTTTAGGTTCTGCCGAGGTGAAATCGCTTCCCCAATTCCGGGGAACGGGCGGATTCACCCCGACGGAGGATTATCCAGTGACCGACAAGAAGCTCACGCGCCGCGCATTCAACTCCGCCACGGCAGCGACCTTGGTCGCGGCCGGAACCGCGACCAAGACCTACGCGCAGGCTGCGGGTGGCGATTTCGACCTTGTTGTTCGCGGCGGCAGGGTCATGGACCCCGAAACCGGGTTCGACAAGATCGCCAACGTCGGTGTCAGGTCCGGGCGGATCGTCGAGATCGCGGAGACGGAACTCAACGGCAAGCGAACGATTGATGCCTCGGGGCACGTCGTCGCGCCGGGCTTCATTGATACCCATTACCACTGGTCGCGCCCGATGGGAAACAAGCTTGCGCTGCGCGATGGCCGGACCACGGTCATGGACCTCGAAATGGGCACGCTCGGAACCAAAGTGAGCGAGTGGTATGCCGCCCGGGAAGGCAAGAACCAACTGAACTATGGCTGCGCGACCGCGCATGAATTTGCCCGCGCCCTTGTTCTGGACAACATCACCACCGCCGACACGCCCGAGGCCTTCAACCACCGCGGTTCCGGGAAGACGGGCTGGTCGTCGCGACGCCCGACCCTCGCCGAAGGCAATGAGATTCTCCGGGTTCTTGACGTCGGGCTTGCCGCAGGCGCCGTCGGCGTCGGTTCGACGCTGGGCTATATGCGGGACGGCGTTTCCGCTCGCGAAGCCTTCGAGATCCAGAAACTCGCGGGCGCCTATGGCCGGCAATGCGCCTTCCATTTCCGTAATACACCAGGCTCCGATACGGGCGAGTCGAACGGTATTCAGGAAATGCTGGCCAATGCCGCAGCGCTCGGCGCTCCCGCGATTGCCTGCCATTTCAACAATCCCGGCTACAACCTCGTCCACGAACTGCTGTTCCGCATGCAGAAGCGGGGCATGAATGTCTGGGGCGAGATCTATCCTTATGCGGCGGGTTCGACCGCGATGAACGCGGTATTCCTGGAGCCGGAAGTCTGGGTCAAACAACTCGGCTACAAGTACGAGGATACCGTGCAGGATGCCTTGACCGGCGAGTGGTACACGGAAAAGACCCGCGCCGAGATGCTCAAGAAGGAACCGGCCCGCCTCGTTCTCGTGTACAAGATGCCGGAAGAGCACATCGTCAACTGGCTCAAGATGCCGGGGGTGGCTGTTGCTTCCGATACGATGCCCATCATGGATCCCGCCATCACCTGGGATACGCCGTTCGACAAGCTGCCCAACAGCCATCCGCGCGGCGCAGGCAGTTTTGCGCGGGCGCTGCGCATGGGGCGCGAGCACAACATTCCGCTGATGCAGACGATCTCCCAGCTCTCCTACAATTCGGCGCGCCCGCTGGGGTTGACCGGCCTCAAGGCCATGCAGGAGCGTGGCCGCATCCAGAAGGGCATGGTTGCCGATATCACCATCTTCAATCCGAAGACGGCCACCGACAACGCCACTTATGCGAAGGGAACCCTACCCTCGACCGGCATTCCGTGGGTCATCGTCAACGGCGTTGTTGTCGTCGAGAACTCCGAGGTTCTCAAAGACGTCAATCCCGGCCAGCCCATTCGGCATCAGCTTTCCGTCAGCTGGCGCGAGCCGATCGACGTCGAAGCCTGGACGCAGAAATTCTATACCATTCCGCAGGATTTCGGTGGCGGCGTTCCCGGCAACCAGCCTGTTTACGACAAGCGTGTCCTCCGCTGCTGCGAATGAAAATGAAGCGCGCCGTCTATCTTGGCGGCGCGTCTCTTGCCGCGTTTGCACGACCATTTCGCCTGAAATGTTCAAAATGGTCGATTTGTTAAGACATCCACCGACCACACTAGGGGTTGATCATTATGAGACCCGTGATCTGGCTGATTGCGCTGGCGTTGATTGCCGGTTCCGGACAACCGTCGTTTTCCCAATCCCCGACAGCGCTGACAAAACAGCTTGCAGCCATCACGGCGCCCCTCGTCGGGCGCGTGGGCGTGGCAGCAAAGTTGATCGGGAGCAACAATGTTATCGCGCTCAATGGCGATGAATTGTTTCCGATGGCCAGCGTGTACAAGGTGCCTGCTGCCGTTGCCGCCTTGCGCAAGGTGGATGCTGGACAACTTTCCCTGAACCAGCTGGTTGAGATCAAGCCGGATGACCTGTCTGCGGGCGACAACGTCATTGCTACAAATTTCCTTCATCCCGGCATTCAGCTTTCGGTCGCCAACCTGATCGAGGCCATGATCACCGAGAGCGACAATACCGCCACCGATATGGTGTTTGATGTGGCGGGCGGGCCTTCGAACATCACGTCCACGATGCGCAGCCTCGGGATCACGGGGATGCGCATCGACAGGAATACGAAGGAACTGATGACCGATACGCTCGGCATGAAAGTTCTCGGGACGGCGAAGGCTGTCGCCGAATTCGCCCGCTCGAATCCCGATATTCGGACCAAGTTTGCCGAAATGCCAAAGGATTCCGCTTACGAAGCTGATCCCAGGGATCAATCAACACCTCTGGCGATGCTCGAACTCTTGATGCAGATCGAAGACGCAAAAGCCACAAGCCGCTCCTCCCGCGATTTTCTGCTGGCGAGCATGTCGCGCACCCGCACCGGCCCCGGACGCCTTAAGGGTCTGCTGCCGCGTGGCACTCCCGTCGCTCACAAGACCGGCACCAGCAGCGGCGTCGCAAACGATGTAGGCTACATCACGTTGCCAGACGGACGTCGCTTCATCGTCGTGGTTTTCACCAAGAGCAGCAGCACGCCCAGGCCAGATCGTGATCGCGCCATCGCCGAAGTTGCCCGGACACTTTTTGACTACTTCGCCATGCAAAACTAGGCCGGGTTGCCGGGTGGGCTCTCATCCAAGGGGGGCGTCACTCGGAGTGCTTTTTGAGCAATGAATAGGCGATATAGTATTTGTAGATGTTCGATACGTATTGCACAGTCTCTCGGCCGATAATTTTTGCTGCCGCCTGTTCGGTGTGATTGAACCAGCGGTTCGGATCCAGCCCCATGCTCTGGGCTTTGCGCCGGAATTTCCGCAGATTGCCGGGACCTGCATTATAGGCTGCCAGCGTCATGAGCAGACGATTGCGCTCATCGAGGGCTGGATCGTTGACGTACACATCCATCAGGTGTCGCATGTATCGGGCTCCCGCGAGGATGTTGATATCGGCGCTGGAGGCAACGTCGCGAAGATTGACCGGCGGTGCTGCGGCGGTCGTGGGCAGGAGTTGCATGACGCCTACAGCCCCTCGCGGAGAACGACGGGACTGGACCAATTGGGATTCCTGGTAGCCCTGTGCGGCCAGCATCAGGGCGTCAAAGTGATGAAGCTGCCCATGGTTCCGGAAATACTCCCACAGGCCATTGAAGCGGGAAAGGTCATCATCATTAAGCGCGCTGCGGGTCGCACGCTGCCCACCGAAATAGCGCCTCCGGATTGTGTTTCCGAAGCTGGTCCCGCTCTGGTGCTCGACAAAGAATTGATTGATCGCTTGGCGCAATTGCGGGGAATCCTTCCGGATCGCCCAGGCAATATCGCCACCGGCATGCACGACAAGGTCCCGGCGAATGGTCAGTGCCGGAAACACGGGCTGCCAGGCCGTTGCCTTATGCTCATCGACAATAGCCAGAGGCAACAAGCCAGCCTGGACCATCTCCAACAAGTCCTCGTCTTCAAGATCCTCATCGGCAGGCAGTATCCGTATGGCTGGCTTGCCGCGCTCGACCAGGTTCCGGCTAATTGCGGAGAGATGGCTGGCATAACTACTGCTCATCCGGACCCGGATATCCCGCCCGGCAAGGTCATCCATTGATGCAAGTGCAGGAGCCTTGGGGCCAGTGACGACCAGTTCCTGAACATTGCGCATCCATGGATCCGCGAAATCGACCAGCGATTGCCGTTCCGGCGTGATGGTCAAATTCGCCGCCACGATATCGCCGACACCATCACGCAGCGCATTTATGAGGTCTTCGCGTGGCACGGGAATGAAGGCGACATGGAGCCGCAGATGCCCGCGCGCATGGTGCTTGTTCAGCCATGTCTCGAAGGCCTGACCGAATTCGGCGACAACTCCGAGCTGTCGTCCACGATCAATGAAGAAAAGGGTCTTGCTGTACGGCACAAGAATACGCAGCACCCGCCGCTGGATCATGCCGTCGAAATCGCCGTGCCATGCACGGTTTGCGTTGCCAGTGAGATCAGCTCCAGCTTGAGTGACGCTCTGCGCAGACACGGCATTGGTTTCCAGGCAAGCTGCGATGACAATCAATAGCAGCGACGCCAGTCCTTTGATGAACTTACCCATGTATAAGCGCCATTCTCCCTCGATCGTTTATGCAGTATTCGATGAAAAATTGTTTCATTCAATCGATGGACGAGCGTTTAGACCGATTTTCTTGGGAAGCGGCCTCTTTCTGTCCTTCCGCTTCCGTGAAGAGTTTCGGGGCGATTCACACATCATTTTTCCGGAAAACGCTCACCAAAAAGCTGACACACCGCTTTTCGGGCCGATCATAGGCGCCGCCACACACCTTCTGTGCTCGGTCTCACGCCCAGTGAATCATTCCAATTCATCCTGGCCCGTCGTCACGCAGCGCTGGAATCCGTCGAAGGAATTGGGCGTCAGCGCTGCCACGCAATCCCGCACCCCCCACTATTGCCGGCGAGGATGACAACGCGACCGGAGGCATAAAGCCTTGATGCGAAGCCGGGCGCGCGCCCCCGCAGCCGGAAGACGCGCCCGCTTCCACCGAGAATATCGACATCCGCGCTTGCGATGGCCCTAAGAGCGTCGGCCTCGCTGATCGCGAAAAGCGTCACGTTTCGCGAGGCTTCCGAAGCGAATGGCAGCGCGAGAAGTGCGCCGAACCAGAGCACGAGCGCCGTTCCGGCAGCACGCAGAAGCACATGCCAACCCACATGACCCGCGTCAATAATCATAGGCATGCTCGAAACTGCCGCCCGCCGCGCGGACATCGCGAACCAGTGCGCCGAGCCGCGCAACCGGAAGATAGAGGCCGTGCCGCGCCCAGCCCGGGCGTGCCTGAACCCGAACGGTAAGCAGAGCTTCCGCGTCGACGGGCGGTTTCGCCCAGCCCTCCGGTACGATCACGGTCACGAAGATGTGGTCATTGCCAGCGATCTCGATGATGTGCCGGCCCTTGTCCAGTTGGTCGAGCAGGATTGCGGTGAAGGCGCGGTAGCGCGGCGTCTCGATGATGACGGAACCATCCGCGCGGCGCTCGATCAGGCGGATCGGGCCGCCAGGTGCGACCTCGCTGTTATCGAGCGCGGAGATGACGCAGCGCAGGGTCAGCTTTGCCGGGGCAAGATCGGCAGCCAATGCCATCAGGCGGGCATAGAGTGATTTCGTGCCCCATTCGAGGCTGAGCGCGAAGCGCCTCTCGAGCGCGCGGATCATGGCCCGCGAGGTCAGCGGCACATCCCGCCAGAACTCCACCAGCCTTTTGCCGAAAGGATATTCGTACCAGGGCGTCTGGCGCAGGAAAGCGGCATAATCTTCCGCGAGATCATGCGCAAAACGATCCTCCGCTGTCACGCTATCGCCCGCCGCCATCCATGCCAGACGGCCGAACGTCGTCTCGTAAAGGCCCTTGATGCCCAATTCGACCGAGAAACTGACACCGATGACATAGAGCATCGCCTTGACATCAATCGCAACCGGTCCCTTGGCGGAAGCTTTCGCCGCGAGCGAGCAAAGGCTCGTCCAATAACCTCTGATGGCGCCGGTATAGGCAAAAGCGTGTTCGCCGCTTCTGCGGGAGACCACAGCGAGATCCTCATAGGCATGAACGATCGACCATTCCGGATAGGTCAGGAAGGTATCGGCCAGCGCGCGTTGCTCCTCCAGCGGCAGGATCGGACGATAGTTGGACGCCTCCTTGGGCAGGCTGTCGAAACACTGCGTCTCGATGTAGGCAATGGGCATGGCCGCAGCGAGCAGCATCACGCCCGCCGCAAGGCCAAGCCATTTGAGAACGCGCCGCAAGGCCCCCACTTATGCCGCCTCTGGCCTGCGCATGAGGAACATGCCGGCAAAAACCGCGAAACCTCCGAGTGCGATGTGCGGGAGATTGGCGAGTATCTTGAAGGTGAAAGGCAAGGCTTGCACACCGTAGATCAGGATGCCGAGATCGAGATAGCCGGAGCCGGTGGCAAGCCCTAATGCACCATCGGCAAGATAAAGCGTGCCGAAAACCTTGAGGAAGATCTCGCTCGCGCGCTTCGAGACAAGAGCCGCGATGCCGGCCCAGGCGGCGGAGGTCCAATGGAGCATGTCGTCATAGATATCGAGCGCGAAAATCCCGAAAGCGCGCCCCTGCGCATCCGTCAGGCCGGGAATATAATTGAGCAGCCCGGCGAAAAGCAGTGCGAGGCAATAGCCGGCACAGATCCAGCGCAGCAGCATTGTGGGCTCCTTCTTACGCGTTGAAATAGGTGTTCCACATCGTGTTCTGAAACAGTAGGCCGGGATCATAATGCCGCTTGCGCTCGGCGAAACGCTGCGCCTCCGGGTAGATCCGGGCGAGTTGGTCTGGCCGGGCATGAAGCCGATAGGGCAGATAGAAGCTCCCGCCGATCGAACCGACGAGATCAATCAATTCCTCGGTGACCCGGATCATGTCGGTCTCGCCATTGGGATTGACCTTCTGCGAAAACGACATCACCGCCGCGATCCTGTCGGTTGTTGCGAAGGAGAGGACGCTGGTCGGGTCGCGTTTCACATGCCTGAGCGTCACATTGAGAAATTCTGTCGAGGCCTTGGGAATGATGCGCCGGCACCCTTCGAGGAATTCACCGAAGCGGTCGGGGCTCACGAAATATTCGTGAAGAATATCCGTGCGCTGGCGGTCGCGGTTCTCGAGATTGAGCACCGGCTCGTTCATCAGCCGGTTGCGGGTCGCGACACCATCGGCCAGCATCGGGGCAAGCGAGCGCTCGACAAACCAGCGCAGGCTCTTGCCCCATTCGCGGCCGACCTGCACGCGGTAGATCTGGCGCGAAATGCCCGTCAGCGCGCCCCTGCGCACCGGCGGCGGCAAACCGGCAGCCGGCGTCGGCTCCTTCCGCCATGATACGAGCAAGGCTTCCGAGAAGAATTTTTCCCGCTCGACATTCAGCCGACCATAGATCATCGGGACAGCTGGGTCGTTGGCGGTGGTGATAAAGCGTTTCGCGAATTCCCCCGCCGGCATGGCTTCCAGATTTGGCCTGAGAAGCATGTTCTCCGCCATCTCGACCTCGAGATCGAGGATCACGCCGATCAGCCCGTAACCGCCCATGGCGAGAGCGAAAAGCTCGGCATTCTCGGTGCGCGAGCAGGTGACGATCGAGCCATCCGCCAGCATGAGTCTGATCGACCGGGCCGTGGAGCCGAAGGGGCCATAGGGCGTCGGCCAGCCATGAGCGTTGACCGAAAAGGTCGCCCCGACCCCGAAATCGCTGTTCGATTGCATCACCGCCGGCGAAAAACCCGCCGGGTCGAGATGCGCGATTACCTGATGCCAGCGCGTGCCAGCATGGACGCGGTAGGTCTTGGCGGCGCGATCGAGCTCGCATTGATCAATATCGAAAGTCATTGCCACGCCATTGCGGATCAGTGACTGCCCGCCCATCGAATGGCGCGCGGCACCGATCGCGACGGCGCGGCGCGCTGCCGTAGCATCCTTCAGCTCTCGCCTGAGCGCAGCGATGAAATCAGCCTCGCCAGAGCGGACATGCCAATGCCGAAAAAGCGGCGTGGGGTTGAGGCGACTGGCATCATTCATGATGATGCGCTGCTGGGTTTGCGCGCTGCCGGCCTTTGCCGAGATAGCCAATGCGCCCAGCCCGGCAACAACGTCGCGACGGGAAATTTTCATGGTCTCGCAACTCTCCGCAGGCTTTTCGGTGATCCGTGACCACGTCATCTCATGGTGGCTGGCGCCGCGCAATCTTACCGTATGGCGGACAAGGACTTTGCGTTTCGCTCTTCCTCCAAGCCTTACCGTGCCCCCGGATCGATACGCGTTAATCGTCGAAAAACGAACAGCACCGCCGAGATCCTGCGTGGTTGTTTAGCTCCTGCAGATATCTCCAATTCCTGCGAACCGTTCTGTTGAAGTGCGAACCCGTTCTCACCAGGTTCTGCCAGCAAAAAGTGACATATTCCGACTTGCAGGCCCAGAAACGGCGTGGAAATGAGCGGCCCAAACGCCCGATTTTCTAGCCGTGTGAGAGTGCGCATTCGGGACTGTCACCGCTAAGTCCCGGACACTTCGGAGCTTTGTACGATGACTAAATAATTGATATAATTAGATAAAATCTGTGGTGCCTAGCCGGAACCGCATAAAATTTCTATATAATTGATGACCTGAGACCCTGAACTTCCTCCAGGAATGAGTAGAGTCCGTCGCGAAGGAGACGACGGATGAAGCCCTCACGTTTTTCAGAAGAGCAGATCATCGGGATGCTGAAGGAGCAGGAGGCGGGCGCG
>VWVY01000003.1 GCA_009846685.1 Rhizobiales bacterium SYSU XM002 | reverse complement strand
GTCCGCCGCACCGTCTGCGATTGATCCGCAGGCGCCCATCTTCTCCCCCGGTGCGGGTTGCCCCCTGCCCTATCCCCTTCCCGCACCAACTCGCCCCGCTTCCCAAAAAAGGAAGCGGGGCTTTTCGGTAAGTAAGGGATTCTACCGGATCACATCGCAGCATCCCCCCGGAAAACCAACATAGCCTTGGGGATTTTCATTCAGGCCCTGTGAAAAGACAGAGCAGTTAGGCCGGCAGGTGGCCGACAAAAAACCAGCGACTCAAATGAAATTTCTGGCGGACAGGGAGGCATCCGCACTACACTGATTTAATTATAAAATTTCTGGATATTATCTAACGGCCCCACAATTGGCCCCAAATATAATAGGTGCTTGAGCATTCATTGCGGCGCGCCGGATGATTAGCCCAAACGGTCCGGACGCACTTCGAACTCCTTCATAGAACAGCGCCGATCCTACCCGCGCGGAACCATAAACCGGAGCGAATGAAATAATTCGCACCTCCGATGCAACTGCTCACCCCTACTCCCCTCCCCCCCATCGGACCAAAGGCCCCGGAGTCCCCCGGCGGGGCAAAAAGCAGGGACTAGCTCGCGCTCAGGTGCATGGCGCCACTGTGCCGCTGGCTGAGAGAGCCCGAGGGCTCACTGATATGCAGCTATGGATATCGGCTATCGCGTAGCGAGAGTGATCAATATGAATCGCAATGTTGCGAATTTGTCATTGCGCGGACGCAGCCGCCGCGCAAATGTAGCAAGTTAGGCCAATTTGTGGCAGTGTCTGGCTCAGTAGTACTGAAGGGTGGAATATGAACTCTTACCTAAAGATGATGCGTAATTATGGCACTTTCGAAGGAAGGACCACGCGGTACGAATACTGGATGGCATTCCTATTTACGTTTATTTTTGCTATTATCGCTGTTATCATTGACGCTGTCATCGACCCAAAATCCCTTGATAGGCAATTTGGCCTAGTGATTGGAGTATTTCATCTCGTCCACTTTATACCGACCGTATCAATTTTTGTACGGCGGCTTCACGACACAAACCGCTCTGGTTGGTGGTTCTTTCTAAATTTCATCCCATTGGTTGGTCAGATAATCCTGCTGGTCTGGCTTTGCACCAAATCTGATGCGGAAGCTAATCGTTTTGGCGATCCGTCTGCTGACGCCCAAGCCTCGGTGCAACTCAATTTGCAACAATCACCGCTCGCGTCGGGCGTAAGTGATAATTCGCTCGACCAGCTCGACAAATTGATGAAACTCAAGAATTCTGGAGCAATTTCAGACGTCGAGTTCGATGCAATGAAACAAAAAATTATACAGCCATAAGGAAAATCCTCTATGGATGGCCTTTTGTTCAATATTAACGTAGTTCCTTTCCTAATAAGTCCCGCTTTTGCACAAACACCAAATTCAAATGGGGATGATGTAAACTTAGCTATATTTATCGTTTTAGCTATAGTTGTCATTCTAATATATCTTCTGCCAACGATAATTGCCTTCAATCGAGGGCATGCCAATCGTTGGCCCATCATGCTCGTGAATTTATTTTTTGGAGCTACCTTACTTGGGTGGCTGATAGCTTTAATATGGTCGACGAATTCTGTTCACAAATCGGAAGCAGGGTCAAATGGCGGCGAAAGTGGCCTCAATATATTCGCCAATGATGTTAAACCCGTGCGACTGATCAGCGGGGCGGATTCACCGAAGAGTGAGCCCACTTTCTCAAATGACAAGGCATTTGAGCAAATAGAGAAATTAAAATCCCTACTTGATAGCGGCGCAATCAACGAGGAGGAATTCAAACGTCTAAAGGTTCAAATCATAACAAGGGCCGGCATCTAATTTCATCACGCTTAGCTAAAGCGCCGGGCAAGACTGAACCGCCGCGTGTTTGCCGGCAAACCGGGGGTGGTTCAATCGGTGTTTCTGCTCAAGGCCTGATCAGCAGCCGTGCCCTCGGCGCATGAATACGCCGGAAGCCGTGCCATTCGGCCAGCTTGCGGATGGCGCGAAGGGGGACCTCTTCCCCGGCGATGCGCTCAAGATCGATCCGGGCTTGCCGCTCCCGGACGATGATCGTGCCGGAGGCATCAGGCGCTTGTTCGCCGATCCATGCGGCGAAAGCATGCTCCATATGGCTCAGGGAAGGCCGCTGACAGGCTTCCGGGACTTCGGCCAGCCTCCATGCCAAAGCGAGCGCGCCGGACTCCTTGGCCTCCCTGAGTGGCCCGGGGGCATCCTCCACGTTGCCCCCTCCCACCTGCCGGGCCAGCAGGTCGAGATATTGTGCGATCCGCCGCGAACTGACGCCCGGCGACGGTGCGAGCGCTTCAATCACTTGCTGCCTGAATGTGGCGACCGCCTCGCGCGTCGAGCGGTGAACGGCTAGGCTGCATTCCCCATCGCGGCGCGGTTCGGGCAGGGAAATCGGCACTCCATCCACCAGCGCAGCCGGACGCTGGCACTCATCATCGAACCAGAATCCGCACCGGAGCGCGGCGTGCAGCAAGGCATCAGCAAGCGCCGGAAGCGCGCGGGGGAACCCCCCGTCTTCAATCCTGACGGCAAGCGCGGCGCGGCTCAGCATCTGCATGTGTTTCACTCCCGTAGTGTCGCGCCGCCGCATCGAGCGATGGGCGTTGCGGTCGAGCGAGGGGTGAGGATGCGGTGCCGCATGTGCTCGCCCGCACTCGTGCTTTCTACACAGCACGTCATCCCCCACACCCCCTGCAGCATATGATGCTGCAAGGGGAGCGGAGTGGGATTCAGCGGATACATGGTGGTAACATGTAGACACCCTGCATACCCCTGCACCGGGTGGATTCGCTGCTTACACAACGGACCAAACCTTCCGACGGTTGGAGCCTGTCTTTCGGACGATCTTGCCCTGCTTTTCCAGTGCGAGGATGGCCGTTTCGGCAGTTTTCTCCGCGTAGCCTTGGGTGGCGTTCGGGTCTGTTGCACGCAGCGCCGTCGCCACCTCGCCGATGGCATAGGTGGTGTATCCGTTATTCTGAGCCTGTTTCACGCTGGCGGTGTAGAGCGGTCCACCCGCCTTCTCGGCATCGTTGATCACCTTCAGGGCGATGACCTGTGCATTCGTTGCGAGGCCAGCAACCTTCGCGGTAACGCTGGGCGGCTTCCACCGTTCCAGAACCATAACAGGATGCTTCTCGCCGGAGATGGTGACGCCAACTTTCTTGAACCAGATCACTTCCGCCTTTGCCGCGTGGTTCGGCTTCGACGATTTCGCCGAGAGGTAGCGGTAGGCGTCATCAGGATCGATGCCGAAATTCTTCGCCGTAGTCGCATCCATCTCCGCGAGCGTGTAGTTGCCCCGCCCGTGGCTGATCCACTGGGCCGCACCAGTCACATTGTCCGCGTCGCGACCATCCGGACCAGCCTTGGCCTTGCGCTCGTGCATGACCAACAGGATGGCGCAACCGTGCTTCGAGGCGATCTGGTTCAGCCGCTTCATGGTGGTCGCAGCCACGGTGCTGTCGTTTGCGCCGGTCGAATTCTCAAGCACAAGGCCAAGGGCATCGATGATCACCACGTCATGAACTGAGGCAAGCTCGTCGATGCCGAGGAAGCCCGCCTCGTCTATCATCGGGCGCCCGTTGGGGCCATCGGACCAGAACTTCAGCCCTTCGGCACATTCCATGCCGCAGAAGCTGACGCGGTCGGGGTCGATGGTCACGTCATAATGCTGAGCAAGCGCTTTGGCCTTTATGCCCAACAGTGAAAGCTCTTCTTCGAGGAAGAGCCCGAAGACGCGCAGGGCATCCGCCGGCTGACGCGGATTCGCCGGGTCATCGAGGCCCATGAGGTCCTTGTCTCCGGCAAGATGCGCCAGCATCAGCATGGCGAAATGCGTCTTGCCGATGCCGCTCTTGGCCGCAACCGAAGTTGCCTTACCCCTGATCAGGATACCCCCGAGCATGAGTTCTGCGCCTTTTGCGACCGCGATGGCGTCTTGCCAGCTGGCGGGAAGCGCAGGAACCCAGGGCGTAATCACGTTCGAAGAACCGCCACCAACAAACGCAGAGTTGGGCGCGGACTGGCTCCCAGTCACGCTAATCGGATTGAGCGGGCTGGGGGAGTTTCCACCCGCAACCCATGCTGCCTCCGCGCTGGCCTGCCAGCCATGCGGCATCTGGCGGTATTCGTCGAACAGCGAGCCGGCGAGCGCGCCGAAGCCGCAATCGCCCCGGGCGTCACGGATGGCCTGATCAATCAGGTCCGGCGTCTCTTCCTCACTCCCGACATTCTTGTAGATGCGATACTTGTCATAGAGGCGTTCGATCTGGCGACGTGCAGCGGGCTCATCGATCTGGCCGCGCTTGACCATTCCCGCGATAGCCATGGCGCCCTTGAACGCGCCGTCATGGTCGGCAAAGTGATTGGAATCGCGGGCAGCAACCTCGTCAACAATCCACTGGATTTGAGCTTCGCTGACCGGGGAATTCTGCTTGATCGGCTTGGAGGTGGTGTTCGCGGTGACAGTAGACTGGACCTGCATAGCCCCGCCGGACGGCACTGCCACCTTCGACACCCCGCCCGTGAACGCGATACCCGCCGCGACAAGCGCATACTCGATCTGCTGGGGCGTGATCATCGGCAGCGAATCCACCGGGGGCGGCTCGTCATGCTCGCTACCATCCGGCCAAGTCCACCGAAGAACCGCGCCGGAAGGGTGCTTGCCATGAACGACCGCCTGCTGGCCGTTCGCGAGCAATTCGAGCTTGCTTCCGTTGACCAGCTTCCAGATGACCTTGCTCGTCCCCGCCGGGGCAAGCGCAAGCAGCAAAACTCTGCTGCTATTGGCGCGGTGCCGGAGCGGCATGCCGTTCAGGAGTCCGCCAAGTGCGCTCAGAACCGCTTCGAGCGTTACTTGGTCATCAATGTCATGGTCCAGCGCCACGACACACCCCGCTGGACAATCACCGCAGCGCAGTCCGACATTGCTGCTCGCGGGATCTGCAGGCGGCGCAACATAGTCCGGTCTATTCCAGCCGCCATCGGCGGGTTTCTTGTCCCCAGTGCGGACCCGAACGACGGCCCCGCCGCCAGCACAGATCGACTCCATCACCTCGTTGGCCCGACGGACCACATTCTCGGCCTTGCGGCGCAGGACTTCATCCGAGGTCATCGCCATGTGGTTGCGAGGGGGGAGCGCTTTGGTGCCGGGATTCTCCGGTTGAGAATTCGGTGCAACATTCATCGCATTAGACTTCTCGGTTCGTGCCGGCCTTGGACGCGCCGGGATGTCGGAGCGGGCGGGGATCAGTCGGAGCGTCGGCGATGAAACGAAGCAGCTCGTCAAGAAGGACGAGCCTTCGCCCCATGAATCGGCGGGAAAGCTGCGGCTCACGGCGCAGAAGACGGTGGAGCGTAGCCTCCGACACCGGGACAACTTCCAGCGTCTGGTCGATGGTTGCGAGGCGCATAAAGCTCTCCCTTACCTGCTGCGATGTGCAAGCAATAGGAGAACCGCCTCTTTAGGGATTGAGGGGGGAAACTGGCTTTAATTCAGAGCAGCCCGCCTGAGCGCATCCCGGATCGTGGTGATCGGTCTGACCGGCCAGCCCTCGCGCTCTTCGATTTCTTGGACCAGAATAGCGAGGCTCGCGTAGCTGCAACCAAGCTCCGTTCGGCCTTTGGCGAGTTTCTGCATGAAGGCATCACGACGCGGTGCCCGAGGCGAACGCCGGTCACGCCCACCCATGTCGAACCGCATGTGCCGCTCAACAAGCGTCATCGGCCTTGGCCCACGCCCCGAATGGGCTAATGTTGGCTCGCAAATGAAAAGACCGGACTGAAGCATGTGCAGCCACATCAGGCATTTATCCAGCCCGATCTCGTTGACAACGTGCTGCACGTCTACCGGCAATGTCGGTGTTGCTAGGTTTGACGGCCCTATGCGGATTTGATCAAGCAAGGCCCGTTTCATGGAAGAAACGCCTTCGGCAGGGAACGGTCGAGCGCCCGTCGTCGGGGTGCGGACCTTCGGCGCGCCCGCATACCTGATCTTTTTCACGACACCACCTTCGAGAAAGCCAACACTTTCTCGCCCTGCACCTGACCAATGAAGGCCTCCCACAGGGCCATGAGCGCCCGGCGCTGCTCGAAATGGTCGCTGCGCTGATAGGAGCGCTCCACATCGCCTTCGACGACGTGAGCGAGGGCGCGCTCGGCAACGGCACGTGGCACAGACGTTCGCTCGGCTGCCCATGTCCGGAACGAGGCACGAAACCCGTGAACGGTCACGTCTGGGCGGTTCATCCTCTTTTGAAGCAGCATGTGCATCGCAGCCGATGACAGATTGCCGCGTCGGGCTGCAAAGACGAACTCTCCCTTTCCGGTCTTGTTCTTCAGGTCCGTGAGGATCGAGACCGCACGCGCAACAAGGGGAACGCGATGCGGCAGGCCATTCTTCATCCGCTCGGCAGGAATCACCCAGGTTGCTTTTTCGAGGTCGATTTCCTTCCAGCGCATCCCCGTCACCTCCGACGTGCGGCACGCCGTCAGGATCAGGATTTCAAGCGCGCGGGCGGATAGCGCCCCGCGTTCACGCAACACGGCAACAAAGGCCGGAATGCCCATGTAGGGCATGGAGGCATGGCTCCGTTCCGTCTTGCCCTTCTTGGGCAGGAGATGATCGAGGTTGCCCTTCAGGACCGCTGGATTAGTCCAGCCCCGCCATTCCAGCTGGGTTCGGCATTTGACGTGCGCCGACGCCAAGACGTTTTCAATCCGCATCCGCACCCTCCGGGCGGTCTCCGGCTTCTCAAGCCAGATGGGGCGCAAGACTTCCTCAACATCGGCGACCGTGACCGCATAGCAATGCAGGTTGTCCAGCGCCTTGCAGTAGGTGGCGAGGGTGTTCCGCCACTGCTGGCGATGCTTGAGGTTTTTCCAGCCGCTTTCCTTCGCATCGATATGGTCGGCGGCAGCCTGCTTGAAGGTGAGTTTTTTGGCCTCCGCAAGGCGTCGCGCTTCGTCGGCCGCAAGGGTCTCCTGCCGTTCGGCAAGCGGGTCGATGCCTTCAGCTAATTTTGCACGATGGAAGTCTCTGCGCTTCCGCGCATCCGCTAGTGAGATATCGCGCGCCGAACCAAGGCCCATTTCGCGGCGCTTGCCATCAACCATGTAGAGCAGAACCCAACGCGCCCGCCCGCCGTCACTGATGGAAAGATAAAGTCCACCACCGTCGGCATAGCGTCCGGGTTTGGTCACAGTCTCCACGAATCGGGAGGAAAGCCGATTGGTTGCCTGATCTCGTATTGTTCCAACAGCCATTTGGGGCCCTCGCATCGGGCCCCACACTCGGCCCCACATGAGCCTTGAGACTGTATGACAATTCGTGACAGTTGTAAAATTTTGTAGATATCTATTTCCTTGAGTATTCAGTTAGTTGCACGATTTTCAGGTCTGAATGGTCAACGAAATTTCGGGTAATCTGGCGGACAGGGAGGGATTCGAACCCTCGATAGAGTTGCCCCTATACACGCGTTCCAGGCGTGCGCCTTCAACCACTCGGCCACCTGTCCACCGCGCCCGCCCGAAGGCGCACGCAAGACGCGCCTTATGGCGGGCGTCGGAGGAAAAAGCAAGAACTTCGCCAGCCTTTCATGCCGATGCGAAGCCACCTCGCCATTCGCTCGAAAGAACAGGCCTGCCGCCCCTTCTCACCTTCCCGCGTCGATGCTATGCGCAACACCGCAGCGAGGAGAGTCCGATGTTCGAACGGTTGCTGGAACGCTTCATTTTCACGAGCCGGTGGTTGCTCGCGCCGTTCTACGTCATGCTGGTGGTTGCCCTCGCGGGACTGCTCGTAAAGGCCGGGCAGGAAACCTGGCATTTTCTGACCCATGCCATCACAGCCTCGGAATCGGATGTCATCCTTGGCGTGCTTGCGCTTGTCGATCTGACCTTGACCGGATCGCTCATCATCATCGTGATCTTCTCAGGCTATGAGAACTTCGTCTCGAAGATCGATGTCGAGGAGACGGTCGATTGGCCGGAGTGGATGGGCAAGATCGATTTCACCGGCCTCAAGCTGAAGCTGCTCTCCTCCATCGTCGCGATTTCGGCGATCCAGGTGCTCAAGGCCTTCATGAATATCCGCAACATCTCGGACCGGGACCTCGCCTGGCTGGTCGGAATCCATCTCGTCTTCGTGATGTCGGGACTGCTGATGGCAATGACTGACCGCGTCTCGGGCGAATCGCACGGCGACAGTCATTGACCCGGAAGAAAGGAGCCGATCAGGCGGCGCGGTTGGCGATATCCGCCGTCAGGATCGCGTAGAGCGCGGCCGGGTCTTCCGTCTGCCGCAGCTTCTGGACCAGCTTCGCGTCGCGGAACAGACGCGCGACACGTGCCAGCGCCTGAAGATGGTCGGCGCCCGCGTCTTCCGGCGCGAGCAGCACGAAAACAAGATCAACTTGCTCGCCGTCGAGCGCTTCGAAATCGACCGGCTTCTGCAGTCGCGCGAAAAGGCCGACGAGCCGATGCAGCCCCGCGATCCGCCCGTGCGGAATGGCCATGCCCTGCCCGACCCCGGTCGTACCGAGACGCTCGCGCTGGAGCAGGGTTTCAAAGATCGCCCGCTCCGGCAGACCGGAAATCCGCGCAAGCTGCCCCGACAGGTCCTGGAGGACCTGCTTCTTGCTGGCACCCTTGATCCCGGCGACAACCGAGTCGGGCGTGAGGAGGGAAGCAACCGTCATGGCGTCCTATAAGCAGAATACGTGCCGGAAAGCCAGACCCGAACGTCGGGCCCGGCCTCCCGGCAGGTTCTCAGCCGATATCGACCCAGCCGAAATGACCATCCTTGCGGCGGTAAAGCACGTTCACCCGATCCGTGCCGGTGTTGCGGAACACAAGCACCGGCAAGTCGGAGCGCTCGAAGGCAGCGACGGCCGTCGTCACCGAATGCTTCGGCGCACTGGCCACAGGTTCGGCAATGATGGCGGCGCCGCCGCTCACGACCTCGATGATGTCGTCCTCGGCATCGTCATGGCCATTGACGAAGGCATCGCGAGAACCCTGCAGGTCGCCAGCGTCGATTCGCTCGGAGCCGTGCCGGTCGCGCTTGCGTTTAAAACGCCGCAACTGCTTGGCGATGCGCTCCACCGCGATGCCGACGCTCTGATAGGCATCCGTCGCCTCGCCCGTCACATGCATCACCGGGCCGTGGTCGAAATGCACGGCACATTCGGTCTTGAAGCCGATGCCGTCCTTGGCGACCGTCACGTGGCCGGAATAGCCGGCATCGACATATTTGCGGACCGCCTCGTTGAGTCGAAGCTCGGCTTGTCCGCGCAGAACATCCCCCAGATCGATATTTTTGCCTGAAACACGAATCGCCATGAAACTACCTCTGCTTTTCCGACCGCTGGCATTCGGAGCCGGGCTCCGCCGCGGTCATCTCTTGACTATGCCGGTTGCCCGGCGGCGCTGGTCTGGCATGAACGGGTGTTCTGTCGATGCGACTCCTTTCTGCTTTCCGGTCAAGGCTACGTCCGCCCTTCCGGCAAAGTCAACGACACGGCATGCTGCCGTGCAACACGAACTTGAGGCAGAATTCTTCCAGATTGCCTAATTTCCAGGCAGAAATGAGAAGGCCGTAATCGCCTTCAGCTGGCCTTGGCTCTTGGCGCAGCGGCGACCTTCTCGCGCCGCCGGATGGAGGACGAGGCAATGCCCATTCCCTCGCGGTATTTCGCCACAGTCCGGCGAGCGATGTCGATGCCCATCGCCTTCAGCTTGTCAACGATCGCGTCGTCCGAGAGGATCGCGTTCGGCTCCTCCGCATCGATCAATTGCTTGATCCGGAACCGGACAGCCTCCGACGAGACCGAAGCGCCGCCATCCGCGGACGCAATCGCTGTGGTGAAGAAGTACTTCATCTCGAACAGCCCGCGCGGGGTCGCCATAAATTTGTTGGCGGTGACACGGCTGATCGTCGATTCGTGCAGGCTGACCGCGTCGGCGATCATCTTAAGGTTCAACGGCCGCAGGTGAGCGACGCCATACGTGAAAAACGCATCCTGCTGGCGCACGATCTCGCTCGCAACCTTGAGAATGGTGCGCGCGCGCTGCTCGAGGCTGCGGACGATCCAGTTGGCATTTGTCCAGGCTTCGTCGACGAAAGCGCGGACTTCCTTGCCGCCGTCCTTTTTCGAGATCTTCGCGTAGAAGGACTTGTTGGCGACGACGCGCGGCAGCGCATCGGAATTGAGCTCGACCTGCCAGCCGCCGTCCGGCGTCGGTCTCACAAAAACATCCGGTGTGACCGGCTCGGCCGGGGCAGAGCCGAAGATCAAGCCGGGTTTGGGGTCGAGCCGACGAATCTCTGCGATCATGTCGGCGAGATCCTCCTCATCGACGCCGCAAAGCCGGCGAAGTTGCGGGAATTCGCGTTTTGCGAGGAGGTCGAGATGATCGACAAGTGCAGCCATGGCCGGGTCGAGCCTGTCCTGCTCGCGCAGTTGGAGGCGCAAGCATTCGGCAAGGTTGCGGGCGCCGATTCCGACCGGATCGAACCCCTGCACGATCTCCAGCGCCAGTTCGCAGCGCGCCAGCGGTACGCCGAGGCGCTCCGCCATGGTTTCAAGCGGTTCGAGGAGATAGCCGGTCTGGTCGATCTGATCGACGATCTGCTCGGCGATCTTGCGGGTCAGATCGTCGGTGTCCGTGCAGCCGAGCTGGTTTTCAAGGTGCTGATGCAGCGTTTCGGCGGCAGCACAATAGGCTTCTAGGTTCGGATCATCGCCGTCGAGCGAGGGCCCCCGACCTGAGCCGCCGGACAGGTTCCAGAAGGGCGAATCGTTCTGCGGCACCTGCTGGTCGGCAATCGCCTCGTCCGGGAAGGCATTTTCAAAATCCGTGCCCGTCTCGCGTTCGAGCGTGCCACGATCGGCCGGCATTTCCTCGCGCGCCCAGTCGCCCGGCTCGGCGGTTTCGGCAACGGCATTCGTCGGTCGGTCGTCAGGCGCGATCGGTGCGTCTTCCGCGCGCGGGTCGCGTTCGAGAAGCGGGTTCTTTTCGAGTTCGGCCTCGACGTAGTTCTGGAGTTCGGTCGTCGAGAATTGCAGAAGTTTGATCGCCTGCAGGAGCTGCGGCGTCATCACCAGAGACTGGCTCTGGCGCATCATCAATTTCTGCCCGATTGCCATCCTTCTCCGATCCGGCCTTTGCGAAAACCTGCCTGAACGGGCCTATTCCGGTGGGTTGGAGGCCCCTCGAATCGTGCCCGCACCTTTCGGCATGGATATTGCAGACATTTGCTTGCCCGATCGTGAAGCGCAAGCGCTATCTTTCCCGGCAAGGTAAACCGGAACCAAACGGCATGACCGTCAAAGACGGAAATCCTCGCCGAGATAAAGCCTTCGCACATCGGGCGAGGCGATGATTTCCTCGGGCGTGCCTTCCATCAGCACCTGCCCCGTATGGATGATGTACGCTCTATCGATCAGGCTCAGCGTTTCGCGGACATTGTGATCGGTAATGAGCACACCGATACCGCGCGCCTTGAGATGCAGCACGAGATCCTGGATATCGCCAACCGCGATCGGGTCGATGCCGGCGAAGGGTTCGTCGAGCAACATAAATTTCGGCCGCCCCGCCAGCGCGCGGGCGATCTCGCAGCGCCGCCGTTCGCCGCCGGAGAGCGCGATCGAAGGCGATTTCCGGAGCCGTGTGATCGAGAATTCCTCGAGGAGTTGGTCGAGTTCGTAATCGCGCTTCTTCCGGTCCGGCTCGACGACTTCCAGCACGGCACGGATGTTGTCCTCGACCGAAAGCCCGCGAAAGATCGAGGCTTCCTGCGGCAGATAGCCGATGCCAAGGCGGGCGCGGCGATACATCGGCAACGAGGTGATGTCGTATCCGTCGAGCAGGATCTGGCCCTGATCGGCGGGAACCAGTCCGGTGATCATGTAGAAAACGGTGGTCTTGCCGGCGCCGTTCGGTCCGAGCAGGCCGACAGCCTCGCCGCGCCGGACATTAAGGCTCACATCGCGCACAACCTGCCGCTTGCCGTAGGTCTTGCCGAGAGAATAAGCCGCCAGCATCCCCTGGCCGGCTGCGGCATCCGGGCCATCAGGTGTTCGGGCCGCCCCCGGAAGGCGCACGGCCACGCGCGCACCCGACACCTCCGGTGCGTCCTGTTGCCTGCCCTGTCCGCCCTTGTCCGCCGCATCCTTGCGGCGGAGCCATCTGCCCAGCACCCGTTCTGCTCCACCGTGCCCTTCGGCAGGAGCTGACCCGCCAAACGCGAAACCGATTTATTGTTCCGATCTAACCCAGTTTGGCGGGCGCGTCACGCGCCGCTCACGAACCGCATTCGCCGTTGGTTTTTTTCTTGTCTTCGGACCCCGGCGTGAAGATGCCCTGAACTCGGCCCTTGCCGCCGGCATCGACCGTGGCCTTGCCGGTCTTGATGTCATAGACCGCGCGCTCACCACGCTGGACATTGTCGCAATCGGCGATGACGACGTTGCCGGTGAGCGTCACGGTTTCAGCCTGCGCATCATAGGTCATGAACTTGCCGGTCGCCGATTGCGTGCCCGAGAGAATGCTGACCGGGCCGGCGAAATCGATCTTGCGAATCGAGTTCTGTCCCGCAGCCGGGCTTCCGCCCCCACTGCCGCCCGTCTTGTTGGAGATGTAGAACACCGTCATGGTCGTTGACCGCAGCGTCGTCTGGCCTTGCACGAGCACGACATCACCGGAGTAGACCGCGCGATTCTCCTTGTCGAAGACCTCGAGTTTGTTCGAGTCGATCTTGATCGGCTCCTTGGAGTTCGAGCCAAATCCGGCGAAAGGCGCGCCTGATTTCTTGCCGGCTTTCGCCTTGGGCGCAGCCTGCTGCGCCTGCGCCGGAGCGACCTCGGAAACCGCCGCGCACCCGAGACCCAGAAGGGCGGTGAGGGCGAAAAAGCGGGCGACGCAGGCGTATCGGGCGGTCATGTCAGCTTCTCAATCCGTGTTCGGCGTGGCCGCAGCGGGTGTCTCGGGCGCCTCGCCGCTACCGGCCTGTCCCGCCCGCTTCTGCGGGTTGACGAAGATGCTGCGCACCCGCCCTTCGAAAACGAGTCGGCGGCCGTTGTCGAGCACTTCCATCCGGTCGGCCTCGACATCGCCCTGTGGCGACTTCACCTCGACCGGTTTGTCGGTGACGATGGTCCCCGCCTTGAACTCGATGCGGGCGTCCTTCATCTTCGCGTCAAGCCCGCTCTCCGTGAGCACGTTGACGCCGCCATCGACCTCAAGCCGCTCGATCTTGCTGTCGTAGACACCGCGCGCGCCCTTGAGGTTCGCCCAGCCTTCCTTGCCGGTCTGCATCCGCGCGGTCAGCGCGTCCAGTTCCACGGTATTCGGCGTGGTGATGTCCTGCGTCGCGGAGGTCGCGGTCAATTCGTAGGAACGCCCGTCGCGCTTGTATCCCGAGAGCTTGGGCTTCTCCATCACGATCTTCCGGCCCTGGATGCCGACATCCTCGGCCGCAAGATCGGGCGTCGCAAAAAGTCCGGCCACGGAACGTATGACAAAAAACGTCAGGACGAGCGCGCTGCCGATGGGAATCGCCCGCCGGAGCAGACGCACATGACGCGAATGACGCGCGGCATCGATGAAAGCGGGGTCGTCCTGAAGATGCGCGGGCAATGACCGATCCGGCCGCCGGGCCGAGCCACGGCGCGGCGGCTTCGGCAGGGGAGAAAGCTCCCCTTCCGATGCAAGATCATGCATGGCCTGTGCGCTGGCGCCTTCCATACGGCTTGGATCCGTCCCTCGTTGTGCGATGCCCCATGCAAGGCGCATCCTGCATGGCGAAGTTATGACGAAACCGCGAAATTTGCCAGTTCGCGGCCCGAAAAGGGCGGGTTCCGGTTAATACCGCCGCCCTAGCTATGCGCAAAGATATCCGTTTCCGGCCAGCCGTCGAGATCGAGCCGCGCGCGCGAGGGCAGGAAGCGGAAACAGGCTTCGGCCAGTTCGGTGCGGCTCTCGCGCGCCAGCATCACGTCGAGCTTCGCCTTGAGCGCATGGAGATGCAGCACGTCGGAGGCGGCGTATGCGAGTTGCGCCTCGGTCAACGTTTCCGCCGCCCAGTCGGAGGATTGCTGCTGCTTCGAGAGATCCACGCCGAGCAGTTCGCGCGTGATGTCCTTGAGGCCGTGCCGGTCCGTATAGGTGCGGGTGAGGCGCGAGGCGATCTTGGTGCAATAGACCGGCGAGGGCATCACGCCGAAGGTATGCCGGAGAACCGCGAGATCGAAGCGGGCGAAATGGAACAGCTTGAGGATCGACTTGTCCCTGAGCATCGCCGTGAGGTTCGGCGCCTTGCGCTGGCCCGGTGCGATCTGGATCACATCGGCGGTGCCATCACCAAGGGAGAGCTGCACCACGCAGAGCCGGTCGCGATGCGGAATAAGCCCAAGCGTTTCGGTGTCGATCGCCACCACCGAGCCCTTGGGAATGGCGCGATCGAGGTCGCCGCGGTGCAGCCTGATGGTCATGAAGAAGTCCGTTCAAGAGAATGGGTTGATGGCGCTGCTTAACGCAAAAGCCGGTTCATGCCAATTTGAGGAAGACGCAATTCGAACCCGCATTCAGCGATTCAAATCGTGTTTGCGTTAACGCACGAGAAATCGAGCTCATAAGGCTCCATATAGGCATCAACGCATTTTTTAATACGGCAGGTCTTTCATGCAGTTGCACGGTATCCACCACCTCACCGCGATCACGGCCGATGCGCGCGCCAACTACTACTTCTACAGTGAGGTTCTCGGCCTGCGACTGGTGAAGAAAACCGTCAATCAGGACGATACCTCCGCCTATCACCTCTTCTATGCCGATGCCGAAGGAACGCCCGGCACCGACCTCACCTTCTTCGAATGGCCCATGCCAAGGGAGCAACGGGGAACGCACGCGATCTCACGCACCTTCTTCCGGGTCGGCGACCAAGGCGCGCTCGACTATTGGCGCGAGCGGATCGGGGCGCACGGGCTCCGGGCGGATGCGCCTGGAACGGTCAACGGCCGCGCCGCCTTCTGCTTCGACGATCCCGAGGGCCAGCGTCTCGGCTTCGTCGTCGATCCCGACGACCCACCGGGAACGCCCTGGGCGAAAAGCCCGGTGCCGGCCGAATTCCAGATCAAAGGCCTCGGTCCGATCGAGCTTTCCGTGCCGGAGATCGAGCCGACAGAGCGCTTCGTGACACTGGTCTACGCCATGCGGAAGACAGGCACCTTCACGCGGGAGGACGGCATGACCGTCCATGTCTTCGCGATGGGGGAAGGGGGCGCTGCGGCGGAGCTTCATGTCGTGGGAGAGCCGCACCTCGCGCCGGCGAGGCAGGGCGCAGGTGGAGTCCATCACGTCGCGTTCCGGGCAAAGGATGCGGCGGAATACGCCTACTGGGTCGACCGCTATCGCGCGCTTGGGCTGCGCTCCTCCGGGCCGGTGGACCGTTTCTACTTCCGCAGCCTCTATATCCGCGAGCCGAACGGCATCCTGTTCGAAATTGCCACCGACGGGCCAGGCTTCCATGCGGACGAGCCGAAAGAGAGCATGGGTTCACGCCTCTCGCTGCCCCCCTTCCTCGAAGATCGCCGGGCGGAAATCGAGGCAGGGCTGGCCCCGCTCGCTACCTAGCGCCGAGCATCGCGTCGGCTTCAGCAAGGACACGGTCAATCAGCGCCTGCGCCGTCGAAAGGTAGGCGAGCGGCGCGCGAAGTGCATTCCAGTCGATCGGGGCCTCCGTGCGCACGGCGATCTCGTCGAAGAGATGGCGCTCGCCTTTGAGAACTGCTGCGACCGCATCCTTGACGAGGCGTTGCGCATCCCCGCGTGGCAGGTGCGCAGAGAGAGCGAAGCTCGCCGCCTCCGCAAGAACGAGGCCGCGTGTCGCCTCCAGATTGGCGAGCATTCGCGCGGGATCGACGCGCAGGGCCTCCAGTGCCTCGCCCGCACGCAACAGCGCCGAGCCCGTCGCCGCGACGAGCGGCGGCAGCGCGAGCCATTCCAGCGTCCATGCCGCGCCGTCGCGCTCGTTGACATGGATCGCGGCCTGATGGATCGCGCCGATCTGCGTTGCGGCGAAACGGCCCAGAGCGACGAGGGTTTCCGCCACGACGGGGTTCTGCTTCTGCGGGAGGGTCGAAGAGCCGCCAGCGCCAGCAAAGCCGATTTCGCCGATCTCGCTTTGAGCGAGGAGCACAAAATCGGCGCCCATCCTGCCAAGCGAGGTTGCGATCATCGTCATCAACGCAGCGCATTCCTCGATTCGGTCGCGGGCCGTGTGCCACGGTGTCGCCCGTTCGAGATCAAGTTCCTCGGCGAGAGCATCCATCACCGCGATGCCCTCGGTGCCTAGCGCCGAAAGCGTGCCAGTTGCACCTCCGAACTGAACAACACCGAGGCGAGGCAGAAATGCTTCGATCCGCTCGCGGTGGCGCAAAAGCGGCTGGAGCCAGTTTGCGGCCTTGAGGCCGAACAGCGTCGGCGCAGCCTGCTGCGAACGCGTCCGCGCCAGCGCAACGCTTTGCCGGTGCTCGCGCGTGAGTTCGGCCAGCATGCCGATCAATCCGTCGAGCCGGTCCCGGAACAGCATGAGGATTTGCTTGAGGCGCAGCACCAACGCGAGATCGGCGATATCCTGCGAGGTCGCGCCCCAGTGCAGCCAGTTGGCGAAGGGTTCATTGATTTGGGCGCGGAGCTCCATCACCAGCGCCGGCGCGGCGACACCGTCGCGCTTCATGCCCTCGCCCAGCGCCCCGGCATCGAGGAAGACCTGATCGAGCGCCGCTGTCAGCAGACGAGCATCCTCGGCCGGGATGATACCGAGCCGCCCCTGCACACTCGCCAGTGCCTTCTCGACGCGGATCATTGCCGAGATTTCCGCGCCATCACCGAGAAGCTGGCTCGTCTCCGGGTCCCAGAGCAGGCCGGCATAAAGCGCGGAATCGAAAGTAAGCGCGGCCATTATCCCTCCTCTGAAATAGGCGAGGGGCAGCATAGCCGCCCCTCGAGCAAAACCGGAAATGGTCTTTTCGTTCCCGTCACATATCGAAAAACACCGTCTCCTGATCACCCTGAAGGCGGATCACGAAGCGGTAATGCCCATCCTTGACCTTCTCCGCCACGAGCGTGCGGCGGCGGTGGATCTGCTCGATCCGGTTCAGCGCCGGATCACTGGCCTGCGCGGCCTCGTCCTCGGGGAAATACATCCGGGTGTGGAGGTGGATGTTGATGCCGCGCGCGAAGATCAGCAGCGTCAGATGCGGCGCCTGCATCTTGCCGCCACGCCATTCCAGCGCGCCCGGACGGATGGTGTCGAAGCGCCATTCCCCGGTCTCGAATACGGCTCCGGCACGCGCCCAGATCGTCGCGTCGCCGACCTCGCCCTTGGCATTCGCCTGATAGAGTTCGAGCATCGCATCCTTTACCGGTGCGCCGGAACCGTCGAGAACAATACCTTCGACGACGATCTTCTCGCCCGGCGCCTCAACGACGTTCAGGGTCTCGTTCTGACGGACCGGCAGCCCGGCATGAGACGGCAGGGTGCCGATATGGACATAGGGTCCAGCGGTCTGCGACGGGGTTTCCTTGAGATATTCGACAGGCATCACATGCCCTCCCGCTTGTTCTCGAAGAAGGTCTGCTGGCGGCCGCGCAGCACGATGTCGAACCGATAGACGAGCGCATCGAACGGGCGCTGCTCGCCCATGTCCAGCTTGGCGACGAGCCGCTCGATCGCGGCGGCGTCCTTGATCGTGTTGACGATCGGGCATAACGGAATCAGCGGATCGCCCTCGAAATAGAGCTGGCTGATAAGGCGCTGGGCAAAGGCTTCGCCGAATACCGAGAAATGGATATGCGCCGGGCGCCAGTCCGAACCGTGGTTCGGCCAAGGATAGGCGCCGGGCTTCACGGTACGAAAGAAGTAACGTCCGTTCTCATCCGTCATCGTGCGACCGCAACCGCCGAAATTCGGATCGAGCGGGGCAAGGTAGGTGTCCTTCTTGTGCCGGTAACGCCCGCCGGCATTGGCCTGCCACACCTCAAGCAGCGTGCGCGGCACGGGACGACCACATTCGTCCGTCACACGGCCGTGGACAATGATGCGTTCGCCGATCGCGAGGCCCTTGGAGCCGGTGGCGGCGGCGTAGTTCGAGACGAGGTCGTTGTCGAGTTCGTGCAACATCGAAGCCTGGAACACCGGCCCTGTTTTCTCGCCCGGCCCCTGATCGAGCGAGAGGAGCGCGCATTTGGGTGAGCGCAGTACGGTCGTCTTGTAACCCGGCGCGAAAGCGGGCGGATGCCAGGCGCGGTCGCGTCGCATGAAATCCGGCAGCGCGGCCGACGCGCTCGATGGTGTCGCTGTCATCGTGCTCTCCTCTCTTCGTTCCCTTGGCCCGGTATTCTCAATCTTTCTTCGCCAACTCGGCATAGGTCTGCTTGGCAATGCGAAACGCCGTGTTGGCTGCCGGCACGCCGGCATAGACCGCGACGTGCATCAGCGCCTCGCGCACGTCCTCCGGGCTCGCTCCGGTGTTGACCGTCGCGCGGATATGCATCGCGACCTCCTCATGGTGCCCCATCGCCGCCAGCAGCGCGATGGTGAGCAGCGAGCGTTCGCGCTTGGTCAGCTGCTGGCTCTGCCACACCGTGCCCCACGCGCCTTCGACGATGAAATCCTGAAACGGCTTGTCGAAAGGGGTCTTGTTGGCTTCAGCCCGGTCGACATGGGCATTGCCCAGAACCGCGCGGCGCGTTTCCATGCCGCGTTCGTAGCGATCACTCATAGGGGTTTCCTCCCGGGTTTTCCCCGTTTCTTTGACGATGCCTCAGGGCTTCGGTTATGTAAAATGAGAAAATATCTCGAATAATTTCCTTCAGGTTATGAAATGCTCGATTCACGGATTCGCATCCGGCATCTCTCGGCGTTCATCGAGGCGAGCCGCCGCAAGAGTCTCAGCCGGGCCGCAACAGCACTGCGCCTCACGCAGCCGGCGATCTCGAAGACGCTGGCAGAACTGGAGGACATCGTTGGCACCCGGCTAATGAACCGCTCGCGGGCCGGATTTTCGCTCACGGTCGCCGGCGAGATGTTCCTGCACTACGCGCTGACGAGCCACGCGGCGCTCAAACAGGGACTCGATGCGCTGGCACGCGGCCGGCTGACCGAGAGCGCGGAGCTGGCGATAGGCGCCCTGCCGAGCGTTGCCGCGCGCGTCATTCCGCAGGCGGTGGCGCGGTTCCGCACGCTCGACGGCGCGACGGTCCCGCGCATCGTCACCGGCCCGAACGGCTATCTGCTCGACCAACTCCGCGCAGGCGCGCTTGATCTCGTCGTCGGTCGTCTCGGTGAACCCGAAGCCATGAAGGGGCTTTCTTTCGCCCAGCTCTATTCCGAGCGGATCGCGATCGTGGTCCGCCTTGGCCATCCTTTGCTCGCGGCGCCCGACCCGGCGCGCCTGCCCGAGTTTCCGGTGCTCCTGCCGGATCGTGGCGCGGCGATCCGACCGCTCGCCGAGCGCTTCCTCATCGCCAACGGCATCGGCGATCTACCTGACCGCATCGAAACGGTCGCAGACGGCTTCGGCCGCGCTTTCACGCGCACCTCGGATGCCGTGTGGATCATCTCACGCGGCGTGGTGGCGCTCGATCTCGCGGAGGGCGCGCTCGCGGAACTGCCCTTCGCGATGGCCGACACCAGCGGCCCGGTCGGCCTGACCTTGCGGGCCGACGGTGGCCCCTCTCCGCCCCTGCTGCTTTTCTCGGCAACCTTGCGCGAGGTCACGGCCGCGCTCGCCGATTGACGGAACATCGCTTTTTGGGCTCGCAAAAGCCGTTGGCACGGCTATCTTTTTGGCGAATCACTCGGGGGAATACCGATGGGCCGCCTGACGACGCATGTGCTCGATACCGCCACTGGCAAACCCGCCGCGGGGATGGAGATCGAATTCCTCGAAGCGAATACAGACGGTGGCTGGACCCATCGCGCGACGCTGGTCACCAACGCGGACGGACGGACCGACCAGCCGGTGATGGCGGCTGAAAATTTCCGTACCGGACGGTTCCAGCTCCGCTTCCATGTCGGCGCCTATTTTCGCAAGGCCGGAACCGCGCTCGCGGATCCGCCGTTTCTCGACATCGTGCCGCTGCATTTCGGCATCGCCAGCGCCGGGGAACACTACCACGTCCCGCTCCTCTGCTCGCCTTTCGCCTATTCGACCTATCGGGGGAGCTAAACCTTGAACGACATTCCCTATCCGCGCGATCTCATCGGTTACGGCGCGGCGGCGCCACATCCGCGCTGGCCGGGCGAGGCGCGCGTCGCGGTGCAGTTCGTCATCAACTACGAAGAGGGCGGCGAGAACTGCATCCTGCACGGGGATGCGGCTTCGGAAGCCTTCCTTTCGGAGATCGTCGGCGCGCAGCCCTGGCCGGGCGAGCGGCATATGAACATGGAGTCGATCTACGAATACGGCGCACGCGCCGGGTTCTGGCGCCTCCATCGGCTGTTCACCGAGCGCACGATTCCCGTCACGGTGTTCGGCATCGCGAGCGCGATGGCGCGCAACCCCGAGGCAGTCGCGGCAATGAACGAAGCCGGATGGGAAATCGCCAGCCACGGCCTGAAATGGATCGACTACCGCGGCTTTCCGGCCGAAGCGGAGGCCGGTCATATCGCCGAGGCCGTCCGCGTTCAGGAGCAGGTTGCCGGTGCACGCCCCCTCGGCTTCTATCAGGGGCGTACGTCGGAGAATTCGCTGCGGCTGACGATGGAGGAGGGTGGCTTCCTCTATTCCGCCGACAGCTATGCCGACGAACTCCCCTACTGGACCACCGGCCCGAACGGGCGCGGCGGCGAGGGGCCGTTCCTCATCGTGCCCTATACGCTCGACGCGAACGACATGCGCTTCGCGACGCCGCAGGGGTTCAATTCAGGCGATCAGTTCTTCGCCTACCTCCGGGACAGCTTCGATACGCTCTACGCCGAGGGCGCGAGCGCACCGAAGATGATGTCTGTTGGCCTCCACTGTCGCCTCGTCGGCCGACCGGGCCGCGCGGCGGCGCTGACACGCTTTCTCGACTATATCCAGAGCAAGAGCCACGTCTGGTGCGCAACCCGGCTCGACATCGCCCGGCATTGGGTGATGCACCATCCGCCGGTTGGCGGCTACAGGCCCTCAGAGCTATCGGGGCCGCTGTTCATGGCCCGGTTCGGCGGGATTTACGAGCATTCGCCCTGGGTGGCGGCCCGCACCTTCGCGCAGGGCCTTTCCGGCGCCTGTGACAGCGCGGGAGGGCTGCACGCCGCGATGGATGCCGCGATGCGCGCGGGTTCTCGCGAGGAGCAGCTTTCGCTCATCAAGGCGCATCCCGATCTTGCCGGGCGGCTGGCACTCGCGAAGCAACTCACCGCCGATTCGACTGCCGAGCAGCGCTCCGCGGGCCTCGACCGGCTCACGGGCGAGGAACTGGCACACTTCACCACGCTGAACGATGCGTACAAGGCGCGGTTCGGCTTTCCCTTCATCATGGCCGTGAAGGGACGGCGCAAGGATGAGATCACCACTGCCTTCGAGACCCGGCTCCAGAACGGGCCGGAACGGGAATTCGCCCGTGCGCTCGACGAAATTTCTCGGATCACGCGGCTTCGCCTCAACGACATCCTTCCGGACGCCTGACATGACAACCGAACCGAACCTCGAACCGGCCCTTGCCGCGCTTCGCAAGGCCCATGCCGCCATCCGGTCCACCCGGACTTCCGACCTCTTCCGCGCTGACCCCGCTCGCTTCGACAGGTTCTCGTTCAGGCTCGACGATCTCCTCATCGATTTTTCGAAGTGCAAGCTGACGTCGGAAATTCTCCGTCTGCTCGTCGATCTCGCCGAGAAGGCCGACGTTCCCGCGCAGCGCGCAGCGATGTTCTCGGGCGAGGCGATCAATAACACCGAGAACCGTGCCGTGCTGCACACCGCCCTGAGAGATTTCTCGGAAGCACCGGTTTTGGTCGACGGCATGGATGTCAAGCCTGAGATCGCGGCGATGCGGGCGCGGTGCTACGATTTCGCGGACAAGGCCCATTGGGGTCATCTCACCGGCGCAACGGGGGAGAGGATCGACACCTTCGTCTGCATCGGTATCGGCGGTTCCGATCTCGGGCCGGCGATGGCCGTTCAAGCGCTCTGGCGGTGTTACGACGCCAATCAGGGGCCGGTCGATGTGCGTTTCGTCTCCAATATCGACGGTTCGCAGCTTGAGGACATTTTCGAGATCGTCGATCCCCGGCGCACGATGGTGATTGTGGCGTCGAAGACGTTCACGACCATCGAGACGATGACCAACGCGCGCGCAGCCCGGGCCTGGATTGTCGAGAGCCTCGGCGAGGCGGCCGTCACTCACCATTTCGCGGCGATCTCGACCGCGCTCGACAAGGTCGCGGATTTCGGCATCGCGCCGGATCGCGTGTTCGGGTTCTGGGATTGGGTCGGCGGCCGTTATTCGATCTGGTCGGCGATCGGCCTGCCGGTGATGATCCAGTTCGGCTCGCAGAATTTCCAGCGTTTTCTCGAAGGCGCGGAGGCGATGGACCGGCATTTCCGCGAAGCAGCGCTTGGGGAGAACCTGCCGGTTCTCCTGGCGCTTGTCGGCATATGGCATCGAAATGTTTGCGGCTATCCCAGCCGTGCGGTCATTCCCTATGACCAGCGGCTCGCGCGCTTCCCGGCCTACCTTCAGCAGCTTGACATGGAATCGAACGGCAAGTCCGTACGCAAGGACTGCTCGCCCGTTGCCGGTGCGACAGGGCCAATCGTGTGGGGCGAGCCGGGCACCAACAGCCAGCACGCCTTCTTCCAGCTTCTCCATCAGGGCACGGATGTCATTCCCGTCGAATTCCTGCTGGCGGCGGAGGGAACGACCTACCCTTATCTCGACAAACACCACCCCCTGCTCGTCGCCAACTGCCTCGCGCAAAGCCAGGCGCTGATGCTGGGGCGGACGCTTGCAGAAGCCGGCGGCAATCCGCACCGCGTGTTTGCCGGCGACCGCCCCTCCCTGACGATCCTCTATCGCAAACTCGATCCGTTCACGCTGGGTCGGCTGATCGCGCTTTACGAGCACCGCGTTTTCGTCGAAGCGGCGATCTGGGGCATCAACGCCTTCGACCAGTGGGGCGTGGAACTCGGCAAGGAACTCGCGACGCGGCTCGAACTGCCGGTGACGACCGGGCAGGGGCTCGACGGGCTCGACAGTTCGACGGCCGGGCTTATAAGGAGGCTCAGAGGGGAATAATCGCACAGCCGGAGGCCCGATGCTGGCACTGAATTCCCGTGTGGTCCTGCTCCCCGTCGATCTTCAACGCGCTTTCGATGCGCCGCCCTGGCCGCCGCGCAACAACCCGGCCGCCGATGCGAACGGCCTTGCCCTGCTGGCGGCGTGGCGCCGCAACGGCTGGCCGATCATCCATGTGCGTCACGATTCCGTCGAACCGAACTCGACCCTGCGCCCCGGCCAACCGGGGCATGCATTCCGCCCCGGTTTCGAGCCGTCCGCAAGCGAGGCGATGGTGACGAAATCGGTCAACTCCGCCTTCATCGGCACCGATCTCGATCTGCGCCTGAAGCGGCTAAATGCCGAGTCAGTGGTTGTTTTCGGCATTTCGACCGACATGTGTGTTTCGACCACCGTGCGCACAGGCGCGAACATGGGCTGGCGGACGATCCTCGCGGCGGATGCGTGCTTCTGTTTCGACCAAAAGGATCTCGACGACGCGGTGATCCCGGCGGAGACGATCCACCGCGCGCATGTGGCAACGCTGGCGGCGGAGTTCGCGACTGTCGCGACCACCGCCGATATCTTGAGGTCTGCGAACGTCCCAGCGGCCTGACCCAGAAAAAAGGCCGCAGTTTCCCGCGGCCTTTGCATTCCGTTCCCGACGGACAAGCTTACTCGGCATCCGCCGCGCGCTGGGCGTCGCGCTCGGCCTTGAGCTTGGCCTCGATATCCTCGCCCGTTGCCTGATCGACGACCTTCATCGACAGCTTGGTCTTGCCGCGGTCGTCGAAGCCCATGAACTTCACCTTCACCTTGTCGCCTTCCTTGACGACATCGGTGGTCTTGGCGACCTTGCGGTTGGCGAGCTGGCTGATGTGGACGAGGCCGTCGCGCGCGCCGAAGAAGTTCACGAAGGCGCCAAAATCGGTGGTCTTCACGACCGTGCCCTCGTAGATCATACCGACCTCCGGATCGGAGGCGATCGACTTGATCCAGTTCATCGCGGCCTTGATCTTTTCGCCATCCGACGAAGCCACCTTGATGGTGCCGTCGTCCTGGATGTCGATCTTGGTGCCGGTCTTCTCGGTGATCTCACGGATCACCTTGCCGCCGGAGCCGATGACTTCACGGATCTTGTCCGGGTTGATCTTCAGCGTCTCGATGCGCGGCGCATACTGGCCGAGCGAGCCGCGCGGCGCGGTGAGTGCCTCCGCCATCTTGCCGAGGATGTGCAGGCGGCCGCCCTTGGCCTGATGCAGGGCGACCTTCATGATCTCCTCGGTGATGCCCGCGATCTTGATGTCCATCTGCAGCGAGGTGACACCGTTCTCGGTGCCGGCGACCTTGAAGTCCATGTCGCCGAGGTGATCCTCGTCGCCCAGGATATCCGAAAGGACGGCATAACGCTCACCCTCAAGGATGAGGCCCATCGCGATGCCCGCCACCGGAGACTTCAGCGGCACGCCCGCATCCATCAAAGCAAGGCTGGTGCCGCAGACCGTCGCCATCGAGGAGGAACCGTTCGATTCGGTGATCTCGGAGACTGCGCGGATCGTGTAGGGGAACTCGTGATGCGCCGGCAGCATCGGGTGGATCGCGCGCCAGGCGAGCTTGCCGTGACCGATCTCGCGACGGCCGGGCGAGCCCATGCGGCCCGTTTCGCCCACGGAATAGGGCGGGAAGTTGTAGTGGAGCATGAAGCGTTCCTTGCGGGTGCCCTCCAGCTCGTCGATGAACTGCTCGTCATCGCCGGTGCCCAGCGTTGCAACGACCAGCGCCTGCGTCTCGCCGCGGGTAAAGAGTGCCGAGCCGTGGGTGCGCGGCAGGGTGCCGACTTCCGAGACGATCTGGCGCACGTCCTCGAGGCCACGACCATCGATGCGGCTCTTGGTGTCGAGGATGTTCCAGCGAACGATCTTCGCCTGCACTTCCTTGAACACGGTCTTGAGCTGTTCCTTGTCGAACTTCGCCTCGCCGCCCTCTGGCGCGAGCGCGGCCATCACCTTGGCCTTGGCGGCATCGACAGCGGCGTAGCGGGCCTGTTTCTCGGTGATCTTGTAGGCGGCGCGGAGGTCGGCCTCGGCGATCTTGAGCACGGCCGCCTCGATCTCGGAAAGATCGGTCGGGGTGTAGTCGCGCGGCTCCTTGGCAGCCTTCTCGGCAAGCGCGATGATCATGTCGATCACGGGCTGGAAGCCGGCATGGCCGTGCATGACAGCGCCGAGCATGATGTCTTCGGCGAGTTCCTGTGCCTCGGACTCAACCATCAGCACGGCGTCGGCGGTGCCGGCGACGACGAGATCGAGCTTGGTATCCTTCATCTGGTCGAGCGTCGGGTTGAGGACGAACTGACCGTCGATATAGCCGACACGCGCACCACCGACCGGTCCCATGAAAGGCACGCCCGAAAGCGTGAGCGCCGCCGAAGCCGCGACCATCGAGACGATATCGGGATCATTTTCGAGGTCATGCGAGAGCACGGTCACGACGACCTGCGTGTCGTTGCGGTAGCCCTCGACGAACAGCGGGCGGATCGGGCGGTCGATGAGGCGGGAAACCAGCGTTTCCTTCTCGGAAGGACGCCCCTCGCGCTTGAAGAAGCCGCCGGGAATACGGCCGGCCGCGAAGGCCTTTTCCTGATAGTTCACGGTGAGCGGGAAGAAATCCACGCCCGGCTTCGGCTCCTTGGCCGAAACCACGGTCGCGAGCACGGTGGTCTCGCCATAGGTGGCAAGGACGGCACCATCGGCCTGGCGGGCGATACGGCCGGTTTCGAGGGTCAGCGTGCGACCGGCCCAGTTGATGCTCTTGCGTTGAATGTCAAACATATCTTTTCCTGTTCCTGCATCAGGCGGCCCCTGCCGCCAATGCGTCCAAATGCGAAAAAACACCGCCCGGAACACCCGGAACGGCTACGCATGGTGCTTACGTTTTCGTGAGAACCGCCCAGTCCATGGGCAGGACAAATCCATGAGCAAGACGGCGGGACGCTTCTTTTTTGAGCGCCGACCCTCGCAACAGGCCGCGCTGAAAAAGCGTCCGGCGATCCTGCCATGGCATTCGCCGGTTCTCGCCCGAAGCTGCGACCCCATGCCGCAGGCCCGGTCGGGGCGAGGCGCGCGGCGCCTCCCCCCTTGGTTCTGACCGATCAGCGGCGGATGCCGAGACGCTCGATCAGGGTCTTGTAGCGCGCCTCTTCCTTCTTCTTGAGATAATCGAGAAGCGAACGGCGCTGCGAGACGAGCTTCAGGAGCCCGCGACGCGAGTGGTTGTCCTTCTTGTGCGTCTTGAAGTGCTCGGTCAGGGTGTTGATGCGGCTCGTGAGAATCGCAACCTGCACCTCGGGCGAACCCGTGTCGCCGGCCTTGGTCGCATAGTCGGAAATGAGCTGAGCCTTCAGCTCCGGGGTGATCGACATCGTGTGCCTCCATAGCGCGTCATGAAAACGCTGGGTGAGAGAAACGGCCCGGCCGGGATGTCGTCCAGCGAGGTCATGAAAAGCGAGAGCCCGAAAGCGCCACGCGGGCGGGCTTATACGCGCATTCCCCCGGAATTGAAAGCGAAAAGGCCCTTTTCAGAAACAGGCGACGAATTCGCGGTAAACCCAACCGATCGGATCGCCGGTCTCTCGGCTGTGCAGGAACACCCAGGCCCGGCCCCGCTCGTCACGCACGGTTTCCGCGCGATTGACCAGCATGCCGTTCGGCAATTGCCCGACGACACGACCGCCGGGCGTCGCACGGATATTCAGCGGCGTGCCGGTCGGATCCATGATACGGCAGCGGGTCTGGGCTTCCGCGCTGACACCCGCGAGGCCGAAAGCCAGAACCACGATAGCGATTTTTCTACTACGGCAAGAAAATCTGCCCATGAACGCCTCCATCAATGCGCGGAGGTTAGCACGACCCGGTGTTGCAGCCAGCATTTTTGCCGGATGCGATGGTTAGCCCGCGCTAAGGTTGAAGACCCTGTGCGGGCGCAATTCGCCCTTGTCGATCTCGCCGATCGCGACGAGTTCGCCACCACAATGCACAGCGACCTGACCGATGATGGTGGGCGCATCCCGACCGCGCAGGATCACCCCCTGCCCGCGCCGCAGACGCATCGCCTCGTGGCGCGAAACATCGAGATCGGGAATTTCGGACAGGCCGTGATCGACCGGCGCCAAGAGGCTCGCGGCATGGGCATCCGCCTCGGCGAGATCCTCGAATGTCGCCGTCAAGTCATCGGCCGACACAAAGCCGTCTTCGGTGAAAGGGCCGACGCGCGTGCGCCTGAGCGCCGTGACGTGGCCGAAGCAGCCGAGCGCGCGACCGAGATCGCGGGCAATCGCGCGGACATAGGTGCCCTTGCCGCAGGCGGCTTCCAAAGTCGTGGTCGCCCCGTCATGCGCGACGATATCGAGGCTGTCGATCAACACTTCGCGGGCTTCCAGCTCGACTTCCTCGCCGTCGCGCGCGAGATCATAGGCGCGCTCGCCGTCGATTTTGATCGCGGAGAACTTGGGCGGCACCTGCATCACGGCACCGGTGAACCGCGGCAGCAGCGCTTCGACCTCGTTACGCGAGGGGCGGCGACCGGAGGTCTGCGTCACCGAGCCTTCGGTGTCGTCGGTTGTGGTTTCGGCGCCCCAGGTCACGGTGAAGCGATAGGCTTTCTTGCCGTCCATGACGTAGGGCACGGTTTTGGTGGCCTCGCCGAGCGCGATCGGCAGGCAGCCCGACGCAAGCGGATCGAGCGTGCCCGCGTGCCCCGCCTTCTTGGCGCGGAACACACGCTTGACGATCGCAACCGCATGGGTCGAGGTCATTCCCACGGGCTTGTCGAGGATCAGCCAGCCGTGAACATCGCGCTTCTTGGGGCGCGGGGCGGAAGAAGAGTTCTGGTCGGTCATTCGTCGTTCTTGTCGTCTTCGTCGTGCCGGAGATCGCGTTTGACGCGCTCCTGGGCGAAAATTTTCTCGATGCGCGCGGTTTCGTCGTAACGGTCATCGACCCGGAAGCGCAGGTCCGGCGAGTACTTGAGTTCGCGCAAGCGCCGCGAAACCTCATGCCGCAACTCCTTGGCGTTGCGGTTGAGCGCAGCCACCGCCTCGGCTTCGCCTTTGCCACCGAGCGGCATCACCAGCACCGTTCCGTGGCGCAGGTCAGGCGACATGCGCACTTCCAATACGGAAATCACCATGCCGCCAAGTTCGGGGTCATGGATATCGCCGCGCTGGAGCACTTCGGCGAGCGCGTGTCGCACCTGCTCACCCACGCGCAACTGGCGCTGGGAGGGCTGACCGGGATTGGGGTTCGGACGCACCATATCTCGTCTCCAAAAAGCAAAAGGCCGGGATCAAACCGGCCTCCTGCTGGTTCAAGAGGCGTCGGGTCAGAGCGAGCGCTGGATTTCCTCGACGCGGAAGCACTCGATGACGTCGCCCGCGCGCATGTCCTCGTAGTTCTGGAACGCCATGCCGCATTCCTGGCCGGCGGCCACTTCCTTGACCTCGTCCTTGAAGCGCTTGAGCGTCTTGAGCGTGCCTTCGTGGATGACCACGTTGTCGCGGATGAGGCGCACCTTGGCGCCGCGCTCAACCTTGCCGTCGGTGACGAGGCAGCCTGCGATGTTACCGACCTTCGTGATGTTGAAGACCTGCTTGATCTCGGCGTTGCCGAGCATCGTCTCGCGCAGCGTCGGCGCGAGAAGGCCGGACATCGCCTGCTTCACGTCATCCACGAGGTCGTAGATGATGTTGTAGTAGCGGATCTCGACACCCGAACGCTCGGCCGCCTCGCGTGCTTCCTTGTGGGCGCGCACGTTAAAGGCCAGGATGACCGCGCCGGTCGCATTGGCGAGCGTGACATCGGATTCGGTGATGCCGCCGACGCCAGTGTGTAGCACGCGGGCACGAACCTCGTCGTTGCCGAGCTTCTCGACCGAGGCCGCGATGGCTTCGACCGAACCCTGCACGTCGCCCTTGATAACAAGCGGGAATTCCTTCTTGCCCGCCGCGTCTTTCGCTTGCTTCATCATGTCGACGAGGCTGCGCGAAGCGCCGGCGCCACGCGCCGCCGCCTGATCGCGCTTCTGACGATCGCGGTAGGCGGTGATTTCGCGAGCGCGCGCTTCGGACTCGACAACCGCGACGCGATCACCCGCCTCCGGCGCACCCTGGAAGCCCAGAATCTCCACGGGAAGCGAAGGGCCGGCTTCCGGCACGGTCTCGCCGTGATCGTTGATGAGCGCGCGGACGCGACCCCACTGGGCGCCTGCGACGACAATATCACCCGTCCGGAGCGTGCCCCGCTGGACGAGCACGGTCGCGACCGGGCCCCGACCGCGATCGAGCTTGGCTTCGACGACCGAACCTTCGGCAGGACGGCTCGGATTGGCCTTGAGCTCAAGCACTTCCGCCTGCAGCTGGATGGTCTCCAGCAGTTTGTCGAGATTGATCTTCTGCTTGGCCGAAACCTCGATTTCGAGCGTATCGCCGCCCATGCTTTCGACCTGCACGTCGTGCTGGAGCAGTTCGGTGCGCACGCGTTGCGGGTTCGCCTCCGGCTTGTCGATCTTGTTGATCGCCACGATCATCGGCACCTTGGCCGCCTTGGCGTGATTGATCGCCTCGATCGTCTGCGGCATCACGCCGTCATCGGCGGCAACGACGAGAATGACGATATCCGTCACCTTCGCGCCGCGGGCGCGCATCGCCGTGAAGGCCGCGTGGCCCGGCGTATCGATGAAGGTCACCTTGCCGCCGAGCGGCGTCGTGACCTGATAGGCGCCGATATGCTGGGTGATGCCGCCGGCCTCGCCCGACACCACGTTGGTCTGGCGGATGGCATCGAGCAGCGAGGTCTTGCCGTGGTCGACGTGGCCCATGATCGTGACGACAGGCGGACGAGATTCCATCGCGCTCTCGTCGTCCGGCGTGTCGAACAGGCCTTCTTCCACGTCCGCCTCGGCGACGCGCTTGACGGTATGGCCGAGGTCCTCCGCGACGAGCTGGGCGGTATCCGCGTCGATCACGTCGGTGATCTTGTGCATCTGGCCCTGCTTCATCAGGAAGCGGATCACGTCCACCGCGCGCTCCGACATGCGGTTCGCGAGTTCCTGGATGGTGATCGTCTCCGGGACGACGACTTCGCGCGAGATCTTCTCCTTCGGCTCGTTCGAGGCCATGCCCTTCATGCGCTGCACGCGGCGCTTGAACGCGGCGACCGAACGCTGCCGCTCGTCCTCGTCCGAGGTCACGGAGGCGACGGTCAGGCGACCGCGGGACTTTTCCGGACCCTTGGTGCGCTCGGGCTTGGCGGGCGAGGGAACCTTCAGCCCGCCTCGGCGGACACCGCGGCCTTCCTCGTCATCGCTGTCACGCGGGGTCGCGCGCGGCGGCACATTGCCGACCTGGCGCTGCGGGCGCATGTTCTCGAGTTCCTCGATCGGCGCGGCGCCGGAGATCGAGGGGCGTCCGCCCGGCGGGCGCGCTCCCTGCGGCGCCTGACCGGGACGGGGTGCGAAGCCGAGACGGATCGTGCCCTGCGGTCGATCACCCTGCGGACGGCTGCCACCTTCGGGGCGACCGCCTTCGCGACGGAAACCGCCTTCGCTGCGCGGCGCGCCATCGCGCGGGCCGGAATCGCGGTCGCGGCGGAAGCCGCCCTCGCGCGGGGCAGAATCGCGGCCACCCTCACCCGGACGACCGAAACGCGGTCCGTCGAGCCGCGGCGGACGGGCACCGAAATCGCGGCCACCGGATTCGCGCGGCGCCGGCGCGGAGGCCTGTGTCGTCGTGGGCGGCGTTACGCGCTGCGGAATAGCAGCGGCAATGCTCGGGGCCGGGGCCGGTTCGGGCGCCTTGGCAGCAGGCCTAGCTTCCACCGGTTTGCTCTCAGCCGGCTTGACGGCTTCCTCGTTCTGCTTGCGCGCCTCTTCCTCGCGGCGACGGGCTTCGAGCGCGGCGCGTTCGCGGTCTTCGCGCTCGCGGCGCTCAGCTTCCTGGCGCTGACGATCTTCCTCCTGCTGGCGACGCATCGCCTCCTGCAGGACCTGCGCGCGGGCATCGCGCTCTTCGTCGGTGAGGTTGCGCTGCGCACCGCCGAGGCCGAGGCGGCCGGGGCTAGCCGGGCGCGGAGTCGCGCTCGGCGCGGTCTTGGTTTCGACCGCGACCGGCTTTGCAGCCTGCCCTTCGAAGGACCCGGGGCGACGCTTCTTCGTCTCGACGACCACCGCGTTGGTGCGCCCGTGCGAAAAGCTCTGCTTGACGATGCCCGTCTCGACCGGACGCTTCAGCGAAAGCGTCTTGGAGACGGAGAGCGTCTTGTCGCCCGATGTCTTGTTGTCACTCATTCGTGTCGTTTTCCCCGACCGTACCAATTCGTCTCGATAATTCCGGTCCGCATGGCGGACCAGCCGAAATTCCGGGTTCAGCGGCGCGTTTCAGGATCGCGAGCCAAACCGGACCCAGTTCCGGCTAGCCCCCATTCCGGGAAACCGGAAAGCCCGAAAGCCCGCTTGCCGAAACCGTGTCAGGTTTCGCCGGGCTGGCTGCCTCGAATTCTGCGAACCTCAGCGCCCGTTCCCGAAAGGCAGACGCTGCGTCATGAACCGTGAGCGCCGCATGTATCACATGTTCCCGCCCGATGGACAGCGCTAATTCGCCGGAATCGAAGACCCTTATGGCTTCCGGGTCACGCCGGCCCGGTCCTCGCCCGCGACATTGGGCCTGAAGGCGGGCGATTTCCGGGGCCGAGCCGTCGCTGGCCTGCACCAGAGCGAGGATCGGTCCGCGCGATCCTTCAATCTTCGCGAAGCCGGTCGTCACCGCGCCGGCCTTGTTGGCGAGCGAGAGCATCTGCAATGCATCGCGCCGGAGAAGGACGGCGACCTGATCGGAAAGACCTTCCGGTACTTCGGTCTTGCCCTTGAAGGCTCGCGAAAACAGGTTCTTCGCGATCACCGTTTCCAGAGCGGCGCGGGAATTGGCGACCCAGACCCCGCGCCCCGGCAATTTCGCCTTGATATCCGGAACCACCGTTCCTTCCGGCCCGCGAACGAAGCGGATGAGATCGGAAACGGGGCGGACATCACGGGTGGCGATGCAGCGACGCATCACCGCGGCCCGATCCGGTCCCTCATCCGTTTCATCCTCCATGTCCGCTCTCCAAGGGATCAGCCTTCCGCTTCCGCCTCGACTTCGTCGGTGGCTTCCTCTTCCTCAACCCAGCCGGCGGCAACGCGCGCGGCCATGATCATCGCCTCGGCCTCCTGACGGGAAACCTCGAGATCGGAGAGATAACCGGCGTGACGCACGGTCTCGCTGCCCTTCTTCTCCGTCCAGCCGACGAGATCGTCGGTCGCGCAACCGGCCAGATCCTCGACGGTTTTCACGTCGTTTTCACCGAAAGCAACCAGCATTGCCGAGGTGACGCCGGGAATCTGCCCGAGAGCATCCTCGACACCGAGCGCCTTGCGGCGCGTCTGGCGCTCGTTCTCGATACGCTCGAGATAGGTGCGGGCGCGGGTCTGAAGTTCGTCCGCCGTATCCTCGTCGAAGCCTTCGATCGAAAGCACGTCGGCGCGGTCGACATAGGCGATCTCCTCAATGGTCGCGAACCCTTCGGAGGCCAGAAGCTGACCGACCATCTCGTCGACGTCGAGCGCCTCGCAGAACAGCCGCGACCGCTCGGCGAACTCCTTCTGGCGACGCTCGCTCTCCTCGGCCTCGGTCAGGATGTCGATGTTCCAGCCTGTCAACTGCGAGGCGAGGCGCACGTTCTGGCCGCGGCGGCCGATGGCGAGCGAGAGCTGATCATCGGGCACCACGACCTCGATGCGCTCCGATTCCTCGTCGAGCACCACCTTCGAGACTTCGGCCGGCTGGAGCGCGTTGACGATGAAAGTCGCCACGTTCTCGGACCACGGGATGATGTCGACACGCTCGCCCTGAAGCTCCTGCACCACCGCCTGCACGCGGCTGCCGCGCATGCCGACGCAGGCGCCGACCGGATCGATCGAACTGTCGCGCGAGATGACAGCGATCTTGGCGCGGCTTCCGGGATCGCGGGCGACAGCCTTGATCTCAATGACGCCGTCATAGATCTCCGGCACTTCCTGCATGAACAGCTTTGCCATGAACATGGGATGCGTGCGCGACAGGAAAATCTGCGGGCCGCGCGCCTCGCGGCGAACGTCGAACAGGTAGGAGCGGATACGGTCGCCGGGGCGGAAAACCTCGCGCGGGATCAACTCGTCGCGACGGATGACGGCCTCGCCCTTGCCGAGATCGACGATCACGTTGCCGTATTCGACGCGCTTGACCACGCCGTTGATGATATCGCCGATGCGATCCTTGAACTCGTCATACTGGCGGTCGCGCTCGGCTTCACGCACTTTCTGGGTGATGACCTGCTTCGCGGACTGCGCGGCCATGCGGCCGAACTCCACCGGCGGCAGCACTTCCGAGAAGGTATCGCCGATCTGCGCGGCGGGATTGCGCTTCTTGGCATCGGCGAGGTCCATCTCGCGCGAGTCGTTCTCGACATTCTCGACCACATGCATGATGCGGGTCAGTCGGACCTCGCCGGTGCGCGGATGGATTTCCGCACGGATATCGGTTTCGGAACCGTAGCGGGAGCGCGCGATCTTCGCGTAGGCGTCTTCCATCGCACCGAGCACAATCTCGCGATCGATCGACTTTTCGCGCGCGACGGCATCCGCGATCTGCAGAAGCTCCAGGCGGTTTGCGCTGACTGACATCTTTTCCTCCGTCAGGGCGGCCCGTTCGTCGAGAACCGGGCCGGATTAGTGTTTCTTGAACTTACCCGGTCCCTTCGGCCGTTTGACCGGCTTGGGCGGGCGTTGGAATTTCGGCACGGCGGGCGTCGCCGGCTCGGGCGCGATCTCGTCTTCCTCATCCTCGTCGAGGCCGGCCGCGCGCAGCGCCTCCTTGCCACGCCGGAGCGATTCCTCGATCACCGCATCGGTCAGCACGAGCCGGGCTTCGGCGATATCGCGCATGTCGAGCACGCGACGCTGATCCTCTCCTTCCGGCACATCGGGGAGGAGAATCGCGACATTCTCGCCCTCGACCGCGTCGATGAAGCCGCGGAAGCGCTTGCGTCCCTCGACCGGCACCGCCATCTCGACACGGACATCGAAGCCGATCCAACGCCCGAAATCCGACGCGCGCACCAGCGGACGGTCGATCCCTGGCGAGGAAATCTCGAGATTGTAGGCGGTCGAGATCGGATCCTCGACATCGAGAAGCGGCGCCACCGAGCGGCTGACAGCTTCACAATCATCAACGCTGAAGGTGCCGTCGGGCCGCTCGGCCATGATCTGCACCGTGCAGCCGTTGAGACCGGAAATCCGCACGCGCACCAGACGAAAGCCAAGGCTGCGGATCATCGGTTCGACAATCCGTCCCACACGGCTCGCAACGCCGTTTTCCGTGATCAGCCGAGGTTCCTCGAGCGCGTCCATTCGATCCTTCCGGGGAGCCAAAACAAAAAGAGCGGGTCCGTCGCCGGCCCACTCGGTTCTCGCGTATAACCCCGCGTAAACTGAGATTGATAGCGACTTTCATAGTCGATCCGGAACAGTCGCGCAAGCTGGTTGTTTTTTGTGCAGGGAACCTTCCGCTAACCAAACCGCAAGAAGTCAGCCGCCATAGTTTAGCGATTCCTCCTGAAACCTCCGGTTGCTGCGCATGTTCAATCCCGACAAACATTATGCCTTCCTCCTCACCGCGAACCCGGTCGCCGAGGATACGGCGGCAATTCAGACCTTGTTTGGCAAACGGATCGACGTCCATCTCGCGGACTTCTATGGTCAGCTTGGCAAGATCGACGCCGTCTCGCACCTGTTCTCCGGCGCCGCCCAGATCGCAGGGTTGAAGGGCGCTCAGAAGCGGCACTGGCAAACGGTCTTCGCCGGAAAATACTCCGACGAGATTGCGATGCGCGCGACGCGGATCGGGACCGTGCACAGCGATATCGGCCTCGACACCAACTGGTACGTCGCCTCTTACGGCTGGCTGATGACGCGCCTGTCGAGCGATCTGATCCGGCGCTACCGGTTCCGTCCGGGCAAGCTCGATGCCGCGATGACGACGATGATCCGGCGGGTCTTCATCGACATGATCGCTGCAATCACCGCCTACGATGCACGCAGCGCCGGCCACGACGAACTGGAACGCTCGCAGGAGCAGGGCGTCATGCACCTTCGCAATCTCTCCGGCACCGTCACCGACGTCAACGCGATCACGATGGACGTCTCCCAGCTCTCGGCCAACACGCGCGAGATGAACTTCAACGCGCAGAAGATCGCGGCAGCCGTACACGAACTGGTCGCCTCGATCGAGAGCATCGCCAGTTCGAGCGAGAGTGCCGCGTCACAAGCGTCACACACCGACGCGACGGCGACGAACGGCCAGAATGCGGTCGAGCAGGTCAGCAACGCGATCGGCAATATTGCCAACGCTGTCGAGGAGACGGCCGCGAGCGTCGATGAGCTCGCACGTGCATCGGAACAGATCGGCCAGATTCTCTCGGTGATCGAGAATATCGCCCAGCAAACGAACCTGCTCGCGCTCAACGCAACCATCGAAGCCGCCCGCGCCGGAGAGGCAGGAAAGGGCTTCGGCGTCGTCGCCAATGAGGTCAAAGGTCTTGCCGGCCAGACCGCGCGCGCCACAGAGGACATCACGTCCCGTATCGCGTCGCTGCGGGGCGGCATGGCAACCATCGTCAAGACAATGGAACGATCCAAGACGGCGGTCCTCGACGGGCAGCGCGCGATCGGGCTTGCGTCCGACACGATGCAACAGATCGCCGGACAGGTCGGCGATGTCAGCCATGCGATGCAGGACATCTCGGGTATCCTGAGCCAGCAGAAGCAGGCGAGCGCCGAAATCGCCCGCAATGTCGAGAGCGTGGCCGCCAGTTCGGATCGCAACGAGAAGCTGCTCGCCGATGCGTCGAACAAGCTCCAGATCAGCAACACCCGCATGGCGGAAGATGCCCGCAAGTGGTTCGTTGGCGCCAATCCCCGCTCGCTCTGCGAGATGGCGAAAATCGACCATGTCCTGTTCAAGAAGCGGGTCGTCGATACCGTGATGGGTTACGGCGACTGGAAGTCCAGCGAGGTGCCGGATCATCATTCGTGCCGCCTCGGCAAATGGTACGACACGATGGACATCCCCGGCCTGCGTTCGCTGCCGGAGTTCGAACGGCTCCTCGAGCCGCACGAGATGGTCCATGCCTCCGCCCGCGCCGCGCTCGAGGCCCATGCGCGGGGCGATTCGATGGCTGTTTTCGAGGCGCTTGGCATCCTCGGCAAAGCGAGCGACCAGGTTATCGAGATCCTGGACGCGCTTTCCCGGGCGCTCGACAACGGAGCGGATCGCAGGCCGAGCACCCGCCATGCCGCCCAAGGCGCGCTCATCGCCGAAACTGACGGGCGCCATTTCACCGCCGATCTCCGGGATATTTCCCGCAGCGGTATGGGAATCGCCGGGCTCTCGGAACGAGATGTCGGCAAGACCATCAAGCTGAAGAATGCCGATTGCTGCCTGACCGGCACCGCCGTCTGGTCGGATGGAAAGGGCGGCGGCGTGGAACTCGATCAGCCGATCACAGGCCGGCAAATGCAGAAGTTCATGGCGGAAAAGGTGTAGGTGAGCGACGCTTGAACCGGAAATAGGCCGGAGTTCTGCCCTCGCGCAGCGCCTTTTCCTCGTAGCGCGTGCGGTGCCAGCCGTCCCAGGGGTTGCGCCAGTCGTTCGCCCGCTCGCCGAGCCAGGTAAGCTCGTCCTGGTGGGCGATCCGCGCCAGCATCCAGCCGGCGTAATCGTCGATATCGGTCGCAAAGCGCAATTCACCACCCGGCTTCAGCACGCGCGCAACCTCGCCGAGGAATGCCATGTCGACGATCCGGCGTTTGCGCTGCCGGCGCTTGGGCCAGGGGTCAGGGTAGAGCAGGTAGACGCCGGCAAGGCAGAAATCGGGCAGCGCCGCCAGCACGTCGCGCGCATCGCCCCGAAGGAGGCGGATGTTATCGAGCCCGTCCGCCTCGATCTCACCGAGGAGCTTCGCCACGCCGTTCAGGAAGGGTTCGACACCGAAATAGCCAATGTTCCGGTTGCCACGCGCTTGCGCGGCAAGATGCTCACCACCGCCAAAGCCGATTTCCAGAACCAGTTCTTCCGGCCGAAAACTGTCCGATCCATGCGCGAATTGCGCCGCGGGATCGGTGCTCAGCCGTTCGATGTCGATGGCGACCTGCGGCAACAAATCGGCAATCCGCCCGGCCTGAGCCGCCCGCAGCGCTTTGCCCTTCGAGCGCCCGTAAAGCTGACGGCGAGGCCCCTTTTCGGATGCCCCGCCGTCCTGTTTCTGATCCGTGTTCAAGCCGGACCGTCCCTTCAGGCAACCGCCTTCTTGATCGTCGGGGCGAGATCGGTCTTCTCCCAGGAGAAGCCGCCGTCACGCGAGGCCTTGCGGCCGAAGTGGCCGTAAGCCGCCGTGCGGGCGTAGATCGGCTTGTTGAGGCTGAGGTGAGTGCGGATGCCGCGCGGCGAGAGATCCATGATCTCTGGCAGAACCTTTTCGAGCTTTGCCTCGTCAACCTTGCCGGTCCCGTGCAGATCGACATAGACCGAGAGCGGCTTCGACACGCCGATCGCGTAGGAGAGCTGGATCGTGCAGCGGTCGGCGAGGCCAGCGGCCACGACGTTCTTCGCAAGATAGCGCGCGGCATAGGCGGCCGAGCGGTCGACCTTGGTCGGGTCCTTGCCGGAGAAGGCACCGCCGCCATGCGGCGCCGCGCCGCCGTAGGTGTCGACGATGATCTTGCGGCCGGTGAGGCCGGCGTCGCCATCAGGGCCGCCGATCACGAAAGCGCCTGTCGGATTGACGTGCCAGACCGTGTCTTTGGTGACCCAGCCCGCCGGCAGCGTCTCGCGGATGATCGGTTCGACGATCTTGCGCACGTCGTCGGAGGTCAGCTTCTCGTCGAGGTGCTGGGTCGAAAGCACGATCTGCGTCACGCCGACCGGCTTGCCGTTCTCGTATTTCACGGTGACCTGACTCTTCGCGTCCGGGCCGAGCACGCCGCAGCCCTTCTCGCCGGCCTTGCGGGCGGCGGTCAGGACCTCGAGGATCTTGTGGGAATAATAGATCGGCGCCGGCATCAGGTCAGGCGTTTCCTTGCAGGCGTAACCGAACATGATGCCCTGATCGCCCGCGCCCTCGTCCTTGTTGCCTGAGGCATCGACGCCTTGCGCGATATGGGCGGACTGCGGGTGGAGCAGGACGTCGATCTTGGCCTTCTTCCAGTGGAAGCCGTCCTGCTCGTACCCGATGGCCTTGATGGCCTTGCGGGCAGCGGACTTGACCTTCGACTTCATCGTCTTCTCGTCGAGCGAGGTGCGGACCTCCCCGGCGATGACGACACGGTTGGTGGTGGCGAGCGTCTCGCAGGCGACGCGAACCTGAGCCGCATCCATGCCCGCCTTGGCGGCTTCGCGGAAAAAGAGATCGACAACCTCGTCGGAAATGCGGTCGCAGACCTTGTCGGGATGGCCTTCAGAAACCGATTCGGAGGTAAAGAGATAAGACGAACGCGCCACGATGAGCTCCGTGCATGAATTTGGAAACGGCTCCCTCCACAAGGCAGGGTCGCGGCGCGTCTCTATTCCCGAACCGTTGGGGAGGTCAAGGGCGTTCGACGAACGATTCCGACAAAACGAACGAATGTTCCGGAAAAGAAAACGTCTCAGCACAAAATGATCGGCGGAATCACCACTTCAATCCCGCTTCTGCCCTTCGACCAGAGTTGTCACGAGATCAACAACGCGTCGCCGGACCTTCGGATCCTGGATCGAGGCAAAGGCACGGGCGAGGGCCACGCCCTCGGGCGTCGCGAAAATATCGGCGGCGTAGTCGGCCTGCTGCCCTTCCGCAAACCCAACCGCCATGCCGAGCGATTCGTCGCGCGGGGCACCATCGAAGAAGAAGGAAACCGGCACGCCAAGGGTCTGCGCGATATTCTGCATGCGGCTTGCGCTGATGCGGTTCGAGCCCTTCTCGTATTTCTGGATCTGCTGGAAGGTGACACCCAGCGCTTCGCCGAGTTTCTCCTGACTCATGCCGACGGTGATTCGACGCATTCGCACCCGGTTCCCGACATGGCGATCAACGGGACTCGGTGCTTTTTTCATCGGATTATCGTCGGCGGCCATCACACCCTCAAGTTTGCATTCTGCGCCAATTTAAGGTTTGGCTTCAAGGTCTTGCTGAGACTTCGCCGGAGCGAAACTCAGGCTCTCAGCCTCCCGAGGACCCCGATTGCCAGGAACCCTATCATAACGGTGGCGAAACTATACCACCCGCCGAGCTTATACAACGTTTTTGACAGACCGACCGGGAGCGGCGCGTCGAGAACGTCGGCTCGCCCGAGCGGCAAGGCCGCGATCTGGCGGCCAAAAGCATCGTACACGGCGGAAATCCCGCTGTTGGCTGCGCGAACCATCGGCTGTCCGAATTCGACTGCGCGCAGCCTCGCCTGCGCGAGATGCTGGTACGGACCGGCAGTGTAGCCGAACCAACCGTCGTTTGTCACGTTGATGAAAACGCCGCCCGCCACGGCCGAATCGGCGAGATCGTGCGGGAAGATGCTCTCGAAACAGATCATCGGCGTTACCGGTGGAAAACCGGGGATGGCGAGCGATTGCCTGGCGGGGCTGGCGGTAAACCCGCCGATCACATTCACGAACTGCTTGAGGCCGATCGCGCGAAGGGCGGATTCGAAGGGCAGGTACTCGCCAAATGGCACCAGATGCGCCTTGTCATAGGTGGCGACGAAGCCATTGCGGTCGAGAACCTGGATCGAGTTGAAGAAGCGAAAGCTTGTCTGGCTCTCGGGCTCGGCGCGCACGGCTCCGGTAATCAGCACCGTTCCACCCGGCAGATAGTCGCGGATAGCCCGGACCGCCTGCGGCTTGCGTTCCAGCACGAAGGCAAAGGGAGCTTCCGGCCAGATGAGATGCGTGACATCGGCAATGCCCGAGGCATGGGCGCCTTTCGCGGTGTCGCTGAGCGCAAGGAACGATTCGAGTTCCTTCATCCCGTCGCGCGTGGCGTTCTTTGCATCCTGCGAGACATTCGGCTGCATGATGCGAAGCTTCACGTTCGGCACGAAGGGCATGGTCCGGAAATCGACCGCCACACCGCCCGAAGCCTGAAGGCGCATGAGGCCGTAGCCCATGCCGATGCCGATGACGAGGAGGATCGCTGCAACCGGCCAAAACATGCCAAACCGCGACCGCCCCACGAGCACAAGCGCCGGCATCGCGCCGACTGCAATAGCGATCGCCCCCAGCGCTTCCGCTCCGATAATCGAGACAGCCTGTACCAGGACGAGTTGGTTGGCAAAAGCCTGCCCGAAACCGTTCCAAGGGAATCCGGTGAAGACCCAGCCGCGCGCCCACTCCGCGAGAGACAGGCCGAACGCCAGCGCGAGAACGCGCGCCGCGCCACGTGACCAGATCAATCGCGCAACGATCAGCCCGAAGGCAGGAAACACCGCAAGGAACGCCGGGAGACCGACGACGCCGAACGGCATCAGCCAGATGAACTGGTCGCCGCCCGCGAGAAAGGCCGCTCCAAGCCACCAGAGGCCAGCAAGAAAATAGCCGAAGCCAAAAAACCAGCCGATTCCCGCCGCGGCGAAGAGATCCGCCCATCGCGGGCGGGTGGCGTCGCCGGTGCCGTCCAGCAACAAGACCAGCAACGGAAAAGCGATGAAATAGGCCGGCCAGAGATCGAGCGGCTGCATGGCGAGCGCGGCGCAAGCCCCAGCGCCAGCAGCGAGGATACGGCGCTGCCCGCGACCCGCGAGGAGAATCGCATGGTGCCAATCCCTGATGCGGGCCAGGATTCCTCCCTCGCCTGCGGCCATCGCGTCCAAATCCGCCTTCCTGTCCAAGATCGCACAAAAACCGGCGAATCGCCGGCTGATGGAGAGGTAAAGACATGAACCCGCTCAGGGAAAACACTTTTGGCGTTTTCAACACCCGCATCGGATCGCTTCAGCCGGAATTCTCCTCGTCGCTGGCTTCCTCGGCCGGCGTCGGCGCGACCCGCAAGCGCCGGACGCGCCGGGCATCGCCTTCGAGGATCGTGAAGGTCAGGCCGCCCGGCGGCGAGACGACCTCACCCTGCGTCGGAACCCGACCCAGCATCGCGGTGACATAACCGCCGATCGTCTCGATCTCGTGATCGTCGCTCGGCGCGGCCAGTTCAATGCCAAGGAGGCCCGCTACTTCCGCGATCGGCGCCTGCGCGCTGATCTCGATCGCGCCGTCCTCCAGCCGCACCACCTCGCTGTCCTCGACGATATCGTGCTCGTCCTCGATTTCGCCGACGATGATCTCCAGCAGATCCTCGATCGAGACGAGCCCGTCGGTGCCACCATATTCGTCAATTACCATCGCCATGTGGATGTGCTTGCCCTGCATCTCGACGAGAAGATCGAGTGCCGGCATCGAGGCGGGCGCGAACAGCACCGGACGGACGAGGCCGATATCCTTGACGAGCGTGTCGAGATCGACGGTTTCGAGACGGGCGAAAAAATCGCGGATATGGATCATGCCGAGCGGCTCGTCGAGCGTCTCGGTATAAACCGGCAGGCGCGAATGCCCGGCGGACATGAATAATTCGCGCAGTTCGGCGACGCGCGCATCGTCCGCAATGGCAATAATCGAGCCGCGCGGCACCATCACGTCCTGCACGCGCTTGTCGCGCGCGGCCAGGAGGTTACGCAGAATGCGCTTTTCCTGACCGGTGAACGCGTCTTCGCTGCTGGTATCGTCGTGGCTTTCCTCAATCGCATCGGCCAGTTCGGCACGGATCGAGGCGGGGTTCTTGAGGCCGAGCGCCACCCGGAAACGATCGAGCCAGGATTCCCGCGGCTCCTTGCGCGATATCTCCGGCGCTCCGGCTTTTTCGGAACTGTCGTCGCTGCTCATGACGAAGCCCCGTGCGAATTCTGCGCCAGTTCCGCTCCGGCGTAGGGATCGGCGATGCCGAGCCGGGCGAGAATCGCCACTTCCTCGGCTTCCATTTCTTCCGCTTCGTCGGGCGCTTGGTGGTCGAAACCGAGGAGATGAAGCACGCCGTGCACCACGAGATGGGCAAGATGGTCCGTCACCGCTTTTCCTTCCTCGCGGGCCTCGCGGGCGCAGGTTTCATAGGCAAGCGCGATATCGCCGAGAATGCGCTCGTCCGGCAGCCCGGCTGCGGGGAAAGAGAGCACATTGGTCGGCGTGTCCTTGTCCCGGAAATCACGGTTGAGGTGACGGATTTCGGCGTCTCCGGTCAGCAGCACCGCGACGGCCCCCCGGTCTTCCGGTTCGTAATCCGCAAGGACCGTCTCGACCGCGCGCCGCACGACCGCCTCCACCTCCGGCAGCGACTGCCAGCCCGGCGCCTCGATTCGTATGTCGATCTCCGGCAGGGGCGAAGCACCTGCCGGGGCAGTATCAGCGCGAGCCGGCATTCGTCTGATCCTCATAGGCCTTGACGATGCGCCGGACGAGATCGTGCCGGACGACGTGCTGGTGGCCGAACTTCACATGGCCGATACCCTCGACCTCGGAGAGGAGTGAAATCGCTTCGGCGAAACCGCTCTTCTGCCCCGGCGGTAGATCAACCTGCGTCGGATCGCCGGTGATGATCATGCGCGAACCCTCCCCAAGGCGGGTCAGGAACATCTTCATCTGCATCGAGGAGGAATTCTGGGCCTCGTCGAGCAGGATCAGCGCATTCGAAAGCGTGCGACCGCGCATGAAGGCAAGGGGGGCCACTTCGATGACCCCGGTCTGGAGTGCGCGTTCGACGATCCTGCCCTCCATGAAATCGTAGAGCGCGTCGTAGATCGGGCGGAGATAGGGATCGACCTTCTCCCGCATGTCGCCGGGGAGGAAGCCGATCTTCTCGCCAGCCTCGACAGCCGGGCGCGAGAGAATCAGGCGTTCGACATGCCCGGCTTCGAGAAGCTGCACCGCATGGCCGACCGCAAGCCAGGTCTTGCCGGTACCGGCCGGCCCCTCGGCAAAGACCAGTTCGTGGCGCGCGAGCACACGCAGGTAGCTGTCCTGCGCCGCGTTGCGGGCCTTGACGATACCCTTCTTCCGCGTGGTGATATGCCCGAACCCGGCGTAATTCTCGCGACCCGGCGCGCGGACGGGCTCGGGATCGGGCTCTGATTTCTCCGGGAAAAGACCGCGCTGAAGCGCGGTTTCCTCGATCGCGCCATCGACATCGCCGGGTCCGACTGCCTTGCCGCGCTTCACCGTGGCGTAGAGGCTTTCGACCACGCGGCGGGCATGGTCCACCGCCTCGCGGGCGCCGCGCAGCACGATCGCGTTGCCGTTGACATGAGCAACGACGTTCAGCCGTCGCTCCAGATGCGCGATATTCTGGTCATAGTTGCCGACAACGAGGCTCGCGGCCCGGTTGTCATCCAGCATCAGGGCTTCCTCGACCCCGTCGAGCGAGGCCTGAACGGAAGCGGCGAGGCGCGAGGGCTCGCTGAGGCGCAAGGTCAAGCGGCTTTTCCTCCGACGGCGGAAGACTGGCCCTCCGCCAATTTTCCGCGAAGCGAATTCGATGCCAGTTCGCTGATATCAACATCGACGATGCGGCCGATAAAGTCGGAAATCGCGTTCTCCGCCGGAATTTCGACATTGACGGCCTGAAGGTAAGGCGACTTGCCGGAAGCCTGCCCCGGAAAACGGCCTGCCTTCTCGAACAGCACGGGCATCCGCCGGCCGAGACAGGCGGCGTTGAAGGCCGTCTGCTGCGCCACGATAAGCGCCTGAAGCGCGAGCAGTCGATCCGATTTCACCGATTCGGGAACCGAATCCTCGCCCTCTGCCGATTTCGTGCCGGGGCGAGGGCTGTACTTGAACGAATAAGCCGAGGCGAAGCCGACCTGGCGGACAAGATCCATCGTGTCCTCGAAATCCGCATCCGTCTCGCCGGGAAAGCCGGTGATGAAATCCGATGTCAGCGCGATATCGGGCCGCGCGGCGCGCACTTCGTCGATGATTCGCAGGTAGAAGTCGCGCGTGTGCCTGCGGTTCATCGCCTTGAGCACGCGATCGGAGCCGCTCTGCACCGGCAGGTGAAGATAGGGCATCACCTTGGGATTGTCGCGGTGCGCCGCGATCAGCGCGGCGTTCATATCGCGCGGGTGGCTCGTTGCATAGCGCAGGCGCGCGAGCCCGTCGATCGCAGAGAGCCTGTCGAACAGCCGGGCGAGATCGGCGGTGCCGCCCTTCCCGTCATCGCCGTGATAGGCGTTGACGTTTTGGCCGAGCAGCATGATGTCGCGCACGCCGGCCTCGACCATCGCCCGCGCTTCCTCAACGATTGCCGCGACGGGACGCGAGGTTTCGGCGCCGCGCGTGAAGGGCACAACGCAGAACGAGCAGAACTTGTCGCAGCCCTCCTGCACTGTGAGAAAGGCGGAGGGGCCACGCGCCATCAGCCGTTTCGCTTCGGGCTTCGGCAGCGCCGTGAACTTGTCTTCTTCCGGAAACTCGGTGTCGATCGCGCCCCTGCGGTCGCGTGCCTCGGCGCGGGCGATCAGGCCAGGCAGGCGATGATAGCTCTGCGGGCCGACGACGATATCCACGTTCGGCTGGCGCTTCATGATCTCGCCGCCCTCGGCCTGCGCGACGCAGCCGGCGACCGCGATCAGCGTGGTTCGCCCGTCGGCAGCGCGCTGCTCCTTGGTGACGCGCAGCCGGCCCAATTCGGAATAAACCTTCTCGGCGGCCTTCTCGCGGATATGGCAGGTATTGAGGATCACGAGATCGGCGTTTTCCGCCTCCTCCGTCATGACATAGCCCTCGCCAGCCAGAAGATCGGCCATGCGTTCGGCGTCATGCACGTTCATCTGGCAGCCGTAGGACTTAATATGCGCACGACGCGGCGCATCGGGGCTGCCGGAAAGATCGGTATCGAGTTTGGTCATCGCCCGTTCTTTACCCGCCGCAGGCTGTTTCGCAAAGAGGCGGCATGGCTTTGTTCGTGCGTCACGCCACGGAGGGTTCACGCCCGGTCAACGCACGGGCATGACTTCGACGGATCGCGGTTTCCATCTCGCGGGCGAGGGCCTTCCGGTCGCTGCCGGGCTCAACATCGCGCGCATCGAGGAAGGTCACGCGGCAGTCAACGTTCGGCAAGGTGAGGAAATCGCCGAGATGAGGCAGGAGATCCATGTCGCCGTGCCAGGCGATCAGCGGATGATCGACGCGCCCCGTCGGCAACCCGGCAATGCGCGGGTAGGCGATGTTGAGTGGTTGGACGATCGACCGTCCCGCCTCGCCGCCACCGGCGACCGCCTGCGCCGCGCCGATCAGCGCCGAGCGGAACGGAAGAATGCGCGATCCGTCGCTGGTCGTGCCCTCGGCGAACAGCACAAGCGCATCGCCCTCCGCAAGGCGTGCGGCGATCGAGCGGTTGACCTCGCCGGTTTTGCCACGCCTCTCGCGCTCGACAAAAATCGAGCGCTGGAGACGGGCGAGCGTGCCGAACAGCGGCCAGGCGCCGACCTCGCTCTTGGCGATGAAGGAAACCGGCGCGAGCGAGGAAATGACAACGATATCGAGCCAGGAGAGGTGGTTCGAGGCGATCAGGATCGGCTTTCTGGCATCGAGCGCGCCGACTTTCTCGACACGCACGCCGAGCACGAACAGCAGGTAGCGATGAAACAGAACCGGCATCCAGCGCGCAAGCCCCGGCGCCAGTCGCAGCGCAAGCCATTGCGCCGGCAGACCGAGTGCGAAGGCGGGCGCCATCGCCGCGACCCGAACGCCGATCTTCAGATACCGTATTGGACCCTGTTCGATCATGGGGGAACGATGAGCCTCGATGGAGCGCTGGCGAGGCTTCTAATCGCGCTTTGTGACGGTTCGGCGACGGCCGCGATCCTTCATCGGTACGCAGAACAACTGCAACCGGTGCCCGGTGATGCGATAGCCGAGGCTCTCCGCGATCTTCGCCTGCAATTCCTCGATCTCCGGCGAACGGAATTCGATGACATTCCCCGTTGTCATGTCGATGAGATGATCGTGGTGCTCGTGATCGGCGTTTTCGTAGCGGGCGCGGCCGTCGTTGAAGAGGTGGCGTTCGAGGATGCCCGCCTCGACCAGAAGCCGCACCGTGCGATAGACGGTCGAGAGCGCGATGCGCGGCTCGATCTCGGATACGCGGCGGTGCAGTTCCTCGACATCGGGGTGATCGACCGAGCGGTCGAGAACCTCGGCGATGACGCGACGCGGCCCGGTCATGCGCAGGCCCTGCGCACGGCACCGTTCGGCGACGCTGCCGAGATCGCGATCCATGCCGGTCTCCCCGCTCATCCTTCCCCCACGCTGTTTCCCTGCGGCATATCAAGGCTTGCCGCGCTTGGAAAGCCGCCGTTCGTTCAGGCGAAGCGCGGGGTGGGGTCGAGCGGAGAGAGATCGCGCCGCATGGTCAAGGCATCGTGCCGCGCGGCGCCAACCCCCTTGGCATTCGGATAATATCCCTTGCGGCGACCGATCTCGACGAAACCAAGCTTGCGATAAAGCGCGAGGGCGGGCTCGTTGGCATCCGCGACTTCGAGGAAATGGCTCGTCGCGCCCGCCTGACGCACGCGCTGGCTGTGCCGTTCGAGCAGGCTTTCGGAGAAGCCGCGCCCGCGGACCTCGCTGTCGAGTGCGATGGTGAGGAGTTCGGCCTCGTCGAGCACCACGCGGCTGATGGCGAAGCCGGTGACCACCTCGCCGATGGGCGCGCGCGAGATCATGACATCGGCGACATGCCCATCGAGGATCATACGCTCGATCTCGCTCCGGTCCCAGCCGATGGCAAAACTCTCGTCGTGAATCGCGGCGATGCGCGAGGAATCGAGGATCGAGGCCGGGCGGAAGGTCGTGTAAAGCTGTCCGAGCCAGAACCAGGGCCAGAGCCAGAACATCGCCGGCCTCAGGCGCGCTGCAGCCGGGCGCGATCGCCCATCGTGACGTTAACCTCGCGCAGATACATCGGCCGGGCAGGCGAGGTCGCGGGATTGGCGGCGGACGCGAGCCGCGCCACCCAGGCGATCGGCGGCGCAGGAAGCGCGGAGACGGTGCCGGCCCCGAAACGGAAATCCACCTGCCCGTCGCGGCGAGCGGCGGCGAGCTTGTCCGCCGCATTGCCGACGAAGCTGATCGCGCCGTCGCCGGTTTTCCGCGCTGCTTCCTCGATCCGGTAGAGGCCGGGGCCGGCGATCGTGCGACCGTCTACGCCCATGGCCTGAAAGAAGGCCATGCCGTTGCGCGCGTCGATCGCCGCCGCGACAGGGCGCCGCTCGCCCCCGAACAGGACCGGCGCTGCATATGCCGCGAGCGTCGAGACGCCGACCGCCGGACGATCATGCACCAGCGCAAAGCCACGGGCCGCCGCGATGCCGATACGCAGCCCCGTAAAGCTTCCCGGCCCGATCGTGACGCCGAACCGGTCGATTGCGGAAAATTCGACACCGGCTGCGGCCATCACGCGCTCGACCATCGGCATCAGCGCTTCGGAATGACCGCGCTCCATCGCCTGGCTCTCCTCGGCGAGGATCAGGTTCGCATCCGTGTCCAGCAGGGCGACGGCGGTTGCGCCAAGGGCAGTGTCAAGAGCGAGGACGCGCAAGGGAGCCTCCGGACCGCGCCGTCAGGCCGCTTCGACGGACTGGACATCCGGCAGGAAATGGCGAAGCAGGTTCTGGATGCCGTGCTTGAGCGTCGCGGTCGAACTCGGGCAGCCCGAACACGAGCCCTTCATGGTGAGATAGACGACCCCGTCGCGGAAGCCGCGGAAGGTGATATCGCCGCCGTCGCCCGCCACCGCCGGCCGCACGCGCGTTTCGAGCAGTTCCTTGATCGTCGCAACGGTATCCGCGTCTTCCGGTGCGAAGAACTCGTCGCCCGTCTGCTCGGCGGCGGCGCCCTCGGCCAGGATCGGCGCACCGGAGAGGTAATGCTCCATGATCGCCCCGAGAATCGCGGGCTTGAGGTGCTGCCACTCGCCGTCTGTCTTGGTAACCGAGACGAAATCGCCGCCGAAGAACACGCCGACGATGCCGGGGATGCCAAACAGCGCGTTCGCGAGCGGCGAGGCTGCTGCTTCTTCCGCCGAGCGGAATTCGCGCGTTGACGCGCCGAGAACATCGCGGCCCGGCAGGAACTTCAGCGTCGCGGGATTGGGGGTCACTTCGGTCTGGATGAACATGGCTGCCTCGTTGGCGGGAAAGGTCCGGTTTCAAGCTCCGGCCGGCCGCCCCGCCCTACATAGCCCTGCATCGCGCCGGCGAAAAGACCTGTCAGGCAAGCGCCTCGAAATCAGCCTCGGCGAGCCCGCCCGGCACGATCGTCACCGGTACAGGGAAACTCGCCGCGACCTTTCCGGCGATATGAGAAACGAGCGGGCCAGGTCCCTCCTTGCCGGTTCCCGCAGCCAGCACCAGCACGGCGATATCTTCGTCTTCCTGGATCAGGGTCATTACCTGATCGGCCGGCACGCCGGTGAGGATGATACGCTCGGGCTCGAACCCGGCCTCGCGCCGCACGATCTCAGCGGATTTGTCGAGCCGTTCGCCGGCTTCCGCCTCGGCTTCCGCCTGCATCAGATTGCCGATGCCGAGCCAGGGCTGGCCATCGTCCGGCACGATCACCGAGAGCATGACGATATTCGCGCCCGAACGGCGCGCGCGGCGTGCGGCGAACAGCACCGCGCGCCGGCACTCCGGTGTTTCGTCGATCACGACGAGAATCTTGGGCCGATGGCCCGGTTCATAGGCGCGCCGCCGGAAGGCCATGCATGTCCCCGTGGAGTCTCGGAAGAAAATTCAGAGTGCCAAAGCGGGCGCAGAATCGCAAGCTCGGCCACGCTGCTGCAATAACCTCGATCTCGACCAGCCAATCGCTGACAAGCGTTTGCGCGACAATTGCCGTCGTCGGAATGGCTCACCCCCCGAGTGCGGCGATGCGCGTACGCCCGTTCGCTTCCGCATAGGACGCATCGCGCAGGTAGCTGGTCAGCCGGACGATATTGTCGAGGCCCATATCGGCGCTCGCGAGGATTGTGCGGATATTGTTCCAGATCAGTATGAGCTGCGCATCGAGATCTTCTCCATGGCTACTCTTGGATGAACCCGTAAATCTCGCGAACGTCCCGCATCACCGGCGCGGCGATGGCGCGGGCACGCTCGGCGCCATCGGCCAGAACTGCGTCGATCATCGCCGGATCAGCCGTCAATCGCCGCATCTCGGCACCGACAGGCGAGAGCTTCGCCACCGCGAGTTCGACCAGCGCGTTCTTGAAGGTCGAGAACTGCCCGCCCCCGTACTGCTGCAGAATGGAAGCCGGCGCCTCGCCGGAGAGCGCGGCGAAGATCGTGACCAGATTCTCGGCTTCCGGCCGACCCTTCAGGCCTGCTTCCTCGGACGGCAGCGGTTCGGGATCGGTCTTGGCCTTGCGGACCTTCTGCGCGATCGCATCGGCGTCGTCCGTGAGGTTGAGTCGCGAATAGTCCGACGGATCGGATTTCGACATTTTCTTCGAGCCATCGCGCAAGGACATGACACGCGGCGCCGGGCCCGCAATCAGCGGTTCGGGAAGCGGAAAATATTCACCCGATGACAGACCGAGTTCCCGGATCCGATCGGCGAAGTCGAAGTTGAACTTCTGGGCGATATCGCGTGTCAGTTCGAGGTGCTGTTTCTGATCGTCGCCCACCGGCACATGCGTCGCGCGGTAGACGAGGATGTCCGCCGCCATCAGCATCGGGTAGGCAAAGAGGCCGACGGAGGCATTTTCCCGGTCCTTGCCGGCCTTTTCCTTGAACTGCGTCATGCGGTTGGCCCAGCCCATCCGCGCGATGCAGTTGAAGATCCAGGCCAACTCGGCGTGCTCGACGACCTGACTCTGGTTGAAGACGATGTGCTTCTTCGTGTCGATCCCGGCAGCGATATAGGCCGCAGTGACCTCACGGGTCGCGCGCCTCAGGCCCTCAGGACCACCCCAGACCTCGACGCCCTGCGTGATCGCGTGGAGATCGACCACGCAATAGATGCAATCATGCGCGTGCTGCAATTCAGCGAATCGCTTGATGGCGCCAAGATAATTGCCGAGATGCAGGTTGCCGGTGGGCTGCACGCCGGAAAAGACGCGCGGCTTGTAAGGCGAGAGGGAGACGGGCTTCGAGGTCACGGGTTGTCATCCGGTTCGGTTTTCATCGCGCGCTCTAGCAATCGCGCAGTTGGACCGCAAGGAGGATGCTCAATTCGCGCCGCTGCGCGTGCTTTTTCTCAGGGCGGCGACGGTGAAGACTCCGAGAAGGCGCGCGGCCAGCAAATAAACCAGAAGCCCCGAAGTGCAGATCGCCATCAGCGCTGCGCCCTTCATCGCGAAGGGGCGGCTGACCTGCATGAAGCCCTTCAACTCGACCGCCATCCAGCCGACGAGCAGGCCCATGATCGCTGCGGCGAGTCCGGCGCCCGCAGCCCGCCAGATCGCGCTCCTCAAGAGGTTGAGCCGGTCTTTCCAGATCGCCATCGCCAGCAGAACCAGCGCATTGGTCCAGGCGCCGACCGCAACGCCGATGGCGGGCGCGAGCCACTTGCCGCCGTGGTGGAAGAACAGCCCGGTCGCGATATTGGCCGCGATGGCGATCCCCACCGCGATCAGCGGCGGACGCATTTCTTCCCGCGCGAGGAAACCGGGCAGAATCACCTTGATCAGCACGAAGGCCGGTAACGCGAAGGCGAGCACCTTGAGCATCGCCGCCGTCGCCCGGACATCGACGAAACCGAAGGCACCGCGCTGGAACAGCACCAGCGTGATCGGCTTCGCCAGCACGATCAGCGCCACGGTCGCCGGCAGGATCAGCAGCGAGGAAAACACGAAGGATTCGCTCTGCGCTTCCGCCATCATCTGGCGGTCGTCCTGATTGAGCGCCTTCGAGAGGCGCGGCAGCAGCACCACCCCCACCGCCGCCGCCACGAAACCGAGCGGTAGCTGGAACAGCCGGTCGGCGTAGTAGAGCCAGGATATCGCGCGCGGCTCCAGCGAGGCGAACTGGCTGGCGATGATCATGTGCACATGCCCGGAGCCGGCGATCATCATGCCCGGCAAGGCGACCAGCAGTAGCGTTTTCGCGCCCGGATCGATGCGTCCCGTCATCGCGTCGAGCGGGCGGGGCGTGACATCGAAACCGGCACGACCGGTCGCGCGCCAAAGCAGTACGAGCTGGACGACGCCCGCAATCAATACGGTCGTCACCAGCGCTAGCCCGGCATCGCGACGTTCGACAGGCAACAGCAGCAATGCGAGCAACACGCCGATCAACAGCAGGTTGAGCACCAGCGGCACCAGCGCAGCCACGGCGTAACGCTCGGTGGTGTTAAGCAGGGCCGACATCAGCGCCGCAAGCAGCACGCAGCCAACGAAGGGAAAAGCGATCCGCGCGAAGAGTACCGCATCGTCGAACTTGGCGGTGCTCGCCTTGAAACCGATCGCCAGCGCCGACATGATCTGCGGCATCGCGAATTCGGCGAGAGCGATCATCACGATCACCGCCACCAGCATTAGCGAGAGCACATCGTCGGAAAAACCGCGTGCCGCCTGCTTGCCGCCCTCCTGTTCGAGCCGGGCGAGGCGCGGCACGATGGCGGCGTTGAGCGCACCCTCGCTCATCATCTTGCGGAAAAGGTTCGGAATCAGGAAGGCCGCGACGTAAATGTCCGCTACTGGACCGGAGCCGAGCATCGCCGCAATCAGCACGTCGCGCAGGAAGCCCGTCACGCGCGAAAGCAGCGTCGCCGAACCGACGATGGTGAAAGGCAGGGCCAGCGACATCGCGCGAGACTCCCCCAGCAGGAGGGCCCCGTCAAGCGGGGCGGGGCATCAACCCGGTTCTGAGCGCGTGGGCCCATTCGGCCCGACCGTGCTTTTCCGCCTGCCGCGCGGCGCGTTCGAAATCGTAGGTCACGGCACGGAAGGTCACATCCGGAAAGGCAAGATCGGCAGTATCCAGAAGAGCATAGCGGGCGTGGGGTGTCCCGGCTTCGGAAACATGGCGCTGTCCTGTGGTGTCCTCGTAGCCGGGATCGCCAACCGAGCCGGGATTGATGAGCACGCGACCGTCCGGCAGGCGGACCATCTCCGGGCGATGGCTGTGACCCATCAGGATGATTCGCGCTTCGAACCCGCCGAGTCGCAGCGCAATCTTGGCGATATCCGCTCGGAAAAGGCGCCCCTCGTGAATATCGTCGAGGGTGTAGCGATCATCGTGGGCGGGCGTCGCATGGAAGGCGCGCAGGCCGGGCGCGAAGTCGGCGGTAAACGGCAGGGCCGAGAGTTCCGCGCGGGACGGAGCGTCAAGCGCGTCCCATGCGACGGCATCGGGCGGGCCCATGCCTTCCCGCGCTCCTTCGCCGACGATGCGATCATGATTGCCGCGCACACCGGGAATGCCGAGCGATTTCAGCCGGTCGAAGGTCTCCCTGGGCCAGAGCGGGCCGGAAACGCGATCGCCGAGATCGACGATCCTTTGCGCTCCCTGCCGGGCGATATCGGCGAGGACAGCCTCCAGCGCAAGGACGTTGCCGTGGATGTCGGAGATGATCGCGATGCGCATGGATTCGTCTCCGGAATGGTCCGTTAGAGAATGAAACGCGAGAGATCGGCGTTTTTTGCGAGTTCTCCGACCTCCTTCGTCACCGCCGCGGCATCGACCACCACCGTTTCGCCCGAACGATCGGTCGCGGTGAAGCTGACCTCGTCCAGAACGCGTTCGAGCACAGTCTGGAGCCGGCGCGCGCCGATATTCTCGACATTGGTGTTGACCTCGAAGGCCGCCTTGGCAACCGCCGCGATGCCGTCATCCGTGAAGGAAAGCGTCACGCCCTCGGTCGCCATCAGCGCGACATACTGCTTGATAAGCGAGGCCTCGGTTTCGGTGAGGATACGGCGGAAGTCGGCTTCGCCGAGTGGCTTCAACTCGACCCGGATCGGCAGCCGGCCCTGCAACTCGGGCAAGAGATCCGAGGGCTTGGCGACGTGGAAGGCACCGGAGGCGATAAAGAGGATATGGTCGGTCTTCACCGGCCCATGCTTGGTTGCAACAGTCGTGCCCTCGATCAGCGGCAGGAGATCGCGCTGCACGCCCTCGCGGGAAACGTCGCCGCCGGAGCGGCCTTCCCGCACCGAAATCTTGTCAATCTCGTCGAGGAAGACGATGCCATTCTCTTCCACGGACCTGACCGCATCCGCAACGATGCGGTCCTGATCGATCAGCTTGTCGCTTTCTTCGGCGATCAGCGGCTCGTAGGCGTCCTGCACGGTGGTGCGCCGCGGCTTACCCTTCTGTCCGAAGGATTTGCCGAGGATATCGCCGAGGGAAATCGCGCCGATCTGCCCGCCGGGCATGCCGGGAATCTCGAACATCGGCAGGCCGGAGTTCGCCGGGCCTGCGAGCTCGATCTCGATTTCCTTGTCCGCGAGTTCGCCGTTTCGCAGCTTCCTGCGGAAGGCATCGCGCGTCGCAGGCGAAGCGGTCGCGCCGACGAGCGCATCGAGCACGCGTTCCTCCGCCGCGACCTGCGCCTTGGCGCTGACATCCTTGCGGCGCTTGTCGCGCTCGAGCCCGATGCCGACCTCAACCAGATCGCGCACGATCTGCTCGACATCGCGGCCGACATAGCCGACCTCGGTGAACTTCGTCGCCTCGACTTTCAGAAATGGCGCTCCAGCGAGCCTTGCAAGGCGGCGGGCGATTTCGGTCTTGCCGCAGCCGGTCGGGCCGATCATCAGGATGTTCTTGGGCAAAACCTCTTCGCGCATCGGGCCTTCGAGCTGCTGACGCCGCCAGCGGTTGCGCAGCGCGATGGCAACCGCGCGCTTTGCCTCCTTCTGGCCGACGATGTAGCGATCGAGTTCGGAAACGATCTCGCGGGGGGAAAAGGATGTCATCAGGGTTCCGTCAATGTCGGGCAGCGAGTCGGACGGACGCAGACACGCCGTCCGACGCCGGAATTTAGCTTTCGATCATCTCGATCACGAGATTTTCGTTGGTGTAGACGCAGATCTCGCCAGCGATCTTCATCGCCCGTCGGACGATGTTTTCAGCGTCATGCGCTGAGTCATACAGCGCACGGGCGGCGGCAAGCGCATACATGCCGCCCGAACCGATGCCCATGACGCCGCCCTCCGGTTCGAGCACATCCCCGGTGCCGGAGAGGACGAGACCGGTGGTCTTGTCCGCGACCAGCATCATCGCTTCGAGGCGACGGAGATAACGATCCGTGCGCCAGTCCTTCGCAAGGTCGACGCAGGCGCGTGTCAACTGCCCGGGGAATTGTTCGAGCTTCGCCTCAAGCCGCTCAAAGAGAGTGAAAGCATCCGCCGTCGCGCCGGCAAAACCGGCGATGACGTCGCCCTTGCCGAGGCGGCGGACTTTCCTCGCGTTGCCCTTGATGATGGTCTGGCCGAGCGAGACCTGCCCGTCGCCGCCAATCACGGTTTGTCCATCCTTGCGGACCATGAGAATGGTCGTCGCATGCCAGCTTCCTTGCCAGCTCTGGGGTGCGTGATCCTCGGCCAAGCGGTTCTCCTTCTGCTCCCCCGCAATGTAGGGAGGCAAGCTCCGGCTTGCAAAGGGTGCCCTTCCATCTGAGGTTGGAATTGCCCGGACCCTGCTTTTTCGCTAAAGGCGGGTTTCGGCTTTGTGCCGCATTGCAAAAGGACAGGTCCGATGCGCCGCGCGGAAATCAGGCGGGAGACGGGTGAAACGAAGATCGAGGTCGGGATCGATCTCGACGGAACCGGCCGGGCGGATGTCGCCACCGGCGTCGGCTTTCTCGATCACATGCTCCACCTTCTCGCCCGGCACTCGATGATCGACCTGCTTGTGCGAGCGGAGGGTGACCTTCACGTCGACGATCACCACACAGTCGAGGATGTCGGCATCGCGCTCGGGCAGGCCTTCGCCAAGGCGCTCGGCGACAAAAAAGGCATCACCCGCTATGCCGATTGCCTGATGCCGATGGACGAAACGCTCTCGCGCCTCGCGCTCGACATTTCCGGTCGTGCGTTTCTCGTGTTCCGCGTCGAGTTTCCGACCCACAAGATTGGGACCTTCGACACGGAACTCGTGCGTGAGTGGTTCCAGGCCTTCGCCTCGAACGCCGGTGTGACGCTCCATGCCGAATGCCTTTACGGGCTGAATTCGCACCATATCGCCGAGAGCCTGTTCAAGGGCCTCGCCCGCGTTCTACGCCACGCCACCGAGCGCGACGCGCGCGCGTCGGATCGCGTTCCCTCCACCAAGGGGACGTTGTCGGTCTGATGGCCCGGTTTACGATCCATGTGCCGGGAGACGCGCCGAACCGCGAAGCGGGGCTCGAACGCGCTGTTTTCGTTCGGGACGGCTGGAGCTGGGGCGCCTTCCTGTTCGGACCGTTCTGGCTGATGGCGCATCGCCATTGGCTGACCGGGTTCTTCGCGTTGATCGCGCTGGCACTGGTTCTCGCCGGCATCGCGGCATTGCCGGTCGCCGCCGGCGCGAAGGCTGCGGTCTGGCTGCTCGTTGGCTGGCTTTTCGGCATCGAGGGCTCGTCCCTGCGCCGCCTCGCGCTCCGGCGCGCCGGTTACGAAGAGGCGGGCGTGGTGGTCGGCGAGGCAGGCGAAACGCTCGAGCAACGCGCGTTCGCGAGCCTCGGCGCCGGCGGAGCCGCTTCTTCGGCACGTGTCGGCGTTCCCTCGGTACTCGGCCTCTTCCCGAGGGCGGGTAAATGAAGATCGCATTGATCGATTATGGCGCCGGTAATCTCCACTCCGCCGGCAAGGCACTGATGCGCGCGCTCGACGAGATCGGCGTGACGGGGCATGTCGTGCTCGGCGCAAACCCTGATGAGATCGCCTCCGCCGACCGCATCGTCCTGCCGGGCGATGGCGCCTATCGCGACTGCCGCGAGCACCTTGCGGAAGTCGACGGGCTCGAAGACGCGCTCAACGAGCAGGTGCGCGTCAAGGGAAGGCCCTTTCTCGGAATCTGCGTCGGTATGCAGCTCCTCAGCGAGATTGGCGAAGAAAGAGGCGAGACCGAGGGTTTGGGCTGGATTCCCGGCCGCGTCGTCGCGCTCGATCCGAAGGCGCGGCACCTCAAGGTGCCGCACATGGGCTGGAACACGCTGCGAAAAACCGGCGAGCACCCCGTGCTCGAGGGCCTGCCGTTCGGTGAGAAGGGCCTGCACGCCTATTTCCTGCACTCCTTTCACCTGCTGCCGACCCACAACACCGATCTTCTCGCGACCGCCGACTACGGCGGCGCAGTCTCGGCGATTGTCGGGCGCGATACCGTGATCGGCACGCAGTTCCATCCGGAGAAGAGCCAGAAACTCGGCATCGCGCTCCTTGCCAATTTCCTGCGCTGGGCGCCCTGATCCGGCGAGAGGCCCGGCAAAGAGACCTGACATGATCCTCTATCCCGCTATCGACCTGAAAAACGGCCAATGCGTGCGCCTCCAGCAGGGTGACATGAACAAGGCGACCGTGTTCAACGACGATCCCGGCGCGCAGGCCGCCCATTTCGAAACCCAGGGTTTCGAGGCGCTGCACGTCGTCGATCTCGACGGGGCGTTTGCGGGCGAAGCGATCAACGGCGCGGCGGTGGAGAGCATCCTTTCGCGCGTGAAATTTCCGGTGCAGCTCGGCGGCGGTATCCGTCGCATGGCGCAGGTCGAGGGCTGGGTGAAGCTCGGTATTTCCCGGGTCATCATCGGCACCGCGGCGCTACGCGACCCGGCTTTCGTCAAAGCGGCGGCAAAGGCCTTTCCCGGCAAGGTCGCCGTCGGCATCGATGCGCGTGACGGGCGCGTCGCGGTCGAGGGTTGGGCGGAAACATCGGATATGCTCGCGGTCGATCTCGGCCGGCGCTTCGAGGATGCGGGCGTCGCGGCGATCATCTACACGAATATCGCCCGGGATGGCATGCTCTCCGGCCTCGATTTCGAGGGCACCATCGCCCTCGGGGCCGCGCTCTCGATCCCGGTCATCGCCTCGGGCGGGCTTGCCTCGATCAAGGATATCGAACGGTTGATGCAGCCCGATTGTGCGCATCTCGCCGGGGCGATCACCGGCCGCGCGCTCTATGACGGGCGCCTCAATGCGGCCGAGGCGCTGGCGCTGATGCAGCGGAGGGCGGCATGACCCTCAAGACCCGGATCATCCCCTGCCTCGACGTCAAGAACGGCCGCGTCGTCAAGGGCATCAACTTTCTCGATCTCGCCGATGTCGGCGACCCGGTGGAAAGCGCCAAGGCCTATGACGCCGCCGGCGCGGACGAGCTCTGCTTCCTCGACATCACCGCGAGTCATGAAAATCGCGGTACTATCCTCGATGTCGTGCGGCGAACGGCCGAAAACTGCTTCATGCCGGTGACGGTGGGCGGTGGCGTGCGCGACGTCGAGGACGTGCGCGCATTGATGCTCGCCGGTGCAGACAAGGTCTCGATCAACACCGCCGCGGTGAAGGATCGTTCGATCGTCGGTCGTGCTGCGGAAAAATTCGGCGCACAGGCGATCGTCGTCGCGATCGACGCAAAACGCGTGAGCGGCGAAGGCGAGGCAGATCGCTGGGAGATCTTCACCCACGGCGGGCGAAATCCCACGGGGATCGACGCGATTGACTATGCAGTCGCCGTTGCGGATCTCGGCGCGGGCGAGATCCTCCTCACCTCAATGGACCGCGACGGCACCAAGGCCGGCTTCGACCTCGCGCTCACCCGCGCGATTTCCGAGGCCGTGACCATCCCGGTGGTGGCCTCCGGCGGGGTCGGCACGCTCGATCACCTCGTCGAAGGGGTTACCCTCGGGAAGGCGAGCGCTGTCCTCGCCGCCTCGATCTTCCACTATGGTACGTTTTCCATCGCCGAGGCCAAGGCGCATATGGCGAAAGCCGGGATTCCGGTCAGGTTGGATGGAGGTTATGCATGAGCGGTTTCACCCTCGCCGATCTGGAAGCCATCGTCGCAGCGCGTGCAGCCGCTGATCCGGCGCAATCCTACACCGCGAAGCTCAGGGCGGGCGGCATGGAACGCGCCGGCAAGAAGCTCGGCGAGGAGGCCGTCGAGGCCGTTATCGCGGCCATAAAGGGCGATGTCGCGGAGCTGACAAAGGAAAGCGCCGACGTCCTCTATCATCTCTTGGTCGTGCTTCACATCGCCGGGATCGGCGTTAAGGATGTGCTCGACGAGTTGGAACGGCGAACCGTGCAATCGGGCCTCGAAGAAAAGGCAAATCGGGGCAAGAACTAAGCGGAGAGAACCGGGCGATCCCCGGTTCCACGGGCGCAGGAGGACTGGAATGGACGCGGTCACTTCGAAGCTATCGCCCGATGTCGATCTTTCACCGTTCCGCGTTTTCAGTCGCCAGGAGTGGGCCGGATTGCGCGCGGATACGCCGCTCAACCTCGCCTTCGACGAACTCAAACGCCTGCAATCGCTCAATGATCGGCTCTCCATCGAAGAGGTGATGGAAATCTATCTGCCGCTCTCGCGCCTGCTCTCGCTCTATGTCGCGGCGACGCAGGGGCTGTTCAAGGCGACGCAGCGCTTTCTCAACGCCGGCGATGGCAAGGCGCCCTATATCATCGGCGTCGCGGGCTCGGTCGCGGTTGGCAAATCGACCACGGCGCGTGTGCTGGAGGCGCTCCTCGCCCGCTGGCCCAATACGCCGAAGGTTCAGCTCATCACCACGGACGGGTTCCTGCTGCCGAATGCCGAATTGAGCCGCCTCGGCCTGATGGAACGCAAGGGTTTCCCCGAAAGCTATGACACGCCCGCCCTGCTCAAATTCCTCAGCCGCGTGAAAGCCGGCGAGCGCAATGTCGCGGCCCCGCTCTATTCCCACCTTGTCTATGATGTGATCCCCGGCGAGGAGACGGTCGTTGACCGGCCGGACATCCTCATCGTCGAGGGGCTGAACGTGCTTCAGCCGCCGCGCCTGCCGAAGGATGCTCGCCCGGTGCCCTTCGTCTCCGATTTCTTCGACTTTTCGGTCTATATCGACGCCGACGAGGATCTCCTGCGCAAATGGTATGTCGATCGCTTCATGGCGCTGCGGCAGACCGCCTTTCGTAAGCCGGAGAGCTTCTTTCGCCGCTATGCCGAAATCGGCGAGACGGAAGCGCTCGGCATCGCCAATGGGCTCTGGGACCGCATCAACCTGCCGAACCTGAGGGAAAACATCTTCCCCACCCGCCCGCGCGCGGACCTCATCCTGCGCAAGGGCGAGAGCCACCTCATCGAGGAAGTGGCGTTGCGGAAGTTGTGAGATTTACCTGATGCGCAGCGCGTCAGAAGGTCCCTCGCAACGGCCCTGCTCGGTGTTGTACTGCTTCTAGCATCGCCCTAGGGCCTCGCCGGAGCCCGACGCCGTAGGCTTCGGTGAAATTTTAGGCCGCTCATGCCAGCCCTGCCTGCTCTGCCAGTTCCTTGAGCGGCACGGCGGGGCGTGCGCCGATCTTCTGGATAACGTGGCTGGCTGCGAGCGCGCCGAGGCGGCCAGCCTTCTCGTAACCCATGCCCTGCGTGTACCCGTGCAGGAACCCGGCGGCGTAGGCATCGCCGGCACCGGTGGCATCGACCAGCGTCTCGATCGGGAAAGCCGGGATCTCGATTGTCATCACGCCCTCGACGATGATGGCGCCCTTCTCCGAGCGCGTCACGGCGGCGCGTTTCGCTTCCTTGCGCAGAACAGCGAGCGCGGTGTCGAAGTCGGCGGTCTGGTAGAGCGCCTTCAGCTCGTGCTCGTTGGCGAAGACGAGATCGATCATGCCGGACTGGATCATGAAGCGGAATTCGTCGCGATAGCGATCAACGCAGAAGGAATCCGAGAGCGTGAGCGAAACCTCGCGCCCCGCCGAATGCGCGATCTGCGCCGCCTTGCGGAACGCTGCCTTCGCTTCCGGCGGATCCCAGAGATAGCCTTCGAGGTAGGTCACCTTGGCCTTGCGCACCACCGCTGCGTCGATATCGCGCTCGGCGAGATTCTGGCTGGCGCCGAGGTACGTGTTCATCGTCCGCTCGCCGTCGGGTGTGACGAGGATGAAGGAGCGCGCCGTCGCCGCGCCGTCGAGCGCCATCGCCGTACCGTAGGCGACACCGGATTTCACGATGTCATGGGCGAAGACCTCGCCGACCGGATCGTTCTTCACACGGCCGATAAAGGCGCAGGCGGCACCGAACGACGCCGCGCCGACGACCGTATTGGCGGCCGAACCGCCGGAAACGATCGTCGCCGGCCCCATCGCCGCGTAGAGCTTTTCGGCCTGCGCCTCATCGATCAGCGTCATCGAGCCCTTGGCGACGCCTTGAGCAACGAGAAAATCGTCCTCCGCGCGGGCGATCACATCGACGATGGCATTGCCGATGGCGAGGATATCAATTTCGGTCTTCATGAAGCGTGCCTTTCCCTGTTCTGCCTCGCATGGACGAAGCAGGCGATCTGGTCAAGGCTCGGACTTTGCCCGGCGGATGCGCACGTAGAGCGCGCCCTCGCCACCATGTGCACGGCCGGCCGGCTCGTAGCCGATCACGCAGCGGCGCAGCACCGGGTCGGCCAGCCAATGCGGCACCATCCGCCGGAGAACGCCTCGCTCGTCGCCATAGGGTCCGGGTTCGGGACTCCCCTTGCCGGTGATGACCAGCACCAAGCGCGCGCCCCGGTGATGCATCCGGTGGACGAACGCGAGCAGCGCCGCATGAGCCTCGGCCTGCCGCATGCCATGCAAGTCGATCCGACCGTCGATCTCGGCACGGCCGCGGCGCAGATCGCGCGCGAGGGTCTTTTCGAGCCCTGATAACGGCAACAGCGCGCGGCTCCGGCGTGGCTGGGGAGGGACTTGTGCGTCGATCGGGTGCGCCTCCGGCTCCGGCGAGGGCGACACCTCAGGCAATTCAGGTAGGACGCGTCCCGGTAACGGGACCGCCGAGCGGGCGACATGCGCCCAAAGCGCGCGATCCTCCGGCGAAATCTCCGGCTTTCGTCGCTTCGGCCGGTCGAGCACCGGTATCGAGCGTCCGCGTTTCAACGCCTCACCCTTTCGGCCAGAGCACGATGAATCGGCAGGCATCGCGCACGAGCCCGGCGCGCTCCCCCGCTTCCGGACCCGTTCCCATGAAGTAATCACCGCGAGCAGGGCCGACAATCGCGGAACCCGTATCCTGCGCGATCATCAGGCGCTCGATCTTGCGGCGACCGCCTTCGGGCACCAGTGGTTCGACCGCGATATGCACCGGTAGGCCGTAGGGCCAGATTGTCCGGTCGACGGCGAGGCTGCGCCCTGTCGTGAGGGAAATGCCTGCGCCACCGGTGGGGCCTCTATCCTGCGGCGCGGAATCGTCCCGCGCGAAGAAGACGTAGGAGCGGTTCTCCTCCATCAGCGCGCGACCGCGCGTGGGATTGGCGCGTAGCCAGCCCATCAGGCGGCCAAGCGACATCTCGGGGAGGGGGATCTCGCCGCTTTCGACCAGTTTCCGGCCTATGGAAGTGTAGGGATGACCGTTGCGACCGGAATAGACGAGCCGCGTCATCCGGCCATCGGGCAGACGGAGGCGCGCCGAGCCTTGCACCTGCGTGATAAAGAGTTCGGCGTAATCCCTCAGCCAGGCGATTTCGAGCCCGCGCCCCTCGAGCGCTCCAGCCCAGATTGCCGCGCGATCCGCAAAAGGTTCGAGCCCTGCTTTCGCGCTGCGGGCAGCCTGAAGATGATCGAAGGGCGGCGCGAGGGTCTCGCCCGGCTGCAAGGTCACCAGATCCGGCGGGCGTGCCAGCACCGGCACCGGGAAGGCCTCGCTCGGCACGAGCGAGGCCTCGATCACCGGCTCGAAATAGGCAGTCAGAAAACCGCTGCCCGCCTCCGGAATGATCTCATGGGGTGTGAAATGGGCTTCGAAGAAACTGCGGGCGGCACCGGGCGCCAGCAATGAACCATGCGACAGCGCCTTGCGGCAAGTTTCGACAAGAGTGGGCGACGGTGGCACGGCAGCCCGCAACGTCGCACTTTTTTCCACCAGCGGACGACAAGTTTCCAGAAAGGCTGAAAAGGCAGCGGCGTGATCATCGGCCTGCCAACCCGGCAGAGCCATGAAATCAATCGGAATCGCTCGAGTTCCGGATGGCAGCGCGATGACGGAAAGCGGGTTCATTGTTTCGCTCGTCCTGCCCGCCGGAGAAGTCCATGCCGGACTCACCGGGCAAACGGCCAGAAAGACGAGCAGGAGAACTCCGGCTCGCCGTTTCATTGTCTCAATGCGCGGATTCCGTGGCGATCAGGCGCCAGTTGGGATCGCGGGCTGTGACATCGCGCGAAAAGGTCCAGATGTCCGTAACGTCGATCACCTTCTCGGCGTTGCCGTCGATCACCTGCCCGGCGGAATCGCGCGTCGCGGTGATCAGCTTGGAATGGAACCGGACCGTGACCTGCGCGTTGCGGGCGCGCAGCATCGCATCGCTGATATCGGCCTTGTCGATCGAGACGAACTGGGTTTCGACCTTCTCGCCGCGGCTTTCGCGATCGGCGATCGCACCCTCGAAGCCTTCGAAGACCTCGCGAGAGAGAAGATCCTTCAGCGTGCGGCGGTCGCCATTGGCGAAGGCCACGACGATCATCTCGTAGGCCGCGCGGGCTCCGCCGACGAATTCCTTCGGATCGAAACTCGGATCGGCTTCCATGATCTTCGACAGACCCTCGTACGCCGGGGCCTCCTTGGCGACCACGCCAGCAAGCCGGGCTTCGGGATCGGCGGCCTGAACCGGCTCGCGGCGCACGCCCGGCATCGGCACGACATTGCTGCCCCCCTCGAGCGGCGTCGCCTTTCCGGCCTCCTCGGCGGGCGGGCGGCGTTCGAAAAGATCGCGCGGCGGCTTTTCCGCGCCGGTCCGTGTGCCCAGCACCGAGCGCAGCTTGTAGATCACGAAAATCGCCAGGCCGAGAAAGACGAGGGTGAGGACATCAAAATTCTGCATAGACGGTTTCCGATCAGAGGCACGGACGGGACGGCGAAACGATATTATTCATATAGGACCTGTCGCGACGCTTCGCTATCCTTCCCATGCGAATTGCTCTTTGTTTTGCCACTCTTGATGGCGTATTTGAGGCTTTCGCCAACCTCCTGCAAGACGAGATCCTCCTTGGCGCCTTCCTCCGCCCTCTCCTCTCGCTTCCTTCGCGCTGGAATCATTCTTCTGGCGGGATGGCTGTTGCTTGAAGCGGCGTTGCTTCAGCTCGTCGCAGCCCGGATCGGCTGGGGAGCGATGCTCGCCATCCTGAGTGTGAAGGGCGGCATTGGCCTTCTCCTGATCGCGGTGTTGGCCTGGCGGGGCTTCCATTCCATCCGCGCGAATGCTGCGGGGCCGGGCGAGCGGAGCCTCAGGGCCGGTTTCGGGGTCGCAAGCGGCGTTCTCATCACCCTGCCGGGCATTGTGCCGCCGCTCGTCGGGATCGCTTTGTTCTCGCCCTCGCTCCAGAACGCGATCCTCGCACGCTTCGGGCGGTCAAAACCGTCGGGACCGCCGCGCCAGATCGACCTTTCCGCCGACGAGTGGCGGGAAACGCGGCGCAAGAAGCTTGCTCCGAGCCGTCGCAAGCCGAAAAGCATGGCTTGAGGCGCGCGCCATGTCGGTGTAAGCGGGTCCACGCAACTAACGAGCGCCTACCTGATCTCCGGATCAACCGATGGAAAGCGCAATCCGGAGACAGAATAACATGGCCGAAGGCAATGGCGGCGCGCCGCTTCTCGAATCGCTGGCGCAATATGTGAAGGATCTCTCTTTCGAGAATCCGAACGCCCCGCGCTCCCTGCGCCCGCAGGACACCCCGCCCAACATTTCCATTCAGGTCAATGTCAACGCCAAGCCGCTCGGCGGCGACGAGTATGAAGTCGAACTCGTGCTCGAAGGCACGGCCGGCGAAGGTGAGGGAGTGCTGTTCAGCTTTGAACTGAATTTCGCGGGTGTCTTCCGGATGCAGAACATCCCGCAGGAGCACGAGCACCAGGTGCTGATGATCGAGTGCCCGCGCCTGATGTTCCCGTTCGCCCGTTCGATCCTTGCGAACGCGGTGCGCGATGGCGGTTTCCCGCCCTTCCTGCTCCAGCCGATCGATTTCGCGCAGCTCTATCAGGCTCGCATGACCGAGACGAACCAGCCGGGCAAGATGAACAGCTGATCGGGCCGGGCCGGGCGCCCAGTCCTGTCTATTCGTTTTCGAGGTATTGTTTCCACAGGGCCTTGTCTCCCATCTGGGCGATGAAGGCCCTGTGTTTTTCGTCTTCCTCCGGTGTCAGAAGATCGATCTGCGGCAGCTCGCGGCGCGTACCCACTGGCGGCGCGCCTAGCGCAACGATCGTTCCACCGCCTTCCACCCCGCCCCCGAAATCGCCGAGACCGAGGCTCGACTGGCGCCCGCCGGTCAACTCCATGTAGACTTCCGCGAGAATTTCAGCGTCCAGCAAGGCGCCGTGTCGCGTGCGGTGCGAATTGTCGATGCCGTAGCGTGCGCAGAGCGCATCGAGCGAGTTCTGCTGGCCGGGATGGCGACGGCGCGCCATCGTCAGCGTATCGATCACCCGTGAGAATTCGACCGGTGGGCGCTTCACCAGCTTCAGTTCGTGATTGATGAAACCGATATCGAAGGACGCGTTGTGGATCACCAGCGGGTCGGGGCCGATGAAATCCATGAACTCGGCGGCGACATCGCGGAAAAAGGGCTTGTCGGCAAGAAAGGCATCGGAAAGCCCGTGCACCGCGAAGGCCTCGGGCGACATCGCCCGTTCGGGGTTGAGGTAGCGATGAAAGACGCGCCCGGTGAGGAAGCGATTGACGATCTCGACGCAGCCGATCTCGACGAGCCGATCGCCGCGCAGCGGATCGAGTCCGGTTGTTTCGGTATCGAGGACGATCTCGCGCATTCCGGGTTCCGTAGTCAGTTTGTCGCCGGCGCCAGCGCCCGCAACAGCGCGGCGATTTCCCGTGCCGCCGCTTCGAGCCCGCGCCCGGTATCCAATATCGCATGGGCGCGGCGGCATTTCTCCGCCATCGGCATCTGCCGGGCGAGAATGGCGTGGAAAAGCGCTTCCGTCACACCCTGCCGGGCAAGCGCGCGGCGCTTCTGCTCGACGGGATCGACGACCGTCACCAGCACGGCATCGCAGCGCCCCTGCGCCCCGGATTCAAAGAGGAGCGGAATGTCGAGTACGATCAGCCGGTGCCCGGCCGCCTGTGCCCCGGCGACGGCCTTGCGCTCCTCCTCATGGACCAGCGGATGAACGATGGCTTCGAGCCGCGCAAATTCTTCGGGCTTTCCGGCAACCAGCGCGCCAAGCGCCTTCCGGTCAACGATACCCTCGCGCACGGCACCGGGGAAAGCAGCGTCGATCAGTGGCACGGCGGCGCCGGCGTAGAGGCGATGCACGGTAGCATCCGCGTCGTAAACCGGCACGCCGGCCTGCCGGAACATTGCCGAGGTTGTCGATTTGCCGGTGGCGATGGAACCGGTGAGGCCGAGCCGGAACATCACCTCATGATCCTGCAAGATCAGCGAGAATATGGGCGCGCAGCGCAGCGTCAACCGCCGGCCTCGCTCCGAACCAGCGCTCGAAACCGGGCACGGCCTGATGCAGGAGCATCCCCAGCCCGTCGAGGGTTCGCAAGCCGCGCGCTTTCGCCGCCGCGAGCAGCGGGGTTTCCAGAGGGACATAGACGATGTCGGCGACGATCGCACTTGATGGCAGTTGTTGCAACGGCAGGTCGAGCGGCGGTTGGCCTTTCATGCCGAGGCTGGTCGTATTGATCAGGAGATCGGTTCTTGCCAGCAACCCGGCAAGATCGGTCCAGTTCTCGACCGCGATGTTCGTGCCGGGTCGCGCCCGGACGATGTCGTTGGCAAGGATTCGGGCCCGTTCCGACGACCGGTTGACGATTGTCATCGCGCCGATGGATCGATTCAGGAGCGGAACGATCACCCCGCGCGCCGCGCCGCCAGCTCCGACAACCAGAATATTGGGCCTGTTCGCATCCCATCCCGGATGGGTTGCATCGAGATGCGCAACGAAGCCTGATCCATCGGTGTTATCGCCGTGGATGCGGCCGTCCTCGAACCAGAAGGTATTGACCGCGCCGGCAATGCGGGCGGCCTCGGTCAGTTCGTCGCAGGCGGCGAAGGCTTCTTCCTTATGCGGCACCGTGACATTGCCGCCGCGATAGCCCTCGGCGCGGAATTGCTGCAAGGTCTTCCGGACCGCGCCGGGCTCAACCTCCAGACGGTCATAACGACCGTCTAACCCGAGCTGATGCAGCCAGAAGCCGTGGATGAGCGGCGAGCGGGCATGGCTCACGGGCTTTCCGATTATCACGGCTTTAGCGTGGGTCGTCATGTGCGGCTCCGCTTCGATCGTCGCCAAGCGGTGCCGGAGGCGGCGGGGAAGGTCAAGTGCATCCATTCATGAAAGCAAGAGACCCAGGCGCCGCATCGCATCCAGCAGCAGTTGAAGAGGCAAGCCGAGTATCGTTGCTTGGTCACCCTCGACGCGCTCGAAGAGATGGGCGCCAAGGGCCTCGTACTCGTAGGCGCCGACCGTCTTGCAGATCCGATCTCCCACCTGCTCGAGATAGATCTCCAGGAAGTGATCGGAGAAGAAGCGCATTGTCAGTTCAGCAGTCGCGCAGCCTTCCCACAAGACCTTGCCATCGCGCAGGAGGCAGGCAGCCGCGTGCAGTTGATGTGTGCATCCACGCATCGCAGCGAGCTGATCGTGCGCCTCGGCGACACTCGCCGGTTTCATCCCGAGATGACCCTTGAATTCCAGCGTCTGGTCGGCAGCAAGCACAATGTCGTTCCGCCATTGGCTGGACGCCTCCATGCCTTTCGCCTGCGCGAGCGCAGCGGCAATGTCCCTCGCGGAGGTGTTATTGCCAGCGAGCCGATTCGCGATGGAGGCTTCATCGAGCACAACCGGTTTCACCAGAACCGGAATGCCGGCCGTCTCCAGCATTTGCCGTCGTGCGGCACTACCCGATGCAAGGACCAGCGGGCGAGCACCGATCCAGAACCCAGCCGTCCCGCTCACGCAATCTCCTGAGCGGCCTTGTGCGAGCGATAAAGATCGATGATCGCGGCAGCGGTTTCCTCGATCGAGCGTCGCGTGACATCGATCACGGGCCAATCGTGCCGGTCGAAGAGTTTGCGCGCTTCGGAGATTTCTTCGGCGACCGCGCGGCGATCGATGTAGGAGGCGTCCTTGTCGTTGGCATTCAGCGCCAACATCCGGTTCTGGCGAATCTGGACGATCCGTTCAGGAGAGGCAACGAGTCCCACCACGAGCGGATGCTTCAGATGCGGAACATTTGCCGGTAACGGAACACGCGGTACGAGCGGGATATTCGCTGTTTTGATCCCGCGATTGGCAAGATAGATGCTCGTTGGTGTCTTCGAGGTCCGGCTGATGCCGATCAGCACGATATCGGCCTGATCAAGATTTTCCGTCATCTGCCCGTCGTCGTGCACCATCGTGAAGTTCAGGGCGTCGATGCGGCGGAAGTAATCGGAATTGAGAACGTGTTGCGCACCGGCGCGGGGCGTGGTGACAACGCCGAGGTAGGACTGGAAGAGATTGTGGACCGGTTCAAGTACCGAGAGGCTGGGACAGCTTTGTTCTTCGCAGGCGGCCTGCAACTTTTTCGCGAGGTGTTGGTCCACCATCGTATAGAGGACGATGCCGGGCTCGTTTTCGATTTCGCTGATCACCCGGTCAAGTTGACGCTCGGAACGGACCAACGGGTAGACATGCTCTATTGGCGAAAGGCCGGAGTAGAGTGCGGCAGCGGCCCGGGCGACGGTGATCAGCGTTTCGCCGGTCGAGTCGGAAACGAGATGAAGATGGAAGAAATTGCGGCCCATGCGCTGATCCATCGCATTGCCAGAAAGGGTTTTCAACCGGGTTGCACACAGCCCTGTTGGTCACTGTGGGTGGTTGCTGTGTTTCGGGTCGAGTTACCCTTCACGGACGGGCGCCCTGTAGAAAACAGCCGGTTCTTTCAACACCTGCGCAGGCGGGAGACTAACTATGTGAATTGTGGGAATAGCGGGATTGTCCGACTGATAGTCGCCATGGCGGATAAATGTATTTTTTATCAAATAGATAAGATGGATCTAATTGGTATTTAGGCCGAAACGAATTTGAGATTGGTCTTTGCCTCTTGTGGATGAGGGTCGAATGTCACAAAAAGCGGCTCCAGATATAAAAACAGACAAGAGAAGAATCTTTTCTCTTTATTTTGATCGGAACTGCCGTGAAGCCCTTCCTCGAATTGTTTCGTCAGGCCGAAGTGCCGAAACGGCCGCCACTCTGGATGATGCGGCAAGCGGGTCGGTATTTGCCGGAATATCGAGAAATCCGCGCGACTGCGAAGTCCTTCCTCGATTTTTGCTACACACCGGAGCTCGCGATCGAGGCGACGCTTCAACCGATCCGGCGGTTCGGCTTCGATGCGGCAATTATCTTTTCGGATATTCTGGTGATCCCGGATGCGTTGGGGCAGGGTGTTCGGTTCGTTGAAGGCGAAGGACCTAGGCTGGATGCCCTAGAGGGTGTTGAAGCCGTTCGTGCGCTGCCTGCCGAAATCGACCGCACGAAGCTTGAACCGGTCTACGAGGCTCTTCGGGGTACGCGCGCGGCACTACCTGCCGAGACAACGCTGATCGGCTTCTGCGGTGCGCCCTGGACCCTGGCGACGTATATGATTGCGGGTCGGGGCACCCCGGATCAGGCACCGGCGCGGAGCTTCGCTTATGCGGAGCCGGAGGCCTTCGCCCTGCTGATCGAAAAGCTTGTGCTGGCTTGTGTCGAACATCTCGTTGCGCAGATTGGAGCCGGAGCCGAGGTTGTGCAGATTTTCGATTCCTGGGCCGGGCCCTTGCCCGAGGGGGAGTTCCGGGCTTGGTGTGAGAAGCCGGTTGGGGACATTATCAGGGGGGTGAAGGCGCGCCACCCCGAGGTGCCGGTGATCGCTTTCCCGCGTGCCATCAGTGGCGGATTTGGCCGTTTTGCTGCGGAGGCAAAACCGGATGCGATCGGGCTCGACACGGCGGCGCGGCTCCGTGAAGCGCGCGCGGCGATTTCGGTCGATGTCGTCACGCAAGGCAATCTTGATCCACTGGTTCTGGTTGCAGGCGGAGCGGCGCTCGATCGGGCGATCGACGAAATCCTCGATGCCACGCAAGGAGCGCGACATATTTTCAATCTCGGCCACGGGATCTTGCCGTCAACGTCGATCGCCCATGTCGAGCGGCTCGTCGAGAAGGTGCGGGGATGATCGACCTCTGGATCAAGGCGCTGCACGTTATCGCCATCATCTCGTGGATGGCGGGATTGCTCTATCTGCCGCGCCTGTTCGTCTATCATGTGGTTGAGCCGGTGGGTTCGGAAACGAGCGAACGCTTCAAGATCATGGAGCGGCGGTTGTTCCGTTACATTATGCGGCCGGCGATGATCGTGGCTTGGATCGCGGGATTGTGGCTTGCCTGGTCGAGTTTTGGCTTCCGCGGGGGTTGGCTGCACGCGAAGCTGCTCTTTGTTGTGCTGCTCACGGTGCATCATGAGATGCAAGGTCGGTGGCTCAGGGAGTTTGCCGAAGACCGACGCGCGCACTCGCAGCGTTTTTTCCGAGCCCAGAACGAGATTCCGACATTGCTGATGATCGGCATTGTCATCTTTGTGATCGTGAAGCCGTTCTGATTGGCTCCTACCGAAGTTGTTCTTGTGATTTGGCTTGAATCGCGCTAACAGCGCGCCAACGAGAGGGTCCCCCGATCTGCGGACCTGGCTCACGAGGTTTCGGGCCACGCGCCCATCCGTCAATCCTGGGTCTATCCAGCGTTTCATGTGCGCCGGTCTACGGCGCGCCAAAATTCCAGCAATCAAGAAAACAAGGCTATTATTCCATGGCAGAAATCAAGCTGCACGACCTTAAGCGGAAATCGCCGACCGAACTGCTCGCCTTTGCGGAAGAGCTCGAGGTCGAGGGCGCCAGCACGATGCGCAAACAGGAGCTGATGTTTGCGATCCTGAAGCAACTGGCGGCCAACGACACCGATATTATTGGTGAGGGCGTCGTTGAGGTCCTGCAGGACGGGTTCGGCTTCCTGCGCTCTCCGGATGCGAATTATCTCGCCGGTCCGGACGACATTTACATCTCGCCTGCTCAGATTCGCCGGTTCTCATTGCGTACCGGCGACACCGTTGAGGGTCAGATTCGATCACCGCGCGATGGTGAACGCTATTTCGCGCTGCTGAAGGTCAATACCATAAACTTCGAGGATCCAGAGAAAGCCCGTCACAAGGTTCACTTCGACAACCTCACACCGCTTTATCCCGACCAGCGCCTCCGTCTCGAGCACGGCGACCCGACCCGCAAGGACATGTCCGCGCGCGTGATCGATATTGTCTCGCCGATCGGTAAAGGCCAGCGCGCGCTGATCGTCGCCCCGCCGCGCACCGGCAAAACCGTGTTGCTGCAGAACATTGCGCAGTCCATTACCACCAACCATCCGGAGTGCTACCTCATCGTCCTTCTGATCGATGAGCGCCCGGAAGAAGTTACGGATATGCAGCGCTCGGTGCGCGGCGAGGTCGTGTCCTCGACCTTTGACGAGCCTGCGGCGCGTCACGTCCAGGTTGCCGAGATGGTTATCGAGAAGGCCAAGCGCCTTGTGGAGCATGGCCGCGATGTCGTGATTCTGCTCGACTCGATCACGCGCCTCGGTCGCGCCTACAACACGGTTGTGCCGTCCTCGGGCAAGGTTCTCACCGGCGGTGTCGATGCCAATGCGCTCCAGCGTCCGAAGCGCTTCTTCGGTGCGGCGCGCAATATCGAAGAGGGTGGCTCGCTCACGATCATCGCGACAGCGCTGATCGATACCGGCTCGCGTATGGACGAAGTGATCTTCGAAGAGTTCAAGGGCACGGGCAACTCGGAAATCGTGCTGGATCGAAAGGTCGCCGACAAGCGTGTCTTCCCGGCGCTCGATATCCTCAAGTCCGGCACGCGCAAGGAAGAGCTTATCACGCCGCGCGAGCAACTGCAGAAGACCTACGTGTTGCGTCGTATTCTCAACCCGATGGGGCCGCAGGATGCGATCGAGTTCCTGCTGGATAAGCTGCGCCAGACGAAGCAGAATTCGGATTTCTTCGATTCAATGAACACGTAAGACGACTCGATTCGTCTCCGTTTCGATTTTTCGGGAGCGGTAGATGGGAGCAGAGACGATCTTTGCCCTTGCGAGCGGCGCGGGCGTTGCCGGTGTTGCGGTTGTTCGTATCTCCGGGCCTCTTGCCAGTGAGGCGCTCAGGCAGCTGTGCGGTACAGTTCCGCCGGTGAGGCGGGCTACCCTTTGCCGGGTCGTTGATCCGGCGACGCGGCTTGAAATCGATTCGGCTCTGATCTTTTTCTTCGCGGGTCCTGCGAGTTTTACCGGAGAGGATGTCGCCGAACTGCAGGTGCATGGCAGCCGCGCGATCATTCGTGAATTGTTACGATGCCTCGGCGATATGCCGGGGCTTCGGGCCGCCCAGGCAGGAGAGTTTACGGAACGGGCGCTCCGGAACGGAAAGATGGATTTGCTCGATGTAGAGGCGCTTGGCGATCTTTTAGCGGCCGATACCATCATGCAGGCCCGGTTCGCGTGCGATGCGCAGGGACGATTGCGAAAAGGCGGTGACGCTTGGCGGAAGCGAATCTTGGAATTGAGAGCGCTATCGGAAGCCTTAATCGATTTCTCTGATGAGGACGACATAGTCCGTCAGGGGGAGGTCGCAACGGCACCCCTGGTTGACGCCCTTGTCGAGGAATTCGATCGGGCGATCGCTACCTTCGGACAGGGAGAGAGGGTGCGAACCGGTCTTCGTGTTGCAATTCTCGGGGCACCGAACGCCGGCAAGTCGAGCCTGCTCAATGCGTTGGCGGGGAGGGACGCGGCGATCGTGTCGAGCCAGGCAGGAACGACCCGCGATGTAATCGAAGTCCATCTGGAACTGGAGGGCTATCCGATCGTGCTTTGGGATACGGCAGGGATACGCGACGCGAATGATGTCATCGAACAGGAAGGTATTAGACGAGCGCTCGATCGAGCCGGTTCGGCCGACTTGAAACTGTGGCTCAGCGCGTCGGACGAACTGCGAGAGCCGCAGATACTGGACTGCTGGAAAGTGACAACAAAGATCGACTTGATCGATTCGAAGGCGTTACGAGAACAGCGGACACTTGCCGTTTCGACGAAAACCGGAGAGGGCATGGAGCGATTGATGGCTGCTCTTGTCGGTGAGGCGCGCAGGGCGATGGATGCTGGTGACGAGATCGTTGTAGCGCACGAGCGGCAGAGAAATGCATTGATTCGGGCGAGAGATGCCCTTTTGCGCTACAGGTGTACAGCTGGCGCTGCGCTGGAGTTGAGATCCGAGGAGCTGAGGGCGGCTGAGGTGGCCCTGGAAACGTTGATCGGCAGGATCGGATACGAGGACGTTCTTGGGGAGATTTTTTCCCGTTTCTGTATCGGCAAGTAGGCGCGTTTCACGTGAAACACCGTATTGGAGCCCATCCATGCAATATGACGTCATTGTCGTAGGTGGCGGCCACGCCGGAACGGAGGCCGCTGCGGCTGCGGCCCGACTGGGCGCCAGCGTTGCCTTGGTCACACATCGGCGGGACACGATCGGTGCAATGTCCTGCAACCCCGCCATCGGCGGGCTCGGGAAAGGCCATCTCGTTCGTGAGATCGACGCTCTTGACGGGATTATGGGCCGGGCCATCGATCACGCCGGGATTCACTTCAAAATGCTCAATCGTTCGAAGGGGCCGGCGGTTCGGGGCCCCCGAGCTCAGGCTGACCGGAGGCTCTATCGCAAATCCATCGCCGTTCTGCTTGGTGAGCACATTGGAATCGATATTGTCGAAGGCGAAGTCGTTGATATCGGTATCAGCGATAATCGAGTCGTGTCCGTATCAATTGCCGGTTGGGAGAACCCTGTTCCGACGGACGCGGTCGTGCTGACCACCGGCACTTTCCTTGGCGGCGTGATCCATGTCGGTCATGAGACCGCGCCCGGCGGGAGAGTGGGGGATCGCCCGAGTGTCGTGCTAGCGCGTCGCCTCAAAGCGCTTGGCATTCGCACAGGACGTTTGAAGACCGGTACGCCAGCTCGACTGGATGGGAAAACCATTGATTGGGATCGCTGCGAGAGGCAGGAAGGTGATTCGATTCCGGAACCATTTTCATACCTGACGAAGGAAATCACGAATCGGCAGATTGTCTGCGGCATTACGCGGACTACGGATGAAACGCACCGCGTTATTGAACGGAATCTGGCACGCTCGGCGATGTACTCCGGAAAGATCGAGGGCCGGGGACCGCGGTATTGCCCATCGATTGAGGACAAGATCGTCCGGTTTGCCGATCGTGATTCCCATCAGATCTTTCTCGAGCCCGAAGGGCTTGATGACGACACGGTCTACCCGAACGGCTTGTCAACATCGCTGCCGCGCGATGCGCAGGAAGCCATGATGGCAACGATACCGGGCCTCGAAAAGGCCCGCATCATTCGGCATGGATATGCGATCGAATATGACTTTGTCGATCCGCAGCAGCTGAATCCGACGCTTGAGCTGGCGAAGGTAAGGGGCCTTTTTCTGGCAGGCCAGATCAATGGCACAACCGGATATGAGGAAGCGGCTGCGCAAGGTGTCGTTGCCGGCCTCAATGCCGTCCGTCGCGCCGCCGGGCAGGAAGGGGCGGAGTTCTCGCGCCAAGAGTCCTATATCGGCGTGATGATCGATGACTTGACCCGAATGGGCGTGACCGAGCCTTATCGGATGTTCACTTCGCGCGCAGAGTTTAGGCTTTCGCTTCGGGCTGACAATGCCGATTTGCGGATAACGCCGCGCGGGATCGAGCTCGGGTTGGTCGGCAGGCAGCGAGAAGAGATCTTCGGCCGGAAGTCGGCGACTCTCGAGCAGTTCCGCGCCATGCTGAAAGCAATCGACGTGAGTCCGAAGACTGCTCGCGACGCAGGAATCGATGTCAATCAGGACGGGTTGCGTAGGAGCGGCCTCGATCTGCTTTCGCTCCCGGGTGTCTCCCTGAATCAGCTTGAGAATTTTGATCCGGCGCTCCGAGCTTGCCCCGGTTGGGCGCAAGAGCTGCTGGAGACGGAAGCGCTATATCGTGTTTATCTCGACCGGCAGAGGGCCGATATTGATAGGCTGAATAGGGACAGCGCGATGAAAATTCCGGTTGCTCTCGATTATTCCGAACTCAAGGGGTTGTCGGGCGAGCTAAGAGGGAAGCTCCAATCGATTCGCCCCCGGAGCATTGCGGAGGCATCGCGGATCGAGGGCATGACTCCTGCCGCTTTGATCCTTTTGGCTGCGGTTGTCAGGCGGGAGCCACAGAACGATGTCGCCTGAAGGGAGGGGGCATGGCGTGGAAGCAAGGAGCCAGCTTGCAAGGCTTGGTGTTTCACGTGAAACGCTGTCTGATCTCGAGCGATATGTCGCTTTCCTCCGGCAATGGCAAAGCCGGATCAATCTGATCTCGCCGAATACGCTGTCCGAGATCTGGGATCGCCACATCGTCGATAGCGCACAGGTTTTCGCTTTACGACCGAAAGCCGAGGTTTGGCTGGATCTCGGGTCCGGCGGAGGGCTGCCCGGGATCGTGATCGCGATTCTTGTCAAGAACAGGGGCACGGGGCGTGTCCACTTGGTCGAGAGCAATCAGAAAAAGGCGGCCTTCCTCCGGTATGTCGTGCAAGAACTTGGCCTCCCCGCCGTGGTCCATGCGCTTCGCATCGAGGATTGTCTGCCGCATGTCGAACAGCCCGAGGTTGTCACCGCACGAGCGCTGGCACCGCTGGATAGATTGCTCGACTACAGTAATCTCCTGTTGAAAAACGGCGCTGTCGGGCTGTTTCCTAAAGGCCGTGACCATCAGGAGGAATTGACCGAAGCCCTGCGAAACTGGCAATTCTCTTACTCGCTCCACCCGAGCGTGACCGATCCGAAGGCGCGAATCATCGAGGTCAACCTTCGCGGAACCTGAAAACGACAGTTTTCTTGCTCCCGACACCTCGAAAATCGAGCCGATTCGGGAAAAGAAAGCGAGATCGATCGATGAAACCGCGGGTTTTAACCATTGCCAATCAAAAGGGCGGGGTTGGAAAGACGACAACCGCTATCAATCTGGGAACGGCGCTGGCTGCCATCGGCGAGCGGGTTTTGCTGATCGATCTTGATCCGCAGGGAAATGCCTCGACGGGGCTCGGAATCGAAAGCCGCGTCCGCAAGCTTTCCGCCTTTGACGTTCTCATGTCCGAGTCGACGATCGCCGAGGCGGCGGTGCCGACCGATGTGCCGCGCGTCTCGATCGTCCCCGCGACAATGGATCTTCTTGGAGCGGAAATCACGCTGGCTGCGCAGCGCGATCGGACGCATCGACTGAAGGCTGCGATCGATGCACTGCCGGACGGTGCCTATTCCTATATTCTGATCGATTGCCCCCCGTCGCTGAATCTCCTGACCATCAATGCGATGGCAGCAGCGGACGGCGTTCTTGTGCCGCTGCAATGCGAATTCTTTGCGCTGGAAGGGCTCAGCCAGTTGCTCAAGACTGTTGAGCAGGTTCGCGCGTCGGTTAATCCGGCCCTCGAGATTCAGGGCGTGGTCCTGACAATGTTTGATCCGCGTAACAACCTCGCAGGCCAGGTGATCCGTGATGTCCGGCAGTTTCTGGGGCCAAAGGTTTTCGAGACGGTGATCCCCCGGAATGTCCGTGTTTCCGAGGCACCGTCATATGGCAAGCCGGTCCTGCTGTATGACCTCAAGTGCGCGGGCAGCCAGGCCTATCTCAAGCTTGCTTCTGAGATCATCCAGCGCGAGCGCCTGCTTCAGGCTGCGGAGTAAGGAGCGGGATCATGGCTGACGAGAACAACAACCCCCGTATGCGTCTCGGACGGGGATTGGCTGCACTCCTGGGGGATGTCGGCTCTGAAACTCAGGCCGAACAGCGCAACCGCGCTCAACGGCGGGTTCCGATTGAGTTTCTGCGCCCCAACCCGCAGAATCCGCGACGGAATTTCCCGGAAGCCGAACTTGAGGAGTTGGCCGCTTCGATTCGGGAGCGTGACATTATCCAGCCGATCATCGTGCGGGGTGTCACGGGTAATGTAGATGCTTTCGAGATCGTTGCTGGCGAACGACGTTGGCGCGCTGCTCAGCGCGCTGGTCTCCACGATGTCCCCGTCGTGATCGTCGAGGCTGATGATCGTCAGGCGCTTGAATTTGCCATTATCGAGAATATCCAACGTGCCGATCTCAATCCGATTGACGAGGCGCGAGGCTATGAAAACCTGATCGCCCAATTTGCCTACACGCAGAGCGATCTCGCCAAGGTGATGGGTAAGAGCCGCAGCCATGTCGCCAATACACTGCGGCTGGCGCGGCTTCCGGATACCGTGAAGGAGAAGGTTGTTGCCGGCACCCTTTCCGCCGGCCATGCTCGCGCCCTGTTGGCGGTGGCCGACCCTGAGATGGTGGCTCGGCGGATCGTCGAGCACGGACTGACCGTGCGCGACGTCGAGAAGATCGCCCAGCGTGAGGTCGAAGGGGGCGACCAGCCTGCACCGGCGCGGAAGACGACACCGCGTGATGCAGATACGCTCGCGCTCGAAAAGCGACTATCGGAAGTTCTCGGCCTTGATGTGTCGATTGACCACAAGGGGGCTGGCGGCGGTATCGTCAAGATCCGCTACCGGACCCTGGAGCAACTGGAGATTTTGAGCCATAGACTGGCTCAGAGCGGCTCATCGACGGCGTGACGCCAGTGCAAGGCTCCAGAGGGCACGGACAACGATGATTTCCTCCAGAGCCGGAACCTTTCGGCTCTGGAGCTGGGCACCGGCGAGTGTCTCAATGGCACGGTTCAGCATTGCGCTATCCCAGCGATTGACCTGAGCACGGACGCGGTCGGTTCGCCGGAAAAAAACACCTTCGCTTCTGATGGCCGTATCCAGAGAGCCGTGCCCTATATTCACAAGTTTTTTCAATAGCATAGCGTGATTAATTGCAAGAAGGATCAGCCCTGAGGGATTGATTCCTTCCCGAAACGACCGGAGTGCGACATGTTCGATCTCCTCGAGCTTGCCTTCAAAGGCAAGGTCGATGGGGTCGGTTCCGGCCAAGCTTGATGAATCGGTGATCAGCCCGTCGATATCGGCAACGTCGACGACAAGCCGGTCCTGACAATAGAGGATGAGCTTGTCGATCTCGTTCTCCGACAAAGCAAGATCGCTGCCCAGCAGTTCCGCGAGGTAAGATCGGGCGGTCGGTGTAATGGTTACACCGGCCTCGCGGATCCGTATGTCGATCAGCTCAAGGATATCCTGATGGCTGGGCGCGTAGCAAGCGATGGCGGCGGCATCCGCGCTTTTCTCGAAGAACACCCGCAGTGGTGCGGACTTGGAGAGATCCTCAGCCAGAAGAAGAACGGTGGTTCCGAGCGGAGGGGCGTCCAACAGCGGCTGCCACGCCTCCTTGCGGAGCTTGCCGGCATTGGTGACGGTGATAACCCTTTTGTCGCCGAAGAGGCCAATCGCATTCGCCTCGTCGAGGAGACGGACGGGATCGGCATTGACCGATTCGGCGTCGAAATCAACGCGCGCGAGGTCGTCGGCCTTCGCACCGAGGATTGTGTTGCGGATGTCGCGGGCGCGAACGCGGACCGAACCTTCGTCCGGCCCGAAGACCAGAATCAGTGGCGTTTCGCGGCATCCTGTCGCGACGAACCTGCGAACGTCGCCGGCACGGATGACGCTCATGGCGTATGCCTAATTCTCGTTGCCGGGTTCGGCGGCGGGCGCGTCCGGATCAGGCGGCGAAAGCTCCGGCATCGTGCGTGGTCCGATCGATCCTTCGTGCGCCAGTGCCGTGGTGACGATGATCCGCAAGCGTTCGGCCAGTGATTTCGCGACCTTCTGCTGGGCATCGCGTTCTGCGCGCAGGGTGGCGAAGCGGAGTTGGGAGCGGTCGAAGGATGCGGAGGCGAAGGTCTTGCCGGAGGCCTTGATTTTGCCGCCGTCCTGCTGGTCGGTCAGGACATAGACAGCCTCGATCTGGAGCGTGGCGATTTGCGCGCGACCTGTCGAGGCGTCGATGATGCTGGACGCCTTGGATTGCTGCGTCTTCACGCTGAGCAGGTAACGGCCGCCGCTGACAGGTTCGCCCCCGCCCGTCAGAAGAAAATCGAGCTCGGATTTCAGTACGTAACCGAGATAACCCTCGACATTCGCGACCTGCACCTGCCGGAGCAGCGGCGTGATGCGGGAGCCGCCGCCCGTTGCACCGAGGTGGGGCGCATGAACCGGCTGGATGCAGCCCGACAGCCCGATCGCGAGAGCGACCGGCAGGGCAAGAAGCGCCAAGCGTTTGCGGATCATGCGAACTCCCGTTTCAGACGACAATATTCACAATCCGCTTCGGAACCACAATAATCTTGCGGATGTCTTGCCCCGCGAGCGCCGCGGCGATCGCGCTGTCGGCCCGCACAATCGCTTCGACGGCAGCATTGTCCGCCTCGGCGGGGACAATGATATCGGCCCGCTTCTTGCCGTTGATCTGGACAGGAAGGGTGAGGGACGATTCGACGACGAGCGATGCATTCGCCACGGGCCAGGCCGCATCGGCGATCAGGCCCTTGCCACCCAGTTCCCCCCAGCACTCCTCGGCGAGATGCGGCATCATCGGGGCGAAAAGTTGAACCATGATGCACACGGCCTCACGGATTGCACGGCCGTGGGTCGCGGCGTCCTTTTCCCCGAGCGCGCTTGAAAGCGTGTTCGAGAGGTCGTGGATATGGGCGATGCAGCGGTTGAATCGCAGCCGTTCCAGATCCTCGCTTACCGCGATGATCGCCTTGTGCGCTGCCTTGGTGACGGCATGGGGGGCGTCGGCGGCCGATGCCGCATCTGGCAAGTCAATCGCCTCGCCGACGATCCGCCAGACCTTCTGCAGGAAGCGCCCGGCACCCTGCACGCCCTCTTCGGACCAGATGACGTCACGCTCGGGCGGGCTGTCGGACAGCATAAACCAACGTGCACAATCGGCGCCGTAGCTGGCGATGATGTCATCCGGGTCGACGACATTCTTCTTCGACTTCGACATTTTCTCGATAGAGCCGATGGTCAGCGGCTTGCCGGAGGCGATTTCGGTCGCCCGGCGCTCGCCATCGATCATTTCGATGCGGATGTCAGCCGGGGGCACCCAATTGCCGGAGTCGTCCCTGTAGGTCTCGTGGACCACCATGCCTTGCGTAAAAAGTCCTGCAAAAGGCTCGGAGAGATTGGCGTGGCCGGTCTTGGTCATCGCCCGGGTGAAGAAACGCGAATAGAGCAGGTGCAGGATCGCGTGCTCGATGCCGCCGATATACTGATCGACCGGCAGCCATTTCGCGATTGCCGACATTGTTGTCGGCTCATCGGCGTTGAACGGGTCGGTGAAGCGCGCGAAATACCACGAACTGTCCACGAAAGTGTCCATCGTGTCGGTTTCGCGGCGGGCTTTCCTGCCGCATTGCGGACAATCGACGTGCTTCCAGGTCGGGTGCCGGTCAAGCGGGTTGCCGGGCATATCGAAGGTGACATCATCCGGCAGTTTCACCGGCAAATCCCGATTCGGAACCGGAACGGTGCCGCAAGCCTCGCAGTGGATCACCGGGATCGGGCAACCCCAGTAGCGCTGGCGCGAAATACCCCAGTCGCGCAGGCGGAAATTCACCTTACGCTGCCCCACCGGCCGATTGCCGAGCGATTCGCCCTCGAAACGCTTTGCCACCGCCTCCTTGGCTTCAGCAACGCTCATTCCATTCATGAAGCCGGAATTGAACAGAACGCCGTCTTCCACCGTCGGCGGATTTTCGCGATCAAACGCGGCATTGGCCTCCGCATCCGTGAGGTTCGCGGAGCGAACGACCGGCTTGATCGGCAGGTCGTAGGCCATCGCGAAGTCGTAGTCGCGCTGGTCATGCGCCGGACAGCCGAAGATCGCACCGGTGCCGTAATCCATCAGGATGAAGTTCGCGACATAGACCGGCACTTCCCATGCGGGGTCGAGCGGATGCTTGGCGCGGATGCCGGTGTCGAAACCCTTCTTCTCGGCCGTCTCCAGGGCGGCCTGCGAGGTGCCCATTTGGCGGCATTCCCCGATGAAGGCCTGAAGAGCGGGATTCTTCTCGCCCGCCGCTCTTGCGATCGGGTGATCGGCCGCAACCGCCATGAAGGAAGCGCCATATAGCGTATCCGGGCGGGTGGTGTAGATTTCGATCTCGTCGAAGCTGGCGGGAGCGGTGCCGGCCGTAAGCTGCCAGCGCAGCATCAACCCGTCCGATCGTCCGATCCAATTCGCCTGCATGAGGCGGACTTTCTCAGGCCAGCGGCCGAGACCATCGAGAGCGGAGAGCAGGTCCTCGGAGTAGTCCGAGATCTTCAGGAACCATTGCGTCAATTCACGTTGCTCGACCAGCGCACCCGAGCGCCAGCCGCGCCCGTCGATCACCTGCTCATTGGCGAGAACGGTCTGATCCACCGGGTCCCAGTTGACCTTCGAGGTCTTGCGCGCCACCAGCCCGCCCTTGAGGAAATCAAGGAACATGCGCTGTTGGTGCTTGTAGTAGCTGGGATCGCAGGTCGCGAATTCGCGCGCCCAGTCAAGGGAGAGGCCCATCGACTTGAGCTGGCCCTTCATGGTGGCGATATTCGCGTAGGTCCAGGTCGCAGGGTGGGACTTCTTTTCCATCGCGGCGTTTTCGGCCGGCATGCCGAAGGCGTCCCAGCCCATCGGGTGGAGCACGGCGTGACCCTTGGCGCGACGATAGCGCGCGACGACATCGCCCATCGCGTAGTTGCGGACATGGCCCATGTGAATGCGGCCCGAGGGATAGGGAAACATCTCGAGCACGTAGTATTTCGGGCGCGGGTCGTCGGTCCGGGTCTCGAAGACCTTCCCGTCTTCCCAGACCTTCTGCCAGCGGGTTTCAGCTTCGCGGAAATTGTAACGGCTCGAGCGCATGGGCTTTTATCGACTGGGTCTTTACTGATCGCAGGGGGATGAGCCCGCGTGGCTTCCTGTGGCATCCGAACGCCGCACCGGCCAAATCACAGACGGATAACGGCAAATCCGATTGGGTATGGACATCATTCCGCCTTTGGGGTCAACGGAGATTTGTTCCGCCCGGCGGGCGAGATGCGTTTTCAAAGACGGAGATCACACCATGGCAGACGATGTGGCCGAAAATCTGGCCGAAGTTCTCGCCGGGATCAGGCGCTGCGAGGTGGATTCCGGTCGCGAGACAGGCAGCGTGCGCCTCGTCGCGGTCTCCAAAACCAAGAGCGCTGACGAGATTCGGCCCGCGCTCGTGGCCGGCCAGCGCGTCTTCGGCGAGAACCGCGTGCAGGAGGCCGAGAGCAAATGGCCGTCGCTCAAGGCCGCATTTGCGGATATCGAGCTGCACCTCATTGGCCCGCTCCAAACCAACAAGGTGCGCGATGCCATCGATCTTTTCGATGTGATCGAGACGCTCGACCGGGAGAAACTTGCGCGGGCGCTTGCCGAGGAACGGGCGAAGCGGGGGCACTGCCCTAGTCTCCTGATTCAGGTGAATACCGGCGAGGAACCACAGAAGGCGGGAATTGTTCCGGCTGAAGCTGATGCGTTCATCCGGCTTTGCCGCGACGACTTGCAGCTCCCCATCGAGGGGCTGATGTGCATACCGCCCGTTGATGAGCCCCCCTCACCGCATTTTGCCTTACTGGCCAAAATCGCACGTCGAAACGGGCTTTCCGTGCTCTCGATGGGGATGAGCGCGGATTTCGAGGCTGCGATCCAGGTTGGCGCGACGCATGTGCGGGTCGGCAGCGCGATCTTCGGCGCCCGCCCGCCACACCGTCAGAATGGCTGAGGTTACCGGACCACAAAGCGCGTTCGCTGATCCATCCGCGCGAGCAGGAAATCCACGCGTCGCGGGTCGACGGCGATGCAGCCGGCCGTAGGTCCGCCGTTCTCACGCGTCAGATGAAAGAAAATGGCACTGCCGCGCCCCTGCCGACGCGGGATGCGGTTCCAGTCGAGTTCGAGCACGACATCGTAAAGCCGGTCCTCGCGCCGCATGTCCTCGTGGCTCGCGGCATAGGGTTTCCTCACGAGACGATTGTAGTTGCGGTCACCCGGCACCTCGCACCAGCCGTCACCCTTGCGGATCGGCCGCATCGGCAGGAGCGTGCGTGGCCGTAGCCGTCGGTCGGCCCGCCAGAATCCGCGCACCGGATGCATGACGAAGGCTGGGGTGGCGCCGTCGCCCTCCCGCTTCAGGTGGACGATTCCGGAACGGCCGATCCGGCATGGCAGACTCACCATGCCGAAGCGAAGGCGGGCGACATGCCGCTCCCGCCCATCTTTGCGAAAGCCGCAGCGATCGACGAAGATCGTTGAAAGAAGACCGCTCATCCTGTCCGAAGCCTCTTATTCAACTGGACTGCACTTTCGCGTGACAGGGTCCGTGAGGCCCTTTCCTTTCGCGGTGCGGCTTGCCATCTTCCGGCGATTCGGCACAAGCTGTCGATGAAGCGATCCGAATGCCAACAAGAATCGCGACGATGACGTCGTCGTTCTCCCCGGAACGGAGTTTTTGATGAGTAATGTCCGCAAGATCCTCGTTTGCGACGACGATAATGAGCTGCGTGGCGCTCTCGTCGAGCAGTTGCGACTTTACGACGAGTTCCAGATCAAGGAAGTCGACACTGCGACCGCCGCGGTGCAACAGGCGAAAAACGATCATTTCGATCTTGTCATCATGGATGTCGGCCTGCCGGATATCGACGGTCGCGAGGCGGTAAAGATCCTCCGCAAGGGTGGGTTCCGCAGCCCCGTTATCATGCTTACGGGACAGGACGGCGAGGCTGACACCATTCTCGGGCTCGAGGCCGGGGCAAACGATTATGTTACGAAGCCTTTCCGTTTTGCGGTGCTACTCGCGCGCATCCGCGCGCATTTGCGCCAGCATGAATCAAGCGACGATGCCATCTTCACCATCGGCCCCTACTCGTTCCGACCGGGCGCCAAGCTGCTCGTGACGGAAAAGGGCTCCAAGGTTCGGCTCACCGAGAAGGAAACAGCGATCCTGCGATTCCTCTATCGCGCCGGGCAACGGGTCATCGGCCGCGACATCCTGTTGCAGGAGGTGTGGGGCTACAACGCCAATGTTACGACCCACACGCTTGAAACCCATATCTATCGCCTGCGCCAGAAGATCGAGGTCGATCCCGGCCGCGCGCGCATCCTCCTCACGGAGAGTGGCGGTTACAAGCTCGTGCCGTAAGGAGAACCGGCGATGCGGCTCGACGAGATCATCGGTCTGCTCCGCCAGATACCGATCTTCGAGAAGGTCGATCCCGAAGCGCTGCGCCTGCTCGCCTTCTCGGCCGCGCGCCGTCAGTTGCGGCCCGGCGATATCCTGTTCCGCCGAAACGACTATTCGGATGGCGGCTATCTCGTCGTGGAAGGCGAGATCGTTCTCGACATGGCGGATAGCGGCGCGCCCTCGCCGCATGTCTTCGGCCCCGGAGCGTTGATCGGGCAATCGGCGCTCTTCGCACAGGGCCAGCGTCCCGCGACGGCGCTCGCACGGGGCCAGACGGTGGTGCTGGCTTTTTCCCGCGACCTGATGATGAAGGTGCTCGACGCACATCCCGAAAGCGCGGCGGTTCTCCATCAGGCACTTGCGCGCGAGGCGCGTGAGATGGCCGCCCGGCTCCAGCGCCTTGCCTGAAATTTCAATCGATTTCGAGATCGATCCGCACGGGAACATGGTCTGACGGGCGCTCCCAGCCGCGCGTCTCGCGAAAAATCCGGCCGGACTGCAGCCCGCCGACGAGATCACGACCCAGCCAGACATGATCGAGCCGTCGACCAAGGTCGCGCGTCTCCCAATCCGGCGAGCGATAGCTCCACCAGGAATAGACTTTCTCGGGTTCCGGCTTCAGGAGCCGCATAGCGTCGCCCCATTCGCCAGCAGCGATGACATCCATCAGCCCGTTGGTCTCGATCGGGGTATGGCTGACGATGTCCAGAAGCTTCTTGTGGCTCCAGACGTCGTGTTCGAGCGGCGCGATATTGAGATCACCAACGAGAATGGCGCGCGGTTCAGTCCTCCGTGCTTCCTCCGAGAAGACCTGCAATTCCTTCACGAAATCGAGCTTGTGCGCGAATTTCGGATTGGCTTCGGGATCGGGGATATCGCCGCCGGCCGGGACATAGAAATTGTGCAGTGTCACGGCTCCCGCGCCCTCGCCGATGCGTGCGGCTATGTGGCGCGCATCAGGCTTGCCGCACATCTCGCGAGCGGAGAGAGGCTCGAGCGGCCGACGCGAAAGGATTGCGACCCCGTTGTAACCCTTCATGCCCATGATGGCCTGATGGCGATAGCCTGCCTTCTCGAACGCGCCCTTCGGGAAAAGATCGTTCGGGCACTTCGTTTCCTGGAGGCAGAGCACATCCGGCTGCTGCTCGGTGAGGAAACGCAACACCTGGTCGAGCCGCAGGCGAACCGAGTTGATGTTCCAGGTGACGACCGAGAGCGTATCCGCCATGCCGAATCCTTTTCGCGTGAGGCGGATATGACTAGCGCGAAGGATTGCCGGTCAGGAAGCGGGAAAACCGGCTCGACCCCCTATTTTGGCTCGACGAGCCGCTGCTCCTCGATCTCGAACAGGTTTTTGGCCGGCAGCGCGGCGAGATTGATGTTCGAGAGCAGCACGCGGGTGTCGTGACCCTGCGGGTCGGTCACGGTCCATTCGCGCAAGGCGTAATTCGCGCCATCGAATACGACGCGGATGCGCGAGGTGCCGCCGAAGGTCGACTTGTCCTCAAGGTCGAGCACGATCGCATCGCCGTCGCGCTTGAGATCGGTGACCTTGGAGTCCTTGGCGACATTGATTTTCGGCTGGAGAAGGAATTTCAGCGGCGTCTGGCCGATAAAGTAGACATCCTGCGTCTTCAGCTTGCGGTCGCGGATGGCAACGGAACGCCCGTCGGCCACGACTTCGAGCGTCGCGGGCGGATGATACTCGAAACGCATACGGCCAGGGCGCAGCAGGTAGAGGATGCCGCCGAAGCGACGCCCATCAGGCGAAACCTGCACGAAATCGGCCTGAAGGCCGCGCATCGCATTGAAATAGGCGTTGATCCGGTCGAGGCTCGGCGCTTCCGCGTTTGCCGGTGCAGCCTTGGCGGGCGCGGGAGCCGGCGAAAGGGAAAGCGGCTTCTGCGCCACCGCAGGTCCGGCGATAAACCCGGCGAGCGCGAGAACGAAAGAAGCGGAAAGAAGTTTGCCGGACATGCCTTGCTCGAAACCTTCCTGAAATCGATCGATCGTTCACTAGCCCGCGCTTGTGGCGGAATCGCGACCGGCAGCATCTTCAGTCATCGTGCCGGGCGCCAGTGTTTTCAAGCAGGATTTCGCGTTTGCCAGCGTGATTTGCCGGGCCGACGATGCCTTCGCGCTCCATGCGCTCGATGATCGAGGCGGCGCGGTTATAGCCGATCTGGAGGCGGCGCTGGACATAGGATGTCGAGGCCTTCTTGTCGCGGAGGACGATTGCGACCGCCTGATCGTAGAGATCCGCGCTCTCGTCGCCGAATTCGCCCTTGTCGAACACCGGGCTGTCATCGTCTCCAACGCCGTCCTCGCCCTCAAGTTCCGCCGTGACGGCCTCGACATAGTCCGGGCGACCCTGCGTCTTGAGGTGGGCGACGACCTTCTCGACCTCGCCGTCAGCGACGAACGGGCCGTGGACGCGCGAGATACGGCCGCCGCCGGCCATGTAGAGCATGTCGCCCTGGCCGAGGAGCTGCTCCGCGCCCATCTCACCGAGGATCGTGCGGCTGTCGATCTTGGAGGTGACCTGGAACGAGATGCGGGTCGGGAAGTTGGCCTTGATCGTGCCGGTGATGACATCGACCGAGGGGCGCTGCGTCGCCATGACGATGTGGATGCCCGCGGCGCGCGCCATCTGGGCGAGGCGTTGCACCGCGCCTTCGATCTCCTTGCCGGCGACGAGCATGAGGTCGGCCATCTCGTCGACGATGACGACGATATAGGGGAGCTTTTCAAGCTCCATCACCTCTTCCTCGTAGATCGCCTCGCCGGTTTCACGGTCGTAGCCGGTCTGGATCGTGCGGGTGAGGCACTCGCCGCGCGCGCGCGCCTCCTCCATGCGGGCGTTGAAGCCGTCGATGTTGCGCACGCCGATCTTCGACATCTTCTTGTAGCGCTCTTCCATCTCGCGCACGGCCCATTTGAGCGCGACGACCGCCTTCTTGGGATCGGTGACGACGGGGGAGAGCAAGTGCGGAATGCCGTCGTAAATCGAGAGTTCGAGCATCTTCGGATCGATCATGATCAGGCGGCATTCCTCCGGCTTGAGCCGGTAGAGGAGCGAACAGATCATGGTGTTGATCGCGACCGACTTGCCGGAGCCGGTGGTGCCGGCGACGAGCAGATGCGGCATGCGGGCGAGATCGACGATCACCGGCTCGCCGCCGATGGTCTTGCCGAGGCAGATCGGCAGGCGGAGCTTTGATTTCTCGAAATCCTCGGAGGCGAGAAGTTCACGCAACAGCACGGTCTCGCGCTTCGCGTTCGGCAGTTCAATACCGATGGCGTTGCGGCCCGGCACGACCGCGACGCGCGCGGCGACGGCGCTCATCGAGCGGGCGATATCCTCGGCGAGGCCGATGACGCGCGATGATTTCGTGCCAGGCGCAGGCTCAAGCTCGTAGAGCGTCACGACAGGGCCGGGGCGGACGTTGATGATCTCGCCACGGACACCGAAATCGTCGAGCACGCCTTCGAGCAGGCGTGCGTTCTGTTCAAGCGCGTCGGTTGAAACCTGCGGCGTCGCCACGCGCTTCGGTTCCGCGAGCAGGGAGAGCGGCGGGAACTGGAATTCCTCGTGCTGGAAGATCGAGACCTGGGCCTCGCGTGTCTCCCGCTTGCCTGGCTTCAGCGCGCCGACAGGCGCGGTAACGCGCGTGGAAGTTTCCGGCACGGGGGGTGCTGCCGGTTGCGGTGCGTGATGAAGGACCGGGGGCGGCGCCGGCTCGTCGTCGAAATCCTCGAAATGCATCTCGGGCAGCGGAGCCGGCGGCGCGCCGAATGTCGGCTCCTGCCGTTGTGCTGGCCTTGGGGCAGTACGTGGCGTTTCCGCAGGGGGCGGGAGGCGGCGGGCGAAGAGACGATGCTTGAGGCGCGCAAGCAGGCCCGGTCGACCGGCGATCTTCTCCTCGCGCGGGGCAAGGCGGCCGAAAAATCCGCGCAGGACATAGAACCAGTGGAACAATGCGCCAATGGAGAGGATCGCGGCCGAGGGTTCATCATCGGCCGGGGTTTCGTCGCGATCCTCGTCGATCGTAGCGGTGGGCGAGAGGCCCCGCATGAGCAGGCTGAAGGACAGCAACGTCAGCACGCCGAACAACCCGCCGGCGAGCAGCCTGCCGAAACCGACCGAACCAAGACCGACAAAAGCGGAAATCCCCAGTAACGCATCGCCGAATGCGCCACCGAACCCGGTCGGCAGCGGCCAGCGTTCGGCTGGTGGCAGAGCGGAGGCAAAGCCCGAGGCGGTAATAAGACCGAGAACGGCGAGGACGGCGCGATATTTCCAGCCTGCTTCCTGCTTGATCCAGAGCATCCGAGCGCCGACGGTCGCCAGGGAGACGACGAGCGCGATGCAGCCGATACCGAAAAGCTGCATCCCGAGATCGGCGAGAATCGCGCCAGGGTAGCCGAGGAGATTGCGGACCCGGCCATTGGTCGCGTGGCTCAGGCTCGGATCGCCGACGGACCACGAGGCGAAGGCGAGGCCCAGCGCCAGCGCCGCGCCGATCAGCCCCAACCCGACGAGATCATTCATGCGGCGGCTCAATCCCTCGCGCACGTTCTGCGGCAGGACATCGAGAGAAGAATGTGTGAGGCGCGTCGTTCGCATCACGATGCCGTTCCCTTACGCAATACCAACCAAATCAATGGCCGTCCTCCGGACAGCGCCAGCGAAGCGGGAGATACCTGATCCGCCGGACAAACCAGAGTTATGCGGTAATCCGGTTAAGGGTCTGTTTTCAATTTGCGTCGAGGCGAAGAAAGGGAGGCGCAAAAGAAAAGGCGGGCCTCTTTTGGAGACCCGCCCGGCAAGTCCGGTCCGGCGGAGGAGGAAGGTGCCGCCGGTCCGTTATGTTTCCGATCAGAGGTTGTAGGCACGCTCGCCGTGGCAAGCGATGTCGAGACCCTCGCGCTCCTGTTCCTGCGGCACCCGCAGACCGATGATGACATCGACGACCTTGAAGAGGATCGCGGACATCACGCCGGAGAAGACGAGAGTGAACAGCACGGCCTTGACCTGTGCCATCACCGCCGGACCGAACTCGTAGGCCGCCGCGACCAGCTCGCCCGGCTTGGTGGTGTAGTCGGGAATTCCGACGCCGCCGAGGGCCGGGTTGACGAGGATGCCGGTTCCGATCGCGCCGATGATGCCGCCGATGCAATGCACACCGAAGACGTCGAGGCTGTCGTCGTAGCCGAAAGCGTTCTTCAACGTGGTACAGGCGAAGAAGCAGACCACGCCGGCGACAAGGCCAAGAACAATCGAGCCCATCGGGCCGGCGAAGCCGGAGGCCGGAGTGACCGCGACGAGGCCGGCGACTACGCCGGAGGCGAGGCCGAGCAGCGAGGGCTTGCCCTTCACTGCCCATTCAACGATCAGCCAGGCGAAACCGGCTGCTGCGGTAGCGACGAAGGTGTTGACGAGCGCCAGAACGGCGGTCGAGTTGGCCTCAAGGTTGGAGCCGGCATTGAAGCCGAACCAGCCGACCCACAGCAACGCCGCGCCGACCATCGTCATCGTCAGCGAGTGCGGGGCCAGGAGGTCACGACCGAAGCCAATGCGCTTGCCGATGATGAGCGAGCCGACAAGACCGGCAATACCCGCGTTGATGTGGACAACCGTGCCGCCGGCGAAATCGAGCGCGCCCCACTTGAAGAGCATGCCGGCATCGGCATTCACTTCGTCGAGCTTGACCTGCGCAGCCTTCTTGGCGGCTTCATCCGTGGCGGCGGCAACGGCCTTGGCAGCAGCGGCAACCGCATCCGGGCCGGCCCAGTACCAGACCATATGCGCCATCGGGAAGTAGACCAGCGTCACCCAGAGGGCGATGAACACCATCAGGGCCGAGAACTTGATACGCTCGGCGAATGCGCCGACGATCAGGGCCGGGGTGATGCAAGCGAAGGTCATCTGGAACGCCATGTAGACGAGTTCCGGAATGACGACTCCGTTCGAGAAGGTCGCCGCGACGGCGTTCACATCGACGCCCTTGAGGAAGATCTTGTCGAAACCACCGACGAAATCGTTGAGGCCGCCACCGCCGGTGAATGCCATGGAGTAGCCGTAGAACACCCAGATCAGCGAGACCATGCAGACGGTCGCGAGAACCTGGGTGAGCACCGAGAGCATGTTCTTCGAGCGCACGAGGCCGCCGTAGAACAGCGCGAGGCCTGGAATCGTCATCAGAAGGACGAGGATGGTGGAGAGCATCATCCAGGTGATATCGCCCTTGTTCGGTGTGGGGGCCGCGGCCGCCTGGGCGAGCGCCGGAAGCGCGGAAGCAGTGAGGACAGCGGTCGTCGCCGCGCCCCGCCGGAAAATGTTTTCGAACTTCGTCATGGGTTGGACCTCTTGCGATGCCGGAATCAGAGCGCTTCGCCGTCACGTTCGCCGGTGCGGATGCGCAGGGCGTTCTCGACGGGTTGAACGAAGATCTTGCCGTCGCCGATCTGCCCGGTGCGGGCGGATTGGGTGATGGCGTCGATCACCTTCTCGACGAGCGCGCTTTCGATCGCGACCTCGAGCTTGATCTTCGGAAGGAAACTGACGGCGTATTCGGCACCACGATAGATCTCGGTGTGCCCCTTCTGACGGCCGTAACCCTTGACTTCCGTGACTGTCATGCCGTGCACGCCCAAGGATGTGAGCGCATCACGCACTTCCTCGAGCTTGAACGGCTTGATGATGGCTGTGATGAGCTTCATGCTTCTCTCCTGTCGGATCGCCTCAACTGCCGCTGGTTCGCCCCCCAGAGAGTGCCTATCGGTCCTCAAGGCAGGCCAGCGACGATTCGTTAAACAAGCGGCGTGCCAGAATCAGTGACGATGGATATGAATCGGGCGAGTCGGGGTGAATCGGGAGAGAATCGGCGTGCAGGGAATGCCGGTCGGGCGGCCGCGCTGCCGAATGCGACGCCGTCAACGCCTGAAAACATGGCGGAACGCTGAAAACGAATGCAGCGATGAGAATTTACCGCCTAAAAAATAGGCAATTTGATGTGAAATTCGGCTGTCAGCTCTTCGTCCGCAACCGCATCAGGCCTTCCTGGGCCACGGAAGCGACAAGGCGACCATCGCGCGTGTAGATCAGGCCGCGCCCGAGTCCGCGCGCATGACCGGACCACGGACTGTCCTGCGTATAGAGCAGCCATTCGTCAGCCCGGAAACGCCCGTGGAACCAGAGTGCGTGATCGAGGCTCGCGGCCTGGATTTCCGGATCGATAACCGAGCGGCCGTGGGCTATGGCAGCACCGTCGAGCAAGGTCATGTCGGAAGCATAGGCGAGCACGAAATCGTGCAGGTCCTGCCCATCCGGCAGGGGCTCGCGGGCGCGGAACCAGACGTGCTGTTCCGGCTTGGTGGGCTTGCGGTCGAAATAGCCTTCCGGGTTGACCGGCCGCAGTTCAATTGCCCGCTGGCTCTTCCAGTAACGTTGCCGCATCTCGCTCATGGCAGGCACGAAGCGGGCGATGATTTCCTCCTCGTCCGGCAGCTCCTCTGGCATCGGCAGGTCCGGCATCGGGATGTCATGGGCGAGGCCCGGCTCCTCGACGTGGAAGGAAGCCATCATCGCGAAGATCGATTCGCCATTCTGGATCGCGCGGACGCGGCGGGTCGTGAAGCTGCGACCGTCGCGGATACGGTCGACCTCGTAGAGGATCGGGATTTTCGGGTCGCCCCCGAGCATGAAATAGCCGTGCAGCGAATGGACGCGCCGGTTCTCGACCGTCCGTTGCGCCGCGACGAGCGACTGGGCGATGACCTGCCCGCCGAAAACGCGGTAGCGCGCGGCATCAGGCGAACGGCCGCGCCAGAGGTTCTTCTCCAGCGGTTCGAGATCGAGAATGTCGAGAAGGGCGGCGATAGGGGATGTCATCAGAGGGTCCGGAGCCGGATCGGGAAAGAATGCTGTCGCCACCCTGTCGGTCGTGTTGCGCCGCGTCAAGGCGTCGTTGTGGCCGGCGTTTAGATGTGGCCGGCAAGCATGCAGACAGGCTATAGTTTCGGAAACGGCTCCCGCACGGGAAAGGCAAGGCATATGGCTAACGGCGGCACGGATCGGACGATCATTATCGGCGGTTTCGGCGCAGCCGGCGCATCGCTGGCGCTGGCGCTGGTGCGTGGCGGAGTCGAGCCCGGCGCGATTACTGTTTTCGATGCCAATCCGGACAGCGACCAGGCACCGGATAAACCCGATGCCCGCATTCTCGCCCTCAACGCCGGCTCGCGCCGCTACCTTGAGGCGCTCGGGGCCTGGGAAAAGCTCGCGGATCAGGCCTATCCTATGCGGTCGATCGCGATTTCCGATACGGGCCTCGAGGAGGGCATCCGGCCGCGCCTGCTCGATATGGAACCTGAGGCGGAGGGCGGACCACTCGCGCATCTCGTTGCGCTTGGCCGGTTGAATCATGTCCTGCGGGGCCTCTGCCGGGACGCGGGCATCGAGGTGCTGAAGGGACGATACAGCGGGAGAACGGCCTCTTCCACCGCCATCGAGGTTCGAATCGATGCCGAAACGCGTCGCGCGCGGCTCCTTGTCGGCGCCGATGGCGCGCGTTCGGCGATCCGGACGATGGCCGGTATTCCGATGCACGGATGGCCCTATGGGCAAACGGCGATCGTTGCCACGATCCGCCATTCGCTGCCGCATCACGGCGAGGGCGCGCAGCATTTCCTGCCTTCGGGCCCCTTCGCGCTGCTGCCGCTCGACGAATACCGCTCCTCGATCGTCTGGAGCGAGCGGGCGGAAAAAGCCGCGGAAATGCTGGCCGCGAGCCCGGCGGAGCGCAAGCGCGCGATTTCGGCGCGCGCCGCCGGCTGGCGTGGCGACATCCTCGAGGTCGAGGCGGTGTCGTCGCATCCGTTGCAGCTTGCGCTCGCACGTCGATTCGTCGGCGAAAGGATCGCGCTCGTCGCCGACGCCGCCCATGTCGTCCATCCCCTCGCCGGGCAGGGCCTCAACCTTGGCTTCGAGGATTGCGCGATGCTGGCCGAACTCGTTGTCGAACGGTTGCGCGCGGGGCTCGATCCCGGCATGCCGGATCTGCTGGAAACCTATCAGGCGCGCCGTCGCCCGGCCGCCGCCGCGATGGGCTATGCGATGGAAGGGATGAATCGGCTGTTTTCGAACGATTCAGGGCCGTTACGGGTGATGCGCGATGCCGGTGTCGGCCTCGTCAATCGGATGCCGGGTCTGAAACAGCGGCTGATGAAGGCCGCCTCGGGCCAGACCGGGCTCTCGCCTCGGCTTTTCCGCGGCGAAGCGTTGTGATCCCTCCCCGAGGATCACTCTTCGAGACGCCGTGCCTCTTCCGGTAGCATGATCGGGATGCCGTCGCGGATCGGATAGGCGAGATGTGCGGCGCGGCTGATCAGCTCCTGATGCACCGCATCGTAATCGAGCGTCGATTTCGTCACGGGGCAGACGAGCAATTCCAGCAGCTTGGGATCGATTCCCTGCCCCGCGCCCGGCTGCATCGGTTTCGAGCCTGTTCTTTCGTCGTCGTTCGCCATGATCTCCCCCTATTGCATCGCGGGGCCGCCATCCCCGCCCTCGCGCGCAAGTTCCATTTCTGTGAGCGCGACAAGCATGTCGGCGCGCGCCTTGAGATCGTCGGCCTCCAGCAAGGCCTGCTTCTCCGCAACACCGAACGGCGCCATCATCGAGAGCGCATTGACGAGTGCTTCGTTCGCTGCCTCGCCGATGCTCTTCCAGTCGATTTCGATGCCATGCGCTTCGCTGAAGTCCCGCAAGGCGGTGAGAACAGCCTCGCGATCAACCCCCTCCTCGCCGCGTCGCGCTTCAAGATCGGCTGCGAACGGCTGAAAATTGACCCGCGCCTGCCGAAACAAGGTTGCCGCCGGAATTTCCTCGACGAGGCGGAAACGGGCGATGCCGGTCAGCTGGATGAGATAGCGCCCGTCGCCGGTTTCGGCGAGCTGGGTGATGCGCCCGGCGCAGCCGACACCGTAGAGAGGCGGAAGGGCAATGTCGGTCGAGTGCGCCGGGTCCGGTTGGATCATCCCGATCAACCGGTCACCGGCGAGGGCGGCATCGATCATGGCCATATAGCGCGGCTCAAAAATGTTGAGCGGCATCTGGCCGCGCGGCAGCAGCAAGGCGCCGGGCAGCGGAAACAGCGGGAGTGTGCCCGGCAGGACGGAGGTCCGGTTGTAATGGACGTTGCTCGGCATAAGATCTCCTTCCCGGTGCCTCGCGACCCCGTCAAAGATTTGCCTTACGAGAAAAGCGTGGCCGAAAGCTGGCGGCGGCCGGTCTGGCTCGCCTCGTCCATCGGCCCCCAGGCTTCGAAGAACTGGAGGAGCTGCTTGCGAGCGGCTTCGTCGTTCCACTTCCGGTCCTTGCGGATGATGGTGATGAGGTGTTCGACGGCATCAACGCGCCGGTTGTGACCAGCGAGTGCCATCGCAAGATCGAAGCGGGCCTGATGATCGAGTGGATTGGCCTCGACCCTGGCGACGAGATCGCCGACATCGCCCATCGCGGCGGTCTGCTCGGCAAGATCGAGCGCGGCGCGCGCGCCGGCGATCGCGGGGTGATCCGCCTTGGCCTCCGGCACGGTCGAGAGGATGCGGCGGGCCTGATCGAGGTTTCCGGCCATCACCTGCGCGCGGATGATGCCACCGAGCGCATCCGGATTTTCGGAATCCTCGGCGAGAACCATCGCGAAGCGTTCGGCCGCGCCGGCGACGTCACCGGTTTCGAGGAGCGTGTTCGCTTCCTCCAGGATCGCGGCGGTATCGGCGCCCAAGGGGCCAACGAGGCGCTCGATGAAACCCTTGATCTGACTTTCCGGCAGCGCGCCGACGAAGCCGTCTACCGGCTGGCCGCGATCGAAGGCGAAAACCGCGGGAATCGACTGCACGCCGAGCTGCCCTGCAATTTGTGGATGCTCGTCGATGTTCATCTTCACGAGCTTGACCCGGCCCTTGGCCGACTTCACGGCCTTCTCGATGATCGGGCCGAGCTGCTTGCAGGGGCCGCACCAGGGCGCCCAGAAATCGACGAGAACGGGCTGTTTCATCGATTCCGCGAGCACATCCTGCCGGAAGGTTGCGGTGGTCGTATCCTTCACCAGATCTGCGGCGTCGCTCATCGTTCTGAAATCCCCGGCGGTCGAAAACGTTACAGCCTATTTGGGCGCGTCCGGCGCGGTTCGCAACCGGTTCCTCGCGGAATTATTGGTCAGACCCGGTCTCCGGTGCCGGCGCGCGATAGGGCAGATCGAGCACGGTGGTTTCATGGCCCGTCGCCTCGACGTAGCGGAAGAGATCGTCGCGTGTGATCGAGGTGGTGCGGGTGTTGACGAGCGGGTGGACATTGAGGATGTCATGCCGCACCAGTTTCCTCTCGAGGACGAAGCGGACGGCCCGCCCGGTATCGTTGACCAGCGCAAGCGGGCTGACCGAGCCTGGCAAGATACCCAGATGCGCCATAAGCTGCTCGGCGCTGGCAAAGGAGACGCGGCCCTTCGCGCCGATCACCTTGTCGATGGTCTTGAGATCGAGCGGCGAATCCTCCTCGGCGGTGACGAGGAAGAAGTTCCCGCCCTTGTCCTTGAGAAAGAGGTTCTTGATATGCCCGCCGCCGATCTCGCCGCGCAGGGCGCGCGAATCCTCCACCGTGTGCAACGGCGGATGGTCATGCGTCGGATGAGCGATGCCCAGCCGGTCGAGCAGGGCGAAGGCGGCAAGTGAAGGGTCGGTTGAAGGATTTGTTTCGGCTGTCATCGGCTTCAGGTGTCGTGCGGCGCGTGGGCGGGATCGGGTTTCCCGAGCGGTTTAGGCGAGCGGAAAAATTTTGACAACGCGATCATCAAGGTCTTGCCTTCACCGCCAAGATAGGGCATTAGGCCTGCCTCCGGTGAATTCGCCGGTCATGGATGCGGGTGTAGCTCAGGGGTAGAGCACAACCTTGCCAAGGTTGGGGTCAAGGGTTCGAATCCCTTTACCCGCTCCATTTTCTCTTTTCCGCGATTGTCGTCGTCGTCCAGCACCGATGCGATCTCGCGTCCTAATCGTCCGATGAAAAGAACAATCGTTCGTCTTTACGAACGATATGAAATCTGGTAGCTCTGCGGCGATTTTCACGTGCTGCCGGGGTCCGAGATGTCCAATTCCGCCGCAAACAAGGCTGCGTCGCTTGCGCGCCATTTTGAAACCGAACTTGTCCACGGCGGCACGCTGAGGTCGCAGTTCGCCGAGACCTCCGAGGCGCTGTTCCTGACGCAGGGCCATGTCTACGACAGCGCCGAACAATGCGAGAAGCGCTTCCTCGGCGAGGATGCCGGTTTCATCTACGCGCGTTTCTCCAACCCGACCGTCGCGATGTTCGAAAAGCGCATGGCGCTGCTCGAAGGCGCGGAAGCCGCCCGCGCTACCGCGACCGGCATGGCGGCTGTGACCGCGGCGCTGATGGGGCTCGTCAAAGCCGGCGATCACGTGGTGGCGGCGCAGGCGCTGTTCGGTTCGTGCCGCTATGTCGTCGAGGAGCATCTGCCGCGCTACGGCGTGGAATCAACCCTCGTCAACGGCACCGATCTTGACGCCTGGCGCAAGGCGGTTCGCCCGAACACCAAAGTCTTCTTCCTCGAAAGCCCGGCAAACCCGACGCTCGAGGTTATCGACATCGAGGCGGTGGCGAAGATCGCCAAATCCTGCGGCGCGAAACTGATCGTCGACAACGTCTTCGCAACCCCGCTCTGGCAGAAGCCGCTGGCGCTCGGCGCCGATTGCGTCACCTATTCCGCCACAAAGCATATCGACGGGCAGGGGCGCTGCCTCGGCGGAGTGATCCTCGCCTCGGAGGAATTCATTACCACCCATGTGCATACGCTGCTGCGACAGACCGGGCCGGCGATGTCGCCCTTCAACGCCTGGGTTTTGCTCAAGGGCATGGAGACGCTGTCGCTGCGCATCGAGCGGCAGACCCGCACGGCGGCAACGCTGGCCGACTGGCTCGCGGGCCAGAAGAAGGTCACGAAGCTGATTTTCCCGGGGCGCAAGGACCACCCGCAAGCCGAGATCATCGCCCGGCAGATGGGCGGACCCTCGACGCTGATCGCGTTGGAGGTCGCTGGCGGAAAGGCGGCGGCATTCCGCTTCCTCAACGCGCTGAAGATCTTCCGGATCTCGAACAACCTCGGCGACGCCAAGAGCCTTGCCGTCCACCCGGCGACGACAACGCACCAGCGCTTCACGCCCGAGGTTCGCGCGTCGATGGGCGTGGGCGACGGCCTCGTCCGGCTTTCGGTCGGCCTTGAGCACCCCGATGATCTGATTGCCGATCTCGAAGCGGCGCTTGCGCTGGTTTGAGTTAGAGCGTCGCCACCGGATTCGATTCGTCCTGCGTCCATTCGGTCATCGAGCCGTCGTAGAGCGTGACGGCTTCATGGCCAAAAATCTCGCGTAATACGAACCAGTTCAGCGCTGCGGTGTGCCCGGTGTTGCAATAACTTACGATCGGGCCGGCGGGCACGGCAGCGAGCAGCGTCGCCATCTCGTCGCGCGAACACAGCCCGAAGCGGGCGGGATCGTAGAGCCGCGCATAGTCGGCATGGATCGCGCCGGGGATATGCCCGGCGCGCTTCGCTTCGCCTGCTTTTTCCGTTCCCGCGAAGTAGCTCGCCGAGCGCCCGTCGATAAATGCGGCGGCTCGGGTATCGAGCGCTGCGCGCGAGGCCGTGCCATCGCTGCGCCAGCCCGCTTGGAAACAGATCGGATAGGGCGCGGCCGGCTCGGGCTCGACCCAGCCGCTCTCGCTCGGGCGTCCCGAGGCGATCCAGCCCTTCGTGCCGCCGTCGAGGATCGAGACCGCGTCATGTCCGGCGAGCTTCAGGGTCCAGTAGGCGCGGGCCGAGGCCGCGAGATCATTCGCCGAAGAGCCGACGGGGATCAGCACAACCGGCTGCCCCGGTGCGATGCCGAGCCGCGCGAAGAGCGATGCCAGATGTTCCGCCGAGGGGAGCATGCCCGGCGCGTTGCCAACACGTGTACGCCAACCATCACCCGCATAATCCGAGAAAATGGCGCCGGGAACATGCGCTTCCTCATAGGCAGGGCGACCGCCGTCAGCCGGCAGGCGCAGGTCGATCAGCAAGGCGCCCGGCGCAGCTTCGAGCGCTTCGGGCGAAATCAGCGGCGGCAGGGCCATCCGTCATTCCTCGATGTGGTATTCGAAGGTCATTTCGGCGGTTTTCGCGACCATGATCGAGGCCGAGCAGTATTTCTCCTTCGAGAGCTTTATGGCGCGCTCAACCTTGGCCGGCGAAAGGTTCTTTCCCTTTACCCGGTAGACGAGATGAACCTTGGTGAAGACTTTCGGGTCCTCGCCCGCGCGCTCGCCCGCGACCTCGACGATACAATCTGCAACATCCTCGCGGCCCTTGCGCAGGATGTTGACGACATCGAAGGCTGTGCAGCCGGCGACGCCGAGCAGAATGAGCTCCATCGGGCGGAAGCCGAGGTTGCGCCCGCCATATTCAGGCGAGCCGTCCATCACAAGCGCATGGCCGGAGCCAGCCTCGCCCATGAATGCCATGCCTTCGATCAGTTTCGCTCGTGCCTTCATTTCATCCGTCCGTTGCCTGGGAGCACCTCACCGCCAACGGCGGTCGCAGCTAGCCTTTAGCGGATGAATTGATCGACGTAACCCTCGCCGAGGCCATTGGCGGCATAATGCCTGCGGCATTTGTCGATCCGGGTGAAGACATCGTCGTAGCCGGTGGTGTTGCCGTCGGGATCGACATAGATCATCGCGCCGTTGACGTTGAAAAGCGTGATCATCTCCTCGACGTGCGGATCGACCACCAGCGTGTGCGTCTCGCCCGGCGCCTCGTACACATAGGCACCCTCGGTGGCGACCCAGTCATGTTCGAGGTAACGCCACTCGCCCTTCAGCACGAGGCCGTGCACGGGCATGGGATGGCGATGGCGGGAAAGCACGCCGGAGCGCTTCACGCGCAGGAGGTTCACCCAGTAGCCGCGCGTCACGCACATGCAGAGCGGGCGGAACCAGACGTTGTCGTCAACCGGCACCCAAATGCGTTCGTCTTGCGGAATGGCATTGGGCACAACGAGTTCGGGCGGGGACTCCTTCGGCATGGGATGGCGGTAGGGCAGCCATTTCTCGGAATCGGTCGGCACGGGCTTGGTCATCAGGAACTCCGGCAATTAGACAGTGAGATAGCCGCCATCGACCGGCAGGACGGTGCCGGTGACGAAACGGGCGGCATCGGAAGCGAGAAAGGCAACGACCGCGGCGACATCACCCGGCTTGCCCCAACGGTTCATCGGCGTGCGGGCGAGGATTGCGCCGGATCGGGAAGGGTCCTCGACCAGCGGGCGCGTCAGCTCGGTCTCGATCCAGCCCGGCGCGACGGCGTTGACGCGGATACCCTCCGCCGCCCAGGCCGCGGCGAGGCTTTTCGTCAGCTGCGAGACCCCGCCTTTCGACGCGGAATAGCCCGGCGCATAGGCCGAGCCAAAGAAGCTCAGCATCGAAGCCATGTTGACGATAGCGCCATGCGCTGCCGCGAGTCTTGCCTTCGCGGCGAGGCACATGCGCATCGTGCCGTTGAGATTGACCTCGATGGTGCGGCAAAAGGCGTCGATTGAGAATTCCGCGCCGTTACGCTGGATGATCCCGGCGCAATTGACGAGAAGATCGATCTGCGGACACGCCGCGATCACCCGTTCGACCGAATCCGCGTCGGTGACATCGAGAACCGCCGTTTTGACCCCGGCCTGCGGCGCGAAGGCGGCGCACTCGGCTTCCGTCAGGCCACAGGCCAGCACGGAATAGCCTTGCCGCGCGAGTTCGCGCGAGATGCCCTCGCCGATGCCGCGGGTTCCGCCAGTGACAAGCGCGAATGGCGCCATGCCGATTCCTTTCGCATTTCAACTTGCCCCATCCTCGTCTATAGGCAGCATGAAGCGCAAGACGGCGCGCGAAGGCGCCTCAATGCCGATTTCGGGGTTTTGCCGATGACCGATTCCCTAACGCCCGCATTCGCCATCAAGGGCGCACCTCTCACCGAGGCAATCGTTACCTTTGCGGAGATGCCCGCCACAGCGATTCCCAACTCCGCGCGACATGTCATGCGCCTGTCGCTCATCGATTGGTGTGCTGTGGCGCTCGCAGGCAGGGACGAGCCGGTCAGCTTCATCACGCGGGAAATGATCGAGGCGGAAGCCGGCGCGCCAGTCGCGAGCCTCGTCGGTTCGACGCGCAAGGTTCCGGCGCGCGCGGCGGCGCTCGTCAATGGTGCGACCTCGCATGCGCTCGACTATGATGACACCCATTTCGATCATATCGGCCACCCCAGCGTCGCCATCATTCCGGCGGCGTTGGCGTTGGCGGAAATGACGGGCGCAGGCGGCGCGGCCTTTCTCGACGCGGCGCTGATCGGTGTGGAAGCCTCCGTTCGGATCGGTACCTGGCTCGGGCGCGAACATTACCAGCACGGTTTCCACCAGACCGCGACGGCAGGAGCCTTCGGCGCGGCCGTTGCTGCGGGGCGGCTTGCGGGGCTTGACGGCCCAACAATGGCGCAGGCGCTCGGCATCGTAGCAACGCGTGCTTCCGGGCTGAAATCGCAGTTCGGGACGATGGGCAAACCCTATCATGCGGGGATGGCAGCCGCGAACGGGGTGGAGGCCGTGCTGCTGGCGAAGGCCGGTTTTGTCTCGCGGCCCGACGGCCTCGAATGCGAGCAGGGCTTCGGGCCGACCCACGCCGGTGCGGCGCTGGCACTGGGGCCGATCCTCGAAGGGCTCGGCACCGAGTTCCGGTTCGAGCGCGTGCAACACAAGTTCCATGCCTGCTGCCACGGCACCCATGCCATGCTTGAAGCGCTTGCGGCATTGCGCGACAACGTCAAGCTGGATGACATCGAGAGCATCGCGGTGACCACCCACCCGCGCTGGCTCAGGGTCTGCCATATCCTTTCGCCGGTGACAGGTCTCGAGGCTAAGTTCAGCTATCGGCTGACAGCGGCGATGGTGCTCCGGCAGGTCGATACCGGCGCGCTCGCGAGTTTTACCGATGCCCTTGCGGCGGACCCGGTGCTGGTCTCGCTTCGCGACCGGGTCGTGGTCGAGACCGACGAGACGCTGGCGGATACCGCGACGCACGTCCGTCTTCGCTTGCGGAGCGGCGTGACGATTGAACAGGCCTTCGATCTCGATGCGCCGCTTCCAGTTGAGGTTCGAGAGGCAAAAATCCGGGCCAAGGCTGCTTCGCTGCTCGGGAAAGACCGGGCGGAGGCGTTCTGGATGGCTATTTGCGGTTTCGGTGCAGGGCGGGTTGAGAAATTCGCGTCGATGCTGGCAGGCTGAACCGGTCCCGAGACGGGAACTGTCGCCCGGCGTGCCTTGTTGCACACGCGGTGCCAGGGCCTATAAGGGTCGTTTACGTTTCAATTCGCGTTTTCTGCCGCCGAGCAAGGTCGTCGATGTCCTCCGAATCCCAACCGCCGCTTCTGGAAGCGCCGGATCCGGCCCGCAAGGAACACCAGCAGACGGATGCGCTGCCGCTTGTGATTCGCAAGGGAGCGCCGCCTGCAACGACGGAACAGTCCCCACCCTCACTGCCGTGGCGGGTCTTCAAGGTCGCCCGCTTCGTGCCGTTGCTGATGGCGCTCATGCTGACCGGGGGCGTCATCGGGCTTTATTTTCAGCCGCCGGGCGTGCGCAAGGCGATGGAATTCCTCAACCTCAAGCCGGGAGGCGGCACTTCGTCGCCCATCGCCGTGCCGGCGCCGGCGGACGCCAAAAAGCAGGAATCGGCTTTGCCGCCGCAGATCGTCGGGCTTGGCAAGATTCTGCCAGAAGGCGAGGTGGTTACAGTCGCGCCGCCCTATGGCGCTGGCGACGCGCGGCTGGCGGCGCTTCATGTGAAGGAGGGCGATCGCGTCGCGCGCGGGTCGGTGCTCGCGGTGCTCGACAACGAGAAGCAGTTGATCGCCGCGCTTGAAACGGCGAAGGCCAATGTCGCGGCCAAGGAGGCGGTTCTCGTGCAGGTTCGCGCGGCAACGATGGCGAGCCGGTCCGAAGCCGAGGCGGCCCTTTCGCGCGCGGAAACGTTGAAGGCCAACGCAGAACGTGATTTCGAGCGTGTCGAGGAACTTCGACGCAAGGGCTTTGCTGCCGACCAGACATATGACCTGCGCCGCACGCAGCGAGACGAGGCCGTGCGCGAGACCGAGCGCCTGCGCGCGACCCTGTCGCGCTTTTCCGGAGAGATCGGCAACCAGCCGGATGTCGTGGTCGCGGCCCGTAATCTCGATTCCGCCCGCGCCGACCTCGATCGCGCGACCACGGATCTCGACAAGGCCTATGTTCGTGCGCCGCTCGACGCGACTGTGCTTTCGATCAGCGCCCGCGCCGGTGAAAAACCCGGTCAGCAGGGCATCATGAACCTCGGCGATATCGAGCACATGAAGGTCGAGGTCGAGATCTACCAGACGATGATCGGCCGGGTGACGCTCGGCGCGCCGGTCGAGATCACGGCCGAAGCGCTGCCGAAGCCGCTCGCAGGCAAGGTTTCGCGGATCGGGCTTGAGGTCGCCAAGCAGACGCTGGTCGATTCGAGCCCCGCCGCGAATACCGACGCGCGGGTGGTGAAAGTGAGCGTTGCGCTCGATGCCGCTTCGGCTGAAATCGCGCGGCGCATTACCAATTTGCAGGTGACGGCGCGGATCGCTGCCGGTCCGCCGCCGTGACCGCTTTCCTCGAAAGGCTGCTTGGGCGCGTGCCGATCGGCTGGCTCCAGCTTTCGCATAACCGGATGCGGCTCGTTGCCGCAGTGGCGGGCGTTGCCTTCGCGAACCTCCTCGTGCTGATGCAGCTCGGTTTCTTCGGCGCCCTGATCGGCTCCGTGCGCTTTCCCTACGACCAGTTCAACGCGGATCTTCTCATTTCTGCATCCGATATGAACACTTTGACGGATGGCAGCCCGCTGCCGCGCCAGCGAATGTTTGAGGCGCTGGCGGTGCCGGGCGTTGCCGGCGCGACACCCCTCTATTTCGCCAAACTCGACTGGAAGCAACCGGATGGGACCATCCGCACGCTCGATGTTTTCGGAGTCGATCCGGCGGCGCGCGCCTTCCGCAATCCCGAGATCAACGCGCGTCTCGCCGACCTGTCGATGTCCGATATCGCGTTGATCGACCGCAAGACACGGAATGCGCCGAAGGGTCTTTTCGCCTCGATCGATGCGGGTCAGGCCTATACCTTCGAGACCAAGGGCCGCACGCTCAAGGTGATCGGCACCTTCGGTGTCGGCGGCGGGTTCTCTGCGGACGGCGAACTCGTCGTCTCGGACCAGACCTTCTTCAAGCTGTTCCCGAACCGGATGGCCGGCGCGCCGAACCTCGTGCTGGTCCGGCTCGAACCCGGTGCCCAGCCGACGCGCGTGCTGGCGGGCCTTCGCGCCCTCCTGCCGGATTACGATTCAGCGGTACGCACGGTCGAGGAGGCGGTCTGGCGCGACCAGAAATTCCAGACGACGCAGCGTCCGGTCGGTATCGTCTTCGGCTTCGGGGTGATCATCGGCATTCTGGTCGGGCTCATCATCGTCTATCAGGTGCTTTCGACCGATGTCGCGGACCACATGCGCGAATATGCGACCTTCAAGGCGATCGGCTATCCGCAACGTTTTTTCATGAGCATCATCTTCGAGGAAGCCTTCATCCTTGCGGTTCTCGGCTTCATTCCCGGATTCCTGATCTCGCTTTTGCTCTACTTTGTCGTCTCGAAGGCAATAAGCCTCCCCCTGGCGATGACCGTCCCGCGCGCGCTCGGCGTTCTCGGCGGCACGATCATCATGTGTTCGATTTCCGGCGCTATCGCCACGCGCAAGCTCGCGCGCGCCAACCCGGCTGATCTGTTCTGATGGCCGCGCACCCCATTGTCACAGGCGGGCTATGCCACTGGTTCGGCGAGGGCGAGGCGCGCAAGCAGGCCCTGTTTGACATCGACCTTGAAATCGAGGCCGGAAAGCTCACCGTGCTGGTCGGGGCATCCGGCTCCGGCAAGACGACGCTGTTGACGCTGATTGGTTGTCTGCGCCGGGTGCAGACGGGATCGGTTAGGCTTCTCGGCACGGAGCTGGCCGGCGCCGAAGAGGGTCTGCTGATCGCCTGCCGGCGCCGGCTCGGTTTCATCTTTCAGGCGCATAACCTCCACGACAGTCTCACGGCGATGCAGAACGTGCGCATGGGGCTCGACGTGCACGGCCGGGCGGCGGCCGAGAACTGGCAAGAGGCCGCGCGTCATATCCTCACCTTGCTGGGCCTCGAGGATCGGCTCGAATACCTGCCCGGCAATCTCTCCGGCGGGCAGAAGCAGCGCGTCGCGATCGCGCGGGCGCTGGTGGGAAATCCGGATATCGTCTTCGCGGACGAGCCGACCGCCGCGCTCGACAAGGCGAGCGCGATGAATGCCGTCGATCTGCTGAAACGCCTCGGCGCGGAGCGTGGCACCACCACGCTGATGGTGACGCACGACAGCAAAATTCTCGACCGGGCCGACCGCATCATCACGATGGACGACGGGCGGATCACGGGCGATAGCGGCTAGGGAAAAGCCAGCCGAAGCGCGTAACCCAGAGCGCCGCACAGCGCGAGTGTCGGCACCATCCCCAGCCTGAAGCGGAACAGTGCGAGCATCGCCAGTGCCGTAAGTCCGGCCGAGGCGAGATCGAGGCTCGCGAGGTTTGGCCAGGCGAATTCGGATGGCCCGAGCTTCGCCTTCCCCACCTCGCGAAAGAGGACGTGCAGGCCGAACCAGACCGCAAGGTTGAGCACCACACCGACAACCGCCGCCGTGACGGCCGAGAGCGAGCCCGATAGTGCCCGGTTGCGCTGGAGCCGTTCGACGTAGGGCGCGCCGAGGAAGATCCAGAGGAAACAGGGCACGAAGGTCACCCAGGTTGTAAGCCCGGCGCCGATAATCCCCGAGACAAGTGGCGTCAGCGGGCCGGGATCGCGGAATGCGGCGAGGAAACCGACGTAGACCAGCACGAGGATCAGCGGGCCGGGCGTGGTTTCCGCAAGGGCAAGCCCGTCCAGCATCTCGCCAGGTCGAAGCCAGCGGAAGGTCTCGACTGCCTCCTGCGCCACATAGGAGAGAACGGCGTAGGCGCCGCCGAAGGTAACCACCGCCATCTTCGAGAAAAAGGCGGCGATGGGCACGAAGACGCTCTGCATGCCGAAAATGGCGACTAGCAGGACAAGCGGCAGCATCCACAGCGCCAACCCGGTTACGAGGGTCGCCAGTGAACCGAGCCAACCGCCGCCCTGGATCGGCGTTGCCTCGTCTGTTTTCCCGCCAGCAGCCGGGGGGCGGAAATTCGGCGCCAGCCAGCCGATCAGTGCCGCCGCCGCGATCACCAGCGGAAACGGCAGCGCGAAGGCGAAAAGGGCCAGAAAGGCCGCGCCGGCGACGGCGAGATGGGCTCGGGTCTTCAGCGCCCGGCGGGCGACGCGGAGCAGGGCCTCGATCACCACCGCCAGAACGGCGGCCTTCAGGCCGAAGAACAATGCGCCGAGCCAGCCCGTGTTGCGATAGAGCGCGTAAAGGATCGAAAGGCCGAGGATGACGAAGAAGCCGGGCAGCACGAACAGGATGCCGGCGACAAGCCCGCCGCGATATCCGTGCAGCCGCCAGCCGATGTAGGTCGCGAGCTGCTGGGCCTCAGGGCCGGGCAGCAGCATGCAATAGTTGAGCGCGTGCAGGAAATGCGGCTCGTCGATCCAACGTTTTTCCTCGACCAGGATGCGGTGCATCAGCGCGATCTGCCCTGCCGGTCCGCCGAAGCTGGTGAGGCCGATCTTGAGCCAGACCGCGAAGGCCTCGCCGAACGTGGGGTGAGCCGGCGACCCCTCGCCGGCTCGATTGATCGCGGCCTCTCTCATGATGCCCTCACACCGGGGTTCGGCCAGTTGTGCGTCTCGCTCACCGCATCGCGACACCAGCGGTAGAAGGCATCGTAGAGCAACATGCCCGCGTCAAGCTGGGCGAGATCATCCCGGAACATGCGCGAGAGCCCGAGCGAAGCGGCCAGCAGCCCCTCCGCTTGCGGCGCGAGTTCGGGTCGCGCGATATCGGCGGCGCGGACAATCGTGGCGAGCCGCGACAGGGCCGGCGTCGCGAGGCCGAATTCGCTGACCATCGTATCGAAAGTGCAGGTGTGATCGGGGCCGGTCGGATCGCCGCGATGGGAGAAGAACACGTTCTCGACGTCGAACGGGGTGGCGCCGAAGCGATCCGCCACGGCCTCGACCTCGGATGGTGCGACAAAGAGGAACACGGCCGCTGGATCGATGAAGCGTCGGATCAGCCAGGGGCAGGCGATGCGGTCGATCTTCGGCCGGGCACGGGTCACCCAGAGCGTACGCCCTTGTGTATCGCGCGGCGGAAGGGTGGAGAGATTCGCGAGTGGCAAACCCTGTTCCTGCCAGGCCACGAAACCGCCCTCGAGAGAAGAGGCCTCCGCGCCGAGGTGACGCAGCCAGGCGGCAACGCCCTGCGAGAGCTTCAGCCCCTTCTGGCAGGAGACGACGACGGCGCGGCCGGCAAGGGTTTCACCCCAAAGGGCGACATCCCTGTGCGATTGCCGTTGCGAGGCGGGAATCATCCGGGGGTCGAGGGCGTGGTCCTCGTCGATCCGGACATCGATGACAAGCGGCGCTTCGGGCGTGCCGACAAGGCGGGCAAGCTGCGCGGGCGTGATTTCGGTGGGCGATGACATGGCACCCCTCCCTTCATGGCGTCCTTGCCCGAGGGAGAAATCCGCGCGGGCAGACAAACAGGACGCGAATGTTGGGCTGACGCCTCACGGGGCCTTCGCGATCCGCCCCTTGGGGGAATGGATAGGCTGGACCGCCCTTGTTCGTCAATCCTCCTGCTAAACGCTTGCTCACGCGAAGTTTATCGGCACGAAATGGCAAATCCGGCGTCCGACTCCCATCTAGGGCCAGCAATCAGCCAGAAGGTTCCACAGCAAGAAGGGCACCGATCCCATGACGAAATACGCCAAGACCGCCGAAGCCATCGCCAGCCTCACGCCCGAGCAGTTCCGGGTGACGCAGCAGAACGGCACCGAACGGCCGTTCACAGGCGAGTATACCGACAACAAGAAGATCGGGATCTATGTCGATATCGTCTCGGGCGAGCCGCTGTTCGCCTCGACCGACAAGTTCGACTCCGGCTGTGGCTGGCCGAGCTTCGCCAAGCCTCTGGTCTCGATCCATGTGACCGAACATCGCGACACCACGCATGGGATGATCCGCACCGAGGTGCGCTCAAAGCATGGCGACAGTCATCTCGGGCATGTGTTCGAGGACGGACCGCGCCATCTCGGCGGGTTGCGCTATTGCATCAACTCGGCGTCGCTCCGGTTCATTCCGAAGGAGAAGATGGCCGAAGAAGGCTACGGTGCTTATCTTGATCAGGTTGGGGAGGTTTGACGATGACCGAACGGGCAGTGCTTGCCGGCGGATGTTTCTGGGGCATGCAGGATCTCATCCGCAAGATGCCGGGGATTCTCAGGACGCGCGTCGGCTATACCGGGGGTGATGTGAAGAACGCGACCTATCGCAACCACGGCACCCATGCCGAGGGGATCGAGATCGAATTCGACCCCGCGAAAATCAGCTATCGCAAGCTTCTGGAGTTCTTCTTCCAGATCCACGATCCGACGACGCGCAACCGGCAAGGCAACGATATCGGCATGTCCTACCGCTCGGCGATCTATTTCACGTCCGACGAGCAGGCGCGTCTTGCGCGTGAGACCATCGCCGATGTCGAGGCATCCGGGATCTGGCCGGGCCGCGTCGTTACGGAGGTGGAGCCGGCAGGCGATTTCTGGGAAGCCGAACCGGAGCATCAGGATTATCTCGAGCGCTTTCCCGGTGGCTATACCTGCCATTTCCCGCGCCCTAACTGGGTGCTGCCGCAGCGCACGCCGTGAACGCCTGATCTCACGCCCGCAGGGCCGTTTCAACCAGTGTCCGGGCGGCCATTCCGGCCGTTCGGGCATATCCCGGATCGCGATGCACCAGCATCGAGGCGAAGGCACCGTCGATCAGGACCGAGATTTGCCGCGCGAGGGGTGCCGCTTCCGCGATGCCGGCCCCGCGAAGCTCATCCTCCAGCCACTGCTCGACCTTCTTCTTGTGCGCGGCTCCGATGCGGCGTGCCGGGTGGCCCGGTGCGTTCGCGAGTTCGGCCGTCGTGCGCTGAAACCCGCAACCCTTCCATTTGGGATGACTGGCCGCCGAGGCCATCCGCTCGAAAAAGTGCTCGATCCGCTCCGGCAGAAGTCCTTCCGCTTCGGCCAGCCACATCGAAAAAGCCGCGAGGTTCGGCTGGTCGCGCTGCGCGAGGTGCGCGGCGATCAGCTCGTCCTTGCTGGTGAAATGGTAGTAGAGCGTCTTCTTCGTCACGCCGGCCCGCTCGGCGATGGCGTCCATGCTCACCGAGCGGATCCCCTCCATGTAGAAGAGATGCGACGCGGCCTTGATCACACGCTCGCGGGCCGGGTTCTTTCCTGATGCCATGATGTATACCGACTAGTGAGTTTCATAACCGATGCAGGATGCTACCGTTCTCCTCCTCTGACAAGGGCAGGAGCACAGCTTGATGAACGACAATGTTCTGATCGAAAGGCGCGGCGAAATCGCGCTTTTGATCCTCAATCGACCCGAGAAGCTCAATGCGCTCGATTACGCCACCAACGATCGCCTGCTCGCGCTTCTCGACGAGATCGAGGCGGAAGCCGCGATCCGCGCTGTCGTGATCACGGGCGCAGGCGACCGCGCATTTTCGGCCGGCGGCGATATCCATGAATTCGCCGGCAGCATCCGCCGCGGCACGGAGGAGGCTGTGCGCGAGTTCTGCCGGCGCGGGCAGGCGATGACCGCGCGGTTCGAATCCTTTCCCAAGCCCGTCATCGCCGCCGTCAACGGCATCGCCTTCGGTGGCGGCTGCGAGATCACCGAGGCTGTCCATCTCGCGGTTGCTTCCGAACGGGCGATCTTCGCGAAGCCTGAGATCAATATCGGCATTCCGCCGACTTTCGGCGGCACGCAGCGCCTCTCGCGCCTTGCCGGGCGCAAGCGGGCGCTCGAGCTGCTCCTCACGGGCGACACCTTCTCGCCCGCCCGTGCGCTTGAACTCGGCCTTGTCAACAAGGTCGTGCGCCACGAGGATCTCCTCCCGAGCGCCTTCGCGATGGCGGACCGGATCCTGCGCCATTCCTCGTTGGCGGCAGCGCGGATCATCACCTCCGTCACGCGCGGGCTCAACGCCAGCATCACCGAGGGGCTCGAGATCGAACGCGAGCAGTTCGCGCGCATGTGCGCCACCAACGACGTACACGAGGCGCTCGATGCCTGGATCGCGCGCCGCACCCCCGTCTACACCGGCACCTGAGGAGATCAAGATGTACACGAGCTTTTCCGAAGCGACATGGCGCGCATTCCGGTCCGACGACCGACTGGGTCCGATCCATATGCTCAACCTGATCCGTCTGCGCGACCGGGCGGAATATCCCGACGGGCGCGCTGCGACCGGGTTGGAGGCCTACGCCGAATACAGCCGCATCAGCGCGGCGCCGGCGCAGGCCAATGGCATGCGGATCGTCTGGCGCGGGCGTTTCGAGATGATGATGGTCGGTCCCGAGGCCGAACGCTGGGATATCTGCTTCGTCGCTGAATATCCGGGCGTCGATGCTTTCGTGAATCTGATGCGCCACCCGGATTATCGTGCCGCGATGGCGCACCGGCAGGCAGGGGTCATCGATTCGCGCCTCATCCGCCTTGGTGCCGCGCCGCTGGGGGCGACGTTCCTTGCAAACGCCGAGAGCGACAACGATGCCCCGCCATGTTGACTTGGCTGTCGAGAATATCTGCTAAGGGGAAAGTGGTGCGCAAGAGGGAATCGAAGATTCGAGTTATCTATCTGTAATACAATGAATTAATTCCAATATTTCTGAAAAAGGCCCACAGTAAGGCCCACATATTTCGCGGCTATGGGCGGATTTCGGCGGTCATCAGAAATATTTTTGGCAATGTCAGATATTCCCGATGCTACGGCCCGCCAACGAAACAGTTTCGCTAGCCATCGCCAAAACCTCACGCTTGCCGTGAATCATCCCTGCCCGTAACCATGGCGTTGCGAGCATATTGCCATCGAGCAAGTGCGGCGATCCGGGCGGGGCATTCATGCGGTTAAGCTGGAACGAAATTCGGGCGCGTGCGGCCAAGTTTTCGGATGACTGGAATGAAGCCGTCTATGAGCGCGGCGAAACCCAAAGCTTCTACAACGCGTTTTTCGAAGTGTTCGGCGTGCAGCGCCGGAAAGTTGCGAGCTTTGAAGCGCCGGTCAGGCTGTTAGGCGAGAAGCGCGGTTTCATTGATCTGTTCTGGAAAGGCGTCCTGCTTGTCGAGCAGAAGAGCGCCGGGCGTGATCTGAAGAAAGCCAAGACGCAAGCGCTCGATTATTTCCCCGGCCTGAAGGATGCGGAATTACCGCGCTATATCCTTCTCTCCGATTTCCAGACGTTTGAACTGCACGATCTGGAGGAAGGCGGGGAGCCTGTCACCTTTGCTCTTCCCGATCTGCACAAGCACATCGAGCGGTTCACGTTCATTCTTGGCGTGCAGAAGCGGGAATTCAAGGACCAAGACCCGGTCAACGTGGAAGCTGCCGCCCTCATGGGCAAGCTGCACGATGCGCTCAAGGCTTCAGGCTATGACGGGCACGATCTGGAGCGCTTCCTTGTGCGCTTGGTCTTCTGCCTGTTCGCGGATGATACCGGCATCTTTGATCAACGCGGCATGTTTCTGGACCTGATCACCTCCCGCACAAGCGAGGATGGCAGCGACACCGGGCAATGGCTGCACAATCTGTTCGACGTGCTCAACACGCCGGACAAGCCTGTGAACAAGCGCCAGAAGGCACTGGACGAAGACCTTGCCGCCTTCCCCTATGTCAACGGCGATCTCTTCCGCGAACGCCTGCCGACGCCATCCTTTGACAAGGCGATGCGGTCGCTTCTCATAGAAGCCTGCGAATTCAATTGGGATGCGATTTCGCCCGCGATTTTCGGTTCGCTGTTTCAATCCGTCATGAACGCGAAGGAACGCCGCGCATCGGGCGCGCATTACACCACGGAAAAGAATATCCTGAAGGTCATCGGGCCATTGTTCCTCGATGATCTAAAAGCCGAACTGGAGAAGGCCAAAGCGCGGCGTGGTGCCGGACGGGTGCAGGCACTTCAGGCATTTCAGGCCAAGCTCGCCGGGTTGACGTTTTTCGATCCGGCATGCGGGTGCGGCAACTTCCTGATTATTGCCTATCGGGAATTGCGCTCGCTGGAAATTGAGGTGCTGAAGGAAATTCACGGAGCAGGTTTTGCCCGTCCGGGTTTCACAAATACGCCCGGAGAATACCGTTTCAATGTTGGCTCGCTCTCGAAAATCGATGTCAGCCAGTTCTACGGCATCGAGATCGGCGAATTTCCCGCACGCATTGCGGAGGTTGCGTTGTGGATGATGGATCACATCATGAACAACCGGCTCAGCCTTGAATTTGGCGAGGCCTATGCGCGCATCCCGATCAAGGCTTCTCCGCATATTCACTTTGACGATGCTTTGGAAGCTGATTGGGCTGGCGTGCTCGCGCCGGAGAAGTGCTCCTATGTGCTCGGCAATCCGCCGTTCATCGGGGCGAAGTTTCAGGATGAAAAGCAGCGCCAGCAAGTGCGGGAGATTGCCCGGCTTGGCGGCTCCGGTGGCACGCTCGATTATGTGTGCGCTTGGTTCCTGAAGGCAGGGGCTTATGTGCGGGGTGGGGATGCGCGCATCGGCTTCGTTTCCACCAATTCGATCACGCAAGGCGAACAGGTCGCGCAACTCTGGCCTTTGCTGTTTGATCGGTATGGGCTGGAAATCGCCTTTGCCCATCGCACCTTCGCATGGGGATCGGATGCACGGGGCATGGCGCATGTCCATGTGGTGATTATCGGCTTCGCTAAGCGCGCCGATGAACCGGCAATCAAGCGCCTCTTCAGCTATGACAATGTGAATGGCGAAGCCGTCGAAAGCCAGCACGCGGCGCTATCACCGTATCTGTTCGATGCCTCTAAGCTCGGGAATCGGCATTGTGTGGTGGAGGAAACCTCGCGTGCCATCAACGAAGCGCCCAAACTCATAATCGGTTCAAAGCCGATAGATGGCGGCTATCTGATTTTTTCGGATGAAGAGCGTGCAGCAATGGTTGCTGCTGATCCAAGGATAGAGGGCTTCTTACGCCCTTTCATCGGTGCCGTGGAATACCTTCAGGGCGGGATGCGATGGATTTTGACCTTGCAGAATGCAAAGCCCGAAGAAGCCCGCGCGATTCCTGCCGCCGTTGAGGCGTTGCGAAAGGTGAAAGAGTTCCGGCTCGGCAAAATCCCTGCCAAACGCAAGGAAGGGCACGCGCCGGTAGCGCCGGGCATATCTTCGCGTGCCTTAGCCGAAACCCCCTCTCAGTTTCACGTCACGGTAATCCCTGAAACGCCCTTCCTTTGCGTGCCGGAAGTCAGTTCAGAGCGCCGGGAGTATGTGCCGATTGGCTGGCTGGAACCGCCGATTATTCCATCAAACAAGCTGCGCATCATGCCCAACGCAACGACTTGGGAATTCGGCGTCCTAACATCCAAGATGCACATGGATTGGATGCGTGCCGTCACAGGGCGGCTGGAAAGCCGCTACCAATATTCCATCGGCATCGTCTACAACACCTTTCCGTGGCCAGAGGCCGATGAAAAGGCCAAGGCAAAAATCCGTGCTCTCGCACAAGCCGTGCTCGATGCGCGATTGGCGCATCCCGGTTCCACCCTTGCCGATCTCTATGACCCCGACGTGATGCCGCCCGATCTCAGGAAGGCGCACAAGGCGCTCGATGCCGCCGTGGACCGGCTTTACCGTACCGCGCCCTTCACATCGGACCGCGAACGCGTTGAACACCTGTTCGGCCTCTATGAGAAGCTTTCCGCGCCCGTGCTCGCCGCTGCTGCCCCCAAAGGTAAGCGAGGCCGCAAGGGCACGCCTGCCTAGCGCACGCCCGGCATGGCTTTCTGGAGCACAGCAAACGCGTTGCGCACGGCTTCAGCATCCGGCAAGCCTTCCGCTTCCGGCGTTCCAGCCCTCTCCCGCAATCGTGCGAAGATTTCCGCCTGCCTGTCGTGGATCACATTGCCGTAGCTGGTGAACGTCGTATCCACCTTCTCGTGGCCAAGGTTCTGGCTCCACGCCTTGAAGGCTTCCGGACCATTGCAAACCTTCTGCCCAAGCCGGACAAGTGTTGTCCGGAACGAATGCGGGTTGAAATACGGCAAGCCCGCCGCTGTAAAGGCATCGCGGAAGATGGTCCGGATCGCCTGCGCATTCGTCCAGTGCTGGCGTTCAAGGCCTGTCGCTTCAAACCCGCCGCTGTCACCAACGGCAATGCGCGTTTTGGGAAACAACGGATCATCCGGCCCAAACAGGAGCACCGTTGCCAGATGCGCGAGCCATTCGGCAACGATGGCTTCAATGTCGTCGCCTACCGGGAAAAAGCAGGAGGTGAAGGTTTTCCGCCGCTTGGTTCGCACATCGCGTGCATCCTGAAACACGGTTCGGGCGGCAAGGTCGATATGCCGGACGGAAAGCGAGGCGATGGCATTGTCCCGCGCGCCACTTAGAAGCGCGAAGGCGATCAAGGCACGGTTGCGCTTCTCAATATCGGTGTCACCGGGCATCGAAGCCAACACATGCCGGATTTGCTCGATGCTTGGCGCGGGCTTCTCACGCGTTGCCGCCGCGATGCGTCCATCATTGGCGGACGGGTTGAAATGCTCGGCATCGTTGTGGTTGATCTTGCGATATCCCGGCTCGCGCGAGAGCCATTGCACAAAAGCTTTCAACGCCATCAGGCGGGAATGGATCGTCGCCTTGGCGAGCGGCTTGCCAGTTTCCACGTTGACCTGTGCGGCAAGTTTCCGCTTGAACTGATGCGCTTGCTCGATGCGGAACAGCTTGAAATCACGGTATCCAGTCGAAGCTTCAAAAGCCGCAATGGCTGCCGTCGCCTGATCAATCGAGGCTTCGGAAAGCTGTCGGGCATTGGCGAGATAGCCCAGGTATTTGTGTTTTATCCGCTCATTCGCGGGATGGTGCTTTCGCATGGGGTAGCCCCTCCTTCTTCTAGTGATCATTTGGACAGGGGAAGGCCCGCTTCCCTATGCGTGAGGAAGCCTGCTGGATTGCAACGTCTAGAATCGTCTGAAGGGCCGGAATCGTGGCGCTGGAAACCCGCTTGTGCATGATGCCGCTACAGACGGCGCACAACGCCCGAAGGTTGCCGCCGCCGTTGGCATGCAGGGTGATATCGGCCATGCCGCCCGCCGTTTCGCGCGGTGCCCTGCACGTCAGGCAATAGCACTCCTGAAGGGCGCACGATTGTTTGGGCTTCCGGCGTTTGTCGAGAAAGCCCGCAAGCTCGCGACCAAGGATAAGGGCAGGACGAAGCCCCTCGATAGCAGAAAGCTTGCCGCTCTTGAGCCATCGCCGGATCGTGCCCTTGGCAACGCCAAGCGCTCGCGCGGCCTCGTCCACCGTGTAACTTCGATGCGTCTTGACCATGCGCCGATGCGGGCGCTTAGGCATTGCGGGATGTCTTGGCGCTGGTTTCAGTCAGGCTGTCGATGTAGCGCTGCAACTCGCTTGCCCGGACGAAGGTGCGCCGCCCGTTGCGAACAACGGCAAGCCGTCCAGCGGCGACTTCTTGATAGGCTTTGGTGGATCGCATCCCGGCCATGCTCCTGGCCTCTGCAAAGGGAATAAGGCGGTCGATTGCGTGCATGTGGTTCAGCTCCAATGAGGCCGTGCGGACTCGTGAGAGCGCATGCGGCTTGGAGCGGACGGTGCCGTAGTCAGAATGTGTTGCGCACGCTATTTAGGATGCAACACTGGACGCCCATTCGGGAACAATGGTTTTAGCAGGCCAGTTTTATCAAATGCAGCGGACCTGCGCTTGGCTTCCTGTTTGAATTCGTCTTCGGAAGAAAACCAACGCTTTACGGTGCTCGGCTCAACCTTCAAGTGTTTGGCCACGAAACGAAAAGATGGGTTATTCCCAGCGGCTATCGCGCTTGCAGCTATCCAAACTGCTTGCTGCCTCATACGTTTGGCATGAATTTTGGTCTCAATTTTCGAGTCTCCGGGAACAAGCCGTGCTCGAATTAGGACTACTAGATCGACCGGGATTTCCTCTATTCGATTCCATCGAAGCCCATCGAGCATGCAACAGATCAGCCAGTCCATCAGTTCATCAGGCAACACAAGTCCGCGACCAATAACGTGAGTTTCGCCAGACTTCTTTAAAGTCTTCGATTTGCATATGTTTTCGATCAATTTAAGAGATAAATTCTGTATAATATCCTCATCAGCATCAAGCACTCCCAAAAATACAGATTGATCGATGCCATATTCTGAAAGATAATTCTCTACATTTCCGACAGAATCGTTTCCACCAAAATGCGGATAGTCTGGATAAAGCCCATTTTTTCTGCATTCTAAATATAATTCAAGCGTTGGATTTAAAATATACTGGATCATAATCGGATCTGTTTCATCTCCAATTTTTATAAGATTTTTGAAATGATCGGCTATTGCAGAAAATGCGTCATCACGTGTGCCACATTCCGCTCGAAAATCCGGCAATTCTTCTACAAGACCAACCCATGTCTCTTTGGTCGCTAGCAAATTCTGCTCAACCGAGATTGTCCAGCGGTTCGTTTTTGAATTATTCATCGTCACGCCCTCTTGAACGGAACAACCTTCGCGCCGTCGCGTAAGGCGTCGAGGTAGTCAGCCCACCAGACCGCCATTTTCACCCGTTCCGGCCAATATTCCCCGCGCGCATAGGTGCGGCGGATGGCGTCCTTGTCCTGATGGGCAAGCGCGCGTTCGATGGCATCGGCAGAAAACTTGCCCGATTCGTTCAGCAGCGTTGACGCGGCAGCGCGAAAGCCGTGCGCAGTCATTTCATCCTGTCCATAGCCCATGCGCCGCAACGCGACGTTCATCGTGTTTTCGGAGATAGGCTTTTTTACCGAGACAATGCCGGGAAACACGAGATCGCCATGCCCGGTTATCGGGCGAAGGCTTTCCAGCACGGCCAAGGCTTGCGGCGGCAGGGGAACCCGATGCTCGCGCCGCATCTTCATGCGTGCCGCCGGGATGATCCAGACCGCGTTTTCAACGTCAAACTCTTTCCATTCGGCAAGGCGCAATTCACCCGGACGTGGAAAAAGAAGCGCCATCAGCTTCAAAGCGGCGATGGTTGTCGGCTGCCCTTGAAAGGCGTCGATGGCGCGCATCAGCCCGCCAAGCGCCTTCGCCTCGGTAATCGCCGCACGATGCGTGACCTTTGGCGATGTCAGCGCACCCCGAAGGTGAAAGGTTGGATCGGCATCGGCTCGCGTTGTCGAAATCGCGTAGCGAAAGACTTCACCGATGACGGCGCGAAGGCGCTTGGCGGTTTCATAACGTCCGCGCACCTCAACCGAACGCAACACGCCCAAGATTTCCGGCGCGGTGATTTCCTTGATCGGTCGTGAGCCAATAACGGGCAACGCGAAATCCAGCATCCATTCGGTCTTTTCGAGGGTTGCCGTCGCACGCCCGTCGCGCCGCTTCTTGTCGATCAATTCGGCGGCTATGAGCGCGAAGGTGTGGGCCTCGGCAATCGCCTTGTGGGCCTTTTCTGTCTTCTTGTGCTGGCCCGGATCAAGGCCAGACGCCAAGAGCGCCTTGGCTGCATCTCGTTCCGCACGTGCCTTCACCAAGGTAACTTCAGGATAAGCGCCAATGGACAGCTTTTTGAATTTTCCTTGGCTGTTCCGATAGGCAAGGCACCAAAGTTTTGAGCCGGAAGGCATCACCCATAGCTGCAATCCGCCGCCATCAGACTTTTTCACAACCTTTGGACCGGGTTTGAAAGCCCGAATCGCAACATCAGTTAGCGGCATTGTGGGCCTCGTGTTCGCTGGCACCGCGCCAAGGCCCACAAGAAGGCCCACAAATCACGCGGCTGTCAACGGAGGCTCGCGGTCACAAATGGCCGCTAAACAGCAAAAAACCGGCATTTTTGGCCGGTTTGCGGTCGTCTATGGCTGTTTGCGAAGGGGGTGGTGGTGCCGCAAGAGGGAATCGAACCCCCGACCCCATCATTACGAATGACGTGCTCTACCAGCTGAGCTATTGCGGCATGGGAAGCCCGCAAATAACGGGTCTTGCCGCCTCGTGCAAGCGGCAAGGCCAAATTTCTGGCGGCACCGCCCCACGCGCGGCAAACCGGTCAACTGAAGAGCCGGAACCCGCGCTTCTCGGGCGCTGGTTCGGCAGGCGGACCGGGATCGTCCGGAATGATCGGACGGAACGGCTCGTCGGGTTTGCCGGGAGAAGCCGCCACTTCATCGGTTTTTGACGGTCCGGTCGGGACAGGATCCATCGGAGCTGGCGTCGCTTCCGGCGCCGGAGCGGCCTCCGGCTCGGCAGGAGGCGCAATTTCGGGCGCGATCTGCGGCATGGTCTCGAAACGGTCGGCGTCGATCCTGGCCCGGAGATGATCCTCGTTCGCCTGCGGCGGGTCGCGCCATTCGAAGGCACCGATCTTGCCGGTTACGGGTGAGACAGGGCTCCAATCCGCGGACACGACGCCATCGGCTACCCATTCCGGCTCGCGCGGGGCGCGGGAAGCGCGGGCGAGCCAGGCGCGCACGAGGCCTTCATTGCCGGATTCCGTTTCCTCCAGCTCCGCCATCAGCAGGCAGGCGCGGACAGTGGGTTTTTCGAGCACGAGCGCCTCGAGTGCCTCGCGCGCGGCGCCGAACTCACGTGCGTCGAGCGCTGCCCGGGCGATTGCGAAGCGGGCCTCGCGCGCAGCCGGGGTCAAGCGAAGGAGGTAGCGGGCGCGTTTGAGCCGATCCAGTGCCGAATCACCGTGGCGGACGTTGAGGTAGGCATCGGCAAGATCGGGGTGCGGATGCTCCTTCCACGCAGCTTCGACGATTTTCGAGGCGCGAGAGAAATCACCTTTCGCCGAGAGGCGGCGCGCGGCGATGGCCGCCGCAGGCACAAGGCCGGGCGCGATGCGCAAAGCCTCCTGCGCGAGGGACAGGGCTTCGTCGGGCGATGTCTCGAAAACCTCCTGCGCCGCAGCCGCGAGCAGAACCGCGCGCTGGGCGCGGCCTTCGCTCTTGCCGATGAGACGCCGTGAGATGTTCTGGTCGATAAGCGCGATCGCGCCGCGCCAATCTTGCTCCGCCGCCTTGAAGCCGAGCATGGCTTCGCTAGCCCAGACGGCGTCGGGCGTCCGGTTCAGGGCTTCTTCGGCGAGAAGGCGGGCGGCGGCGCCATCGTTGCGGCGTTCCGCCTCGACATAGAGACCGCGCAGGCCGAGCGAGCGTGTCTCCGGTTCGTCGAGCATCGTACGGAAGGCGTCCTCCGCGCCCTTGGCGTCCCCCGCGAGTTGGGCCGCTTGCGCCTTGAGCAGCAGCGGAAGCGGCTCCTTGCCGAGAAGGCGCATCGATTCCTGCGCGTAGCGCTGTGCGAGGCGGCTATCGCCCGTGCCGATCGCCACCAGCCCGCGCGAAACCGCCTGCTGCCCGCGCGCCTGGCGGCGCATCCGGCTCGCGAAACCGAGAATGCCGGGCAGCCGGAAAATCAGCCGGAACAGCGACCACAGGATCATGAAGCCGAGCGCGAACGCGGCGAGTGCGACCACGCCCGTGATCAGCGAGACGCGATATTCGGTCTCGCCCCATTGCAGCAGGAAATGGCCGGGCGTGTCGGCAAGGGTCGAGAAGCCGAATGCCAGCGCAAGGAGAATGAGGAAGAACGCGACCAGTTTTATCATTGTTTGCCCCGGTTCCGCGTCACTTCGCCGCTGCGGCGGCAAGGCCGGCAAGCGCAGTTTTCTTCTGGCCGAGGATGGCCTCGGCCGCCTTCGCCCGTTGCTCGGCACGGGCGCGCCAATCGGCGTAGGCGGGTGCATTCGCCGGTGAGAGGCGCACGATCAGGGCCGCCGCCGTGCCGACATCGCCGCGCTGGAGCGCGAGTTCGGCGCGCTGGATATGCGAGGCATCGTCCGTTCCGGTAACCGTCCCGGTCTTGCGGATCTCAACGAGCGAGGTCGCGCCGGCCTTCAACCGATCAAAGAAGCTCGGGCTACCCTCCACAGGCTCCGCCTTTGGCTTGATTGCGCGAAGATCGGCCAGCAGGCGCGCTGCGTCCGGCGCTGGCGTTTCGAGATAGGGCGTGAAAGAGGCGAGTTCCGTTTCCGCAACGCCGAGGTTTCTCAATAGACGGACCGGCTCACCGACCGGGCGATTGGCGCCGAACGCTTCCTCAAGCAGTGTCGCCGCAGCGAGGCGGGCTTGCGCGGCGCCGAGTTTTTCTTGGGCGGCGAGCTGGGCCATCCGGCCGGAGAGCGTCGCGACCTCTTTCGAAACGGTCTCGACGCGGGGCGCAACCGCCTTGATCTCTTTTCCGAGCGAGGTGACGGCCTCCGGCAAGGCTTTGGCCGCATCCTCAACCGAACCGAGGCGCGATTTCAGTCCCTCGATTTCCGCAGAGGGCGCAGGCTGCGTGCTGGCGAGACCGAGTGCCTGCCCGGCTCGCGCGGTGGCGGCCTCGATGACCTTCTTGCGCTCCGCTACCTCGGCAGCCAGGGACTGGCCGAGCTTGCCGATTTCACCGCGCAGCATCTCCTCGCGCTTGCCGGCTTCGGACAGGAGTGATTCGGCCTTCTCAAGCCGTGTGATCAGCGCCGCCGGAGGGTTTCCGGCGGTCGAGGTCAGGCGCTGTTCCAGTGCGCCCAGCCGGGTCGATAAGCCAGAATCGGTTGATGGCGCCTTGCGTGGCAGAACAGTGTCGCCGAACTGGTAAGCGCCGAAGCCGCCGATGATACCGGCGACCAGCCCGATCAGCCCTGGAACGAGCTTCGAGGGCGAAGGTGGAGGGGGCGGAGAAACGGGCGAGGGTTCTGAAGCAACCTCCTGATCCGCTGCCGCCACGGCTTCAGGCATGACTTCAGGCACAGCTTCGGGCTGATGCGCCGGCTCACCTTGTTTTTCCTCGGCGATTTCCTTTACATCGCCGGGGGCGAGATCGATGGCCGGGGCCGTTTTCTTGTCTTTCCCGCGCGCGGGCTTCGTCGTTTCGGCTTCCGATTTCTCAGACATCCTGCATTTCCCAATCGTCGGCGCTGCACTCGCGCGGCCCTCCGAGGACCAGTGCGACTATGCCATTGTCGTTATCCCGAAAGCAAATCGGGGCGCGTTGACTTAGGTCGTCAATTGCGTGCGAAGCAAGGCAAGGAGGCTCTCCTGATCGGGACGAGTCGCGATTGTCAGCCTCTCCTGCGCGATGCCAGTCCGGTGCAGGACGTCGGCAACGGTTTCCGAAAGGCAGAGGTGGCTGAGACGCATCGCTTCTTCGAAAACGCCTCCCATGGCAGCGAGAGCGATGAAGTCCCGCGCCGAATCGGCGGAAAAATGCAGCACCGCGCCGATCTCGCCGTTCCCTATGCCGGAGAGGGCATCGTCGGTCAGGTGTTCCGCGCGTTCCATGCGGTAGGTGACGCGGACTACAAGGCGAAAATCGAGCCCCGCGAGTTCCACCTCGACCGCATCCCGGCGCGGCTCCCCCGCGAGGTAGAGAAGGCGGGCGCCCGCCGGTGCTTCCCGCCGGATCAAATCGATCAGCGCGGTTGCATCGCCGTTTCCGGCCACGATCGTCCGGAAGCCGGCCCTCCGCGCTGCCTCCGCGGTGCGTTCGCCGACGCAGAAAACGGGCAGCCCGGCCATCTCCTCCGGCAGCGCGAGCCTTTCATGCAGCGCGTTCCGGCTGGTTAGGATCAGGCCCTCGAATGGGCCATGAGCGGGTCCCGGATCAAGGGGCAAGCGCCGGCGCACGGGCGAGACAACGGGCTCGAAGCCCATCTGCCGAAGCATGGATGCGGTTTCCTCGGCTTCCGGCTGATGGCGGGTGACGAGGACGCGGGCCATGTCAGCCCCGGGGGATGAGATCGAGAAATCCCGCCCCCATCCGCTCACGCAGTTGATGACCGAGCGCGGCGCCAAGCGCCGCTGCTTCTTCTTCCGGCGCCTCGGCCTCGACCGCATGGGCGGCGCTGCCGTCCGGCTTGAGGACGATGCCGCGGAACGCGATCTTGCCTGTCGAATAGCGGGCGTTTCCCCCAATTGGCGTGCGGCAGGAGCCGTCGAGCACGGCAAGGAAAGCACGTTCCGCTGCAAGCTCCACCGCCGTCGCGTGATGCGCGAAGCGGGCGATGATATCGCGGGTTCGTATGTCGTTCTCCCGCGTCACCAGCGCGATGGCGCCCTGTCCCACGGCGGGGATAAAGCGCGTTTCGTCGAGCGCTTCGGTTACTTCACCGTCGAGGCCGAGGCGCTTGAGGCCGGCCATCGCCAAGATCACCGCGTCGAAATCGCCGATCCGGGCGCGGTTGAGGCGCGTTTCGACATTGCCGCGCAGGGCTTCGACATGAAGGTCGGGCCGCAATTGCCGCACCAGCGCCTGCCGGCGCAGCGAAACCGTGCCGACGCGACCACCGGCGGGAAGACTGTCGAGCGTCTTGTGGCGCGGCGCGATCAAGGCATCGCGCACGTCCTCACGCGGCAGGAAGCCGGCGATGACGAGGCCATCCGGCAAGACGGTCGGCAGGTCCTTCGAGGAATGCACCGCGACATCAACCTGCCCTTCGAGCTGGGCATTGTCGATCTCCTTGGTGAAAAGGCCCTTGCCGCCAATCTCGGAAAGCGGCCGGTCCTGCGTGCGATCGCCGGTCGTCGAGATCACCTCGATGGCGATATCGTCAACCGCAAGGCCGGACACCTCCGCAAGGGCGACGGCCGTCATCCGCGCCTGGGCGAGGGCGAGCGGGCTCCCGCGCGTGCCGATCGTCAGCGAAGGTCGCTCATTTGCCATAGTTTGCCTCGAATTCCCGCTTGGGGACGGGTCGGAATTACCGACCAGGCCCCATTTCGCAAAAGCGTCTATCGCGCTATGGCATGTTCAACAAGGCGGGATCGTTGTCCGGAATCAAGTCGGGCAGGCTCGCGAGAGGTATTCGGCACGCGCCATGATGCATGTTCTCGGCATTGAAACGACCTGCGACGAAACCTCGGCGGCAGTCGTCCGGCTGGAGCCGGATGGTACACGGGCGATTCTTTCGAATCGCATTCGTTCCCAGATCGAGGAACATCGGCCTTACGGCGGCGTCGTGCCGGAGATCGCGGCGCGCGCCCATGTCGAGATCCTCGATCGCATGGTTCGCGACGCGATGGCGGAAGCCGGCCTCGGATTCGACGCGCTCGACGGCGTCGCCGCTGCCGCCGGACCAGGCCTGATCGGCGGCGTGCTGGTGGGCCTGACGACGGCCAAGGCGATCGCGCTCGGTATCGGCAAGCCGCTTCTTGCCATTAATCATCTCGAAGCCCATGCGCTGACGCCGCGTCTGACAGACGACGTCCAGTTTCCCTATCTGCTGCTGCTCGTTTCCGGCGGGCACAGCCAGCTCGTCGCGGTGCGCGATGTCGGCGATTACCACCGGCTTGGCACCACGATCGACGACGCGATCGGCGAGGCCTTCGACAAGGTCGCGAAGATGCTCAGCCTCGGCTTCCCCGGCGGGCCGGCAGTGGAGGTTGCGGCCCGCGATGGCGATCCCGAGCGCTTCGCCTTGCCGCGCCCGCTGTTCGGCAAGCCGGAGCCGGATTTCTCGCTGTCGGGGTTGAAGACGGCGGTGCGGCTCGCGGCGGAGGCAATCCAGCCGCTGACGGAACAGGATGTGGCGGATCTCTGTGCCTCGTTTCAGGCCGCCGTTGTCGATTGTGTCATCGATCGGACGCGGGTGGCGATCCGCGCCTTTCGCCGAGAGATCGGCCAGCCTTCCGCGCTTGTCGTCGCCGGGGGCGTCGGCGCCAATCGCGCGATCCGGCATGCGCTCCAGCGGTCGGCGACTGAGGCGGGGCTGCGGCTTGTGGTGCCACCGCCGAAGCTCTGCACCGACAACGGGGCGATGATCGCCTGGGCCGGCATCGAGCGGCTGCGGCGCGGGTTCAGTGATGCGCTCGATGCCGCCGCGCGGCCGCGCTGGCCGTTGGACGAAACCCGCGCCAAACCGGGAGCGCGGGCATGAAAACTGGACGGTCGGAGGGATAATGGGAGCCAGCGGCGTTTCCGTGCTCGGGGCCGGCGCCTGGGGGACAGCGCTGGCGCTGGCCTTCGCCCGCGCGAGCAGTGATGTCACGCTCTGGGGGCGCGACAAGCAGAAGATGGTCGCGATGGAATCAAGCGGCCGCTGCGGTGATGTGCTGCCGGGCATCGAACTTGACGATCGCGTGACGCCGACTTTCGACCTTGCGCGTGCCTGCCGGGCAGAAATCGTCATCATGGCGATACCGACCCAGCAGCTTTGGGATGTCGCGGGTCAGGCGTCGAACCACCTTCCGGCACAGGCGGCTGTCCTCTCCGCAGCGAAAGGCATCGAGCGAAAAACAGGTTACTTCGTTACGGAGATTCTGCGCGACTCGCTCGGCAACCGGTCGCTGGGTGTTCTGTCCGGTCCCTCCTTCGCCAACGATGTCGCGCGTGGCCTGCCGACCGCCATCAGCCTTGCGATGGCTGACGCGGAGCTCGCCGAACAATTCGCGCAGCGGCTCTCGTCGCCGAGCCTGCGGCTCTATCACACGACCGACATCCGCGGGGTCGAGATCGGCGGTGCGGCAAAGAACGTGCTGGCCATCGCCGCTGGAATCGTTACCGGCATGGGCCTTGGCGAAAGTGCCCGCGCAGCGATGATTGCACGCGGCTTTGCCGAATTGCGACGTTTTGCCGATGCGGCTGGCGCGCGCGGCGAAACGCTGATGGGCCTCTCCGGCCTCGGAGATCTCGTGCTGACCGCGAGTTCCACCCAATCGCGTAATTATTCTCTGGGCATTGCCCTCGGACAGGGACTTGCGCCTGCTGCGGCTAACCCCGGCGGCAAGCTGGCGGAAGGGGCGTTCACCGCCTCCATTCTTGCGGAGATGGCGCTGCAAAAGCAGGTCGAGATGCCGATCGTCGCAGCGGTGGCCGCCATCCTCGACGGGCGGCTCAATGTCAGGGACGCGGTGCGCGAACTCATGACGCGGCCTCTGAAGGGAGAATGACGGGAATGGCGCATTGGCTGGTAAAATCCGAACCGTTCAAATGGTCGTGGGACCAACAGATCTCCGCCGGCACGAAGGGAACCCATTGGGACGGGGTGCGTAATCACCTCGCCAAGAAACACCTGATGACGATGAAGAAGGGCGATCAGGCCTTCTTCTACCATTCTAACGAGGGGCTGGAGATCGTCGGTATCGTCGAGGTTATCCGCGAGGCCTATCCCGATCCGACCGCCGAAATCGGCGAGCCTTGGGTCGTCGTCGATTTCGCGGCGGTGAAGCCGTTGCCGCGCCCAATCTCACTCAAGGAGATCAAGGCAACGCCGGAACTCGCCAAGATGAGCCTCGTCACCTGCATGCGGCTTTCGGTGCAGCCGGTGACGGACCAGGAATGGGAAATCGTTGTAAAAATGTCGGAAAAATAGACAAAACGAGCCCGAACGATAGAGAATTAGCTTCGCATATTTACTTCATGAGCGTGTATGATAGGCGGGTATCTTGGGATTTGGGCAATCTGAGGAACCATCATGAAAATTTCCCATTCTGTTCTTGCTGGCGTTGTCCTTGCTGCCGCGACTTTCACCGCTCAAGCTGCTGACCTCGGCTACAAGAAGCCGTCTCCCGCCCTCCCGGTAATGACCTACTCCTGGACCGGTTTTTACCTCGGTCTCGATGCTGGCTACAGCATCGGCCGCGCCAACCACAATGTAACCGGCGCTGCGGGTGCCAGCACGACCGCAGAGCCTTCGGGTTTCTCGCTCGGCGGCCATGCCGGTTATCGCTACCAGATGGCGAACAACATCGTTCTCGGCGCTGAAGCCCGCGCGTTTGCGAATTTCGACACCGGCAGCCGCAAGCGGATCGGTATCTTCGGGAACGATGCTATCGTGGAAAACAAGTGGGGCGGTGACGCCCGCCTGACCTTGGGCTATGCGATGGGTCGCCTGCTGCCCTATATCGCAGGCGGTCTCGCCTTCGCCGATGTGAAAGGCTGCACGTCTGCTGCGCTTGGCGGCCCTTGCGTAGCCAACACGAACTATTCCGACACGCGCGTCGGCTGGACGATCGGTGCGGGTCTGGCCTACGCTGTGACCAACAACCTGATCGCCCGTGTCGACTATGCCTATTCCAATTTCGGTGCCAAGAACTATACGACGACAGCGCTCGTCGGCGGCGTTACCCGCGCGAAGCTCGAAACCCACGCGGTTCGTGCGGGTCTGAGCTGGAAATTCTGAGTTCGGGCACCGGAGGGGAGAGGCCCTCCAGGCATTCGAGTACAAGCACAACGCGCGGTCCTGGCCGCGCGTTTTTTATTGCGGACGGGAAAGACCCTTCTCCCAATTGCCAAGGCGTGACAATCTTTCGTGTCGGACCCCTTTGGGTTAAAACCTGCTGCAAGAACAAATTTTGGGTGGTCGCCGCCGGGAGCGGTGACGGCGTTTGGGAGAGTGAAATGTCCGAGACGGTTTATGACGTCAGTGCCGAATGGCAGAAGCGTGCACATGTCGACAACGCGGCTTATCTTGCCAAGTACGAAGCCTCGGTGAAGGACCCCGACGGCTTCTGGCGCGAGGAAGGCAAGCGGATCGACTGGTTCAAGCCCTACACCAAGGTCAAGAACGTCTCCTATGCTCCGGGCAATGTCTCGATCAAGTGGTTTGAGGACGGCACAACCAACGTCTCTTACAACTGCATTGACCGCCATCTCGCCAAGCGTGGCAATCAGGTCGCGATCATCTGGGAAGGTGATGATCCGAAGAATTCGAAGTCGGTGACTTACGCGGAGCTTCATCGCGAGGTTTGCCGTATGGCGAACGTCTTCAAGGCGCATGGCGTCAAGAAGGGCGACCGCGTCACCATCTACCTGCCGATGATTCTCGAAGCGGCCTACGCGATGCTCGCCTGCACCCGCATCGGCGCAGTGCACTCGATCGTCTTCGGTGGTTTCTCGCCGGATGCGATCTCGGGCCGTATCGAGGATTGTGATTCGAAGATCGTCATCACGGCGGACGAGGGTCTGCGCGGTGGCAAGGCTGTTCACCTGAAGAAGAACGTCGATGTCGCCGCCAACAAGGTGCATCCGGCGCTCGAGAAGGTGATCGTCGTCAAGCACACCGGCGGGCATGTCACGATGCAGCCGGGCCGCGATGTCTGGTATCACGAAGAAGCGGCCAAAGTTTCCGATCATTGCCCTTGCGAGGAAATGAACGCGGAAGATCCGCTGTTCCTGCTCTATACCTCGGGTTCGACCGGCAAGCCGAAGGGCGTGCTGCACACCACCGGCGGCTATCTCGTCTATGCCTCGATGACGCATCAATACGTCTTCGACTATCATGACGGCGATATTTACTGGTGCACGGCTGACGTCGGCTGGGTCACTGGCCACAGCTATATCGTCTACGGTCCGCTCGCCAACGGCGCGACAACGCTGATGTTCGAGGGCGTGCCGAACTACCCGACGATGGGCCGTTTCTGGGAAGTTATCGACAAGCATAAGGTCAACACCTTCTACACTGCCCCCACCGCGATCCGCTCGCTGATGGGCGCGGGCGAGGAAATGGTGAAGAAGACCTCGCGCGCCTCGCTCCGCCTGCTCGGGTCGGTTGGCGAACCGATCAACCCGGAAGCCTGGGAATGGTATTACCGCGTCGTCGGCGACAACCGCTGCCCGATCGTCGATACCTGGTGGCAGACGGAGACCGGCGGCATCCTCATCACGCCGCTGCCGGGCGCGACCAAACTGAAACCGGGTTCGGCAACGCGGCCGTTCTTCGGTGTTCGCCCGGAGATCGTCGATGCCGAGGGCAAGGTCCTTGAAGGCGCGACCGAGGGTAACCTCTGCATCGCCGATTCTTGGCCGGGCCAGATGCGCACGGTCTATGGCGATCACAAGCGCTTCATGGAGACCTATTTCTCCACCTATCCGAACAAGTATTTCACCGGTGACGGCTGCCGCCGCGATGCCGACGGCTACTACTGGATTACCGGGCGCGTCGATGACGTCATCAACGTCTCGGGCCACCGCATGGGCACGGCGGAAGTCGAGTCGGCGCTTGTCGCGCACGAGGCGGTGTCGGAAGCCGCGGTCGTCGGTTATCCACACGACATCAAGGGGCAGGGCATCTATGCCTATGTCACCTTAATGAATGGCATGCAGCCCTCGGAGGACTTGCGCAAGGCGCTCGTCACCACCGTCCGTAACGAGATCGGGCCGATCGCGACGCCGGACAAGATCCAGTTCGCACCAGGGCTGCCGAAGACCCGTTCGGGCAAGATCATGCGCCGCATCCTGCGCAAGATCGCCGAGGACGATTTCGGTGCGCTCGGCGATACCTCGACGCTGGCCGATCCCTCGGTCGTCGACGATCTGATCGCCAACCGTCAGAACAAGCGGGCCTGATTAGCGGCCCCTCGGCGGATCAGCGATAGAGATCCGCCCGGCTGGGCGGCACATTGAGCGCGAGGCGATCCCCCTCGCGCTTTTTCTTTGAGGCGAGCGTCTGGAACAGGCTGAGCGAGCCGCGCCCGAAGGCGAGCGAAACGCCGGCGAGATAGGCGAGCCAGATGCGGGTGCGTCCCGGCCCGATCATCGCCTCGGCCTCGGCGCGTCGCGCGTGAAGGCGTTCGCACCAGAGCCGACAGGTGCGGGAATAATGTTCGCGCCAGCCTTCGATATCGTGCACCTCGAAGCCATGCGCCTCCAGCATCGTCGTGGAATGGCCGATGTGATCGACCTCGCCGCCGGGAAAGATATAGGAGGTCATCGCCTTGTATTCGGGGCGCATGCGGTGAAACGCTCGTTCGCTGCGACGACCGCGCCGGGTGATCGCATGGTGCAGGTAGAGCCCGCCGGGCTTCAACAGGCGATTGACGGCCGAGAAATAGGTCTCGTGCGCCTTGAAGCCGACGTGCTCGTACATGCCGATCGAGGCGATCTTGTCGAACTGGCCCTCCATCGCCTCGTAAGGCTTGAGTTCGAGCGTGACGAGATCGCCAACACCGGCCTCTTCCACTCGCCGGCGGCCTTCCTCGATCTGCGCCGGCGAGAGCGTGACGCCGTGACCCCTCACGCCGTAGTGCTTGGCGGCGTGAATCAGCAGCGCGCCCCAGCCGCAGCCGATATCGAGCAGGGTCTCGCCCGGCTCGAGCCGCAGCTTGCGGCAGATCATCTCGATCTTGTCGGCTTGTGCCCGGTCGATATCCTCATGCCATTCGGCGAAATAGGCGCAGGTGTAGACCATCCGCACATCGAGGAAGAGTTGGTAGAATTCGTTCGAGAGATCGTAGTGGAATGGAATGTCGGCAGCGTTTTCTTTCGCTGTCGTCCGGGCGAGTGGTCGCCCCTGTCCATCGAAGCCGGTGCCGGTTTCCATGCCCTTGCCGAGCGCCACGGGCAGTGCCGCCTTGAGAAGTCGCACCATCCCCACCCGCTTCAGGACTGCCTTGGGCTTTTCCGATGGCCGAAGCGCGGCAAGATCGATGAAGGTGCCGCCGGAGAGATCGACCGCGCCGCTGGCATAGCCCTTCAGCAGGGTATCGAGTCGTGGCCGGCGGATCAGGCGCGGTAGAAAGCCCGCGTCCCTCAGGTGGAGCCGGAGGGTCGGGTGGCGCGGCGCGGCGCCGAGCAAGCTCGTGCTGCCGTCCCAGAATTCGACCGGGATGCCGAGTGGAAACGCTTCGCCGATGAGGCGGATCAGCTCCCGGCTGGCGCGCAGTGTCTTGTCGGTCATCTTCCCGCTCTCTCCGGCTTGTCGAGAATAGGGCACTGGAGGCACGCGATCTTCGCGCGAGACGCCGGGCCGCGCCTAGGTTGACCACGACTTCGGTCCCGCGCAAAGAAAAAGCCGCCGGTTGCCCGGCGGCATCAGTCAACTGACCAGTGGAATGAGGCTGGTCAGAACTTGTAGGTGACGCCCGCGCCAATGATCCACGGATCGAGATGCATCTTGGCCTTGACGGCGGTGCCGGCGAGAACGCCGTTCGCGTTGGTGCGGAGATAGAGCTTCTTCACGTCGAAGTTGATGCCCCAGTTCTTGTTGAGCATGTAGTCAAAACCGACTTGCAGCGCGAGGCCGGCGGCATGGTTGATCTTGAACTGGTTCAACGTGCCGTGTTCCTCGCCGTAGAACAGCGTGTAGTTCACGCCGGCACCGATGTAGGGTTTGAAGGCGCCGAAATTGGTGAAGTGATATTGCAGGGTCAGGGTCGGCGGCAGCAGCCAAGCCTTGCCGAGCGTGCCGAGACCGGCGATCGCGCCCTTGCCCTTCGCCGTATGCGGCGTCGTGCCGAGGATGAGTTCGGCCGCGATGTTCGGCGTGAAGAAATAGGTGATGTCGAGCTCGGGAACGATCGAATCGGTCACGTCAACCTTCGCGCCCGCGACGCCGGCGCCGCCGAGCAGCACGCGGTTCGAACCGCCGGGAATGACGCCGATGCCGCGAACGCGGATCATCCACGGGTTGAATGCGGTCATGACGGGGAGGCTGGGCTTGACGACCTTTTCGCCAAGATCGGCGGCTGCCGCGCCATTGGTCATCGCCGCGGCGCTAACGCCGGCCATGAGCCCTGCAATGGCGAGATTACGGAAGAAATGCTTGGTCATCTTATGCCCCCAGTGAGTGGAGCGGCGACCCCGTCGGGGCCAGCGCGCAGCCGGACCCTGCGCCGCCGACCGGGGGCGTGATTTGACCTAGATCAAGCAAAACGGCAGGGAAAATGGGGTGTTGCGCCATCGACACATAAATTCTGCCAAGATGACATAATCCCGCAAAAACAGGGGTTTAACTACCGCTTAACGCTACTGCCAAAAAGACACAGGCCGGAAAGAAGCGGGAAATCTTTCGCGCGCGTAGTCGAGACCGGTGAGGTTCGGCGAGGGTGCGACATGACGATTTCAAGACGGGGTTTTCTATCGATCGCGGCCTTTGGGCTGCCGCTCGGCGCGGTGCAGGAAGGCGCAGCCCGCGAGATGGTCGCGCTCCCGCAAGGCTATCCGCCGGGGGATGTCGTGGTCTCGACCAGCCAGCGCATGCTCTATTTCGTGCAAGGCGATGGCACCGCGGTCCGCTACCGCGTCGCGGTCGGCATGCCGGGCCGGCAGTGGTTCGGCACGCGTCTGATCGACGGCAAGCACATGCAGCCCGCCTGGGCGCCACCCGCCGAGGTCAAGCGTGCCAAGCCGTCGATCCCGGATTACATTCCCGGCGGGTCGCCCGCCAATCCGATGGGGGCCGCCGCGCTGACCATCTCGCCCGGCGAATACGCGATCCACGGCACCGCGCCCTCGATGCGATCCTCGATCGGTCGCTATGCCTCGTTCGGCTGCATCCGCATGCTCGACGAGGACATCCTCGATCTCTACCCGCGCGTGCGCGTCGGCGCTCGGGTTCACGTGGTGCGGTGATGCCTGCCTGCTTCCTGTTGTAGATGTCGGAAGCGGTCGAGATAGGTGCGAGCACGCGGTAAGGCGTCATGCAGGAATTGTTCTGGCTCCCGCAGCCATAGTCCGGGATAGGTTCGGGACTTCGCTGTCGAAACCAGGACGTCTTTCGGAATGTCGATCAATGCGCCTTCCCAGGTCGGTGAGAAAAGACGCGCGCGCCTCGCGAAGTGGTCGAGCAAGACCTGTTTCTTTGTGTAGCCGTGATAGTCGAAGGCGCAATCGCCGAGACCGACGATGATGTGGTTGGTCGGCGAGCCGTCGAGAGGCTTGATCCAGAACGCTTTGCCGCCGGCCTCCGGGAATCGATCCAGAAAGGCATAGGCAAGGATGTGGCAGGCTCCAGCGGCAAAAAAGACCCGGTCAGGCAGATGCCATCGCGCAACCTGATCCTGCTTCGTGCCCGGTGTTCTGCGGATATAGACCATGCTATTTTTTGTACCCCGCGCCGAAAGCCGGTCCTTTTTGGGCCTGGACGGCTAGAAATCCGTCGCGATGCCTTTGACTTCCCAGTCCTCGTAGCGGACCGGGTCCTTGCCGCCGCGCCCCTTGATCTCACGGACACGGGCAAGCTCGGCTTCTCGGGCTTCCTGCGTGGCACGACGCTCGGCCGCTTCGGCGAGCGCACGACGGGCGGCATCGGTCAATGACTTGGCGGGCTTGGCCACCTCGTGCGGCGTTTCCGAATCTCCGCTCCCAGAATTCCCGTTCATGGTGTAACAGCGCCTTCCCGCTTCCCCGATATCGCGTTTTTAGCGCGGGCGGAACTGCCGGGCCAGAGGGACGACAATGCGCATTTCGCCTGACGACATCCGCGCCCGTATTCTCCATCGTGACGCCGACATGCTCGTGCTCGACAAGCCGGCGGGCATCGCGGTTCACAAGGGCCCGAAAGGCGGCGAAACACTCGACGCCTTTTTCCCGGTATTGCAATTCGAGGCTTCCGAGCCGCCGGAACTCGCGCACCGGCTCGATCGCGAGACGAGCGGTTGTCTCGTGCTGGGGCGCAACCGGCCCGCACTGAAGCGCCTCGGGGCGATGTTCGCGGACGGGCGCATCCGCAAGATCTATGTCGCGCTCTGTTGCGGCGTGCCGGCCGAGGTGAACGGGCGTATCGAGTTGCCGCTAGCCCGACGCAGTCACGACAAGCGCTCGTGGTGGATGAAGGTCGATCCTGCCGGCGATCCCTCCTTCACGCGCTATCGTGTTCTCGCCTCACGTGGCGGGCTGTCCTTTCTCGCGCTCCAGCCGGAGACGGGGCGCACGCACCAGCTTCGCGTTCATTGCGCGGCGATGGGTTGGCCGATCGCCGGCGACAGGATTTACGGCGGCGACCGGGCGATGGCTGCGAGCCGGCAGCTTCAGCTTCACGCCGCGCGCATCCGCATTCCCGGGAAAGGCGGGAGCGCGGTGGAGGTGACGGCGCCGCTTCCTTCGGCTATGAGCGACTTCCTCGGCCATCTCGGGCTGGAGGACTTCAGGCCTGAGCAGCTTCCGGCCGATCTCGCCCCCTGACTTTCGAGGAACGTTCTTGCCGCCGAAATCCGCCGGACATCGCCGCACCGCTGCCGTTCCGGGCCTCGCCGCCCGGGCGCTGGCGGCGCGCGCTATCCGCCGCGCGCTGGGGGAACGCCGTTCGCTCGACGAGGCGCTGCACCTCGCGCAGGATCGGAATACCGCGCTCGATCCGGCGGATTTCGCGCTTGCCCGTGCGATTGCGGTGGTCACCTTCCGGCGCATGGGAACGATCCGGCACGCGCTGGCCGCTCGCCTCTCGGAGGAAGGATTGCCGGATGCTGGCATCCTCCGCGAAGCGATCTGGAGCGGAGCCGCGCAGATCCTCTTCATGGAAGTCCCTGACCATGCCGCCGTTGATCTCGCGGTGGAGCTTGTGAAATCCGACCGCCTCGCGCTGCATTACGCGCGCCTCGCGAATGCCCTTCTGCGAGGCATTGCCCGTGACCGAGACACTGTTCTCGCTGCTGCCGATCCCTTCGCGTACGACCTTCCGGCCTGGTTACGCGAGCGGTGGACCGCGGCCTATGGCGAGGTGGCCGTGCGCGAGATCGCGGCGATGTTCATCCGGCCGCCGCATGTTGACCTGACACCGTTCCGCGATGCGTCCGCGCTTGCGGCCTCCACCGGCGGAACGCTGCTGCCGACCGGTTCGATCCGCCTTGCGGACCAGATGGCGATCCCATCGCTTCCTGGCTATGCGGAAGGCGCATTTCAGGTGCAGGATGCCGCGAGCGCCCTGCCGGCCCGGCTGCTCGGCGCAAGGACCGGCGAGCGCATCCTCGATCTCTGTGCCGCGCCGGGCGGCAAGACGGCTCAGCTCGCGGCGACGGGCGCGACGGTAACATCCGTCGAGCGCAGTGCGCAGCGCACCGAACGGCTGCAAGCAAACCTTGCCCGGCTCGGCCTTTCGACCGATCTCGTCATCGCCGACGGCGCGACCTACGAAGCCCCACCCTTCGACGGCGTGCTGCTCGACGCCCCCTGTTCTGCAACCGGCACGATCCGCCGTCACCCGGAGATTGTCTGGACGAAGACCTTGGAGGATATTCTTGGCCTCGCGCGGTCGCAGCGACGTCTCCTCGATCATGCCGCGACCCTCGTCCGGCCCGGCGGACGGCTTGTCTATGCGACCTGCTCACTCGAGCCCGAGGAAGGCGAGGAACAGATCCTTGGCTGGCTCGCCATGCAGCCGGGCTTCGTTTTAGAGCCGGTTTCAGCGGGCGAACTTGGCATCGATATGGAAGCAGTCACCCCGGAGGGATTCCTGCGCGTGTTGCCCTCCCATCTCAAGGCCTGGGGCGGTGTTGATGGCTTTTTCGCCGCGCGGTTGAAACGGATCGCGGGATAGCCCAATAGTGCCGGATGGACGCCCGCTACTGTGAGCCTGCCTTTGCCTGATCCCGATCAACCCGGCAATACATCCGGCCTGTTCGCGCGTCTCACCGCCGCGCTGCTGGCGCGCCGATTGCGGCGGGCGCGGAGCCGGCTGGGCCGGTTCCGGCAAATCGCGGCGCGCTTCCTTTACGTGCCGCCGCATCTCCATCTCGCCGATCCTTCGATCGCGGGCGACTTTCTGGCTGGACAGATCGTGCTTGGCGGCCGCAGCCTGCTCACGGCAGGTCGTTCGCCGCTCGACCTCCCCCTGCCAGGCAAGGCCTTCAGTCTCGCGTTTCATGGTTTCGAATGGCTCCGCCATTTCGAAGCGAACGGCGCGACGCAAGTCCGAGCGGGAGCGCGCGATCTCGTCGTCCGGTGGATGGCGCAACGCGAGGCTCGTCAGCTGCCCGAAGCCGAGCGGCCCGAAGCGATCATCCGCCGCATCGTCAACTGGGTCACGCATTCCGCGTTGCTGACAGAAAACGCCGATCTCGCCACCTACCAGCGCCTCCTTGCGCATCTGGGGCGGGACGCGGCGATGATGCGTGCGCTGGCCCGGCAAGCGGGTATCGGCATGATCCGCCTCGAAGCCGCGATTGCCTACCTGATGCAGGCGCTGGCGCTGGATCATCGCCGGGGTGTTCTGGCAGAAGCGGAAGATCTCCTCCTAGTGGCGCTCGGCGAGTGCATCGCGGCTGACGGGACCCCGCGGGATCGCAGCGCCGGCAGTGCGGTCGAGCTGGCGGCAGTACTCATTCCCGTGATGGCGCTCTATCGGGCCCGTCAGCGTCCCGTGCCGGATCTTCTTTCCCCTGCGCTCCTCCGGCTGATCTCGTTCATCCGGATGATGCAGCACCCCGATGGCGGGCTCGCGCTGTTCAACGGTGCCGGATTCGTGACGCGCGATCTCGTCGCGCAGATCCTGCAGTTCGGCATGGGACAGAGCATGCGGATCGAACGCGCACCGGATGCCGGCTTCGAGCGGATTGAGGACGAATACGGCATCGTGATTGCCGATGCGGGCAAACTGCCGATGCCGGGCTTCGGGACGGAAGCAGGGGCGGGTGCGCTGGCGTTCGAGTTTTCAACCAAATCCGATCGACTGATCGTCAACTGCGGGATCCCGCACGCGATGGAAGGCGAGCAGGCGGTCAGCTTTCGTCAGGCCGTCGCGCATTCGACGATGCTCGTCGACGACGAACCGCTGGTGCATCTGGCAAGGACGCACAACGCCCTGTTCGGTGAAGTCAGGGAACCTGTCTCGAACGGGGCGCCAACCGAGCCGCATCTCGAATCCGGATCTGGCGGCACGACGCTCGTTCTTGGGCACGAGGGCCTTCTTGCGTCGAAGGGTATCCGCGTCGAACGGGAGCTGACCCTTCTTGCAAATGGCGGTGGGCTTGCCGGACTCGACCGCTTCGAAGATTTGACGGAAGACGGGTCGAGTCGTCGCGTGACGCTTGCGTTCCATCTTCACCCGCGTGTCTTGCCTGTGCCGCTTTCGCGTCGCGATGCGGTCGTGCTGCGCCTTCAACATCAGGCGCCCGGCCGGGATATGTGGCTCTTCGAAGCGCCGGGCGTGCCGCTGCAGATCGAGGCGAGCCGCTGCTACGAGCAGGATTTCACCTCGCCCGACACCGAGGTGATCGTCGTCGAGGTGGTGGTCGCCGGGACCGCCGAGGTTGCCTGGCGGCTGGTGCCGTATCGTGGTTAAACGGCGGAAAACTGTGCGGGTGTCACGATTTTGTTGCATTGCGGCATGGTGTGACCGGAGCCGCTGTGGTATCGGCGCAGCGAAAATCTGAACCTCGTCCGGAGTGCTTTCATGCCCGCGAAGACCCGCCCCATCCAACGTGCGCTGCTGTCTGTTTTCGACAAGAGCGGGTTGATCGAGCTGGCGCAGGCCCTGCATGCGCGCGGTGTGGAGCTGATTTCTACCGGCGGCTCCCGCGCCGCGCTCGAAAAGGCGGGCGTGCCGGTCAAGGACATTTCCGAGGTCACTGGCTTTCCGGAGATGATGGACGGGCGCGTGAAGACCCTGCACCCGAAGGTGCACGGCGGACTTCTCGCGATGCGCGGCAACCCCGAGCACGAGGCGGCCCTCCTCGCCCACGATATCGCGCCGATCGATCTGCTCGTCGGCAATCTCTACCCGTTCCGTGAGACGCTGGCGCGCGGCGCCGGTTTTGACGAGATCATCGAGAACATCGATATCGGCGGGCCGGCGATGCTGCGCTCCTCCGCCAAGAATCATGACGGCGTCTGTGTTGTCGTCGATCCGCGCGACTATGCGGCGCTGCTCGCCGAACTCGACGCTAACAACGGCGAGACGACCGGCGCCTTCCGCCGGGCGCTGGCGGCCAAGGCGTTTGGCCACACCGCCGCCTATGACCGTGCGATCTCGGAATGGTTCGCGGGCGTCACGAAGGACGGCCCACAACTCGCGCGCGAGGCGGAGGGCGCGAAAACCGAACTTCGCTATGGCGAGAACCCGCATCAGCAGGCCTGGCTGGTTCTGAAGCCGCAGCAGGCGCGACCGGGGGTTGCCACGGCCCGACAGGTGCAGGGCAAGGCCCTCTCCTACAACAACCTCAACGATGCCGATGCCGCCTTCGAATGTGTCGCCGAGTTCGATCCGAAGCGCACCAACGCAATCGCGATCATCAAGCACGCCAACCCTTGCGGCGTCGCCGAGGGGGCGAACCTCGTCGAAGCCTATCGCCGTGCGCTCGCCTGTGATCCCGTTTCGGCCTTCGGCGGGATCGTCGCCGCCAACGTGACGCTCGATGCGGATGCCGCCAGGGCGATCACCGAGATCTTCACCGAGGTGATTATCGCGCCGGAGGCGACGGACGAGGCTATCGCCATCGTCAAGGCCAAGAAGAACCTGCGCCTGCTGCTTACCGGCGCCCTGCCCGATCCGCGCGCGAAGGATATGGTGCTGCGCTCCATCGCCGGGGGCCGCCTCGTCCAGACGCGCGACAACGCCGTCGTTGACGACATGGAACTCAAGGTCGTTACGAAGCGCGCGCCGAGCGCAGCCGAGCTTGCGGATATGCGCTTCGCCTATCGCGTGGTGAAGCACGTGAAGTCGAACGCCATCGTCTATGTGAAGGCCGGCGCGACGGTGGGCATCGGCGCGGGCCAGATGAGCCGCGTCGATTCCGCGCGTATCGCCGCGTGGAAGGCGGGCGAAGCCGCCAAGACGGCGGGCGCGGAAAAGCCGTTGACCTTCGGCTCCGTGGCAGCTTCGGACGCGTTCTTCCCCTTTGCCGACGGGCTTGAGGCGCTGGTTGCCGCGGGCGCGACCGCGGTCATCCAGCCGGGCGGCTCGATGCGCGATCAGGAAGTGATCGACGCGGCGAACGCGGCCGGAATCGCGATGGTCTTCACCGGATTCCGTCACTTCCGGCATTGACGGCCGTTTCCGGCCGCCGGGTGACGGCAGCCGGACAGGACATCGGCATCAATCCCGCGCGAGATCGCCGAGAAGGCCGCCGAGCACGGTCAACTTGGCTTGATTGAGCTGACCTGCCGCGAGCGAGGCGATCGCCGCCCGGGTCCGCGCCAGCGCCTCGCCCTTCGCCTTCACCCAGCGCGCGACGCCGTCCGCTCCGGTGCCGTGGCGGGTGATCACATCCGCCGCGATCTTGCGGACGGCTTCATCGGCTGCCGCGAAGGCGCGATCGAGCGCGAGACGCTCGTAAGGATCGGCAACCTGGATCGAGGCGCCCGCCGCGCGGATATCGCCGAGATCGAACTGATCATTGAGGGCGAAGATCGTCTGCGCTGCCGCAACGACGTTGACTCCGGTGCGTTCGGCGATCAGCGTCGCATCGAGCGCGCTGGCGACAACCGGAATATCGACGACGCGCGCCGCAAGCTCGGCCGGTACCTTTTCTTTCTCCAGATGGGCGAGCGCGTTGTTGCGCTGGCTCTTTGCCTCCGCCGAGAGCAGCGTGCCGTGCGCGGCCTCAAGCGCTCCGACGCCATCCCGGAAACGCTTGACGAGCGCGGCCAGCCCCGGTGCGAAGTCGATGTTGCGGAGGAACCAGAGCATCCGCTCGTCGGCGTGGGATTTTGCGGCCTCGTAGAGCGAAAGCTGGGTCTGGCCGCCGATCTTCGCATCGAGTGCGTCGATGGCGCGGTTGATATCGAGGATGCCAAACACGTCGCGCGCGAGCGCATAGGCGCGGGCGACATCCGGGATGGAGCGGCCGGTGCGCGCGGCGAGCCGCACCGCAATGCCAGGGCCGCCGCGATTGATCACGGCGTTCGAGAGCTGTGTCGCCACGATCTCGCGCCGGAGGCGATGATGCTCGATCGCGTCCGGGTAAGTCTTTTGCACCGCAACCGGGAAATAGCGACGTAGCTCCTCGACGAGATAGGCATCATCAGGCACGTCAGATGCCAGAAGATGGTCGTAGAGCGAGAGCTTGGCATAGGCGAGCAGCACGGCGAGTTCCGGCCGGGTGAGACCGGCGTTGCGCGCACCCCGCTCGACAATATCCGCATCCGGCGGCAGGACTTCAACCTTGCGGTCGAGTCGGCCCTCGGCTTCGAGAGACGCCATCAGCTCCATCATCTCCGGGTTGGCGCCGGAACCTTCGCGCTCGGAGAGCGAGAGCGCGAGCGACTGGAGATAGTTGTTGCGCAGGACGAGATCCGCGACCTCATCGGTCATGGAGGCGAGCAGCGTGTTGCGCTTGTCGCGTGTCAGGCGACCGTCTGTTTCGGGAATGGCGAGCGCAATCTTGAGGTTAACCTCGACGTCGGACGAGTTGACGCCGGCGGAGTTGTCGATCGCATCGGTGTTGAGGCGAACGCCGTGCTTTCCGGCTTCAATACGCGCCGATTGCGTCATGCCGAGGTTGGCACCCTCGCCGACAACCTTGACCCGGAGATCGCCGCCGGTGATGCGGATCGCGTCGTTGGCACGGTCGCCCGCTTCGGCATCGGTCTCGGCGGAGGCGCGGACATAGGTGCCGATGCCGCCGAACCAGAGGAGGTCGGCGCGTGATTTCAGGATTGCGGTCATCACCTGCTGCGGCGTGGCGTCCGCGCCGTCGAGGTCGAGAAGCGCCTTCATCTGCGGCGAGAGCGGAATTTTCTTCAGCGAGCGGGAGAAGACACCGCCGCCCTTGGAGATGAGCTTGGTATCGTAGTCCTGCCAGCTCGACCGCGGCTTCTCGAACAGGCGCTGGCGCTCGGCGAAGCTCTTCGCGGTGTCGGGATCGGGGTCGATGAAGATGTCGCGATGGTCGAAGGCCGCGACGAGCTTGATCGCCTTCGAGAGCAGCATGCCGTTGCCGAACACGTCGCCGGACATGTCGCCGACGCCGACGACCGAGAACGGCATCGTCTGGATATCGATGTCCATCTCGCGGAAGTGCCGCTTCACGGCCTCCCAGGCGCCACGGGCGGTGATGCCCATCTTCTTGTGGTCGTAGCCGGCCGAGCCGCCGGAGGCGAAGGCATCGCCCAGCCAATGGCCGCGTGCTTCGGAAATGCCGTTCGCGGTGTCCGAGAAGGTGGCGGTGCCCTTGTCTGCGGCGACGACGAGATAGGGGTCATCCTCGTCGTAGCGGATGGTGCGGGCGGGCGGGACGATCTTATCGCCCTTGATCGTGTCGGTCACGTCGAGCAGCGCCGAAACGAAAGTCTTGTAGGCGCTGGTGCCCTCGGCAAACCAGGCATCGCGATCCGAGGCAGGTGGCAGGTTCTTGGGCACGAAGCCACCTTTCGCGCCCACGGGGACGATCACGGCGTTCTTCACCTGCTGGGCTTTGACCAGCCCGAGGATCTCGGTGCGGAAATCCATCGGCCGGTCGGACCAGCGGAGACCGCCACGTGCGACCTTGCCGAACCGCAGATGCAGACCCTCGACCTGCGGCGAAGCGACGAAAATCTCGAACAGCGGCTTCGGCAGCGGCAAGTTCTCGATGTTGTGGCAAGCGAACTTGACCGCGATTGTCGGCCGTCCCGGCTGGTAGGCATTCGTGCGCAGGGTCGCGAGCACGAGATTGAGCATCCGCCGAAAGATGCGGTCGTCGTCGAGGCTGGTGATCTTGTCGATCTCGGCGAGCAGGCCCGCCTCGATCTCCTGCGCCTTCTTGCCGCGCTCTGCCATACCGCCCTTGAGGTCGGGGTCGAAGCGCGTTGAAAACAGCGTGACGAGCTTGCGTGTCGCAGCGGGATAGCGGGCGAGTGCATCGGCGATGTAGATCTGTGCGAAGGGGACGCCGATCTGCCGCAGATAACGCGCGTAGGAGCGCAGGATATCGGCTTCGCGCGGGGCAAGGCCGCTCTCGGTGACAAGGATGTTGAAACGGTCCGATTCGAGCCGGCCGGAGAACACGCCGTCGAGCGTCGCTTCGAGCGCCTTTTCGAGGGCCTCGATATCGATCGCACCGCCCTTTGCGCGTTCGAGCGTCATATCGTGCAGCCAGGAGGGCTCCGCGCCGCTTTCCGGCTGGATGCGGTAAGTCCGCTCGTTGATGACGGTGAAGGCCAGGTTTTCGAGCACCGGCACGCGGCGGGAAAGCGGAATCGCGGCGCCGTGCGCAAAGACCTTGAGGCTCACGCGGTTCGCATCGTCCCCCGGTTTGCGGTAGAAATTGAAGGCATAGGGCGCCTCCGGGCCGAGGCGTTCGAGAAGCAAGATGTCGCCCATCGCCTCGCGGGCGGAGAAAGCCTCGCGATAGGCTGCCGAGAACGCGCCGGACCAGACGCGGCTCCATTCCCCGGCTTTTTCCGCCGGCGTCTCGGTTTCTATCGCCTCGACGAAATCGTCCGCCCAGGTGCGGACGATGGCGGCGATGCCGGCTTCAAGCGTCTTGCGGTCGATCTCCGGCGTCTTACCCTCGAACCGGCCGATGATGTAATGCGTGCGCGAGAGAGGGCCTTCCGGATAGGCCGGGTAGGCGGCGGAGATCCGCCCCTCGTAGATCCGGGCGAGATATTCACCGATCCGGAGGCGGACGCTCGTATCGTAGCGGTCTTTCGGCACGTAGACGAGAACGGAGACGAAACGGTCGAAACGGTCCGTGCGGGCGAGTGCACGGAGCCGCGGGCGTTCGGAGAGCGCGAGCACATCCATCGAAAAGCGGAACAGGCTGTCGAGATCGACCTGGAACAGCTCGTCGCGCGGATAGTTCTCGAGCACGTTCATCAACGCCTTGCCGGAATGGCTGGCTGGATCGAAGCCGGCACGCTCGAACACGCGGGCAACCTTGTGTCGCAGGTAGGGAACGGCACGGGTCGAGCCGGTGTAGGCGGTCGAGGTGAAAAGGCCGACGACGCGCAATTCGCCTTCGAGTTCGCCGCGCGCATCAAGCAGCTTCACGCCGACGTAATCGAGGTAGACGCGGCGGTGAATCCGCGATTTGACATTCGCCTTCGCCACGAACAGCGGGGTCGGCTCCTTGAGGAAGGCGCGGATCTCCGGTGTCATCACCACGAGTTCGCGGCCACGGCGCAGGACCTTGACCTCGGGATCACGCAGAATGCCGAGCCCCTCGGAGGGCGTGGGATCCATTTTCATTTCGGCATCGGCGAAGCGATACTCGCGCATGCCGAGGAAGGTGAAATTGTCGGCGAGGAGCCAATCGAGGAATTGCACCGCTTCGGCGATCTCGTCGGCCGGCAGAAGGGGCGGTGCGGCGCGATAGCGGGTGGCGATCTCGGCGAGGCGCGTGCGCATCGGCAGCCAGTCCGTCACGGCGGCGCGGATGTCGGCGTAGATCGCCTCAAGATCCTTGTGCAAGGCGGCGCGATCCTCGGCGCCGAGATGACGGCCAATGTGGAGGTGAAGCAGGCTTTCACGCTGGACGGGAGCGAGTTCACGGCCCGCCGAAACGCCGATCAGTCGGGTAAGGCCGCCCTTGCCATCGCGTTCGACGGCGAGGATGGGGTGGGCGACAAGGGTGATGGGGTATCCGCGTTCGCCAAGCTCGGCGAGGGTTGAATCAAGAAGGAACGGCATGTCGTCATTGAGGACTTCGACCAGCGTTCCACTCTCGAAGCGCGCGATGCGGATATGCGCCTTGCCCGGTTTGCGGTGGGCGATATGAGCTGCACTTTCCTCCGCCAGCTTCAGGCGTGTGGCCTCGCTGACACCCGCCAGATCTTCCGCCGCGACACGGCTGAACAGGATCGACGCCACGGTTGCGGCGTGCGGTGCTGTTCCAGCCTGTTTGGAGGAGGACGGGCTTTTCGTTTTCGACATGGGTTGGCTCCACCTTATTATTGCGCGCAGAGGCCCGGTTTTGGCTTGCCGCCCTCCCTCGGGGCGGCCATTCTTCGCTCATCGCGGGCGCGAAACGCGGCTTACGCCCTTAGTCTAATGCGCCTTGCTCAATTCGGAGGCAAGCATGGTTGAGAAAGAAAAACACGAATCTGGAACAAAAAAACGTGCGAATCCGTCCGAAGTGACCCGACTTTCGCTGAATTCGGCACCGCTTTCGCCGGAAATGGCCGCTTATTTCGATAAGTGCGACGAAAAGCTGGGTTTCGTGCCGAACGTGTTGCTGGCCTATTCCCACTCGATGGCGAAGCTCGAAACCTTCGCCGGGTTTTACAACGAACTGATGCTGGCACCCTCGGGATTGAGCAAGCTCGAACGCGAGATGATCGCGGTTGTTGTCTCGGCTGAGAATCGCTGCTGGTATTGTCTCGTCGCGCATGGCGCGGCGGTGCGCGCGCTTTCCGGCAAGCCGGAACTCGGCGAGGCGCTGGCGTTCAACTATCGTGTGGCGGAGATCACCGCGAAACAGCGAGTCATGCTCGATTTCGCGCTGAAGATGTGCCGTGCTTCGGCCGAAATCGGCGATGCGGACCGGGATGCCCTGCGCCAAGCCGGATTCAGCGATGCCGACATCTGGGATATCGCCGCGAGCGCTTCATTCTATGCGATGTCGAACCGGATGGCGTCGGCGACCGGCATGAAGCCCAATCCTCAGTATCACGCGCAATCGCGATAAGGATTGAAAGGGCTATCGGCACAAAAGAAAGGCGGCTCGTGCGGGGGCACCGAGCCGCCATGCCGATACCGGCGGGTCGTTGAAGACCGCGGCCCAGGAGCGGGAGGGGCTGGGGGGCAAATGATCCCGCTCCAAGGCTTTCACCTTGGCATTGGTTGCAGATTGACGATGCGATCAGGCGTCAGAATGGTCGAAATCCGGCGGAATTGTGAAATCGCTAACCATTCCGGCGCGATCCTCGGGTACGGACGGGGTGAATAGCCGGCGCCTGGCCCTTGCCAGCGACGAGCCTTTCCCCGAGATTGGACGGGGAGGTTGCATGAGCATATCCGAGCCTGATGCGACACTATCGGCCAAGGTCCTGCCGTTTGCCCCGGCCCGCATTCCCGAAACCATTCGGTTCGATCGGCGGGAGCTGTCGGCGATCCTGCGCGTCTACGGCCGGCAGGTCGCAACGGGGGAGTGGCGCGACTATGCGATCCTCTTCACGCGCGAGAAGGCGGTTTTCGCCATTCTCCGCCGGACGGGCGAAGCACCGCTCTACCGGGTCGAGAAAGATCCGAAACGGGCCGGCAAGCAGGGTGCTTACGCCGTAACCGGGCAGGATGGCCGCGTCCTCAAGCGCGGACACGAGCTTGAGCGGGTCCTCTCCGTGCTGGAAAAGCCGGTCCGGACCGTCGCCGACTAAATGCCTGTATTCGCCGGACAACAAAAAAGCCCCGGTTTCCCGGGGCTTTCTTGGTTGTGCGGGTTGCGCACTTATTCGTTGCGGCTGCCCATCAGGCTCAGCAGCATCTGGAACATGTTGATGAAGTTCAGATACAGCGTCAGCGCGCCCATCAGCGACCATTTGGCCTGAAGCGTCTCGTCGCCGGCGACGACGTCATACTCTTCCTTCAGACGCTGGGTATCCCAGGCGGTGAGGCCCGCGAACACCAGCACGCCGATCAGGTTGATGGCGAACTGGAGCATCGGCGCCTTGAGGAAGATGTTGACGATGCTCGCGATGATCAGGCCGAACAGACCCATCATCATGAACTTGCCCATCGCCGAGAGATCCTTCTTCGTCGTGTAGCCGAAGAGTGAGAGCGCACCGAACGAGGCGGCGGTGATGAAGAACACCTGCGCGATCGAACCCAGCTTGTAGACGACGAAGATCGTCGAGAGTGAAACACCCATCGCCGCCGCGAAGGCGTAGAAGGTGCCGAGCAGCGCGCCCATGCTCATCTTTTCCCAGCGGAAGGAGAGGACGAGCGTGAAGGCGAGCGGTGCGAGAACAAACAGCCACTTGAGCGGCGAGAACCAGATCGTGCGCCCGAAAGGCGTGATCAGCTGGCCGGCGACACGGCCAACGGCTTCCGCCGGATTGGTCGTGGTGCCGAGCATGAACATGCCGATCGCGACAAGGCCGGAAACGGCGAGCGCGATGGTCATGTGGTTGTAGATGCCAAGCATATAAGAGCGCAGGCCCTGATCATACTGGGCAGCGCTCATCGTACGACCCATGCCCGTGGCATATGGGGCATAAGCGTTGCGATCGTATTCGGCCATTGAACCCTCTTCAAAAATGGCTGCGGGGACATCCGCCAGCCGGGAAACACCCGCGCCACGGAACGCGGCGCATGCGACAATATGGCGCGACTTCACGAAATTCTCAAGAGGGGCAAGTCTAAATCGCCCTTGTCCCATGTTTTGTGGTGGTCTCGGCAGTCTTCTTCCAAGAAGTTTGTCAGAAAAGAGACTTGATTAATGGCGGTCTCCATTCAGGCATGGCGCAAGTAAGGAGCAGGTTTTTGCCCAAGAAGATGCCATGTTCCTGCCATTCCCAAAATAATCGTGGTAACGAACGCAGAAAAGGCTATCGAGACAACTGTAGGCCAAGGCACCACGAAATCCAGATTCATGATCTGACCGACCACGAATCGGGCGCCGATTGCTCCGCAGATCAGTCCGAAGACCACGGCGATGCCCCCGAGGGCTGCGTATTCGAGCACCAGCGCCTTGAGAAGCGTCCGGCGCGTCGCGCCCAGCGTCTTGAGGATCACGCTCTCGTGCTGGCGCGTCCGCGCGGTGGCGGCGAGGGCACCGGCGAGCACCAGAATGCTCGAAACGAGGGCGATGGCGCTCGATGCGCGAATCGCCAGCGCGAGCTGGGAGACGATCCCCTCCACCGCATCGAGTGCATCGCGGACCCGGACCGAAGAGATCGCGGGAAAAGCCACCGCCACCTTGCGGGCGAGCGCGATCTCGTTCTCGCGCGCCATGCCCTGCGGCAGGGCGAGCGTTGCGAGGAAGGTATGCGGCGCGCCGGCGAAGGTGTTGGGCGAGAACACCATGACGAAATTGATGCCGAGCCGTTGCCAGCGGACCTCGCGCAGGTTGGCGACGGTCGCGGTGATGCGGCGGCCGAGGACGTTCACGACGATCTTGTCGCCGACCTTGAGGCCGATGCCGTCGGCGATGTCGCGCGCGAAGGAGACGAGCGGCGTACCGCGATAGTTCTCCGGCCACCATTCGCCTTGCGCGATGGCGGAACCTTCTGGCAGGCGCGCGGAATAGGTGATGCCGCGATCGCCCTCCAGCGCCCAGGCCACGCGCTCGCTTGCGGAAACCTTCGCGGCTGAGACGCCGTTCACTTCAACAATCCGTCCACGGAGTTGCGGAACGTCCTCGACCTTGGCGCCGGGCGCGGCCTCCTTGAGGAAAGCTTCGAAGCGGCCGATCTCCCGCGAGGGGATATCGACGAAGAAGAAGGTCGGCGCGACGCCTGGCAGCGCCGAACGGAACTGCCGCCCGAGGTTGATGTCGATCAGCGTCAGCGTGACGAGCAGGGTCAGCCCGAGACCGAGGGAGAGCATGACCGAGGGGGTCAGGCTGCCGCGCCGGTGCAGGTTGGCGACGGCAAGACGCAGGATGGGCGAGGAAAAGCGCGGCAAAACCCGCGCCAGCGCCATCACGCCCAGGGCGACGAGGCGCAGCGCAATGATGACAACCACGGCTGCGCCCAGGTAGAGCGTCGCGATCCAGCGGTCCGAGGCGAAAACGACCGCGAGGACCGCAAAGGCCGCGAGCGAAAGCGCGAGGAGCAGGATATCGGCAAGGCCGGGCCGGAACGTCTCGCCGCCGAAGGCATCACGAAACAGGGCCGAGGCGGCGACAGCCTTGCCGCGCGCAAGCGGCAGGATCGAGAAAGTCAGGGCCGCGACCAGCCCGTAGGCGAGGCCGAGCGCAAGCTCGCGAAGATGCACGCCAGGTACAAGCGGATAGGGGAGAAGATGGCCGAAGGCGAGGATTGCCGCGTAGGGCAGCGCCGTGCCGATGACGAGGCCAATAAGCGTGCCGATCAGCGCGAAGGCCATCACCTGCGCCAGCGCTGACCAGAAGACGAAATTCCGGGTCGCGCCCAGGCTCTTCAGCGTCGCGATGCGCATGATCTGCTTGTCGGCGAAGGCTCGCGCGGCGTTGGCGACGCCGACACCCCCGATCAGCAGGGCCGTGAGGCCGACGAGCGTCAGGAACTGGGTGAAGCGATCGACCTGCCGCGTCAGTTGCGGCGAGGCGCGTAGGCGCGAGGCGCTCTGCCATCCCGCATCCGGCGCAGCTTTGGCGATAGCGGCCATGCTCGCACGGATCGCCGTATCGTCAGCGTTTGCGCCGAGATCGAGCCGGTAGACGAAGCGCGTCAGCGACCCTGGCTGGACGAGCCCCGTCCGTTCCAGCGCGGCGCGCGACATGGTCACGCGTGGGCCGAACCCCAATCCACCCGAGAGCTTGTCTGGCTCGTTCTCGATCAGCGCGGCGATGCGGAAAGCCTGATCGCCGATCTTGAGCCTGTCGCCGACATTCAGTCCGAGCCGTCCGGCGAGAACGGGATCGGCGAGGAGGCCGGGCAGACCCTCCGGCCCGTCGGCAAGCAGAGCCGCGATCGGTCGTGCTTCCGGGCCAGCCGCTCCGGCGAGCGTGAGGGTGCCGGCCAGCGGATAAGCCTCATCGACAGCCTTGATCTCGACGAGGGCGCTGTCCCGCAGGGTTCCATCCGGATTTTCCGCTCGCGCCATGCCGCGCGAGCGCGCAAGCTGCGATACACGCCCCTCGCGGCGGAGAATATCGAGTTCGGACGCGCTCGCCTCGCGCTGGACAAGCGTATAGGCGATATCTGCGCCGAGAATGACGCGCCCTTCCCGCCCGAGCCCCTCGTTGAGCGCCCGAGAGAGCGAAATCACCGCGACGATCGAGCCGACGCCGATGGCGATGCAGGCGATCAGAATCGCGAACTGGCCGATGGAGTGGGGAATTTCCCGTGCGACGAGACGCAGGATAAGTCGCAACTGGCTGAAGAGGCGGGCGGAACCCGTGCTGGAATCCATGTCAGGCCACCGCGCGGGCCGCGCGCTCCTCGACGATATGGCCGTTCTTCAGCCGGACGATGTGATCGCAGCGTTCGGCGAGATCGAGATCGTGGGTTACAAGCAGCAGGGTCGTGCCGCGATCGCGTTTGAGCGAGAAGAGCAGGCGGATGATTTCCTCGCCGGTTTCCTCGTCGAGGTTGCCGGTCGGTTCGTCCGCCACGAGGATCGCCGGGTGCGGCGCGAGAGCGCGGGCGATGGCGACGCGTTGCTGCTCCCCGCCGGAGAGCTGGCCGGGGTAATGGTCGAGGCGTTCGCCGAGACCGACGGCCTTGAGTTCGGCTGCGGCCCGCACGAAGGCATCGGCTTCGCCGGCGAGTTCAAGCGGCACAGCGACGTTTTCGAGCGCGGTCATGGTCGGAATAAGGTGGAAGGCCTGGAAGACGATGCCGATCTTGCGGCCGCGAAACTCGGCCAGACGGTCCTCGGAAAGGCGTGTGATATCCTCTCCCGCGATCCGGACGACACCCGAATCCGGCCGTTCGAGTCCGGCGGCGGTCATCAGCAGGGTCGATTTGCCGGAGCCGGATGGGCCGACGAGACCGATCGCCTCGCCCCGGCCCACCTTTAGCGAGACGCCGCGCAGGATGTGGACGCGCGAGGCACCCTCGCCGAGGGAAAGCTCGACATCGACCATTTCGATGGCCGGGATCGCGGAAGAGGATTCGGTGGCCTTGTCCTGCGGACTTGAAATCAACATCTTTGTCTTTCAACCGGTATTGCTGCCTCCCTAAATGGGGCAGTCCTTCGAATTTGTCAGGATGGATTTGGCATGAGCATGGCCTTCCGGTTTCTTGCGAAGGTATTACATGGCCGTCATCTCGGCCTTGTAGCCGCGTTTTTCAGCCTCGGCGTTCTCGCGTCGGAGGCGCGGCAGGTGAAGGTCGTCGCTCTCGGCGACAGCCTGAGCGCGGGCTACCAGCTCGGCGCGAACGATGCCTTTCCGGTTGTGCTCGAAGCGGCCCTGAAGGCGAAGGGCCTCGATGTCGTTGTCGAGAACGCCGGCGTCTCCGGCGATACCGCCAGCGGCGGACGCGAACGGCTCGACTGGAGCGTGCCGGAGGACGCAGACCTCGTCATTGTCGAACTCGGCGCGAACGACGCCCTGCGCGGCATCGATCCGGCGATCACCGAGCAGGCGCTCGACGATATCATCGTGCATCTGAAGGAACGAAAGATCGGCGTTCTGCTTGCCGGGATGCTCGCGCCGCGCAACAACGGGCCGGAGTTCGTTGCGGCCTTCGATGCGATCTATCCGCGCCTTGCCGAGAAACATGGCGTGCCGCTCTATCCGTTCTTCCTCGAAGGTGTGCAGGGCAAGGCGGAACTCAACCTCAATGATGGCATGCATCCCAACCCGAAAGGCGTTCGCGCGATCGTCGCCGGCATCCTGCCCACGGTCGAGAAGCTGGTGCACGAAAGGGCCGCGAACTGATCCGCCAGGGCGTTCGGACCTCCCGCATTTTTTGATCGGGAAGCGTCATCGACTTTTGAGAAACGATGGTAACCTGAATTCGTGGGGTGATTCGCAAGGGGTTGGTCATGCCGCGTCTCTTCGTCGGTCTCGAACTGCCGGAAAAAGTGGCATCGACACTCTCGGCCCTCCGATGGGGTTTGCCCGGCGCGCGGTGGGTGGACCCTTCCGATTACCACCTGACGCTGCGGTTCATCGGCGATATCGACCGGCGAATGGCTCGCGAAGTGGAAGAAGAACTCGCGGATATCGATCATGGCCCCATCCCGATCTCGGTGGTGGGGCTTGGTGTTTTCGGGGGTGACAAGCCACACACCGTCTACGCCAGCATCGAGCCCAATCGCGCCCTGATCGAACTGCAGGCCGAAAGTGAGCGGCGGCTGCGGCGGCTGGGGCTGAAGCCCGAGCCGCGCAAGTTCATGCCGCATGTCACGCTGGCGCGGATGCGTTCCGCTTCCGTGCTCGATGTCGCCGATTATCTCTCGACGAACGCGCCGTTCCCCAATTGCCGGTTCATGGCCGATTCCTTCGCTCTGTTTTCGGCGCGGGAACTGTTCGGCGGTGGACCCTATATCGTCGAGGCGGCGTATAGCCTTCAATAAGATCGCCCGCCCGAGACTTCGCAGGGCCCAGCCCTCGCGAACCGCAAGGGCAGAACGAAGCCGTCGGAGCAGGAGAGATTAACCCGCCTTATCTCGTCCGGTTACTTCGGCTGGAGGCGGATCGCGCCGTCGAGCCGGATCGCCGCGCCATTGAGGTAATCGTTGCGGCAGATGCTCTCGACCAGCGCCGCGTATTCCCTGGGATTGCCGAGACGCGAGGGGAAAGGCACCTGCGCGGCGAGCGAGATGCGGAACTTCTCGTCGATCTGGTCGAACATCGGTGTGTGGAAGATGCCAGGTTGGATCGAGCAGCAGCGGATGCCGAACCCGGTGAGATCGCGCGCGACCGGTAGGGTCAGGCCGAGAATGCCGCCCTTCGAGGCTGCGTAGGCCGCCTGACCCATTTGCCCGTCCTCGCCTGCGACGGAGGAGGTGTTGACGATGACGCCGCGCGCGCCATCCGCGTCGAGCGGTTCGAGCCCGGCCATCGCGACCGAGCATTGCGCGATCATCCGGTAGGAGCCAATCAGGTTAATGGCGATCGTCTTGGTGAAGGAACCCATGTCGTGCGCCATCAGTTCGCCGGTGTCGCGGTTCTTGGTCACGGTGCGCTTGCCCGAGACGATCCCGGCGCAGTTGACGAGGATGCGCTCGACACCGTGCTTCGCGCGCAGCTTGGCCAGCGCAGCGGCGACCGAGTCGTCGCTGGTCACGTCGCATTGAGCATAGGCGCCGCCGATCTCGGCCGCGACCTTCTCGCCCCGTTCGCCATTGAGATCGCAGATACCGACCTTGACGCCGAAGCTGGCGAGATGGCGCGCGGTCGCTTCGCCGAGGCCAGAGGCGCCACCGGTCACGATCGCGGCGATGCTTGCGTCAAGTTTCATGGCTTTTTCCTTTCGTCCTCCCGCCTTGCCGGCGGCTAACCTGTCTCGGCTGGCTATCTTTCACGAAGCCGCCATAATCACTGTCAGAATAACGACACTCACCCGCAGGAGGGAATTGGTCGAATGGCGACACACTCTGGAACTGAAGACTGGCGCAAGCCGTTCTCCAAGTCCGAGATGGAGGCGGCGCGGCGCGCCCTGCGCGACGAGGAGGGGCTACTCGCAGAGGTGCTGGCGCTGGTACGTAAACTTGCCCGGCAACTGCCGTTCGCCGAGGATGTGCTCGCCGCCTACCACTGCGTTCGCGACCCCTCGACGAGCCTGCGCGTCCGGCTGACGCTTCTCGCGGCGCTTGCCTATTTCGTGATGCCGGTGGATGCCGTGCCGGATTTCGTGCCGATCCTCGGGTTCACCGACGATGCGGCCGTCATGGCCGCGGCGATCGCAGCGGTGCGCGGGGCGATCCTGCCGGAACATCGCGAAAAGGCCCGCCGCAGCCTCGACGAGACAAACTAGGCCTTACCGAACCGAATCAACGCCGCTCGCTTCCAGGCCGCGTTTCAGGCGCTGGAAGGCAAGCCGCAGGCGTGACTTCACCGTGCCGAGCGGCAAGTTCTCGCGTGCGGCGATGTCGCTGTGGCTGAGGCCGGAATAGAAGGCGAGCACCAGAAGGCCGCGCTGCTCCTCCGGCAGGGTCGCAATCAGCGCCCGGACGATGTCGTCGCGTTGGGCTTCCTCGAGGATCAGATCGGATCCGGCCTCGTCGATACCCGCTGCGAAGATTTTCGAATGTGGATCGACCGAAACGGTGCGGTTCCGCCGCATGAAATCAATCCGCCGGTTGCGCGCGATGCGGTAAAGCCAGGTCGAGAGCGTCGATTTCGCGGGGTCGAACAGGATTGCCTTGCGCCAGAGCGTCACCATGACATCCTGCGCCACTTCCTCGGCCGCGTCAGCATCAAGGCCCATGCGACGGAGGAAGGTCTCGAGCCTTGGCGTGAAATGGTCGAAAATTGCCGTGAACGCCGTCCGATCCTGGTTTTCGGCGACGGCACGCATCAGGCTGGCCCAGTGGTCGGCAGGCGGCAAGTCGAGCTTTCCTCTCGCGGCATTTTCTCTTGCCTCTGTCGCGGCGGGCGCGAAGCAGGGACGCTTCCATGCTAGCCGGGATCGTCGTCCGGTGCGAGCCTCGGTGTCTGGCACGACGGGCCGGCGATTTGATCCAAGGTGCTTGATCAGGCTTATGTTCTGGTGGCAAAGAGAAGCGCGCGGGGTGAAATTGCCTCATTGAGGCCATAACAGCCTTGCAATGCGATGGAAAATTGCCTTGATGCGGCTCGGATTTCCTTGATGCTTCCGGGATTTCGTGTTCGCTTCGGGCGAGAGACCACGAGGTTTGGCATCGATCCGGCGGCCGCCGCCGAAAAACACAACAAGGGATGCTTCGCGTTGAACCGGTTTGTCATGCCCTCGCACCGGAAACTTGTTCCGGCTCTTCTTTCCGCCCTCATCGGGGTGACCGCACTCGGAGCATTACCGGCGGAGGCGCAGCAGGCGAAAAAGAAGCAGGCTGCCGCCAAGAAGGAGCCGGCCAAGGCCGAAGCGAAGGCCGCCGGCGGTGCGCAGACCTTCCTGATCGGCACCTTCGGCGACTGGAAAGCGCTGACAACGGGCAAGGACAAGGCCAAGGTCTGTTATGCCTTGGCGCAACCCAATCAACGGCTGCCGGCGAAGCTCAAGCGCGATCCCGGCTATCTCTTTATCTCGAGCCGCATGGCGGACGGCGCCCGCAACGAGATTGCATTCAAGATGGGCTTTTCTCCCAAGGCCGGACAGGAAGACCAGCTCATCATCGGCTCGACGACCTTCGTGATCGTCGGTGCGGGAGAAAGCGCCTTCCTCAAGAACCCGGCCCAGGAAGCGCAGGTGCTCGACGCCATGAAAAAGGCCTCGACGATCACGGTGAAGGTAACCTCGGCACGCGGCAACGAGACCTCTGACCGCTACTCGATGAACGGGTTGACCAAGGCACTCGAAGCTGTCGCCAAGGAATGCCCGTGAGGCCTGGCATTTGAACGAGATCGCACCCCTTTCCGCCTCATCTCCGATCGAGGGGCTGGCGATAGCCAGGCCGAGCCTCGTCGGGATGCCGCGCGCAGCGCTGGCCGATTTCCTGCGCGGCATCGGCGTACCGGACAAGGAGATCCGGATGCGTGTCGCGCAACTCTGGCACTGGATCTACGTGCGCGGGGCCCGTGAATTTGCCGAAATGACCAATGTCGCCCGCGCGCTTCACGCCAGGCTCGATGCCGTCGCGACGCTCGCGCGGCCGGAAATCGTCCGCGAGCAGGTCTCGAACGACGGCACGCGCAAATGGGTGCTGCGGATGCCCTCGAAGGGCCCGCACGACCGGGGCGCCGAGGTCGAATGCGTCTATATCCCTGAGCGGGACCGCGGCACACTCTGCGTTTCCTCTCAGGTCGGTTGCACGCTTAATTGCTCGTTCTGCCACACCGGGACGCAGAAGCTCGTGCGCAATCTCGAGGCTTGGGAAATCGTGGCACAGGTCGTTGTCGCGCGCGATCGGCTCGGCGATTATCCCGGTCGCACGCCGCCGGAAGGCGCGTTCGTGCCGGATGATGGCGGGCGGTTCGTGTCGAACATCGTCTTCATGGGCATGGGCGAGCCGCTCTACAACTACGAGAATGTCCGCGACGCCATCGGTGTGCTGACCGATCCGGAAGGGCTGCAACTCTCCAAGCGCCGCGTGACAGTCTCGACCTCCGGCGTTGTGCCGGAAATCCATCGCCTCGGTGAGGAGACCGGCGCGGCACTCGCGATCTCGCTGCACGCGACCAACGATCCGCTGCGCGACGTTTTGGTGCCGATCAACAAGAAGTACCCGATCGCCGAATTGCTGAAGGCCTGCAGGGATTATCCCGGTGCCTCCAACGCACGGCGCATCACCTTCGAGTACGTCATGCTCAAGGGCGTCAACGACAGCCTCGCCGAGGCGCGCGCGCTGGTGAAGCTGCTGCGCGGCGTGCATGCGAAGATCAACCTCATCCCGTTCAATCCTTGGCCGGGCACCATTTACGAATGCTCGGACTGGGCGCAGATCGAGCAGTTCTCGGAAGTGATCTTCGATGCGGGCTACGCCTCGCCGATCCGCACGCCGCGCGGGCGCGACATTCTCGCCGCCTGCGGTCAGCTCAAGAGCGATACCGAGAAGATGCGCGCTCGCGCCCGGCTGATGCTGGAGGAACAGCTCGCGCTCGGCGCCGACTGAGCCCGCGCGGATTCAGAATTCCGTAAAGTTAAAATCAATTCGGCATGGTGCGCGCCGGCGCACCGCGCTATTGCGCCCGATTTCGTAACGTTCCCCTCGCTAGGCTTCCATCAAAGGAGGAAGGGGAGCGCGGAACATGAACCTTGTCGGTCGCTTTATCGCCCAGTTTCTTGAAAAGCCCCTCAAGGGCTATTCGCCGGCCACGACGCCGGATTTCGACATTCTGCGCGCGGTGCTGAAGCCGGCGGATGTCATCCTCGTCGAGGGCAACAACCGGGTCTCTTCCGTCATCAAGTATCTCACCCAGTCTACCTGGTCGCATTCGGCGATCTATGTCGGCGATTGTCTTGGCAAGCGCGAGCCTGATGGCGAGCCGCATGTGTTGATCGAAGCGGAAATGACCGAGGGTGTGGTTACCTCCCCGCTCTCGAAGTATCGCGATTGCCATGTGCGCATCTGCCGGCCGACCGCCTTGAAGCCTGAGGATCAGGCTCGTGTGATCGGCTTTCTCAAGCAGCGTATCGGCCTCGAATACGATATCAAGAACGTGCTCGACCTCGCTCGCTTCCTCGTTCCCGTGCCGATTCCCGCGCGGTATCGCCGCCGCATGCTGGCGCTCGGCTCGGGCGATCCGAGCCGCGCGATCTGCTCGACCTTGATTGCGGAAGCGTTTGCCTCCGTGCGCTACCCGATCCTGCCACGCGTCGAGAATGTCTCGGAGCGCAAGAAGATCCGCTCCCGCTACGCCCGGCGCGAGATCCTGCACATCCGCCATCATTCGCTCTATGCACCACGCGATTTCGATATTTCGCCCTATTTCTCTGTCGTGAAGCCGACGATCGAGGCTGGTTTCGATTACAAGGCGCTGAAATGGACCGGCAATTTCGCCGTCTCACCGGTCAAGGCCAAGCCTGCACGGGAGGTTGAGGGCTGGTCCTCGCCGCACCTGCCGGAATTCGCGACCGCGATGCGCTCGACGGACTGATTACCGGCTCTGCGTCCTGAGCACCTGCACGGCGAAGAAGCCGAATACGCCCGCGAAAGTATAATCCATGACCCGCATCATGCCGGGATTGCGCTTCAACGCGCCGATGAAGCGTTCGGCAACGAGGATAAGGCCGATCGCCATCGGGAAGGCGAACACGACGAAATAAACGCCAAGAAAGAACAGCTTGCCTTGCGCGTTCGGGTCGCCAGCCGTGATGAATTGCGGCAGGAAGGTCAGGAAGAACAGGATGATCTTCGGGTTTGTCAGGTTGACCGCAATACCCTGCATGAACGTTCGCGACAGCGACGGCGGTTTCGCTTCCGCGCTCGCGAGGTTGAGCGCAGAGCCGTGGCGGATGGCATCGTAGGCCATCCACAGGAGGTAGAGCGCACCGACGATCTTCACCGCCGAGAAGGCCGTGGCGGAGGCTGCTATCAGCGCCGAGAGGCCGAAGGCGGCGGCTAGCGAATGCACGACATTGCCGACGCAGGCCCCGCTCATCGCCGCGATGCCTGCCTTGCGCCCGCCCTGAACGGTTTTCGCGAGGAAGAAACTCATGTCCGGCCCCGGTGTGATGAACAGGATCGTGCAGGCGATCGAATAGGCGATCATCGTCGGCCCATCGGGCAGAAACGAGAGGGCTGGGTAGGACATCGCGGCTCCGGCAGTGGAGAGGGAGGGTCTCATGGCTAACGCGCCGTGCGATCACGATCAAGCGATGATCGGGACCGGGAGCATCGGGGGCATCGACAGGCGCTGCGGGTCTGCTAGCCTCGGGCCAACTTCGTCTTTCCGGAGAATTTCGATGCGCTTTCCGCTTCTGCCTGCCATTGCGCTTGCCGCGATGGCTGCCTCACCCGCTCTGGCGCAGACAGTCGCACCTGCCGCGCCGGCGCCGATCCTCTCGGCGGATGCACGGTTGCTGCCAGTTCTCGCGCGAAACGGCATGGTGTCGAGCCAGGAGCGGCGGGCAAGCGCCGTTGGCGTCGACATCCTCCGGCGCGGCGGCAATGCCGTCGATGCGGCGGTCGCGGTCGGCTTCGCGCTCGCGGTGACGCTGCCGCGCGCCGGCAATCTCGGCGGCGGTGGATTCATGCTCGTCCATCTCGCGAAAACGGGCGAGACGATTGCCATCGACTATCGCGAGACTGCGCCGGCCGCCGCAAGCCGCGACATGTTCCTCGGGCCGGACGGAAAGCCCGATCCGGCGAAATCGCGCGATTCTGGACTGTCGGTCGGGGTGCCGGGCACGGTGCGGGGGCTCGCGCTCGCGCATGAGAAATACGGTTCCGGCAAGCTGACCCTTGCCCAACTCATCGAGCCGGCCATCCGCCTTGCGCGCGAGGGGTTCGATGTCGAGGACGATCTTGCCGATTCGCTGCCGGGTGCTGTCGTGAAGTTCACACGCCATCCCGCAAGCGCAGCGATTTTTCTCAAGGGTGGCAAGCCGCTCGCTGTCGGTGATCGGTTGGTGCAGGCCGATCTCGCCGGCACGCTGGAGGACATTGCCAAGGGTGGACCGGACCGGTTCTACACCGGGCGTATTGCCGCCGCGATCGCGGATTCTGTGCGTGCCGTCGGCGGCGTGATGACCGAGGCGGACCTTGCCGCCTATCGCGCCGTGATCCGCGCACCGGTGAAGGGCAGCTATCGCGGTTACGACATCGCCTCGATGCCGCCGCCATCGTCCGGCGGGGTGCATCTCGTACAGATTCTCAACATTCTGGAAGGCTTTGACCTGACCAAGCTCGGTGCGGGCAGCGCTGCGAGCCTGCACCTGATGGCAGAGGCGATGAAGCCGGCCTATGCCGACCGGGCGACCTTCCTTGGCGATCCCGATCGCGTGAAGGTGCCGGAGAAGGGGCTCACTTCGAAGAAATACGCCGAGACCCTTCGCCTCGCGATTTCCCTTGATCGCGCGCGGCGCGCGGACGAGATCAAAGCGGGGAATCCGCTGCCTTACGAAAGCGACCAGACGACGCATTATTCGGTCGTTGATGCCGAGGGCAACGCCGTCGCCAACACCTATACGCTCAACTTCTCCTACGGCATGGGCATGGTCGCGCCCGGCACCGGCGTGCTGATGAACAACGAGATGGACGATTTCTCGGCCAAGGCTGGGGCGCAGAACGCCTACGGACTCGTCGGGGGCGACGCCAATTCCGCGCATCCCGGTGCACGGCCGCTCTCCTCGATGACGCCGACAATCCTGTTCAGGGACGGCAAGCCGTTTCTCGTTACCGGATCACCCGGCGGCAGCCGCATCATCACCACCGTGTTGCAGGTTGTGGTCAATGTCACGGATTTCGGCATGAACATTGCCGAGGCGGTCGCTGCACCGCGGATTCATCACCAATGGCTGCCGGATGCTCTCGTGATCGAGCAGGGCCTGTCGCCCGATACGGTCAAATTGTTGCTCGACAGAGGGCACCGCGTGCAGCCGGGACGAACGAGCGGTTCGGCGAATTCGATCATGGTGACGAAAAACGGGCTCGAGGGCGCGTCAGACCCGCGTCAGCGCGGCACTGCGGCGGTCGGATACTAGTTTTGCGAAAGGACGGCGGGAAGTTAGGCGATCAGGCCTTGACGCCATCCGGGCTGACCATGGCCGCCGCGAGGATCGCACCCGGCGCATCCGATCCGCCGGACTGGATCAGCACGGCAAAGCCATCGGCCTGCTCCTCGGCCATATCCGCCCGGCGTACCGGGACCTGACGGTAACCCGGTCTCACCTCGCCGAGGTCGCGGATCGCCCGCACGACGTTGGCGTAGGTGATGGTACGGCCGGAGTTCTCGCCGCGGCCGATCGGCACGGTCTCGCGCGAGGAAAGGGGGAGAATCAGCAAATGGGCCTTGTCCGCACTCACGGCGATCTGTGCTGATATAAGCCAGCCGTCGTTCGAGGTCTCGATCCGGACGCGCGTTTCGCCGGCAGGGCGGGTTGTGCCCTTGAGCTTGACGATCGCACTGAAATCCGAGCCGACGCAGGATGCGCCACCATTGACGATCGCCTGCGGCGTATAGACGCGTTTGCCGGCGACGCTCGATGCATACGCCTTCTGGCGGCGGGTGAACTCGGCTTGCGCGAGCGTGTCGCGCCAACCGAGATAATCCCAGATCGTGACTGGGAAGGTCAGCGGAATCATCCCCTGTTCCTTCGCCAGTTCCACCATCAGCGCATCGGCCGGCGGACAGGAAGAACAGCCTTGCGAGGTGAACAGTTCCACGACAGTCGGGGCGCCACCAGCCTGCGCGCGCGCAAGGCCCGGCGCGAAAACCGCGCTGGCGGCAAGGCAGGAAAAGAGACGGCGATCGAGGTTCATGGCCTTCACATTACGAGAAAAACGTTTCGAATTTGATCCAAACGCCATTTCCAGATCAATGACCAATCACAAGCAAGTGTAGAAACGGAAACGCCGCGAGGTTGCCCCCGCGGCGTTCGATGATTTACGGGTCTCGCCCGCTCAGGCCGCGAGTTGGCGCAGCACGTAGTGCAGGATGCCGCCGTTCTTGAAATACTCGATCTCGTCGAGCGTATCGATGCGGCACAGGATCGGGACCTCGAACGAAGTGCCGTCGGCGCGGGTGATCGTCGCCTTCATCTTCTGGCGCGGCTGCACCGAAGTCAGGCCATCGATCGAGACGGTCTCGTCGCCCTTGAGGCCAAGGGTCTGCCACGAGGTGCCTTCCTCGAACACGAAGGGGACGATGCCCATGCCGACGAGGTTCGAGCGGTGGATGCGCTCGAAGCTCTGCGCGATCACCGCCTTGACGCCAAGGAGCGCGGTGCCCTTCGCCGCCCAGTCACGCGACGAGCCGTTGCCGTATTCGACGCCGGCGAGGACAACCAGCGGCACCTTTTCGGCTTCGTAACGCATGGCGGCGTCGTAGATGAACATCTTGTCGCCCGAGGGGTAGTGGATGGCGTAGCCGCCTTCCGGGGTGTTGCCCTCTGCATCCTTCACCGCGAAATTCTTGATGCGGATGTTGGCAAAGGTACCGCGCATCATGACTTCGTGGTTGCCGCGGCGGGTGCCGTACTGATTGAAGTCCGCCGGGCGCACCTGGCGCTCGAGCAGATATTCACCAGCCGGCGAGGCCGCCTTGATCGACCCTGCGGGCGAGATGTGGTCGGTCGTGATCTTGTCGCCGAAGAGGGCGAGGATACGCGCGTTCTTGATGTTCTCGACCGGCTTCGGGGTTTTGGAGATGCCCTGGAAATAGGGCGGGTTCTGCACGTAGGTCGAGCCCGAGTTCCACGAATAGGTCAGGCCCGTGGAGGACTTTACGCCCTGCCAGTGTACGTCGCCCTTGAAGACATCGGCGTACTTCGAGGCGAAAAGTTCGCGGGTGACGTTCTTGCGGATGTAGTCCTGGATCTCCTGGCTCGTCGGCCAGATGTCCTTGAGGTAGACGGGCTGGCCGTCCGAGCCCATACCCAGCGGCTCCTTGGTGAGATCGCGGGTCACGGAACCGGCGAGCGCGTAGGAGACGACGAGCATCGGCGAGGCGAGGTAGTTCGCCTGAACGTCCGGCGAGACGCGGCCTTCGAAGTTGCGGTTACCCGAGAGCACGGCGGCGGCGATGATGCCGTTCTCGTTGATCGACTTCGAGATTTCCGCCGGCAGCGGGCCCGAGTTGCCGATGCAGGTGGTGCAGCCGAAGCCGACAAGGTTGAACCCGAGCGCATCGAGATCCTTCTGCAGGCCGGCGTTGGCGAGATATTCCGCCACAACCTGCGATCCAGGTGCGAGGGAGGTCTTCACCCAGGGCTTCTGCTTCAGGCCCTTGGCCACGGCATTACGGGCGAGCAGGCCCGCGCCGATCAGAACGCTCGGGTTCGAGGTGTTGGTGCAGGAGGTGATCGCGGCGATCACGACATCACCGTGACGCAGCTCGAAATCGCGGCCGTCGACCTTGGCGGTGCGGGCCTCGTCTCCGGCCTTCTTGTAGTCGCCGGCAAGCGCGGTCGCGAAGGTCGAGGCGATATCGGTGAGCGCGACGCGGCCTTCCGGGCGCTTCGGGCCGGCCATCGACGGCAGAACCGTCGACAGGTCGAGGGAGAGCGTATCGGTGAACACCGGGTTCGCCGCGCCCTTCTCGCGGTAGAGACCCTGCGCCTTGCAGTAGGCGTCGGTGAGCGCCACGCGGTCGGCGTCGCGGCCGGTTTCGCGCAGGTATTTCACGGTCTCGCCATCGCAGGGGAAGAAGCCACAGGTCGCGCCGTATTCAGGCCCCATGTTGGCGATGGTCGCGCGGTCGGAGAGCGAGAGGTTGTCGAGGCCGGGGCCGAAGAACTCGACGAACTTGCCGACGACGCCCTTCTTGCGCAGCATCTGGGTAACGGTGAGCACGAGGTCGGTCGCGGTGACGCCCTCGTTGAGCTTGCCCGAAAGCTCGAAGCCGATGACTTCCGGCAGCAGCATCGACTGCGGCTGGCCGAGCATCGCGGCCTCGGCCTCGATGCCACCCACGCCCCAGCCGAGAACGGCAAGGCCGTTGACCATGGTGGTGTGGCTGTCGGTGCCGACGAGCGTGTCCGGGTAAGCGAGCGTCGAGCCGTCGGCATCGCGCTTGGTCCAGACGGTCTGGGCAAGATATTCGGTGTTGACCTGGTGGCAGATGCCGGTGCCCGGCGGCACGACGCGGAAATTCGCGAAGGCGCCCTGACCCCACTTGAGGAAGTTGTAGCGCTCCTCGTTGCGCTCGTATTCAAGCTCGACGTTGCGCTCGAAGGCCTTGGGGGTGCCGAATTCATCGACGATGACCGAGTGGTCGATGACGAGATCGACCGGAACGAGCGGGTTGATCTTGTTCGGATCGCCGCCAAGGGTCTCCATGCCGTCGCGCATCGCGGCGAGATCGACCACCGCCGGAACGCCGGTGAAGTCCTGCATCAGCACGCGCGCCGGGCGGAAGCCGATTTCCTTGCCGGCCTTGCCCTTGTCGGTGAGCCAGCCCGAGAAATTCTCGATGTCGGCCTTGGTGACCGAGCGGCCATCCTCGTTGCGCAGCAGGTTCTCGAGCAGTACCTTCATCGAGTAGGGGAGCTGCGAGACGCCCTTGAGGCCGTTCTTCTCGGCTTCGGGAAGCGAATAATAGGTATAGGTCTTGCCATCGACCTTGAGTTCCTTGCGGCACTTGAAGCTGTCGAGCGACATCGGATGCAAATCCTCGCGAATAGGGTTACGTTCGGGGTGGCCGGGGTAGCCGATGCAACCTCAGGCGAATGGAGTTGGACCATCCACCGGAGCGCGAATTCTCTCGCGTGCGCCGCCCGGGTGTGCCCGGACCCCGCGCTTCAACCCGAGCGCGCGACGCAGCCGAGGGCTCTATAGATCATTTCTAAAAATGGCGCTACACGCCGAAAGGACGATCTCCGCTCTCCGGCGCAAGTTTTTTGCCGGAAAAATTCTGCACAGCCGAAGACGGCAAACCGTGGACATGGCATGGCCTTCAGCCCCGATCTCAGACTGGAAGCGCGCGGACTGACCATCCGTCGCGGGTTCCGTCTCCTGTTCGAGGGGCTGGATCTCGATCTTGCGGCCGGGGAGATCGTGCAGCTTTCCGGGCCCAATGGTGCCGGCAAATCGACGCTGATGCGCATCCTTGCCGGGTTTTCGCGAGCGGATGCAGGCACGGTCCATTGGAACGGAGCGCCCGAAGAGACCGAAATCGCGAGCCTTTTCCATTATCACGGCCATCGTGAGGCCCTGCGCGAGGCGCTGACGCCACGTGAGAATCTGACCTTCGCTGTCGGGCTTCTCGGCGGCAGGGCAGAGGCGATCCTGCCGGTGCTGGAAAAGCTTGGAGCTGGCGCACTTGCCGATTTGCCGGTGCAGGTTCTGTCTGCCGGCCAGCGTCGGCGGGTGGCGCTTACCCGGCTTCTCGTCGCGCCGCGCCCTGTTTGGCTGCTTGATGAACCGCTTGCAGCGCTCGACATCGAGGGGCAGGGGCTGGTCGGGCAATTGCTTGCCGAGCATCAGGCGGCGGGCGGGATGGCGCTTGTCGCGACGCATCAACCGCTCGGCCTCCCGGTGCGGCATCTGGTGCTCGACGGGAAAGGCAAGGCATCGGGCAAGGCTTCGGATATGTCTTCGGCAGGAGCCTTCACATGAATGCGCTCCTCGCCATCCTCCGACGCGAATGGCTGCTTGCGCGCCGCATCGGTGCCGGGGCGGAACTTGGCATCGTTTTCTTCCTGATCCTGATTTCGGTGGTGCCCTTCGCGGTTGGTGCCGATCAGAAGCTCATCAGCCGCATCGCGCCGGCGATTCTCTGGCTCGCGGCCCTGCTGGCGACGCTTCTGGGGCTTGATCGCCTGTTGCAAGCCGACGAGGAGGACGGGATCGTCGATCACCTCCTCATGTCGGAAACGCCGCTGTCATTGCTGCTTGCGGTAAAGGCGCTGGCGCATTGGGCGGTCACGGGGCTGCCGCTCTCGCTCGCGGCGCCGCTCCTTGGCCTGATGCTGGCGATCGAGCCGCAGGCGATGATGCCGCTCGCCGCCTCGCTGTTGATCGGCACACCGGCGTTGACGTTGATCGGTCTCGTCGGTGCGGCGCTGACCGTCAGCCTCAAGCGCGGCGGGTTACTGCTCTCGATTCTCGTGCTGCCGCTCGCGATTCCGACGCTGATCTTCGGCGCGACGGTGGTAAAGGAAGCTGCGGCGGGCCGCGCCTATTCGACGCCGCTACTGCTTCTCTCCGGCGTCAGCCTGTTGATGCTCGCTATCGCGCCCGTCGCCGCAGCCGGCGCGCTGCGTTTCGCGCGAAATTGATCGCCTTTCTGCATGGAGTTGATCCGCCGCATTTGCACGCGCATTCACGATCCCCTATGTGAACGGTGAAACGGGATCATGCGATGGACGTGACGAGCCAGAAACCGGCGCTGTGGATGCGCCTTGCCAACCCGGCGACGTTCAACGTGCTGGCGAACCGGCTCCTCGCCCCATTGGCCGTCCTGACGCTCGTGGCCTTCGCCTATGGACTCTACGGTGCTTTCGCGACCTCCCCCGCCGATTACCAGCAGGGCGAGACGGTCCGGATCATGTATATCCATGTGCCCTCGGCGTGGCTCGCGCTGTTTGTCTATGCGGGCATGGCGGCTTCTGCGCTCGGCACGCTGGTGTTCCGCCATCCCGTCGCGGATGTCGCGCAGAAGGCAGCCGCTCCGCTCGGCGCCGGGTTCACGCTCATCTGCCTCATCACGGGCTCGTTCTGGGGCAAGCCGATGTGGGGCACCTGGTGGGAATGGGATGCCCGGCTCACGTCCGTGCTGATCCTTTTCCTGATCTATCTCGGCATCATCGCGCTCTGGCGAGCGATCGACGAGCCTCAGCGTGCGGCGCGCGCGGTCGCGATCATGACGCTTGTCGGCGCTGTCAATCTGCCGATCATCAAATTCTCGGTCGATTGGTGGTATACGCTCCACCAACCCGCCTCGGTGTTCCGCATGGGCGGGCCGACGATCCACAAGTCGATGCTCACACCCCTCCTCTGGATGGGCGTCGCCTATCTCCTGCTCTACCTTTCCCTCCTGCTCGTGCGCATGAAGACCGAGCTGATGGCGCGCCGGATCGAGCGGCTCCAGATTCTTGCGGCGGACCGGCAGTCCTCGGGAGGTGGCGCGTGATCGATTTCGGACCGCATGGCGGCTATATCGTTGCGTCCTACGCTGTCACGGCGCTGATCCTCGGCTGGATGCTGGTTTCGAGTCTTCTCGCCAACCGCGCCACGGCCAAGCGGCTCGCCGAGTTCGAAGCCCGCCGCGCGGGGCGGGAATGATGGCCCCATGAGCGAAACGAAGCCGACCCGCCGCATTCCGTTGGTTGCACTGCTTCCGCTGATCCTGTTCGGTCTGCTGACGGCGATCTTCCTTGTGCGTCTGTTCGCCGGCGATCCGAGCCGGCTGCCCTCGGCGCTGCTCGGAAAGCCCGTGCCGGCCTTTTCCCTCCCGGCGGTCGAAGGGCACAACCAGCCCGGTTTCTCGCAGGACGATCTGAAGAAGGGGCGCGTGAGTCTCGTCAACGTCTTCGCGTCCTGGTGCGCACCCTGCCATCAGGAGCACCCATTCCTGATGGATCTCGCCAAAGACAAGCGTTTCGACATCCTCGGCATCAACCAGAAGGACAAGGCCGAGAATGCGCGCCGCTTCCTCGGGAAGCTCGGCAATCCGTACGCGAAGGTCGGCGCCGACATCGATGGCCGCGCCTCGATCGAATGGGGCGTCTACGGTGTGCCGGAAACATTCATCGTCTCGGGCGACGGGCGCATCCTCTACAAGCACGTCGGCCCGATCAACGAGACGAACCTCAGGGAAAAAATCCTGCCCGAGATCGAGAAGGCGCTGGCGACTCGCTGAGCCTGCGGATGTGCGTTGGCGCACATCTTGACCCTGACCCTGATCCCATCGTCTGATCCCGTCGGCGCGCTGCGCGCCGTCGTGCATTTTCATGACAGGAAGGAAATTTCAGAATGTCGGGATTTTTGGGAGGCATTGCCGCCGGAGTTGTTCTCTCCGCAGGTCTGGCGCTGGCGGGCGCCTCGTCGGCTTCGGCCGCGGTCCCGCTTGGCGGGTTGACGGTTGCTGTCAGCCCGAAAGGCGACCAGCTTGTCGCGGGCGGCGACAATCGGGTGATCTATGTGCTCGATGCCAAGACGCTGGAGGTAAAGAAGCGCGTGCCGTTTGCCGCGCCGATCATCCGCATGGGTTTCGATGCGAGCGGCGGGACGCTTGCCGTCAGCGACAATGACGGCACCCTGCACCTCATCGAAACGTCTGGCTGGACAACCAAGGCGCAGCAGAAAAACCGCCATCGCGCCGTGTTCTCGCCTGCGAACGGTCTGGTCGCCAGCACCGATACGGATTACCGCTCCAACACGATTTCCGTCACGGGCATTACGGATGGCAAGGATGTCTTCTCGGCCAAATTGCCGGCACAAATGCCGGTCGCGGCGATGGGCATCAGCCCGGATGGTGCCCGGCTTGCCGTCCTTCTAGGTGCGAACGACGACAAGGACGAACCGAAAGTCAATTATTCCGATATCCCGAAGGATCTGAAGGGTCTCGCCCGTAAGCTGTTCGAGATGAAGAACGACGGCAAGACAAGCCTCGCCCAGCTCTATGATCTCAAGACCGGCAAGTTGATTTCAGAGAAAAAGACATTCTTTTCGATGAACCACAGCCAATCCATCGCTGCCTTCGTCAAGGATGGCGTTGTTTTCAACGAATACAGCAACTACGGGCTTGAATTCGGCGAGAACGGCGAGGGTCGGCTGATCCAGTTCGACGGCAGCTTCCTTTATGGCAGCGGCGTCTCGCATGACGGGAAATACATCATGGCGGGCTCGCTCCGCGATTTCGTCGTGCTCGACACCGCCAGCATCGCGGCCAAGGCCGGAGAGCCGGACAAACTTGCCGGGACGGTCAAGAGCATCGACAAGCTTCCCGGCTGGCCCGAATATTTCAAGGGCTTCGATGCCGCTGCGGGCGGCAAGGCGATGTATGGTGCGACGACGGGTTATCGTGTCGTCCTATTCGATGCCTCGGGGCAGATTCTGAAGGCCGCGCCGGTTTATTGAGAGCCGTTGGCCGGGTCTTCCTCCGTCCGGAAGCCATGGCGGAGCATCATCGGGGTCTGGAGAAGCGTGAACAGGATCGTCAGCGGCATCACGCCCCAGACCTTGAATGCGACCCAAAAATCGGTCGTCTGCGTGCGCCAGATGACCTCGTTGAGAGCGGCGAGAACGAAAAAGAACACACCCCAGCGGAAGGTGAGTTTGCGCCAGCCCTCGTCATCGAGGTGGAATACGGCTTCGAGAACATAGGGGAGCAAGGGCTTGCCGAGCGCGAGCCCGCCGAGCAGCACCGCGCCGAACAGCGAGTTGACGATGGTCGGTTTGAGCTTGATGAACTGATCATCCTGAAGGATGAGCGTCAAAGAGCCGAAAACCAGCACGACAATGCCCGTTACCAACGGCATGATCGGCAGCTTGCGATGAAGATACCAGGCGAAGCCCAGCGAAACCGCCATCGCCGCCATGAAGACTGCTGTTGCGATCAGGATCGGCGCCTTCGGGGAGGTCACTAGTTCCTGCCCCAGCACGGCGCCGACCAGCGGACGGAACCAGTCCGGTTTCGAATTCGCCGCGAAGAAAAGGATCAGCGGCCCCATTTCCAGCGCCAGCTTGAGCATCGGATTCTGCCGGGGACGGCCGGTTTCTTCCGTCATGGTGCCTCGTGTGTTGCATCGCGTCTTTCGCGCCGCGCGCGGAACGGCTACGAAAATCCATCACTTAGTTCATTCCTTGCGCGGATAGACTTTTCGCGCGCCTTCCACAACAGCGGAGTTTTTCATGGCCCTCGCCATTCCCGTGCTCGAACCCCCGAAAACCCTCGCGATTCTAGGCAGCAAGGACCGTTTTCCGGTTCGCCGTGCGTTCTGCATTGGTCGCAATTATGCTGCGCATGCCCGCGAGATGGGGTTCGATCCGGATCGAGAGCCGCCGTTCTTCTTCATGAAAACGGTTGAGGCGATCGAGCCGGTCGAGGCGGGTGTCACGCGCGAACTGCCTTATCCGACCATGACAAAGGACTACCATCACGAGGCCGAACTGGTGGTCGCGATCGGCAAGGGCGGAACCGATATCGCCGAAGCGGAGGCGATGGGCCATGTCTTCGGTTATGCCGCCGGCCTCGACATGACCCGGCGCGACCTTCAGGGCGAAGCCAAGAAGATGGGCCGCCCGTGGGAGGTCGGCAAATCTTCCGATGCCTCCGGACCTGTCGGCCCGATCACGCCGCATCGGGCGGATTTTCCGCTCAAGGGCCAACTCAGGCTGACGGTGGATGGCGCGGTGCGCCAGCAGGCGACGCTCGCGGCGATGATCTGGTCGATTCCCGAGCAGATCGCCATCCTCTCGCGCTATTTCGAACTGAAACCGGGCGATCTCATCTTCACCGGCACGCCGGAGGGCGTTTCTGCCGTCGAGCGTGGCCAGACCATGCGCGTCGAGATTGAGGGCACGGAGCCGATCTCGGTGAAAGTGGTCTGATTATTTCTCCAGCCCGGCGATGGCGCGGGCGAAATCGGCTGCGGCGAAGGGCTCGAGATCCTCGACCCCCTCGCCGACGCCAATGAAATGCACCGGCAGGCCAAACTTCTCGGCGAGCGCGACAAGAATACCACCGCGCGCGGTGCCGTCGAGTTTGGTCATGACAAGGCCGGTCACGCCGGCGATCTGCCGGAAGGCCTCGACCTGGCTGATCGCGTTCTGGCCGACGGTCGCGTCGAGCACGAGCAGCACCGCGTGCGGAGCGCTGTCGTCCACCTTCTTCATCACCCGCACGATCTTGGCGAGTTCGTCCATCAGCCCCTGCTTGTTCTGAAGCCGGCCTGCGGTATCGACAAGCAGCACATCGGTGCCGTTGGTGCGCGCCTCGGTCAGTGCATCGAAGGCGAGCCCGGCCGCATCCGCACCCTGCGCGCGGGCGACGAAACCCGCCCCGGTGCGCTCGGACCAGACCTTGAGCTGCTCGATCGCCGCCGCGCGGAAGGTATCCCCCGCCGCCAGCGTCACCGACTTGCCGTCGGCACGGAATTTCGCCGCGAGCTTGCCGATGGTGGTAGTCTTGCCTGAACCGTTCACGCCGACCATCAACAGCACGAAGGGTTTTTTCTCCGCGTCGATCGTCAGCGGGAGCGCGACGGGCGTCAGCACCTTCTCGACCTCGCCGGCGAGTGCAGCCTTGATCTCTTCCGGCGCAACCTCCTTGTCGAAACGGCCCTTGCCGATCGCCTCGACGATGCGACCGGAAACCTCGATGCCGAGATCGGCCTGAATCAGCACGTCCTCAAGGTCCTGAAGCGTGTCGGCATCGAGCTTCCGGGTCGTGAAGATGGCGGTAATGCCCGTGCCGATCTGTGACGCCGTGCGGCCTAGCCCCTGAGAGAGCCGCTTCCACCATGACAGCTTCGGCGCGGCGGGAGCGGAAACCGGCGTAGCGGATTCCGCTTGCGCCGGGGTGGCCGGTGCGGGAACGGCAGGTGCCTCCGCCGGCACTTCGTCCTTGGCGCGGCCGAACAGCCGCCCGAAGAAGCCGCCCTGTTTTTTGTCCGAACTCATCTGGCTACCGATCCGTCACTTCGCCCAGCAATACAGCGCCGTCGTGCCCGGTAATCCGCGCGTTGGCAAGCGTTCCGGCCTCCAGTGGCGCGACAAGTCTCACGGGCGTGAAGTCGTCGAGCCGCGCGAGGCCACCGCGTTCGGCGAGAACGCGTGCCGCCTTGCCGACATGGCCTGCAAGATGGCGGACGAGCGCCGCCGCGCCGGCTTCGCGCAAGCGGGCCGCACGTTCCTTGACGAGCGGGCGCGGCAGTTGCGGCATCTTTGCCGCTGGCGTGCCGGGCCGTGGCGAAAACGGGAAGACATGCAGGAAGGCGAGGCCGCATTCCTCGACGAGACGCAGGGTATTTCCGAACTGGGCCTCGGTCTCGGTCGGGAACCCGGCGATGAAATCCGCGCCGAACGTGAAATCCGGGCGCGCGGTGCGAAGACCGGCGCAGAAGCGGATGGCGTCCTCGCGCGCATGGCGACGTTTCATGCGCTTCAGGATCAGGTTATCGCCGTGCTGGAGCGAGAGGTGGAGGTGCGGCATCAGCCGCGTTTCACCCTTCAGCAAGTCGATGAGTAACGGATCGGCTTCGATGGAATCGATTGAGGAGATGCGCAGGCGCCGGAGCGCGGGCGCGTGCTTCAGGATGGCTTCGACGAGTTGACCGAGGCGCGGCGCGCCGGGCAGATCCGCGCCGTATGAGGTGAGATCGACGCCGGTCAGCACGATTTCCGCGCTGCCCGCTTCAACGAGCCGGGCAATCTGGGCCGTCACCTCGCCCATCGGCACCGAGCGCGAATTGCCGCGCCCGAACGGAATGATGCAGAAAGTGCAGCGATGGTCACAGCCGTTCTGCACCTGTACGAAGGCGCGGGTTCGCCCCTCCATGCCTTCGACGAGGTGCCCTGCGGTCTCGCGCACGCTCATGATGTCGTTGACGCGGACGCGTTCGCTGGTTTCAAGGCCAAAACCTAGGGGTAGGGCCCGCCATGTCTCCGACTTCAGCTTGAGATCGTTGCCGATGACACCTGTTACCTCCGGCATGGCCGCGAAAGCAGTCGGATCGACCTGTGCCGCGCAGCCGGTGACGACGACGCGGGCGCTTGTGTTGGCTCGCTTGAGGCGGCGGATGGTCTGCCGTGCCTGCGCGACGGCTTCGCCCGTCACGGCACAGGTATTGACGATGATCAGGTCGTCCTGCCCGGCGGCTTCCGCTTCGCGCTTCATCGCCTCGCTCTCGAAGGCGTTGAGGCGGCAGCCGAGCGTGACGACCTCGACGCTCATTGTCAGGCAGCCAGCAGCGAGGGATCGATCACGCCGGAGAAACTGGTCGCGAACGGCCCGCGCATGATGACGCGGCCCTCCGGGGTACGGGAAATGACCAGATCGCCGCCCGGCAGCGATATCCGGATGTCGCCTTCCGCGATTCCCAGCCGCGCCGCCGCCACCGCGACCGCGCAGGCGGCTGTGCCGCAGGCGAGCGTTGCTCCGGCGGCACGCTCCCAGACGCGGACGCGGAAGTGGTTCGGGCCCTGCTGCTGCGCAAGCGAGATATTGGCTTTCTCGGGAAAGATAGGGTGCATCTCGAGGCGCGGTCCGACAACGTCGAGATCATGCGCCATCGCGTTTTCGACGAAGAAGATCGCGTGCGGATTACCCATGCTGACGGCCGAGAACCAGCCCGGCAATTTCGGATCGATGGCGCTCACGTCAAGCGGCACGCGGGCCGTGTCGGCTGTAGATCCGGCAAGGGGGATTTCGCGCCAGTCGAGACCCGGCTGGCCCATATCGACTGCGACGATGCTGCCGGTCACCTCCGCACGCAGGATCCCCGCGCGAGTGCGGATGGAGGCGCGGGGCTTGCCCTTCTCATGGGCAAGCAGCGCACCGATGCAGCGTGTCGCGTTGCCACAGGCGCCGACCTCGCCGCCATCGGGATTGAAGATCCGCATAGTCGCATCGGCGTCGTCGGCGGTGCCGAGAAGGATCAGCTGGTCGCAGCCGATGCCGAACCGGCGGTCCGCGATCCGTGCGAATTCTTTCGCGCCAAGCGGATAGTCGTGCCCGCGTGCGTCGATGACCACGAAGTCGTTACCCAATCCATGCATCTTCCGGAACGGGATGCCCGATAGAGGCCGCATTTCCTTCTTATCCATCGGATGAACTTCTTTCAGGACTTGACCACGGGCCGAAACAAAGACTTGTGTTGCATTTGGCGCGCATGCAGATAGCGATACGGAGTGAATCCGTTATCGGATCGAGATTTGGTGGCAGCACCAACCCGGAGGATAGGCTTTTCATCGATGCGGCGCCATAACGCGGTTCCGGGGTTCCGATCAATGCCGAAAATCGTGCGAGGCGCCGTCGCTGCGGTTGCTTTGCTGTCGGCAGGGGTAGGAATTTCGCTTTCGCAGGGCACCGACAGCGCCGGCAAGCCTCCTGCGCCGGTCATTCCTGTTCCCGGAACCAGTTCGGCGATCCTCGCCACAGCCGTGCAGATCGGGAACCTGCCGCTGGGCGTTATCACGTTCCCCAACGGTAAGGCGATCAATTTCAGCGTCTCGCTCGGTTCTTCCGCGTTCCGTCTCGATGGTGACTCGCAAGGGCGTGTCTGGCTGCTGACCGATCGCGGCCCGAGCATCGCCTGCGCCGACGCCCGGAAGGTGATCGGCATGGAGCCTGATCAGATCTGCACGGCGGATCGCAACGGGCGCATTTATCCCCTGCCGGGATTCGTCCCGTCGATCTATGCCGTCGATATCGGCGCGGACAATGTTGCACGCATCAATGTCTATGTGCCGCTTAAAGGACAATCCGGGCGGCCGTTCTCCGGTCGTCCGCTCGCAAAGGACGAGGTTTCGATCGGTCTCGACGGCAAGGCGCTTCCGGGTGATGCCTCGGGGGTCGATCCAGAGGGTTTCGTGCGCGTGAAAGACGGCACGTTCTGGATCGCCGAGGAATTCGGACCGTCGCTCCTCGAGGTCGCTTCCGACGGAACGGTGAAGCGCCGTCTGGTGCCGTCCAACATCGCCAATGAGTTTAAGGACGCGGATTACGAGGTGGTTGCCTCGTTGCCGCCGATCCTGCGTCAGCGTTTGCCGGGTCGGGGCTTCGAAGGACTCGCGATTTCGAAGGATGAGAAATATCTCTTCGCCGTCGGCCAGTCGCCGCTTGCCAACCCCGATGCTATGGCGGCGCGCAGCTCACGCAATATCCGGATCTGGAAGATCGAGCGGGAGACAGGGCAGGTCGTCGGCCAATATCTCTATCAGCTCGACGAGCCCTACAAGTTCAAAACCGACAGTGACCAGCGCGAGCGCGCCCGGCACGAGGTGAAGATCTCCGAGATTGTCGCGTTCGGTGACGATCAACTGCTGGTCCTCGAACGGATCGAGAAATCGGCGCGCATCTACGCGGTACGCCTCGATGAGGCGAGTCGCGTGCCGCCGGAGTTCGATTCGCTGGAGATGAGCCCCAGTCTTGAAATCCTCGAGGGTGACGCGCTTCAAATCCGGGGCCTCGCACCGCTGACCAAGCGGCCGATCCTCGATCTCGATACGGTGCCCGGCCTGCCGAGCCGCATCGAAGGGTTGGCGATCCTCGGCCCGAATGAACTGCTCGTGATCAACGACAGCGAATTCGGGCTCGACGGGGTGCGCAACCAGTTGTTCCGCATTACATTGGAAGAGCCGTTATGGCGTTAGAATCGCGGAGGCTCGAAGACCGATGAGCAATCCTGCCGGTTTCCGTTTGGCCAAGGCTGCGGGCCTTGCCTTGACATTCCCATTCTTCGTGGCGCTCGCCCTGGCTCAGGGCAGTGCGCCTCCGCCGGCGCCTGTCGCACCGGCTCCCGTAGTTCCTGCGCCGGCAAGCCCCACCCCTGCGGCGCCCGAGGCACCGAAACCGGTGGAACCGGCGAAGCCTGCCGAGACGGCCAAGGAGCCTGCGAAGCCGGCCGAGGCCGGTGGCGGTGAAATGCGCGAGATTGCCGCGCGCCCGGTGTTGCGCCTCAAAGGCCAGACGACGTGGGAGAACGGGTTCGACAACCTCCGAAAGGCCATTGCCCAACTCGAGGCAGAGGCCAAGCGGCTCAATCTCGCCCGTGACGGGCAACCCATGACCTATTTCGTCGACAGCGACGACCTCGGGTTCACCTACGAGGCGATGCTGCCTCTCAAGGATGCGCCCGCGGCAGAGACGAAGTTCGAGAAGGATTTCGACGCGGCGACCTCACCGTCCGGCCGGGCCGTCGTTTTTACCCATCAGGGCGCCTACGACGAGATCGACACGGCCTATGAAGCTCTCACGGCCTGGCTCGACGACAAGAATCTCGTCTCGACCGGCAAGTTTCTCGAGGACTACGAGACCATTCCCGAAAAGAGTGATGATCCTGCGATGAAGCTCAGGATCATCGTCTTCCTGAAATAGCGATCAGGTTTTCGCCGCAGTCATCACACCGGCGCCGATCAGAAGCGTGCCGCCGGTGCGGTTGAAGGCTCGGATCGCACGCTCCGAACGGAACAGGTTGCGCGCCTTCGAGGCGACGAGCGCGTAGCCGAAGGCGTTGAGAAAGGCGAGGGTCAGGAAAGTCGTCTCGAAGATCAGCATCTGTTCGAGGAACGGCGCTTTTGTATCGAGGAACTGCGGCAGGAACGCCACGAAGAAGGTGATGCTCTTGGGGTTGAGCGCGGTGATCAGCCACGCATGGGCGAGCATCTTCACCGGCGACGTCGCCTCCGTCCGGGCCTTGGTCTCGAAGCTGCCGCCTGCCCTGAAAAGCTTGACGCCAAGCCAGATCAGGTAGGCGGCGCCGATCCATTTCAGCACCGTGAAGATCGTGGCCGAAGCCATCAGCAACGCGCCGATGCCGAGCATCGAGAGCGTCATCGCCGTGAAGTCGCCCAGCGCGACCCCCGCCGCCATCGGCAAGGCCACACGCCAGCCCTGGCCGAGCGCGTAGGAGATGACGAGCAGGATCGTCGGACCGGGGATCAGCAACAGCACGATCGAGGCGGCGGAAAAGGCGAGCCAGGTTTCGAGGGTCATGGAAAACTCCTTGCAAGGCTGAGGGAGCCACGGGCCAGAGCCCGAGTAAAGCCCTTTCCTTGACCTCGCCCGGGTTTCGCTGTATCGAGCCCGCTTCCAAAGGTGAGATCAGTCCTGATCCGCCGACCCGGAATGCGTTCCGGGAGGTCAACGTCCGGCAGCGCGTGGCGCCCCCGGGCGCGAAATCGTTTGGAATGCCCTGCAGATGGTGAACGCGCCTCTGTGTGGGTCGGAAAAGGGAAGAGACCATGTTCGAAGGCCTTTCGGGTCGTCTGTCCGGCATTCTCGACAAGCTCACGCGCCGCGGCGCGCTGGGCGAGGCGGATGTTGCCGAGGCGATGCGCGAGGTCCGTCGTGCGCTGCTCGAGGCGGATGTCGCGCTCGATGTCGTCAAGGAATTCACCGACAAGGTGCGCGCCCGCGCGGTGGGCGTGGAAGTGCTCAAGTCGGTCACGCCCGGGCAGATGGTCGTCAAGATCGTCCACGACCAGCTCGTCGCGACGCTTGGGTCGGATGCCGATCCGATCAGCCTTCAGGCCACCCCGCCGGTCGGCATCCTGATGGTCGGCCTTCAGGGCTCGGGCAAGACCACCACGACCGCCAAGATCGCGCTGCGCCTCCAGAGCCGCGACAAGAAGAAGGTCCTGATGGCCTCGCTCGATACGCGCCGTCCGGCCGCGATGGAGCAGCTTGCCGTTCTCGGTCGCGATAACGGCGTCGAGGTTCTGCCGATCGTCGCGGGGCAGAACGCCGTCCAGATCGCCAGGCGCGCCGAAGAGGCGGCCCGTCTTGGCGGCTTCGATGTCGTGATCTACGATACCGCCGGCCGCGTGACGCTCGACGACGAACTCATGGAAGAGGTCGTCCGCGTCAAGGCGGCGGTGAACCCGCACGAGAGCCTGCTCGTCGCGGACAGCCTCACCGGTCAGGACGCGGTGAACACCGCCCGCGCCTTCGACGGGCGCGTCGGTATCACCGGCATCGTGCTGACCCGCGTCGACGGTGACGGGCGCGGCGGCGCGGCGCTCTCGATGCGCGCGGTGACCGGCAAGCCGATCAAGCTGATCGGCGTGGGCGAGAAGATGGACGCGCTGGAGGATTTCCACCCCGCGCGTATCGCCAACCGTATCCTCGGTATGGGCGACATCGTCAGCCTCGTCGAGAAGGCGGCGGCGAACATCGATCAGGACAAGGCGCTCGCAATGGCCGAGCGCATGAAGAAGGGCAAGTTCGACCTTTCCGACCTGCGCGACCAGCTCGGCCAGATGGAAAAGCTCGGCGGCTTGGGCGGCTTGATGGGCATGCTGCCGGGCATCGCCAAGGCCAAGGACCAGATGGCCAATGCCGGCATCAACGACCGGATGCTCGCGCGGCAGGTGGCGATCATCAATTCGATGACGCCGGCCGAACGCGCCAATCCGGATTTGCTCAAGAATTCCCGCAAGAAGCGCATTGCTGCCGGCTCCGGCACCAGCGCGGAGGAGATCAACAAGCTCCTCAAGATGCATCGCGGCATGGCCGATATGATGAAGGCCGTGGGCAAGGGCGGCAAACGCGGTCCGATGGCGGGCCTCGCCAACATGTTCGGGATGGGCGGCGGCATGCCCGACATCTCGAAGCTCCCGCCGCCCGGCGCGGATGGCGGCCTCTCGCCCGACGCGATCGCCGAGGCGCAGAAGCAGCTCGAAAAGATTTCCGGTCCCGGCGGGGCAAAGCTGCCGCCCGGCCTGCCGGGTCTCGGCAAACCGGGGCTTCCGGGCCTTGGCGGCCTGCCGGGTCTCGGCGGGTTCAATCCGTTCAAGAAGAAGTAATCGCCTTTCAACCCATCCATCGAACAGAGCAAACACAGGAGTAACCCATGGCTCTCAAGATTCGTCTCGCCCGTGGCGGCGCCAAGAAGCGCCCCGTCTATCGCATCGTCGTCGCGGATGCCCGCGCGCCGCGCGATGGCCGCTTCCTCGAGAAGCTCGGCACCTATAACCCGATGCTCGCCAAGGACGACGCCGGCCGCGTGGTGCTCGACATCGAGAAGGCCAAGGCCTGGATGGCCAAGGGCGCGCAGCCGACCGATCGCGTTGCCCGCTTCCTCGATGCCGCCGGTGTCGTGAAGCGCGAGGCCCGCAACAACCCGGAGAAGGCCAAGCCGGGCACCAAGATGACCGAGCGCGCCGAAGCTAAGGCCAAGAAGGCCGGCGAAGCGGCTGAGTAAGGTCATATTTCTTGATATCCCGCCTCCGGGCGGGATATCGGTTCCCTCGCATAAGCTCGGGCGCCCGTTCGGGCTTGGGAAAAAGGCGGCATCATGCCCAAGCCCCGCAAGCCGAAAGCACCCTCGGCACTTCCACCGCCTGAACGGCGGGTGGTAATGGCGGTCATCGGCGCGCCGCATGGCGTGCGCGGGGAGGCGCGGGTGAAGAGCTTCGCGGGTGATCCACTCGCGATCGCCGACTACGGCACCTTGTTTGCCGCCGACGGCACTGCCTACGAAATCGAGAGCGGGCGGCTGCTCAAGGACGACATGCTGATCGTCAAATTCGCCCACCTTTCGACGCCTGAGGCCGTGAAGGCGTTGACCGGCACCGAACTCTTCATCGACCGGGCCAACCTGCCCGAGCCCGATGAGGACGAATTCTACCACGCCGATCTCATCGGCCTCGACGTCGCCGAAGCGGGAGGCGAACCGCTCGGCAGGATCCTCGCGATCCATGATTACGGCGCGGGCGACATTCTCGAAATCCGCCCGGCGAGCGGTGGCGGCACTTGGCTGCTGCCCTTCACCAGGGCCGCCGCGCCGGTGATAGATCTCGCTGCGCGGCGTGTCATGATCAACGCAACCTTCCTCACCAAGCCGGAGGCGCGGCCACCGGAAGCCGGAGACGAACCATGAGCGTGCCGATCCGTGGTCTGATCTTCGACATGGACGGCACCATCGTCGATAATATGCGCTACCACGATGACGCGTGGGAGGCCTGGCACGCAAAGTATGCGTTGCCGTTCGATCGGCCGAGTTTCTTCGGCCGCACAGCCGGGCGCACCAACCCGGAAATCATCAGCGAAATGTTCCCGGATCTCTCATCCGAGGAGATCGTCGCGCGCGGCATGGAGAAGGAGGCACTCTATGTCGAGCTCTATCGCCCGCATGTGCGGGCCGTCTCCGGCCTCACCGATCTGATGGCGCGCGCCGAGGCCGCTGACGTGCCGATGGCGGTCGGCACCGCCGCGCCGAACGACAATATCGCCGTGGTGCTCGATACGCTGGCCTTGCGCGCGCGTTTCCGCACCATCGTTTCGCCCAGTCAGGGCTTTCGGGGCAAACCGCACCCGGACATGTTCCTCGCCGCTGCCGAGCGGATGGGCGTCGCGCCGGCCGAATGCGTGGTGTTCGAGGATGCGCCGCTCGGCGTCGAGGCGGCGCGACGGGCGGGAATGCGCGCCGTCGCCATGCTGACGATGCTGAAGACGCCGGATTTCGCGGCCTTCGACAACGTGATCGCCGCCGTGCCGACCTTCGCCGATCTCGATGGCCGCTTCGCGTTCCGGGCGGGCTGAGATGGCGTTCCGGGCGCTTGTCCTCACGCTAATGCCGGACATGTTTCCCGGCACGCTCGGACAATCGCTCGCGGGGGATGCACTCGGGCGCGGGCTCTGGAGTCTCGATATCAAGGATATCCGCGATCACGGCATCGGCCGGCATCGCGCCGTTGACGATACGCCGGCCGGGGGCGGGCCGGGCATGGTGATCCGAGCCGATGTGCTGGCCGCCGCGCTTGATGCGGCAATCCCGGTGGAGGATGCCCGCCCGCGTTACCTGATGAGCCCGCGCGGCCGGGTGTTCGATCAGGCGATGGCGCGCGAACTGGCTGCCGGCCCTGGCGCGATCCTTGTCTGCGGTCGGTTCGAGGGGATCGACGAACGCGTCATTGAGGCGCGCGGGCTTCAGGAGGTCTCGATCGGTGATTACGTGCTCTCGGGCGGTGAACTCGCGGCGCAGGTGATGCTCGACGCGATCATCCGCCTCATCCCCGGTGTGATGGGTGGGCAGGCGAGCGATCTCGAGGAGAGCCACGAGCAGGGCCTGCTCGAATATCCGCATTATACCCGCCCCCGGGAATGGGAGGGCCGCGAAATCCCCGAAATCCTGACCTCCGGCAACCATGCCGCGATCGCCGAATGGCGACGGGACCGGTCTGAAGCCCTGACGCGGGCGCGTCGACCTGATCTCGCTGCGAAAATCCCGCCCAAGGCGCCGAAAAAGCGCAAAAAACCTCCCGCGGAGGGATGACAATCCGGCGCACCTCGTGTAGGGAGCGCGCCTCAACTCAAAACAGCGTGCCCAAGCGCTCGTCCACAAGAGACGAAACGGAAAAGGTCTTTGACGATGGATATCATCGCTACACTCGAGAAAGAAGAAGCCGCCCGCGTGCTGGGCGAGAAGTCGATCCCGGATTTCGCCCCCGGCGACACTGTGATCGTCAACGTGAAGGTCAAGGAAGGCGATCGTTCCCGCGTGCAGGCCTATGAAGGCGTCTGCATCGCCCGTAATGGCGGCGGCCTAAATGAGAGCTTCACTGTCCGCAAGATTTCCTACGGCGAGGGTGTCGAGCGCGTGTTCCCGCTCTATTCGCCGAACATCGATTCGATCAAGCTGGTTCGCCGCGGCAAGGTTCGCCGCGCGAAGCTCTATTATCTGCGCGACCGTCGCGGCAAGTCGGCCCGTATCGCCGAGCGTACCGATCGCAAGACGGATGGCAAGACCGCCTGAACGCGGTCATCCTCTTCAAACTATCCAGGCGGCCTGCGGGCCGCCTTTTTTGTTTCCGGACAACAAAAAACCCGCCGGGGCATCACCACCGGCGGGTTTTGAGCCATGATGGCGGATCAGCCCTTGCGGACGACCGGCGCCTTCTCCGGCGCGGTGGCGCAGGCCACGGCGGCGCTGGCGATCATCGTCATCAGAATAACCTTGGCAATCGTCTTCATCGTTCGCAGTCTCCCGATTCGCGTTGGATTACGCGGCGGCACGATGCTGGCCAAGTTGTTAATACTGTCCACTAAGATTTTGCCATTGCACGCGAAAGACATGTGTTCGGTCGATTATTGTTGCTGTTTTGCAACGCGCCTGATCGCGCAATCGTGTCGGCCGGTGCAATATTGATCGCTTGTGGTACCAGCCCGCGGAGATATCCTGCCTTTGGGATGGGTCCGGGCGGCGCCGTGCCATCCTGCGCCCGCGCACCAGAGAGGAAGCCATGCCGTCGATCGACCGTGAAATCATCCAGCTTTACGACCGCTTCACGCATGGCGGCATGGATCGCCGCGCCTTCATGGAGCATCTGACGCGCCTTGCCGGCTCGGCCGGTGCTGCCGCAGCAATGCTCCCGCTGCTCCAGAACGATTATGCTCGCGCCGAGACGGTGAAGCCGGATGATCTACGGCTGGTCTCCGGCGATGTCGCGGTGCCCGGCTCGGAAGCCGGTTTGAAGGGCTATCTAGTCGCGGCCAAGGGCGAGGCAAAACGCCCGGCGCTGGTGATGATCCACGAGAATCGCGGCCTCAATCCTCATATCCGCGACATGACGCGCCGCGCGGCGCTCGCAGGCTATCTGACGCTCGGGATCGATGCGCTCTCGCCGGAAGGCGGCACGCCGGCGGACGAGGACAAGGCGCGTGACGTGATTGGCAAGCTGAGCCCGGAGGATGCGGCAAAGCGGATCGCCGCTGCCGTGCGTTTCCTCGCGGGCCATCCGCAATCAACCGGCAAGGTCGGCGCGATGGGTTTCTGCTGGGGCGGTGGGCAGGTGAACCGTATCGCCTGCATCGAGCCGACGCTCGGGGCCGGCATCGCCTATTACGGTTCGCAGGTGCCAGCCGAGCGTGTGAGCAGCATTCGAGCCGCGCTGATGTTGCATTATGCCGGCAAGGACGATCGCATAAACGCTGGCATTCCCGCCTACAAATCCGCGCTGGAGCAGGCCGGCAAGACCTTTGAACTGCACGTCTATGCGGGTGTCGATCACGCCTTCAATAACGATACCAACGCAGCCCGCTACAACGCCCCCGCAGCGACGCTCGCCTGGCAGCGGAGCCTCGATTTTCTCGAAAGACACCTTGGCAAGCCGCCAGCCGTTGGCTGATAGTTTCATGAGAAACAAATAGGTTGCCATTCTGCCCGGCTCTGGCATGATCCGCGCCCTGCATTTGCGGGCCGGTCGCCTGCGGGGAGGATTCGCGATGAACATCCAGAACACGCCGATCCGGGCGGGCGGCGGGAAGCTGACGGTTGAACAGCAACTCGCTTACATGACCGGTTTCGGCAATTCCTTCGAGACGGAAGCGCTGCCTGACGCGCTGCCGGTCGGGCGCAACTCGCCGCAGAAATGCAACTATGGCCTCTACGCCGAACAATTGTCCGGTTCGCCTTTCACCGCGCCGCGCTCGACGAATGAGCGCTCGTGGCTTTATCGCATTTTACCGGGCGTCAAACATCAGGGGCGGTATCGGAAAACAGATTGCGGGATGATCCGCACCGCGCCGAACCGCGAGGAATCGAGCCTGCCGATCGGTCAACTGCGCTGGAAGCCGATCCCGATTCCGGCCGCGAGCCTCAATTTCCGCACCGGTCTGCATACCATCGTCACCGCCGGCGATGCCGAGGGGCAGACGGGGATGGCGGCGCATATCGCGCTGATCACAGCCTCGATGGCGGACGAATATTTCTTCAATGCCGACGGCGAATTGATGATTGTCGCGCAGGAGGGCCGCCTGCGCTTCCGCACCGAATTCGGTGTCATCGAGATCGAGCCGGGCGAGATCTGCATCATTCCCCGCGGGATCATTTTCGCGTGCGACCCCGTCGATGGGCCAGCGCGAGCCTATGTCTGCGAGAATTACGGCGGCGCGCTCACTCTGCCCGAACGCGGCCCGATCGGTGCGAACTGCCTCGCCAACGCGCGTGACTTCAAGGCGCCCGTAGCGGCCTACGAGGACCGACAGGTCAAGGGGCAACTCTACGTCAAATGGTGTGGCGAGATGTTCGTGACGGATCTCGATGCCTCACCGCTCGACGTCATCGCCTGGCACGGGAACTATTACCCCTACAAATACGACCTCCGGCATTTCTCGCCCGTCGGCGCGATCCAGTTCGATCATCCCGATCCCTCGATCTTCACGGTGCTCACCTCGCCTTCCGGGGAGGTCGGCACGGCAAACATCGATTTCGTGATTTTCCCCGAGCGCTGGATGGTGGCGGAGAACACGTTCCGCCCGCCGTGGTATCACCGGAACATCATGAGTGAATTCATGGGACTGATCTACGGCATCTATGACGCCAAACCGAAGGGTTTCGTCCCGGGCGGGATGAGCCTCCATAACATGATGCTGCCGCATGGCCCCGACGCGCCGGCGTTCGAGAATGCCTCGAACGAGCCGATGCAGCCGCACAAGCTCACCGGCACGATGGCCTTCATGTTCGAGACACGGCTGCCCCAGCGCCTGACGGCCTTCGCCTCGACGCTCTCGCTGATCGATCAGGAGTATCTCGATTGCTGGGGCGGGCTGAAACGACGGTTTGACCCCGCGAGCAAGAAACCGAACTGGTAAAAAAGGCCGGGCATTCGCCCGGCCTTTTTATTGGTCCGAAAGCTCTCTGCTTACTTGCTGAGGCGCAATTCCGCGATCGTCGAGCCGATCTTGGCGAAGGCGGCGAGGAACTCGTTGGCATTGGTCGCGTCGAAGAACTGGCCGTTGGTGTTCTTCGCGCAGTCCTTGAGCATCGTCTTGATCCCCGCGTCCTTCACGTCGAAAGCGACAGAAAAGATCGTGATGTCGTTGTCCTTGTCCTTGGCAATATTGGCGCAGGTTTCCTTGACGAGCTTGTCGGATGTCGCCCGGTCGCCGCTGTCGTGGTAGGGATAGTTCGGCGACTTGGTGTTGAAGCCGTCGGTCATCAACACGAGATACTTGCGGACCGGAGTGGTCGAGGTGCTCTTCGCACCGGCGAAGGGCTCCACGCTCGAGAGGGTACGCCAACCCCAGACAAGGCCGGCCGGGATGTAGGTTTCGCCGTTCGGGTTGAGCTTGTTGATGGCAGAGCGGACCTGACCGTGATTGGACGTGAGTTCGACAAGCTCGGTGCCGCAGGAATAATCCAGCAGGCCCGGGATCTTGACGTTGTAGTTCTCGTCCTTGGTGTTCAGCGGGTAGTTGCGCGAGCCGACACAGCCGTTCCAGCGATGCCAGGCGCCCTGCTGGATGTAGCACTTCTGGGTCGGCGTCGAGCCGTAGACATTGTCGCAGACCTGAACGGTGCGGGCTGGCTGTGGCGAGGAACCGCCGCAGGAATAGGGCACGCCGTCGTTGTAGCAAGTGCCGGGCGCGCTGCCGGGCGTTGCCGGATAGGTCACCATGCGGCAGTTCGTCTGGCCGATGACGGGATACTCGTTCCAGCAGACCTGCTTGTCCGGATCCTTGTAGTCATCCGGCACGCTCATCCAACTCTTCTTGCGGTTGCCCATGCCGATGTTCACGTAGTTCGAGAACGGGACCAGCGAGAACTTCAACTGCTCGGCCTTCGGCGTGATCTTCGAGAGATCATCGACCATCGCGACTGCGGCCTTCTTCAGCGTGTCCATCTTCCAGCCGGTCATCGAATAGGTCGAATCGAGCACCAGCGCGATCTCGGTATTCGAGGAAATCACGCCGATTGCTTCCGCGAGCACGTTGGCGGTGTATTTGTCGACGCCGAACATCTGGCCGAACATGGTCTTCACCGTTGCGGTGGCTGCGACGCGATAACCATAGTTCGCGCCCTCGCGGACAATATTCTCGGGCGAAATCGTATAGCTCGCGACTGTGTCGAGCTTGGTTACGTTGGCGCCGAAGACTTTTCGGGCAACGGTCTCGCGCTCGGCGGCGGTGCCGTAGGTGCGCGCGGCGGCAAGGGCAGCGGAGTCGGCGGCGGCGAAAATCTCAGATTTGGCCCGCATCACGCGCGAGTAGTCGACACCGATCCCCGTGACACCGATCAGCGAGACCATACCGATGCTCATCATCACGGAGATATTCCCCGATCGGCTTTCCAGGAAGCTCTTCGCGCGTTCGATCACCTTCGACATTCTGTACCCTTTCGATCGGCGCCAGGACGCATTTCTCCTCCTGACCGAGCGGCAATGTAGAGAACACGTGGAAAAATCGCGTTAAATCATGCCGTTAATTTTCGATGATCCGATTCCACGAGGGGCCGGTGGTTGCTCCGCCTGTCGTTCCGCCGCGCCGGAATGCGTGGGAAGATCCGCGCCACCTCTGGACAATATCGGTATGCTGTGCACAACGAACTCGGTAAGAGGCGCATGACCGCACGGGGAGGATAGTGCATGAACAGGATCGATCTCGCAGGCCGGGTGGCTGTCATCACGGGCGGTGCACGCGGCATCGGCTATGCTGCGGCGGAGCGGATGCTCGATTCCGGCGCGAGCGTCGTGCTTTGGGATATCGACGGGCCTGCACTCGACGAGGCGAGAAGCGCTCTTGCGGCGAAAGGCAAGGTATCGACCGATATCGTGCAGCTGACGGATGAAGCCTCGGTGGCGCGGGCAACAGCCGCGACCGCCGAGCGGCACGGACGGATCGACATTCTCGTCAACAATGCCGGGATCACGGGTGGCAACGCGAAGCTCTGGGAACTCGCGCCCGAGGTCTGGCGGCAGGTGATCGACGTCAACCTCGTCGGCCCCTACCTCACCTGCCATTCGGTCGTGCCAGTCATGCTCAAGGGCGGATACGGGCGCATCGTCAACATTGCCTCCATTGCCGGCAAGGAGGGGAACCCCAATGCCTCGCATTATTCGGCGTCGAAGGCGGGGCTGATCGCGCTGACCAAATCGCTCGGCAAGGAACTGGCGAATGCCAATATCCTCGTCAATTGCATCACGCCGGCGGCCGCGCGCACCGCGATCTTCGATCAGATGAAACCTGAGTTCATCGAGTACATGCTCTCGAAGATTCCGATGAACCGCTTCGTCGAGGTTCAGGAAATCGCGGCGATGATCGCCTGGCTCGCTTCCGAGGACTGCTCGTTCACCACCGGCGGGGTCTTCGATATTTCGGGTGGCCGAGCGACCTATTGAGCCGATTCGCTCGCCGGTTCGATTGAGCGGCGCCACTCCTCGAGAAAGCGCGCGCGCTTGGCGCGGTCCTGTACCGGCAGGAGCGACGGGCCGATGACGATGGGGCGGACGATGCCGGCCTCGACCGGCAGGGCCGGCCCTTCTACCCCTTCCGGGAGGCGGCCGGAGAAGTCGAAGAAGAACGCCTCTTCGCGGATGATCGTTTGCCCGGCGGGCGAGAACAGGAAATCGAGAAAGCGGCGGGCGGCAGCCGGGTTCGGTGCCTGAGCGGGAATCATCGCGCCCCGGCTGAGCGCCAGCACGTAATCGCGCGGCACGACGATGCCGATCGGCGCGCCCTTGCGGCGCGCGGCATAAGCGTAGGAGCCAAGAAGGTTGTAGCCGATCGCGATCTTGCCTTCACCGATTTCGTGGATGAGATCGGAGGTGCAACAACGCGTCACCAGCTTCATGCGGCCGAAGCCTTCGATCAGGCGACCGTAGATCAGCGCATTGCGGCCGTCGAAGGCCGCGAAGAGATAACCGATGCCGGAGAGTCCAATGTCGTAAGAGCCGATCCGGCCGCTGTAGCGAACCGGCTTTTCGCGCATCAGCGAGATCAGGTCCGCGCGTGTGTGCGGCACTTCGTCGGCGGGGACCAGTGCGCGATTGTAGACGATCACCGCCGGTTCGAGCGTGAAGCCGAAGACCTCGTCGCGCCAGCGCGTCCAGCCGGGTGCCGCCGCGGTCTCGGGTGAGCGATGTGCGAGTGCACAACCCTCGTTCGCCAACACGACGAGATGATCGACGGACGAGGTGATGACGAGATCGGATTCCCCGCGTCCGGCGGCGCAGTCCTTGCGGGCCTTGTCGAAAACCGTGTTGGTGACGCCCTCGGTGTAGCGGATGGTGACTTCCGGCGCGATTTTCTGGAAGCCGTGGATCAGTGGTTCGAAGGCTTCAAGATCGGTCGCGGTGTAGAGCCGCAGGACTTGCCGCTCGCCGCCGGGCGCCGGGAAAACGGTGGTCACGTCGGCACCGGTTGCCGGGACGACGGTCGCGAGCAGTGTCAGCACGGCAAGGGCATGGCGTGTCATTCGGTTCCCCCTTCATCCCGCTCGGGAAGTCGCTTGAACCAGAGCTCCACCCCGAAACGGCCTTCGGCGGAGCGGGCGAAACCCAACCGCCCGCCGTGAGCGACGGCGACATCCGCCGCGATCGCGAGCCCCAGGCCCGATCCGTCGGCCTGGGTTTCGTTCTCCGCGCCGCGAACGAAAGGAAGAACCACCTCGCTCCAGCGCGCGGGGGGAATACCGGGGCCGTCGTCCTCGATCCGGATGAGAAACCCTCCCGCTTCCTCGGTGAGGCTGGCGGCGAGGTGCCCGGGCGCGCCATGCCGGATCGCGTTGTGAATAAGGTTCGAGATCGCCTCGCGGATCGAGACCCGGTCGCCGAGGATCGACATGGTCGCTCGCGTACTCTCGAAGCCGATCCGGACCTCGCGGTCGAGAGAGAGCGGTACGGTTTCGGCGAGCGCGGCGCGGGTGATGGCGACGAGATCGACCGGTTCAAGCGGCACCACCTCGCGGCGATGGATGACCATGGCATGACTCAGAAGCTGGTTTGTCAGGCGGCCAAGCTGGTCGGTCCGCTCGCGCACGCGGGCGATCTGCGCCCGGCGGCGCTCGGCGCGCTGTTCGGAGGAGAGAAGCTCGACCTGCGCGCTCAGCGCCGTCAGCGGCGTGCGGATCTGGTGCGCCGCATCGGCGACGAAGCGTTCCATGCCGCCGATGCGTTCCGAAAGACGACGCAGGAAATGGTTGATCGCACCGATCAGCGGGCGGACCTCACGCGGTGTTTCGATCTCAAGCGGGCTCAGGTCCTTGGGGTCGCGTGCCGCCAGCACGGCCTCGACGCGGCCAAGCGGGCGTAGGCCTTGCCGCACGGCGACGACGACCGCCAGCATCGCGACGCCGGAAATGCCGAGCACGAGCAGCATCGCCTTCAAGGTGAGGTCACGCGCGAGATCGAGCCGCGCGTCGATCGTCTGGGCCACGGTGACCTCAACCCATCCGGCCACATCCGGGCCGGTGACGTAGCGCCCAAGCGTGGCGATCCGGACCGGAAAGCCGCGATAGTTGTCATCGACGATGGAGGGCTCCCGGCGCGGCCGCCCGCCCCGGCGGGCTGTCCCGAGGTCGGCCTGCCCGGTCAGTGTATCGCCGGCCGGATCGGCGACCCGATAGAAAACGCGGTCGCTCACCGCCATTGCCAGCGTCTCGAAGGCCGAAATCGGCGGATCAACGGTGATGCGCCCCGGCTCGGTGGCGACGCTCTCGGCGATCTGGAGCGCGGCGCCGACCAGCAACCTGTCGTAGGCTTCGTCAGCGGCGATCCGGGCGTAGATCCACGAGGCCCAGCCGAGCACTACGAGCCCACCAGCAAGAACGAGCGCGATCAGACCGATCAGGCGGCCGAAGAGCGAGGGCACATGACGGTTCAAGCCGTCACCATCTGGTAGCCGAGGCCGCGCAGGGTCCGGATCTCGACGCCGGCACCGGCGATCTTGCGTCGCAGGCGGGCCATATGCTGTTCGACGGCGTTCTCGCTTGGCTCATCGTCGAGCCCGAAAAGCTGGTCGATCAGTTCGTCTTTCGGGAACACGCGGCCGGGACGCGCAGCGAGAATTTCGAGCAAGGTCAGCTCGCGCCGCGTGAGATCGAGCGGGCGATCATCGAGGGTCGCGACCCGTCCGGCGCGGTCGATCGTCAGCGCGCCACAACGGAGAACGTTGGTCGTGCTGCCGGTCTGTCGCCGGAGCAGTGCGCGGACCCTTGCCTCAAGTTCGCGGAAATCGAAGGGTTTGACGAGGTAATCGTCCGCGCCGAGATCGAGCGCCGAGACGCGATCCTCGATCTGGGAGCGTGCGGTGAGGACGAGGACCGGCGTGCGGTCCTTCCGCTCCCTTAGACGCCGAAGGATCGAAAAGCCGTCGAGGTGTGGCAGCATGACGTCTAGGACGAGGAGATCGTAGGTCTGCACGCGGGCAAGCTCGTCGGCGCTGCGACCGTCCCGCTCCCAATCGACCCGATGCCCCATGCGCTCGAGGCTCGCGACGATCGCCTCGCCGACATCGGCGATATCCTCCACCACAAGAACCCGCATCCTGTTTTCTTTTCTCACGTCAGGTTCGCGACAGTTTGGAACCGTATCGGTTCGCCATCACCCCGCCAAGTGGGTGAGGAAAAGGATGTCAGGGGGAACAACAGGCCGGGCCGACAAGCCGGGTCCGCATTGCTGCCTCCTGCGCCCCAACCGTTTAAGGAGCGAGGAAACAACATGCGCCCCAATATCATTGCCATTGCCGCCATTCTGGCTGGCCTCACCATTTCCGCCGGCGCCGAGCCGGCCAAGACCGAATGCCTCGCCGGCGCCAAGCCCGGCGGCGGGTTCGACCTGACTTGCCGCCTTGCCGGTACGTCGCTTCATGCGGCCAAGCTCATCAAGGATCCGATGGCAGTATCCTATATGGAAGGCGGCGTCGGTGCGGTCGCGATGAACCATATCGTCGGCAGCCGGTCGGGCGATCCCGGCCTGATCGTCGCAGCGTCGTCCGGCTCGGCACTGCTGCTCGCGCAGGGCAAGTTCGGTAAGCACACGGCGGATTCGGTTCGCTGGGTCGGCGCGCTTGGCGCTGACTTCGGCGTGCTTGCGGTGGCGGCCGACAGCCCGATCAAGACTCTCAAGGATCTTGTCGCGGCGTTCGGCAAGGACCCCGGTGCATTCCCGGTCGGTGGCGGCGGCGCCGTCGGCAGCCAGGACTGGATGAAGATGGCGCTGATCGCCAAGGAGGCGAAGGTCGATGCGCGCAAGATGCGCTATGCCGCGCTCGAAGGCGGCGGGGCGGTGACGACCGCGCTTCAGGGTGGCCATGTCAAGATCGCGTCCGGCGATGCATCCGAAATGATCGGCCTGCACGAGCAGGGCAAGGTCCGCATTCTCGCGGTGATGTCCGATAAGCGCTTGCCGGGCAAGTTCAAGGATATTCCGACGACCTACGAGCAGGGTTATGCGATCGACTGGCCGATCTGGCGCGGCGTTTATGTGGGCCCCAAGGTGACGGATGCCGAATACAAATGGTGGGTTGATACCCTCGGCAAGCTCGTGAAGACACCGGAATTCCAGAAGGAACGCGATGCACGGGGACTTTTCGCCTTCGATTCCATCGGGGCCGACTACGAGAAGCGCGTGAAGGCCGATGTCGAGCGTTTCAAGGTGCTGGCCAAGGAAGCTGGCCTCTAACGCCTGATCTCTCAGAATAAGGGCCGCGACGGGGCACCGTCGCGGCGCCTCAACGACAACAAGAACAGGGGAGATGACGATGTCGGCTTCGTCCCAATCCGCACGCGCATCCGGCCGTTTCGCGGCGGTTATCCTGATCATTTTCGCGCTCGTTTATGGCTATTTCGGCGCGACCGTCGAATATTCATTCTCATCCGATCCGATCGGTCCGCGCGGCTTCCCGGTAGCTCTGGCGGTCACGCTTGCGGCCTTCGGGGTCTATTATCTGCTCAACCCCGGTGAGGCCGAGGCCTGGCCGGAGCGCGAGGGCCGTAATGCGGCGCTTGTGTTTCTCGTCCTGTCCGCGCTCTGCGTCCTCGGGATGGACCATCTCGGGTTCATTCCAGCTATGGCGGTGCTGATGGCGGGTATCGCCCGGCTGTTCGGCGCCACTTGGCCATTCGCGATCGGCAGCGGCATCGCGCAGGCGGTGCTGTGGTGGAGCCTGTTCGGGCCGGTGCTCGGCGGCAACCTGCCCAAGGGACCGCTCGGCTTCTGAGCGCCAACGTTATCTCGACTGAGGAATTTCCCATGTCCCTCGATTATCTCTGGCAGGGGTTCGGCGTTGCCTTGATGCCGTCGAACCTGCTGATCGGCTTCATCGGCTGCTTCCTGGGCACGCTCATCGGTGCCTTGCCGGCCATCGGCCCGATCAACGGCATCGCGCTCTTGCTCCCCATCGCCTACACCTCTGGCCTTCCGGCTGAGTCGACGCTGATCCTTCTCGCCGGCATCTACTACGGCGCGGAATACGGCGGACGCATCTCCTCGATCCTGATCAATGTGCCGGGTGATGCCGGCGCGGTGATGACCGCGATCGATGGTTATCCGATGGCGCGCAAGGGTGAGGCGACCAAGGCGCTGGCGATTTCCGGCATCTCCTCGTTCATCGGTGGCATGCTGGCGGTGCTGGCGATCACCTTCCTCGCGCCACTGTTCGGGCTGCTCGCGATCAAGTTCGGCCCGGCGGAATATTTCGTGCTGATGGTCTTCGCCTTCGCGACCCTCGGCTCGATGGTCGGCCATGAGCCGGTCAAGACGCTGATCGGCTGCGTGATTGGGTTGATGCTGACCACCATCGGCATCGACGCGACCTCTGGTGCCTACCGTTTCACTTTCGACCAGCCGGAACTGCACGACGGCATCGAATTCATTGTGCTCGTCATCGGCCTGTTTTCGATTTCGGAAGTGCTGCTGATGCTCGAACATCAGATGAAAGGCACGCTCAAGCCACTCGCGGTAACCGGCAAATATCCCACCTGGGCCGACATCCGTTATATCTGGTGGCCGTCGATCCGCGCGACCGTGATCGGTTTCGTCGTCGGCGTGTTGCCGGGGACCGGGGCCTCGGTCGCGAGCGCGGTCTCCTACACAACCGAGAAGCGGCTCAATGATCGTGACGGCACGTTCGGCAAGGGCGACATCCGCGGGCTTGCTGCCCCCGAGGCGGCGAACAATGCCGCAGCAACGGGCGCCTTTGTGCCGATGCTGACGCTCGGCGTTCCCGGTTCGGGCACGACGGCGGTGATGCTCGGTGCACTGATGCTCTACAATATCCAGCCCGGCCCGCAGCTGTTTACCGAGCAGCCAAAACTCGTCGGCGGCCTGATTGCCTCAATGTACATCGGCAATATCCTGCTGCTGATCCTCAACCTGCCGCTGGTTCAGGTCTTCGCGCGGATGCTCCTGCTGCCGAACTGGATCCTGATTCCCGGCATCACCGCGCTCTCGATCCTCGGCGTTTATTCGGCCTATTCGAGCGTGATGAGCGTCCTCATCATGTTCGGAATCGGCGTCGGCGGTTATCTCCTCCGCAAGCTCGGCTTCGACATGGCGCCGATCATCCTCGGCTTCGTGCTCGGCAAGGTGATGGAGGTAAACTTGAGGAACGCGCTCGCCATTTCCGGCGGCGAGATCGGGATATTGTTCTCCTCGGTTTTGTCGATCACGCTCTGGATCATGGCTGTGGCGATCGTCGCCCTGCCTTGGGTGATCCGACGGTGGCAGGCACGTTCGGCCTCTCCGGCACAGTAAAAAAGGGCGGCTGCGCGCCGCCCTTTCTCGTTTTACGCCTGCGAGCGTTTCAAGGCCTCGAAGAACCTGAGTTGACCCGGATCGAGGTTCCGCTCCTTGTCCCTCCGGACGAAGATCTTGAACATCGCCTCGCCCTCGCGATTGAAGAACTGGATCGAGCAGGAGCGCCGCCCGTGGAACAGGCGATCCACGAGATAGATCGCCGCGCAATTCGCGACGCGGATATGTCCGCCGATCGGGCTGTCGCCGTGGATGTTGAAATAGCCCTGGCCATGCGTGCCTTTCGGCAGCGAGCCGGCACATTCGAGCACGATGTCGGGCGTGTGGACGATGAAGAGCACTTCGCCCCATCGGCCGACCTCGTTCCAGATTTCCTCGAAGCGCTCTGCGCCGATAAAGATCCGGGCGTCGGGCGGCAAAGCCTCCAGCACGACCTGCGTCGGCACGCCGACCTCGCGGGCGAGCGCCTCGACGACACCGTCGGGTTTTTCCGCCAACCGGTCGCGCAGAAGGGCGAGTTTGGCCGGAAAGGATGCGGTTGTCTCCGCGGTTTGCGTCGACATTGCGTCACTCCGCCGCCAGTGCCGGGCCACGGTTGTCCTCGATGAGAACCGCTTCGAACCCCTCGAACTCGGGATGGCCGAGCAGATTGAGCGAGGCGCCCTTGCCGGCATTCGCATGCGCCATGCGGAACTGGTCGGAGGTCGTCCAATGCGTGAAATCCGCCTTTTCCTGCCAGACGGTGTGGGAGGAATAGAGGGTATGGTCTTCGCGCTCGGGTCCGCGCAGCAGCGAGAACTCGACGAAGCCGGGCAACTCGTGGAGATAGCTCTTGCGCGCACGCCAGACCTCCTCGAACGCGCTCTCCTTGCCCTTGGCCACCTTGAACCGGTTCATGGCGATATACATGGTCGTGCTCCTTTTCGGGTTAGCGCAGGTCGTAACGAAGGCTGATCGTCACGGTGAAACTTGCAGGCCCGCCATCGGGGATCGGCGGGAAAGGCTGTGCGCGACGCACGGCGGCCAGCGTCGCGGCGTCGAGAAGGGAGTGGCCAGAGCCGTTCGAGAGTCCGGAACGGGTGACGCGGCCGGAGCGATCCAGCGTGATCGTCACGGCGTTGCGGCCGGTGATGCCGCGGTCCTGCGCCTGCTCGGGGTATGTCTTGTAACGGGTGAGATGGGCGACGAGGCGCGTTCGGTAGCTCGACATCGCGGCAGTCCCGGCCTGTGCGCCCGCACCGCCACTGCCGCCGCGGGCGGAAGCGCGGCTGTTCGTGGCAGATCGACCTTCGCCGATCCGGCCCGGCGCCTCGCGGTGCTTTGGCGGTCGCGTTGGTTTGGTCTTGGCGACGGGAACGACCTTCGGCCCGGCTATGCGTTTCACCGGCGGCGGCTTCGGCGGCATCAAGTCCGTTGCAAGCGCGGGCAGGTGGAGATCTGGTTCCGGCACGAGGAGTTCGGCCGGCAGATGCGGCGCAATCGGCAGTGCGGGCTCAGGCAATTCAACCTGTGGCGGAGGAAATTCAGGCGCTTCGACCGGCGGGAGCCCAGGTGGTGCAATGTCGATCTCGGTCAAGTGACCGCCCTCTGTGCTGGCGTTCGCCTCGATGTCACCGACCAGCATCACCTCGATGCCGGAAGGCGCACCGCCACGCTCGACAAGCGGACGGATGGTGGATGGCAGAAATGCGAAGCATGCGAACGCAAGCGAGGCGTGCAGGAAGGCCGAGAAACCGATTCCGGCGCGCAGACTTCCAGGGCGTGCGCGGCGGGGTAGAACGGACGCACCGCCGTTCGGCAGGCCGCCGGCGAGGGTTTGTCCGGGTAACGCCTCGGGAAGCGCCCGGGACGCGGCGCCGATGCCCCCTTCGACGCCGTCGAGCGAGGGGTGGCGCCAGAGTTTCGGCACGATTGCCATCGCCGGGTGGGTGATGGCAGCGGATGAATCCGATATCGACGCGCCCGCCCGCGACCGGATGTCGACGTCCGGTCGGAGCAAAAGGGGTCCGAGGCGCGCCGCTCGCATCGATCAGATCCCGAGCCGGGTCGTGAACCCGAACTTTGTTACGAGGCCCGGCGAGCGGTCACCGTCGCGGTAGCGCTTGTAGCGCACATCGCCGATGTTTTCGGCAATCACGAAGAAACGCGAATCCTTGGTGAATTCGTAGGAGATATTGGCATCGACGAGCCCGTAGGCCTTGGAGGCATTGGCGGCGATCGAGGCCGCCGGCAGGCGGTTCTGCTTGGCGATCAACGTCACCCGGCCGCCGACGACGAGCTTCTCGTCGAGGAATCGCAGGCCACCCGCGAGCGCGATCTTGTCCGGATAGACCGATTCCAGCGGCTGGTTGAGCGTCAGGTTGTCGCCACGTACCATCGAGCCGGAGAGCGAGGCGAACCAGCTTCGCGCATCATAGGCGATCTCGCCCTCGATGCCGCGCAAACGGGCTCGGGCGATATTGCGGTAGGTGTAGGTGGCATCGGCACAGCCGGCGGGAATGAATGGATTGCCGCAATCATTGCCCGGATCGGTGAAGACGCCCTCGATGTAGTTGTTCACGCGATTCTGGAACACCGAGAACTTACCGCGCAGGCGGTCGCCCTCCTTCAGCACGTTGTCGAACTTGAGGTTGAGGCCGGCCTCGATCGTCTTGCCGATTTCCGGGCGGAGATTGGGGTTGGGAATGAAGGTGAAGGAAGAGGGAACCGGGTGGAGACCGTTGACCAGCGTCTCGGTGATCGCCGGGGCGCGATAGCCCTCGGCATAGGTCACGTAGGGCTGGATGCCCTCGATGATGGTGTAGCCGAGGGTCAGCTTGGGCGAGACACGCTGGCCGCTCGACGAATTGCCGCCCCCCGCGAGTTCGTAGCCGTCGAAGCGCAGCGCGGTGATGAGATCGAACCGGTTCCAGGTGAGATGGTTCTGGACGAAAGAGCCGTAAACGAGCCGTCGCCCGCCGGGGGTGGTTTCGTCTCCGTTCGAGAATGGGTCGGAAGTCTTGACCCGATCCTCGAAGAAGTCCGCGCCGTAGGTCAGCGCCATCTTCACCGCGCCGAACGAGAAGCGCGAAGTGTTGCTGGCATCGACGCCGTAGGTCGCGATCTTGAAGAAGCGCTTGTTGCCGATCTGCGCCGCGCTGCCGCTAATACGGGTCTGGTCGGTGTCGGTTGTCGTCCGGTAGGCCGAGACGTTGAGGTTCAGCCAATCGTTGTCCGGCCGCGAGAAGCTGTAGCTTGCAACAAGGTTGGAGGTATTGACCTCGTTGGTTCGGCGCGGCGATGTGCTGGTGCCGAGCCCGTTGGCGAAATCGTATTTCTGGAGCTGGCCGGAGAGCTTGATCGTATGGCCGTCGCCGGGCGTCAGGACGAGTTTGCCGAGGCCGGAGACCAGTTCCTGTCCGGAATCGCGCACCAAATTGCCGCCACCGTCCTTGTAGGCGCTGAGATCGCGGAACGAGAGGCCGAGCAGGGCCGAGGCCCAGTCGGTCGCGCGCATCGCGCCGATGCCGTGGCCGTAGACGCCGTTCTGCCGCCCGCCGAGCACGCCGGTGAACCCAAGCTCGGTCGCGAACTTCTCGCCGGGGCGGAGAATGTCGCGCGGCTCGACCGTGGTGAAGGACGCGATGCCGCCGATGGCACCCGAACCATAAATATTCGCAACCGGACCGCGCGTGACGTCGATCATCCGGATGAAGGCCGGATCGAGGAAGAATGCGCCGTTGGCATTGTGGCCCGAGCGCTGGAAGTTCTGGCGCGCGCCGTCGACTGTCACCGCGACGCGGCCAAAATCCTGCAGGCCGCGGATATTGATCGAGGTCGCAGGGTCGTTCGGGTTCTCCTGCGTTGTCACGCCCGGCATCTGGCTGACGATCGTGCCGATCCGCTGCGGCGCCTGCCGGCGGATTTCCTGCCGGTTGGTCACGGTCACCGGCGCGAGAGCATCGACCGAGCGTTCCTCGGTGCGCGTCGCGGTGACGGTGATGTCCTCCAGCGGTGCCTCGGCTGCCGGCTGCGCCTGCCCGAAGGCGGGTCCGGCAAAACTCAGGACGCCAAGAGCGAGAAGTGAAACGGACGCCGTCAGCGTCCGGCGGTGAGCAATACCCATGTTTGGCCCCAACCCGAAAAAGGAAATTTCTGGCTGGCTGGCTGGGGCGGGAACCGTCCGAAGCTGGCTGGCTTGGTGTCGAGGGAGCGGTTGCCGCGAGTGCTCGCTTCAAGCGCCCCTTGACCCCCGATAGAGTTTCTGACACTCAGAGTCAACAAGCTATCTCATTGAAATAGCTTAGTTTTTATTCGTTCTAAACTGCGTGTTACTTTGGAATTTCTCCAGCATGAACCGTCAACCTGATGAAAATAAACGGCCATTGGTCGCGCCGGACGCGCCTTCCGGCCGGGAATTCTTGGCCGATGAAAGGCCGCGCCGGATCGATGTCGCCGATCTGGTCGGGGTCCGCCGCGAGGCCATCCTGATCCACAACGGTGAGGCCTATCGTCTTCGCCTCACCGCCAACAACAAGCTGATCCTGACGAAATGAGGCCGGCGATGAAGCAGTCCAGCATGCGGTTCGCCGCTCTCGCGCGCTTGGCCCTTTTCGGTCTCGTGCTTTCCGCCTTGATACCTGCCTCGGCAGAAGAGCCTGCCCGGAAACGGGTCGTCGCAGCCGGCGGCGTTATCACCGAGATTGTCGATGCGCTCGGACGGGGGGACTGGCTGGTCGGGGTCGATACGACGAGCCTGCATCCGCCGGAGGTGCTCAAGCGCTTGCCAAACGTGGGCTATGTACGGGCGCTCTCGGCCGAAGGCGTTCTCTCGCTGCGCCCCGATCTCGTGATCGCGCTTGAAAGCGCCGGGCCACCCGATGCCTTGCGCCTCCTCGCGGAAGCCGGGGTCACGATCCGGCGCATCGGTGAGGATTATTCGGCGTCGGGGATCGCCAACCGCATCCGGACCATCGGCGAACTGGTTTCGGCGCCGGAGAGAGCTGCGGAGCTCGCGGGAGCCGTCGAGGCGCGCTTCACGGCGCTCGCGGAGGCACGCGCGAAAATCGGTGCCCGCAAGCGGGTTTTGTTCGTGCTCTCGCTCCAGAACGGGCGCGTCATGGTGGGCGGTCGCAATACCTCGGCGGATGCGATCATCGCGCTCGCCGGCGGGATAAACGCTGCCGGAGCGATCGAGGGGTTCAAGCCGATCTCCGACGAGGGCCTGATTGCCGCCGCGCCGGATGTGATCGTGATGATGCGGCGCGGCGAACAGGACGCGCCAGATGCGGCGGCAGTCTTCTCGCTTTCGGCTTTCAGGGGCACACCGGCGGCCCGAACCAGCGCGCTGGTGGTGATGGACGGTCTCTATCTTCTCGGGTTCGGCCCACGCACACCGGAGTCCGCAAATGACCTGATGCGAGCGATCTACGCCCTGAAGCCGGGAGGCGCGCCGTGAGTGCGATGCTTTCCGATCTCTCCACCGTCGTCGTGCTGGCCTCGCGCGCGCGGCAGCGCGTGCGGCTGGCGATGGGGATATCTGCTCTTGCGCTCGGGGTGCTGGCGGCGCTTTCGATCGCGAACGGGGCGGTATCGGTGCCGCTGGCCGATCTCCCGCGCATCCTCTTCGGCGCGGGAGAGGGAGCGGAGCGGTACTCCCTCGTCGTCCTCAACATCCGCCTGCCGCGCACCATTCTTGTCATGCTGGTTGGCGCGGCGCTGGCGCTGTCCGGCGCGATCATGCAGGGGTTGTTCCGCAATCCGCTGGCCGATCCGGGCCTCGTCGGGGTTTCCTCAGGCGCGGCGCTCGCGGCGGGGATCACCATCGTGCTCGGCGACCTAATCTTCGGCGGCAGGGCTGGCAGCCTGCCCTTCGCGCTCTTGCCGCTCGGCGCCTTTCTCGGCGGGTTGGCTTCGACCTTCCTGCTCTATGGCATCGCCACCCGCCGCGGCCGGACCTCAATTGCGACCATGCTGCTTGCGGGGATCGCCTTGGGCGCGCTTTCCGGTGCGATGTCCGGGTTCCTGTCGTACCTCTCCGATGATCGGCAACTGCGGGACCTGACGTTCTGGGCGCTCGGCAGTTTCGCGGGCGCAAGCTGGACAAAGGTTTCGGCTGTGGCGCCAGTGCTGTTTGCCCTTGTGATCAGCGCGCCCTTCCTTGCACGCGGGCTTAACGCGCTCGCGATCGGTGAAGCAGAAGCCTATCACCTCGGCTTCCGGGTTCAGATCATCAAGGCCGGCTCGATCGTGCTCGTCGCTCTCGCGGTCGGGGTCAGCGTGGCGGCGGCAGGCGTCATCGGCTTTGTCGGCATCGTGGTGCCACATCTCGTTCGGTTGATGCTCGGAGCCGATCATCGGACCTTGTTGCCACTCTCGGCGATGGGCGGGGCCGTACTGCTCATCGCCGCCGATCTTGTCGCGCGGAGCGTGGTCGCGCCGGCAGAACTTCCAATCGGGATCGTGACTGCGGCGATGGGCGCGCCGTTTTTCCTGTGGCTGCTGCTCCGGCGCGAGTTGGGAATCGAATGATGGCGCCGGTTATCGAGGCTCGTGCGGCGGGCTATTCTGTTCGCGGCAAGGCGCTGGTCCATGCCGCATCGTTGGCTCTGGACGAAGGGCGGATTACCGCCATCATCGGACCGAACGGGGCGGGCAAGAGTACCTTCCTGAAACTTCTGAGCGGCGAGCTTGTGCCGGACGTCGGCCAGATCCGCTCGCTCGGGACGGATATTGGCGCCCTCCCGCCGTGGCGACTGGCATGCCGCCGGGCGGTGATGGCGCAGGCGAGCCGCCTCGCCTTTCCATTTCTCGTGCACGAGATCGTCCGCATGGGATTGGAAGGTTACGGCGCACGCGCGGCAGGCGGCTTCGGCGGCATCGTTGAAGGAGCGCTTGCCCGCGCTGATGCCGCGCATCTCGCCGGTCGGCAGTACCAGACACTGTCGGGCGGCGAGCAGCAGCGCGTGCAGTTCGCACGCACCCTTTGCCAACTGGAAGCGGGACGGCGGATCGAACCGCGACAGGCGCTGCTGCTCGACGAGCCGATTGCCAGCCTCGATCTCTGCCACCAGCTTGCGCTGATGGACGCGGTGCGGGAAGCCGCACATGGCGAGGGCGTCGCAGTGCTTGCGGTGCTACACGATCTCAATCTCGCGGCACATTACGCCGATTACCTCGTGGCGATGAACGGCGGACGGATCGTCGCCACCGGTGTACCGTCCGAGGTGATGACCCCCGGACTGATCCGTGCTGTCTTCCGGGTCGATGTCGGGGCCATGCCGGATATCGCAGGGCCGGCGATCCTGCCGCAATTTTGCCGACGGATCGACGAGCCGACTGCCGCCTAACCCTCCGAGGAGGCAGGAGGCGAATAAGAGCAGCGGTCCGGCTTGATATCGAGAAGCGGCGTGCCATCGACGCAATCGAGGCTGCGCACGAGGAGCGCGCCCGGCTCGACCCCGACGAGATCGACCAGCGAGGTCGCGATCGGGTTGGGGCGAACGGGCGAGCGCAGGGCGAAGGTGCCGCGCGCACCCTTGTTCCCGTGCGGGCTTTGCGTCAGGAGATCGCGCCGCGCCTGATGCATCCAGTAGAGAAGCTCGACCCGGCGGTAGTTCTCCAAGCCCTTGAGCGCGGGTCGCCAGCGTTCGTCGACCTCGACGCGGCAGATCGGCCCGTCGCTCATCCCCTGACGCGGGCACTCGTTGCGCGTCGGGTAGGGCGTGCGGATGCGGCCGATGAAATAGACTCCGGCGTTGGTTGTGTCCGGCAGGGATGTCTCCGTCTCGCCGGGTCGCGTTGCATCCCAATTCATCTTGTCCTCGCCTGTTCGCTTCAGGTCACTAACCCAATCGCAGGGTCGTCGCCAACGGAGACGGGTTGCCTTTCCCCGCTGGCCGCGCAAGATCGGTGGATCGACGCGAGCAATGTAGGGAAGCGCCTTGGGCCGGTCCTTGATTTTCGTGATGTCCGATACCGGGCATCCCCGCTGGCCGATCTGACCATGCGTCTGCACGCGCTCGACCGTCTGCTCCAGCCCATTCTCGCGGGCTGCGTGCCGGTTGTGCCGGAGTCGCGGAAAACGGCGGAAGCGCTCGGGTTGGTTCTGGCCTCTGCGGTGCGAGCGCCCACGCCCGTTCCCCGCCACGCTGTCGCGTTACGTGACGGGCTCGCTGTGTGTGCGGCCGATCTCGTCGGCGCTTCTCCTTCCTCGCCAGTGATTCTGGGCACGATGCCGGCGTCAGTGCACGCCGGCGACGGATTGCCGCCTGGCTGTGACGCTGTGCTTGACCCCGAGCTTGCAATCGGCGGAGCGCCATTCGTCGAGGTCATCGAGATGGTCGCTCCTGGAACCCATGTCCGGTTTCCGGGACACGATCTCGCGGCGGGTGCGGTGATTGCGCCGGGGGGTGCGCGCTTCGACGCTTCCCTTGCTCTGATCTGCGATGTTGCCGGTGTTGAACGTGTCGAGGTTCGTGTGCCCCGGGTCGCGATCGAATTGGCCGATGCCGCCGTCGCCGCGTGGCTTGGCGCCGAGTTCCGTCGTCTCGGGTGCCGGGTCGCCGGCGCCGATGAGACGGCTGATCTTCGCCTGCGCGATGCGCGGGACAGTCGCCCGCGTCTCGCGATCCGTCCCGGCGAGACTGGCTGGATCGAGCAGTGCGAAGGGGAGATTGTTGTCGAGGTTCCGGATCGGTTCGACGGCGCGATTGGCGTCTTTGCCTTCCTTGCCTTGCCGATTCTTGCCCGGCTGTCCGGTGTTGCCTTGTGCGAGACGGTATTGCCGCTCTCAGCCAAAATCGCCTCGACGATCGGCAGCAGCGATCTCGTGCTGCTCATGGTGTCGGATGCGGTGTTCAAGCCTCTTGCGGTCGGCGACCTGCCGTTGCGGGCGGTGGGGCGCGCCAGCTATTTCCTCGTGGTGCCGCCGGGGCACGAAGGACTTGACGTCGGTGCGTCGGTTGCCGCGATATCCTTCGCGGAGCCTTTCGCGGGCAGGTCGATGCCGCAGGAACGACCAAGCAGGAATGATCAAGACTGAGCATGCAAAGAAACGACAAAGCGGGCCTTGAGCAGACCCAGTTCCTCAAAATCCTGTCGCGGGAAGAGGCCATCGCGGCCTTCGAGGCTGCCCTGAGGCCGCGCCCGGTCGGGACCGAAACCGTAGCGCTCGACAAGCTGGCGGGGCGCATTCTCGCGCAGGATGTCGAGGCCGGTGTCGATGCCCCGCCGTTCGACCGCTCCGTCGTCGATGGTTTCGCCGTCCGCGCTGCGGACCTTGCCGAGGCTTCGTCCGGAAACCCCGTTTTGCTCGGGCTGAATAACGAGTTGATTGCTTGCGGTGTCGAACCGCGTCTCACGGTTGCGGCGGGAACGGCGACGCCGATTTCCACCGGCGGACCGATGCCGCGCGGCGCGGATGCGGTCGTGATGATCGAACATACCGAACCGGGGGATGGCGCGGTATCCGTCACCCGCGCGCTCGCGCCGGGCCAGAATATGGCGTTCGCGGGGTCCGATATCGCGCGGGGGCAGGTAGTCTTGCGGCAGGGAACGCGCATCGGATCGCGGGAAATCGCAATGCTGGCCGCCGTTGGGCTCGCGCAGGCGGACGTCTACCGCAAGCCGCGTATCGCCGTGCTCTCGACCGGAGACGAACTTGTCCACCCAGGCGAGGCCCTTGCGCTGGCACAGGTCTATGATTCCAACGGCCCGATCGTCGCCGCGGCGCTGGAGGAAAACGGCTGTATCGCCCTCCGGCGCGGAGCGATCCGCGACGAGGAGGCGCTGCTCGAGGCAGCGATCCGCGCTGCGCTGAAAGATGCGGACGGTGTAGTTCTCTCGGGGGGCACCTCCAAAGGCGCGGGCGATTTCACGTACCGGATCCTTTCCCGGTTCGGTCCTCCGGGGATCGTCGCGCATGGCGTCGCGCTCAAGCCGGGCAAGCCGCTCTGCCTAGCGGTATGCGAGGGCAAACCGGTGGTCGTGCTGCCGGGCTTCCCGACCTCGGCGATGTTCACCTTCCACGATATCGTTGCGCCGTTTTTCCGGCGCATGGCTGGGTTGCCGGCTGAGACCATGGCCAGCGTTGACGCCCATGTGCCGGTGCGCATCCCCTCCGATCTGGGACGAACCGAATTCGTTATGGTCGCACTCGCACAAGGCGTGGAAGGGCTCGTTGCGCATCCGATCGGCAAGGGTTCGGGTGCCGTGACGGCGTTTTCGCAAGCCGACGGCTTCCTCGCCATCGACGCGCTGTCGGATTCGCTGACTGCAGGCGAGCGCGTGCGGGTGCAGCTCTTCACGCCCAATCTTCGCCTGCCGGATCTCGTCATCATGGGCAGTCATTGTACCGGACTCGATGCTGCGCTCAGCCCGTTCGAGGCGGGCGGGCTCAACGCGCGGGTTCTGGCGCTCGGCAGCCTCGGCGGGCTGTCGGCGCTCGCGCGCGGCGAATGCGATCTCGCGCCGATCCATCTCCTCGATCCTGCTACGGGCGAATACAACCGACCGTTTCTGAAGCCGGGTATGACGCTGATCCCCGGCTGGCGACGGCTTCAGGGCCTTGTTTTCCGAAAAGGCGACGCGCGCTTCGAGGGGCGCGACATCAGGGCTGCGGTTGCGGCGGCGCTTGCCGATCCGGATGCGGTGATGGTCAACCGCAATCAGGGGGCGGGCACGCGCACGTTGATCGAAGTCCTGCTGGCCGGCGCGAAACCGCAAGGCTACTGGAATCAGCCGCGTTCGCACCATGCTGTCGTCGCCTCCGTGGCGCAGGGGCGAGCAGACTGGGGCGTTGCGATCAAGCCGCTGGCAGACGCCGCCGGGCTAGGGTTTTTGCCGCTCGCCGACGAGTTCTACGACTTCGCCGTCGCGACCGCGCCGAGGCGGCCGGACATGATCGACGCCTTTCGGTCCTCGCTTGTTGAAAGCACGGAACGGCTCACTGCGCTGGGGTTTGATCTGCGCTAGTTGTTGTTTTGTTGTACCCGGATTTTTGTGCTGCCGAAGCAATCTTGGCGCAGCATTCAAACGCGGGAAGCTCGGGAGGCGAGTCGAGGTTCAGCATGAGTGAAATATTTCGAAGGCCCCATCATCCGAATTGATTCAACGGATGATGGTGGAGTGCGCAGTGCTGATCGAACCATTCAGCAGGTTGAATTCCCTGACATCGTGCGGAAACAGGGAATTTTCTGAGAGTTCCTGATTTTTCTGGTCTTTTATTTGACATAAGATCGCGTTTTTTCCAGCAGTTTATGGTCTTTCCGGGCAATTTCAGAGCAGGGAATTCGTACTGTTCGAGCAGGGAAATTTCAGCCAGAAGCAGCCAAAGCGACTCGCTTGCCGCCGGCTTTTGGCACGTCGTGAGCGTCAGTTGCTGGGATTTGTCCAGCCTGTAATGGGATCGCCTTGCCCGCCAGACGGTTGCCGGGCGTTGTATCCGACGATGGTGAGATGGCTGCGCGTCACGGTCGCATGGATGCGGCGAAGACGCTGGGGCTCGATGCTGCGGAGGACCGACGGGGGCCATGGGTAGTTTTCAGCATTCCAAGCACGAACTTTTCTTTGTGTTCAAGACGCAGACGGCCGGGCACGCCAATACCGTCGGACTTGGCGACACCGGGTGCTATCGAACCAATGTCTGGGGCTATGTGGCCGATTTGTTCAGTCGGAAGGTTCCGGCCTGGAAACGTCCCGAAACTGTCTAAGCAAATCGAGCCAGTTCTCCGGGCTTCATTCAGCGGCCGCGAACTTCCCTGAATGGCAAGTACAGCCTCCGCAACGTGGATCGCGGCTTCGAATTGTCGCAGCGCAACCACGATTTCAGTTGCATTATCCGAACGGTCAATCAATTATTAGGGCGTATCAGGAGGCTTCGTCCGTATCAAGCTCGGTCGTTCGCCTAAACAACTCGGCGGCAAGCCGGTGAACAACAAGCGCTTCGCCCCGTCAGGGAAAGGGGCTCTCAAGGAGGACGTTATGACATCGCATTGGAAGGCTATCGCGCTCGCGGGTGTTGCGAGCCTCGCACTTGGCTTCACTGTCCGCGCCGAAATCAAGCTCGGTGCGACGCTTTCGGAAACCGGACCTGCGTCCTTCCTGGGTGACCCGGAGGCCAAGACGCTGCGGCTCCTCGTCGAGCAGATCAACGCCAAGGGGGGCATCAAGGGCGAGAAGATCAAGCTCACGATCTATGACGACGGCGGCGATCCCAACAAGGCCAAGACCTTCGCGACACGTCTCGTGGAAGAGGACGGTGTTGTCGCGATCATCGGCGGCTCCACCACCGGCGCATCGATGGCGGTGATCCCGGTCGCGGAAGAGGCCAAGGTGCCGTTCATCTCGCTCGCCGGTGCGATCGAGATCGTCGAGCCGGTGCGGGCTTACACCTTCAAGACGCCGCACACCGACAAGATGGCCTGCGAGAAGATTTTCGACGACATCAAGAAGCGCGGCTTCTCGAAAATCGCGATGCTTTCGGGCACCGACGGTTTCGGCGCCTCGATGCGCAAGCAGTGCACGGCGGTTGCGCCGAAATGGGGTATGACGATCCTGGTGGACGAGACCTATGGTCCCAAGGATACCGACATGACGCCGCAGCTCACAACGATTCGCGGCAATGCCGAGGTGCAGGCGATCGTGACGCCAGGCTTCGGGCAGGGGCCGGCTATCGTGACGCGCAACTACCATCAGCTCGGCATCAAGGCGCCGCTCTATCAGAGCCACGGTGTCGCCTCGTTCAGCTTCATCAAGCTCGCCGGCGCCAAGGAGGCTGACGGTGTGCGCATTCCTGGCACCGCGATGCTTGTCGTTGATCAACTCGCTGACAGCGATCCGCAGAAGAAGGTCGCCAAGGATTACATGACACTCTTCGAGAAGGCCACCAGTCAGCCGGTCTCGACCTTCGGTGGCTATGCACATGATGCCTTTGCGATCTTTGTTGACGCCGCCGGGCGCGCGAAATCGTTGAAGGCGACCGATATCCGCGATGCCATCGAGACGACCTCGAAGCTCGTCGGTACCACCGGCACGGTCACGATGTCGAAGACCGATCACCTGGGCCTTGATCTCGATTCATTCCGCATGCTCGAAATCAAGCAGGGCGGTTTCGATCTCGTGAAATGATCGGGTCGGCACATACGGCAAGCTGAAAGCGGGGCGGCGTCATGCCGCCCCTTGGTTGCCCAGTCAGGCCCGCCTCGGTGGCGGTTGTCTCCCGGAGCTTTTCATGATGTCCGATTTCCTCCAGTTCGCGGTCTCGGGCGTGACGGTCGGTGCGGTCTATGCGCTGATCGCGCTTGGATTCACGCTGATCTACAATGCCTCCGACGTCGTGAATTTCGCGCAGGGCGAATTCGTGATGCTGGGCGGCATGGGCACGGTTTTCGCGCTTCAGGCGGGGCTGCCGCTGCCGCTCGCGGCGCTGATAGCGGTAATGGGTACGGCGATGATCGGCATCGCCTTCAACAAACTCGCGATCGAGCGGGCACGCAACGCGCCCATCGTCTCGCTGATTATCATCACCATCGGCGCTTCGATTTTCCTGCAAGGCGTCGTGCAGGTGGTGTTCGGCAAGGGCATCCACCGCCTGCCGGCCTTCTCCGGCGATGAGCCGCTGCGGCTACTCGGTGCCACGATCACACCGCAGAGTCTATGGGTGATCGGCGGCGCATTGGTAGTGTTCGCTGCGCTCTACCTCTTCTTCACGCGCACCATCACCGGGCTTGCAGTGCTCGCAACCGCGAACAACCGCTTCGCTGCGCGTCTTGCCGGCATCGACACCGATTTCATGATGACACTCTCTTTCGGCGTCTCAGCGGCAATCGGCGCGCTAGCGGGCGTGCTGATCAGCCCGATCACGCTCACGAGCTATCAGGTTGGGGTGCCGTTGGCGCTCAAGGGGTTCGCGGCGGCGATGCTCGGCGGCATGGGCAACCCGAAGGGCGCGCTGGTCGGCGGGGTGTTGCTCGGTGTGCTCGAGGCCATGACAGCCGGCTACCTCTCCTCGCATTACAAGGATGCGGTCGCATTTATCGTGATCCTCGTGTTGCTTTCCGTCAAACCGCAGGGGCTGTTCGGGCTCCGCACCGTGAATCGGGTGTGACCATGCGGCTTTCCCATAAATATTCGGCGCTGCTGGTGCTGCTCGCGGTTGTCGCGGTCGCGCCGCTGTTCTTTCCGTCGAGCTATTACTACCGCGTCGCGTCGCTGGTGTGCGTGAATGGCCTCGCCGTCATCGGAATCGTGATCCTCACCGGTTATGCCGGCCAGATCAGCCTCGGACACGCCGGGTTCGCCGGCATCGGCGCCTATGCCTGCGCGCTTGCTCCCGTGCATCTCGGGCTGCACCCCGGCGCGGCGCTGGTTCTCGGCGCGCTGGTTTCCGCGGGGCTGGCGTTTCTCGTCGGACGGCCGATCCTGCGGCTCAAGGGCTATTACCTCGGCGTCGCGAGCCTCGGCTTCGGCATTCTTGTCTCGATGGTGCTCACCAACGAGAGCGCGATCACTGGCGGGCCGGATGGCATGCAGGTGGCGGACCTCGGGCTGCGGGGCTGGCTCGCGGGGATCGGGCTCAGGCTCACCACCGGCCAGTTCTGGTATTTCGTAAATGCGCTCGCGATGCTGATCGGCGCCTGGCTCGCGCTGAACCTCAACGAACGCGCGACGGGGCGGGCTTTGCGCGCGCTGCACGGCTCGGAGACCGCTGCAGCGACAGTGGGCATCGATGTCGCGCGCGCGAAACTTTCCGCCTTTGTGATTTCGGCGGTCTACGCGTCGGTTGCCGGTTCGCTCCTCGCGCTTCAGAACCGGCTCGTGACGCCGGATATCGCGGGTTACATGCACTCGATCGAGATGGTGACCATGGCGGTGCTCGGCGGTGTCGGTTCGGTCCTCGGCGCGATTTTCGGCGCCGCTGTGCTGACCCTGCTGCCGCAGGTGCTCACCGCCTTCGACCAATACGAGCAGATCGCACTCGGCCTCATCATGATGCTGGTGATGATCTACTTGCGGCAAGGAATCGTGCCCGGCTTGCTGGCCTTGATCCGGGGGAGGGGCACATGAGCACGGAAACGGGAAGACCATTGCTCGTGGTCGAGGGCCTCGGGATCGTTTTCGGCGGGCTGCGCGCGGTGCATGATGTCGGTTTCGCGCTCAAACCAGGCGAGATCGTTTCGATCATCGGGCCGAACGGGGCGGGCAAGACGACGTTGTTCAATATGATCTCGGGGCTTTATATGCCCGCGTCCGGTTCGGTGCGGCTTGATGGGGAGGTTGTGACCGGCATGGCATCGCACCTGCTCGCACGCCGTGGACTCTCGCGCACCTTCCAGAATCTCCAGATCTTCCCGGCAATGAGCGTTCTCGAGAACGTGATGAGCGGATTCCATCTCAAGGAGAAGGGCTCGCTTTTCGCGGATCTTTTGAACTGGCCCACCGCTCGCTCCCGCACCCGCGCTATCGAGGCTGCCGCGCGCGCGCTTCTTGCACGGGTCGGGTTGGAGCGTGCCGCGGAGCGCGAGGCGGGCGCGCTCTCCTACGGGTCGCTCAAGCGGCTGGAAATCGCGCGGGCCCTCGCGCTCTCCCCGAAAGTGCTGCTGCTCGATGAACCGGCGGCGGGCTGCAACGCGACCGAAACCGAGGAAATTGACCGGCTGATCGAAGAAATCGCTCACGAAGGCACCGCGATCCTGCTGGTTGAGCACGACATGAAAATGGTGATGCGCATCTCCAACCACATCGTCGTGCTCGATCACGGCGAGAAGATCGCCGAGGGCGATCCCGCGACCGTCAGCCGCGATCCGCGCGTGATCGAGGCCTATCTCGGCGTGCAGCAGGAGGGCTCCCATGCTGGTGGTTGAGGGGTTGCGCGCCGCTTACGGGCGTATCGAGGTGCTGCACGGTATCGATATCGAGATCCATTCCGGTGAAATCGTCACGGTTGTCGGTGCGAACGGTGCGGGCAAGACGACGCTCTTGAAAACCATCGTCGGCGCCCAGCCGGTCGCGGGTGGAACGATCACCTTCCGCGGCGAGAATATTTCGGCTGTGCCCGGCTTCCGGCGGCTCGCGCGCGGGCTCGCGCTCTCGCCGGAAGGGCGGCAGATCTTCACCAATCTGTCCGTGGAGGAGAACCTGCGACTGGGTGCCTATCTCTACACTGATACCCGCGTCGACAAGGACATGGACGATGCCTTCGCGATGTTTCCGGTGCTGCGCGAGAAGCGAAACCTCAATGCCGGCGGGCTGTCCGGCGGGCAGCAGCAGATGCTGGCGATCGCCCGCGCGCTGATGGGGCGCCCCTCCTGTCTGTTGCTGGACGAGCCTTCGATGGGCCTCGCGCCGTTGCTCGTGGCGCAGATTTTCGAGGTGGTGAAATCGCTCAAGGCCCTGGGTGTCACGGTGCTGCTTGTCGAACAGAACGCCTTTGGGGCGCTCTCGGTGGCGGATCGCGGCTACGTGATGGAGACCGGCATGATCGTGCTATCGGGGACGGGGCGCGAGTTGATCGAGAATCCGCGCATCCGGGAGAGCTATCTCGGGCTTTGAAATCCGTGGTGACGGATCGGCATGCGCTTTACATAGAACAACCGTTCGGACTATAAATTATCCAACAGCGGGACAACCCGCGCCTGCGGAATGAGGGAGTGCCGGTCGATGATTCACCCGGACGTGGAAACGCTTGACGCCGAGGGGATCCACAAGATCCAGCGCAAGAACATCGTAACGCTCGGCACACGCCTTGCCGCGATGCCCGAGTGGGTGGAACACTTCAAGGCGGCGGGTATGAAGCCGCAGGATCTTGCGAGCGAGGACGGGCTTGCCAACGCCCCGTTCCTCGACAAATCGGACCTGCGCGCGCGCTATCCCTTTCCATTCCTGGCGGACAAGGTCGAGAATATCGAGCGCTTCATCGCGACCTCTGGCACCACGGGCTTGCCGGTTCTGTTCGGTATGACGCCGAACGACTTCCGCAAGCTGCTGCCCTACCAGATGGCGCGGGTTCTGAGCGCGGCCGGTGTGCAGCGCGGCCAGCGCGCCTATCAGGGCTACGGCTACGGGCTGTGGATCGGCGGGCCGGCGCTCGATGCTGGCTTCGAGGCGCTGGGCTGCCCGAATTTTCCGCTCGGGCCGGGGCGCGGCGAACTTGCGATCCAGTGGCTGCGCGACCATCAATACGAAGTCGCCTCGATGTCGCCGCTCTGGCTGATGTCGCTGATCACCCTCGCCAAGCAATCTGGCATGGACCCGAAGAAGGACTGGGCGCTGAAAATTGGCATCCTCGGCGGCCAGTCGGTCTCGGCGGAATTCCGTGCGCAGCTCGAAGCCGAGATGCCCGAGGGCTTCATGAGCCACAACATCTATGGCACCACCGAGGCGGGCGGGCCGATCCTTGCGATCTCCACGCCCTTCACTCATGCCGAGGATGAATTGCAGCTCGTCAACGAGGATACGGTCATCACCGAGATTCTCGACCCCGCGACACTCAAGCCGGTCGCGCCAGGCGAGGTGGGCGAGATCGTCGTGACCACCTTGTGCCGTGAGGCCTCGCCCGTCGTTCGCTGGCGCACGCGCGATCTCGTGCGCCTATCGCCCAAGCCGTATGATTGCCCATCGGGTCGGCGTGGCATGCGCCGCATCGGGCGGCTGATCGGCCGCACCGACGATATGCTGAAAGTGAAGGGCGTCATCGTTTTCCCCTCGCAGGTCGAGGATATCATCGCGGGCATACCGGGCACCGTGAAGGAAGCCTGGCAGATCTATGTCGACAAGGAAGCGACGACGATCTCCTCGATGCTGGTCGCGGTCGAGAGCGAGCGGGAGGATCCGCGCCCGGCGGTCGAGATTGTTGTCGACCTCAAGCGTGAAATCCACGCCCGGATCGGGATCGGCGTCGAGGTCGAGTGCCATCCCTTCGGCACACTGCCGCGCTACGAGGCGAAGGCGGTGCGGGTTCTCCATCGCTCCGGGAAGGGCTGAAGGCTGCTTGATCGAACGCATTGCCATGCGGGAAAGCAGGCCGTATTAGGCGATCGTCCGTTCAAACATGACGAGTACATCGCCTTGGCCCGAACACGATCGCCGGACTACGACAACATCCAGGAGATGATCCTCGGGAAAACCGCGCAGCTCTTTGCCTCGCGTGGTTACGTTGCGAGTTCCATCGGCGATATCGCGGCGGCCTGCGCGTGCTCCAAATCGCGGCTCTACCACTATTTCGAGTCCAAGGAGGCGATCCTGATCGCCATGCTGAGCGGGCATGTCGAACGGCTGGTCGAGGAAACGCGCGAGCTCGTCGCGCAGAACCCCGATCCACGCGCCCGCTTCATCGCCATCACGCGCAACTTCATGGAGGTCTACGCGGCCTCCCGCGCAACCCATATCGTCCTGCTGACCTGCATGGAATTCCTGCCCCCGGCCAAGCGCGAGGAACTGGTCGACAAGCAGCGCGAGCTGGTCTCGCATGTGCGCAACATCCTCAAGGCGCTCGAAAGCGACGCCAACCGCGCGCGTGGGCGCATCAACATCGACACCATGCTGTTTTTCGGCATGATCAACTGGGCCTACACTTGGTATCGCCCGGATGGCGCGATGAAGCCCGCGGATCTCGCCGATCATGTCGTCGATATGGTGCTCAACGGCTGTGCCGGCGAGCGGAGCGCCTCAGCGCAGGCAGCTTCGGGGATCAAAGCCGGGGTCCGTCATTGAGGCGCGCGGCAGCGCAATGCCGCCTTCCAGCAGCTTTCGCCCGAGCATGAAGCTCGCGGGCTCGTTGATCGCCTCGACGGTGATGAAATCCTCGCCCCGGAAATACCAATGTGCGAGGCCGGCGCGCCCTGCGCGGCTGATGACATCGGTATAGCCATGGTAGAGCCCGGTGATCTGGAGCTTGGTGTCGTACTGATCCGACCAGAACCACGGCACCGGGCGGTAGGGCTGCCCGTGACCGAGCATATCGGCGGCGACCGCTTTGGCTTGATCGACCGCGTTCTGCACGCTCTCGAGCCGGTGACGGGCGCCATGAAGGGGGAAATTCGTGCAATCGCCCGCCGCCCAGACGTCCGGCGCCGAAGTGCGCCCGTATTCATCGACCGTTATGCCATTGCCGGTCGCAATCCCGCCCGCCTCGGCAAGTGCGGTAGCCGGCGCAACGCCTATGCTCACCAGCATGCTGTCCGCCATCACGCTCTCTCCGTTCGAGAGCTCGAGGCGTGTGCCGTCGGTCTCGCGCTCGACGCGGGTGACGCTGGTTTCCATGTGAAAGCGCACGCCGCTGCCCTCATGCAGCGCCTTGAACGCCGCCGAGGTCGCGGGGCCGACCGCGCGCTCCATCAGGCGTCCCGCGCGCTCGATGACGGTGACCGCGATTCCGTTCTTTGCAGCCACGGCGGCGGTTTCGAGCCCGATGAAGCCGCCGCCGATGATCGCCATGCGCGAACGCGGACGGTAGGCGGCGCGCAGGGCGTCGACATCCGCGATCGAGCGCAGATCGAACACATTCGCATGCCCCGCAAACTCGGGGGGAATCGGGCGCGATGCCGCCCCGGTGGTCAGCGCGAGCTTGTCCCATCCGTAACGTGTCTTGCCAATGGTCAAGGTCTTGGCACGCGTGTCCAGCGCCGTGACCGGCGCCTCGCGATGGAGTTCGATAGCCATGGCCGCCCAGGTCTCTTCGGAGCGCAGGTAGAGCCGCTCGGCCGGCCACTCGCCGTTCAGGTATTTCTTGGACAGCGGCGGGCGCTGGTATGGGGGATGCGGCTCCTCGCCGATCAGCAGGAGGCGTCCGGCGAAGCCAAGTTCGCGCAGGTGGACCGCAAGCGTGGCGCCCGCGTGACCAGCGCCAACGATTGCAATGGTTTCGCTCATGGAGGCTCCTCCGGGAACAATGTTCTTTATTAAACCGAACGGTCGTTCTATAAATAACAAAAACGCGTGCCACGCAAGCAAGCGATGCCGCAGCCGCTCAAAGGGGAGGTGACATGACCGCCGAGAAACCGGATCACGCTTCGGCAGCCGCTCAGGCCGAGGTCGCGCGGCGGATCGTCGAGATGACGTCCCGCTGGGCGCAGGGCGCGACACTGGCCGAGATCCGCGGTGGTTTCGAGGAATTGCTCGCCGGGCCCGAACCGGGCAGGGCGGAGTCGACGACCCTTGCCGGTATGGCCGCCGTGCGCCACAGGCCTGCAGCCGACGCGCCGCGCGGCTGCGTGCTGTTCTGCCATGGCGGCGGGTTTCAGATCGGCTCGCTGCGCTCCCACGCCAGCCTGATGGCGCGGCTTGCCGAGGCGAGCGGCACGGAGGTGATCGGGTTCGACTATCGCCTCGCGCCGGAGCACCGTTTTCCGGCGCAGATGGAGGATGGCGTTGCGGCCTATCGTGCGGTGCTGGCAGCGAACCCGCACACGCGGATCGTGATCGCGGGCGATTCGGCAGGCGGCAATCTCGCGCTGACAATCGCACTTCAGGCGCGCGATGCTGGCTTAACCTTGCCCGCCGCGCTGGTGCTGATCTCGCCGTGGCTTGATCTCACGATGCGTGGCGAAAGCTACCAATCGCGGGCGGAGAAGGATATTTTCTCGAAGCCTGAGGCCTTGCGCGCCATGGCCCGCACCTATCTCGGGCGCGGCGGCGATCCTTTGGCGCCGCTGGCTTCGCCGGTCAACGCCGATCTTGCCGGTCTGCCGCCGATCCTCGTGCACGCGGGCGATTTCGACATCACGCTCGACGATTCGACGCTGCTGGCGCAGCGCGCGAAGCAGGTGGGGGTGGATTGCACGCTGCGTGTCTGGCCGGAGATGGGCCATCATTTTCAGGTTTTCGACGCGCTGCCGCAAGCGCGCTCCTCTATCGCGGACATCGGCGTTTTCATTCGTGAGGCCGTGCGCTAGGCTCCGCAACCCATGCCACCCGATACACCAAGCGCCTCACCGGTGATGAAGGAGGCCGCGCGCGAGCCGAGAAACAGGGCCGCCGCCGCGACTTCTTCGGGTTCACCGATACGCTTCATCAGCGTGAAGCCGGCCATGTCACGCTCCAGCTTTTCGCCGTATTGCGCGATGCCGCGCGCGACCATCGGCGTGCGGATCGGGCCAGGAAGAATCGCGTTGGCGGTGATGCCGTAGCGCGCGTTCTCGCGGGCGATCGAGCGGGTGAAGCCGATTACGCCGGCTTTCGCGGCGGCATAGACCGCGCCGCCCTTCGAACCCATGCGCCCGGCCTCGGAGGCGATGTTGACGACCCGCCCGTAGCGCGCCGCCTGCATCGCGGGGAGGGCTGCCTTGGTGAAGGCGAACACGGTTTCAAGGTTCACGCCCAGCAGGTGCCGCCAATCCTCGCGGGTGGTCTCGGTAAAGAAGGCGTGCTGGTCGGCGCCGACGTTGTTGACGAGCACGCCGAACGGGCCCTGAGACGCGAAAAGCGCCGCAATGGCGGCGTCATCCGTGGCGTCCATCTCGATGAAGGCCGCGCCGGTCTCGCGCGCGAGCGCCGCGCCCGCCGCGCCGTCACGGTCGCAGAACGTGACGGCATGCCCCGCCGCACGGAACGCGCGTGTGATCGCCGCGCCGATGCCGCTCGCGCCGCCCGTCACTAGCGCTGGAGGCGCGGGTTCCATACTCAGCGGCCCGTAAAATGCGGTGTGCGCTTCTCGATCACGGCGCGCAGCCCCTCGGCGGCGTCCTCGGTGCCGCACAGCAGCGATTGCGTGCGCGCTTCCTCGGGCAGTACGGTTTCAACACCAAGGCCGTTCCACAACAGACGCTTCATGTTCGCGAGCGCGAGCGGGGCGCCCTGCGCGACCTCCTTCGCCATGGCCTCGGCAGTGCTCGCCAGTTCGGCATCCGGCACGCGGCGGGTGATGAGCCCGATCGCCAGCGCTTCCTCGGACGGGATCCCGCGGTTGGAGACAAGGATTTCCATCGCCCGCCGGAATCCGACAAGGCGGGGCAGGATCACCGAAGCGCCGGCATCCGGTACCATGGCGACGCGCGTTGCTCCGGCGAGGAATTTCGCGCTCTCGCCTGCAATCACGATGTCGGAGGCGCAAACGAGCCCCAGCCCGCCTCCGCCCGCCGCGAAGCCCTGAACCTCGGTGATGACGATCGCGTCGAGACGGATCAATACGCCCACGGCGGCCTGAAGCCAGGCGGTGACCTCGCGCATGTAGTCGCCGATGCCGTCGCCCTGCTGCGCGAACTCCCGCACGTCGCCGCCGGCGCAGAAGTTCTTCCCCGCGCCGCGCAACCGCACGACACGAAGATTGGGCGCGCGATGGCAGCGCATTGCGGCCTCGTGAAGCGCCTTCATCAGCGCGAGATTCATGCCGTTGGCCTGTTCGGGCCGGTTGAGCGTGAGTGTCGCGATTCCCTCCGTGATCTCGAGGAGCACCGGACCTTCGGAGAGGTGGGGGGACGTATCGGTCATGCGGCTAAGCTCCAAAAAAAGATCGAGCGATCAGACCATGAAAAAGCGCGCGACCGCAACCGCTCAGTCGGTGGTCAGACAAGGCAAGTCACACGAGAAACGAGAGCGTGTAGATCGGCTTGTTGTTGTTCACGAGCACGATTTTCTTGCGCACGAGCTTGAAGCTGCTCCCGTCGCGGCGCAAGCGATAGTCGTTGCGCGCGGCCCAGATCGTGACGCCGCGCAGGCTTTCCTCGTAGATCATTGCATTGGCGCGCACGCTGATGCCCTCGGCGGCGTCGCTCAAAAGCTCGATGTTGGAGATAATCCGCGCGAGTTGCGAGCGTGGCGTCTGGGTGTGGCGCTTGCCGGTCTTGAGCTGCTTGATCCGCACGCTTATGCGCGAGCGGTTGTCGTAGATATACGACATCTGGGTCTCGGGATCAGTGTCCTCGCCGTTGGCCGGCACCCAGTAGATGGCGTCATCCGCCCACAGGCTTTCCCATTCGTCATAGGCGTGCTGGTCCTGCAGGCGCGCCTCGTAATAGAGGAACTGCTCGACTGCGCGTAGGGTCTCGACGGCCTTGGCATCGAGTGCGATCGGTGGGGCGACGGCGAGTTTGGCGTCCAGTTCTTCGATCATGCTCGCCTCACGCGTCTTTCTGGTTTTCGGTCATCAGTTTGAGGTAGTGGCGCCAGATGCCGCGCTGAGTCACCTCGTCCGTGGAATGCCCGATGCGGTGGCCGTCCTCGTCGCGAGTTTCGCGGGCCTGGCCGCGCGAGAGCACGATCCATTCAGGGTTGCGGATCATCGCGCCGCGATGGTTGCGCTCGTACATCTCGGTGTCGTCGGCGAGGAGGAACCCGGCAGGGCCGACTGATCCCATGGTCTGCTGGCGCAGACGGCGGTTCATATCCGGCGCGTCCTTGAACTGGATCGCGGTGACGTGTTGGATCGTCTCGTTGACCGACACCGGCTGGATCACGAACATCTGGATCTCGGCGATAAAGAGGTTCGGGAAGATCATCGCGTGGGGCGAGCCGTCGATCATGATCTCGCGGGCGCGCTTTTCGCCATGGGCCTTATTCATGGCCGCGACATAGAGGGGCAGCTTCTCGGCGCTGGTGTTGAACCAGTGCAGCGGCTTGTCGAAGTGGCGCCACTGCGGGCGCAGATCGAATTCGGTGTGGCCGTTGCCGTAATCGCGGGTGAGGGCGAGGCTGTCGGGCTTGTAGAGCCCCGGCACCGGCGAGGACGCGACTTGGAAGATCGAACCATGCACCGAACCGGGGTGATAGCCGTCGGTCTCGTTCTCGAGCACGAACTTCCAGTTGGCTTGCGTACGGTGCTGGAGGAACCCGGCGGAAAGATCGAGTTCGCCCGTGGGCGAATTGTCGAGGAGCTGGTCGATGACGCGCTTCGCGTCGCCGAGGTGCTCGTCGAGCGAAATGCCCTCCTTCGCCATCGAGCCGAAGATGAAGCCGCGATAGATCCCGATGCGCGGCACCTTGCCGAGCGAGAACTCGCTCTTGTCGAGACCTTCGTAGCCGTCAGGGTAGGCGAGGCCGGTGAGTTCGCCGGAATTCGCGAAGGTCCAGGCATGATAGGGGCAGGTGAAGGAGGTGCGGTTGCCCTTCTGGTAGGCACAGAGCTGGTTGCCGCGATGCGGGCACTTGTTTTGCAGCAGGCTGATCTCGCCGTGGCGGTTGTGGATCAGCAGCACCGGCGTCGGGCCGATGGATTTGGTGACGTAATCGTTCTTCTTCGGCACTTCGGAGACATGGCCGACATAGACCCAGCCCTTGTACCAGATGGTTTCCAGCTCCTCGCGGAAAATCGCCTCGTCGTAATAGAGCGAGGAATGGACGCGGTTTTCCTTGATCAGGGCCGGGAAATCGGGCCGCGCCTTGGGTGCCTCCGGTGTGATGGTCTGGGCTGTCATGTTGCGCCTATTTGTTAGAACGACCGTTCGGTTTATTTATTGAGTGCGATGGCCCGCTTGTCAAGCGCGGTCGGTGCGTCAGGTCGATTTTCAGGTTCAGAGGGTTTCGGGCGTCCCGAGGATCGCGGTCGCGTGGCTGGCCATGAACCCGCCGGGCGCATGGGCGAGCGCGGTTTTTGCGCCCGCGACCTGCCGCGCGCCGAGCCCGCCGCGCAGTTGCAACACGCTCTCGATCAACGTGAAGACGCCATACATCCCAGGATGGCAGAACGAGAGCCCTCCGCCGTTGGTGTTAACCGCAAGCCGCCCGCCGGGCGCGATGCCACCATCGCGCACAAAGGGGCCGCCCTCGCCCTTGGCGCAGAAACCGAGGTCTTCGAGAAAGACGATTGGGTTGACGGTGAAGGCGTCGTAGAGTTGCGCGACATCGATGTCCGGCGGGCTCAGCCCCGCCTCGGTGAAGGCGCGCGCACCGGTAATCGCCGCGCCGGTGTGCACGAGATCCGGCATCGCCGCGATGGAGCGGTGAGTGGCGATTTCCGCCGACCCGAGCACGTAAACCGGCGCCTTCATGTATTTTGCGCGTTCGGCCGAGACCACGACAAGCGCGCCGCCACCATCGGTCACGAGGCAGCAATCACGCAAGCCGAAAGGCGAGGCAATCGGCCGAGCGGCCAGCACGTCCTCGATCGTCAACGGCCCTTGCGCGGTTGCGCCCGGTGTGAGTCGCGCCCATTCCCGCGCCGCGACTGCGACCTCAGCGAAGTCCTCACGGCGGGTGCCGAAGTCGTGCATGTGGCGCTGCGCGATCATCGCATAGGCCGCCACCGGGCCGGGCCAGCCGAGGCCTTGCTCGAACACCAGCGGCTCGGAGAGCGACGCGAAGGCCGCTCCGGACGAGCGCTGCGTCGAGCCATAGGCGATCAGCGCCACCTCGCAGGTGCCGCTGGCAATGGCTTGGCGCGCGTGGTTGAGCTGCACGAGCGGCGCGCAGCCGCCGACCTGCGTGCCGTCGACATGGCGCGGCGCGAGGCCAAGGTATTCGCACAGGCCGAGTGCCGGCATCAGCATCTGGAGACCGGATGCGAACACGCCATCGACTTCCTCCGGCGCGATGCCTGCGTCCATGAGCGCCGCCAAAGCCGCGAGCGCCATGCAATCGACCGGGGTAGAGCCCGGCGGCATCGCCGGAATCCCCGCAAGCCCGATACCGACGATGGCGGCGCTGCCGCGCAGGGACGTTCTCATCGTGCGCCCTCTGCTATCCGCGTGAAGGTCAGGGCCGGCTCGTCATCCTGCCGGTCCGTTGCCAGTGCTACCTGCGCGCCAATCGCAGCGCTGGCGTCCGTTTCGCCGCGTAAGCGCGCGAGCAGTCGCCCGCCGTCCGTCAGGTCGATCAGTGCCAGCATATGGCTGCCGGCGCGGGTCGAAACATGGGTCGCGCTGTAGACCGTACCGGTGGTCGCGAGCGCATGCTGCGTGTCGGATCCAGCGCCGAGACGCGGGGGGAAGCGCCGCGCGGGTGGGGCCTCGGGCGCGATGGTGATGCCGCCGTGGGTGAGCCCCGCTTCGAATTGTGCGAGCGGCGAGAGAGGAGGGGTGAGAGGGGTGATGCCGCTCATGATCGCGCCTCCTCGTCCGGCAAGCGCACGATTCCAGCCGCCTTCAAATTTGCGATCTCACCATCGTCGAAACCGGCTTCGGCGAGAATTGCCGCGCCGTTCGCGCCGAGTTTCGGCGGCAGGTGTCGCAACCCTGAGCGCGAGCGCGAGAAGCGCAGCGGCGTGTTGACGCCGCGATACCAATCCTGTGCGAGGGTCGCGCCGCGATGGACCGCCTGCGGATCCTCGAACGCCGCGTCGAGTGTGCGGATCGCTCCGGCAGGCAGGCCAAGGGCGAGGAGTTCGTCGCACAACGCCACGCCCTCCCGCGTGACCAGTCGTGCCTCCATTTCCACCTTGAGCGCCTCACGGTTGGTGACGCGCAGGCCGTTCGTAAGGAAGCGCTCGTCCCGCGCGAGTTCGGGGCATCCGAGCGCCGTGCAGAGCTTCGCATAGGCAGCATCGTTGCCGATGGCGAGGAACACCGGAACCGAGGCGGTGCTGTAGGTATCGTAGGGGCTGATGTTGGGATGGGCGTTGCCGGTGAGTTTCGGCAGCTTGCCGGAAAGGAAATAGTTCGCAGCATGCGGATGCATGAACGAGAGCGCGCTGTCGTAGAGCGGCACCTCGAGAAACTGCCCCTTGCCTGAGCGCTGACGCTCGATCAGCGCCATCAGAAGTCCCACCACGGCGTAAAGGCCGGTTGTCATGTCCACGACCGGCACGCCGATTCGGGTCGGGCCGCTCTCGGGCGTGCCGTTGACCGTGAACATCCCGGTCATGCATTGCGCGATCGCGTCATAGCCCGGCAGCCCGCCGCGCGGCCCCTCGGAGCCGAAACCGCTGATCCGACAGTGGATCAGGCGCGGGAAACGCGGCGCAAGCACCTCGTCGAACCCCAGCCCCCAGCGCTCGAGCGTTCCGGCCTTGAAATTCTCGACCAGCACATCCGCGTCCTCCAGCAGGCGGAAGAGAATCTCCCGCCCTTCCGGCCGCGACAGATCGGCGCTGAGCGAACGCTTGTTGCGGTTGACGCCGATGAAATAGCTCGCGTCGCCCTCATGGAACGGCGGGCCCCACTGGCGCACCTCATCGCCCTGCGGCGGTTCGAGCTTGATGATGTCCGCGCCATGATCGCCGAGAATCTGCGTCGCGTAGGGACCGCCGAGCACGCGCGTGAGATCGACGACCCTGAGCCCGGCGAGCGCGCCGCCTTCGGGTGTCGGGGAGGGGGGCTGGGGCGACATCGGATCTCCGGGGCAGGGGCGATGATATTCATTGCCTGAACGGTCGTTCTATTTATAGTCGCCGGCGAGGCATGGCAATCCGTGCCGTGCCGTTCAGGGTCATTTTTGCATGTCGCTTCCGCTTTCCGGTCTCCGCGTTCTCGATTTCTCGACCCTTTTGCCGGGGCCCTATGCCACCGCGATGCTCGCGGCCTGCGGCGCCGAGGTCACCAAGATCGAGCGGCTCGAGGGCGACGATGCGGCGCATGTGCCGCCCTTCGCGGGAGGCCGTCCCGTACTTTATGACGCGCTCAACGGCGCGAAACACGTGATCCGACTCGATCTGCGCGCGCCCGAGGGGCTTGCAGAAGCGCTGCGCCTTGCCGATCAGGCCGATATCCTCATCTCGCAGTTCCGCCCCGGCGTGATGGAGCGGCTCGGGCTCGGCTACGAGGCCATCCGCGCGCGCAACTCGCGCCTGATCTACTGTGCCATCTCCGGCTATGGTCAGACCGGGCCGAATGCCGCGCGGGCCGGGCACGACCTCAATTACCTCGCGGACGCGGGTGTGTTCGACGCCGTGGCAGGTGGCCCAGCGGTACCGCCGGGGCTGTTCGCAGACGTCGGCGGCGGCAGTCTGCCGGCGATACTCAATATCCTGCTCGCGCTGCGAGTGCGGGAGGTGAGCGGTGAGGGCTGTTTTCTCGATATCTCGATCAGCGACAATGCCCGCGTTTTCATCCCGCATGTCACCGGCGCACTGTTCTCGACCGGGCGGTTCGATCCGGGAGCCTCACCGTTTGGCGGATCCTCGCCCCGCTACCGCATCTATCCGCTCGAGGGCGGGGCGGTGGTTGTCGGTGCGTTCGAGGAGAAATTCTGGCGCCGGTTCTGCGTCGTGATCGGCTTTGGCGAGACGGAAAGTCCGGATGCAGCAGCCGTGCAGACCCGGCTGATGGCCATGCCGATTGCACATTGGCAGGGTGTCTTCGCAGGCGAGGATTGCTGCGTCTCAGTAATGCTAGAGGGCGCGCCCACCGCTATTCCTCAAGCGCCGCTTGCGATGCCAATTTTGGCGCATTTCCGAGGTCTTTAGGGGGATAATCACCATACGGAAACGTCGCCAACGTCGCCGAGGCCCGTAACACCGACACGGTCTGTACTTACGACAACTTCGGCAACACCCTCTCGGAAGCCGACGAGGTCAGCGGCGCCCAGAGCAAGATGCACGATACGCAGGGTATGCTGGTCACTTGGCATGTACACGATTGAACATCACGCCGGGTTGCCTAACCCGCGTCAAAAGCCGGCAATCACCAAACCGCCGCTGAGAAAACCCGCGCGAGGGCGCCAAACACGTCAGCGAATGCGTTCTGAGACGGCGCGCGAATGGCTGACGGAACAGGTCAAGCCTCGGAGTTGTCGGGATGATCTTGAGGCAAAAAATCCAACTAAATCAATGACTTAGAGGATGGTGGAGCTGAGCGGGATCGAACCGCTGACCTCGTCATTGCGAACGACGCGCTCTCCCAACTGAGCTACAGCCCCGGAACCGGAGGCGGGTTCATTGACCGATCCGCGCGGCGAAGTCAACGGTTTTCGGCGAGGTTTTTGGGCAGGAAGAATTTTCAAATCGGGCCGAAGCCCTTCCGCTCGATGCTTGCGGAAAAAGCCCCGGCTCGGCTATGGTCCGCGCGCTTCGAGGCGATGGAGACGATATGAACCCGCTTGTCTGGCTTTTCGAGAAAGTGATCGAGATCTACTCGTTCCTGCTGCTGGTCTATGTGATTCTCACGGTGCTCATCAATTTACGCATCGTGAATTCGCGTCAGCCCATCGTCGCGGCCGTCGGCGAGTTCCTCTACCGCATCACTGAGCCGCTGCTGGCGCCGATCCGCCGCCGTCTGCCGAACCTCGGCCCGATCGACATCTCGCCGGTTGTGCTGCTGCTGGCGCTCCAGTTCCTCGTGGTCACCGAGCGCTATCTCCTCCGCTCGTTCTGATAACGCGTGTTGCGCGGCTTCGTGACTTGACGCCCGCGCGCCCCTGCCCTCCAATCCGGTAAAGGATGAAAGGGAGGGCGATTTCATGCGAATTTGGATGTTTTCGGGTGTGATCGGTGCGATCGCGCTGGCCGCCGGGGCGGCGCTTTCACAGGGCGCGACGCCGGATACGACCGCGACGCGGGTGAAGTTTCCCGCTGACTTCGCCAAGTCGTTCAGACTCTACGACAAGGTCGAAAAGGCGGATCGCAAGATCGTCCGGTATCTCTATGTCAACCCGGAGGCGCTGGCGAAGGTCTCTGCCGATGCCCCGTTTCCGAACGGCACCGTCCTCGTGATGGAAGACCATGAGGTTGCGCTCGATACGGCCGGCAAGCCGCTCGTCGATGCTGCGGGAAAGCTTCAACCGACCGGGCGCGTCAAGGGCATCGCCGTTATGGCGAAGGAGCTGATGTGGGGCGAGACCAATCCCTTTCCGCCCGAAAAGGATAATGGCGACTGGGAATATGCCTCCTTCAAGGCCGACGGATCGCCCAATCCGATCAAGCTCGATGCCTGCTATGCCTGCCATCTGCCGCAGAAGGGGCTCGACTTCACCTTTACCGGCAAGAAGATCCACGAGGCGTCAAAGAAGTGACGGGCCTGCCGTTCCGGCGCGGCGGGGCGGGCGTGTTGCTCCACGTCCGCCTTACGCCGAAGGGCGGCAAGGATGCGATCGATGGCGTTTCAACCGGAGATGACGGAAAGGCGGTGCTCAATGCGCGCGTGCGGGCGGCGCCGGAAGACGGTGCGGCCAACGCGGCCTTGATCGCGCTTCTCGCCAAGGTGCTGGGTGTTCGCCGTAGCGCGATCTCGTTGACGAGCGGCGGCAAGTCCCGTGTCAAGGCGCTGGAGATCGCGGGCGATGGCGATGAAATCGAGGCCAGACTGAGAACGCTGTTTGCGGCCAAGGAGTGAAATCTCCGCCGCGCGCCCGCGCCGCGATCTATGCACTGACCTTGCTTTTTTGGCAAAAGGTCGCAGTTCCGTTGCATTGCGGAATGCGGCAAAACGGTTTAGTGGACGGCTCATCGTTCATTGGATCCGTTCCAGATTTTGAACAAGGTGAAGCATGGCGCGCACAGGCCCGGCGGAACGACCGCTTTCCCCCCATCTCCAGATCTACAAGATGACGATCACGATGATGATGTCGATCGTCCATCGGATCACCGGCGCGGCGCTGTTTTTCGGCACGCTCCTGCTGGTGATTGCGCTGCTGGCGCTGGCCTCGGGCAAGACGAGCTACGCGATGGTTCAGGCGATTTACGGCTCGATCTTCGGCAAGCTCGTGCTGTTCGGCTACACTTGGGCGCTGTTCCATCACATGCTCGGGGGCATCCGCCATTTCGTGTGGGATACGGCGGCGGGGCTCGACCGCGAAACGCGCTTCAAGCTCGCCTGGGCGACGCTGGTCGGTTCGCTCGGCCTGACGGTTGCGGCCTGGTTCTTCTATCTGATGGGTTGAGGGCGGAACGATGAATAACAACAGCCATTCCATCCGCACCCCGATGTCCCGCGTCCGCGGGCTCGGCGCCGCGCGCTCTGGCACCGATCATTTCTGGAAGAGCCGCGTCACCGCGGTCGCCAACGTGATCCTCACTGTGCCCTTCGTCGTCATCGTGATGATGCTCGCCAAGGCCGACTACGCCGGCGCGATGAAGATCGTCGGCCATCCGCTGGCGGCGATCCTGCTCATGGCCTTCATCACCTCGGCCGCGATCCACATGCGGCTTGGCATGCAGGTTATCATCGAGGATTACGTGCACTCGGAAGGCACCAAGATCGTGCTCCTGATGTTCAACACCTTCTTCGCGGTCGCGATTGCGCTCGCCTCCGCCTACGCGATCCTCAGGATCGGCTTCGCGGGCTGATCGGGAGTTAAATACACATGGCAAGTTCCGGCACTTCCTCGGCGAATACGGTTTCCATCGGTGGCCGCGCCTATCCGATCGTCGATCACGCCTACGACGTGGTGGTTGTCGGCGCCGGCGGCGCCGGTCTGCGCGCGACCCTCGGCATGGCCGAACAGGGTCTGCGCACCGCCTGCATCACCAAGGTGTTCCCCACCCGCTCGCACACGGTGGCGGCGCAGGGTGGCATCGCCGCCTCGCTGGCCAATATGGGGCCGGATTCGTGGCAGTGGCACATGTTCGACACCGTGAAGGGCTCGGACTGGCTCGGTGACAACGACGCAATGGAATACCTCGCGCGCGAGGCCCCAGCGGCGGTTTACGAGCTGGAGCATTACGGCGTGCCGTTCTCGCGTACCGAGGAAGGCAAGATCTACCAGCGCCCCTTCGGTGGCCACACGACCGAATACGGCGAAGGCCCGCCGGTCCAGCGCACCTGCGCCGCGGCCGACCGGACCGGCCACGCGATCCTGCACACGCTCTACGGCCAGAGCCTGCGCAACAAGGCCGAGTTCTTCATCGAGTATTTCGCGCTCGACCTCATCATGGGCGATGACGGCGCCTGCCAGGGCGTGATGGCCTGGAAGCTCGACGACGGCACGATCCATCGCTTCCGCGCCAAGCTCGTGGTGCTGGCAACGGGTGGTTATGGCCGTGCCTATTTCTCGGCGACTTCGGCCCACACCTGTACGGGTGACGGCGGCGGCATGGTCGCCCGCGCCGGCTTGCCGCTTCAGGACATGGAATTCGTGCAGTTCCACCCCACCGGCATCTATGGTTCGGGCTGCCTCATCACCGAGGGCGCGCGCGGCGAGGGAGGTTATCTCACCAATTCCGCCGGCGAGCGCTTCATGGAGCGCTATGCCCCGACCTACAAGGATCTCGCGCCGCGTGACTTCGTCTCGCGCTGCATGACCATGGAGGTGCGCGAAGGACGCGGCGTCGGCAAGAACAACGACCACATCTTCCTGCACCTCGACCATCTCGATCCGGCGATCCTCCACGCCCGTCTGCCGGGTATTTCGGAAAGCGCCAAGATTTTCGCCGGCGTGGACCTCACCAAGGAGCCGATCCCGGTGATCCCGACCGTCCATTACAACATGGGTGGCATCCCCACGAACTACTGGGGTGAGGTGCTCAACCCCGCCGCCGGCAACGAGGATGCCGTGGTTCCGGGCCTGATGGCGGTCGGCGAAGCCGGCTGCGCGTCGGTGCATGGCGCGAACCGCCTCGGCTCGAACTCACTGATTGACCTCGTGGTGTTCGGCCGCGCGGCCTCGATCCGCGCCGGGCAGGTGCTCGACCGCAAGGCCGCGATCCCGGCCATCAATTCGAAGCAGGACGAGCTGATCCTCTCCCGCCTCGACAAGGCCCGCAACGCCAATGGCGCGACGCCCACCTCCGACCTGCGCCTGAAAATGCAGCGCGCGATGCAGGAAGACGTGGCGGTGTTCCGTGACGGCCCGACCCTCAAGCAGGGCTGCGAGCGGATGAGCAAGGTCTGGGCCGAGAAGGCCGATATCAAGGTCTCGGACCGTTCGCTCGTGTGGAACTCGGATCTCGTCGAGACGCTCGAATTCGAGAACCTGATGATCAACGCCATCGCGACCGTTTACGGCGCCGAGGCCCGCACCGAGAGCCGCGGTGCCCACGCGCGCGAGGATTTCGCCAAGCGTGATGACGAGAACTGGCGCAAGCATACGATCTCGCGCGTCGGCGAAGACGGCAAGGTCGCGCTCTCCTACCGCGCGGTGCACACCCAGACCCTGACCGGCGAGATGCCGGATGCGAAGATCGCCCCGAAGGAGCGCAAGTTCTAAGATGGCCGAGTTCAATCTTCCCAAGAATTCCCGCCTCACCGAGGGCAAGACCTGGCCGAAGCCGGCGGGCAATAACGTCCGCGAATTCAAGATCTACCGCTGGGATCCTGATGGGGAGTCGAACCCGCGCATGGATACCTACTTCGTCGATCTCGACGATTGCGGACCGATGATCCTCGACGCGATCCTCTGGATCAAGAACAAGGTCGATCCGACTCTGACTTTCCGCCGTTCGTGCCGCGAAGGGATCTGCGGTTCATGCGCGATGAACATCGACGGGCTCAACACCCTTGCTTGCACCAAGGGCATGGACGAGATTTCCGGCACGATCAAGATCTACCCGCTGCCGCACATGCCGGTGGTGAAGGATCTGGTGCCGGACCTGACGCGCTTTTATGCCCAGCACGCCTCGATCGAGCCGTGGCTCAAGACCGACACCCCGGCTCCCGAAAAGGAGTGGCGTCAGTCGCCGCAGGATCGCGATCTGCTCGACGGGCTCTACGAGTGCATCCTGTGCGCCTGCTGCTCGACCTCCTGCCCGAGCTACTGGTGGAATGGCGACCGTTACCTTGGCCCGGCGGCCCTGCTTCAGGCGTATCGCTGGCTGATCGATAGCCGTGACGAGGCAACCGGAGACCGACTCGACAATCTGGAAGACCCGTTCCGCCTCTACCGCTGCCACACCATCATGAACTGCTCGAATGCCTGCCCGAAGGGTCTCAACCCAGCCAAGGCGATCGCCGAGATCAAGAAGATGATGGTCGCGCGGCAGGTCTAAGCCCGCGGATCGACAACCGAAAGGCTGCCTCCGGGTGGCCTTTTTGCTGGAACGGCAGCCAAACGCCCAAGTCACGCCTTATTCATGTCTCTTAGCGATAATATTCGCTGCTTATTGAAATTTCCGCGCCGGGTGGGGACTTTGGCGCCGATATCGGACAAGGGTGACGGGGTATGGTTTCGCGCATGAAATGGGTCGTGCTGGCGCCGCTGGCCCTGTCGCTTGCGGCCTGCGAATCGAGTTCGAGGCTTGGTTCGCTCCTGTCGGACTCAGGCTATCGCGCACCGCCCGCACCGACAGCACCGCCCCCCGCACCGCCGCCGCTGACGCCGGCGCCGTCGAGTTCCGTCGAATCCTCGTCGCTTCCGCCGCCACCGGGCGCGTCGTCCGCGGGCAACGCTCCGATCGACCCGTCCCTACCAGCGCCGGGCCAGACCGGTGGCGTCGCGACCGCTCCCGGCGCGCCGGGGCTCAATGCGCCGCGCAATCCACCGCCGCAGACCGCGACGGCGCCCGCTGTGCCGGCGGCTCCGGCCGCACCGTCCCGCACCGGGCTTATCGGCAACTGGTCGGTCTCCGAGAGTTCAGGCGCGAAGTGCCGGATCACGCTTTCGAGTGCGCCGAAACTCGATCTTTACGGCGCGGGCACGAGCGGTTGCCAGTCCAAGGAACTCCAGCGCGTCAATGCGTGGGAGTTGGCCGGTTCCGAGGTTATTCTTTATGAGCCCGGTGGCGGCGTCGTTGCTCGCCTGCGGCAGGCCGGTGGGCAAAACTACAGCGGTGCAACCGCGAAATCCGGCGCTCCGGTTACCCTGTCGAAATAACACTGCGTGTTTGTGAACGTCCGGCGTGGCTGTTCGCGCCGGACAACCACATGTCAGCCGGGGCGCACCTGTGACCGGCGCGGCAGGAAAGCCCGCTTCTGGAAATCGAAGGCGAGATTGGTGAGCGCGGCGGCGTCGTCGATCGCTTCGCGCAGGAGCGAGACGATCGTGCGGCGCGGCGCCTCGACCAGCGCTACCGATTCGTCCAGCTCGAGCATGATCTCCGCCGCGAACTTGCGAGCCAACCCACGCATCGGCGCGTTGTTCTTCAAACAGGTCATGTAGAGGCGGCTGAAGCCCCGGTTGCGGGCCGAGCGGAGCGCGCGCGCAAAGAGATTGGTGCCGATCCCGCAGTTGCGCCATTCGCTGGAGACCGAAAAGGCCAGTTCCGCCTCGCCGACGAAGAAATCACCGATCGGGCGCAGCTCGGCGACGCCCACGAGCGTGTCACCAAGGAAGGCACCGTGAATGATCGCGTTCAAAGTGATGCAACGGGAGGCATATTGCCGGATGAAGGCATCGCTCGTCGCCATACCAAAACGGCTGCGGCGGCTTTCGGCGTCGAGCGACAGCAGGTGTGCCTCGAAGGCATCGTGGTCCGTCATCTGGAGCTTTCGATAGCTCAAACGGTCGAGACTGGCTCTGGGCATGGCCCTGTTCCTGACTTTCGGTTGCCGGAGCGCTGCCAAGATTCTGGAGCAGGCCTGCCCGGCTGATTCATTCGTTCTTGCTGCGATGCAATATATGTTCCTTTTGTCAGAACCGTGGCAAAGAATCAGCCGCCTTGCGATTTTCGCATACAGAAAAGTTTACCCGGTTGAAATTGCATAGCCGGTTTCGTTTTCCCGACCCTGCTTTCGCTTGTCCAAACCGGCGCCCCGTGCCAGACAACGCGGATAGGACGAGCCTTGCGGGATGGAAATGGGGCAGCCGATCGCGTCGCGTTATGCCAGCATGGTGGCCGAAGGGCGGATTGATGCCGATCCGGCGCAGAAGGAGATCGTCGAGCGGCTGGCGCGACTGACGGAGCGCCTCGAAGCCCACCGCCTTGCGCGGAAGGGCTCGGCGCTCGGTTGGCTCTTCGGCAAGAAAGAGTCGCCCGAGCCGATCCGCGGCCTGTATCTCTGGGGATCCGTCGGTCGTGGCAAGACGATGCTGGCCGATCTGTTCCACGACAGCCTCAATGTGCAGCGCAAGCGGCGTGCACATTTTCATGCCTTCATGGCCGATGTTCATGCGCGCATTCACGACTGGCGTCAAAGGGCGAAACGGGGCGAGGTGAAGGGTGAGGATCCGATCCAGCCGGTCGCGGAGCAGCTCGCGGATGAAGCCTGGGTGCTTTGTTTCGACGAATTCTCGGTGACGGATATCGCCGATGCGATGATCCTCGGCCGGCTGTTTCAGGCCCTGTTCGCGCGTGGCGTGGTGATTGTCGCGACTTCGAATGTCGAACCGTCGCGGCTCTACCACAACGGTCTCAACCGTCAGCTCTTCCTGCCCTTCATCGGCCTGATAGAGAAGCAGATGCAGGTGGTCCGGCTCGATGCGCGGACAGACTACCGGCTGGAGAAGCTTCAGGGCCATCCGGTCTATTATTGGCCTGTCGATACGGCTGCGAAGGCGGCTATCGACAGGCTGTTCGAGGAACTCTCGGAGGGGCAGCACGCGGCGCCGCGCCGGATCGATCTCGGCGGGCGATTTCTGGACATACCTATCGCAGCCGGCGGCGTCGCGCGCGGCACTTTCGCCGATTTCTGCGAGAAGCCACTTGGATCGGTCGATTTCCTCGCGCTTGCCCGGAATTTCCACACGCTCGTGCTGGAAGGAATTCCGCGCATCGATCCGGAGAAGCGCAACGATGCCAAGCGGTTCATCACGCTGATCGACATTCTCTACGAGCACCATGTCAAGCTGATCGCCTCGGCGGAGGTGGAGCCGCAAGATCTTTATCACGCGCCATCCGGCCATGTGGCATTCGAGTTCGACCGGACGGTGTCGCGCCTTATCGAAATGCGTTCCGAAAGTTACCTTGCCCTGCCGCACGGGCGGCTCGACAGCGAGGCAAGCGGCGATACGACCGGGCTGGTGGAAACATGACCGGCGGCCCGGCGCCGGAAGGAACGCGCGGCCGCATTCTTGTGACGGCGTTGACCGAAATCCGGCAGATCGGGCTGGCAAGGATGCGGATTTCCGGAGTCGCGGCCCGGCTGGGGATGAGCCACGCGAATGTCTACCGCTACTTTGCCGACAAGGCCGCCATTGTCGATGCCATTCTCAACGACTGGCTTCGGCCGCTGGAGTTGCGCTTGCAGGATATTGTCGAGGGGCCGGACCCGGCCGATGACAAGCTGGAGCGATTCCTTGCTACGCTGACGCGCGCTTACGCTGAAACACACCGGCAGGACCCCGCGCTTTTCCGTCTGCTTGCCGGCGGCTTGACGAGCGGCACCGAGGCGCTGCGCCATCGCCGACGTATCGAAAGCCTCATTGAGCGGATAATCGAGGAAGGGAACGTCACACGACTGTTCCAGGGAGGCGATACCCGGCGGCTTGGCACTTTGGTTCTCGACCTGACCCATCGTTTCCGCGATCCGACGGCAGTGCTGGACGCCGGCAGCGACGAGAATGCGAGCGATGCGCGTCGAGACAGGGCAATCCGGGCGGCGATCCGCGCGATATCCGTCAGAAAATAGCATTTCAAATTACATTATTTGATATTTGTAATAGAAAATTATTGCTAAACTTTCGGTCTAATCCGGGGAGATGGAAATTTCAGTCCGTTGAAAAATCACGACCTTTTTGATCGCACGTGAAACCAATTCCTGAAATGACACAATGCCGTTCAGGGCACGTGATATGCGACGATCTTCGCGGTTGCCGCGGGCTGCAACTCGGATTAGTCGAGTGCTGCCCGATCGCACGATCAGGTAAGTGAACCCGGGTGGCGGAAGCCGGGAAACCGGAACGGCCACCGTCCTCGAAATTCCGGGCCTCGCGTCCCGCGCGGCCGCATTCTGTCAGGATAGAACCATGGCACGTCGTAAGATCGCCCTCATCGGTGCAGGCCAGATCGGCGGAACGCTCGCGCATCTCGCGGGCCTCAAGGAACTCGGCGACGTCGTGATGTTCGACATTGCCGAGGGCATCCCGCAGGGCAAGGGCCTCGACATCGCCGAATCCGCGCCGGTCGACGGCTTCGACGCCGCCTACAAGGGCACGCAGGATTACGCGGATATCGCTGGCGCTGATGTGGTGATCGTCACCGCCGGCGTGCCGCGCAAGCCGGGCATGAGCCGCGACGACCTGATCGGCATCAACCTCAAGGTGATGGAATCGGTCGGCAAGGGGATCAAGGAATATGCCCCGAAGGCGTTCGTGATCTGCATCACGAACCCGCTTGATGCGATGGTCTGGGCGCTGCAGAAGTTCTCTGGCATCAAGCACAACAAGATCGTCGGCATGGCCGGTGTGCTCGACAGCGCCCGCTTCCGTCACTTCATCGCCGATGCGGTCAATGTCTCGGTCAAGGACGTCAATGCCTTCGTGCTCGGCGGCCACGGTGACGACATGGTGCCGCTGGTGCGTTACTCGACCGTCGCTGGCATTCCGCTGACCGATCTCGTCAAGATGCGCTGGATGAGCCAGGAGCAGCTCGACGCGATGGTCGAGCGCACCCGCAAGGGCGGCGGCGAGATCGTCAACCTGCTCAAGACCGGCTCGGCCTTCTATGCCCCGGCGGCTTCGGCGATCGCGATGGCTGAGAGCTATCTCAAGGACCAGAAGCGCGTGTTGCCCTGTGCCGCCTATCTCAAGAACGATTACGGCGTGAAGGACATGTTCGTCGGCGTCCCCGTGGTGATCGGCGCCAAGGGTGTCGAGCGCGTCGTGAAGGTTCGCCTCAACGCGGCCGAGAAGGACATGATGGCGAAGTCGATCGCCTCGGTCCAGGGCCTCGTCGAGGCCTGCAAGACCATCAACCCGGCGCTCGCCAAGTAAGAGCCGCCTTTCGAGCGGGGCCGGCGTGATCCGGCCCCGTTCTGTCAGTTTCATCATCAAATGGCGTAAAGAGCCCGGCCGCAGCCGGGAAGGACGCCCAACGGATGCGGGGGAGCATTCTCGATGAATATTCATGAGTATCAGGGCAAGGCGATCCTGAAAGCTTACGGCGCCAATGTCTCCGCGGGTTTCCCGGCGATGAGCGTCGCGGAGGCCGTCGAGGCGGCGAAGAAGCTGCCGGGACCGCTCTATGTCGTGAAGAGCCAGATTCATGCCGGCGGCCGCGGCAAGGGCAAGTTCAAGGAACTGCCGGCCGACGCCAAGGGCGGCGTGCGCCTCGCGTTCTCGATCGACGAGGTCGAGAAGCACGCGAAGGAAATGCTCGGCAACACCCTCGTGACCATCCAGACCGGCCCGGCGGGCAAGCAGGTCAACCGCCTCTACATCGAGGACGGATCGGATATCGAGAAGGAGTTCTATCTCTCGATGCTCGTCGACCGCGAGACCGGCCGCACCGCTTTCGTCGTTTCGACTGAGGGCGGCATGGATATCGAGAAGGTCGCCCACGACACCCCTGAGAAGATCGTGACCTTCTCGGTCGATCCGGCAACGGGCGTGATGCCACATCACGGTCGCGCGGTCGCGAAGGCGCTCAACCTCTCGGGCGATCTCGCCAAGCAGGCTGAGAAGCTGACGGCACAGCTGTTCGCAGCCTTTGTCGAGAAGGACATGAGCCTCCTCGAGATCAATCCGCTGATCATCACCAAGGATGGCAAGCTCAAGTGCCTCGACGCCAAGTGCGGCTTCGATTCGAACGCGCTCTACCGCCATCCCGACGTGATGGAATTGCGTGACCTCACCGAGGAGGACGCGAAGGAAATCGAGGCCTCGAAGTATGACCTCGCCTATATCGCGCTCGACGGCACGATCGGCTGCATGGTCAATGGCGCGGGTCTTGCGATGGCGACGCTCGACATCATCAAGCTCTACGGCGCGGAGCCTGCGAACTTCCTCGATGTCGGCGGCGGCGCTTCGGAAGAAAAGGTGACGGCGGCGTTCAAGATCATCACGGCGGACCCGAACGTGAAGGGCATCCTCGTCAACATCTTCGGCGGCATCATGAAGTGCGACGTCATCGCCCGCGGCGTGATCGGTGCGGTCAAGGCGGTCGGCCTGCAGGTTCCGCTGGTCGTACGCCTCGAAGGCACCAACGTCGAGGAAGGCAAGAAGATCATCCGCGAATCCGGCCTCAACGTCATCCCGGCGGATGACCTCGACGATGCCGCGCAGAAGATCGTCAAGGCCGTGAACGGTTAAGTGAAGGCAGGGAAAACCACGATGTCCATTCTCATCAATGCGAACACCAAGGTGATCTGCCAGGGCTTCACCGGCAAGAACGGCACCTTCCACTCCGAACAGGCGATCGCCTATGGCACCAAGATGGTCGGCGGCACCTCGCCGGGCAAGGGTGGCTCGACCCACCTCAACCTGCCGGTGTTCGACACCGTGCTCGAGGCGCGCCAGAAGACCGGCGCCGATGCTTCGGTCGTCTATGTGCCCCCGCCGGGTGCTGCGGATGCGATCTGCGAGGCCATCCAGGCCGAGATTCCGCTGATCGTCTGCATCACGGAAGGCATTCCGGTGCAGGACATGATCAAGGTGAAGCGCGCGCTCGACGGTTCGAAGTCGCGCCTCATCGGTCCGAACTGCCCCGGCGTCGTCACGGCCGGCGAATCGAAGATCGGCATCATGCCGGCGAATATCTTCCGCCCCGGCAATGTCGGAATCGTCTCGCGTTCCGGCACATTGACCTATGAAGCGGTGTTCCAGACCACGGTGGAGGGCCTCGGCCAGACGACGGCGGTCGGTATCGGCGGCGACCCGGTCAAGGGCACCGAATATATCGACATGCTTGAGATGTTCCTTGCCGACCCGAAGACCGAGTCGATCATCATGATCGGCGAGATCGGTGGCTCGGCCGAGGAAGACGCGGCGCAGTTCATCAAGGACGAGGCGAAGCGTGGCCGCAAGAAGCCGATGGTTGGCTTCATCGCCGGTCGCACGGCGCCTCCAGGCCGCCGTATGGGCCATGCCGGCGCGATCATCTCGGGCGGCAAGGGTGGCGCCGAGGACAAGATCGCGGCGATGGAAGCCGCGGGCATCCGCGTCTCGCCGTCGCCGGCGCGCCTCGGCAAGACGCTTGTCGACGTGCTGAAGGGCAAGTGATGCCGTGACGTAATGGCGCGCAATCGGCGCCTCTATCGCGGGCGGATCAATTCCCGCCCGCGTTCAAGAACCACAAGCCGCCCGGAACAATCCAGGGCGGTGTGAATCGGGCAGGGCACCAGAAGGACTTCAAGGTCAAAGCCATGGATCGCGATTTCGACACCAATTCCGAAGATCTCTCCGCTCTGGTCGGCTCCTCCGCCGCCTATCTCGAATCGATTTCGGGCGATGCGACCCCCGCGCCGTCATGGAAGCGGCAGAACTGGCCGGTTGCGGCGAAGGGCGAGTTGATCTCGGCGCTCGACGGTGACTGGGCCGCGATCGAGAAAGCCGTTGGCGACAAGCTCAAGGGCAAGGCCGAGGCCAAGGGTTCGGTGCTGTCGGAAGCCGATCTTCAGCGTGCCGCGCGAGATTCCGTCCATGCCCTGATGATGATCCGCGCCTATCGGATGCGCGGACATCTTCACGCCAATCTCGATCCGCTGGGGATCGAGCCGCGCAAGGACCACGAGGAACTGCATCCCTCGTCCTACGGCTTCACTGAAGCCGACTGGGACCGCAAGATCTTCATCGATCATGTGCTCGGGCTCGAGTTCGCCACCATCCGCCAGATGCTGACGATCCTGCGCCGCACCTACTGCGAGACGATCGGCTACGAATTCATGCATATCTCCGATCCGGCTGCGAAGAGCTGGCTTCAGGAGCGCATCGAGGGGCCGGACAAGGAGATCACCTTCACCCGCGAGGGCAAGCGCGCGATCCTCAACAAGCTTGTCGAGGCGGAAGGCTTCGAGAAGTTTCTCGACGTCAAGTTCACCGGTACCAAGCGCTTCGGACTTGATGGCGGCGAGAGCCTCATTCCGGCGCTGGAGCAGATCATCAAGCGTGGCGGCAACCTCGGCTGCCAGGAAATCGTGCTCGGCATGGCCCATCGCGGCCGCCTCAACGTGCTGACGCAGGTGATGGGCAAGACCCATCGCGCGCTGTTCCATGAATTCAAGGGCGGTTCCTTCGCGCCCGACGATGTCGAAGGCTCGGGCGACGTGAAGTATCACCTCGGCGCCTCCTCCGATCGGGAGTTCGACGGCAACCGCGTCCATCTTTCGCTGACGCCGAACCCCTCGCATCTCGAGATCGTCAACCCGGTCGTGCTCGGCAAGGTGCGCGCGAAGCAGGATCAGGTCGGCTGCCCGCCGGAAGACCGTCGCGCGGTGATGCCGCTGCTGCTGCACGGCGATGCGGCCTTTGCGGGTCAGGGCGTCGTTGCGGAGTGCTTCGGCCTTTCCGGCCTCAAGGGCCACCGCACCGGCGGTTCGGTGCATTTCATCATCAACAACCAGATCGGCTTCACCACCTATCCGCGTTATTCCCGCTCCTCGCCCTACCCGTCTGATGTGGCGAAGATCGTCGAGGCGCCGATCTTCCACGTTAACGGCGACGATCCGGAGGCGGTGGTGTTCGCGGCGAAGGTCGCGACCGAATTCCGCATGAAGTTCCAGCGTCCGGTCGTGATCGACATGTGGTGCTACCGCCGCTTCGGCCACAACGAGGGCGACGAGCCGGCATTCACCCAGCCGCTGATGTACAAGAAGATCCGCGCCCACAAGACGACGCTGGAGATGTATGCTGCAAAGCTCATCTCCGAGGGCGTCGTCACCGAGGGCGAGGTCGACAAGATGAAGGCCGACTGGCGCCAGCGCCTCGAGGCCGAATTCGACGCTGGCCAGGCCTACAAGCCGAACAAGGCCGATTGGCTCGACGGCAAGTGGGCGGGCCTGAAGTCGGTCAAGGAAGCGGAGGAAGATCCGCGCCGCGGCCAGTCCGGTGTCGCGACCGACCGGATCAAGGAAATCGGCCTTGCGCTGACCAAGACGCCCAAGGACTTCAATCTCCACAAGACCATCCAGCGCTTCCTCGACAATCGCCGCAAGATGATCGAGACCGGCGAGGGGATCGATTGGGCGATGGGCGAAGCGCTTGCCTTCGGCAGCCTTGTCACCGAAGGACATCGCGTCCGCCTGTCGGGTCAGGACTGCGAGCGTGGCACCTTCTCGCAGCGCCATTCGGTGTTGATCGATCAGGAGACCGAGGCCCGGCACACCCCGCTCAACCACATCCAGGCGGGGCAGGCGAAATACGAGGTCATCAACTCGATGCTCTCGGAAGAGGCAGTTCTCGGGTTCGAATATGGCTATTCGCTCTCGGAGCCGAATGCGCTGACGCTTTGGGAAGCCCAGTTCGGCGATTTCGCGAACGGCGCGCAGGTTCTGTTCGACCAGTTCATTTCCTCGGGCGAGCGCAAGTGGCTGCGCATGAGCGGTCTCGTCTGCCTCCTGCCGCATGGCTACGAAGGACAGGGGCCCGAGCACTCCTCCGCTCGCCTCGAGCGCTTCCTCCAGCTCTGCGCGGAGGACAATATGCAGGTCGCGAACTGCACGACGCCGGCGAACTACTTCCATGTGCTGCGCCGGCAGATCAGGCGTGACTTCCGCAAGCCGCTGATCCTGATGACGCCGAAGAGCCTCCTGCGCCACAAGCGCTGCGTTTCCGATCTTTCGGAGTTCGTGGAAGGCACCTCGTTCCACCGCATCCTGCAGGACGATGCCGAGGCGGGTCGCTCGTCGACCAAGCTGAAGCCGGACGCCAAGATCCGCCGCGTCATCCTCTGCTCGGGCAAGGTCTATTTTGACCTTCTCGAGGAGCGCGAGAAACGTGGCATCGATGACGTCTATCTCCTTCGGGTCGAGCAGCTCTATCCGTTCCCGCTGAAGTCGGTGGCGCAGGAACTCGCCCGCTTCAAGAAGGCGGATGTGGTCTGGTGCCAGGAAGAGCCCAAGAACATGGGTTCGTGGTCCTTCGTCGAGCCCTACCTCGAATGGGTGCTCGCGCAGGCCGGTTCCTCGACCAAGCGCGCCCGTTATGCCGGCCGTCCGGCTGCTGCCTCGACGGCGGTTGGCCAGATGTCCAAGCACGTCGCCCAGCTTCAGGCTTTCCTCGAAGAAGCCTTCGCCAACTGATCCCATCGAAGACAAAGACCTTAAAGGCCAGCGATCATGAGCACTGAAATCCGCGTCCCGACCCTCGGCGAAAGCGTCTCCGAAGCCACCATCGGCAAGTGGTTCAAGAAACCCGGCGATGCCGTGAAGGCGGATGAACCGCTTCTCGAACTCGAAACCGACAAGGTGACCCTCGAAGTCAATGCCCCGGCTGCCGGCGTGCTGGCCGAAATTGTCGCCAAGGATGGCGAGAGCGTTGGCGTGGGTGCGCTGCTCGGCACGATCACGGCCGGTGGCGCAGGGGTGGCTGCCGTTTCCGCCGCGGCCGCTTCCGCGCCTGCCCCGGCGGCCGCGCCGGCTGCCGCCTCGAATGGCCCGGCCGTTGCGCGCATGGCGGCCGAGACCGGTATCAACCCGGCTTCGGTCGAGGGTTCGGGCAAGGATGGCCGCGTGACCAAGGGCGACATGCTCGCTGCGGCCTCGGCGCCCAAGGCAGCTGCCGCTGCGCCGGTCGCTCCTGCGCCGCGAGCCGCGTCGCCGGCGGACGACGCCTCCCGCGAGGAGCGCGTCAAAATGTCGAAGCTGCGCCAGACGATCGCGCGCCGTCTCAAGGAATCGCAGAACACCGCCGCGATGCTGACGACCTTCAACGAGGTCGACATGACCAACGTGATGGCGCTGCGCAACCAGTACAAGGACCTGTTCGAAAAGAAGCACGGCGTGAAGCTCGGCTTCATGAGCTTCTTCGTGAAGGCCTGCGTGCAGGCGCTCAAGGAACTGCCGGGCGTCAATGCCGAAATCGACGGCACCGACATCATCTACAAGAACTACTACCACGTCGGCATCGCTGTCGGCACCGACAAGGGCCTCGTTGTCCCTGTGCTGCGCGATGCGGATTACCTCGGCCTCGCCGGTATCGAGAAGGGAATCGCCGATTTCGGCAAGCGCGCCCGTGACGGCCAGCTCAAGATGGAGGAGATGGCGGGGGGTACCTTCACCATCACCAACGGCGGCATCTATGGCTCGCTTATGTCGACGCCGATCCTCAACGCGCCGCAGTCCGGTATTCTCGGCATGCACAAGATCCAGGAGCGCCCGATCGTCGTCGGCGGCAAGATCGAGATCCGCCCGATGATGTATCTCGCGCTCTCCTACGATCACCGCATCGTCGACGGCAAGGAGGCAGTGACCTTCCTTGTCCGCGTCAAGGAATGCCTTGAGGATCCGGCGCGCCTCGTGATGGACCTTTGATCGGAGCCTTGCAATGAGCGCCGCTGCCACCGGTATGGGGGTCGCCATCGTCACCGGCGGTTCGCGCGGTATCGGACGGGCCTGCGCGCTCGGTCTTGCCGAGGACGGTTACGATGTCGTTGTCAACTACGCGGGGAACAAGGTCGCGGCTGACGAGACCGTCGCCGCGATCCTCGCGAAGGGCCGCAAGGCGGTCGCGATTCAGGGCGATGTCGGCTCGGAAGGCGATGTGCTCGCGATGTTTGCCGCTGCGGACAAGCTCGGCAGGCTGGCGGTGCTGGTCAACAATGCTGGCGTGATCGATCGCGCCCAACGGGTCGAGGATTACGATCTCGCCCGCCTCGAACGCATGATGACCATTAACGTCATCGGCTCGTTCCTTTGCGCCCGCGAGGCGGTGAAGCGCATGTCCACGCGGCATGGCGGTAAGGGTGGGGCGATCATCAACCTCTCTTCCATCGCGCCGACGCTCGGTGCACCGGGGCAATATGTCGATTATGCCGCTTCCAAGGGGGCGATCGACGCAATGACGCTCGGTCTCGGGCGCGAGGTCGCTGCCGAAGGCATCCGCGTCAACGCGGTGCGGCCCGGGCTGATCGAGACCGAGATCCACGCCTCGGGCGGCATTCCCGACCGGGTGTCGCAATTGGCGGATACCATCCCGATCAAGCGCGGCGGCAGCGCCGAGGAAGTCGCGGAATGCGTGCGCTGGCTCGCTTCCGACAAGGCGTCCTATGTCGTCGGTGCGATTCTCACGGTTTCAGGCGGGCGCTGAGGCGCCGAAAGTTCAGGTAAGGAGCCCATCATGGCTTACGATCTCGTTGTTATCGGCACCGGCCCCGGCGGCTATGTCTGCGCCATCCGCGCGGCCCAGCTCGGCCTCAAGGTGGCGGTTGTCGAAAAGCGCAAGACGCATGGCGGCACCTGCCTCAACGTTGGCTGCATTCCCTCGAAGGCGATGCTGCATGCCTCGGAAATGTTCGATGAGGCGGGACACGGCTTTGCCGCGCTCGGCATCGACGTGCCGGCACCGAAGCTCAACCTCGCGGCGATGATGAAGCACAAGCAGGACACGGTGGATGCCAATGTTCAGGGCGTCGGCTTCCTGCTGAAAAAGAACAAGATCGACGCCTTCCACGGCCTCGGCACGATCCTCGCTGCCGGCAAGGTGCAGGTGAAGGCCGAGGACGGGTCTGTTCAGGTTCTGGAGGCGAAGAGCATCGTCATCGCCACCGGCTCCGAGGTGGCGCAACTGCCGGGCGTCGCGATCGACGAGAAGCGGATCGTTTCCTCCACCGGCGCGCTTGAACTCGTCAAGGTGCCGGGCAAGATGATCGTGATCGGCGCGGGCGTGATCGGGCTTGAGCTTGGCTCGGTCTGGCGGCGTCTGGGCGCCAAGGTCGAGGTGATCGAATATCTCGATCGCATCCTCCCGGGTATGGACGGCGAGGTCGCGAAGCAGACCCAGCGCTTGCTCGAAAAGCAGGGTCTCGCCTTCCATCTCGGCAAGAAGGTGACCGGCGCCAAGACCGGCAAGGGTGTAACGCTTGCCGTCGAGCCCGCCGCCGGTGGCGCGGCAGAGACGATGGAGGCCGATATCGTGCTCGTCGCGATCGGTCGCCGGCCGAATACCGAAGGGCTCGGGCTTGAAGCGGCGGGCGTCGCCGTGGAGCGGGGCCGGGTCACGATCGACGATCACTTCGCGACCAACGTGAAGGGCATCTATGCCATCGGCGACGTGGTGCGTGGACCGATGCTTGCCCACAAGGCGGAGGACGAGGGCGTCGCCGTCGCCGAGATTCTCGCCGGCAAGGCGGGCCATGTGAACTACGATGTCATTCCCGGCGTCGTCTATACGCACCCCGAGGTCGCCACCGTCGGCAAGGGCGAGGAAGACCTCAAGGCCGCCGGCATTGCCTACAACGTCGGCAAGTTCCCGTTCACGGCGAATGGCCGCGCCCGCGCCAACCGCGCGACCGACGGTTTCGTTAAGGTGCTTGCCGACAAGGCGACCGACCGTGTGCTCGGCGTGCATATCGTCGGCGCCGGCGCCGGCGAGATGATCCATGAGGCGGCGGTTCTGATGGAGTTCGGCGGCTCGTCCGAGGATCTCGCCCGCACCTGCCACGCGCATCCGACGATGAGCGAGGCGGTTAAGGAAGCCGCGATGGCGGTGGAAAAGCGACAGATCCACATGTAACGATGAAGCCCCCGGTGACGGGGGTTTTTCTTTTCGGAGGTGCGATGCTGACCCTTTATCACTGTGTGGGTGCGCGTTCGTTCCGGCCGCTCTGGCTTCTGGCGGAACTTGGTCTTCTCGAAAAATCAGCGCAACATCTTCGCCTCGTCGTACTGCCGTTTCCGCCGCGCGCTGTAGCCCGCGAATACCTCGACGAGAATCCGCTCGGCACGGTTCCGCTGCTGATCGACGGCTCGACGCGGATGAGCGAATCGGCGGCGATCACCCAGTATCTCGCCGAGAAATTCTCGCCGAATCCGCTGCGGGTCGCACCTTATGAGGCGGATTATGGCACCTGGCTCAACTTCCTGCACTTCGGCGAGGCGACGCTCACCTTTCCGCAGACTCTGGTGCTGCGCTACTCCAGGTTCGAGCCGGAGGAGCGTCGCCTGCCGCAGGTCGTCGAGGATTACGGCAAGTGGTTCCACGCCCGCCTCAAGACGCTGGAGCCGTGTCTCGCCGCACGGGAATATCTCTGCGCCGGCCGGTTCACGGCGGCGGATATCTCGGTCGGTTACGCGCTGTATCTCGCCGAGATGCTCGGGCTTTCGGAGCGGTTTACCCCGGCCGTCCTCGCCTATTGGCAGCGACTGAAATCGCGGCAAGGGTTCGTGCGGGCGCTTGCAGCCGAACGCGAGGCGGCGGAGGAGCAGGGTGTCTCCACTGTTCCGGCTCCGCTTGTCCAACCGGCGTAAGAGGCGTGTGATCCGGCACGTTTTCGGCCGCAATCGGCGCCTATTGTATCAAGTGTTCCGCTTTTTCGTGCGAGCTTCCATGCGCCGCCTTCTAAGACCGCTCTGGTTCCTTCTCGCCCTGATCTTCCTCCTGGAGGCCTGGATCTGGGAACGCCTCGACCCCGTCGTCGGCTGGGTCGTCGCGTGCCTTCCCTTCAAGGCACTCAAGGCGGCCATCGCCTCCGGGATTGAGCGCTTGCCGCCCTATGCGACGCTTCTGGTCTTCGCCGTTCCGGGCCTGATCCTGTTTCCGTTCAAGCTCGCGGGGCTCTGGCTGATCGGCGGCGGCCATGTCATCGCCGGCGGACTTGTTTTCCTGCTGGCGAAATCGGTGGGTCTCGGGATCACCGCGTTTCTGTTCCACGCCTGCCAGCCGAAGCTGATGCAGATCGGTTGGTTCGTCCGGTTCTATGATTTCGTGATGCGGGCCAAAGCCTGGGCGCATCGGCAGACAGAACCCGCGCGCCGGCTGATTTCGCAATTGAGGCGCCGGTTCGGCGAGAGACGGAATTTTGTTCTCGCCATGATCTCGCGCTTGCGGCATAGGGCCGGGCGGCATGCCGCCCGGCAACGCGAGCCCTAGTGGATGAAGGGCAGGATCGTCGGTTTCCAGGCGGCGATGCCCATCAGCAGGAGGCCGAAGAGGCCGAGACCGCCAGCGCAATAGGCGAGCATCATAGCCCCGGTGATGACGGCCGCCGAGGCCAGCACGATTCCGATCTGGAGCATGGCGGAGGCGATCTCGAAGACCTCGCCCCGCGCCTTGGAAAGGTCGCGCGTGGCTTCCGCCGCCTTGGCCTTGGCCATCAGTTCCTTGCGGCCCTCGCCGGTCTCGGGCTCGGATTCGTAGCGGGCGGCCGTGTCGTTCCATTTCTTGATCTGCGCTTCCATCGCGGCCTTGGCAGCGGGATCGCTGATGCTCGGCAGTTGCGCCTTGAGTTGCTCGGCGGCGGTCTGCATCGTCGTGCGACGGATCGTCTTGGCCTGGAAGAAGGACCAGAGGTTCGAGGCCTCGACGTTCTTGGCGAGCGCGTCGTTCTCGCCCTGCTTGTTGCCCATTTCGGAGAAGGCGAGCAGCAGCGCGAGAAGAGCGATCAAGAGGCCGATCTTCTTGTTCGACGTTTCGATTTCGGGGCCGCCATGCGACATGTCTTTTCTCCAGCGAATCAGTGATTCGCCGACGATTTATGCGGCGGCCTGCGACGTTCTCAAGAACCCTACACGTCAATCTGGCAGTTCTCAGACCTGAAATTTGCTCTTCCCGTATTCTCGCATCCGCCCGTCAGCCGGTGTCCACTTGAACGAGCGGATACTTTCAGGCGCGCGGGTGAGCGGCCTTGTAGGTCGCCATCAGACGGGCCGTGTCGACCTCGGTATAGACCTGCGTGGTCGAAAGCGAGGCATGGCCGAGCAGTTCCTGAATGGTCCGCAGATCGCCGCCGCGCGCGAGCAGATGTGTTGCGAAGGAATGGCGCAGCGCGTGTGGCGTCGCGCTGTCCGGCAGGCCGAGTGCGCCGCGCAGGCCTTCCATCGCGAGCTGAATGATCCGCGGAGAGAGCGGGCCACCCTTGGCGCCGACGAACAGCGGTCCCTCCGGGCCGACCTTCCAAGGACATTGCGCGAGGTAATCGTCGATTGCGCGGACGATCTGGGGCAGGACCGGCACCTGCCGGACCTTGCCGCCCTTGCCGCGGATAACAAGCGTGTCCCCGCCCGTGCGCGGGGCTTCGTCGCGCCTGAGCGACAGCGCCTCGGAAATACGCAGCCCCGCGCCGTAGAGCAGCGCGAATACAGCGGCGTCGCGGGCGATGATCCAGGGTTCGCGGTTGTCCCCGGAGCGGCTCTCGCGGGCGCTGGTCGCACGCGCATCCTGCGGGGTGAGGGGGCGGGGCAGGCCCTTCTTCACGCGTGGGCCTTTCACTGCCTTGAAAGCGGAGGCATGGCCGAACCCCTCGCGCTCGAGATAACGGGCGAAGGAACGCAGGCCGGCGAGCTGGCGCATCAGAGAACGGCTCTCGACGCCGCCTTGCCGCCGTTCGGCAAGGAACAGACGAAGGTCAGCCGGCTTGATGGCGAGGACATCGGCGGGCACTCGGCAATCGGGGCCGAGGAAGGCGAGAAACTGCGCGAGATCACGGCCATAGGCCTCGATGGTATTTGCGGAATAGAGCCGCTCGTGGGAGAGGCCCTTCAGCCAGGCGATGCGATGATCTTCAAGCGACATGGAAATTCCCGCCCTTCCCGGTTCACTCTGTCGGCAACCGGTTAAGAACTCGATGAAGGCCGTGACGCTTCACCGGCGACAAGTTGTGCTATCAGCCATCCGATGAGTTCCCTTGCCGATTCCACCGCCGCAGATACTTCCTCCGCGCCGAACGTCGCCGAGGTCGCGCTGCCGCTCGGGATCGACCAACCCTATTCCTATGTGATTCCCGCCGGGCTGGATATCGCCCCCGGCGATTGCGTGCGCGTGCCGATCGGGACGCGCGAGAGCTACGGCGTCGTGGTGGAAACGCGTGCGGGCGGTTCCGCCTCCAACCTCAAGCCCGTTCTCGAAAAGACGCGGCTGCCGCCGCTCGGCCCGGCCATGCTGAAATTCGTTGCCCGCGTCTCGGATTACACGCTCGCGCCCATCGGGATGGTGGCGCGGATGGCGATCCGCGATCCCGAGGCCGAAAGTCATGAGGCTCCGCGCTTTGGTGTCCGGCTCACAGGCAAGCCACCCGGCCGGATCACCCCGGCGCGAGCGCGTCTGATGGAGGCGGCGAAGGGCGGGCTCGTCCACCGCAAGAAGGACCTCGCGGAACGGGCGAGTTGTTCTTCCGGCGTGATCGACGCGCTGGTCGATGACGGCGTGTTTGATGTCGTTGCACTGGCGCCTGAAGCGCGGGCGCAGGCGCTCGATCCACGCGGCCGCGCGCCGCAGCTCTCGCCCTTGCAGGAAGAGCGGGCATCAAGCCTCAGGGCGGCGATCGGCGGCGGGTTCGCGCCGTTCCTGCTCGAGGGCGTAACCGGATCGGGCAAGACCGAGGTCTATTTCGAGGCGGTGGCGGCGGCGTTGGAGGCCGGCCGGCAGGTGCTCATTCTCCTGCCGGAAATCGCGTTGACACCCGAGTTTCTGGCGCGGTTCGAGCGTCGGTTCGGCGGCTTGCCGGGGGCCTGGCATTCGGGCATCGCGTCGAACCGGCGCGACCGGCTCTGGCATGCCGTAGCGGAGGGTGAGGCGCGGGTGGTCGTCGGTGCGCGATCGGCCTTGTTCCTGCCGTTTGCCGATCTCGGCCTGATCGTCGTCGACGAAGAGCACGAAGCTGCGTTCAAGCAGGACGATCTCGTGCGCTACAACGCCCGCGACATGGCGGTGCTCCGGGCGCAGATCGAAGGTTGCCCGGTCGTCCTCGCTTCGGCGACACCCTCGATCGAAAGTCGTGTCAACGTGCAGCAGGGACGCTATCGCCATCTCCTGCTGCCGGATCGCGTCGCGGGACGGGCGCTGCCGGAGATCGAGGCGATTGACCTCACCATCGATCCACCGGAACGGGGTAAGTTCCTGTCGCCGAAGCTGATGCACGCGATGGGCGAGACGCTGGCGCGTGGCGAGCAGGTGCTGTTCTTCCTCAACCGGCGCGGCTATGCGCCGCTGACCCTGTGCCGGGCCTGCGGCCATCGCTGGCAATGCCCGCAATGCGATGCCTGGCTGGTCGAACATCGGTTCCGGCGCGCGCTCATCTGCCATCATTGCGGACATACGGAGCGACGCCCGGCGCAATGCGTGGCCTGCGGCGCCGAGGAAAGCCTCGCCGCCTGCGGACCTGGCGTCGAACGCATCGCGGAGGAGGTGGCCGAAGCCTTCCCCGATGTCCGCCGTATCACGCTCTCGAGCGATTTTCCCGGTGGCGCGGACCGGCTTCGGCAGGAACTCGCAGCGGTGGCGGCGAACGAATTTCCGATCGTCATCGGCACGCAACTCATCGCCAAGGGCCATAACTTCCCTCATCTGACGCTGGCGGCGGTGGTGGATGCCGATATCGGCCTCGTCTCCAACGATCCGCGCGCGGCGGAACGCACCTTTCAGCTTCTCGCGCAGGTGACGGGCCGCGCGGGGCGCGGCGAGAAGCCGGGAAGGGGTTTCCTTCAGACCTACCAGCCGGAACATCCCGTGATCCGGGCGCTGCGTTCAGGGGATCACGAGCGCTTCTACGCCGAGGAAATCGCCGCGCGGAAGGCGGCGGGCCTGCCGCCGTTCGGGCGGCTCGCGAGCCTTCTCGTCTCGGCGCGCGACAAGACGGCGGCGGAGCATCACGCGCGGCTTCTCGTGCAGGCGGGGCACCGCCTGATCCGGGAATGGGAAGCGGCCGACGGTGTCGTCCTGCTCGGTCCGGCGGAGCCGCCGATGGCGCTTCTGCGCGGCAAGCACCGTATGCGGCTGATCGTCAAGACCGCACGCCGTGCCGGCATCCAGAACTTCATCCGCGCGATGCTGTCCGAGGCCGGTTCGCCGAAGCGGGGCGCCCGGGTCGATGTCGATATCGATCCCTTCAGTTTTTTCTGAGTCGAGCCAGCAGTTTGGCCGAAACCGGCGAGTCCGGTTTTGCATTGCAGCAACCAAGGTGCTGCGGAATCCGCTCATCCCTCCCTTTGTAGGGTATCAAGCCGAGCGAAAGGGGTTGCGCGAGGGTTGAAGATTTGTTAGCGACCGCCCGACCGTTGCGGAGCAGCATTTTGCTCGGGCAGTGGCGCTGTTCCATTGATTGACCCGCCTGGCGGGGCATTTCGGCGGACGAAGGGCTGAGGGGGCGCCAGTGCGACCCATTGCCCGGGTCCCGGTCCGGAATGTGAAAAGCGAAAGTCGATTGTCGTGGCCTCATCCAGCCCGATCGTTTCAGGAATTGCCGGCCGCTATGCTCTGGCCCTGTTCGAACTCGCCAAGGAATCCAAGGCGCTCGACAAGGTGGGCGACGCGCTCGATACCTTCGCCGCCCTGCTCGATAGCAGCGCCGATCTCGATCGGCTGGTCAAGAATCCGGTTTTTACCGCCGATGAACAGGTCGCTGCACTTGATGCGGTGCTGAAGAAGGCCAAGATCACCGGGCTCGCCGCGAATTTTCTCAAGCTCGTTGCGGCCAAGCGCCGGTTGTTCGCCGTCCGCGGCATGATTTCCGGCTACAAGGCGCTGGTCGCCGAGGAGCTTGGCATCGTTTCCGCCGAAGTCACGGTTGCCGCGCCGCTCTCCGACAAGAACCGCGAGGCGGTTCTCAAGGCGCTCGAGAGCCAGGCCGGTTCCAAGATTTCGCTGACCGAGAAGGTCGACCCCGCCATTATCGGTGGCCTCGTCGTCAAGATGGGCAGCCGCATGATCGACGCATCCCTCAAAACGAAACTCAACGCGATGAAACTCGCGATGAATAACGGCTAATACGGAAAGGCTTACCCGATGGACATCCGCGCCGCTGAGATCTCCGCGATCCTCAAGGAGCAGATCAAGAATTTCGGTGCTTCGGCCGAGGTGGCCGAGGTCGGGCAGGTCCTCTCGGTCGGTGACGGCATCGCGCGCGTCTTCGGCCTCGACAAGGTCCAGGCCGGCGAAATGGTCGAGTTCGAGAACGGCATCCGCGGGATGGCGCTCAACCTCGAAAGCGACAACGTCGGCGTCGTGATCTTCGGTTCGGACCGCGACATCAAGGAAGGCCAGACGGTCAAGCGCACCGGCGCGATCGTCGACGTTCCGGTCGGCAAGGAACTGCTCGGTCGCGTCGTCGACGCGCTCGGCAACCCGATCGACGGCAAGGGCCCGATCAAGGCCGCCAAGCGCGCCCGCGTGGATGTCAAGGCGCCGGGCATCATTCCGCGCAAGTCGGTGCATGAGCCGATGGCGACCGGCCTCAAGGCCGTCGACGCGCTGATCCCGATCGGCCGTGGCCAGCGCGAGCTGATCATCGGCGACCGGCAGACCGGCAAGACCGCGATCGCGCTCGACACCATCCTCAACCAGAAGCCGCTCAACGCCGAAGGCGCCCCGGAGAGCCAGAAGCTCTACTGCGTCTACGTCGCCGTCGGCCAGAAGCGTTCGACCGTCGCCCAGTTCGTGAAGGTTCTCGAAGAGCGCGGCGCGCTTGAATATTCCATCGTCATCGCCGCGACCGCCTCCGATCCGGCGCCGATGCAGTTCCTCGCGCCGTTCTCGGGCTGCGCGATGGGCGAGTTCTTCCGCGACAACGGCATGCACGCGGTCATCATCTATGACGACCTCTCCAAGCAGGCTGTCGCCTACCGCCAGATGTCCCTGCTCCTGCGCCGTCCGCCGGGCCGCGAAGCCTATCCGGGCGACGTTTTCTATCTCCACTCCCGCTTGCTCGAGCGTGCCGCCAAGCTCAATGGCGACAACGGCTCGGGTTCGCTCACCGCGCTTCCGGTCATCGAGACCCAGGCGAACGACGTGTCGGCCTACATCCCGACCAACGTCATCTCGATCACCGACGGCCAGATCTTCCTTGAGACGGATCTGTTCTTCCAGGGCATTCGCCCGGCGGTGAACGTCGGCCTCTCGGTGTCGCGCGTCGGCTCCTCGGCCCAGACCAAGGCGACCAAGAAGGTCGCAGGCAAGATCAAGGGCGAGCTCGCGCAGTATCGCGAGATGGCGGCCTTCGCGCAGTTCGGTTCCGACCTCGACGCCGTGACCCAGCGCCTCCTCAACCGCGGTGCCCGCCTGACCGAACTGCTGAAGCAGCCGCAGTTCTCGCCGCTGAAGATGGAAGAGCAGGTCTGCGTGATCTACGCCGGTGTCAACGGCTACCTCGACGGTCTGCCGGTCAACCGCGTTCGCGCCTACGAGGACGGGCTTCTCTCGCTGCTGCGTGACAAGCACGTCGAGCTCCTCAACGAGATCGGCAAGTCGAAGGATCTCTCCGACGACAACGCCGCCAAGCTGAAGGGTATCGTCGAAGGCTACACCAAGAGCTTCGCGTAACCCGTTGACGTCGCAGGCCGCGCCCCGGTGCGGCCTCCTTCTCAAGGATCGGGCAGGACCGTTTCATGCCGTCGTTGAAAGACCTCCGCAACCGCATCGCTTCCGTGAAGGCGACGCAGAAGATCACCAAAGCCATGCAGATGGTGGCTGCGGCGAAGCTTCGTCGCGCGCAGGCGGCGGCCGAAGCGGCCCGCCCCTATGCCTCCAAGATGGAAACGGTGCTCGCGAACCTCGCCTCCGGCATTTCCGGTTCGGCAGCGCCCGCGCTTCTTGCCGGCAACGGCAGGGATCAGGTGCATCTGCTCATCGTCTGCACGGCCGAACGTGGCCTCTGCGGTGCGTTCAATTCCTCGATCGTCCGTCTTGCGCGTGACCGGATCAACGCCCTGCTGGCCGCCGGCAAGACGGTGAAGATCCTCTGCGTTGGCAAGAAGGGTTTCGAGCAGCTCCGCCGCAACTACGGCAAGCACATCATCGATACCGTCGATTTCCGTACCGTGAAGCAGATCGGCTACTCCGATGCCGAGGGTGTCGCCCGCCGTGTGATCTCGATGTTCGAGGCCGGCGAGTATGACGTCGCGACGCTGTTCTATTCGCGCTTCCGCTCGGTGATCCAGCAGATCCCGACCGCGCAGAGTCTTGTCCCGGCGGAGATTCCCGCTGCGGGCGAGGCTTCGGGCTCGAAGGCGGCCTACGAATACGAGCCGGAGGAAGAAGCGATCCTCGGCGCGCTGCTGCCGCGCAACATCGCGGTGCAGATTTTCCGCGCGCTCCTTGAGAACGCCGCTTCCGAACAGGGCGCCCGCATGAGCGCCATGGACAACGCGACCCGCAACGCGGGCGAAATGATCAAGAAGCAGACGCAGAAGTACAACCGGACGCGTCAGGCCCAGATCACCAAAGAGCTCATCGAAATCATCTCGGGCGCCGAAGCGCTCTGATCCGAAATTTGAAACGAGGGTAGAAAAATGGCCAAGCCGCAGGGTCGCATCGCACAGGTTATCGGCGCCGTCGTCGACGTGCAGTTCGACGGGCACCTTCCCGAAATTCTCAACGCGCTCGAGACGAACAATCTCGGCAACCGCCTCGTTCTCGAGGTGGCGCAGCATCTGGGCGAGAACACCGTCCGTTGCATCGCGATGGACTCGACCGAAGGTCTCGTGCGCGGCTCGGCCGTGACCGACACCGGGCAGGCGATCGCCGTTCCTGTCGGTGAAGCGACCCTCGGCCGCATCATGAACGTCATCGGCGAGCCGATCGACGAAGCCGGCCCGATCAAGGGCGAGGGCGTCCGCCCGATCCACGCTCCGGCCCCGAGCTATGCCGAGCAGTCGACCGAAGCGCAGATCCTCGTCACCGGCATCAAGGTCGTCGACCTTCTCGCCCCCTACGCCAAGGGCGGCAAGATCGGCCTGTTCGGCGGCGCCGGCGTCGGCAAGACGGTGCTCATCCAGGAGCTCATCAACAACGTCGCCAAGACCCACGGCGGCTACTCGGTGTTCGCCGGCGTCGGTGAGCGCACCCGCGAGGGCAACGATCTTTATCACGAGTTCATCGAGTCCAAGGTCAATGCGGATCCGAAGAACCCGGACCCGGATGTGAAGTCCAAGTGTGCCCTCGTGTTCGGCCAGATGAACGAGCCGCCGGGCGCCCGCATGCGCGTCGCGCTCTCGGGCCTCACGGTTGCCGAGAACTTCCGCGATCAGGGTCAGGACGTGCTGTTCTTCGTCGACAATATCTTCCGCTTCACCCAGGCGGGTTCGGAAGTGTCGGCGCTGCTTGGCCGTATCCCCTCGGCGGTGGGCTATCAGCCGACTCTCTCGACGGACATGGGCGCCCTTCAGGAGCGCATCACCACCACCACCAAGGGCTCGATCACTTCGGTGCAGGCGATTTACGTGCCGGCGGACGATCTGACCGACCCGGCGCCGGCCACCTCCTTCGCCCACTTGGACGCGACGACCGTGCTTTCGCGCTCGATTGCCGAAAAGGGCATCTACCCGGCGGTGGACCCGCTCGACTCGACCTCGCGCATGCTTTCCCCGGCGGTTGTCGGCGAGGAGCACTACGCGGTGGCCCGTCAGGTGCAGTCGATCCTCCAGCGCTACAAGGCGCTGCAGGACATCATCGCCATCCTCGGCATGGACGAGCTTTCCGAAGAGGACAAGCTCACCGTCGCCCGCGCCCGCAAGATCGAGCGCTTCCTCTCGCAGCCGTTCGACGTCGCGGCCGTGTTCACCGGCTCGCCGGGCGTGCAGGTCAAGATCGAGGACACGGTGAAGGGCTTCAAGGGCATCTGCGCCGGCGAATACGATCACCTGCCGGAAGCTGCCTTCTACATGGTCGGCACCATCGAGCAGGCGGTCGAGAAGGCCCAGAAGCTCGCCGCCGAAGCGGCCTGACGCATGGAACTGGGCGCGGAAGGCCAGCGAGCAACCGAAATACTTGCTGGTCTGCGTGTCAAGAAAGTCGTTCGACGTAGACCTCAGGAGGTCATGGTCGAATTTGAGGATCGAACCCGCCTGTATATCGACGTTACGGTTTTGGGAGAGTTGGAGCTCTCGATAACTGGTGGCGCTGATCTCGACAGCAAGGAATAGACGATGGCAACCTTCAGCTTCGAACTCGTCTCGCCGGAACGCGTGCTCTTCTCGGGCGATGCGACCTCGGTCGTGGTTCCCGGCGCCGAAGGCGACATGACGGTTCTCGCGAACCACGCCCCTGTCATGACGGCGCTGCGCGCCGGCATCGTCACGGTCGATAACGGTAAGCGCCTCTTCGTGCGCGGCGGCTTCGCCGACGTGACGCCCGCCGGCCTGACCCTGCTTGCCGAGCAGGCGGTAGCGGTTGAGGACATCGACGCAGAGAAGGTCTCGGCCCAGCTTCGCGACGCACAGGAAGACCTGCGCGACGCCAGGACCGATGAGGCCCGTGCCCGCGCGCAGGAGACCATCGACGCGCTTCAGGCGATGCTGGCGGCAGTTCGTCACTGATCGGAACGGCTTTTCTGGATTTTCAGAGGGCCGCGCGAGCGGCCTTTTTTGTTGTCACCCCAACCCCAATAGCCAGCTGCTCGGTCTAGAACCGGAAGGTGGTGGAAACCTGCGGCGCGAGCGTGAAGGTCTTGGTGCGGTTCGGCTGGTAGCTCGAAAGCGTCCGCGAATAGCCAAGACGTAGCGCGATATCCCGATCCCTCTCCCACTCGTAGGTCGAACTGACGAAGGCGCCGTAGCTGCGATCGTTGATCCGCGGCAGGATCGGGGTCTTGTCTTCCAGCGTCCAGCCGAGGGAGCCGCCGAGGCGGAAAGTCCATTTCTCCCACTTCCGCGCCAGCACCAGCGCGAAGCGGGCGCGATATTGGTCCTCGCTCCCGTCCTGATAGAACCTCCTCCCGAAACCGATCGTCGGTGTCAGGGTCAGGTCAGGCTGTATCGTCCATGTGCGGGAGACGCTCGCCGTCAGGTCCTGATAGGCGGTATCATGCGCTGAGAGTTGTTGATTGGTCGAGGTGCGCGCGGCGGCGTTGAGCAGGAAGGTGAAGCCCTGCCAGCTTTGGCTGAAGCTTGCCGAGCCGACGAGGCGATTGGTGCCGCCGCCGGTTTCTCGGAAGAACTGCTCGGAGAAACCAGTGAGGCCGAGCGTGAACCCCGCGCCTTCCCAGAGGTTCCAGCGATGGCGAAGCGCAAGGTCGAGCCCGAAACTGCCGTCACCCTTGGTTCGTCCGGCCACGTCGAGCGGATTGGAACTCCAGCCGGGACCGAGGGTGAAGGACAGCGAAAACCCGGCCTGCGGCGGCGTCTGCGCCAGCGCGCCGCTCGCTGCCAACGCTCCAGCTAGGATGACAACGGATCGCCTAATCGCCAATCGAACCCCCACCGCCGGGCCGGCAAAGGATTGGTTATCGTATTTCCCGGCTTCTTGCCATGCCCGCCAGAGATGGTTTCCGGGGATGGCGATCGGGCGAATTCGCCAATGGATGGCCTTGAAAGCGGGAATATCACCCTGTTACTGTCACCGGGGCGTGAAAGAGAGGGGGCAACATTGGCGGACGGACTTGATCGAGCTGATCTCAAGATCCTGCGGGCGCTCCAGCGCGACGGGCGGTTGTCCACGGTTGCGCTGGCAGAGAATGTCGGCCTCTCGCCGACAGCCACCACCGAGCGCGTGAAGCGGCTCACGCGTGACGGTTATATCAAGGGTTACCACGCTCAACTCGATCCGGCGCTGCTGGAACGGGCTCTGCTGGTTTTCATCGAGGTCACGCTCGACAAGACCACGCCGGACGCCTTCGCCAAATTCGCAGCGGCTGTCCGCGCCTCGCGCGAGATTCTCGAGTGCCATCTCGTCGCGGGCGGGTTCGACTATCTCATCAAGACGCGGGTGCGGGACATGGAAGCCTACCGCGTCCTGCTGACCCAGACGATCCTCGCCATGCCCGGCGTGCGCGAATCGCGCTCCTACGCCGTGATGGAGGAGGTGAAGGCGGAACTGATGCTGCCGATCTGAAGGTTTAGGCCGGCTCATTCTGCCGCCGCGTCTTCCAGAGCGAGAACAGCACACCGCCGAGAATGAGGCCTAGCGTCACGCCAAGCGAGACGGCGGGATGCGGTTTGCCGACGAAATCGGTCCAGAAGATCTTGAGACCGATGAACACCAGCACCAGCGCCAGCGCGTATTTGAGATACTCGAAGCGATGAACCATCGCCGCGAGCGCGAAATAGAGTGCGCGCAGGCCGAGGATCGCCATGATGTTGGCGGTGTAGACGATGAAGGTGTCGGTCGTGATCGCGAAGATCGCCGGCACCGAATCGATCGCGAAAACGAGATCTGCGATGTTGATGACGATCAGCGCGAGGAGAAGCGGCGTCGCATAGGTGGACATCACGCCCGAGCGCGGATCGGCCTTGCGCACCAGAAACGCCTGTCCATGCTGCTCGTCGGTCACGCGCAGGTGCTTGCGCAGGAATTTGACCAACGGGTTTTTCGAAACATCCGGCTCAGCTTCCGGCACTACCAGCATCTTGATGCCGGTCGCGATCAGGAAGGCGCCGAAGAGATAGAGCACCCAGCCGTAGTTCTGGATGAGGGCCGCGCCGGCAGCGATCATCAACCCGCGGAGCACGATGACGGCTATAATGCCCCAGACCAGCGCTCGATACTGATACTTCGCGGGAATGGCGAAGAAGGCGAAAATCAGGGAGATGACAAAGACATTGTCGATCGAGAGTGCCTTCTCGATGAAGAAGCCGGTGAAATAGGCGATTCCGGCGTGCGAACCGTCCTCGGTGATGAGGCGACCCGTTTCGTAGGCCCACCAGATGCCACCGCCGAAGGCCATCGCGATGCCGATGTAGAAGGCGGAGAGCCAGAGGCTTTTTCCGATGCCAAGCTCCCCGTTGCCCCGATTGAGAACGCCCAGGTCGAAGGCGAGCAGGAGAAGAATGACGCTGATGAAGACCGCCCACATCCAGAGCGGCTTGCCCATGAGGGCAATAGACAGAACTTCGGCCATGATTTGTTACCGTGTTGGAGCCCGATGAATGGTTCCGACATCGCGCGTAAGCATCGCGCCAGAGGGGCCCGGTAACCGCAGACAGTAAAAGGGGGCGAAAGCACATTTTGTCAAGAGGGGAGGCTGCAACGCGCATGTGCGTTGCAAAATGAGTAGATTTTGCGCAAAACCGGGCAACACTTGGATGTGAAGGTATTTTGATGCCTGCGATTTCACCGACCCTTGGCGCGCCCGGCACCTACGATGCCGTGTTCCGGCGCTTCCGCTGGCCAGACATGACAGCTTTCAACATTGCCCGTGTCTGCTGCGATCGGCATGCCGGGAGCCAGCCGGATGCCCCGGCGATCATTGAGGTCGGGGTCGATTTTGTGACCCGCGTTTTGACTTTCCGGGAACTTCGGCAGGAGGCGGACCGTCTTGCGCACGCACTGGTTCGCGCCGGTCTCAGGCCCGGTGACCGGATGGCAATCCTGCTCCAGCAGGGGCGGTACGTGCCGATTGCGCATATGGCTGCGTACAAGATCGGCGCCATCGCCCTGCCGCTGGCGGCGCTGTTCGGCGCCGATGCGCTCGCCTATCGCCTCGCCGATTCCGGTGCGCGCATCGTGCTTACCGATGCGACAGGGGCGGCCAAGCTCGCACCGCTTCGTGCCGGCGCGCCTGCGCTCGAACAGGTAATTTCGATCGATGGTGACGGCGATGGCGCCATTGCCTGGGCCAAATTTGTCGAGGGTTGCGCGGATCGTTTCGAGACCCGCACCAGCGTCGCGGATGACCCGGCGCTGATGATCTATACCTCCGGCACCACCGGCCAGCCGAAGGGTGCGCTCCACGCCCAGCGCGTGCTCCTGGGGCATCTGCCGGGCGTCGAGATGAGCCATGATTTTCTCCCGCAGCCCGGCGACCGGCTCTGGACGCCTGCGGATTGGGCCTGGGCCGGCGGGCTTCTCAACATCCTGCTGCCGGGCCTCTTTTTCGGCGTGCCGGTCGTCGCCTGGGCGTTCCAGAAGTTCGACCCCGAGGCCTCTTTCGCGATGATGAGTGCGTTGCAGGTGCGGAACGCCTTCATTCCGCCGACCGGACTTCGGCTGATGCGCACTGTGAAGGATCCGGTGAAGCGGTTCGGCATGCCGTTGCGCTCGCTCGGCTCGGGTGGCGAATCACTCGGCACGCCGACGTTCGATTGGGGTCGCGAGGTGCTTGGTCTGCCGATCAACGAGTTCTACGGCCAGACAGAATGCAACCTCGTGCTCGGTTCATCGAAGGCGATGGGGGTCGCGCGCGCCGGCATGATCGGCAAGCCGGTGCCAGGTCATCGTGTCGCGGTGATCCGAGATGACGGCTCCTTGTGCGAAACCGGCGAGCGCGGACAGATCGCCATCCACCGTCCCGATCCGGTGATGTTCCTCGGCTACTGGAACAAGCCGCAGGCGACGGCCGAGAAGTTCATCGGCGACTGGATGACGACGGGAGATCAGGGCGCGATCGACGAAGACGGCTACATCGGCTTCACCGGGCGCGACGACGACCTCATCACCTCTTCGGGCTATCGCATCGGACCGGTTGAAATCGAGGATTGCCTCCTCAAGCACCCGGCAGTGGCGTTGGCGGCCGTGATCGGCAAGCCGGACCCGGTGAGGACCGAGATCGTTACCGCTTTTCTTGTGCTCAAGCCTGGGTTCGAACCTTCGAAGCCACTGGAGGATGAAATCCGGCTCTTTGTCCGCGAACGTCTTTCCGCGCATGAATATCCGCGCGAGATCCATTTCATCAGCGAAATGCCGCTGACGACGACTGGCAAGATCATCCGGCGCATCCTGCGCGACCGGGTGTCGTGATGCTCGCTCTCCTCACATAGGCTGCGGCCTGCTTTCGCTTTTGCGATGGCTTTCCTGTTTGAGTCCGGCAAAGCCGCCGGCTTGGTCAGGCGCTGCCCTGTTTCAGGAGCGCGTTCCAGAAGGGCTCGATCGCTTCGCGCGGCAAGCCTTGCGTAATGACGACGAGCCGTGAGCGCCTGTCCCGCGAGGGCCAGCCGTCGAGGCGTCGGGCGGGGCTCGTGACGGATTGTACCTGATGGATCGCCGCCGGCCGTTCAGGGTCGTCCGCCAGCCGTAAGAGCCCCTTGAGGCGGAGAATGCGCGGGCCGTGCATCAACCGGAGTGCCTCCTGGAAGACGATCAAGGCCTCCGGGCTGATCGCGGCATCGGCGGCGAGCGGGAAGGCGAAAATGTTGCTCGCTTCGAGATGGTCGGGCGTCGTGAACTCGCCAAGCCACTGTGCCGTTGCTCCGTTCTCCGGGGTGAAGAGCGTGGCGAACAGCTGCGCGGCCGGGAGGTCGATTGCGTTGAGGAGATGGCTCGACGCGAACGGGTTGAGGCTTTCGAGATGCCGCCGTACTGCGGCCAGCGCTTCGGGCGAAGCCAGATCGGTTTTCGTCAACAGCAGGCGATCCGCTAGCGCAACCTGACGTCGGGCTTCCTCGTATCGCGCGAGCGTATCCGCCGCGTTGACCACATCGACGAGCGTCGTCACCGACGTGATGGCGAAGCGCTTCGAGAGATAGGGGTGCTGGAGAATCGCGTGGAGGATCGGCAGAGGATCGGCAAGGCCGGTGGTTTCGAGAATCACGCGGCGGAAGAAGCGAATGCGCCTGTTGTCGCGGCGGCGAAGCAGATCCTCCAGTGTCGCCACGAGGTCGCCTCGTACGGTGCAGCAGAGGCACCCCGCGGCGAGTAGCACGACATCACCCGGCGCATCCTCGATCAGCAGGTGATCCAGTCCGATCTCGCCATATTCGTTGATGATGACGAGCGTGTCGACCGCGTCAGGCGCTGCCAGCCAACGGTTGAGATGCGTCGTCTTGCCTGCACCGAGATAGCCCGTGAGGATCAGGAGCGGGATCGGTGCGAGCGGATCGTCGCTAGCCATTGTTCGGCTGTATCCGCCGGAGCCAGCCGGCATCGAGCGCAATTTCGGTTGCCAGCGCCGCGATGATGGTGGCGACACCGACGATCTGAAGTGGCGCCAGCCGTTCGCCGAGGAACAGTGCAGCGACGAGGATCGCCGTCACCGGCTCGCTCAGAAACAGGAGCCCCATCCGGCTCGGCGCGATGCGGCGCGCGGCCATCAGTTGCGTGAGGTATCCGGCTGCATAGCCGCCCATCGCGATAAGGATCGCCACCGGCGCGTTGAAGAAGGTCGCGGGGGACACAGGGCCACCGTTGAGGAGCGCATAGCCAAGCGCGATCGGGAGTACGCCGACCTGAGTCCAGAACATCGTCCGCATCGGCGGGCCGGATACATTCCCGGCGACGATGAAGAGCCCGGCGCAGGCGAGCGCCCCGGCGAGCGCGAGGCTGACGCCCTTGAGATTGAGGTCGGCGAGCGACGGGCCGACCGCGAGCACCAATCCCGCAAAGGCGACGATGAACACTGCGACCTGTCGTTTGTCGAGCCAACGCCCGGCTAGGCGGTTCGAGATCACCATCACCATCAGCGGGAAGGTGTAGAAGAGGATCACTGTGAGCGCGACCGGGAGATGATCGAGCGCGGAGAGATAGAAAGTTGCTGTCAATCCCGATGTCAGCGCGAGCCGGAATACCGCCATGCGCTCGCCGGGGGGCACGCGCAGGGTCTCGCGGCTCGCGAGCGTCAGGATGCCGAGCAACGGCACCAGCCAGAGCGCGCGATAGAAGATCAGTTCCGCGCCGGGCATTCCCGCCTGCGAGGCGGCACGTGCGGCCGGTACATTGGCGCCGTAGAGGATCGCGCTCGCCAACGCCAAAGCGGTCCCGACGATTACGAGCTGGCGCTGCGCGGACCAGACCGGCGAAGCCTCAGGCCCAAGCGGGGCCGGCTCTCCCTGCAGCATGATCAGTTGGCCCGACCGGTCTTGGCCTTGGCCGATTTCGTCTTCGTGGATTTCTTCTTTCCGTCAGACTTGTTCTTGGCCTTTACCGCCGGTGCCTTCTTCTTGTCTGTCTCGGGAACGGCGGCTACGCTGGCCGGGCGTGGGGGCGCAGCGGCCTTGGCCTTCGAGCGGGCATACAACGACGCGGCGGCGCCAGGCCGCAACGGAGGCGGGGTCAACGCCAGCGGATTGGCTCCCGAAGCACGCGATTTGTCGTTGGCGAAGGCCTGGCGCTTCTCGACGCCCGCAGGCTCCTCGCCCGGTCGACGTGCCACGTCGGTGCTGCCCGGCTTGCGACCGAGATAGACTTCGACCGGGACGAAATTGTCGCGTGGGCCGAGCACGATACGGTCGCCCTCACGCTGGCCGACATTCTGCGCAAGACCGGTGCGCGAGGAGAACCCGACCATCATATCCGGACGATCGGGGGCCGAATTCGAAAAGGCAAGCGCCGCACCGGAATCCTCCTCGCTGACGGGCGGTCCGCGCCGGCCGCAGACGTCCGCTCGACGGTTCGGCGCCCGGGACTCGCTGCTGGGCGAGAGGGAGGCCAGCGTTACGCCACTGGCGCTCGAGCCGCCGAACAGCGAAAACCCGCCGCCCGAGAAGCCCTGATCGAGTAGTTGCGCGGCCTTCAGGGTGCGATCCGCAGCCGAGACGGCACCGAAGACCACGGCGATGAGCGTGCGGCCATTGCGCTCGGCGGCGGAGACGAGATTGAAGCCGGAGGCGCAGACGAAGCCGGTCTTCATGCCCATCGCGCCGGGATAGCGACCGATAAGGCCATTCGTGTTCATATAGCGTCGCTTGCCGAGCTGGACCGCCCCGATCGACCAGAGATCACTGTATTCGGGAAACTCGACGAGCAGCGCCCGCGCAAGGAGCGCCATGTCCCGGGCTGAGGAAACGTGATCATCGCGGTGGAGGCCGTGCGGATTGACGAAATGACTCTCGTGCATCCCCAGTCGCGCCGCCTCGCGGTTCATCATCGCGGAGAAGCCGGGCACGGTGCCGCCGATTCCCTCGGCGATGACGGTCGAGATATCGTTGGCCGATTTGACCATGATGATCTTGAGCGCGTTTTCGAGCGTGATCTCCTGCCCCGGCTTCACGCCGATCTTGCTCGGCGGCTGCTTGGCGGCATGGGCTGAAACCACCAGCGGCGTCTCGAGCTTCACGTGCCCCTGCTTCACCGCGCGCAGCGCGACATAGGCCGTCATCAGCTTGGTGGTCGAGGCCGGGAACCAGGGGCGGGTCGCTGCTTCGGAATGGAGAACCTCGCCGGTTCTCGCATCGACGATCACGGTCGGGACGAGAGGATCCGCCTTCGCTGCGGGGGTGGCAAGTAGCGCCATCAGCAGCGCGGGAACGGCTTTCCGGAGAGAGATCAACAAGAGCGCCTCGGGCTTGAAATGCTGGAAATGCGATTCAGGAGGACAGTCCGAATGCCATTCCTAACGTGCCGCTCCGGGTTTGAGAAGGGCGAGGGCGGGATATGCGGCCAAATCCGGAAGGCAGGAACAGGAAAAAAGTGGCGAGGATGCGGCCGACGCCGATTTTGGCACGGTAATGGATGTCCGAAACGGGCTGCGATAAAAAACAGACTGACATGTTAGTGACAGCGTGCCGTTTTGGTGGTTCAAATAGAGCGCGTCGGCTCTCGCTGCGATGACAGGGGGAGCTGGACCGGGTTCGTGACCATCGTCACATGTCATGTTCGGCGATTTCTGTTTGGATCGCCGGGTTCGCCGGGTTCTTCGGGCCGGGCATCAATAATCAGATCGAGGCCGCCGGGGCGAGCCTTGCGAGGGAGGATAACATGCAGGGATTTCTCAAGCGCCGTACGTTCATCGGGGCCGCGCTCGCTGGCGCAGCCGTCTTGTCGGCACCGGCGTTCGGGCAGGGCGTGACGCTCCGCCTTTCGACCCCGGCGACACCGACCGACCAGCGCTCCCTGGCGCTCACGGAAGTCTTCGCGCCGGCGATCAAGGACATCGCGAAGTTCGAGCCGCATTTCAACGCGACGCTGTTCAAGCAGGGCACCGAGCTTGAGGCGATCGCCCGCGGGAACCTCGACATGTCGATCACCTCGGCGCAGGAACTGGCGACGCTGATCCCGGCTTGGTCGATCTTCACCGCCGGCTATCTCCTGCGCGATGCCGATCACCAGAAGAAGGTCTTCGCCTCCGGCGTCATGGATGACCTCAAGAAGATGGCCGAGGACAAACTCGGCGTGAAGCTTCTCACCGTGATGTATCTCGGTCGCCGGCAGGTGAACCTGCGCACCGACAAGGAAATCAAGACGCCGGCCGACATGGAAGGCGTCAAGCTGCGCATGCCGGGCACGGAAGCCTGGTTGTTCCTTGGCAAGGCGCTCGGTGCCAATCCGACGCCGATGGCCTTCACGGAAGTCTATACCGGCCTCCAGACCGGCGCGATCGACGGGCAGGACAACCCGCTGCCGACCAACAAGGATTCGAAGTTCTACGAAGTCACAAAGCAGATCGTGCTGACGAGCCATCTCGTCGACCAGAACTACCTCGCCATCTCCAAGAAGGTCTGGGACAAGTTCACGCCCGATCAGCAGAAGGTTCTGCAGAAGGCGGCCGACGATGCCGCCGAATCCGGTCGCCAGAAGCAGCTCAAGCTCGAGGCGGAACTGGAGCAGTTCTTCAAGGAGAAGGGCCTCAAGGTCTATGCGCCGGATTTGGATGCCTTCCGCAAGAAGGTGCAGGCCGACTACCTCGCCTCGAAGTTTGCGAAGGACTGGCCGGCCGGTCTCGTCGACAAGATCAACGCGGTGAAGTGATCCTCGCCCGTTCGCAGGAGAGATCGCGTCGATGATCGCCGTTCTTCGCTGGCTGCACCGGCGCACGGAAGACGTGGCGGTGGCCCTGCTCGCCGCCATGTTCGTCGCCTTCATGTTCCAGATCGGCTCGCGTTACATCTTCAACGCGCCGATGGACTGGACGCTGGAAGCCTGCCTCACGACTTGGCTCTGGGGCGTCTTCTGGGGCTGCGCGTTCCTGTTGAAGGACCGCGATCACGTGAAATTCGACGTACTCTACAACCTCGCTCCCGCGAAGGGGCGCCGCGCGATGGCGCTCGTCAGCGCGGGGGCGATCGCCATCGCCTTCGCGGCGGCGCTGCCGGCGACGCTCGATTACATTGCCTTCTACAAGATCAAGTCGAGCATGGTGATGGGGCTGCGGCTCGATTTTGTCTTCAGCGTCTACGGCATCTTCGCCATCGCCGTGATCGTCTACTACGCACTCAGAGCGTTCGTTCTCCTGCGCGGGGCGAGCCCGGACGATCTCGATCGCGTATCCGACCAGTCTTGACGGAGCGATGCGATGAGCGGCGCCTTCCTCTATTGCATCCTCATGCTGTTCGGGCTTGCCGGCATCGGCGCGCCGATCGCGCTGTCGATGATCGTCTCCGCGATCTTCTATCTGTTCATGAAGGGACAGGACCCCGGCCTCGCCGCGGAGCAGATCATCCAGGGGCTCTACGACAGTTTCCTGCTGCTCGCGGTGCCGCTGTTCATCGTCGCGGCGAACATCATGAACGCCGGGACGATCTCGGAACGGCTCCTGCGCTTCTGCGTGGCGCTGGTCGGTCGTTTCCGCGGCGGGCTCGGGCATGTCAACGTCGTCTCCAATATGATCTTCGCCGGCATGTCCGGTTCGGCGGTCGCGGATGCGGTGGGGCTCGGCAAGATCATCATAGGGATGATGACCAAGGACGGCCGATATTCGCCGGGCTATGCCGCCGCGATCACCGCCGCCGCCTCGACCATCGGCCCGATCATCCCGCCATCGATCCCGATGGTGATGTACGCGCTCGTTTCCGACACCTCGATCGGCTACCTGTTTCTGGGCGGTATCGTGCCGGGCATCGTCATGGGCATCGTGCTGATGGTGATGAACGCGCGCATGGCGCATCGCATGGGCGTGCCGCTCGAAGAACCGGTGCCGGCGCGCGAATTGCCCGCCCTGACCTTCCGCGCCGCGCCTGCGCTGATGATGCCGGTGATCCTGCTCTACGGCATCTACGGCGGCGCGACGACGCCGACCGAGGCTGCGGCGGTGGCGGCTTTCTATTCGCTGATCGTGGCCGGGCTGTTCTATCGCGCGCTCAGTTTCAAGGCGCTTTACGGCATCTTCTCGGAGAGCGCGCGGGCGACCGCTTCGGTGGGGCTGGTGATCGGCGCGGCGCTGATCTTCAACTACATCGTTGCCAGCGAGAATATTCCGGCTGCTGTTTCGAAGCTCATGCAGGGGCTCGACATTTCGCCGCTCGGGTTTCTGATCGCGGTCAATATCCTGTTCCTGATCCTCGGATGCCTGCTCGATGCGACGACGATCATCCTCGTCATCATTCCGCTGTTCATCCCCACCTGCAAGGCGCTGGGGATCGATCTCGTGCATTTCGGCGTCGTCTCGGTCGTCAATTGCATGATCGGGCTCATCACCCCGCCTTATGGCGTTCTTCTCTTTGTCATCAACGCCATTACCGGGATTCCGCTCCAGACGATCATCCGCGCCGTCTGGCCGTTCATCGGCGTGCTGGTGGCGGCACTCGCGGCGATGATCCTCATTCCGGATATCGTGCTCTTTGTGCCGAAGGTTTTCGGTTACAAGTAAGGTCGGGATTCACGCCGGGAGTCGGCGTGGCGGATTGCAGGAGCAGTGAATGGCCCTTCTGGTGGCGATGGCGCGGCATTGGGATGCCGAACCCTGGCTCGAACGGTTCCGGCGCCTCGGTGGCGACATGGAAATTCTCGACGCCCGCAAACCCTACGATGCTGCGGCCGTCACCCACGCGGCGGTGTGGAAGCCCGATCCGGGCATGCTCGCGGGCCTGCCGAACCTCCGCGCGATCTTCAATCTCGGTGCGGGCGTCGATGCCCTGCTGGCGGACAAGACGTTGCCGGGCGTGCCGCTCTACCGCATCATCGATCCCGACCTTACCTCCCGCATGACGGAGTGGGTGACGCTTCAGGTGCTGTTCCATTTCCGGCAGATGCCGGATTATCTCGCGCAGCAGGCCAGAGCGGCATGGGAACAGCTTGACCAGCCGGGGGCACACGAGGTCCGCGTCGGCATTCTCGGCATGGGCGTTCTGGGGCGTGATTGCGCCGAGGTACTCAAGCGCATCGGCTTTCAGGTCGCGGGCTGGTCGCGCTCGGGCGCTGCGGTCGAGGGGTTCGAGATGTTCGGCGGTGCGGATGGTCTCGCGCCTTTCCTCGCCCGCACCGATATTCTCGTCGTGCTGCTGCCGCTGACGGAGACAACACGCGGTATCCTCGACCGCAAACTGTTCGCGGGCCTTGCGCGTGACGGGCGCCTGCCGGGGCCGGTGCTCATCAACGCGGGGAGAGGCGGCTTGCAGGTGGAGGCGGATATTCTTGCCGCCCTCGACGATGGCACGCTCGCCGGCGCCAGCATCGATGTGTTCGAGACCGAGCCGTTGCCGGCGGACAACCCGCTCTGGCCTCATCCCCGGCTCGTTCTCACGCCGCATGTCGCGGCGGACTCAACCCCCGAAGGCCTGGTCGCCGGCATCGTCAGGGACATCGCCGCGTTCGAGCGAGGCGAAACGCTGCCGAACCTCGTCGACCGCGCAACGGGCTACTGAGGATCAGAGAATCCGCAGTTCGCCCGTCTGCACGTCGAACATCGCGCCGTGGATCTGAAGCTGGCCGCGCCCGTGCAGGATATCGACGCAGGGGAAGGTCAACAGGTTCTCGATGGAATTGCGGATCGAGGTGATCGCGAGGCGTTCGGCATAGTCGTGATCGCTTTCGCCGTCCTGCGCGGGCAGGGATTCGGCGGCGGGGGTGATCAGCGTCATCCAGCGGCCGATGAAATCGCCGGGCGAGAGCGCGTCCTCCTCACCGGGATTGCGCGTCCGACGGACATAGGCATGCACGCCGCCGCAGCGCCCGTGGCCCATCACCACAATATGCTTGACCTTGAGCGCCTGCACCGCGAATTCGAGCGCGGCGGAGGTGCCGTGCAATTCGCCGTCCGGCGCGTAGGGCGGCACGAGATTGGCGACGTTGCGGACGACAAACAATTCGCCCGGCCGGGCATCGAAGATAACCTCCGGCGAAACGCGGCTGTCGCAGCAGGCGATGATCATGATCTCGGGCCGTTGGCCATTCTCGGCCATTTCCTGAAAACGGTTGCGCTCCTGCGGCAGGCGCCCTGTCTTGAACTCGGCATAACCCTGGAGAAGGCGGGCCGGAAACCCGGCATCGACGATTTCACGGGGGGATTTGGACAAGGCGGCCTCCTTTATCTCCGGCCCGAATAGGCTGGGTTGGCACCGTCGGTCAACGTGGCAAACAGTCGCGGTCCTCAAACGGTGGTGTTAATGTGGCGTTGTTCCCTTTGCTGAAAAGAGGCCCCGACCCGCATGCCCGCTTCGTTCCGCCGCCGCCGATCGGTGCTCTATGTTCCCGCCAGCAACGAGCGGGCACTCGCGAAAGCCGCCAGCCTGCCTTGCGATGCTGTTATCATCGATCTTGAAGATGCGGTCGCGCCGGAGGCCAAGGCAGAGGCGCGGATGCGCGCGCGCGCCGCGCTTGAAAGCCGGATCTTTACCGGCAAGGAGGTTGTGGTCCGCGTTAACGGCTTCAGCGAGGGCGGGGAGAACGACTGGCTCGCCGATGACCTCGCTGAAATCGTGCCTGCCGGCCCCGATGCGGTGCTGTTTCCGAAGATCGGCACGGTGGAGGCGGCATCCCGCGCCAGCCACGCGCTCGATCAGCACTTCGCCGACGAGGCAGTTGGGCTCTGGCTGATGATCGAGACGCCGCGCGCGATTCTCAATGCACCGGCCATCGCCGCGCTCGCTGAGGACCCGCACACGCGCTTGGGCGTTTTCGTCATGGGCACCAACGATCTCGTCAAGGACATGCGCATTCCTCCCGCCCCCTCGCGTCTTGCGCTGCTGAATGCGTTATCCACGAGCGTTCTTGCGGCGCGGGCCTACGGGCTCGATATTCTCGACGGCGTCTACGGCAGTATCGCCGACAACGCAGGGTTCGAAGGCGAATGCCTGCAGGGCAAGGGGCTCGGCTTTGATGGCAAGACACTGATTCACCCGAGCCAGATCGAGCCCACCAACCGGATCTTCTCGCCTTCCGAGGCCGAACTGCACGAGGCGCGCCAGATCATCGCCGCTTTCGAGGCGCCGGAGAATGCCGGCAAGGGTGTGCTCTCAGTCGGTGGGCGGATGGCCGAACTGCTGCATTACGAGATCGCGCGCCGCACGGTGGCGCTGGCCGGAGCGTGATGGCAGGGTTGCTTGTCTCCCGCCCCGTCCGGCTGGCATTGCGCCTGCTGCTGGCGCCTGTTCTCTTGCTGGCCGTTTCGTTAGTGCTGGGCCATTTCATGCCGGTTCCTTCCACTTTGATGCTCGGGCGCTGGGCAATCGGCAAGCCGGTCCACCGCGAATGGCGGCCGATCGAGGAGATGTCGCCACACCTCCTCCGCGGGGTGGTGGCCTCGGAGGATCAGCGATTCTGCCTGCATCGCGGCGTTGATTTCACGGCCCTGCGGGAGGTGCTGGACGATCCTGACGGTCCCTCGCGCGGGGCATCGACCGTGACAATGCAACTCGTCAAGAACGTCTATCTCTGGCCTGGCCGGTCCTATGTCCGGAAGGGGCTGGAGCTGCCATTGGCGCTCGTCGCCGATCTCGTCTGGGGCAAGCGGCGGGTGATGGAGATCTATCTCAACGTGGCGGAGTGGGGCGACGGGATCTTCGGGGCGGAAGCGGCAGCGGGACACTACTTCGGCAAGCACGCACGGGATCTGAGTGCGATGGAGGCGGCGCGGCTGATTTCCGTTCTTCCCAATCCCATCCAGCGCAATCCCCGCCGGGTGACGCTGCGCGCACAGAAAGTCCGGCAGAAAATGCAGACGATCGATGCCCTGACGCATTGTCTGGCACCATGACGAGGGTCGGTATCGACCGCTTTTCTGTTATACGAAAGTATGCAACGGTTCCTCTTGCCGGCACCGGAAATCGGGATGGCCGGTAAGGAGGGTGTCTATGGAAAGCCTGATTATTCAGCTTCTTAGCGGTGCGATCGGGGGGAATGTTGCCGGCAAGGTCATGCCCAAGTTCGATCTGGGCATGCTCTGGAATTCCGTTGCCGGTGTTGTCGGCGGCGGTCTTGGCGCGCAGATCATCGGCGCGATCGTGCCCGGCCTGCTTTCCGGCGGGCTGAACGTCAGCGGAATCGTGAGTTCGATTGCGGCCGGCGGCGCCGGAGGAGGCGTTCTCCTCGCGCTTGTCGGCGTCATCCGCGGCATGATGCAGAAGTGATCCATTGTCCCGGCCGGGATGCGCCCGGCCGGTCGCCCGTGGAGTTCCATCCACAAGCAGGCCGGGCAGCCGACAGCGGCTGCCCGTTTTTTCCCGGAGCGATGTTGCCGGGCAACCTACTTCTTGTTGGCGCGCTCGATGGCCTCGACGATCAGGCGGCGCGCGTCGGCGGCATCGCCCCAGCCGAGCAGCTTCACCCATTTGCCGGGTTCGAGATCCTTGTAGTGCAGGAAGAAGTGCTCGATCTGCTTCCAGGAGATTTCCGGCAACTGGGTGTAGTTCTCGACGTTGGAATAGCGCTGCGTCAGCTTGGCCGAGGGAACGGCAATGATCTTCTCGTCGCCGCCGCCGTCGTCCTCCATGCGGAGCACGCCGATCGGCTTCACGTTGATGACGGCGCCGGGAATGATCGGGCGCGTGTTGGCAACGAGCACGTCGATCGGGTCGCCATCGTCGGAGAGGGTGTGCGGCACGAAGCCGTAATTTCCGGGGTAGCGCATAGGCGTATAAAGGAAGCGGTCCACGACAAGCGTGCCCGCGTCCTTGTCCATCTCGTACTTGATCGGTTCGCCGCCGATCGGCACCTCGATGATGACATTGACATCGTGGGGCGGGTTCTTGCCGATGGAAATGGCGTCAATACGCATGCAGATTCTCCGGAAGGAAACAGTCGGGCCAGCACTAGCGGGCCGCGCTGCGATGCACAATTGGTAATTCGTTTGGCGACACACGCCACTTTGCCATCCACGTCACTGGATGATAAGCGGCAACATGGCCCGAATCGAGCGGACGGACGAATATTACTTTGCGCGCAACGCCAAGCGCCTTGCCCGGTGGAACCGCCCGATCGGTTCCCTGCGCGAACGCGTGCGCGCCTGGGCGGACCTTCTGTTTGTCGATCACGGCATTCTCCGGCTCGTCCATCTCAACCGGCACAGGATCACGCCCTCGCTCTGGCGCTCGGCGCAACCCTCACCGGTCGATATCGCGCGGATGGCACGACAGGGCCTGAAAACCATCGTCAACCTGCGCGGTGGGCGCTCGCATGGCGCCTGGCAGCTTGAACGCGACGCTGCCGAGCGGCACGGCATCACCATCGTCGATTTCGTGCTCCGGTCGCGCGAGGCGCCGGACCGGGAGGCGCTGCTCGGCCTGCCGGAATTCTTCGCCTCGCTCCAGTATCCCGTGCTCGCGCACTGCAAATCCGGCGCCGACCGGGCGGGGCTGTTCGCCGCGCTATATCTCATGGTGGTCGAGAAAGCGGATACCGCGCGAGCTTTCCGCGAGCTGACGTTGCTCAAGGGGCATTTCCGCTACGCGCAAGCCGGTATTCTCGACGCCTTTCTCGACGCCTACCGGCACGAGGGCGAGAAGAAGGGCAAGGCCTTCCTCGATTGGGTGCGCGAGGATTACGACCCCGAAGCGCTGATGCGGAACTTCCGCCCCAAGGCGCTTTCGAGCCTCATTTCGGACCGCATCCTGCGGCGTGAGTAAGCTTCAAGGACAGGTGCGCAGCGTCACCGGGTCGGCCTCCGGTGGCAGCAGCGCCGAAAGCGGCTGGCAATTTCCCCGGATGCAAACACGATAGTCGGCGGTCGCGCCGGAGCGACGCAGGACGATTTCCCCTTGCGGCGGAACCTCAGGGTGCCATTCCCAGGCGCCGTTTTTCAACACCGCGCCCTCGCCCGCCTCCATCCCCGCACCCGAGCCGCGCACCCGGGCGGCATCAAGGATCATCTGTCCGTTTTCGAGCCGCCAGTCCTCCTCCCAGACCTGACGCTCGACCGAATGGTTCCAGGCCAAGGTGAGGCTCTTCGCCGCGAGCGAGACGGAGAGCGTTCCGGCGATGAGACAGAAGGACATGACCTTCGCCTATCACAAGGGAAGGTTCGTGTCACAGCGGCAGGCTAATCTCACAGAGGTAAGCTCATGGGCAAAGCGAGTTGCGTTTCCGCCTCGGCCTCGCCCGTGCCGAGCGAGGAAATCGTGATGCCGAGCAGGCGGATACCTTTCTCGACGGGGAAAAGCGGTGCGAGCAGCGCATTACCGAGCCAGTCGAGTTCCTCGAAATCCGCGACCGGCACAGGCAGCGAGCGCGACCGGGTGATGATGCGGAAATCGCTGAACTTCACCTTCAGCGTGACGGTGCGGCCGTGCAGAGAGAGCCGCTCGTAATGCCGCCAGACTTTTTCGGCGATCGGGCGGAGTTTGTCGCGCGCGGTGTCGTAATCGTGGAGGTCGGTGAAGAAGGTATCCTCGGCGCCGATCGACTTGCGGATACGGTCCGGGCGGACGGCGCGCTCGTCGATGCCGCGTGCGATCCAGTAGAAAAACGGGCCTGATTTGCCGAAATGCCGTTCGAGAAATTCGAGCGAGCGGTCGCGCAGGTCGCGGCCGTGTTCGATGCCGAGGCGCTGCATCTTGGCGGCTGTTGCGGGGCCGACGCCGTGGAACTTCGCCACCGGCAGCGCCTCAACGAAGGCGGCGCCCATGCGCGGCGTGATGACGAACAGCCCGTCCGGCTTATTCTGGTCCGACGCAAGCTTGGCGAGGAACTTGTTGTAGGAAACGCCGGCGGAGGCTGTGAGCCCTGTTTCGGCCCGGATATCGGCGCGGATACTCTCGGCGATGTCGGTCGCGAGCGGGATGTTGCGGTTGTTCTCGGTGACGTCGAGATAAGCCTCATCAAGGCTCAGGGGCTCGATCAGCGCGGTATGGCGAGCGAAGATCGCGCGGATCTGCTGCGAGATCGCACGATAAGCATCGAAACGCGGTTTGACGAACACAAGGTCCGGGCATTTCCGGCGCGCGGTCACCGAGGGCATGGCCGAACGCACGCCGAACTTTCGCGCCTCGTAGCTCGCGGCGGCGACGACGCCGCGCTCGCTGCCGCCGCCGACCGCCACCGGCCTACCGCGAAGCTCCGGGTCATCGCGCTGCTCGACCGAAGCGTAGAAGGCATCCATATCGATATGGATGATCTTGCGTGGCGGGCGGGGTTCGGCCAATTCCGGGGACCGCATGGGGCGCCTGAGAAAAAGAGCGTCAGCGTGCTCGACGCCAAATTAACGCGGCACGCGATTCGCGCCTAGCCCGGACGATCTTTTGGGCACGCATCCTGACAGGTTTCGTCGGGAGGTAAGGGCGTGCGGAAAGGCTGCGTCAGCAGGGTATCGAGCCGACGCTCGCGCGGATCGCGGAAGGTTTCGAGGCCGAAGACCATGTTCGCCTCGCCCGGCGCGGGTTCTGGCCGGTAGGTGCGGAACAGCCGGTCCCAGAGCGAGAGGTTGAAGCCGTAGTTCGAATCCGTGTCGATCCGCTCCCGGGAATGGTGGACGCGGTGCATCCCGGGGGTGACGACGAGAAGCCGCAGCCGCGCCTCCCAACCGGCCGGCAGCCGGAGGTTGGCGTGGGTGAAGAGCGCGCCGGCGTTCAGCAGCACCTCGAACAGGAAGACGGCGACGGGCGGCGCGCCGATGAGGGTGATCGCGCCGAGTTTGATGCCGAGCGAAACGACAATCTCAAGGGGGTGGAACCGGAGCCCGGTGGTTGCGTCCATTTCCGTGTCGGCATGATGGACGCGATGCAGGCGCCACAGCGCGGGGATTTTGTGGAAGAGGACATGCTGGGCGTAGATCGCGAGATCGAGCAGGATCACAGATGCGGAAATCGCCAGCCAGCCCGGTGCCTGCAAAAGGTTGAAGAGTCCTGCTCCGGTTCCCGCGAGCCACGCCGCGTAGCCCACCGCGCCGAGCGGCAGGATGATCCGCGCCGCGATGATGCCGAGCACGAAGAGGCCGAGATTGCCGGGCCAGCGTGAGCGGCGCGTGGTGTCGCGGAACGGGGCGATCCCCTCGGCAAGCGCGAGCAGGCCGAAGGCCGACAGGAAGATCAGGGCGCGCAGGACAGGCTCGGAGGGCATCGCTGGAAGATGGGTCAATCCGCGCCCGATGACCAGTGTTTCGAGACTCACGATATTTCCCGCTCTGTCAGGCAGCGGACTTGATTTGTGCCAAGAGTTGAACAAACTGCCTCCACGCTGCGCAAGAGGCGCATTTCATTGGCACGAATTCCCGCGCAATTCCCTGCGCCGGAATTCGGGATGCATGAGGAGAACGGCATGTCCGCGTCCATTATCGGCTGGGCCCATACGACGTTCGGCAAAAAGGAAGAGAGCGTCGAGGAGCTGATCGTCTCGGTCACGCGCGATGCGCTCGCCCATGCGAAAATCAGCGCCGGGGATGTGGATGAGATCTATCTCGGCCATTTCAACGCCGGCTTCTCGCCGCAGGATTTCACCGCCTCGCTGGTGCTTCAGGCCGATCCGGCTCTGCGTTTCAAACCGACCACCCGCGTCGAGAACGCCTGCGCGACCGGCTCGGCCGCTGTGCATCAGGCGGCGAAGTCGATCGCCGCCAAGGCCGCTCGCGTGGTGCTGGTGGTCGGTGTCGAGCAGATGACGAAAACGCCCGGTCCCGAGATCGGCGCGAACCTGCTCAAGGCCTCGTACCTGCCGGAAGACGGCGATACGCAGGGCGGCTTCGCCGGTGTGTTCGGCAAGATCGCCGGCGGCTATTTCCAGCGTTACGGTGACCAGTCTGACGCGCTTGCGCGCATTGCCGCCAAGAACCACCGGAACGGCGTCGATAACCCCTATGCGCAGATGCGCAAGGATTTCGGCTACGACTTCTGCCGCAACGAGAGCGACAAGAACCCCTTCGTCGCCGGTCCGCTCAAGCGCACCGATTGCAGCCTCGTCTCGGACGGTGCCGCGGCGCTGGTGATCGCCGATATCGAGACGGCGATGAGCGCCGAACGCGCGGTTCTCCTGCGTTCGCTCGCGCATGTGCAGGACTTTCTGCCGATGTCGAAGCGCGACATTCTCGAATTCGAGGGCTGCGCGGTGGCGTGGAAGAAAGCCCTCGGGCAGGCGAAGCTCACGCTCGACGATCTTTCCTTCGTCGAGACGCACGACTGCTTCACCATCGCCGAACTCATCGAATACGAGGCGATGGGCCTCGCGCCGCGCGGCCAGGGTGCGCGGGCGATCAGCGAAGGCTGGGTCGAGAAAGATGGCAAACTGCCGGTCAACGTCTCGGGCGGCCTGAAGGCCAAGGGGCACCCGATTGGCGCAACCGGCGTTTCCATGCACGCGCTCTCGGCCATGCAGCTTTGTGGCGAGGCACCGGAGGGCATGCAGCTTCGCGCGCCCAAGCTCGGCGGTGTGTTCAACATGGGCGGCGCCGCGGTCGCGAACTATGTCTCGATTATGGAGCGCATCCGCTAACGCCTTTCTTCGGCTGGCTGAATTCCGGTTCTTTTGAGGAAAGCGCGCCGGGGAGCGCGCGTCGAAAGGGCGGGCGGCGTCTTGCCGCCCCAGCCCATTTGTGATGGGAGTCGCGCCGGCGGAGCGTTTCCGCCTCTTTTCCGGGGCAGGACCACCGCATGACCACTACCATCCCGCTCGGGCGCCGCCGTGCGATTTTCGTCGCGGCCGCCTGCGGCTATCTCCTGAGCCAGTTCTACCGGTCCTTTCTCACGGTCATCGCCGAGCAGTTGATGCAGGACCTTGGCATGGGGCCGAAGGAATTCGGCGCGCTCGGCTCCGCCTGGTTCTTCGCGTTTTCGCTGTCGCAGTTTCCTGTGGGGATGGCGCTGGACCGCTTCGGGCCGCGCCGGACGATCTCCTTCATGATGATCGCGGCCGTCATCGGCGCGCTGATCTTCGCCTCGGCGGAGACGCACGGCGTCGGCATTGTCGGCATGGCGCTGGTCGGCGTCGGGTGCGCGCCGCTGTTGATGGGTGCCCTTTATTTCTTCGCCAAGACCGAGGAGCCAACCCGTTTCGCCGCGCTCGGCGGGATTTTCCTCGCCTGCGGCCTGATTGGTTCGCTGGTGGCGGCAACGCCGCTGGCACTTCTCGTCAAGGCCGTTGGCTGGCGCGACGCGATCCGGATCGTCGCGATCGTGACCGCGCTTGTAGCGGTGCTGAATTTCGTCGTGTTCCGAGATCCCGAAAGCGAACCGGCACCGGCCGGCGGCTCGCTTGTCGGGGATCTTCTCGCGCTTGCCCGACTACCGGCGATGTGGCCGATCCTCGTCATGAGTTTCGCGATCTCCGGGCCGGTATTCACCGAGCGCTCGCTCTGGGTCGGCCCCTATTTCGGTGATGTTCACGGTCTCGATTTCATCGCGCGCGGCAATGCGGTTCTCGGCCTCGCCGTGGCGATGACCGTTTCCGCGATCGTTACCGGCCCGATTGCAAGCCGGATCAACAATGCGAAATTGGTGGTTCTGGTCTCGAACCTCCTGTGCGGGCTGAGCTTTGTTGCGCTCGCTTTTGCGCCGGCGGGATCATTGGGAGCCGCGATTGCGCTTATGGGCCTCGCGGGTCTGTTCGGGGTCAGCTACGCTGTGTTGATCGCGCACGGGCGGCTATTCATGCCGCAACACGTCATTGGTCGCGGGATCACTTTCATCAATTTCGTCTCCATTGGCGGGACAGGCGTGACGCAGCTCGTCTCCGGCCATGCGGTTGATGGCATGAGGCGTGCCGGGCTCAGCGCGGAGGCGCTCTACGGCAATCTCCATCTTGCTTTCGGGATTTTCCTGCTGGTCTGCGTGGCGGTCTACTGGTTTGCCCCTGCGCGGCCAAACACCTGACCGGCCTTACTCCTTGCGGCGGAACAGCAGCTTGTCGATCCGCCGGCCGTCCATGTCCATGACCTCGACCGTCCAGGCCTCAAGCTCGGCGATGTCGCCTTCCGTGGGAATGCGACCGAAGGCCTCGAGCGCGAAACCCGCGACAGTGCGAAAACGTGCGTCGCTCGGCACCTCGATGCCAAGGCCTTCTTCCAGATCGTCGATCTCGGTGCGTCCGTCGACGAGATAGGTGCCGTCCGCGCGCTGGAAGATTGCCCGGTTCTCCGGCTCGTGCTCCTCGGGAATATCGCCGGTGATCGCCTCGAGCACATCCGTCAGCGTCAGCACGCCCTCGAAGGTGCCGAATTCGTCGAGCACGAAGGCGAAGTGGTTGCGTTTCTCGCGGAAGAGTTCGAGCACATCGAGAACGGAGGACACCTCCGGCACGAAGATCGGCTCGCGCACGTTCTTCTCGATGTCGAGCGGCTTGCCCTCAAGGAGAAGGTCGAGCAGGTCTTTCTTGTGCACGAAGCCGAGCGGCTCATCGATCGAGCCGCCCTTGGCGACGACGACGCGGCTGTAAGGGCACTGGCGCAACTCGGCTCGCAGCACCTTGGGATCGTCGGCGACATCGACCCAGTAAACTTCGGTGCGCCGGGTCATGATGTCCGAGACCGGGGTTTCGGCGAGGCCAATCACCTCGCGCACCATCGCGCGCTCGGCCGGATCGATGACCCCTGAAGTGGTGCCTTCCTCAAGGATAGTATGAACCTCCTCTTCCGTCACGGTCTCGTCGCGGGTCTGGGGGACCCGCAGAAGCGAGAGGATCATTGCCGAGGAGACGGTGAAGATCGCGACCACGGGGCGTCCGAGATTGCCGATCAGCGCCAGCGGCTTCGCGACCCGCGAGGCGACGGCTTCGGGATAGGCTAGGGCGATGCGCTTCGGCACCAGCTCGCCCATGACGACATTGAGGAAGGAGAGCAGTACGACGACGCTGGAATAGGCGATCGGCTCGGCGTACTGCGCGATGGCGGGGAAGCCTGCGAGATACTCCGAGAATTTCTGCCCCAACGTCGCGGTGCCGAACGCGCCCGAGATGATCGAGAGCAGCGTGATGCCGAACTGGACGGCGGAGAAGAAGCGCGAGGGGTCACGGTGCAATTCGGCAGCGAGCTTCGCACCCGAATGTCCTGCCTCGGCCATGGCGTCGAGCCGGATTCGGCGCGCAGAGACGATGGCCAGCTCGGACATCGCGAAAAAGCCGTTCAGAAGCGTCAGGCCTAGAACGACAAGGATTTCAATCGATAACATGGGTTGAATGTTTGAGCCTCGGGCGGGGCGCCCATCCGCCTTTCACCATGAAGGGGCGCAAAAGTCCAGCTTCAGGCGGCTGAACCCTTCGCATCGATCGCCAGCGCATGCAGACCTGAGGCAAATTCCGGGGCGAGCAATGCGTTGACGCGGCGGTGACATTCGACCCGGCTGAGCCCATCGAGCGTCGCCGCCCGGATGCGCAGGCGGTAATGCGTCTCGCCGCCCTCGCGCCAACCGCCGTGGCCGTGATGCTTCTCGCTCTCATCGAGAATATCGAGCTCCACTGGCGCGAGCGGCGCCAGCAGGGCGCGGATGCGGTTCTCCCGGTTCATCTTGTTTCTGCCTTTTCCTCTTGCTAACGGCTGGGGGTTCATACTTCGGTTGCCTCACCTGCCGATGTGCTTGCCGGAACCCTAGCCGCAATCCTATCTTACTCGCGATGATGAATCTCAACTCGCCCCTCTTCGACAAGGTCCGGTCCAAGCCGGTGGCCGAGGAGGTGCGTCCGGCGGTAGACCCGATCTGCGAGCATCCCGGCTGCAAGCACAAGGGTGAATTCCGGGCGCCCAAGGGGCGGGACCACGAGGGGCAGTTTCATCTATTCTGTCTCGATCATGTGCGAGAATACAACCAATCCTACAATTATTTCGCGGGCATGACCGATTCCGCCGTCCAGTCCTACCAGAAGGATGCGTTGACTGGCCATCGCCCGACTTGGGCGGCGGGAGTTACAGGCGGGCTCGGTCCTGAATCGAAACTCGATGCGGCGACCCTGCTGCGCGCGCGGCTCGAACGCTTGCGAAAGGCGCGCGAGGCAGCCCAGCGCGAGGGGCAGCGCAAGATCATCGGCAAGATGGCGCTCAAGGCGCTCGATACCCTCGGCCTTGACGAGACTGCTGACCGGCAGGCGATCCGCCGGCGGTTCAAGGAACTGGCCAAACGCTTGCATCCCGACCTCAACGAAGGTGACCGTTCGCGAGAAGACAAATTGCGTGCGATCATCGACGCCTATAATTATCTGAAATCCGCGGGTCTCGCCTGAGTCCCGCCCCGTCCGATCCAGCGATGAGAAAGGGCCGCCCGCGCCGGGCCGCCTCCAGGTGATTGATGTCCGTGACTGCCCTTGCCGAGACCCTGCCCGCCGATGCGAACAACGGCGAGCCCGATACCACCATTGCCGTGCGTGAAGTGTTCGGGATCGATTCCGATCTCACTGTGCCGGCCTACAAGGCGCGGACCGAGAACGTGCCGGATCTCGATCCGGATTACCTTTTCGACAAGGACACGACGCTTGCGATCCTCGCCGGCTTCGCCTTCAACCGCCGCGTGATGGTCACCGGTTTTCACGGTACCGGCAAGTCGACGCATATCGAGCAGGTCGCGGCACGGCTCAATTGGCCGTGCGTGCGCGTCAACCTCGACAGCCACGTCTCCCGTATCGATCTTGTCGGCAAGGATGCGATCGTCCTGAAGGACGGCAAGCAGGTCACCGAGTTCAAGGACGGCATCCTGCCCTGGGCTTACCAGCACAACGTCGCCCTCGTTTTCGACGAATACGACGCCGGTCGCCCTGACGTGATGTTCGTCATCCAGCGCGTGCTCGAGGCCTCAGGCCGCCTCACCCTGCTCGATCAGAGCCGTGTTATCCGTCCGCATAAGGCATTTCGCCTGTTTGCGACGGCCAACACCATCGGCCTCGGCGATACCTCCGGCCTCTATCACGGCACGCAGCAGATCAATCAGGCGCAGATGGACCGCTGGTCGATCGTCACCGTGCTGAACTATCTCGCGCACGATAAGGAAGTCGACATCGTGCTTGCCAAGGCTAAGCACTTCCAGACCAAGGAGGGCCGCGAGACGGTCAACCGCATGGTGCGCGTGGCCGACCTCACCCGCAACGCCTTCATGAACGGCGAACTCTCGACCGTGATGAGCCCGCGGACGGTCATCACCTGGGCCGAGAACGCGGCGATCTTCGGCGATCTGGGGATGGCGTTCCGCCTCACCTTCCTTAACAAGTGCGACGAACTCGAACGCGCCCTCGTCGCGGAGTTCTATCAGCGCTCGTTCGGCGTGGAATTAAAGGAGAGCGCGGTCAACGTCGCGCTGAGCTGAGGATGGTCGCGCCTGCCGTCGACACCGACCGGCTGGACGAGGTTCGCGGTGCCGTCGCCGCAGGGCTGTTGCAGCACAACGATCGCTTCCTGCCGCCGGATCGCGTGCGCAGACCTTTCGCCCTTTCGCTGCGTGACGAGGCCGGCGCGGTCGTCGGCGGCCTCGTCGGGGAAATGCGGATGGACTGGCTTTATGTCGATCTGCTCTGGGTCGACAAGAGCCTTCGCGGACAGGGGCAGGGCAAGGCCCTGCTCGACCTCGCCGAAACCGAGGCGCGCAAGCGCGGCGCGACGCATATGCATCTATCGACCTGGTCGTTCCAAGCACCCGAGTTCTACAAGGCCAACGGCTTTGTTGAATTCGGGCGTATCAAGGATCACCCGGCCGGACATGACAACATCTATCTGGTGAAGCGCTTTTCGTGACCGAGACCCGCGCCCTGTTCTTCGATGTTTTCGGCACGCTGGTGGACTGGCGCGGCAGCATCGCGCGCGAGGCAGCGCGGCTCCGACTCCCGGTCGATGGCGCGGCTTTCGCCGATGCCTGGCGCGGGGAATACCAGCCGGCAATGGCTCGCATCCGCGAAGGCGGCCGCGGTTATGTGAAGCTCGATACGCTCCACCGCGAGAACCTTGATCGTATCCTGCCGCGCTTTGGGTTGGAGACCATGAGCGAGAAGGATCGCGCCGCGCTCAATCTCATCTGGCACCGGCTCGATGCCTGGCCGGATGTCGTGCGCGGGTTGCGCCTGCTGCGCGTCAAGTTCCTGCTCTCGCCGATGTCGAACGGCAATATCTCGCTGATGGCGGACATGGCGCGGCACAACGGCTTCCATTGGGATGCGATCCTCGGCTCGGAAATCGCGCGGGACTACAAGCCGAAGCCTGGTGTCTACCTTGCCGGCTGCGCGGCTTTTGACCTTGAGCCGGCGCAGTGCATGATGGTCGCGGCGCATTCGGACGATCTCGCAGCGGCAACGGCGCTCGGGCTTCGGACCGCGCATATTGCCCGGCCTGATGAGCACGGCCCCGGAAAGGGCGAGGCGGCGCCGAACGTTCCGGTTGATCTTGCCGCGCGCGATCTTGTTCACTTGGCGGAGATGCTGGTCGGATGACCTCGAATTCGAAGAACAACCCCGCTGCGAAGGATAGCCCGGTCGAGCCGTTCAAGAAGGCGGTCTCCTCGGCGCTGCGCGCCATGGCGGGCAAGGAAGAGGTCGATGTGCAGTTCGCCGCCGACCGGCCAAGTCTCGTCGATGCCGGCGAGGTCGTCCGTGCGCGCCTGCCCGAGCCGCCGCGCAAACCGACGGCGAAGGATATCGCCATCCTGCGGGGCCATGCCGACAGCTACGCCCTGCGTCTTGCCTGCCATAACGAGAAGCTGCATCGGCGGCTGATGCCGGAGGGGCTTGACGCCCGCAAGGTTTTCGAGGCGGTGGAGGCCGCGCGTTGCGACGCGATCGGCGCCAACCGGATGATGGGTGTTGCGACCAATCTTGGCGCGATGCTGGAGGACCGCTATCGCCGTTCCAACCTCGCCGAAGTCAACGATATCGCCAATGCGCCGATGGACGAGGCGGTGGCGATGCTGGTGCGCGAGCGTCTCACGGGGCAGAAGCCACCGGAAGCGGCGGCGCGCCTGACCGATCTCTGGCGCGCCAATCTCGAGGAGCGCGCCGGCAAGACGCTCGATTCCCTCTCGGCCAACATCGAGGACCAGCAGGCTTTCGCGAAAGTCGTGCAGCAGATGCTCGTCGATCTCGGCATGGTCGAGGCCGACCCGATGGGACAGGACGATGAGGACGAGAACAACGACGACAGCGACGAGAATGGCGACGAAAAGCCGCAGGAAGGCGAGAGCGGCGCTGCGGAGGAAAACGAGGGGTTCGACCTTGAGGAGACGGATGCCCTCTCCGACGACATGAGCGAGGGCGCGCAGGAGGCGGCTGACGCGCCGCCCGGCGATTTCCCGGAAGATGAGGACATGGTGGATGGCGAGGAGCCGGCCGAAGCCTCGCGTCCGCCGCAGCACAAGGACGATGCCCGCAACGCCGGCGCCTACAAGGCCTTCACCAACAAGTTCGACGAGACGATCGCGGCCGAGGAACTCTGCGATGTCGAGGAGCTGGAACGCTTGCGCGCCTATCTCGACAAGCAGCTCTCGAACCTTCAGGGCGTGGTCGGGCGGCTTGCGAACCGGCTCCAGCGGCGGCTGCTGGCGCAGCAGAATCGGAGTTGGGAGTTCGACCTCGAAGAGGGGACGCTCGACCCCTCGCGGCTCACGCGCGTTGTCATCGACGATATGCGCGGCACCTTCGCGCCGCTCTCCTTCAAGCGCGAGAAGGACACCAATTTCCGCGACACCGTGGTGACGCTGCTGATCGACAATTCCGGGTCGATGCGCGGGCGGCCGATCACGGTCGCGGCGACCTGCGCCGATATTCTCGCCCGCACACTCGAACGTTGCGGCGTCAAGGTGGAGATCCTCGGGTTCACCACCAAGGCGTGGAAGGGCGGGCAGAGCCGCGAACTCTGGCTGCAATCGGGCAAGCCGCCTAATCCAGGTCGCCTCAACGACCTGCGCCACGTCATCTACAAGAGCGCCGATGCGCCCTGGCGGCGTGCGCGGCGCAATCTCGGGCTGATGATGCGCGAGGGCCTGCTCAAGGAGAATATCGACGGCGAGGCGCTGGAATGGGCGCATAACCGGCTGCTGGCCCGGCGCGAGCAACGGCGCATCCTGATGATGATCTCGGACGGCGCGCCGGTCGACGACACGACGCTTTCGGTCAATTCCGGCAATTATCTCGAAAAGCACCTGCGCGCGGTGATCGAGCAAATCGAGACGCGTTCGCCGGTCGAGCTGATCGCGATCGGCATCGGCCATGACGTGACACGCTATTACCGGCGCGCGGTGACCATTGTCGATGCCGAAGAACTCGGCGGGGTGATGACCGAGAAGCTGGCCGAACTGTTCGAAGAGGCGCCACGGATCGCGCCTGCCGCCGCTCCGCCACGCCGCGCTGCCGGGGGACGTGCTTGATCACGCGGCGCGGGTTTCTCGCCGCTACCGCCGGTCTTGCTGCCTCGACCGCCGCCGCCCGGACGGTCGACCGGGATGTCGCGCGGGACATCGACATCAGCTGCTATCCGTTCGCACACTTTTCCTCCGACGATCGTGCCCAGCGGCGCTTCGGCGCACTCGAGTTTCTCGGTGGTCTTGAACTGCGGTCGAAAGACCCCGAATTTGGCGGGATTTCCTCCGCGCGCATCGATCCCGACGGGATCGGCTTCGTCGCCATCACCGACCATGCCCATTGGATTACCGGCCGGCTGATCGAGGAAAAAGGATCGCTCAACCGGATCGAGGGTGCGCGCATCGCGCCGATGCTCAACTCGTCCGGCCGGCGCCTCAAGGATACGCGCTATTTCGACAGCGAGAGCCTCGCGCGGGCCGGGCGCTATTACTACGTCGGCGTCGAGCGGACGCATGACATCTTCCGGTTCGATTTCGGCACGAAAGGCCTGGAGGCGCGTGGCGAGATCATCCCGACCCCGGCTGCGATGAAGAAGCTCAACGGCAATCAGGGTATCGAGGCGCTCGGGGTCCTGCCAGCTGGATCACCGTTTGCCGGGGCGCTGCTCGCCCTTGCCGAGGCGGCGCCCAAGGGAAGCCCGACCCGCGATATTCCCGGTTTCATCATCGGCCCCCGATCAGGCGAACTGAAGGTGCGCAAGATCGGCGATTTCAACGTCACCGATCTCGACTTCCTGCCCGGAGGCGACTTGCTGATCCTCGAACGTCGCTTCGTGCCCTTCTTCGGGCTCGGCTTCCGCATCCGCCGTGTACCGCTTGGCATGATCAGGCCCGGCGCGGTGCTCGACGGCGAAGTGCTGATCGAGGCCCATCTCGGGCAGCAGATTGACAACATGGAGGCCCTGAGCGTGCATCAGGGACGCGACGGGCGCACTGTTCTCACGCTGATGTCCGACGACAACTTCTCGATTCTCCAGCGCAACCTCGTGCTGCGCTTCGCGCTTGCAGGCTGAAGGCAATAAAAAAGGCGGCCGGAGCCGCCTTTGAATTATTGATGCCGAGCCGGATCAGGCGTTGAGCTTCTTCGAGATCTCGCGCTTGAGGTCGCGGGCGGTGCCCGAAAGATCGCCATCCGAAGCCTTCATCAGGAAAGCATCGAGGCCACCGCGATGCTCGACCGAGCGCAGGCCGTTGGCCGAAACGCGGAGACGGACAGCGCGGCCAAGCGCATCCGACTGCAGCGTGACATTCACCAGATTCGGCAGGAAGCGGCGCTTCGTCTTGCGGTTCGAGTGGCTCACCTTGTGGCCAACCAGAACACCCTTGCCGGTCAATTCGCAAACACGGGACATTTCTCTACTAACCTCTTGTCACCGGATGCCGAAGCCCGGCATCCCGGGCAGGCCAGCATCCAGGGTTTGCCTCTAGGGCCGCAGCCTTCAAAGCTTTCTGGAAATCGGAAGCGAGGCCTATAGTCGATGACGACGCCTCGGTCAATGCAAGCCCATCCGTGCGTTGCGAAAATTTCGCCTTGCCGGAGGAGTCGAGCCCTCGGACAAGACGCCGCTTGGCCTGCCGCCCATTTTGCGCGAACCTTGCCACGAATCAGCCACGGATTCGAAAAACACTGTCCCTTCCCGGTCCGGGCTGTTGCCGTCCGGGCGGAATCGGTCGGAGAGCGGCTTTCGGGATCGGAGACCATGCGGGAAGGAATCTCGGGTTTGTTCCATCGTTCGGGCAGGCGGATGCGCTATTCGGCAAGGCTGGCGGGCGTCGTGGCGGCTCTTTTCGCAAGTGCCGCGACGGGCGGCGCACAGGAATTTTCTGCACGATACGGCATCACGCTGGCGGGACTTTCCATCGGGCAGGCAACGCTCGAAGCGTCGCTGAGCGGCTCGACCTATACGCTCAATGTCTCTTCTGCCCTGACCGGCCTTGTCGGCGCGGTCGCTAAGGGCCGTGGCGCGGCGACCGCCAAGGGCAACCTCGCCGGAACGGGCGTTCTGAGCAACGGTTTCTCGCTTAATGCAACCAACGGGCGCGACACGCGCACGATTCAAGTCGCGGCTGCCTCCGGCTCGGTGCGCACGGTGGCGATCGAACCGCCGTTCGAGTTGAAGGAAGATCGTGTTCCCCTCCGCGATTCGCACAAGATCGGCGTGATCGATCCGGTCAGTGCGCTGCTGATGCCGGCGCGAACGGCTGATCCGCTCGACAAGGCCAACTGCGATCGTCGTATTCCGGTGTTCGACGGAAGCCAGCGGTTCGACGTCGTGCTTTCCTATGCCGGAACGCGGCAGGTGAAGAGCGAGAAAGGGTATTCCGGGCCGGTTCTTGTCTGCTCGGCGCGTTATGTGCCGGTTGCGGGGCACAGGCCGGAACGCAAGGTTACGAAATTCATGATCGCGAATCGCGAGATGGATGCCTGGCTCGCGCCCGTGAACGGCGGCAAGCTGCTCGTGCCCTACCGCATCTCGGTGAAGACAATGATCGGCACGACGATCATCGAGGCCGTGGCGTTCAATCCCGGTTCCTGAGGCGCGAGATCTGCGCCGAAACGGTATCCTTCGTTAACGCGGATCGATGCAGATTTCCTCCTGCTCGCCGCCGACGGCGAACCGAGGGCCGGATGGTGTTTATGCCAATCTACTGAAGTTGAACAGGAAAACCGGCCGGACGTGAATCGCGCGAATCATGCTGCGCTGATTCGTCGCCCCTTCGTTCCCCTCTTGCCCCATTCGTTAAGAAAAGCGGATTTTTGGGACGTTTGGCGGAAAGCGAAGTATTAAGCACGTTTCTCAAAGAATTCTCTTGCCTCGTTTTTCCGCTCGACTCGCTGGAAGAGTCGGGGTCGGCGGGTGGCGAGTCGTGCCGAGTCGATGAACAGCACCACATTTTGTTATTATTGTTTTTCATGGCCGCACATCTTGTGGTGGAACAAATCGTGATTCAACAAGAGTCAGCGATTCGGCCCGGATTCGTTCTTATCTCGTTCGAATAGTTGCCGCCCAAGTGATTCGGGTGCCAGTGTTGTTCCGGAACGGGGCAAGGAAGCCGTGCGAAACCCCTTGTTGCGGGTTGTCCTGCCTGCGCGATCTCCCCACATTGGGTGGATGGCCCCGGACGGGGCGGGAGCGTGTGGCCAATGACTGTCCCGTTCAGGATTGCCCCCGGTGCGGTGGGCCTCAGCCAACGACCGCGCGGCGCGGGCGTTACGGCGGTTCTCGGCCCGACGAACACCGGCAAGACCCATCTCGCGATCGAACGGATGCTCGGGCACGACAGCGGCATGATCGGCCTGCCACTGCGGCTTCTTGCGCGCGAGGTCTACAACCGCGTCGTCGCCAGGGTCGGCAAGGAGGCAGTTGCGCTCGTCACGGGCGAGGAGAAGATCAAGCCGAAAAACCCGCGCTTTTGGGTTTCGACCGTCGAGGCGATGCCGCGGGATGTCAACGCGAGCTTCGTCGCTATCGACGAGATCCAGCTGATTGCCGATCTCGAACGCGGGCACGTCTTCACCGATGCGCTGCTCAACCGGCGTGGGCGCGGCGAGACGCTGCTCCTTGGCGCTGCGACGGCACAGCCGGTCATCGAGCGGCTGCTGCCGGGCGTCACGATCACCGGGCGCCCGCGCATGTCGCACCTTGCCTTCGCCGGCGAGAAGAAGATCACCCGCCTGCCGCAACGTTCGGCGATCATCGCGTTCTCGGCCGAGGAGGTCTATGCCATCGCCGAACTCGTGCGTCGCCAACGCGGCGGCGCGGCGGTGGTGATGGGCTCGCTCTCGCCCCGCACGCGCAACGCGCAGGTGGAGATGTTTCAGGCCGGCGAGGTCAATCATATCGTCGCAACAGACGCGATCGGCATGGGGCTTAACCTCGAGATCGAGCACGTCGCCTTCGCAGCCGACCGGAAATATGACGGGCGCCGCCATCGCCGGTTGTTTCCCGCCGAGATGGCGCAGATCGCGGGGCGTGCCGGTCGCGCCGCGACCGATGGCACTTTCGGCACAACAGGACGTTGTGCTCCTTTCGAGGAAGAACTGGTCGAGGCACTGGAGGAACACCGGTTCGAGCCGTTTTCGCTTGCGCAGTGGCGGAATTCCGCGCTCGATTTCTCCTCGCTCGACAGGCTGGAGCAGGCGTTGGCCCGTCCGCCGGGCGATGCCAACCTTGTCCGGGCTCGCAAGGCGGAGGACGAGGTGACGCTGGAACTTGCGATGTCGCGGCCGCTGGTGCGCGATCTTGCGACTGGAGAAAGCGCTGTGCGGCGCCTTTGGGATCTCTGCCAGCTGCCGGATTACCGGAAAGTATCACCCGTCGCCCACGCCGACCTCGTGATCTCGCTTTACGAGCCAATCATGCGGCGCGGCGCGATCGATCAGGACTGGTTCGCGAGGGAAATCAAGGCCTGTGACCGCATCGAGGGCGATATCGACGCCCTCTCCTGGCGGCTCGCGCAGATCCGCACCTGGAGCTATTGTGCTAACAGGCCGGACTGGTTGCGTGAAGCTGCGCATTGGCAGAACGTCACGCGCACGCTAGAGGACAAGGTATCGGATGCGTTGCATGAGCGGCTCATGCAGCGTTTTGTCGACCGGCGCACCTCGGTTCTGATGCGCCGACTGAAAGAGAACGCGATGCTCGAAACTGAAGTCAAGCCGACGGGAGAGGTGCTGGTCGAAGGCCAGTCCATCGGCCGTCTCGAAGGGTTCCGGTTCACGCCGGATGCGAATGCCGAAGGGCAGGATTCCGGATCGCTGGAGGCCAAGACCTTGCGCGCCGCGGCGGCGAAAGCCCTGACTTCGGAGATCGAGAATCGCGCGACACGACTATCAACCGCGAACGACGATCAGCTTCAGCTCTCGCTTGATGGCGTCATCCGTTACATCGGCGAGCCGATCGCGACGCTTCAGGCTGGCGGCAAGCCGCTTGAACCGCGGATCCTGCTGCTGGCGGACGATCTTCTCTCCGGTCTCCATCGCGAGATGGCGGAAGCGCGTCTCAACACCTGGACCAAGGCGCATGTCGCGAAGCTGCTGGGCCCGCTTGCCGCGCTTGAAAATCCGGAGAGCCTCACCGGGGCTGCGCGCGGCATCGCGTTCCGGCTCTACGAGCATTTCGGCGTTCTCGACCGCCAACTCGTTGCGGCGGATGTGCGCGGGCTCGATCAGAACGCCCGTGCCGAGATGCGCAAGCTCGGCATCCGGTTCGGGGCCTACCACTTGTTCCTGCCGGGACTGATGAAGCCGGGGCCACGTAGCCTTGCCGCGCAGCTTTATGCGCTCCAGCACGGGGATGATCCTGCGGCGCTGCGCGATGTCTCGCATCTCGCCTTCTCGGGGCGGACCTCGATTCCGCTTGATGCGACGATCGACAAGGAACTCTACCGCATCGCCGGTTTCCGGGCAGCCGGATCGCGCGCGATCCGCGTCGATATTCTCGAGCGCCTCGCCGATCTCATCCGTCCGGCCATTGCCTATCGTCCCGGTGTGACCGAGGGTGAACCGCCGGCCGGCGCTGCGGACGGTGACGGCTTCGTCGTCACCGGAGCGATGACTTCGCTCGTCGGCTGCGCCGGTCCGGAATTCGGCGAGATTCTCAAATCGCTTGGTTATCGCAGCGAGACGCGGCCTGGCCCGGCGATCACAGTCGAGATCAAGCGTGCCGCGCCGTCGGTGCCCGCGCCGGTGGAAGATGGGCTCGTCGCGCCCGTGGGGGATACCGGAACGTCGGAACGGGAGACGGAGCCGACGTCCGAACTGGTTGCGGCGGAAGAGCCACCAGCGCCTGTCGTCGAGGAAGCTGCCGCGGAGCCATCCGTGGGGGGCGGTGCCGACGAGGGCGCCGAGCAGGTTCCTGTCGAGGCGGTTATCGAGATCGAAGCGACCATCGCTGCCGAGACGGCGGGACCGGTCGAGAGTGAGATCTGGCGCATGGGGCGTCAGGAACGCACCCGGCACGAGCGCCCGCGCCACGAGCATGGTCGTGCGCGTCATGGTCGGCAGGATCGTGGTCAGCAGGCCGGGGCCGGGGAAGGTGTGCAAACCGGCGAAGCGGGCGAGCGACCGAAGCGCGATTTCCGACGTGGCGATGACAATCGCGGCAAGAGATTCGAGAAATTCGGGCAGGCGGCGGAAAATCGCGGCGGACGACCCGCCGGGGATCATCGGCCTGGCAAGGGCGGCAACGCGCCGGGCGGGAAATTCTCGGACGGCAAATTCTCGGGAGGAAAGTTCCAGGGCAGTCGCCCGCAGCCGGATCGCAAGCCGGAGAAGGTGGCGGACCCTGACTCGCCCTTCGCCAAACTTGCCGCGCTCAAGGCGCAGCTTGAAGGCAAGTCCTGAAGACGCGGCGGCATGGGGTAACCACATGGGGCGGCGCGGTTCCTCGCCCGACGATGCGCCCGAGGTTGAAACCTGCCGTCTCGACAAATGGATCTGGTTCGCGCGGTTCCAGCGGGCGCGCGAGGTTTGCGCGGATGTCATCCGCAAGGGGCACGTGCGGGTCAACGGGCGCAAGGTCAACCAGCCCGGCGCCTTCGTCCGGATCGGCGATGTGCTGACGCTCGCGCTGCCGGGCAGGACGGTTGTGGTCCGCATCCTCGGCATGGCGGAAAAGCGCGGTGGCGCGGAGGAGGCCGCCGCGCTCTACAGCCTTGTGGAACCGGCTGACGGAATTTCGTCGAAAAACGATTGATCCATTCCCTTGCCAGCCTCGGAAAACCGCATTAGCGAAGGGCCACGCAAGGGTGCCCGGTCGCCCGCTGGTTTGGATCGCGCGCCCTTGAACGCGTGGATGAGAGGCAGGAGAAGCCGATGACCTATGTGGTCACCGATAATTGCATCAAGTGCAAGTATATGGATTGCGTCGAGGTTTGCCCGGTCGATTGTTTCTACGAGGGGGAGAATTTTCTCGTTATCCATCCGGACGAATGCATCGACTGTGGCGTCTGCGAGCCGGAATGTCCGGCAGAGGCGATCAAGCCGGATACCGAGCCGGGGCTTGAAAAATGGCTGAAGGTTAATGCCGATTTCGCCAAAGTCTGGCCGAATGTCACGATCAAGCGCGATCCGCTGCCCGAAGCCAAGGAATTCGACGGCAAGCCGAACAAGTTCGAGCAGTACTTCTCCGACAAGCCCGGACAAGGCGATTGATCTCGCTCGCGCATCGTTAACCCTTTCTTGCTTGAGGCGGGAGGCGGCGCGCCGCGTTTTTGATTTCGTGGTGGAATCGTGTTATGGTCTTGCCAACAGTCGAGACAGGTAGCCGCTTCCTTGCGCCTTGCTTTCCATTGAACTGACCTTGTTTCCAGCCTGCACGCGAGCCGCGCGCGGGCTGAAACCAGTTTTTTGGTCTCCGGGCGCGGGTTAACATTTCCTTTCTCGCTGCAATCCGGTCGGAACGGCTTCAGGGCGGTTCCGGTCTCGTGAAATGGCGGTCTTCCGCCGCCATGATTGCCCGTCTTCCGGCGGGCGCATGTTTGCCCGCCACGCGGCGGGCGACAGTGAGGGACAAGATGAGCACAAAGAAAACGGCGCAGCGCGATGGGTTCAAGCCGGGCGAGCATGTCGTCTATCCGGCCCATGGCGTCGGACAGGTGACGGCGATCGAGGAGCAGGAAATCGCGGGCTTCAAGCTCGAACTGTTCGTGGTCAGCTTCGCCAAGGAGAAAATGACGCTGCGCGTGCCCGTCGCCAAAGTGGCGAGCGTGGGGATGCGCAAGCTCTCCGACACCGCCGGCATCGCCAAGGCGCTCGAGATCCTCACCGGCCGCGCGCGTGTGAAGCGCACGATGTGGAGCCGCCGCGCGCAGGAATACGAAGCGAAGATCAACTCTGGCGACATCATCGCCGTGGCCGAGGTCGTGCGCGATCTCTATCGCTCGGAAGCCCAGCCGGAGCAGTCATATTCCGAGCGCCAGCTGTTCGAGACCGCGCTTGCCCGCCTCGTCGACGAAGTGGCCGCCGCTGACGGTTCGACCGAGACGGAAGCGATGAAGCGCATCGAGACCAGCCTGTCGAAGGGCCCGCGTCGCGTGCGCGCCGCCGACAGCGCGGCCGAGGCCGATAACGACGATGCGAGCGAGGAAGCCGCCTGATTGGGGCGGGCCTCAAGGCTTGAATAATCGACCCGCGGCTCCGGCCGCGGGTTTTTTGTTGTTCACGAAAATGTCAGCGACAATTGTGAACCGCTGCCACAATGCCTGCGTAGACTGTTCGAACGTCGAACAGGGAGCAGCACATGGCCCAGATCTCGGGAATCAGCCGGTCTTTTGTCCGGACAGCAATGAACGCCCCCTACCTGACTCGCGAGGAGGAGCATGCGCTCGCGCTCGCCTGGCGCGATAGTGGGGACGAGGCGGCGCTGGCGCGTCTCACGACGGCCCATATGCGGCTCGTGATTTCCATCGCCGCGCGCTTCCGCAACTACGGACTTCCGCCGCAGGATCTCGTCCAGGAAGGCCATGTCGGCTTGCTGGAAGCGGCTGCGCGGTTCGAGCCGGATCGTGACGTGCGGTTCTCTACCTATGCGACCTGGTGGATTCGCGCCTCGATCCAGGACTTCGTGCTCCGGAACTGGTCGATCGTTCGCGGCGGCACCAGCTCCGCACAGAAGGCGTTGTTCTTCAACCTGCGCCGTTTGCGGATGCGTATTGCGCGCCGCGCGGAAAACGAACCCGATCTTGACATCCAGGGCGAGATCGCTGCCGCTGTCGGCGTGCGGCGGAGCGATGTCGCCATGATGGAGGCGCGTCTCTCGGGGCCTGATATGTCGCTGAGCGCACCGGTCTCCGATGACGAATCCGGAAGCGCGGATCGCGGCGACTTCTTTGCCGACAATGCGCCCTTGCCGGATGAGATCGTCGGCAATCAGATCGACGGCGAACGCCGCTACGAATGGCTCCAGAGCGCACTGACGGTGCTTTCTGAACGAGAACTACGCATCCTGCGCGATCGTCGTCTTTCCGAGGAAGGTGAGACCCTCGAGTCGCTGGGCGAGAAGCTTGGCATCTCGAAGGAGCGCGTCCGGCAGATCGAGAATCGCGCTTTGGAAAAGCTGCGCAAGGCGCTGCTGGAGCGCAACCCGCGCTTCGCGGCCTCGTTCACCTGAGAATCAGCTGCCGATAACCTTGTAGGTCGCACCCGGCAAGACCTTGTCCTCCGGACCGAGGCCATTGATGAGATAGAAGCGCTCAAGGGCCTGCGGCTCATCCCGCATGTGGGCAGCGACGATTTCCTCGGGCCTTTCCGTTGCGCCGGCGGTAACGAGGCGGACGCGGCGCGGCTGAATGGCCTTCGCCTCCTCGTCCGTCACCTTGCGGAAAGTCAGGGCAGCCTGACGGAAGCGCGCATCATGTGCGGGCGTGAAGTTCTGTGCCGCCATGATCAGCCGGTAAATGTAATCGCCGGACTGGAACAGGTAAACGCGGAAGGTCCAGTCCGGCCCGCGCGCGATGCCGGTTTCGACCTGAAAGCCGTTGATCGTCAGCGTCTCGATTTCCGAGATCTTCTGGCCTTCGATCGGGCTGTCGCTGAGCAGGGCGCGCAGCGCCTTCCCTTGCGGGATCTTGCTCGAATCAAGCCGCATGGCTTCCTTGGCGCCGGGGGTTACGCCGAGAATCGCCTGTGGCGTGTTCTCGAGCGTGAAGCCCTCGGGGGCCTCGAGCGCGAACTTCAAGCGAGGGTGCACGAAGCTGCGCCCGCTGATCAGTCCCTGTGCCGGGTCGTCGCCATAGACCATACCGTCGAGCGCGCCGAGCCATTTGCCGCGATCCGCTTCGCCGACGCCAGGCGCGCCATATTGCCGCGCGACGGCGATGGCACGCTGGATGCGCTCGGGCGTCGAGGGATGGGTGGCGAGAATATCCGTCTTTTCGGCGCCTTCCTTACCGTCCATCTGGACGCGCTGCCGGCTCGACCGGTCAAGCGCGAAAAGGAAGCGCGTTGCACCGTGTGCCTCGAAACCCGCCTTGGCGATGGCGCGGACGCCGACCTCGTCCGCATCGATTTCCTGCTGGCGCGAGAAGCTCGCCAGCGCCACCCGTGACTCGTCCCGCATGAACTGGCTTGCGCCGGGATTTTCCAGCACTTCGGACATCACGCGGCTGACGAGGATTGAGCGGCTTTCGAGTTCCGCGCGAGCGAGGGCATGACGGTTGGTCACATGCGCGACCTCGTGCGCGATCACTGAGGCGATTTCCGAGGTATCGTTGGCAAGCGCGAGCAGCCCGCGCGTCAGATAGACATAACCATTGGGCAGCGCGAAAGCGTTCACCGTCGCGGAATTGAGGATGATGACCTTGAAGTGCTCGTTCGGCCGATCCGAGACAAGGCGCAGGCGGTCGGCGATCGCGTTGAGCTGCGATTGTACCTTCGCGTTGCGGTATTCGCCGCCGAAACTGGCGATGAGCCGCTTGTGTTCGCGTTCGAGCGCGGAGCCGGGCGGCAGGTTGGGGCCGGTTCCCGGCAGTTCGACCTTGCGCGGCTCGACCGGCGGAACCGTCAGCGGATCGGTAAAGCATCCCGCCATCAGGGGAGCGATCGCGACAGTTGCCAGGCACAGACGCAGCCGGGCGCGCGCACGCGGAAGCCGCGCGGCAACCGTTTCCCGAAGTTTCTGATGACGAAGCCTAAACACTCTCACGCGCCATCCGGAGCCGCTTGGAAATTCAACGTCAAGGCCGCCGCGGCACGACATCGACAGGGCTGATGCTCTCGACCCGAATCCGCGACAGGCCGGCAGAGCCGAGGACGAAGCGGGCCACGACCCATCGTCCGCGCCATTCTGCCGGATTTCTGCCGCTGTCAACCAGTGCCGTGACCTGCTTGCGCGTCAGCCCGATGGAAGGGCCACCACGAAAAGATGGCACGATGTTGACGAAGTGCATCGAACGCCACGGTTTTACGCTCCGGACACGCCAGAGTGCGACCATTTTGCGGCCGGCATTCGCGTCGCGCGCGGCCTCCACTGCACGATGCCGGGCAGCTTGCGCGCGCGGTGCCCAGATGCCGCGTCGGGCGCGGATCGCAACGCCTTCGTGTGCTGCGAGCGTGTCGAGGCAATCCTTGCCCAGACCGTCAGGCCAGACGGGTGTCAGGCCGTTCTCGACAAGCCCAGCCTGAAGCCAGAAGGGAGATCGAGCCTCGTCCGGCTCCTGAACGAAGAGATTGGCAGGTGTCACGCCCCAGCGATCCGGGCCTGCGGCGGGTTTCCAGCGCAGAACCTGACCGACGGTGGCGCGCTCAATGATCGCGGCGAGAGTCTTGCGCTGGTGCGGCTCGAGGTGATCGGGCCAGACGATGCCGGCAAGGCGGATGCGGAACCCGTCGGTCAGGGTAGCAACGCCCGTGGCGTCAATTGCTGTCAATTCGGTCTTGAGCGAATCGGTCGCCTCGCAGGGCCCCGCGAACGTCCGCATCGGCGCGAGAGACAGCGCGAGGACAAAAAATGCGCGTTTCCACATCGGATGGGTGCAATCCCCCGGCGAATTCTGTTATCGGGAGCATAAGGTCCCGTAGCTCAGCAGGATAGAGCGGCAGTTTCCTAAACTGTAGGTCACAGGTTCGAATCCTGTCGGGATCACCAGCGAACCATTCGGATTCGACAAATCCGGGGTCTCGGAACGCACTATAGTTTATTCATTAAAAATTTGCCGGCTATTCCCTTCGCGGGCTTGTCATCGCTTCGTCATTGTTCTTTCATGCGCCCTTCAAGCGGCCCCGACATAAGGGGCAGCCTGGGGTTGGTTTCCCGCTCAGGCTCCAAGGGAGGTTCATCATGTCTATCCGTCGCACGTTTGCCGCGACTCTTCTCACTTTTTCCGCGCTCCACGCTGCTCCGGCTCTCGCCCAGACCGAGATCCACTGGTGGCACGCGCTGACGGGCGCGAACAACGCCGTCGTCGTCAAGCTGGCCGAGGACTTCAACGCCAGCCAGAAGGACTACAAGGTTGTTGTGACCTACAAGGGCTCCTACGCCGACACGATGAATGCTGGCATTGCGGCGTTTCGTGCCGGCAATGCGCCGCATATCCTTCAGGTGTTCGAGGTCGGCACCGCGACGATGATGGCCGCCAAGGGCGCGATCAAGCCGGTGCAGGACATGATGAAGGAAGCGGGCGAGCCGTTCGATCCGAAAGCCTATCTGCCGGCGGTGACCGGCTATTACTCGACATCGAAGGGCGAGTTGCTCTCGTTCCCGTTCAACTCGTCGTCTTCTGTGATGTGGCTGAACATGGACGCGCTGAAAAAGGCGGGCATCTCGAAGGACCAGATCAAAACCTGGCCGCAGGTTTTCGATGCCGCCAAGAAGCTGAAGGCGGCCGGTTACGACAAGTGCGGGTTCTCCTCCGCCTGGATTACCTGGCTCAACATCGAGCAGTTCTCGGTTTGGCATAACGTGCCGCTCGCGACCAAGGCCAATGGCATCGACGGCTTCGATACCGAGCTGAAGTTCAACTCGCCGGTGCATGTGAAGCACCTCGAGAACCTCGTGGAGCTCCAGAAGGACAAGACCTTCGATTATTCCGGCCGCACCAACACCGGCGAAGGCCGTTTCACCGCCGGCGAATGCCCGATCTTCCTCACCTCCTCGGGCTTCTATGGCAACGTGAAGGCGAACGCGAAGTTCGAATGGGCCAATGCGCCGATGCCGTATTACCCGGATGTACCGGGCGCGCCGCAGAACTCGACCCTCGGCGGCGCTTCGCTCTGGGTGATGGGCGGCAAGAAGGCGGACGAATACAAGGGCGTCGCCAAGTTCTTCACCTTCCTCTCCGACACGGGGCGGCAGGCGAAGCTGCATACGGAATCAGGCTATCTGCCGATCACCAAGGCCGCTTACGAAAAGGTGAAGGCGGATGGCTTCTACAAGGAAAACCCCTATCTCGAGACGCCGCTGATCGAACTCACCAACAAGGAGCCGACCGAGAATTCGCGCGGCCTGCGCCTCGGCAACATGGTGCAGATGCGTGATGTCTGGGCCGAGGAATTCGAGGCGGCGCTCGCCGGCAAGAAGAGCGCCAAGCAGGCGCTCGACGAGGCGGTGAGCCGCGGCAACACGATGCTGCGTCAGTTCGAGCGCACTGTTTCGCGCTGATTTCGGCAAATCGGACCGGGCGGCCCTTCTGGCCGCCCGTTTCTTTTCCGGGGGATCGTCATGGAAAAGCGGGTGACCTTCAACGGCAAGCTGCTGCCCTATGTGCTGCTGCTGCCCCAGCTTCTCGTTACGATCATCTTCTTCTACTGGCCGGCGATGCAGGCGGTGTGGCAGAGCTTCCTCATCGAGGATGCCTTCGGCACCTCGACGCAGTTCGTCTGGTTCGAGAATTACCAGCTGCTTCTTTCCAACCCCGATTACTATCGAACGCTGGGGACCACGCTTGTGTTCTCCTCGATCGTCGCGTTCTTCGCGCTTTCGCTCTCGCTGCTGTTCGCGGTGCAGGCCGACAAGGCGATCAAGTTCGCTTCCGGTTACAAGACGCTGCTGATCTGGCCCTACGCGGTGGCGCCGGCGATCGCCGGTGTGCTCTGGCTCTTCATGTTCCAGCCCTCGCTCGGCCTCGTCAGCAAGGCATTGCAGGCCGCGGGCTACGACTGGAACCCGCTCCTTAATTCCGGGCAGGCGATGGCGCTTGTCATCATGGCCGCGACGTGGAAGCAGATCTCCTACAACTTCCTGTTTTTCCTCGCCGGGCTGCAATCGATCCCGAAATCGGTGATCGAGGCCTCGGCGATCGACGGCGCCTCGCCGACCCGCCGGTTCTGGACCATCGTGTTCCCGCTCCTCTCGCCGACGACGTTCTTCCTGCTCGTCATCAACGTGGTCTACGTTTTCTTCGACACCTTCGGCATCATCGACGCAACAACCGGCGGCGGTCCGGCCAAGGCGACCGAGACCCTTGTCTACAAGGTCTATCACGACGGCAAGCTTGGCGGCGACCTGGGCGGATCGGCCGCGCAGAGCGTCATCCTAATGGTGATGGTGATCGCGCTCACGGCTATCCAGTTCCGCTATATCGAGCGCAAGGTGGAATACTGATGCGCCCTGTGATGTGGAAGGAATTGACGGCGGCCGAGCTTCGCGACCATGCGGGGCAGGGTTCGCTCGTCGTACTGCCGGTTGCCTCGATGGAGCAGCACGGCCCGCATCTGCCGACTGGCGTCGATACGTTCCTGTGTGAAGCGGTCTGTCGCACTGCCGCCGAGAAGGTGCGCGACATCGGCGTTGTTGTCGCGCCAACGTTGTGGTGCGGCATGGCCGAGCATCATATGGCCTATGGCGGCACCTTCACCTTCGATATTCCGACCTATCACGCCGTGTTGCGCTGCCTGCTGACGAGTATCGCGCGGCATGGCTTCAGGCGGGTGATGATCGTCAACGGGCACGGCGGCAACATCGCGGCGATGGGTGCGCTCCTGCCGGATCTCACGCGTGAAACCGGGCTCGACCTTAGGGCAACGACGTATTTTGAGCTCGCCAATCCTTTCATGGCCGGTGTGCTCGACGACCAGACCGGAACCATGCACGCCTGCGAGGTCGAGACCTCGATGATGATGGCCGTGGCGCCGGAAACGGTTATCGAGGCTAAATTGCCGGACGCGCTCGGCATGATGGATGCGCAGCCCGGGGCACTCATGCGGCCTGTCGTCGCGCGCTATCGCTCGTTCAAGGATCTGACACCGACGGGTGTGATCGGCGACGCGCGCCGTGCAAGCCGCGAAAAAGGCGGCAAGCTCATGGAAATCTGTGCCGAGGCACTGGCAAATGCGCTTCGCGAAGCGAAGGGGGTGCGGTGATGGTTCAGAAAAAGTCCGTCCTCGATTTCGTGCCGCACCTCATCCTGCTGGCGGGAATTCTCGTGCTGGCTTTCCCGGTTTATGTCGCCTTCGTCGCCTCGACCTGGGATGCAGCGACGATCTCGAATGGGACGATGCCGCTCAGGCCCGGCCCGCATTTCCTCGACAACTACTACCGGGCGATCTTTGTCGGCACCTCGTCCTCCACGCGCGAGCCGGTCGGGCAGATGATGCTCAACAGTCTCGTGATGGCGCTCTGCATCTCGCTCGGAAAGATCGCGATCTCGCTGATCTCCGCCTTCGCCATCGTCTATTTCCGCTTTCCTTTCCGCATGGCTGCGTTCTGGATCATTTTCGTGACGCTGATGCTGCCGGTCGAGGTTCGCATCTACCCGACCTACAAGATCGTCGCCGATCTCAAGCTGCTCGACACCTTCGCCGGGCTAACGATCCCGCTCATCGCCTCCGCGACAGCGACGCTGCTGTTCCGGCAGTTCTTCATGACCGTGCCGGACGAACTGGTCGAAGCCTCGCGCATCGACGGCGCCGGGCCGATGAAATTCTTCAAGGACACGCTGCTGCCGCTCTCGATTACCTCGGTCGCGGCGATGTTCGTGATCCAGTTCATCTACGGCTGGAACCAGTATCTCTGGCCGCTGCTGATCACCACCCGTGACGACATGCAGACCATCGTGATCGGCATCAAGAAAATGATCGTCACGCAGGATGCGCTCACCGAATGGCAGCTCGCGATGGCGACGGCGATCCTCGCGATGCTACCGCCGGTCGTTGTGGTTGTCGTGATGCAGAAACTGTTTGTGAAGGGCCTGACGGAGACTGAGAAATGAACAATGTCCATCTCCGCCACGTCGGGAAGGTCTATGCTGGCAACGTCGAGGCCGTGCGCGATGTCTCTATCGAGATCGACGACGGGCAGTTCTGCGTGCTCGTCGGCCCCTCGGGTTGCGGAAAATCGACCCTGCTGCGCATGGTCGCCGGGCTTGAGACCATCACCTCCGGCGAGATCGCGATCGGCGATACGGTCGTCAACGACAAGGACCCGTCAGAGCGCGATATCGCGATGGTGTTTCAGAACTACGCGCTCTATCCGCACATGAGCGTCTACGACAACATGGCCTATGGCCTGCGCAACCGGGGCACACCGAAGGCCGAAATCGAGACGCGCGTGCAGGAAGCGGCGCGCATTCTTGAACTCGGCGCGCTGCTCGAACGTAAGCCGAAGGCGCTTTCCGGCGGCCAGCGCCAGCGGGTCGCGATGGGGCGCGCCATCGTCCGCAAGCCGCGTGTTTTCCTGTTCGACGAGCCGCTTTCGAACCTCGACGCGAAGCTGCGCATCCAGATGCGCGTCGAGATCAAGAAGCTGCAGCGCTCGCTCGGCATCACTTCGATCTACGTGACGCACGACCAATTGGAAGCGATGACGCTCGCGGACGTGCTGGTGGTAATGAACAAGGGCCGGGTCGAGCAATCGGGATCGCCGATGAGCCTTTACGAGCGGCCGAAAACAACCTTCGTCGCAAGCTTCATCGGCGCACCGCCGATGAATCTTCTACCGCTGACCGGCGGAGACATGCCGGGCCTGTCGCTGTTCAGCCGTCCTCAGGGCGAGAAGATCGTTCTCGGGGTTCGCCCGGAGCATCTTGAACTCTCGTCGCCTGGCAACGAGGGACATCCGCTCGCGCTTGATCTCCTCGTCACGGCGACAGAGGCGGTTGGCGCCGAAAGCTATCTCTACGGCGCGCTCGGCGGCGCGGGGCAAGAGGTCATCGTCCGGGTCAACGGCTCGTCCACGGTTGCCGCCGGGGAGACGGTCCGGGTTACGGCATCGGCCCGCCATCTGCACTTTTTCGATGGCGCGTCGGGGCAACGCATCGACGGCGAGTAATGCGGCGTTTTCCAGGCATGTTTTCGACGAAGGGCTGGACCACTCGCGGCCAAATCGCTTGCAAGCCAGGGCAAACCGAAGCATGGTGGCGCAGCTTTTGAGAGCCTTTTCGGAATGGCGCGGTTGCGTAGCACATGACAGGGAAGCCCTTGCAGGACATCTCGCCTTCGACGGAAAAGGTCAACGAATCGCATGTGCCGAATTGCTCCACATGCACGACGCGACACCTGTCGATCTGCGATGCGCTCGGACCCAAGGAGCTAGTCACCTTCGACCATGTAGTTCAACATCGCGGCTTCGCGGCCAAGGCCGTGCTGTTCGAGCAAGGGCAGAAGGCGGATTTCGTCTTTTCTGTCTCAGAGGGCACGATCCGGCTGTTCCGGCTTCTCCCCGATGGTCGACGCCAGATCATTGGCTTCGCGATCAAGGGCGATTTCCTCGGCACCGCACTTGCCGAGAAGCATGAATATACGGCCGAAAGCGTCGATCATATCCGCGTTTGCCGTATTCCCCGTTCAACCTTCTTGCAGATGCTCGACGAAAAGCCGCATCTGATGAAGAAGCTGCACGAGATCGCTGGTCGCGAAATCCACGATTCGCAGGATCAGATCGTGCTGCTCGGCCGCAAGAATGCCGAAGAGCGGGTGGCGGCATTTCTGCTTTCCTTCCGCGAGCGACTCGCACGTGTTCTGACGCGCTCCGTAACCATTCCCTTGCCGATGAGTCGGCAGGACATCGCCGATTACCTCGGCCTGACGATCGAGACCGTAAGCCGGACGATTTCCAAGCTCGCGCGCGACAAATTGATCGTCGTCGTGCCTGACGGCATCCGGATTCTCGACGTGAACAGGCTTGTCGAGCTGGCCGAAGGCTGATTTCGCGACTTTTTTGTCCAACCAGATCGAATTGCGACAAATTTCTGTTCGCGAAGCGGCGAGCTTGATTTGCGTCAAGGTCTTTTGTGCGTCGCGAGATCATGGTCCGGCGATGGCAGGGTCCGCAAATTGCGGTATCCTGACTTGCGCGCTTCTCCCGCCCCGGGGGAGGCGCTCTGGGGCAGAGGACCACGCGCATGAGCATTCCAGCAACAACACGGTCGATGAGCGCCAATGAGGTCGCTTGGTCGATTGCGGCGGCAGCGCTCGCCGTCTTTTCAGTTTACGTCGCTTCGCAGGCGACTGATTCGGGCTATGCCTTCCACGCCTACGTGTTCGCGATCGCGGGCATCGCGGCGGTGATCGCCATCGGCAAGCGTGCCGTGGCGAATGTGGTGGTCGATCCGCCGCAGGAGATCGACAGCAAGCCCAACTACAACATGGGGCCGGTCAAGTTCTCGACCATCGCCGCCATGTTCTGGGGTGTTGCCGGGTTTCTCGTGGGTCTGATCATCGCGCTCCAACTCGCGTGGCCTGCGCTCAATTTCGATCTGCCGTGGATCCAGTTCGGTCGTCTGCGTCCGCTTCATACCTCGGCGGTGATCTTCGCCTTCGGGGGCAATGTGCTGCTCGCGACTTCGTTTTACGTCGTGCAGCGCACCTCGCAGGCGCGCCTCGCGGGCGATCTCTCTCCCTGGTTCGTGGTGCTGGGTTATAACCTCTTCATCGTGATCGCCGGCACGGGTTATCTTCTCGGCATCACGCAAGGGAAAGAGTATGCCGAACCGGAATGGTATGCCGACCTGTGGCTGACCATTGTGTGGGTCGCGTATCTTCTGGTGTTCCTCGCGACGATCTGGAAGCGCAAGGAGCCGCATATCTATGTGGCGAACTGGTTCTATCTCGCCTTCATTCTGACGATCGCGGTCCTCCATCTCGGGAATAACTCGACGATCCCGGTGTCGATCTTCTCGCCGAAGAGCTACATCGTCTGGTCGGGCGTGCAGGACGCGATGTTCCAGTGGTGGTATGGCCACAACGCGGTCGGCTTCTTCCTGACTGCCGGCTTCCTCGCCATCATGTATTACTTCGTGCCGAAGCGCGCCAATCGCCCGGTCTACTCCTACCGGCTCTCGATCGTGCACTTCTGGGCGCTGATCTTCCTCTACATCTGGGCTGGCCCGCATCATCTGCACTACACCGCATTGCCGGACTGGGCGCAGACCTTGGGCATGACCTTCTCGATCATGCTTTGGATGCCTTCCTGGGGCGGCATGATCAACGGCCTGATGACGCTCTCCGGCGCTTGGGACAAACTCCGCACCGATCCCGTGCTGCGCATGCTCGTGGTGTCGGTCGCCTTCTACGGCATGTCGACATTCGAAGGTCCGATGATGTCCATCAAGGCTGTGAACTCGCTCTCGCACTACACCGACTGGACGGTCGGCCACGTGCACTCCGGCGCGCTCGGCTGGGTCGGGTTCGTGTCCTTCGGCGCGATCTACTGCCTCGTGCCGTGGCTGTGGAACAAGAAGGGCCTGTGGTCTGACAAGCTCGTGAACTGGCACTTCTGGATCGCGACGCTCGGCATCGTGCTCTACATCTCGGCGATGTGGGTCGCGGGTATCATGCAGGGTCTGATGTGGCGTGCCTATACTGCGCTTGGCTTCCTCGAATACTCCTTCATCGAGACCGTCGAGGCGATGCACCCCTTCTATGCGATCCGCGCTCTCGGCGGCGGCATGTTCGTCGTGGGTTCGCTGATCATGGCCTACAACATCTACATGACCATCCGGTCCGGCGAGGCGGCTGAACCCGCTGCCACCGCCCAGCCGGCCATGGCTCCTGCCGAGTAAGGATGAGAACAATGTCTCTTTGGCACAAACACGCTGTCTTCGAGAAGAACTCGATCCTTCTCGCCATCGGCATCGTCGTCGTGATCGCCATCGGCGGTCTCGTCGAGATTGCCCCGCTTTTCTACCTCCGGTCGACTATCGAGCAGGTGAAGGGGGTCCGCCCCTACACCCCGCTCGAACTCGCAGGCCGTGCGATCTACGTTCGTGAGGGCTGCTACAACTGCCACAGCCAGATGATCCGCCCGTTGCGTGACGAGGTGGAGCGCTACGGCCACTACAGCCTTGCGGCGGAGTCGATGTTCGACAAGCCGTTCCAGTGGGGTTCGAAGCGCACGGGGCCGGATCTTGCCCGCGTCGGTGGCAAGTACTCCGACGAATGGCAGCTCCGCCACCTCGTCAATCCGCGCGAAGTGGTGCCGCAGTCGATTATGCCTGGCTATCCCTACCTCGCCAAGGCCGAGCTCGATTTCCGCGACATCGCCAACCACCTGAAGGCCAACCGTATGGGAGGCGTTCCCTACACGGATGACATGATTGCGAATGCGCTCAAGGACATGCGGGCGCAGACCAATCCGGATGACGCTGGTGCGGCTGATCTGGAGAAGCGCTACACGATGAAGCCGGAAGTTGGCGCTGACGGCAAACCCGTCCTCGACAAGGACGGCAAGCCGAAGATGGTGAAGGTTTCGAACATCACCATCCGCGACTTCGATGGCAATCCGCAGAAGATCACCGAGGCCGACGCCCTGATCGCCTATCTCCAGGTTCTGGGGACCATGGTCGATTTCAAGGGTTACGACGCCAAGGCCAACTATCGCTGAGGAGGGCAAGATGGGTTCCACTTACGCACTCCTCGCCTCCATCGCGCAACAGCTCGGCGTGGTCTTCTTCATGACCATCTTCGCCGCGGTTGTTGCCTACGCCCTCTGGCCGAAGAACCGCGAAAAGTTCGACGCGGCCGCCCATATGCCTCTGAAGGAGGATTGATCCGATGGCCGGACACACCGAAGAAAAAGATGTCATCACCGGTCGCACGACGACCGGCCACGAGTGGGATGGCATCAAGGAGCTGAATACCCCGCTGCCGCGCTGGTGGCTCAACGTATTCTATGCCTGCATCCTCTGGTCGATCGCCTACTACGTGGTCTATCCGGCCTGGCCGGGCATCACGTCCTATACCAAGGGCATGTTCGGCTATTCCTCACGCGCCGAAGTCGCGGTCGAGATTGACGCGCTCAAAGCCAAGCGCGCGGCAGCGGCGGCGGACCTCGGCAAGGTCGAGCTGGCGGCAATCAAAGCTGATCCGAAGCTGCTCAACCTCGCGCTCGCACAGGGCAAGGCAGCGTTTGGCGATAACTGCGCGCCCTGCCACGGCATCGGCGGCGCGGGCTCGAAGGGCTATCCCAACCTCAACGACGACGACTGGCTCTGGGGCGGCACGCTGGAGGACATCCACACCACGCTCAAGCATGGCGTCCGTTCGACGAACGATGACAATACCCGCATTTCGGCGATGCCGGCCTTCGGGCGTGATGGCATCCTGAAGAAGGAGGAAGTCCGCTCGGTCGCGAACTATGTCGCGACTCTCTCGGGTGGCCAGGCGGAAGCCGGGTTCGACAAGGCTGCCGGTGCCAAGATCTTCGCCGACAATTGCGCCTCGTGCCATGGCGAGCAGGGCAAGGGCAACAAGGACGTCGGTGCGCCGAACCTGACCGATGCCATCACGCTCTACGGTAACAAGCTCGACGATATCGTCGAGACGGTGACGAACAGCCGCGCGGGTCTGATGCCAGCTTGGGCCCATCGTCTCGATCCAGTGACCGTCAAGTCACTTGCCGTCTACGTGCATTCGCTCGGCGGCGGCAAGTAATCCAAGTCATCGCGCCGGCCTGACGTTCCGTCCGGCCGGCGTTTTTCGCCAAACCCCTTCGGGCATTTGAGCCCGGAACGGCAATGAAGGCGCATTTTATGTCCTCGACCGATGAAACCGATATCCCGCTCTACGCTGCGGCCAAGAAGGTCTACCCGCAGTCCGTGAAAGGCTTTTACCGCTCCATCAAATGGGCGGTGCTCGCGGTATGTCTTGGCGTTTACTACTTCCTGCCGTTCGTGCGCTGGAATCGTGGACCGAACCTGCCGGATCAGGCGGTTCTGGTCGATCTCGCCAACCGGCGTTTCTACTTTTTCCCGATCGAGATCTGGCCGCAGGAGGTCTATTACTTCACCGGCCTTTTGGTGATCGCGGCGATGGTGTTGTTCCTGATGAACGCCGTCGCGGGCCGAATCTGGTGCGGTTACCTGTGCCCGCAGACTGTCTGGACCGATCTGTTCCTTGCCGTCGAACGCTTCATCGAGGGCGACCGGCGCGACCGGATCAAGATGGACGAGGGCAAATGGGGTCCGGCGGTTCTCGCCAGGAAGGCGGCCAAGCACTTTATCTGGCTGATGATCGCCTGGTGGACGGGCGGTGCCTGGGTGCTTTATTTCGCCGATGCGCCGACGCTGGTGAAGGAACTGGCGTTCGGCACCGCACCGCTGACCGCCTATGTCTGGATCGGCATCCTGACCTTCACGACCTACACACTCGCCGGCATCATGCGCGAGCAGGTCTGTACCTACATGTGCCCCTGGCCGCGCATCCAGGCCGCGCTGACCGACGACGAGGCGCTCAACGTCACCTATCGCTATGACCGCGGCGAGCCGCGCGTCTCGCTGAAGGAGGCGACCAAGCTCCGGGCTGCTGGCGCTCCGGCCGGCGACTGCATCGATTGCTCGCAATGCGTCGCGGTCTGCCCGACCGGCATCGATATCCGCCACGGCGCCCAGCTCGAATGTATCCAATGCGGGCTCTGCATGGATGCCTGCGACAACGTGATGCTCAAGATCGGGCGGCCCAAGGGCCTCATCGCCTACGACACGGACAACAACGTCAAGGCCCGCATCAGCGGCCAGCCGGAGAAGCCGTTCCATCCGGTGCGCCCACGCACGATGATCTACGCGGCGATGATTTCCATCGTCGGCGGGGCAATGCTGTTCCAGCTTGCGACGCGCTCGACCGCCGGCATCAACCTCATCCACGATCGGACGCCGCTTTACGTCACGCTCGCCGATGGCTCCGTGCGCAATGCCTATACGATCCGTCTGATCAACAAGCGGCCCGACGATCGTCCGTTTGCGCTGACGGCGGAGGGTCCGCTCGGGCTCAAGCTTGAGCTGGTCAATGTCACCGCGACGTCGGACTGGCGACCGATCGTGATTGTGCCGCCCGATGCGACACGCGAGGTGCGTCTGCTGGTGACGGTTCCCAAGGCCAATATCAAGGGCAAGAGCGAACCGATCACGATCAAGGCGTCCGATCTCTTCGCGGGTGAGCATGTCCTTGCGAAGGATCATTTCTTCGGACCCGAATAACAGGCAGGGAACAGGCGCGCCCGCTGGTGCGGCGCGTCTTCGCCGGGTAGGATGATGAGCTGCTGTGGAGCCTTTGTGATGCCAGTCGAACTTCGGAGCGACGTCCCGCCCCGGCCCGAAAAACAGGGGTTGACCGGGCGCCATGTGCTCTTTGCGATGATCGCGTTCTTCGCAGTCATCGGGGCGGTCAATGCCGTGATGATCTACCTCGCGGTTCATACCATGCCGGGGACGACCGTGAAGAGCGCCTACGAGTCGAGCCAGGGCTTCAACCGGGCGCTGGACGCGATTGTGGCGCAGGACAGGCTCGGGTGGCAGGTGGATGTCGCCACGACCGGTCTTCATTCCGGCGCGCCGCTCAACGTCCATATCCGCGATCGCAATGGCGAGGCGATCTCCGGGCTTGAGGTGCAGGTGCGGGTCGAACGCCCGACCGACGCGCGGCTCGACCGCAAGCTGAAGCTTGTCGAAACAGGAGGCGGACGATACGCGGCGGCCTTGCCGGATCTGGCGGCGGGTCAATGGACGCTGATCGTCGAGATTTACCGTGGCGAGAGCCGTCAGTTCGTCTCCGAACGGCGGATCGTGATGCGGGACTGAGCACGCTCCCGGAGGGCCGTCATGGCTGAGACGCGCGACTTTTCGGTTTTTGTCCGTAACAGTGAAGGGGGGCGCGCGGCGATGGATCTCGCCGTCGAGGGGATCCATTGCGCCGCCTGCATGCGGGCGATCGAAAAAGGGCTGTCGAAGGAACCCGGCGTCGCCGGCGCGCGCGTCAATCTCGCCAACCGCCGCGTAACGGTTGAGTGGGACAAGGACAAATCGAGCCCGGAGCGCATTCTCGATCGCATGGATGCGATCGGCTACAAGGCCTATCCGTTCTCGAACGACAAGGCCGAAACCGACGAGAAGCGCGAAGAGAAGCACCTTCTCATCTGCCTTGGCATCGCGGGTTTCGCGGCCATGAATATCATGCTGCTCTCGGTTTCGGTCTGGGCAGGCAATGCCTCCGATATCACACCCGAGACACGTGATTTCTTCCATTGGCTCTCGGCGCTGATCGCGATACCGGCGGCGCTCTATGCCGGCCAACCGTTCTTCCGCTCCGCGTTCAAGGCACTTCGGGCAGGCGCCGTGAACATGGATGTGCCGATCTCGCTCGGCGTGATCCTCGCGCTGGGCATGTCGATCGTCGAGACCCTGAACCATGCCGAACATGCGTATTTCGATTCGGCGGTGATGCTGCTCTTCTTCCTGCTCGTCGGGCGGTATCTCGAACGGTCGATGCGGCGGCGCACGCGGGCTGTCGCTGCCAACCTCGCCGCGCTCAAGGGCGAGACGGCGGTGAAATTCGTCTCTGAAACCGAAATCCGCACCGTTCCGATTGCAGCCCTTCAGAGCGGGGATCTCGTTCTCGTACGCCCTGGCGAGCGCATCACGGTCGATGGCTCTGTCATCGAAGGCCGCAGCGAGATCGACGCGAGCCTTGTCACCGGCGAGACGCGCCCGGTCGGCGCCTCGCAGGGCACGGATGTCTATGCCGGTACGATGAACCTTTCCGGCACGCTGAAGATCCGCGTCCGGGCAGCGGACGAGGGCACGCTGCTCTCGGAGGTCCAGAACCTCCTCGATCGCGCAACCGAGGTGCGCTCGGCCTATGTGCAACTGGCGGATCGGGTCGCGCGGCTTTACGCGCCGATGGTGCATCTGACCGCAGCGCTCACCTTCGCCGGATGGATGTTCTACGGTGCGGGCTGGCACACCTCCCTGATCATCGCCATTACGGTGCTCATTATCACGTGCCCCTGCGCGCTCGGCCTTGCGATTCCCGCCGTGCAGGTGGTTGCCTCGGGCGCGTTGTTCCGCAACCAGATCCTGCTCAACTCCGGCGACGCGCTGGAGCGGTTTGCTGCCGTCGATACGGTCGTTTTCGACAAGACCGGCACGCTGACCCTGCCGGAAGCTAGTATTCTCAACGAGAGCGAGGTTGACCCGCGCCTCGTCGCGCTTGCGGGACGGCTCGCGCTGGCGAGCAAGCATCCGCTTGCCGCCGCCCTTGTCCGGGCGACGGGCGCGCGCGAGCCACTGGCGGAAGCCGGGGAGCAGCCCGGCGTCGGCGTCTCGGCGGTGCTCGACGGTCAGCCGGTATTCCTCGGCAAACCCGATGCCGCGGGCCTTGGCTTCGAGGCGGGGCGGATTGCGCTAGCCAATCCTTCCGCCTCGCTGATTGCCGTCAAGCATGGCGAACTCGGTGCTGTTCTGGCGATCGGTCAGGCGCTGCGGCCCGATGTCCGTGAGGTCGTCGCTGCGCTCAGAAAGAGGGGCATCCGCCCGATCATCCTCTCGGGCGACCATGAGGCGGCCGTGCGGGCGGTAGCGGACGAACTTGGCGTCGAAACCTGGGTCGCCGCCTGCAAGCCGCAGGACAAGATCGCCTATCTTGAACGCCTGCGCGCCGAAGGCCGCAAGGTGATGATGGTCGGCGACGGGCTCAACGACGCGCCGGCCCTTGCCGCCGCGCACGTCTCGATGTCGCCGATCGAAGCGACGCATCTGGCGCAGGCCGAGGCGGATGCGCTGTTCATCGGTGCGCGTCTGATGCCGGTGGTGATGGCGATCGGGATCGGCACGCGCGCCCATCGACTGATGATCCAGAACCTCTGGATGGCGATCCTCTACAATTTTTTTGCGGTGCCGCTCGCCATCGCAGGCTATGCTACGCCGTTGATCGCCGCATTGGCGATGTCCGGCTCGTCGATCATCGTGACGCTGAATGCCCTCAGGGCAGGGAAGACGGCATGAACATTCTCGTCATTCTGGTGCCTCTTGCGCTCGCATTGGGGCTGGTCGGTCTCGGCGCTTTTGTCTGGTCGATGAAGTCCGGCCAGTTTGACGATCTCGAGGGTGCCGCCCACCGCGTTCTCGACGACGACGACCTGCCCACGCGCTGAAAGAAAGCTCTGTATGGCGGTTTCGCCCGGCTCCCAAGCCGGGTTTTCGGCGGTATGGTCATGCTGCCGCCCGATTTGGCGGCTTGGACAGCGTGCCCGTTTCAGCCAAATCATTCGATCCGCAGGATTCCGCTCGCCGTGCTCGCGATCTTTCACCGTTCTCTCCGCCTCGCTGTGCTCGCCATTTCAGCTTTTCTCGTTGCGTCATTTCTCGTCCATGCGCAGCCGTCCAAGGAGACGCGCGACCAGATCGAGGCCGGGCGGCTGGAGATCGGGCAGATCGAGGCGGCGCTTCAGCGTGATTCGCTGAACGACGCTCGTCTCGCCGAACTTCGGGCGCGCATCGACCCGATCATCGCGGCCATCGAGACGATCATCCAGCGCGAGCAGCCGCGCGCCGACGAGATCAAGGCGCGGATCGACAAGCTCGGCCCTGCGCCGGAGGCGGGGAAGGGCACCCCCGAGAGCGAGGACGTTGCCAAGGATCGTGCTGAGCAGCAGAAAAACTGGAAGGAGGCCGATGAAACGCTCCGTCTTGCACGCGCACTCTCGCTTCGCGCAGAACAAGCGAAGGAGGCGATCGCCAGTCGGCGGCTCCAGAATTTCACCCGAGAGATCCTGAAGCGCGGCGAATCGGTCGCTTCGCCCGTGCTGTGGCTGAATGTGGCCAAGGGCGCACCTTCCGATCTTCGTGCATTGAACTTCGTGGCGGGACAATGGGGCGAGGCTATCCTCAACAACCTTGATTGGTATGAAGTTGTTCTGATCGTCGCGCTGACGGCGGCAGTCTTCTTCGGCTGGCCGCGCGCGCGGCGCTGGGTGCTGTCAGGCTCACTTAGCAAGACCACCACGGACAAGGACGGCGAGGTTTACGAGATACCGCGCCTCTCGAAGGCACTGATCGCGATCCGTCTCGTTGTGTTGGCGGCCGCGCTGCCCGTCGGGTTCCTGCTGGTCCTCCAGCAAATGCTGGAATTCTTCGGGCTGGTGCCGCATCGCGTCGAGCCCATCCTCGACAGTATCTTTGCGGCGCTGGCGCTGGTGGTGGCCGTGAGCGGGCTTGCGCTCGGCGTTCTTGCGCCGAATGCCGGCCATCGCCGCCTTCTCGACATTCCCGACCGGATCGCGCGCGAGTTCTGGCATTTGTTGCGGGCGCTCGCGCTGCTGTCCGGTGCGACCCTGATCGTCGAGGCAGTCTACAAGGCCATCGTTGCCACCCTGCCGTTGACGGTGGCGACCAAGGGCGTGATCGCCGTGCTGGCCTCCTTCCTCATCATGCGGGCCATGCACCGGGCCTTCCTTGCCGGCAAGGAAGGCGAGAAGCCTGCCACGCCGACGGCTTCGTGGCTGACCCCGGCACGGGTCGGGGCCTGGGCCATCGCCGTTTTCATCTTCTTCGCCTCGCTGCTCGGCTATGTGTCCTTGGCGGATTTCCTTGTCGGACAGGTGTTGTGGATTGCGGTTCTCGGGCTTGCCTCCGTGCTGCTCTTGACGCTGATCGACGAATTCCTCGGGGTCGGTCTTTCCTCCGGCGGGGCGTTCGGCAGCCGGGTTCACCGGATGACCGGCATCAATCGCAGCTCTCTCGATCAGATCGGGGTGCTGGGTCAGGGTTTCGCGCACCTGCTGCTCTATATTGTCCTCGCCTTCATGGTGCTTGCGCCCTGGGGGGTCGATTCCTCGAACCTGCTCGGTTCGGCGCGGGCGGCCTTTTTCGGGTTCCAGGTCGGTGGCGTCACTATTTCCATCTCGACGATCGCCATTGCCCTCGGGCTTTTCGGCATCGGCTTCTTCATCACGCGGGCGATCCAGAACTGGCTCGAGACGCGTTACCTTCCGCGAACTTCTCTCGATATCGGGCTGCAAAACTCGATCCGGACGATCTTCGGTTATATCGGCACGATCATCGCGGCGATGGCCGCGCTGGCGCAGCTCGGCCTCAGCCTTGAGAAGCTCGCCATCGTCGCCGGCGCGCTATCCGTCGGTATCGGTTTCGGACTGAAGTCGATCGTCGAGAATTTCGTCTCCGGCCTCATTCTCCTCTGGGAACGGCCGATCCGTGTCGGCGACTACGTCGTCGTGGGTGACGAGCAGGGGCAGGTCAGGCGGATCAATGTCCGTTCGACCGAGATCCAGACTTTCGACCGCGCGAGCCTTATCATCCCGAATTCCGAGTTCATTTCCGGCCGCGTGAAGAACTGGATGCACGCCGACCGCATGGCGCGGATCATGATTCCCATCAACGTCGCCTATAATTCCGACCCCCGTCAGGTCGAGGCGCTGCTGAAGGAGGCGGCGCTCTCGCATCGCGAGGTGATGAGCGATCCCGCGCCGATCGTCCTGTTCAAAAACCTCGGCGAATCCGGGCTCGATTTCGAGCTTTATTGCTATGTCGATGTCGATGCGCGGGGCGCGACACGTTCCGAACTGCTGTTCGATATCTTCCAGCGGCTCAACGATGCCAAGATCGAAATTCCCTATCCGACGCGTCGGCTCGAGATCGCGCCCGCGCCGGGTGAATCGTTCAGTTTTGGCGGCATTGTCCGGGAAAAATGACCATGAAGACGAAAGTCATCGCTGGCTTGGCAATGGCCCTTTTTATGGCCGGATGCGCGGGCGAGCCGTCGGCGCCCCCGCAACCGGCGTTCTACAGGGATCTCGCTGGCGGCGGACAACTCGATGCCGCTTCCGCGCTCTCGATCATCAATGACTACCGCCGCGCGAACGGCCTTGGCACCTTGATCTGGGATGCCGGGCTGGCGGCGGCTGCGGAGAGCGAGGCGCAAATGCACGCTGCCGCAGACGGGTTGCTGACCGGCGGCGCGCGTGAGCGGCAGGGCGCGACCGGGCGTTCGATCCGCCGAAGCGTCTCCGGCGGTTACCACAGTTTCGCAGATGCGTTTTCAGGATGGCGCGGCTCGCCCGCGCATGACGCTGTGCTGCGCGAGCCGCAGGGCGAGGCCATCGGCATTGCAGCCGTGGCGAGGGCGGGTTCTCGCCACCGGGTCTACTGGGTTGTTCTGGTTCGCCGCCGGTAGGCCGGACTATTTTGCCGGCGGGAGCGGGGGCGCTTCGCGCACTAGCAGGATTGAGACGCGGCGGTTCGGCGCGAGGAACGGATCATCCGGGAAGACCGGCTGGGTATCGGCACGACCGATGATCGATTCGAAACGGTCGTCCGGGACACCATGGTTCGACAGGATGTCGCGGACGGCAACCGAGCGCTCGGAGGAGAGACGCCAGCCGGCGCCGCGCTCGCCGGTCGCACCGCGAACGGAACTCGTATGGCCGGTGATGCGGATGCGGTTCGGCATCCGGCGCAGGGTCGGCGAAATCGCGGCCAGTACCTTGCGCGTGCGCTCGTAGGGCTGAGCCGAGCCTTCGGGGAACATCGAGCGCCCGTCCTGATCGACGATCTGGATGTCGAGACCTTCCTTGGTTTCCTCGACAACGACGTTGCGCGAGACTTCGGCGATTTCGGGCAATTCCTGCAAGGCTTGACGCAGCGAGGCGGCCGCGGTGGTGAACGCCCGGTCGGCCTGGAAGGTGCCTTCGCCCTTCGCGTCCTGCTGGATGTCCTTTTTCGGAATGCCGAGTGTGCCGGCAACATCCGGCGTTACCTTTTCGACGTTTTCGAGCTTGCGACGCGGCGCAATACCGTTGATGTCGATCATGCCCGAGGTGCGGGTATGGCGCTGGTTGCCGAAGGCTTCGCGCATGGAACCTGCGACGAGTGCGATTTCCTGCGTCTTCGGCTGCGAAAAGGCGACAAGCATCACGAAATAGGAGAGCAGCAGGCCCATCAGGTCCGCGAAGGTGACGAACCAGCCGTGTCCGCCCGAATGCGCCGCGCCCTTCTTCCGTGCCATTGTCGTACTCCGTTACTCGTCTTCAATGACAGGGGCCGATCAGGCGGCCTCGGCCTCCGCAAAATGCGCCTTGTGATGATCGGGCAGATAGGAAAGCAGCATCTCGCGGATAATCCCCGGGCTCTTGGCCTGACGGATCTGAAGGACGCCGTCGATGATTAGCGAGCGGGAGATATCCTCTTCCTCGAGCTTCAGATGCAGCTTGTCCGCGATCGGCAGGCAGAAGAGGTTCGCGACCAGCGCGCCGTAGAGCGTCGCCAGAAGCGCGGTTGCCATGAACGGGCCGAGCTTAGAGGGATCCGACATATTGGCGAACATGCCGACCATGCCGAGAAGCGTGCCGATCATGCCCCAGGCCGGCGCGCAATCGCCGATCGCGCGGTAGATCTTCTGGCCTTCGTCGAGATGCCCGAGGAAGGTATCGCGGTCCTTTTCCATGGCGTTCTGGATGAATTCGGCGTCGTAGCCGTCGACGACGTAGCGCAGACCTTGCGCAAGGAAAGGATCGTCCACCTTGTGGTTTTCCAGCGCCATCGGGCCGGACTTCCGCATGATCTCAGCGATCTTGGTGATTTCCTCGATGAGCGCGCGCGGGTCCAGCGGTCGCATCTGGAGCGCGAAGCGCATGCCCATCGGCAGGCCATGCAGCATGGTCGAGAAGGGAAAGCGGATCATCGTCGAGGCGAACACGCCGCCGCCGATGACGATCGCCGCGTGCTCGGAGAGGTAGATGCTCACATGGCCGTCCATCATCATCAGGATGATGACGGTCGCAACGCCAAGAACGGTTCCGACGATGGTCGATATATCCATGTGATCAAGTCCTTCGGTCGCACGGGTGTGCGCCGCGCTCTATGCGGGCCCCGAGCAAACGTTAGGCTCACGAGATAAAGGAAGGGTTAAGCCTAATGGAACCCCACTCAGTTCCCGTTCATTTCTTCTCGCACATATGCCACGCTGCTTCTTGCCCATGAGGACAAGCGATGTCGCTTCCCCGTCTTTACCTGCGCGTTCTCACGCTTCTCGGCCCCGAGATGCGCCTCGCTTTCATCCTCGTGCTGGCGAACCTCGCACTCGCGATTGCGCTTTTTGCCGAGCCGTACCTCTTCGGGCGGATCATCAACCTGCTGACCGGCGTCGGCGGCGGCGGGAAGCCTGCCGTCGAGCAACTCCTGCCGTTGATCGGGCTATGGCTGGGGTTCGGGCTTATCACCATCATCGGCGGTGTCACGGTCGCGCTGCACGCCGACCGCCTCGCGCATCGCCAGCGCCTTGCGGTGATGAGCCGCTATTTCGAGCATGTGCTGACCCTGCCACTGTCTTTCCACACCAGCACCCACTCGGGCCGAACCCTGAAGGTGATGCTCGACGGTTCGAGCGCGATGTTCTGGCTCTGGCTCGGCTTCCTGCGCGAGCATTGCTCGGCTATCGTCTCGCTGGTCGTGCTGCTGCCGTTCACGCTGTTCATCAACTGGCGGCTCGGCCTCTTGCTGGTCGCGCTGGTTGTCGTGTTTGCGGTCTTCACGGTTCTGGTGCTGCGCAAGACCGAGGAAAAGCAGGGCGCGGTGGAAACGCACCACTCGACGCTTGCCGAGCACGCCTCGGATGCCATCGGCAACATCCCGGTAATCCAGAGCTTCACGCGCGTGCAGGCCGAGCTTCAGGGGCTGCGCCACATCATCGACCGGGTGCTGGCAGCGCAGATTCCGGTGCTCTCGTGGTGGGCGCTGGTGTCGGTCGCGACGCGCGCGGCCTCGACCCTCACGGTGACTGCGATCTTCCTGCTTGGCACCTGGCTGCACTACCGTGATCTCGCAACCATCGGCGATATTGTGACCTTCATGGGCTATGCAACGTTGCTGATCGGCAAGCTCGAAGCCGCGGTCGGCTTCGTCAACTCGATCTTCATGCAGGCCCCGAAGCTCGCCGAGTTCTTCGAGGTGCTGGACACGACGCCGCAGGTCCACGACCGGGCGAATGCGCTCGACGCCGGCACACTGCAAGGCGAGGTTACCTTCGATAACGTCTCCTTCTCCTATGATGGCAAACGCACAGCCATCGCCGATCTCACCTTCAGCGCGCCGAAGGGCAAGGTCGTCGCGCTCGTCGGAGCGACGGGGTCCGGCAAATCGACCACGCTGGGGCTGCTGCATCGCGCCTTCGATCCGCAATCCGGGCGCATCCTGATCGACGGCACGGATATTCGGGATTTCTCGCTGCAATCGCTTCGCCGGAATATTGCCGTGGTTTTCCAGGAACCGATGCTGTTCGCGCGCACGATCCGCGAGAACCTTCAGGTCGGCCGGGCAGATGCGAGCGAAGCCGAGATGATGGATGCGCTCGAACGCGCTCAGGCGCTTGAATTCATCGGCCGACAGGTGAGTGGGCTCGATACGATTGTCGGTGAGCGCGGTCGCTCGCTCTCCGGCGGCGAGCGCCAGAGGCTCTCCATCGCGCGCGCCCTGCTCAAGAACCCGCCGATCCTGATCCTCGACGAGGCAACCTCGGCGCTCGACGCCACGACGGAGCGCAAACTGCAGCTCGCCCTTGAAGAGGTGATGAAGAACCGCACCACCTTCGTGATCGCGCATCGACTGGCAACGATCCGCAACGCCGATCTCATTCTTGTGCTGGATCAGGGGCACATCGTCGAAAGCGGGAAGTTTGAGGATCTCGTTGCGCTGGGCGGGCGGTTTGCGAAACTTGCCGAGGCGCAATTCATGGCCGGCGCCGTGGAAATACCCGCCGCGAAGTGAGGCGGGTGAAGGAAATCAGGCCACTTCCTCGCGCAGGAAATCGAGCACCTTCTCTTCTGGGACGCCCTTGGCGATAAAACTCTCGCCGATGCCCCGCGTGAGGATGAAGTTCAGCGCGCCGCGGCTGACTTTCTTGTCCTGCCGGATCGCCTCGAGAATGGCTTCGGGCGAACCAGCGCCGCCGGGAACATCCCGAAGCCGCGTCGGCAGCCCAACCTCGTGGAGATGGGCAGCGACCCGGCTTGGAACCTCCTGCGCGCAGAGGCCCAGTTTCTGGGAAAACCGGTGGGCCATCGTCATGCCGATGGCGACGCCCTCTCCGTGGACGAGGCGGGTGCCGTCGTATTCGACGAGCGCCTCGAGCGCGTGACCAAAGGTATGGCCGAGATTGAGGAGCGCGCGGTCGCCGGTTTCGGTCTCGTCGCGCGCGACAATAGCGGCCTTGGCGCCACAGGAGATCGCAATTGCCTCTTCGCGCTCCGGCCCGCCGGCGAAGATGCCGCGCCAGGCGCCTTTTTCCAGCCAATCGAAGAACTCCGGTCGGTCGATCAGGCCGTATTTGGCCACTTCGGCATAACCGGCGCGGAATTCGCGCGGCGGCAAGGTATCGAGAACGCCGGTATCGGCGAGCACGAGGCCGGGTTGGTGAAACGCGCCGACGAGGTTCTTGCCGAACGGCGAATTGATTCCAGTCTTGCCGCCGACACTGGAATCCACCTGCGCCAGCAGCGAGGTCGGCACCTGCACGAATTTCATGCCGCGCCGGGCAACGGCCGCCGCGAAGCCGGCGAGATCGCCGATTACGCCGCCACCGAGTGCAACAACCGTGTCGCCCCGTTCGAGCCTGTTGGCGAGGATTGCCTCGACTGTCTTTTCGAGGAAGAGCCAGCTCTTGGTCTTCTCACCGGCGGGCAGCACGAGGGTCGCGAAGCCGAGACCGGCGGCGGCCAGCGAGGTTTCGAGGGTCTTGAGATGGTGCTCGGCAAGATTGACATCGGTGACGATGAGACAGCCACGGGCGCGAGTCGCGGCGCCGATCGCTGCACCGGCGGCGGGCAGGAGGTTGCGACCGATGAGGATGTCATAAGCCCGTTCGCCCAGTTCGACGCGGACATGGCGAGAGGCATGCTCGTGAGCGGTCATGGCGTTGTCTCCCCCAGGTTGCCTTCGGCAGTCGAGCCTCTTTCAGCCTTGGCTTCCAGGCTGGTGGTAAGCGCATCGATGGCGGCCTGTACCATGGTTTCGTGCGGCACTTCCTGGCTCAGGATCGCGGCATCGGCCTCGGCGTAGATGGGATAGCGCACCTCGATCAGCCGACGCATCGTGCCCTCCGGGTCCTCACCCTGAAGCAACGGGCGGTTCTGGCGCCGTTGGACGCGCCGCATCAGCACCTGAAGTTCGGCATTGAGCCAGAGCGAGACGCCCTTTTCGCGGATGCGTGCCCGCGTCCCGGCGTCCATAAAGGCGCCGCCGCCGGTGGCGATAACCTGCTGCTTGTCATTCAGCAGCCGGGCGATGACCTTCCGCTCACCCGCGCGGAACTCGGCTTCGCCGAGCGTTGCGAAAATTTCGGGGATGGTCATTCGCGCCGATTCCTCGATCGCATGGTCGCTGTCGACGAAATGCAAACCGAGACGTTGTGCAAGGCGACGGCCGACGGCGGTCTTGCCCGCGCCCATCAGACCGACAAGCACGACATGCCGCCCGGCCAGGCGCTCCACGAGGCGCGCGGCCGAATCCGGCGCCGCTGTGGCGGCAATGAGCGGGCTTGTAGGCGTGTCGTTCATTTAAAGTCCGTCCGGAAAGTTCCGCCGCCACCTAATGCAAAATCCGTCGCAAATTTCTACCGCCTTTGTTCGAGGAACCGTCCTGACCAGACCTTTTGCCGAGGCTTGCAATGGCGCGAGGCCCGAAACATAAAGAAAAGCAGCGGCAAGCTGATGCCGGGTTCCAAGGGGTATGCAGCCGGACGATGCTGTTTCTGGGGCGCATTCTGTTGACCATCGCCATTCTCACGGGGCTCGCCTATGGCGCGCTCTATGCGCTGACGGCGTATGTGGTGCCCGAGCAGCGCGATATCGTCATCACGATCCCGATGCCGAAATCGCCGTCCTGAGCGATGAGCGAGCGGGCTTTGCGCGCATTCCTGGCGATGGCCGCGGCCGAGAAAGGCGCCGCCCGGAATACGCTCGATGCTTACCGGCGCGATCTCGACGATTACGGTGCCCAACTTGCTGCGCGTGGATCAACCGTCGAAAAGGCTTCGGTCGCTGATATCCGTGAGTATCTCCAGTCCCTGTCGGCAGCCGGATACAAGCCGGCGACCATCGCGCGGCGCTTGTCGGCGCTGCGCCAGTTCCACGGTTTTCTCTATGCGGAAGGGTTTCGTGGTGATGATCCGACCGTGACGCTGCAAAGCCCGCGCAAGGCCGCGAGTTTGCCGAAAGTGTTGCGCGTCGAGGATGTGGATCGGCTGCTGGCTACTGTCCAGCGCGAGGTTTCGGAAGCGCGCGGTTCGACTCGCAAGGAACTTGGTGCGTTGCGGCTCGCGGCGCTCGTCGAACTCCTTTACGCTACGGGATTGCGCGTTTCCGAACTCGTTGCGCTGCCTGCGCAGGGCTTTGCTGCCGCGAAAGACGGCATTCTTGTCCGGGGCAAGGGCGGCAAGGAACGTCTCGTACTCCTCACGGGCGCTGCGAAAACGGCCGTTCGCGCATTTCGCACGGCGCTTGATGCCTCCGGACTGCACAAGGGTTCGCGGTTCCTGTTCCCGGCTGAAAGCGATCTCGGTCATTTACCGCGACAGGTTTTCGCGCGCGATCTCAAGCGGCTCGCTGGCGCTGCGGGCATCAAGGCCAATGCCTTGTCTCCCCACGTCCTGCGCCATGCCTTCGCAACGCATCTCCTTCAGAACGGCGCTGATTTGCGCATCGTCCAGCAGTTGCTCGGCCATGCCGATATTGCGACGACGCAGATCTACACCCATGTGCTGGACGAGCGTGCCCGGGCGATGGTGCGCGATCTCCACCCGCTCAACGACGGCGATTGACGACGGTCTGACGGGCGCGGCAGGCGCCATTCGGCCATCAACAGGTTGCGCCGCAATGCCGGGGGGTGTATCTGCCCCCGCGGAACGGTTCATCGGCCCGCGAGCATGTCCACGCTTGTCGGCCCAACTCCAGATGGCTCATGCGCGCATATCTCGACTTCGAAAAGCCGGTTGCCGAACTCGAGGCCAAGATAGCGGAACTGCACGCGCTGGCCGCCAAAGACGGTGCCGCAGCCATCGGTGACGAGATCGGCAAGCTCGAAGGCAAGGCAGAGAACGCGCTGCGCGAACTCTATCAGAACCTCACACCCTGGCAGAAGACGCAGGTGGCGCGGCACCCCGAGCGGCCACATTGCCTCGACTATATCGAGGATCTCATCACCGAGTTCACGCCGATCGCCGGTGATCGAGTATTCGGCGAGGATGCGGCTGTCGTCGCCGGTTTTGGCCGTTTCCGGGGACAGCCGGTCTGCGTGATCGGGCAGGAAAAGGGTTCGGATACCGAAAGCCGGCTCAGGCATAATTTCGGCATGGCGCGGCCCGAGGGCTACCGCAAGGCTCAGCGTGTGATGGAACTCGCTGATCGCTTCGGTCTGCCGGTCATCACCCTCGTCGACACCGCGGGCGCCTATCCCGGCATCGGCGCGGAGGAACGTGGGCAGGCAGAGGCCATCGCCCGCTCGACCGATGCCTGCCTCGCCCTCGGCGTTCCGAATGTGGCGGTCATTCTCGGCGAGGGCGGTTCGGGCGGGGCGATTGCCATCGCCACGGCCAACCGCGTGCTGATGCTCGAACACGCGATTTACAGCGTGATTTCGCCCGAGGCGGCGGCCTCGATCCTCTGGCGCGATTCGCAGCGGGCGCAGGAAGCAGCGACGACGATGAAGATCACCGCGCAGGATCTGATGCGCATGAACGTGATCGATGTCATCGTCAGCGAACCGATCGGTGGAGCGCATCGCGCGCCCAAACAGGCGATCGAGTCGGTTGGTGCTGCGATTGACCGGGCGCTCGGCGATCTCGCGGGCATGCCGGAGGAGGCGCTGCGGCACGCGCGGGCGGAGAAGTTCCTCGCCATTGGCCGCAAGCTCTGAACTTGTGCCACCGCAAGGCAGGCGGAGCGGGATTGAGTTAACGTAATCTTGATCCTATCTTCACGTTTCATGGCATGACGCGCGGCTTTGGTTTAGGGTAATGGCCTTATTTCCGCCGGTCTTCTGGTCGAAGGCAGCGCAGCGTCGAAGCGGGAAGTCTTTCGTGCAACGGGTTCCCCAGGGGAATGGTATGAAACCGGCTGGTCTTGAGTTCTTTGGTCGTCGGGCGCTCGGGTCTGCCGCGCTCGCCTCGATGGCCCTTCTCGCCGGTTGCGAGCAGGATGGTCGCCTGTCGAACAATTCCCGCCATTACGTGCCGATTTCCGCGCAGATGGAAGCGCTGATGGCCGAGAAGGGCATGAACTCCCGTCAGCCCATCCTGCTGCGTGCCTACAAGAAGGAAAGCGAGCTCGAAGTCTGGAAGATGACGGCGAGCGGCGAATACCAGCTTCTCAAGACCTTCCCGATGTGCCGCTGGTCCGGCCAGCTCGGCCCGAAGAAGACGGAAGGTGACCGGCAGGTGCCGGAAGGATTCTACGCCATCACCCCGGCGCAGCTGAACCCCAATTCCTCGTTCTATCTCTCGTTCAACGTCGGCTACCCGAACACCTACGACAAGCAGTTCGGCCGCACCGGCAGCCATATCATGGTGCACGGCGCCTGCTCCTCGCGTGGTTGCTTCTCGATGACCGACGAGCAGATCGCCGAGATCTATGCGCTGACGCGCGAGGCCTTCGGGGGAGGGCAGAAGGCGGTTCAGCTCCAGTCGCTCCCGTTCCGCATGACGCCGGACAATCTCGCGAAGTATCGCGCCGACGATAACATGCCGTTCTGGAAAAACCTCAAGGAAGGCGCAGACCATTTCGAGGTCACCAAGCGCGAGCCACAGGTGAACGTGTGCAACAAGCGCTATGTGTTCGATACCGCGAGCAATGACAGCGCGGCCTGCTCGACGACGCCCGCCAGCGAGGCTGTTGCTTCCGCCGTTCGCCAGAAGAACGCACAGGATGAGCAGAAGGTCGCGGCGCTGGTTCAGGGTGGCGTCAAGGCGGTCAAGCGCGTCTATCAGGACGGCGACCAGCACCATTCCTTCAAGTATACGCCCTACGCCTCGGTTGCGCCGAACACGAGTGCCGTGCCGCAGGGAACTTCGCGCGTTGCTGCGGTATCCCAGCCCGATGCGCTCGATCACGGTGCCGTCGAGGTTCCCCACGACATGGCGAAGGGGCTCGATCGCAAGGCGCTGATCAAGCGCGCGGCCGAACTCAAGACGCGGGAACTCGAACCGGCTCCGGTTGCTGCACCGAAGGTCAATGCCGTTGCCAACGCGCCGGCGCCGAAGGATATGCCAAAGGCTTCCGCCACCGCGCTGGTTGCGACCGAGGCGCCGAAGAAGGATGAGCCGGCGTTCTACCGCCGCTGGATTGGTTCGCTTGGCGGGCTCAGCGCAAATTCGGAAGGCGCGAGCGAGGTTGCCCCGCAGGCCGTAGAGGCGCCGCTGCCGCCGAAGGCGCCCCGTCGCTGAGTTTCCGGGATCCCGAGCATCGAAAAGCGCCGTTTCCGGCGCTTTTTTGTTGTCCTTCGCAGAAGCTCAGAGCGGTTCGATCACGATAATATTGGCGTGAACATGGGCCTTCCAGCGCCCAGTTTCAGCGATGGAAGTCAGGAAGGCGCCCAGCGGCGGATAGCCGCCCTGCCCCGTGAACTCGTGCGCGTCGTCGACGAGAATGACATGGCCGGGGACGGGCGAATCGAAAATGCAACGGATCTCGGCATTGATCGGCGAGGCGAGATCGCCGTGGGCGGTGCCGCCAGCGGAATAATGCCCATCGAGCCAAAACAGCGCCGGCTCCTTCAGAGTCGCGACGATGCGTGGCAGCACCTCGCCCGAATCGCCCTGATGCAACTCGACATTGGCCTGCCCGGCGAAACGCTCGTTCGCCCGGTTGAAATACTCGTGCGACAATTCCACTGATATCGAGCGGATGCCGGTCGCTGCGACTGAGGCGAGCGTATCGCCCTTGAAGGTGCCGGTCTCGATGAAAGTCCTGAGCCAGTAACGGTTCAGGCAGGCGTGAATGAAGGCACGCTTGGCCGCCGGTGCAGGCGGCAGCGGCATGCCTTCGTTGACCCAGCGCCAGATCTGCGCCTTGTCGCGCAGGGCCTTGAAGATGTTCGGAAGGCTCATTCCAGCCTCACGCGAACCGGCCGTGGCAATGCTTGAATTTCTTGCCCGAACCGCAGGGACAGGCTTCGTTGCGGCCAACCTTGCCCCAAGTTGTCGGGTCGTTCGGGTCGCGCTCGCGCATCTCCTGCGCCGGGGCGAAACCCAGCGCGACATTGGCCTGCGAGAATTCATCCTCGCCGGTCGTCGCATTGACGTGCGAGCCGTGCATTTCCGGCAATTCCGGCTGCGGTGGCGCCTCGAACACCACCTCGACCCGCATCAGCTGCGCGGTGACATGCTGGCGGAGGTTGTCGAGCAGTTTGTCGTAAAGCTCGAAGGCTTCTGATTTGAATTCGTTGAGCGGATCGCGTTGCGCATAACCGCGCCAGCCGATGACCTGCCGGAGGTGATCAAGTGTCACGAGATGCTCGCGCCAGAGATGATCGAGCAGTTGAAGCACGACCTGTTTCTCGATGTAGCGCATCACATCGGGCGTGTTTTTCTTCTCACGTTCGGCGTAGGCCTCGTCCGCAACCTTGATAAGCCGCTCGCGCAGTTCCTCGTCGGCGATCCCTTCTTCCTTGGCCCATTCATCGACCGGCAGGTCGAGTGCGAGATAGCGACCGACCTCTTCCTTGAGACCTTCAAGGTTCCAGGCCTCGGGGTAGGCGCCCTCCGGCACGTTGTGGGAGACGATATCCTCGACGACGCCGTGGCGCATGTCGGTGATCGTGGCGGAAAGGTCGTCCTGCGCCATCAGCTCGCGACGCTGCTCGAAGATGACCTTGCGCTGGTCATTCATTACGTCGTCGTACTTGAGGACGTTCTTGCGGGCGTCGAAATTGCGGGCCTCGACCTTCTTCTGCGCGGTTTCCAACGCCTTGTTGACCCAAGGATGGGCGATGGCCTCGCCCTCCTGCAGGCCGAGCTTCTGGAGCACCGAATCCATGCGCTCCGAGCCGAAAATGCGCATGAGATCGTCTTCGAGGCTGAGGAAGAACTTGGTGCGGCCGGGGTCGCCCTGACGGCCCGAACGACCGCGCAGCTGGTTGTCGATGCGCCGGCTCTCGTGGCGCTCGGCGGCGATCACATAGAGCCCGCCCGGTGCCTTCATGGTCTTGGCCGGTTTCGAACCCTTGGCGGGTTCGAGTTCGATGATCTCGCCGGCGTTGAGCACGATTTCGCGGTTCTTCTCGATTTCGACCTTGATCCGGGCCTCGGCGGCCTCGCGCGCCGCGCCTTCGAGGCCCTCCGCTTCGCGCTCCATGCGCATCTTGAGGTTCCCGCCGAGCTGGATGTCGGTGCCGCGGCCGGCCATGTTGGTGGCGATGGTGATCGCGCCGGGAACGCCCGCCTGCGCGACGATGAAGGCCTCCTGCTCGTGATAACGGGCATTGAGCACCGCGAAGAGCTTCTCGCCCTCGGTGCCCTGATCGCCATCGAGAAGTGGCTTGAAGGCATCGGGATCGCCGAGATCGATCTGCTTGAAGCCGTGCGCCTTCAGCGTCTCGGCAAGCATTTCCGACTTCTCGATCGAGGTCGTGCCGACGAGAACCGGCTGGCGCCGCGCCTTGGCGCGCTCGATCTCGGCGATGATCGCCTGATCCTTCTCACGCGCGGTGCGGTAGACTTCATCGTCCTGATCGAGGCGGGCGACAGGGACATTCGTCGGAATATCGACAACGGAGAGGTTGTAGATTTCCTGGAACTCGTCCGCCTCGGTGCCGGCGGTGCCGGTCATACCTGCGAGCTTGTCGTAGAGGCGGAAATAGTTCTGGAAGGTGATCGAGGCGAGCGTGACGTTCTCAGGCTGGATCTGGACGTGTTCCTTGGCTTCGAGTGCCTGATGCAGCCCTTCGGAATAGCGTCGGCCCGGCATCATGCGGCCGGTGAATTCGTCGATGATGACGACTTCCGAGATCTGCTGCTCGGGGTTGAAACGGACGATGTAATCCTTGTCGCGCGTGAAGAGGCTATGGGCGCGCAGGGCCGAATTGACATGATGGACGAGGCTGGAATTCGTCGCATCGTAGAGCGTGCCTTCCTTGAGGAGCCCCGCTTCTTCCAGCAACTGCTCGATATGCTCGTTGCCAGCCTCCGTGAGGTGGACAGTCCGGCCCTTCTCATCCACCTCGTAATCGGCCGCAACGAGCTTCGGGATCAGTGCGTCGATCGCGTTGTACAGTTCCGAACGGTCTTCGGTCGGGCCGGAGATGATGAGCGGCGTGCGAGCCTCGTCGATCAGGATCGAGTCGACTTCGTCGACGATGGCGAAGGCATGGTCGCGCTGGCACATCTGCGCGAATTCATACTTCATGTTGTCGCGCAGGTAGTCGAAGCCGAATTCGTTGTTGGTGCCGTAGGTGATGTCGCAGGCGTAGGAGGCCTTGCGCTCCTCGTCGTCGAGCCCGTGGACGATGATGCCGGTTGTGAGGCCGAGGAAGCGGTAGATCTGGCCCATCCATTCCGCATCGCGCCGGGCAAGGTAATCGTTGACGGTGACGACATGCACGCCCTTGCCGGCGAGCGCGTTGAGATAGACCGGCAGGGTCGCGACGAGTGTCTTGCCTTCGCCTGTTTTCATCTCGGCGATGTCGCCATCGTGCAGCACCATGCCGCCGATCAGCTGGACGTCGAAATGGCGCTGGCCGAGCACGCGTTTGGCGGCCTCGCGCACGGTCGCGAAGGCGGGAACGAGTAGATCGTCCACCGTCTTCCCGCCGTTGGCAATCTCGGCCTTGAAGGTTCCGGTGCGCGCCTTGAGATCGTCGTCCGAGAGGACTTCGAGCTCCTTTTCGAGAGCGTTGATCGCGGCGACCTTGGGGCGATAGCCCTTGAGGCGGCGGTCATTGGCGGAGCCGAAAAACGTCTTGGCGAGCGCGCCGAACATGAAGTCACATCCTTGTTCTCGCCCTGAGGCGGAGGAGGGAGAACGCCACGCGGAGCGTTCATGCCCGCGCCGGATCATCCTTGAGCCGAAAAACCGGCGAAACTGTAGCGGGACATAAGGATCGGGGGAGCGGATTGTCAATGTTCCGCCCGGTTGCCGCGTGCGCGAAAGCACGAAAACAGCATCGGAAATTCGCATCGACCGCCGCGCGGCCCCTCTCGCCAAGCGCCGGGAAACGGTTTATCGAACGAAACCGAAAGCCGCTTCGTTTTTTCCGGTCCCGGCGGCGACCGAATCCCCCGGAGTGGCTATGCCGACCCTTCCTGCGATGTCGATCTGTCCGCTGATGCGCAAGATCTCGTTTGCCGCCGTGTTCGGCGTTGCGCTGGCCGTTTCGGGCCCTGCGATGGCACAGGGTAAGGTGCTGGCTACGGTCAATGGCGAGACGATCACCGAAGGCGATGTCGAGATCGCGATGGAGGATGTCGCAGCCGAATATCCCAATGTACCGGCGGACAAGCTCAAGGAAATGACGCTCGATTTCCTGATCGAGGTGAAGGTTGTCGCGCAGAAGGCGAAGGCGGAAAAACTCGATCAGGCCGATGCCTTCAAGCGCAAGCTCGTCTATGTGCGCGACCGCGTGCTGATGCAGCAGCTCCTGCTCAACAAGGCCAAGGAAGCGACCAGCGACGCCGCGCTCAAGACGTTCTTCGACGATCAGATCAAGCAGGTGAAGCCGGTCGAGGAGGCACGCGCCCGCCATATCCTCGTCGAGAAGGAAGAGGACGCGAAGGCGATCCACAAGCGCGTCAAGGCCGGAGAAGACTTTGCCAAGATCGCGCAGGAAGCCTCGAAGGATCCCGGCTCGGGCAAGGAGGGCGGCGATCTCGGCTTCTTCACCAAGGAGCGCATGGTGCCGGAATTCGGCGAGGCCGCGTTCGCGCTCAAACCGGGCGAGATTTCCGAGCCGGTGAAGAGCCAGTTCGGCTGGCATATCATCAAGCTTGAGGAAAAGCGCGTTAAGCCGTTGCCGACCTTCGATCAGGTCAAGGAACGCATCGCCCAGGCGCTCGCCGGCAAGGCGCAGTCCGATTTCCTCAAGAGCCTGCGCGATGGCGCCAAGATCGAGAAGACCGAGGCCGCCAAACCCGCAGAAGCCAAGCCGGCTGAGCCGAAAAAGAACTGATCCGGAGCAGGTGATGGCTGGCAAATCCGTTCCCGTTTCCCCGCTTGCGCCGAAACGCTTCCCGAAGATGCCGGCGGTCGAAGGGGTCGCTTTCGCGACCGCCGAGGCCGGAATCCGCTACAAGGGCCGGACCGATGTGCTGCTCGCGACGCTTGCTGAGGGCACGACGATGGCGGGCGTGTTCACCACCTCCAAGTGTCCGTCGGCGGCGGTGGACTGGTGCCGCGACATCCTCAAGGGCGGGAAAGCCCGCGGGATCGTCGTGAACTCCGGCAATGCGAATGCCTTCACCGGTCTCAAGGGCCGCGAGGCGGTGAAGCTCACGGCGGAGATCGCGGCCAAGGCGCTTAAGTGCAAGCCGGAGGAGATCGCGCTGGCCTCGACCGGGGTCATCGGCGAGCCGCTCGATGCGACCAAGTTCAACGGCGTGCTCGCCGATTGCGCTGCCCGCGTGAAGGGTGAGGCGTGGCAGGATGCGGCCCGCGCCATCATGACGACGGACACCTTTCCCAAAGGGGCCGTCAAGAAAGTGAAGATCGGCGATGTGGAGGTCACGATCTGCGGTATCGCCAAGGGGGCGGGGATGATCGCGCCTGACATGGCGACGATGCTCTCCTTCGTCTTCACCGATGCCGCGATTGGCACCGCGGCGCTTCAGGCCTGCCTCTCCAAGGGCGTCAAGGACAGTTTCAACGCCGTCACCGTTGACAGCGATACCTCGACCTCAGACACGCTGATGCTGTTCGCGACCGGTGCCGCCGCGAGGCGCGGGCAGGCGCCGGTGAACGAGGCGAGCGATCCACGCCTGTCCGCGTTCAAGCGTGCGCTCAACAAGCTGCTGCTCGATCTCGCGACGCAGGTCGTGAAGGATGGCGAGGGCGCTCGGAAGTTCGTCGCGGTCACGGTCGAGGGTGCCACCTCGAAAAAGAGCGCCAAGCGCATCGCACTCTCGATCGCCAATTCGCCGCTCGTGAAAACCGCTATTGCGGGCGAAGATGCGAACTGGGGCCGCATTGTCATGGCGGTTGGCAAGGCCGGCGAACCGGCCGAGCGTGATCGTCTTGCGATCTTCTTCGGGCCGCACCGCGTCGCCGAGGCGGGTGCGCGCGACCCTGGCTATTCGGAGGCCGCGACCTCCGACTACATGAAGAACGAGCGCATCGACGTGAAGGTCGATATCGGTCTCGGACGTGGCAAGGCGACGGTTTACACCTGTGATCTCACCAAGGCCTATGTGGAGATCAACGGGGATTATCGCTCTTGAGGCTGTTGCTTGTCGTTGCGGCGGCGCTCGTCGATGCCGACGGGCGCGTGCTGATCGCGCAGCGGCCGGAAGGCAAGCAACTCGCCGGGCTCTGGGAGTTTCCCGGCGGCAAGGTCGAGGCCGGCGAACGGCCGGAGGAGACGCTGATCCGCGAGCTTGCAGAGGAACTGGCCATCACGGTTAAGGAGCCTTGCCTCGCACCCCTGACTTTCGCCAGCCACCGTTATGAGGATTTTCATCTCCTCATGCCACTCTACGTTTGCCGTCGCTGGGAAGGATCCCCCGTGGCGGTGGAGCATCAGGCGATCCGATGGGTCAAGCCGGCACGGTTGAGGGACTTCCCGATGCCACCGGCGGACGAGCCGCTCATACCGGCGCTCATCGATCTCCTTTAGAAGCCGGCTGGGCCGGAGGGAGCGAGATGAAGGCAGTTCTGCGACGCTTCGGGCGTGACGAGGATGGCGCGACCGCGATCGAATACGCGATGATCGCCACCATGATCGCGGCGGCGCTGCTGGCCGCCTGGCCGGGGTTTTACGAGGGGTTCATGGCCTCGTGGACCAATGCCGGCACGACGATCCGCGAGGCCGTCAAGTAACGCTCATTTTTCTGGTGGGTTCAACACGTCAGCGAGGCGCATTTTAGCGCTGCCCGGCTTCAGGGGTTGCTGCTGGCTGGCATGAGGTGACCAGCCGGATACCCAGATGATCTCGAACGTCGCGCGGATGCGCTTGTCGGGGTCGGCGAATTTTTCGGCATAGAGTTGGGCGGCACGGGCGATGATCGTCCGGGAGAGTGGTGGCTGCCCGGCCCGGTTGAGGGCGAGCGCCGTCGCGCCCATCGCGCGAAGATCGCGGATGAGGGCGAAGGGCGTATCGTAACGCACGGTCAACCGTTCGCTATCCACCACCGGCAGCGCGAACCCGGCGCGTTGAAGCAGTTGGCCCGCAGCGCGGACATCGATCATCGGGAAGACACGCAGCCCCGCAGCACCGCGAATTTCGCTTTCGGCCTGCACCAGAACGTCTCGCAGTTCCACAAGCGTATCGCCGCCCGGAAAGGCCGCGATCAGCATCCCGTCCGGTCGCAGCGCTCGACGGAAACGGGCAAGCAGCCCCGGCAGATCGTTGATCCGGTGCAGGATCATGCCGGAGGCGATGAGGTCAAAGCCGTTTTCTCCCATGTCCGGCAGCGCAGTCGGGGTGAGCGCGGCGTCTTCCCCGAGACGCGTGACGTTCCCTGCGATCTTGCCGGATCGTGCCAGAGCATCGGCGAAGCGGAAATCCGGCGTGGCGAAATCGAGCGGGTGCGCGAAGGAGCGCAGCACCGGTGCGAGGCGCTCGATCAGGTCTTCGCCCACGCGGTCGATCAGAAACGGTTCGAATCCCTGCCGACGTGCGCGCTCGTCGCCACGACGCGCCTTGACGGGATCGAAGAGTTCGGGAACCTGATGGGCCATGACAACCTTGCGCGACGAGCCGAGACCGGGGGCTGCTCCCGCCCATAGCATCGCGGTGGCGGAAACCGAAGCCGCTTCCGGCACCGTCGCGCGTTGGCGGAAAGTGCTCTCCCGTTTCGGAAGGGACGCCCTTGCACTCGTCTACCCCCCACAGTGCATGGCCTGTGAGGCTGCGACCGCCGAACCGCATGCGCTCTGCGCTCGTTGTTGGACAAACTTGCCGCTGATTTCGGCGCCGTTCTGCGACCGGTTGGGGACACCCTTCGCAATTGATTTCGGTCCGGGCATGCTCTCGCCTGCCGCCATTGCCGATCCACCGCGGTTTGATCGTGGTCGGGCGGTGGCGCGGCATCAGGGTCCGGCGCGGGACCTCGTCAGCCGGTTCAAATACGGCGAGCGGCTTGATCTCGCCCGCCTGATGGCGCGGATGATGGTGTCGGCCGGGCAGGATGTTCTCGCCGAGGCCGATATCCTCGTGCCGGTGCCGATGCATCGCCTCCGGCTCTGGCGGAGACGCTACAATCAGGCGGCGCTGCTCGCGCAGCTTATCGGTCGTGAAACGGGAATCGAGGTTGTGATCGATGGGCTGGAACGCGTGAAGCGCACGCGGGCGCAGGTCGGTCTCCGTCGCAACGAGCGTCAGCAGAACCTCGCCGGCGCCTTTGCCGTACCGAGTCGCCATGCGAACCGTTTCGAGGGTCGTCGCGTGGTTGTGATCGACGATGTCCGCACGACGGGTTCAACTTTGAATGCCTGTGCCCATATCTTACGCAAGGCGGGCGCGGCCCGCATCGACGTGCTGACCTTTACCCTCGTCTGTGGCGGCGAGGATCAACCCTGACCGCGAGACCCCATGCCCGAGATTATCGTCTATTCGAAGTCCTATTGCCCTTACTGCCAGGCCGCCAAGGCACTGCTGACCCGCAAGGGCGCGGTTTTCACCGAGATCGACGTCACGACGGACCCCGAGGGGCAACGGGCGATGGCGAAGAAGGCCAATGGTCGTTCGACCGTGCCGCAGATCTTTATCGGCGGGCAGCACATCGGGGGCAGCGACGATCTGCACGCCCTCGATGCGCGGGGTGGGCTTGATCCGCTGCTCAAAGCCTAGGACAATGGCGGCATGAAACCGTTCCGCGCTGCCGCTCTCCAGATGCGTACGACCCGCTCGGTCGCGCGCAACATCGATGATCTGCTCGCCTTGGCAGGTAAGGCGGTCGGCGAGGGCGCGGCGTTCCTGCAATCGCCAGAGATGTCAAACATCCTCGAACGCAATCGTGCGGCGCTGTTCGATGCGATCTGCGACGAGGCCGACGATCCGATGCTTGCCGCCGTGCGCGATTTCGCGCGGGCGAGGCGGGTGACGTTTCATGTCGGCTCGCTTGCGGTGAAATCCGGCGACAAGATCGCCAATCGCGGGCTGCTGGTAGGGCCAGACGGCGAGGTCGTCGCCCGGTATGACAAGTTGCATCTCTTTGACGTCGATTTGCCGAATGGCGAGAGTTGGCGCGAGAGCAACACCTACTCCGCGGGACAATGCGCGGTTGTTGCGCCGCTGGGCAACGCAACGCTCGGCATGGGCATCTGCTACGATCTGCGTTTCCCCTATCTCTTCCGTGCGCTGGCCGAAGCCGGCGCCGATATTCTCACCGCGCCGGCCTGTTTTACGCGCCAGACGGGCGAAGCACACTGGACCGTGCTTCAACGCGCGCGGGCGATCGAGACCGGTTCGTTCATGATTTCCGCCGCACAAGGCGGAACGCACGAGGACGGCCGCGAGACCTACGGCCATTCGATCATCGTCGACCCCTGGGGGCGGGTACTCGCGGAAGGCGATGATGCGCCGGGGGTTTTTACCGCCGAGATCGATCCCGCCAAGGTTGTGGAGGCACGTCAACGCATCCCGACGCTCAAGCATACACGACAGATCGAGGTTGCGCGGGCAGGCTTTCCCGCGAGCAAGGCTGCCGAATGATCCGCTACGCCCTCCAATGCACGGCGGGGCACGGGTTCGAAAGCTGGTTCCGCGACAGTGCCGCTTTCGAGGAGCAAGCGGAACGGGGGCTGCTTGCGTGCCCGCAGTGCGGTTCGGCCAAGGTCGAGAAACAGGTCATGGCGCCCGCCGTTGCGGTGAAGGAAGAGCGCACCAAAGCGCAACCGGTCGCGATGCTGGGCGAGAAAGAGGCGCAGGCGCGGGCGATGCTGCGCGCCTTCCACCAGCATCTGAGGGACAACGCCCAGGATGTCGGCATCGGGTTCGCCGAGGAAGCGCGCAAGATCCACTACGGTGAGACCGAGGAGCGGCCGATCTACGGACAGGCGAGCGAGGAAGATGCGCGCGCGCTCAACGAAGAGGGTATCGAGGTGATGGCTGTGCCGCTGCTGCCCGATGACCGGAACTAATCCGGCTTGGTCGCGCTCGCGAGGTAATTGACGTCGCAATCGCCGGAGAGGCGCCAGGAATTGGCAAGCGGGTTGAATACCATCCCCGCACGCTCTTTCGGCAGGAGACCAGCATCGGCAAAGGTGTGGTCGAGTTCGTCGGGCGTGACGAACTTGTTCCAGTCATGCGTGCCGACAGGCAGCCAGCGCAGAACATATTCCGCACCGAAAATCGCCAGCGCATAGGCCTTCATCGTCCGGTTCAGCGTTGAGGCGATCAGCATCCCGCCGGGCTTGAGGCGTTTCGCGGCTTCCGCGACGAAAGCCGAAACATCCGGCACGTGCTCGACAACTTCAAGGAGGGTGATCGCGTCGTAGGTTGGCGCCTCGGGCAGTTTTTCGATCGGTGTCGCGCGGTAGTCGATGGTCAACCCTTCAAGCGTGGCATGGGATTTCGCGGCGGCGATGTTCTCTTCGGCAAGGTCGATGGCGGAGACGGAGAAACCGAGCCTCGCGATCGGTTCAGCGACGAGGCCAGCGCCGCAGCCGATATCAAGAAGGTTCAGCCCGCCGAACGGCTGCATCGCCTTGCCGTCGCGGTCGAAATGCGCGGCGAAGGCATCTTTCAGAAAACCGATCCGTACGGGGTTGAGCCGGTGGAGCGGTTTCATCGGCCCGTTCGGGTCCCACCACGAGGCGGCGAGTGCGTTGAAACGGGCTATCTCGTCCTTGTCGGCGAGGGGCGCATCGTGATGGTCGCTCTTGGCCTGCATGGAAAACCCTCCCGGAAACGCGCCAAAACCAAGGCTCGATTGACCTCATGGATTGACCTCGGGGCCTTACGCCTTCTATACGCGCGCGGACCCGTTTTGCCAGCCCGAAAGCGTTCCGGGCGGCTTTGATGCTTGCGAAGGCCACGATGCAAAGTTCTTCCCCTCGCCCCCGGCTCGTGATGAAGTTCGGTGGCACTTCGGTAGCCAATGTCGAGCGCATCAAGAATGTGGCGCAGCACGTCAAGCGCGAGGTCGAGGCCGGTTATGACGTCGCGGTCGTCGTCTCGGCGATGTCGGGCAAGACCAACGAACTCGTGGCCTGGGTAAAAGAGGCTTCGCCGCTCTATGACCAGCGCGAATACGATACCGTCGTCGCCTCTGGGGAACAGGTGACGAGCGGGCTGCTCGCGATCTGCCTGCAGGCGATCGGGCTCAAGGCGCGCTCATGGCAGGGCTGGCAGATGCCGCTCCGGACCGATACCCAGCATGGCTCGGCCCGCATCGGCGAGATCGATGGCTCCGGTATCCTGAAGAGCTTTGCTGAAGACGGCGCGGTTGCGGTGATCGCCGGGTTTCAGGGGATTGAACCGAAGACCGGACGCATCGCGACGCTCGGGCGCGGCGGTTCCGACACCTCGGCTGTCGCGGTTGCGGCGGCGCTGAAGGCCGAGCGCTGCGACATCTACACCGATGTCGACGGCGTCTACACGACCGATCCGCGTATCGTTCCCAAGGCGAAGCGGCTCGACAAGGTCGCGTTCGAGGAAATGCTGGAAATGGCCTCGCTCGGCGCCAAGGTGCTTCAGGTGCGCTCGGTCGAGCTCGCGATGGTGCATAATGTGCGGACCTATGTCCGCTCGAGTTTCGACAATCCCGCCCAGTCGTCGCCGGGCACGCTGATCTGCGCTGAGGAAGAAATCATGGAACAACCGGTTGTCACGGGTATCGCCTATTCCAAAGACGAGGCGCAGATCACGCTGCGGCAGGTGGCGGACAAGCCGGGCGTCGCAGCGGCCGTGTTCGAGCCGCTCGCCGATGCCTCGATCGTCGTTGACATGATCGTCCAGAACGTCTCGGCGGATGGCAAGACGACCGACATCACCTTCACCGTGCCTTCCGCCGATTATGCCCGTGCGATGGATGTGATCGAGAAGCGGAAGGACGAGATTGGCTACGAACTGCTCCAGGGCGTGCAGGACGTGGCGAAAATCTCGGCCATCGGCGTCGGCATGCGCTCCCATGCCGGCGTCGCGGCCAAGGCTTTCAAGGCACTCGCGGATCGCGGCATCAACATTCGTGCGATCACGACCTCCGAGATCAAGTTCTCGGTGCTGATTGACGTTGCCTATACCGAACTCGCTGTTCGCACTCTGCATTCGCTTTACGGTCTCGACGCGGCCTGAGTCGCGCCGGCATACCGCATTAAATCCGCAGCCGAATCGCGGCCGGCCCGCCTGCCTTCACGACAAGGCTTGCGCGTCGGCCTTCCGGCATTGTAGCTCAAAAAGGAAAGGCCGGATTCTTGTCCGCGCCTGCTCCGTGGCCGGGCGGCTCAGGCGCCCGCTGCTGGCATGGGAAAGGATGCTCGTATGCGTGGAGCCCTCGGCGGTCCTCGCGTTCTGCTGCGCCGTCTGCGCGAGGTGATGAGCGAGCCTGCCAGCGCGCAGGAGCGGCTCGATCGCATTGTCGTGCTCATCGCCAGCAACATGGTCGCGGAGGTCTGCTCGGTCTATGTCGCGCGGGCGGACAATACGCTCGAACTTTACGCCACCGAGGGCCTCAACCGCGAGGCCGTCCATCTGACCACCATGCGCATGGACGAGGGTCTCGTCGGCCTCATCGCGCGCGAGGCGCAGCCGCTTTCGCTTTCCGACGCGCACCAGCACCCCTCGTTCTCTTATCGCCCTGAGACGGGTGAGGAGATCTACAATTCCTTTCTCGGCGTGCCGATCCTGCGCGGCGGCAATGCGATTGGCGTTCTGGTCGTGCAGAACCGCGCGGCGCGCGTCTACACCGAGGAGGAGGTGGAGGCGCTCCAGACCACCGCGATGGTGCTCGCGGAGATGGTCGCCGGTGGCGAACTTGAAGCGCTCGCGCGGCCGGGCTCGGGCGGCACAGTCATCCGCCGTCCGTTGCAGCTCAAGGCCGAACCGATTTCCGACGGTATCGGCCTTGGGCATGTTGTGTTGCATGAGCCACGCGTCGAGATCAAAAATCTCGTCGCCGACGATCCGGAACTGGAATCCCGCAGGCTGCAGGAGGCGCTGGAACAGCTCCGCGCGTCGATCGACGACCTCGTCGATTCGGGCGGGCTCAGCCATGCCGGTGAACACCGCGACGTGCTCGAAACCTTCCGCATGTTCGCCAATGATCGCGGCTGGATCCGCCGCCTGCAGGAGGCCGTGAACACCGGTCTTACGGCCGAGGCGGCGGTTGAACGCGTGCAATCGGACGTCCGTGCCCGCCTGCTTCGCCAGACCGACCCCTACCTGCGCGAGCGGCTGCACGATCTCGACGATCTCGCGAACCGGCTTCTGCATCAGCTCACCGGAACGGCCTTCACGCTTGCTGCGGAAAACCTGCCCGAGAACGCGATTCTCGTCGCCCGGGCGATGGGACCGGCGGCACTGCTCGAATACCAGCGGCTCAGGCTGCGCGGCCTTATCCTCGAAGAGGGCGGCTCGACGAGCCATGTCGCGATTGTCGCCCGCGCGCTCGGCATTCCCGCCGTCGGCAAGGCGGAAGGGATCGTTGGTCTTGTCGAACCGGGTGATGCCATCATCATCGACGGCCATGCCGGCGAGGTTCAGATCCGACCGCAGCCCGATGTGCAAACGGCTTACGCCGAGCGGGCGCGACTGCGTGCGCGGCGGCAGGAGCAGTATCGAGCGCTGCGTGATAAGCCTCCGGTGACGAAGGACGGCGTTGCCATCGATCTCCAGCTCAATGCCGGGCTTCTTGTCGATCTCCCCAACCTGGACGAAACCGGTGCTGCTGGCGTTGGGTTATTCCGCACCGAAATCCTGTTCATGGTCGCGCCGTCGCTGCCGCGGGCGCAGCAGCAGGAAGCACTCTACCGCACGATCATCGATATCGCGGGACGCAAACCCGTAACCTTCCGCACGCTCGATATCGGCGGCGATAAGGTGCTGCCGTATCTCAAGAAGATCGAGGAAGAAAACCCCGCGCTTGGCTGGCGCGCGGTGCGTGTCGGGCTCGACCGTCCGGCGCTGCTGCGTACCCAGTTCCGTGCGCTGCTCAACGCAGCGCGGGAGCGTGAACTCCGGATCATGCTGCCGATGGTGGCGACGGTCGAGGAATTCGAGGCCGCGCGAGCGATGCTGCTACGCGAACGCGAGCGGCAGAAGCGTCTCTCGCAGGCGGGGCCGAAGCAGGTGCATCTTGGTGTAATGCTAGAGGTACCCTCGCTGCTGTTCGACCTCGAACGGATCATCGACAGGGTCGATTTCATCTCGATCGGCACCAATGACCTGATGCAGTTCATGTTCGCGGTCGATCGCGATAACGCGTTGGTCTCGACCCGGTTCGATCCGCTTCACCCCGCCTTCCTTCGTGCGCTGGGGCGCGTGGCGGCGCTCGCAAACGAGCGGGGCAAGCGCGTGAGCATCTGCGGCGAGATGGCCGGCAAGCCCTTGGAGGCGATGGCGCTGCTCGGACTTGGCTTCCGCTCGTTCTCGATGTCACCCTCGGGTATCGGCCCGATCAAGGCGCTGGTCCGGGCTATCGATGTGACGGCGTTGCAGGAATTCGTGGCGACCCGCCTTGCGGAGGGCGTCGAGGCGCCCCGGATGCGTGCGGATCTGGCGGACTTCGCCGGTGCCGCCGAATTGTCGTTCTGAGATCGACCTGCCGTGAGTGCGTTTCTTCTGCCCGAGGACAAGCTGGAGGCGATTCTCGCCAAGGAGCACGCGATCAATCGCGAGCTGCAGGTGACGACGGATTCCGCCGCTATTGTCTCGCTAAGCAGGGAAGCCTCGGCACTTGCACCTGTCGTCGAGGCGATCCGCGCCTGGCGCCGGGCGGTTTCCGAACTTGAAGAAACCGAGGCGCTGCTCGCCGATCCCACCAGCGACGAGGGGATGCAGGCGCTGGCGCAGGACGAGAAAACCCGACTCGAAGCCGAGACGGAACGTCTTGCGAAGGAAATCCGTATCGCGCTCCTGCCGAAGGACATGGCGGATGATCGCTCTGTCATTCTCGAAGTCCGCGCCGGCACGGGCGGTGACGAGGCGGCGATCTTCGCCGGTGATCTTTTCCGCATGTATGCCCGCTATGCCGAGTTGCATGGCTGGAAGGTCGAGGTTTCTTCGGCCTCCGAGGGCACGATGGGCGGCTACAAGGAAATCATCGCCGAAATCCGCGGCGAGGGTGCCTTCGCGCGGCTCAAGTTCGAATCCGGCGTCCATCGCGTCCAGCGCGTGCCGGCGACGGAAGCCTCGGGGCGCATCCATACTTCGGCGGCGACCGTGGCGGTGTTACCGATCGCGGAGGAGGTCGATGTCGCGATCAACGAGGCGACCGATCTTCGCATCGAGACGATGCGGGCGCAGGGCGCTGGCGGGCAGCACGTCAACAAGACCGAATCGGCCGTGCGGATCACGCACCTTCCCACCGGGCTCGCTGTCCTCGTTCAGGACGAACGCTCGCAGCACAAGAACAAGGCGCGGGCGATGGAAATCCTGCGCGCGCGTCTTTTCGACATGGAACGCCAGCGGCTTGATTCCGCGCGTGCCGCCGATCGCAAGACCCAGCTTGGCTCCGGTGATCGTTCCGAGCGCATCCGCACCTACAATTTTCCGCAAGGCCGGGTGACGGACCACCGCATCAACCTCACGCTCTACAAGCTCGATTCGGTGATCGAGGGCGGTGGGCTCGAAGATTTGATCGAGGCGCTGATCACTGACCACCAGGCGAGACTTCTTGCTGGAGAGGATGCGTGACGCTCGACCCCGCACTCTCGCTGCGGGCCGCGCTCGACACCGTCGCGCGGCAACTCCGGGAGGGGAGAATCGAGGAGCCGAAGCGGGAGGCCCGGCTGCTTGTCGCCGGTGCGCTCGGCCTGTCGCTCTCAGATCTCATCCTGCGCGAGAGCGAGCCTCTCGGGCAACGCGCGCCTCAATTGGCGGAATGGCTCACGCGCCGACTCGCGCGCGAACCGGTCTCGCGGATTGCGGGGCAACGGGAATTTTATGGCCTTTCCCTGAGTCTAACCCCGGCGACCCTCGATCCGCGCCCCGATACAGAAACCCTTGTCGAGGCCGTCCTCGTGGAAGCGCGCGGTGGACGATTCGGGTCGTCGCCACGCGTTCTTGATCTGGGCACGGGTTCAGGCGCGATCTTACTTGCGCTGCTCTCGGTGCTGCTGGAAGCGACCGGGCTTGGCATCGACATCGTGCCGGAGGTTGTCGCCGGAGCCGAGACCAATGCTCGCCGGCTTGATCTTTCCGGACGCGCGACCTTTCGTGCTGGTGATCTCTTCGAGGGGCTGGTGGAAACATTTTCGATTGTCGTCTCCAATCCGCCTTACATTCCGAGCGGTGACATTCCGGCGCTTGATCCGGAGGTGCGCCTTCATGATCCCTTGCGGGCGCTGGATGGCGGTGCTGACGGGCTTGATTTCTATCGGCGCATCTCAAGGGAAGCTACGCGATATCTTCAGCCTGGCGGTCTTCTGGCGGTCGAGGTCGGTCGGGGGCAGGCGGAGGATGTCGCGCGTCTTTTCGCCGTTGACGGGCTGCAGGCGGGTGGCATCAGGCATGACCTTGCCGGGACCGCGCGCGTTGTCCTGGCTTTCCGGCCTTGATTGCACATGACCTGCACGCGAGGCTTGCGTCGGGCTCGCGCGCGGGTTAAGGAAGCGCGCAAGGTGATGTGCGCGAAGCGATTCCGGCCTACGGGGGGACGGAATGAATTGAGCCCACCGTTTTTCCGACATTCAGGCCCGACCCTTCGAGAGGCCATGAAGCGGGGAGCGCATTTCCGACATCCGGTATTTCAAGTGACTGGATGCGGCAGGCCGGCGGGATGATCCGCCTTGGCCGGGGAGCAACCGGAAAACCGGTTTTTTGGCAACTGGGAAACTCATGAGACCAGGACAGAACAAGCGTATGCGCGGTCGCAATCGTCGCGGCCCCAATCCCCTGACGCGGAGCTACGAGTCCAATGGGCCGGATGTAAAGGTTCGTGGAACGGCGCAGCATATTGCCGAGAAATATACGCAACTCGCACGCGACGCTCATGTTTCCGGCGACCCGGTGATGGCGGAGAGCTATCTCCAGCATGCCGAACACTATTACCGCCTCATCGCTGCCGCGCACCAGGCGCAGCAGGCGCTCGTGAACGGCACGGCCGACGATCGCGACGACGACGAGGACGATTTCGATACGGCGAACGACCGCTTCACCTTCCGCTCGGTGCAGACGCAGCAGCAGAACGGCCAGCAGCCGCAGGCGGACCGTGGCGAAGGTGGTGAAGCTGCCGAGGGCGCCGAAGGCGAGGAAGCCTCGCCGGAGCGTCAGGGTGGGGAACGGATTCAGGGTGAGCGAATGGCCGGCGACCGCCAGCAGCATCGCAACGACCGCCACAACCGTGATCGCAATCGCAATCAGGACCGGTTCCGCCAGGGTGGCGACCGGGATCGGAACCGCGATCGCTTCGATCCGAATCGGCCGCGCCGGCCGCAGCCCGATCTCGAAGGGGCCGAACAGCCGGTCCTTCCCGCGTTCCTGACGGCGCCGACCGCGCGGGCGATTCCGATCGAGGTTCCCGCGCCTACCGAGAGCGGGGAAGCCCAGCCCGCGCCGTTGCCCGGCGCGGAGGAGCATGAAACCGCCCGTTCGCCGTTCCGCACGCGCCGCCGCCGTAGGCCGCGCGAGGAAGGCGGCGAGGCCCCGATGGCGGCCGAGCAGGAGTGAGTCAGCAGGTTTGAGGTTCAGACCTCAAGCCTGTCGCCGGTCCGGATCGTGCCGGGTCGGATGATGCGGGCGTAGATTCCGCAATCGTGGTGGCCGTAGGCGCGTTCGAGCGTCGCTACCATCCGTGTATCACGCAGGCCGGCTTCCGGTGCGACGTCGGTTGCAGCGCAACGGTCGATCCGCTTGATGATCTCAAGCTCCGCTTCGCCCAGCCGGATGATGCGGCTGACGAGATCGTTCTCGGCGAAGGCCGCCATGCCCTCGATCAGGATATTGCCGCGGAAACGGCGCGGATCGATCCGGTCGCGGCCAAGTTCGCTGGCGATGGCGCGAAGCGTCGCCATGTTGAGGATCGAGACGAAGCCCGATTTCGAATCCATGAATCGATGGCCTTCGGGCGCGCGCAGGAGCCGCACCGGCCCGCGCAGTTCGTCGCCCATGAAGGTCGTGAAGAAGCGCTCGATTGCGGCCCGGCCGGTCTCCGTCGCAAGATCGCCGCTCGCCGCAACATTTCCGCCTTGGCGGATCGACAAGATACCCGTCGTCTCGTCGTAGCGTGTATCGAGCCGGGCGAGCCGTTCGTTACGCATCAGCATCAGGAATTTCATCTTCGGCAGGTGTTCGGGCGCGGCGGGATCGAAACCTGAAGGGCCGTTTTCCAGCGCGAAGAGCCGGTCGCAGGGGAAATTCGCCCCGGCTTCGAGCCGCGCCTCGGCGATCCTCTCGGGCGAGAGACCCTTCACGGGATGACGGTAGAGCGCGACGATTTCGGGCAGGACTGGTTCGGGCATGGCGAGCTTTCTGGCCTTTCTTGCGCGGGATCAAATTTGAGGTCCGCCCCCTTTTGTTGCGGAGGAGCCACACCTACATTGGCCTTGAAGCGTTGCCGCCAAGCGGGACGCGCCAGAGGACCGGGGCTCCGGTCTGCCACTTCGCCTTTGGGAAGGGAAGAGCATGAATACCGAGAAATACACCGAACGCGCGCGCGGGTTCATCCAGGCCGCGCAGACCATCGCCCTTCGGGAAGGGCATCAGCAGTTTTCGCCCGAACATCTCCTCAAGGCTCTGCTCGACGACGAGCAGGGTGCAGCTGCGGGCTTGATCGAGCGCACCGGAGGACGATCCACCGAGGTCCGGCAGGCCGTCGATCTCGCCTTGAAGAAGATGCCGAAAGTCGAGGGGGCATCCGGGCTCTATCTCACGCCGCAGCTCGCACGCGTTTTCGAGACCGCGGAAAAGGCCGCCGAGAAGGCCAAGGACAGCTTCGTCACGGTTGAGCGGTTGTTGCTCGCGCTCGCAATCGAGAAGGACAATCCCGCCGGCAAGGCGCTCGCGGGTGCGGGCGTCAATGCGCAGAACCTGAATGCCGCCATCGAGGCGATCCGCAAGGGCCGCACGGCGGATACCGCCACCGCCGAGAACGCCTATGACAGCCTCAAAAAATTCGCCCGCGACCTCACCGCGGCAGCGCGCGAGGGCAAGCTCGACCCGGTGATCGGCCGCGACGAGGAGATCCGCCGTACCATCCAGGTGCTCTCGCGACGGACCAAGAACAACCCCGTGCTCATCGGCGAGCCCGGCGTCGGCAAGACGGCGATCGTCGAGGGGCTGGCGCTGCGCATTGTTAACGGCGATGTGCCGGAAAGCCTCAAGGACAAGGCGCTGATGGCGCTCGACATGGGCGCGCTGATCGCCGGCGCGAAGTATCGTGGCGAGTTCGAGGAGCGGCTCAAGGGCGTGCTCTCCGAGGTGCAGGCGGCGGAAGGCGGCATTGTGCTGTTTATCGATGAGATGCACACGCTCGTCGGGGCCGGCAAGGCGGATGGCGCGATGGATGCCTCGAACCTGCTCAAGCCCGCCCTCGCGCGGGGTGAACTCCACTGCGTCGGCGCGACCACGCTCGATGAATACCGCAAACACGTCGAGAAGGATGCGGCGCTTGCCCGGCGCTTCCAGCCGGTATTCGTCTCGGAACCGACCGTCGAGGACGCGATCTCGATCCTGCGCGGGCTGAAGGAGAAGTACGAACTGCATCACGGCGTTCGGATCACTGACTCGGCGCTCGTGGCGGCGGCGACGCTCTCGAACCGCTACATCACCGACCGATTCCTGCCCGACAAGGCAATTGACCTCGTCGACGAATCCGCCGCGCGATTGCGGATGCAGGTCGATTCCAAACCCGAGGAACTCGACAGCATCGACCGGGAGATCATCCGGCTCCGGATCGAGCAGGAGGCGCTCAAGCGCGAAACGGATGCTGCGTCCAAGGACCGGCTCGTCAAGCTTGAGGCTGAACTCGCCGAGCTCGAGGAGCGCTCGCTCACGCTCACCAATGCCTGGAAGGCGGAGAAGGACAAGTTGGGCGAAGCCCAGCGCCTCAAGGGTGAGCTGGAGCAGGCGCGTACGCAGCTCGAACAGGCGCAGCGGCAGGGTGAATTCCAGCGTGCGGGCGAACTTGCCTATGGAATCATCCCGGCCTTGGAGAAAAAGCTTGCAGAGGTCGAGGCCAGCGAGAAGGGGGAGATGCCCGGCAAGGGGACCTCGGTCTCCGAGGCTGTGACCCCCGACATGATCGCGCAGGTCGTCTCGCGCTGGACCGGCATCCCGGTTGACAAGATGCTCGAGGGCGAACGCGAGAAACTCCTGCGCATGGAGGAGGAACTGGCCAAACGCGTCGTCGGTCAGCAGGAGGCGGTCGAGGCCGTTTCCACGGCAGTTCGTCGCGCGCGTGCCGGCTTGCAGGATCCGAACCGCCCGATCGGTTCGTTCATGTTCCTCGGGCCGACCGGCGTCGGCAAGACCGAACTCACCAAGGCGCTCGCGGCGTTCCTCTTCGACGATGACACCGCATTGGTGCGCATCGACATGAGCGAGTTCATGGAAAAGCATTCTGTGGCCCGCTTGATCGGCGCGCCTCCGGGGTATGTCGGCTATGAAGAGGGGGGTGTGCTGACCGAAGCCGTTCGTCGCCGGCCATATCAGGTCGTGTTGTTTGACGAGATCGAAAAGGCACACACCGATGTGTTCAACGTGCTCCTTCAGGTGCTCGACGACGGTCGCCTGACTGACGGGCAGGGGCGCACGGTCGATTTCCGCAACACGCTCATCATCATGACCTCGAACCTCGGCGCGGAGTTCCTTGTCGCGCTCGGCGAGAGCGAGGGCGTCGATCTCGCACGCGAAAGCGTGATGGCGATGGTAAAGGGACATTTCCGCCCCGAGTTCATCAACCGTATCGACGAGATCGTGCTGTTCCAGCGCCTTAAACGCGTGGACATGGGGGCGATCGTCGATATTCAGCTCCGCCGCTTGCGCGGGCTTCTCGAGGACCGCAAGATCGAGATTAATCTCGACGATGCGGCTCGCAACTGGCTCGCCGACAAGGGCTACGACCCCGCCTATGGCGCGCGGCCTCTCAAGCGTGTCATCCAGAAAAATCTTCAGGATCCGCTCGCACGCCTCCTGCTTGCCGGCGAAATCAGGGATGGCGAAATCGTGAAAGTCACGGCGGGTGAATTCGGGCTTATCATCGGCGAAGGCCATATCGCAGCTACCGCAAAGCCGCCGAAGGGTGCGACGCTGAACTGACACCTTGTGGCTGGATGGCTTGGCAAGCTGTCTTTGCCTCGGGGGTGAATCGGCCTAGATAGGAGGAGCGGAGCCTAGGTTTCGCTCCTTTTGCCCGGCCCGGCCGGATTTCTGGTCAGGCCATGTCGCTCATCACGCTTACCCCTGCGCTTTTCGTGCTGATCTGGTCCACAGGCTGGATCGTCGCGAAATATGTTGTTCCCCATGCTGATCCGCTGACCTTCCTGGCCGTGCGCTACGCCTCGGCATTCCTGGTCGTCGCGGCGGTTTCGTTGGTCCTGCGCGCGCAATGGCCGAGGTCGCGCAGCGCATGGGTTCACGCGATGATCAGCGGCGTTTTGCTGCATACGATCTATCTTGGTGGTGTCTGGTGGGCGATCGCCCACGGGTTATCGGCCGGGATTTCGGCGCTCATCGCTGCCCTTCAGCCGCTGATGACGGCGGCACTCGCGGCCCGGCTTGCCGGCGAGCGGTTGCGCGGGGTTCATCTGCTTGGTGTCGCCGTTGGGTTTCTCGGGGTCCTCGGCGTCATCGCACCTAAGCTTGTGGGGGTTGACGGGGCCAGCTTCGCGGGGCCGGCCGTGATCATCAACATCGTTGCCATGCTCAGCGTGACGCTCGGCACGTTCTACCAGAAGCGCTATGTCGCCTCGGGCGATCTCCGCACGGTCACGGCCCTTCAATATGTCGGCGCCTTCGCGACGACGCTGCCGCTTGCCTGGTTTTTCGAACCGATGCGGTTCGAGATCAACACCGAGACCTGGCTTGCGCTCGGCTGGTCGGTGATCGTGCTTTCCATCGGCGCGATCGGCCTGATGCTGATGATGATCCGCCGCGGTGCGGTTTCCAAAGTCGCGGCGCTGATCTATCTCATTCCGCCGACGGCCGCCGTGCAGGCGTGGCTGATGTTCGGCGAAACGCTGACGCCGGTGCAGATCGTCTGTATGGGCGTCACCGCTTTCGGCGTCTATCTTGCCACCCGGCCCTGACGGTCCGAAGAGGAAGGTCTAGCATGTCCGAAAAGCATCTCTACCCGGTCTTCTCGCTACGCTCGCTGCTGCTGCTCGTGGTGGCGATGATCCCCTCTCTTCTCGCGAGTGCCGCCGGATCGGTATTGACGGCGCCGGCGCTCGTCGGCTGGTATCCCACGCTCGACAAGCCGTTCTTCACGCCGCCGAACATCGCCTTCCCGCTGGTCTGGACCTTCCTTTACGCTCTGATGGCGATGTCGTTCTGGCGCATCCTGCGCGCGCGGCCCGAGGCAGGTCCGAAGACGGCGGCCATCGTCATCTTTCTCGTTCACATGGGGATCAACGTTGCTTGGTCGTGGGCGTTCTTCTCACGCCGCTCGCCCTATGGTGGGCTGGTCGTGATCGGCATTCTCATCGTCGCAATCGTCCTGACGATGCGTGAATTTCGCAAGATCGACCGGCCCGCCGCTTATGCGCTGACGCCTTATCTCGCCTGGACGGTGTTCGCTGCCGCGCTCAACGGCGCGATCGCGCTCAAGAACCCGGGATAAGATCGCGCTTTTCGAGAACGGTACGAATCGCAGCGCGGAAATCAGCGAGCGAGAAGGGTTTTGTCAGAACGTCTTCGACAAGCCCTTCGAGTTCGCGCGCACGTTCGCGCTGCTCGGCATAGCCCGTCATCAGCACGATCGGGAACCCGGGCTTCTCCGCCGCGACAGCGAGGGTCAGTGCGATGCCGTCCATGATCGGCATGCGGATGTCGCTGATCATCAGATCGAAAGCCGCGGGGTCGGCGGTAAATTGCTCCAGCGCGTCGGCGCCGTCGACCGCCTCGGTGACGCCATGACCGTCAATCTGCAGGGCGCGCATGAGCGGGGCCCGCACGGAAGGTTCGTCGTCCACCAATAAAATACGCGCCATCCTGGCCTCCCCGTCCGCTGTCAGGCTTCCTGCTCGACGACGCCGACAAACGGCAACTGCCGGAACTTGTGCGCCACGTCCATGCCATAGCCCACGAGGAACTTGTCCGGCGCGGTGAAGCCGACGAATTCGGCCTTGAACTGCACAGCGCGCTGGACCGGCTTCTCGATCAGAACCGCGGACATGACCCGCTTTGCACCGCGCGCGATCAGCAGATCCTTCGCGAAGGCGAGAGTGCGCCCGGATTCGAGGATGTCGTCGATCAGCAGGACGTCGCGGCCATCGACATTATTGTCGATATCCTTGACGACTGTTACCTGACCCGAGGACGACATGCCGGAATGATAGCTCGCGAGTTGCATGAACTCGACGCTTGGGGCGAGGCCGACGCGATGGAGCGCGCGCACAAGATCGGCGGCGAAGATGAAGCTGCCGCGCAGGATCGCGATCACCAACAGGTCCTCGGGATGAGCACCTCTGATCTCGGCGGCCAGTGCCTCGATCCGTCCGGCGATAGTGTCGGCGTCGAACAGCACGCGAATCAGGTGATTGTCAGGTCCGGCGATTGTGGTCGCGTTGGCAGGCGCGCTATCGTTCAAGGATCGATCCTCCCCGTCTTGTTCTCTGCATATCGGCGAGGATCGGGAAATTCTCAAGCGCGAAGGCAGAAATTCATGCCTGGCGCCCAATCGGCCGGATCAATGCACGGCAGCGACGATATCGTCCTTGGCGACGAAGCGCACCAGCACCGAATGAGCGCCGGTCGGAGGGCTCGCGAGGCGACGGGTGAAACCGGTCTTCTCGCCTGGCGCGAGTTCGAGCCGGTCCGCAGTCGCCGTCCAGACATAGATCTCTTGGCCCGTGGCTGAGCGGATCGAAAGACGAAGGACGGGGATCTTCATCTTGTCCCGCGTCACATTGGCGATCGTGCCGCTGACCTCGAGCGTCTCGCGATCGTTCTCGACGACAAGCTTGGAGCGAACCTCGGCGATGTCGAGCCCGTTCATGTTGCCGGCGAGACCAACGGCCGCGAAGAGCGGGGCGCTTGCCGGGAACAACCGGGTGATCTCGCCGTGCAGGAAGCCGATAGTCGCGAGCGTGCCGATGCCCGCCGCCATCGCCATTGCGGCGACAGGGCTGCGACGGACCGACTTCACGGCGTGCTTGTGGTGCGCCTCGGTCGCCGCAAGGCGTTTCTCGCGGCGGAGCTGACGGCGCTCCTCCGGATCTTCCGGGAGCGGCGGCGGCAGTGTGGCATCCTGAGCGCGGGCAAGTGATTCGGGATCAAAGGCGGGGATATCCTCGAGAGAGGCAGGTGTAGCAGCTTCCGGTCGGGACGGTTCGCTCGCGGCTTCACTGGCGAAAAGCGCTTCCAGTTCTTCCGGGCTGATGTCGGCTGCAGGTTCTTCCTCGATGGATGGGGCGGCCGTGGGCGGGGGCTCGGGCGAGAAATCCATCGCGTCGATCGCCGCTTGGTCGAGGGCCGGTTCAAGCGCGGGCGCGGTGTCGAATTCAGGTTCCGGCAATGCAGGAGCCTCTTCGCGGATCGGAGCGACGAAGATCGGGCTGACGGGTGATTCGGGGTCTTTTGCTTCCCAGACCTCACGGCATGAGGCACAACGCACCTTGCGCGGCCCGGCAGCGAAGAACGAGCCCTCAAGTTCGTGTAAAGTGTCACAGGAAGGGCAACGAATCAGCGCCATTTCGCGGTTCTGCGGCTCGTGCGTCAGCAAAGGGGTTCACGGGATGTGGTGCCCCCTGCTATTCCTCGCCGAAGAGCGTTAATGGCCGGTAAAGTCGTGGTGGAAATCAGCGAAACGCCACATCCTGACGTTGAGGTTTCCGGGCAGGCGAGCGCCGAAGGACCCGAGGAACTGGTGCGTTTCGAGAATGTCGGGCTGCGTTACGGAATCGGCCCGGAGATTCTGCGCGATCTCGACTTCTCGATCGAATCGCATTCCTTCCAGTTTCTCACCGGTCCCTCGGGTGCGGGCAAGACGACGCTCCTCAAGCTCATTCTCCAGACCCTGCGCCCGACGCGCGGCCGCGTTACGCTGTTCGGGCAATCGGTCGGTTCGATCTCGAAGGCGGAGCTGGCGCATCTGCGGCGCCGGGTCGGGATTGTCTTTCAGGATTTCCGGCTGCTCGACCACCTCACTACCTACGAGAACGTCGCCTTGCCGCTCGTCGTTCAGGGGCGCGAGGAGGCGAGCTACCGCGCCGAGGTGATCGAGCTTCTCAAGTGGGTCGGTCTCGGCGACCGGATGCACGTGCCGCCGGTCATCCTCTCTGGCGGAGAGAAACAGCGCGCGGCCATCGCCCGTGCCCTGATCGTCCAGCCGCGTCTCCTTCTGGCGGATGAGCCGACCGGCAACGTCGATCCCAGCCTTGCGCGCCGCCTCTTACGGCTCTTCATCGAACTCAACCACACTGGCACTGCGGTTGTCCTCGCGACGCACGATCTCCAACTGATGGATTTGGTCGATGCGCGCCGCATGGTTCTCGCCGAGGGGCATCTGCACATCTATGAGTGAGAACACGCTCCCTCCCGATGATGCTGCCGGGCCGGTTGCCCGGGCCCCCGGTCAAGCGGGTTGGTCGGCTGTTGCTGGACGGATCCGGCTGATCGCGCGGCAGGGCGGCGGCTTGTCGCCGATTGAATGGGTTCTCGGGCCTTCGCGGCTTGCCTCCGTCCTGCCCGCGAAGTCGATGGCGGGGCGTGCGCTGGTCCTCGTCATCGTCATCATGACTTTCCTCGCGGGATTAACGGCCGGTGCGGTCCACCTCATAGCCGACGCCTCTTCGGATTGGTCGCGAGATATCGCGCGCGAAATCACTATCCAGATTCGCCCGTTGCCGGGACGTGACATCGAGGCCGATATCCGCGCCGCGACCGATCTCGCGCAGCGGACACGGGGTGTCGAGGCCGTGCGCATCTTCGATCGCAAGGAGGGCGAGAAGCTGCTCGAGCCCTGGCTCGGCTCCGGGCTCGACCTCAGCGAGCTGCCCGTGCCGCGGCTGATCGTGATGAAGCTGGTTTCGGGCGCCGCGCCGGATTTCTCAGCACTGAAAAAAGACCTCGCGGAGCGCGTTCCCAATGCCGGATTGGATGATCATCGCCTCTGGCTTGGCCGCCTCAAGGCGATGGCGGATGCGCTTGTTGTGATCGGAATCGTGATCCTCGTATTGGTGCTGGCCGCAACGGGACTGGCGGTTGCCTTCGCGACGCGGGGCGCTATGGCTGGCACAGCGCATATTATCGATGTGCTCCACCTCGTCGGCGCCGAGGATTCCTATATCGCTCGCGAATTCCAGCGTCATTTCCTGCGTCTTGGCCTCAAGGGCGGACTCGTGGGGGCATCGCTCGCCATGCTGTTCTACCTCCTCATGGCGCTCTCCTCGGCGCGCTTCGCCGCAACGCCCGGGGCAGAGCAGGTCGAAGCGCTGTTCGGACGCTTCAGCTTGCCGGGGGGCGGTTATCTCTCGGTTCTTGTGATCGGGATTGTCGTCTCGGCGGTAACGGCGATCGTCTCGCGCGTGACGGTGTTCCGCACACTCAGCGGGGTCGACTGAGATGGCGGTTGGGTCTCGCTTCGTATGGCTGACGATCCTTGCCGCCATCATGATGCTCGCGGTCGTCGCCGGTTTTCTCGTTTTCGCTGCTTCGTTGGAGCGGCGCGAGCCACGCGACGTGACGATCGCCGACGGGATTGTTGTTGTCACCGGCGGTGCGGACCGCATTTCCGAAGCGCTATCGCTCATGGAGCGCGGCAAAGGGCATCGGCTGCTGATATCCGGGGTCAATACCCAGTCGACGCCGGAGCAGTTGCGCCGGCGTTGGCCCGGCCGCGAGGAATTGTTCCAGTGCTGCGTCGATCTCGATTATCAGGCGCGCAACACCTATGGAAACGCGATCGAGAGCCGCGCTTGGGCCAGGAAGAACAACTTCCGCTCGTTGGTACTGGTGACGGCGAGCTACCATCTGCCGCGCACGATGCTCGAGTTCCGCGCCGCGATGCCGGACATCGAGATCACGGGCTTTCCGGTGGTGCCGGAGGCCTCGAAGCTCAATCGATGGTGGCAGGAGCCGGCGCTGATGCGGATCATCGTGCTGGAGTTCTTCAAGTACTGGGCGGCCGTCTTGCGCGTGTCGCTCGGCTTTCCGGCGCGCTAGACTATCGCCCCCGTGGTGGGGGGCTGGCAGGTGCGGGCGTCACCGGTGCCGAAATGCCGGTGAGAGCGTTTGCGCTTGAATGAACAGCGCGGTTGGGGCAGGGATTTGCGATGCCTCGCCGTCGCAGGGCATGTCCCGTTTTCTGATCGGATCGAACCTTGGCCCTGATCGTCCTGCGCTCCGTCGCCTTTCACATTGCCTTTTACATCAACTGCACCTTCTGGTTTCTCGGCGCCATGCTGGCCTGGCCGTTCCCGTCGGGCGCGATGATGTGGTTCGCGCGGTCCTGGGCGCGGACCAGCCTCTTCCTGCACGAGATCATCACCGGCGCACGCGTTGAATTTCGCGGTGTCGAGCGCATTCCCAAGGGCGCGCTGCTTGTCGCTGCCAAGCACTATTCAGCGTGGGAGACGATGGCGCTGCTGCTGTTCTTCCCGAAGGCGACCTATATCCTCAAGCGCGAACTCCTGCGGCTGCCGCTGTTCGGATGGCACCTGCTCAAGGCAGAACAGATTCCGATCGATCGCGGCCAGCGCGTGCAGGCGATGGCGAAGATGCAGGCTGATGCCCGCGAACGCCTTTCGCGCGGCCGGCAGATCATCATCTTTCCGGAGGGGACGCGCCGGAAGGTCGGGGCCGAGCCGAACTACAAGTTCGGCGTCGCGCGGCTCTACGCGCAGCTCAACGTGCCCTGTGTGCCGGTGGCGATGACTTCCGGTCTTGCGTGGCCGCGCAACACCTTCCTGCATTTCCCGCGACCGATCCTCGTCGAATTCCTGGATCCGATCCCGGCGGGGCTCACGTCTAACGATTTTTTCGAGCGGATGCAGGAGACGATCGAGCGGCACACCAACCGGCTTCTGGCCGAGGCTGGCTATTCCGGCGAGGAATCCTCCGCCAGCGCCTGATCGAGCCACGCGAGCGCGTGATCGTCGATGCCGATCTCGCGCAGCGAGGCAAGGGTATTGAGCACGTAATCTCGGCATGGGCCGCCGAGTCCGTGTCCGTGCCGGATCAGATTTACAAGATGTGCCCGGTCGAGCCCGCGCGCGTATTGCCGGTGGCTTCGGTCGACGATGTAAGCGAGCGCTTCGACGGTCCGTCCGTCCACAAGCCGTACCGGCCGCATCGCCTCGCGATAGACGCGGTTGACCATTTCACGCTCGGTGAGGTAGGCGCGAGTCGCGGCGACGCGTTCCGATGCAACCCGGAAAACGATGCCTTGGCAAGAACCGCCGTGATCGAGGCCGAGGACGACACCGGGCTTTTCCGGCGTGCCGCGATAGCGCGTCGAGTAGACGCAGAGCGCCCGGTGCACACCCCTGAGCAGGCCCGGCACGCGCTCGACATAGTCGAAGTCCGGACGCCACATCAGCGAGCCATAGGCGAAGACCCAGAGATCTGCCGGCGAAGAGGGTGCGATTGACGGAGAGCTTGGCGGCACGGTATCGGACAAGGCTTGCGGACTTCCGGCTGGAAAGAGCGCCGGAGTTGGCGGAACAGGGGAACAGGAACCATCAATGAGCGCATTCAGCCCCACCCCGCAAGAGGCAAATCCGCAAACCGCGCCCGCAACGGGTGCGAAGAAGAGCCGGCGCGGGCTCTATCTCCCCTACATTATCTTCGGCTTGATTTGCCTTGGCTGGAGCGGGTTCTGGTTCTTCTCTGCCCGCATGGCCGAGCGGGTGGCGGACAACTTCATCGTCCGGGAGAAGGAACGCGGGCGGGAGTGGTCCTGCCCCGACCGCGGGATCGGGGGTTATCCGTTCCGGATCGAGATCACCTGCAACAAACCGCAGCTCGTGCTGCGCGAGCCGGGCGGGCTGGTCCGAGAGGGGTCGCTCGCCGGGCTCTCGCTCAATGCGAGGCTGCTGTCGCCGGGGCATTTCATTGCGGTTCTCGCACCGCCCTTCATTGCGCGTGATGGCGCCAACGGCGACATGGAGATCAACTGGAAAAGCGCGCGGGCGAGCCTTAAGGCCGGCCTCGAAAGCATTACCGAACTGTCGGTGGAATTTGCGGAACCCAACCTCAGCGCCGGTATGGGCGACAAGCAGGATATCAAGGCGCTCGCGAAATCCATCGAGTTGCACATGCGCCGTTCGCCGGGTGAGGTCGCGGGGACCGATCTTGTCGCGCGGATCGGTGATCTCACCTTCGCGCCGCTCGACCGATTGACCGGTTCACCAGAACCGATCCGCGCCGAACTTCAGGTATCCGCGCCGGGGCTTATTCCGAATCCACGCGCGAAATTCCAGGATATTCTCGAGCAATGGCGGCAGACCGGCCACAAGGCGCGCGTCGTGTTGTTCAAAGCCAACAAGGGACAGGCGGACATTGACCTCTCCGGCGTGATGGGGCTCGACGACCTTCGCCGCCTCGAAGGCAATCTTCAGGGCCGCGCCAAGGGGCTGGAGGCGCTCACCAGCCGCTTCTCTCGCCGCAACGGGCTCGATATCGGCGGACTTCTCGGTTCGCTTGGCGGCAAGCAGGGCCTGCCGGTGGCGCTGATCCTGCAGAACGGCGTCGCCCGGTTCGGACCGTTCCCGCTGGCGGAGCTTCGGCCGCTCTACTAGAGCGATTTCGGTGAATTCGCATCCACTTCGCTTGAATTTCCTCTAATTGCCGCCTTCTGGCTTGGGCAGCGGGTCGGGCTGGCGACCGAAATTCGGCGCTGCTGTTTCCTGCCCCGAGGCGATGATCCCGCGCCGGATCGCCCGCGTGCGGGTGAAGAGCGCGTGGAGCGCATCGCCATCGCCCCAGCGGATCATGCGCTGAAGCGCCAGAAGATCCTCGCTGAAGCGACCAAGCATCTCGAGCACCGCTTCCTTGTTGGTGAGGAACACATCGCGCCACATCGTCGGATCGGAAGCCGCGATGCGAGTGAAATCACGGAAGCCGCCGGCCGAGAACTTGATGACCTCGCCCTGCGTGACCTTCTCCATGTCCGCCGCCGTGCCGACGATATTGTAGGCAATGAGATGCGGCACATGGCTGGTGATCGCGAGCACGAGATCGTGGTGCTCGGGCGTCATCACCTCGACGTTCGAGCCGATCGCTTCCCAGAAGGCGCGGACGCGGGCGACGGCATCAGACGCTGCATCCGGCGGTGGGGTGAGGATCGACCAGCGATTGACGAACAACTCCGCAAAACCCGCATCGGGGCCAGAATGCTCGGTGCCGGCGACCGGATGGGCCGGCACGAAGTGCACGCCCTCGGGAATGAAGGGCGCGACATCGCGGACGACCGAGCCCTTGACCGAGCCGACATCGGAAACGATAGCGCCCGGCGCGAGGTGCGGCGCGATAGCCGCAGCGACGGCGGCATTGGCGCGCACCGGCACACAGAGGATGACGAGATCCGCGCCGGCGACTCCGGCTGGCTCGCCTGTCACCTGGTCGGCAAGACCCAGCTCAGCAACGCGTGTCCGCACAGCCTCGTCGCCGTCGATGGCAACGATGCTCTTCGCGATGCCCGCCTTGCGGATCGCGCGCGCGAGCGACGATCCGATCAGACCGAGGCCGATGATCGCGATGCGATCGAAGGTGATACTCATGGTGCCTTGCCCGCGAGGAACGCCTGAAGTCCATCAAGAACGGCGTTGTTTGCCTCTTCCGAGCCGATGGTGAGTCGCAGCGCGTTTGGCAGGCCGTAAGCCTCCATCCGCCGGAGGATCACGCCGCGCGCGGTGAGGAAGGTATCGGCGTCGGGCGCGCGCTTGCCGGCTTCGTCCGGGAAATGCAGCAGAACGAAGTTGCCCACCGACGGCGTAACGCCTAGGCCGAGCGTCTTGAGCGCCGCAGTCATCTTGGCGAGCCAGTGCGCATTGTGGAGCACGGACTTGTCCTCGTGCTCGCGATCCTCGATCGCGGCAATGCCGGCCGCGATCGAGGGGCCGTTGACGTTGAAGGGTCCGCGGATGCGGTTGAGCACGTCGACGATCGCTGCGGGGCCATAGAGCCAGCCGATGCGGAGGTTGGCGAGGCCGTGGATCTTCGAGAAGGTGCGCGTCATCACGACGTTGTTGCTCGTCGCGACGAGTTCGATACCGGAGGAATAATCATTGCGGCGGACGTATTCCGCGTAGGCCGCATCGAGAATCAGCAGCACGTTCGACGGCAGGCCGGCGTGGAGACGCTTCACCTCCTCGAACGGGATGTAGGTGCCGGTCGGGTTGTTCGGGTTCGCGAGGAAGACGATGCGTGTGCGCGGCGTCACGGCCGCGAGCATCGCATCGACATCCGTCATTAGGCTCTTCTCCTTGGCGACGACCGGCGTCGCGCCGTTGGAGAGGGTCGCGATCTTGTAGACGAGAAACCCGTGCTCCGAGTAAAGGCCCTCGTCGCCCGGGCCGAGATAGGCATGGGCAAGGAGTTGGAGTAATTCGTCCGAGCCCGCGCCGCAGATGATGCGCGCGGGGTCCAGCCCGTAGCGCGAGGCAATGGCTTGCCGGAGTTTCTCGGCGGTGCCGTCGGGATAGAGTTCGAGCGTCGTGGCGGCGGCTATGTAGGCCTCGATCGCCCGTGGGCTTGGGCCGAGCGGCGTCTCGTTCGAGGAGAGCTTGTGGAGCTTCACGCCCGCCGGGGCCTTCGACTTGCCCGGAACGTAAGCATCGATCGACAGGATGCCGGGACGGGGTTGGGGGGCGGCAGGAACAGTCACGGGAGGCTCCATTCTGGCCATGCGGCCAAGGTGATCGGGCGATGGGATCAAGCGCCCGGCAAGGCGAAACGATTGGCGTGGCAACCGATCTCGACATAGCGCGACGGCGCGCATTTCGCCTGCGCGAGCGCATCCGTCAATGCCTGCGGGGCAATTTCAGCGGGGTGGGCGATCAGCAGATGCGCGCCGGTGGCATCGCCGGCAGAGGAAAGAAGTTCGGCGCCGAGCGATTTCAGCGCTTCGAAGGCGGGCATGCGCCATCGCTCGGCACGGACCGAGGCGAGGATCGTCTCGCGCGCGAGGCCCTCCTTCTGCGGCCGGGCGATCACGAAGACGGGAAGGCCGACCGGGTGATCGGGGCGCTCGGCGAACGGGAGCCGAGCGATGATCTTCGGCGCGGCGGCATGTTCCAGCCCCTTCCACCAGACGCCGAGTGCTGCCGACTGGTCGATGCGGAACATGCCGAGATCGCCGGTAGAGGCGTCCACGGCCGCGATGACTGCGCGGGCATCGGGCGCTGCGACGAAAGGCACGGTGAAGCCGAAATGGAAGCGCATGCTCTCGCGCATCGGGATGTCGCCGCCGGAAATGTCGGCATGAACGGCGTAGGGCACCTGCGTGTAGGTCGAGGTTGCGACGATGACGCGCCAGATGTTCTCCGGCGCATCGAGCGGCCAGCGGCCCGGTGCCTTGAGCACAATCTTGCGCATCAGCGCTGCTTCGCGATCGGGCCGGAAAGCCGAGCCGGTATCGCCGGCCGCGCGCTTGGCCTCGATCACCTGACCCACGATTTCTCCGCGCTCGACGAGGGCGGCGTGGATGACCGCATCGACACGGTCGATTTCGTCGCGAAGCTGGAGGAGAGAGGGCGGCGGCTGGGACATCTACGTGATCTTTGCGCTCGTTCTTCCGAAGGCCTCGTTGAGTGATAGTGCCTCCGCCCGCCGTGTCGCAAGCTTCCTGTGTTGACAGCACGGTGCGAGCTCTCTATTCGTTCTTTAATGCGAACGATAGATGTTTTTTACGAAACATGTCCGGAATAACGGATTTCTTTCCGGCGCGGCGGTTTAGGAGTATGAGGCGGGCATGAACGTTCGCGTCAATGAAGCGGAAGACCCGAACTCGCTCACGCTGCGGCTGGGGAGCGGGGAGACTCTCGCGCTCGAATCCGGTGCGCGGCTTGATCGGCTCCAGATCGCCTACCAGACCTACGGCGCGCTCAATGCCGATCGGTCGAATGCCATTCTCGTCTGCCATGCCTTGACCGGCGATCAGCATGTCGCCAACGACCATCCCGTGACCGGCAAGGCCGGTTGGTGGGTCAGCATGATCGGTCCCGGCAAACCGATCGATACCGATCGATTCTTCGTCATCTGTTCCAACGTCGTCGGCGGCTGCATGGGGTCCACCGGCCCGGCCTCAGGCAACCCCGAGACGGGAGAGCCCTACGGCACGGATTTTCCGGTCGTGACGATCTCGGACATGGTCAGGGCGCAGAAGCTGCTGGTCGATCATCTCGGTATCGGCACCCTGCTTGCTGTGATCGGCGGTTCGATGGGCGGGATGCAGGTGCTCGCTTGGGCCTCGCTCTTTCCCGAACGGGTGTTCGCGGCGATGCCGATCGCGACGGCGGCGAAGCACTCGGCGCAGAACATCGCCTTCCACGAGGTCGGCCGGCAGGCGGTGATGGCGGATCCGGACTGGCGGCGCGGACGCTACCGGGTCGAGGGTGCGCGCCCGGTCAAGGGACTCTCCGTCGCGCGGATGGCGGCGCATATCACTTATCTCTCCGAGCCGGCGTTGCAGCGCAAGTTTGGCCGGAAGTTTCAGGACCGCGACGCGCCGACGTTCTCGTTCGATGCCGATTTTCAGGTCGAGAGTTACCTGAGGCATCAGGGCATTACCTTCGTCGAGCGGTTCGACGCCAATTCCTACCTCTATCTTACCCGCGCGATGGATTATTTCGATCTTGCGGCGGATAACGGCGGCTCTCTGGCCGCCGCCTTCGCGCGCACCAAGACGCGCTTCTGCCTCGTCTCCTTCACCTCGGACTGGCTGTTTCCGACGGCGGACAGTCGTCAGGTGGTCCATGCGCTCAATGCGGCGGGGGCCTCGGTTTCCTTCGTCGAGATCGAGAGCGACAAGGGGCATGACGCGTTCCTTCTGGAAGAGCCGAACCTCTTCGCGACGACACGCGGTTTTCTCGATGCGGCTGCCAATGCGCGCGGCGTCGGAAAGGCGGGCACATGAGCACCATCCTGCCGCCTGACACCCTCGTCCGGCCCGATCACCGCCTCGTCTGGAACATGATCGGCGAGGGTACCCGCGTGCTCGATGTCGGCTGCGGCGACGGTACGCTGCTCGATGCACTCGCGCGCACCAAGAATGTCGACGCGCGCGGCATCGAGATCTCGCGCGGCGGTGTCGCGGCCTGCGTCGCCAAGGGGCTCGCGGTCATCCAGGGCGACGCCGACACCGATCTCGCCGATTATCCGGATGACTGCTTCGATTTCGTCGTCCTGTCGCAGACCTTGCAGGCGACACACCGCCCGCGCGCGGTGCTGGAACAGATGCTCCGCATCGGTCGGAACGCGGTCGTCTCCTTTCCGAATTTCGGCCACTGGCGGATGCGGACGCATCTTCTCATCCACGGCACAATGCCGGTGACGGAACACCTGCCAGACACCTGGTACAACACGCCCAACATCCATTTCTGCACCATCCGCGATTTCGTTGAGCTGGCGGAGGAGTTGAAGGCGCGGATCGTGCGTGCCGATGCGCTCGATGCCGCCGGTCGCGCTGTTGGCGTGCAGATGCCTTGGTGGTTCTGGAACCTGATGGGTGAGCAGGGCATCTTCTGGCTCGCGCGTGGCGAGGCCCGAGTCTAGCTTTTGTGAATGCGCCCTGCGGCATTGCCGGAGGGGACGAGGATCGGCGGCAGGAGGCCGCGTACCCGCGCCGCCTTGCCCGCGAGCGCAGGGCGATAGACCTGCTTGGTCGCCTCGATCACGTAGACGCCAGCGAAGGGGAGCGGCAGGTTGGCGCCGATGCGCTCCCAGATGCCTGCCGTCTGCAGGAAGAACTTGCGTTGCAAGGGCGGCACGAACAGCGCTTCGCCCCAATGCGTCGGCGTGAAAAGCGCACGGCGCATCAGTTCGGTGAGCTGGCGTTTCGAAAACGGCTGGCCGTGGCCGAACGGCGTGGTATCAAGTCGCGCCCAGGGGCCGCGGCGGTTCGGCACGATCATCATAATGTGTCCGCCGGGCGCGAGAATGCGCCAAATCTCGCTCATCAGCCCGGCAGGATCGTCTGAGGTTTCGAGGGCGTGGACCAGCAAGATACGGTCGACCACGGAATCGCGGAGTGGCAGGTCCGACGTCTCAACAAGACTCGACAGCGAGAGCTGGCCCGGCGGCCAGGCGACGACGCCCTGCCGTGCCGGCATCAGGGCGATCGTCCGTTCCGTGCCCTCGCGCAGGTCATCGAGATAAGGCACGGCATAGCCGAGCCCCAGCAGCGCAAGGCCCTGGAGATCGCTCCAGCGCTGACGGACGGCGCGCAGGATCATCCGCTTCGCGACAGCGCCGAGCGGGCCCGCGTAGAAGGATTTCAGATCGACGACATCGAGATGCATGATAGATACCGGTAACGAAGCGCCACGGCGCCAAGGTTGATGATAGGGAATTTGTGATGGAAATCGAAGTCTTCATGTGCCGCAGCGACAATTACGGCGTGTTGATCTGCGATCCGGCGACGGGAACCGTCGCATCCATCGATGCGCCGGAAGCCCCGGCGATCGAGACGGCACTCGCGCGTCGGGGCTGGAAGCTCGACATGATCCTGGTGACGCACCGGCATTTCGACCATATCGAGGGCATCGCTCCGCTCGTTGCGAAATATGGCGCGAAGGTTATCGCGCCTGTTCGCGCCAAGGCCGAGGTGCCGGACGCGGATCGCTATGTCGATGAGGGCGACGTCGTCGAGGTTGGCGCGCTGAAGGCCGATGTCTGGTTCACGCCCGGCCATTGCGCGGACCACATCTGCTACCATTTCGCCCGCGAGAAGGCGATCTTCGTCGCCGACGTGCTGTTCGTGATGGGGTGCGGTCGCATCCTCGATTCGACCGCCGACAAGCTTTATGACGCGATCCGCCGGATCGCGGCGCTGCCCGACGACACCACGATCTATTGCGGGCATGAATATACGCTCTCGAACGCGAAGTTCTGCGCGCATGTGGAGCCCGGCAATACGGCGATCGCGGCGCGGCTGAAGGCGGTCGAGGCGGCGCGCGCGGAAGGGCGCTTCACCGTACCCACGACGCTCGCCGAGGAAAAAGCGACCAACGTTTTTGTCCGGGCGAAGGATCTTGCCGAATTCGCCGCTCGGCGCGAAGCCAAGAACAATTTCTGATCAAGACCAATTTCTAAGCAAGAACGGCTTCCGGAACCACGATGCTTCCCGCCTCGACCAACGCGAAAGAGATCATCCGGCTGCTCGATCTTCAGCCGCATCCCGAGGGCGGGCATTTTCGCGAGACTTTCCGCGACCCCGACACCGATGCCGCTGGGCGCTCGTTCGGCACGGCGATCTATTACCTGCTCGAAGCCGGCGAGGTCTCGGAATGGCACCGTGTCGATGCAGCCGAGATCTGGCACTACTACGCCGGTGCGCCGCTGGTGCTGACGATCAGCCCCAACGGGCATGATGCCGCGTCACAGCACCTCGGGCCGGTTCTGACGACCGGCCAACGACCGCAGATCGTCGTGCCGAAAGGCCATTGGCAAAGCGCGACCAGTCTTGGTGCGTGGACGCTGGTCGGCTGCACGGTCTCGCCGGGGTTCGAGTTCACCGGTTTCGAAATGGCGTCGCCGGGTTGGCGACCGACACCGCGTGGAGCGCGTTGATGTCCGTGCCTGAGCTTTTCGGTTCCCTCGACGATGTCGCGGCCTGCGAGGAACGGCTGATGAACTGCTGGCCGAGCCACCAGACGGTGGTGCTCGGCGATTGGCTCTGCCGTTTCGCCAAGGGTTATTCGGGGCGAGCGAATTCGGCGTGCAGCTTCCGGCCCGCCGCGGCGATGGCGGACGCGGATATCACGGCGGTCGAGAAGCTCTACGCCGACGCTGAGCTCCCGCCATCCTTCCGGTTATCGCCGCTGATCGATGGAGCATTCCGCCGACAGATCGAAGCGCTCGGTTATCGGCCTGAGGATGCTTCGGTCGGGATGATCGGCAGTGCCTTCGGCGGTCCGGTTTCCGGGGATCTGCGGCTCGACCTGGCACCTACGTCGGCCTGGCTCGAAGGGGCGTGCCGTTGGCAGCAGCCGTCCAAACGCGATCCCGCGAACCTCCTGGGCATCGTCGGCAATATCCGCGTCCCGACGCGGTTCGCGACATTGTTCGAGGATGGAGCGCCGGCGGCCTACGGGTTGATCTCGCATGATCGCGGTATGGCGGAATTCGGCGCGGTGATGGTCGATCCGGCGCGGCGTGGCGCCGGGTTCGGGCGCAGGCTCGTCACCGGCATGATCGGCTGGGCGCATGGCGATGGCGCGAAGCGCATCTTCCTTCAAGCGGCGATCGACAACGAGATCGCGCGCGGGCTTTATCGATCGCTCGGTTTTTGTGATCTCTACACGGCTGCCTACTGGCGTCCGCCGGCCTGATTATTTCGTTCGGGCGATGAGCGCGCCGCCCGCGATCAGCGCGGCGGCCAGCGCAAGCGACCAGCTAGCCTCCGCGCGCCCGGCGGCGATCAGCGCCAGCGTGGAGATAATCGGCGCGGCATAGGAAGCGGTACCGAGAAACCGGATATCGCCGCGTTTCATGCCGATGTCCCAGAGGAAGAAGGCTGCGCCCGCTGGCCCGAGGCCTAACAGGACGATGGCGATCCAGGCCTTTGTGTCGGCGGGAAGGCCCGCCGGTTCGAACATCAGATGCGCGAGGCCGGCCACGAGCGCGGTCGCAAGGCAGAAGCCGACGACGGCCTCAGTCGGTACGGCGGCCATCCGACGCGAGAGCACGGAATAGCCGGCCCAGACAATCGCGAACAGGAAGGCCAGCGCGTAGCCAAAGAGCGGCAGGCTCATGCTCCCGCCGAGCCCGCCCTTGCCGAGCGTCAGGGCGACAATCCCGGTAAAGCCCATGAGAGCGCCGAGGACATGGCGGGCGCTCAACCGTTCGCCGGGCAGGAACCCGGACATCAGCACAATCAGCAGCGGCCAGAGGTAACCGATCAGACTCGCCTCCGCAGGGGGCGCGTTCTTCATCGCGCCGAAATAGAGCGCGTGCGAACCGAAAAGTCCACCGATGCCCAGCGCCCAGGCTGCGACGGGTTGCCGAAGCAGGTGCAGCTTGCCGCGCGCCAGCAACAGCAGCAATCCGAGGCCGCCGCCGATGGCGAAGGTGAGCGCGGTGAGCAGGAACGGCGGCACGGCGCCGGTCGTGGCCGTGAGGAGGGCGAGCAACCCCCAGAGCAGGATGGCCAGAAGCCCGCAGAGGGTCGGTCCGGAAAACGTTGCGAAGGAGAAGGAACGGCTCATCTTCTTTCGCGTATCGTTCCAACGGGCAAAAGAAAAGGGCCGGTTTCCCGGCCCTCGTAGTGGATTTCGCTATTCCCCGGGTCAGATCATGTACTGACCGCCGTTGGCAGAGAGCGTCGAGCCGGTGATAAAGCCCGCGTCGTCCGAAACGAGGAACAGAACCGCGCGCGCGATTTCCTCCGGCTCGCCGAGACGGCCGACCGGGATATGCGGCAGGATCGCCTTCTCGACGACGGCCGGGTCGATCGCCTTGACCATCTCGGTCGCGATATAGCCGGGGCAGATCGCGTTGACGGTGATGCCCGCCTTCGCGCCTTCCTGCGCCAGCGCCTTCACGAAGCCGATGTCGCCGGCCTTCGCGGCGGAATAGTTCGCCTGGCCCATCTGCCCCTTCTGGCCGTTGACCGAGGAGATGCAGATGACGCGGCCGAACTTGCGGGCGCGCATGCCTTCCCAGAGCGGGCGGGTCATGTTGAAGAGCGAGTTGAGGTTGGTATTGATGACGGCATACCACTGGTCCTTCGTCATCTTGTGGAACATGCCGTCACGGGTGATGCCGGCGTTGTTGACCAGCACCTCGACCGGGCCGAGATCGGCCTCGACCTTGGCGATGCCGGCGGTGCAGGCGTCGAAATCCGAGACGTCCCACTTGTAGGTCGGGATACCGGTCTCCTTGGTGAAGGCGGCCGCGGCCTCGTCGTTGCCGGCGTAGTTCGCCGCAACCTTGTAGCCGGCCGCCTTCAGTGCCTTTGAGATCGCAGCGCCGATACCGCGCGAGCCGCCCGTAACCAATGCAACGCGAGCCATGGATATCCCCTCTTCTTGGTGCGTTTCCTGATGTGTTCTTGGGAAATCCGGACGCTTGGCGCGCCCGGACCTTGTTCGTCGGCGATTAGCGCTCGACGCAGAGCGCGACGCCCATGCCGCCACCGATGCAGAGGGTGGCGAGGCCCTTCTTGGCGTTGCGGCGCTTCATCTCGAACAGCAGGGTGTTGAGGATTCGCGCGCCCGAGGCGCCGATCGGATGGCCGATAGCGATCGCGCCGCCATTGACGTTCACGATCGACGGATCCCAGCCCATATCCTTGTTCACGGCGAGCGCCTGTGCGGCGAAAGCCTCGTTGGCCTCGATGAGGTCGAGATCGCCGACCTTCCAGCCGGCCTTCTCGAGCGCGCGGCGCGAGGCCGGGATCGGGCCTGTGCCCATGATCGCGGGGTCGACGCCGCAGGTCGCCCAGGAGACGATGCGCGCAAGCGGGGTGATGCCGCGCTTGGCGGCTTCGGCCTCTGTCATCAGCACGGCAGCGGCCGCACCGTCATTGATGCCGGAGGCGTTGCCGGCGGTCACCGTGCCTTCCTTGGAGAAAGCGGGCTTGAGCTTGGCCATCGCGTCCATCGTCGCGCCATGACGCGGATATTCGTCGGTATCAACCACGATGTCGCCCTTCCGGGTCTTGACCGTGAAGGGGATGATCTCGTCCTTGAACTTGCCGGCCTTCTGCGCGGCCTCGGCCTTGTTCTGCGAACCGACGGCGAACTGGTCCTGCTCGTCGCGGGTGAGCTGCCACTTGGCGGCGACGTTCTCGGCGGTATTACCCATGTGATAGCCTTGGAAGGCATCGAGCAGGCCGTCGCGCAGCATGGTGTCGAGCATCTTGAGATCACCCATCTTCTGGCCGGCGCGCAGGTAGGCGACGTGCGGGGCCAGCGTCATGGATTCCATGCCGCCGGAGACGATGATGTTCGCATCGCCATTGGCGATCTGCTGCATGCCGATCGCCATGGTACGCAGGCCCGAGCCGCAGAGCTGGTTAAGGCCCCAGGCCGTCTTCTCCTGCGGAATGCCGGCAGCCATCGCCGCCTGGCGGGCGGGGTTCTGGCCCTGATTGGCCGAGAGCACCTGGCCCAGGATCACTTCATCGACCTCGGCGCCTGCGACGCCCGCACGCTCAAGCGCGCCCTTGATGGCCGCGGCGCCGAGCTGGGCAGCCGGAACATCGGCGAACGCGCCGTTGAAGCTGCCGACCGCGGTGCGGGCCGCGCTTGCGATTACAATCGAATTTCCTGCCATGGGTTTCTCCTCGTCTCCTCACCGGTCCTGCATCTGGCGCTTAACCGTCCTGACTATGAGACTTGCCAAGAAACTATCGTCAAGCGAGAAACAAGGCTAAGAAAGGAAGATCGGCATTGCAAAACTCGAATAGATCGGCTGAAAGTCGGGAAATCGGGGGGCGCAAGGCTCCGTTTTAGACGAAATGGCGATTCTCGCTGATCTGGAGGAAGCATGGCGGATCAGGTCTCCAAGGAGCCAACGGTCATCAAGAAATACGCCAACCGGCGTCTCTACCACACCGGCACAAGTTCCTATGTGACGCTTGAGGATCTTGCGCTCATGGTTCGCCAGGGTGAGGAATTCGTCGTCAACGATGCCAAGACCGGCGAGGACATCACCCGCACGGTCTTGACCCAGATCATCTTCGAGCAGGAGAACAAGGGGCAGTTCCTCTTGCCGATCGCCTTCCTCCGCCAGCTGATTCAATTCTACGGCGACAACATGCAGGCCTTGGTGCCGCGCTATCTCGAATTTTCGCTGGGTCAATTCATGGCCGAACAGCAGAAGCTGCGCGAACAGTTCGCCAAGGGGTTCTCCGGCAAGGGCTTCCCAGCCAATCCGTTCGGCGCCAACCCGATGGCGGCGATGGAGGAGCAGGTGCGCTCCAACATGGCGATCTTCCAGGAGGCAATGCGCGCCTTCGCGCCGTTCGCCGCAGGTAACAAGACCGAATCCGAACCGGCTGCGGACAAGAAAAAGGGGCGCTGAGCGCCCCTCGATATCCGTCTCGAGGAGCCCCGAGGCTTTACGCGATCTTGCGCGGCGAGAGGCTGTGGTTGTCCGGAAGTTCCGTGCGGGCCGCGCCGAGAAAATCGCCTTGCAGGTATTCCACGCGCCATGAGGCGAGGAGTGTTGCGGTTTCCTCGTCCTGCACCCATTCGGCGACCGTTTCGATCTTCAGGTGGCGCGCGAGCTGGAGCAAGGTCTGGACGAAGAACCGGTCGTCGGCCGAGCGCGACAGGTTCTTGATGAAGGTTCCATCGATCTTCAGGATATCGATTGGCAAGAGCCGCATATTGCGGAACGAGGTGTGGCCTGCACCGAAATCGTCGATCGCGACGCGGGCGCCGGAATCCTTGATCCACTCGATGAGCGCGCGCGCGGCATTGATATCCTCGATCAGCGAGGTTTCGGTGATTTCAACGATCAGCCGCTTCGCCGCATCGGGGCTGCAGGCGACCTGTGCCTGATAGGCGGCGATCCAGTCCGGGTGCAGCGCCGTATCGGCGCCGACATTGACCGTGAGATAGACTTCCGGCCTCGCGCGCAGCGTCTCGAAAGCAAGTTCGGTCACGCGGTGGTCGATGAGATGCAGGAAGCCGAGCCGTTCCGCGACAGGCACAATATGGCCTGCGCCGAGCCATTCGCCGCTCGGCGTCACCATGCGCACGAGTGACTCGTACATAGCGACCTGACCGGTGCCGGAGGCGACGATCGGTTGGAAGGCGAGGCGGATGCGGCGCTCGTTCAGCGCGGAGAGGACGATATCGGTCGATTCCCGGTTGGTCGTCCGGCGGTTCGTCATGTCCGGGTTGGCGCAATGGGCAACGAAGAAGGTATCGCTGCGTTCGGCAGCGTCGTTCAATGCCTCCTCGCAGGCGTGGAGGGCCTCCATCGTCGTCTTCGCCTCGTTCGGAACGGCGACGGCGCCGATGTGGACCGACGTGGAAATCGAGCCGGCGCTGGTTTCGATCGGTGTCGAACGGATGGTGCTGGCGAGGCGAGACGCCACCATTTCCATATGCTCGATGAGGCTCGGCGCGAGCACGATCCCGATCTTGTTGGTGGCGTAGCGCCCGAGGATGTCGCGGCGGCGCAGGACACCGCGCAAACGGCGGACGACGGCGGCGATGATCTCGTCGCCGACCATGTAGCCGTAGGTCTTGTTGAGTTGCGACAGATTGTCGATAGCGACCATCATCACGACCATGGTGCGTGAATCGCGCTGCATGGTATCGATCGCGGCGGCGAGCGCATTGCAGAAATCGGCGCGCGTCAGGGCGCCCGTCGCGGGATCGAGGTGGCGCTTGGTAACCAGCGCCATCTCTTCGGCGGTCGGCGCCAGGATACGGCGGCAGACGCCGTGGACGAGGCGCGGCTGGCCGGCGGCATTGGCGAACCAGCGCCCGCTGTCTTCGACCCAGAAGCGGACGCCGGGCGAGGGATTGACAAGGTATCGGGCAGAAAAGGCAACGCCGGTGCCCCGATCAACCTGATCGCTCTCGAAGATCTCGCCGTGCCGTGAAGTCGGGCTGGCCTGGTCGACGAGGGTCGCGAAGGACGAACCCGTTCCGAGCTGCGCCATGTCGACGAGGCCGAACAGCGGCGCTGCATCGACATTCCAGGTCATCAGGTCGGTTTCGATGTTCCAGGAATAGGTCGCTTCCCCGAAATCGCGCCCGATATCGGAGAGACTGTCGGTCACGACTGCGGGAACAGCGGCGGCATCGCCAGCCTCACATTTTTCCGGAAATGCGATGGAATTGTTCTCGTCCGCCATTTCCGGCCTGTTTCGGTGCTTTCTGTGCTGCCGCAGTTCATGCCGTCCTATCAGGCAGAACCTAAGGAAGCTTTCCTGCCGGCATCTTCGGCGGTGAATGGTTAATTTTTCGCTTAAAAGTTGCATCCGGACCGACTGCGCAACGCGGCAGGCAAGCTTGGCATCGCGCTTGCCGTCAATTCGGCATGAGCACGATCAACCCTGTCGCCCTGTATCAAACTGAAACATTCGGTGCCGGTTTCCGGCAATACCGGCACGATGCGCACCGTCATGGCACGGGCCGTCAGCAAGCGGAGGCCCCCATGTCCGGTTCCCCGTCACCCACACCGCGTTCGGTGCCCTTCATCGCCCAGCTCATCGTTGGTAACGACAGCGACCTGCGTCGTCCGCTGGGGCGGCGCGATATCGCCGAACAGCGCGAGGCGGCTTATGGTGCGGCACTCGCCAATCGGCCTTCTGCCCGGCCACTGAGTTTCCTGCGCGTCGTTGCCTCTGTCTGATACGCCTGCGCAAAAAAGGCCCGAGGCGATAGCCGGGGCCTTGAAGTATTTTCGTCAAGATATGGACAGCAACGGCAGCCTGTTTCGTGCTGCCGTTCCGGTGCGCCCGTTACTCGGCGTTCTTGGCCGGGAGGACCTGACGACCGCGATACATGCCGGTCTTCATGTCGATGTGATGCGGACGGCGCAGCTCGCCCGAGTTCTTGTCCTCGACATAGGTCGGGGCGGCAATCGCGTCGGCGGAGCGGCGCTGCCCCCGCTTCATGCGCGAAACTTTCTTTTTCGGAACGGCCATGATCAAACTCCTGGGCGGCACCCGGCCGGGCCGGGTCTTTTCGAGCAGACGCCATCGCTCTTCGCAGACGGCATCCGGGTAAAACGTGAAGGGCGCTCTATAATCACTTGTTTTGCGAAAAGCCAGCGCAATCTCGCATCGCGTGCACCTCCCTTGCGGCAATGCGAAAAACGCGCTTAATCCAGCCGCGGCAACGCAAGGAGCGGTCTTTGGCGGAACCGGAACTGATGACGACAGTGGAAGCAACCGCCCGCGCGGTCGATGCTTTTCTCGACGCGCGTCTCGCCGAGGGGCGCCGCCCGCCCCGGCTCGTCGCGGCGCTGCGGCATGCCCTGTTCGCCGGGGGCAAGCGGATGCGGCCCTTCCTTGTGATCGAGGCTGCGCGGCTGTTCGGCATTGAGGGCGCCGCGCCGCTCCACGTCGCCGCAGCCCTCGAGGCGGTCCACTGCTACTCGCTCATTCACGACGACCTCCCGGCGATGGACAATGACGACATGCGGCGAGGAAAGCCGACCGTGCACCGCGCGTTCGACGAGGCGACGGCGATCCTTGCCGGGGATTCGCTGCTGACGCTCGCCTTCGCGATCCTTGCCCGAAAGGATGCCGGGATTCCTGCCGGTCGCCGGATGCGGATTGTTGGCGCGCTGGCCGAAGCAGCCGGCATCGACGGCATGATCGGCGGGCAGATGCTGGACCTTGCGGCGGAGGGACGCTTTGATGCGCGCCCGCCGCGGCAGAGCATCGCGACGATCCGCCGGCTGCAATCGCTCAAGACCGGCGCGCTGATCGTCTTCGCGCTCAAGTCGGCAGTGCACCTTGCTCCGCGCGCGACGGCGGCGGAGAAGAAAGCGCTGGCGACCTACGGGCGTGAACTGGGCCTTGCGTTCCAGATCCGCGATGATCTTCTCGATGCTGAAGGTCATAGCGCCACTGTCGGCAAGGCGGTCGGCAAGGATGCGGCAGCCGGCAAGGCGACCTTTCTCGCCCATCTCGGAATCGACGGTGCCCGGCGCGAACTCGACCGGGCGACTGCGGCGGGAGAGGCGGCACTGCGATCAGCCTTTGGCGCGCGCGCCAACGTCCTTTCTGCCCTGCTCCATTACAACCGGACGCGGGACCGCTAGGCACGGAGATTACAAAGCTTTCACATGCGTGGATGCGAGCGGCTTGCTATAAGGCCGCATGAAGAAAATTCTTGTCGGACTGGTCCTTCTCCTCGGCGGGCTCGGCGCGTGGGCCTTCGCCTCCCGTAATGATGATGACGACAAGTCCGGTGGGCAACGCTACCGCACCGAGACTGTGCAGCGCGGCCCGATCGTCGCCTCGGTCTCGTCTACCGGCACCGTGACGCCGACAACGACGGTGATCGTCGGCTCGCAGCTCTCTGGGCAGGTGGTCGAGATCCTCGCGGATTTCAACAGCCAAGTGAAGGCGGGACAGGTTCTCGCGCGACTCAACCGCGATACGCTGATGGCAAAGCGCGACGCTGCGAAGGCCGATCTCGACCAGGCACGTGCCGCGCGCAAGCTCTCCGATGCGCAATCGGAGAAGGTGCAGGCCGATATCCGGCGGGCGGAAGCGCAGGCCAGCGATATGCGTGCCCAGCTTGCACGCGCTGAGGCACAGCTTGCCGACGCAGAAGCAACCTACGAGCGCCAGCAGAGCCTCAAGGCGCGGGGCATCGCTTCCGAGGTCACCCTGCAGACGGCGACGACCCAGAAAAGCACGCTGACCGCCTCCAAGCGTTCGGCCGAAGCGCAGATCGCCTCCAGCCAGGCGCAGATCGCCTCGCTCCGCGCCGATCTCAAGATCGTCGAGAGCCAGAAGCTTTCGGGCGATGCCGCTATCGCCAAGGCCGAAGCGCAGGTGCGACAGATCGAGGTCGATCTATCGAATGCGGAAATCCGCTCGCCAGTTGATGGCGTCGTCGTGCAGCGCAACGTCGAACTGGGGCAGACGGTTGCTGCCTCGTTGCAGGCGCCGACGCTGTTTCTCGTCGCGCAGGACCTCACCCGCATCGAAATCTACGTCAATGTCGACGAGGCGGACGTCGGCCGGGTCAAGGTCGGCCAGGAAGTCGAATTCACAGTCAACGCCTATGCCGCGCGCACCTTCAACGGGCGTGTGAAACAGATCCGCCTCGGCTCGCAGACGGTGCAGAACGTCGTGATCTACACGACGATCGTCGAGGTGCAGAACGACGATCTTGCACTTCTGCCGGGCATGACGGCCAATCTCCGGGTCTTCACCGAGCGTAAGAACGATGTCCTGCGCATCCCGAATGCAGCCCTGCGCTGGCAGCCGGCCGGCGTTGCGCGCCCGGCGGGGGCTGCACCGACTCCGGTGGCGCCATCCGCACCCGCTGAAGCGGGCGATGCCGGGCCTTTTGTCGAAGGTGGCCAGAACACGCCCGGTCGCGGCGGGGGCAACCCCGGCGCAGCTTTGCTCGCGGCTCTGAAAGCGCAACTCGATCTTTCCGCCGATCAGGTCAAGACCGCGGAGAAGCTCGGCCGCGAGATGCGCGCCGCAATTCAGGCGGCGGGCGACAACCCGGAGGCACGGCGGGAAGCGGCGCGCGCGGCGCGGCAGCGATTCACGCGTGGCCTCGAAGAGGTTCTGACTGCCGAGCAGAAGACGAAATATCAGGCGATGCGCGAGGAGCGTCGCGGGCGTAACGCCCGGCCTGGCGAAGCGGGTATTCCCGGCCGCGTCCACCTCGTCGACGCCAAGGGCAATCCCCGCGCGATCACGCTTCGGATCGGCGCGACGGACGGCGCGTTCAGCGAAGTGCTTTCCGGCGAAATCAAGCCGGGTGACACAGTGATTACCGGTGCCCAATCCGCCAAGCCGACTTCGGGCAGCGGCGGTTTCCGTTTCGGGTTCTGAGCATGGCCCAATTCGAAAAGCCGCCGTTGATCGAGGTCCATGATCTCGAACGCGTCTATCACATGGGCGAGGAGAAGGTCGTGGCGCTTGCCGGTGTCACCACCACGATCCGCGAGGGCGAGTTTGTCGCGGTTATGGGGCCCTCGGGCTCCGGCAAATCGACTTTCATGAATCTCATCGGCTGCCTCGATAAACCGGATCGCGGCTCCTACCGGCTCAAGGGGCGGGAGGTCGCGAACCTCAGCGTCGGAGAGCTTGCGGCGACGCGCAATCGCGAGATCGGCTTCGTGTTCCAGCAGTTCAACCTGCTCCAGCGCATGGATGCGCTCGCCAATGTCGAACTGCCGATGGTCTATGCGGGCGAGCCGCGCGCCGTGCGCCGGGAGCGGGCGGCGCGGGCGTTGGAACGCGTCGGCCTCGGCGATCGCAAGAAGCATCTACCGCTCCAGCTCTCGGGCGGGCAGCAACAGCGCGTCGCCATCGCGCGGGCGCTCGCGAATTCGCCGGCGTGTCTCCTGGCGGACGAGCCGACCGGCGCGCTCGATTCGCGCACCTCGATCGAGATTCTCGCCCTGTTCCAGGCCCTCAACCGTGAGGGGATGACGGTGATCATCGTCACGCACGAGAACGAGGTCGCCGCCTTTGCCAGGCGCGTCATCCGTTTTCGTGACGGACGCATCGTCTCGGATCAGGAACAGGCCCCGGCGGATGCGGCCGAAGCACTCCGGCAGTGGGTCGAAGCGGCATGAATCTCCTCGATTCGCTGCAATCCTCCGCCGAAGCCATCCGCGCACATGCCCTGCGGTCGGTGCTGACGATGCTCGGCATCGTCATCGGCGTTGCGGCTGTGATCGCAATGGTCGCGGTCGGTAACGGCGCGCGTGAACGCGTCAACGCTCAGATCCGCTCGCTTGGCGCCAACCTGATCATCGTCATTCCCGGAAACGTGACTTTCGGCGGCGCGCGGATGGGTACGGGCAACGCCCAGACATTGTCTGACGGTGATGCACAGGCGCTGCGGGCCGAGGTTCCCGCTGTCGAAGCCGCTGCACCAATCGTGCGCGGCGGCGTTCAGATCGTTGCCGGCGGCGTCAACTGGGCGACCACGGCCTACGGCGTCGAGGCGGATTATTTCCTCGCCCGTGAGTGGCAGGTGGAGACAGGGCGTGAATTCACCGAAGAGGAAACCCAGCGCGGCGGACAGGTCGCGCTGATCGGGCAGACGGTCGCGCGCGAACTGTTTGCCGGCGGCAATCCGATCGGCGCGCAGATCAGGGTCAAGAACGTGCCGTTCGAGATCGTCGGTGTCATGGCGAAGAAGGGCCAGTCGATGATGGGGTCTGATCAGGACGACGTTATCCTGTTGCCTCTGAATACCGCCCGGCAGCGTGTTGTTGGCACAAGTCGCGCGAAAAATCGCACCGTCAACCAGATCCTCGCCAAGGTGCGCGAGGGCGAGGATATTTCCGCCGCCGAGGAGGAGATGAAACGTCTCTTGCGACAGCGTCATCGCGTGCAGGATGCACAGGGTGACGATTTTTCGATCCGCAACCTCGCCGAAATCCAGGCGACGCGTGAGCAGAGCGCAAAAACGATGGCCACGCTGCTGATGGCGGTGGCCGCTGTCAGCCTCGTCGTCGGTGGCATCGGCATCATGAATATCATGCTGGTTTCGGTGACCGAACGGACGCGGGAGATCGGCCTGCGCATGGCGATCGGCGCACGGCCGATGGATGTGATGGGCCAGTTCCTGATCGAGGCGACACTGATCGCGTTGATCGGCGGGCTGATCGGGATTACCATCGGCGTGGGTATCGCGGTTGGCGTGGCGATGGTTGCCGACTGGCCACTGGTCATTGATCCGATGATCGTTGTCGCCGCGTTTGTCTTTTCCGGGCTTGTGGGCATTGTTTCGGGCTTCTACCCGGCCTTCCGCGCGGCGCGGCTCGATCCTGTCGAGGCCTTGCGGGCGGCCTGAACATCCGTCATGTGAAGGAAGCCTCAGGAACCAAGGACAAGCCCATGCCGCGCCCGCTCGACGGTCCCCGTCTTCCGCCGAAAACCGGCCACGCCCGCCAATTGGTCGTGTTTCTGCACGGCTATGGCGCGGACGGTAACGACCTTATCGACCTCGGTGCGCAATGGGCGGAGTTGATGCCGGACGCGGCCTTCGTTTCCCCGCACGCGCCTGAGCCGTGCGGGATGAGCCCGATGGGTCGGCAATGGTGGGCGCTGACGATGCGCGATCCTTCGGAGCGCTGGCGCGGCTGCCAGATCGCGGGGCCTGATCTCGATCACTTCCTCGAACAGGAACTCGCCCGCCACGGCCTTCCGCCGGAGCGGCTGGCACTGGTCGGTTTCAGCCAGGGCGCGATGATGGCGCTGCATGTCGGCCTGCGGCGTCCGGTCCTGCCGGCGGCGATCCTCGCCTATTCCGGTCATCTCGTCGGCCCGGAACACCTCAAGGACGAGGCGCGCGGCAAGCCGCCGATCCTGCTGGTGCACGGCGACAGGGACGAGATCATACCCGTTGACGCGCTGTTCCAGTCGATGGAAGGGCTCGCCAAGGCGGAAATTCCCTGCCAGTGGCATCTCTCGTTCGGCATCGGTCACGGGATCGATGGCGGCGGGCTCGCGCATGGCGGCAAGTTCCTCGCCCAGAACTTCGGACTGCGGCTGCCGGAATAGCGCTTAATATCCGTCCGCACCGTCGAGTTCGGCGTCGGCGGGCGCGGTCGCGGCGCGCGCCTTGGCGATCTCCTGCCGGGCCGCCATGCGGATCAGGATCTGATCCTGACCGACCGAGAGCAGGTGGAACCCGCGCCCGGCGAGTTCGCCCGCGCGTGTCCCGTCCATGCAGAAAGCGCAGGCGAGCTTGCCCTTGGCGCGCGCTGCAGCGGCGACCTTCGTCAGCGCGGCGTCGACGAGGGTATGATTCGCATCGATCGTGCCGCCGTTCGTCAGCGCGATCGAAAGATCTGACGGGCCGACCAGCACCCCGTCGATGCCGTCGACGGCTAGAATATCGTCGAGCGCGTCGAGCGCGGCGCGGGTCTCGATCATGGCGATGGCTAGCGTGAAGCGGTTGGCGCCATGCAAATTCTCGACGGGCGACAGACCGGTGAGATTGAGGGATCGCGCCGGACCCCAGGAGCGCTCGCCGGCGGGAGGATATTTCACGAATTCGACGAAGGCTTTCGCATCGGCAACCGAGTTGATCATTGGGGCGATGACGCCGGCCGCACCCCAATCGAGAAAGCGGGAGGCTTCTGCGAACTGACCGACGCCGATGCGCACCATCGCGGCTTTGCCCTTCGCGTGGGCGGCGAGGATCACACCTTGCGTCGTCGCGAAATCATGGAATCCGTGCTGCCAGTCGACGATCGCGCAGTCGAAGCCCTCACGCAGCAACGCCTCCGTCACGGCCGGATCACGCATCCCGGACCAGGCGGCAAACATGGCTGGCCCCTTATGCAGGCGTTCGGCGAAGGTAAGGATGGGGTTCGCAGGCATCGGGTTGTCGCGCATTGGAGGTTCTCGGGGAGATCTGAAGGGGCTTTCGAAATAAAAAAGCGCCGCCCGAACCGGCGGCGCTTCATCATGCGCAATCCGACGCCGGTTTCCAGCGTCATGTGCATACAAAATGCAGAAAGATCAGCCGTTGGCCTGAATCTCGGCAATGGCCTTGGCCATCAGTTCATCCATCGTGCGGCGGATGACGTGATCCGAAACGCTGGCCGGAAGATCGCCGCGCACCTTGCGGAACACATCCTCGTCGCCCGCCTCCTCGAAATCGCTCATCACGACCGATTTCGCGTAGGCCTCGGCCTCGGCGCCGCTCTTGCCGAGCTGTTCGGCAACCCAGAGACCGAGGAGCTTGTTGCGGCGCGCGCCGGCCTTGAACTGGAGTTCGGCATCATGCGCGAACTTTTTCTCGGCGGCATCCTTGCGGTTGTCGAAGGTCGTCATGGCTGAGAAGCTCTCTTTTCTCGCTGCGCTTGCAGCATCAATCCCCAAGCGCCCGCATCCGGGATGCGGACAAGGATGGGAATAGGTGTCCCGGTCGCCAAAATCAATGGTTGTTAAGTCTAGTTTGTGGGCCCCGCAACATTGTATCGCATCAAGGGATCGGCTAGGGTCCCGCCAATCCGGGGGCGGTGCGGGGCCTTGAAATCACCCGATTCACGGCGCAAGTGCCCGCCTCCCGCGATGTCGCCGCTGCCGGCGCGCACCAGAACAAGGAGCCACGGCACCCAATGGATTTCCTGAAAACACGGTACACGCCGATGAATCGTCGCCGCCGCATTTACGAAGGCAAGGCGAAGGTCCTCTTTGAGGGGCCCGAGCCGGGAACGCTGATCCAGCACTTCAAGGATGACGCCACTGCCTTTAACGCCAAGAAGCACGAGATCATCGACGGCAAGGGCGTTCTGAACAACCGCATCTCCGAGTATATCTTCAACCAGCTGAATTCGATCGGGGTGCCGACGCATTTCATCAAGCGGCTCAACATGCGCGAGCAGTTGATCCGCGAGGTCGAGATCATTCCGCTTGAGGTGGTGGTGCGCAATGTCGCCGCCGGTTCGCTCAGCCAGCGCCTCGGCATCGACGAAGGCACGCAGCTGCCGCGCTCGATCATCGAGTTCTACTACAAGAACGACAAGCTCAACGATCCGATGGTTTCCGAAGAGCATATCACGGCCTTCGGCTGGGCAACCCCGCAGGAGATCGACGACATCATGGCGCTTGCCATCCGCGTCAACGATTTCCTCTCCGGGCTGTTCCTCGGGGTCGGCATCCGTCTCGTCGATTTCAAGATGGAATGCGGCCGGCTCTATGAAGGCGACATGATGCGCATCGTTGTCGCCGACGAGATTTCCCCGGACAGCTGCCGCCTGTGGGATATCAAAAGCGCGGACAAGCTCGACAAGGACCGTTTCCGCCGCGACATGGGCGGACTGGTCGAAGCCTATTCCGAGGTTGCACGCCGGCTCGGCATTCTCAACGAGGGCGAAAACCCGAAGGCCACGGGCCCGAAACTGGTGCAGTGACCCCGCAAACGGGTTGCGCCGAAGACATGAAATCTTTAATCGGGACGCTTGAAAAGGCGTCCCGTTTTTCGTCTCGGGGGTAGCCGGGCTCTGTTATCAGTTTTCTTGCATTTTCATCACGCGAAACAGTGTCCACTTCGCTTGAAAATGCTTCGATGGGGAATTCCATGAAAGCGCGCGTCACCGTCACCCTCAAGAACGGCGTTCTCGATCCGCAGGGCAAGGCGATCGAAGGGGCGCTGAAGAGCTTCGGCATCGAAGGCGTTGCCTCGGTCCGGCAGGGGAAGGTGTTCGACATTGAGGTCGAGACGCAGGACAAGTCCCGCGCCGAGGCGCTCCTGAAGGAGGCTGCCGAGAAGCTGCTCGCGAACATGGTTGTCGAGAACTACAAGGTCGAGGTGGTCGGGTGAGGCGGATTTGGCTGGCAATTTGCTGGTTGTTTCTGTCGCTGTTCTGGGCCGGAGCGTATGCCGAGCAACCATTCAGCGTTCCAGGCTTCTCCTATTCGACCTTGTCCGGCGGAACACATTTTTTTAGCTGTGACGCAACCAGATGTGGTGTTGGGAGCGGAATCAGCTTCGAAAAGCAGAATGGGCCGCAGGATATCGCTGTGTTGGACTACGAGCAGTATGCTCGACGGGCGCATGCTGCCCATTCTCCAGGCAGGGCTCTGACGTTCGGCAAGGCCTTCGGGAGCAAGGTGGGGAAAAGGCGTGTCGTGCAGATTTCCTTTGTCGCAACAGGTTCAGGTCAAAAGACTTTCTGGATGACTGGATTTCTGTTGGGGAGCGACAAGCGGATCAGCCTTGTGGTCTCCGCACCAAGTGCTTCGCTCGCACGCCGGAACTTTGATCTTTTCGCAAAACGACTCTCGACTTGGTAACACTGGACTTAACCCATGCACGCCGCTGTCATCACCTTTCCCGGCACCAATCGCGAGGGCGATGTCGCCCGCGCGTTGAAGCAGGCCGGGGCGAAAGTCACCCATGCCTGGCACGCGGATTACGAGCTGCCGAAGGGCACCGATCTCGTCGTGCTGCCCGGCGGGTTCGCCTATGGCGATTACATGCGCACCGGCGCGATTGCGGCGCGGGCGCACATTATGGACGCCGTGCGCGCTCATGCCGCCAAGGGTGGATACGTGCTCGGTATCTGCAACGGTTTTCAGGTTGCCTGCGAGGCGGGTCTGCTGCCTGGCATCCTGATGCGCAATGCCGGTCTCAAGTTTGTCTGCCGCATGCAGCACCTGCGGGTCGAGCGCAACGACACGGCCTTCACAAATGCCTATACGGCGGGCGACATCATCAAGGTCTGCATCGCCCACGGCGAGGGCAATTACATCTGTGATGACGAGACGCTGAAGCGGCTTGAAGGCGAGGCGCGCGTCGGCTTCCGTTATTGCGATGCGGCGGGCGATATCACGAAGGAAAATCCGAACGGCTCGCTCAATGCGATCGCCGGGATCTATTCGGAGAACCTGCGTGTGCTCGGCATGATGCCGCATCCCGAGAACCTGATCGAGACGCTGGTCGGCGGCACCGACGGGAAGGGTCTTTTCGCAAGCCTCGGCAAGGCCGCCTGAACCCCTGTTCAGGCCCGATCCAAACCGAAGAAAGGCCGGGATTTCCCGGCCTTCTTTATTTCATGCTTGGAGCGGGATTGGCGTTCACATCGTCAGATGGATAGTTCCGATATCCTTGGCGATCTTCTTGAATACGGCTTCCAGTTCGCTGGCCTGGTTGACCTTCGAGTACATCGAGGGGTTGGAGGCACAGTTCCTGAGGAGGCTTTCATTGCCGTCGATGACAAGCACCGTGTAGAGCTTGATCTTCAGCTTCTTCGCAGTATCGGCTACGCCTCGCTCGACGATGGCGTCGCACATCGCCTGCGTGTCCTTGTTCTGGCGGGTCTCGTTGTAGATCCCCCAGCGGTCCTGCGTGTTCTGACCGTCCGTAAGCAGCACCATGAAGCGCTCGACGTTGGCGTCCGAAGAGGCCTCGGTGAAGGGCGCGTTGGCGGAGAGCATTTCATACCCCCACTGCGCGCCGAGCGTGATGTTGGTCATGCCGTTCGCCTTCATCTCGTCGATGCGGGTATGGAGGGCGGACCAGTTGGCCGAGAGGGGCATCATCTTGGCGATGCCGCCGCCGGTGCAGCCGACCATCGGGTAGAGGGACTTCGCGATGGGCACGCTCACGGCCTTGGTGTCGGCGTTGTAGCCGGTGTCGCGGTCGGCGATGCATCCGTCCCAGAGATCGCGCGAGGCGGGGATCGTGTAGCCCGCGCCGCCGATGAAAGTGCCGGTGGGGCTGTTCGTCAGCCAGTTCGCGTTCTTGTAGGTCGTCTCGAGCCGCACCTGCGTCGTATAGGGCACGATCGCGACCTTGACCTGATCCGGCGCGGTTGTCGCATTCTGGAGCATGGTCAGGAGGGTGTGGCTCGCCTTCTTCAACTCGACGATCTTGTTGGCGCTGGCCATGGAGCCGGTGTTGTCGAGCACCAGTGCAAGCTCGATCTTCTTCGTTCCATAGGCGGCGGTCGAAGCGGCGGCCACAGCCCAGTTGTCGGCGCCAGAGGCCCCGAACCAGGCATAGATTCCACCGAAGAACGTCGGGACGCTGGCGCTGGTCGAGGCGGAGACTGTCTTGTCGGTTTTCTCGACGGCGATGCCGGAGAAGGCGTAGTCAGGCCGCTTCGAGGACATCAAGGCGGCGAAGTAAGGATCGGCGAGCAGCTTGAGTGCGGCGATGTTCTTCTTCGGGGCCTCACGGGTCAGCATCAGGACCGTCGAATCGAGCGCGCTCTGGATTTCGGCTTTCGCCTGTGCGGAGCGGGCATAGTCGACCGCAAGGCCGGTAATTCCCATCAGCGGCAGCATGGCGATCGCCAGAAACTGGGTGACGGTGCCGCGACGATCGGAAAGGAATGTCCTGAAATCGGTCATGGTGAAATCCTCCATGACCGTCATGCGCAAGGGGTGTGCCGCCCGGATGCAGCTTTAAGAAAAAGGTCGTTAAATCAAATTCTTGGCTCGAATTATGTCAGAGCGTGCGGGGGTTGTTAAGGAGGTGTTAGCCCTGTCGGAGTGAGGAATGAGGCGCTCGCGCCCCGAACCGGGACAATCAGGCCGAATAGCGCTTCTCGATGTAATCCGCGACAAGGGCCTTGAATTCGGCAGCAATACCCGCACCGCGTAGCGTCACGGCCTTTTTCCCGTCGATGAAGACAGGGGCCGCCGGCGCCTCGCCAGTGCCGGGAAGCGAGATGCCGATATCCGCGTGCTTCGATTCCCCCGGACCATTGACGATGCAGCCCATGACCGCGACGTTGAGCGCTTCGACACCGGGATAGCGCGATTTCCATTCCGGCATGGAGGTGGAAATCCAGTTCTGGATATCGCGAGCGAGCTCCTGGAACACAGTCGAGGTCGTTCGTCCGCAGCCGGGACAGGCTGCGACCAGCGGTACGAAGGTGCGGAAACCCATGGTCTGCAGGAGTTCCTGCGCCGCCTTCACCTCCAGTGTCCGGTCGCCGCCCGGCTCCGGGGTCAGCGAATAGCGGATCGTGTCGCCGATGCCTTCCTGCAGGAGGATGCCGAGCGCGGCGGAGGAGGCAACGAGTCCCTTGGAGCCCATGCCGGCCTCGGTCAACCCCAGATGCAGCGCGTAGTCCGAGTGCGCGGCGAGCATGCGATAGACCGTGATGAGGTCCTGCACCGCGGACACCTTCGCCGAGAGGATGATCCGGTCCTTGCCGAGCCCGATCTCTTCGGCGCGCGCGGCTGACAGCAGGGCTGACTGGACCATCGCTTCGCGGAGGATCGCGCGTGCTTCCAGCGGCGCTGCGCTCTTGGCATTCTCGTCCATCAGTGCGGTCAGTAGTTCCTGATCGAGCGATCCCCAGTTTGCGCCGATCCTGACCGCCTTGCCATGCCGAATCGCCAGTTCGACGATGGCGCCGAACTGGCGGTCGCGTTTTTCACGGAATCCTACATTGCCAGGGTTGATGCGATACTTGTCGAGCGCTTCGGCGCAGGCCGGATGCTCGGCAAGCAGCGTGTGGCCGATGTAGTGGAAATCGCCGACGAGCGGCACCTCGACGCCGCGTGTCGTCAGGCGGTCGCGGATGTGCGGTACTGCGGCAGCGGCCTCCGCGCGGTCGACGGTGATGCGGACGATCTCGGAACCGGCGCGCGCGAGGGCCGCAATCTGCGCGACGGTGGCGTCGATATCGGCCGTGTCTGTATTGGTCATCGACTGGACGACAATCGGTGCCGGATGGTTGCCAAGCTTGCCGCCGACCTGAACGGTTCCGACCATGACGCCACAGGAGGCATGACGCGATGCTGGTCCGAAAGCAGCCTGTTCCGGCGAGTGGCAGGGCGGAGCGAGGTTATCCATGACGATCAGGCTTTCGCGGCCGATGGATGGCAATGACGGCAGGTGCCTGCGAGCTCAACAACCTGCCGCGCGGGCGTAAAGCCGTGAGCATGGGCCAGCTTGGCCAGCGCCTCGTCGAGCGGCTTGCCTGTCGCTTCCTCGACATGACGACAGCTTTCGCAAATCAGGAACACCACCTTCTCGCCATGCGTGTGGTGGTGCGGGCAGGCGATGAAGGCATTGAGGCTTTCGAGCCGGTGGATGAAGCCGTTTTCCTTCAGGAAATCGAGCGCGCGGTAGATGGCGATCGGCGCCGGGCCACGCGCGCCATCGGATCGGAGCGCCTCGATGAGATCATAGGCGCCGAGCGGGCCGCGCGCTTTGGCAAGCGCATCGAGGACGGCACGCCGCTGCGGGGTGAGGCGAAGCCCCCGCTGATGGCAATGGATCTCGGCGGCATCCAGCACGGCGTTGACCGGCACCGCGTGGCCCGCACAGCAGGTCTCTCCCGTATGCTTTGGCGGGTGCGGATGCGTATCATGGGAGCGGGTCGGCTTCAGCATGGCCGCTATATAAAGCCGATCCGACCTTCTGGCGAGACGGCAAGGCTGGATATTGCGCTGCGAAATGTTAGAAGCGGTGCTGTTTTTCATATCGGACGATGGCTGAGGGAGTTCCGGGATGTCGTTGAAGGGAAAGAATGCGCTGGTCACCGGCTCGACCAGCGGGATCGGTCTCGCCATGGCGCGTGGGTTCGCGGCGGCGGGCGCGAACGTGATGCTCAACGGCTTGGGCGATGCAGCGGAGATCGAGGCGATCCGCGCCGGCGTCGAGAAGGAATTTGGTGTGAAGGCGCTTTATCATGGCGCCAACATGCTGAAGCCGGAGGAGATCCGGGCGATGGTGGGTGAAGCGGAAACGAAGCTCGGCTCGGTCGATATTCTCGTGTGCAACGCTGGCATCCAGTTCGTCTCGCCGGTCGAGGACTTTCCGGATGAGAAGTGGGAACAGATTATCGGCATCAACCTCTCCTCGGTGTTCTACGCGATCAAGGCGGCGGTCCCGGGTATGAAGAAGCGCGGTGGCGGGCGGATCATCAATCTCTCTTCGGCGCATAGCCTTGTCGCCTCGCCGTTCAAGTCGGCCTATGTCGCGGCAAAACACGGTGTTGCGGGCCTGACCAAGACCGTCGCGCTCGAGCTCGCGCAGGCGAAAATCACGGTGAACGCCATCGCGCCGGGTTATGTCTGGACGCCGCTCGTCGAGCGCCAGATCCCGGATACGATGAAGGCGCGCAACATGACTGAGGAAGAGGTGAAGAAGAACGTGCTGCTCGCCGCTCAGCCGACGAAGGAGTTCGTCACGGTCGAACAGGTGGCGGGCCTCGCGGTCTATCTCGCTTCGGAGGCGGCCGCCTCGATCACCGGCACCACGATCTCGATGGATGGCGGCTGGACGGCCGCCTGATCAGGCCGCTGCGAGCTTGCGGGCGCGCCGGGCTGCGCGCCAGGCCGAAATATTCGCCATGAACTTCAGCGCTGCCGGCGTGACGATCAGCGTCAGCAGTGTTGCGAAGGTCAGACCGAAGAGGGTTGCGGCGGAAAGCTGGATCCACCACTGCGTCGCCGGCGCGCCCATCGTCACCTCGCGGTCGAGGAAATCGATGTTGATGCCGAAGGCGATCGGCGCGACGCCGATGGCGGAGGAAAAGGCCGTCATCACCACAGGGCGCGCACGCTCGGCACACGTGCGCAGGATTGCCTCGTCGACCGCCATGCCCTTGCCGCGCAGGTGATCGTAGGTGTCGATCAGCACGATGTTGTTGTTCACGATCACGCCCGCGAGACTGATGATGCCGAGGCCGGTCATCACCACGCCGAACGGTTGCTGCATGATGATCAGCCCGAGGAAGACGCCGATCGTCGAGAGAATGACCGACGAGAGGATCAGCCCCACACTGCGGAACGAGTTGAACTGCGCGAGCATGATCGCGAAAATGAGGAACATCGCAGCGCCAAAGGCCTTCGACAAGAAGGCGGAGGCCTTGGCGCGCTCCTCGTCCTCGCCCTTGAGGCGGAAGAAGACGCCGGCCCCGAGATCCATCTTCGCGAGCGCCTCCGTCACTTCCTTCTGAACCTGCGCTGATTGCACACCCTCCGCGACGTTGGCCGAGACGGAGATGACGCGGTTGGCGTTGACGCGATTGAGGATGCCGACGGAGCGCGTCGCCTCGCGCTTGACGAGACTGCCGATCGGAACCGGGCCGGCGGGCGTGTTCACCAGCATGTCGTCGAGTTGGTCGAGCGAGCGCCTGTCCTTCGGGAATCGCAGCAGCACATCCACAGGCTTGTCGGTGGTCGCGGGACGATATTCGGTGAGCTTCACGCCGTTGGTCACGAGCTGGACGGCTGTTCCCACCGTCGCGGCTGCGGCACCGACCTTCGCGGCTTCGCCCCGGTCGAGCCGCAGCGTCCAGTCGATGCCGGGGAGGGGCAGGCCGTTGTCGATATCCTTGGTGTCCTTGCGCGCAGCGAGCATCGCAGCGATCTTCGCGGCGGCGGGTTCGAGTTTCGCCGGATCGAGCGCCGAAAGTTCGATCTGGACCGGCTTGCCGGTCGGCGGACCGGCCTTCGGCTTCGTCACGGCGATCTCGATGCCGGGAATCTCGGCCATCTTCGCGCGTAGATCCTCCATGATCTCCTGCGCGCGGCGGCGATGGCGCCAATCCGTGAACTCGAACTGGATGATGCCGATCGTATCGGCGGAAACCTCGGCGTTCTGGCCGCGCGGCATCTCACCGACGCGGGTATAGATTGTTCCGAGCTCGCCCATATCTTCCATCCGCGCCTCGACGAGTCGGACGAGCTGGTCCTTTTCCGTGAGGCTGAGATTGCCGCGGGCACGGACCTGCACGAGCGCGTAATCCGGTTCGACATCGGGGAAGAACTCGACACCCTTGCCGAGCTTGCCGTGCAGCACCGGCACCAGCACCAGCAACGCGATCGCGAGCAGGATGGTCTTTCCCGGATGATGGAGCGCGAGGCCGACCGTGCGCATGTAGAGACCTTTGCGCGACGGTTTGGCGGCGTCGCTCTCTTTGGGAGGCCGGCCGATGAGGCTGCCGAGCGCGGGCGCGAAGAATAGCGCGAAGGAAAGGCTGGCGGAAAGCGTCGCGATGAGCGTGATCGGCAGGTATTTCATGAACTCGCCGACGATCCCCGGCCAGAACAGGAGCGGCGAGAAGGCGGCGACGCGTGTCGCGGTCGCGGCGATCACCGGACCGGTCATGCGCGTGGCGGCGAGCGCGTAGGCCTCCTTTGGCGGGATGCCCTCAGCCATGCGGCGCTCGGCGAATTCGCCGACGATGATCGCGTCGTCGACGAGCTGGCCGACTGCCAGGATCAACGAGAAAAGTACGACGATATTCACCGTCAACCCGGCGAGCGCGAGCCCGAGAATGCCGACGAGCGCTGAGAACGGGATTGCAAGGCCGATGATGGCGGTCGAGCGGAAGCCGAGCGTCGCCAGAATGATGATCGCGACGAGAATGATGCCGGTGACAACCGAGTTCTGAAGGTCCGCCAGCATGGTGCGGATGTTTTTCGAGCGATCCTGCGTCGTCGTCAGTTCGATGGTCGGCGGGAGGATCTGGCGCGCCTTTTCGAGCGCGTATTTTACCCCGTCCACGGTATCGATCAGATTGGCGCCGACGCGTTTCGAGACCTCGATGGTAATCGCCGGCTTGCCGTCGACGCGGGTGATCGTCACCGCGTCCTTGAAGGTCGGGCGGACTTCCGCCACGTCGCCGAGCCGGACGACCGCGCCGCCGCTGGCGAGAACGGGCAGCTTGAGAATATCCTCGGGTTTTTCGAGAAGGCTCGGTACCTTCACCGAGAAGCGCCCGGTCGTCGCCTCCAGTGCGCCGGCGGCGATCAGCGTGTTCGAGGCGCCGACGGCACGGATGAGATCATCCATCGAAACGGCGTAGGCGGCGAGCAGCGTCGGCTCGACGATGATCTCGACCACCTCGTCCCGTGCGCCCTTGAGTTCGGCCGAGAGGACGCCGGGAACCTGCTCGATCGCGGTGCGCAACTGGCGGGCGAGGCGCGTCATCGTCTGTTCCGGCACCTCGCCCTTCATAGCGACGATGATGACCGGAAAGAGCGAGAGATTGACCTCGACGACCTTGGGCTCATCCGCGTCACGCGGCAGATCGCGCTTTGCGTCGTCGACCTTGGCGCGCACGTCGGCGATGGCGCGTTTGGCATCGAAGCCGGGCTGGAATTCCATCACGACATTGCCGCCACCTTCGAAGGCGGTGGCGCGCATTTCCTTGACGTTGGCGACCGACTTGAGCTGCGTTTCGAGCGGGCGCAGGATCAGGCGCTCGGCATCCTCCGGCGAGATGCCACGCTGGGTGACAGAGACGTAGACGATCGGGATCTGGATATCCGGCTCAGCTTCTTTCGGGATGGTGACATAGGCCATCGTCCCGGCAAGCAGAAGGAACAGCATCGCCGAGATCGTGAGCCGGACATGCGAGATGCCGTAAGCGATGAGCCCGTTCATGGCTTGGCATTTCCGGGTTCGGCGGTCTCAGCGACCGGTTGCACCTTCTGGCCCTCGGCAATGAAATCCTGTCCGCGGATGATGATCCGCGAACCCGCTTGAACGCCGGAAACCCAGAGCGCGGTATCCTCATCATCGACGTGAACGACCGGCACGAAGCGCACGATATCCTCCGCATCGACGACCCTGAGGCCGAGCTGGCCGTCGGCGGAGAAGGTGAGAGCGGAGCGCGGCACCCTCACGGCATCCACGGCTGCGAGCATCAGCGCGACGTCGGCGGCGATGCCGTCGGGGATCGCGGCATCCGGGTTCGCGAAACCGACATCGACGCGGTACGTGCGCGTCTGTGCCGTCGGGCGGCGGGAGATGAACCGGATCTCGCCCTTACGCTTCTCGCCTGTAACCAGCACGATTTCCGCTGGATCGCCGACTTTGATGCTGTTCAGCCGGCGCTCCGGCAATTCGATGATCGCCAGCATCGGATCGGGCGCGATGATTTCGGCGACCGCCGCGCCGATCTGCACCCCTTGTCCGATCTCGACCGGCAGATCGTTCACGATGCCCGCGATAGGTGCGACGATATTCGCACGCAGGAGTTCGGTCTCGGCGCTGGCAAGGGCCGCTTCCGCGGCCTGTTTCTCGGCGCGGAGCTGTTCGAGATTGAGGGTCGGATAATTTCCGCGCTGGGCGAGCGCCTCGCGGGCCTGGAGTTCAGCCGCGCGTTGGGCGAGGCGGGCCTTCGCCTGGGCCACATTCGCCTCGCGTGCATCATCGGACAATTCAACGAGGAGATCGCCCACCTTCACGGAGGCGCCGCGCTGCACCGCAATCTTGCGGACGATGCCGCTCGTGCGGGCACTGACGGTGACGCGCTGGTCGCTCTGCGTGCGACCTGTCAGCGTGATCCGTCGGGCGCGCGGTGTCACCACTGCGGTTTCGACCACCACGCGGAAAAGCGGTTTCTCGCTCTGGGCGGATTTTGTGATCGGGGCATGAGTCGTCGCCCGACCGATATAGCCGGAGCCGATCCACAAGGTCACGCCAACAAAAACCGCCAGCGCCGCAACGCGCGCCCAAAACATTACATGTCCTTCCCTGACGGCGACTGGAAGGTTCGCCGTTGTTCGCCATCCTCTTGCCAGAGACCCGATGCGCCCGCTAGGCAGAGCGGGTGCCGAGGGAAAGCAAGGTAGCCCCTCGTCAATGGTGCCGGACTATGGCGCGGCGATGACGGCGGTTCAACCGTTTCGGGTGGCAGGATTTGTCAGGAGCGATGATGGAACCGGAGGAATTCATCCGTGAAAATACCGCTCTGCTGCCCGTGCCGCACGTCCCCGAGATCGACCTGCACGTCGCGCACGAGGCGATGGACCTCTGGCAGAAAACCGAGGACGAGCTTGAGGCGATCGGATTGCCGCCGCCGTTCTGGGCCTTCGCCTGGGCGGGCGGGCAGGGGCTCGCTCGCTATCTCATCGATCATCCTGCGGTTGTCACCGGGCGATGCGTGCTCGATTTCGCCAGCGGGTCGGGCCTCGTCGCCATCGCGGCGGCGAAGGCGGGCGCCGCCTCCGTCGAGGCGGCGGAGATCGATCGCTTCGCGGTTGCCGCCATCGGTATCAACGCGGCAGCGAATGGCGTTGCGCTTTCAACGCGGCTCGACGATCTCGTCGGACGAGACGAGGGCTGGGATGTCGTGCTCGCCGGCGATGTTTGTTACGAGCAGGGGATGGCGGCGCGCGTCGTTGGCTGGCTTGGGGATTTGCAGGCGCGCGGTGCGCGTGTGTTGATCGGTGATCCCGGACGCAGCTATTTGCCGAGGGAACGCTTGGAGGAAGTGGCGACTTACATGGTTCCGGTCGTCGGTGCCCTCGAAGACAACGAAATCAAGAGGACGAGCGTCTGGCGGCTGAAATAAAGGGTGCCTCGCGGCACCCTTTATCTGCCTTTATTCTTACTCGCCGCGGCGGCCGTCCGCCGAGTAGCTTCCGGCACCAGCGACCATCAATGCGAGGAACCCGCCGCTGATCGCAATGTTCTTCATGAACATCAGATACTGGACCTGATCCGACAGCTTGAAATGGAACAGCAATGCGGCAAGCACGGTAAAACCAGCCAGCATGAACGAGGCGAGCCGCGTCTTGAAGCCGACGAGGACCATCAGCCCGAAGCCGAGTTCGGCTGCGATGACCAGAGGCAGCAGCGCGCCGGGAACGCCCTGCGCTTACATGTATTTCTGTGTGCCGGCGAAGCCGCCGATCTTGTTGTAGCCGGCAATGACATACATGACTGACAGCATCACGCGTGCTGCAAGCAGTGCGAGATTCTGGACGGCGGGATTGGTGAACATGCTTGCCCCTGTTGTTGCTTAGACGAAAGTCGGATTCGTTTATTGCAAGAGACCTGCGCAGTCGACCGGCAATTGATTGCAATTTCGCAATTCCAGTTGGAGTGAAACAACCGAAAGGCGCGATTCCCGGCGTTTTTTGGGGGGTGAAGGGGTATTCCGACATCGGGCCGGGACGATCAACAAGAGTTGTGTTGGGCGTTCCTGTCGATCCGCTATGCCAACTCGGGTGAATCGCGGAGGGTGTCGTATGCGGAACATTCTGGCGGGGCTGTTTCTGTCCTTTGTCGTGCTGGAGGCCAGCGCGCAGGATGTTCTTCGCGACTCCGTGGTGGTCGGTACGACGACCGGGGATGTCCGGAGGGCGTGGCTGTCGGGCGAAACGGGGCGCTACCGACATTTCGTGCTCGGCGGTGAATACGAGGCGTCGAGCATCATTGCCGAGGATGCGGCCGGGCGGCGCTACCGGCTGGAGGCGCCGGAGGATGCTGTTTTCGAGGACCGGCGTGTTCGTATCGCGGACCTTGATGGTGACGGACGGAACGAGATCGCGGTCGTGATCTCGCGTTCAAGTACGGGCTCGGCGCTGGCGGTGGCGGGGCTGCGTGACGGCCGTCTTGTGATCCTCACGGAAACGGAGCCCAACGGCCGGGCGAACCGCTGGCTCAACCCTTCAGGCATCGGCCGGTTCACCGGCACGGGCGAACGGCAGATCGCGATCGTGCGGACACCGCATCTCTCAGGCGTGCTGGAGATTTATGGCTTCGACGGCGGAGTCCTGCAACGGCGCGCGCGGATCGAGGGTTATTCGACGCATCGACTTGGCTCGCGTCATCAGGGGATGTTCGCAGTGACCCCGAAGAGGGACGGGGGCGACCTTCTCGTTGTGCCGGTGCTGAACCGGAGGGCGCTCGCGGTATTGGATTTCTCACGGGAAGCGCCCGAGGTCGCCCGGCTACCGCTCGGCGGGGCGGCGGACGGACCGATGAAGGTCGAGCGTGAACCTGGCGGACGGGCGATGATCGAGGTTCGGCTGGAAGATGGGCGCCGCGCGCGACTGGCGCTGCCGGAAACGGCGGGTGCGAAGTAAAGGCGGCAGAAAGGAAAAGGCCCGGATCGCTCCGGGCCTCTGTCTTTTGTTTGTTTGCATCCTTTGCGCGCAAAACCGGAAACCACTTTTGCGCCCGGATGCGGGTTTCCGAACTTCTTAGAAGTCCATGCCGCCCATGCCGCCCATGCCGCCGCCCGGCATCGCCGGCGCGGATTCCTTCTTCGGGGCTTCCGCGATCATCGCCTCGGTGGTGATGAGCAGGCCCGCGACCGAAGCCGCATCCTGGATGGCGATACGCACAACCTTGGTCGGGTCGATGATGCCGGCCTTGACCATGTCGACGAATTCGCCGGCCTGGGCGTTGTAACCGGCGTTGTACTCCTTCGCCTCGGCGAGCTTGCCGACGATGACGGCGGCGTCGTCGCCGGCGTTGTCGATGATCTGGCGCGCCGGCGAGGTCAGCGCCTTCTTGACGATCTCGATGCCGATCTTCTGGTCCTCGTTGGCGGCCTTGAGCTTGCCGATCGAGCCGGCCGCGCGCAGGAGCGCGATGCCGCCGCCCGGGAGCACGCCTTCTTCCACCGCGGCGCGGGTGGCGTTCAGCGCGTCATCAACGCGGTCCTTCTTCTCCTTGACCTCGATCTCGGTCGAGCCGCCGACGCGGATTACCGCGACGCCGCCCGCGAGCTTGGCGAGGCGCTCCTGGAGCTTCTCGCGATCGTAGTCCGAGGTGGTCTCCTCGATCTGGGCCTTGATCTGGCTGACGCGGGCCTCGATTTCCTTCTTCTTGCCGGCGCCGTCGACGATCGTGGTGTTTTCCTTCTCGATGCGAACGCGCTTGGCACGGCCGAGCATCGCGAGGGTCACGGTCTCGAGCTTGATGCCGAGGTCTTCCGAGATCATCTGGCCGTTGGTCAGGATCGCGATGTCTTCGAGCATCGCCTTGCGGCGATCGCCGAAGCCCGGCGCCTTGACGGCCGCGACCTTGAGGCCGCCGCGCAGCTTGTTGACGACGAGCGTGGCGAGGGCTTCGCCTTCCACGTCCTCGGCGACGATGACGAGCGGCTTGCCGGTCTGGACGACCGCTTCGAGCACCGGCAGCATCGGCTGGAGCGAGGAGAGCTTCTTCTCAAAGATCAGGATGTAGGGGTCATCCAGCTCGGCGACCATCTTCTCCGAGTTGGTGATGAAGTACGGCGAGAGATAGCCACGGTCGAACTGCATGCCCTCGACAACGTCGAGTTCGGTCTCGGCGGTCTTGGCTTCCTCGACGGTGATGACACCCTCGTTGCCGACCTTCTGCATCGCGGTGGCGATCATCTTGCCGACCGAGGCGTCGCCGTTGGCCGAGATGGTGCCGACCTGCGCGACTTCGTCGTTCGAGGTGACCTTCTTCGAGTTCTTCTTCAGATCCGCGACGACAGCCTCGACGGCCATGTCGATGCCGCGCTTGAGGTCCATCGGGTTCATGCCGGCCGCAACGGCCTTGGCGCCCTCACGAACGATCGCCTGGGCGAGAACGGTCGCGGTGGTGGTGCCGTCACCGGCGGCGTCGTTCTGCTTCGAGGCGACTTCGCGCACCATCTGCGCGCCCATGTTCTCGAATTTGTCGGCCAGCTCGATTTCCTTGGCGACCGTCACGCCGTCCTTGGTGATGCGCGGGGCACCGAACGACTTCTCGATCACGACGTTGCGGCCCTTCGGGCCCAGCGTCACCTTGACGGCGTTGGCGAGGATATCGACGCCACGCAGCATCCGGTCACGGGCGTCGCCCGCAAATTTCACGTCCTTGGCAGCCATTTCAGCTTAACTCCAATAAATGTTCTTCAGGGGGCGGTTCAGGCGATCACGCCCATGATGTCGGATTCCTTCATGATGAGGAGATCCTGACCGTCGATCTTCACTTCCGTGCCGGACCACTTGCCAAACAGGACGCGGTCGCCCTTCTTGACATCGAGCGGGATCAGCTTGCCGTCCTCGCCGCGGGCGCCGGGGCCAACGGAGACGACTTCGCCTTCCTGCGGCTTTTCCTTGGCGGTGTCGGGGATGATGATGCCGCCCTTGGTCTTCTCCTCGCTATCGAGGCGCTTGACGACGACGCGGTCGTGGAGGGGACGAAATTTCGCCATGGGGTTCCTCTTCAGGCTTTCAAAAACTGTCCAAGCCGGGGTGCCGCGCCATAACGGGGGTCGCCCGGAGCTTTTAGCACTCATATCCAGCGAGTGCTAACGGCGATATGGGGGTATGCGACTTTGGAGTCAAGGGGCCGGGTCGACGGGGCTCGCGGCAGGGTTACCGCGCCGGCGCATCGCCAGCGCCGTGCCCAGCACGATGAGCACCGTGCCCGAAAACGTCGACCAGCCGGGGACCTCGCCGAAGAAGACGAAGCCGAAGGTCGCGGCATAGAGAAGGGCGGAGTACTCGGCGACGGCGAGCTTGTTCGCCTCCTCGCGTCGGAACGCCATGCCCATGGTGTAATGTCCGCCGACGCCGAGCAGCGCGATCACCGCGAAGACCGCGAGATCCGCCGGGCGCGGCGAGGCCCAGACGAAGGCGGCCGGTATCGCGAGGATGAATGCCGGCACGATATTCTGGAACGCGACGATGGTGATGAGCGCATCCTGCCGCGCGCGCTGGCGCAGCAGGGTCAGCGAGAGCGCGTAGAAAATCGCGGAGGCGATGGCGGACAGCGTGCCGAGGAGATGGAACCCGGCGGTGCCGGCGCCCTTGCTCAGCACCATCACGATCATGCCGAGAAATCCGATTGCGAGGCCGATCATCGTGTTGCGCCCGATTGACTCGCCAAGGATCAACCCGCCGAACAAGGCAAGAAACAGCGGCGAGAGGAACGAGAAGGCGATGGCCTCGGCGAGCGGCAGGGTCTGGAGCGAATAGAAGAAGGTCGTCGCGGTCATCGCGCCGACGCAGCCGCGCATCAGATTGATGCGGATCGCCTCGCGCGAGGGACGGGGCGGGCGCAGGGCGAACCAGAAGGCGAGGGCGGCCATCGATCCGAAGAGGAAGCGCAGGAACACGAGCTGGAAGGTCGGGTAGTGGGTGCCGACGTGTTTCAGGAGCGCGTCCATCGTGCACAGGATGCCGATGCCGATGATCGCGACGAAAACGGGATGCAGCCGGTCGAGCATCATCCCGCAAGCGCCTTGACCGAGACGTAGATGAGACGCAGTCCGCCGACGATCAGGATCGTATTGGTGAGGACCAACAGCATGTCCTGCGAGAGGCGGTGATGCAGGCGCACGCCGAGCGGAACACCCAGCGGGATGAGCGGGGCAAAGAGGAGCGCTGCGGCGGCGGCATCGGGACGCGCCGCCAGCAGGAAGCCGTAGGGAATGAGCTTGAGCAGGTTGCCGAGCGTGAAGAACGCGGCGTTGGTGCCGACGAAGACCCGTTTCTCGAGCCCGCGACGGATGAGATACATCGTCACCGGCGGTCCGCCGGCATGGGCGACGAAGGTGGTGAAACCGGATGCCGTGCCGGCGATAAAGCCGAGCTTCGCATCCGTTGGCTTCTGCGCTGGTGCGCTCTTCCGTCGGCGCTTCCAGAACCAATGAAGCGCGAAGACGAAGCTCACCGTGCCGATCACAAGGCCGACGATACGGGGATCGACCTTCTCGAACATCAGCCAGCCAAGCAGCAGCCCGACGAGCAGGCCGGGGATCAACACCCGCAGATCGGGTTTCGACCAGCTCGACGGGCCGAAGGCGCGGAGTGTGAACATGTCCATTCCCGAAACCAGAGGCGCGACGACGATGGCCGCACCGATCGGGTCGATCAGGAACGAGAGCATGGGCACGCCGAGCGAGGCCGCACCACCGCCGAAGGCGCCTTTCGAAACAGCGATCACGAAAACTGTGACGCCGCCGATGAGCCAGAAGAGGGGATCGGGCGCGAAACGCGCCATGCCTTCGAGAAGAAGGTCGAGGTAGGACACGGGGAGCCAACGGGAAGAGGAAAGCGTTGCATCCTGCATACGCCGGTTCGACGGGGGCGGCAATCCCGTCATCCGCAGCCATTTCACGGCTGCGCCTTGCCTTTGCGCGGTGGCTCAAGACAAGGTGAGGCATGGTCATGCCCGCCGCTTTTCTCATTTCCGCGCTGATCCAGTTCGCGCTCGGACTGGTGGTCGCCTGGCTGCTGGGGCCATCGGAATTCGGGTTCTACGCTTTGGCACTGGCTGCGTCGGTGTTGGTGCAGACGCTCGCTTTCGAATGGTTGCGGCTCGCCGCGACGCGCTTTCATCACGCGGGCGCCGGGCCAAGTTTCGAGCGTGCGCTCCTGCGATGGTTCGCGCTGCCGGCGGCTGTTCTCGGTCTCGTAGCGCTCCTTCTGGGCTTGCTTGGCGGCGAACGACGGGTGCTACTGGCTCTCGTGCCGCTGATGGCGATCGTTGCCGGCTTTGCCGATCTTCGCGCCGCGATGCTGCGCGCCGAATTCGAGAGCCGGGCCTATGCACTCTTCCTGGCGTTGCGGAACGGCGCAGCGTTGATCGCCCTTCCTGCCGCAGCTGCATTTTCCGGGCGCGCGGAGCTGACCCTGGGCGCGTTCTCCCTGTCGGTGGTGGTCGCGTGCGCCGCGCTCGAATGGCAGCGTCGTGCATCGCCTTCGGCACTCGGATCCGGTACCGCCGAAAGCCCTTCCCTGTCGCATCTTGCGCGCTATTCCACGCCGGTTGTCGCAACAAACCTTGCCTATCTCTGCCTGTTCTTTCTGATCCGTGCAGGAATCGCCTGGGCCGGCGGTATGGCTGCGGCGGGGCAGGCGAGCCTCGCGCTCGATTTCGTGCTGAAGCTATTCACCACCGCCGGGACGGCTTTCGATCTCCTGTTCTTCCAGCTTGCGGTGAGGGATGAGCGCCAGCGTGGAGAGGCGGCCGGACGGGCGCGTATCACGGCGAATTTCGGACGGCTTCTCATGCTGATCGCGCCGATGGCCATCGGTCTCGCGTTCGTCATCGCGAGGATCGAGCCCTACCTCGTCGGACCGGAGTTCCGGGGCGCTTTCGCCGGGTTCGTGCTCGCGGCGGTCCCTGGCGTCGCCACTTACGCGGTGATCCAGTATGGGCTCCATCCGGCCTACCAGTTGCGGCAGGAGACCGGGAATCTGCTGATCGCCGCGACGGTTGCGGGATCGGCGGGGAGCCTTGCGCTGGGGATAACCCTAGCGACGCGTGCGCCGACGATGGCAGTTCTCGCGGTGCCGATCCTTGTCGCGATGGCCGGCGCTGCAGCCTTGCTGCTGCGTGGGATCAGACAATGGGCTGTGCCGGTCGCGGCTTTCTGGCTTCGGCTTGGAGTGGCGCTCGCCATCATGAGCCTCACCCTGGGGGTGACAGGCAGGCTGGGCGATGGCATGGCGGTGCTGGCGCTCATGCTGACAACCGGCATGGCGAGCTACTGCGCGACAGCCTGGTTGCTGAACCTCGGGGAAATCCGCGCGCTGTTGCGCGGATCACGCTGAAAGAAGGTTCAATTGAAAAGCGCGTCGATCTCCGACTGGTCGACGTGGTCATCCGAATTGACCAGCACCGGACCGTTGGCGAGTGCAGCGGCCCCTTCGGTCGCACGCTCCTCCTCTTTGACCTGCAACTCGGCCTCGATGAGGTCATGCAGCGCCTGAAGGCCGCCCCAAGCCTCGATCATCCGGTGGATGCGGCTTTCGATGAAGTTCAGCGTATCGACAACGCGGGTGATGCGCTGGCCACTCAGATCCTGGAAGTTCGAGGCCATATAAATGGTGGTGACCTTCTCGGCGATGTCGGCGGCATGAGCCTTGGCATTGTCGAGCGTCGTTTCGCTCTGGATCGAGCCCGCGATTGTTTCGATCGCTTCGGCTGCGGCGAGGATGTCGTTGGTGGCCTGCTCCGTCTGGCTGACGACGGTCGTCAGTTCGAGCGCGGCGATATCGACCCCGCCGATATTGTTGCCGACCTTGATCGCCGCCAGCTCCTTCTTGGTGCCGCGAATGGCTTCGTCGATCTCGGTGATATCGCTCCGCAGGCTCGTGACGCTCTTGAGTTCACTGCGATAGTTCTCGCTCAGATTCTCGATGATCCCGCGCAAGGGCGCGACAAGCGCACGGAGAGCGCGCAACTCTTCGAGAATCGGACCGGACGTGTCTTCCGGTTCCGGGGCGGCAGGCATGACGAGATCATCAACACCGGGCAGCGCGAAAGCAGCCATCGGTGCCTTCTCGCGGGTGCGGGGAGATCCGCCTTCGATGCGGAAACGACGGGCAGTTTCGCTCATGCTTGGTCTCGTATCGGTTGCCTGCGAAGAACAACCTTCAGTCGCAACAGTTAAACATCGGTTCATTTTCAAATCAGGGGCCATATTGCTTATATTAACTATTAACAGAGTGTAGATTCCGAGATATTTTGATCATAATTCGTTTACCTTAACAGGAATAGGCGTGCCTTATGGCAAACGAAACCTTATGTTAATCATGAATTTTATCCAAATCGAATGATCGGCGGTCGATGATCCGGGTATGGATCAGCAGTCGTCCGCTGGCATGGGCCCGGCTTCCGGTGCAGCGGACCTGCGGGATTACCGTGCGAGGACTTTGCCATGACTGAATTCCGGCGTGATGTTCCGAGCCGTGCCGTGCTGGCCGGGCGGACGATTTCCCTGACCTTCGCGGGGCTCGTGGCCCTGCCATCCATTGCATTGTCGGATCCCTATAGGAACGGACAGGGCAACCTTGGGGGCGGTTTCATCGAGCTTCTGATGACAGGTTCGACGCCGGGCCAGCGCCAGGGCGCGCCGATGTACAACCGCCCGCCGCCACCCACCTATTCCGCGCCTTTGGCCGCTCCCGCTTATCGATCGGTGCCGCGTCATGCCGTCGCAACGCCCTATCTCGAGGATGATCCCTACGCCCAGCCGCCGGCGCCGCGTCGCCCGCTGCATCAGGATCGAGCGGCTGCGCCGGTCGAGCCGGGTTTCGATCCGAAATACGAGAAACAGGACGTTGCCTATCCCGGTGGCCATGCGCCCGGCACTATCGTCATCGATACGCCGAACCGCTTCCTCTATCTGGTGCAGGGGAACGGTCGCGCGCTGCGCTACGGCATTGGTGTCGGTCGTCCGGGCTTCTCCTGGGCCGGGGTAAAGGCGATCACGCGCAAGGCGGAATGGCCGGACTGGCGCCCGCCGGCGGAAATGTTGAAGCGGCGGCCTGACCTGCCGCGCCATATGAGCGGTGGACCGGAAAACCCGCTCGGCGCGCGGGCGCTCTATCTCGGCTCCTCGCTCTACCGCATCCACGGCACGAACGAGCCGGCGACGATCGGTCGGGCTGTTTCGTCCGGCTGCATCCGGATGCGCAACGAGGACGTCATCGACCTTTACGGCCGTGTCAGAGTCGGGACCAAGGTTGTCGTGATCTGATCGGACAGTTTCGGTCGTGCGCATGAAAAAGGCCCCGGGGACGGGGCCTTTCGTTTTTATGGTGGCGCTGTCGCAGGATCAGCAACAATCAGGCTTCGTAGCTATCGTCGTCGTACCCGTCGTATCCGTCGTCGCCGGCATCGTCCGCTTCATCTTCGTAGTCCTCGGGCGCGATCTGCGGATCGTTGGCATAACCGGAGCCGGAAGGCGGATTCTGACCGAGGAAGTTCTGACCGCCGAAATTCTGCCCACCCAGCATGTCGCCACCATGATTGGTATTGGCTCTCGCGCCACCACCGCCGAAAGCGCTGGAAAGCACGGAACCGAGCATCATGCCACCGGCAACACCGGCAGCGGCGGCAGCCGCGGTGCCGAGGAAGCCCATGCCCTGCTTCGGCGGCTCAGCGGGTTGCTGGCCGCCCCAAGGGCCGGCACCGGCAGCCTGCGGCGGTGCGGCTGCGGCCTGACCACCCCACGGACCCGCCGGCGGCGGTTGCTGGCCGCGCTGGCCATAAGCCGGCGGTTCGGGACGTGCCGGAGCCTGCTGGCCGCCCCCGAAGAGGCCGGATAGGAAGCCGCCGCCCTGCTGCGGCGCGGGCGCCGGGGTCTGCCGCTTCAACTGTTCGTTCTCCGCCTGCAACTGTTCGATCTCGCGCTGCTGGTTGAGCAGGGCCTGCTCCTGCACATAGATCGACTGTGCCATCGCGTACGGCGCGTAGGGCTGCTGGCGGATGAGGTCCGCGATGTAGCGCTCGACCTCGGGATCCCGGGGCTGGTTGGCGACGTTCTTGAGACGCTCGAAAATACCGTCGATGACGGCACGCTCCTGGGGGTTCATCAAGTCCTCCGTAGATGCGCCGTGAAAGGGAACTGCACGGCAGCGGACAATACATAGCGATTGATTTTGACAAAAATCAGTGGCCGCTCACAAAAAACAGATCGCGGTGTATCCGCTGTGCGACGGCGCACCTGTGTTCAGACAACGATCCGCCGGTAGAGGTGCCAGGAGGCATGCCCCAGCACCGGCAGAACCACCATCAGCCCGACGAAGATCGTCGCAAATCCGACGAGCAACGCGAGGCCAAGAAAGGCACCCCAGGCGATCATCAAGACTGGGTTGGCTTTGACCGTCTGGATCGAGGTGATGAGGGCGGTGATGAAATCGGTGCCGCGATCCACCATCATCGGGAAGGAGACAACGCTGAGCGAGAACACGAAGATGGCAAATCCGGCTCCGATGATGTGCCCCAGGAGCAGGAAGCCGAATCCGGCCGGTGTGGTGAACAGCGCCTCCGAGAACGCCGGCAGCGTGAGAAGCCGCAAGCCGAAGAACATCGCATAGACGACCGCGCCGGATTTGAGCCAGATCGCCATCAGAAAGATCAGCAGGATGCCGAGATAGGAGCATTCGCGCATCACATTGCCGGTAAGTCCCTTTGCCATCGCCTCCCAGGTCACTTTCTCGCCCCGCTCGCGAATCCGGCTCACCTCGTAAAGCGCGATGGCGGCGAAGGGGCCGACGAGCGCGAAGCCCGCCATGATCGGGAACCCAAGGAAGGCATAGCCGAGGTAGCTCGCCACGAAGAGGATCAATAGTCCGCCGAAGGTGTAAATCCCGCCGATCGTCAGTCCAAACAGCGGCTCGGCTTTGAAATCCTCCCAGCCCTTTGCAAGCGCGTAGCGCAGATCGTCCGGTTCCGGACGGCGGATCGCGGGTAACGGCTTGTTGATGTCGTCGGCGGTCGTCTCTGCCATTCTCGTTCCTCCCGATCATCTCTTTTTCCGGAAGGATACGCGCCCTGCGGCGGCGCACAAGATGGAATCAAAGCGGGGGTGGAAGGCGCGGAAGGGCGCGCGGTGCGACATCGGCCAGTGCGTCGATCGGATGCCAACGCGCTGCGGCAACCTCGTCAAGCTGGGCCATCAAGGGTCGTTCTGGATCAGCAACGAAAAGATACTGGAGATCGTGGTGGACATGGGGCGTCTCGCCGCGCGAGGCCTTGCCCGGCACGTCGTGGCTGTCGATCAAAAACGGCCGGTCCTTCTCCGCGTGCAAGGGATGAAGCCTGAGGCCCTCGATCGCCGTCTCCTCGACTGCCTCGCGAAGGGCGGATTGCCAGAACCGGTCAGCCGGCTCGTAGTGCCCGCCGGGCTGGAGCCAGCGCTTCAATGTCTTGTGGTCGATCAGCAGGGTCCGGCGCATGTCCGGAGAAACAATCAGCGCCGAGGTCGTAACATGCCCCGGGTAGGTCTCGCGGCTGTCGAGCGCGTGGCCCTGATCGATCTGCCAGCGCAACAGCGAGAGATGCTCGTGCGGGCCAGCGGCGTTGGCGCGGTAATCGCTGACGACAGCGGCAATGCGCGCGAGAAATCCAATGTTGTGCATGACGAGGGCGCCCGGATGACTGCCGGGCACCCTATGCGATTCGGCGAGCGCTCGTCCCGCGTCTGAAGGAGTGGCTATTGTGTATTGTTCTTCAGCGTCGTGCCGATATTGGAGAAGGCGCTTGCCAGATCGCCCTTGAAGGTCGAGAGAGCGGCAATGATCGCGGCTGCCATAAGCGCGGCGATGAGGCTGTATTCGATGGCTGTGGCGCCGGATTCGTTGCGGACAAAGGTGTTGAGTGCGGGCATGTGCAAACCTCGGATTGATCTGATTCAACGAGAATAACAACCATAAGTTGTATTTTTCTTAAACGGTTCGCATAAAAGAAAAGGGCGGGATCCGCGATCCCGCCCTCGGATGGCCGTCGATGAAGGCGCAATTACTTGGTGTTGTTCTTCAGCGTCGTGCCGATGTTGGTGAACGCGGTTTTCAGGTCGCCCTTGAAAGTCGACAGGGCGGTGATGATGGCGGCAGCCATGAGAGCAGCGATGAGGCTGTACTCGATCGCGGTGGCGCCGGACTCGTCCTTCAGGAATTTTTTGAACTCAATCATTTTGGCTTCTCCAAGGTAATTTCGGTGCTCTGTCTTGCACGCAAGAAAGATGCAGCAATTTTGTTGCGCGCCAGTTAATCCGCATCGCGAATGTCAGCGAGGACTGATGGAAGTGGAAAAGAGGGATACTTTTTCGTAAAATTTTATCGAAGCGGAAAAAGAAAAAGGGCGAGGTCGTGGACCTCGCCCTTCGAATTCCAGAACGGTACGAAGCTTACTTCGTGTTGTTCTTCAGCGTCGTGCCGATGTTGGTGAAGGCGGTCGTGAGATCGCCCTTGAAGGTCGACAGGGCGGTGATGATGGCGGCAGCCATGAGGGCGGCGATGAGGCTGTACTCAATCGCGGTGGCGCCGGACTCGTCCTTCACGAAACGGTTGAAAATCGACATGTGAGTGCTCCTAACTCTTGTTTGCTCCAGGTTTCAGCCCGGGTTGGCCGTGACCGGCTCTCGTCTGAACCGAGGCAAAAACTACTCGGCGTTTCTTGAAGCCAGGTTAATGCCGATCCAAATATTCGCTATCTATTTGCTTGTTGAATTCTTTAGTTAAAACAGATTTAAGTGATTTAATGACAGACATTTTTATCAAAAATTGAATCTGACAGCATGGAATAATTACAGAAATATCAGAAACATTCTTTAGAAATTCGAATATTTTTCGAAATTATCTTGGATTTATCCTAGAGACACGTGCTTTAATTTCAAAATTTTACTCTTGGAATTTGAAGCGAAGGGTGTCGGGTGGCGTGGAGTGCTGGGCTAGGGTCACGCAGGGCAATCGGGAAATCACGCGGATTTTCTGGAAATTTTGCTGATTTACCGAAAATTCACCCTGTTTTGCCAGACTGGAAGCTGAACCGGGCAAGGCGCAGGCCTTTGCCGGCTTGTCAGAAGTGTGAGTGGTGTGATGGTGGCAAGACGGATGGCGATGCTGGCACAGGCAGGGTGCGTCGGAGTGGTGGCCGTCCTTGGCCTTGCTGTTCCCACGCAGGCGCAGCAGGCTGGCTCCGAGGCGATTTCGGTAGTGCTCGATCAGGCCAAGCTCGTGAAACTCCCGTCCGGCGCGGATACGATCGTGATCGGTAACCCCTCGATCGCCGACGTTACCGTGCAGAAGAACGGCGTGATGGTCATCACCGGACGCTCGGCTGGCCGGACGAATTTCATCGCGCTCGATCCGTCCGGAGCCATCATCTCGGAATCGGTCCTGACGGTGACGGTTCCGACCGAAGGCAAATTGCTTGTCCAGCGCGGGCTCGAACGCAATACCTACGATTGCTCCCCCGCTTGTCTGCCGACTGTGTCGCTCGGAGACGAGGACAAGCATTTCTCGCTCTCGATCAACCAGTCCTCGCAGCGGGATGGCATGGCGAAACAGAATGGGCCGGCGGCGGCCGCCGCAGCTGCGCCACAGAAGAAATAAAGACACGGCAAGCAAGATCGGCCGGCTCGGGGGAACATAGATAGACTGAGCGCGTGCTCGCGTGCGTGCACGGCGAACTGATGAACGAATGCTTAAAAAAGCGCTCAGCGTTTTCTGTTTGATCTGAAACGGAACCGCAATTTCTCTCTGTTATCAGTGTCTCCAGTTGGATCGGCATGGTTAGACCTGCCGACGGGTTTCGGGAGCACGAGATGTCAGTCGCAAGACAGGGTATCTGGCAGGGATTCAAGCGTAGGACGGCGCGGGCCGGAATGGCCTTCCGGCGTAGCCGGGGCGGTGCCACAGCGGTCGAATTTGCGATGATCGCGCCGCTTTTCTTCGGTTCGCTCTTCGCGATCATGGAGACGGGAACGCTTTATCTCAAGACGACTGCCCTTGAGGCGGGGGTCGAGGAAGCCAAGCGCGTGACCATGACCGGCCAGGTGGTCGGGGCAGGCGATTCCACGGCGCAGCTGGCCAAATTCAAGGCTGCCTTCTGCGATCAGGCTGGCTGGATCATTCCCTGCGATGCGCTGAAATGGGATGTACGCGCATTCAAGACCTTCGGCGCGGCGGCAATGCCGAACCGGCTCAAGGCCGACAAGACGTTCGACGAATCCGATCTTCAGTTCAATCCCGGCAAGCCCTGCGAGATCGTTGTGATCCGCGGCTATTACATGACGAAGTCGATCACAGCGATGATCCGGAACGATGTCGCCCAGCTTTCGAGCGGCGACGTTGTTCTCACCGGCGCGGCCGCCTTCAAGAACGAACCTTACGGCGCTTGCTGAGGAGGCTGGATCGATGATGAAAACGAAGTCTCTCCTGCGCCTTCCTGCCCTGCTCAACCGGCGCGCCCGTCGCATTCTGGGACGGTTCCGGCGTTCGCAATCGGGTGTTGCAGCCGTCGAATTCGCGCTGATGATCCCGGCCATGATGGCCGTCTGGGTCGGCATGGTGATCGCAACCGATGCACTCACGGCCGACAAGAAGGTGACGCTGCTCGCGCGCACGCTGGCCGACATGACCACGCAGATGATCGCCGTCAGCCAGAGCGATATGGACAGTATCTTCGGTGCGACGGAATCCGTGCTCTGGCCGCATCCCTCGGACCAGCTTGGCATGCGGGTGACGGCCATCGACATCGACGGTAACGGCGTCGCCTTCATTGACTGGTCGGTTGTACCGTCGAACTCGGCGATGCGCGGCAGTTTCTCGCCGCTCGCCCGCTGCGGCAAATACACCGATCTGCCGGCTGGCCTGAAAGTGCCGCGTACCTCGATCATCCTGTCCGAGGTGACGATGGTCTACAAGGCCTCGGCGGCGACGCAGATCGTCGACGAGATGTTCAAGACCTCGGGCGGAACCATGCCGCTTGGCGACAGCCTCTACATGCGGCCGCGCCAATCGGCGAAGGTCGAATACAACCCGCCGCCCGGCGCGACTTGTGCGGGCTATGTGAACTGAGAGCGAGTGCGGGATGGTAGCAGTGAGTGGACTTGAACCACCGACCTTGGCATTATGAGTGCCACGCTCTAACCAGCTGAGCTACACTGCCATTCCGAAGCGTCACCGGAGCGGTGCGCGGACGTCGCCTTAAAGGCTTCTTGTGCGCTGCTGTCAAGCCTTTCGCGTCAAGCTCAGGCGGCTTTCGCCTCGGCCCGTTCGGTGCGACGATCCGTGAGCCTGACGACGGTGTAGAAGCCGGCGACGCCGACCCGACGGACGGAGCTGACCGCGAAACCGGCCTTGCTCGCCCAATTGCGGATGCGTGCCAGCTGGAACTCGGAGGAGAGGCCGACCCGGCGCGCGATTGGCGCAGCGATCCGTTCGAGGAATGCGACGAATCCTTTCTCGGCGCCGATCTTGTTGACGAGCACGATGTCGCCACCCGGCTTGCAGACGCGCGCGAACTCGTCGAGCGCCGCTTCGGCATCCGGGACGAGCGTGATGACATATTGGCCGACAACGGCGTCGAAGCACGCATCCGCGAAACCGAGGCGGCAGGCATCCATCACGGCTAGGCCGGTTACGCTCTTCAGGCCGAGGCGTTCGATCTTTTCGGCCGCCCGATCAAGCATCGGCTTCGAAAGGTCGACGCCGACCACACGGTAGCCCTCGGGATAGCCTGGCAGCGAAAGCCCGGTTCCGACGCCCACTTCGAGAATATCCCTGCCGCAGGCAAGGGCCTCGCGCGTCGCGGCCTCGCGTCCGGGGCGCAGCAGCCGGCCATAGAGCATGTCGTAGACCGGCGCCCACTTGGCATAGATGCGGGTCATCATCGAAAGGTCGGTCTTGTCAGCCATTCAGGCAGCCCCTTTGACGCTGAGTTCGGTTGTTGCCTCGCCCTGTCGGGATGGCGCCGCGCGGCGGCGCTCGATCGTGCCGCCGCCGAGCACCCGGGCATGGGGGTCGCCGCCGTCGTAAAAGACGCAGGCCTGCCCCGGGGCGACGCCCTGCTCGCCGGTTGCGAGTTCCACCACGACCCTTCCGTCGCGCGCAGCGACGCGAGCCGGAACCGGCGCGCGGGACGAGCGGACGCGGGCATGGATCTCGGCCCCGTTCGGGCCATAGGCGTCGAGCGGCCGGTCGCCGATCCAGTTGACGTCGCGCAATGCGATCTCGCGGACCTCGAGCGCTTCGCGCGGGCCGACGATAACCTCGCGTCGATCTGCATCGATGCGGATGACATAGAGCGGCTCGCGTGCGGCGATGCCGAGTCCCTTGCGCTGGCCGATTGTGAAACGCACGATGCCCTCGTGCCGGCCGAGATCGCGCCCGTCGAGATGGCGAATGATGCCGGGCTCGGTCGCCTCGGGCTTCAACTTTTCGATCAGGGCAGCATAATTGCCGGAAGGCACGAAGCAGATGTCCTGACTATCCGCCTTCTCGGCAATGGCGAGGCCGATATCGCGCGCGATCTGCCGGGTCTCTGCCTTGGTCAGCGCGGCGAGGGGGAAGCGCAACAGGTCGAGCTGCTCACGCGTGGTGGCATAGAGGAAATAGCTCTGGTCGCGGTCGAGGTCAGCCGGGCGGAACATGGCCCGGTGGCCGTCCGGCATTGGCCGTGTCTCGACATAATGGCCGGTCGCGAGGCAATCAGCGCCAAGTTCGGTTGCGAATGCGAGGAGATCGCGGAATTTTACCGTACGGTTGCATTCGATGCAGGGGATCGGCGTCTCGCCAGCGGCGTAGCTCTCGACGAAACGGTCGATCACCTCCTCCCGGAAGCGCGTCTCATAGTCGAGCACGTAGTGGGGAATGTCGAGCTGTGCCGCGACGTTGCGCGCATCCTGGATGTCGCGGCCGGCGCAGCAGGCGCCAGGGCGATGGACCGCATTGCCGTGATCGTAGAGCTGGAGCGTGATTCCGATCACCTCGTAGCCGCGCGCCTTCATCAACGCCGCGACCACCGACGAATCGATCCCGCCCGACATCGCGACGACGACGCGGGTCTCGCTTGCAGGCTTTGCAATGTCGAGATCGTTCAACATGCTTTCCTTCTCCGCGCCGATGAAGGCCAAGCCTCCATTGCAGCGCAGAAGTGTTCAATAGCGCGACTTTCCCTTCCTTTCTAGCGGCCCGGTGCAGCCCGGCAATTTTTGCCGGACGCGGTCCCGGTGAAGGAGCTTCCTGCCGCAGGGAAAGAGTTAAATCAGTGTTAAATCATTTTATTTCAATATTTTAAGAGTGAAATTCTTTGGCCTGACGCTTGCTTGATCTTCGGCAAACCCATTGCGGATGTGTGCCGATGCCCAGCGAAACCAGCTTCTCTTTCGTCCGGTCGATCAGCGAGGTGACCTCGATCCGTCGCGCGGAATCCGGGCGCCCGGAAAGCGATGGCGAGAACGTCCGCTCCGAAACCTTCGGCGCGCTCGTCTCCGAAGCCGCTCAGACCCGCAATGCCGAACGCAGGAACGTGCCTCCCGTCGAGACCCCGCAGGAGCCGGTTGACCCCCGGCCGGCTCCTGAGCGGCGACCCGTTCCGGAAGCGCGCGCTGATCGCGCGAACCCGCGCCGGTCGGAAGAGGGCGATGCGCATTGCAACGACGACAAGGCCCCGCCGACGGTTGCCAAAACCGAGAAAACCACCAAGACCGAGACCGCCGGTAGCGCTGACGAGGCATCGACCAGTGGGGGAGGTGGCACGGAAGAGAAGGTCGAGGACGAGGCCGGCACGGTGGCAGAGGCTGCCGCCGAGGCGATTGCTGCCGAACCGGTCAAGGCCGAACCCGCGCCGATCGCTCCCGTTGCAGTGGTTGCCGGAACCGTCGAATCGGTGCCAGGCGAGACGATCCCGACCGCGATCGGCGGCGATCCGACGGCCGTCGGCGGCATCGACAAGACCGGCGGCACGGCGTTGCCGGAGCCGGAGACGCCCGTCCCGGTCGCGGAGGCCGCCGTCAGTGAGACCGCGGCTCCCGTTGTTGCCAAGAGCGAAGCCGGCAAGACCGCGTCAACCGACGGCGCGACCGAGACGAATGCCGCGACGACGAGCGTTACCGAGGCCGGTGAGACCGTCGCCACGGAACTGATCGCGTCGAAGACGGTGGTGAACGCAAAGGAAGGCGGGAGCGCCAAGGCCGAAACAGCGCTTGAGAAAATCAAGGCCGAAACGGCTGAAGGCGAGAACGAGGCCGGCGAGGGCAAACCGGCCGAAACCGGCAAGAAAGCGACGACGCCCGATCTCAATCCGACCCGGCTCAACCGCGTCGCGGACATGCTTGAATCTTTCGGCCTCTCGCACGCGATCCATCGCCCGGCGGATATCCTCGCTGGCCTCGATCGCGCCGTGCAGGCGAGCGCCGTGAACGGCGCGATGAACCGTACAGCCGATATCGCTCGCCCGACCCCGCTCCAGATGCTGCCGATCGAGATCGGGATGCAGGCCGTGCGCGGCGTGACAAACTTCCAGATCCGCCTCGATCCGGCGGAACTCGGGCGCGTCGATGTGAAACTTCAGATCCGCGATAATGGCGAAGTCAATGCCAGCCTTGTCGTTGATCGGGTCGAGACGCTGGCGATGCTCAAGCGCGATGCTTCCACCCTTCAGCAGGCCTTCGAACAGGCTGGCCTCCGCCAGTCAGCCGATGGCCTGAGTTTTTCGCTGCGTGGCGACGGCCAGAATGGCGAGGCCCGCCGTGACGGCTCGCGTGGCCCGACCGGTGAAAACGCCGACGACAATTCGCTTCAGCCGCAAGTCGCCGAAATGGCGATGCGCCGTGCCTATGTCCCCAATTCCAATCTCGATCTGATGATCTGAGGCCTGCGGAGAGACCCCGATGACCACCATAGCTTCCAGCGCCCTTTCCGCCGCCTCGTCGAGTTCGTCGAGCACGACCAGCAGCTCGGCCGCGCGCATCGCCGACAACTTCGACCAGTTCCTCCAACTGCTGACGACGCAGCTCAAGAACCAGTCGCCGCTCGATCCGCTCGATACCAACCAGTTCACGCAGCAACTGGTGCAGTTCGCGAGCGTCGAACAGCAGATCAAGACTAACGACAGCCTCGCCTCGCTCCTCGTCGCCAACAAGACCGCCAACGTCACCAACGCGATGGGTTTCGTCGGCGCTCGCGTAACAGCAGATGGAACGACCTCGGCGCTGAAGGACGGCGCGGCAACCTGGCAACTCAATGCGCCGCGCACCGGACAGGCGACGATCACCATCAAGGACAAGAACGGCAACGAGGTCTATTCGACGACCAAAACCCTTTCATCCGGCGATCAGACATTCAGCTGGGACGGCAAGAAAACCAATGGCGAGACTGCGGCTGATGGCCAGTACACCATCGTCGTGGCCGCGAAAGATGCCAACGGCCAGACGATGACCGTGACCTCGGAAATCTCCGGGACGGTCGATGGCGTCGATGTCACGGGCGACACGCCGGTGCTCGATGTGGGCGGGATTCTGATCCCGGTCACGTCGGTCAAATCGGTCCGCCGCTGATTGTGTCAGCACTTAGGCGTTTTTTAACAAGCGGGCCTTACATTTCATGAACGTAGTTGTTGCGTTTTGTGAGCGTACCCATGAGTGAACCACTTCGCCCGCGCGTGAAGTATGTCATCGGTCCCGATGGCAGCCCGCTGACCATCGCCGATCTTCCGCCGCCGGAAACCCGTCGCTGGGTGATCCGCCGCAAGGCCGAGGTTGTCGCCGCGGTGCGCGGTGGTCTTCTTTCCCTCGATGAAGCCTGCTCGCGTTATACGCTGACGGTCGAGGAATTCCTCTCTTGGCAGAGCTCGATCGACGAGCACGGGCTTGCCGGTTTGCGCACCACGCGCATCCAGCATTACCGCCAGTAATTGCGCTTTCCCGCGCGAAGAAAGAGGCTCGCTGCAAGCGGGCCTTTCGGCGTTTCAGCGACGACCGAATTTCGCGGCCATCATCGCCCGCGCGACATGAACCGCTTCCGCGAGGCTCGACGGATCGGCGATCCCCTTGCCGGCGATATCGAAGGCGGTTCCGTGATCGACGCTGGTGCGGATGATCGGCAGGCCGACCGTGATGTTGACGCCCTTCTCGATGCCGTTGAGCTTGATCGGGATCAGGCCCTGATCGTGGTATTGAGAGACCACGATATCGAAATCGCCTTTGCGCGCCCGCATGAACACCGTATCGGGCGGGAAGGGGCCGGCAATATCGAGGCCCTCATCACGCGCCTTGGCGATGGCGGGCGAGATGATCTCGATTTCCTCGCGCCCGAACATCCCGCCCTCGCCCGCATGCGGATTCAGCCCCGCGACCGCGATGCGCGGCTTCCCGATACCGAGCGCCCGGCAGCCCGCCTGCGCCAGCCGGAAAGTGCGCAGCAGGTTGTGTTCCGTCACCTTGTCGAGCGCAGAGCGCAGCGAGAGGTGGATCGAGACGAGGATCACGCGCAGCGGCCCCTCGATCAGCATCATGCCGAAGTCCTTCGTGCCGGTGCGATCGGCAAGGATTTCGGTGTGGCCGGGAAAGGGGATACCGGCAGCGTGGAGTGCTTCCTTATGGATCGGCGCTGTAACCATCGCGCCGATTTCTCCGGCGAGCGCGAGATCGATCGCGGCGGTGATCGCGTCGTAGGCGAGACGCCCGCAGGCTGCGTCGACCCGGCCATACGACAGGTTCGCTGGCAGTCGGCCGACATCGAACACCGGCACGGGCGAATCATCGCCGCTGTCTTCAAGCATTTTACGGATCGGGTTCAGGCCTTGCTCGGCGGGTGATGCGACAATGCCCCGCTTCGTCCCGACGAGTTGGAAGGCAGCATCGAGGCGGGTTGGATCGCCGATGACGAAGAGGCCGCGCAACGCGTCGGCAGCGAGATATTTTGCGATGACTTCCGGGCCGATCCCGGCGCCGTCGCCCATCGTGATCGCGATCGGAAGGGCGGTTGGGGAGGGCATGGCGGGTCTTTCAGAGCGGGGAGGAAAGTAGCGGCGTGGTGGCACCGAGGAGGAGCATACCGAAATGGCACAAAAAAAATTAACCAAATTAACGCGGCGGTAACCATCCACCGGGCAATTCTTGCCTAGCGCAGATTTTGCGTGCCGCGCAAATCGCGGTGCGCGCAAACCGAAGAACCGGATGGTGGGGCAGTGAACGGCATCCTTGAGATCGTGAACAGGTTGGGCCCGCAGCGTCTCGTCGCGATGGGCGCCGTGACGCTGGCCCTTGTCGGGTTCTTCGCCTTCGTGATGACGAAGATGTCCAATCCCGGCATGGGGGTTCTGTTCAGCGATCTGCCCATCCAGGATTCGAACACCATCACCCGTGACCTCGAAAATCGCGGCATCAAGTTCGAGATCCGGCAGGACGGCAGCACCATCCTCGTGCCGCGCGACATGACGACCAAGCTGCGCATGGAATTCGCGGGCAAGGGTCTCCCGGCGGGCGGCAACGTCGGCTACGAGATCTTCGACAAGTCCGATAGCTTCTCCGCCACCAGCTTCGTGCAGGGCATCAACCAGCTCCGCGCGCTTGAGGGTGAACTCGCCCGCACCATCAAGGGCATCGACCGCATCAGTCAAGCGCGCGTGCACCTCGCCATTCCGGAGAAGAAGCTCTTTGACCGTGAGAAGCAGGAGCCGCGCGCATCCATCGTCGTCAAGACGCGTGGCGATCTCGACGCGAGCCAGATCCGCGCGATCCGCCATCTCGTCGCCACGGCTGTGCAGGGGCTGAAGCCGGAGCGTGTATCGATCGTCGACGAGACCGGTCGCCTGCTTGCCGATGGCGCCGGCAACGAGACGGATGCCGCGGCGCTCGCGCAGGACAAGCAGTCGAGCCACGAAAAGCGCCTCAAGACGCAGGTCGAGGAGATCGTCGCCAGCGTCGTCGGCCGGGGCCGGGCGCGGGTTCAAGTCGCGGCCGAAATGGATTTCAATCGCGTCCAGCAGGTGACCGACAACTTCGACCCCGAAGGCCGCGTTGTCCGCTCGACACAGACGCGCACGGAGAACCAGCAGAGCCAGGAGCAGCGCGACAATCAGGTCAGTGTGGCCCGCGAACTGCCTGCGGGGCAGAACCAGAATCAGAACACACCGCAGCAGAAGGACGCGACGCAGCGCAACGAGGAGATCGTCAACTACGAGATCTCCAAGACGACCCGCACCGAGATCGTCGAGGCGGGCCGCGTCAAGCGCCTCTCGGTGGCGGTGCTGGTCGACGGAGTCTACACACCGGGCGCCAACGGGCAGATGGACTACAAGCCGAGGACATCCGAAGAACTCGACCGTATCGCCGCGCTCGTTCGCTCCGCGATCGGTTTCGACCGCAATCGCGGCGATCAGGTCGAGGTCATCAACCTGCGCTTCGCGGAAGGCGTCACGCCGGTCGAGGGCAAGCAGCAGACTTTCCTCGAACAGATGCTCGCGCTCACCAAGGAAGATGCGCTGCGCCTTGTCGAGCTGACCGTGTTCGGTGTGCTCACGCTACTCGTGACGCTGCTCGTCGTCCGCCCGCTGCTCAGGCAGATGGGGATCGGCGTGAAGGAGAAGAGCAAGGATGCGCCGGCCGTGCCGCAGCTCACGGGGCTTGAGGGCGTTATCGCGGCCTCGGGCATGGCCAATGGCGGGCCGAGCCAGATGCTCGCGCTTCCCGGCCCTAACGGCGAGGGTGGCCTCAACGCGGCGAATTCGAACCAGGCCAATAACGTCAATGTCATCCAGCATGCCCTGCAGCAGAGCGCTGTCGATCACCTCGGCAAGATCGTCCAGGACAATCCGTCGGAGTCGACCGCGATCGTCCGGCAATGGATCGCGCAGACGCGCTGAACGGGAAAACGGGGCTAAGGGGCGAAGAACATGGCCAAGGCAGCGAACGCAGTCGAAAAGACGACTGACAACAACCCGAAGACCGATCTGACCCGGTTTCTCGCCGGGCCGGAAAAGGCGGCGATCATCCTTCTCGTGCTCGGCGACCGCTACGGGGCGGAAATCTGGAAATCGCTCGAAGAGGACGAGATCCGTACAGTGACGCGCGCGATGTCCCGGCTCGGCGCCGTGACGGCGGAGGCGGTCGAGGCGCTCGTCGGCGAATTCCTGTCGATGATGGCCCAGGGTGGCGCGGTGACCGGCGACTACGATCGCACCGAGGCACTGCTCTCCAAGATCCTGCCGAAAGACAAGGTCTACTCGCTCATGGAGGAGATCCGTGGGCCGGCGGGTCGCAACATGTGGCAGAAGCTCGGCAACGTGCAGGATCAGGTGCTCGCCAACTACCTCAAGGGCGAATACCCGCAGACGGTGGCCGTGATCCTGTCGAAGATCCGCTCCGAGAACGCGGCGAAAGTGTTGGCGCTGCTGCCGCACGAGTTCGCGCTCGAGGTCGTCAACCGCATGCTCAACATGGAGGAGGTGCAGAAGGAGGTTCTCGACCATATCGAGGAGACGCTCCGCACCGAGTTCATCTCGAACCTCTCTCACACCGCGCGACGCGACAGCCACGAACTGATCGCGGAGATCTTCAACTCTTTCGACCGGCAGACGGAAAGCTGGTTCATGGCGGCGCTCGACGAGCGCAACCGCGATTCGGCGCAGAAGATCCGCGCGCTGATGTTCACCTTCGAGGATCTCGCCAAGCTCGATCCGGGCTCGACCCAGACCCTGATCCGCTATTCCGACCGCGACCAGCTTGCGATCGCACTCAAGGGCGCGGCGCCGTCGATGAAGAAGTTCTTCTTCTCGCAGATGTCGACCCGAGCGGCGAAGAACATGGAGGATCTGATGCAAGGCCGCGGCCCGGTCCGCCTGAAGGAAGTGGACGAAGCGCAGACAAAAATCGTCATCCTCGCCAAGGAACTCGCGTCCAAGGGCGAGATCACCATCGGCAAGAATCGCGCCGAAGACGAACTGATCTACTGAGGCGAAAGCGATGTCATCGGGTGCGAACGCGTTCAGTTTCGGCAGGGATTTCTCCAAGGGTGGCGGCGCCTCGCCGTTCGTCGAGCCGACCAAGCGCGTGCCCGTCCCTTACGTCGAGCACCAGCGACTCATCGAGGAGGCGCGCCGCGAGGCGTTCGAACAGGGTGTCGAGGAAGGGCGGAAACAACAGACCGACCACGAGGCGATGCGCCTTGCCGGCTGCCTCGACGCGATTCTCGCCCGGCTGGAGATCGCAACAATCGAGATGCGCCGGCTCGAAACAGATGCGCGTAACGAGGCCCTTGCCTTCGCGCGCCTCTTTGCGGCGAAGCTTGCCGGACGTATGATCGAGATGGCACCGATGCAGGCGGTCGAAGCAACGGCGAAGGCGATCTTCAATGATCTGCGGGGCACGCCGCATGTTGCCGTCCGCGTCACGCCGTCGCTGGTCGATACCTGCAAGAACCGGCTCGGGCTGATGCTGCGCGAGAACGGGCTCGAGACCAAGTTGTTTGTGTTTCCCGATCCGGACATTCCTCTCGGCGATTGCCGGATCGAGTGGGCGGATGGCGGTATTGTCCGCGACCGGGAAAAACTCGAAGCGTTGATCGATCGATCCGTGAATCTGCTGTTCCCGGATCAGGACTAAGAACGAAGTGACAAGAGAAGGCTGAAGAGCATGTCCACCGAAGGCAATTTCCAGCTCCAGGATCTCGAATCCACCGCTGATCTCGTGGCGGCCGCCTACGGCAATGACGAGGAGGGCGCGCCGTCAAGCAAGAGCGCTGCTGACCTCGAGCATGTCTTCGACGTGCCGGTGCAGGTGTCGGCGGTTCTCGGCCGCACCAAGATGGGGGTCGGCGAACTCCTGCACATGAGCCCCGGCCATATCCTCGAACTCGACCGCAAGGTCGGCGAGGCGATCGATATTTTCGTCAACGACCGGCTCGTCGCGCGCGGCGAGGTCGTGCTGGTCGATGACAAGCTCGGCGTGACCATGACGGAAATCATCAAGAGCGACCGCTGATCCCGGCGGCCTCTGAAGAACGGATCAGAAGCGGAGAACGGCCATGCGGCTTCTCATCGTCGGAACCCTGCGCGGTGAACTCATCACGGCAGCGAAGATCGCCCGCGAACGCGGTGCCTCCGTCGCTCAGGTCGATGGGGTAGAAGCGGCGATCTCGCACCTCCGGCAAGGCAAGGGCGCAGATCTCGCGATGGTCGATGCGCATCTCGACATCGCCGCGCTGGTGGCCGGGCTGAGCGCCGAGCACATCACTGTGCCGATCGTCGCCTGCGGCACCGCGAATGACAAGCGCGCGGCAGTCGCCGCCATCGAGGCGGGTGCGAAGGAATACGTGCCGCTGCCGCCCGATCCGGAGCTGATCGCGGCGATCCTCGAGGCGGTGAGCCGCACCGAGACCTCGCTGGTCTATCGCGACGAGGCGATGAGCCGCGTGCTCAAGCTCGCGCAGCAGATCGCGGGCTCGGATGCGTCGGTGCTGATCACCGGCGAAAGCGGCGTTGGCAAGGAAGTGATGGCGCGCTTCCTGCACGAGAAGTCAAAGCGGGCGACGCGCCCCTTCGTTTCGGTGAACTGCGCCGCGATTCCTGACAATCTCCTCGAAAGCGAACTTTTCGGCCACGAGAAGGGTGCCTTCACCGGCGCCGTCGCGCGCCGCATCGGCAAGTTCGAGGAGGCGGACGGTGGCACGCTCCTGCTCGACGAAATCTCGGAAATGGACGTACGGCTTCAGGCCAAGCTGCTGCGTGCTATCCAGGAACGCGTCATCGACCGCGTCGGCGGGCAACGCCCCGTTCCGGTCGATATCCGCATCATCGCGACCTCGAACCGTAATCTTGCGGAAAGCGTCAAGGCGGGTGAGTTCCGCGAAGACCTTCTCTACCGGTTGAACGTGGTCAACCTGAAGATCCCGGCCCTGCGCGAGCGGCCGAACGACATCATCGAGCTCGCGAACCATTTCGCCAAGCGTTACGCCCAGCTCAACGGCTTGCCGTCGCGACCGATCAGCCATGATGCCAAGCGCGTGCTGCTGGCAAACCCGTGGCGCGGTAACGTCCGCGAACTCGAAAACACCATCCATCGTGCCGTTCTGCTGGCGATGGGCGTCGAGATCGGTCCCGATGCCATCCTCACCCCGGAGGGCGATTCGATCGCCCGCGATGCAAACGACGCCACCGCCCGCCGCGCTGCCGAGGCGGCGGAAGCCGCGACGCGCGCACTCGTCGGTCGCACCGTTGCCGATGTCGAGCGCGAGCTCATTCTCGATACGCTCGATCATTGCCTCGGCAACCGCACCCACGCAGCAAAGATCCTCGGCATCTCTATCCGCACGCTGCGCAACAAGCTCAACGAGTATGTGGCCGGTGGAATCGACGTACCGGAACCGGGCGCCGCGCGGGTAGCGATGGTCTAGGTGGTGACATGAAGGCGGTCTGGACCCTTCTCCGGATCGCGTTTCGCGGCGCGAGCTATCTCGCGCTTGCGGTTGTCGTAGCGGCGTTCGGATCGATCTCCTTCATGCTGTCGAATGGGCTCTGCTCGCGAATCGATACCGGCGCTGTGCTCTGCGCGGGGGAGGCTGCACGGGAAGCAGCCAACCTCGCCCTCTCCGTTGCCCTTGTTTCGGTGGTGACGGGCATTCCCGCGATCCTCGCTTTCTGTGGTTTTCTTTATCTTCTGCGCGATCTCTGGCGGTTGATGCGCAGATCACGCCCGACTTAACGCGACGTTAACCATAGACCCGGCAAAAATTGCCCAGTGGGATTCCAGGCCCGGACATGCGTCCGGGTTTTTCAGTCGGGGCGAACATGAGCGACGCGAGCATAGGCAAGGAGAACGGTGGCCCGAAGCTTCCGCTCGGTTCCATCATGTCGCCGAAGGACCTCTGGGCTTTCGTCCGGCGTGGCGACATCGCGCTGGCGCTTGGGGTGCTCACGATTCTAGTGGTGCTGATCGTGCCGCTGCCGCCGATGGTGCTCGATCTCCTGCTCGCCTTCTCGATCATCATCTCCGTCCTCGTGCTGATGACCTCGCTCTTCATCACCGCACCGCTGGAATTCTCCTCATTCCCGACGGTGCTGCTGATCGCGACGATGCTACGGCTCTCGCTCAATCTTGCTTCGACGCGTCTCATCCTCTCCAACGGCCATACCGGCCACGGCGCGGCGGGACAGGTGATCGAGGCGTTCGGCGCCTTCGTCATGGGCGGCAACTTCGTCATCGGCCTGATCGTCTTCGTCATCCTCGTGGTGGTGAACTTCGTCGTCATCACCAAGGGTTCGAGCCGTATCGCCGAGGTCGCGGCCCGCTTCTCCCTCGATGCGATGCCCGGCAAGCAGATGGCGATCGACGCGGACCTTTCCGCCGGTCTCATCGATCAGGATGAGGCGAAGGAACGGCGCAAGGCGCTCGAAGATGAAAGCGCCTTCTTCGGCGCGATGGATGGTGCCTCGAAGTTCGTGCGTGGTGATGCCATTGCCGGTATTCTCATCACCTTCATCAACGTGGTTGGCGGCATCATCATCGGTGTCGCACAGAACGGCATGAGCTTCGGCGACGCGGCCAAGGCCTATACGCTCCTGACGGTCGGCGACGGTCTCGTCACGCAGATCCCGGCGCTTGTCGTCTCGACCGCTGCGGGTCTTCTGGTCTCGAAAGCGGGCGTCTCCGGCGCTGCCGACAAGGCGCTCTCGAAACAACTCGCCGGCTCGGCCAAGGCTCTCGGCATGTCGGCCTTCGTGATGGTGGTGATGGCGATGCTGCCGGGCATGCCGGCGCTGCCGTTCCTCGGTCTCGCGGCGATCTCGGGGTTTCTTGCCATGAAGCTCGACCGCAGCCAGAAGCAGGCAGAGATGCAGCGCGCGGCGCAGAACATGATGGAACAGGCGGCGGCGCAGTCGAAGCCGGAGGACATGCCCGTTCAGGACGCCCTTAAGCTTGACGAACTCCGGATCGAGATCGGCTATGCGCTCCTGCCGCTGGTGCAGGGCCAGAACGGCGAGGACAAGATCACCGAGCAGATCAAGGCACTGCGTCGCACGCTTGCGGCCGAAATGGGCTTCGTGCTGCCGTCCGTGCGATTGGTCGACAACGTCCAGCTTGAATCGAACCATTACGTCATCAAGATGAAGGAGATCGACGCTGGAAACGGCATCGTCTTCCCGAATCAATACATGGCGATGGACCCGGCCGGCGGGCAGGTGCAGCTTCCGGGCGCGCATCTTCTTGAGCCGACTTTCGGGTTGCCGGCAACGTGGATCGAGGAATCCCTGCGCGACGAGGCACAACTGCGCGGCTACACCGTCGTCGATCCGGCGACCGTGATCGCGACGCACCTCACCGAGGTCATCAAGAACAACATGTCGGAACTGCTCTCCTACGTGGAGGTGCAGAAGTTGCTTAAGGAACTGCCGAAGGCGCATCAGGACCTGCTCAAGGAGATCGTGCCGGCGCAGATCGCGACCACCGGAGTCCAGCGCATTCTCCAGCTGCTCCTCGCGGAGCGCGTTTCGATCCGCGATCTCGGCACCATTCTCGAAGCCGTTGCCGAGGTTACCGGTGCGCTGCGTGATCCGCGCATGATCGTCGAGCATATTCGTTCGCGGCTCGGGCGTCAGATTTGCGCCCAGCACACCGGCCCCACCGGGCAATTGGCGCTCATCACGATGTCACCGGCATGGGAAGATGCGTTCTCGTCATCGCTCGTCGGCGAGGGCGAGGTGAAGCATCTGGCCATGCAGCCCTCGCGCCTGCATGATTTTGTGATCGCGCTGAGGGATCGCTTCGAGGAAGCGGCGCGCCTCGGCGAGATGCCAGTACTCGTGACGTCGAACGCCATTCGTCCCTACGTGCGGATGATCGTCGAGCGCTTCCGGCCGCAGACCGCGGTTGTCGCGCAGGGCGAGATTCATCCGTCGGCACGGCTGCGGACGGTCGGTTCGATCTGACGAGCCGGTCGGTTAGGCGCCCGCCGCTTAGCTTGTCGGCGGCGGTTGGGTATCGTGGTGGTGATGCGCGAGTTGCGCGCGCTCGAAACCGAGCACCACGGGAACCGAGATCGCCAGCGGCAACAGCAGATAGAGCAACCGCCAGACGAGCAGAGCTGCCAGCACGTCCGCTGCGGGAATGCCTGGCATGACCTTGATGAAGGTGAATTCCATCACGCCGATTCCGCCCGGCGCCTGCAACAGGAGGCCTGCGGAAAACGAGAGCAGGAAGGCCCCGAGCACTAGCATGAAATCCGGATTATTGGCGCCGGGCATCGCGAAATAGATGATGCCGGCCGCGCCGATCAGTTCGAGCGGTGCAGCGATCCATTGCCGCCAGACAACATGCAGACCCGGGTATTCGAGCCGGAAATTGCGGATGACGAGCGGCTTGAACTGGAGCCAGGAGCCGATCGTGTAGAGCAGGCAGAAGCCGACCATCGCGAATCCGATCAGGCGGGTCATGCCGAGCCCGACCGGCGCGAGCGGCTGGAGAATTTCCGGCTCGTAAAGCAGCACGAGGCCGCCAAGCAGGATCGTGCCGAAGGCGAAGGTGAAGGAACACAGGGCGACCAGCACTGCGACCTCTGCTGCGGTCAATCCCTTCGCCGTGTAGGCCCGATAACGCACCATGCCGCCGGAAAAGACCGAGGCGCCGATGTTATGCGAGATCGCGTAGGTCGTGAACGAGCAGATCGTCACGTAAAGCCAGGAAATACCCTTTTCCTTCTTGAGATGGATCAGGGCGATGCGGTCGTACCAGGCGAGGGCGAGATAGGCGAGGAGGGTTGCGGCGAAGGCGAGGACGAAATCCGAAACCGGGTTGTCCTTGATCTTGCTCGCGATCTGCAATGCGATGATCTTGAGGCTTTGAAAAAAGCCAGCATTCTCGATCAAGGCGGCGATCGCCTGATCCGTGGCGGCTTCGGCATGCAGCTTGGCGTAAAGAACCTTGAGGGACCACGCGACGGCAATAAGGCCAACAGCCGGCCAGAACAGTTCCTTGAGACGCTTCATGCCGCTTCCTGAACCCGCACGCAAATGCAAGGAAGCAGGTTTGCCCTGTTTCCCCCGTGCGCCGATACCCCGCTTCAGTCAGTGCCCGACCTTGAACCCGCTGGCAAGCGCGGAATAATACATTATGCCGTTCAACATGCGGAATCGCGTATGTGTTCGTGCGAGAAAGACACGGCCAGATCATGCTGAATGGACTTTACGCGCTCGATCCGGGACAACTGGCGTCGCTGGTGACCTATCTCCGCCACGATCTCGCGGCCCTGCCGCCACGTCCGCCGGGCCCGGAAGGCGCGGTGCTCCGGCGACTGGGCGCGGACGACCTTGCGACCTATCGCCAGCTTTTCCGGACGATCGGCGGGGATTGGCTCTGGTTCAGCCGGCTGAGGATGACGGACTCAGAACTCGCATCCATTCTTGCGGATCCCGATGTTTGCGCGCAGGTCTTGGCCGGACCGACGGGTGATGTGGGTTTGCTGGAACTCGACTTCCGGGATGCCACCGCGCCGGAGCTGGCATTCTGCGGCGTGCTGCCGACGATGGTTGGCTCGGGACTCGGCCGGGCCATGATCGGCGAGGCCCTTCATCTTGCGCGCGAACGTGGCGCGGCCTCGCTGCATGTTCACACATGCAGCCTCGACCATCCCCGCGCTTTGACATTTTACGAGAAAGCGGGCTTCAAACCCTACCGGCGGGCGATCGAGGTTTTCGCAGACCCGCGCCTCGATGGCACGCTGCCGCGCGATGTGGCGCGGCAGATCCCCTTGCTGGACGGTGTTCCGGATTAGAAGCGGCCGGCGGCGAAGCGCACCCGCGCGGCGATGCGATCGGTTTCCATCTGGTCGCGCAGCGCCATTTCGGCGCGTTCGGCGGCCTTCTCGCGATCGTCGAGGATTTCGACCTTCTTCAACTCCTCGAACGCCTCGTTGAGCGCTGCCTTCGCGTCTTCGAGCTGGTCGTTCAATTCGCTGGCGGAATGCAGGAGGTTGTCGCGGCGGGTGCGCGCTGCCTTTGCGTAGGTCGGGTAGGCGAAATGGGCTGTATCCGAGATGCCGGCGCGGCGCTCCTCGTTCTCGATCTCACGGTCGAGTTCGTTGGCCATCCGCTGAAATTCGGCAATCATCGCCTCGATTTGCGAAACCCGGCGACGCTTCTCGTCTACGTGGAACCGCTTCAGACGGATCAACGTATCACGCGATTTCATGGTCCTTCTACTCCTTGACCGAACCCAGAGTTACGCCTGGGGTGCCCAAGGTTCAGGACGCGTCGGCGCCCGGCCCCAGGCGGTTAACAATATCCGCGAGACGAATATAGCTTTCGCCCAAGGAGGTTGATTCTTCCTTACCTTGTGAAAGAAAAGCTTCGAGTTCCGGGTAAGCATCGATTGCACGGTCGACTTCCGGGGAGGAACCGCGTCGGTAGGCGCCGAGACGGATCAGCTCTTCCATGTCGGAATAGGTCGCCATCAGCGCCCGCGCCGCCTGAACGGACGGAAGGTAAAGCGGGTCCGCCGAATGCGGCATGGTGCGTGAGACGGATTTCAGGATGTTGATGGCGGGATAGCGTCCGCGCTCGGCGATCTTGCGCTCCATGACGATGTGGCCGTCGAGGATGCCGCGTGTCGCATCCGCAACCGGCTCGTTGTGATCGTCACCATCGACCAGCACGCTGAAAATACCGGTGATCGAGCCGGCGCCGATTTCGCCCGGCCCCGCGCGCTCCAGCAGACGCGGCAGTTCGGCGAAGACGGAGGGCGTATAGCCTTTGGTGGTCGGCGGTTCACCGACGCCGAGGCCGATGTCGCGCTGGGCCATTGCGAAACGCGTTACGGAATCGATCATGCAGAGCACGTCGAGCCCTTCGTCGCGGAAGTACTCGGAAATCGAGAGGGTGAGATAAGCCGCCTGCCGCCGCATCAGCGCCGGTTCATCCGAGGTCGCGACCACGACGACGGAGCGGGCGAGACCTTCCTCGCCGAGATCGTCCTGCAGAAACTCCTGCACCTCGCGCCCGCGTTCTCCGACGAGCCCGACCACCGCGACATCCGAGGCTGAATTCCGCGCGAGCATCGAAAGCAGTACCGACTTGCCGACACCGGAACCGGCAAAAATACCCATGCGTTGGCCGCGGCAGGTGGTGAGAAAGGAATTGAGCGCCCGCACGCCAAGATCGAGCGGATCGCCCACCCTCTGTCGCTTGTGGGCTGCCGGCGGCTCGTTGCGAAAAGGATAAGGACGCGGGCCGGGCTGGATCGGTCCCTTGCCGTCGATCGGCCGACCGAAGGCATCGACGACACGCCCGAGCCAGGCCTTCCCTGGCCGGATCGCGGCGCGGCGCGAAACGACGTGGACCGGGCAGCCGCGTCGCAGGCCATCGACGTTGGAGAACGGCATCGCGAGTGCACGACCGGAATCGAAGCCGACGATCTCGCACAGAATCCGCTCGGGCTCCGGTCCCTTACCCTGCGTCTCGATGGCGACGAGCCCGCCGAGTTCCATGTGGCTCAGCGGCCCCACAATCTCGATCATCAGGCCGCGCACGGCGGCAACCCGTCCGAACACCTCGTGCTCGGCGATTTCGTCCAACACGCTGCGCAGGGCTTCAACCGCCAAGGGGGCCTCCGGTCCGGGTCGCGGTGCTCAGTTTCAACTGATTCGCGCCCGATTCGCATCGAAACCTTAGCGCATTCCCCCCATTCCTTGCGAGCGGTGGAAAACCAACCGAATCGCAAAGCTTGGCGGGTCATGCAACGCGGGGGTGTGCCCGGGTGTTAAAATGCTGAGTCAATGGAATCGGTTAGCAAAGATCGTTGACGAAATGATTCCGAATCCTCGCTTCGCCCCAGAGATGTTTCTTTTCAAATCAAAGGCTTAACGACTGGTCAAAAACACGATCAAGCTTGCCTTAACGAATTACGCTTTGTTAACTCTTTGGGCGTAATTTGTGACGGAAGTTTTAAGGAATTGACCGCGAACCGGATCGTCGTTGACGGTTTTTCGATTGGGAACGCGGCGCTACGCAACCTTGAATTGGGGCTGGGAACCAGGACATGCGCGTTCTCCTGATCGAAGACGATAACGCTACCGCCAAGAGCATCGAGCTGATGCTGAAGAGCGAGAATTTCAATATCTACCTCACCGATCTGGGCGAGGAAGGCATCGATCTCGGCAAGCTCTACGATTACGACATCATTCTCCTCGACCTGAACCTCCCCGACATGTCGGGTTACGAGGTGCTGCGTTCGCTCCGCGTCGCCAAGGTCAAGACGCCGATCCTGATCCTTTCCGGCATGGCCGGCATTGACGACAAGGTCAAAGGTCTCGGTTTCGGGGCCGACGACTACCTGACCAAGCCGTTCCACAAGGACGAGCTCGTCGCCCGCATCCACGCGATCGTGCGCCGTTCGAAAGGCCACGCTCAGTCGGTCATCCAGACCGGCGATCTCGTCGTCAATCTCGACCAGAAGACGGTCGAGGTCGGTGGCCACCGCGTGCACCTGACGGGCAAGGAATACCAGATGCTCGAACTCCTCTCGCTCCGTCGCGGTACGACGTTGACGAAGGAGATGTTCCTCAATCACCTCTACGGCGGCATGGACGAGCCGGAACTGAAGATCATCGACGTCTTCATCTGCAAGCTGCGCAAGAAGCTCGCGAATGCCTCGGAAGGCCGCAACTACATCGAGACCGTGTGGGGTCGCGGCTACGTGCTGCGCGAGCCGCTGGACACCGACGAGCGCATCCCGGCCTGAGGTTCTTCAAGGAACCATCAAGACGAAACAACCCGCCGCGAGGCGGGTTTTTTGTTGGCTCGGGTTCTTCAGTTTGTTTGTCCCGCAAGACCAGAAGGGCCGTGCGGGCTGCGGAGAGGCCTGAGACTTCAGGCAGTCGCGATGCGGGGGGCGGCACGCTGTGCGAGCGGCAGGTGGATCATCCGCTCCTTGGGGTGGCTCGTGAAGCGATCGGTCACGCCGAAGGTCGATTCGGCGCCGCCCAGCATCATGAAACCGTCCGGCGCGAGGCGGTCGGCGATCTGCGCGAAAATCTTGCCGCGTGTCGGACGATCGAAATAGATCAGCACGTTGCGGCAGAACACGATGTCGAAGGTGCCGAGATTGCGCATGTCTTCAAGCAGGTTGAATTTGAAGAAGTTCACCCGGCGCACGACATCCTGGCTGATTTTCCAGTTGTCGCCTTCCTTGGTGAAATACTGCAGCAGCAGTTTCGTCGGTAGGCCGCGCTGGACCTCGAATTGGTTGTAGAGCCCGGCCTTGGCCTTGGAAAGGATCGCCTCGGAGATATCGGAGGCATGGATCTCGACGTTTCGGCCGCCGAGCTGGGCCTTCATTTCGTCGAGCAGCATGATCAGCGAGAAGGGCTCCTGACCGCTGGAACAGGCAGCGCACCAGATCCGGATGGCCTTGCCTGGCGGTCGCCGCGAGACGAGTTCGGGGATCATGATGTTGCGGAAATGATCGAACGGCGTCTTGTCGCGGAAGAAGAAGGTTTCGTTGGTCGTCAGCGCGTCGACGATCCGCTGGGCGATACGGCGGTCGCCGCGTTCGGCGCGGGTCATCAGCTCGTCGATGCTGGCCGCCTTTTCCTCGCGCACGACCGGAGAGAGTCGGGCCTCGATGAAGTAGGCCTTCTCCGCGGTCAGTACGATGCCGGCGGAACGACTGATGAACTGGATGACGCGATTGATGATCGGAGTGCTCATGGGGTGTGTCCTTCGAGCAGCGAAACCGCGAGCTCGCCAAGTTTTTCAGGGGGCAGCAGGGCATTCGCGAGGCCGGCTTCGGCGATGGAACCGGGGATGCCCCAGACCACACTCGAGACCTCGTCCTGAACCACAACGTTGGCACCGCGACGCGCAAGATGCATCGCGCCTTCTGTGCCGTCTCGCCCCATTCCTGTGAGGGCAATCGCGAGCGCCTCGTTGCCGAAAACTTCGGCCGCACTCGAGAAAAGGAGATCGATGGAGGGCCGCCACGGTCCGCGTGCCTCGGAAGGCAGCATGGCGATGACGGACTGGCCATCCGGTTTCTTCCGGACGACGGTATGGCATCCGCCCGGCGCGAGATAGATCGTGCCTGGCACAAGCGGCTTACCGTCTGCCGCTTCGGTTGCGGGCAGGCCGGCGTGCTGCTTGAGGTGCGTTGCGAAAATCGAACCGAAAATCGGTGGCATATGCTGTGCGATGACCACAGGCACACGGGCAAGCGCCGGTTTCATTTTGGCAAGGAGTGCGACGAGTGCCTGCGGCCCGCCGGTGGAGGCACCGATCACCACGAGCTTGGGGCGATGCCGGTCGAAGGGGCGCAGGGCGATCCCGCCCGCGCGGTCCGCCGTCGGTGCGGGGACGGGCTGGGCGGCTCGGAAGCCTGTGGCGGGCGCCGGGTTCGCGAGACGCTGCGCGGGTGCCGGCGGCGGCGACGGCGGAATTCCAGGTCGCGTGAATGGATTGACCGGGCGCGCCGGTTGCGCGGGGGCCGGGGCACGCATGAGGGCGCGAACCCCGCCGACCGCCAAGACCTTGGCGATCAGCGCCTGACGGAAATCGGCCGAGGTCGAGACCTCGCGGTGGTTGGATGGTTTTGGCAGGTAGTCGGTCGCGCCCTTCATGAGGGAGCGCATCGTGAGTTCGGCGCCATGCACCGACAACGACGAGACAACGATGACGCGCGACTGCGGCGACTTGGCGAGGATCAAGGGCAGGGCGGTGATGCCGTCCATATCCGGCATGTCGAGATCGAGCAGGATGATGCGCGGCGCACAGCCAGGCAGGGCATCGATGATCTCGCGGCCGGAACGGTAGGTGCCTACGACCTCGATCCCGGTTGTCTCGGAGAGCCATTTCGACAGAAGACCGCGCACGACGACAGAATCGTCGACGACAGCGACGCGCACCGCTCGGGCGCTCGGCATCGACATCTGGCGTTGCGGTACGGCAACCATTCAAAAACTCCGGGGCGGAAAGCCCGAACAACTACACGGGGCGCCGCCCTCGCGGCTTGGCGCGGTCGATCAGACCAGCCCGACCTCGCCGAACTTCGAGGAGAGGATCTCCTTGTCGAACGGTTTCATCACATATTCGTCCGCACCCGAATCCATCGCCTTGGCGATATGGCCGATGTCGTTCTCGGTGGTGCAGAACACGACCTTGGGACGGTTGCCGCCCGACATCTTGCGCAGTTTGGTCAGGAACTCGTAGCCATCCATGTTTGGCATGTTCCAGTCGAGCAGGATGGCATCGGGCATCCGCGAGGAGCAGCTGTCCATCGCCTGCATGCCGTCCTCGGCTTCGGCGATCTCGAAATCGAGGCCCTCGAGAATGCGGCGCGCCACCTTGCGGATGACGCTGGAATCGTCGACGACGAGGCAATATTTCATCGGCTTGGTCCTTCTCAGGCGGCCTGAAGGGTCATGGTCTCAAGAAGCGCATGGAGATCGATCTCGATCATCAGCTCGCGCTCCAACTTGTGGACGCGGCGCGTGAAGCGCGCCCAGGCCTGCCCGAGGTTGGCGGGCATGGCATCGGATGTGTCCGGGCTCAGCGAGAGCACATCGCCGATCTCGTCGACAACGAGGCCGAACACCTCGCCCTGCCACTCGACGCCGACCGCCATCGGCTCGGCATCGCCCGATTTCACGCTTGCCCGCGAGTTGAGCAGGGAGCCCAGATCGAGGATCGTAACGATATGTCCGCGCAGGTTGACGAGCCCCGCCACCGCCTGGTCCGCGCGCGGCACCGGCGTCATGGCGTGGATCGAGAAGACATCGCGCACCGCCGTGATCGGCAGGCCGATGAGCTGACCGTCGATCCGCACGGTGACCAGCTGGATTTCATGGACGATCGCGGCAGTATCGCGCCGCATCCGGCTTTCCGCGCTCATGCTGCGGCTCCCCATTCGTTCATGGCGTAACCGCCGAGGATTTCACTGATGGCGCTGAGCAGGCCCTGACGGTCGAACTTGCCGACGAGGTCATGAAGGCCTGCTGCCTTGCCCTGTTCGATGAGCCGCGGACCGCCCCGACTGACGAGACCGATGACCGGCGGTGCGTTCTCACCCTCGGTCAGGTCGCGCGCGAAGGCGAAGGCCTCCTCGCCGGACTGGTCGAGATCGAGCACCATGACAGATGGCTGCTGGCGCGCGATCGCGTGGCGTGCCGCCTGGAGCGACGGGACCACCGCGATGCGGTAGCCGGCGTTCTGAAGCAGCGGCGCGAACAGCGCCCGGAAGAACTCCGAGCCTTCGACGACCATCACATCGATGTGGTCGTCGTCGGCGACGGCCTTGTCCGCACCTTCCGGTGCGACGAGTTCCGAGACATCGACGATTTCCACCGCCTTGCCGTCGATGATCGTTGCGCCGATCGTGCCCGGCGTCGCGTGGCTGGTGTCGATCTGGATCGCGACCTCGACGACGTCGACGATCTCGTCCACCGCCATACCGATCTCGCGGTCCGGCTGGTGGAAGACCAGAACCGGCTGACGCGAATCCACCTCGAAGCCGCCTTGCGGGATGTAGCCGAGGATCGGCATCAGGCGGCCCTGATACTGCACGACGGCCTTGCCGCCGGTGTCCTCGATCGCCGAGCGGTCGAATTCCTCAAGGCGACCGATGAAGGACAGCGGAATAGCCTTGAGGTTGGCGCCGCCAGCGCGGAAGAGCAGCAGCAGCGAGCGTTCGGCGCTCGCGTGAAGCTCGGCCGCCAGATCGGCCTCGTTCTGCGCGTTGGCCTCGCGGTTCGCGCTTTCCATGACGGAGCGGGCAACGCCCGACGGCTCGAGGATCAGGATGACGGAGCCGTCGCCGAGAATTGTCGCGCCGGAGTAAACCGACATGTGACGGAGTTTCGAGGAGATCGGTTTGACGACAATTTCCTCGGTGTGAAGGATCGAATCGACCACGATACCGAAGCGGTTGCCGCCGACCTGACAGACGACGACCAGCTTGTCGTTTGTGTCGCTGGCGGTGCCGGCCGCGCGCGACAGATTGAGGACATCGGCCACCTCGACCACCGGCAACAGCTTCTGCCGCAGGCGCAGTGTCGCCTGGCCGTTGAGTTTCTCGATGCGAACGTCGCCACCTTCCTGCGTGCGGACGAGTTCGGCGACCGAAATCTGGGGAATCGCGAAGCGCTGGCCCGCCGCCTCGACGATCAGCGCGGAGGCGATCGCGAGCGTAAGCGGCAGCTTGATGGTGACGGTGAGTCCCCTGCCGGCGCGCGAGCGGAGATCGACGATGCCGCCGACCTGCTCGACCTGGCTGCGCACCACATCCATGCCGACGCCGCGGCCCGAGACGTTGGTGACGGAGGCCGCAGTCGAGAAGCCCGGCTCCATAACGAAGCGCAAGACTTGCTCGTCCGAGAGACGGGCCATCTCCTGCTCGGTTGTCAGGCCGTTGCGGATCGCCTTGGCCTTGACACGCTCGATATCGATGCCGCGTCCGTCGTCGGACACCTCGCAGATGATGTAGCCCGACTCCTGCGCCGCGCGCAGATGGATGGTGCCGTGCGGCGTCTTGCCAGCGGCGACGCGTTCGTCGGGCATCTCGAGGCCGTGATCCGCCGAGTTGCGCACCATGTGCAGCAGCGGATCCTTGATCATTTCCAGGAGCTGGCGATCGATTTCCGTTTCGGCGCCGGACTGGATAAGTTCGATCTTCTTGCCCAGTTCCTCCGAGAGGTCGCGAACCACGCGCGAGAGCTTGGTCCAGGCAGACCCGATCGGCTGCATGCGGGTCTGCATCACGCCGTCCTGCAATTCGGCGGTGATGTGCGAGAGGCGCTGGAGCGGCGACTTGAAGTCGCCGTCGTCGCGCTGGCGAGCGATCTCGAGGAGCTGGTTGCGGGTCAGCACCAGTTCCGACACCATGGTCATCAGCCGGTCGAGCGTGCCGACGGCGACGCGCACGGTCTGCTTCGATACCGAATTGGCGTTGCCCTGCTCGCCGTCGCTCTCTCCGTCCTTGCGCTCGGCCTTGTCGTTGGCTGGCTTGGGCGGCTTCGGTGCCGACTTGGGGGCGGTAGCGACCGGTGCCGGCGCGGGTTCTGGCTCCTTGAAGACCACAGGGTCCGGACCGGGCGCGTCGCGGAACGCGCGCTCAAGATCGTCGAGCGTGACCTCGTCCTCGCGCAAGGGGCGTTCGAGAATCTGGAAGGCGATGGTGCCCTCGGCTTCCGGCTTGCTCTCGACGGGCGCCGCGGCAGCTATCGCCGGGGTCTCGCCCTTGGCCAGCGCGTGCAGCGCCTCGACGAGATCCTCGTCGTCGCCTTCCGGCTCGGCATTCGTCCGCTCGAGCTCCGAGATGATGCCCTTGATGCGATCGATGGTCTTGAGGATCATGGTCACGGCCGGGGCCGTCACCGGCTCGCCGTCTCGGAAACGGCTGATCACATCCTCGGCGGCATGCGCCAGATGTTCGAGCCGCGGCAGTCCGAGAAAGCCGCAGGTGCCCTTGATCGTGTGAACGAGGCGGAAGATGAGCGCGAGCGTCGCGCTGTTGTTCGGATCCCGTTCGAAACGGACCAGCTCGGCGTCGACAATGTCGAGGTGCTCCGACGTTTCGACAACGAAATCTTTCAGGAGATCATCCATACCGCTTGACCTGATTTACGGCGCAAAAAGCGCGACCGGTTCAGTCAAACGATGCCCGACAAGGGTTTATGATTGGTTTTTTTTTGCCCTGAGCCCACAGGGATTGAGACAAAAAATGACCCGAATTGCGCCTCAGGCTTCCGGGGCAGCGAGAATCGTAACGGCCTGATCGTCCAGCGAAACGTCGAGCTTCATGCCGGAGGCGCGGGCGATTTCTCCGGTGTAGAACACCTGAAAACCGTGAGCGTCGACTGCGCCGCTCTCGCTCTTGCCGGCGAGGAGATCGAGCACATGCGGACCGAGGCGCGGCTTCGGGCCAGCAGCGACAACCTTGAATTGAGGCGCCTCGGCATCGCCGTCCATCGTCACGGTGATGGTGCCGCCGAGCGGAACCGACGCCAGCGCGATGACGCAGAGGTTCATTAGCAGCTTCACCCGGTTCTTCTCGACGAAGAGCCGGGGCGTATTCCAGTCAAGCGTGACCTTCTCGTCCGCCATTAATTGGGTGGTCAGTTGCTGGGCGTAGCCGAGGTCGACCGCCGAACCGGCGGAACCGGCCGCGCCGAACGCGATGCGGGCGAACTGCAGGCGAGCGGATGCCTGGCGGGCGCTCTTGCGGATCAATTCGAGCGAAAGTTCCTGCGTCTCGGGGCTGTTGTCCTCATCGAGAAGCTCGAGGCCATTGACGATCGCGCCGATCGGGCCGACGGCATCGTGGCACACGCGCGAGCACAGCAGAGCCGCGAGATCGAGCGCCGCGAGATCGATTGTCTTGAGCGTGTCCGACATGAATGGCCCCCGTTCCTGAAAATTACCCGCGATTCCGTTCTCTCCTGCGTGATACATGCGCCGTGCCGATGCGCCAACCCCGCGTCGACGCTTTCATCTTCAATAATCTGGCCTATGTTGTGGAATCGGCGTCGGTTCGGGCCGACGGGGACGGAAGGCATGTTGGCGACCGGCAATCGGGACAAGATCGCGCGAGTGTTGGCGGAGTTCGCCGCCGAGGCAGGCGACGTCCTGCGGCGTTTTCGCGAGGGGCGATGCGGCAGTGCGACCAAGCCTGACGGTTCGCCCGTCAGCGAGGCCGATATCGCATCGGAGCAATTGCTGCTGACGCGCCTTGGCGCGGCTTTTCCGCAATTCGCGATCATTTCGGAAGAGAACGCCGAGAGCCATTCCCGTGCGCCCGAAGAACCGTTCTTCCTTGTCGATCCGCTCGACGGCACCAAGGCCTATCTTGGCGGGGGCGAAGACTATTGCGTGTTGCTCGCGCTTGTGCGGCAGGGCGAACCTGTTGCCGGAGCGATCCACGCGCCGGCCAGCGGCCGAAGCTGGTGGGCCGGCGACGGGGCGTTTCATGTCGGTGACAGGAATTTCCAGTCCGTCGAGCCGATCCATCTCTGCCCGCGCCGTCGCGAGGGACGGATCGCGATCATCAGCTCCGTTCATGCCGCTGAAGCGAGCCGACTTTTATGCCGCAAACTGGCTGTTTCCGAGATCCGGCAGGAGAATTCCGCGCTCAAGTTCGCGCGTCTCGCCGAGGGCGAGGCGGATATCTACCCCCGCATCGGGCGGACGATGCAATGGGATATCGCGGCGGGGGACGCGATCCTGCGCGCGCTCGGCGGCGGTGTCTTCGGGCTGGATGGTCGGCATCTCGCCTATGGTGCGCGGGTATCGGGGTGGGACAATCCGGATTTCATCGCGCTGCGTTGTGCCGAGGATCTCGCCGAGTGTCGACCGATCTGATCAGGGCACGAGATCGAGCTTGACCTGCGGCCAATTCCGCTCGGCCTGCTCGAGGATCGCCCGGTCGGCAAGGAAGGCATCGCGCGAACGGGCATGCCGGAAAAGGTAGATGCGGCTTTCCTCGACGGCGAAAAACTCAGGACTGCCGGAAACCGCGATGCCGGCCGCGACACCGACGGGGTCATAGCCCCCAAATGCCGGCACGTAGGGTTTCGGATTGGAGACGAAGGCGTTCTTGTTGGCATCCGAGGTGAAAAGCCAGAGCTTGCCACCGAACATCGCCTGATGCGTTTCCGATCCTCGCCGCGCCTTGTGATCGATGAAATAGGCGACGGGATCGAACCCCAGCAGGGCCGCACCGGTCAGGGGGTCCGAAACAATATCATCGCCGATGCGGATGCCCTGCGAAAGGACATTCGGGCTCGCGACAGAAAGGGCGAAGGATATGGTAAGAAGACGCAGCAAACCGCGCCACCGCACTCCGTTGCGGACTGCGGTGTCAATTTCGGCCTTGAGAACGCCGCTTTGTCGGTGAACTCTCGTCATCATCGCGAATCAGATGCTTATCCGGCGCCTACCTTCTCCCAAGACGTTTCTCCCAACGACGCTTTCCGCCCCCTAGCATGACCGGACCGATCGAGGCAGACATGACGGCACGCCCCCACGACAGCTCCATCACCCGCATCGACCCGCGGTGCCCGGCCGGTTTTTCCGGTTGGCTTGCAAGGGTGCTACCGGCTCTGGCGCTTCTCATTCTCGCAGCATTTCCTTTCGAGGTTCTTGCGCAGCAGCGTTCGCGACCCGGCAACGCCACGTTTTCAACCAGCGAACTCGTCGGTTCCGGACACCGGTTCTTCGGCACGGTCTCACGCGGGTTGGCGCTGACAATCGAGGAGGCGACGCGACGCTGGGGCGAACCCAATGGTTATATCCTCGGGCAGGAGGCCTCCGGCGCTTTCGTTGGCGGGCTGCGGTATGGCGAGGGCGTGCTCTACACGCGCAACGCCGGCGACCGGAAGGTGTTCTGGCAGGGCCCTTCGGTCGGGTTCGATTTTGGGGGTGACGGCGACCGGACGATGATGCTCGTTTATCGCCTGCCCCGGGTGGCAGGCATCTACCAGCGCTTCGCCGGGATCGACGGTTCGGCGTATTTCATCGGTGGGTTCGGGATGACTGCACTGACTGCGAACGACATCATCGTCGTGCCGATCCGGTCCGGCGTCGGTGCCCGGCTTGGGGTCAACATCGGCTATCTCAAGTTCACCTCGCAATCGACCTGGAATCCGTTCTGACGGAATCGTTTTTTGACCTGAGCGCGATTTCGTGCTGAACCAGCCATAACAGGGAGTTGGTTCGAATGATCGAGCAGGCGCTCGTCTTTGCGCTCGGGTTTCTGGTGGCGGGGCTGGTGTGGCTCCTGTTCCTGCCGGCATTCTGGCGGCGCGCGCTGCGTCTGTCGCGGGCGCGTGTCGAACAGGTACTGCCGCTGTCACTCAACGAGATCGAGGCCGAGAAGGACCGGCTCCGGGCGGAGCACGGCGTCGCCGTCGCGCGGCTGGAAAAGGCCGTCGAGGAAGCCGGCACACGGCTTGCCCGCGCCCGGGAAGAAACCGGCGAACGCATCAAAGCCGAAGCGGCCTTGATCGAGACGCTGGAACTGGAGCGTCGACACATCGCGGAATTGCAGAGTGAGCTGGGGGCGCGGCAGGTTGAACTCCAGGCGCGCGACCTCCTCATCGCCGATGGTAAGGAAGCGCAGCGGCTGGCGGAAGCATCCATCGCAAGCCTTGAAGCGCAGCGAGCGTCGCTCGTCGAGAAACTGGATTCCGCCGTCGAGGTCGCGGAGGCGCGTCGCCGCCAGCTCGACGAGGCGCGTGTGCTGGCGGAGCGGTCGCGCGAGGCGCTCGATACCGAGACCCGACGCAGCGCGGAACTGCGCAGCGAGTTGCAGACCCTGCGTGCCGAACTGCGTGACGCCGAGCGGCAGATCGAGGATCGCGACAATCAGGCCGTGCTCGCCAAGATCCGCGGCGGCGAGGAAACCTATCAATCGGTGGTGCCGATGCAGGACCGCCGGCAGGCGGGCTGACCGCCAGCTAGCCCGGTTCGCCGGCGATCACACCCTTGCGCAACAGAAAGCAGCCGTAGGGGCGTGGATCGCCGATCTGAACCACACCAAAACTCTTCTTCGCCGCCTCGTAGAATGCAAAACGCTCGATCCCCGCGAGCCGGGCGGCAGGGCCGAGTGCTGCGCGCATTTCTGCCAGCACCTCTTCCTGTACCGTCGGCAACACGCCGGGATTACCGACAACTTCCATGCGACGGAGCGGATCGGGCTCGAAATCGTCGATTGGCAGGACCGAGAGGACTGCTCGAGCGACGCGACCCATCGCGAGTCCTGGCAGGCGGATCAGATGTCTGCTCCGCGTCTGACCGGCGATTGTCTCGGCCGGATGGTTGGCATCGACCAGCGCGAGATCGTCGCCGTGGCCCATCGAGGCGAGCAGGTGGAGAAGGTCGGGAGAGAGGAGCGGGTCGATGCCGCGCAACATGGCCTATTCCTTTCCGCTTCGGGCCAGATAGATCCGCGCAGCATTGCCGCCGAACACGGCTGCGGCGTCGAGATCGGCCCGGCTTTCCACGAAATCCCGCACGATGTCGAACCATTGTCGGTATGATCCGGCGAGGTTGAGCACCGGCCAGTCGCTGCCGAACAGCAATCGCTTGCCACCGAAGATATCGGCGATCAGGTCCATGAACGGGCGAAGCGTGGCTGTATTCCAGTTCTTTCCGGCTTCGGTCGCGAGGCCCGAGAGCTTGCAGACGACGTTAGCGCACATGGCAAGCCGCGAGAGATCGCGCGCCCAGGGCTCGCGGGCGCCGGTCGCGATCAGCGGCTTTGCGCCGTGATCGACGACGATCGAAAGTTCGGGATAGCGCGTTGCGAGTGTATCGAGATGCGGCAGGTGCGGGGGCCGGACGAGCGCGTCGAAGACGAGGCCCTGCGCCGCGATGGTGCGGAACACGCGATCGAAGATCGGGCGAAGCATCCAGCGTTCGTCCGCGATGTCGTGGATCATCGGGCGCAGCCCGACAAGTTTAGGGTTCTTCGCGAGCCGTGCGATGTCGGCAATCGCCTCGGGCGCTTCGAAATCGACCCAGCCGACGACACCGGCCACGCTTGGCGTTCGCACGGCGATATCCAACAGGAATTCGGTTTCGGCAACCGTTGGCGCGGCCTGTACGAGGATCGTTGCGTCGATCCCGCATTCGGTTGCCAACGGTGCGAGGTCGTCCGGCAGGAAATCCCGGTAGATCGGGCCGAGATCGGGCGTCAGCCAGCCGTAATCGCCGCGGGCGATGCGCCAGTAGTGCTGATGGGAATCGATGCGAGGGATCATGCGGGTGTCGGCGCCTCTTCGGCAAGAAGGCCAGCCTTTTTGAGTTCCGGCCAGAGATCGGGTGGGGGAACGGCGCGAAGCGAGCGAACCTGCGCCTCCACCTCTTGCGGGCAGACCGCACCCATCACCACGGACGCGACCGCAGGATGGGCGAGCACAAAATGCAGCGCGGCATCGGCGAGCCTGACCCCGTGTGCGGTGCAGACAGCTTCGAGGCGTCGGACTTTTGCGACGATTTCGGGCGGTGCCTCGCGATAATTGTAGCGCGCGCCGGGAGCGGCGCCGGTGGCGAGAATGCCGGAATTGAAGATGCCACCGAGAAGAAGGCCGATTCCCTTCTCCTGCGCCAGCGGCATGAAGGTTGCGAGCGCCGGCTGTTCGAGAAGGGAATAGCGGCCGGCGAGCATCATCACGTCGAAATCACCGGCACGGGCAAAGCGTTCACACATGACCGCTTCGTTCACGCCAAGGCCGACGGCCCGGATCGCGCCCGCGCTGCGCAGTTCGTCGAGCGCCCGATAGGCACCGTCCATCGCTTCGCGGAAGCGCTGTTCGATCATCTCCGCGCCATGCGTCCAGATATCTACATCGTGGATATGGACGATATCGAAGCCGCTCACGCCGAGCCGCAGCGCCGATTGCTCCAGCGACCTCATCGCGCCGTCGTAGGAATAGTCGAAGCGCGCGGCGTGGCGAAACCCGCCGAGATAGCCGGAGCCGTCATGCCAGTGTGAAAAGGGCTCCATGACCCTGCCGACCTTGCTGGAGATCATCGGCTTTGCGCGAGGTCTTAGGCGCAGTGCCGCGCCGATGCGGTGTTCGGAAAGTCCGTGCCCGTAGAGCGGAGAGGTGTCGATAAGACCGATGCCGAGATCGAGCGCCGTCGTGACGGTGTGGACGGCCGTTTCCTCATCGAGAAGGGCATAGAGGTCTCCCAGTGGCGCGCCACCGAACCCGATCGCCGTTGCTGTTTCGAGCAGGCGCCCCAATCGCCGGCGGGGAATATCTGCACCGGTCTGTAAGGATTGATCGGACATGAAGCACAAGGGCCCGTCGGGATGATGTGGCTGACATGTTAGCCAGCATTCAGCGACGGTGCAACGATGGCTTCTCCCCTGCCGATAGGCCGGAGAGGACTTGCCAACCCAGTCATCCCGTGGAAAAGCAAGCGGAGCGCAGTATACCGGAATGCCGGTAGCGGAGGGTTGTCACGCCATGAGCACCCAGCTGTTCTCGCTTGAAGGAAAGCGGGCCCTGATCACGGGGTCGTCGCGCGGGCTTGGCCTGTCGATGGCCGAGGGCATGGCTCGCGCCGGGGCGGAGGTGATTGTCAATGGCACCGATGCGGCCCGGGTCGCGCAGGCTGTGGCCACACTGCGGGCAGAGGGTCTGAAGGCGCGCGAGGCGGCCTTCGATATCACGGACGAGGCGGCGATCAAGGCGGCCTTTGAGCGCTTCGATGCCGAGGGGTTGACGATCGATATCCTCGTCAACAATGCCGGCATTCAGTTGCGCAAACCGATGGTCGATCTGGCGACGGACGAGTTCCGCAAGGTGATCGAAACCAATCTGACGAGCGCCTTTGTGATCGGGCGCGAGGCGGGGCGGAGGATGGTGGCGCGAAGGCAGGGCAAGATCGTCAATGTCGGCTCGCTGATGAGCGCGGTCGCACGCGCAACCATCGCACCCTACACGGTTGCAAAGGCCGGCGTCCGCGCGCTGACGCAGGCTATGGCCGCGGAATGGGCGCAGCACGGCATTCAGGCCAACGCCATCGGCCCCGGCTATATGGTCACTGATATGAATCAGGCGCTGATCGATAATCCCGAGTTCAATGCCTGGGTCACGAGCCGGACGCCGTCGAAGCGGTGGGGAAAGCCGGAAGAACTCGTCGGGACCGTGATTTTCCTCGCTTCCTCCGCGTCGGATTACGTCAACGGCCAGATTATCTATGTCGACGGCGGCATGCTCGCCATTCTTTGAGCCTTACTGGAGAGAACAATGCACGCCGTCGTGATTCATGCCCCGCATGATCTCAGGATCGAGAATTTTCCGGGCGAGGATGCGCCGATGGGGGCGGAGGATGTCCGCGTCCGGATGACCGCCGGCGGGATCTGCGGATCCGATCTCCATTATTATCATCATGGCGGTTTCGGCGTCGTGCGTGTGCGCGAACCGATGACGCTGGGCCACGAGGCGGCGGGGATCGTCGAAAAGGTTGGATCCAGTGTCAACCATGTGAATCCGGGCGATCTCGTCGCGGTCAATCCGAGTCGCCCGTGTGGGGTTTGCCCGTCCTGCCAGCGCGGCAACCGCATCCATTGCGAGAACATGTTCTTCAACGGCTCGGCGATGCGCTTTCCCCACGCGCAGGGGCTCTTCCGTGAATTTGTCACTGTGCCGGGCAAGCAGGCGTTCCGGCTCGATGCGAACCGGGTTTCGGCCGCCGAGGCCGCGCTGTGCGAGCCGTTTTCTGTTTGCCTTCATGCCGCAGCGCAGGCGGGCGATCTCGCGGGCAAGACCGTGCTGGTCTCCGGTGCCGGGCCTATCGGTGTGCTCTCGGCTGTCGCGGCGAAGCTGGGGGGTGCGCGGCAGGTCATCGCGACAGATATCACCGCGCATTCGCTGGGAATCGCAGCACAGTTCGGCTGCGATCCCTGCCTCGACGTCTCAGCCGGGCCGGAGGTTCTCGCGCCCTACACCGAGGGACGCGGCCAGATCGACGTGGTGTTCGAGTGCTCGGGCAATCCGCGCGCCATCGCCTCGGTGGTAGCGACCCTGAAGCCACGCGGCACGATGGTGCTTGTCGGGCTCGGTGGCGATGTGATGATGCCGATGAACACGATCGTCACCAAGGAACTGACAGTTGTCGGCACCTTCCGTTTCGATCAGGAGTTCGCACGCGCGGCGGAACTGATCTCCTCCGGCGCTGTCAATCTCAAGGCGATGATTTCCGGGCAATACCCGATGGCGGACGCTATCCATGCATTCGAAGCTGCTTCGGACCGCACCCGCGCGACCAAGGTCGTCCTCGATCTCGCGGGAAACTAGATTCAGGGAGCTAGCGCCCTTTCCAGTCGGGGCGGCGCTTTTCGAGGAAGGCGGCCATACCCTCACGGAAGTCCGCGCTGAGGTAGCAGAGTTGCACGATGTCCGCGTCAGGGATGTCGCTGCTTGCTTCGGAAAGCCGATCGAGTGCCATCTTTGTCGCTCGCAGGGTGAGTGGCGCATGAGCGGCAATGGTTTCGGCGAGGTGACGGGTGCGCGCAACAAGCGCGGAATGATCGGCGACAACCTCGCTGTAGAGCCCGATCTGCCGACATTCCCCGGCGGCCATTAACCGCGCCGTGAAGACGAGGTCGCGCAGCCGCGCCGCGCCGATGAGTCGGGCGATGCGGGCGACATTGCGGATCGAGAGGCAGTTCCCGAGGGTCCGCGCGATCGGGAAGCCGAAGCGTGCATCCTCGGTGGCGATGCGGATGTCGCAGGCGCAGGCGATGATCGCGCCGCCACCGGTTACAGATCCAGCGATTGCGGCAACGGTCGGCACCGGACAGGTCTCGATGGCGCGCAAGATGCGTTCGACGCGTTCCTCGTAAGCAACGGAGTCCTCTGCGGTGCGGATGTCCTGCAATTCCGAAAAATCCGTGCCGGAGGCGAAGGCCTTGTCGCCGGCACCGGTCATCACCAGCACGCGCGGCGCGCCGTAAGCCTCCGGCGTCGAGCAGATGCGGCCGATCTCGTCATACATCGCGTAGGTCAGCGCGTTGCGCGCCTGCGGGCGATTGAGAGTGATGGTGCCGACGGGGCCATCAAGTGTGTAGAGGATATCGTTTCCGGACGCGGTCATGAAGATTTCCTAGCGACGACGATCCGCCGGTTCAATCCGGCGTGGAGACTGGAATCGCCGTCTTGTGCTTCACGCAGCTCAGCGCAAAACTCGACTGGATCGACGCAACACCCGTGAGCCGCGAGAGACGGTCGCGGATGAAGGTTTCGTAGTCTTCGAGCGATCCGACGACGATGCGCATGAGGTAATCGTGTGTGCCGGTCATGAGGTAGCACTCCATGACCTCTGGCCAGCGCTTCACGGCGGCGTTGAAGTTTTCGAGTTCGCTCTCGCGCTGGCGTTCAAGCCGGACGGACGCGAAGACATTGATCCCGAGTCCCACGCGGGTCTGGTCGACGGTGGCGATATATCCGGTCACGACCCCGGCCTCCTCCAGCATGCGGACGCGCCGCAGGCAGGGGGAAGGGGACAGGCCGACCCGCTCGGCGAGGTCTGTATAGGTGATGCGGCCGTCACGCTGGACTTCCGCGAGGATGCGGACATCGATGGCATCGAGTGGATAGGCTTTGTTTTTTGCCATGATCACCGGATGATTTGGTGGAATTTGCTAATAAATGCACCAAAAGAAGCAAGATTGGCAAGATCTGCCAAGCGGAATGGTCCAGAATGATGCGATCATTCCTTTTTGGAGGCGACCATGAACGATCTGACCCTGCTGCCCGAGATCGAGCGCCGGGTGCTCTGGCTCGCCTCCTGGATGATCCATCACGCCAACCATGTCCGCCCGGCGGATGAGGTGAAGGTCGGCGGGCATCAGGCTTCCTCCGCCTCGATGTGCGCGATCATGACAGCGCTTTATCTCCGCATCCTCAGGCCGCAGGATCGGGTCGCGGTGAAGCCGCACGCCTCGCCGATTTTCCATTCTATCCAGTATCTCGCGGGGCATCTCAATCGCGAGAAGATGGAGAACTTCCGTGGCTTCAAGGGTGTTCAGAGCTATCCCTCACGTACCAAGGATGTCGACGATGTCGATTTCTCGACCGGCTCGGTGGGACTTGGCGTCGCGCAGACGCTGTTCTCGTCGATCGTGCAGGACTACGTCACCGCGCACGGCTGGATGAAGGGGCGGCCCGAAGGGCGGATGATCTCGCTGATCGGCGACGCCGAGATGGACGAAGGCAATATCTACGAGGCGCTGATCGAGGGGTGGAAGCACGGCCTGCGTAATTGCTGGTGGATCGTCGATTACAATCGCCAGTCGCTCGATGCCGTGGTCCGCGAGGGGCTCTGGACCAAGTTCGAGGCGATGTTCGCGAACTTCGGCTGGGATGTCGTGATCGTGAAGCACGGCAAGCTCCAGCAGGCCGCTTTCGACGAGCCGGGCGGTGAAGCGCTGCGGCGCTGGATCGATACCTGCCCGAACCAGCTCTATTCCGCGCTGACGTTCCAGGGCGGTGCGGCCTGGCGCAAGCGGCTTCTCGACGAAATCGGCGATCAGGGCGCGGTGACGGCGCTGATCGAGAGGCGGACGGATGCCGAACTCGCCGAGCTCATGGGCAATCTGGGCGGGCATGACCAGCCGAGCCTGATCGAAGCCTTCGAGGCGGCCTCGCGGCACGACCGGCCGACGCTTTTCATCTGCTACACGGTTAAGGGGCATGGGTTGCCGCTCGCCGGGCACAAGGACAATCACGCCGGGCTGATGACGCCGACGCAGATGGATGGTTTCCGCAAGGCGATGGGTGTGCGGGCGGGCCACGAGTGGGACAAGTGGGAGGGAGCCCGCTTCGATCCGGCGCAGCTTCAGGAGCGCGTCGATGCCGCGCCGTTCTTTGCTGAGGGGCGCCGCCGCCTGTCCTCGCCGGCGATCCCGGTGCCGGCGGCTTTGCCGACCGGGGGTGAGCGTGGCAAACCTGTTTCGACGCAGATGGGCTTCGGGCAGATCCTCAACGAGATCGCGCGCGGGGATTCAGCCCTCGCGAGCCGCATCGTCACGACTTCGCCCGATGTGACCGTCTCGACCAATCTCGGCCCCTGGGTCAACCGGCGCGGGTTGTTCGCGCGTGAGAGCATGGCGGATACCTTCAAGGCCGAACGTATCCCCTCGACCTACAACTGGGATTTCTCGCCGAAGGGGCAGCACCTCGAACTCGGCATCGCCGAATCGAACCTGATGATCATGCTTTCGGCGCTCGGGCTCTCGCATTCGATCAACGGCGAGCGGCTTCTGCCTATCGGCACGGTCTACGATCCGTTCATCTACCGCTCGGCGGACCAGCTCAATTACGCCTGCTATCAGGACGCGCGCTTCATGCTCGTGGCGACCCCTTCCGGCGTGACGCTCGCGCCGGAGGGCGGGGCGCATCAATCCATCGGCACGCCGCTGATCGGTATCGCGCAGGATGGGCTGTGCAGTTTCGAGCCGGCCTTCATCGACGAACTCGCGGCAATCATGCGCTTCTCGTTTGACTACATGCAGCGGGACGGCGAGGGCGATCCGGACGAGACGACATGGCTGCGCGATCAGACCGGCGGCTCGGTCTATCTCCGGCTCTCGACCCGGCCGCTCGAACAGCCGCTCCGGTCGATGTCGGCGGACCTTGAGCGCGATATCGTCAACGGCGCCTATTGGCTGCGGCCACCGGGACCGAACTGTTCGGTCGTGATCGCCTATCAGGGCGCGCTCGCGCCGGAAGCCATCGCGGCGACGGGGTTGCTGGCGGAGGATCGTCGCGACGTTGCGCTGCTGGCCGTCACCTCGGCGGATCGTCTCAACGCCGGGCACCAGGCGGCGGAGCGTGCGCGCCAGCGCGGCAACGCGCAGGCGATGAGCCATATCGAGCGTCTGTTCGAGCCGCTCGACCGCGAGTGCGGCATCGTCACGGTGATGGACGGGCACCCGCTCGGGCTCGGCTGGCTCGGCGGGGTCTATGGTCACCGCGTCAAGGCGCTGGGTGTCGAGCATTTCGGCCAGACCGGCACGATCTCCGACCTCTACCGCCACCACGGCATCGATGCCAATGCCATCGTCCATGCCGCGCAGGCCGTCAGTGAAGGCCGCCGCGTGCGCTATCTCAAAGCGCTGCCCTGATCGAAGCAGGGCGCGGCGTTCACGATGCGCGCTCGCCCTGCCATCCCGCCTATGCTTTTCCGCACGTGCTCACCGAGGGCGCGGGCGAAGAATTATACGCATTTCGTAATGAGCATTATCTTGCATAAATAGAGAAATAATGCATTATAGCGCCAATCACCCTTCGGGAGGCGCTTGTGTCCATCCAGGATTTCTCGGAACTCGTCGGCAAGATCGCGCAACGGCTCGATGGCAAGTCGCTCGATCTCGCGATGGAAGCTGATCTCAATGCGCATTTTCTTGCATCTGGTGCGGAGTTTCTTGCCCTGAAGGCGTTGTGCGCCAAAGGCGAGGCCGAGGGGTGGCTCGTCGCCCGCGAGATGGGCGGCATCCGCTTCGGGCGGCCGATCAAGCCGGGCGGTGTCGCTGGGCGCTTCAGCGTCGATGTCGTGCGGATGAAGGACATCAAGGGGCCGCATCATATTCACACCACCGGCGAGATCGGCGCGATCATGGCCATCGAGGGCGCGCCGCGCTTCGATGGCAAGGGCGAGGGCTGGTATGTCTACGGGCCGGGTTCCGATCATCACCCGACCGTCACCGGCGGGGACGCCTATATTCTCTATCTGCTCCCGGAAGGAGCGATCGAATTCACCGGGCGTTGAGCGCGGACGCCAGCCAGCCGGACTGTTCACGATACGACCGCCCGGAACAGGGCGGCAGGGAGGAAGGAATGTCGCTCGCGGAAAACGCCGCCACCTATTTCATCGACCGCCATATCGGCGAAAATCGCGGCGAGAAGATCGCGTTCCGCGAGGTGCTCGGTTCGAACCGGCAGATCACCTATGCCGATCTCAAGCGGCAGACCGGCGTGGTTGCAAATGCCTTCAAGCGAGCCGGAATCAAGCGCGAGGAGCGCGTCGCGATGCTGGTTCTCGACCAGATCGAGTTTCCGCTCGTCTTCTGGGGCGCGATCAAGGCGGGTGTCCTGCCGATACCGCTCAACACGCTGCTCGCGACGCCGGTTTATGATCAGATCCTGCAGGACAGCCGTGCCGTCTGCCTGTTCGTCTCGCGCGAACTTTACGATGTCGTCGCGCCGGCCTTCCCGCATAATCCCTGGCTGCGCAAGATCGTAGTGATCGGCGGCGAGGCGCCGATCGGCGCCGAGAGCTACGAGCAGTTCGTTGCGGGCGTTGCCCCGGCAGAGACCGTTCCGGCGCACCGGGATGAAACCGCTTTCTGGCTCTACTCCTCCGGGTCGACCGGCCAGCCAAAGGGGGTCCGGCATGTCCATGCCGCACTTCAGGCGACCTCGGACACCTATGGCGCGCAGGTTCTCGGTATCCGCGCGGAGGACACGGTCTATTCGGTCGCCAAGCTGTTCTTCGCCTATGGTCTCGGCAATGCGATGACCTTTCCTCTGTCTGTCGGTGCGACGACGCTGCTCTACGCCGGACGGCCTACGCCCGATTCCGCGCTCACGATCCTGCGGGAACACGAACCGACACTTTTCTGCGGCGTGCCGACACTCTACGCCGCGACCGTTGCCCAATTGGAGCGGGACGGCAACGTGCCCAAGGGCAGGCTGCGGCTTTGCGTTTCGGCCGGCGAGGCCCTGCCGGAGCAGATCGGTCGGAAATGGACCGAACTTTTCGGCGTGGAGGTACTCGACGGTGTCGGCTCGACCGAGATGCTGCACATCTTCCTCTCCAATCGGGTCGGCGACATCGTCTACGGCACCTCCGGCGTCGCGGTGCCGGGTTATGACATTCGCCTCGTCGATGAGGTGGGCGCGGAGGTCGAGGTCGGGGGCGTGGGCGAATTGCTCGTGCGAGGCGCCTCGGCGTCGGAAGGATACTGGAACCAGCGCCACAAGAGCCGCTCGACCTTCGAGGGCGAGTGGACACGCACCGGCGACAAATACGAGAAAACGGCGGATGGTCGTTTCGTCTACTGCGGTCGCACCGACGACATGTTCAAGGTCTCCGGCATCTGGGTCTCGCCCTTCGAGATCGAGCAGGCGCTGGTCGCGCATCCCGCCGTGCTGGAAGCCGCCGTCGTCGCCGCGCGCGACGAGGAAGGGCTCGAGAAGCCGCGCGCCTTCATCGTTCTCAAGGCAGGCGAGGATGCCGGCGCGGTTGTGCCCGAACTCAAGGAATTCGTGAAGGAACGCGTCGGCAAGTGGAAATACCCGCGCTGGATCGTGGTGGTGCCGGATCTGCCGAAGACCGCAACCGGCAAGATCCAGCGCTTCAAGCTCAGGGAGAACTGAGATGGGAATCGTCTGGAAGGCCGAGCCGGAGCAATATCTTACGATCGACGGCAAGGCGCTCGAATATGCTTGCCACGGGCCGTCGCCGGACAAGGCGCCGACCATCGTCATGCTGCACGAAGGGTTGGGCTGCGTCGGGCTGTGGCGCGATTTTCCCACGCAGATCGCGAAGGCGACGGGCTTCGGTGTGTTCGTCTATTCGCGTGTCGGCTACGGGCGCTCCGACCTCGCCAAGCTGCCGCGGCCGCTCGACTACATGACGCGCGAGGCGATGGATGTCCTGCCCGGCGTGCTCAACGCCATCGGCTTTCGACGCGGCGTGCTGCTCGGGCATAGCGACGGGGCGACGATCGCCGCCATCTACGCCGGCTCGCACGAAGACCACCGCGTGCGCGGGATCGTGCTGATGGCGCCGCATTTCTTCACCGAGCCGATGGGGCTCGCCGAGATCGCCGAGGCGCGCAAGGTCTACGAGGCTGGCGATCTTCGCCATCGCCTCGGCAAATATCACCGCGACCCCGACAATACCTTCCGCGGTTGGAACGATGCCTGGCTTGCGCCCGGTTTCCGGGCCTGGAACGTCGCCGATGTGATCGACTACTGGCGCATCCCCTGCCTCGTCATCCAGGGCGCCGAGGATCAATACGGCACGCTGGCGCAGGTGCGCGAGATCGAGACCCGGACCTACTCGCCCGTCGATGTCGAGATCCTCGCCGATTGCCGGCACTCGCCGCACATCGACCAGCCGGCGAAGACGCTCGCCGCCATCACGGAATTCACAACCCGCCTCGAACGGATCGAGGCTGCGGAGGTCGAGACGGCATGAAGCTCGAAAGCTATGTTTCCGGCCAGTGGCAGGCCGGCAAGGGCGAAGGACGGTCGCTTTTCAACCCGGTGACCGGCGCGGTGATCGCGACGGCAGATGCCGGCGGGATCGATGTTGCCGCTGCGCTCGCTCATGCCCGGACCAGAGGTGGTGCGGCCCTCGCGGCCATGAATTTCGCCGAGCGCGGGGCGCTTCTCAAGGCGATCGCCGATGTGCTCACGGCCAATCGCGAGGCCTATGAGGTTATTGCGCGCGAGAACTCCGGCAATACGCGGGTCGATGCCGCGATCGATATCGACGGTGGTATCGGCACGCTGCGCTATTACGCGAAGCTGGGACAGGGGCTGGGCGTGGCTAAGGCCATCGTCGAGGCCGGGCAGGATCAGCTCGCCCGCGATCCGGTGTTCTTCGCGCGGCATTTCTGGCGCACGCGGCCCGGCGTCGCGGTGCAGATCAACGCCTTCAATTTCCCCTCCTGGGGGCTGTGGGAGAAGGTCGCCGTCGCAACGCTCGCGGGTGTGCCGAGCTTCATCAAGCCGGCGACCGCCTCGGCGCTGCTCTCCTGGCGGATGGTCAAGGATGCGATCGCTTCCGGCAAGGTGCCGGAAGGCGTGCTCTCTCTCGTCTGCGGCAACGGCGAGGGGCTGCTCGACCCGCTTGGCCCGATGGATTCGGTCGCCTTTACCGGCTCCGCCGCGACCGGCGAGGTGCTCCGGGCGCATCCCAACGCGATCCGCGCCGGTTTCCGGCTCACCATCGAGGCCGACAGCGTCAACGCGACCATCCTCGGTCCCGATGCCAAGCCCGGCACGGCGGTGTTCGATCTCGCCGTGCGCGAGGCGACAAAGGCGCTTTCGATCAAGGCCGGGCAGCTTTGCACCAACATTCGCCGCATCCTTGTGCCGCGAGACATCGTGGGGGGTTTCGCGGATGCGCTCGGCGCACAGGTTGCGAAGCTGGCGGTCGGCGATCCGGCGGATGAAGCGGTTCGCGTCGGCCCGGTGATGAATGCCGCGCAGCAGGAGGACGCGCGCGGCAAGATCGTCGCGCTCAGGGGCGAGGCGCGCATTGTCGCGGAAGCGAAAGCACCGGCCGACGGCACCTTCGTTGCGCCGACGCTGTTGCTCTGCGAGGCACCCGCCAGTGCTCGTGCTGTGCATGACATCGAGGTCTTCGGCCCCTGTTCGACCATCCTGCCTTACGAGAATACCCGTGAGGCCGTGGCGCTCGGCATCCGGGGCGGCGGCTCGCTCGCGCTCAGCCTTTTCAGCAGCGATGCCGATTTTGCTGGTGATGTGCTCGACGGACTCGGGCCGTGGCATGGCCGCGTGCTTGTCGTCGACGACGACGTCGGAAAGAACCATACCGGCCATTCGATCGTGATGCCGCAATGCGTGCATGGCGGTCCGGGGCGCGCAGGCGGTGGCGAGGAGCTCGGCGGATTGAGAGGTCTGCGGTTCCACATGCAGCGCAGCGCCGTACAGGCCGGATCGGGACTTCTCGGACGGGAAGCGGAGCGTGCCGCAATCGCGGCTCTCTAGCGAGCTGTGAGGGCAAACTAGCATATCCTGTCATCAAATTATGCATAATAATGCATTATTTGCGAGCAAGAAGACACGAATTTCGCGCAAAATAGGCAAAATAGCGCTTTACGAGTCGAAAAACCAGCAATATATTGCAGATCAACAGAGGGGGCTTGCCGTGAGCAAGGTTATCGATTTCCAGACCGATCCGTCGCGCTATCGTCATTGGCGCGTCACCTATGATGGGCCGGTCGCGACTGTCTTCATGGATGTCGACGAGAAGGGCGGGCTCTTTGAAGGCTATGAGCTGAAGCTGAATTCGTACGATCTTGGCGTCGATATCGAGTTGGCCGATGTTGTCCAGCGGATGCGTTTCGAGCACCCGGAGGTGCGCGCGGTCGTGCTGCGGTCGGGCAAGGATCGCGTGTTCTGCGCCGGTGCGAACATCCGCATGCTGGGCGGCGCGAGTCATGCCCACAAGGTGAATTTCTGCAAGTTCACCAACGAGACCCGCAATACCTTCGAGGCGGCGGGCGCGGAATCGGGCCAGCATTACATCTGCGCCGTCAAGGGCGCCTGTGCGGGCGGCGGTTATGAACTTGCGCTTGCCTGCGATCACATCATCCTGACGGACGACGGTTCGTCGAACGTCGCCCTGCCGGAAGTGCCGCTGCTCGCGGTTCTGCCAGGAACGGGTGGGCTTACGCGCGTCACCGACAAGCGCAAAGTTCGGCGCGATCTCGCGGACGTCTTCTGCTCGATGGAAGAGGGCGTGCGCGGCAAGCGCGCGCTCGACTGGCGGCTGGTCGACGAAGTGGTTGCGAATTCGCGTTTCGAGGAGGCTGTGGCCGAGCGCGCGCGCGATTTCGCCGCGAAGTCCAGTCGCGCGCCTGCCGAAAAGGGTATCGAACTGCGCCCGCTCCAGCGCAAGTTCGCGGATGACGGCTCGATCACCTACTCGACCGTCGAGGTGCAGGTCGATCGCGCCGCGCGCCGGGCGACGATCCTCGTCAACGGGCCGGAAGCCGATGCGCCTGCGAGCATGGACGAGTTCGTTCGCCAGGGCTCGGACGCCTGGATGCTGCGGGCCGCGCGCGAGCTCGATGATGCCATCCTCCACCTTCGCCTCAACGAGATGGAATGCGGTCTCCTCGTCATCCGCACGCAGGGTGATCCCGCGCGCGTCGCGGCGCACGAGGCGCTGCTGCTCGCCAACGAGAGGCACTGGCTCGCCGCCGAAACGCTGCTCTACTGGAAGCGCGTGCTCAAGCGCATCGACATGACGTCGCGCTCGCTGGTCGCGCTGGTCGAGCATGGATCGTGCTTCGCCGGTGTGCTGGCCGAGATCCTGTTCGCGGTCGACCGCAGCTACATGATGGACGGCGAATTCGACGGCGACAACCGGCCTCTGGCTGCGATCACGCTCGGCGCGTCGAACTTCGGTCGCTACCCGATGGGCAACGACCTCACCCGCCTCCAGACCCGCTTTCTCGGCGAGCCGGAGCGCGTCGGGCAGGCGGAGGCGAAGATCGGCGAGGCGCTCGATGCGGAGGCGGCCGAGGCGCTGGGGCTCGTCACCTTCAGTCTCGACGAGGTCGATTGGGAGGACGAGGTCCGGATCTTCTGCGAGGAGCGCGCCAGCTTCTCGCCCGACGCCATGACGGGGATGGAAGCGAACCTGCGCTTCGCCGGGCCGGAGACGATGGAAACCCGCATTTTCGGTCGTCTTACCGCCTGGCAGAACTGGATTTTCCAGCGGCCGAACGCGGTCGGCAAGGATGGCGCGCTCCAGCGCTACGGCACGGGCATTCGCGGCGACTTCAACATGCAGCGTGTCTGAGGCGAACTCAGGCGCCTGCGCTCAGGGATCAGCATTCAAGGAAGCGGAACGATGGATAATCTCATCAACGTCAGTTACGACACCCAGATTCCCAACAATGTCGGGCTCTCGTCCGACAAGCGCGTCCTCAAAGCGCTGGAGAAGTGGCATCCGGGCTATATCAACTGGTGGAACGACCTGATCCCCGAGCAGTTCCAGAAGAGCCTTGTCTATCTGCGCACTGCCGTCAGTGTCGATCCGAAGGGCTGGGCGAAGTTCGACTATGTAAAAATGCCGGAATACCGCTGGGGCATTCTGCTCGCGCCACAGGTCGAGGACCGGCGCATTCCCTGCGGCGAACACGCGGGCGACCTCGCCTGGCAGGAAGTTCCGGGTGAATATCGTGCCATGCTACGTCGCCTGATCGTCATTCAGGGCGATACCGAGCCGGCCTCGGTCGAGCAGCAGCGCTTCCTCGGCAAGACTGCGCCCTCGCTCTATGACATGCGCAACCTCTTTCAGGTGAACGTCGAGGAAGGCCGCCATCTCTGGGCGATGGTCTACCTCCTGCACAAGTATTTCGGCGCGGATGGCCGCGACGAGGCTGATGATCTGCTGCGCCGCCAGTCGGGGTCGGAAGAGGCGCCGCGCATGCTCGGTGCCTTCAACGAGGAGACGCCGGACTGGCTCTCGTTCTTCATGTTCACCTACTTCACCGACCGCGACGGCAAGATGCAGCTCGAAAGCCTTGCCCAGTCTGGCTTCGATCCGCTCTCGCGCACCTGCCGCTTCATGCTGACCGAGGAAGCGCACCACATGTTCGTCGGCGAGACCGGCGTCGGGCGCACGATCGAACGCACCTGCCAGGCGATGAACGAGGCCGGGATCGACAATCCCTACGATATCGAGCGCATCCGCAAGCTCGGCGTCATCGATCTGCCGACGATCCAGAAGAAGCTCAACCTCCACTACACACTCTCGCTCGATCTTTTCGGGCAGGAGGTCTCCACCAACGCCGCGAATGCCTTCAACGCGGGCATCAAGGGCCGCTACATGGAGAGCCGGCTCGAGGACGACCATCGTCTCAAGGGCGATACCTACAAGGTGTGGAACATCGTCGACGGCCGGCTCGTGCAGCAGGATGTTCCCGCGCTAACGGCGATCAACATGCGCCTGCGTGACGATTACACCCGCGATGCCGCCGGCGGTGTCGGGCGCTGGAACAAGATCATCGAGAAGGCCGGTATCAAGTTCGAGATGAAACTGCCGCACGAGGCCTTCAACCGCAAGATCGGCGTCTTCACCGGCAAGCTCTTCGATCCCGACGGCAAGCTGGTTTCCGGCGCCGAGTACGATGCCGGCATCAACCACTGGCTGCCGACCAAGGCCGACGGCGATTTCATCCAGTCGCTGATGAAGCCCTGCATGGAAGCGGGCAAATACGCGAGCTGGATCGCGCCGCCGAAGGTGGGCATCGACAACAAACCCGGCGATTTCGAATACGTGAAGCTGCATATGGCCTGAGCAGGTTCGCCACTGTGGAAGAGGGCGCTCGGCATCTCCCGGCCGGGCGCCCTCGCACTACAGTCGATCCCGCTTTCCGGCCCCGCTTTCGAGGAGGAAACCGAGCGCGATGAACAAGCCGGTCAAACAGCATCTCATCGATCCGGAGATCTGCATCCGGTGCTACACTTGCGAATCCGTGTGTCCGATCAACGCCATCCATCACGATGACAACAACGTCGTGGTCGATGCCGAGACGTGCAATTTCTGCATGGATTGCATCGCTCCCTGCCCGACCGGCTCGATCGACGAGTGGCGCCTCGTCGAGACGCCGTACACCCTCGCCGAGCAGTTCGGCTGGGGCGAATTACCGAAGCAGGCCGAGGTCGCGACGCCGGATGAGGACGCCGGGCTCGAAGCGCTCGACGAAGCGATGGCGCAGTTGCTCGCGGAGGCGCATCGCGGTGGCGGAGGTAAGCCGAAAGCGCCGCTCTCCGCCTCGAAGCCCTCGATCAACCTCTACAATCTCGGCAAGCCGGCGGTTGCGACCGTGCAGGGTAACTACCGTCTGACGAGTGCGGGCAGCGATTCCGATGTCCGCCACATCATCCTTGATTTCGGGATGACGCCGTTCCCCGTGCTTGAAGGGCAGAGCATCGGTATTATCCCGCCGGGCGTCGATGCGGAGGGCAAGCGGTACCTGCCCCGCCTTTATTCGGTTTCGAGTCCGCGCGACGGCGAGCGACCCAATTTCAACAACCTCTCGCTTACCGTGAAGCGCGAGCCAGGCGGATTGTGCTCGAACTATGTTTGCGATCTCAAGATGGGCGACAAGGTCGAGGTGACCGGGCCTTTCGGTGCGACCTTCCTTCTGCCTTCAGACCCACAGGCAAAACTCTTGATGATCTGCACCGGAACCGGCTCCGCGCCGTTCCGTGGTTTCACCATGCGGAGGCAACGCGAAAATCCGGGGCTGACTGGGCGGCTGATGCTCTATTTCGGCGCTCGCTCGCCGGAGGACCTTCCGTATTTCGGGCCGCTCAACAAGGTGCCGGATCGTTTTCTCAGGAAGTATTTCGCGTTCAGTCGGCTCAAGGATACGCCGAAGAACTATGTGCAGGACCAGCTCCGCGCTAATCGCGACGAGGTCGCGGCGCTGCTTCAGGATCCGGACGGCTATATCTACATCTGCGGCCTCAAGGCGATGGAGAGCGGCGTCGAGGAGGCGCTGTCCGATATCGCGCGCGGCGTGGGGCTCGAATGGACCGGCATCCGCAACGCGATGCGCGAGAGCGGCCGATACCATGTGGAGACCTATTAAGTGTCTGCCGCCGAGCTGGCGCCCGGCGCCTTCGTCCATCCGATCCGCGTGACCTGGGGAGATTGCGACCCGGCGAGGATCGCCTACACCGGCCGTCTGCCGTGGTTCGCGCTTGATGCAATCGACGCTTGGTGGGATCGCCACCTCGGGCACGGCTGGTACCAGCTTGAACTCGACCGCAATGTCGGCACGCCATTTGTGCATATGTCGATGGATTTCCGGGCGCCGGTGACGCCGCGTTATCCGCTCGAATGCGAGGTCTGGCCCAGCCGTCTCGGCGAAACATCAATCGAATTTCGCGTCGCCGCGCGACAGAACGGCACACTCTGCTTCGAGGGGCGATTCGTCTGTGTCTTCATCGTCGCGAACCGCTTCGCCAAGCAGGTGCCGCCGAAGGATATTATCGAAGTCGTCACGGCCCAGCTTCGAGCTGAGAAATGAGCAAAATTTTGCTCTGTTGACAGAAATCAATTGATTAACGGAGCAAATCTGTTAGATTTATGCAATATTTTGCACAATCTTCAGGTTGGCGATGGGGGAAATCACCAATTTCCGAGGCGAGGCCACGCCCAGCGAGGCTGGCACCTATGCCGATGAGACCGTCGCTGCGCTGATGATACGCGTCGGCGAGCGCGTCCGCAAGGCGCGCGAGCGCAAGGGTATTCCCCGTCGCGTTCTTTCGGACATGTCCGGTGTTTCCCCGCGCTATCTCGCGCAGCTCGAAGCGGGTGACGGCAACATTTCCATCGGCCTTCTCCAGCGCGTCGCCATTGCGCTCGATCACCGGATCGAATGGCTGATCAGCGAGGAGGACCCTTGGACCTCCGAGGCGCTGCGGATCATGGATCTCTACCGCGTCGCCAGCGCAGACGTCCGCAAGCGCGTCATGCAGATGCTCAATCCCGAGCCGGACGAGGCGATGCGGGCGCATCGCGTCTGCCTGATAGGCCTTCGCGGGGCGGGCAAGTCGACCCTTGGTGCGATGGCCGGCAAAGCGCTGGGCATTCCCTTCGTCGAGCTCAACCGTGAGATCGAGGAGCAGGCCGGAATGCCGGTCAACGAGGTGCTCGCGCTCTACGGGCAGGAGGGCTACCGCAAGCTGGAAGCACAGGCGATCGGGCGCGTCGTCGCTACGCACGAGAGCATGATCCTCGCCGTTGCCGGTGGCATTGTCGCCGAACCGGATACCTACAAGATGCTGCTTAGCCGGTTCCATACTGTCTGGGTCAAGGCGGCGCCACGCGAGCATATGATGCGGGTTCTCGCGCAGGGCGATACGCGGCCGATGTCCGGCAATCCGGAGGCGATGGAACAGCTCAAGTCGATTCTCGTCAGCCGCGAACCGCTTTACGAGCGGGCGCTGGCCCAGCTCGATACCTCAGGCAAGAGTATCGAGACCTCGCTCGCCGAACTCATCGAACTGATCCGCGAGCGCAAGTTCCTGGCCTGATCGCCGGTTTCCGGGGTGGCGACCGCCATTTCCTTCATGGTCCTGACCGGTTCGCCGCCCAAATCAGTTCATTCAGCACTTTATTGCGCATGATGATCCCGGCAGGAATCTCGATTGACTCGATTTGTGCATTATTATACATAAATTGCTCGTGACGCGGAGGCGTCCAAGCAGTGCATTGCAACAAAATGCATTAATGACAGGCCAGCAAGAGCCGAGAGAGGGAATGCCATGTCGAAATCCGATCTGATCATCCGGCCCGACCGCCGACGTTTTCTCCTGGGGGCGAGCGGGCTTGTCGCCGGCGCTTCCGCCTTCCGTTTTCCCACGCCTGCCATTGCGCAGGGTGCGCCGCTCAAGGTGGGGTTGATGCTGCCCTATTCCGGCACTTTCGGTCGCCTTGGGCAATTCATCGACAACGGCTTCCGGCTCTATGCCGAGCAGCAGGGTGGCAAACTTGGCGGGCGGGCGATCGAATTCGTGCAGATTGACGACGAATCGAAGCCGGAATCGGCGACCGACAACATGAACCGCCTGGTCGGGCGCGATAAGGTCGATATCGTCGTCGGCACGGTGCATTCCGGCGTCGCGATGGCGATGGTCAAGGTCGCGCGCGATACGAACACCATGCTGGTCATCCCCAACGCGGGCGTAAACGAGGCCACAGGCCCGCTTTGCGCGCCGCATATCTTTCGCACATCGTTCTCGAACTGGCAGGTCTGTCAGCCGATGGGTAAGGTGATGTTCGATGCTGGCCACAAGAACGTTGCCACGATCACCTGGCGCTATGCGGCCGGGCAACAGATGGTCGATGCCTTCAAGGAAGGCTTTACTGCGGCGGGCGGCAAGGTTGTCGAGGATCTCGCCGTGCCTTTCCCCGAGGTCGAATTCCAGGCGCTGATTACTCGCATCGCGACGCTCAAGCCCGATGCCGTCTTCGCGTTCTTCGCTGGCGGCGGCGCGGTGAAGTTCGTCCGCGACTACGCGGCGGCGGGGCTCAGTAAATCGATCCCGCTTTACGGCGCGGGCTTCCTCACAGACGGCACCTTGCAGGCACAGGGCGATGCGGCCGAAGGCATCAAGACGACACTGCACTACGCCGACAATCTTGATGGGGCGACGAACAAGACCTTCTCCGAGGCTTTCCTGAAGAAGACCGGCAAGGAAGGCGATATCTACGCGGTGCAGGGCTACGATGCCGCTGCGCTGCTCGATATCGGCCTCAAGGCGGTGAAGGGCGATTTCACCGCCCGTGCACCGATGGTTGCGGCGATGCGCGCCGCGAAGATCGACAGCCCGCGCGGCCCTGTGTCCTTCAACAAAGGTAATAATCCGGTGCAGGACATCTATCTGCGCGAAGTCCGCAAGGGGCAGAACGTCAAGATCGGCGTCGCCGGCAAGGCGGTGGACGATCCGGCGCGCGGCTGCCGGGCCTAAGGTCACCAGACTGGGCGGGGGGCTTCCTCTTCCTCCCCGCCCGCTTTCTTCGGGATGCTTCCTTCATGAATGCCGCCACCTTCGCCGTTCAATTGCTGAACGGTGTCCAGTACGGGCTCGTGCTTTTCCTGGTCGCCAGCGGGCTGTCGCTGGTGTTCGGCATTCTGGGCGTCATCAACCTCGCGCATGGCGCGTTCTACATGCTTGGCGCCTACCTCGCGTATTGGCTCTCCGCCTACACGGGGAACTTCCTCGTCGCGCTGATCGGCGGCACGGCGATCGCCTTCGTGATCGGGCTCGTGCTGGAGGAGGTCTTCGTCAAGCGGATGATCGGGCGTGACCACCTCGCGCAGGTGCTGCTCAGCTTCGGCTTTATTCTCGTGATCGACGAGAGCCGTCAGATCCTGTTCGGCAAGGACGTCCATTCGGTCCCGCCGCCGGACTGGCTGAAGGGGTCGATCCAGTTGACCGAGCTCCTTTCCTATCCGATTTACCGGCTGGCTCTATGCGTGTTCTGTCTGATTGTCGCTGCTATCATCTTCTTCGTGATCCAGAAGACCCGGCTCGGCATGATCATCCGCGCAGGAGCCGAAAACCGCGACATGACGCGGGCACTTGGCATCTCCTTTGATCGGCTCAACCGTTACGTCTTCGCCGGAGGGATCGCGCTGGCGGCGCTCGGCGGCATCCTCGTCGCGCCGGTCTCGACCGTTTTTCCGGGCATGGGCGATGGGATGCTGATCCTTTCCTTCGTTGTCGTGGTGCTCGGCGGGATCGGCTCAGTTGCCGGGGCGGCGATCGGCGCGCTGCTGATCGGGCTCACCGATACCTTCGGAAAGGTATTTTTCCCGCAGGTTTCATCGATCCTGATCTACGTCCTGATGGCAGGCATCCTCCTGTGGCGGCCGAACGGCCTTCTTGGCAAGCAGGGGCACTGAGATGGCGAAGCTCCCGGGGGCAACGCACGTCTCGTCCCGCTTCTATCGCATCGCGCTTGTTGCCAGTCTGTTGGTCTCACTGGTGCTGCCCTTCGTGGTTCCGGTCTACTATGTCCAGTTCCTCTCGAAGGCGATGCTGATGGGCATCCTCGCGCTCGCCCTCAATCTTGTCGTCGGCTATGGCGGCCTCGTCAGTCTCTGCCACGCCGCTTTCTTTGGCCTCGCCGGCTACGTGCTGGCGCTGACGAGTCCTGCGAGCGGTGGGGCATCGATCTTCATTACGCTGCCGCTGGCTATGATCGTCGTCGCGGCGGTCGCGGCCGTGATCGGCGCGCTCTCGCTACGCACGCGCGGCATCTATTTTATCATGGCGACGCTCGCGTTCGGCGAGATGCTTTTCTACCTGTTCCACGACACCAAGATCGGCGGCGGCTCGGACGGGATCTATATTTATTACGAGCCGGAAGCGGTGATCGCGGGTTTCCGGCTCGTCGATCTCGGCAACAAGACGCATTTCTATTTCGTTTCGCTCGGCGCGCTGTTCCTGACGCTGCTGTTCCTGAAAGGTCTCGTCGGCTCGCCGTTCGGCCATGCACTCGCGGCGGCACGGGACAATGAACGCCGCGCACTTTCGCTTGGTTTTCCGGTCTTCGGGCTGCGCCTCGCGGCCTTCGTCATTTCGGCGGTGATCGCCGCCGTGGCGGGCTATCTCTCGGCGGCCCAGTTCGGTTTCGTCGCGCCGCAGATGCTGGGGTGGCACCTTTCCGCGACCGTGCTGGTGATGGTCGTGCTCGGCGGGCTTTCCTCGCTCGTCGGGCCGCTGGTTGGCGCAATTGCGCTGATGGGGCTTGAGGAAGTTCTTAAGTCGCTGTTCGACAACTGGAAGCTTGTGAAAGGGCTCATCATCATCGCGCTCGTTTTCCTGCTTCCGGGAGGTCTCCAGCAACTCGGTGCGCTGGTGATGCCGGAGCGTGGGGAGGCACCGGACACGACGGGTGAAGCGGTCGAGGAGAAGGCGCATGGCTGAGATCCTGCTGCGCGCGGAGGGGCTCCATCGTCGCTTCGGCGGGCTGATGGCGGTGGGCGGGGTCTCGCTCGATGTTCATCGCGGCGAGGTCCATGCGGTGATCGGCCCGAACGGCGCCGGCAAGTCCACGCTCATCAACCTTCTCTCCGGCGATATCCCGGTGTCTTCCGGTCGTGTCACCCTCGGTGATCGGGACGTGACCACGCTGCCGCCGAACCGGCGCGCGATGGCGGGCATCGGGCGCTCCTACCAGAAGACGACGATTTTCCAGACTTCGACTGTCCACGAGAACGTGCGGCTCGCGGCGCAGGCCCATTCCGGCCATGCGCTGCGCCTCTTCGGCCACGTGGTCAACGACCATGCCGTCAACGAAGCCGCCGAGGCCGCGATTGCCGAGGTCGGGTTGTCCACGCGCTCCGGAACGATCGCGCGGTTCATGAGTCACGGCGAGCAGCGTCAGCTCGAAATCGCGATGGTGCTGGCGACCCGCCCGCGTGTGATCCTGCTCGACGAGCCGCTCGCCGGCATGGGGCAGGCGGAGGCGCAACGGATGATCGCGCTGATCGCGCGGCTGAAAGAGGCGCGTGCTGTGCTACTGGTCGAGCACGACATGGACGCTGTCTTTGCGCTCGCCGACCGGCTGACGGTGATGGCGGACGGCGAGGTGATCGCTTCCGGGACCCCGACCGAGGTGCGCAGTCATCCGGCGGTGCGCGCCGCCTATCTCGGCGATCATGGGGAGGTGGCATGACCCCGCTTCTCGTCATCGAAAACCTCCGCAGCTTCTATGGCGTCAGCCAGGCCTTGCATGGCGTCGGGCTTTCGGTCGGGCGCGGCGAGCAGATCGCGCTGATCGGCCGCAACGGCATGGGCAAGACCACGCTACTGCGCTCGATCATGGGGCTGATCCACGACCGGCGCGGCGAGATCCGTTTTGACGGTGCGAGCACCATCGACCGACAGCCGGAGGATATTGCCCGAGCGGGTATCGCCTATGTACCGGAAGGGCGCGGTGTGTTCGGCTCGCTCGATGTGGTCGAGAATCTGGTCATGGCGGCGCGGCCTGGGCGGGACGGGCATAGCAACTGGACGCTGGAGCGCGTTTTCGAGGTGTTCCCTCGCCTCCACCAGCGGCGAGGACACGGCGGCTTGCAGCTTTCCGGCGGCGAGCAGCAGATGCTCTCGATCGGTCGCGCGCTGATGACCAATCCTGATCTCATCCTGCTCGACGAGGCGACGGAAGGGCTCGCGCCGCTGATCGCGCAGGAGATATGGGCGATGCTCGATATCATCCGCGCCGAGGGCATCGCCACGATCGTTGTCGACAAGGACCATCGCAGCCTCGCCCGGGTCGCCGACCGCATGGTCGTGATGGCGAAGGGCGAGATCGCGTTCGACGGTACGCCCGCGGCACTGCGTGCCGAACCGGGCATCCTCGAACGGCATCTCGGCATCTGATCTGCTTTCCGTGATCTGGCTTCGATTTTTGCCGCGTCGGCGGCGCAAGACCGCTTGCCCGACCAGCAAAACCGGTTTATGATTTATAATGCAAAATATTGCAATATAATGCATAAATCAGGAGAGACGTTGATGATGCCTCCCTCCGTCGGCCAATCCCTGTGCTGGGCCGCCCACACCCGGAACACGCTGCGTGCGGCGGGGCTGCGGCCGACGCGCCAGCGCCTCATTCTCGCTTCGCTCCTCTTTCGTGGCCGAGATATCCACGTCACGGCGGAAGAGCTGCACGGGGAGGCGGAACGCTCCGGTGTGCCGATCTCGCTCGCGACGGTCTACAATACCTTGAAACAATTCACGGAAGCGGGGTTGCTGCGTGTTCTCGCGGTCGATCCGTCGCGGACCTATTTCGACACCAACACCGCCGATCATCAGCACTTCTTCATCGAGGGAGAGGGACGCGTGCTCGATATCGGCGAGGCGGTACGGGTGGTGCGGCTGCCGACATTGCCGGTGGGGACCGAGATCGCCAACGTCGATGTCATCATCCGCCTCCGACGCAAGCCCGGTGTGGCGGACCGGTCGGTTCTGCCCTGAACCCGGTTTGCCTATCGGCAGGTTTCGGCTTCAGCCGCTGTCTTCACCACGCAATCGACACCGAAGCCCTCGACAGCGGGGGCGACGATGATCGTCGCGAGCGGTTTACCACCGAGTTTTTCCCGGATTGCCGCGTTCGCGTGATCGAGCGTGATCGCGGCGATGCGCTTCTCGGTCGTCTCGACATGATCGGCGGGCAGGTTCTCGAGCATGGCATTGCGCAGGAGCCGCGCGACGTAGGGCGCGCGGCGCATGCTCTGGCGCGTATCGGAGATGAGCTTGTCCTTCTGCGGATTGAGTTCGGCCTCTGTAATGCCTTCAGCAAGAAAGCGTGCCAGCTCTACGCGGATCGCGGCGAGGGCGTCGGCCGCTTTCTCGTGCTCGACCGCTGCGCTGACGGAAAAGAACAGCATATCCGGGCCAACTGTACCCAACCGGACGGTCGCGCCATAGGCGGCCCCCAATTTCTCGCGGACAGCCTTGAACAGTCGCTCGCGCAGGATTTTTGCCAGCATATCGGCGGTTATCGGGTCCTCGTTGCGCGAGAAGGCGCTCCAGCCGCCGATCAGCAGGTAGGTCTGCGGCACGGGGGCTGCCAGCGCGACCGATTTGGCGGAATGCTGGATAGGGATGTCGTTGCTGCGTGCTTCCGTGCCCTTCCCGGGTAGGTGACCCAGAAGCTTGTCGATTTGTGCCGCGACCTTCTCCACGGGCTCTGGACCTGCGGCTGCGACCTTGAGCCCCTCGCGCGTCAGCACGGCCTTGCGCCAAGCCTCAATGCGCGGGATGGTGACGGCATCGAGAATGGCATCGTCGCCGAGCCGCCATTGCCGGGCCGGACCAGGGGCGAGGAAGAGATAAGCGCCGATATCCCCGGCGAGCGTCTCTGCTTTTACCCGAGCCTGCCGGATCTCGGTCTTGCGGTTGGCGATGCGTTCCTTCAGCCGCTCGGGATCAAGCGCGGGATTTGCAAGCGTCCGGCTGAACAGCGCGATGGCATCGTCGATCTTGTCGGGCGGGGCGCCGAGTGAACCGAATGTGTTGCGGAAATTGGATTGCAGGAACATGCGTGCCTGCGCGTCCTTTGCGTCCTCTTCGAATTCCCCGCGCGAACTGCCCGCGGGCCCCTGCATGATCATTCCGGCGCCCCAGCTCCCGGCGGCATGGCCTTCTTTCTGCGAGAAGGAATAGCCGTCATGCCAGCCGAACTGGATTGTCTGCGTCTGGGCGCGCGGCATCAAGGCATGGCGAAAGGGAATGCCGCCAGGTGTCACATGATCTCTCGCCTTGATCTGGGCGAAAGCGGTTGGCTCATGCATGGCGATGGCAAGGCAGGCGGCAGTCAGGCCCATTGCAAGGCGGGCTGCACAAGCTCGGGCCATCTCTATTCTCCGGTCTTCGGTGCGAGAATGCCTTCCACGACGGTGCCTGGCCCGGCCAGAGCCGACAGCAAGGGCACAAGATCGCTCGTCTGAACGGCGGCAATCCGCGCGGGAAGGCGGTCGATATCTTCAGGGGCGTGCCCCTGCGATAGCCAGTTTAGCAAGCGCCGGAATACTTGTTCAGGTATATTGTCTGCGGTTTTCCGCTCGTTGAGCAGACGCTTGCGGATGCGTTCCACGCTCTGATCGGAGAACTGCGCGGCGGTCAGGTTTTGGACGTAGGCGCCCAGCGCGGCGAGGAGCTTCCTGCCATCGGGGTCGGTGGCTTCCAGGACATCGGCGGCGAGTGTGAGCTTGTAGGTCTCCGGAGCAATGCGGCGCAACGCGATTACCGGTTTCGTGATCGTGAGCTTCGCCTGCTCTGCGACGGCCTCGTTCAGGGATCCCGGCAGCTGGCTTGCGAGCAGTTGGGCGAGAACGCCCACCTGCGCGAGGGTGACAAGCTTATCCTTTTCCTCGATGCGCACGAGCTTCTCGTAAGCTGCGAGGCGGCGCTTTGCCTGTGGATCATATTCGAGCAGAAGCTCGCGACGCGGTGTCACCGGTGGCGGGACGAGGGAAGGACGGGGCGGAACGGCGCCAGGGTCGGCATCCTTTAGCGCCCGTTCGCTGATTTCTTTCAGGAGGGCAGGCTCGACATCGCCGGTCACCACGAACCATACATTCGAACGCTTGTACCAGCGTCGGTGGAAGGTGCGGGCCTCCTCCAGTGTCAGGGCCTTGATGGTATCGCGTGTGCCGATCGTCCACTGTCCGAGCGGATGGTCCGGCATCAATGCCCGATCGAGCTTGCGGAAAAAGCGGATCGTTGCATCGGAACCGAGCCGCCAGTCATGCTCCTGCAGCACGACGTTGCGCTCGCGCGCGGCCTCATCTTCGGGGATCGAGAAAGTCCGGAGCCGGGCCGCGTAGAAATTGAAGATTTTTTCAAGGTCGGCGCGCGGTCCTTCCTCGCGTTGCGGCATGCGATGCCAGTAGACGGTTGCAATCTGGCTGGTCCAGCCGTTGGTCGTGGCGTCCGGGAAGAACCGGAACGCGCTGCTGGTGTGCTCGGGATTGCGGCCGACAAGGACGAGATGTTCGAGATAATGGGCAAGGCCGCGGCATTGGCCTTCGCCTTCATCGGCACAGCCTGCGTTGACGATCATCTGGAATTCAAGCGGCGCTCCGGACCTATCCCGCACCAGAAACACGCGATCGGAAATGCGGACTTCCTTCGCCAACGCTCCCGTGACGACAGTCAGAACAAGGAGGAGCGAAGCCATCAGCAGCCGGTGCGACATCACCTGATCTTACAGCAGAATCCAGGCCGGGGAAGGGGCATCAGGCTGGGTATGTGCGGGCGGTCCACGCCCCGCCCGTGTCGATGTCCGTCCGTCGCAGATGGACGAGCGTGAACCAGCCAAAGGGAGCCAGCTTCTCCCGCTTTACAACCTGGACGGCGCCATTGAGGCGGCACCAGGTCTCGATGCGCGCGAATGGAAAATCCGGTCGAAGGCCGAGCCGGCGGGCAGCCTGGCCCGCACCCCGCTCGACTGCGGCAAGCGGCCCCGCTTCCGAATAGAAATGGTTCACAAGCACGATTGAGCCGCCGGGACGCAGGACACGGAATGCCTCATCGAGAACGCGCTCCGGGTTCTGTACGAGCGTGATGACGAACTGTGCGACAATGACGTCGAACGACGCCTCAGGAAAGGAAAGTTCGTGCGCATCCATGACTTCGAGATCCTCGACCTGCGGATGATTGCCGGTCCGTAGTCGGGAGGTCGCCTTGGCGATCATTTCGGGCGAGGCGTCGATGCCGGTGATGCGGTTGTCAGATCGATAATCGGCGAAGGAGAGGCCGGTTCCCACGCCGATTTCGAGAATGTCTCGACCGAGGGAACGGGCGAGCGCGGCAGCCGCTTGGCGCCCGGAACGGAAGAACGGACCGCAGAGCGCGTCGTAGACCGGTGCCCATTTCGCGTAGGCGCGCGTCATCGCGGTGTGGTCGATATCGGTCATGTGGGGCCTCCTCCTATCGCGCGGCGGAAGCGTTGCAACGGCTTGATGACAGGGAAATGACGGTCTGCTGTCTGCCGAAGAGGTGCCAAAGGGACGCATTGTCACACGCCTGCAACACGACTCTGGCTTTCAGGCCTCAGGAATCCTTGAAGAAGGAGCAAGCCTTGCAGGTGGAAAGCACTCCCATCCGGACCGTCTTCCTGTCCGATCTTCATCTCGGGACCAGCGGATGCCAGGCGGATATGTTGCTGGATTTCCTGCGGCGATACGATGCCGAGACGATCTATCTCGTTGGCGATATTGTCGATGGCTGGCGTCTCCGGAAGGGATGGTACTGGCCGCAAGCGCACAACGATGTGGTGCAGAAGCTCCTGCGGAAGGTGCGCAAGGGCGCACGCATCATCTACGTGCCCGGCAACCACGACGAATTCCTGCGCGATTACGCGGGCATGACCTTCGGCGGGATCGAGATCCTCGACCGGGTGGTTCACGAAGCGCCGGACGGGCGGAAGTACCTCGTCATCCACGGTGATATCTTTGACGTGGTCGTCGTGCATGCGCGCTGGCTCGCGCTCCTCGGTGATTGGGCCTACGAGACGGCCCTGCGCGTCGGGCAGGGCGTTTCCTACGTCCGGCGCAAGCTCGGCCTGCCTTATTGGTCGCTTTCGGCCTGGGCGAAAAACCGGGTGAAGACGGCGGTGAACTTCATCGGCTCGTTCGAGGCCTGCCTTGCAGATGAAGCCCGTCGCTCGGGAACGGATGGCGTGATCTGCGGCCATATCCACCACGCGGCGGAGCGGGATCTTGACGGCATCCGCTATCTCAACACCGGAGACTGGGTGGAGAGCTGCACCGCGCTGATCGAACATGTGGACGGCCGGATGGAAATCCTGCGCTATGCCGACATCGTGGCGGCGGAGAGCAAGAATACCGACAACCGTCCTCCTCTTGCGCTGGCAAGCTGATGAGAGTGCTCGTCGCAACCGATGCCTGGGCGCCGCAGGTCAACGGTGTGGTGCGAACGCTGGGCGAATTGCAACGGCGGGCGGGGAATGCTGGTCTTGTGCTCGATTTCGTGACGCCGGCCGATTTCCGGACGTTGCCGATGCCGGGTTATCCCGAGATCCGCCTGTCACTCAACGTGGGGCCGGGCATTGCGGCGCGGGTCGCGGCGTTCCGACCGGAGGCGGTTCATATCGCGACCGAAGGGCCGATCGGCCTGGCCGCCCGGCGGTTCTGCCTTGCTGGGGCGATCCCATTCACGACGAGTTATCACACTCGCTTCCCTGAATACCTCCGTGCGCGCCTGCCGGTGCCGGAGGCTGTGACCTATCGCTGGCTGCGCTGGTTCCACAACGCCGGCTGCGGCATCATGACCGCGACGCCGAGCCTCGACGCCGATCTCGGGGCGCGCGGGTTCGGTCCGCTGATGCGATGGTCGCGCGGCGTCGATACGGCACTGTTCCGGCTGCGGAAGGAGAGCGTGCTCAACCTGCCGCGGCCGATCTTCCTCAATGTCGGCCGTGTTGCCGTTGAAAAGAACCTTGAGGCATTCCTCGGTCTTGATCTGCCCGGTTCCAAGGTCGTGGTGGGTGAGGGACCGGCACTCGACGGCTTGCGCAAGGCCTATCCCGGGGCGCATTTTCTCGGGCCGAAATCCGGCCCGGCGCTTGCGGAGATCTATGCTTCTGCGGATGTGTTCGTTTTTCCGAGCCGGACGGACACCTTCGGCCTCGTCATCATCGAGGCGCTGGCGAGCGGGCTGCCGGTCGCGGCCTTTCCGGTGATGGGACCGAAGGACATCATCACCGATCCGTCGGTCGGCCGTCTTGGCGAAGACCTGCGGACCTCGGCGCTCGAAGCGCTGACGCTGGATCGCCAGGCCTGCCGGGCTTTCGCCGAGTGCTATTCCTGGGAAGCTTCTGTCGCCCAGTTCGCCGCGAATATGCGGAGTGCCGTCCATCGCCACGTGGCGGCGGCCTGATCGCCTGCGGCGCCGGTGCTCTGAGGGTGAGGCGGCTCAATGCGAGAGGATTTTCGAAAGGAACAGCTGCGCCCGGTCCGATCGGGGCGAGCTGAAAAACTCGTCCTTGGCACGATCCTCGATGATCTCGCCGTGATCCATGAAGATAACGCGATGGGCGACCTTGCGGGCAAAGCCCATTTCGTGCGTCACGACCATCATCGTCATGCCCTCGCGGGCCAGTTCGACCATGACATCGAGCACCTCAGTGATCATTTCCGGGTCGAGCGCCGAAGTCGGTTCGTCGAAGAGCATCGCGATCGGGTCCATCGCCAGGGCGCGGGCAATGGCGACGCGCTGCTGCTGCCCACCGGAGAGCTGGCCCGGATATTTCAGGGCGTGATCCTTGAGGCCGACCCGTTCGAGCAGGGCCATGCCCTTCGTCATGGCTTCGTCGCGGCTGCGGCCCAGCACCTTCTCTTGCGCGAGGCAAAGATTTTCCGTGATCCGTAGGTGCGGGAACAGCTCGAAATGCTGGAACACCATGCCGATCCGCGAGCGCAGCTTCGGCAGGTTTGTGCCGGGATCGGAGAGATTGACGCCATCGACGCGGATGGTGCCGGCCTGAAATGGCTCCAGCGCGTTGACGCATTTGATCAGCGTCGACTTGCCCGAGCCGGAGGGGCCGCAGACGACGACGACCTCCCCCTTGGAGACGCTGGTGGTGCAATCCTTGAGCACCTGGAATTGCGGCGTATACCACTTCGAGACGGCGGCGAGTTCGATCATCGCGGGTTGTGTCGTCGGCATGAGCGGATCCTCAGCGGATGATCGCCGTCCGGGCCTGCAGCCGCTTCACGAGAAGCGAGGCCATGAACGAGATCAGGAAGTAGACGAGAGCGGCGAAGAGATACATTTCGATCAACCGCCCGTCGCGCTGGGCGACTTTCGAGGCGGCGCCGAGGAAATCGGTAATCGAGATGACGTAGACGAGCGAGGTATCCTGAAACAGGACGATTGTCTGCGTCAGGATGACGGGCAACATGTTGCGGAGTGCCTGCGGCACGACGATGTAGCCCATCACCTGCCGATAGGTGAGCCCGAGCGCGTAACCGGCCGAGAGCTGCCCCTTGGGGATGGACTGGATCCCCGCGCGCATGATCTCCGAGAAATAGGCAGCCTCGAACATCGTGAAGGTGATCAGCGCGGAGGCGAAAGCGCCAACCTCCACCGGACGTTCGGTGCGCAGGATGACCTGTCCGATGTAGGGAACGAGGAAATAGAACCAAAAGATCACCAACACGAGCGGCAGCGAGCGCATCAGGTTGACATAGGCGGTCGCGAACGTGGCGAGGCCGGGCACGGTCGAGAGTCGCATCAGCGCCAGCAGTGTTCCCAGCACCAGCCCGCCGAGCGCGGCGAGGGCGGTCAAGGTCAGCGTGAAGCTCATTCCATCCCGGAGGAGATAGGGGAGCGTCTTGAGGATGATGTCGAAATCAAACTGCGGCATGGTCATTTCCCCGCGACATAGCCGGGGACGGCAACCGCTTTTTCGAGCCGCCGCATCAGGAACGTGAGGCTCGCGTTCAGGGCGAGGTAGATCAGCGTCGCGGCGGTGAAGGCCTCGAAGACCTGAAACGAATATTCCTGCATTGCACGGGTCCGCGCCGTCAGTTCCATCAGGCCGATCGTCAGCGCCACGGAGGTGTTCTTGACCGTATTGAGCAGTTCCGACGTCAACGGCGGCAGGATGATGCGGAACGCCATCGGCAGGATGACGTATCGGTAGGTCTGCGCCGTCGTCAGCCCCAGCGCCGTGCCGGCCATCGCCTGCCCGCGCGGCAACGAACGGATGCCGGCCTTGACCTGCTCAGCGACGCGGGACGACATGAAGAGGCCAATGCCGATTGCTCCGGTCCAGAACGAGGAATTGGGCAGGGTCTTGAGCCAGAGGCCGGCTGCTTTCGGCAGGAGCTCCGGCACCACGAAATACCAGAGGAAGAGTTGCACCAGCAGCGGGATGTTGCGGAAGAATTCGACCCAGGCGTCGCCCGCGAGCACGGCCCAGCGTGCAGGGAGCGTTCGGATGACGCCGACGATGGCGCCGAAGGTCAGGGCGATGATTGCGGCAAGCGCCGCGGTCGCCAGCGTCCAGCGCAGGCCCATCAGCAGCAGGGTGAGATAGGTGCCGGAGCCCTCCGGGTTCATCTCCCAGAAGATGCCCCAGTTCCAATTGTAATTCATGGCCGACCTCTCTCGGGTTCAAGGGCACGCAGGGGAGGCGCGTGCCCTTGCCGCCGCTTGCCTCGCGGCGCTCAGTAGGCGGCAGGATCGGCCGAGTCGGTCGGCTTTTCGAGCATCTTCTTGAGCATCGCGTTCATCGGCACATTAAGATTGATGCCGTTCGGCGGGATGGGGCTCTGGAACCACTTCTTGAACAGCGCGGCGCCCTCGGGGCTCTTGTAGAGCGCGCTCGTCGTCTTGTCGGCCAGGGCCTTGAACGGGGCATCATCCTTGCGGAGCATGATCCCGTAGGGTTCCGGCAGCGAGAAGGCTTCGGCGGAGAGCTGGTAGGCTGCCGGATCCTTCGACGAGGCGACGAGGCTCGCGAGCAGGATATCATCCATCACGAAGGCATCGGCCCGGTCGAGTTCGACGAGCAGGAACGCGGCGGCGTGATCCTTGGCGGGCAGCACGGTCATGCCGAGGTTCTTGGCAGCATTGGCCTCGACCAACTGCTTCATGTTGGTGGTGCCGGCGGTCGAAACCACGGTCTTGCCCTTGAGATCCTCGATCTTCATCAGGTTCTTCGCCTTCTTGGAAACGAAGGCCGAGGCGGTGAGGAAGTGTGTGTTGGTGTAGGCGACCTGCTTCTGGCGCTCCGCGTTATTGGTGGTCGAGCCGCATTCGAGATCGATCGTGCCGTTGGCGATCAGCGGAATACGCGTCGAGGAGGTGACCGGCAGCAGGCGGACGTCCAGCTTCTCCATCTTGAGGTCGGTCTTCACCGCGTCGACGATCTTGCCGCAGATCTCCATCGCATAGCCAACGACCTTGGCGTTGTTGTCGATGTAGGAGAAGGGCACCGAGCTTTCGCGATGGCCGAGGGTGATGACACCCGTCTCCTTGATCTTCTTGAGCGTACCCGTGAGTTCCTGCGCCGAGGCCAGGCCCGGCAAGGCAAGCAGCAACGCTGCGATTCCAACCAGTTTCATCGTCAAGTCTCCCATTTTCGCGTCGCTCGCCGGATGGCGAGCGCTTCCCGTTGCCTTCCGGGGCCGGAGGCTCTCCGATCAGATGCCCCTCTTGCACGCCCCTTCTTGCGACCTGACCAATGTCGGTTGGCCAGCGAACCGGCCAAATCGAGCAAACGGAAAGGGCAAGAACCAATGCAAAGTTTGCATTGGGAGCGCCGGTGACTTCGATTTTTGCACCGGTTCGGACTTATGAGCCTTGCCAAGTCAATCCTGTGCCACTAGACCGCGCGTCCCCTCTTTTTTCCGAGACCCCCATGTCGAGCGCCCTGCCCGCCGCGTCGATCGGTATCGATTTCGGCACGAGCAACACTGTTGTCGCGATCGCGACCGAGGATGGCCGCGTCGAAACCCTGCGTTTCGACCATGCGGGTTCGTCGCATAGCGTCTACGCCTCCGCCCTCTGCTTCACGCAGGAACGGCCGGGCAGTTCGCTGCCGCCGAGCGTTGAAGGCGGGCCATGGGCAATCGAACGCCTTATCGAAGGGCTGACGGCGCTGCGTTACATCCAGTCCTTCAAGACCTTCGCCGCGAGCCGCAGCTTCCAGAAGACGACGATCTTCCGGCAGAATTTCCAGTTCGAGGACCTTCTTGCCACGTTCCTTCGGACGCTGGTGCGCCATGCCGGTTCACAGCTCGATCTCTCGACCGCGCGCGTCACCATCGGGCGGCCGGTAACGTTCGCCGGCGTAACCCCGGACGAAGCGCTCGCGATGCAGCGCTACTGCGATGCTTTCGGCCGGCTTGGCGCCAACAGTGCGCGCTACGTCTACGAGCCGGTCGGAGCGGCCTTCTCCTTCGCCCGCAATCTCGACAGGGACGCGACGGTGCTGGTTGCCGACTTCGGTGGTGGCACCAGTGACTTTTCGTTACTGCGCTTTTCGCGGATCGATGGCGTGCTGAAGGCCGAACCGCTCGGTCATGCCGGCATCGGCATTGCGGGCGATACCTTCGACGCCCGTATTGTCGATCACGTCGTGGCGCCGCGCCTCGGCAAGGGTGGGCGCTACCGCTCGTTCGGCAAGGTGCTGCCGCTGCCGGTGCACTATTTCACAACGCTTGCCCGGTGGAATGAGCTTGCCTTCATGAAAGGTAGCGCCGATCTGCGTGAACTCAAAGAGCTGGCACGCTTCGCCCTCGAACCCGGCCCGCTGGAAGATTTCATCGCCCTCGTCGAGAACGATCTTGGCTTTCCGCTTTATCGGGCGGTTTCGGCCGCCAAGATGGCGCTGTCGAGCCAGGAAATTGTCGACTTCCGGTTTGCAGATGCTGTTATCGACATCCAGTCGACAATTACCCGCGAGGCGTTTGAAGGCTGGATCGGCTCGGATCTGGCGCGCATCGCCGCGACGGTCGATCAGGTGCTGGCGAACGCCAACCTGCCCGCACATGCGGTGGAGAAGGTGTTCCTGACGGGCGGGACGTCGTTCGTTCCAGCGGTCAAGCGGCTTTTTGCCGATCGTTTCGGCGATGAAAGGCTGACCTCGGCGGACCAGTTCGAATCCATCGCTCAGGGGCTTGCGCTCATCGGCATGGCCGAGAACCCCGACCAATGGGCGGTTGCGGCGTAAGCAGCTGTTTTCCAACCTGCGGACGGACAGGTGCGCAAACGCTTGACGGCATTGGGGTGGCGCCCCCAAAGGGGGTTCAAATCATCTTGAAAACACCGGTTTCGCCACAGGGTCGACATTTATTTTTGCCTCAGTCTCTACTTGGTCTATAGTGTCAATGGTCGTGCTCTGATCCGCGAAAGTCGCGGTGATACGCGTTTACAGCGTAGCGACATTTCAAGTCGTGCTGGTGCGAGCGGCATCGTGATCAGTGATGGAGTCGAGGGGATCAGGACCATGGTGAAATGGAGCAAAAAAGGGCGATGACGGCTGTCATAGTGCCCTTCGATGGTGTTAAGGGGTGCTGAAAGGCAGGAACCCTGCCCCTCGAAATTGCCGGGCACGCTGTTATTGATCCCGATCAGGCAAATTGGGATATTCCTGTGACGTTCAGGACTCGCGCTTCCCTCAACTGTGCTCGTATTGCCCCCAAGGGTTGGCAGCCATCTCGGAGATTTTCGTGCCCATCGTTTACGATGCGACCCGACTTTTCTGGGGCCCGCTTTCTCTGACGCCTCGCGGTATCGACAGAGTTGATTTCGCATATGCGAAGCACTTTTTCGAGCATTCGCAAGATGATTGTTTTGCCCTTTTGCCGACGGGGTTGGGCGCACGTATCTTTCCACGCGAGAGGGTTGTGCCGGGCCTGGCGCGTCTTGAGGAGCTTTGGGCGGAGAATCGGTCTCCGGACGGCGATATGACATGGTCGCGGTTCGTACCTGCGGTCAATGCTGGGCCAACCGCCTGGCATTGCTCCCCCAACGGTCCGATTGTTCGCGCCCGGCGTATGGCATCCCTCCTCGGCAAAATCGGCGTCGGACACGGGCAAAGCGCGGTGGCGTCTGTTGCTCCGGGGTCAATTTACCTGAACGCCGGGCACTTGACGCTTTCGGTTCCGTTTTTTCTGCGATGGCTAAACCGGCGGCCCGACATCAAGCCGGTCTTCATGATTCATGACGTCATTCCTTTGAACACGCCCGAATATACCTCGCCTCGAGCGGCTCGTTTCCACGCTTCAATGCTCGAGCAGACGGCGCGTTATGCAGCGGGCTTGATCGCGACAACCCGCTTTGCGCAAAAATCAATCGAGACGGAGCTGGAACGTCGCGGAGCGCCGAAGCTACCGGCGATCGCTCTTCCGCTGCCAGTTCCATCCATCTTCCACGAGCCACCTGACCCCGACCCGGCTCTGGCCGGAATCACGTACTTCGTGATCTGCGGTTCGATCGAATTGCGCAAGAACCACCTGATGCTTCTGGAAGTTTGGAAGCGGCTTTATCAGCGGTTTGGGCAGGCGTGCCCCCGTCTCATTGTCGTCGGATCAAAGGGCTGGCAAGGAGATCTTATTCTTGATCGTCTGAAACATGCCGGGGAAGTGAGCGGTCGCATTCATGTCTTGCAGGGCTTGTCGACCCCGGCACTCAAACGGCTCATGAGCGGGGCGCGGGCATTGCTGATGCCGTCAATGATCGAAGGCTTTGGAATGCCGATTGCAGAAGCGAATGCGATCGGCACGCCGGTCATCGCTTCGGACATTCCTGCGCATCGCGAGGTTGGCGGGCCTGGTGTGATTTTTGTTGATCCCCTCGACGGGCCTGGCTGGGAGCATGCCATTGTATCGGCCCTCTCCAGCGAGCCGATGCGCAGTTTCAGCCCAGAGAATGCTCACAATTTTACATGGCTGGACTACTTTAGGGAACTGACGGTCTTTCTTCGGACGATAGCGGCAAGTCCGAATATGGAAATTCGGAATTCGTTGAGGGGATACCTTGAACGAGCGGAATAGTTCGATGTAGTGTCACAGATGATGACCTCGATCACCGTTTAAGTGTAAATGGTTTGGATTCTGAGGGGCGATCAAAGTAGAATAAAGTGTTTCTGTGTTGAAAAAATAGTTTCAGTGTAAATGAAGAGCCGCGAGCAACCCCGCCCCGAAGACGTGGCCATTATTGGCGCGTCCAGTATTCTGCCGGGTGCGAGTAGCCTGGAAGCATTTTGGCAAGTTCTCGATGGCGGCAAGAATGTCCTTGCGGAGCGCCCCGAAGGTCGCTGGAGCGTCGAGCGCTTTTTGAGGCCGGGCGAGCCCGCTCCAGGGTTTTCCTACACCTTCGCGGGCGGCTATCTGGAAGATCCTTTCGGGTTCGACCCCAGCGTGTTCAGTATTTCCCCGCGCGAAGCCCAGCAAATGGATCCCCAACAGCGTCTTTTGCTGATGGCCACGTGGCGCGCGATCGAGGATGCCGGCCTGCGTCCGTCATCGCTCGCGGGGCGACGGGTTGGTGTCTATGTCGGCGCGTCCCTTGCGGATTACCAGAGCGTCGGGGCTTTCGATCCGGCGGTAATCGGTAGCCATTTCATGACCGGCAACGCCCTGTCGATCCTTGCGAACCGCGTTTCCTACGTGTTCGACCTTAAGGGGCCCAGCTTCGCGGCGGATGCAGCGTGTTCGTCGTCTTTTGTCGCGCTCGTGCAGGCCGTCAATGCCTTGCGGGAAGGCGAGGTCGAGCTCGCCATTGTCGGCGGCGTCAACATGCTGCTCTCGCCAGTGCCGTTCATCGGCTTTTCCCAAGCGCGGATGCTGTCCCCGACAGGGTTGTGCCGACCTTTCGCCGAGGCTGCGGACGGCTATGTCCGGTCAGAAGGCGCTGTGGTGATGCTTCTCCAGCGCACGTCTGAAGCCAGCGCTCTAGGGCGCCGCATTCGCAGCGTGATTGTGGCCGCGCGCTGCAACTCGGATGGTCGGACAAATGGCATATCGATGCCATCCCGGGAAGCCCAGCAAGAGCTCATCGAAGAAACCTTCCAAGAGGCTGCGCTTCACCCTGAGCAACTCGCGTTCATTGAAGCCCACGGCACCGGTACGCCGATCGGCGATCCGATCGAAGCGGCTGCGATCGGAGGTGCTCTTGGGCGTCGGAGGTCTGATCCCCTGCCGATCGGATCGGTTAAGTCGAACATCGGCCATCTCGAAGCAGCATCAGGGCTCGCCAGCCTCATCAAGACCAGCCTTGCGCTGGAACACCGGGTTCTGCCGCGTTCATTGTTTTGTGAAGCACCGAACCCGACGATTCCCTTCCATGAGTTCAATCTGGCGCCGGTGTCAGAACCGCTCTCGCTGCCCGGCGAGGGCACAACGTTGTTCGCTAGCGTCTGCAACTACGGCTTCGGTGGTGCGAACGGGCATGTCATCCTGCGTTCCGCGCCGGAACGACAGCAAGAGGATGTTGCCGTTTCGTTGCCACCTCGGGCGTCGGTGCTGCTAATTTCGGCGGCATCGGAGTCATCTCTCCAATCTCGGTGCCGACAATTTGCAGACGTGGTGGCGGCAGGCCGCCCCGTTGAACAACTCGCCAACGCCCTCGCCCATCAGTGCGATGCGATGCCGAACCGCGTTGCTTTCCCGATTTCCAGCGGGCCAATGGTGAATGACGCTGCCGCCAAGGCCTTGCGCGCATTCGGGCAGCACGGCAAAACGCAGCACGGCGAGACCACCGCTCTCGTCCATACGAGCGATCGGGAGCCGATTTTCGTGTTCAGCGGCAACGGGGCGCAGAATGCGGGAATGGGAACCGCCGCCTATCGCTGCAACCCGGATTTTAGGGCTGAAATCGATGCGATCGACGCTGTTTATGCCGCGGTAGCAGGTTGGTCGATTGCGGACTTGTTTCGCCGAGGGGTTACCGAGGAGGAGATCAAGCAGACCTCTATCGCCCAGCCTCTGATTTTTGCGACACAATCTGCACTTGCCGCTGTTCTTTCGCGTTACGGCATTCGAGCGGCGGGAGTGATCGGGCACAGCGTTGGCGAGATCGCAGCGGCCGAATGTGCGGGCTTGCTGTCGCGCGAGTCTGCCCTGCGCATTCTTCACACGCGGAGCCGCCATCAGGAAGCTGTGCGGGGCAGGGGACGCATGCTCGTTCTTGCGGCGGATGCGGCGACGACGGCAGATCTGCTGCACGAGATTGATGCAGGTGGAAGCGGTATCGCCGCGTACAACAGCGCCAATTCGACGACCGTCTCAGGCCCATCCGAAGAACTCGAGCGCCTCTCGAAGTTTGCCCGTAGAAGGCGGGTCGCCAGTGTTGCCTTGCAACTGGATTATCCCTTCCATTCGTCCGCGCTCGACGGCGTTCGGGAGCCCTTGCTTGCCGATCTTGGGAAGAACGCCGCGAATGAGCCCACGATCCCCTTCTTTTCGACAGTTACCGGAAGCCTGCTCGCCGCGCACGAAATGACCGCCGAATATTGGTGGCGCAATATCCGCGATCCAGTCGCCTTCATGCAGGCTGTTGAGGCGGCAAGCCTGGGGAGGCCCAATGCTGCCTTCTTAGAGATTTCGCCGCGACCGGTTCTGGCTGGAGCACTCGGCGATATTGGCAAGGCGCTGGGGAATCAATGCGCCGTTCTGTGGACGCTGTCGGGCTCAGAAATATCTGAAACCGATCCGATCCGGATTATTGTCGCGCGGCTCGCTGCAAATGGGGTCAGGCACGATCGCGATGCGATTTTCGGCGCTGCGCCGAGGCGCGTTGAGCCAACCCCGCCTTATCCATTCCAGCTTGAGCCATTCCGGTTTGAGGGGACGAGCGAGGCGATTTCGTCACAAGGGCATCTCATCGAAAGTCAGCCTCTTCACCCACTGCTCGGCGCGCGGGTGCTGGATGGATCGACCGAATGGCGCAATCTCATCGATCCCGTACTGGTGCCCTACCTTGCGGATCATTGTGTGGACGGGCGCGCCGTCATGCCGGCTTCCGGCTTGATCGAGATGGCGCTGGCAGCAGGGCGTGCGTGTTTCGGAGACGTGCCTCTTGAGATTGCGGAATTCGATATTGCCAAGGTGCTCGCATTCAACGCCAAGGAGACGCGCGAGATATCCACGCGGTATGTCGCGAGCCGGAACGCGATCGATATCCGAAGCCGCCGGCGGTTCTCGGGCGGCGATTGGACGCTGCATGCGCAAGGTTCCTTGCTGGCGATGCAGGAGGAGCCAGTCCCTTCCCCTGCCGATCTCGCCGTGCCGAACAACCCCGTGGCGAATACATCTGCTGAAGTCTATGCCGCTGCTGCGGAAGCGGGTCTCGATTATGGTTCCTGTTTCCGCGTCGTGACATCGATCCGCCGTGACGAAATGGTCGGCGAAAGCCAGCTCTCACCCCCAGAGGGCGGGACAGGTGCGTTCGATGACTTTCACATTTTGCACCCGGTATCGCTTGATGCCAGTTTTCACGGTCTCTTCCTGGCAAGGCCGCAGCGAGACGGCGAGCAGAAGGCCCATCTGCCGATCCGGTTCCGGCGTATCCGCGTCTGGCGACAGGGTGCGAGGATTACCCGTTCCGTGACACAGCTCGAGCGTGAGACCGCCCGATTCAAGACTCTGTCCGTCAACCTGCTGGATGAAGCGGGAAACATCGCAGCCTCCATCGAGGCTGCTGTCCTGCGCTCGGTCCATCTGGTCAAACCATTCATGGGCGAGCGGATGTTCCGCATTGACCGCGTTCCGATCCATGCGCTCTCGTTAGCCACACCGGTCATCTCCCCGCCGGATGGGGTTTCCGCTGGGTCGATAGAAGCCGATCCGCTGGCGCTAACGCTCAAGGCCTTCTCGATCTCTCTGGCCCATCGACTTTGCACCAAGCTGTCGGACGGGTTGGGTTCTGCTAGCCTTGAAAGTCTGGTCGTGCGGGGGAAGGTCCCGGAAAGCGGGCAAGACCTTTTTTCTATGGCGCGAGAGGTTCTGGCCGGCGCTGGCGCACTTCAGGAGCACGAGGGTGAGACTCATTTGGCCGAGGAATTCCGCATTCCTTCGCCAGAGGTGCTTCTGGCCACACTCATGCAACGCTTTCCGGCCGCTAACCGCGAGCTGCGTATTGCCTCCCGTGCCCTGAGCTTCGCGGAACCTCTTCTGCTGTCTGATGCTGCCGGCTTGCGGGGCGGAGCGTTCAATCCTGACCACTGGAGCCTGTTGAGCTTCTCTGCTTCAGCGCAGGCGGTTACCGCCAGCGCGATTGAGGCGTGGACGTCGACTGCGGACCGTCCCGTTCGCGTCTTGGTGACCGGCGACTGGAACAGCGGTGTGATGGACGCACTGGTTGGGGCGGTTCGGCAAGGACGCGCGCATGTAACTCTTGCGGCCACAGACACAGCAGCGGCCGGCGTCAAGCGCCTGTGGGCTGGGGTTGGCAGCCTGTTTGACCTGCTTGTGCTCGATGACGCACAGCATCTTTCGCCGCCACGTTTCGATGCGTTGATCGACTTCAGCCTACCTCTGGCGCCCGGACACGCCAAACAGTTGGAAGCGCTAGGGAACGCGCTGGAGCGGCTCGCCCATGATGCGCCCATTTTGGTTGTCGAGCCCGCCGTGGATTCCTACCTCGCCTTCCTGCTCTGTGCCGCAACGCCGGAGATCGCTCAGAATACGCACCACGATGTCCGGCAAGGGCTCCGGCTCGCTGAGAGGACCATGAAGGCTTGTGGTGCAACGGCCATTGCAGGGTCCATGTCTCCCGACGCCTTGCTGCATTTGCTGACAGCGCGCACTGCGGCCCACCTTGGGACCGAAAGGCACGCCCATATCGCTGTTGTCTCGGATATGACGGTTGATTACGCGAACCGCCTATATGCGATACCCTCGGCCACGATTTTTTCGCTTGGCGAGCGAGCCTCATTGCAGGAATGGCTGAACTTGGTGCCATCCGGAGAACAAGCAGCTGTCTTTCTTGCGGACGAATATGCTGATGGCTCCTCGATCGACAGACTGACCCGCCGCATTGGGGTATTGGCTGATGTCCTCCGTACATTCGCGACAGCGGCGAGGTCTGTCAGCCTTTTCGTGATGACTCATGAGAGCCGTCGGGATGCGGAGAAAGCCGGGGAGGAGGCGGGCCTGCACGCCTTCACGCGCGTCGCCGTCAATGAATATCCCGGGATTGATCTTCGCATCGTTCAGATCAGCTCGAGCAGCCCTGCCAATTTGGTCGATCTTATTCATCTGTCTCACAGCCACCGGGAGTTGCGGTTGGGAGAAAAGGGCGTTGAGGTCATCCGAGTCCGCCGCGGCCTGAAGCCTGAGGTCGCGCTCAAATCGGATGAACGCGCCGTCCTACAATTTACGGAAGGCGTTGGTGTCGATGGCTTCGTCTGGAATCGGCATCCACGCGAGACGCCGAGCATTGGCGAGGTTGAAGTCGAGGTTGTGGCGGCCAGCTTGAACTATCGAGATGTGCTGGTAGGGCTCGGCCTGCTCGACGATGATCTGCTCGGTGCTGGACTGACTCGGGGAGCCCTCGGGTTCGAATGTGCCGGGCGGATTAGTCGCATCGGCCCCGGCGTGACGCGTTTCCGCGTCGGCGATCCGGTGATGGGGTTCGCCGCCGGAACCTTCGCTTCGCATGTCCGGTGTCCCGATTGGCACTTTTTTCAAGTGCCCGACGGGATCGATCTCGAAGCGGCCGCGACCATTCCGGTCGCCTTCGCTACCGCTTGGTATGCGTTGATGGAGCGTGGACGGTTGAAGGCGAATGAAGAGGTCTTGATCCATGGCGCGGCCGGCAGTGTCGGGCTGGCCGCGATCCAGATCGCCAAATCGCGCGGCGCGCGTGTAATCGGAACAGCCAGCAGTGACCCAAGACGCGCCCTTGCGTCGGCGGCAGGCGCAGACGAGGTTTTCGACTCGCGGCACGAACGTTTTGCATCGTCGATTCGCCAACGCCACGGTGGCGTGGATGTAGTGCTCAACTCCCTAGCCGGATCGGGCATGTTGGCCAGTTTCCAGCTATTGAGGCCGTTCGGACGGTTTCTTGAACTCGGTAAGCGCGACTTCCTTGACAATTCGCACCTGACACTGCGGCCATTCCTGCGCAACATCACCTACAGCGGGGTCGACTTGGACGAGCTGCTTGCTGCCGATCCCGATCTCGTCCACGAGATGATGGAAAAGCTCGCCGAGGCGTTTCGCGCCAAAGCCCTTCGCCCTCTTACCTATCGCAGTTTCGCAGCGCACGAGGTGAGCGCGGCCTTCCGGACGATGCAGGCCTCCGAGCATATTGGCAAGATCGTCATTCGTCCCCCCCAGGCTGCACGAAGAAATCTCGCGGCGGTTACTTTTTCCGCGCGCCCTGGGCTCTATCTGATCATTGGTGGAACGACTGGGTTTGGCTTCGAGACGGCCGATTGGCTTTCCCGCAAAGGTGCCTCGACTATCGCACTCTTGTCCAGACGGGGAGAAGTCGACGCGGATCTGTTGCAGCGCGTTGCTGCAATCCGAAGGCGCGGCGTTCAGCTCATCGTGAAGCAGTTGGACGTCTGCGACGCCTCTGCAGTCAGTCGCGTCGTAGAGGATCTGACTCAGGAGCAAGGCCCATTGCGGGGTGTAATCCATGCCGCCGCGCAGCTCGACGATGGACTGATCGAGAGCTTGTCTCCCGAGCGCGTGAAGGGCGTTCTTCGCGCCAAGGTTGACGGCCTGATCAATCTTTCCAGGGCTGTTGATTGTCATGCCTTGGACTTCTTCGTCGCTTATTCGTCAGCAACCACATTGATCGGCAGTCCGGGTCAAGGGGCTTACGTTGCCGCAAACGGATTCGTCGAAGGGTTCATGCGCAACCGAAGGGAGCGTGGCCAACCCGGACTTGCGATTGGATGGGGCGCGATTTCCGATGCCGGAATGATAGCTCGGAACAAGGATCTGGGCGAAAGGCTGCGGCGTGCGACCGGCGTGGTGCCGATGCGGTCTTTCGAGGCGCTGGCACAACTCGGACGGCTTCTCGCCCTTGGCAGTGCCGTCGATCCCGTTCAGTATTTTGCAGGTGTTTCGGCCAACGCTGGAGCCGCGCGTCTCAGCCTCCTGAAAAGCGCAGACTTCATCGATCTTTGGCAAACGGATGGCGAAACATCTGCAACCCAGACAACGACACAGGAACTCGACCTGAGCGGGAAAAGCCGGAACGAGGCCATGGAGATTGTCATCGGTGTTCTCCGGCGGGAAATTGCAGAAATTCTCCGGATGCCGCCGGCAAATGTGGATGCCGACCGTCCTCTTGCCGACCTAGGCTTCGATTCGCTCATGGCGCTTGAATTTCACATGTCGATAGAATCGCTGCTCGGCGCTCAAGTGGCGGTGGTCGGCACGGGTGAACGCAGCATGACCGATATCGCCGCCGCCATTGTCGATCAGCTGGACGAAGGCGCGGAGACCGGGCCGATGCCGGCGCAATCGCTCCAGTCCACCATCATCAAACTTGCCGACACCCACGCGAAGGTTAAGCTTTCGCCGGAGCAGGCCGACGACGTCGAGGCTGCTGTCCGCAACGCTAGGCGCAGGGATGCGCAATGACCCCAGATGATCAGTCGCTAGACGACGAGGCTTTTACAAGCTTGCTGGCGCGCATGGGCGAGGGCCGTAAGGGCCACGCCGCCGAGACCCAACCCACGTTGCGGAGCTTGAGGCGACGCGATGCCGGGTTTGAGCGCCATCCGCTGTATCAACAAATGCAATTTCAGCGCGGTTTTGCCGGATTCGCGGGCCTCGCCAGTCCCTATTACCGCCTGCATGATGTGCGTGCTGGCGCTACCTCGGTGATCGAGGGCCGGCCGGTTATCAATTTTGCATCCTACGATTATCTTGGCCTCAATGGGCACCCCGATATCGCAGACGCGGTCAATCGAGCGGTGGAGGAATACGGCAGTTCGGTCTCTGCCAGCCGGATTACCGCCGGCGAGCGCCGCGTTCATCGTGATCTCGAAATGGCCCTCGCGGACGTTTACGGGGCCGACGACTGCATCGCCTTTGTCTCGGGCCATGCGGCTGCGGTGTCGACAATCGCCACGCTTCTTGGGCAGAAAGACCTGATCGTGTTCGATTCGTTGAGCCACAATTGCATCGTTGTCGGCGCGCAGCTCGCTGGATGCGCTCGCCGAAGTTACCCCCACAACGATCTCAATGCACTCGAGGTGATGCTGACGAAGGAGAGGCGCCTCTACGACCGTGTGCTGATCGTCAGCGAAGGGCTTTTTTCCATGGATGGCGACGGTCCCGACCTTGATCGGCTCATCGCGATCCGGGACGACTTTGACGCTTGGCTGATGATCGACGATGCCCATGGGCTTGGCGTTCTCGGGCAGACTGGTCGCGGCATTTTCGAGCACGCGGGCGTTGATCCGCAGAAGGTGGACATCTGGCTTGGCACTCTGTCAAAATCGCTCGTGAGTTGCGGCGGCTATGTCGCAGGATGCGCAGCACTTGTCGACTTGTTGAAACACCATGCGCCGGGTTTCGTCTACAGCGTGGGCATGCCGGCGGTGAACGCAGCTGCAGCAGTTAAAGCGATTGAAATTATGCGCGCCGAGCCGCAGCGAGTCGCCGAACTCCAGGCTCGATCCCGACGGTTCGCCGGGCAAGCCCGTGCGGCGGGGATCGATATCGGCAATAGCTGGGGCTACGGTATTATCCCGATCATGGTCGGCGAAACCATTCCGACGGTTGTTCTCGCGGACCGTCTGCTCCAGCGAGGGGTCAACGCTTTCCCCATCGTGCCGCCAGGGGTGCCGGAGAAGTCCGCGCGTTTGCGCTTCTTCGTCAACGCGTCACACACCGACGAACAGATCGATCAGTCGGTCGAACTGCTCAGGGAGGAGCTCCATAGGCTTGGCGACCAATCTCTGGGGAGTCTCTTGCACGGGTAGATCGGTCGGTGTTTGGAAGCGGCATCACTGTCGCCATGTCGCTCCTCTTCAAAGCAGCATGCATGGCCTCTAGTCCCGGCTCGCGCTTCGTCAGGAAATAGTGTCGTGATCGCTTGCAACAACTTCTCTAGAGATGTCACACGGAGCAGGCCTCGACCTGCCAAGGAAATAAACGGTGCCCCGCAACGTCCTTATTGAAGCTCACGCGATTATGCTCAAACAGGGCACCGGAATCGCGACCTATGCCCGGAATGTTACAAGCGCGGCATCCGGTTTGGGTCACAATGTCGAGTTGCTGATCGGGCTCGAGCAGAAGATCGACCGCCAGGAAGCCCTGCTTGCCGAGGTCGAACTCTACGATGTGGAGATGAAAGGTCCGCAACGACTGAGAGACCTTTCGCGCGCCGTCAGCTGGACGATCGGTTTTCCGGGGGGCATAGGCACGCAGACCGTTCCCAATCCACGCATTGTGCTCGACCCGAAGACCGGCAGTCCGATCGAGCGACGTCACCCGACGATTGGCGCGCTCCGCCTTTGGGAAAACGCCTTTTTGCATTTCAACCGGTTCGGTCGGCGATTGAAAATCTTGACCAGTCGGCAAACAGACCTTTTTCATGTCACTCGACCAACGCCAGCCTATGTCAAGGGCGCCGCCAACATCTATACGATCCACGATATCGTTCCGCTGCGTCTTCCCTATACGACGCTCGACAACAAAAGGTATTATTTTAAATCTATACAGGAGATAATAAAAAAAGCTGATCATATAATTACTGTTTCTGATCATACGAAACATGATATTCAAGAGTTTTTTGATATCGAAGAAGATCGTATTACGACAACATGGCAATCTGTTGCTGTTCCAGATTATATCATTTCAATGTCTGATGCCGATATCGCGCGAGATATCGAGAATCGTTACGGCCTCGTCTTCCAAGAGTATTTTCTTTTTCTGGGTGCGGTGGAGCCCAAAAAAAATATCTCGCGCATGGTGGAGGCTTATGTCGCGTCAGGTGTTGCAAAGCCGCTCGTTCTCGTCGGCGGGCTGGGTTGGCAGTACGATCGCGATCTTGAAATCATGGACGACGAGCTCTTCCGAAGCTGGCGTTTCGATGGATCGCACATTCGTGTCGAGCGCCGTGTCCAACGGCTGCCTTATGTTCCGCAGGCGACGCTGTTCGCTCTCATCCGGGGCGCGCGAGCGGTCATACTACCGTCGCTGTATGAAGGGTTCGGATTACCTATCCTTGAAGCCATGCAGCTCGGAACTCCGGTTATCACGTCCACAGCGAGTTCCCTGCCGGAGGTTGCGGGTGATGCGGCCGTGCTGGTCGATCCTTATCGCATCGACTCGATCCGAGATGCCATCCGAACAATAGATGCTGACGCTGATCTCCGGTCCGCCCTGATCGCGCGCGGGCACAAGCGCGCCGAGTTCTTTTCTCCCGAGCGCCATGAGGAGCGACTGAGGGCTGTCTACTCAAAGTACATCGGCTAAATTGAGTAAGTTGGCGCTGCTTCAGCGGCGCAACAGCCGCAAGACGGTGGACAGTGCTTGGCCCAGCCCGCCCCGCGGGTGAAGTGCCCTGGAAGCCTGTTTCACGGCGACCTTTCGGCTTTCTAAGGTGTCGAATGGAAAACGCGCATAGAAATCCGCGTAGCGCTCAAGAAAGAGCTTCTGTTCCGTCAGTGGCATGTCGCGATAGCGTTCGGCCTTACCGGTGCTGAATTGGCCGATGATTGCCTTGCTTGAGAAGCTCTTGGTGACCTGTGCGCTATCGACCTGCAGGCCGATCTGGTCGACTATAGCAGTAACAACCGTATGCGTGTTGAAGCAAATCTCATTGTAATTGAATATCTTTATCTGGTCCAGTTCAGCCCAGCGCCTGAAGAGATCGATCTGGATGTCGAGCGCATTGAAGGTGTCTTGGACATTAGTAAATTCCACGAATGCTTTTTCGCGCCATCGTCGGGAACGCGCGCCGTGATCGATCATCGCTAAGGCGATTTCGCGCGGGTCCCGGATGGATGCGCTGGCGAGAACCGCCCCGTTGGCAATCTGCACTGCAACATCGTCGTAGAGTGGGCCATGTGTCTTGAGGACGATATCCGCGCCACCGGTATGGCGTTCGATGGAGACCAAGAGCTCGCCGTCGATGAAATCGAAGTAGTTCTCCACCGAGTCGAATTTTCTGAAGGGCTTCCCGAGGCGGATCACCGGTCGACCCGAAGCCCGCAATACCTCTTCGGTCAGTTGATAGAGAAATGTGCTCGCCGATTTGGTAATGCCGTAGCAGATGTAGATCATTTTTGGATGTTGCGCTTGGTTTCCGCCAGCCCCCGAAACAGCGCTGCGGGGCCCTCAAGAGATGGGTTCGATCGGGTCATCAAGATAATACCATTGCTCCACATGTTGCAGGATCAGCGGTTCGATCCGGCTGTTGAGGAACGCGACATCCGCTAGCACATCGTTATTCGTCCCTTCCATCTGGAAGGGCAGCGAGTAATGGATTCGGAAACGCCCCTTTTCTAAACGCTCGCAGTAACCAATGACGAGTTGGGCGCCGGTGTGGCGGGCAAGTTTGGCGACGAGCGCTAGGTTGCCCTTGGCGTGGGGTGGTCGACCGAACAGGGGGGCCATCATGACGCCAGCCCGCTTCTCGTCGGGGAAAATTGCGACGACTTCGTTCCGGTTTAGCAAGGATAGCGCGCGGCGCAATCCATTCCGATCCGGGCTGAGGACATCAACGCCTTGGCGAGCGCGGGTTTCTTCAGCGATGTCCCGGTGAGCGTCGTTTTCCGGAACCTCCGAGATTGACGCGAGCGGGATGCCGACCATCTGCAAGGCGGACGCAACGACCTCCCAGTTCCCCAAATGCAGGCACAGTGCAATCGTCGGCATTTTGCCCACATTCGTGCGTGCGGCTTCGTAACCGACGAGTTCGATGTGTTCGGGCGATCCAAGCCGATGCATCACTGAGAATTCCGCTAGAAGCCGCCCGAGATGACCGACAAACCTCCAGACCTTTTTTTCAAGTTCAGCTTCTGAAAGTTCTGGAAAGAGACGACGAAGATTCCCCCGCGCCCGATGCGCAACGCCCGGGTCAATGAACCGGATCTTCAGCCAGGCGAGGCGGGCGCCGATGTCGGAGACCAGCGGGACAGGCAAGTGACGCAGGAGCCGGTGCATCGCTCGTTCTATCGCTTGCATAAACCGCTCCGTATCCCATATCTCATCTTGAGCCCCTACGCTGGCTCGGACAATCGTCGAATTGCCAAGCGCGATGGTTAAACCAGTGGCATTGATCAGACGCCGATCAGATCGCTGTTGCTCCATCTCCGCGCCGATTGCAACCCGACGGAAAAGCCGGGTAATTCGGCCACCGGGATAGACAATCGAAGTGAGCTGATGGCGATGAACGAAGCTTCGCATACGCATCGAACGGTGCATATGGCCAATGCCGAAGACATCATTCCGCGTGATATCCGCTTTGGTATTCTGGAGAATGCCCAACGGCACTGGTTGGACAACGATCTTATCAGAACCGGCATGATCGACGGACTCTCGATCTTTCTGCCGGAAGGCGAGCGGTTTTTCATTCGCTCACTGAAACATTTCGGATCGACTCTGGAAGATAAGGAGCTTGCTGCCGAGATCAACGGTTATGCAGTCCAGGAGGCGTTTCATACACGAGAACACGAAGTCTATAATCGCGCCTTGGTGAAACTTGGTTATGACGTCGAGCGGATGGAAGCGCCGATCCGTAAAGGCTTCGAAATCGTGACCAATCCACTTCACCGACTTTCGAATACCTGCGCTATCGAACACATGACATCGACACTGTCGTCGCTGATTCTGCGTCACCCAGAGCTGCTGGATGGTGCAGCACCTGCTTACCGCCGTCTGTGGATGTGGCATGCAGTGGAGGAATTAGAGCACAAGGCGGTGGCGCTGGATGTCTTCAATGCCGTGACAGCCAAGAAGACCGGTTTTGGGCGGTATTTTCTCCGCGTCATGGGCATGAATGCGACAATTTTCGCTTTTCTTATCCTGTTCCTGCGTAATTTCCGGATTTACGCCCGCAACGATGGTGCCAAGACAGGACCGCGGTTCTGGGGCGGGTTCCTTTGGGCTGCAATGGTCAGGCCGGGGTACTGGCGGCGATGCCTGCCAAATGTATTGCGCTATTATCTGCCCGGCTTTGATCCCCGGAATAGCGACGATCAGGAGCTGCTGAGCAAAGGCAGGAAATGGCTCGCCGAAAATTTGCCGCCGGATCTCTACAAGCCTACCGTGGCGCGGGTGACCTGAGAGTCGTGATGATGGTCCGCGCATTTTCAAGCATTTTGGATGCGATCGATCGTGGGGCCTTTCCGCAGACGCGTAAGTGGTTCTGGCGAGGCCTTTACGGAGGACTGTCGCGCCTGTGGCGGGACGAAGACTGGCGATTCATGAACTATGGCTATCTGCCGGAGGGAACGCCGTTTCATCTGTCAGAACAGGATGAGATCGATCGACCTTTCATCGGTCTTTACGCCCAGGCCGTCGATGGGCTCGATGTGACCGGGGCCCGTGTTCTCGAGGTCGGTTGCGGGCGCGGCGGCGGATCGCGCTACATTGCGCGCTATCATCAACCGAGGTTAATGACAGGGCTGGATTATTCCGCTGGAACGGTGCGACTCGCGCGCAGGCTCAATGCGGACGCCCCCAACTTGCAGTTCGACATCGGCGATGCGGAAAAGCTCCCATTCAAGGACGAGAGCTTTGATTTTGTCATCAATGTCGAATCGTCGCACTGCTACGGAGATGTCCCGGCTTTTGCGCGGGAGGTGGGACGGGTATTGGCGCCTGGTGGCTGGTTCAGTTTCGCTGATATGCGAAGTCAGGCAGCGCTTGGAGACCTCCGGCGACAACTGTCTGTCCCCGGGCTTGTCCTGAAATCGGAAAATGACCTGACCGTGGGCGTCGTTGCCGCGCTTGATGCCGCCGAAGCCCGTAAACGGCAGATGCTTGCGAAAAGCTATTTTGGTCGGAGTTTCATGGTTGAATTCGCTGGAATGCAAGGTTCGATGCTCCGCCGCGGATTGAGCAAGGGCGAGGTTGTTTATATAGCCCAGCGTTACCGGAAGCCCGTCTGCGGCGTCGCCTGAGCAGTTTCGGTATGTTTTCCAGTGCTTTAATAAGCTGCTCCCCGATGTTTGGACAGATTTCCGGGTGAGTTAAGCTACTGCTGGCCACGGCCAGTTCTCCGATCTTGGCGTGCAGATCCCAGACGGTTTCTTCTGCAACCTCAGCCACCACCGCAGCCTTCCCGCCGCGCTCGAAGATGCTCGCAGCTCCCTCCAGCAACGAACGCTTCCATTGATGGATCATCGTCGGATGCACGCCATACTCGGCGGTCAATTCCGATACCGTGCGCTCTCCCTTCACGGCTTCCAACGCCACTCGTGCCTTGAGTGCCGCATCGTGGTTCCTGCTTTTCGACATGTCCTGATCTCCTCGTGTTCGGAGATCAGCAGACTTCAGATCGTAGCTTCCGTCACTGTCTGAATTTCGGGGAGGAGCCTACTAATGCGCGTGTTCAAAGATCTTCGAAACTCTTTAACGTCATGTCGTATTTCGGGTGCAGAGTGCCCATCACGCGATCCCAAAACGAGAAGGTGTGGCCGTAGTTGAAGCGAAAATGGCGATGATGCTGATCGTGAAACACGGTGCTCGCGAGCGGCCAAGGTGAGCGACCTGCAGGCGAGGCAATATGCTCGAAACCTGCATGCCCCAGCATTCCGCTGATCTGATCGTAGATTTTCTGAACGATGAGTACCTGCCACGGGATGGGCAGAACAAAGACGACAAACGCATAGTAGGCCTGATTAAGTAGCGCCTCGACGAAAGTTTCATGATGATTTGACCATACCGTCGGCGTCACGCTGCGATGGTGCAATGCATGAAATCGATAAAACAGGCGCGTGTGGAGCAGGCGATGCACCCAGTAGAACCACGCGTCGTAACCGATCATTGAGGCGATCAGCAGGAGCGGTGCGGACCACCAGTTCAAGGCGAATGGAGACAATGCCCAGCCTTGGAACTGCGCGAAAAGGCCGAATGCGAAGCAGGTTGACAGTGTCAGGATCGAAATCGGCGCTTGCCGCAACTCCCGCCATTTGCGAGGGTTGTTTCGACCCTTCTGGATCTTTCGTTCGGGGTGGCGTCTGTTCAAGATCTCGAAGAGCAGCCCCGTCAAAGCCATGATTGTAACAATGGCCGTGACAACAGCCGCGAGGATGCCCAGAAAATCTGTCAGAAGAGCCATGAATTGCGTCCTTCCCGGCAGCGCGATGACCGGCATTGAAAGTGGGTCCGCGACATTGACGGAGCGGCAGTTCTTGCGCTCACACAGCGGCGCACACTACCGCAACGTCCAACATGGGCGCAATTCGGAAACGATCGAGCGCATTCAGCGCAGTTACCAAGGCGCGGACACGCGCTTCGGATCGAAGATGCTCCACCATTGGAGCCGATCAGCGACCTTTTGGCCTGCCATCCAATTCGCAATCATGCGTAGTGCGACAGCAGCCATTCCGAAAACGTCGCTTGCAGTTCCTTTTTGCGCGCACTGGCGGTTCGTACAATTTTACTGCGATTTTCGTAAATTTCGGTGTTGAGTGGGGGAAAGCCGCACATCGCATGGATACGTTGCAGGAGCTCAACTTCATGCGACAGGAAATCGTCATAAAAAATCGTCATCCCTTGGGCGGGTGCAAGAGAATTAGCAAATGCTTCCAGATATATATCTGACATCAAGATTGCTCGGAGCGCCCGCTCGATCTCGGCTATGCTGATATCTGCTACCTGATCGTCCGTAACTATTGTGTTGTCATACACGTGAAAGAGGCCAGTCTTGTCCGCCAGCGCAAGACTGACTGCCTGTGCGACAGGGTCTCGTCGGCGAACAACGAGCCAGTAAGCATTTTTTCCAAAAAAAGCGTCCCGAATTTCTGATGAGTCTCTCGCCAGTTTTTTTATTACTGACAGTGCCTTGCACATTATTTTTGCGCAAACAAAGCCGTTAGTGTCCAGATGAAGCCTATGCCACGCCTCTAGCACCTGCTCGACGGTAGAATTCCGATCAAGATGCGAGAATAGTTCTTTCGTCAGGTGCCATGCAGAAAACCCGAACGAGGCGTTCAGTTCATATGCGAGCGTTTCAGCCAAATATGTTGATCCAGATCGGACTTCGCTCGCGATGAACAAACATTTTCTATTCTCAATAGCTGAAAGTATCTGAGGGTCAACCTCCTGAGGAATTGCACTATTTTGATTCTTTTTCATTTTAACGCCTTCAATGAAATCGAGAAAAATATACTTCAACTGTCAATCGAGCGCTGTCAGAATAGCGGTAACGGCATCATCTGGCGACAGGAGCCCGGTATCAATGTGCACATCGGGCGACTGCGGCGCTTCATAGGGGCTATCTATGCCTGTGAAATTCTTCAGTTTGCCGCTCCGCGCCTTCGCGTACAGCCCTTTTACATCTCGACGTTCGCAGTCTTCCAGCCGCGCGTCGATGAACACCTCGATGAAATCGCCGGGAGAAAATTTCTCTCGTGCGAGATCCCGTTCTGCACGGAATGGCGAGATGAAGGAAACGATGACAATCAAGCCCGCATCAACCATCAACTTCGCAACCTCCGCCGCACGACGAATGTTTTCGGCGCGATCTGCTTCCGTGAAGCCTAAATCACGATTGAGTCCGTGGCGGATATTGTCCCCATCAAGAATGTAGGTGAAGTTCCCTTGGGCGTAGAGCCGCTTCTCCAGGAGATTTGCGATCGTGGATTTTCCGGCGCCGGAAAGCCCGGTGAACCACAGGCACCGCGGCCTCTGTCGCATTAAGATCATCCGGGCATTCTTGTTAATTTCAAGCGGCTGCATTTGAATATTGTCAGCCCGCCGCAACGAGAAATTGAACAATCCGGCTGCGACAGTTTCGTTGCTGCTCTTGTCGATAAGGATAAAGCTGCCGAGAGCGCGGTTGTCTGCGTATTTCTTGAAAAATATCGGCATTGCCGTGGTCAGTGTTGCAAGCCCGAATTCGTTCATGGATAACGTGTTCGCGGCAATATGCTCACCTGAATTCACATCCTCGACATACTTGAGCGACATGACTGATGCCGCCACCTCGCGCGGCCCGGTTTTGAGAATATAGGGGCGAGCAGGGATCATCGGCGCCCGCGAGAGCCACAGGAGCCGAACCTGAAACTGGTCGGATACAGCGGCATCGGAATCGTCAGAAACGAGGGCATCGCCGCGGCTGACATCGATGTCGTCTTCCAGAACGAGTGTGATCGAATCTCCGGCCTCGGCGCTGTCAACATCATCGAAGCCGGAGATGACCCGCCTGATCGAGGTCGTCATGCCACTGGTCGCGACCTTGACCCTGCTCCCCGTTCTAAGCTGACCTGCTGCTAGGCGCCCGCAATATCCGCGGAAATCCGGGTTCGGGCGGCTCACATACTGCACCGGCATGCAGAACGGTGCGCCCTTCAAAGTTTCCACTGCGGGTTCGACAGTATCTAAATACTCAAGGAGCGCAGGCCCCGAATACCAAGGGGTCGCATCGCTGCCGTACGTTATATTATCCCCAAAGACGCCCGAAACGGGAATAGACTGAAGGCTCAGGAAGCCCAGGCCTTCCGCAAATGCTGAAAATTCGGCTTCGACGGATCGGAATCTCGCCTCATCATAGCCGATCAGGTCCATCTTGTTCACGGCCAGTACAAGATGACGGATCCCCAGCATCGAGGCGATGCGGGTGTGGCGACGCGTCTGGACAGCGATGCCCTTGCGCACATCCACGAGAACGACCGCTAGATCGGCGTTGGAGGCGCCGGTCGCCATATTGCGAGTGTATTGCTCATGTCCAGGCGTATCCGCAACGATGAAGCGGCGTTTTTCTGTTGCGAAAAAGCGATAGGCGACATCGATGGTAATTCCTTGCTCGCGTTCCGCCTCAAGTCCATCGACCACCAGCGCGAAATCGAGCGCTTCGCCCTGCGTGCCGTACCGGCGTGATTCCCCGGCCAGCGCATCGAGCTGATCATCGAAAAGGTTGGTGCTCTCGTAAAGCAGGCGACCGATCAGGGTTGATTTGCCGTCATCGACGGAGCCGCATGTAATAAAACGCAGAACCCCTTTTTCGGCATTGCGGTTCAGAATGGTTGGCAGGTCTCGTGATCCGGAGGCAGTCGTCAAAAATACCCCTCCTGTTTCTTTTTTTCCATGGATCCGGGCTGATCGGTATCGATCAACCTGCCTTGCCTTTCGGAGGTCTTTGCGAGTAGCGTTTCGGTAATGACGGCTTCCAGGGTATCAGCTTCGCTTTCGAGGGCAGCAGTCAGTGGCCAACATCCCAGTGTACGAAACCGAATCTTCCGCATGGTTGGGCGTTCACCCGGGGCAAAGGGAAAACGCTCGTCGTCAACCATGATCAGCTGGCCGTTTCTCTCGACGACCGGCCGCTCTGCGGCAAGATACAAAGGGACGATCGGAATTTGCTCGTCGTAGATGTATTGCCAGATGTCGAGCTCGGTCCAGTTTGAAAGCGGGAATACACGGATGCTCTCGCCGGCATGGATGCGCGTGTTGTATTGATTCCAGAGTTCCGGCCGCTGGGTCTTAGGATCCCAGTGATGCCCCTGAGATCGAAATGAAAAGATGCGCTCCTTGGCGCGCGACTTTTCCTCATCCCGCCTTGCGCCACCGAATACGACATCGAACCCGTCCGCATCCAGCGCTTGCTTGAGCGCCTGTGTCTTCATCTGGTCGGTGTAATAGCTGGAGCCGTGAGTGAATGGACCGACGCCTTCTCGACGAGCCTCTTCGTTGACGTGAATGAGCAGGTTCATGCCATTTTCGCGCGCAATTTTGTCGCGGTGAGCGTACATCGCCTTGAATTTCCAGCGAGTATCTATGTGCAGGAGCGGGAAGGGTGGCGGTGCGGGCCAGAACGCCTTTCTCGCGAGATGCAACATGCATCCGGAATCCTTGCCGATGGAATAGAGCATGACGGGCTTCCGGGCGCATGCGGTGGCTTCCCGAATAATCTCGATGGCCTCGGCTTCTAGTTGTTTCATGGGTCTGGGGTGGCCGTCTCGGTTCCAATCCGGTGATGTTTACTTAGGGGGGGGCGGTCTCGGGCGTCAACCGGTATGAAGATCGGGAAAGGTCGTTTGGATGCTGCGTCAACCGGGGGATGACAGGCATGCCAGATCGTGCAGCAGGAGGGTATCATTCGGAAGCCCTCGGATGCGGGCCCGCGAGAGATCGCCGGCGATGCCTCAATCTTGTAATTTTGGGCTAACTGGGCTACCCCGCTAGGGTGCGAGTTTGTGTCAGCCAAGCGGCAACTTGATGAGTAAATGGGTCAACAATCTGGTCGGTGGCGTTCTCAAAACGGCAGCGGCAAAAAGCAAAATGACCCGCCCGGAAGGTGAAACGTTCGGCGACGAGATTCGTCGCGGTTCGCAAGATATTTCAGAGACAGTCGACGCAATTCTACGGAAATTGACGTCAGGCGGCCTTGAGGCCGAGGCCGGATTCCGTATGGCGCGTGCTCTCGCGCTCACATCCGGCAGCCGCAGAGATGGCGTCAAGGTGACCTTGGCGTGCGCGGCGAATGATGCTGAATTTATCAATCTGGTCGTCATGGCTGACAAAGCACGCGATCGACATGACTGGAGCATGGCGGAAATCGAATATTCCAAGGCGTTGCGGCTCTATCCCCTGCATTGTGGGTATCGGGTTCAATATGCGCATATGCTCAAGGAACAAGACCGATTCGACGAGGCCGAACTCCAGTATCGCGAGGCCTATGCACTCGGCGAAATGGACGGGGAATTGCTGTTGCACTTGCGGTTTGCCGCGGCCAAATCGGGTCGTGAGGTTAACGCCGGCACGCTCGCCGGCATAGCCGCCTATTGGGGCGACCGCACGGATGAGCGCCCGCTCGCGCCCCCCCCAGTCGCCGCCGATGTCGTCACGCTTGGTCGTCTTTTTATCGATCGCACAGCCTGGACGCCGAGTGAGTTGAACGATTTTCTCGACCGATACCCGCGCCAAGTCGATGTTGTCGGTGCCTTTTTAAAACGACCCGAATTTGCCCAGAGAAACCGCGAACTGCTTGCCGTTATCGTCGAAACCGCCGAGAAGCTGGCATGACGGAACCTTTGATTTCCATCATCATCAACACTCTCAATCGAGCGGATGTATTGCCCGACTCGCTGTCGAGCCTCATGGGGCTTTCTTATCCCCGTTTTGAGGTCATTGTCGTCAATGGTCCCTCCACGGACAGGACGGAGGAAGTCCTTTCAGCCTGGCAAGGACGCATCAAGACCCGGCACAGCCCGGAAGCCAATCTGTCGATGTCTCGCAACATCGGCATCGAAGCGGCTAGCGGCGAGATCGTCGCGTTCATCGACGATGATGCCGCTCCCCATCCTGACTGGCTCACAGAACTTGCGCTGCCATATCGCGATCCAAGGATCGGAGCAGTCGGGGGCTACACGATCGATAATACGGGTGTCCGTTTCCAGGTACGCAAGACCATCTGTGATCGCTTCGGCAATGCTTTCAACGTTTCGCCCTTCTTTGACGAGCGACCATTGTGCTTTCCCGGTTCTCCCTACTATCCATCGCTTCTCGGAACCAATTCGTCTTTCCGGCGCGACGTTCTCGAAGAGATCGGCGGATTCGACCCGGCTTATGCCTATTTCCTCGATGAAACAGACGTCTGCCTGCGTGTGGTCGATGCCGGCTACGAGATCCATTACGCGCCTCGCGCTCTTGTTTTCCATCAGTTTGCGGCGTCGAGCATCCGAACATCGCGCCGGGTGCCGCGCACGCTCTATCCTTCCTCCGTGAGCAAAGCCTATTTCATTGCCCGGCACGGTGCAGCGGCGTCGCACGAGCGCGCGGCAACGGAGTTGGAGACCTACAAGAACGAACTGACACGTGCCAATAAATGGCTCGAAGACCATGGCGACATCTCGACAAAGCATCGTGTTTCCCTCAATCAGGATGTCGCTTGGGGTGTTGCGCAGGGTACGCGTAAAGCGGCGGAAAATATCGGCCTGTTGAAGGGGGGGCTCGACACGACTGCCGATCCGGGGCCATTGCTGCCGTTCGAGACCGCAAACGGATTACGTATTGTTCTTGTCAGCCAATCTTACCCGCCAGACAACGAAGCGGGAATTGCCCGCTGGACATCGATAATGGCGAAGGGGTTGAGCGCGAGGGGGCACGTGGTCCATGTCATTGCCCGCGCTGTGGAAGAATGCTCCACTCATTTCGCTGACGGATATTGGCTACACAGGATCAAACCTGATGTCGAAGCCGGTGAAATGCTGGCTTCGACGCGCGATCTACCGCCGAAAATTGCTGCTTGGTCGGCGTCAGTGCAGAAGACCGTGGATGGCTTGAAGACATTCGGCATCGACGTTGTTTCTTATCCGATCTGGGATGTTGAGGGCATTGCTCTCGCTGTCGGTGAGGATTTCGGCGTCGTCATGAGCCTCCATACCACTTATGCCTTGGCGGAGCCGTTCAAGGAAGAATGGCTGGCGCGACCTCTTTTCAAGCATCTGATGGTCCGCAGGATGATTGCTGCGGAAAAGGACCTGCTGGAATCGCAGCCCGTGATCCTGGCCAATTCACGGTCGATCATCCGGGATTTGGAAGCGGCTTACGACGTCGATTTGTCCGACCGCGTGATACTCGCGCCCCACGGCACGACAGACCCCCTGAAAGGCGAACCGGAGCGGGCGCGGCTGCGGGATCGGCGCCCTGGCCCGTTCCATGTCGTTTTCGTGGGGCGCTTCGAGCCGCGCAAAGGGTTCGATATCGCGGCCGGCGCCATCACCCGGCTACTCCAGGCTGTTCCCGGGGCAACGGCAACATTTGTTGGCGATGTGATTTCGCCCGCAGTAGAGGGTGCCTTCCGGGCGGTCGGAGCAGCGTCGCTGATCGACGATCCGCGCGTGACGTTTGCAGGCCTCGTTTCCCGCCCCGAACTGGATGACCTATACGCTGCAGCGGATGTTGCCGTCATGCCGAGCCGCTATGAAAGCTTCGGTCTCGTCGCGATCGAGGCTATGGCGGCAGGTGCTCCCGTTGTGGCGTTGGCGGCAGGAGCGCTTGCGGAAGTGGTGACGCATGGCGTCAATGGCTTTCTGGTCGCTGCTGATGACGCTGCACCCGCAGCCTGCGGCGATTGTCTGATCTCGTTGGCTCGAGACCCCCATCGATTGAAGGTCATGCGCGCGGCGGCGCGGTCTACATTCGAGGAACGGTTCACGGTGGATGCCATGATTGAAGCCGCCGAGCCGGCCTATATCCAGGCTGCTCAGGCTGCTGCTGCGCGCTGCGCAGGCGCAAGACGGAGAGGGGGGCGGCATGTCGTTGAACGCTGACGAAGTGCAGCGCGCCTATCTGCTAACTGCTGGGCGCAACATCGAAAACGCACAGGCAGAACAAACGGCTCGGCTTTTGGGGTCACGCGACGAACTGCTGGCCGTGCTCCTGTTGCGGGACAGAGTCCTGGATTGCTGGCCCGAGCTTGCGGCGGAGATCATGGCGCTGGCCAAGGGGGCGTATGTGAAGCCCGCGACGGTCCGGACCGAGCTGGGAGATCTGATGCTCCGTGAGCGCGTGAACCGCGAAACGACCAAAGCGGTCGAGCAACTGATTATCAGCGAAATCGAACGAAAGCCGCTGACCGATAGCGTCCACGCAGCGCTTCGGCGCAACTTTTCGAACGGAAGGGAGCTCGGCGAACATCCAGGCTACCAATATTGCGTTGATTGCGAGACGGACCCATGAGTCGGCGGGGCTGGTTCGAGTCCGCGCTTTCGTTTTATCGGCGGGGAAGGACTCGCTCTATGGCCAAGGAAGAGCCAGCGCCGGAGGGGCAATTCGAGGTGCTCCTCAAGGAGGTCCGCCTTCTGCGTGAGGAGGTTGCCCGGTTGGGGGCAAGGGTCAATGACATCCGGTCACTGGTCGGCCCCTTTGGCCTGACTATGCCGGACGGGACTGTGCTGGTGCAGACCATATTCGGCACGAAGTACTTTATTGATCCGTCGGACATGATCATCGCGCCTAACCTGATCATTTACCGGCAATGGGAAGCCGATTTGAGCGCGCTGATGGTCGGTGCGGTGACACCGGACACCTTCTTCATCGATGTCGGGGCCAATTTTGGCTATTTCACCTGCTTGCTGGGTAGCCGTATCGGAAATAGGGGCAGGGGGCAGGTGGTAGCGATCGAACCCAACTCGAAGATGATCGAACTCCTGAAGCGAAATGTTTCGGTCAACTGGTCCATGGCGCCGATTTCGGTTCAGGAATGCGCCGTAGCTGATCGGGCAGGGACCGCCCAGTTCTATGTTCCGGTCGGGAGAGCTTCGAATGCCTCGTTGGTCTTGGGGGAGACGAGAAGCGACACCATCACGGTCAAGATGCAAACGCTCGACAGTTTGATACCGGATGGTCGCCCGGTAGATCTCATGAAAATCGACGTCGAAGGCCACGAATATTCGACATTGCGCGGCGCCGAGCGGGTAATCGCGCAGTCGACTGATATCAGGATCGTCATGGAATGGTCGCAGCACCAGATGATCTCTGCGGGCTACTCTGTCAGCGTCATGCTCGATCTCCTTGATAACATGAGGCTGGTTCCGCACAGGATTCCAGAGGACAGGCGCATGGCCTCGACCGACAGCCATCCGCTTGACCGGGATCAGATGGCGAGCCTGACCTATGACAATATCATCCTTAAGCGCCGGGAACGCCTAGGGTAAGCACTGCTGGCGAGGGCGGCAAGCTAGGCGAGGATCAAAACGGCTTCCAGGAGACCGGTTGGGTTTCACTGTTCGCGTTGAGGTAGATCAGGCAATCTTCGCGATTGGTCGGATCGAGCGACTGCTGTTCCGTTGCCGGCTCAGTTCGGCAATTGAGATCCAGAAGTCGAAGCGCCGGATAGAATTGGTGCAGGAACACCGGAAGCCCCGCCCGGATCACGCCTTCGCCTTGGGTTGAATTCCAGAACGATCTTTGGATGCCATCGCGCGATCGTCTCGGACAGACCGTATATCGCATCCTTTTCCGCACCTTCGGTATCGATCATCAGGAAACTGACCTGAGACCCTGAACTTCCTCCAGGAATGAGTAGAGTCCGTCGCGAAGGAGACGACGGATGAAGCCCTCACGTTTTTCAGAAGAGCAGATCATCGGGATGCTGAAGGAGCAGGAGGCGGGCGCG
>VWVY01000002.1 GCA_009846685.1 Rhizobiales bacterium SYSU XM002 | reverse complement strand
CGCGCCCGCCTCCTGCTCCTTCAGCATCCCGATGATCTGCTCTTCTGAAAAACGTGAGGGCTTCATCCGTCGTCTCCTTCGCGACGGACTCTACTCATTCCTGGAGGAAGTTCAGGGTCTCAGGTCAATAGATCACATCGGGAGCTGGCTCGACGTGAGAAAATCTAGCGTTGCCTGAGAAATTCTAGCCATTTTCAGCAAGCTGCGCGCGCGTCATTTTTCAGAATAACGGAAGCATAGGCAAGACTAGTTCTAGGACTGCGTTCCTAGAATTTACTTGCAACACATACCGAGAGCAAGGCATATTTGTTCTTATTTTGTTCTATACTTACCCAAGGAAGGAGAAAAAAGTGTCGGACATTAAACACCCATCTCAGAACGACAATTCTCCTGCCTTGTCCTTCGATCCCGACGAGTTCATTCAATATGTGAAGGACCACGACCTCACGGACGCCGAAGCCTATGAGTTTCTGGCGACGGTCTGGGTCTACATGGTCACGTGGGTCGATCTGGGCTTCGGCATCCATCCGACCCAGCAATCAAAGGCGACGCCACAAGAAGCTGCGCGTCGAAACAATCCCGCGCTGGATCACGAATCCGCGCTGATGCTAACGTGCAGGGAGGCATTCAACAACAACATCCACGACAAGACCGTGCAGCGTTCGAAAAGGCGTCGTGCGGGAAGGAAGGATTCATGACAGCACCAGACAAGGAGTCTCAACTGACGCAGACCGCACTCGTTTACATTCGGGTTGCCAGTCTCGGTCATGGAGACGACCAGAAGCTACGATTGCAGGAGCAACGTTGCCGCAGCTACGCAAGCGCTCAAAGCTATGTCGTCGAACGCGTGTTTACGGACGCCGGAATGTCCGGCAACGATGCCTATCGCCCCGGACTTCGCGCGATGCTCGATCATCTTGAGGCAACGCGCGACCAGGGAATTGTCGTCGTGACCGAGGACGCGGCCCGTCTCGCAAGGGATGTCGGGCTTATGGTGGATCTATCGGACCGAATCCGGAATGCGGGTGCGCGGCTTGAATTCTGTGACAGCGAGTTTTCCGCCCCAATGTCGATGTCCGCCAGTGTTCTCTCTCAGGGCATGAGGAGGGCGCAGCCATGACGAAGTCCAAGCTACTTTCCTCGACCACACTTCAATCCGTGTCGGCTGTCGTCTACTGCCGCGTCTCCAGCGCGGCGCAGATGCAGAAGGGCCATGGGCTGGCCTCGCAGGAAACCCGCTGCCGCGAGTTCGCGCGCATGAAGGGCTATGAGGTCGTTCAGGTCTTCACCGACGAAGCGGTATCGGGCGGTCTTATCAATCGTCCCGGCATGCAGTCGATGCTCTCCTTCCTGCGCGCCAACCGCAAGACGGGGACATGGGTTGTCCTGATCGATGACATCTCCCGACTGGCCCGTGATATTCGCGCCCATCTGGATCTGAGGAGCGCAATCACGGAGGTGGGTGCGCGTCTGGAAAGCCCGTCCATCGAATTTGGCGAGGATTCCGATTCTATTCTGGTTGAGAACCTCCTTGCCTCCGTCTCCCAGCATCAAAGGGAGAAGAACGCCGAGCAGACCCGCAATCGGATGCGCTCGCGCATGATGAATGGCTACTGGCCGTTTCATGCTTGTGTCGGTTTCCGTCACGTCTCCAAGCCCGGCGAAGGGCGTGTGCTGGTGCGCGATGAACCAACCGCGTCCATCATTCAGGAAGCGCTGGAAGGTTACGCCTCGGGGCTCTTCCAGTCGCAGGCGGAAGTGGCCCGGTTTCTGGAATCGCAGCCTGAGTTCCCGAAAGACGGCAGGGGCAAGGTCCGTTACCAGCTCGCGAATGATATTCTGACGCGCTCGCTCTATGCGGGCCTTGTCGAGTGCCCTGAATGGGGTGTCGAACTCCGCAAGGGTAAGCACGACGGCTTGATCACGATCGCTACCTTCGAACGCATTCAGGATCGCCTCAAGGCCGGTGCGTATGCGCCGACACGTCCTGACGTGAGCGAGGACTTCCCTCTGCGCGGCGCGGTGTCGTGCGCCTGCTGCGGCAAGCCGCTGACGGCCTGCTGGTCGAAGAGCAAGACCGGCGCGCGCCATCCTTATTACATGTGCTTCGGCAAGGGCTGCGAACGCAAAGGCAAAGCCATCCGCCGCGATGTAATCGAAGGTGCGTTCGCCGAACTGCTCGATGGCATGACGCCAAAGCAGAACCTCTTCGATCTGGCACACGCAATGTTCAAGCGCGCGTGGAGCCTGAGGCTCGATCAGGCCCGCGCTATGAAGCTGTCCTGTGAGAAAGAGGCCGCGAAGCTCGATAAGCAGATTGGTGCGCTGCTCGACCGCATCGTCGAAGCGTCGTCTGACTCCGTGATTGCGGCTTATGAGAAGCGCATCGGGCAGTTGGAACGCGAAAAGCTCGTTCTGGCCGAAAGGCGAGAGAATATCGGCAGCCCGCAGCGCGGCTTCGATGAAATGTTCGAACTCGCCTTCGGGTTTCTCGCAAACCCTTCAAAACTCTGGCGTTCGGGGCGATTCGAGCTTCAGAAACTGGTCCTGAAACTCACTTTTGCGCAGCACCTCGCATGGTGCCCGCAAACAGGGTTTCAAACCCCGAAAACCACCTTACCGTTCAAACTGTTAGGAGATTCTGACATGCAGAATAAGCAGATGGCGGAGACGATGGGATTCGAACCCATGATACCCCTTTCGAGGTATGCTCATTTAGCAAACGAGTGCCTTCAGCCTCTCGGCCACGTCTCCGCACCGGGGCGAGAATCCCCGGAAGCGTGCTCTATGCCCGAGCCCGCAGGGCGTTTCAAGCGGGAATGCGGAGCCGATCCCGAGATCGTGTCACGCCGAAAGGAACCGGGCGTCGCGCCCATCGCTTTCAGGAACTGGCGGTTGAAGGTCGACAGATCGCCGAATCCGCAGGCGTAGGCGATCGTCGAAACCGGTTCGGTGCCCGTAAGGAGCCGGCGACCGCTCGCGACCATTCGCCGAAGCAGGACATATTGATGCGGTGTCATGCCGACGACCTGCCGGAACAGGCGGAGAAAGCGGTAGCGGGTCATGCCGGCCTCGCGCGCAAGACACGAGAGCGAGAGAACGTCGCTCTCGATATCTCCGGCGTGAGCCTCTATCAGGAGCGCGGCGGCGGCGATGCGTCGCCGCTCGGCCGGAGAAACCGCCGGCTCCCGGAAGTCGATGTCCCAACTGCGGCGCAGCACAGCCCCCGCCACGCGGAATGCCAGTTCTTCCGCCACCTCACCCGGCACGCTGGCGTCAAGATCGGCTACCTGCGCCTGCAGCGCACCGAGTTTCCAGTCCGGCGGATGCGCCGCGTGCGGAAAAGCGACCTTCGCGACATCCCCCGTGCCGGAGGCGATTTCCTCCCAGCAGGCCGGCTCGAACTGGAAAGAAAGGCAGACATCGCCGCAGATATACTCATGCGTGCAACGGAAACAGGTTCCGCAGTTCCCGAGCAGCATCGCGCCGGGCGCCAGGGTCGAACGGGCAGAACCAGCCTCGTAGTCGAAACTGCCGCTCTGGACCATCGAAACGGAGTAGCACTCGTGCTGCTCCTCCACGGGCCGATCCGTCGGCAAGGCTCTGCAGACGAACCGGGCGATCCGCCATCCCTCCCCGCTCGCGATTGCCTCGGTCCGCATCGACATGGGCAAGGCGTAGCAATTTTTCCCAAGTGCCCGCAAGCGCCGAGCTCTAGACCGGATCGCGGGTCCGGACTCCCCGCCGGACCCGCCCCTCTTCAGGAGACTTCCATGCTCGACCACGTTTCTATCGGCGTCCGCGACATTACCCGCACGCGGCGCTTCTACGATGCCGCCCTCGCCCCTCTCGGCTATACCTGCCTCAGTTCGGGCACGGACTCGCTCGGCTATGGCGCTGACAGCGTCCGGTTCTGGATCGGGCGCAGCGAAAGCCCCGTTGCGCCCGATATGGCCTCCGGCCTCCATTTCTGTTTCGTAGCCGAAAGCCGGGCAGCGGTGGATGCATTCCACAAGGCGGCAACCGCAAACGGCGGGCAGGACAACGGCGCACCGGGCCTGCGGGCGGACTACGGGCCCGATTATTACGCCGCCTTCGTTATCGACCCGGATGGTTATCGGCTCGAAGCATATTGTGGCGTCCATAGCCACTGAGCGGTGGCCAAAAGCAAAAGGGCGCCCGTGGGCGCCCCTCTGAGACCGTATGTTGGTCACATCAATGCAGCGAGAGCCATTCGCGGGCGCGACGCTGGGCGGAGGCGATCTCGATCGCGCTCATCTCGGCGGCGACTTCCTGCCGGCGGCGGGCCGCCTCGACATCTCCGCGCAGCGCGGCGATGTTGAACCACTTGTGCGCCTCGATCAGGTCAGTACCAACCTTGCGACCGCAAGCATAATTGACCCCAAGCTCGAAGAAATTCAGTTCCGGTTCCCGGTTCATCGTGAATTCCTGCATCTGTCCCATCTGACTAACCCCTGAATACCCTGTTGCGTTCTTTTACTTCCTGAACCGGCGACCGGACTTTCTGTCCGTTTCCGTCGGTCGATGGAGACAATTTGAGCTAAATTTTGAAAGATCGTCTGAAGGGACGTCCCTAACGAACTCTCACCTTGAACAAAGCTTCAGGCGGGATTCAGGACCCGGTAAGGCTACGAAGGCGAATTTCTCAATGAATTCAATGATTCAGGATCAAGAAATCTCCGTTACCGGAACCTTCCCTCAACCATTCCGGCGAAAGCCCTTGTCTGACCAGTTTCACCCGGCCTGCTTGACAGCAAGAAAGTTTATGTGTGAACTTCATGTCAAAGAACAACAATGGGAGGGTTCCATGCATCTTTTTAAGCGCTCCATCCGAGTGGGCCTCGCTGCGGCGGCGCTGGCGGCCATGGCCATGCCGGCGCTCGCCAACGATCCGAGCGGCACCTGGCTGCGCGAGAACGGCGCCAGCCGGGTCAAGATCGCCAAGTGCGGCAATGCCTTTTGCGGCCATATCGTATGGCTGAAGGATACGGGCGGCCCCGCGAAGGTCGGCCAGCGCGTCTTCTACGACATGATGCCGAATGGCGAGAACGCCTGGAAAGGCAGCGCCTTCAACCCGGAAGACGGGAAGACCTATTCCGGCAAGATGTCGCTCTCCGGCAATCGCCTCACGACTGCCGGCTGCGCGCTGGGCGGTCTCGTCTGCAAGAGCGTCAACTGGGCCAAGGCCAACTGAACGATCTGTCGAATCGACGCGGTGCGCGCTAGAAGCGGGGCATGGAGTTTTCCCCGCAGCAGGATGGCGCGCTTGTCGCGATTTCGGAATGGCACCGCGCTGCCCGCAAGCGGCGCGGGCCGCCGGTGTTCCGCCTCTTCGGCTATGCCGGTACCGGCAAGACCACCCTCGCCCGCCATATCGCCGAGGACATTTCCGGCGACGTGCTGTTCGCCGCCTTCACCGGCAAGGCGGCAGCGGTTATGCGCGAGCGCGGCTGCGGTGACGCGCAGACGCTGCATTCCCTCATCTACCGCTCCAAGGACCAGAAATCCGAGGAGCCGACCTTCGTGCTCAACCGTCAATCGGATGTGAAGAAGGCCGAGCTTGTCATCGTCGATGAATGCTCGATGGTCGATGCTGAACTGGGAGAGGACCTTCTCTCCTTCGGCGTGCCGGTGCTGGTGCTGGGTGACCCGGCACAGCTTCCTCCCGTGAAGGGGGGCGGCTTCTTCACCGAGCATGAGCCGGACATCATGCTCACCGAGGTGCATCGGCAGGCGGAGAACGATCCGATCATCCGGCTTTCCATGCTCGCGCGCGAGGGCGAACCGCTGCCGCTCGGCGAATATGGCGAGACCCGCGTGATCCGGCGCGACGCGATCGACGCGCCGCAGATCCTCGCCGCCGATCAGGTGCTGGTGGGGCGCAACGAGACGCGCCGCAAATACAACGCCCGCATCCGCCAGCTCCTGAGTCACGCTGACGCCCTCCCCGAGAAGGAGGAGAAGCTGGTCTGCCTCCGCAACAACCGCCAGAAGGGCCTGCTCAATGGCTCGACCTGGACCGTAAAGCTCGTGGGTGAGCGCTCGGGTGATTTCGTGCATATGCGCGTCGCGCCGGAAGAAGGCTTCGGCCCTACCGTGAAAGTCGTCGTGCCGCGCGCGTTCTTCGATGGCATCGGCGAGGAAGTGCCATGGGAGATCCGTCGCCATGTCGAGGAGTTCGATTACGGTTACGCGCTCACGGTCCACAAGGCGCAGGGCTCGCAGTGGGACAGCGTGGTGCTGTTCGACGAAAGCTTCGCTTTCCGCGAGCACCGCGCACGCTGGCTCTACACCGCCGTGACGCGCGCGGCGAAGCGGCTTACGGTGGTGGTGTAGTCAACCCATGTTCAACCGCTCTCTCCACTTGAGATGGATATCGACCGCGCCGACTACCAGAAATGTCGCAGCGGGAAACAGGTCAGACCACTGAATGTCACCACGACTGCTCAGGGGAAAGCTAACCAGCAGGGCGATCATACTGACCCAATATCCCGGACGACTGCCGAGCGAGACCCAGCAATCAATGGCGTAGACCAGAGCCAATGCAATGGCGGCGAACAGAAAGTCCTCGTTGGTGCGAGAGAGGCTCGCTCCAAAAACCATTCGCGCGAGCCAGATCGACAAAACCGCTCCCGTGATGACACCGGGAACCAGCTTGTCCATGAGGCGGACGTCTTGTTGGGCCAACCCGAAATCTCCAAATCAGCGGCAGTGCAGCCTTGATTGATCAAGCTGCCATGATACCAATTTGCAATGCATTTCGACATCAATCTCCCCGTCATCCTCGCAGCCGCCTTCGTCGCCACGGCCAGCCCCGGCCCTTCCACGCTTGGCGTCGCCGGGCTGTCTATGGCAAGCGGGCGAAAATTCGGCCTCGCGATGGTCGCCGGGGTCATCACCGGCTCGGTGACATGGTCCACACTCGCCGCGCTCGGGTTCGGGGCGGCGATGCGGGCGAACGTCTGGCTGTTCGAGGCGTTGCGCTACGCGGGGGCGGCCTATCTCCTCTACCTCGCCGTCAAATCGGCGCGCTCGGCCTGGCTCGGTGCTCGCGCAGAGGTGAAGCCGTTCTCGGTGCCCGACCTGCGCGCAGCTTATTTTCGCGGGCTCACCATGCATCTGACCAACCCGAAAGCGATCCTGTTCTTCGCATCGCTCTTCGCGCTGGGCGTTCCGCCCGATGCCCCACCGGCTGCGTTGGCGATCGTCGTCGCCTCGATGTGCATCCAGAGCACGCTGATTTTCGTGACCTACGTGTTCCTTTTCTCGAGCGCGCCGATGGCACGGGGTTATCTCAAACTGAAACGCTGGTTCGAGGCGGTGTTCGCGGCAGCCTTCGGCGCAGCCGCCATCAAGATCCTGACGGCGCGCCTTTGAGCTTCACGGGCATTTGCGCGTAACCGCGAAATCCCTGAGATCGACCGTCGGAATATAGACATAGAGATTGATCATCAGCGGCTTGCCGTCGCCGCAGGACTCGATCGGCCCGACGAGCCGCGCCAGCAGCCGGCCTGTCTTGACGTGGAAGGCGCGCGGCTCGCCGTCTTCCGTTTCGGTGCGGCACATCATCGGCGCGCAATGCGGGAAGGCTGGCGCCTCGCCCGCCTGCGCATAAACGGTCGCTTCCGAGCGATATTCCCGGAGCCGGTAATGCTGTTTCGCCGGATCGCGGAAGATCGATATGAACGGCAGCTTCGATTCGACGCAGAATCCCGGAAAGCAGGCCTGAGAAATTTCGATATTCTGGCCTACCGCCGGAGAAAAAGTCGCAGCGATCAGCAGGATCGCCGCGACCATTCGCGTCATCGTAACCCGCATCCTCAGCTTTTGGCCTTGTTGCCGAAGAGGACTTCCTGAACCTTCGGGTCCTTCATCTGCTGGCTCGACGGATCGCGCTTCTCAGCGCCGACAGCGAGCCCGCGCTGAACCGCCGGGCGGGCATGGAAGGCATCGAGCCAGCGCTTGACGTTCGGCAGGGTCGCAATGTCCTGCCCCTGCCGCTCCCAGAGCCGCGCCCAGGGCGCGATCGCCATGTCGGCAATGGAGTAATCGCCCGCGACCCACTCGTTATTGGCGAGTTGCTTGTCGAGCACGCCGTAGAGGCGCTTGGCCTCGTTGGTGTAGCGGTTGATTGCGTATTCGATCTTCTCCGGCGCGTAGATGCGGAAATGATGCGTCTGGCCGAGCATCGGACCGAAGCCGCCCATCTGCCAGAACAGCCACTGATCGACCTCGACGCGCTTGCGCTCGTTGGCCGGATAGAACTTGCCGGTCTTGCGGCCGAAATACTGGAGGATCGCCCCGCTCTCGAAGACCGAGATCGGCTCGCCGCCGACCGTTTCATGATCGACAATCGCCGGCATCTTGTTGTTCGGCGAGATCTTGAGGAAGTCGGGTGCGAACTGCTCGCCCTTGGTGATATCGATGAGGTGGAGATTGTAGGGCAGGCCCAACTCTTCGAGCAGGATGGAGATTTTCCACCCGTTGGGCGTGGGCCAGTAATAGAGATCGATCGGCTTCATCAGCGCGCTCCTTGGGATTGTAGGTTGAGGCTTATCCTATAGCGCTTTGCCTTTCAGCCAAGGTGCGCGCCCACAACTCCTTCAAACTTTCCCGTGATCCTGCTTCCGTTCACGGAGCACTCGCGGCAGGATGCGTGGATGAAACGTCCCGCCCTGCCCGTCCTTGTGCTGGCGATGGCTATCGTCAGCTGTCCGGCCCTCGCCCAGACCAGCGCTCCGCATCCGCTGCGCCCGTCGGCTTCGCCGCCGCCGGCCCTCTCCGCCCCTGCGCGGAAGGAAGCGGCTCCAGCGGTGAGCACAGGGTCCTCGCCTGAAAACCCTGCGGCCGGCACCAGACGTCCGCGCTCGCCCGCCCAACGCGCGAATGACGAGCGGATGCGGGCCTGCGGCCGCGAATGGCGATCCAGGAGGGAAACGCTCAAGGCGGAGGGCTGGACCTGGTATCGCTTTAGCGCCGAATGCCGGGCACGGCTGAAAGGTCAGCAGGTCTAGTCCGTCGCCAGCTTCTTGCGGAACCCCTCGTGGCTCTGGGCATAGCCGAGCGTGCGGTAAAATCGGTGCGCGTCGAGCCGCTTCTTGTTCGAGAGGAGTTCGAGGCGGCTTGCGCCCCGCTCACGAGCGCGCCGCTCCGCCTCCCCGACCATGACACGACCGATTCCCGCGCCGCGGGCGGCGGCAGAAACGAAGACCGATTGCAGGATCGCCTTGAACCCGCCGCGATCGGTCAACCCGCGCTGGAAACGCAGGACGAGGACACCGCGCACGACGCCCCCCTGTTCCGCCACCAGGATCTCGCTGTTCCTGTCCTCTGCGATCTCTCGGAAGGCGGCGCGATAAACCGGTGCGGTCTCCTCGTTCCAGATGTCGCCGTGCCCGCCGACATCGTCGTCCGCAAGCACACCGATGATCGACGGCAGATCGGCCTCGACGGCCAGGCGGACGACGACGGAAGGAACGGCCATGAAAATCCCCGGAGAGATGCCGCATTCACGCGGCAATGGTGATCATCATCACGATTCGCCGCCGCGTTTCCAGCTATGGACAGCGCTCGCGCGCTTGCCTATCTGACGTTGGCCGCCAAACGCCGGAGCCCCATGCCCTTCGACCTCGACCCGGACAAGATCATCGCATTCGTTCAGGCCAATCAGGGGGTTGCGCCGCTGGTGGTGTTTCTGATGGCGATGGGCGAGACGATCGTCATCGTCTCGATCTTCATTCCCTCCACCTTCCTCCTGTTCGCGATCGGCGGCTTCATGGCGGCAGCCGGTGTGCCGCTGATGCCCTCGCTGGTCGCGGGGTGGATGGGCGCCTCCCTCGGCTTTTCGCTGATGTATCTCCTCAGCGTGATGATGGAGGGCAAGCTCCTTTCCTACTGGCCGTTCCGCAACTATCGCGAGACAATCGGCAAGGCTGCGGCCTTCACACGGCGATGGGGCATATGGGGCGTGATGATCGGCCATTTCGGCGGCCCGATCCGCGTGCTGATCCCGATCGTTTCGGGAATCTCGCGAATGCCCCCCGCCCCGTTCATGCTGGCGAACCTGCTCGGCGCGCTGGGCTGGATATGCGCCTTCTTCGCACCGGGATACCTCGTCGTCTCGTCCGATTGGTTCCGGAACCTTGTCGGCCAGATCAAGTGGCCATTCTGAGCGGCGAAATAAAAAACCCGCCGTTTCCGGCGGGCTTTCCAACTTCATGAGGCCACTGCTTATTCGCAGACGCGGCGGCGCACGCGAACCCAGCGCTCGCGATAGTCGTCCCACACACGCTCGCGGACGAAATAGCAGGTCGGGCCTTCCTCGACATAAACCGGGCCGCCATAGGCCGGACGCGGCTGGGCGAGCAGCGCACCACCGATCAGCGCGCCGGCGGCGAGGCCGCCGATCAGCGCACCCTTGCGGCCGTAGCGAGCTTCGGCATCGTTGACCGACGCCAGCGCGAACGTCGCGGCGAGCGCGGCGGCACCGAGTGCGGAAGCCTTGGTAACCTTCGAAATTCCAATCATCGTCGTCTCCATTCTCTCGCTTGAGCGGCCGGGACGAACCCGAATTCCTGCCAATGCCGCCTGCGGGTCTCTGATCTTGCCATCCCCGTGCAAGGTAAGATGCTGTCTGGCACCTGAGCACAGGATGAACGAATTTCGGCTTTTTGGCGACCCCTATTTGCCTGTCAACGGCTTCACGAAACCGTATTCATGGCTTTGGGACAAATCTCCAAGTTCGCGCGGCGGGCCCGGCAGGCGGGTGTAGCCGCATTTCTCGTAGAGCCGATGCGCGTCGGCGAACCGCGTATCGGACCACAGAACGATCTCGGTCGCGGATTGTTCCCGCGCGACCACCTCGACATGCGCGACGAGCCGCGCCGCGATCCCTTGCCGTCGACAATCGGGCCGGACATAGAGACGGTGGAGTTCGGCGGTTTTTGAGTTGGTCGAATTGGCTTCACGCGAACCGGCAGCCACTTCGCTTGCCAATTTTCCCGGAAAATCTACGGCAACGCAGGCGCAAACGCGGCCGCGCACATCCTCCAGCACCCAGAATTCGCCACCGAGCAGGCGGCCATCCCTGCCGCTCCGCGCCTTCCAGTGGCCCGGCTTGACGAGGTCCGGCAGGTCGTCGTGCGGATCGACATAGCAGCCAGGGTACTCAGCAAAACAGAGCGAGAGCAGGCCGAACAGGTCCTGAGCATCGTCGTCGCGGGCGGGGCGTAGGGCGATCAAGGGGCACGCCCTCGCGAAACAGACGTTGCCATCCCGCCTCGCTTGGGGAAACTGGCTGCACGAACCCCTTCGCCGCACCGATCATCACGGAATGAATGCATGAGCTGGATCAAGACCGTTCCTTACGACGAATCCACGGGCCGTCTTCGCCAACTCTATGACCGGGTGAAAGGGCCTGACAACAACGTCGACAACATCATGATGGCCCATTCGCTCCGCCCGCACTCGATGGAAGGGCATATGGCGCTCTACAAATATGTGCTGCACCATTCCGCCAACACCGTGCCGAAATGGTTCCTCGAAGCGATCGGGACCTACGTCAGTCACCTCAACCGCTGCGATTATTGCTTCGAGCATCATTTCGTCGGCCTGAAGCGCAACCTGGGCGACGACAATCGCGCCGAGGCGATCCGGGCCGCCATCCTCGCCGGCGACATCGCCGCCGCACCGTTCGATGCGCGCGAGCAGGCCGCCCTCGCCTATGCCCGCGCCCTGACGCTGGCCCCGGCGGAAGTAACGCGCGCGATGGTGGAGCAGTTGCGCGCCGCCGGTTACGACGACGGGGAAATCCTCGAGATCAATCAGGTCACGGCCTATTTCGGCTATGCGAACCGCACCGTGCTCGGCCTCGGCTGTTCGACCGAGGGTGATATCATCGGCCTCTCGCCCAACAACTCGTCAGACCCGGACGACTGGTCGCATCGGTAGGAAAAGGCTCACTCGATCCCCAGCTTGCTCTTCAGCAATTCGTTGACCGCGCCGGGGTTGGCCTTGCCGCCCGAGGCCTTCATCACCTGCCCGACGAACCAGCCGAGCAGGGTCGGCTTTTCCTTGGCCTGCTGAACCTTGTCCGGGTTGGCGGCGATGATCTCGTCCACAACCTTCTCGATCGCGCCGGTGTCGGTCACCTGCTTCATGCCGCGCTTCTCGACGATCTCCGCCGGGTCGCCGCCTTCGGTGAAGACGATCTCGAACAGGTCCTTGGCGATCTTGCCGGAGATCACGTTCTTGCCGATGAGGTCGATGATGCCGCCGAGCTGGGCGGCCGAAACCGGAGTCGTTTCAATCGTCTTGCCGTCCTTGTTGAGACGGCCGAAGAGCTCGTTGATGACCCAGTTCGCGGCGATCTTGCCGTCGCGTCCCTTGGCGACCGCCTCGAAATAATCCGCGCTGTCGCGCTCCTGCACCAGTACCGAGGCGTCGTAGGCCGAGAGGCCGTAATCGGCGATGAAGCGGGCCTTCTTCTCGTCCGGCAGTTCCGGCAGATGCTGTTCGAGATCCTCGACGAAACCTTCCGGCAGCACGAGCGGCAGGAGATCGGGATCGGGGAAATAGCGGTAGTCGTGGGCCTCTTCCTTCGAGCGCATCGAGCGCGTCTCGCGCTTGCCCGGATCGTAGAGGCGGGTTTCCTGATCGATCTTGCCGCCGTCTTCCAGAATACCGATCTGCCGACGCGCCTCGACCTCGATGGCCTGGCCGATGAAGCGGATCGAGTTGACGTTCTTGATCTCGCAGCGGGTGCCGAAGGGCTTGCCAGGCTCGCGTACCGAGACGTTGACGTCGGCGCGGAGGTTTCCCTTCTCCATGTCGCCGTCGCAGGTGCCGAGATAGCGCAGGATTGTGCGGAGTTTCGTGACGTAAGCCTGCGCCTCCTCGGCCGAGCGTAGGTCCGGCTTCGAGACGATTTCCATGAGCGCGACGCCGGCGCGGTTGAGATCGACGAAGGAATTGAGCGGGTCCTGATCGTGGATCGACTTGCCCGCGTCCTGCTCAAGATGCAGGCGCTCGATACGAACGGTAATCGGCTCAGCCTCGCCCGGCACATCGACTGTCACCTCGCCCTCGCCGACGATGGGTTCGGCGAACTGGCTGATCTGGTAGCCCTGCGGCAGATCGGGGTAGAAGTAGTTCTTGCGGTCGAAGCGCGAGCGGCGATTGATCTTCGCCTTGAGGCCAAGGCCAGTGCGCACCGCCTGCGCGACGCATTCCTTGTTGATGACCGGCAGCATCCCCGGCATCGCGGCATCGACGAAGGAGACATGCGCGTTCGGCTCGCCGCCGAATTCGGTCGAGGAACCCGAGAAGAGCTTGGCGTTCGAATTCACCTGCGCATGGATTTCCATGCCGATGATGATTTCCCAATCGGATTTCGCGCCCTTGATCCAGTATTTCGAGGGAGCGGAACGGATATCGAGGCTCATGGCTCGCGGCTTTCGCTAGACAATCAGATGCTTGCCTTTTCGCGAGGGTTTGCCGCAGCGTCAAGGGCGAAGAGGTTATTTCGATGCCCCACCCTGTATCCGGCGTTGTAGCGCCCTGCGCAGCATCCCGCAGGCGAGGCCCGTAACGATGAAAACCACCGCGCCGGCGGTGGATGTGAGCCAAGAGAGCTTCACCTCGGGGTCGAATTGCGCGCGCACAGCCAGCATCAGGAACAGCGCCGCCACCGCGAAGCACAGGATGCGCATCACGGTCATGCAGGCAAGGAAAAGCTGAGTGGAGATGGGCATCAGGCCTCCGGATCACCCCAACCACGCCTTGAGACGGCGGATGCCCTCTACAATATCGCTTTCCGAACCCGCATACGAGAGGCGGACATAGCGATGCCCCTCCTGCCGGTCGAAATCGAGGCCGGGGGTGATGGCGAGACCCGCCTCGTGCAACGCCTTTTTCGAGAACTGCATCGAATCGTTCGAGTGCCGGCCGATGTCGCAATAAGCGTAGAAGGCGCCATCCATCGGCAGCGGCGTGAGACCAAGTGCGGGCAGCGCTTCCATCAGCGCGGCGCGATTGCGGGCGTATCCCGCCTTGATCGCCTCCAGTTCCTCCGTTGCGTCGAACGCAGCGATGGCGGCGACCTGCGATAGATAGGGCACCGAGATCGCGAGGTTCTGTGCGAGGCATTCCATCGGTCGAATGAGCCGTTCCGGCACCACGAGCCAGCCGATGCGCCAGCCGGTCATGCAGAAATATTTCGAGAACGAGTTCACGATCACCGCGTCGTCCGAGAAGGCGAGCGCGGAGGCTTCCTCCCCCTCGTAGGTCAGGCCGTGGTAGATTTCGTCAGACACCAGCCAGATACCAAGGCGCGCGCAGGTCTCGGCGATGGCGCGCACCTCGGAAGCCGGGGTGAGCACGCCGGTCGGGTTCGCGGGGCTCATGATCAGCACCGCGTCGAGCTTCTTCTCGCGATGCGCGGTCTCGATGGCGGCGGCGGAAAGCGCGAAACGGCTCGCGGCGCCGGTCTCGATCTCGACTGCCTCGATCCCGAGCGCCGATAAGATATTGCGGTAGGCGGGATAGCCCGGCGACGGGATGCCGATGCGCCCGCCATGATCCATCAACGTCAGGAACGACAGGATGAACCCACCCGACGAGCCGGTCGTGACGACGATGCGGCTCGCGGGGACATCGAGCCCATGCCGTGTCTTGTAGTGCCCGGCGATGGCCTCGCGCAGCGCGGGAAGTCCCAGCGCCTCGGTATAGGCGATGCGGCCGGCCTCCAGCGCCTTTATCGCGGCCTCGCGGACGGGACGCGGGCTCGGCGCACCGGGCTCGCCCACCTCGAGATGGACGATGCCCTTGCCGGCGCGGCCAAGGTTCTTCGCCTCGCGCATTACGTCCATCGCGATAAAGGACGCGATCTGCGAGCGCTGTGAAATCCGGGGCGGGTTGGGCGGCATGTGGCAGTATCCGTTCGGGAAATTTGCCCGCCATGTCGGCCAATAGCCCGCCATGTGTCAACCAACCCGCGTCATGGCCGGACCTTCACAAATTCAAGAGGTTTCTTGCCCAGAATTGACCGCATTGCTGGCGATATCCTATGCCTCGTAGGATCAGGGGGATTCACGCGCGCATGGCATCTGTGTCCGGGCTCAAGGAGATCGGCGCCTTTCCGGCAGGCCGCCGCGTTGGTGCGGCGGTGCTGGCCGGCGCGATGGCCATTTCCGCCACTCTTCCCGCCGAGGCCCAGCAACGCCGTCAGATGAGTTTCATCCGCGACGCCGAAATCGAGCAGGTGATGCGCGATTACCTCGACCCGTTGCTTGGCGCGGCGGGCCTGCGCAAGGGCTTCATCCGCGTCGTTCTGGTTTCGGACCGCAGCTTCAATGCTTTCGTGGCGGACGGCAAACGCGTCTTCGTCAATATCGGCGCGATCATGGAATCGACAACGCCCAACCAGATCATCGGCGTCCTTGCACATGAAACCGGGCATATCGCTGGCGGGCATCTCGCGCGGATGCGCGCGGAAATCGACAAGGCAACCGCCATAGCGGTGATCGGCACTATCCTCGGCGGCGCAGCCGTCGTCGGCTCGGCGCGCAGCGGACAGGTCGGTCGGGATGGAGTCGGCACGTTCGGCGCCCTGCTCGGTGGCAGCGAACTCGCCCGCCGTTCGCTGCTCGCCTACCAGCGTGGCGAGGAGCAGGCAGCGGATCGCGCGGCCCTGCAATTCCTCGAAAAGACAGGGCAATCCTCGAAAGGCATGCTCCAGACTTTCGAGCGGATGGCGAACGACTCGCTGTTCTCTGCGACACGACTCGACAAGTATCTCCTCAGCCATCCGTTGCCTCAGGAGCGCGTTGCGGCCCTACGCTCGATCGCACCGACCAACCCGCATTTCGAGAAGGTCGATCCGCCGGCCCGGCAACTCAAGCACGACATGATCCGGGCGAAGCTCTATGCGTTCACCTCGGATCAAGGCGAGATCAATCGGCGTTACCCTGCCTTCAAGAAGGATCTGCCGGCACGCTATGCACGCGCCATCGCGGAATACCGCTTCGGCCGCCCCGATGCGGCTCTGCGCGCGATCGACTCGCTGATCGGTGAACAGCCCGGCAACCCCTACTTCTGGGAATTGAAGGGACAGGCCCTGCTGGAAGCTGGTCGTGCCAGCGATGCCGTCGCGCCACTGCGCAAGGCGGTCTCGCTCGCGCCGGCACAGCCGCTGATCCGCACCATGCTCGGTCATGCGCTCGTCGCGCTCGATACCCCCAAGGCCATAGACGAGGCGATCCGCGAGCTGTCGAACGCGACCGGACGCGATCCGGACAACTACGAAGGCTTCCGCTATCTCGCGCAGGCCTACGCGCGGAAGGGCGACGAGGGCAATGCCGCGCTCGCCGCCGCGCGCGAGGCCCTCATCGGAGGTAACCATGCCGAAGCGCAACGTTTTGCGCGTCGCGCCCTCCCCCTCCTCAAACCGGGCACGCCATCCTATTTAGCGGCTCAAGATATTGTTGAATCAAAACCCGAACGCCAGCGCTGAGCGCCCCATGCCGGAAGGACCTGCCATGCCTCTCTTCTCTCACCGTCACCCGCGCGCGGTCTTTGGCGCAGGCGCCCTTGTCGCCAGTCTGCTGGCCGCCGTGCCGCTCCAAGCCCAGAACGCCGCAGACAAGCTCGACAAATCGGCGATCGAATCCATCGTGAAAGAGTATCTCCTCAAGAACCCGGAGATCATTCAGGAGGCGATGGTCGAGCTTCAGCGTCGCCAGTCCGAAGCCGAGGCCAAGGCGGTGAAGAAGATCACCGGCGACAAGACCAGCCCGCTCTACGTTTCCGAACACCACACGGTCGTCGGCAACCCGAAAGGCGACGTTACGATTGTCGAGTTCTTCGATTTCAACTGCGGGTTCTGCAAGCGCGGACTCGCCGATGTCGAGAAACTGCTCGAAACCGACAAGAACGTGCGCGTGATCTTCAAGGAATTCCCGATCCTCGCTCCCGGCTCGCGCGAGGCCTCAGTCGTCGCGCTGGCACTACGCGAACAGTTCGATGGACAGAAGCTGTGGAAATTCCACGCGACGCTGCTCAACACGCGCGGCACGATCGGCAAGGCGCAGGCGCTTGCCGTGGCGAAGGACCTCGGAGCAGACATGAAGGGTCTCGAAACGGCAATGAACTCGCCGAAAATCCAGGAAGCGCTCGACGAATCCAAGCTTTTGGCGGAAGCGCTCGGCATCAACGGCACACCGAGCTATATCGTCGCCGAGGATCTCGTGGTGGGCGCGCGCGGCTTCGAAGCGCTGCAAACGCGCGTCGCGAATTACCGCAAGTGCCAGAAGGCGGAGTGCTGATCGCCCTTGTCGCGGATCGGGTTGGCGGTTGCGGGATGAAGCACAACACGGTATGTGCTCCCGCTCCGAAGCGCGCTGCGGCGGGAAAACGCCCGCGCACGCCGGACCAGACAAGACGAAGGCGATAAAAGCTCATGTCGAAAGACCTTACCATCGACCCCAATCTCGTTCGCGAGATCGCGAAGCTGATTTCCGAAACGGATCTGACGGAGATCGAGGTCGAAAAGGGCGATCTCAAGATTCGTGTCGCGCGCCAGATCACGGTGCAGCCGGTGATGCAGACGATCGCTGCACCCGCTCCGACCGTGATGCCTGCCCCCGTGGCCGCTGTTGCCGCCGCTCCTACTGCGGCCGCCGAGAAGTCGGCTGATCTTGGCGCGCATCCCGGCGCGGTTCGTTCGCCGATGGTCGGCACCGCCTACCGGCGTCCGTCGCCCGGCGCGAACGCCTTCATCGAGGTCGGCTCGACCGTCAAGGCCGGAGACAAGCTGTTGCTCGTTGAAGCGATGAAGACCTTCAACGAGATCGTCGCACCGAAGGCTGGCACCGTTACCCATATCCTCGTCGAGGACGGGCAGCCGGTTGAATACGGCGAACCGCTCGTCGTCATCGACTAAGAAGGCTTCCGGCGACCATCCACCTGCCGAAGACCGCAAAAAAGCGCGAAGGCGCGCCCGAGCTTACGCGAGGAACAGCCTTCGAACGGGAACCGAATTCGAAGGCCAAGGAAAGCACGATGTTCGACAAGGTTCTGATCGCCAATCGCGGCGAGATCGCGCTCCGCATTCTCCGTGCCTGCAAAGAGCTGGGCATCGCGACGGTCGCGGTCCACTCGACCGCCGACGCCGACGCAATGCACGTCAAGCTGGCCGACGAGAGCGTGTGCATCGGCCCGCCCTCCCCGCGTGACAGCTACCTCAATATCCCCTCGCTGATCGCTGCCTGTGAGATCACCGGCGCCGATGCGGTCCACCCCGGCTACGGCTTCCTGTCCGAGAATGCGCGCTTCGCCGAGGTGCTGGAGCAGCACAAGATCGGCTTCATCGGTCCGAAGTCCGAGCACATCCGCACGATGGGCGACAAGATCGAGGCCAAGCGCACGGCTGTGAAGCTCGGCATTCCGGTCGTTCCGGGGTCGGATGGCGGCATCACGGAAGACGAGGAAGCCAAGAAGGTCGCGAAGAAGATCGGCTTTCCGGTCATCATCAAGGCCGCTGCCGGCGGTGGCGGACGTGGCATGAAGGTCGCGCGCACCGAGGACGAACTTTCCTACGCACTCCACGCCGCCCGCACCGAGGCGAAAGCCGCATTCGGCGACGATGCCGTCTATATCGAGAAATACTTGGAAAAGCCGCGCCATATCGAGATTCAGGTTCTCGGCGATGGCAAAGGCCATGCGATCCACCTCGCGGAGCGCGATTGCTCGCTCCAGCGCCGGCACCAGAAGGTGTGGGAAGAAGGCGGCTCTCCGGCTCTCAACGCCGAACAGCGCGAAAAGATCGGCGGCATCGTCGCCCGCGCGATGAGCGAGATGGGCTATATCGGCGCCGGCACGATCGAGTTTCTCTACGAGAACGGCGAGTTCTACTTCATCGAGATGAACACGCGTATCCAGGTCGAGCATCCCGTGACGGAGATGATCACCGGCATCGACCTCGTTAACGAGCAGATCAAGGTCGCGGCTGGTTCCGCGCTCTCGGTTCGGCAGGAGGACGTGAAGGTCTCGGGCCACGCGATTGAATGCCGCGTCAACGCCGAGCACCCGGCAACCTTCCGCCCGTCGCCGGGCCTCGTCACGTATTTCCATCCGCCGGGCGGCCTCGGCGTGCGCGTCGATTCCGCCGTCTATCAAGGCTACCGCATCCCCTCGAACTACGACTCGCTCGTCGCCAAGCTGATCGTCCACGGCCGCACCCGAAACGAATGCCTGATGCGCCTCCGCCGCGCGCTCGACGAATTCGTCGTCGACGGGATCGAGACCACGCTGCCGCTGTTCCGCACCCTCGTGCGCAATCAGGACATCCAGAACGGGCTCTACGACATCCACTGGCTCGAGAAGTTCCTCAAGGACGGCGGTATGGGCGAGATCGCCTGACCGCAGCGATTGACGGGGCCCGCGCTGCCGCGCGACACTTCGGCTGCCCCTTCTCGATTGACGTGCCCTGATGTCGCATTCGGATTTTCCCGTGACGCCCGAGATCCTGCTCCGGGCCTATGCCGCCGGGATCTTCCCGATGGCGGAAAGCGCCGACGATCCTTACCTCCACTGGATCGAGCCGCGCATGCGCGGGATCATCCCGCTCGAAGGGTTCCATCTCCCTGCCCGCCTCGCGCGGCTCGTCCGTCAGGCGCGCTACGCGGTGATGGTCGATCGGGATTTTCCAGCCGTCATCGAGGCCTGCGCCGCCCCCCGCTCGGAAACCGGCGAAACCTGGATCAACGCGCCGATCCGAGCGTTATACGGCGCACTTTTCGAGCAGAGCTTTTGCCACACTGTCGAGGTCTATGAAGGCGATCGTCTTGTCGGCGGGCTCTACGGTATCGCGCTCGGCGGCGCGTTCTTCGGCGAGAGCATGTTCCATCGCGAACGGGATTGCTCGAAGCTCGCGCTCGCCCATCTCGTCGCCCGGCTGAGGGCGGGCGGGTTCACACTGCTCGACACGCAATTCGTGACGCCACACCTGCGTCAGTTCGGAGCGGTCGAAATTCCGCGCAAGGCCTATCGCGCAATGCTCGAACGAGCGCTTGCTGTCGAAGGGCGCTTCGGCATTTGGCCGCGTCAAACACCGGACCAGACGGCAGATGTCCTGCGCGCTCTCGGCGCACCGGTCGTCTAGCGGCCGCTGTTGCCGCCAGCGGGGTCATAACCACCGCGCCCCGGGTTCGAATTGGTCGGAAAGAAGCGCTGCTGCGGCGCTGGGCGCGGCGCGAGGGCAGCCGGAGGTGGCGCGCCGGTCGCGTCCGGCAGGCGCAGCGGCGCGTTGCGCGCGGTCGCGCCCGGCGTGTTCGGGCGGGGCAGCGGCACCGCAGGCTTCGGCGCGGTCTTGTTGGCGACTTCCGGCGGCGGAATATCCTCGACCAGATCCTGCTCCGGGGGCGTCTTGATGATATCAGTGCCGCCTTTACACTCGGTCAGCCACACATCATAGATCGGGTGTTCGATGGCGTTGAGACCGGGGCTCGCGGCGAACATCCAGCCCGAGAAAATCTTCTTGTACTGGTTGTCTGAGCTGACCTCCTCGACATCGAGATAGGTCGTGGTCTGCGGGTTCTCGTATTCGGGGCGCGAATAGCACACACGGGCCGTAAGCTGGAGAGAGCCGAACTGCACCGTCTCGTCCACTGCCGCCTCGAAGGAGATGATGCGGCCGGTGATCTTGTCGAGACCGGCGAAGATCGCCGTCGGGTTCTTGATCTTGTCGGCGAGCGCCGGGCCTGCCGACAGCAGCGCCGCTGCGCAGAGCGCGGTTCTCGTCAGAGTCGGAAGGCCTGCGGGAAGCCGTGCCAGAATGCGCATGTTCAACCAATCCAGATCGTCGGGCGTCTTGCCGCCGCGGGAAAGCGCGAAAGGGCGGCAGGTGCGGGCCGGTTCATGCAGGCAAATACCTGAAGGAACCCGGCGCCAGTAACACGCGAATCACGCCAAAAAAAGGGCCATGCCCGCAGGTGCAGGTCCGGGACATCCGGCGGTCTGATTTCAGGGCGTCCAGGGCTGGTATTCGCCCTTGGTTTCGGCCGGCTGTCCAGGCGCGAGAATCGACCCCTGCGGGCGGTAGGCCTCGGCTGAGCCGGTTGCGTTGCCGCGATGCGGCTTTTCCCATTCGCGGGCAGCATAGCTTTCTGCGCTCGGGGCAACATCGACACGATGGTGGATCCAGCCGTGCCAGCCCGGTGGGATCATGGAGGCATCGGCTTCGCCGTTATAAATCACCCAGCGGCGCTCGTGGCCGAGAGCGGGGTCCTTCGCGCCGCCGCGCGTGCGGTAATAGGTATTGCCGAACTCGTCGCGCCCTACCCGCTCGCCCTTACGCCAGGTGAAGAACCGGGTTCCGAGCGTCTGGCCGTTCCACCAGGTGAAGAACTGCAGCAGGAAAGTCTTCATCGTTATCGCGTCCCCGTCTCGGCATTCTCGTGCCTGCCACGCCCTGCGGCGAGTCGTTCGCTTCGCTGCAGCGGAGGCCTCGCCGGCTTTTCGCAAATTTGGCGGCGAAGGTCCAGCATTTCGGCGTGGGTGGGAATCACTTGGGCACTCTCTTTAGGCGGAGACAGATTCGCTTCGTCTGCGGTGATTCCACTCCGTTTCCGCAACCCTTGATGACGCCGGGCCGCCGACTCACCTTATTCCGGTTGTATTCTTGCGATACGATTGACATCAAACCCCAACATCTAGTGGGTCAAAAAATTTCGTCGGCACGCAAATTTGCACGATTTCCGCTCTTGATTTTTCGCTGGCGCAATGGGCCGGTATGGTGGTTTCCGGGAAAAAGCGAATGGAGTCATGGGATTGCGAAGAATCGCATAATTGTCCCCACGATTCACAACTTTGAAACCAGATATAGAGACCCTTGGGGCAGACCCCAACTAGATGTTGACGGCATCGAAACCGTTGGCCTAGCGTGAGGGTCTGCTCGAACGGAGGGTTCGCGGTTGGCGCGACATCGGAAGATGTTGTGTCGACGCGGACTTCAGAAGGCGGATCGTCAGGGTAACGGAGGGGCTCCGGAACCCGGGCGGCAAACGCTAGATCTAGTTCGGGCAACGGGGGTTGGTTTTTACAGTCAAACAGATGGGCGGGGGTCGTGTTGTCCACGGCTCGACGGGGTTTTGTCGTCTCGAACATGACGACACCGCCTTCAAGCGAACGAAGCGGGTCATTGAGCGGCGCCGCGCATAAGGGGATAGACGATGAAGTTCGAACGGCTTTTCACCACTGAAGGCAAATCCCCCTACGCGGGGCTGGCCTTCAACGAGACACGGTCGGAGATCAAGAATCCCGACGGGTCCGTGGTGTTCCGCCTCGAAAAGCTCGAGGTCCCCGAGGGCTGGAGTCAGGTCGCGGCCGATGTGCTCGCCCAGAAGTATTTCCGCAAGGCGGGCGTTCCGGCGCGCCTCAAGCGTGTCGAGGAGAACGATGTCCCCTCGTTCCTTTGGCGCTCGGTGGCCGACGAGACCGCACTCGCCGCCCTGCCTGAGAACGAGCGCTATGGTTCCGAAACCTCGATGAAAGAGGTCGCCAACCGCCTCGCGGGTTGCTGGACCTATTGGGGCTGGAAGGGCGGCTACTTCACGACCGAGAAAGACGCGCAGGCCTTCTACGACGAGATGTGCTTCATGCTCGCGACACAGCGTTGCGCGCCGAATTCGCCGCAGTGGTTCAACACCGGCCTGCACTGGGCCTATGGCATCGACGGCCCCGGTCAGGGCCATTATTACGTCGACCACAAGACCGGCAAGCTGACGAAGTCGAAATCCTCCTACGAGCATCCGCAGCCGCATGCCTGCTTCATTCAGGGCGTGCAGGACGATCTCGTCAACGACGGCGGCATCATGGACCTCTGGGTCCGTGAGGCACGCCTGTTCAAATACGGCTCCGGCACGGGCTCGAACTTCTCGGCCCTGCGCGGCGAGGGCGAGAAGCTCTCGGGCGGCGGGCGCTCCTCTGGCCTGATGAGCTTCCTCAAGATCGGCGACCGCGCGGCGGGCGCCATCAAGTCGGGCGGCACCACGCGCCGCGCGGCGAAGATGGTCGTCGTCAATGCCGATCACCCCGACATCGAGGCCTACATCGACTGGAAGGTGAAGGAGGAGCAGAAGGTCGCTGCGCTCGTCACCGGCTCGAAAATCAACGCCAAGGCGCTCAAGGCGATCATGCGCGCGTGCCTCAACTGCGAAGGCACTGGCGATGCCTGTTTCGACCCGGAACAGAACCCGGCGCTGAAGCGCGAAATTCGTGCTGCCCGCAAGCTGATGGTGCCCGACAACTACATCAAGCGCGTCATCCAGTTCGCGAAGCAGGGCTACAAGGATCTCGAATTCGACACTTACGACACCGACTGGGACAGCGAGGCCTATCTCACCGTTGCCGGCCAGAATTCGAACAACTCGGTCTCACTTTCGGATGACTTCCTGCGCGCCGTGGAGGCGGACGGGAACTGGAACCTGACCGCCCGCAAGGACGGCAAGACGGTCAAGACACTGAAGGCGCGCGACCTGTGGGAGAAGATCGGCTACGCGGCCTGGGCTTCGGCGGACCCCGGCCTCCACTTCAACACCACGATGAACGACTGGCACACCTGCCCGGCCTCGGGCCGGATCAACGCCTCGAACCCGTGCTCGGAATACATGTTCCTCGACGACACGGCCTGCAATCTCGCGTCGATGAACCTCCTCAAGTACTACGACACGGAAACCCGCGCCTTCGACATCAAGGCGTATGAGCACACCGTGCGGCTCTGGACGCTGGTGCTCGAAATCTCGGTGCTGATGGCACAGTTCCCGAGCCGCGAGATCGCCGAACTCTCCTACGAGTTCCGCACCCTCGGCCTCGGCTACGCCAATATCGGCGGCCTCCTCATGACCATGGGCCTCTCCTACGACTCAGACAAAGGTCGCGCCCTGTGCGGCGCCCTAACCGCGCTGATGACCGGCATGTGCTACAAGACCTCGGCCGAGATCGCCGCGGAAGTCGGCGCCTTCCCCGGCTACAAGAAGAACGCGAGCCATATGCTGCGCGTCATCCGCAACCACGCCCGCGCCGCACGCGGCGAAACCGCGGGTTACGAAGGTCTCGCGGTGAACCCGGTCGCGCTCGATCACGCCAACTGCCCGATCGACGGCCTTGTTTCCCACGCCGTTGCCTCGTGGGATGCCGCCCTCGCGCTTGGCGAGAAGCACGGCTACCGCAACGCGCAGGTCACCGTGATCGCCCCCACCGGCACCATCGGCCTCGTGATGGATTGCGACACCACCGGCATCGAGCCTGATTTCGCGCTGGTGAAGTTCAAGAAGCTCGCCGGTGGCGGCTACTTCAAGATCATCAACCAGGCCGCCCTGCCCGCGCTGCGCACGCTCGGCTATTCCGAAGCGCAGATCGGCGAGATCGAGGCCTATGCCGTGGGTCACGGCTCGATCCGGCAGGCGCCGGGCATCAACCACACGACGCTGGCCGCCAAGGGCTTCACCGAGGAGATGCTGGCGAAGCTGGAGAAGGCCCTCCCCTCCGCCTTCGACATCAAGTTCGCCTTCAACCGCTGGACCTTCGGCGACGACGCGATGAAGGGCTTGGGCGTCTCGGACGAACAGCTCAACGACATGACGTTCGAGCTCCTCCCCTTCCTCGGCTTTACGAAGAAGGAGATCGAGGCTGCGAACATCCACGTCTGCGGCGCAATGACGCTGGAAGGCGCGCCGCACCTCAAGACCGAGCACTATCCGGTGTTCGATTGCGCGAACCCCTGCGGACGCCTCGGCAAGCGCTACCTCTCGGTCGAGAGCCATATCCACATGATGGCGGCGGCGCAGCCCTTCATCTCGGGCGCGATTTCCAAGACCATCAACATGCCCAACGAGGCGACGGTCGAGGATTGCAAATCCGCCTACCTGCTCTCGTGGAAGCTCGCGCTCAAGGCCAATGCGCTCTACCGCGACGGCTCGAAGCTCAGCCAGCCGCTCAACTCGGCGCTGATCTCGGATGAGGCGGACGAGGACGAGGATGCGGTGGAAACGCTGGTCGCCCAGCCGTCCGCCGCCCGCGTCGCGCAGATTTCGGAGAAGATCGTCGAGCGCGTCATCGAGCGCATCGAGAAGGTGCGCGAGCGCGAGAAGCTGCCGGGTCGCCGCAAGGGCTACACCCAGAAGGCGATCGTCGGCGGGCACAAGGTCTATCTGCGCACCGGCGAATACGAGGATGGCCGCCTCGGCGAGATCTTCATCGACATGCACAAGGAGGGCGCCGCCTTCCGCGCGATGATGAACAACTTCGCCATCGCCATCTCGCTCGGCCTGCAATACGGCGTGCCGCTGGAGGAATATGTCGAGGCCTTCACCTTCACGCGCTTCGAGCCGGCGGGCTTCGTGCAGGGCAACGACGCGATCAAGTCCGCGACATCGATCCTCGATTACGTGTTCCGCGAACTCGCGATCTCCTATCTCGGCCGCGAGGACCTCGCCCATGTGACGATGGACGACCTCGGTGCGACCACCATCGGTCGCGGCGACGAGGCCGAGAGCCTGCCCTCGGGCTCGACCCCGGCGGCGCGCGTGGTTTCGAAGGGGCTCGTCCGCGGACGTTCGACCAACTTCCTCGGCGTCGTCGAGGGCGGCGCAGGCGCGATGGCGGCCACGGCGACCAGCACCACCACCGTCTATGCGATGGCGGGCGCGACCGCGCTCAAGCAGGAGCAATCGGTCGCGGAAGCCATCGAGAGCCTCGGCTTTGCCGCCCCGGCGGCCCCGATCGCCAAGGCGGCGGACGATATCGCCACCAAGCGCTCGATCGCGAAGATGAAGGGCTATGTCGGCGAGGCCTGCCCCGAGTGCATGAACTTCACGCTCGTGCGCAACGGGACCTGCCTGAAGTGCGACACCTGCGGCTCGACGACGGGGTGTTCGTAACATCATCAACACTGGGGCAAGCAGCCGCTTGCCCCAGCGAGGACGCAATATAAATGGATCAGCTCGACACGTCCGATTTTACGAAAGCTCGAAGCAGGACAATTCTAATCTCGTCCCTAACTTTATTATTTTTTTTATTTGAGCCGACGGCTAGAAACGCAAAAATAGCTGACATAAAATTGGACGTATTTTTTAACGACAGAAATTTTTATTTTTTTATAATAATCTTTATTTCATATTTTTTTATTGGGTATTTTCTTAAATTTATTTCTGAACGAGAGCCAGCCTATCAAAATCAGAATCCTAGTTGGCGGGGACTGAATGACGACATATCATCCCTTATGAAATACAATGGATTCCAACATCTTCTCGAGCAAATTCAAGAACTCAACACCAAATTAAATCAAAATAACAGAATACAAAATTTGCCCGATGAAACGATCAGTACTCTGACGTCGCTAATTTATAACTTGGATAAAAAAATAAATCTAATTTCGTCTTTAAAACAAAGGATACGTCGTATAAGATGGATTTCATTAATTTCAGAATTTTCACATTCTTGTTATTATTATATTTATGACTTCTTAGTTCCTGTTTTTGTATATCTTCTATCTGTTTTATTTGTTATTCACAAATTGAATCAAATGTCTTAAATTTTTAATATTTATTTTCTGGATGTATTGGTATTGTTCTTTTCTGAAGCTTCGCCCACACGTCCTCCGCGTCCTCGGCGAAGTTGAACAGCGCCAAATCTTCCGCGCTGATGGTGCCGGCCTCGACGAAGGCCTCGAAGTTCACCACGCGCCGCCAGTAACTCTCCACCGCCAATACCACGGGGATCGGCGCCATCTTGCCGGTCTGGCGCAGGGTGAGGATTTCGAACAGCTCGTCCATCGTCCCGAAGCCGCCGGGAAACACCACCAGCGCCGCCGCGCGCATGGCGAAATGCATCTTGCGCAGCGCGAAATAGTGGAACTGGAAGGTGAGTTCCGGCGTCGAATACGCATTCGGCTCCTGCTCGTGCGGCAGGCGGATGTTGTAGCCGATCGAAAGCGCGCCGGCTTCATGCGCGCCCCGGTTCGCCGCCTCCATGATGCCCGGCCCGCCCCCCGTGGCGATGACATTGGTGCGCACGCCGTTGCCGTCGATCGCGCCGCCCCGCTCCGAGGCGATACGCCCGAACCGGCGCGCCTCCTGATACCAGCGCCCCTTCTCGCCCGCGCTGTCCTCGGCGCAGCGGGCGGAGCCGAACACCACGATGGTCGAGGAGATCTTGGCCGCACGCAACGCATCCTCCGCCTTCTGGTATTCGAGCGCCATCCTGAGGCCGCGTGTCGAATCCCCGAGGATGAAATCCGGGTCCAGCGCTGGCAGGCGGAAGGACGGGCTTTCCATTTGCGCCCTGTTCGATTTTTTCTGGTCCATGTTCCGCTCCCGACTCATTGCGCCGATCATGGCCCGCCACGCCGGCTTTTCCAACGCGAACCGCGCGCCTCGCGCGTGACAAGCGCCGGGCGCGGCCTTACTTTCCGGGCATGATCATCGCGACCTTCAACGTCAATTCCATCCGTCAGCGCATCGAGCACCTGGCGCGCTGGCTCCAGGCACGGCAGCCCGATATCGTCTGCCTTCAGGAGCTGAAATGCATGGACGAGGCCTTCCCGCGCGAGGAGATCGAGGCGCTGGGCTACAATGTCGTGACCCACGGGCAGAAGACGTTCAACGGCGTCGCGATCCTCTCGAAATATCCCCTTGAGGTCGAGCATCGCGGGTTGCCGGGCTTCGAGGACGAGCAGGCGCGCTATATCGAGGCAGCAGTCAGCGTGCCCGGTGAGGATGGCGCGGCTGGCGAGGCGATCCGCGTCTGCGGGGTCTATTTCCCCAACGGCAACCCGGCGCCGGGGCCCAAGTTCGATTACAAGCTCGCGTTCCTCGATGCCCTAACGCGCCATGCGCGCAACCTGCTGGCGCTGGAGGAAAAACTCGTCATCGCCGGGGATTACAACATCATCCCCGAAGAGCGCGACGTGAAATTCCCGGACGCGTGGCGCGGCGATGCGCTGTTCTTTCCCGAAAGCCGCGCCGCCTATCGCCGCCTGCTCAACCTCGGCTTCACCGATGCCTTCCGCGCGACAACCGACGCGGGCGGGCACTACTCGTTCTGGGATTATCAGGCCGGCGCCTGGCAACGCGACAACGGCATCCGCATCGATCATCTGCTGCTCTCGCCGCGCCTTGCGGATACGCTCATCGAAGCGGGGATCGACAAGGCCCTAAGGGCGGAGGAGAAACCCTCCGACCATGTGCCGGTCTGGTGCCGCACCCGCTGATCAGCGGATGTCGAAGCCGCCGCGTCCGAAATTGCCGCGATTGATATTGAGGCGTGGCCCCCGATCAAACCCCGGCCGGATGCCCGGCGCACTGTCGGACGGCTGGATCTTGATGCCGCCGCCGCGATCGCCGCGCGGAGGACGCGTCGGGTAACCACCACCCCGTGGCGGGCGACCGGGGCGGATGAAGCCGGGATCGATCGGGAAGACCGGCACGACATCGACCGGGTAGCGCGGCCGACGCGGGCGCACATATTCCGGTTCGTCGACGATGATCTCCTCCTCGACATAACGGTCGCCTCCCCGTCCACGCGCCGGACGTTTCACCTTGCGCGGCGGTTTGGCCTTCGGCGGCGTCGCACGGGGAGGCGCGGCACCGGCCGGCGGATTGGCACCGGGCGCCCCGGAAAGCTGCGGGGTGCAGCTATCAACGACACAGAAATCGCCCTTGCATTGACCGGAATAGGTGGGAACGCGGTTCGAAAGCGGCTGCGGAGTCGTTACGCCGCGCCTGTCGACCGAGAGATAGGTGCAGGCATTGTTGAGATCCATGCAGCGGCCGGTACGGGTGCAGACCTGCACCTGCCCCTCGTGCAGCGAGACGTAGGTGCGGCCATTGCGGATCGTCACCTCGACGGTGGTGCCGCGCAGGCCGATTGTCGCGACCGGCGTACGGATGAGGTAAGAGCCCTTCGGCCCCTTGCCGGAAACGAAACGCATTGTGCCGGAGACCAGCTCCATCGCGGCATCCTTCTTGCCGGAAAACACGAAAGCGTCGAGCTTGAGTGAAGCCTTGGGGCCGAGCTTGAGGTCGGTCTCGTCGGTGAAGCGAAAATGCGCCTGCGCCTCATTCCCTGTGCGGATCATCTCGTCGCGGTGGACATCGTTGGGCACAGCGAGGTCACGCTTGCCACCATCGATCTCGCCAGTAACGGATTTCTCGATCTTCTCGGCCTTGCCGATCGTCTCGGCGGCGAAAGCCGGCGCGACGGTCATGCCGACGATCAGCACCAGAACACCGGAAAAGACGGTTCGGCTCGCCGGAAAACGGGCGCTTGCGGCAGGATGGGCAAGATGCATGGTTTTCACCTTTCAGCATTATCCGCCCGAAGATAGTGCACTGGGGGCCGCCGTCGGTGCGCTGTCACACCCGTCGGAAGCAGCCGTCAGCGCTTACCGCCGGCGCCACCAACTCCACCCGAGGCGCCGCCAGTGCCTCCAGCCGGATCATACCCCATCGGGCTCGGCGACGGCGAGGCGCTGACGCCACAGACATCCTCGCCACAAGCCGGACCGCTGCAACGGCTCCCGAAAGAGGGGACGCCCGCCTGAACCGGCTGTGGCTCTGTCACGCTGGCGCGGTCAACCGAGACGTAGCTGCATCTCTGCGAGAGCAAGGCGCATCGACCACCGCGCGTGCAAACCTCCGCGGCGCCGTTCAGCAGCGTGACATAGGTGCGCGTTGCTGTGATGACGATGCCGATGCCGGTGCCCCGCAACCCGATCGTGGCGACCGGCGTGCGGACCTGATAAGAACCGACCGGACCGCTGCCGCTGAAGAACCTGAGCGCGCCGCGGGAGAGTTCGAGCGTCGCGCCTTGCTGGCCCCCATAGACGGAAGAGCTGAGCTTGATCCGGGCGTTGGCGCCCAGCCGGAGATCAGACGTATCCCGGAAGACGATGCGGGCCGACGCGGCGCGGTCGGTCTGGACGACCTCGTCCCGGTGCACGGCGTCGCGCTCGATGAGGACGCGCCTCTGGCTGGCGATCTCGCCGGTCACGCGGTTCGCGATCGTATCGGCCGATCCGATGACTTCGGCTGCGCCGAGGTTTGCCGTGACGGCCACAAGCGCGGTCAGTGCCACGCCAAAACGCGAAATTCCAAGCCAAACGCGCATTGCTCCGTTCCCGCAAACATGTCGGATGCGAGATAATAGACGGATTTCGTGGCAAAAATCTATCGAGAGGCGCGCAGGTGTTTGCGCAGGTAAGTTTCGGAGAGGCGGCGTTCGTCTTCCGAGGCGAGCCCGCGCGCCTTGGCTTCCAGCTCGATGACCCAGGCATCGCGCAACGGATCGGCCTGCTGGACTGCGACCTGCATCCACATCAGGCCACGCGGCGCCTGGCGCGGAACGCCCTCGCCGTTGAACAGCATCTGCCCGAGCCGTGCCTGCGCGTAGCGATGCCCCTGCTCCGCCGCGAGATTGAACCAACGCGCGGCTTGCTGGAGATCGGTGGCGCCGGCGAGACCGTCGGCCAGCACCCGACCGAGGTGATATTGCGCGTCGGCATCGTTGTAATAGGAGGCGGCGTAGTGGAACATCTCCACCGCGCGGGCCGGATTCCGCTTCACGCGAGAATTGGCGATGCCGGTGAGATGATAGCCGCCAAGGGCGACGAAAGCCTGCGCGACCATGCGGGCATGGGGCGAATCCGGGTTCTCATCAGCGCGCAGCCGCACGATCTGCGAGAAATTCTGATACGCTTTGAGGTCATCGCGACCAACGCCGTCACCGTCCTTGTACATGCGGCCGAGCTTCCACTGCGCGGCGACATTGCCTTCCCGCGCCGCGAAGGTCAGCGGTTCAACGGCCGATTCCGGGTCACCGCTCGACAGGGCCCGCAAGCCAGCTCGCAATGAATCTCCGACAGAACGGAACAAGGTCCCCTTCGAAGCCGGCTCCTCGGCGGATTCCTTCACGTCGAAGGCCCGTGCAGCGACCGGGAAAACCAGCGCTAGCGCCAGCATCAGCGCCAGCTTCGCCAACGGCCGGCAACAGGCCCAGCCGCCGATTTGTGCGGAGATCACCATGATCCTGCTTCTCGACTTCCTCGACGCCCGACAGTGCGCGCAAAGGCTGCACCTGTGGACATGCGATGATCTGAATTCCGGGTTCCGCGCCTCGGCTTTACAGCCCTGCGCGATGTCATGTCGGCATCCCGCGCTTCAACTTGGGCAGGCTCAAGGCAAAGTTTGGCCAGCGCCGTGTTCCCCGCCGGAAAAGCGCGAGCGACGGCCGAAAGCAAAGCAACGTTGCCGAAAAACAACAAATTCCGGGGCGAGAGGCGGTCGGACCGATGCGATGCAGAACGGGCCGTCCGCCATTCGGCGACGACGCCAATTTCCTGCCCTTCCAGAGCATGCATCATCAGAAAGGTCCCCGAAACCGCCCTTTGCACCATCGAACGGAGCGAGGTTGCGTGATCAGGCTTTAACACCGGATAAGCGCGCGCCAGCTTCATGGCCCTTTGGTAAAGAGACCATGCACGCGCTTTTGTGGCGCAAAAGGGGCATTTCGCCCGCCAAATCGGGCGTCAGGCGATTGATTCCCGCTTGTTGCAGAATTGATACAAATTTGGGCAGCGCCCGCGCCGACCGGCGCGGGGTGCACTTGCATTCAGCCTAGGCGCTTGAGCGCCTCATCGATCCGCGCGATCCGCTCCCCGGCGGTCGCAACGCGTTCGCGGTTCTCCTCGACGACCTCTTCCGGCGCGCGGGCGAGGAAATCCGGGTTGTCGAGCTTGCGCATCGTGCCTTCAATGTCCTTGGTCAGCTTGTCGCGCTCCCCGGACAGCCGCTTTTTCTCGGCGGCGAAGTCGATCACACCTTCGAGCGGAATGCAGGCAACAACGCCATGCGTGACGATCTGCACGCTCTGCGCCGGCGCGACATCCTCGAACCGCAGTTCCGAGACACGCGCGAGCCGTTTAAGGGCATCGGTGGCATCAGCAGCACGCTTTTGCGCGACGATATCGAGACCGACAAAGACCAGCGGCGCGGTCGTGGCGACCGGGACGTTCATTTCCGCACGCGCGGAACGGATCTCGGTGATGAGATCAACGAGGAAGCCGATATCGGCTGCCGCCGCGCCGCCCTCGATCCCAACCGGTACGGGCCACGGCTCGACACACAGAAGCCCGGCATTCGAGCTTCCGGCCTGTTCTGCGTAAGCCGAGAACAGTTCTTCCGTGATATAGGGCATGAACGGGTGCAGCATCGCGACGATACGGTCGAGCAGGAAGGCGGTGGTGGCGCGGGTCTCGGCCTTGGCTGAAACATCGTCGCCCATGAGCACGGGCTTCGCGAGTTCGAGATACCAGTCGCAGAACGTGTTCCAGGTGAAGCGGTAGGCCGCGAGCGCCGCCTCGTTGAATTTGTAGCCGGTAATCCCCGCCTCGATCTCACCGAGCGCCTTGTCGGCCTCCGCAAGCGCCCAGATGTTGAGCGGCAATTTCGCGGCCTTGGGATCAAATCCCGTGACGCGCTTGCACTCGTTCATTTCCGCGAAGCGCGAGGCGTTCCACAGCTTGGTGCAGAAGTTGCGATAGCCCTCGGCGGTTTTCACCCCGAGTTTCGGATCGCGTCCCTGTGCGGCGAGGCTCGAAAGGGTGAAGCGCAGAGCATCGGCGCCGAGCGCGTCGATCACGGTGAGCGGGTCGATGACATTGCCGAGCGTCTTGCTCATCTTCCGGCCCTTCTCGTCGCGGACGAGGCCGTGGAGATAGACCGTCTCGAAGGGCACGTCGGCTTGCGTCAAGGCCGAGGCCATCATCATGCGTGCGACCCAGAAGAACAGGATGTCGAAGCCCGTCACCAGCACCGAGGTTGGGTAATACTTCGAGAGTTCCGGCGTCCGCTCGGGCCAGCCGAGCGTCGAGAACGGCCAGAGCGCCGAGGAAAACCATGTATCGAGCACATCGGTATCGCGCGTGATCGGCGCGCCGACGCCCCACTTGAGGTCGGCTTGCGCACGGGCAGATTTCTCGTCCTCCGCCACGACGTAATTGCCGTCAGGCCCGTACCATGCCGGGATCTGGTGCCCCCACCAGAGCTGGCGCGAGATGCACCACGGTTCGATGTTCTCCATCCAGCGGAAGAAATCGGCCTCGCGGTTGGCGGGCAGGATCTTCACCTTGCCGCCGCGCACCCAGTCCATCGACTTTTCGGCAAGCGGCTTGACGTTGACATACCATTGCTCGGTCAGGAACGGTTCGACCGGTACGCCCGAGCGATCACCGTGCGGCACCTGATGGGTATGCGGCTCGACCTTGCGCAGCTTACCCTCGGCCTCGAACATCGCAACGATGCGTTTGCGCGCCTCGAAGCGGTCGAGTCCGGCAAGATCGCGCGTCTCGGCCGGAAGCTTGGCGAAGGCGGGATCGGAAAGATCGACCTTCCCCTCCCGGCTCATCATCGAGATGACCGGCAGGCGATGGCGCTTGCCGACCTCGAAGTCGTTGAAATCATGCGCCGGGGTGATCTTGACCGCACCGGTGCCCTTCTCGGGATCGGCATAGTCGTCTGCGACGATCGGGATGGCCCGCCCAACGAGCGGCAGCACCACGCGCTTGCCGATCAGTCCCTTGAGCTTCTCGTTCTCAGGATGCACCGCCACCGCGGTATCGCCGAGCATGGTCTCGGGGCGCGTTGTGGCCACGGTGATGAAGGTCGCGAGGTTCTCGGGATCATAGGTCGCGCCCTCGACCGGATAGTCGAAGTGCCAGAGATTACCCTTGATCTCGCGCTGCTCGACCTCAAGGTCAGAAATGGCGGTGAGGAGCTTCGGGTCCCAGTTGACAAGACGCTTGTCCTTGTAGAGGAGCCCCGCGTCGTTGAGCTTGACGAAGAAGGCGATCACCGCGCGCGAGAGTCCCTCGTCCATGGTGAAGCGCTCGCGCGACCAGTCGCACGAGGCGCCGAGGCGCTTGAGCTGATTGATGATCGTGCCGCCCGACTGTTCCTTCCAGGCCCAGACCTCGCCGAGGAATTTCTCGCGGCCCAAGGTGCGGCGATCGGGCTTGCCCTCGGCAGCGAGCTTGCGCTCCACAACCATCTGGGTCGCGATGCCGGCGTGGTCGGTGCCCGGCTGCCAGAGCACGTCCTTACCCTTCATGCGCCAGTAGCGGCAGAGGATATCCTGCAAAGTGTTGTTGAGCGCGTGGCCCATATGCAGCGAGCCGGTGACATTCGGCGGCGGGATGACGATGGTGAAGGGCTCGGCGTTCTCGCGGCCCTTCGCGCCAGCCCTGAAGGCGCCGGATTGCGCCCAGGCCTCGTTCACACGCGCCTCGATCGAAGCAGGGTCGAACGTCTTTTCCATCATCGTGATACACCAATCCGCGCGAAGCGGTTCCCGGACAAACGAAAAAGGGCGCCGGAGCGGCGCCCTGCATGGCTTTTCCGTGTAATCCCGCGTTTCCCGACGTCAAGCCGGGAATGCGGGTAAAACGTCAGCCGCCGCGCGCGACGCGCTCGATTTCGGCCTTCACCAGCTTCTCGACGATGCCGGGCAGATGATCGTCGAGCCAGCCGCGCAGCATGGGGCGGAGCAGTTCCACGACGACATCCTCGATGCTGCGGCCGATCGCCGGCATCGGCGTGTGCCGTGAGAGGGACTGGAAGGCCTGGTTGACCAGAGCGCCGGTATTGTCGGACACGATACGGTCCTCCAAGGCGGCAACAGTCTGGATGGGGGCCGGTGCTGCGACTTCGACAGGCATGGGATCGAAAACCGTTTCGGCCACCGGTGCAGGCTTCGCCGGCTCGGGTTCCACCATGACCGGTTCCGGCGCCTGCGCGACGCTTGCGACCTCGGCGAGATCGAGCACGTCGGCTTCCATGGTGACATCCATCGGCTCGGGCTGTGGATCGTCGATCATGATCGCTTCCGGCTCGGGTTCCGGCGGCGCTTCCTTCTTCGGCGGCGCCTTCTTCACTACCTCATCCTGCTTCTTGCCGAGATTATCGTCCGCAATGATCTTGCGGATGGAGGCAAGGATTTCCTCCATTGACGGTTCGTTGTCGTCCTTCGGATCCGGCACCGCAGCGGCTTTGGAAGACATGCTGTTCACCTACTCCATCAATCCCATGCCGAGGAGACGCAGACCCTGGCACACTGAAATGCAAATCCTAGACGTGAAAGGACAAGAATCACGCAACGACAATCGAAGTATGGCAGGGGAAATACCCGGATCAAGCAAGGACTTGCGGATACAAGGACGGAGCCGGCGAAGCTTGGGGACAAGCCGCCGACGCCCCCTCCCTCACTCCCCGCTGGGGGTCCGCAGGCCGAGCCAGCTGTCCTTGGTCTGGAGATAATGGACCTTCGGATCATAGGTCGCGACCTTGAGGCCGAGCGTGCGGGCCGAGAGCTGCCCGGTCGCCGAGAGAAGCGAATAGGACGCCACCACCCGGTCCCGCTGCGCGGTTACCTGCGCGACACGCGCATTCAGCAGTTCCTGCTGCGCATTCAACACATCCAGCGTCGTACGCTGGCCGACGCGAGCCTCCTCACGCACGCCGTTAAGCGCGATTTCTGCTGCCTGAACCTGCGCGGAGGCGCCTTCGATCTGGAAACCGGTGGCCTCCATCAGCGCCCAGGAAGCGATAACAGCCTGAATGACGCGGTCACGGGTCGAGTCAACCTGCAGCCGGCGCTCGCCAAGCGTTTCCTTGGCCGCGCGGGTGCGGGAATAAGCCGAGCCGCCGTCGTAGATCGGAATCGTCACCGAGGCGATCACCGAGGCCGTATTGCGGCGGTCGTTTTCCGTGCTCGAATCGTAGCGGCGCGAGAGCGAGCCGCTCACCGAAACCGTCGGCAGCAGTTCGCCCTCGACGACCTTCACCTGCAAAAACTGCGCGTCGACGCCGTGGAGCGCGGCCGCGATCGCCGGGTGGTCCTGAAGCGCCCGCGAGACGGCGACGCTCTGGGTTTTCGGCAGGCGGCTGGCGGCGACCGGCCGCACTGACGAGAGCTTCTTCGGATCGGTGCCGATCACTTGCTTGAAACGGGCGATGTTGCCGCGAAGATTTGACTGCGCGAGCGCAAGATCGGACTTCGCACCGGCAAGACGGGCTTCTGCCTGTGCAACGTCTGTCCGTGTCACCTCGCCGACGTTGAAGCGGTCGCGGGTCTGGCGAACCTGCTCGTTCAGCACGGTCACGTTGTTGCGGCGCAGATCGAGAATCGCGGTATCGCGCACGACGTTCATGTAGGCGACGACGCCATCGAGAAGCGTGTTCTGCTCGGTGTTGCGCAATGTCTCGCGCGCGGCCAGCACACTCGATTCAGCCTGCCGCACGGAATTACCCATCCGCCCGCCGTTATAAAGCGTCTGGTTGACGGTGATGCCGAAGCCGGAAGGGTTGAGTTCGCTGTGTGTGTGCCGACCCGGAATACGCGAATCGAGCCAGGTCCGCCCCGCATCGGCCGAGGCAGAGACACGCGGCCGCATGGCGGATTTCGCGGTGGGCACAGCCTCATCCGTCGCACGGGTATTGGCACGGGCAGCGTTGAGATCGGGGTTGTTGGCATAGGCGCGAGCCAGTGCACCCATCAGATCCTGGGCAAGGACCGGCGCAGGCGTCAGAACCGCCGACCCGAGAGCAGCCGCCAAAACCGACCGTGCAGCAAAAGACCCAAACCGTATCACGTTGCCTTACCCGAAGCTTTGCTCAAACTCGTCATCCCGGCGCCAGATCAAACCGCAGAAGAAATGTTCCTGCAGGGCGAGTCAGGCGAAGCGCCGCGTTGCGGTTCAGTTCTAGCGAGCAAGCCCCGCTTGTAAACCTTTCCTTAATCCCTCGCGCCCATCGCGGCGGGAAAATCGGGGGACTGGGGCCAAAAGGTTACACTTCTGAACAATTGACGGTATTGGTCAGAACGTAAGCGGCAGAACCGGCGAATTCAGAAGACGAAGCCGGCCTCGGCGGCGAATCCCGCCAGAACCGGCGCCTGGGCGTCGAACGCGCGGCGCGGACTCACATGGTCACCCGCCTTGACGTAAACAAGCGCGCGGCAGCTCCCCGCATCGCGGACGAAGACGCCGAGGCGTCCGCCGTCCTTGAGGAGCGGGAAGAAGGCTCTGGGCTCGCGCTCCGTTGCGCCGTTGATGAGGATGACATCGAACCCGCCGCCAGCCGGCGCGGTGACCTTTTCCGCTCCGAGATCGGCCTGAACCGGTGCAACCGTGGCCTTGCTGCCGGAAGCAGCGAGCGCGGCTTTCGCTTCGGTGGCGAGCGCGGAATCCGATTCGAGAACCGTGACGTCGAGGCCGATTTCCGAGAGGATCGCCGCCGGGTAACCCGTGCCGCTCAGAACATCGAGCGCGCGCTCACCGGCCTGCGGCTGCAGCGCCTGAACGAGACGGGCGAGCAGCAAAGGCGGCAGCATCGCCCGCCGTCCCTCGCCCAGCATGATGGTCCGGTCGGCGTAGGCGATAGCCCGGTCCCTCTCCGAGACGAAGAGCTCGCGCGGGACGATATCGAAAGCGGCAAGAACATCGCGATCCGTAACGTCGAAGGTCCGGATCTGATTGTCGACCATCACGCGGCGGGCATTGTGCATATCGGCCATGGAAGGCTCCCGAACGATGTTCCAGAGACGGCAAGAAGGCCGCCCCTCACGGCTTTTGCGCGAGTGCCGGGGCGATTGCAAGAGCTTGAGGCTTATCCTGAAGACGAATCGCACTGGCAAATGTGCCTTGGCGGCACTGGAGGCCTCGGAGGGAATCGAACCCCCGTACAAGGATTTGCAGTCCTCTGCGTAACCACTCCGCCACGAGGCCCCTCGCTGCGAATGCGGCTTGTAGACCTCCCCTGCGTCCGGCGCAATACACTCGGCCGGGTCCTGCATTTTTTTTCACGTGCAACCCACGTTTCCGCGAGCGCGTCAGACATTTTTTACGAACGGCCGGCATAAAAGCGTTTGCATCGGCGCGCGTTTTTGGTAAACGCCAGCCCTCATTCCTCGATAGCTCAGTTGGTAGAGCGTTCGACTGTTAATCGAATGGTCGCTGGTTCGAGTCCAGCTCGAGGAGCCATCTCTTCCCCCCTTCTAGCGTTTCGACGCCTGTTCGAGAATTGCCGCGATTTCGGTGAATCTCCGTCGCCGCGCATGCACCAGCGGCGTAACGCCCTCGCGATCGGCAATGCGCGGATTCGCGCCGGCATGGACAAGCGCATCGACGATTTCGACGTAAGTCGGGCCGCCATCGCCGAGGATCACGGCTTCCAGCAGCGCGGTCCAGCCGAGATTGTTGATATGGTCGACGGCGATTGCCGTCTTCAGCAGCATGTAGACAGCCTCGACATGCCCGTGATGGCAAGCCGGAATCAGCGCCGTGCCGCCATAGCGGTTCGTCGCGGCGAGATCGGCACCATGCGCGAGCGTGAGGCGAAGAATCTCGATCCGCCCTTCCGCGCCCGCGTAGAGAAACGGCGAATCGCCGATCGAATCCTTCGCGTTCACATCGGCGCCTGCCCCGATCAGGATGCGGGCGACCTCGACGTGATTCTTGTGCGTGGCGATCATCAGCGCCGTCCGCTCGCGCGCATCGCGAACTTCGAGGTCGGTGCCGATGCCGATAAGCCGTGCTACCGTGTCGCCATCGTCGATCTCTGCGGAATGCAGCAGCATCCGCTCGGCATCCCGGCCGGGCTTGGCCGAGCCGCCCGCTGCAAAGCCGAGGCAGGTCAATCCGGCGACCACAGTACGCCTCGAAAAGGGCATTGCGGCATTCCCCGCTCGTTGTCGTCTGAACTTACGGCCGAACCCGTCTCAGGCGAGTGAAAAAGCGCGTCACCGCTTCACAACACCGCGAGCAAGGCTATTTCCTTACGTCATGAGCGATTTCACCAACGCCCCGCGCCGCGCGCTGCACTGGTTCCGGAACGATCTGCGCCTCGGCGACAACCCCGCACTGACCCGTGCCGCCTCGGCAGGGGAATGTACCACCGTTTTCGTGCTCGAAGACAACGCCAACCATCGGCCACGCGGGGGCGCAAGCCGCTGGTGGCTTCACCACGCCTTGGCGGCACTGGAAGCGGATCTTGAAAAGAAAAGCAGCAGGATGCTCCTGCTAAGGGGCGATTCACGCGCCATCATCCCCGAGCTGGCGGCCCATCTCGGTTGCGATCTCGTCACCTGGAACCGCCGCTATGGTGCTGCCGAGCGCGAGACCGATGGCGCGATCAAGCAGGACCTGACGGCCAGGGGCATCCGCGCAGAGAGCTTCAACGGCGCGTTGCTCTATGAGCCGATGGAAATCCGCTCGAAGGCGGGCGGGCCGATGCGCGTCTTCACGCCGTTCTGGAAAGCGTGCCGGGCCTTGCGCGAACCGTCAGCGCCACTTCCTGAACCGAAGCAGCCCCAATCCATCCACGAGACGGTTCCGGACGCGACCCCGCTCGCCGCGCTCGATCTTCCACCACGCCGACCGGACTGGGCTGGCGGTCTCCGTGCAAGCTGGAAACCTGGCGAGCGAGGCGCACACGAACGGCTCGTTGCTTTCCTGAAGGATGGGCTCGGCGGCTATGCCGAAAACCGCGACCGGCCGGACCTTCCCTCCACCTCGCGGCTTTCGCCATATCTTGCCACCGGTGACATCTCGCCACGGCAAATCTGGCATGCGGCACGGCAGGCAATGCTCGATGGCAGCAGCGGGGCCTCCGAGCGTGATCTCGACAAGTTCCTCGCCGAACTCGGCTGGCGCGAGTTCTCGTATCATCTGCTGTTTCATTTCCCCGATCTGCCGCGCGCGAACTTCCAGCCGAAGTTCGACGCCTTCCCGTGGCAGACCGACGCGGACGCCCTGCGCACCTGGCAGCGCGGCCTCACCGGCTATCCGCTCGTCGACGCCGGGATGCGCGAGCTCTGGCAGACCGGCTATATGCACAACCGCGTGCGGATGATCGCCGCTTCCTTCCTCATCAAGCACCTGATGCAGGACTGGCGCGCGGGCGAAGCCTGGTTCTGGGATACGCTATGCGACGCAGACCCGGCCAGCAATGCGGCGAGCTGGCAATGGGTCGCGGGTTCGGGTGCCGACGCCGCGCCGTTCTTCCGTATCTTCAACCCCATCGGCCAAGGCCAGAAATTCGATCCGGCGGGCGATTATGTCCGTCGCTTCGTACCGGAAATCGCCGGACTGCCCGACGATTACATCCACTGCCCGTGGGAAGCGCCGCCCGCCGTACGGGCAAAAGCCGGCGTTACGCTCGGCGAGACATACCCCAACCCGATCGTGCCGCACGATGCCGCGCGCGCGCGGGCGCTCGCAGCTTTCAAGGCGATTTCAGCTAGCGCATGAAGCGGTTCAGCAGACGACCGACAGGCCCGGTCAGCCGGAGCGGCGCGTCGAGCACCGCGAAGCAGACGCACTCCTCGCCCTTGTCGGCGACGGGAATGTGATCGACATCCTCGTCGGCGATGGCGATATCGCCGCGGACATAGTGCCCCGTCCCGTCGGAAAAGCCGCCGCGCAGAACCAGCGTGATCTCGGTGCCCTCGTGCGAATGCTGGGGGATCTTCTTGCCCGGCGCGATACGGTAGAGCATCGCATTCATGCCGCCCTCGCCCTCGATCCGGCATTCGCGAATGCCCGGCAGCACCGTCCGGTAGGGCATCTCATCGACACAGCGCCCGAGGAAATGCCGGAGCGCGCGCGGGATATCGGAATCGCACGGTGCCTTGTGCGCCTGCTGGTCGCAGCAGAAGATCGCGTCGAGACGCGCCTCGCGCTTGCGGATCTCGCAGCACGGACGATCGACCGAGAATTCCTTCGCCAACGATTCCTCGAGCGAGGCAACAAAGACCCGATTTTCCGGCGAGATTTCGAGATGCGCAGCAACGAGCGCATGCGCGGCGCAAGGCAACTGCCCTGCGGCATAGGCGGCAAGCAGCGCCTCGCGCGATGGTATATCCCGATTGCCGGCTTCGGCGTTCACTGCTCGCCTTGCTCCTCTTGGGTTTCGGGCCGTTTCCGGCGACATGCGGGCATTATACGCCGGTCACCCGCGCGCGGATCATTTGTAAACATCATCAAAATAGGGCGACCGTCGACAAACGAGAATAGCATTCGCGCGGATTTCCCCTGCCACATCGATGTCAATCACACGCGACGCCCTTCCCGCCTCGCCGGCGCACGGCTAAGCTGACGCCAACGACAAAGTCATGGAGTTTCACTTTGGACAAGGAGAACGCCCCCGGAATGCCGGCCGCCATTGCGCCGATTCCGGATTTTCCCGCAACCCATCTTGCCTTTCGCGATGATGCCTACGAGACCAGCCTCACCGCCCGTGTGATCGGCGTCCACGAGCACATGCTGATACTCGACCAGACGATCTTCTATCCCTCGTCCGGCGGGCAGCCGTCCGATTTCGGCACCATCACACGCGATGACGGCGTCTCGTTCCCCGTCGGCGATCTGCGCTATCTCGACCCTGCGAAGACCATCGTCGGCCATCGCCTGCCGGAAAGCGAAGACCCGGCTGACTGGGCGAACAGGGTCGTCACGCAGACGCTCGATTTCGAGCGCCGCTACAAGCTGATGCGGATGCACTCCGCGCTCCATCTCCTCTCGGTCGCCTTGCCCTTCGCCGTCACCGGCGGCTCGGTCGGCACCGAGGACGGGCGGCTGGATTTCGACATTCCCGAAGCTGGCTTCACCAAGGAAGAGGTGACGGAAAAACTCAACGCGCTGATCGGGCGAAATGCACCGATCACCGAACGCTGGATCACGGATGCGGAACTCGACGCCAATCCCGGCCTCGTGAAAACCATGTCGGTGAAACCGCCGCGCGGGGCGGGCCGTGTGCGGCTGGTCGAGATCGGAAATCCGGGCGAGGAACCGCTCGATCTTCAGCCCTGCGGCGGCACCCACGTCCGCAACACACGCGAGATCGGCCGTGTCGCCGTCACCAATATCGAGAAAAAGGGCAAGCAGAACCGCCGCGTGCGGATCGCTTTCGCCTGATCCGTTTTCCGGCTGCACCCGATACAAAGCGAAAGTTGCGGCTCCGGCGCCCGCGAATCATCGAGGAAGACCCATGCCTTTCAACAAGATCCACGTTCCGGCCACGGTGCCGGCCACGCTTTGCCGCGCCATCAACCACGAGCTTCACGAGAGCCTTGTCGAAACATGTGGTGTGAATCCCCACGACAATTTCTGCCTGATCTCGCGCTACGCGCCGGACGACATGATGTTCCATCCCGACTTTCTGGGCCCGCGCGACCCGGCCGGGACGATCGTCATCGAGATCGCACTGCTTTCAGGTCGTTCGGACGAGCAGAAAGAAGCGCTCTACAAGGACATCCGGCGACGCTTGCGCGGAATTGGCTTCGAGCCGAACAACTCGATCATCTTTCTCATTGAGAACCGCCCGATCGACTGGTCTTTCAGCGAAGCGGGCTCTGTCAAATCCGTGCTTGGCCTCTAATATCCGGTCAGTCGCCCGACGACCGGCGGAAGTTGCAAAAGGAACCAGAAGAATGTCCATCTTCACCTCCATTCCCTTCGTGCCGACCGCCTGGCTCGGCGAACAGCTTTCCAACCCGGCGGTGAAGATCGTCGACGGATCGTGGCATCTCCCGCCGACGGGCCGCGTGGGCGCGAAGGAATACGCCGAGGCGCATATTCCCGGCGCGGTATTCTTCGATCTCGATACGATCTCCGACCCCGCGAGCGACCTGCCGCATATGCTGCCCAGCGCCACGTTCTTCGCCGAGAAGGTGGGCGCAATGGGGATCACCGAGAACGACACCATCGTCATCTACGATCAGCTCGGGCTTTTCACCGCGCCGCGGGTTGCGTGGATGTTCCGCATCTACGGCGCCAAGGACGTACGCATTCTGGAGGGCGGCCTGCCGGCCTGGACCGCCGAATTACGGCCAGTAACGAGCGAGGTGCCCTCGCCCAGGCCAGCCACTTTCAACGCCCGGCTCGATGCCGCGACCGTCGCCGATCTCAACCGTGTGCGGGGCCATCTCGCGGCCGGTGACGCGCAGGTCGTCGATGCCCGCCCCGCGCCGCGCTTCGACGGGCAGGCACCGGAACCGCGCCCCGGCGTGCGCTCAGGGCACATGCCGGGCAGCTACAACCTCCCCTTCCCCAGTGTCGTCGCAAACGGACAATTGCGCGCGCCGGCGGAAATCCGCGCCGAGATGGAGAAGGCCGGCATAGATCTCACCCAGCCGATCGTCTGCTCCTGCGGATCGGGCGTCTCAGCCGTCGTGATCGCCATGGCGATGAGCCGGGCGGGTGCGAAGATCGCCGGCATCTACGACGGCTCATGGGCGGAATGGGGCACGCGCGAGGACCTGCCGATCGGGACGCGCTAAGCTCCTGCCATTTTTTGTCAGGAGCCTCTTGTAGGGTTCCTCATCGCCGCGATGCGGCTCACACGATGAGGCCCCTGCAATGACCGACCCGAATTTTATCCTGCTCTACGTCGAGGATGCCGCCCGCAGCGCCGCGTTCTATTCCCAATTGCTTGGCAAGGCCCCGGCCGAAGCCTCGCCGACCTTCGCCATGCTTCCGCTCGACAGCGGGGTGATGCTGGGCCTCTGGGGGCGCGGCGGTGTCGAACCGAAAGCCGGCCCCTCCGGCGGGAGCGAACTCGCCTTCGCGGTGGAAAACGACGATGCCGTCACCGCGCGACATGCCGACTGGGCCGCGCGCGGCCTCTCGATCCTTCAGGAACCGACCCGGATGGACTTCGGCTTCACCTTTACCGCCGCTGATCCGGATGGCCATCGCCTGCGAGTGTTCGCGCCGGGGATGTGAACCAAGCCAAGCGTATGGGACAGCAAAAAGGCGCCTCACGGCGCCTTTTTCTATTTCCGTAAACCACTCCTGCCTCAGTGCAGGATCTGGCTGAGGAACAGCTTGGTGCGCTCGTGCTGCGGGTTCTTGAAGAACGCATCCGGAGTGTTCATTTCGACAATCTGCCCCTGATCCATGAAGATCACGCGATCGGCGACCTGCCGGGCGAAGCCCATTTCATGCGTCACGCAGAGCATCGTCATGCCTTCTTCGGCGAGGCTCACCATCGTATCGAGCACTTCCTTGACCATTTCCGGATCGAGCGCCGAGGTCGGCTCGTCGAACAGCATGATCTTCGGCGCCATGCAGAGCGAGCGGGCGATGGCCACGCGCTGCTGCTGGCCACCGGAAAGCTGGCCCGGATACTTGCCGGCCTGCTCCGGGATCTTGACGCGCGTGAGATAGTGCATCGCGGTTTCCTCGGCCTCCTTCTTCGGCATCTTCTTCACCCAGATCGGGGCGAGCGTGCAGTTTTCGAGGATGGTAAGGTGCGGGAACAGGTTGAAGTGCTGGAACACCATGCCGACGTCACGACGGATTTCGTCGATCTTCTTGAGGTCGTTGGTGAGTTCGACGCCATCGACGATGATCGAGCCCTTCTGGTGTTCCTCCAGCCGGTTGATGCAGCGGATCATAGTCGATTTGCCGGAACCGGAGGGGCCGCAGACGACGATTTTCTCGCCGCGCGTCACCTTGAGATTGACGTCGCGCAGCACGTGGAACTCGCCGTACCACTTGTTGACGCCGATCATCTCGACGGCGGTCTCGTTCTTGAGGGGCGAGGGTTTCAGATTGAGTTGAGCCATGAGGTTACTCCCTTACCTCTTGTCAGCCGCGGAGAGGCGCCGCTCGGTCGCGCGGGCGTAACTCGCCATGCCGTAACAGAAAAACCAGTAGACGATCGCCGCGAAGGCGTAGCCGGTGGGCGAAACCGTCGGCGCAGCCCATTGCGGGTCGATACGGGCGGTTTCGATTGCCTTGAGGAAGTCGAAGATGCCGACGATCAGCAGCAGCGAGGTATCCTTGAACAGACCGATGTAGGTATTGACGATGTTCGGGATCGTCACCTTCAACGCCTGCGGCAGAACGATGAGACGCATCATCTGCCAATAGCCGAGGCCCATCGCCATCGCGCCTTCGTATTGCCCCTTCGGCAGGGCCTGAAGACCGGCGCGCACCACCTCCGCCATGTAGGCCGAGGCAAAGAGGCCGATACCGACCAGCGCACGCAGAAGCTTGTCGAACTCGACGCCCTCCGGAAGGAAGAGCGGCAGCATCGTGTTGGCCATGAACAGAACGGTAATCAGCGGCACGCCGCGCACGAACTCGATGAACAGCACCGAGAAGAACTTCACCACCGGCAGTTTCGAGCGCCGCCCCAACGCCAGCAGGATGCCGAGCGGCAGCGAGGCGACGATGCCGACGCCGGCGACAACCAGCGTGACCATCAACCCGCCCCACTTGGCAGTGTCGACGTAGCTCAGCCCGATCAGCGGCCAGATGCCAGCGATCGCCTTGCCGCCCCAGGTCAGGAGCAGAAGGCTGGCGCTTCCGGCAATGATCGACGGGCCGACGTCCTTGTTTTTCGCCCGCGCGACCAGAAAGCCGGTGAGAAAGAACAGAATGGCGAACAGGATGCCGAGCACCAAGCCCTCGCCCTTGAAAAGGTCATAGGGGTAGGTGAGGAACGCCAACGGGTTCTTGCCGCTCAGCAACGCGTAGACAATCAACGGCAGGGCGATCAGGAAATAGATCATGCCAATGTCGCGACGCGGTGCCTTGAGCCAGAGCATCCAGGTAACGCCGATGGCGCCGAGCACGAAGAACAAGTCGACGCGCCAGCGCTCCTCGACCGGGTAGAAGCCGTAGATAAAGAAGCCGATACGGTCCTTCACGAAGGCCCAGCAGGCGCCGGGCAGGATGCCGTCCTTTGCGAGGCAGGCATCACGGTCAGCTCCGGTCCAGATCGCGTCCGTCAACAGGAAGCGGATGAACCCGGGAATGATCCAGAGCGCGAGCAGGAAAGCGACGATGGTGAGAACCGTGTTGCCGATGGACGAGAACAGGTTCTGCCGCAACCAGCCGACGATACCGACCATGCTCGCCGGTGGCGGCAGGGGTGGCATCGGCTCGTTCTGTACGTAGGCGTGGGCGAGAGCGCCGGTCGGGGCGGTTTGGCCAGCGACGGCGCCGGGAGCGAGATTTTCTTCCATGTCCCCCTCCTCAGCGTTCGATCAGCGCTTTTCGCGCATTGTACCAGTTCATGCCCAGCGACGTGACGAGGCTGATCGTCAGATAGACCGCCATCGTAATGGCGATGACTTCGACAGCCTGACCAGTCTGGTTGAGCACTGTGCCCGCGAACACCTGCACCAGATCCGGGTACCCGATGGCGACAGCCAGCGACGAATTCTTGGTGAGGTTGAGGTATTGCGAGGTCAGCGGCGGGATGATGACGCGCATCGCCTGCGGGATGACGACAAGGTTGAGCGTCGGCCCCGGCCGTAGGCCGAGCGCGTAGGAGGCTTCCGTCTGCCCCTTGGAGACGGCCTGGATGCCGGCACGGACCGCTTCGGCGATGAAGGCCGCAGTATAGATCACGAGGCCGAGCGTCAGCGCGACGAACTCGGGATAGATCTGCACGCCACCGCGGATATTGAACCGGCCAAGGTCCGGGAAATTGAAGCTCAACGGCATGCCGAGCGCGAAAAAAGCCAGCAGGGGCAGGCCCACGATCAGCCCGAGGCCAACCCAGAGCACCGGAGATTGCTGGCCCGTCGCCGCCTGGCGCTTCTTGGCCCAGCGCCCGAAGGCGAAATAGCCGACGAGACCGGCAGCCAGAATCCACATCACGGCCTCGAACTTGTCGCCCGGAACCGGCTCGGGGAAGAAGAGCCCGCGCGTGTTCAGGAAGGCGCCGCCCGGCAGGGCGAGGGATTCCTTGACGTCCGGCAGCGCCTTGAGCACCGCGTTGTACCAGAACAGCAATTGCAGCAGCAGCGGGGTGTTGCGGATCAATTCGACGTAGATCGTCGCCAGCTTGTTGACGAGGAAATTCTTCGACAGGCGCGCAACGCCGATCGCGAACCCGAGGATCGTGGCGAAGAAGATGCCCACCACCGCGACCAGCAACGTGTTGAGCAGCCCCACCCAGAAGGCGCGGCCATATGTCGAGGTTGTCTCATAGGAAATCAGGCGCTGACCGATATCGAAGCCCGCCGTGTTGTTCCAGAAGCCGAAACCGGAGGCGATCTTCTGTTTCTGAAGGTTGTCCACCGCGTTATAGCCGGCCATGTAGACCAAATAGCCGACGAGTAAGAACAGAACGATCTGAAACAGATAGCCGCGCTTCTCCGGGTCGTTCCAGAAGGCGACTCGCGGTTTCTCCGCGCCCCCTGCGAACCGCGGATCGCGGTTGTCGCTGCTACTCATTGAAGTCTCCCCACTTCAACAGGGGTCCCACCCCCCGAAATGTCATGCGGCCGGACTGAGCCGCACTGCCGAAAGCCGCCCGGAAGTTGAGGCTCGCTCCCTTCTTCGGGGGTGAATCGAACCGTTCTGCCGTCAGATTCCGGATAGAAAAAGGGGGACGACGAGCGTCATCCCCCTTGCATAGACGCGATTAGCGAACCGGCGGCGCGTACTGCAGGCCGCCCTTCGACCACAGCGCGTTGACGCCGCGGGCGATCTTCAGGCGCGAACCAGCACCAACGTTGCGCTCGAAGCTCTCGCCGTAGTTGCCGACGTGCTTGATGATGCGGTAGGCCCAGTCGTTCGTCAGACCGATGGCCTCACCGAACTTGCCCTCGGCGCCGAGCAGACGCTTGATTTCCGGGTTGGCGGACTTCAGCATCTCATCGACGTTCTTCGAGGTCACGCCGAGTTCTTCCGCGTTGATCATCGCGTAGTGGGTCCACTTGATGATGTCACCCCACTGGTTGTCGCCGTGGCGCCAGGCCGGCCCGAGCGGCTCCTTGGAGATGATCTCCGGCAGGACGATGTGATCGTCCGGGTTCGTGAGCTTGAGGCGCTCGGCGTAGAGGCCCGAGGCGTCGGTCGTGAAGACGTCGCAACGACCGGCGTCATAGGCCTTGATGGTCTCGTCCGAGGTCGCGAAAATCACCGGCTCGTACTTGAGCTTGTTGGCGCGGAAATAGTCCGCGAGGTTCAGCTCGGTGGTCGTGCCCTGCTGCGAGCAGACCGAGGCGCCCGAAAGCTCCATCGCCGAGGCGATCTTCAGCTTCTTGCGGACCATGAAGCCCTGGCCGTCATAGTAGTTGACCGGGCCGAACTCGAGGCCGAGCGACGTATCGCGCGACATGGTCCAGGTGGTGTTGCGCGACAGGAGGTCGACTTCACCGGACTGAAGGGCCGTGAACCGGTCCTTCGAGGACAGCGGGACGAACTTGACCTTCTTCGGATCGTTGAAGATAGCCGCGGAAATCGCACGGCACAGATCCACGTCGAGACCCGACCAGTTGCCCTGCGCATCCGGCTGGCCGAAGCCCGCGAGACCGGTGTTCGAGCCGCACTGCAGTTCGCCGCGGGTCTTGACCTGATTGAGGGTTTGCGCGGAAGCCGCACCGGCAGCCATCACAACTGCGGCGCCAACGGCCACCGACATCAGTACTTTTTTCATTAACTCGTCTCCCCGAGTGTTTCATTATTCCCGCCGCCGGGCCCTCCCTTTTCGAGACAGGCGCGGTCTTTCCGGCAAGAGCCTTTATGACAGGCGATATCAGACGAAAGGTCAAGCCGTATTGCAATTTTTGCATGTTCGCCGTGGAAAATCTGCGTTTTCTCGGGTTCAGTCAGGCGCAGAACATCGCCAAGAACTGCAAATCCGGACAGAATGACTGCGGAACCGGCAGGGATGCCCCAAAAGCAAACAGCGCAAGCCTCTTGCAGAAAAATATCCCTGTGATAACAATTCATTCAGAACCACTTTTTCTTTCGATCTTGAAATGAGGAAATTTATGTCGATCATCTCAAATGAAGAGAAAAATCTTCTTGACGATGAAACCCGCCTCATCGTGTCTGGCCATAACACGAAGGAAATGCTGGGCTTCGTGAACATCCCGCCGTTCCGGGGATCGACCGTCGTCTATGCGAACGCGGCGGATTGTCTCGCCCATCGCAACCGCTACACCTACGGCCGGCGAGGCAACCCGACGATGGATGCGCTGAACGAGGTCTGGTCAGAACTGGAAGGCGCTGCGGGCTCGGTTGTCTGCCCGTCCGGCGCCTCGGCCTGCACCACGGCCCTGCTTTCCTGCCTCAAGGCCGGTGATCACCTGCTGATGGTAGACTCGGTTTATCGCCCGACACGCGCCTTCTGCGACAATATCCTCACGCGTTACGGGATCGAGACGACCTATTACGACCCGATGATCGGCGCGGGCATCGAGGCGCTCGTCCGCCCGAACACGCGCGCGATCTTCATGGAAAGCCCCGGCTCGCAAACCTTCGAGGTACAGGATGTGCCGGCGATTGTCGCGGTTGCGAAAAAGCACAGCATCACGACCCTGATCGACAATACCTGGGCGACGGGCCTCCTTTTCCGCCCGCTCGATCACGGCGTCGATATCTCGATCAACGCCGCGACCAAATACCCTTCCGGCCACTCGGACGTGCTGATCGGCATGATCGCGGCCAACAAGGCGCTGTTCCCCGCCGTGAAGGCGACGCATGGAGACCTCGGCCTCTATCTCGGGCCGGATGATATCTTCCTCGTGCTGCGCGGCCTCCGCACCATGCCGCTGCGCCTGCGCGAGCAGGGCGCCAATGCACTCAAGATCGCGAAGGCACTGGAAGGCAACCCGCTGGTTCGGCGCGTGCTGCACCCTGCCCTGCCCTCCTGCCCCGGTCACGCGTTCTTCAAGCGCGATTTCAAGGGCGCATCCGGTCTTTTCGCGATCGTGCTCGCAGCCGACACCGACAAGGAGGTCGAAACCTTCCTCGACAGCCTCAAGCTGTTCGGCATGGGCTATTCCTGGGGCGGCTACGAAAGTCTCGCCGTGCCGTTCGACTGCACGGAATACCGCAGCGCAACCGAGTTCCGCCCCGGCGGACGCGCCGTGCGCCTCAACATCGGCCTTGAATCGGCGAAGGATCTGCTTGCCGATCTCGAAGCGGGCCTGAAGGCGATGGAAAAGGTTCGCTGAACCGCAGCCGGTTCGAAAAAACAAAAAAGGCACGGATTTCCGCGCCTTTTTCATTCCTCGCCGTCTTATTCCTCGCCCTGACTCGCGACCCTGCCGCGTTCCCGACGTTCCTTGGCGATCAGCGCGAGGTTGCGGAAATAGATCAGGAACGAGAGCGCCTGCCCGAGAATGATGACGGGGTCGCGCTTGTGGATGCCGTAGGCGAGCACGATCGCCGCGCCGCCAATCGAGAAGAACCAGAACGCGAGCGGTACGACCGACCGGCCGGCCCGCTCGCTGGCGATCCACTGTACGATGAAGCGCGCAGCAAAGAAGAGCTGCCCGAACACGCCCATCGCCGCCCACCAGGTGAAGTTGGTGACGAAGACATCGTGCAGGAATGAGTTGAGGCCTTGCGACAGCTGGATCAGCATCAGACGACTTCCGTTACCTTGGCTGCCGGCTTCTTGCGCTTGATGAGCCACCAGACGCCGGCGAGATCGAGAATGCCGACCTTGAGCCGCCCCCAGAAACCGTAATTCGAGACGCCCGAATGGCGCGGGCGATCGATGACGTCGAGATGGGCGATCTCGTAGCCCTCGCGTTTGACGAGGGCGGGCATGAAGCGGTGGATGGCGTCGAAATATGGCAATTCGAGGTAGACCGTGCGCGGAAAGGCCTTCAATCCGCACCCGGTATCGCGCGTGCCATCCCTCAGGATGCCGCCGCGGATGCGGTTCGCCATGCGCGACTGCCAGCGTTTGAAGGCCGTATCCTTCCGGCCCACGCGCTGCCCCTGCACGATGCCGACGCTCCCCTCGCTGCGCTTGAGGATCTCGATCATCGCCGGAATGAAGGCCGGGTTGTTCTGCCCGTCACCGTCCAGCGTCGCGACATAGGTGCCGCGCGCGGCCCGCACGCCGGAGCGGATGGCGGCGGATTGCCCGCGACTCTCCGCATGGCGCAACTGGCGCAGCATGGGATAGCTCGCGCGCAGGTTGGCGAGGATCACCGGGGTTTCGTCGGTCGAGCCGTCATCGACGAAGATCATCTCGAACGGGGTGTCGCCATTCTCGAAGGCGCCGGCGATCTCGGCGATAAGGGGGGCGACATTACCCTCCTCGTTCTTCACCGGCACGACCACCGAAACGAGCGGCATCGCGGTGTCGTTGTTCTCGGTCTTCTCGCCCACGTCCGGCTCCCTTTCGTGCCTCAGCGCCGCACATAGACGGCGATGTCGAGGACGCGCAACCTGCGCTGCTTGTCCACGGCCGCGTTAATGTTGACGCCACGCACGCGCGTCACCAGCGCCGGCGCGGCCTTGCCCTGCAAGGCGGCACGGAACGCCTCCTCATGCTGGCGCTCGATGAAGGCGATGCGACAACCCACGCCCTCGGCCTCGATGAACGCGGCGGCATCCTTCGCATCCGCGAGCCGGATCTTCGTATCGGTGAGGAAGACGAGGCTTGGTTCGCGGTAGCCAACGGAGGCGAACGTCGGGTCAGCGCAGCCGCTCGCCTTCGCGGCGGCAGCGAGGCGCGGCGAGAGGTTGAAGGCTTTGAGCATCGGCAATCCGTAGAGATAGGCGCCGAAGGTCAGCGACAACGACGCGAACAAGGCGAGCAGCATCGCGTGGATCGGTGTTCCGGATCTGAAAAGCAGCCATGCCGCATACCCGCCGACGAGCGCGGCGATCAGCAGGAACGGCAGCGCGAGGAACGGCAGCCGCAGCAAAGGTGCCCCCTCTTCGACGAAATAGAACAGGCCGGGCGCGCCGATCAAGAAGACGAGCGGCACCAGCACCATCAGAAATGCCGCCAGCGCCTGCGCCCAGCGCGCCTTCAGCAGTTCGCCGCGCTCCGCCGCCAGCACGATCAGGATCGCGATCGCGGGATAGAGCGGGAGGACGTAGTGCGGCAGCTTGGTCGGCACCGCCTCGAGGATCAGCCAGAACGGCACGATCCAGGCGAGCAGCAGCGCGACGCCGTCATCCCGGCGCTCACGAAAGGCGAAGGGCGCGGCAAGCAACGCCAGCGGCGCGACCGGCCAGAAGGTGAGCCAGAAAATGCCGAGATAGCTGCCGGGCGGTGCGCCGTGCTTCTCCTGCGCGCCGCCGACCTTGGCGAGCATATCCTTGCCGACGGACTCGGTGATGAACGCCATACCCGCCTTCGACAGGATCATTGCAAGCCACGGCAGAACGACCAGCGCGACGATCAGCAGCCCCATGCCGGGGCGCATCGTCCGGAACCAGCCGAGCGAGCGGTCGCGCACGGCGAGGACGATCAACGTCAGCGCGATCACGAGAGGCGTGATCGGCCCCTTGATGAGCACCGCTGCGCCGATCACCGCCCAGAACGCGATCAACAGGTTGCGCGAGAGCGTCGGCGACGCTTCGGGCGTTCGCGCGGCGAAATAGGCGCGAGCAAGAAAGCCGAGGCTTGCCACGGAAAGAGCGCCGAGCACGGCATCGGTCTTTGCAAGCCGCGCTTCGACACCGAGGAGCACCGAGCCGGCCATCATCAAGGCCGAGACCAGCGCGCCTTCCCGCGAGAGAAACGCCAGCGCCGCCCAGTAGGTCAGCAGCACCATCGCGAGCGCGCCGAGCAGTGAGGGGATGCGGTAGAGCCCGATCACGCGCTTCGCATCGTCGATGCCCGCTGCCGCGCCAAGCTTCACGGCAGCGGCCTGAAGCCAATAAATTCCAACGGGCTTCTTGTGCCGCGCCTCTTCCTGAAAGCGGATGTCGACGAAATCGCCGGTTTCCAGCATCTGTTTCGACGCCTGCGCGAAGCGCGGCTCGTCACGATCCATCGGCTGAAGGCTGAATTGGCCTGGCACGAAGAAAACGAGCGAGACGATGGCGAGCGCCAGAAGCGCCCGCCAGTGCGTGCGGGTGACGCCGTGAAGCAGGCCGCGCCAATCATGCTGGAGGAGCGCCGATACCGCGTTTCGCATCAGGTGGAACTCTCTACGCGCCGGGTGAATTTTAGCCCGGACGGGGACAGGTTTTTCGGCTTGACGCGATTCAACTTCCGATTCACAAGGATCGAGAGCCAAGCAGAAGGCTTACGGTTTCTCGCTATTTGCGCGTTCCGTCCGACGGTTTCAAGCCAGAAAGGGCTGAGAGGGCAAATTTCCGAAAGATCCGCGTTGGCACCGGCCGAACCTGAAAGGCTTCGGTGGCGTTGCACCTCCGGTTGATTCCTAACTGGCGCCGCGAAGGAATTTGAGACCTCGATTACCCTGAATCAAGATGCGAAGCGCTTGAAGCTTTAGTTAAAGCGCCTGATTCTTTTTATAAAAAAATCGACGTAACGCCTTGTTAGTATTAACAAATGGCGACCCCTGCTGGATTCGAACCAGCGACCTCACGCTTAGAAGGCGCGTGCTCTATCCAGCTGAGCTAAGGGGCCACGGCAATCCCGGATAGCCTGTCGCGACCAACGGGAAAAGCCGGAAATTGCGCGTGATAAGCGTCAATGCGTCCAGGTGCCGATGCGGTCCGAGCGGAAATTGTCCGAATAGGCCATCGTCCGTCGCGCCGCATCCTTCGGTTCCTCGACCTTGTAAGCAATGCCGTTGCGCGTGGCATAGGCGATTGCCTCATCCTTGGTTTCGAACCACAGCTTTACTTGCGAGGACAGCGTATCGGCTGAGCTGGTCCAACCCATCAGCGGCTCGATCGAGCGCGGCTGTGCCGCCGGCACGAATTCGAGCAGCCAGCGCTGGCTCTTGGCCGTGCCGGATTGCATGGCATTTTTCGCGGGGCGGTAGATCCGGGCAGTCATCGGGCGGCAGCTCCATGCTCGAAATGGCCGGGGCAGCAGGATTCGAACCCCGGTCTCTTTTGCAATAGGGCTCTGGCCGAAGGCCAACCGCCCGATTGCCGTCATTCGTCGGTTCGATTGCTCGAACAGGCTTTTTGGTCGGGGCAGCAGGATTCGAACCTACGACCTATAGTACCCAAAACTATCGCGCTACCAGGCTGCGCTATGCCCCGACATCAGGCGGGCTAGCACGCCCCCGCCCGCACGACAAGCGTCGCGTCACTTGAACATCGGGTGGACGATACGATCGCCGGTGCGCAGGCCGAGGCGGCTCGCGACATTGGCATTGAGTTCGAGCACCGCCCGCACGGGCACGCCGGAGGAGATCGTCCGCTCGGATTCCGGCTCCGTCCGGCTCTCGATGCGATGAATGCGCCCGTCGGCGTAGATAAAGACCATGTCCAGCGAGATATAGGTGTTCTTCATCCACATCGTGACCATCTGGTCACGCTCGAAGTCGAACAACATGCCCTGATCCTGCGGCATGTGCTGGCGGAACATCAGGCCACGCCCGCGATCCTGATCAGTCCGCGCCACCTCGACCGAGAAGGAATGACGACGGTCACCAGAGACGATGTCGAGCCGCTCAAGCCTCGCAGGTCCCCCCGCCGATTTCTGCTCGCCCTGCGTCGAGACCGTTTCCCACCCCTGATACATGCGGGTGAGATTGCTCTTGACGGAGATCGCGACCACGGCAAGCGTCACGAGGACAATCCCGACGACAGCAATCCGCCCTTTTGTAAGGAAGGGTTGTGGCGTTGCGCGCTCGGGTTCGCGTTCAGTCATTGTCAAACGGGATCAATGTGAGCTGGGCGGATTGCCCGCTTCGGGAAGCCGGACTTCAGCGGCCATGAGCCCCTTGGGCCCGTTGCCGAAACGCACGAGAACCGTTTCGCCCGGCGTCAACTCGGTGATGCCGGTGCGGCGCAGGGTTTCCATGTGCACGAAGATATCTTCCGTGCCGTCCCCGCGCGTGACGAAGCCGAAGCCGCGGAGCCGGTTGAACCATTTGACCTTGACCGGCTCGAATCCGCCCTGAGGCGTGACCTGCACATGGGTACGCGCCGGCGGAAGCTGTGAAGGGTGCGTTGCGGTCGTCACGTCCATCGACAGAATGCGGAAAGCCTGATAGCCGCGTTGACGCTCAATCACCTCGCAGGTGATCCGGGCCCCTTCCGGCGCGGATTGATATCCGTCACGCCGCAGGCAGCTCACATGCAGCAGGATGTCGGGTAAACCGCTGTCCGGAACGATGAAGCCGAACCCCTTCGACACATCGAACCATTTGATGCGGCCGCTGATCTCGACGAGGTCGAGCGGCTGATCGTCCTGCCGCTGATCGGTGGCGGCAGACGGCCCCGGAACCATGAAGCGATTGCCAAACCCTTTGGCGCCGTATTCGTCACCCATTGTTACACTTGGCCCGCTCTGAAACCCACCCGAACCGAACGGCGAACGAAGGCTCCTCCCCCGCCCGTCGGTTACGGCCCGACGAATCTTTCATCTGCATTAACCATAGCATCCAATGCCGGGCGGACGGCAATCCCAAAAAGCGGCGGGGATTCAGCCTTGCGTGGAAATATCCACGACAAGTTCAGGTCACGCGGGTTCAGACCGTGATCAGCGGCGACCGAGTTTTGCAGCCTCGCGTGAAATCCGCGCAATCTCGTCCCAGTCTCCGGCGTCCAGCGCCGCCTTGGGCGTCAGCCACGAACCGCCGACGCACAAAACATTCGGCAGGGCAAGATAGGTCTCGGCGTTGGTGGCGCCGATCCCACCGGTCGGGCAGAAGCGGAGATCGGCGAGCGGCCCGGCGACGGACTTGAGGTAATTCACACCACCGGCAGCCTCGGCCGGGAAGAACTTCATTTCGTGGAAGCCCATCTCCAGCAACGCGACCATTTCCGAAATGGTGCCCGCGCCCGGCAGCGCCGCGATGCCGCTCTCCGCGACGGCGCGGGCAAGCTTCTCGGTAGTCCCCGGCGTGACAAGGAATTTCGCCCCGGCGTCGCGCGCCTCATCGACCTGCGAGGGTGTCAGGATCGTACCGACGCCCAGAACGACATCGGGGCAATGATGGGCAATCGCCTCGCAGGCCTTGAGCGCGGCATCGGTCCGAAGTGTGACCTCGATGACGGTGATTCCGCCTTCCGCCAACGCCCGCGCCAATGGCACGGCCTGCGCGACATCCTCGATCGTCAGCACGGGAATGACGCGTGCGGCACCGAGCAGCGGAGAAAATCGCGGAAGCGTGGTCATGGCCAGGGCTTTCTCGGAATGCCTTGTTTGCGGCGGCGGGCGGTCTATGGTGTTGCCGACGATCTACCATACAAGTTCGCGGACGCAAGGGGTGAGCCCCGGTTCCCGCGTTACGGACAGCTCAAGGAACGCAGCATGCAATATCTTCACACGATGGTCCGCATCCGCAATATCGAGGAGAGCCTCAAGTTCTATTGCGGGGCGCTTGGCCTTGTCGAAACCCGCCGCATCGAGAACGAGAAGGGTCGTTTCACGCTGATCTTCCTCGCAACACCTGAGGATGCGGCCGAAGCGACCGCCAGCCGCACCAAGGAACTTGAGCTGACGTTCAACTGGGATGACGAGGCGTATACGGGCGGGCGCAACTTCGGCCATCTCGCCTACCGGGTGAACAATATCTACGAGGCATGCGCGAAAATTCAGGCCGCCGGCTACACGATCCACCGCCCGCCGCGCGAAGGCCGCATGGCGTTCGTGAAATCGCCCGACGGCATTTCGATCGAGCTTCTGCAGAAGGGCGAAAACCTGCCGGTTGCCGAGCCGTGGGCCAGCGCGCCGAACATCGGCAGCTGGTAAGAAAAAAGGCCGGGCGAGACCCGGCCTTCCTGCATTAGGCCCGACCGTAGCCACCCGGCGTCGGCGTCTGGATGATGATCGCCTCGCCCGGTTCGAGCACGGTCTGGTCGCAGCCGCCAAGCGTTTCGACCGCACCGGAATTCCGGCGGACCGAGTTTCGGCCCACCTCGCCGTTGTCGCCGCCCGCAAGGCCGAAAGGCGCAACGCGGCGATGGCCGGAGAGCAGCGCACAATCCATGCGTTCGAGGAAACGGATTCGGCGCAGCGTGCCGTCCCCCCCCTTCCACTGACCGCCGCCGCCCGAACCGCGCCGGATATGGAAATCTTCCAGTACGACGGGGAAACGCAACTCGAGAATCTCCGGATCGGTGAGGCGCGAGTTGGTCATGTGGGTGTGGACGCCGGGCGTGCCGTTCCAGCCCGGACCGGCGGGGGAGCCCGAACAGATCGTCTCGTAGTACTGGTATTTGTCGTTGCCGAAGGTGAGGTTGTTCATGGTGCCCTGCGCTGCCGCCATCGCGCCGAGCGCGCCGAACAGGCAGTTGGTGACAGCCTGCGATACTTCGACGTTGCCCGCGACCACCGCCGCCGGATATTTCGGCGAGAGCATCGAACCTTGCGGGACGACGATGCGGATCGGCCGGAGGCAGCCTGCGTTCATCGGGATCATGTCCTCCACCATCACGCGGAAGACGTAGAGCACCGCCGCGCGCGTCACCGGCTCGGGGGCGTTGAAGTTGTCGTCGCGCTGCGGCGAGGTGCCGGTGAAATCAACCGTCGCCTCCCGCATCTCGCGATCGACCGTGATCTTCACCTTGATCCGGCAGCCCTGATCCATCTCGTATTCGAAGACGGAATCGTGGAGCTTCGCCACAACGCGGGCGACACTCTCCGCCGCGTTGTCCTGCACGTGGCCCATGTAGGCCTGAACGACATCGAGGCCGAAACCATCGATCATCTTCTCAAGTTCGGCGACGCCCTTGGCGTTGGCCGCGATCTGTGCCTTCAAGTCGTTGACGTTCTGGACGACGTTGCGCACCGGATATTTCGCGCCGGTCAGCAGCTTGACGAGCGCTTCCTCGCGGAATTCGCCCTGATCGACGAGCTTGAAGTTGTCGATATAGACGCCTTCTTCTTCGATGTTCACCGCGAGCGGCGACATCGAACCCGGTGCGATGCCGCCGATATCGGCGTGGTGCCCGCGCGAGGCGACCCAGAATAGCAGTTTCTCGCCCTTCGCGTCGAAAACCGGGGTGCAGACGGTGATATCCGGCAGGTGCGTACCGCCGTTATAAGGCGCGTTGATCGCGTAGACATCGCCGGGAAGAATGGTCGCGTTGTTCTTGATGATGCTCTCGACCGAGCGATCCATCGAGCCGAGATGCACCGGCATATGCGGCGCGTTGGCGACGAGACGTCCTTCCTCGTCGAATACCGCACAGGAGAAGTCGAGCCGCTCCTTGATATTGACCGAATAAGCCGTGTTCTGGAGCGCGACGCCCATCTGCTCCGCAATCGACATGAAAAGGTTGTTGAAGATCTCGAGCAATACCGGGTCGGCTTCGGTGCCGATAGCCTTGGCGCGGCGCAATTCCTCGACGCGCTTCAAGACGATGTGGTCCTTCGCCGTCAGGCGTGCTTCCCAGCCCTGCTCGACCACGATGGTCTGGTTCGGCTCGATGAGGATCGCCGGGCCGGCAATGCGGGCGCCGGGCTGAAGATCGGCGCGCAGATGGATGCCGGCATCGCGCCATGCACCCTGGCTGAAGAAGCGCGTGCGGGCATGCGCCGCCGGCTCGACGGCGACCGTCGTGACACTCGTTTCCTCGAAGCCGGAGCCGCCGCCGATGGCCTCAACTGAAATCGCCTCGATGACGACCGGCTTCGCACTGTCGGTGAAGCCGAAGCGGGCACGATGCGCGGTCTCGAATCGGGTGCGGAGCGCCTGCGGGCCATCTCCGGCTTTCCAGACAATCTCGATAGGTGAATCCGTGCCCGCGTAACGCAGGTGGAGTTCGGTCACGAGGCGGATCTGGTTCTTGGGAATACCCTGCCCCGCAACTTCCGCCACCGCTTCGGCGCCGATGGTTGCTTCCGCGCGCGCGGCATGCTCGCCGACATCGCCCGCAAGCGGCACCTCGCTCGCGACCTGCCGGGTCGCGCGGATCGAGGCGAGGCCCATGCCATAGGCCGAGAGAAGGCCGGAATAGGGATGAATGAGGATTTCGGTCATGCCGAGATGATCGGCGACAAGACAGGCGTGCTGACCGCCTGCCCCGCCGAAGCAGTTTAGCGCGTAGCGCGTCACGTCATAACCGCGCTCGACCGAGATTTTCTTGATCGCGTTCGCCATGTTCATCACAGCGATAGCGATGAAGCCGTCAGCGATTTCCTCGGCGCTCTTGCCCGGAACCTTGGCGGCTAGCTCGGCGAACTTCGCTTTCACCGCCGGAACGTCGAGACGCTCGTCGCGCTTCGGTCCGAATATCGCGGGGAAGTAGTCCGGGTTGAGCTTTCCGACCATGACGTTGGCATCGGTCACGGCGAGCGGACCGCCGTTGCGATAGCAAGCGGGACCGGGATTGGCGCCGGCACTGTCGGGTCCGACGCGGAACCGTGCGCCGTCGAAGTGGAGGATCGAGCCGCCGCCGGCCGCGACCGTGTGGATGCGCATCATCGGCGCGCGCATGCGGACACCGGCGACTTCGGTTTCGAAGGCGCGTTCGAAGGTGCCGTCATAATGCGCGACGTCGGTCGAGGTGCCGCCCATGTCGAAGCCGATGACGCGGTTGAACCCGGCCGACTTGCCGGTTTCCGCCAGCGCGACCACACCGCCCGCGGGGCCAGAGAGGATCGCGTCCTTGCCTTGAAACAGATCCGCCGCCGTAAGCCCACCGGAGGACATCATGAACATCAGCCGGATGCCGGTGCGGGATACATCGAGTTCGTCCGACACCTGCTTCACATAACGGGAGAGGATCGGCGAGAGGTAGGCATCGACGACCGTGGTGTCCCCGCGTCCGACCAGTTTGACGAGCGGGGAAACCTCGTGGCTCACCGAGACCTGCGCGAAGCCCATCGCGCGGGCGATGGCAGCAACACGCTTCTCATGCGCCGGGTGGCGGTAGGCGTGCATAAAGACGATGGCGATGGCCTCGACGCCGGCGGCCTTGAGCTTCTCGAGTGCGGTTTTCGCACCCGCCTCGTCGAGCGGCGTTTCAACCGTACCGTCGGTCAGGATGCGCTCGTCGATCTCGACCACATCCGAATAAAGGAGTTCCGGCTTGACGATCTCCTTGGCGAAGATGTCCGGCCGGGCCTGATAGCCGAGTTCGAGCGCATCGCGGAAGCCGCGCGTCGTGACGAGCACTGTGCGCTCACCCTTGCGTTCAAGAAGCGCGTTCGTCGCAACCGTCGTGCCCATGCGCACCTCGCCGACGAGACCTACCGGGATCGGCGCACCGGTTTCGAGCCCCAGCAGCTCGCGGATTCCCTGCACGGCAGCATCACGATAGACGCGCGGATTTTCGGAGAGCATCTTCCTCGCGTGGAGGTTTCCGGCCGGATCACAGCCGATCACGTCCGTGAATGTGCCGCCACGGTCGATCCAGAAATCCCATTGTTTTCCGTTATTTGAAATGGCTTCTTGTGCCATGGCGGCCTCCCAACCGATTTGAATTATCGAGATCATCAATAAAACGTCGATAATTTGTTGACAAGATAAATTTCCAAGATAGCCTCACGTCATCGCATCCAAAACCGGCTGCGTCACTAATCCGGCAGCAAGACCGGACCAAACGGGAGAGCCGCATGCTCAATGCGGAAGATGGGCTCTGGCGCCGGGCGCCCGAGAGCGTAAGGACCAGAATTCGCGACGGCCTCATCACCGGGCCGACGGCGGGACTCGCGCCTGGTTACGTGCAGGGCAATCTCTGCATCCTGCCGCAGGATCTTGCGGCCGACTTTCTTCGCTTCGCGCAGGGAAACCCCAAGCCCTGCCCACTCATAGGCGTCAGCGAGACCGGCTCTCCACTGGTGCCGGCACTGGGCAAGACCATCGACCTCCGGCGCGATCTGCCGCGCTATCGCGTGTGGAAGGATGGCGAGCTCGTCGCGGAACCAACCGACATCACCGAGTTCTGGCACGACGATCTGGTCGCCTTCGTCATCGGATGCAGCTTCTCGTTCGAGGAAGCTTTGATCGAGGACGGTATCCCGTTACGTCACGTCGCGTGCGGCTCAAACGTCGCGATGTATCGCACCAACATTTCCTGCCAGCCGGCGGGCCGCCTCGCCGGGCCGATGGTCGTTTCGATGCGTCCGCTGAAACCGGCCGACGCGATCCGTGCCATCCAGATCACCTCGCGCTTTCCATCCGTTCACGGGGCGCCGGTGCATATCGGCAAGCCCGAGTTGATCGGCATTGCCGACATCCACAAGCCTGACTACGGCGACCCGGTCGAGATCCGCGAGGACGAGTTGCCGGTGTTCTGGGCCTGCGGGGTCACGCCGCAGGCGGTCATCGCCGCCGCGCGCCCAGCTTTCGCCATCACGCATTACCCGGGATCGATGCTGGTCACGGATATCAGGAACTCGCGCCTCGCAGCCTTGTGAGGCCCGCGACGAACCGGGCGACGGTCTTCCCTTGGCCGGCGCCCACAACATGGGAGAACAGGGATGACGATCATGATGAAATCGCTGGCGGCTGCCGGCTTTTCACTTCTCGCCTCGGCCGCGATGGCACAGACCAAGTGGGACATGCCGACCCCGTATTCCGACGGCACCTTCCAGACGGTCAACGTCCGGGAATTCGTTGAGGATGTCGCCAAGACCAGCGGCGGCAAACTCCAGATCACTGTGCATTCCAACGCCAGCCTCGTGAAGATGCCGGAAATGAAGCGCGCGGTTCAGTCTGGCCAGGTGGCGATCGGCGAAGTGCTGATCTCGGTGCTGGCCAACGAAGACGCGATGTTCGGCTTCGAGAGCGTTCCCGGTCTCGCGCCGAGCTATGCCGAGGCCCGCAAGCTCCACAACCTCGCCAAGAGCGCCGTCGCGGCCCGGCTGGAGAAGCAGGGCATGATGTATCTCTATTCGGTCGCCTGGCCGCCGCAGGGCATCTATGCCAAGGCGCCGGTCAATGCGCTCGCAGACTTCAAGGGCACCAAGTTCCGCTCCTACAACCCCGCGACCGCCCGCTTCGCGCAGTTGATCGGCGCGGTGCCGACGACGATCCAGGTGCCGGAAATCGCGCAGGCCTTCCGCACTGGCGTGCTCGACGCGATGATCACCTCGGGCGCCACCGGCGTCGACCAGCAGGCCTGGGATTACCTCAACCACTATTACGACACCCAGTCCTTCCTGCCGCAGAACCTCGTCTTCGTGAACAAGAAGGCGTTCGACGCGCTGCCGGATGATGTGAAGAAGGCCGTGCTTGAAGCCGCCGCCCGCGCCGAGGACCGCGGATGGAAGAAGAGCGAGGAGCTCAACGAGGGCTACAAGAAGACGCTTGCCGAGAAAGGCATCAAGGTGCTGCCCGCGACCGACAAGATGAAGGCCGAGATGAAGGCGATCGGCGAGACGATGGCGAAGGAATGGGCGGCGAAGGCCGGCCCGGATGGCGAGAAGCTGCTCGCCGACTATCGCAAGTAAGACTCCCGAGAGTAACCCCGCAGTGGATTGCGATCGACCGCGGGGTCACACCCCTGCAGCGCGCTGGCGCAACGTTCCTCATATCCAGAATCAAGGGAGATGCGCCATGAGACGCGCACTGGATTGGCTTTACGCGGCGACCGCCGTCATCGCCGCGGCGGCGATGATCGGTATCGCGCTCCTTATCCTTGCGCAGGTCGTCTTGCGCGTTTTCGGTTCGCAATTGCCCTCCGCCGACGACTTCGCGGGTTACGCGCTGGTCGCGACAACCGTCGTCGGGCTCGCGCCGACATACCGGCATAACTCGCACATCCGCGTCGGCCTGCTGATCGAGCGCTTTCCACTCGGCACAGCGACGCGCGCGCTGCTTGAGCGCGCGGTTTGCGCGATCTCGATCGTGCTCGTCGCTTGGGCGGCCTGGTTCTCGGCCAAGTTCGTGCACGAGAGCTACATCTACAACGAGATCAGCCAAGGCCTCCTGCCGATCAAACTCTGGCTGCCGCAGAGCTTCATGGCTTTCGGCTTCATCGTCCTGCTCGTCGCGCTGATCGACGATCTGGTGACCGACCTTGCCGGAGGCACCCAGAGCCACCTTGCTGTTGCCGTCTCCGGCGACGAAATGCCGGTCGAGAAGTGAGCTGAGCCATGGAACCCGCAACCGCTTCCCTGATCCTGATCGGGATCATGCTCGCGATCCTCACCACCGGTGTCTGGATCGGCCTCGCGCTCGGCCTCGTCGGCTATATCGCTTTCGCGCTGATGACCAACGCCAGCCCGGCCCTGTCCTTCGCGACGACCATCTGGGGTTCGATGAACTCCTGGACGCTGACCGCCTTGCCGATGTTCATCTGGATGGGCGAGATCCTGTTCCGTTCGTCGCTATCCGACGACATGTTCAAGGGCCTCGCCCCGTGGATGCAACGGCTTCCGGGGCGCCTGCTGCATACGAACGTGTTCGGCTGCGGCATCTTCGCGGCGATTTCCGGCTCCTCCGCCGCGACCGCCGCGACTATTGGCAAGATGACGATTCCCGAGTTGCGCAAGCGCGGCTATGACGACTTCATGAACATCGGCAGTCTTGCCGGCTCCGGCACGCTGGGCCTGCTCATTCCGCCGTCGATCATCATGATCGTCTATGGCGTCGCAGCGGAAGTCTCGATCGCCCGCCTGTTCATCGCCGGCGTGATCCCCGGCATCCTGCTGATGCTTGTCTTCTCGGGCGTACTGATGAGCTGGGCGCTGATGAACCCCGACAAGGTTCCCCCGCGCGATGCGCCGATGACCCTTGGCGAGAAACTGCACGAAAGCCGCCGCCTCATCCCGATTGTCGCACTGATCATGATCGTGCTCGGCTCGATCTATACTGGCGTCGCGACACCGACGGAGAGCGCGGTGCTCGGTGTCGTCGGCTCGCTGGCCTTGACCGTCCTCACCGGCACCTTCTCGTGGAAGATGTTCAACGCCTCCGTGATGGGCGCGGTGCGCACCAACGCGATGATAGGACTGATCCTCGCTGGTGCCTCCTTTCTCACGGTGGCGATGGGATTCACCGGCCTGCCGCGCATTTTCGCGGAATGGATTAACTCGCTCGGCCTCAGCCAGTTCCTTCTGATCATGGCGCTCATGGTGGTCTACATCATCCTCGGTTGCCTGATCGACGGTATCTCGATGGTGGTGCTGACAGCGGCCGTTGTGATGCCGGCGGTGAAGGCGGCGGGGATCGACCTCGTCTGGTTCGGCATCTTCGTCGTGCTGGTCGTCGAGATGGCACAGATCACGCCGCCGGTCGGGTTCAACCTCTACGTCCTGCAGGGGTTGACGGCCAAGCCGATGGGCTACATCGCGCTCGCGGCCCTGCCCTTCTTCCTCGCCATGATCGCGATGGTTTTCGTCATCATTCTCATCCCGGATATCGTGACCTGGTTGCCAAACCAGATGCTAGGACAGAAATAAGGGAGAAAATGACGGAGGATTCCTTGGCCAAGAACGACACACCGACCCTGAACCTCGACGAAATCCGCCAGGGCGGCCTTCTCGGCCCCATTGTTTCCTCAGCGCATCTGGCGTCGGGCGCAAGCCCAGCGCTTTCCGAATTCGAGTTCGGGCTCATCCTCGTCAGCCATGCCTTCGAGCGTTGGATGGTGCGCTGCATGGCGGCGGCGGGCGTCAAAGATCTTTCCGCCCTCGACGTGCTCGTCCTGCACACCGTCAATCATCGCGGTCGTTCGAAGCGGCTCGCGGACATCTGCCTCGTCCTCAATGTCGAGGACACGCATATCGTCACCTACGCGATCAAGAAGCTGGAACGCCTCAAGCTCATCAAGAGCGGACGCGCGGGCAAGGAAAAGACCGTGACGATCACCGCCGCCGGCGAGCAGGCCTGCCTCGCCTATCGCGAAATCCGCGAGGCGCTGCTGGTGCGCTCGGTGCGCTCGCTCGGCCTCGACGAGAAGGTGCTGCACGAGGTCGCGCAGCGGATGCGCGCCCTCTCCGGCCATTACGATCAGGCCGCGCGCGCGGCGGCAAGCCTTTAGGCAGCCTTCTCAGGCCGCGAGGCCGCCGGCTTCCGCGAGCCGCGTCATGTGATGATCGGTATCGCCGAAAGCCTTCTCGATCATCGTCAGACGCTTGAAATAGTGCCCGACAGCAGCTTCCATTGTAACGCCGATGCCGCCATGAAGCTGCACTGCCTGCTGGCCGACAAAGCGCGCCGCCTTGCCGATCTGCACCTTGGCAGCGGAAATCGCGCGGGAGCGGGCGACGGAATCGGGCTCGCGGGTCATCATCGTGGCGTAGATCGCCATCGACCGGGCCTGTTCGAGTTCGATCAGCATCTCTGCCGCACGATGCTGGAGCACCTGAAAATCGCCGATGGGTCGACCGAACTGCTTGCGGACCTTGAGATAATCCACCGTCAGTTCGAGCGCCTTTTCCATTGCGCCGACCGCTTCGGCGCAGAGCGCGGCGATTGCCTCGTCCTGCATCCGCGCGAGCGCAGAGAAGGCATCCCGGTTGTCGCCGAGGAGAGCGTCCGCATCCAGCGCCACGCCGTCGAGCGTCAGTTCGGCGGCGCGCATTCCGTCCTGAGTCGGGTAGTCGCGACGGGAAAGACCCGGCACATCGGCAGGAACGATGAACACGCCGAGACCGGCGTCTTCTCCCGCCTTGCCGGACAGTCGCGCCGTCAGCAGGAAGGCGTCCGCCGAGCCGCCATGCAGCACCAGCGTCTTGGCGCCGTCGAGTATCCAGCTTTCGCCGGTCGCGCGCGCGGTGGTCGCGACATGGGCTGACCGGTTCCCCGCCGCTCTTTCGGCATGGGCAATCGCGAACCGCGTCTCGCCCGCCACGATGGCCGGCACCAGCGCCGCGCGCTGCGCTTCATCCGCCAGCGCGTTGATCAGCGACGAAACCATGACCACCCCGGCAAGATAAGGCTCCACCGCCAACGCGCGGCCGAAAGCCTCCATCACCAGCATCACCTCTTCCGGCCCACCGCCAATGCCCCCGTCCTCCTCGCGAAACGGCAGCGCCAGCAGGCCGAGACCGGCGTATTCCAGCCAGAGCGCGCGGTCATAACCGCCCTCGGCGCGGATGTAGCCCTGCCGCTGCTCGAAGCCGTAACGGTCGGCCATCAGGCGGTCGATGCTATCCTTGAGCAGCCGCTGTTCGTCGTTGAGGTCGAAATCCATCTCACAATCCCAGAATGGCCTTGGCGATGATGTTCTTCTGGATCTCGTTCGAACCGCCGTAGATCGAGACCTTGCGCATGTTGAAATAGAGCGGCGCGACGGCATCAGCCCATTGCGGCCCCACCGGCGGTTCGTTGCGCGCCTCATGCGGATCGGCGAAAGGCAGCGCATAAGCGCCCACCACGTCCATCAACAGCTCGGTCGTCGCCTGCTGGAGTTCCGACCCCCGGATTTTCAGCACGGAGGAAGCCGGGTTGGGCTTGCCCTTGTTGAGACCCTTGGCTTCATCGGAAAGCACGCGCAGCTGCGTGATTTCCAGTGCCTTCAGCGCGATTTCCGTTTCGATCAGCCGGTCGCGGAAGCGGGGGCGATCAATGGCGCAGGTGCCATCGAGACCGGGGAGCGATGCGAGTTCGCGCAGGCGACGGAGCCGCGCCTTGGAGACGCCGATGCGGGCGATGCCGATGCGCTCGTTCGAGAGCAGGAACTTGGCATAATCCCAGCCCTTGTTCTCTTCGCCGACGAGGTTCTCAACCGGCACCTTCACATCGTCGAAGAAGACCTCGTTGACCTCGTGCGCGCCATCGACCGTGATGATCGGCCGCACGGTGATGCCCGGGGTCTTCATGTCGATGAGCAGGAACGAGATGCCCTCCTGCTTCTTCGCCTCCGGGTTCGTGCGGACGAGGCAGAAGATCCAGTTGGCGTACTGGCCGAGCGTCGTCCAGGTCTTCTGGCCGTTGACGGTGTAGTGCTCCCCTGCCCGCACCGCGCGCGTCGTCAGCGAGGCGAGGTCCGAGCCCGCGCCCGGCTCGGAGAAGCCCTGACACCACCAATCGTCGAGATTGGCGATGCGCGGCAGGAAGCGCTGCTTCTGCGCCTCGTTACCGAAGGTGTAGATGACCGGGCCAACCATCGAGACGCCGAAGGAGAGGAATTCCGGCGCGGGCGCGGCAAGCACCTCTTCGAGGAAGATATATTGCTTGATCGGCGACCAGCCGGTGCCGCCGTATTCGACAGGCCAGCGCGGCGTGGACCAACCTTTGGCGTGCAGCGTACGGGTCCATTCCACGAGATCGTCACGCGAGGGCTTGCGACCCTCCATCAGCTTCTGCCGGGTGCGCGCCGGCAGGTTGGCATCGATGAAGGCGCGAACCTCGGCGCGAAACGCATTTTCCTCGTCCGTGAAATGGAGGTCCATGCCTCAACCTCCCGCGTTACGCCCGAAAGCCGCGAAGCTGCCGCCCTCCGCCGCCAGCTTCGCCAACAGCGGCGCGGGCTTCAGCCGCTCGTCGCCGGTGATCGCGGCGTAGTGCGCGAGACGCTCGGCGACCTTGGCGAGCCCGATGCGATCGGCGTGGAACATCGGCCCGCCCTTCGCGACCGGGTAGCCATAGCCGTTGATCCAGATGACATCGATATCGGATGACCGCTCGGCGATGCCCTCGTCGAGAATACGCGCCGCCTCGTTGACCATCGAATAGGCGAGCCGTTCTTGGATTTCCTCGCGGGAGATCGCGCGGCGCGTGATCCCCTTCTCCGCAGCGATCCGCCCGATCAGCGCGTCGATCTCCGGATCCGGGATCGGCGTCCGGTTGCCCGGCTCGTAGCGGTAATAGCCCGCACCGGTCTTCTGGCCGAAGCGGCCGAGTTCGCAGATCGCATCCGCGACCGGGGCCTTGGCACCGCTCTCCTTGCGGATGCGCCAGCCGACGTCGAGCCCGGCGAGATCGCCGACCGCGCAAGGGCCCATCGCATAGCCGAAGGCGGTCGCCGCGCCATCGATATCGGCCGGTGCCGCGCCTTCGACCAGCAACGCCTCGACCTGACGGCCGCGCGCGTGCAGCATCCTGTTGCCAACGAAGCCGTAACAGACCCCGACCGTGACCGGCACCTTGCCGATTTTCGTACCCAGATCGATCGCGGTCAGCAGCGCGTCCGGCGCGGTCTTTTCCGCACGGACGACCTCCAGCAGCTTCATGACATTGGCGGGCGAGAAGAAATGCATGCCAAGCACGTCGCCGGGCCTGCTGGTGGCTGTGGCGATTTCGTTGATGTCGAGCGAGGAGGTGTTGGTGGCGAGCACCGTGCCCGGTTTCGTCAACCGGTCGAGATCGGCGAAGATGCGCTTCTTCAGCGCCATATCCTCGAACACGGCCTCGATTACGAGATCGGCTTCCGAAACGGATGCGAAATCCGACGAGTCGCCGATCAGCGCAAGCGCAGCCTCGACCGCTTCGGTGGTCATGGAGCCGCGCTTGGCGCTCGCGCGGTAATTGCCCTCCACGACGCCGAGCCCGCGCTGGAGCGCTTCAGGGTTCGGATCGACGATCGTGACGGGGATACCGGCTGACGCGAAGCACATCGCGATGCCGCCACCCATCGTGCCCGCGCCGAGCACGGCGACACGGCGGACCGTTCGCGGTTTCACCTCCTTGCTGACGCCGCGCACTTTAAGCGCCGCACGCTCGGCAAAGAACAGATGCCGCTGCGCCTTCGACTGCTCGCCGTCACGCAGGCGGACGAAAATCTCGCGCTCGCGCTTCAGGCCATCCGCGAACGGCAGGGTCAGCGCGTTGCGCAGTGCTTCGATGCAGCCCGCCGGGGCGTCCAGCCCGCGCGAACGCTTGAGCTGCGCTGCCGCTTCCGCCTCGAACGCCGTCGGATCGGCCTTATCCACCGAGAGCATGCCATCCGAGCACGACAGACGGCGCAAGGGCTGTTTCGTAGCGGCCATCGCGATTGCATGCGCGACGGCGCCGGCCAACAGATCACCGTCAACGATGGTATCGACGATGCCGAGCGCTTTCGCTTCCACCGCATCGACAGGATCGCCGGAAAGGATGAGGCGCGCAGACTTCGCAAGACCGATGAGGCGCGGCAGGCGCTGGGTTCCGCCCGCACCGGGGATCAGCCCCAGCTTCACTTCCGGCAAGGCGAAGCGCGCATCCGGTGCCGCGACGCGGGCATGGGCGCCAAGCGCGATCTCGAAGCCGCCTCCGAACGCGACGCCGCGAATAGCCGCGACAACCGGCTTTTCCACCGCCTCGATGGCGTCGATAAGGTCGGGCAGCAGCGGTTCGAGCGGCGGCGTGCCGAATTCGCGGATTTCCGCACCGGCACAGAAAGTGCGCCCTGCCCCGGCAATGACGACGGCCGCGATGCTCGCATCGCCTGCCGCCGCTTGCACTGCACGCAGCAAGCCCGCTCGCGCGGCGTTCGACAAGGCGTTCACCGGCGGATTGTCGATCTCGATAATCGCGATACTGCCCTCGCGCCGCACGGCAACCTGATCGCCCACGCCCATCTCCCCTGTGTATTCCGTATTGCAGAATTTATTTCTGCAATTCATTCTGAAGCTAAGAAGTGCAGAATGACGAGTCAAGCGCTCTTGTGCATCGCGAAAGTCCAATCGGCATGAATGACGGCCTCACCTCGCCCGAACCGCCCTATCCGTTCCAGCAGCTGTTGGGGTACGCTATCACCGAGTGGGCCGCCGACCATGCGCGCGCCGAGTTGGATCTCGGCCCGCAGCACACCAATCGCCACGGCATCCCGCACGGCGGCATCTATGGCGTCCTGCTCGACACGGTCGCGGGTTTCGCCGGGTGCTGGCGCCCGGAGGATCAGCCGCCGGTTTATGCGATGACGCTTTCGCTCACGATCAATTTCGTCGGGCTGCCGCGCGGGAAAAAGCTCATCGCGACAGGCCAGCGGATCGGCGGTGGGCGCAACCTCTTCTTCGCCGAAGCCGAAATCCGCGATGAACTCGGCACGCTGGTTGCCACGGCCAGCGGCACTCATCGCTACCGTCAGGGCAAGGGCAATCCTGTCATGGCGCCCGGCTCCGATCAGCCATAGAGCCCACCGGCTGTCGCGACGTTGCGGACGAGTTCGACAAGGCGCGGGCCAAGCTCGTTTTCGAGCCGCTCCTTCGAAAGCAGGTAGGACGGCCCGCCGCAGTTGAACGCGAGCACAGGCATGTCCTGATGCGGCATCCTGAACGGGACGGCGACCGAATGCACCTGCGCGTGCCATTCGCCGACATTGATGCAGAAACCACGCTCGGCGATTTCCTGCGCCGCACGCTGGATAGCAGCATCGATCACTGGCCAGCGCTCGGGGCCGACCTTTTCGGCGAGGCGCGGCATCAGTTCCGCGCGCTCCGCTTCGGGGATCGCCGCGAGATAGGCCCAGCCCATGCTCGATCGCGAGAGCGAGATGCGCGAACCGACGTTGAGCTGCAACGAGACCATACCGGCCGAGCGGGCGCAGGCGATATAGATCATCGCGAGATCATCGCGTCCGCCGAGCGAAACCAGCGAACCATCCCCTGCGAGATTGGCGAGCGCCTGCATGTAAGGCATCGCGGTTTCGCGGATCTTGAGGCCGGAGAGGCAGGCATAGCCGAGGCCGAGCACGCGCACGCCCATGCGATAGCGCCCGGTCTCCTCCAGATAGACGAGATAGCCGAGCTTGGAGAGCGTGTAGGTGAGGCGCGAGACGGTCGCCTTCGGCAGTCGGGTGCGATCCGCCAGTTCCTGATTGCCGAGCGCCTCGTCGGTCGGGCGAAAACAGCGCAGGATGTCGAGCCCGCGCTGGAGCGCGACGACAAACTGGCGATCACCGCCCGCGAAATCCTCGTCATCCCTGACGGCGCTGTCGTCCGTGACGTTCTGGCTTCTCTTGCGCACGCGACCTGCCCCCTCGCCCGGCGACCGAACCGTCGCGTCTCCGACAATCGCTGCAAGCTGCCAGTTTACATATGATCCGGTCAAGGGACGCAGAATTGAGTTCTGCAATTGCGCTGTGCGTTGCGGCCCCCGTTACTGCCCAAGGTAAAGACGCGCCGCACGATCGTCGGCGAGCAGATCCTGCGCCGGGCCTTCCATCGCAACCTTGCCGCCGTCGAGGATCATACCGCGATGGGCGATGGCGAGCGCCTGTCGCGCGCGCTGCTCGATCAGCAGCACCGATGTGCCGCTCTTGGCGAGGCGCGCGATGCGCTCGAAGCTCTCACCGACCAGCGCGGGCGAGAGGGCCGCAGTCGGCTCGTCGAGCACCACCACCGGCGGTTCCGTCATCAACGCGCGGGCGAACGCGAGTTGTTGCCGCTCGCCGCCCGAGAGGCTGCCGGCGCGCGATTTCCGTCGCTCGGCGAGTGCAGGAAACATCGTCAGCATCGCCTCGGTCCGCGCAGCACGGTCCGCCACACCTTCCACCACCGCGAGATTCTCGACGATCGTCAACGAGGGGAAAACATTGGCAACCTGCGGCACGTAGCCGAGACCGGCACGCGCACGCCGCTCCGCCGGAAGGCGCGTGATGTCGGTTTCACCGAGGCTGACTTTGCCGGAGACGCGCGGGAGAAGCCCAGCCACCGCCTTGGCGAGGGTCGATTTTCCCGCGCCGTTGGTGCCGGCAACGACGAGAATTTCGGCGATGCCAAGTTGAAGTGCCACGCCGTTGAGGATATCGACCTCGGAATAGCCGCCGCGAAGGTTCTCGACCGTGAGCGCCTTCATGTTGTCCCCCCGAGATAAGCCTCGCGCACAAGCGGATCGGCGAGCACATCGGCAGGGGCGCCCGAGGCGATGATCCGGCCACGATCCATCACGTAGAGCATCGGCACGAGGCGGGAGAGCGCGCCGAGATCGTGCTCGATGATCAGGAAGGCGATGCCGCGCGCGTTAAGTTCACGGATGCGCTCGGACAATTCCTCGATCAGCACCGGATTGACGCCTGCGAAGGGTTCGTCGAGCAGGATCAGCTTCGCGCCTGTCATCAGCGCGCGCCCGAGTTCGACAAGTTTCTTCTGTCCGCCGGAGAGCATACCCGCCGGCGTATCAGCGACAGCGCCAAGGCGAAGGAACGCGATCGCCTCCTCGACACGGATCGCAAGCGCCTTCTCCTCTTCCGCAACCCTGCCGGGGCGGAAGAAGACGTTGAGCAGGGAATCCCCCGCCTGCCCCGGCGCGGCGGCCATCAGGTTCTCGCGCACGGTGAGATGGGTGTACTCGCGCGGCACCTGAAACGTCCGCACCATGCCGGCCTGAGCGCGCGCTTGCGGCGAGAGCGATCCGATGGCGCGATCATCAAGCGTCATCGCCCCGCCCTCGCCCTCGATGAACCCTGTCACGAGCGAAAAAAAGGTCGATTTTCCGGCGCCATTCGGTCCGATGAGGCCTACCATGCCGCCAGTGTCGACCCTGAGGCTCGCATGATCGACGACGACCTGACCGCCATAGGCCTTGGTGATATTTTCAACGAGCAGCGTCATTTGCGGGTGAAATCCCCCATCAGACCGGTCGGGCGGTAAAGTGTGAACAGCACGAGCGCGAGCCCCACCACGCCGAGCCGGACGCTCGCCATCTCGACCTCGGAAATGAAGGGCATGATGTCGCGCAGGAAGCGCGAGCCTTCGAGGAACAACATCAGGATGAAGGTGCCGGCCAACGCGCCGGAAATCCGGCCAACGCCGCCCATGATGATCGCCATCCAGATCTGGAAGGTGACCAGCGGAATGAACTGATCGGGCGAGATATAGCCGATGTAATGGGCGTAGAACGCACCCGCCACCCCGGCGAGCGCGGCGCCGAGCATCAGCACCTGGATCTTGAACGCTGCGGGATCCTTCCCGAGCGCCTTGACCGCCTCCTCGTTGTCGCGGATCGCCTCGATGGTGCGGCCGAAGGGCGAGGTCACGATCCGGCGCATCGCCGCAATCGCCAGCAGATTGACCGCCACGAGCACCGCCAGCACGGCGAGGCTGTTCGGCAGACCCGTCGCCAGCCCGCCGAAAAGTTTCGGGATACCGGTGATCCCCTGCACGCCGCTGGTCAACCATTTCTCGCTGGTGACGACGAGGCGCACGACCTCTGAGAATCCCAGCGAAACAATGGCGAAATAATCCTCGCGCAACTTGAGGCTGATGAGCCCCATTGGCCAGGCCGCGAGCATCGCCAGTGCGGCGGCGGCAGAAAAGGACAACAGCGGCGGCCAGCCTTTTTCCGCCAACAGCGCTGCTGTATAGGCCCCGACGCAGAAGAAGCCGACATGGCCGAAATTGATGATGCCGGTGAGCCCGTATTGGAGGTTGAGCCCAAGCGCGAGCAGGACGTAAATCGCGGCGACGATGGCGATGGCAACGAGATAGGCTTCCATCAGAGCATTTTCCGATCAAATGAACGCCGGTCGATCGCAGAAAATGCGTCCAAGCATAAAAACCGAAATCCCATGAGAATGTGCGATCTGATCATGGGATTTATCTCGCTCCTGCCACGGTTCCGAACAGCCCCTTGGGCCGGATCAGCAGCACGGCGAGCAACACCGCGAACGAGAGCGCGATCTTGTAGGTGAAGCCGACGAAGGGTGTCGCCACCTCCTGCACGATGCCGAGGATGACACCGGCAACCACCGCGCCGACCGGGTGGCCGATGCCGCCGAAAATAGCCGCCGCGAAGGCAGGCAACAGGAGGTCCCAGCCCATCTCCGGCGTCACCACGGTCTTGATCCCAACGAGAATGCCGGCGATACCCGCGACTGCGCCCGAGAGGAGCCAGAGCGCGACCATAATCCGGCGTGGGGAAATGCCGGATACGCGCGCGAGCGAGGGATCGTCCGCCACGGCGCGCATCCGGCGACCGATCGGCGTTGCGTGCAGGATAAGGAATACCGCCACCAACGTCGCCAGCGCGGCGAGCGAAATCTTGAGGTCGGTGGGATGAAAGCGAATGTCGAGCACGCGCCAAGGCCGAGCCAGCGGCAGATCGAACACTTTCTGCTGGTGGCCAAAGACGACGCCCATCACCGCGCGAATGACGAACGCGACGCCAATCGAAGCCAGGAGTGAAGCAACGGGCGGACGCGACGAAAGCTTCTGGAAAACGAGGAAATAGCAGGCAAGCGAGACGAACGCCGCCACCGCAATGCCGAACACCCCGCCGATCAGCAGCGTGCCGCTCGCGGAAGCGCCGGCAAGCGCGGCGAAGGCGCCAAGGCTCATCACGTCGCCGGTCGCGGCATTGGGGAAGCGCGCAACGCCGAAGACCAGCGTGATCGAAAGCGCCGCCAGCCCGATCACAAGACCGGAAACGATGCCGTTGAGCGCAAGTTCGATGAAAGGAATCACGGAAACCTTCGAGGGTTGGCCCGGCGACGAGAGTCGCCGGGCCGGGGAAGCAGGTTCGAGTGGTGCCGAGGATCAGATCTTCACGAGATACTTGCGTTTGATCTCGCCCTTCTCGACGCGGCTCACCGAGAAGTCCGGTGTCACGTCCCCGAACTCGTCGAAATCGAGCACGGAGGACGCGCCTTCATAATTGATCTTGCCCTTCTTGAGCGCCTCCTTGCCTTCGGCAAAGGTCGAGACCTTGGCGCCATCCGGGTTGGCAACCTCGCGTATCTTCTTGTTGATCGCGGCGATATCGGCGTTCGGACCGGCAGCTTCCATCGCGAGCGCCAGCGTCACCACCATGTCCCAGGTCATGGCGGCATAGACGTTGGAGAGCCCCGGCTGGTTCATCGCCTTCTGGTAGGCTGCATCGTAGGCAGAGAAAGCGGGCGAGCCTTCGTTCGAGATCGAATCGACCGCAAAGAGCCCTTCCGCCGCCTCATTGCCGATGGCTTTCACAAGCTGCGGGTTCGCGGCCCAGGCGGGGATGACCCATTTGGTCGTCTCGCCCGTCTGGAACCACTCGCGAAGGATGATGGTGGTGTCGCCAAGATAGGAGCCGGTGACGATCACATCCGGCTTTTCGGCAAGCACCTTCTGGAGTTCGGCGCGATAGCTCGTCTGGTTCGGTTCGTAGACGACGTTGGCAACGACCTTACCGCCCTTCTTCTCCCAAGCCTTCTTGAAGCCCTCGGTATTGCCGATGCCGGAGGCGTTGTTGAACGCCATCGTCGCCGGTCGCTTGAAGCCTTCCTTTTCGCAAAGTTCGGCGAAGGCGCGGCCGAAACGGTCGTTAGTCGCCTGGAAGCGATAGGAAAGCCCCTTGGCGTTCGCTGGCGGCACCGAGAGCGCAGGCGCGCCGGAGGTGTTCATCAGGAAGATATTGGCGTCGTTGGTGAGCGGGATCACGGCGAGCGAGATACCGGAAGACCAAGTGCCAACAACGGCCTGCACCTTGTTGACCTCGATCAGCTTCTTGGCGGCAAGCACAGCCGCCTGTGGCGTCGTCTGCGTATCCTCGGCGAAAACCTCGAACTTGCGCCCGCCGGCACCGCCGGCCGCATTCACCATCTCGGCGGCCGCGAGGATCATCTTCTGCATGCCCGAGCCGTAGGGCGACCCGGCGCCGGTAACCGGGTTGAGCGCGCCGATGCGGAAGGTCGCGCCTTGCGCGAAGGCCTGCCCTCCAAGAGCAGGAGCAAGCGCGGCGGCGGCAAGCGATTGGAGGGTCGTGCGACGGGTGAGGTTCATGTTGGTTCTCCCTTTGGAATTAGCATTCGAAGGCACGAAGCGGGGCGGGCTCAACCCAGCCCCTTACGTTTCACGATGCGGCCGGAGCGCAGGATGAGCGGCATGTGCCGCCCCTGCCCCGTCAGCAGGGAAATGTCCTTGAGCGGATCGCCGTCGACGGCGATCAGGTCGGCGAAGGCGCCGGGTGCGATCGTGCCGATCTTGCCGGACATGCGGCAGAGTTCGGCGGCGATATGGGTCGCACTGGCGATCACCTCGCGGGCGCTCAGCACCTCGCGGCGGAGGATGAACTCGTGCGACTGGTGGCGGTGCATCGCGCCGAGAAGATCGGTACCATAGGCCATCGTCAGGCCAGCCTGCTTCATGATGTCGAGCGATTGCAGACCCCGAAGCCGCACGGAGTCGATCTTGGCGACCGAATCCGCCGGGAACCCTAGGCTCGCACCTTCAGAGGCAAGCTTGTCATAGGTCACCAGCGTCGGGACCGCGACCGCACCGGCCCTGGCGGCAAGTTTTGCGGTCTCGTTCTCGATGAGGTTGCAGTGCTCAAGCGAGTGAACACCGCATTCGACCGCGCGACGGATCGCCTCGTCCGTGTAGAGATGCGCCGAAACATAGGTGCCGGCGTTCTTCGCTTCCTCGACGATCGCGATAATCTCGTCACGCGCGAAACCGAGGAAGTGGATTGGATCTGTCGGCGAAGCGACGCCGCCATTGGCCATGATCTTGATGAAGTCGGCCCCGCCCTTGATCTCCTCGCGGGCAGCACGGCGGCACTCGTCGATGCCATCACAGATGCGGCCGAGCGTACCGAGCCGGAAACCGGTTTCCGCCGTCGGACGATCATCGAACCGACCGCGGAAATCGCAGTGCCCGCCGGTCTGGCTCAACGCCTTGCCGGACATGACGATGCGCGGCATCGGTACCAAGCCCTCCTCTGCCGCCAGCTTGACGCCATAATCGGCCCCGCCGACATCGCGGACGGTGGTGAATCCGCGCATCAGCATCCCATTCATGATGCCCATGCCGCGTGCCATCACCAGCGAGTCCGGCAGCATCGCGTTCTGGCCGAGATTGGGGTTGGAAGCGATGACATGCACGTGGCAATCGATCAGCCCCGGCATCACGACCCGCCCGCCAAGATCGAGCCGGCGCGCCTTGGCCGCCTCAACCTTCGGACCGACCTCGCGGATGATATTGTTCTCGATCAGGACGTTGACCGGCGCGGAGGGCGCATCCGCTGTTCCGTCCACAATCCGTCCGTTTGTCAGCAGCAGCATGCCCATCGTTCTTTCTTCCGATTCCGTTGTGCGGTCAGCCGCTTAGCGGCGCGAACTCGCGAGATGATTCCGGTGGTTGAGAAGTTGATTCATCGCCCCGACACCACCCGAAGCGGCACGCGTGCGAGCTGGGCGCGCACGCTCGCTTTCCAGAATTCAAGGAGCCGGGCGTAATAGGGCGGATCGTCACGCAGGATGGTCTGCGCGATCATGCCGCGAACAACGCACATGGTGGCGTTCATCAGCGAGCGCGCTTCCTCGGGCGGCACCCCGTAACGCTGGGCGAGCTCACTCCAGATCACGTCGAGCGCCGAGTGCCAGTCGCTAACGACCGGCACCAACCGCTCGCGGAACATGGTGTTGTGCCGCGCTTCCGGCAGGAATTCGAGCGTCACGTAGAACAGGCGGTTCGACATCAGCCGCCAGAGAAAATCGATCAACTCATCAGACGAGGACTCTCCGGCTGCAAACTGATGCGTGAAAGCTTCCAACTCCACCGTCACGCCCGCAAGCATGTGCTCGATGGCGCAGGTGATCAGGTCTTCCCGGCTCTCGAAGTGATGCGTCAGCGCGCCACGCGAGACGCCCGCCGCCTCGGCGATGTCATTGGTCGAGGTATGCGCGAGGCCCTTGTCGTGCAGCAACGTCACGGCGGCGTCGAGCAGGCGCGTTCGCGTCTCCGCCGTCCTTTCCTGCTGGGATCGCCTTGCCCTGACCGCCACGCTAGTCCCTCGCACGCCCTGCCCTTGCCCGATGCGACAAAGGTTGCAAACCAAAAACAAACCGTCAAGTATGTTTGTAAATGCACTGCAACATGGCAAGCTGCTCGCGTAAGAGGCAGCATGTCGTCAGCGCTGGCCGAAAGAAGCCCCCCTGAAGAGGTCCTTCACCTCACGCGGTGGCGAGCGCCAGTATTGCTTCGGCGCATCCACCTGCGCGCCGAGCTTCGCAGCCGCGCGCCAGGGCCAGTGCGGATCGTAGAGGATGGCCCGTCCAAGCGCGACCATGTCCGCCTCCCCGTCCCGCACGATGGCCTCCGCCTGTTCCGCTTCGGTGATGAGACCGACCGCCATCACCGGAATACCGACCGCCTTGCGGATCGCTGTCGCGAGCGGGACCTGATAGCCCGGCCCAAGGGGAATGCTCTGCTTGTAGGAGACTCCGCCGGCGGAAACGTGGATCGCTGCCGCACCGCGCGCCTCCAGTTCCATCGAGAGAGCGATGGAATCCTCGATCGCCAGCCCGCCTTCAACCCAATCGACCGCAGAAATCCTCATCCAGACCGGTTTGTCGGCCGGAAACGCTGCACGGACCACCTCGAAGCACTCAAGCGGAAAGCGCATCCGGTTCTCGCGCGAGCCGCCATAGGCGTCGGTGCGGTTGTTGGAAAGCGGCGAGAGGAAACTATGCAGCAGATAGCCGTGTGCGCCATGCAGTTCGAGCCCGTCGAGGCCGATCCGGGCCGCGCGACGCGCCGTTTCGGCGAAGCCATCGCGGATGCGGGCCATTTCAGCGAGCGACAATTCAGCGGGCGGGATTTCACCGAGCGCGTGCGGCAACGCCGAGGGTCCCCAGGCTTGCCAGCCGCCCGGCGCCTCCGGCGTAATCTGCTTGCCGCCGTCCCACGGGGCCTGGCTCGATGCCTTGCGCCCAGCGTGACTGATCTGCATCGCGACGGGGATCGACGAGTATTTCCGCACCGCCTTGAGCACACGGCCGAGCGCGGACTCGTTCGCATCGGAATAAAGGCCGAGATCGGTCGGGGTGATCCGACCGTCCTCGGTGACCGCCGTCGCCTCAATAATGAGGAGACCAGCGCCCGACAGTGCAAGTGAGCCAAGGTGAATAAGGTGCCAATCAGTCGCGCTGCCCTCTTCGGCGGAATACTGGCACATCGGCGCGATGACAATACGGTTCGGCAGCGCGAGCGGGCCGAGGGAAATGGGCTCGAAAAGCTTGCTCATGGGGAAAGGATCCTGAAATTCAGCAAAAAGTTGAGGTCAATCTGCGCAAGCCGGCGTGGGCTTTCAAGCTCTCTATTTCCCGCGTTCGCTGACGGAGGCCAAAATGAGTGGTGGACCGCCGTGCGAGATGCCGAAAGGTGCTTCGGAATCGATGCGCAGGCCGTCTCCGGCTCGGAGCGGAAAACGCTCGCCCGCCAACACCGGAGAAGCGTCTTCCGCCGGCGCATACAGCACGTGGATGCCGGGCGGCGACATAACGAAACTGCCGGCAGCCAGAATGCTCATCGAGGCCGAAAACGGAGCGGTTCGCGCGATGAGGTTGACAACGCCGACCTTGCCTCCCTCCAGCCGCGCACGAACCGGCAAGGCTCCGTCATAGCGGACGGGGTGGTAGGGTTGGCGCAGGTTGATCTCGCCCAACGGGGTCTCCAGCACCAACCCCTCCCCCTCGATCACGACCTGCCAGCGTTCGTAGCCGGAAAAATCCGAGAATGGCCCTGCGGTTTCGATCACCGTCCGGCTGAGCGACCATTGCACGCCCTGCCAGCTCTCGCCTTGCGTGCCGGCAGCGATGATGACGGTTTCGCCAAGGCCGTTTTTCCAGGGCCTGCGTTGGAAAGCCGACGCGGGGAGCGGTGTAATTTTCATGTCCAATCGACGCAGGTCCCGATGGCCCGATCAAGGCCGGTATACGTTCATCCCGCGCCGACGCCGGCTCACAAACCGGGCAAAGTCTCGATCTGGCCGGTCCACGGGACGCCCGAGAGCATCCGGTCGAGGATCGCCATCCGGATCGGCGTCGAAAGCTTGACCTGCTGGAAATAACCGGCATTCGGCAGGGTATCGCAGGAGACGTCGAGCTCTGTGAATCGCGGCAGCGGATTGAGGATCAGGATATCGGATTTTGCGTCCAGCACCTTCTGCGCGGTAATCGTGAACGGTTCGGTCTCACGTTCCTTGTCGACCGCCTCACTGCCGAGCGAGGCGTGGGCGAACCGGCTCATATCCTGCATCTGGATAGAGAGGACATCATGATCGAGCGTCTGGCGGACGTCGTGGACGATCGAGATTTGCGTACCGAGAGTCGCGAGCCGCTGCATCGCCTCGCGCATCGGCGGATTGATGCTTACATTCGGCAGGCAGCAAAGGGTGAAGCGCTTCGGCGGCGTGAGGCGGAGCAACTTGACGAAGGAGAGCGCAAAACGGGCTCGGGTGTCGCAGGACAGCGCAATCGAAAGACCGCTGACCGGCCCGCGCAACACGCGAATGGCATAGATATCGACGAAAGCCTGCGTCGGGTGCTCGTCCGCGCCATTGCCGGCATTGATGATCGGCAGGTAGCTCAACCGCGAAATGCGGTACGGCAATTCCTCGACGTGCGTCCGGACAACAATGAGATCGCTGTAAGCCTCGATCGTGCGGATATGATCCTCAAGCGACTCGCCGGTCGTTGTGCCCATCCGGCTGCGATCGGTATCGTGTGCGTCGATCGCCTGATGCCCAAGCCGGACCGCGGCAGACTGGAAACCGAGCCTCGTCCGCGTCGAGCGCTGCTCAAAGTAATTCGCAACTACCTTCGGGCGGCGGCGGATCAACGGCGCGGCATCGGCATCCTCCGCGTTTTCCTCGGCCCAGAACCGGTCTGCCCGCGCAAAAACATCTTCAAGGTCGTGCCGGGAGACGGCATCGGCGCTCAGAAGATCCTTGCCGCTCGGGTAGTTGGGCCTGTGCATTCCTTGCGCCCCGTGTTCTTTCCAGATTCCAGGATACAAGGATGTCAGGCCACGTTTGAGTTGGTCTGACCGGACGTCTTGCCGTGGGCGTCCTTGCCGACTGCGGCGGCGCGGGTACCGGGAACACGATCCTCGATGATGGCGCGAAGCTCATCTTCCGGCATCGGTTTGGCGAAGACATAGCCCTGAATGCCGTGGATCGGGAATTTGCGAACGGCGGCAAGTTGGGCCTCGGTCTCGATTCCTTCGACGATGATGATGAGGTCGAGATCATGCGCCAGCTGGGTGATGGCGCCCATCAGCGCTTCCGCACGCTGCGAGTTTTCAATCTCGCGACAGAACGACTTGTCGATCTTGAGGATGTCGATCGGCAGCCAAGTGAGATAGCTGAGCGACGAATACCCGGTCCCGAAATCATCGAGCGCGATGCCGACGCCCATCTCGCGCAGACGGCGGAGCGTATTGGCGACCACAGTACCCTCGTTGATCAAAGCCGATTCCGTGATTTCCAGGATCAGGCGATGCGCGGGAAGACAGGTGCGGCGCAAGACAGCATCGACGATGCCGACCAAATCGTGATCGGGTTCGAACTGGTGGGGCGAGACATTGACGCTGACCCGGGCACCGCCCGGCAAGTTGTTCGCCATGCGTGCTGCTGTCTCGATGGCCCAGGCACCGAGCACCTTGATGAGACCGGTCTGCTCGGCGATCGGAATAAAGATGCCGGGGCTGATCATGCCGCGTGTTGGATGTTTCCAGCGCAGAAGGGCCTCGACATGCGTCGCGGTGCCGGAACGCGGATTGTAGATCGGCTGGTAGACAAGGAAGAACTCGCCGCGCCGGATGCCATCCCGCATTTCCGCTTCGAACGCCAGACGGTCGTCGTGCTCCGCGCTGAGTTCGCTCGAATAAGTAGTATAGCGGTTCCGACCATCGGCCTTCGCCTTGTAGAGCGCGAGGTCCACGCGCTTGAGAACCTCCTCCACGGGCATCCCGCCCTCGGCATCGGCAATGCCAACACTGACAGTCGTCGTGAGGTTGCGGCTGGCCACATAACGCTGCGACTGGATATGGGCGATCAGCCGCATCGCCAGTTCGACGGCCTCGCGCGGTGAACGCCGCGTCGCGATCATGAATTCATCCCCGCTCATGCGCGCAGCAGCATCACCGGGCTTGAGCAACCCCTCGATGCTCTCGCTGAGCGCAACGAGCAGGTCGTCACCCACATCGTGACCGAAGGTATCGTTGATCGTCTTGAAATTGTCGATGTCGATCGAGAGCAGCGAATAGGTCCCCTTGCCTGCGGTGACTTCATCGAGCCAACGCAGCAATCCACGCCGGTTGAGCAGGTTGGTGAGCGTATCGAGATTGGCCATGCGCTCGAGCGTCCGCATGGTGATGTGGCGTGAGACAAAAACCTCGTAAAGGACTTTGGCGCTCGAGAACGTCAGCAGTGTCGAGAGGATCACTGTCAGCGCAATCAGGATATAGACCGGCTCCATTGTCCACAGGAGCGCAACCGTGAACGGCACCGCCGCCACCAGCACCTGCACCTTCGTCACAAGCGGGCGCGAGGCATTGCGGCCAGAAAGACCGGCGAGGTAGCCAATCGTCTGCGCAATCCCGAGGACAGAAATGGGACTATCGAGATAACGGACCAGCGTATAGGTCCCGAAAGCGGTGATGACCGCAGCGGTCATCCAGGCACCGAGCATGGCCAGTCGCTCGAAGTAGCGTGCCGTCGCAACGGGTCGGGAAGAGGTCCGAAACTGTGCGTAACCAACATGGGAGATGTAACGGAACACCCCCACGGACGCCATCATCAGCGCCAGCCCGTAGAGAAACAGATCGTGCCCGCCGAGAACAGCCCCGCCGGCGATAACCGCTGTCACCATCGCGGCGCCGATAAAAATCGGTTTCGGCGTCGCGTAAAGCGCTTCAATCAGTTCGTTGCGGATCGAGGCCGCGTTATTGGACGTGTTTCGAGTATCGCTCACAGACATGCCGGCCCTTTGCCACGAAACCAAGCCGTTCTCGCATTTTTTGTCGCAGAAGCCTTTGCTCGCGCGAACGAATTTCTTCGTATGGAATAGGAGTGCATTGTTATATTAACAAAATGATAACCGGGTGCAGATAACCGGGTTTACCTATTGAAAATACTCTCATTCCTAGCTCAATCGGTGGTTTTCCCCTCCCGGTTGCATGCGCTGTCCGTTGATGGTCAGGCCACAATCGTTACGGGTGCGAATCAGGAGGGCCGTCGGCGCGCAATCAATGCGTGCCGTAGATCCGGTCTCCGGCATCGCCGAGACCAGGCATGATATAGCCCTTGTCGTTCAGTTCGCGATCGATCGCCGCGGTCCAGATCGGAACGTCGGGGTGCTCGGCCTGCATCCGGGCAATGCCCTCCGGCGCGGCAAGCAGGCAGACAAAGCGGATATCGTGCGCGCCACGCGCCTTGAGCCGATCGATGGCCGCCGTCGCGGAGTTGCCAGTCGCCAGCATCGGATCCGTGACGATGACGAGCCTGTCGGCGAGATCATGCGGCGCCTTGAAGAAATACTCGATCGCCTCAAGCGATTCATGATCCCGGTAAAGCCCGACATGGGCGACACGCGCGGAGGGGATGAGTTCAAGCATCCCGTCGGCGAGCGCGAGGCCCGCGCGGAGGATCGGCGCGAGGACAAGTTTCTTGCCTTCAATCACCGGCGAATCCAGCGCCTCCATCGGCGTTTCGATACGCTCGGTGGTCATGGGCAGTTCACGCGTCACCTCGTAGGCGAGCAGCATCGCGATCTCGCGCACGAGGCGGCGGAAACCGGAGGTCGAGCGCGTCCTGTCGCGCATCAGGGTCAGCTTGTGCTGCACCAGCGGGTGGGAAACGACCGTGACGCCCTTCATGGCCTGCCTCTCTAGAAAACCGTTCCATCGCTAACGATCCGCAGCGGCGGTCCACCATCGGCACGCCGTTCGCGGGCTAGTACGCGCCCCGTTGCCCAGGTGCCGCCTTCGAGAACCTTCGCGAGGGGGAACTCCACTTCCTTCACCTCGAGTTCGGCGCGGACAAGCGGAGCGATCCGGTCAAGAAGCTGCACCGTCAGCGCACGCCACTCGACGACGACCTCCGAACCCGGCTCGTGGGCCCTGATCAGGGTCGCGGGATCCTTCGGCACGATGACGCCGCCATCGAGAAACAGCCCGCCGTTCCGATATTCGGCAAGGCCCGTAAGGCCATCGATATCGGTTACCGCCACGCCGGCTGCCTGCACCGGCTCGATCAGCGAATAGGAGAGCCATTGCGAGAGCTTGTGGAACGGTACGAGGTCGCTTCCGGGCGTTCCATCGTCCAGCAGGGGATGGCGCCAGCAATCGCCGAGCGGAACGCCCCCCAGCGAGAGACGCGAGGGCCAGATGCTTCCAAGGTGGCGCAACACAGCGCCGAGGATCGCCGGCGCCTGGACCTCGGTTCCCCCCGCTGTCAGGAGATCGAACAGCGCGCCGGGCCGAGCACTTCCGTTTCCGTCATTCAAGGTCTCATCGGCGATCAGCGCACGCCCGAGCGCGTTGAGGAGCACCACTCTCCCCTCAAGCCCTTCCAGCGGATTTTCCGGCGAGACCTGAAACCCTCGAGCAAGATCGCTGACAGAAAGGTTCATCAGCCTTCCGGCATCCACGCGCAGTGGATCTTTCGGGATAGTAGAAAAGGCTCCGGCGGCGAACATGTCGAAACTTGCTAGCGCGAGCCCCTCTGAGCGGCCAACCGCCTCGTCCGTCGCCGGATCGCGATAGCGCCATGTCGGTCCCGCCCCGGCGTCGAGCAGCACGGAGGTGATCGCCAGATCGAATGCCGCACGCGCGCGGTCTGCCTGCGAGCGCCAGTTGGTCTTCGCCGCGAGCGCGGCCCAGCGATCCGTGCCGGCATGGACGAAATGTCGCCAGCGGGCGTGGAAGGGAACATCGAGCGTGGGATAGGCTGCGCGCGTCACCGCGGCGACCCGCCTGGCGAGCGCGGGCATCGCGGCAAGATCAAGAGTGAAATAGTTGAGCCGCCCAGCCTCGCCGAGCGCGAAAAATCGTGCCGTTCGCTCGCGGACAGCCTTTGCGGAAAGGAGGGAGGCGGCGATCTCAGAACTTCTCGAGGTCACGCCCCACCACCTCCTTGAGGGCCTCGCGGTCGCGCGCGCCTTCCGGCGCGTAGTAGCCGGCGGCCTTCTTTGCCTCCATTTCGACCGAGGCGTCGTCGGGGATGAGGTCATCCGGGATCGGTACGCGTTCGCCGATCTCGATGCCGCTCTCATGCAGCGCATCGAACTTCATGTTCGACATCGAGATGAACCGGTCGATCCGGCGAATACCGAGCCAGTGGATCACATCCGGCATCAGTTGCTGGAAGCGCGCGTCCTGCACGCCGGCCACGCATTCGGTGCGCTCGAAATAGGTCGCGGCCTGATCGCCGCCCTCCTGCCGCTTACGGGCGTTGTAGACGAGGAACTTGGTTACCTCGCCGAGCGCCCTGCCCTCCTTGCGATTGTAGACGATGAGGCCGCAGCCGCCTCCTTGCGCTTCCTTCACGCATTCCTCGATGCCGTGGATGAGATAGGGCCGGCAGGTGCAGATATCCGAGCCGAACACGTCCGAGCCGTTGCATTCGTCGTGGACGCGGCAGGTAATGCGGGTCTTCCCGTCCGCAAGTCGCGCGGGCTCCCCCATGACATAGGCCGTGATGTTGCCGATCGGCGGCAGGAACACCTTCATGTCCGGCCGCGTGACGAGTTCGGGGTACATCCCGCCCGTCTCCTCGAACAGCGTGCGGCGGAGGTTCTTCTCGGTGGTGCCGAAGCGTTCGGCGATGCCGGGCAGATACCATACGGGGTCGATGGCGATCTTCGTCACCGCCACTTCGCCCTTTTCTTTGAGAATATCGCCATCAGCCTTGAGGCGTCCCGCTGCCATCGCCGACTGGATTTCCGGCAGATGAAGCCGTGCCTTGGTGATCGCGATCGAGGGGCGGATATCGACGCCCTCCGCGATCTCAGGGCCGAAGAGGTCCGTCACCATGTGCCCGAACGGGTCGAGGGAGACGATCTTGCCCGGCTCCGCCCATTGCGGATAAGGGCCAATTGCAGCGACCGGATGGGTATTGGTGAAATCGGAGCGCACCAGCGGGTTGAGCGCCCCGGCCGAAACCGCGAGCGCGCGGTAGAGCGAATAGGCCCCGCCATGCGCGCCGATGACGTTGCGGTCACCCGGCCGGGAGACCGTGCCGATCACCGGGCCGCGCTCACGCGGGTCTGCCGCGCCCCAGCGGATGGGGAAGCGCGCGGAAGCCGTGCCGGGTTCGGGATGGGAGGTGAGCCGGATATGGCCCTTGCGATTGACATTCATCGTGATTGCTGCCTGCCGGATATGGCCGTGGAAACGCTGCAATCACGCCATGTGACGACGAAACGGCCCGTGCCGTCAACAGGATGCGCGCCGTTTATTGCGTTTTGCTGAAAAGATGCGTTTCAGCCCACCAGCTCGCCCCGGAAGGCCCAGCCGGTCATCCGCTTCTCGACCCAAGCACAGAGCGCATACATCAGCACGCCCATGATCGCGATCGCGAAAAGCCCGGCGAAGGTCGTCGCGGTGTCGTTGCGCGCCCCCGCCGAGAGCATCAGGAAGCCGATGCCGCGGTTTCCGCCCACCGTCTCGGAAATCACCGAGCCGATGAAGGCGAGCGTGATCGCCACCTTCAACGAGGCGAAGAGGTAGGGCATCGCGCGCGGAATGCCGACCTTGGTGAGGATCTCGTAGTTCGACGCGCCGAGCGAGCGCATCACGTCGCGCATTTCCGGCTCGATGGTGGCAAGGCCGGTCGCGACATTGACGACGATGGGGAAGAACGAAATCACGAATGCAGTGATGATCGCCGGCGCAGCGCCTACGCCGAGCCAGATCATCAGGATCGGCACGATGGCGACCTTCGGGATGGCGTTGAACGCAATCAGCAAGGGATAGAGCCCCGAATACACGAAGGGCGAGGCACCGATGGCGAGCCCGATCAGCACGCCGCCGATGATCGCGAGACCGAAACCGATGGCAGTCGTCCAGAGCGTTTGCAGGCAGAAATCCAGCAGGATCGACCAGCGTTCAACCGAAACCGCGAATATGCGGCTGGGGCGGGGCAGCACGATTTCCTGAATATTGAACGCGATGCAGGCAAGTTCCCAGATCGCGAACATGGCGATCGTCACCAGCCACGGCATCGCCAGTTTGAGTGCGTTGCGCTGAGCATCGGTCATTACGCATGCTCCTTGTGAATACGGTCACGCAGGTCATGCACGATATCGACGAAGCCCGGCTTGAACGTGTCCTCCAGCGTCCGCGGGCGCGGCAACTCGATCTCCCGCTTGAGGATCACCCGCCCCGGTCGCTTGCTCATCACGTACACCGTGTCGGCAAGATAGACGGCCTCGCGTAGGTCATGCGTCACAAGCACGCAGGTGAAGCGCCGTTCCATCCAAAGCTTCTGAAGCACCCCCCATAGTTCCTCGCGCGTGAAGGCATCGAGCGCACCGAACGGCTCATCCAGCATCAGGATTTCGGGCTCATGGACGAGCGCGCGGCAAAGGTTGGAGCGTTGCTGCATGCCGCCCGAGAGCTGCCAGGGATATTTGTCGCCAAAGCCGCCGAGACCGACCGAGGCGAGCAGCTTCTCGACCCGCTCGACATATTCGCCCCTGTTGGCGCGGAAACGGCGCTTGTGTGGCTCCACGACCTCAAGCGGCAGAAGGATATTGTCACGCGTCGTGCGCCAGGGCATCAACGTCGCGTTCTGGAACGCCATGCCGACGCCCTTGATCGGGCGCTTCACGACCTCGCCATGAACCTTCACCGTACCGCTGGTGGCGGGCAGCAACCCGGTCACCAGCTTCATGAGCGTCGACTTGCCGCAGCCGGACGGGCCGACCACCGCGATGAACTCGCCCTGCGCGATGTTCATCGTGGCGTCAGCAAGCGCGAGCGTCTGCTCCTTGCCGCGCCCGTAGGCGAGACTCACGCCGCTCATTTCGACGAGTGGCGCGACGGCGCTCTCCGTTCCGGCCATTTTTGCCCCCGCTTCGGCTGGTTACGGTGCCACCATGCGATCAGCCTTGGGCGGCAGATAGGCGTTCGTGAACACCTTTGCCGGATCAGGCGCGTTCGGCAGGCCGAAGGCTTCCGCAACATCCTTCACGGAGCGCGCGAAACGGGCCGGATCGACATCGCCCATGCCGTTCGCCTTAACGTAGGGCGTGAGCACGTTCATCTTGAGCGACATGTCGAGCCGCTCGCGCTCCAGCGCATCGTTGATAAGCGGATCGCGCTTCTTCGCAGCCGCGATGCCGAGCGCTGGATCGGCGATGACTTCCTTCCACGCCTTGACCGTGGCACGGATGAAGCCGGTGACGGCCTTCTGATCCTTCGCCATCTCGGGCGAGACAATGATGCCGTTACCATAGACATCCATGCCAGCATCCGAATAGGTCATCGCGACGATGTCCTCGACTTTCACCCCGCGCGCCTTGAGGTCGAGGATCGACGAGAAATAATGCCCGGAAATGAAATCGACCGAGCCCTGCACGAGGCTCTGTTCGCGCAGTTGCGGCGTGAGATTCACATGCTCGACCTTGGCCTTGTCGATGCCGGTCTTCTTCGCGAAGGCCGGGAACAGCCGGAAAGAAGCATCGAAGACCGGCGCGCCGAGCTTCTTGCCTTCAAGATCCTTCGCCGACTTGATTGGGCCCTTCTTCAGCGCATAGACGCCGAAGGGCGGAAAGTCATAGGCCATAAAAACGGCGAGAATTTCCTTGCCGGGGTTCTTGGCATTGAACTCGATCAGCGAGTTCACGTCGGCGAAGCCGATCTGGTAGGCGCCCGAGGCGACGCGCTGCACCGCGCCGGCCGAGCCCTGTCCGGGGTCCATCGTCACGTCGAGCCCTTCGGCCTTGTAGTAGCCTTTCTCGAGCGCGACGAGGAATGGCGAGGTCGGCCCCTGGAAAACCCAGTCGAGCGTGAATTTCACCGGCGTCTGCGCCGCTGCCGGCTGCGCCATCGCCAGCCCGAGCATCATGGCTGCCAGCCCGGCCGCCCGCTTGAACATCGTCATGTTTTTTTCCTTCCCTGTCGCGCCGTATCCGCCGGGCGAACCGCTGCCCGGGCAACGCAAGTCCCGTGCCACGAAACCGGGCACTGGGCCGTCCGTCCCTAACCGGAAATTGAAGCCGAAAAGCCGATCCCTCGGCAAGTCCCTTCTCACTTTGCCGACAAGTTTCGCACCGTTGTTGGCTGTCGTTGCAGCCTCACTGTTGCCCATGCGCGAGACAGGGTGCGAAAAATAGATGCAGTCTTGCAGGCGCGGAAATGACAACCGGGCCTTCTGCAACATGGGAACTTGGATGGAGAAAAGTGGCGCGCCCTACGGGAATCGAACCCGTCTTTGCAACGTGAAAGGCTGCCGTCCTAACCGATAGACGAAGGGCGCCCGCGCGAGAGCCACGCTCATAGCGGGGTTCGTCCGGAGGGGCAAGCGTCCATCGCCTGAAAAATCACCCGTGCGCGCAAGAAATTGACCAGCCGCCGCAAATGGCTTGCCGAAGACTTCGCAATCGTGCTCTCCAGAGAACAACACATTATTCGAAGGCCCTGTCGTGCCCGATACCCACCCTACCAAAGACCGCATGCTGGCGGGAATCGGCCTCATGCTGGCCGCGATGCTGGCGTTTTCCCTCAACGATACGCTCGGCAAGTGGCTGGTCGGCACCTATGGCGTTGCCCAGTTGCTGCTGATCCGCTCGATCGCCGCGAGCCTGATGCTCGCGCCGGCGATCCATCGCACGGGGTTCGCGACGATCTTCAGGCCGCAGCGCCCGTGGATCCATGCACTCCGGGCCTTCTGCTCGGTAACCGAGACGGCCCTTTTCTATTGGGCCGTGGTCTATCTGCCGCTCGCCGATACCGTCGCCTTTTATCTCGCCTCGCCGATCTTCGTGACGATTCTCGCGGTGGTGTTCCTCAAGGAAAAGGTCGGCTGGCGACGGTGGTCCGCGATTCTCGTCGGGTTCGTCGGCGTGCTGATCGCGCTCAAGCCGACGGGCGAGGGGCTGGGCTGGCCGGCGCTAATCGCGATCTCGGGCTCGTTCATCTTCGCGGCCTCGAATGTCCTGACGCGGCGGCTCGCCGGCGAGAATGAGGTGACGCTCGTCTCCTGGCAGGTCATGGGCGCAGTGATCTTCGGCCTCGCCGTGGCCCCCTTCCGCTGGACGACGCCAACCTTCGCCGATTTTCTCGGGCTCTCCCTGCTAGGGATCGTCGCCACATTTGCCCATATGGGCGTTAACCGCTCACTCAGATATGCACCGGCGGCGGTTGTCGTCCCCTACCAGTATTCACTGATCGTCTGGGCGATGATCTTTGGCTACGCTTTCTTCGGCGATTGGCCGGCCAATAATGTGCTGATCGGCTCGGCGATCATCGTCGCGGCGGGGCTTTATATCTTCCTGCGCGAGCAGATCCGTTCGCGCGAGACCTCGTAACCCGGCTTAGACCGGCTGCGCGATATCGACCACGCGCAGGCTGACGCGGGGACGCCCGCCCCAGTTGTCGCGCCCCGCATTGACGGCAAGGTGGATGGCTTGCCCGCGCGCCTTCTGCAACGCGTCTCCGAGAGGGCGACCGGCGGCGCGGAAGGCCATCGCCTCGGCCCGTGCGCCGGAACCGCCGGCGAGCGTGAGCTTCAAATGGCCACCGCGCAATTCGCGGATATCAAGCAGGCGATGCGACGGGAGGGCCAACACCGGCTCGGGGTTGCCCTGCCCGAACGGCCCGGCCCGTGCGAGATCGGCGACGAAATCCGGCGTCAGGCTCTCCGCCGTCAGGGCGGAATCGATCAGCAGCGCATCTGCCGCGCGTGCCGCCGCGACATCCGCCGCCAAGTGGTCTTCGAGAAAGGCGGCGAAGTCCGTGATCCGGTCGCGCGCGAGCGTCACGCCAGCCGCCATCGCGTGCCCGCCTCCCTTGACGATCACGCCAGCCTCGACCGCCGCCCGCACGGCAGCGCCGAGATCGACTCCGGTGAGGCTGCGCCCGGAGCCTGTCCCCTGCCCGTTCTCACCCGTTGCAATGGCGAACGCAGGGCGCTGGAAGCGTTCTTTCAGGCGCCCGGCGACGATACCGACAATACCCGGGTGCCAGCGCTCGCCCGCCACGACCAGAACCGAACGATCCTGTTCGTCCATGCCGACGAGACGAAGCGCCTCTTCTTCGGCTTCGACCAGCATCGCCTCCTCCGCGGCCTGTCGTTCGCGGTTGAGATGATCGAGTTGCTGGGCGATCGCGCGCGCTTCGTCCGGGTCAGTAGTCATCAGCAGGCGCGCGCCGAGCCCCGCATCGCCGACGCGTCCCCCGGCGTTAATACGTGGCCCGAGAAGAAAGCCGAGGTGCCAGGCCTCCGGTTCCGCATCGAGACGAGCGGCATCCGCCAGCGCAACGAGCCCTGGCCGCGAGCGCGCGCGCAGCACCTTCAAGCCCTGCGCGACATAGGCTCGGTTGAGGCCGGTGAGCGGCACCACATCCGCCACCGTTGCCAGTGCCACGATATCGAGCCCCGCTATGAGATCGGGCAGGTCGTTTCGCTCGGACCTGAGCCTGCGGTTAAGCGCCACAAGCGCGAGAAATACCACACCCGCCGCGCAGAGATGGCCGAGGCCGGAGAGGTCGTCGAGCCGGTTCGGGTTCACTAGCGCATGGACTGCCGGCAGATGCTCCGGCGCCTGATGATGGTCAAGCACCAGCACATCCATGCCGAGACGCGCCGCCTCGGCGAGCGGCTCGTGACCCGAGGTGCCGCAATCGACCGTGACGAGCAGGCTTGCCCCCTTCTCGCGCAGCGCCGTGATCGCGGCGATGTTCGGGCCGTAGCCCTCCGTCAGGCGATCCGGAATATGCACGAGCGGGTCGAGCCCGACATGGCGCAGGTAGTTGCCGAGAAGCGCCGCCGAGCAGGCGCCGTCGACATCGTAGTCGCCGAAAATCGCGATACGCTCACGAGCGCGAACTGCTCTCGCGAGGCGCTCGACCGCGCGGTCGAGATCAACAAGCACGGAAGGGTCCGGCATAGCCTCGCGCAGGCGCGGTTCGAGGAAGGGCGCGGCATTGTCGAGCGTAGCGCCACGGCTGGCGATCACGCGGGACAAAACGTCGGAGAGACCATGCGCCGCGCCGATTGCCTGCGCCTCACGCGCCAGATCCGGGGTGAGCCGGTCGCGCCAGCGGCGGCCAAGGGCGGAGCGGGTCACGCCGAGGTAGGCCGTCGCATCCATCATCAGAAGTTCTTGCGATAGACGATGAACCCCGAACGGTCCGCCATCTTGTTGTAGAGCACCTGCGCCTCCGCGTTGGTCTCGTGCGTCTGCCAGTAGACGCGGAACCAGTTGTTTTCTCGTGCTTCCTCGTAGATGCGCTCGATCAACGCGCGACCGACGCCCTTGCCCCGTGCCTCGGGGGCGGTGAAGAGGTCCTGCAGGTAGCAGATGTCCTTCGGGCTCCAGCAGGTGCGGTGCAGGACACAATGGACGATACCGAGCAACTTGCCGTTCTCGAACGCGCCGCGCACGAGCATTGGCTCGGCGGGGTCGAGCAGACGCCGCCAGGTGATGTCGGTGACCTCAGCCGGCAGGCTCGCCTTGTAAAATGTGAGATAGCCCTGCCAGAGCGGTTCCCAGGCGGCGCGGTCACCCGATTCGAGCGGGCGGATGTCGAGTGTCATGAATGTGCCTTTCGGATTCCGGAAGAATCCCTTCCGGAACCGAAACTGCAACCCGACGACGTCTCAGTCCAGATGGAATTTGGCGAGTTCGCGGTGCTCGCCGGCAATACGGCGCACCGTGCCGGTCAGCGAGCGATAGACGATGGTCTCTGTCTCGATGATGTCGCCGTGGAACTTCACGCCCTTCAGGAGCGCGCCGTCGGTAACGCCGGTCGCGGCGACCACCACGTCGCCCGAGGCGAGTTCGGAAAGGTCGTATTTCTTCTTCGGATCCTTGACGCCCATCGTCGCGGCGCGCGCGACCTTCTCGGGCGTATCGAGGATGAGGCGACCCTGCATCTGGCCGCCGACGCAGCGCAGCGCGCCCGCCGCCAGCACGCCTTCCGGTGCGCCGCCGATGCCGAGATAGATGTCGATGCCTGTCTTGTGGGTCTCGGCACATTGGATGACGCCGACGACGTCACCGTCCGTGATCAGCCGGATGCCACAGCCGATGGCGCGGAGCTTGGCGATCAGTTCGGCGTGGCGCGGGCGATCCATGACGAGCGCGGTGATCTCGCCGGGCTTGACGCCCTTGGCTTTGGCGAGCGCCATGATGTTGTCTTCCGGGGTGGCGTCGAGATCGACGATGCCCTTGGGATAGCCGGGGCCGATCGCGATCTTGTCCATGTAGACGTCCGGCGCGTAAAGGAGCGTCCCGGCCTGCGCCATCGCCATCACGGCGATCGAGCCCGGCATGTCCTTGGCGCAGAGGGTCGTGCCTTCGAGCGGATCGACTGCGATATCGACCTTCGGCCCCTTCTTGGTGCCGACCTTCTCGCCGATGAAGAGCATCGGGGCTTCGTCACGCTCGCCTTCGCCGATGACAATCTCGCCGTCGATCGGGAGTTTGTTGAGTTCGCGGCGCATGGCGTCCACGGCCGCCTGGTCGGCCGCCTTCTCGTCGCCGCGCCCGCGAAGGCGCGAAGAAGCGACCGCCGCCCGCTCGGTAACCCGAACGAGCTCCATCGTCAGGATACGTTCGATGATCTTGTCTTCGGAGACGATAAGGTCGGTCATGGCGGTCCCGCTCGGTTATGGACGACGAATGCGCGAATGCGAGCGGCTTCTAGCAGCCGAACTGCCGCGCGTCACGGGGGCGCGCGAGAATTTCACGGTTTTGCTTAGCGCCCGGGGCGTTCACCGCTCGATGCGGATCACCTGCGGCGGACCGTCGAGCACGCCATCCTCGGCGATGGCGGCGACGGCGTTGCGGATGAGGAGCTCAGTCGTCGCGTAGGTGATGAGGATCACCGGCACGGCTCCGCTTTCCGACCGGCGTGCACCCCTGCCCTTCTGGAGAATGGATTCGAGACTGATGCCGCGCTCGGCCATGCGGGTCGCGATGATCGCCGCCGCGCCGGGCCGGTCCATGACCTGAAGCCGGATGTAATAGCCGCCCTCGTGCCGTTGCATCGGCGCGCGCACCGGCTTTTCGAGCGCCTGCGAGGGCCGGCCGAAAGTCGCGACCTGATTGCCACGTGCGAGATCGACGATATCGCCGACGACCGCCGAAGCGGTCGCCCCGCCCCCGGCGCCGGGGCCGACGAGCGTGATGGTTCCCACGGGCTCTGCCTCGATAGCAACGGCGTTCGTCACGCCCATCACGCTCGCGAGCTGGCTCGACCTCGACACGAAGGTCGGGTGCACACGCTGCTCGACCCCCTGCGCCGTGCGCTCTGCGACGCCCAGCAGCTTGATGCGGAACCCGAGTTCCTCCGCCATTTCGAGATCGAGCGGGGTGACGTTCGAGATGCCCTCGACATAGACCGCGTCGCCATCGACCTCGGTGCCGAAGGCCAGCGCGGAGAGCAGCGCGAGCTTGTGGGCGGTGTCGTAGCCTTCGATATCAAAGGTCGGGTCAGCCTCCGCATAGCCGAGGTCCTGCGCCGCCTTGAGGCATTGCGCGAAATCGAGCCCCTCGGCTTCCATGCGCGAGAGAATGTAGTTGCAGGTGCCGTTGAGGATGCCGGAAACGCGGCTGATCTTGTTGCCGACCAGCGCCTCGCGCAGCGCCTTGATGACGGGGATACCACCGGCCGCCGCAGCCTCGAATGCGATGGTCGTGCCCTTCTGTTCAGCAAGTGTCGCCAGCGCCGGGCCATGCGCTGCGAGCAGTGCCTTGTTGGCGGTGACGACGGGCTTGCCGAGCGAGAGCGCGGCCTCAATGAGCGCCTTCGCCGAGCCTTCCGCGCCGCCCATCAGTTCGACAACGAGTTCGACGTCCGGATCGGCCGCGAGCGCAACCGGGTCGTCATACCAGCGGTAAGCGCCAAGTTCGACGCCCCGATCCTTGCCCTTCGACCGCGCGGAGATCGCGACGATCTCGATTGGCCGGCCGGCGCGTTCGGCGAGTTCGTTGTGCGCGGCGGTGAGAATGCGGATCGTGGAGGCACCGACCGTGCCGAGACCCGCGATACCGATCTTCAATGCCTGCGCCATGCCCAACTCCCTTGCCGACGACCGGGCTCACACCGATTCCGGCGGGCCACGGCAGGGGTTCTAGAACATCGCCCTGCGCGGGGGAAACAGGTTTTTTGGCGGGCAGGCTCAGCCCCACCAGCAGAGCAGGGAGACTACCAGAAAGGCGAGCCAGCCGAAATGCCAGAAACGGCTCACATAGGCCCAATAGGCAGCAATGACGGCGGTGGAAATCGAAATGACGCCGCAGATGCCGATTTTTTCAGCAAGGGGAGGCGTGGCGATGGTGATGAGCAGCGCGCCGAGCCCGAAGCCGAACAAGGTCAGCGTATGCCACGTGCCGCGCATGATCCGGAAGTGCCACGGCGAGAGCAACGGCTCGAAGGCAACACCACGCTTGTTCGCAAGTTCCGGGAAGATGCGGCGTTCCCCGAGATAGGAATGCGCCAACGCAAATCCGATGACCAAAAGGCCGGCCAATAGATGCGGAAGGTTCATCGATCACGCCCCGTTCGTGTCTTTTCTTCCTGCAATATACGCCCGGATTTTCGAAATTTTTCTTACATATTGCCTCGAATTTTCGTCTATTTTACGCATTTTCCAAGTGTCAATCGGTAGCGAGCGGCACGAAACTGCCGAAGATCATCCGCTTTCCGTCAAAGAGCGACTTGAACTCCTCATTGTTCAGGCGAGGATCGGCACAGGCAGCCTCCATTCCCGCGTCACGCGTCGCCTTGTCCGGCCATTTCATCCACGAGAACACCACGGTCTCACCCGGTTCCAGCTTCACCGCCATCGGAAAGGAGGTGAGCTTGCCGTCGGGCACTTGGTCACCCCAGCAATCGTAGGCCTCCAGCGCCCCATGTTCGCGGAAGAGCGCGCAGGCCATCTCAGAAAAGCGCGAAAATGCCTCTCTGTTGGCATTGGGCACGGCGAATACGCAGCCATCAACATACATGATCCTGTTTCCCTCTCGTTTCGGGCCTGAGCTTGCTCCGGGGACTTGGCGATCGCCCCAGCCGCAGGCGCTGCTCCCGAATCGTCGCCGTTATCCGCGGCGAGCTGCCTCAATGGCTGCGACGTCGATTTTCTTCATACCCATCATCGCTTCGAACACGCGTTTCGCCGCATCTCCGCCAGCCGCGACGGCCTCGGTGAGCACACGCGGCGTGATCTGCCAGAAGATGCCCCACTTGTCCCGGCACCAGCCGCAGGCGTTTTCCTGGCCGCCATTCGTGACAATGGCATTCCAGTATCGATCGGTTTCCTGCTGGCTGTCCGCGGCGATCATGAAGGAAAAGGCTTCGCTGTGCCGGAACATCGGCCCGCCGTTGATGCCGACGCAGGGGATGCCGGCGACCGTGAATTCGACCATCATCGCATCGCCCGCCCTGCCCGAAGGATAGTCGACAGGGGCACGATGAACAGCCCCCATGGCGCTGTCGGGGAAGGTCTCCGCGTAAAAACGCGCCGCCGCCTCGGCATCTCCGTTGAACCACAGGCAGATGGTGTTCTTGGCGCTGGCCATTGCTGATCCTCATGTGTCGAGCGCGGCGGCAGTGCCATGCTTGGCATATCCGAAATACGGCTTGCCGCCCATTATAAATATTGATATCAATGTTTTTGAAAGAGTCAAACGCCGATGATCGAGGCCGTCAGCCCCCTCCCGCCCGCCGATGTCCTGCATGTCCGCGACACGTGCCTGTGCTTCGCGGCACAGCGGGCGGCACGCAAACTGGCACGCCGGTTCGATGCTGCTTTCCGCCCGCTCGGGATCACCAACAACCAGTTCTCGCTGATGATGCGACTGAGCGTCCCTAAGCCGACGACCGTCTCGGAACTCGCGGACTTCCTCGGAATCGACCAGACCACGACGACCGCAGCCCTCAAGGCACTCGAACGCGGGCAACTCGTCATCCTGACACCCGACGACAAGGACAAACGCATTCGCCGTCCGGCACTGACGGCGAAAGGCGCGAACCTGATGCATGCGGCCCTGCCGATCTGGCGCGCCGAACATGCCCAGCTTGATGTCGAACTCGCGGGCAAAAGCACGGTGATCCGCACCGCACTGGATCGTCTGGCGGCGCCAACTCCCCCCTCACCCAACCGAAAGGACTGAAACCGTGGTCAAGCCGATCCCCGACGGTATGCATACCGTCACACCGCACCTCATCATCGATGGCGCCGCCAAGGCGCTCGATTTCTACAAGGTCGCGTTCGGTGCAGAGGAACTCTCCCGCCTGCCCTCGCCCGACGGCAAGCTGATGCACGCCTCCTTTCGCATCGGCAATTCGGTGCTGTTCCTGACCGATGAAGCGCCGGGATGGGGCTCGTTCGGGCCGCTGGCCCTCAAGGGCACGCCACTTGTGCTGCACCTTTACGTCGAGGACTGCGATGCGGCCTTCACCAAAGCCGTGGCGGCAGGCTGCACTGCCAAAATGCCGCCGGCGGACATGTTCTGGGGCGACCGCTACGGCAAGCTCACCGATCCCTTCGGGCACGAATGGTCGATCGCCACGCACAAGCGCGACCTGACGCCCGCCGAGATCGAGGAAGGCTTCAGGGCGATGGTTGCCCAGATGGGCGAGCATTGCCCCGGTGATGCGGGGACGAAGTAACCCCTGCTCTTCCGCCGAAAACAGGCGAGAATTCGGCGGCTCTGCCGCATGCCCCCAAGGGGCGAGCATCATACCTCGGGCATGTTGCGCAGAAAATCGCCGATGGCCGGGCCATGCCCGGCCATGAAGGGCCGAGCCTCACGCACTCGGCAGCGCGCTCAGGTTCTTCTTCAATTCGTTGGTCATGTCGCCGAGCTTGCGCTCGATCTCGGCCCGCTTGGCGCGGCCCTCGTTCTGCACCTTCAGCACACCGGAGATGGTGTCGATCAGATCGCGGTTGGTCTTCTCCAGCGTCGCGATGTCGATGATGCCGCGCTGGGATTGGCGCTCGATCTCGATCGCCTGCGTCTTCATCATTTCCGAGGCCTGCTTGAGCATCTCATTCGTGGCATCGGTCACGGTGCGTTGCATCTCCAGCGCCGAATTCTGGCGCGACAGGCCAAGTAGCAGGATCATCTTCTGCTTCCACACCGGGATGGTGAGCTGCGTCGTCGCCTGAAGGTTCTCGATCAGCGTCTCGTCACCCGCCTGGACGATGCGGATCTGCGGCAATTGCTGGAAACCGATCTGCCGCGCCTGCTGGAGATACATCACGCGCTTCTCCAACCGGTCGAGTGCCTGGAGCGCGTCCTGATAGGTCTGCGCGGCCATCAGGCCTTCGGTCGTGTTCGCCTTCGCATCGGCGTCCGCCTTGAGTTGCGCAAGGCGTCCGACCTTGAATTCCTCGCCGTAAGCCTTGCCGGCCTCGATATAGACGTCGAGTTCGGCGATAGCCGCGCGCGTCTGCTCGTGGAGGTCGTCGAGCATCGCAATATCGCGGCGCAGGCCCTCCTTGTGCTTGTCGAGGTCGATCGTCACGCGATCGATCTGGCCTGCGACATTCTCGAAGCGCTCCTTGAAGCGACGGACGCGCGCTTCCATGGAGGTGAACAGACGCTGGAACCAGTTGAGCTTGCCAATGGCGGCAGGGTCGAGCCCCTTGGCTTTCGCGAGAATATCCGAGAGCAGTTCGCCCGTGCGGCCCATTTCCTTGTTACGGGTTTCGGCCAGAATCCGGTCGGCAAAATCAGAGACCTGACGCTGGGCGGCATCGCCATAGGTGACGATGCGCGACCGATCCTCGATATCGAGATCGCGCTTGGCGGCCTCGAGCTTGCCCTTGTCGAGCTGGATCGAGGGCAAGTGCGCCTGCTCGCGCAGCGTATCGACATCGGTCTTGGCGTTCGGCTCGGTCATGGCAAGGTCCAGCGGTTCGAGGAGGCGCGGGGCGCGCGGCACAAGATTTAGGGATCGCCCCTGTTCTTGTCACCCTCGCGCGGGTCGGAAGGATCGATTTTGTGCGATTTCGCACCTCGCAATCCGGCCGCTCGCGCTATAGGTAGATTGTGTTCCCGAGGGCATGATCTTGCGATTTCCGTTCCTTCCGCTCGCGGCGCTGGCCGCCCTCTCGCTGGCGACACCCGCGAACGCAGGCCCCGTCGAATGCGAGGCGATCCAGAATTCCTTCAAGGCCGTCTCGGCCGTGCCGGGTTACCGGCAGCTCATCGAGGTCACCGCACCGCAAGCCTCGAAGATGGAGTTCGTGGTGACCGCCGAGACGATCTACGCGCAGATTTCCGGCAAATGGACCAAGATCCCGCTCCGCGCCGGCGCGCGCGCCTCGATGCTCGCCAATATCCTCGAAACCGCAACGATCTCGGATTGCACCGAAGTCCGCGCCGAGACGCTGCCAGCCGGGCGGATGAAGGTCTACCGCTACACGATGACGCCGATCAAACCCAAGTCCGGCCCCGCGCTACCCGGCGGACCGGTCGAGAGCGAGATCTGGGTTGGCGTCGCGGACGGGCTCGCGCATCGTGTCGTCAGCCCGAACACGCGCGTCGATCTCGATTTCAGAACGCAAATCCCACCGATTCCATGAGCCCTTCCCGGAACCTTCGGGTCGCGCTTGCAGCCGGTGGCCTGCTCGCGCTTTCCGCCCTTCCCGCTCCGGCAACGGAGATTGACTGCGCCGCGATCCGCGCCGTCTACGCGCGTCTGATCAAGACACCGGCCTATCGCGTCGTCAGCACGCATCGGGCGGTGAACAAGGTCTGGGAAGACATCTATATCGGCAATACGCGCTATTCGCGACGCGATGGCCCATGGGAAAAGCAGGAACTCGACCCGACCGAGCGTGCAAAACAGATCGCGGCGCCGCAATATTCCGAATGCCGGGATGATGGCGAACAAACCGAAGGCGGTGTGTCCATGCATGCCTACAGTCTGCTGGCCCGCCTGCCGCAAGCTGGAAACAGGCCCGGCATGCAGGTCAGAATCTGGCTGGATGCGCCGGAGGGGCGCATCCTTCGTTTTGAAAGTCAGTTGCTGAGGCTCGATTACAGCTACGACAGCATCACGCCGCCGATGTAATCACCCCGCCTTCTGCATCGCGATGACGTTGTGGAGCGAGGCATCGCCGCCGTCGAAGAACTTCTTCAGGTTGCGTGCGGCCTGCCGGATGCGCTGCTCGTTCTCGACGATGGCGAGGCGGACGTATTCATCCCCGTGTTCGCCGAAGCCGAGGCCCGGCGCGACCGCGACCTCCGCCTTCTCGACGAGAAGCTTGGCGAATTCCACCGAGCCGAGAGCGCGAAACTTCTCCGGGATCTGCACCCAGGCAAACATCGTCGCCTCGGGCACGGGAATATCCCAGCCAGCCTTGCCGAAGCTCTCGATCATCGCGTCGCGGCGCTTCCTGTAGGTGTCACGCATCTCGCGGATGCAGTCATCCGGGCCGTTGAGCGCGGCGGTGGCAGCCACCTGAATCGGCGTGTAGGCGCCGTAATCAAGATAGGACTTCACGCGGGCGAGTGCACCGATCAGCCGCTCGTTGCCCACCGCGAAGCCCATGCGCCAACCGGCCATCGAGAAGGTCTTCGACATCGAGGTGAACTCGACCGTGCAATCCATCGCGCCGGGCACCTGAAGCACCGAAGGCGGTGGGTTGGCATCGTCGAAATAGACCTCAGCATAGGCGAGATCCGACAGAAGGATCAGGTCGTGCTTCTTCGCGAAGGCGACGAGATCGCGATAGAAATCGAGATCGGCCGTCAGCGCCGTCGGGTTGGACGGATAGCAAACGACGAGGGCGATCGGTTTCGGCACCGAATGCATCACGGCACGCTCCAGCGCCGGAAACATTGCCGGCGTCGGATCGGCGGGCACGGAGCGGATCACGCCGCCCGCCATCAGGAAGCCGAAAGCGTGGATCGGATAGCTCGGATTCGGCACGATCACGACATCGCCTGGGCCGCAAATTGCCTGCGCCATGTTGGCGAAGCCTTCCTTCGAACCGAGGGTCGCGACGACCTGCGTATCCGGGTTGAGCTTCACACCGAAGCGACGCTCGTAGTAGTTCGCCTGCGCCCGGCGCAGACCGCCGATGCCCTTCGAGGCGGAATATCGGTCGGTCCGCGGTTTGCCCGCCGTTTCGACCAGCTTCTCGATGACATGGCGGGGTGCCGGCAGATCCGGGTTCCCCATACCCAGATCGATGATGTCTGCCCCATTAGCTCGCGCCTGCGCCTTGATCTTGTTCACTTGCTCGAACACGTAAGGCGGCAATCGGCGGATGCGGTGGAACTCGTTCATCTTTCTGGCTTTCAGGTTTGTTGGGTTCAGGGTTGTCGTGTCGTCTGGGTTTGCCCCTACCGGTCGGGGAACCGGCCTCACGCGGATGACACAGGCCGCACAATAAAGTCTAGCATGAATCGCGGAAGGATGCGCGCCTCCCTTTGTCGGGGCTATTCCGCCGCCGGCTCCTTCGGGGGCCGGGCCGGTCGGGGCGGTAGTTTTCCGTCGTAACTCGATTTCGGCGTCGGCCGTCCGGCATAGGCGCGGCTGCGACTACGTTGCGCATCGAGATCCGCCTCAAGCTTCTTCACATCCTCGGCGCTGCGCTTGTCGGTGCCGCGTGCTGGTGGCGTCACGCCGACGGGGATATATTCCGGAGCTGCGGCGGGGCGTGAAGCGGAAACGAACTCCGGCACCGGCTGGATGGTCGTCACGACACCGATTGACCGCGGCGCCGTCGGTCCCTGACCAGAACCAGTGCCCGTTCCCGCTCCATCTGTCGCGCAGGCACCAAGCGTCGCCGTCAGAAGGGCGGCCTGAATCACGCAGAGACAGCGAAACGGCGAACCGTGCAGCATCGAAATCCTCATTGAGGTTGGGTCACCAGAGTGACGTTATTTGCCTTTATCCTTTGCTAATGCGGCAAAAAATCGCTGCTGCAAGCGAGGGCGCGCGCCGTGCATGAAGGCTCTGCGAAAGTCGCGCTGGTCTCGAACCAACATCCGTGGCTAATCTAGAGAACACGGTGGGACACAACCACTGGATGGAATGGGGAGCGCGGCGACGCGGGCGGACATGAGCAAGGGCAAAAAAGCCGGATCGAAAAAGGCCGAGGCGAAAGCCAAGGCGGCAGGGCCTGCCCCGGCGGCACCGAAGAACACCGCAAAGGCCGCGGCGAAGGCGACGTCCGCAACTGCAGCAGCGTCGGTGGCGGCAACGCCCGCCCGGACAAAGGGCAAGCGCGCGGCCGAACCGGTCGCGCCGCCGATCGCCAAAGCCGCATCAGCACCGAAGTCGTCGCCTGCGCCCAAGTCTGCTTCAGCACCCAAGTCTTCGGCAGCTGAAGCCGCTGAACCCGTGAAATCAGTTTCAGCGCCAAGGCCTGCAGCGGCGCCCAAAGCAAAGGCACGGCGGGCAAAAGCCGTCAGGGCTGCACCAGCCGCGCCGCCCGTCGCCACCCTGCCCAAGGCCGAAACGCCAATCCGTCCGGAACCGCCCGCCGCCCGGCCAGAGCTGCTGGTTGCGTCGCCCCCGGTCGAGCCGGCGATCCCCCTACCGCTCGACGTCGAAAAGCTGACGGCGGTCTCGACCGATATCCTCTCCGAGACCGGCAAGGCCGGCGTCGCGCTGCTGCGTGGGCTCGAGAGCGATGACAAATCCAAGAATATGCCGGAAGAGAGCGCCGAGATCGCCAAGACGCTCGGCGCCGTCATGGAATACTGGATGAGGGATCCGAGCCGCCTCGTTGAAGCGCAGAAGAGCCTGTCGATGGACATGATCTCGCTCTGGGATGCTTCACTGAAGAAGGCGACCGGCGAGAAGGTCGAACCGGTCGCCGCGATGCCGCAGAAGGATGCGCGTTTCGCCGATCCCGAGTGGAATGAAAACCCCTATTTCGACTTTCTCAAGCAGGCCTATTTCCTCGGCTCGAACTGGGCGCAGGGACTCGTCGACAAGGCCGAAACACTCGACGAACACACCCGGCGCAAGGCGAATTTCTACATCCGCCAGTTCGCCTCCGCGCTCTCGCCCTCGAATTTCGTGATGACCAATCCCGAACTCCTGCGCCTGACGCTGGAAGAGAAGGGCGAGAACATCGCGCGCGGCATGAAAATGCTTGCCGAGGACATCGATGCCGGCAAGGGAGAGCTGAAAATCCGGCAAACGGACGGCTCGAAGTTCGAGGTCGGCGTCAATCTCGCCACCACACCCGGCAAGGTCGTTTACCGCAACGAGCTCATCGAGCTGATCCAGTACACGCCCACAACTCCCGATGTCTTCAAGACGCCACTGCTGATCGTGCCGCCGTGGATCAACAAGTTCTACATTCTCGATCTCAACGCCGAGAAGAGCTTCATCCGCTGGGCTGTGAGCCAGGGATTGACGGTGTTCGTCATTTCCTGGGTCAACCCCGACACCCGGCACCGCAACGCGGATTTTGAAGCCTATATGAAGAAGGGCGTGCTGGAGGCGATCGAGCAGATCGAAACCGCGACGGGCGAGAAATCGGTCAACACGATCGGCTATTGCGTCGGCGGAACGCTGCTTGCGGTGACGCTCGCCTATATCGCGCAGGGCAAGCGGCCGGAGCGCATCAAGTCGGCGACCTTCTTCACGACGCAGGTCGATTTCACCTTCGCCGGGGAACTGCTCGCCTTCGTCGACGAGAACCAGATCCGCTCGGTCGAGGAGATGATGACCAAGACCGGCTATCTCGCCGGCGGGAAAATGGCCGGCGCGTTCAACATGCTGCGGCCGAACGATCTCATCTGGTCGTATATGGTCAACAACTACCTCAAGGGGAAGCAGCCTCCGCCGTTCGATCTGCTGTTCTGGAACTCGGATTCAACCCGGATGGCGGAAGCGAACCACAGCTTCTACCTGCGCAATTGCTATCTCAACAACAATCTCACCAAGAAGAAGATGGTGGTCGGCAACCGCACGCTCGATCTGTCGAGGGTGACGATCCCGATCTACAATCTCGCCGCCAAGGAAGACCATATCGCGCCGGCGAAATCAGTCTTCGTCGGTTCGGGGTTCTTCGGCGGGCCGGTCACCTACGTAATGGCAGGTTCGGGGCATATCGCGGGCGTCATCAACCCGGTCTCCAAGCCGAAATACCAATACTGGACCGGCGGCCCGGTGAAGGGCAGCTTCGAGGACTGGGTCGGCAAGGCCGTCGAGCATCCGGGCACCTGGTGGCCCCATTGGCTCGAATGGGTCTCGGCCGGCGACAAGAAGGTCCGCGCCCGCGAGCCCGGCGGCGGCAAGCTGAAGCCGCTGTGTGATGCGCCGGGCACCTACGTCAGGATCAAGGCCTGACGCACACAGCGCATCGAACCACCGACATTTCCGTCCCCCACCCAGGAGACGACGGGCAGCGGTTGTATTTCCCCTTCGAAAAACACAGCCCAAAAAAGGGGCCGGTTTTCCCGGCCCCTCAGCCCCCCTGCGGCTGTATTGCTCGATGCTCGTTGGAGCGATCAGAACTTCTTGACCAGCACATCCTCGCGCTTCGGCGGCGCGCCCCAGCGCGACGTCAAGCCGAGGGAGATGAGGTGGGCGTCGGCCTTCGACTCGCCGACGAACACCGAGCCGGCAGCCAGCGTCTGCGTGATCGGCGCCTTCTTGATGTGCAGGTAGGAATAGGACGCGTTGACCGAGAAGCGATCCGACACCTCGTAGGTGAAGCCGGTCGAGAGCCAGAGGCGATCGTTGTCCGGCAGCGAAGCGCGGCGGACGTTGTTCGTCACGGCCGAGACTTCGTAGCCGATACCGGCGCGAAGGGTCAGTTTGTCATTGTAGCGGTATTCGCCGCCGAGCGAGAAGAACCAGCCGTCAGAATAACCGAAGGGCAGCACGGAAAGGGCGGCATTCGCCGGATTCGTAAGCGCGGCATGGCCGATACGACCCCAGTTCTGCCACTCGACCGAGGCGAGGAGGTCGAACTTCGGATGGAAGGTCTGGCGCAGCGAGAGGTTGACGCGGTTCGGCAGGTTGAGCGTACCCTTCGAATTCGCAGTCGCGGCGCCGAACTGGCTGGTGCCTTCAATTGTATGATCGACGAACGAACGCCAGCCGAGACCGATCTGGGTCGTCTTGGTCGGCGTGAAGGTCAGGCCAGCCGTAAAGCCGACGCCCCAGCCATCCGCCTGCGTGATACCCGCGCCAGCGGCACCGGCCGGCGGCAACGGAACAACCTGACGAGCGCTGGCGTACTGGATCTGCAGGCCGACACCGAACGACCACATGTCATTGAGCTTGTAGGCGACCGACGGGGTCAGCGTCGTGATCCGCAGCTTCGTCGTCGAGGCGAGGAAGCTGGTGCGCGAGAGCGGATCGGCCTTGGTCGAGTTGCCGTAGGTGGTGTTCAGCGACACACCGAAGAACAGGCGATCATTGAACGGATAGATGAAATAGGTGGCCGGCACGAAGTAATCGAGACCGACATCGCCCGAGAGCGGGCGCGCATTCAGCAGGCCGTTGAGCGGGGAAGCGCCGGTATAGGTACCGGTGATCTTCGTCGTCGGAACGCCGAAGGTGTAGTTGGTGTCGAAGGTGATCCGCTTGAAGCTCGTCATCGTCGCGGGGTTCATGAACATGGTCGCCGCCGAGGTCGAGCCCGGCGCGGCGGCACCAGCATAGGCCATGCCGTTGAAAACCGAGCTTTGCGACGAGTTGATGAACCCGCTGGCGTTCGCACCGCCAACCATGCCCGCGAGCGCGACGATCGACGTCGATGCAGCCAGCGCGACCTTGACCATACCCTTCATTGAAGACCCCTTGTTCTTTCGATGACGCCTTGCTTCAGCCGTCATCTCTCCCCTTTCCAGCCATTTTGCAGAGACGGGTTGGGCGCGCAACCGGATCGTTTTCTTGCAGCGCACCACGCGGAAAGACGTTCGCGGGCTGTGAACTGGCAAATTTCCGGCGTTTTTTTTGATGGAACCCGGACTTCGGCCGAAAAGAACAGTTCAGGCATAAACTTTACCGGGTTCTCCGCCAGTTTGCCGTGACGGTTGCATCCGGTGTGCTCAGCGCGCCCAAAAAGGCAGAATGCATATTTGCTAGGCTGTGTTGCGAATTAACAACAAAATAACCACATGCTGGCACCAGCTTCGCGCTCACCACCGCCGATGCGATTGCGGCGCAGGGAATCAATGTTGCAATCGCGGGCGTTCGGGCGTTGTATGGCGCCATAAAAAATCCGACCAAGGGCTGAGGGCTTATTCAATGAAACTCGTTCGATATGGGCAACCGGGCAAGGAAAAGCCGGGGCTCGTCGATAGCCAGGGCAAGATTCGCGACCTTTCGGAGGTCGTTCCCGACATCGCGGGGGCGACGTTGTCCCGAAAATCGCTGATGAAGCTGGCGAAGCTCAAGCCGGAAAAACTGCCACTGGTCCGGGGCAGACCGCGCATCGGCTCCTGCGTTGGCAAGGTCGGCAATTTCATCGCCGTCGGCCTCAACTACGCCGACCATGCCGCCGAGACCGGCGCGGCGATTCCGAAGGAGCCGATCCTTTTCAACAAGGCCCCCTCCTGCATCGTCGGTCCGAACGACGACGTGACGATTCCGCGCGGCTCGCAGAAAACCGACTGGGAGGTCGAGCTCGCCATCGTCATCGGCGAACGCTGCTCCTACGTTGAGGAAAAGGACGCCATGAAGGTGGTCGCCGGCTTCTGCGTCTGCAATGACGTGTCGGAGCGCGCGTACCAGACCGAAGGCACCGGCCAGTGGATGAAGGGCAAGGGCTGCCCGACCTTCGGCCCACTCGGCCCCTGGCTCGTGACGCCGGACGAGATCGCCGACGTCCAGAAGCTTGGTATGTGGCTCGACGTCAACGGCAAGCGAATGCAGACCGGCTCGACCGCGACGATGATCTTCGGCGTCAGCTTCCTCGTTTCCTACATCTCGCGCTTCCTGCTGCTGGAGCCGGGCGACGTCATCACCACCGGTACGCCCCCCGGCGTCGGCATGGGCATGAAGCCGCCGGTTTACCTCAAGCCGGGCGATATCGTCCGCCTCGGGATCGACGGCCTCGGCGAGCAGAAGCAGCTCTTCAACGCCTGGCACGCGTGATCCGGCACGCGCGCTCGCGTATCCCTTGAAGACGTTGAAAGGCGGGTTCAACACCCGCCTTTTTCATGAATCATCTGAATCGTCTGACAGTGTGGGATGACAATCCGATTCAGCCCAAACCAAGCATCAGCTTGAGGTTCTGCACCGCCGCGCCGGATGCCCCCTTGCCGAGGTTGTCGAGCCTCGCGACCAGCACCGCCTTGCCCTTGGCGGCGTTCCCGAACACGAAAAGTTCGAGCTTGTTGGTGCCATTGAGCGCCTGCGGTTCGATCTTCCCCTTGAGTCCTGCGATCTCGGCTGCATCAGCCACCCGCACGAACGCGCAGCCCGCATAACGCGCCGCGAGGCAGACCTGCAGATCCTCGATCCGGGTGCCTGCCTTCAGCGTATCGAGATGGAGTGGCACCGAGACCAGCATCCCCTGCCGGAAATGGCCCACCGAGGGCACGAAGATCGGTTCGCGGCCAAGGTTCGAATAAGCGGTCAGTTCGGGCAGATGCTTGTGGGTGAGCGCGAGGCCGTACATCTCGAAGTCAGGCGCGTTGCCGCTCTCGTGCTCGGCAATCATCGACTTGCCACCGCCCGAATAGCCGGAAACGGCATTGACGGTGACAGGGTAATCCGTGGCGATGATCCCGGCATCGACGAGTGGCCGGAGAAGCGCCACGCCGCCGGTCGGGTAGCAGCCCGGATTGGCGACATTCATCGCAGCGGCGACTTTGCCCGCATGGTCTTTGGTCAGTTCCGGGAAGCCATAGACCCAGCCCGGCGCGACCCGATGCGCGGTCGAGGCATCGATGAAGCGTGGCCGGTCGGCGCCAAGCGTGTCACCGAGAGCCACAGTTTCCTTCGCAGCATCGTCCGGCAGACAGAGGATCACGACGTCGACAGCCGCCATCAGTGCCGCCTTGGCAGCGACGTCCTTACGCGCTTCCGGCGCGATCGAGCGCACCTCGATGCCCTTCTCGTTCGCCAGCAGATCGCGGATCTGGAGGCCGGTCGTCCCGGCCTCGCCATCAATGAAAACGGTGGGTTTGGCGCCCTTGAGCTTCGGCGCGGCGGTATTCGTGGTCATGGAAGCACTCCCGTGCGAGGGCGAGCAGGATCAGCGTGTACTAAAGGTCGAGCGCTGGAAAGTGTCGCGGTGGAAAGGGAACAGCGAAAAAGCAGGCAAAAAAGGGGGATGCCCCTCAGCCTCGTCGTCGCCAGATTGCCGGCATGCCATTCGCCGACTTGATGCTCGCCAGAGAGGGCTTCATCGGTCCAATTCCACAATCGCCAACCCGGCACGGGTCTGCGCGCGCCCTAAATGACCTGTTCCCTCCAAAATGGCAAGGGTTTTTGCGTGCGCTCTAGCGCGCGCCGGTCCGGTGCAGGAACAGTGCAAAGAGAATCCACGGCAGGATAAAGCCACCGCCGGATACCACGATCCCGAAGAAGCGCTCCCACTGTGCGGCGTCGGGCGTATTGTTGGAGAGAATAGGGATCATCCGCACGGCAGCAAACGTCACGATCGGGGAGAGAAAGGCACCAAGTCCCCAGAAAACGCGCGCGCGGATCGGCTTCTGCGGCGCGAACAGGATCAGCAGCGTCGGCAGGAGCACGAACGCGAAGGTGATGCCGAGAAAGAGGACGCGCATGGAGGGCTCCGCAGTAATGCCTCCGCATAACGCCGGTGCGGGGTGGCTGGCAAGCAGAAGACTTCGACAGACGGCCGTCGCCGTGCCGCCGCCTTCGCACTTGGGCAACGATCCCTTGCCGAACTTCTATTGGATTTGCTCGACGGTGCGCCGCATAGTCGCAGCCGATCCCCTCCCCCTCCGGAACCGCCATGACCCGCGCCATCGTCCACTCGCCGAGCCTCTCCCGCCGACGGTCCGTCACCAAGCCGGCCTACCATTCGAAAGGCGGCATCGTTGTCTCCCAGAACCGCGTGGCTGCAACAATCGGTGCGGAAATCCTTAAAGCGGGAGGCAATGCGGTCGATGCCGCCGTCGCGACCGGCTTCGCGATGGGCGTGATGGAGCCGTGGATGAGCGGTGTCGGCGGCGTTGGCCTCGCGCTCGTCAGCCCCGGCGATGGCGCGGCGATTGACGCGTTCGATTTCGGCGGCGTCTCGCCCAAGGCGATCGATCCGGCCGATTTTCCGCTGGTCGAGGGTGCTGCTTCGGAAATGTTCGGCTGGCCGTCCGTCAAGGGTGACCGCAACATCAAGGGCGCGTGCGCGGTTGTCACGCCCTCGCAGCCGGCGGGCCTTGCGGCCCTCCACAAGGCCTATGGCCGGATGCCGTGGAAAGACCTCGTGACGCCTGCTGTCGCGCTCGCCCGTGACGGACTCTACGTCGATTGGTATGCGACCGTCTGCATCGCCGGCGCCTTTGCCGATCTCCTCGCCGATCCGGGTTCACAAGGCTGGTTCCTGCCGGCGCGCGTGCCGCCGGTGCAACCACTGCACAACACCGGCCGCCTCGCTCGCCTGCCGAACCCGAAGCTTGCGGAAACGCTTGCCGCTTTGGCGGCAGAGGGCACTGAACCGCTCTATCGCGGCGAGATCGGTGCGGCGCTTGTCGCCGACATCGGCCGCGACGGCGGCTATCTCTCGCGCGAGGACCTTGCGGACTACACCGTCCGCCGCGTGAAGCCCCAAACGATCCCCTATCGCGGTCGAGAGATCCACGTCATCCCCGAACTCAATGGCGGGCCGACGCTCGCAGTCGCCTATTCGCAGCTTCCGGCAAACGCGCCGATTGACGATGCCGAGCTGTTTCTTGGCTATGTGGATGCACTCGACGCTGCCTGGAAGCACCGCTTCACGAAAATGGGCCACGGCGGCGAGCATCGAGCGCCGACCTCGACGACGCATTTCTCGGTTGTCGATCGGAACGGCATGGCAATCACGCTGACGCAGACGCTGCTCTCGATCTTTGGCGCGCGCTATGTCTCGCCCACGACCGGCATGGCGATGAACAACGGCATGAACTGGTTCGATCCGCGCCCCTCCTCGCCCAACCACATCGCGCCGGGCGTGCGCACGCTCGGGAACTTCTGCCCGGCGATCATGACGGGGGGCGGCGAAACGGTCGCGATCGGCGGTGCGGGCGGACGCAAGATCATCCCGGCGGTGTTCCAGATCCTCGCACTCATGAATGATCGCGGGCTCGATCTCGAACGGGCCTTCATGGCGCCGCGCCTCGATCATTCCGCCGGCGCGAGCATCGTCGTCGATATGCGCCTCGCCGAGGCGGTGAAAGCCGCAATCGCCGGGAAATACAAGACGGCGGAAGCCCTGCCGAACCCTTCGCCCTACCCGTTCACCATCGCCAGCGCGATCTCGCGCAAGAACGGGATGAACTGCGGCATGACCGACATGGATCACCCGTGGAGCGAAGCCGTAGGCGAGGACGAGGTCTAGAAATCCGGCCGCTCAGGCGGCCCAGAAGAAGCGGACAACCGCAATGCCGAAGGCCAGAAGGTAGGCATTGGCGAAGCGCGACATCGTAAGATCGCGCTTGCCCTTGATCGTCCGCCAACGACCGAAGAGAACCATCACCGTGCCGACCAGCAGCGGCGCGCCAATCAAATTAGCGAAGCGCAGGAATCGGTCCTTCAGCATCGCTTCCGGCATCAACCAGAGGCTGAGCACGCCAAAAAACAGGCCGAGCAGCAAGCTGCCAATACCCGCAAGCACAGGGTTGGGCCGCCGTTTCACATTCCGGCCGACGATATGCGCGCCCCATTCCGCAAGCGCTTCGCCGATCAGCGGGAATATGATTTCCACCGCGAGCCAGGCGAGAATCTCAAAAACGATTTCCATGCGGACACATAGAAAACGATCACCCGCAAAAAGCAAAAGCCCCGGTTTCCCGGGGCTTTCGAATTCGATCGTTCCGAATAGCTTAGCGCTTCGAGAACTGGAAGGAGCGGCGGGCTTTGGCCTTGCCGTACTTCTTGCGCTCGACCGTGCGGCTGTCACGCGTCAGGAAGCCGCCCTTCTTGAGCACCGAGCGAAGCTCCGGCTCGTAGAAGGTCAGCGCGCGCGCAAGACCGTGACGCACCGCGCCGGCCTGACCCGAGAGGCCGCCGCCGTTGCAGGAGACCATGATGTCGTACTGATCGGCGCGACCCGCTGCGACGAGCGGCTGATTGAGGATCATGCGCAGCACCGGACGGGCGAAGTAAACCTCGACCGCGCGGTTGTTGACCGTAATCTTGCCCGAGCCGGGCTTGATCCAGACACGGGCGACCGCGTCCTTGCGCTTGCCGGTGGCATAGGCGCGGCCGTGTGCATCGAGCTTCTGGACGTGGACCGGTGCTTCCGGGGCCGCCGTCTTGGTGCCGCCGAGATCGGAGAGGGAGTTGAGAACCTCAGCCATGATTACCCGAGCCTCGTGTTCTTGGAATTGAGGGATGCGACGTTGAGCACTTCCGGCTGCTGGGCCTCATGCGGATGCGCCGGGCCCTTGTAAACGCGGAGATTGCCGAGCTGCTGGCGGCCGAGCGGCCCACGCGGCAGCATGCGCTCAACGGCCTTCTCGACGATGCGCTCCGGGAAGCGCCCTTCGATGATAAACTTGGCGCTGCGTTCCTTGATCCCACCCGGGAAGCCGGTGTGGTGATAGTAGAACTTGTCGGTCAGCTTGCGGCCGGTGAACGCCACCTTCTCCGCGTTGATGACGATGACATTGTCACCGGTATCGACATGCGGGGTGAACGTCGGCTTGTGCTTGCCGCGAAGGCGGAGGGCAATGAGCGCGGCGAGGCGGCCGACCACGAGGCCGGTGCCGTCGATCACGACCCACTTCTTCTCGACTTCGGCCGGCTTCGCCACGAACGAGCGCGTGGCAGAGGTGAGGGCCTTCATGGTCAATCCTCGAAGGTTGCGAACAAAAAACGAAGCGGCGCCGAAATGCGCCGCGACCGAGGGAGCGTATAAGCCAGGCAGGGCATGCCGTCAACGGGCGATTTCAGAAGCCCGTCACGCAAAAATCCATATATTTCAATGCATTTACAGTTGTAGTATTATTTTACCTCAATCTTTGCGCGGCGGAACGGAATAGGTGCCGGTTACATGAGCCACCGGGTCTTCGCCACCATCAGAGAAGATCGAGACCTCGCCGACGCAGAGCCGCTTTCCGGCCTTAAGGAGCCGACATTCAGCGATCAGGTCCGCCTTCTCCGGTTTCTGCAGGAAATTGATCGAAAGGTTCGTCGTGACCGCAAGTTCAACCTTGCCGACCACGGAGAGCACCGCGACGTAAAGCGCAAAGTCCGCGAGTGTCATCATGGAAGGGCCGGAAAGCGTTCCACCGGGCCGGACGTGCTTCGGATGGTAGGCCATACGCACGCGGCAGGCGCCGTGCTGGACCGCCTCGACCTCCATTGTCCGCCCGCCGTGGTGGATTTCGGGAAAAACCTCATCGAGATAGGCAGCCATCTCGTCGCGGTTCAGCGCCGGGGTCATCGCGCGATGGGAGTCGTTCATGCAAAGATCCCGCAAATGGCTCGCAAGAGCCGGACAAGTCCGGTAGATTGTTCAAAACAGAACAGAACCAGCGAGGAAGCCCGATGTCAAACCCGCACGGAACCGGAGCGCAATTCCAGCCCGAACCGATGCGCCCTCTGCTCCGGATCGAGGATCGTGGCGCGGTTCGGATCGTCACGCTCGACAACCCGGCGCGCCGCAACGCGCTCTCGATGGCGATGATCGGCGAATTGCACCACGCCCTGCGCGAGGCGGGCACGGCGAAGCACCTGCGGGCACTCGTCATCGCGGCGGAAGGGCCGGCGTTCTCGGCCGGACATGACCTGAAGGAGATTCAGGCGGCACGCACGGAAAAGGATAAGGGGCGCGGCTTTTTCGAAGGGCTGATGGCCGCGTGCTCGGCGATGATGATGGAAATACGCGCCCTGCCCTGCCCCGTGATTGCCGCGGTCGAGACGGTCGCCACCGCCGCAGGGTGCCAGCTGGTCGCCTCCTGCGACCTCGCGGTCGCCGGTGCGAGCGCGCGTTTCGCGACGCCGGGCGTCAACATCGGCCTCTTCTGCTCGACGCCGATGATCGCGCTGACGCGCAATGTGTCCAACAAGCACGCGATGGAAATGCTGCTGACCGGCGAGATGATCGATGCCGAAACCGCGCACCGCTTCGGGCTCGTCAACCGCATCGCGCCGGCCGGCGCAGCGCTCGACGAAGCGCTGCGGCTTGCAACCCTCATCGCCTCGAAGCCGGCCGCTACGGTGAAGATCGGCAAGGAGGCCTTCTACCGCCAGACGGAGATGGGCCTCGAGGATGCCTATCTCTATGCCTCGCGCGTGATGGTCGAGAACCTGTTGATCCGCGAAGCAGAGGAAGGGATCGGCGCCTTTACCGGTCGTCACGGGAAGGCGCCGGCTTCCTGATCCCGATCAGGCCGCGCGGATCTCGGCGAGGAAGCCTTCTACCTCCTCGCGGATATGCGTCGCTTCCTCGGAGAGTTTTCCGGCCGACTGCAACACCTTCATCGAAGCACTGCCGGTTTCATCCGCCGCCTGTGCGACACCGGTGATGTTGTCCGACACCTGGCGTGTGCCTTCCGAAGCGCTGCGGACGTTGTCAGCGATATGCTCGGTTGCCGAGCGCTGGCTCTCGACCGCGCCGGTCACCTCGGCCGCGATGCGCCGCATTTCCTCGATCGTGAAGCCGATCTGCTCGACGGCGCTGATGGAATCTCCGGCAACAGCCTGCACGCGGGCGACATTCTCCGCGATCTCGGCCGTGGCGCGTGTCGTCTGCCCCGCGAGTTGCTTGACCTCGGCGGCAACTACCGCGAAGCCCTTGCCGGCATCTCCGGCGCGCGCTGCCTCGATGGTTGCGTTGAGGGCGAGGAGGTTCGTTTGCGCCGCGATGGAGTTGATCAGATCAACGACCTGACCAATCGCAGCGACTGCGGTCGCGAGTTCCGAAAACTTCGTGGCGGTCGCGGCGCTGATGGAATGGGCGCGTTCCGAGACCTCACTGGCATGGCTCATGCCCGTCGCGATCTCGCCGATGGCTCCGACGAGCTGGTTGCCGGCCGTCGCGAGGGTTTCGATGTTGCTGTTCATTTCATCGGAGGCTTCCGTGACGATCTCTGCCTGCCGCGCGGTTTCCTCCGCTCCGGTCGAGAGCGAAGCGGCAGCCGTGTGCAGATCGGTCGATGTCCGCGTGAGGGTGTTCACCCGGTCGGTGGCGGAAGCCTCGAAACGTGCGATGGCGGCTTCGAGGTTGCGCTGGCGTAGGCCGCGCCGTTCCGCCTCGGATTTCTCCTCGACCTGCCGCGCCTGCTGGGCGGACACCGCGATCCGGAAGCGATCAAGCGCAGCGGCGATCATGCCGACCTCGTCCTGCCTCTCCAGATTGCGGACCGCAAATTCGGCTTCCCCCTCCGTGATGCGTCGGAGGTCTGCCGTCAGCTCGCCGAAAGGACGTGCGATGCGGCGGTTGGTCCAGAAGCCCATCGCGATGGCGAGCGCCAGCGTTGTCAGCAGCACGCCGACCATGATCGCTTCGGCCAGCGTCTGCTTGGCCTGGCTGTCAGCCTCGGTCGCGGCAAGAGACTGGGCATAGCGCGCGGCGAGTTTCTCCAGCGCCTGATTGAACGCTGTGCGGGTCGCGCGGTTGGCGTCGTTGTCGCCAATCTCGCGCGCGGCGGCCGATCCGCTCTTGCGGGCGGCGGCGACCAGTTCGGTGCGGAGCGTGACGAAACGCGTGAGGTGCGTCTCAAGCGCGTCGAAATCCGCTTTCTCGTCGGCGCTCGTGAGGCCGCGCCATTCCTTGGCGGTTTCCTGGAGGCGGGCGAGTTGCTTTTCGAGCCCCTTGCCGAAGGTGTCGATCCGCTTTTCCGTTTCAGCGATGTAAAGGCCGCGCGATTCCATCACCACTGCGTAAACGAGACCGTTGACCCGCTCGATCAGCGCCTGCTTCCGCATCAGCGTGCGTGACTGCTCGTAGAGGTTGTCGCTCAGGGAGTTGACCTGCCAGAGCGCACCCGCAAGCAATGCACATAAAAGAGCCAGCAGCCCCATGGAGAGCTGGAGCTTGAGGAATAGTTTTCGCGCCATTGGATTCAACCCACACTTGCCCATACCGACTATGTGAGTGATTGATTAATGAGGAGTTCCTGTTGTTCGAGGACAAGCGGTTTTCAGCCCGTATTTCTGCTGCTGGCGCGGCCTTGACATTCCCCTCCCGGTGACAACCCTTCAGTGGAACGTCAAAGTGATCGATCCCCATGAGCCATGCTGAGTATTCCGACGACCTGATCCGCGCCATCCTCAAGGATGTGCGGCGAATTGCCATTGTTGGCGCGAGCGACAATCCGGCCCGGCCGAGCTATTTCGTGCTCAAGTATCTCAAGGAACGCGGTTACGAGGTCATTCCCGTCAACCCCGCGCGTCAGGGAGCTTCGGTTCTCGACATTCCGTTCGCCGCTTCGCTTGCGGACATCGAGGGACCGATCGATATGGTCGAGGTTTTCCGTAATTCGGAGGCTGCCTATGGTGTCGTCGAAGAGGCCTTGGCTCTCAAGCCAACTCCCAAGGTGATCTGGCTTCAACTCGGCGTCTACAACGAGGCCGCCGCTGAACTGGCGGAAGCACAGGGCATCAGCGTCATCATGAACCGCTGCCCGAAGATCGAATATGGCCGCCTCTCCGGCGAAATCTCCTGGGCTGGCGTCAATTCGCGCGTGCTTTCGGCCAAGCGGCCGCAGCTTTCAAACAGGGGCTTCCAGAAACTCTCGATCGATCGCAGGAGCTAGACTCGGCTGCCCGCCCCTGCCAGCGCCGGCCATGATGCCGCGACCACCCGGTCGTAGGCAGCCTGATCGCCGGACATCCGCGTGACGAGCAGCGCCCCCTCGGCCAGCGCCAGCACCGCCTGCCCACTGGACAGCGCCTCTTCTGCCGACAGCTCGGGTGACGCCTCCCGGAAATGCGCCGTCGCCCAATCGACGATCTGCGCTTCGAACCGCTTCACACCATCGGCAACATTTCCCGGGAGCCCGTTGCAGCTCGCCGCGAGCACGCCCGCGAAGCAGAATTCGTTGCGGGCGCGCTTGATCGCGCCGAAACGATCAAGAAAGCCCTTCACGCGCGCCAAAGGATCGGGGTATTGCCGGTCAATCTCGATCAGCATACCGCCGACCCGCACGATGGAAGCTTCAAGCGCAGCCGCGACAAGTTCGGCCTTTGTCGCGAAATAATAGAAGATCGCGGCAGGCCGCAGACCGACAACAGCTGCGATATCCTTGATCGCCACGCCCTCGTAGCCGCGCGCGCTCATCAGGTGCTCGGTGACTTCCAGGAGTTGCGCGCGCGTGCCGCCGTCCCCCCGGGCCTCCACCTTCATCTGCGCGCCCATCCGAGCCTCCTTCGATCCTCACACATTCGTGAATGACCCCGCAATCTTCAAGTGCATTTTGATCTTTACTGATCGATCAGTCAAATTTATAACACACTTACTGACTGATCAGTTAGTTTCGTGAATTCAAACAGGAGGTCACAATGCCCCGTATTCAGCCCGTTACGAACCCGTCCGCCGACGCCACCGCCATCTTCAACGGCGTGAAGGCCAAGATCGGCATGGTCCCCAATCTCTATGCGACGTTAGGCCATGCGCCGAACGTACTCGGCGGCTATCTCGATTTCAGCGCCCGCCTCGCGAGCGGCCAGCTCTCGGCCAAGGAACGCGAGCAGATCGCGCTCGCGGTCGGTGAGGTCAATGCCTGTGCCTATTGCCTCTCGGCCCATACCGTCATCGGGAAGGGCGCCGGTCTGAGCGCGAACGATATCGCTGACGCCCGCTTCGGTACGCCATCCGAGAACCGCGCCCGTGCGATCGTCTCCCTCGCCCGCTCGATTATCGCGACGAAGGGGCACGTTCCGGAGACGGAGCTTGCCGCCGCCCGCCAGGCCGGGCTCGACGACTCGCTCGTGGTTGAAGTTTTCGCGGTCACCGTGGCGAATATCTTCACCAACTACGCGAACCACCTGTTCGATACCGACATCGACTTCCCGAAGGTCGCACCGCAGAAGGCGGCCTGATGAAACACGGGCGGCCCCGGCGGGCCGCCCGACTTAACGAACGACCCTGCTCTCCTCCTCCCAGCCGGTCGCAGCCTGCGGTTTTCTCCCTTCCGATCATGATGCTAAGCTCCTCAATGACGCATTGTTGAGGGGCTGTTTTGCGTTGGCAGCATCGTTCTTCAAATCGAACATTCCGTCTTGACGAACGAATTTCCGCCATTTAGAACGCCTCTCGCGACAGAAGGAGCAAACAATGACTGACCGCGCCCCCGGATTCTCGACCCTTGCCGTCCATGCCGGCGCCCAGCCCGACCCGACCACGGGCGCCCGCGCGACCCCGATTTACCAGACGACCTCCTTCGTCTTCGATGACGTCGACCACGCAGCATCGCTCTTTGGCCTTCAGGCGTTCGGCAACATCTATACCCGCATTACCAATCCCACGACCGCCGTTCTTGAAGAGCGCGTCGCGGCGCTTGAAGGCGGCACAGCTGCGCTGGCGGTCGCCTCCGGCCATGCCGCCGAACACCTCGTGTTCCATACGCTTCTGGAGCCGGGTGATGAATTCGTTGCCGCCAAGAAGCTCTACGGCGGGTCGATCAACCAATTCAACCACGCCTACAAGAAGTTCGGCTGGAACGTGATCTGGGCCGATGGCGACGATGCCGCGAGCTTCGAGAAAGCGATCACGCCGAAGACCAAGGCAATCTTCATCGAGTCGATCGCCAATCCGGGCGGCGTGATCTTCGATATCGCCGCGATTTCGGCGGTGGCGAAAAAAGCCGGTATTCCGCTGATCGTCGACAACACCCTCGCCTCTCCCTATCTTGTTCGTCCGATCGAACACGGAGCGGACATCGTCGTGCATTCGCTGACCAAGTTTCTCGGCGGGCACGGCAATTCCATTGGCGGCGTGATCGTCGATGCTGGCACCTACGATTGGCTCAAAGCCGGGAAGAAGTATCCCTCTCTGACAGCGCCGCGGCCGGAATATGCGGGCATGGTGCTGGCCGAGACCTTTGGCAATTTCGCTTTCGCGATCGCCTGCCGCGTGCTCGGCCTGCGCGACCTCGGTCCGGCGCTCTCGCCGTTCAATGCCTTCCAGATCCTCACCGGCATCGAGACCCTGCCGCTCCGGATGCAGAAGCACTCGGACAATGCGCTCGCGGTTGCGAAATTCCTCTCGACGCATCCTGCCGTCAGCTGGGTTTCCTATCCCGGCCTTGAGAGCGACAAGTATCACGCGCTGCAGAAGAAATACTCGCCCAAGGGCGCAGGCGCGGTGTTCACCTTCGGCCTCAAGGGGGGCAACGCGGCGGGCATCGCGCTCGTCTCGAACCTGAAGCTGTTCTCGCATCTCGCGAACGTCGGCGACACGCGCTCGCTCGTCATCCATCCGGCCTCGACAACGCATCGCCAGTTGACGGACGAGCAGAAGACGATCGCCGGCGCAGGCCCCGACGTCGTCCGCCTGTCGGTCGGCATCGAGGATGTCGCGGATCTGATCGCCGACCTCGACCAGGCGCTGAAGGCCTGACTTCGCTATCGTGGCTCCGGCATGGTTCCGGGGCCACATTTCACGGCGTGGCTCGTGGCATAGCCGAGCACGAGGAGCGCGAGCGCCTGGTGCGCGAGACCCGCGTGCAGCGGGACGACGAGCACCAGCGTGACGATTCCAAGGACCGCCTGCAGCAGCACCAGCACCAGCAGGTGCGCCGCGCGTCGGAAAGCCGGCGTCCCCCTCGCCGCGAACGTGTGCCAGACGGCCAGCGCGAGCAGCAGATAGGCTCCGAGCCGGTGATTGAACTGCACCATCGTGGGGTTATCGACGAAATTCTCCCAAATTGGCGCAACCACGAACAATTTGCCTGCGCCGGGAATCAATTCGCCATCCATCAGCGGCCAGGTGTTGTAGGTGAATCCTGCGTGAGAGCCCGCTACCAGTCCACCAAGCGCGATTTGCGCCAGAATCGCGATCACGAGGCCCCAGGCAGCCCCACGCAGACCCGGTGTCGCCGCCTGCCTCTTGCCGAACGTGCCGAAATACGCGGCCATCGCGACAAGGCCGATGAAGAACAGGCATGCAAAGACGAGATGCAGCGTCAGCTTCACTGGCGCGACGGCCACCATGCCCGGCTTCAGCCCGGAGGCGACCATAATCCATCCGATCGCGCCCTGAAGCCCGAGCAGCAGGCCCAGCCCGAAGGTTGCCGCCGCGAGTCGGCCCCTGATCGCGCCGGTGAGGAAAAACGCAAGGAAACCGCCGAGCATCACGAGGCCGATGAACCGACCGAGTTGGCGGTGCCCCCATTCCCACCAGTAGATGAACTGGAATTCGCCCAGACTCATCCCCGAATTGAGGTTCTTGTACTGTGAACTCTCGCGGTAAAGGGCGAATTCGCGCGCCCAATCCTCGGCATTGAGCGGCGGAATCGCACCCAGAACGGGCTTCCATTCGGTGATCGAGAGGCCGGAGCCTGTAAGCCGCGTCGCGCCACCAACCGTCACCATCACCAGCACAAGCAGGATCAGCACGAGAAGCCAGAGACGGAACGCGCGGGCTGCGCCGGGGCGGAGGTTGTCGCCGAACGACACCGGGCTATGCGCGGCAAGGGCCGGAGCGGACACGGGCGAGTTCCTTCTTGTTCTCGGAAGCGTTCTGGTCGATATGCACAACGGATGCACCCCGGCAAGGGGCGCTTTTCGTTCAGGGCATCAAGATTTCATGAACCCGCGCATCAAGAAGTTTTTCGGCACGATATTGATGGTTCTGTTCGTGGCGTTCTACGCGCTGGTCGTCGCCGCGCTGGCGCCGCGTATCCTCACCGGTGCCAACAAGTTCGCCGAGATGATGTTCTACGTCATCGCCGGCCTCGCCTGGGCGATCCCGCTCCTGCCGATCATCCGCTGGATGGAGAAGCGCAAGGCCGACTAAGGCTCTTGTTCTATCGCCGCCGCAACGCGAAGGGCAGGCCGGACAGAAGCGCGCGAAGATAGCGCGGCTCCTGAAACAGGCCGTTGACGGAGATGCGCGGCAGCGCGCTCATCCGTTCCCGATCCGCAGTTTGCAACACCCCCGGCATCGTCGTCACCGCGCTGGCAAATCCGAGTTCCTCCGCGAAAGCGAATTCGCGCGGCCCCGCCGACTCCCGATCCCCGACCGGATAGGCGAAATGCCTGACCTTCACACCGAGGCGATCCTCGATCACCGCGCGGCTGCCTGCCATCTCAGCCAGGGAAGCCTTGCCGTCCAGCCGGGCGAGGCGCGGATGGCTCAGTGTATGCGCACCGAGGCTGGCGAGCGGCTCGCTCGCGAAGGTTTCTAGCGCTTCCCAATCCATGCACAGCCGCGCGACGCGGGCCATCTGGTCTACCCCCGCCTGCCGGCAGAGCGCTGCGACGGCGGCCTGGAGCACATCCTCGGGCTGATCGCGCAGGCGCCAGTACAGCGTCCTGGCGGCATGGCGCTTTTCGACGGGTGTTTCCGCCCTCTCCAGCACGCCGGCATCCGGCAATTCGAGACGAAGCGTGTGAAGCTTCGTGATCGCCTCCTCGATATCGAGCCACCAGAGCGGCGCAGTCCGCTGCGCGAAACCGGGGCAGACGAAAAGCGTGAAAGGCGCGGCAAGCCGACGCAGGACGGGCAGTGCATGGGTCAGGTTATCACGATAGCCGTCATCGAAGGTCAGCACCGCGAAGGGCGGCCCACCTTCCACCGAAAGACGGGCCGCGACCTCGTCTTGCCGGACGATCTCGTAACCGAGATCGCGCAGCGTCAGGATCGTCGTTTCAAGGAAGGCCGGGGTGATCGACAGGCCGGCATTCTCGTCGAGCAGGAACGGTCCGGGCGGCGCAACGTGATGAAAGGTGAGAATCACCCCGCGTCCACGAAAACGTGCGGCAAACAGGCGATCGAGGCCAAAGCCCGCAATCCCTTCAAGCGCCAGACGGATCATCGCGTAGCGCAATGCCGGCACCCTCCCCCGCTCTTCCGCCCGATTCACCTTCGCAGCGGACATTATCGGTTTTTTCGTCCTTTCACGCCCATAATCGCACGCATGACACGGAATATCTCTCCCGAACCAACCTTCGGGGCCGCTGGCGACTTTGCCTTCCGGATCCTGCCTGCGGGCGAGGACGCCTTTGCGCGCCTTCGGGCGGTCGAAGCGACGGGCTCGCCTTTCCAGAGCGCCGGCTGGCTGCAAGCCTTCATCCGATCGCACGACGTCGGCGAGAAATTCCGACTCCTCGACCTTTCCTTCGCGGAGGGGGGCTGGCTCGTCCTGCCCCTGCTGCGCGATGCGACACATGGCATTGCCGTTTTCGAAAAGATCGGTGGCGCGCATGCCAGTTTCTTCGCGCCTGCCGCATCGGCGTCGAGCATCCCGGCTGATGCGCTCAAATTGGCCTTGCGCGCTGTCGCCGGCGCAGAAGGCATCGACGCGATCATGTTGGCCGACTGCCCGACCGACTGGGCCGGATTGCCTCATCCCCTGCTCGCGCTCGACCATCGCCCCGCGCCCAGCGATGCCGCCTGCCTGCACCTTGACGGCGCGCCTGACGATGTGATGGCGCGACTCTTCGACCGCGAGGGCCTCAAGAAGCAACGCTACAAGCGCCGGAAACTGACCGAGATCGGGACTCTCAGCGCCGGTTGGGCACCTTGCGAGACCAGCGCGGAGACGGCGCTCGAACAGTTCTTCGACTGGAAATCCCGGCAATTTCAGGCGATGGGTATTCCCGATCCTTTCGCCGCGCGGGAGGTCCGAGGTTTTCTCTGGGAAGCGGTCTGCGGCCCGGAACGACCCGTCCGGCTGTTCACGCTTGGGCTCGACGGGCAGCCGGTCGCGGTGGTCGGCGTCGCGCGATGCGGAACCCACAGCTCCGGCATGTTCACGGCCTATGATCCCTCGCCCGAGATCGCCCGCTTCAGCCCCGGCGATGTCGCGATGGGCGAACTGATCGTCACCCTGCGGAAGGAGGGTTGCACCGGGTTCGACCTCGGCATTGGCGAGGCGCGCTACAAGAACCAGTTCTGCCCGGAAACCCTGCCGATCGTCGATATCGCGGAAGGCTTCACGCTACGCGGACAACTGGCGGCAGCGGCATGGCTGGCCTTTCGCGGCGCAAAACGCGTCATCAAACGGAACCCGAGGCTGTTCGACCTCGCCAAGGGCGTCCGCCGCAGGCTTCGCGCCTGACCTCAGACGGCGTGATAGCCGGCCTGCGGGAGCGGATCATTCGCCGGTGAAAACTCGACGCCCTGCTCTTCCGCCATGACGTAGACCGGTGCATCGCGCAAGGCTTCAAGCCGCTCGACCGTACGTTCGAGAAAATCCTCCTCGCGTCCTTCGGCAGCGACCAGCACGACGACATCGGCCATACCGGCGAAGAATTCGCCTGCGCCGCCGATGTTGCCGCCGTCGATCACGACATGCGAGTAGGAGCGTTGCAGCGCCGAAACCAACGTCGCGATCTCGTTCCGCAAGGGCGCGCTGGCGATGCGGTTCTGGAGCGCGTCACCGGCGGGAACAACGTGCAGCCGCGTCCGGGGATCGCGATGGATGATGTCGCCAAGCGGAGCGACCTTGTCGAGCCACGATGCCAGCCCGGCGAGACCGATGCCGTCGATGCGGCCGAGCACGCGCGAATAGAGGTTGCCGCCCTTGCCGCCGGCTCCCTGCCCGACGAGATCAACCACGACCGCCGCACCGTCCTGCGCAAGGCGGCGGGCGAAGCGCAGGGTACTCAGCCCTGCCCGCGCGTCCGGCGTCAGGGCATAGAACAGGATCACCTTGCCGCCACCGCCGAAATCCATCAGGGCGATCTCGCGCGCAAGCCCTTCGACTTGCTCCGAGGCGGCGGAATCGCGTGCGAGGCTGGTCCTGACCGGCGCCGTCTCCATCGGATAGGCAGGCGCGAAGGCCTCCTCCGGCATTGGCGGCTTTTTCTTTGCGCCCAGCCCGAATGGTAGCGAGAATCCGCCCCAACCCTTTGCGGGTTTCTCCCAGGGCAGCGGTTCGGCGGGTGGTTGGACTACCGTGTTAACCGGCGCATCAGCGCTCGAAGTGGAATAATACGCCGGCGCGTAGCCGTAGTCCGGCGACATCGCGCGGGCCATCAACGATTGCGTCGCGATCAGCGTCGCTGCCACCACAAGCGTGCCGAGCGTCGCCAGCAGCACGATCGGCACCTTCTTCGGGAAGGTCGGCTCGCTCTGCGGGAAGGCACGCGAGATGATGCGGGCATCCGCCGGCTGCGCGCTCTCGGTCGAGCGGGCGGCGGCATCGAGGAACTTGTTACGGTAGGAGTTGAGCTGCTCGCGCAGGGCCACGGCGTCCCGCTCAAGCACCTTGAGCTGAACCTCGTCCTCGTTGGAGAGCGCTGCGGTCTTCTTCTGGCTATTGAGTTCGGCTTGCATCGAGGCGACGCGGGCACCGGCGGCGCGAGCGTCGTTTTCCAGCGCGCGGGCTGCGCGCTCGGCGGCAGCGCGAACCTGCCGTTCGAGATCGGCCAGCTGCGAGTTCAGTTCCTTCATGCGCGGATGGCCGGGGAGAAGCGTACGCTCCTCGAAAGCGATCTGCGCTTTCAGCTGGGCACGCTGTTCGAGAAGCCGACGTACCAGTTCGTTGTTGATGACTTCCGACGTCTCGAAGATGCGCCCGAGCCGCAGCGCCTCGCGGATTACCTTGGCACGCGCCTGCAAATCCGCCTGCTGCGACCGCACCAGCGAATACTGCGTGTTGAGTTCGGAAAGCTGCTGGGTTGAAATCGTCGTGTTGTTGGAGCTGACGAACAAGCCCTTGGACGCGCGGAACGCCTCGACCTTGGCCTCGGCCTCCTGCACCTTCTTCATCAGCGGGGCAATGGCCTTGTCGAGCCACTCCGAGGTAACGCGGCTCGTCTGGTTCTTGGCCCCCTCCTCGCGCGCAAGGTATTCCTCGGCGATGCGGTTGGCGACATCAGCGGCGACCTTTGGGTCTTCCGACTGGAATTCGATCGCCATTACCCGGCTCTTGCCGAGCGGATAGACGAGGAGACGCTTGTAATACATCTCCAGCACGCGCTCTTCCTGCGGAATGGTGCGCGGATCCTTCTGCAGGCCGAGCATCACGAGAATCTGCCCGCTGAGGCCAAGCCCCTTTTGTACCGGATCGTATTCCGCGCGCTTGTGCAGCTCCATCTCGCGGATGATCTTCAGCGCGAGATCCTTCGACATCACGTTCTGGACCTGGCTGGCGACAGCCTCAGGATCGATCGCCGCCGAATTGAGACCGGTATCGCGATCGGCGCGGGAATAGAAGGTTTCACGATTTTCAAGTAGAACGCGCGCCTCGCCCGTATAGCGCGGCGTGAGGATGTTGACGACCGCGAGCGAAGCGAGCAGCGCAAACAGCGTCGGAACGACGATCCAGAATTTCCTGCGCCAGAGCGCGGACGCGACCGAGCCGACGCTCTCATGCGTCGCCGCGGGCGCTGCCTGCGTCCGCAGCGGGGCTGTCGTTTCGGCGGCGTCCATCCGGATTTCTCCCTCTCTACCAGAACCGGAATCTGAACGAACATGGTTTCTTTCGGGTTAAGAGGCGCGCCATTGAGCAATCATTAACCATAAGCGGGCAATGTGCGGGTTGAAGAAAATCCCGGAGTTCACGTTTCCCGATGCGCCCGACGAAAGCCCTCATTGCCGTGATGCTGAGCCTTGCGGTCTCGGCCTGCGCGATGACGCCGCGCCTTGCGCCGGAATATCTCGCGACCGACCCGAACCAGCCCTATACGCTCGCCGGCGGCGACCGCCTGCGCGTGATCGTCTTCGGGCAGGACAGCCTCTCGAATTCCTACGCCGTCGACGGCTCGGGCCGGATCGCGATGCCGTTGATCGGCATTGTCATGGCGCAGGGTCACACGACACAGAGCCTCGCCCGCCAGATCGAGGGCCGTCTGCGTGAAGGCTACCTGCGCGAGCCGAAGGTCTCGGTCGAGGTCGAGACCTATCGCCCGTTCTTCGTGCTCGGCGAGGTGAACTCCTCCGGCCAGTTCCCGTTCGTCAACAACATGACCGTTCAGACGGCGGTTGCGATTGCCGGCGGCTACGGTCCACGCGCCAACCGCAGCTATGCGGAGATCACCCGCGCGACCCCCGAGGGCCTGCTCACCGTCGCCGTCCCGATCACCACGCCCGTGCGGCCGGGCGATACGGTCGTCATCAAGGAACGCTTCTTCTGATTCCGGAGGCGGTGCGCAGCACCGCGAGCCCAATGCGCATCCTCTACGTGTTCCGCGCCCCGGTCGGCGGTCTTTTTCGCAATGTCTATGACGTCGTGAGCGCGATGAGTGCGCGGGGCCACGAGATCGGCATCCTCTGCGATAGCCGGACCGGCGGGGCGCGCGGCGAGGCACTGCTGGCCGAACTCGCGCCGAAGATGAAGCTCGGCATTCACCGGATGCCAATGCACCGCAACCCGCATGTCACCGATCTTCCCGCGATCTTCAAGGTAGCCGCGCTCGTGAAGGAGCACGGCGTTGATGTCGTGCACGGACAGGGTGCGAAAGGCGGCCTCTACGCACGGCTCGCCGGCGTTCTGACGCCGAATTCCGGCCCGATCCGCTGCTATACACCGCATGGCGGTTCGTTGAACTATTACCCCGGTTCTCTCGCGCATCGCGGCTTCATGCTGATCGAGCGCCTGCTGGAGCGCGGCACCGATCTGTTCCTGTTCGAAAGCCAGTTCATCCGCGACCGCTACTACGAGTTTGTCTGCGTCTCGAAACGGCCGACGACCATCGCGCTCAACGGGCTTTACGAACACGAGTTCGCCAATGTCGAGCCGAACCCGGACGCGACGGATTTTCTCTATGTCGGCGAGTTCCGCGAGGCGAAGGGCATCGATACCCTCGTCGAGGCGCTGTTCATTCTCGCGAGCGAAGGCCGCCACCCGACGATCACGATGGTCGGCTCCGGCCCGTCCGAGGAGCGGATCCGCGGGCTGATCGCGGAGCGTGGCATCGAAGGGCAGTTCCGCTGGTTCGGCGTCACGCCCGCCGCCCAGGCCTTCCGCATGGGCAAGGTGATGGTGGTGCCCTCGCGCTTCGAATCGCTGCCCTACATCGTGCTCGAGGCCGTGGCGGGCAAATTGCCGCTCATTTCAACAAACGTTGGCGGCATCCCAGAAATCCTGCCCGGCGATTACCGTTATCTTATCCAGCCGAATGACCCGGCCGCACTCGCGGATGCAATGCGTGATGTTCTCTCCCGCCCAACGGCAGACATCAAGGCGGAGGCGGTCATCCGCTCGGACGAGATCAAGACGCGCTTCAACGTTCCGCTGATGATCGAGACGATCGAGACCGCCTATCGCGAAACAATCGCCAGCCGCCGCACGTGAATGGCCCAGCCGCCCTTAACCCGTTCTTGAGACGCCTCGCCTAAGCTTCGCGCGTCCGGTTTGCCGGATGCGTTTTCGTGCGAGTATCCCGTTGCGTTCTCCTGTTCCGCGTCCCGCATGGGCGAGATACGCCCCCTTCCCGTCCGGGTTGCTGGTGCCGCCGCATGCCGGCGAGCCGCTGTTGCTCGTCATGCTCGCGCTGATGGTGTTTACCGGCGCCTTCGTTGTCTTCGATATCGCCTACAACGTCACCAGCCTTGCAGCGATCGGGCTGTTCACGCTGCTGGGCCTGCGCATCGACCGGCAGAACATGCCGCTGATCCTGTTCCTGATCGTCTTCAACATCGGCGGATTGATCGCGCTCCAGCCGCATCTCGATTTCGCCGACAGCCGCGAATTCATGATCGGCACCTGCTTTGTCGCGACAACGGCAGTTTTCTTCTGCCTGACGATGAACCAGAACGCACTCCCGCGCCTTGAGGCGATCAAATGGGGGCTGATCCTCGGCGCGGTCGCCGCTTCCCTCGCCGGTATCATCGGCTGGCGCGATATCGGCGGCCTCGGCGCATATTTTACGATGCACGAGGGGCGCGTTTCCGGCACCTTCCGCGATCCGAACGTGCTCGGCTCCTTCCTGGTGCTGCCCGCGCTGTACCTGATCCATGATTTCCTGCGCTACGAGCGGCTGCGTCTGCTGCGCCTCGCACTTGCGGCGCCGATCCTGCTCGCGCTGTTTCTCACCTATTCGCGCGGATCCTGGGGCGCGATGGTGATCGGCGCCGGCGTTCTTGTCTGGCTGATGTTCGTCACAGCGCCACGCGATGCGATGCGGGCCAAGATCACCCTTCTTGCCCTGCTCGGTTTCGCGGCGGCGGCCATCGGTCTCGCAGCGCTCCTGTCGGTCGACAGCATCGCCCAAGTCTTCGCTGACCGCTTCACCTTGCAGAAGGACTACGATTCCGGCCCGTCCGGGCGTTTCGGCAACCAGCTCCGCGCCTTGCCGGAACTCCTCACCCTGCCCTTCGGTTATGGCCCGAACCGGCACTGGCTCTATTTCCCGGAGAACCCGCACAACACCTACATGATGGCGTTCTCTTCCTACGGCTGGCTCGGCGGCATTACCTTCCTCGCCTTCATCGTCTCGACGACTGTGATCGCTTGGCGGACGGTGTTCATGAAAACGCCGTTCCAGGCCCATGCCGTGGTGATGTTCGCCGGGTTGGTGCCGCATCTCGTCCAGAACTTCCAGATCGATACCGACCGCTGGCGGCACCTCTTCATGATCTACGGGTTGTGCTGGGGATTGGCCGCCATCTCGCGCCGCTTCATCGGCGAATATCGCGCCTATGCGCATCACGCCTACCGCGTGCAAGCTGAACTGGCGGCGCAGGCGCAATCGCGCCATCTCCAGCCGGCCGAATAAAGTCAGGGACGCGCGAGAAGCTCGCCGTAAACCTGTTCCAATCGACGGCAATGGCGCTCGATTGAGAACGGATCGGCCCAGTAGCGGCGATAGGCGGCTTCCGACATCCGCCAGACGGTCTCGTCGTCCATCATCATGCGCAACGCACGGGCGAGATCATCCGGGTCCGCCTGCCTGAACCAGAGCCCTGTTTCACCGTCAATGACGCTTTCGCGACCGGCGCATTGATCTGCCGCGATCACCGGCGTGCCGAGGCCCAGCGCTTCCAGCACGGTCAGCGGCTGGCCCTCATACCAAAGCGAGGGGAATACCAGCGCACGCGCCTCGCGAAGCCTTTTCCGAACACCGGCGGCATCATGCCAACCGAGCAACCGCGCTTCAGGGTAGCGCTTGGCAAGCTCGACCGCGAGCGGCCCGTCGCCGACGAATACCGGCACGATCCCGGCGCGGCGTGCGGCCTCGGCATAGACGAAAACGCCCTTCTCCATCGAGATCCGGCCGAGGAAGATGATCTCGCCGCTCGACGGCTCCGGCTTCGGGCCGAGATCTTCGACCTCGACCGGGTTGGCGATCTCATGGAGGCGCGTGCCCTCGGGCAGATGCCGCTCGATGATCGCACGCTGGAACGGGTGAAAATAGGCCACATCGCGCATCACGCCCGGCAGATGGTGGACATGCTTCATCACCACCGTCCGGGCAACGCGCCACGCCTTGTGCAGATAGGAGCGGGAATCGCAATGCGTCGCGATGCAGCGCATCGAAAGCGGTTCCAGAGGGCAATGCGTGTGCTTCTGATAGTTGTAGAACCCGCCGTTCGGGCATAGCAGAAAATACTCGTGCATCGTGTAGAGGCTCGGCAGCCCCGAGCGCGCAATTGGCCCGGCGATGGCGGACGAAAGCGCCTTAGCCCAACCGTGGACATGAACGACGCTCTCACCGCGCGGCAGATGCGCGAGAACGCCTTCAAGCGCTCCGGCTGCTTCCCGGTTGTCGATACCGCGCCAGGCGGCCTTCACGACCGATCCATCCTTCACAAGTTCGCTCTGATCGAGGCAATGGACAGGGATACCAGCCGCCTGAAGCTCCGGCGCGACCGGCCCGACGGCGGCAAAAATCTCCGGCTCGTGTCCGCGTGCCTTGAGCCCGAGGGCGGAATCGATCGCCACCTTGGCCTGCCCGCCATTCACGAAAGCGGTATCGAGAACGAGGAGAATGCGCATCGGGCCCGTCTGTCCGTCCATCCATCACCCCTCCCGCCCTAGCGGAAATTGATGAAGAAACCGCATCAGCGGCACCGCTGCGATATCTATGGGAAAGAGATTGCCAGCCCCGCCGGCAGCACCTATAAGCCCCTCCACGTCGGAGTGTAGCGCAGCCTGGTTAGCGCACTAGTCTGGGGGACTAGGGGTCGTGGGTTCGAATCCCGCCACTCCGACCATTTCAACCGCCATCGGAAATTGTGAAAACGCGGCGCTTCATGCGCGGGCGGCAATTTTCGCGTGTAGTGGGCGGGGTGTGGCGGGTCGACGCTGACGCCCCGAAAATCCGTCGTTACATGGTGGTTGCAGTCACGCCCCTCAACGCGGGAGCATGATCCCGCGCGAGATTACACGATTTTCGATCGAGAAGCTGGATGGAACCACGGGATAACCGCGCCCCCGAGTCTCCGATTTTCGGCTTGGCTGGCGTGCAAAATCGTGGAGGCTTGTGGAGGCCGACAACCGCCTGACCCCAAGTCAGGAAACTTGTGGTCGACATGTCAATTGAACAGGCGGTTTACGCCGGATGAAATGCCCCACCTTAAGCTCTTTGCATGCGCCAGTTTGCCGAGTTCTCTTCTTTCCGAGCTTGCTCATACACGGCCAGCACTACCTCTCTGGCGAGACGATCTTCATTACGAATGATGTGGGCCTTTCCTGATCGCTGAAGGGCCCCGGGACCTTGTTGCTGACCGGTTTCAACGATTTGAGATACGCCGCAATCGCACGCGCATCCTCATCGTTGAAACGCGCGAAGTTCCGCCAGGGCATTATGGGTGCGAGTTCGCGACCATCCGGGCGCACGCCGGTCCGCAACGCCATGACGATCTCGGTCTCGCTCCAGCGACCAAGGCCAGTTTCCTTGTCGGGGGTAAGATTTGGGCCGTGGAAGACACCGAGATTGGGGATTTCGAATCCAACTTCGGAGCCGGAGAGCGGCTTGGTCTCATCCGGCTTGCCGAAGAAGTACCCCGGCGTGTGGCAGTCGCCGCAGCCGGAAACGGTCGCCAGATACTCGCCACGAGCAATACGCGATGGGCCAGCCCAACTTGCTCCGAGGCTGATCGTTCCAGCAATCGCGACTGCAAAAATGGCGACCATCGCGGCGGTACGCGCCCCGGAACGACGGGGTGGTTGCGGCGCCAATATGGCTTCTATCCGGCGGGCGTCGTCTTCGAATTCGTGTCTCATGTCTGTCTCTGTGAATTGCGCATGAAAATGCATGGCCTCGACGCAAACCGAGGCGACGCGGGGTCGATTTTGAGGGGAAAGGCGTACGTCAGGCGGCGAGTGGCGGGCCGATTACATCGATATTGTTGCGGGCTAGCGATGCAATCAGCGTTGCGGCATCATCGGCCGGTCCGCTTGCCCGTGCATAGATCTCGAGCGGATGTGCCGGGCGGGAGACCTCGCGGATCACCGTCTCGAAATCCCCACCCTTCATAATCGTGAGGCAATGCGCTCCGTCTTCGGACGTGACGATGAAACGATGCGGCGTACCCTTCGGTGCCATGACAACATCGCCGGCACCGGCGGTGATGATCGCGCCACCAACCTCGAAGCGCATCGTGCCGCGCAGCACATAGAACACTTCGTCCTCGGTACGGTGGATATGCAGTGGCGGGGCTTCTCCGCAAGGCATGCGATGCTCAATGACCGACAGGCGATCGGCGTTGTCGTTGGCGGACATCCGGATCTCGACTAGGGTTTCGCGGAAGATCAGGTCACCGCCGTTTGAGACTGTCTTCTTGGGACATGTCATGGTTTTCTCTCGCATTTCTGGGCGGAACGGCCCGTGCTTCGGATGAACCGCGAGATAAAGAATCCGGCACCGGACTTGAAATCGATTGATATTATGGGCTCCATTTGCGTGATGAATTTTGCTGCTTTCGATCTCAATCTGCTCCGCGTGTTTGATGCGATGATGCGCGAACGCTCCGTCACACGCGCCGGCGAGCAGATCGGCCTCAGCCAGCCTGCTGTGAGTGCGGCGCTGCAGCGTTTGCGCGATTTGCTGGACGATAAGCTCTTCGTTCGCGTGGGCAACGACATGGTGCCAACACCGCGCGCGGAAACGCTTGCGCCGGGCATCCGCGATGCACTCCAGGGGCTTGAGCGCCTGCTGGTGGCCGAACGGCGTTTCGACCCCTCGCGGCTCGAACGAACCTTCACGCTGATGGGCGCGGATTTCTTCGGCACCCTGTTCGTTCCACCGCTGATGCGGGAGTTGAACCGGCATTCGCGCGGGATCGGTTTGCGTTTTCTCGACAGCGCGGCAGGGGACGTCGAGCGCATGCTCAAGGACGATGCGATCGACATGGCGCTGGAGCGGGAATTCGCGCCGCCTGAATTCGTCTCATACTCGCATCTGTTCAACTCGCCGTTCAAGATCGTGATCCGCGCGGATCACCCGGCAATTGCCGGCTTGAAACCGGGGAAGACGCTATCGCTCGACACATTCTGTGCGCTCGACTGGGCAATCCGCTCCGTCGACGGCAGCATGAACGGCTGGACGGATGCCGCGCTTGCAAATATGGGCCGGAAACGGCGCGTGGTGCTAGCGGTTCCGACCTTTCATGCCGTCGTCGCCAGTGTCAAAGGTGGCGATATCGCAGCAGCAATTCCTGAACAGTTCGCGTCATCAATTGGTGTTGCGGAAGGTCTGCGGGTGCTCGACGTTCCCTTTGACGGTCCGACGCCTGAACTGCGCCTCTATTGGCATGCGCGCCGCACACCCGATCCCGCGCATGCTTGGCTGCGCGAGCAGATCACCGCATTGTGTGGAATGTTCAGGAACTGACAGCGCGGCGCTTCGTCCGTTCCCGCTCCTTTGCCGCTTCGGTCGGCCCCTGTTCGCCGTCTGGGACTTCAAACAGTTTCGGGAATAGTATTATCCCCTTCCAAAATACTGCGGAATCCGCGACCGGCTTTGGCTTCGCAGCCGGCGTGCTTACGGAATCTCAAGCGAGAGCAGCGGCGCGTATTGCTGCGCACCGAAGATATCCCCGTCTCCCGCCGAGCCGGAGGGGCGCTCGCGCAGGATCGTGAACTTGATCGCGAAGGCCGGATCGAAGGTCACGAGATCGGTGATCCGCTTCTCGTCGATCTTGTAGAGCGCGGCCATACTGGCGCGGTTGATCGCATTCGAGGCCTTCACCCGCTCGTAATTGGCGCGATCGGTGAAGATGATGTCGAATGTAATCTTGTCTGTGCCCGCGTTCTTGGAACGGATCGTCTTGGCGAGGTCGGTCAGTCTGGTCATCGGATTATCCTTTTCTCGCCCGCTCACTGGCCGACAGTTACGAGATGGCAGGGGAAGAGTTCGAGCGGATCGTCGACGCCGACGGTGTGGTTGAGTGTCCAGCGATAGGCGGGGCTCGCGCGCAGAACCTCATCGAGCGCGAAAGCGACCGAGCCTGCGGTGCCCTTCACCTCAGGCAGGCGCGCATAGAACATCTGCCGTGAGCCGGTCATGCAGACCTCCTCCGCGAGTTCCGCCGTTGGCGCGACGCCCTGCACGAGGACAGCGAGCTCATGCCCGGTGCCGGTGCGCTCCGGTTCCATCGCCCCCATCACCCCGTCACGGCCGTAGACGTTGTAGTGAAGTTCGTAGGACTGGTTGCCGAAGCGCTCGCGAGCCTGGCTCTTCGCCCAATCGATCACCTTGTCGATATGCGCGATGGTATAGGGATCGCGCACGCCCACGATGCCGACATAGCGCTCGCCCACCTTGCCGGCGCCTTCGAGCTTGACGCGGACCCGCTCGACCGGCGCGAAGAACGGTCCGGTGACGCGGGTCGTCTTCGGGCCGGTTTCCTCATAATGGCACTGGCTCATGTCGAGGCAGCCGCCCGCCACATATTCGTAGAAGGGGTTCGAGCGCTCGTACATCGCATGTCCGGCGACCGACGCGACCGTGCAGCGCTGGCCGGGGTTCATTGCGGTGACGGAGACGTCGTCGTCCGTGATCTCGCCCATCACGGTTTCCTTGCCGCCGTAGGGCTCGGCGCAGAAGGAGGCACATTCGAGCACCTTGCCGAGGTAATAGGACAGAGCTTGCGGGTATCCGGCGCGGATTGCCGGCGCGGCGAAGATCGCGCAATCGCTCGAACGGCCGCCGATGATGACATCCGCCCCCATGTCGAGCAGCTTGATGAAGGGATGGACGCCAGCCATCGCGACAATGCGGTCGGTCGCGTCGAGTTCGGCCTCGGTGAGGTTCTCGCGCGCGTCAAGGCCCGTCACTGGATCGTCCGAGCGGATTTTCCCGCGCAGCCATTCCTTGTCTACCTCGGAGTAGAAATAGCCAAGCTTGAACGGCGCGAGATCATGTTTCTCGGCCAATTCTCGGATGATGCGCACGTAGAGATCGACGCGGCTGTTGGTGCCGGTATCGCCTGCCGAGCCGATGATCATCGGCACCCCCTTCCGGCGGGCGGCGAGCAGCATCATCTCGAGATCGTGCGTCTGCCAGGCAACAGGGCTCGTCGAGGTATCGGACCCGAGCGGGCCCGGGCCGACGTCGTCACTTCCGGAATCGGCGGCAATGATATCGGGATTGGCCTCGACGCCGATGGCGAAGCTCTCCGGCTTCGAGGGCGCGAACCCCAGATGGCCGTTGGGGCAGATGACTTTCATGGACCGGGGCACGACGAAGCTCCTCAGGATTTTCCGGTGAAGGACGATGGATCGAGGCCCAGCTTCTTGAGCTGGTGGCGAAGGGCATGGCGCGTGAGGCCGAGCGCGAGGGCCGCACTGTGGACGTTGCCGGCATGGGCGGAGAGCGCCCGGCCGATCAAGTCGCGCTGGAAGGATTCGGTCGCTGCATGGAAATCTGCCGCCGAGGCACGCGCTGGATGCGGACCACCATCGGTGAGCGTGCGCAACACACGTGCCGGGAGGTGGCCCCGCCCGATGACATCCGCCTCCTCGAGCGCGACGATCCTTTCGAGCAGGTTCTGCATCTCACGCACGTTGCCCGGCCAGCGATAGGCGCGAAAAATGCCCGCAACGTCATCCGAAATCGCCATCGGCGCGCGGCCATAGCGCTGGCAGAGCTCAGCGAGAAAGTGCCGCGCCAGGAACAGGATGTCCTCGCCACGCTCGCGCAGCGGTGGCAGATTGATCGAGATGACCTGCAACCGGTAATAGAGATCCTCGCGGAAGCGCCCCTCGTTCACCTCGTTAAGGAGGATGCGGTTGGTGGCGGCGACAAAGCGCACATCGACGCCGATCGGCGTGACCGAACCGACCCGCCGGAACCTCTGCGTATCCATCAGCGTGAGAAGCTTCGCCTGCAATACGGGGCTCAGCTCGCGGATCTCGTCCAGAAACAGCGTGCCGCGGTCGGCCGCTTCGACGAGGCCGACCTTCTTCTGGTTCGCGCCGGTGAATGCGCCACGCTCGAAACCGAACAATTCGGATTCGAGCAATTCCGCCGGGATCGCCGCGCAATTGATATCGACAAACGGCCCGGCACCACGCGGCGAGAGTTCGTGAATGGCGCGGGCAGTCAGCCCCTTGCCGGTGCCGGTCTCGCCATAGATGAGAATGGTACGGGCCGGGCTGGCGGCGGCCTTGCGGACCAGCCTGCGGATGCCCTCGATCGCCTCGCTCTGCCCGAGGATGTGGTGGACGGCGGAATCGGTCATCTCTGGCCCTCCGCCCCGCTTGGCGCATGGCCAAGCTGCATCGCCTGCCATACCTGTTGGCACGGCGCCGACTGTGAAAGGATGACGCGGCGCTCGCGCGTACGGAAGACGACGCAGGAAACAGTGTGCGAGCCGTCTTCGCCGCCATGGCGGCAGATCGCCTCGCGCCCTTCCGCACCATGATCGGCCATGACGGCATGATCGGCCATGACGGCTGCGATCGCGTCGAAACCGCCGAGGCCGAGGCCGCCAGAAAGCGCCTGCGCCAGCGCCATGCGCCGACCGGATGTCGAGCGCCAAGCCGCCGCACCCACGCGTTCCGCGACCAGCGCTTCCGGCTCGGTCCAGAAGTGATTGGTCCGGTAGGCGGGATCGCGGCGTTCGATCCGCGCCCCACCGGCATAGAGTTCCACGACAGCGGTCTCGCCCGTCGCATCGGCAAGGATCAGGCTGCCGCCACCGGCATGGGACAAGCTCCCGATCAGCGCCAGTGCCTCGGCGACCGTGGCACAGGTCGAGAGGACGCGTGTCATCAGGAAATAGCGCAGCCAGCCGATCCCGTGCATCGGCGCGGCAATCGCGGTGTCGGCCAGCGCAAGGCCATCGCCGTTGATGCCGGAAGAATAGGCGCCCGGCGCACCGAGCGTTCCGAGGCAGAACATGCGCGATCCGGCGATGTCGCTGCCTTCGTGGAGGAAGGCCGCTTGCCCGTTGCGATGCGGGCCGGAGAGGTCGCGGTTCTTGCAGAGCACCGCACCGCCCTCGGGCAACGCCCGCGCCCAGGCGGTGCAGCCGTCGATGTCAAACCGACCGTTCAGAATGGAGAGATGCATCAAGGCAAAAACACGGTCACGTTCGAGGCCGAAACCCTCGCAGACGCCGGCCAGTTCTTCCATCTCGGGCTGACAATGAGCGTTCGCAAAGGCCAGCTGGCGCTCGATATAGACCTGCGCTTCAGAGCCATCGAGCACGACGCGCGCCGCGCCGTAACGTGCATCGAACGTCGCCCGGATTTCATCGCCGGCAACGCCGGGCGATCTCGCCTGCATCAGTCCTCTCTCGTAGGGAGAACCGGCAAGTCGCAGCGGCACGAGTTGGCCGAACGCACTCGTCATGACGCGCCTCCATGAAGGTGGCAGGCAACCGAATGCCCGGTGCCGAGATCCGTCACGGTCGGTGCTAGTGTCGCGCAGATGGGCTTCGCGAGCGGACAGCGGGTATGGAACCGGCACCCTTTCGGCGGATCGAGCGGCGACGGTAGATCGCCCTTCAGCGCGACCCGCTCCGTCCCGGCCCGACGCTTCAATCTCGGTGCGACCGCGAGCAACGCGCGCGTATAAGGGTGTGCCGGGCTTTCGAGAATGGCCGCCGTTGGCCCGATCTCCACGATCTCTCCGAGGTACATTACGGCGATGCGGTCGGCGATCCGGCCAACGACCGCGAGATCGTGGCTGATGAAGAGGAAGGTCAGCCCGTAGCGCTGGCGGAAGTGCATCAGCAATTCGAGGATCTGCGCCTGAATGGAGACGTCGAGCGCGGAAACCGGTTCGTCGCAGACGACGAAATCAGGGTTGAGGATCAGCGCCCGGGCGATGCCGATGCGCTGGCGCTGACCACCTGAGAACTGGTGCGGATAGCGTCGCAGATGCTCAGGAGACAGGCCGACGCGGGGAAGGAATTCCGCAGCCTTCTCCTCGGCTTGACGGGCGCTCGCGCCCTCATGCAGGCGCAGGGGCAGGCCGACGATCTCCGCCACGGACCGACGCGGATTGAGCGAAGCGTACGGGTCCTGGAAGATGATCTGCATCCGCCGACGGTAGGGCCGGAATTCGGCCTCCGGCATGGCCGAAATCTCTTTTCCGTCGAAGGAAACCGAGCCGCCGTCGGCGCGGTGGAGGTTGAGCACCGTGCGTCCGAGCGTCGATTTTCCGCAGCCGGATTCGCCGATGAGCCCGAGCGTCTCGCCCCGCGCTACGTCGAAGGAAACACCGGCAACCGCCTTGAGGCTGGCAGGCGACACGCGCATCAGCCATTCGACGGGTGACGTCCGTATGGTGAAGTGTTTCGTGACCGCACGCACCGCGAGCAGGGGTTTCATCTCAGCCATGAGCCACCTCCTCCGCCCAGACGCAACGCGAAGCGCGTCCGCCACCGATCGGCTGAAGGGGAACGGATTTCCGGCAGGCTTCCGTCGTCCGCTCGCAGCGATCGAGAAAGCGGCAGAGCGGGGGCATCGGGCCGGGCATCGGCGCCTGCCCGCGAATGGGATGGATCGGCCGGTCGAGCGTATCGAGGCTCGGCATCGAAGCGAGCAGCCCCGCCGTATATGGATGTGCGGCGTCCTCGATCACCTCGCGGGCCGCGCCCTCCTCCACGACCTGCCCGGCATACATCACCATGATCCGGTCGGCCTGCTCGACGACAACACCGAGATCGTGGGTGATCAGAACGACGCTCATACGCAGTTCCCGCCGCAACTCGGCGATCAATTCGAGAACCTGCGCCTGAATGGTCACGTCGAGCGCCGTTGTCGGCTCGTCGGCTATGAGTAGCCGAGGGCGGCAGGCGAGCGCGGTCGCGATCATGATGCGCTGGCGCATGCCGCCGGAAAACTGGTGCGGGTAATCGTCGAGCCTTTTCGCCGCTGCGGGAATGCCGACGAGTCGCATCATCTCGACGGCCGCCGCGCGGGCCTCGTCCATCGACCCGGCGCGGTCATGGGCGAGCATCACCTCGGTGATCTGCGTCGCAACCGTCAGGGCCGGGTTGAGCGCGGTCAATGCGTCCTGCATGGTAATGGCGATGTCCCGCCCCCGGATCGCACGGCGGGCACGCTCTCCCAGAGCGAGCAGGTCCTGCCCGGCGAACATCATTCTTTCGGCGCTCACCTTTCCTGGCGGGCGCACGAGGCCGAGAACGCTCAGGAAGGTGATGCTCTTTCCGGATCCGGATTCGCCGACAACGCCGAGACATTCTCCTTCGTCAACATGGAACGATACGTCGTCGACCACGCGCGCGGGCCCGGCGCGCGTCGGGAAGATCGTCGTCAGGCCCCGAACCTCGAGCAAGGGAGTGCGGGATGCGTCCGTCATTCCTGCATCCTCGGATCGAAAGCGTCGCGCAGCCCCTGGCTGAAAACGTTGATCGCCATCACCAGCACGAGAATGGCAATCCCCGGGAAGGTCGAGACCCACCACGCGTCGAGCAGGAATTCCCGCCCCTCGGAGACCATCGATCCCCACGAGGCCGTCGGCGGTTGAACACCGAGGCCGAGGAAGGAGAGGCTCGCCTCGAGAATGATGACATGCGCCATGCGCACCGTCGCCACAACGATGACAGGCGAGAGGATATTGGGCAGGATCTCGCGCAGCATGACATGCCCGCGGGAGGCGCCGAGCGCACGCGCCGCCTCGACATATTCCTGCTCGCGCGCGGCCAGGGTCTCGCCGCGCACGATGCGGCACGGCACCACCCATTCCTTGTAGACGAGGGCAAGCACGATGTTCTGGAAGCCGGCACCCATCATCGCCATCAGTCCGATCGCGAAGATGAGATAGGGAAAGCCGAGCAAGATATCGACGAGCCCGGTGATCACCCGGTCGACCCAGCCGCCGAGATAACCGGCCGCCAGTCCGGCCAGAATGCCCACCACGCTCGCGATTAGCACGACCAGCGCGCCGACAAGGATGGAAATGCGTGCGCCATAGATGAGGCGTGAGAGAATATCCCGGCCCAGCGCGTCGCAACCGAGCGGAAAAGCCCATTCCCCGCCGAGCCAAACCGGCGGCTGAAGGCGGCGGAAGAGGTCGGCTTCGTTCGGGTCCTGCGGCGCGATGATCGGCGCAAGAACGGCCGCTGCGACGATCAACAGCGTCACCATCGCTGCGCCGATCGCCATCGGGTTCTGCTTCAGGCGCAGCCAGCCAAGCGCGAGCGGCGACTGCACCCCGGCATTCATCGCGACGGCCCCGCTCATAGCCGCACCTTCGGGTTGAGCCAGGTGTAGATGAGGTCAGCCAGAAAATTGAGGAGGACGTAGGTCACCGCATAGAGAAGCACCGCCGCCTGCACGAGCGGGTAATTGCGGCTGAAGATCGCCTCGACGACAAGCCGCCCGAGGCCCGGCCAGCCGAAAACCGTCTCGACGATCATGTTGCCGCCGAGCAGCGAGCCCGTTTCCAGCGCCGCGACGGTGACGGTGGGGATCAGCGCGTTCTTGAGCGCATGCAAGCCGATGACCCGTGCCTTGGCGAGCCCTTTCGCCTCGGCAAAAAGCACGTAGTCCGCACGCAGGACCTCGATCATGGATGAGCGTGTCACGCGCATCAGCACGGCCGCCATCGGCAGCGCGAGTGTGAGCGCCGGCAGACTGATATGCCGGAGCGCTTGCCAGAAGCTGTCGAGCCGTCCGGCGATCAGCGTGTCGATCAGCAACAGGCCAGTGACGGAACGAACCTCGGCGGAAAAGCCGATCCGCCCCGAAACCGGGAACCAGCCGAGCTTCACCGAGAAGAGGAGGATCAGCAGGATGCCGAACCAGAACCCCGGCATCGAGACGCCGAACAGCGAGCCGACCGTTGCGACCCGGTCAAGCCAGGAATTGCGCTTGACGGCGGCGATGACGCCGAGGGGAATGGCGATCGCCAGCGCCACAACCAGCGCGACGAGCGTCAGTTCGATGGTAGCCGGGAGCCGTTCGCCAATCACGTCGATCACCGGACGACGATGGAAGAAGGACAGCCCGAACTCACCACGCAGGGCATTGGCGATAAACAGGAAAAAACGTTCGTGGATCGGCCGGTCGAGCCCCATGTCACGACGGAGCGCGGCTTCCTGCTCCGGTGACGAGCGCGCGTCGCCGAGCATGATTTCCACCGGATCGCCCGGCGTGAGCGTGATCATCAGGAAGACGATGACGCTCACGCCGAAGAGCACCGGGATCAACCCGATGAACCGTTCGACGAATTTTCCGAGACGCATGGGATCGCTCCGGCTGCCTGTTTTGCGTCAATCCACCGAGGCGTCGTGCAGGTTGATGCGGCTGTCGGCAGAAGGCTGCCAGCCCTTGAGGCGCTTCGAGACGCCGTAGAGATCCTGCGGCAGCCAGAGGAAAACCCACGGCGCTTCCGCGTTCACGATAGCCTGTGCTTCCTTGTACATTTCCGCGCGCTTGGTCTGATCGGTCTCGGTTTCGGCCGCGTCGAGCAAGGCGTCGACCTTCGCATTCGAGAAACCGGCGAAATTGCCCCTTCCCTTCGTGCGCAGCGTCGGCACCATGATATCCGACGGATCGAGCGCGCCGTTACCCCAGGAGGTAAAATAGGCGTCGCGCTCGGCGCGTTTCTCGGCGGTCGCCCACATCGGAGAGAGCACCGCGCCCTCCCAGACCTGCACCTTGGCCTTGATGTTCGAGCGTGCGAGCAGCGCGGCGATCGCCTCGGCCGTCGACTTGAACGCGCCGGTCGTGTCGATTGTCAGTTCGATCCCGTTCGGGTGGCCAGCCTCGGCCAGCAGCGTCTTCGCGAGAGCCGGATCGTAGGCGTATTCCGGTAGTTTGTCGTTGAAAGCGAAGGCGTCCGGGCTCATCACGCCGTTGAGAGCAGTCGCCTTGCCGGCAAGAATGCGGTCGATGATCAGCTTGCGGTCGACGGCATGATTAAGCGCCTTGCGCACACGCGGATCGTCGAAGGGCTTTTTCGCCATGTTGAGGGCGAGGAAGAAGGTGCGGGTTCCGTTGACCGCCATCACCTTCGCTTTGTCGCTCGCCTCGACCTGCTTGATCGCGGACGGCGGCAACTCGTTGATGATGTCCACCTCGCCCGCGAGCAGCGCCGCGACGCGCGAGGCATTTTCCGGAATGATCTTGAAGATCACCCGGTCGGGTTTCGCCGGGCCAACCGGCGGGATCGCGGCCGCGCCGCCATAATAACCGGGATCACGCGCGATGATCACCGCGTCGCCACGGCGCCATTCCACGAGCTTGTAGGGGCCGACGCAATCCACCGACGTCGCGAGCGCCGCATCGCCGACTTTCTTCGCGTGCGCCTCGGAGACCATCTCCTGGAACGGCAGCATCGCCGGCAGGATCGCCCAGGGCGCGGAGAGCTTCACGCGCACGGTGCGCGCATCGACCAGTTCGCTGCCGGTGACTGGCCCGAGCAGGCTCTTGCGCGGGCTCGTCTGACCACCCATCGCGTTTTCCTTGGTCAGGCGGTCGAGATTGAACTTGATGTCAGCTGCTGTGAAAGGCGCTCCGGAATGCGATTTCAGGCCGTCGCGGACCTTGATCTCCCAGGTTGTCGCGTCGATCTGGCGAATCGATTCGGCGAGATCGGGCACCACTTTCATCGCCGGGTCGCGGGTGAGGATGCCGTCGCACAGGTTGCGGATGATGGTCTCGGTCTCGCGGTTGCGATGGTTGGCAGGGTCGAGCGTCTGCGCATCCTGGCTGAACCCGACCCGGAGTTCGCCGGCTGCGTAAGCGCCACCGGCCATGCCGGCGAAAAGGACCAGCGCTCCCGCTGTCAACAAGGCCCGGCTGCACGTCGCGACCGATTGGCGGTTCTTTCCTGCGTCGACCATTTGCGTCCTCCCATTGTTGCTCAGCGCCGCCTCGCGGGCTTCGGATGTCGGCTTCGCAATCGCCGTGCCATGTCGGAAAGCCGAGGCATCAGCGGAAAATTGCCGGAAAAGCGGTTTTTTCGGGCGGCAAATGGCGGGCGGTTGCGCGCGCTTACTACCTTATGCGTGTAATTTTCCACGCCAATAGAAACCTGCACAAGCATGCGCGCTTTGAACAGCGGAGGGTCCGCGCGGTCGGCAAGAGCGCGATGGAGAGGCATCGGCGCGCGTTCCGCCACCTCATCGGTGCGCCAGCGCACATCGCGACACCGGCGCGCCTGTTCGAACGGAACGGGGCCGGGGATGGCCTTGATCCTGTCCGGGGTATTCGCTCACCGCCAATGAACCCGCTCCACCGGGCCGGCGATGTGCCCGCCCGCACAGGATGAACCGAAAACACCGTGACACGGCCGGGAAGATCGGCCGCAGGAGGTCCAAATGTCCGTTCGCTCGAAATTCCGTTCCGGCGCGCTTGCCGCCGTCGCGTTTTCCATGCTGGCCGCCTCGCCGGCGTTTGCCTACAGCATCATCTGCAAGCACGGCAAATATGACATCGACTCGCGCGACGAGCGGCAGCTCAAGATCGCGTTCGGGTCGAGCTATTGTACGTTCCGCACATTCGGTTATCGCTCGGATGCCGAGAATTTCGCGAAAAAGAACAACATGCAGCCGGGAAAATCCTGCTCCTGCCGCTGATGCAATCCGGACGCAGCGCCCGGAGTTTGTTCCGACCTCTCGTCTTGGAACAGATCTCGCCCTAATGTCGGCCGAATCGTGGGGCCGAACGCCCCTGTGTTCAACGGAGCCGGCAGGCGGGCGAATTCAGCATGAAACGCGAAGCCAATGCGATCGATTTCTGGCGTGGCTTCGCCCTCATCACGATTTTCATCAATCATATTCCGGGCATCGTTTTCGACCGGTTCACGAGCAAGAACTTCTCGATCTCGGATTCGGCGGAACTCTTCGTCTTCCTTGCCGGCTGGTCGCTTCGGCTGATCGTCGGTCGCGAGGACCGTCCCCGGCCGATGCCGCAGATCGTCTTCCGCCTCGGCGGCAGGGCGATCACACTCTACGCGGCGCATATGATGATCGGGATGATCGCCATCGCGATCCTTGCTTCGGCCTCCATCGTGCTCGACAATCCGCTCCTGCTCGAATGGCACAATGCCGCGGCGGTGTTTTTCGATCCTGTGAACACCCATATCGGCATGGCGCTCCTGAGCCACCAGCTCGGTTACTTCGACATCCTGCCACTCTATGTGGTGCTGATGGTCATCGCCCCGCTCGTCGCAGCGATCGACCGATACCTGCCGAGATTGCTGCTGCCGCTTTCGATCGCCATCTACCTCACCGCGCTTTCAGTGCCGATCACGATCCCGACCTGGCCGACCGAAGGGCAATGGTTCTTCAACCCCCTGTGCTGGCAGCTTGTTTTCGTGCTCGGCTTCGTCATGGCCAAGCCCAGCGGTATCGGCGGCTTCGTGCGGCGACACATCCGGCCGATCCGCTGGCTGGCGCTGCCGATGGTGATCGGCGGCGCGATCATGGTGATCTACGATATCTATCCCGATCCGGTCGACATGCCCGAGCCGAAGTTGTTATTCATTGTCGGAAAGACTTTCGTCACGCCGATCCGATTGATCCAGTTTCTGGCTCTTGTGGCTGTCTTTTCCGCAGCTTATGGTTACATTCGGAAACTTGGCCCACGGCTCGTGGAACCGATCTCGATGCTTGGACGCAATTCGCTGGAAGTGTTCTGTGTCGGCTCGGTGCTGAGCCTGCTCGGGCAGGTCGTCCGTTTCCAGACCGGCGGCAGCTATGCCATCGACACGGGCCTCGTCGCGACCGGCGTCACCATTCTGTTCCTGACCGCCTGGCTCGCCGAATGGCAGGACCGTGTAACAAAGGCGCCGGCCACATGAAGCTGCTGCCGGCCTTCCTCGCGCTCATGGTTCTCGCCTTTTCCCGGCCGGCACTGGCGCAGGCGCCGGCCGAGATCGCTGCCGTGCCCAAGGAATGCGTCGGTCCCGGCGCGAACGATGTTCAGGATCCCTATCTGCCGAACGTTGCTGCCGCCCTGCGCGACCGCAAGAAGATCGTGATCCTCGCCATCGGCTCGACCTCGGCAACGATGCGCGGCCCGATCCGCGGCGGTTATTACGCGATCGTCGAGCGCATTCTCGAAAAGGCCTTCAAGCCGCTCGATGTGGTGATCATCCATCGCGGCGTCTCCGGCGAACTGGCCGCCGATGCCGCCAGCCGCATCAAGACCGAGATCGCGCTGACCAAGGCCGATCTGGTTCTCTGGCAAGTCGGCACTGCCGATGCGCTCGCCCATGTGCCGATCTACGAGTTCCGCAATACCGTCACCGGCCAGATACGCTGGCTGAAGGAGCACAAGGTCGATGTCATCCTCGTCGGCCTGCGCTATGCCGCCTCGCTCGCGAAAGACCCCTATTATCTCGGCATCCGCAACATCATTTCGGATGTGGCGGAGAAAGAGAAGGTGATCCGCCTGCGCCGCTACGACGCGGAACAGGCGCTCTCCAAGCTCAACCGGGATACCGCCGAGGGCTTCGATTTCGCGCAGAACTCCGAGGCAAGCTCGATCTGCACGGCGGAATATATCGCCCGCGCCATCGCAGCAGGGCTTTTCATCAAGAAGGCGCCGCCCCGACCCGGCACGCCTGGCGCGCTGCCGAGCGCCCCCGCGAACTGATCCGCTAGTTCTCCCGTAACCGCACGCCAAGTTCAGCGATGCGCTCGACGCCGACATTGGCGAAGGCGAGCCGCAGGTGTTCCTCTTGTCCGGGGCCAAAATAAGGGCCGGGGAGCGCAAGCACGCCGCGCCGAGCGGCAAGATCGCGCGCAACCTCGCGGGCCGGCAGCCTGCCTGCATCGGGATGCGAGGCATAGGCAAAGTAGGCACCGATTGAATGCAGCTTCCAGCCGTTGAGATGGGCGAAGGCGTTCCGGCAAACCTCGGCCCGACGTTGCAACTCCTGCCGCTGCGCCTCGCGCCAGGGCCGCATCGCCTCGATTGCCCAGGCGACCACCGCCTGCGCCGGACGCGCCGGGCAGATCTGCACACTGTCGAGCACTTTTGCGATCTCGCCGATCACGGAAGGCGCAGCAACCATTGCCCCGAGCCGGTGACCGGGAATCGCATGCGCCTTCGAGAAGGAATAAAGCTGGACCAGCACGTCGCCCCAATCGCCATCCGCAAACAGGGCATGCGGCGCGCCGTCACCGGGCAGGAAGTCACGATAGGTCTCGTCAAGGACCAGCGCGAGGCCGCGCTGGCGGCAAAGCCGGGCAAAATCGGCGATGACCTCCGACGGATAAACAGCGCCAGTCGGGTTATTGGGCGAAACGAGAACGATCGCGCGGGTGCGGGCATCGATCAGCGCGGCGGCGTGCTCGACCTCCGGTACGAACCCGGCTTCGGGGCTGCAGGGCAGCGCGCGCGCTTCGATGCCGAGCATGTCGCAGGTCATCTTGTGGTTGAAATACCACGGCACGGGCAGGATCACGTTGTCCCCTGCCCCGGCAAGCGCGAGCATGGCGGTGACGAAGGCTTCGTTGCAGCCGGCGGTAATGGCCGTCGCGGCGACAGGGATCGCCGCGCCGTAGAAGCGCGAGATTTCGGCGGTGTAAGCTTCGCGCAGCACGCCATCGCCGAGAATGGGACCGTAGCGTGATGCATCACCCGAGCCCGCCGAACTGGCGAGCCGCTCAAGCATTGCCTCCGGCGGCGGGGTGCCGGGCACCGCCTGCGACAGGTCGATCATCGGACCAAACGCACCGGAATACTCTGCCCGCCAACCCTGTGCTTCGGGGATGGGCGGTGATTCAACAGTCAGGAGACGGGGATTGAGGGCGAAGCTCATCGACAAACCATTTCAGCAACGTCCATGTTAGATCACGGTCCGGGCGACCTTGGCCAGCGCTCCGTGATCGCCGCTTGCAATTTGCGGGCTTGCGCGGCCCAATATCGTCAAGAGTTACAAGATAAGGAAATGTCCATGAAGACCCGTGCCGCCGTCGCCTGGGAGGCCAACAAGCCGCTGACGATCGAAACCATCGATATTTCAGGGCCAAAACCTGGCGAGGTTCTGGTCGAGATCATGGCGACGGGCGTGTGCCACACCGATGCCTACACGCTCTCGGGTCTCGATTCGGAGGGCAAGTTCCCGGCGATTCTCGGTCATGAGGGTGCCGGCATCGTCCGCGAGGTCGGCAAGGGCGTGACCTCGGTGAAGCCGGGCGATCACGTCATTCCGCTCTACACGCCGGAATGCCGTGGCTGCAAAACCTGCCTGTCGCAGCGCTCGAACCTGTGCACGGCCATCCGCACGACACAGGGGCAAGGCGTGATGCCTGACGGCACCTCGCGCTTTTCCTGCGAGCAGGTGCCGCACAAAGGTGAGATCTTCCACTACATGGGCTGTTCGACATTCTCGAACTTTACCGTACTGCCGGAAATCGCGGTCGCGAAGGTGCGTGAGGACGCGCCCTTCGACAAGATCTGCTACATCGGCTGCGGCGTCACCACCGGCATCGGCGCGGTGATCTATACCGCCAAGGTCTGGCCGGGTGCGAATGTCGTGGTGTTCGGCCTCGGGGGCATCGGCCTCAATGTCATTCAGGGTGCGCGCATGGTCGGCGCGGACAAGATCATCGGCGTCGATCTCAACCCGGCCAAGGCCGAGATGGCGAAGAAATTCGGCATGACGGATTTCGTCAACCCGGATGAAGTCGGCCGCGACAAGGTGGTGCAGGCGATCGTCGATCTCACCGGCGGCGGCGCAGATTTCTCGTTCGAGTGCATCGGCAACATCCACACCATGCGGCAGGCGCTCGAATGCTGCCATCGCGGCTGGGGCGAGAGCATCATCATCGGCGTCGCGCCCTCGGGCACGGAAATCTCCACCCGCCCCTTCCAACTCGTCACCGGACGCGTGTGGAAAGGTTCTGCCTTCGGTGGTGCGCGCGGTCGCACGGACGTACCGAAGATCGTCGACTGGTACATGGAGGGGAAGATCAATATCGACGATCTCATCACCCACGTGATGCCGCTCAAGGACATCAACCACGCTTTCGATCTCATGCACGAGGGCAAGTCGATCCGCTCGGTCGTGACGTTCTGAGAGCGGACAGCCCTCTCCTCGGTGGCCGTATGACGAGGATCAATGAAGCCTCTCCCGATGCTGTCATGATAACGTGGATAGATCGGGGAGGTTGGCATGATGACGAAAATTGCGTCTCGGGCAGGCTTGGCTTTCGCAGTGGCTCTTGCGCTCGGCACCGGCAGCGCGTTCGCGCAGGGCGCGACCTGCCAGCTCGCTGCGGAAGAGTCGCCGCACGTGCAGCGCTGCAAGGTCATCATCGGCTACAGCGGGGGCAAGCGTGTCGGCGAGTTCCAGATCGTCAACGGGTTCGAGCGCAAGGAAGTCGGAACGACCGAAGCCTGCAAGCTCAATGACCGCTATTACCCTGAAATCGGTTCGATCATCGCGCCGAACAAGGTCAAGGTCGGCAAGCGGACGTTCGAGCTCTCCGCAGACTGCCGGGATTCCAAGGAACTGTAACCGGCGCCCTCGCATGAATGTGAGCGTGTGCCGCCATTGACGGCGCGCTCCGGGTTGGCGATCCTCGTTGCCATGCGAGGGAGGTTCGCCATGTTCCGGTCTCTGGCTCTTCGACGTCTCGTTCTCCCGGTCCTGTTGCTGTTTTCGGCGCAAGCTGGCTCTGCTGTCGCATCAGACGCCTGCCTCGGCCCCATCGCCCGCGGTCCCGCCACGCCGGACGGCACAGCGATCCGCCTCGCGGCGCTCGGGCGCGAGGAGGTGCGTATCACGTTCGTCGGCCATGCGACCTTCACCATCGAAAGCCCGCAGGGGGTTATCGCCGCGACCGATTTCAACGACTACGTCCGGCCTGCCGTCCTGCCGGATATTGCAACCATGAACCACGCCCATTCGACGCATTACACCCATCGCCCGGCGCAGGAGATCCGCCATGTGCTGCGTGGCTGGTCGCACGGTGGGAAGCCGCCGTCCTTCGACCTTCAGGAGCGGGACATGCGTGTGCGGAATGTGCCCACCAACATCCGCGATGGCGGCGCCACAGAATATTCGGGGAATTCGATCTTCATCTTCGAGGTTGCGGGGCTCTGCATCGCGCATCTTGGCCACCTGCACCACCTGCTCACGCCCGATCATCTCAAGGCGATCGGCAAGGTCGATATCGTCATGGCGGCGGTGGACGGGTCCTGGACGCTCGATCTCGACGGGATCGAGGAGGTCATCCGTCAGCTCGACCCGAAGATCGTCATCCCCATGCACTTCATCACCTCAACCTCGCTGGAGCGCTTCCTCTCCCGGATGCGCGGCAAGCACCCGATCGAACAGAACGGGGCGAGTAGCATGACAATTTCACGTGCAAATTTGCCAGGTCGATTGGCAATAATGGTATTGGAAGGTCATTGAATTTTGCGTTTACGCAAATCAAATAGACCTCATGACCTCACTTCATCTCGACAGACTTCCCGATACCGCGCCAATGCCCGTCTTGTTCGTCGGCCATGGCAGCCCGATGCACGCGATCGAGGACAGCCGCTTTTCGCGCGCTTGGGGCGAGGCCGGGGCCGGCCTGCCCGCGCCCTCGGCGATTCTCGTTATTTCCGCGCATTGGATGACGCGCGGCGCAAGCCTCGTCCATATCGGCGGTCGCCCCCGCACGATCCATGATTTCGGCGGCTTTCCACGCGCGCTCTATGAGGCGCAGTACCCTGCACCCGGCGCGCCGGATTTTGCGGCGGCGACGCTCGATCTCCTGCAGCATCATCACACCGCTCCGGACATCGAATGGGGCCTCGATCACGGCGCCTGGTGCGTGCTGCTGCGGATGTTTCCAAAGGCGGACGTGCCGGTCTACCAGCTCTCGCTCGATCTATCACGGCCGCTGCCGGATCATCTGGCGCTGGCGCGCGACCTGCGGGCGCTGCGCCGCAAGGGCGTGCTGATTGTCGGCTCGGGTAATGTCGTCCACAATCTTCCGGCGATGCGGTACGGCGCGCAGGGCTTCGACTGGGCGCGCGATTTCGATGCGCTCGTCGCCGGGCATATCGAGGCGGGCGCCTTCGACAAGCTGGCGGAACTCAACCCGCGCGACCCGCTGACGCGGATGGCGCACCCGACGATCGAGCATTTCCTGCCGTTGCTCTATACGCTCGGCGCGGCGGACGAACGCGACCGGCCGACGTTCTTCGCCGAAGGCATCGACCTCGGCTCGATCTCGATGCGTTCTGTGATGTTGACGGCGACCTGAATCTCAGGCCGCTAGCTGCACGAAATCCGGCGCAAGCCGCTGGGCGAACTGCACGCCGGCATTCCCATCGCGCATCCAGATCACGCGCGCAGCAGCGCGGGTCCCGTTTTTCCATTCCACGGTGATGTTCGTGCCGACCGCGATCCCCGGAACGGCCTCGAACCGCGCGCCCTGCTCCGAGAGATCCACAAGCTGGGTATGGTTGCGGCGGCCGTTGTCGAGGATCACGACCGCTTGTCGCGTCGCGCGACGCGTTGCCTGCCGGCGCTCGGTGACATCGTCCGTCACGCCGCGCAGGAACTCCTCGACCGAAGCCGAGAGCGCGCCGGCGACCTGGGAAAGCTGCGAAGCGGTCTGCCGCAGCCCCTCCGCCTCGTCCTTGGTGCGGTCGATTGCGCTGGTCACCTGCTGGGCGTTACGGACGGCGCATTCCGAACCCTCCGACGCCAGCGAGATGGAGCTGGAGATCGAATGGGTCGAGGCTTCCTGCTCCTCGACTGCGGCCGCAATAGCGACGGTGCGAGACTCGATCTCACCGACCGAGGTGCTGATCGTCTGGATCGCGAAGAGCGCGTGCTGGGTCGCGGCCTGAATTGAGGCGATCTGGTTCGAGATTTCCTCGGTTGCATGGGCGGTCTGGCCAGCGAGTGTCTTCACCTCCGACGCGACGACGGCAAAGCCCTTGCCGGCATCGCCGGCGCGGGCAGCTTCGATCGTCGCGTTGAGGGCGAGGAGATTGGTCTGCTCGGCAATATTGCGGATAATGCCGACGATATCGCCGATGCGGTTAGAGAGATCGGCGAGGCTGGCGAATTCGCGGTCGGTCTCGCGGGCGACGACGGTCGCCTTGTTGACCGCCTCGCTGGCATGATGGACCTGTTCGGAGATCTCGCGGCTGGCCGCGGTCAATTCGGCGGCAGCGCCGGCGACCGAGGCGACGTTGCTCGACGAGGTGCCGGCGGCGTCGCGGGCTGCCTCCGCGCCGGACAAAGCCTGTCCGGCGATGCGGTTGAGGCTGTCCGCGCTCGTCCCCATCGAACCGAGTTCGACATCCAGCGAGGAACGAATACCGTCGATCGTTCTACGGAACTGCTGGATCAGCGCATCGATCCGGTTTTGCCGGAAGACTTCCTGCGCGTGCTCGGACCGCGATTTCTCCTCAAGTTCCGCCCTTGCGATAGCGTTCTCGCGGAAGCTCTCGACCATGCGCGCCATATCGCCCACCTCGTTCCGGGCAGCCGCATCCGGGAGTTCGAACTCCGTGTCGCCCCCCGCGAGCGCCTTCATGGCATCCCGCACGCGGGCCAGCGGACCGATAACACCGCGCGAGACGAATATCAGGCCGGTGAGCGCGACGACGAAGGCCACGAACCCGAGACCGATGTTGATCATGATGTCGCGTGCACCGGCGGCACGGGCTTCGTTCAGCTCCTGCTTCATCTTCGTGAACTGGATCTGGATCAGCTTGTCGATCTGCTCGGTCAACGGATCGATCGCAGGATAGAGTTCCTTCGCTGCGATCTCGCGGACGAGAGCCAGATCCTTGCCCGCGACCGCTTTCGTCAGCCGATCGACGAACGTGCGCGAGCTCTCCATCATGGCCTGATATTCGGTCGCGATCCGCCGTTCTTCAGGCGACATGTGGGGGTGTATGAAGCCCTTCCATGCCTGCCCGATCTTCGTCATGGACTGGGAAATCGATTTCACGCCGTCCTCGACGCTCATGCTGCCGGCACCAACCTTGTGGGTGGTATCAACGATTGTCACGGCGTAGGCGTCGGAGATTTCCCGCAGGCTCGACAACGGCACCGCGATGTCCTGCTGCAGGCTCTCGAAGCGACCCGTAAGATCGAGCGTCGAGTAAATGCCGGTTCCAATCGCCGCAAGGGAAGCGAGCATGAGCGTCAGAAGGACGAACTGAAAAGAGCGACGAATCGAAATGGCCACGGCAACCCCCACAGGCAACGCAATATTGCTACCTATGGTTGATTGAAACTTGGTAAACGCCGGGTTTCCCGCGTTGCCGGATTACGGCCTAAAACGGGACAGCGTCATGTCTGGCGCGGACATGTTATGGCGGGAGGGAACATGGCGTCCGAGCCAGAATTCGCTCGCTTCGCCACCGCGATAATCGAGGATATGCTCCTCGCCCCAACGCGCCTTGCCCGCCTCGCGCCAGGCAACGCGGGCCGCATCGTTGTTGATCTCGGTGACATACATCGAGCGCAGGGCCGCAAAGGGCTTGTCTTTCGGCAAATCGCCGGAAAGTGCGACCTCAAGGCTGATGTGGTCGGCATCAAGCTTGTCGAGACGCAGGCTGCCCTCGCCGCCATCGCGGAAGGAAAAGCGGAAAGTCTTCGTCTCCGGCTCGAAACGGATGTCCTTGAAGGCAACGACCGGTCGCCCTTCCATCGTCACCGGGCCAATCATGAAGGAGGAGCCATACGCGGTCCAACCTATATGCTTCGCGGGAAGCGGCCGAGCGCGCCAGTAGCCATCCGGCGGATAGACGACCAGCATCTCCTCCAGTCGCTGGCCGACCCGCTGATAGACCTGAACGAGATGAAGCCCTTGCTCCACCCTCTCACCGACACGGACGGGAACGGTCGCCGGACGCCAGAAGCTCGGATAGACCTGCCCGACGATGGACATCCAAGGTGTTTCGTAAAGCGTCACCGTGCGCGGCTGGCCGGGATTGTGCACCGGATCGCCGGAGAGATCGCAATCGGTGAAATCGGGCAGGGCTAGATCCTCCTTCAGGGTGCCGATGTAGGCCGGATGGATCGCCTGAAAGCGGAATTTGCGGATCGTCGGGTTCACGAAACGGATGTCGATGTTGTCCTTCTCAGCGCAGGTCTCGGGCCGGGTGTGGTTTTCGACCCGCACGCTCTCGCTCACCGGCCTGAGGTTGTGCGCGCCCTGAACGGTCCTGTCCGGCGCCGCGGTCTGCGCCGATGCCGCACTGCTGATCGCCATCGCAAAGGCGGCGATCAGCGCATCACGCGGAGAGAAACGCATAGATATCCCCTGAGTTGGCTTCATGTGGAAGCGCGCGGATGTGCGCTGCCATGTCCTCGATCGAAACCGGCCCGGCGAAGGTCAGAGACTGGCTCTCGCCGAGCGCGACATTGAAACGATATTTGCCGAGCGCAGCAACGATATCGAGACAGCGGAGCGCCACGTTGCGCTGGATGGTCGTGAACTCGAACGAGAGCGCGGGAACAGGCTGGTTCAGACCAGCGAGCACATCGCCCTCGAAACCCTCGACGTCGATCTTGATGAAATCCGGCTCGCCATGCGTCGCGATCAGCACGCCGAGCGTCGTCACCGGCACCTCGATCGTCCGGTCCCAGACCTGCCCTTCCCAGCCGTCCGCGCCGTCGGCTGCCTTGACGAATTCCGGCGAGGCGGTTGTGACGGTCGGGTTCGCGGAATTGACATGGAGAGTGAGCGTGCCGGTCTGTGGCCCACAGGCGGCCCGGACAAGTGTTACTTCGGCGTCGTCCTGATAGATCGCTTCGATCGCTTCGGCGCAGTCGGGCTGCGGCTCCAGCGCCACGACCCGTGCGCCAATGCGGCGGAACGAGGCGATCCGGTCGCCGACATGGCTGCCGATATCGAAGGCAAGCCCGCCCTTGGGAATGAGCCGTTCATAGAGCCGGTCCATCGCGTCGTCGCGCGGCTGATCGCCGTAGTAGACCTCGAACGAGCGCTTCAGCGCCGGCCAGCGGCGCGAGAGCAGGTCGATCACATCCGCCGGCAGGGCCATTATCGCATCCCCTTGTCCTGCGCCTTCATCACGATATCCGGCTTTTCGATTTCCTCCGGGATCGCGTAGAGCCCGCGCTGCGTCAACCATTGTCCGAAGGCAGGGTCCGCCGTCAGCACCGCAAACGGGATCGCGACGAGGAAACCGAGCGTCAATGGCAGCGACCAAAGCGCGAACTGGATCGAGGTTGCCGCCATCAGTCCGACGACGATGATGCCGAACAGCGTCTGCGGCCAGAGATTGCGCGCGGCGATATCCCAGGGAATACCATGCGCGTCACGCGCCTGCCCGCCCCAGGTGATCGACTTGCCGAAGAGAAGGCCGACGATGAACACGGTGGTCTTGAAGGTGTCCGACGCGCCCAGCACCCAAGCGAAAACGATCTCTGTCAGCCCCGCGAACAGAAATTTCCCCGTGCCGCCATAGCGCGCCGTGCCGCCCTTGGTCAGCATGATGTCGATGAGCCCCGCGAGTTTCGGCATCAGGTTCATCACCGTGAAGAAGAGATAGAGGCACAGCGCCGAGGCCGCCGGAAAGATCGCGAGCGGTTCACCGTCAAAGGGCTTCAGCGCAGCGAGCGGCAGCATGAAAGTCCAGGCGGGGATGCCGAGAAACATCAGGATCGCCCAGACGAGTTGGAAGCGCGAGACCGGATAGAGCCCCTTCGTGCCGAGCAGATTCACGTATTGCAGGTTGCCCTGGCACCAACGCGTGTTGCGCTTCATGAATTCGATCAGTGTCGGCGGGTTCTCCTCCCACGAGCCGCCCTCCTCCGGCATGACACGTACTTCGTAGCCAGCGCGACGCATAAAGGTCGCCTCGACCTGATCGTGGGAGAGGATGTGCCCGCCGAACGGCGGTTTTCCGGGAAGTTCGGGCAGTTCGCATTGATCGCGGAACGGTGCGATGCGCGCCAGCGCGTTATGCCCCCAGAACGGGCCGCATTCGCCCACCCACCACGCCTGGCCCATCGTGTAGGAGCGCATGCCCTGCCGCATCCCGAACTGGAAGATGCGCGCGAAAGCGCTCTTCGAGGGCATGCCGACGACAAGGCTCTGAAGGATGCCGAGCTTCGGATTGGCCTGCATGATCCGAACATGATGGAGGATGGTTTTCGCATCCATCAGGCTGTCGGCGTCGAGGGGCAGCATGAGGTCGAAGTCATGGCCCCAGCGCTCGAGAAAATCGCGCACGTTGCCGGCCTTGAAACCCGTATTGTCGGTACGGCGGCGATAGGTGATCGGCACACCCTCGCCCGCCGCCGCCTTCCACGCGGCAACACCCGCTTCCTCCTCGGCGGCGACAGAGTCGATGTTGGTGTCCGAGAGCAGGAAATAGGCGAACCGGTCGCCTTCGCCGCTTGCATCCAACTCGCCCTTGATCAGTTTCATGCGATGAAGCGCGCGCGAGGGATCCTCGTTGCGCAGCGTCATGAAGATTGCGGTGCGGACAGCGATCGGCGCATTGGCATCGGCGAGCATGGCGAAGGGCGCGGTCTCCGCCATCGCATCGCGGCCACCATGCAGCAGCCACAGCCCGATCAGCGAATTCCAGAACCCGAGCACTGCCCAGGGCGTGCCGAACAGGAAGCAGACGAACAGCAAGATATCGACGACCGACCAGCCGCCTTTGGCGAGGATCACCCAGGCCCAGCGCGCGAGCGCGAGATAGAGCGCGACATTCAGCATCACGAAGATCACGCGGCGTAGCGTCAGCGCCTCGGCGCTCTGCGTGCCGGTCGGCGTCAGCGCGATACGGGCCGAAGGGGTGGAATTGTCCGAAGACATGGGCGGCAATACCTCTCGTAGTCGTCGCCGGGAAACGCGATACCCTTGCGCGGCTGGCGTCGGCGTGAAATGGGTTGATGCCCCGTTCGCGTCAACGCCCGGCCGCGTCGCGGGTTCCCCGCGGAACCTTTCGGCGTGCCAAGGCGTATCGCCGATCGAAGCTGAACGGGAGCAAACCGGCTTGCCGGAGAGGCAGGAATGCAACGGACGGAGGGATGATCTTGCCATTGCGTGACCCATCGATCGCCGCTCGTGCCCTGTTCTATACCGGCGTGATGCAGGCCGAGATGCGGCCGGTTGTCCTGTCCGCGCCCGGCGAGGGCGAAGCGCTGGTCAGGACCGAGTTCACCGCCCTTTCGCGTGGCACGGAGCGGTTGATCGCCTCCGGGCAGGTGCCGACGGGCGAGGAAGAGCGGATGCGCTGTCCGCTGCAGGAGGGTGCCTTCCCGTTCCCCGTGAAATACGGCTACTGCGCCACCGGCATCGTCGAGGACGGGCCGGAGGAATGGCGCGGCGCCCGCGTGTTCGTGCTCCATCCGCATCAGGATCGCTTCGTCTGCGCCCTGGGCTGGCTCAACCGCGTGCCGGATTTCGTGCCGCCGAAGCGCGCCGTGCTCGCCGCCAACATGGAGACCGCGCTCAACGCGATCTGGGATTCCGGCGTCAGCGCGGCGGACAAGGTAACCGTCGTCGGCGGCGGCCTCGTCGGCCTGCTCGTGACCTATCTCGCCGCGCGGATGCCGGGCACGGCAGTCACGCTCGTCGACACCAACCCCGAACGTGCCGCCATTGCCGCGCATTTCGGTGCCGGATTCACGTTGCCCGAGCATGCGCCAACCGGCGCGGATGTCGTCTTCCACACCTCTGCCACCGCAGCCGGTCTCGCGACCGCCATCCGCGCGGCGGGCAAGGAAGCGAAGGTCGTCGAACTCTCGTGGTATGGCGCGCGGGATATCACCGCGCCGCTTGGCGGGCATTTTCATGCGGGGCGCGTGAGCCTCGTCTCCTCGCAGGTCGGCACGATTTCACCCGGCCATGCCGCGCGCGGCTGGACCTATTCATCGCGCCTTCAGGCAGCCTTGCGCCTATTGGCCGACGAGAAGCTCGACCAGCTTGTCACCGAGACAGTTCATTTCGATGAGCTCGCGCCGGCCATTCCGCGCCTGCTTGCTGCCGATGCACCGGGTCTCGTGACGCTGGTCAAATACTGAGGAAAAGACATGTTCGCCGTTGAAGTCCGTGACCGCATCATGATCGGCCATTCGCTGCCTGATCCGTTCTTCGGCCCGGCGCAGAACATGCATGGCGCGACCTTTGTGGTCGATGTCGCCTTCTTCCGCGAGACGATGACGAAACAGAACGTCGTCGTCGATATCGGCGCGGCGCTCGATACGCTCGCGGCCGTCCTGAAGCCGCTGAAATACCAGAACCTCGACACCCTGCCGCAGTTCAAGGGGATGCTGACCACCACCGAATTCCTCTGCAAGCACATTTTCGATGAGATGGTGAAGGCGGCGAAAGACGGCGCGCTCGGCGAGGACGGCAGGGGTCTTGCAAAAGTCCGCGTTACCCTGCACGAGACCGATCTCGCCCGCGCCTGGTTCGAAGGCCCGGTCGCCTGAGCGATGCCCGATTTCGCCTTCCTGATCCCCGGCGACCTCTCCCTGCCCACAGGCGGTTATGCCTATGACCGGGCGGTGATCCGGCTGTTGCCGAGGCTCGGCGTCAACGCGATCCATGTCGCACTGCCGGGTTCATTCCCGAACGCGAGCGCGGATGATCTCGACGATTGCGCCGCGATTGTCGCCGGGTTGCCGGAGGATTGCGTCCTGCTGATCGACGGTCTCGCCTTTGGCGCGATGCCGACCGACCTGATCAAGGCATTCAATCGCCCTGTCGTCGCGCTCTGCCACCACCCGCTCGCTCTGGAGAACGGAATTTCGGCCGAACGGGCGCAGGAACTCCACCTTTCCGAAGCCGCGGCGCTGCAGTCGGCTTCGCACGTCATCGTCACCTCGCCGTTGACGGGCAAGATCCTGGAGGGCGACTTCGGGATCGCGACGGAGAAGATCACGGTTGCCGAGCCGGGCACCGAACGCAGGCCACGCGGGACCGGCTCCGGCAGCGCGTCGCTTGAGCTGTTGGCCATTGGCTCGATTGTCCCGCGAAAAGGGTATGGCGTGCTCATCGAAGCGCTGGCGACACTGAAGAAGCGGAACTGGCGGCTCCGCATCGTTGGCGCTGCGCGCGCGCTTGATGTCGTCAACGCCCTCCAGAGCCAAATCAGCGTCCACGACCTTACGGACCGCGTACAACTCATGGGCGCGGTGCGCGAACGCGATCTCGACACGCTCTATGCGGGCGCCGACATTTTCGTCATGTCTTCGCTTTTCGAAGGATACGGCATGGTCCTCGCCGAGGCTATGGTGCGCGGCCTGCCGATCGTCACCACCACAGGCGGCGCCGCAAGCCAGACCGTGCCGGACGGGGCTGCGCTCAAGGTGCCGCCCGGCGATGCCGATGCGCTCGCAGCCGCGCTTGACAGGGCGATGAGCGATCCCGCCCTGCGCCACGACCTCGCCGAAGCCGCGTGGACGGCCGGGCAATCACTCCCCCTCTGGGACGATACGGCGCGGATCATCGCCGGCTGCCTCGAAGCCGTTTCCCGTTTGAACAAGGTGCCTTCATGACCGGATTTTCCGCCGATTGGCTCGCATTGCGCGAACCGGCCGACCACCGCTCGCGCAACAGCGATCTCGCCGGCAAGCTCAGCGCGCGCTTTGCAGGACGGACCTTGGTCCGGATCGTCGATCTCGGCTCGGGCACAGGTTCGAACCTCCGCGCAACCGCGCCGCTGCTCGGCGAGGCGCAGGAATGGACGCTCGTCGATCACGATGCGGATCTGCTGGAAGAAGCTGCCCGAGCCCTCACCCGCTGGGCGGACGAGGCGAAAGCGGTCGGCGACAGCCTCACGCTGTTCAAGGGCGGGCGAAACATCGGCGTTTCGTTCCGCGTCGCCGATCTCGACAAGGATCTCGGCGCCATTCTCGCTGGCAAGCCCGATCTCGTGACGGCTTCGGCGCTGTTCGACCTCATCTCAGAGAACTGGATGAAGCGCTTCGCCAGTGCCCTGCATGCGAGCGATGCGGATTTCTATACCGTGCTCACCTACAACGGGCAGGACGAATTCGCGCCGCCGCACCCGTTCGATGAATCGGTCATGCGCGCATTCGACATGCACCAGCAGCGCGACAAGGGGTTCGGTCCTGCCGCAGGGCCACGCGCGGCGGCGACCCTCGCGAAGGTGCTCAAGGATGTCGGCTATACGGTTGCGACCGGCGATTCACCCTGGGTGCTCAAGCCATCTGACGGTGCGCTCAAGCGGGAATTGCTCAAGGGTATCGTCGCCGCGGTCGAGGAAACCGGGTTCATCGCCGAGAAGGGCCTCCAGAGCTGGGCCTTCTACCGTGACGCGATGGCCGGCGAAAAAGGCTCGCGCATGATTACCGGCCACACGGATATTCTGGCGACACTCTGACACCTCGCCTGGTGTCATGTCAGGGCAACATTCGTTTTACGACGCCATCCCTGAGAATGAAATGATGCAGCACCGCGGCGCCGATATGCGCCCCGAGCAGCATCACGAGGCCGATGGCGGCATAGCCGTGGTATTTCAGGATGATCTTGGCCAGATCCTCGTTCTTGGCGAGAAGCGCCGGCAATTCCCATCCGCCGAGAATGCCACGCGCGCCATAGGCCGAAACGCCGAGCCAGCCGAGAATCGGGATCGCCAGCAGCGCGAGATAGATCAGCCCATGTACCGCTTCGGCGGCAATGATCTGGAGCCGATTGAGGCTCGGTTCGGCAGACGGCGTGCCATGCGAGAACCGGACCGCGATCCGCACGATCATCAGCAAGAGAACCAGCGCGCCGAAAGTCTTATGCGCGGTATAGAGCTGATTGGTCACCGCATCGAAATTGGTCATTTCTCCACGCCGGACCATATAAAATCCGACAGGAATGAGCACAAAGACCATCAGCGCGATGACCCAGTGCAACAGCTTCTGCGAGCCGGAGTAGGCTGCGGGACGTCCGTTCATTCCACCCATGTGAGGCTCCCGGAAAAATTCAACCAGCTTGACGTCATTCAGTCTGCGTCCGCTTGACGGAACGCGCAATCGAATAAGATGTCGCCCTCGCCGAGCGGAATGATGTCCACCTTCGGTCGGAGTGCGTCCTTGAGGAGATCGATCGGCTGAAGATCGAGCCCGTTGCGGCCCGAGCCGATGATGACCGGCGAGACCATCAGGTGTAGCCGGTCGATGATTCCAGCATCGATCGCCTGCGAGACGATCCGCGCGCCACCCTCGATGAGCACGCGGTCGAAGCCCAGCCGGTTGAGTACCGCTGCAACATCGGCCATCGCGAAATGCCCGTCCGGACCGGCGGGCAGTTCCACAATCTCCACACCGGCAGGCAGCGGATCTCCCCGTGCGCCGGAAGCGCGAATAACGTGGCGCGCCACGCCGTCTGCACCGTCAAGGCACTTCGCCGCAGCGGGCAGCCGGCCCTTTGCGTCGATGACAACGCGCGCTGGGCTCCTGCCCTCGCAGCGACGGACATTCAACTGCGGATCGTCCGCGAGCACCGTGCCAATGCCGACGACCACCGCATCGACATGGGCGCGGACACGATGGAGGTGATCGAGCGATGGGCTCGAACCGATATAGCGACTGTCGCCGGTGCGGGTCGCGATCCGCCCGTCGAGCGATTGCCCCAGTTGGGCGACGATGAATGGCCGGTCAGGGCGCGTGCGGCGGAAGGTCTCGAAACTCATGCGTTGGAGCTTATACCCTTTTGGCGAGCGCACCTGTTCCATCGGTAACATGAAACCGCGCGACCATAACAATATCGTGACCACATCTTGGAACCCAATGCAGACAGCCAATGTTCATATTGGGTGGTCATAGTTGATCGCCAGAACCTAAAAAACAGGTGTCCATCCGGTGGAATTACCCCACCGAAACGACCGTAAACATGGACGAAAGAGGCGTAAATGGGTGATGTAAATCCGATTCTCGAACTCTTCGATACCGCCGGCGAACGCGCCGTCGACCGGGCTATCGCGGAATACCGCGCCGGCCGTCCGGTCGCGCTTGTCGAGGGCGGCGACGGGCTTCTGGCGCTGAATGTCGAGGCACTCGACGAGAATGTCGCCAAGGCCTTCGATGCCCTTTCTCCCGGCCGATCCCGGCTGGTGCTGCCCGCAGCGCGCCTGCGTCGGCTCGGTATCGAGCGAACCGCTCCGGGCGTCGTCTCCTTCGCGATTCCCGATGCCAACCGCGCCGAAATGCTCGGGCTCCGGATCGACGGCCGGATCGACGCTCCGGTCTCGCCGACCGTTGCGCTCGACGAGGCGGCGCTGGAACTCGCCCGCGTGACGCTTGTCGCACCCGCAGTCTATGCGATTCCGGTAGTGCGCGAGGCGCTGCCGGCCGGCATTGTGCAGGTTCAGGCGAGCGATGTCCGGGAATACCGGGCCGCTCAAGTCAAGGCGATCAGGATCGTCGGCCGCGCGCCGGTTCCGCTCGAATTCGCAGCGGAAACCGAGTTCGTCGTGTTCCGCGGCGGCGAGGGCCTGCGCGATCAGGTGGCGATCATCGTTGGCAAGCCGGATCTTGCGAAGCCGGTTGCCATCCGCATGCATTCCGCCTGCCTGACGGGCGATCTCTTCGGCTCGCTCAAGTGCGATTGCGGCGACCAGCTCCGCGGAACCGTGCAGAAGATGGCCGAGGGCGAAGGCGGCATCCTGCTCTACCTCGACCAGGAAGGGCGCGGCAACGGCATCGCTAACAAGATGCGCGCCTATAAACTGCAATCGCAGGGCTGGGACACCTACGACGCCGACGAGGTGCTCGGCTTCGGGCTTGACCAGCGCCGCTTCGATTTTGCGGCGGTCATGCTGCGCCAGCTCGGCGTGAGCAGCGTCAAGGTGATGACCAACAATCCGGAGAAGATCGGCGCGCTAAAAGCTGCCGGGCTCGAAGTGGTTGCCGACAAGCGCGCTTACGGCCGCCCCACCGCCGAGAATATCCGCTATCTCGCTTCAAAGCGCGACCGGGCAGGACATTTCATTGATTTCGATGCGATGGTTGCCCACGCACCAATTACCGACTAGTCAGGAAAGGGGCCGCGTTCGGGGCCCCTTTTCGCTGATCGCCCAAGGGGGGAGCGATGCTACAGCGACCTGACCCTTCGGAAACCGAGGCCAAAAAGGCCCGTTCCGGAAAGGTCCATTACCCGCAGCCGATGCCGGCGGCATCGACGCGGCAATGGTTGGCTGTCTGCCTGCTGCTGTTGGCGGCGTCGATCGCGCTCGCGTCGCCCTGGCTTTCGGGCATTTACACCATTCCCTGGGACGCGAAGGGCCACTTTCAGGCTCAGGCCGCGTTCCTCGCACAGTCGATCCACAGCGGGCAGAGCCCGTTCTGGGCACCCTATGTTTTCGGCGGCCACCCGCAGATCGCGGACCCCCAGTCGCTGATCTTCTCCCCGCCCTATCTCCTGCTCGCGCTGCTGACGCCCGACCCGACCATGACGATGGTCGACGCCACTGCCTTCGCGACGCTGGTGTTCGGCGCGCTCGGCGTCATCGGCTTCGCCCGCGACCGGCAATGGCACCCGGCGGCGGCCGTTGTCGCGGCGCTGGCCTTCGCCTTTGGCGGCGCGGCAGCCTGGCGCATCCAGCATATCGGCCAGATCATGAGTCTCGCCTATTTCCCTTGGGCACTCTGGATGCTCGACCGGGGCCTCAGGCTGTGCTCGATCCGTTACGGCGCCCTCGCCGGCTTCTTCGCGGCCATGACGGTGCTCGGCCCGGATCAGGTGAGTTTTCTGGGGCTGATCGTTCTTGCCGGGTTCACGCTCTCCCGCTGGTTCGACGGCCCCGGCATTCTGGCGCGAATGCGCGCAAGCGTGCGTCCGCTCGGGGCGGGAGCGGTTGTCGGCCTCGCCATCATCACCATCCCGATCCTGATGGTGCTGAGCTTCGCCGACGGCTCGAACCGCGCGCATATCAGCCTCGACGATGCCAACTACGGTTCGCTCCACCCCACCAATCTCCTGACCTTCGTGGTCGCGAACCTTTACGGCACGATCGGTCGTGGGGCGGAATTCTGGGGGGCGCCGAGCCAACACTGGCCCTACATCGTCTACTCCTGGCTGTCGCGGAACATGGTCAACGTCTACATGGGCCTGCTGCCGGTGCTTGGGCTCATGATGGCGTTCGCGACCCGCGCGGGCTGGACGCGCCGGACATGGCTGTTCTCGGCGATGTTCCTCGTGATGACCGCCTATGCGATGGGGCGCTACACACCCGTCTTCGCCACTTTCTACCATCTTGTGCCCGGAACCGATCTCTTCCGCCGCCCGGCGGACGCAACCTTTCTCGTCGGTGTGCTCGGTGCGCTGCTTGGAGGCTACGGCCTCGATGCACTGTTGCGCCGATCGTCCGAGCCAATGCCCCGCCGCCTCCTGATCGGGCTCATGATCATACTTGGCGTTTTTTTTGCCGGCAGCCTTGCGATGGCGGTCTGGCTCGACAAGGTCGGCAAGGCGTGGCCGGACATGCTCTACGCGCTCGTCACGGTCGGGATATCGCTCGCCGCCCTTGCCTATGCAATCCGAAATGCCCGCAGCCGACCGATGCGGGTGACGGTGCTGCTCGCGCTTTGCCTCACCGCCGATCTCGCATGGAACATCCGCCCCAACCACTCGACGGCCCTGCCGATAGAGAATTTCGAATACCTGCGCCCGGACACCAAGGAACCATTGGTCTCCTTCCTCCGGGAACATATCGTGCAGGATGGCCAACGCCGTGATCGGATCGAGCTTGTCGGGATCGGTTTCGAATGGCCGAACACCCCGCTGATCCATCGGTTCGAATCGAGCCTCGGCTACAATCCGCTGCGCATCGGCTTCTATGGCGCAGCGACGGGCGCACGCGACCATGTGGCGGGCTGGGACCAGCGCAAGTTCGGCGCGCTGATGCCGGGCTACCGTTCGCCTTTCGCGAACCTTCTCGGCCTTCGCTATATCGTCAGCGAAGTCCCCATCGAGACGATCGACGCGAAGGAGGCGGCCAATCCGCTGCCGCTGCTCGCCCGCATCGGCAAGTTCCGCATCTACGAGAACACGGAGACCCTGCCGCGCGTGATGATCGTTCCCGAAGCGCAAAGCCTCGATCAGGCAGAGCTGGTCACCAGCGGGCATTGGCCTTCGACAGACTTCCGGAATATCGCCTTTGTCGAGCCGAGCGCGCTTCCCCTGCCGCATGGCGGCAAGGGCGGAACTGCGCGAATTACGCACTATGAAAATACGCGTGTCGAAATCGAGGTGGAGGCGCCCGACGGCGGCCTTCTCGTTCTCAATGATGTGTTCCACCCCTGGTGGTTCGCGACCGTGGATGGCATGCCGACGCGCATCCTGCGCACGAATGGGGTGTTCCGCTCTGTCGTGCTGCCGCGCGGTGTGAAGAAGGTTGTTTTCACCTTCGAGCCGATGCGCGGTTTGGCCCGGCACTACCTTGTCCGGCGCGGCATCATCGCCAACTGAAGCTTATCGCCGGGCGAGAATCTGATCGATCCGCGCGCGGCAGGCGAGCAGTTCCTCGAGCGCCATCTGCAGGCTCGCCCGTCCGCCAAGGCCGGGAACGGGCTGGCGTGCTTCAGGCATGGAACCCGCCATCTGCGCGCGCACCCGTTCGGAAAGATCGGCCGAGGCCGCCGCCTCGCCTCCCTCGACGCGCTGAAGGCCGCCCCGAAACATGGAAACCTGACCGCGCTGGGTCGCTTCGGCGGGCGGTGCGGTGACGGGCTCCTGTGACGATTGTGTCTCCACGACCGTCTCGAACACCGGCTCGGATTCCCTCAACTCGAAGGTCGCCACGGTTTCCACCGCAATCGCCGGCTCCGGAATGGTGTCCAAATCCTCCGGTTCATCCTCTTCCGGTGTGGCAGGCGACTGGACGACAGGCGCCGGGCGGGGCGGCTCATAGCCCTCCGGCTCGAATGAGACGACGGCTTGCGGTTCGCGCGCGAAAGCCTGCACGGCCCTGACACCCTGCTCCTTCAGGATGCGCTGCACGCCCTTGATCGTGTAGCCTTCCTTGTAGAGGAGGTGGCGGATACCCTTGAGCAGCTCGACATCATCGGGGCGGTAGTATCGACGACCACCGCCGCGCTTCAGCGGGCGGATCTGCGAGAACCGGCTTTCCCAGAACCGAAGGACATGCTGCTGGAGATCGAGATCGTCGGCGACCTCGCTGATCGTACGATAAGCATCCGGCGCCTTGTCCATCCTGGATCACCTCTCGCGACGACGACGGCCGATCAATCCTCGTCGTCGACGATCTGGCCGTTGATCCGGGCCTTCATCACGTTGGAGGGCTTGAATACCAGCACGCGGCGCGGGGTGATCGGCACTTCGACACCGGTCTTGGGATTGCGGCCGATGCGCTCGCCCTTCTGGCGCACGACGAACGAACCGAACGAGGAGAGCTTTACCGTCTCGCCCTTGGCGAGGGTATCGCTGATCTCGCGCAGCACGGCTTCGACCAGATCGGATGATTCGGCGCGGCTCAGGCCAAGCTTCTGATAAACCGCTTCACAAAGATCCGCACGGGTGATGGTCTGCCCTGCCATGATACGTTTCCTGTCCAGCGCCTGAATCTTCTCGGTATGACACGGATAGCTATTCGCTGAACTGCCGAGGGTCAACCCGGTTAGAGCCGGAACAGCGCCGAGCCCCAGGTGAAACCGCCGCCCATCGCCTCGATCAGCACAACCTGACCCTTCCTGATCCGGCCGTCGCGCACCGCTGTATCCAGCGCGAGCGGGATCGAAGCGGCGGAGGTATTCCCGTGGTCCTGAACCGTCAGCACCACCTTCTCCTGCGGGATGTTCAGCTTGTCCGCGCTCGCCGTGATGATGCGCCGGTTCGCCTGATGCGGCACAAACCAGTCGATGGTATTCGCATCATACCCCGTCGCAGCGAAGGCATCGACGATCACATCCGTGATCATGCCGACGGCGTGCTTGAATACTTCCTTGCCTTCCATGCGCAGGTGGCCGACCGTCATGGTCGTCGAAGGCCCGCCATCGACGAAGAGCTTCTCGCGATGCCGGCCGTCCGAGCGCAGGTGGCTCGTGAGGATACCCTGATCCTCGCGCGTACCGGCTGCGTCATAGGCCTCCAGCACCACTGCACCGGCGCCGTCGCCGAAAAGAACGCAGGTCGTGCGGTCTTCCCAATCGAGAATGCGGGAGAACGTTTCCGCACCGATGACGAGCGCTCGGCTGTGCGAGCCCGAGGTGAGGAACTTGTCCGCCGTCGAGAGCGCGAAAACGAAGCCCGAACAGACGGCTGCGACGTCGAAGGCGACACCCTTGGTAATCCCGAGCGCATGCTGCACTTGCGTCGCGGTAGCCGGGAAGGTGTAGTCCGGTGTCGCCGTTGCAAGGATGATGAGGTCAATATCCGAAGCCTTCACGCCGGCGGCTTCGAGCGCACGCTCGGCGGCCTTGGTCGCCAGCATGCTGGTGGTTTCGCCCTCCGCAGCGACATGGCGCGCGGAAATGCCTGTTCGCTGGACAATCCACTCATCGGACGTATCGACACGCGCGGCAAGCTCGGCATTGGTGACGCGACGGGCCGGCAGATAGCTGCCTGTGCCCAGGATTCTCGAACGACGCATTCTTACCCTTCCGTCCCCTCAGCCGAGGAATCGGGGGCGCCGGCGGCTTCCCCTGAGTCTGCGGCAACCATTGTCGAGGAAGCTCCCGGCAGGACCCATTCGCCGCGATCCGCGAGCGCCCTGGAAATCTTGCCCATCAATTCGTGACGCGCCATGTCGTAGGCGACGTCTATGGCACTCGCGAAACCAAGCGCATCCGTGCCGCCGTGGCTCTTGACGACGATGCCGTCGAGACCGAGGAACACGGCGCCGTTGACCCGGCGCGGGTCCATCTTGTGACGCAACGCCCGGAAAGCGCCGCGGGCGAAAACATAGCCGATCTTGGCGAGCAGCGAGCGGCCGATCGCCGCCTTGAGGTATTCGCCGATCTGCTTGGCGGTGCCCTCGGCAGTCTTGAGCGCTATATTGCCCGAAAACCCTTCCGTCACCACGACATCGGTCGTGCCCTTGCCGATATCGTCTCCCTCGACGAAACCTTTGTAGTCGAGCGTCGGCAGGTTGGCCTCGCGAAGGATGCGCCCGGCCTCCTTGACCTGCTCGATGCCCTTGACCTCCTCGACACCGACGTTGAGGAGGCCCACGCTCGGCCGTTCGATATCGAAAACGATGCGGGCCATCGCCGAGCCCATGATCGCCATATCGACGAGGTTTTCGGCCTCCGCGCCGATCGAGGCGCCAACGTCGAGAACGATGGATTCGCCGCGCGCCGTCGGCCACATGCAGGCGAGCGCCGGGCGGTCGATCCCCTCCATCATCCGGAGGCAGAAGCGCGCCATCACCATCAACGCGCCTGTGTTGCCGGCGGAGACGCAGACATCGGCCTCGCCCTTCTTCACGGCCTCGATGGCGCGCCACATCGAAGACTTGTAACGCCCCTTGCGCAGCGCCTGGCTCGGCTTGTCGTCCATCCCGATCGCGATCTCGCAATGCTGGATGCTCGCGCGGGTCTTCAGCGTGGGAAACCTCTCGATTTCGGCGTTGATCAGGGCTTCGTCGCCGAAAAACAGATATTGCGTGTCCGGATGCCGTTCCAGCGCCCGCGCCGCACCCGGCACCACGATCGAGGGGCCGTGATCGCCACCCATCGCGTCCAGTGAAATGCGGACCATCCCGTTAGCCGGTCGAGACATGCAGGGGTCGAACCTCCGGTTTCGGCTTGGCCGTTGCTCCATCCTGAAGAAGCACTGTCGGCCGGCGGGTGTGACGGCATAGAATTTGTGCCGCCCGCGTGCAAGACGAAAAGCGGTGCTCGCTTCTCAAATGCAGGGCTGCTGCAGTAAATTCTGCGGATTTCCGGCGCTTCTCCACCGAAAATCCATCGCAAGCCTCTATTCCTTGTTGATCTTGAGCGCCTTGAGTGCCTCGAAAGGCGAGGGTTTGGGTTCGAGCGGGTCTCCCCCTTTGAACTCGGCACCCGGCTTTCGCGGATAGGGATCGAGCGCCAACGCCAGGAACTCGACGGCGAGCGCGCCGAAATCGATCACGCCATTTTCGATCGTATCCGGCGGTTCGAAATCCTCGTTCTCGTCTTCCTCAGCGCGTTTCACCATACGCTCAACGAGTTCCGGCGGCGCAAGCTTCAGATTGACCGGCTCGCGCACCTCCTGCGGGAAAGGATCGAGCGACACGACGCAGATCGGTTGAACATCGGCCTCCAACTCGCCCTCGACGGAGACAAGGCCGCTCTGAGCATGGCTGATCGCGAGACGCGCCTCCAGCCGATCAACCGCGTGCAGGCCGAGCGCGCGGGCGATCGCCTTGCGCGCCGCTTCGTCCGGCACGAGCCGGAGATGATTTTCGCCATGCAGCGTCGCCACGGCAACGGGGTGGGAATAGGCTGGCGCAGCCGCTTTCGTTTTCATGGCTTCCTCGCTGGAGGTTTTTCGCCCGACAGAACCTTGCCATTGAGCAGGGCATCGAGACTTGCGGGACGCAACCGGCCGCACAGCGCGTCGATCTCTGCGAGAAGGCCCGACGCAATCGCCTCCGGCGCGAGGCGATTGCCGTAGAGATTGCGGGCCAGCGCCTCGCGCAGCGCCGTCTCGCCCTCTTCCAACGCCGCGGTATAGGCAGCGGCGCGACCATAAAAGCCCTGCGCCATCTTCTTCATCTTCTTGCCAACGGAGAGATCACCGGTTCCCGCAAGCCGCAGGCCGTTGTCGAGATCGGCGAAGAGGTGATCGACCAACTCCTGCCCTGCAGGTACCGCCACTACTCCCAGCTCCCGCAGCCGGCGCAGGACAAGTGTGCTGACCAGTGTGAGATACTCGAACCGCCCTTCGAAATCGTCCACGACACCGAAATCACGATAGACCGCCGGCTTGCGCGCCGCCGCCACGATATCGCCGTAGAGCGATGCCACCGCTGGGACACGGGGCTTGAGGAACGGAAGCCGGATCATGCTGCCTTCACCAGAACTGCCTCACGAGGCGATGCCGGGTGCTCGAAACGCCGTTTCGCGACAATTTCGGAAGACCCGGTGATTGTGTTTCTTGCCATTGTGTTTCTTGCCAAAGTTGGGCATCCATAACGGCGTTTCAATCCCGGTGAAAGCCGGGAGGCGCGAGATGATCCGTTTTTCCGGAGTTGAGACTGTGACGTTTTCCCCGAGGTTTTCTTCGAGCCGCTCTTTCGTTCGCCCCCTCGTCCGGCTCGGCGGCGTTACCCTTGCCGCGCTGCTGCTGGGCGCCTGCATGGCGGATCAGGGCGTCGTCAATCGCGGCTTCGTGCTGGATGACAAGGCGCTCGATCAAATCCGTCCCGGCTCCTCGGCGGAACAGGTAGTGCTCGTGCTGGGAACCCCTTCGACCACCTCGACGGTCGGTTCCCAGACCTACTATTACATCTCCCAGCGCGTCAGCCAGCCGGCTCTGTTCATGGAACCCAAGATCACCGACCAGCGTGTGATCGCGATCTATCTCGACAAGAACAACAAGGTTGAGCGGGTCGCCAATTACGGGATCAAGGACGGCAAGATCTTCGACTTCATTTCGCGAGAAACGCCCACCGGCGGTGCGGAAAATCACTTTCTCGCAAGCCTCTTCCGACGGATCGGCGCATCGGCGGTCTGATCCGCCGCGAGAACTGTGCGCCAACGCATGGTTTCGTTCCGCGTCATCCCTCATCGAGGCATGAACGGAGGAATTCATGAACATGTCGCGCCCGGCCCTGTTTCTTGCCCTTGCACTCGGGGCCCATGCTGCGGCGGGCCCCGTTGCCGCAGCCGACGTCAAGCGCTTTATCGAACCTTGCGGCTCCGGCAAGCTCTGCCCGTGGTTTCAAGCGGACATCCCCGCCCCTGCCGGGTTCAGGGTCGATCCCGATTTCAGCCGCGGCAATCGTCTACTGGCGTTTTTTCCCGACCGCGCGAAACTCGGTCCGGATGACCCGCTGATCTATATCCGCACGAGCTACAACGACGACAACCGCAACCTCGACACGCAGGCCTCGACCAGCAACGCGCGCTGGAAGGAGATGGTGAAGGACGCCAAGGTCGAACGGCTCGCGGATATCGAGCGCGCGGATGGCAAGGGCAAGTGGCAGATTTTCCGCTACACCAACCCGTCCCGCCCAAGACAGGCCCACGAGATGCTTGCCTTCGGCGAGCATGTCGAGGCGAGCGGGCAGAAGTTCTTCTACATGGTGACAATCTCGGCGGCGAACGAGACGGCCGTCAACGCGGCGCTGCCGGCGTGGAAGGGTATTCTCGGAAAACTCTGAGGCGTCTGGCGTCAAATCCGAACAACAAAAAAACCCCGCGGTCACCCGCGGGGTCTGTCGTTTCAGGTTCTGCCCGCGCTTAATGCGCGAGGATCGCCAGCAGCAGCAACGCCACGATGTTGGTGATCTTGATCGCCGGGTTCACGGCCGGGCCAGCAGTGTCCTTGTAGGGGTCGCCGACGGTGTCGCCGGTCACGGAAGCCTTGTGAGCGTCCGAGCCCTTGAGGTGCTTCACGCCAGCGCTATCGACGAAGCCGTCCTCGAAGGACTTCTTGGCGTTGTCCCAGGCGCCGCCGCCTGAGGTCATCGAGATGGCGACGAAGAGGCCGGTCACGATCACGCCGAGGAGCATCGCACCCACGGCCGAGAAGGCCGCCGACTTGCCCGCGAGCGCATTGATCGCGAAGAACAGCACCACCGGCGAGAGCACGGGGAGCAGCGAGGGGATCACCATCTCGCGGATCGCCGCCTTGGTCAGCATATCGACCGCGCGGGCGTAATCCGGCTTGTCGGTGCCGGCCATGATCCCGGTCTTCTCTTTGAACTGGCGGCGGACTTCCACCACCACGTCACCGGCCGCGCGGCCAACCGCCGTCATGGCGATGCCGCCAAACAGGAACGGGATCAGGCCACCGAGCAGCAGGCCCACCACCACGTAGGGGTTGGCGAGGCTGAAGTCGGGGACGACTCCCTTGAAGAACGGATACTTGTCGGCGTTGGCGACGAAGTACTTGAGGTCTTCCGAATAGGCGGCGAAGAGCACCAGGGCGCCGAGACCGGCCGAGCCGATCGCGTAGCCCTTGGTGACGGCCTTCGTCGTGTTGCCGACCGCGTCGAGCGCGTCGGTCGACTGGCGGACCTCTTTGGGCAGACCGGCCATTTCAGCGATACCGCCGGCGTTGTCGGTCACCGGGCCGAAGGCGTCGAGCGCGACGATCATGCCGGCGAGGCCAAGCATGGTGGCCGTGGCGATCGCCGTGCCGAAGAGGCCCGCGAGCTTGAAGGTGGCGATCACGCCGAGCACGATGACGATCGTCGGCAGCGCGGTCGATTCCAGCGAAACCGCGAGGCCCTGGATGACGTTGGTGCCGTGGCCCGTCACCGAGGCCTGCGCGATCGAGTTCACCGGACGCTTGTTGGTCCCGGTGTAATACTCGGTGATAACCACGATGGCTGCCGTGACGGCAAGACCGATCAGACCGCAGATGAACAGCGCCTGGCCGGTGATGTCCATGCCGCCAGCGGTGCCGATCTTGCCCCAGCCGACGGTGAGCGAGGTCGCGGCGCCGAGGCCGATGACCGAGAGCACGCCGGTAGCGATGAGGCCCTTGTAGAGCGCGCCCATGATCGAGCCGTTGGCGCCAAGCTTGACGAAGTAGGTACCGACGATCGAGGTGAGGATGCAGGCCGCGCCGATCGCCATCGGGTAGAGCATCGTCGCGCCGAGCGAGGCCTGACCGGCGAAGAAGATCGCCGCGAGGACCATCGTCGCCACCAGCGTCACCGCGTAGGTCTCGAAGAGGTCGGCCGCCATGCCCGCGCAATCGCCGACGTTGTCGCCCACGTTGTCCGCGATCACGGCCGGGTTGCGGGGGTCATCTTCCGGGATGCCCGCTTCGACCTTGCCGACAAGATCCGCGCCGACGTCTGCACCCTTGGTGAAGATGCCGCCGCCGAGACGAGCAAAGATCGAGATCAGCGAGGCGCCGAAGCCGAGCGCCACCAGAGCGTCGATCACAGTGCGCGAGGCCGGCGAGAGGCCCATGAACTGGGTCAGAACGAGGTAATAGACCGCGACGCCGAGAAGCGCGAGACCCGCGACCAGCATGCCGGTGACCGCGCCCGCCTTGAAGGCGATGTCGAGGCCGCCCGCGAGGCTCTGCATCGCCGCCTGCGCCGTGCGGACGTTCGCACGCACCGACACGTTCATGCCGATGAAGCCGGCGACACCCGAAAGGATCGCGCCGATGGCGAAGCCGATGGCGACCTGCCAGCCGAGCAGCCACCACGCAACCGCGAAGATGGCAACGCCGACGATGGCGATGGTGTTGTACTGGCGCTTGAGGTAGGCGCTCGCCCCTTCGGCGATGGCCCCGGCGATTTCCTGCATCCGCTGGTTACCCGCGTCCTGCGACATCACCTGGTTGATGGTGACGATCGCGTAGACGATCGAAAGGGCACCGAGCGCGATGATAGCGAGAAGAGCTGTCATTTTCGTACTCGTTCTTTGATGCTCAGCCTCTGGCCACAAGGCCTCCCCGCCCCGGCCCGCTGATCGACAAGCGTGTTAGCAAAGGTTTAACCGCGAATCCACGGGGCTTTAGGGGCATTCCCGTGGATTTTCATACCCTTTTTCGGACAACCCTCGCCAGCACAGGGCAAATCTGCCTGTCATCCGGTCATGCGCCCCGCGCCTTGTCGCGTTCGTGACGCGCGAGCCAGAACACCAGAACCGCCGCTAGGAGAACAAAGGGGAAGATCGTCATGTTGAGCGTGCCCCAGCCGAAGCCGGCGAGGATCTTGCCCGCCGACAACGACGCGAGCGAGGTGGTTGCAAAGACGATGAGATCGTTGAAACCCTGAACCCGCGTGCGCTCGGAGGGGCGCAGGCCTTCCGTCACCAGCGTCGAGGCGCCGACGAAGGTGAAATTCCAGCCGAGGCCGAGCAGGATCAGCGCCGCAAAGAAATGCGAGACCGATATCCCGGCCAGCGCGACGACGCCGCAGCCAGCAAGCAGCACGAGGCCCAGCGTCATCACCTTATAGACCCCGAAACGATTGATGAGCGTTCCAGTGAACAGGCCCGGTGCGAACATGCCGACGATGTGCCACTGGATCGCCAGCGTCGCGTCGGTCGTCGAATGGGCACAGCCGACCATCGCCAGCGGCGTCGCCGTCATAATGAGGTTCATCAGGGCCTGCGCGATCGCGCCGCACACCACCGCCACACGAAGCCGGTTCGAGCGGAAGATCTCGGCCAGCGGCCGCGCCTGATCGTCCGCCGTTACGACCGGCGGGTTGGGTGGGAACCGCAGGGCGGAGAGCAGCAGGATCGAGAGCGCGGCGACCACGGCCTGCCCGACATAGCTCGCCATGAAGGTGTAGGGCGGCCAGAGATCCTGGGTATGGATGACGAGTTGTGGCCCGACGACGGCGGACGCAAGTCCGCCGAGAGTGACGTAGGAGATGAGTTTCGGGCGCAGCGCCGGCGTCGCATGATCGGTCGCGCCGAAGCGGTAGGAAATCACGAAGGCCTGATACCCTCCGCACATCAGCGTGGCCACCATGAACAGCCAGAACGAGGCGTCGCGCACCGCGAAGGCGGAGATCAGCCCCGCAACGGCGCCGATGCCCGCGCCGATCCGATAGGCATCGCGACGGCCGAGCACGCGCATCAGCCAGGCGGCCGGCATGGTCGCGAGTGCGGTGCCGAGCACGAAGGCGGTGATCGGCGCCGTCGCCCAATCGGTCGAGGGCGCGAGCATCGCGCCGACGAGACCGCCGGTCGCGATGACAACGGAGGCATTGGCGCCGGCCAGCCCCTGCGCTCCCGCCAGAATCACGGCGTTGCGGCGGGCGAGAGCATCGTTCTGAGGCATAGGGAGGGTTGGCTTCCGATTCCGGGAGGTTGGAGAAAAATAATCTACGCCCGCCCGGAGATTCGCAAGGTCAGATATCTGCTCCCGGAATGTCTATTCCGAGTTGTTTCCGCCGTCTTGTCACGGTCGGCTCAGAAATGCGCGTAGGACCCGTGCAGGAAGTGGCGCGGGCGCCCGTCAAGGTCGCGCCAGAGCGCACCGGTCTCGGCCGCGACGAGCCGACCGATCCGCGTCACCGGCACGCCGAGTTGCAGGGCATGGATCGCGAATTTCTCCTCCGCCTCAGGCGGTACGGCGCAGAGGACCTCATAGTCGTCTCCGCCCGTGAGAGCAGTATCGAGGAGGTCCGGCGCCAGCGCGATCGCTGCCTGCACGGCTGGAGAAAAGGGTATTGCCGGAATATCGATGATGCGACCGAGGTGAGGTGCCAGCTTCGCGGTATCGCCGACAAGACCATCGGAAATATCCATGGCAGCGCGGGCATGGTCCAGAAGAGCTGGCGCCAGCGAGAGGCGCGGCTGGGGATTCAGGTAGCGATCTCGCAGGCTGGCTCGATGCTCGACACCAAGGCGCCGGACCCAGCTTACCTCCGGCTCAAGCCGCAGTTTGAGGCCCAGCGCCGCGTCGCCGATCGTGCCGGTAACGAACAGGGCATCGCCCGCCTTCCCTGTCTCTCGCCGCACCATGCGCCCTGAGGGAACCTCGCCGAAGGCCGTGACGGAGAGGATCAACTGCCCGGCCTTCACCGTATCGCCCCCGAGCAGACGGCAGCCGAACCGCCCCGAGGCGGCAGCGAGACCTTGCGCGAAAGCAGTCAGCCATTCCGTATCGAACCGCTCCGCGCGGCCGAGCCCGAGCAGGAAGGCGCGTGGCCTGGCACCTTTCGCTGCAAGGTCCGACATGTTCACCGCCAGTGCCTTATGGGCGAGCGAAGCCGGGGGATCGTCGGCGAAGAAGTGCACGCCCTCGATCAGCATGTCCTTGGTGAGAACAAGATCGCGGCCAGGGTTGGGCTTGAGGACCGCCGCATCGTCCCGCAATTCGAAAGCGCCCTCCCCGGCCATCGGCGCGAAGAGGCGGGCGATCATTTCGAATTCGGAAAGCGATTCCACCCTGCCGGAACCTCCCCTTCAGCCTTGCCGGGCGGGGCGCGCCAGTTCCTGGGCGCGCGTTTCCTTCGCGAGGCGGTCGAGCACGGCATTGACCATGCCGACCTCGTCACGCTCCAGAAAGGCCGAGGCGATATCGACATATTCCGAGATCGCGACACGGACCGGCGTCTCGCTCCTGTGGATCAACTCGAAGGCCCCGACGCGCAGCACAGCGCGCATGATCGCCTCGACGCGTTTCAGGGGCCAGCCATCGGCGAGCAACTGATCGACCTTGCGATCGATGGCGACCTGCTCGGCGAGCACGCCCTCGACCAGCGTGCGGAAGAGCTTACCCTCGGCAGGCTTGTATTGATCGCCCTCGATCTCGCGCCCCATCCAGAAGCTCTCGAACTCGGCGAAAACCTCGTTGAGCCCCTTCGCGGCAATCTCCATCTGGTAGAGCGCCTGCACGGCGGCAAGGCGGGCATTGGAGCGCTTCTCGCCCTTGGAGGTAACGGTCTTGGAGGTGACGGTCTTCTGCGAGGCGGATGTCATCGCGCATCTCCTCGCTTGAGCTCGTAGAGCGCAAGCGCGGCACGGGCGGCATCGCCCCCCTTGTCGGCCTTGGCGGGATTGGCGCGAACTTCCGCCTGATCGTGGTTCTCGACCGTGAGAATGCCGTTGCCGAAGGCGAGCGCCTCGCGTGTGCCGAGCACGATCAGCTCGCGGGCGCTTTCGTTAGAAACGATCTCATAGTGGGTCGTTTCGCCGCGAATGACGACGCCCAGCGCCACGAAACCGTCGGCCCGGCGTAGCCCTTGCGCTGCCTGACGGCGGATGATCTCGATCGCGATCGGAATTTCGAGTGCACCCGGCACCGTGATCACCTCTGTGGTCGCGCCAGCTGCTTCAAGCGCGGCACGCGCACCAGCGACGAGCATGTCATTGAGGTCGTCGTAGAAGCGGCCTTCGACGATCACGAAATGAGCGCCGGTAGCGTCAACCTTGGAAGGGGCGCGGCGCGCGGCCTCGGCCATGAACATAACTCCGGTTCGGGAAAGTGACGGATAGAGCGCCTAGGCGGTTTCCGCAAGGCGCGCGACATAGCGCGCCATGAGATCGACTTCAAGATGGACCTGATCGCCAGCCTTGCGATCACCCCATGTCGTGACCTTCAACGTATGCGGGATCAGCAGTACCGAGAACAGATCGTCTTCAACCGTGTTGACCGTCAGCGAGGTTCCGTCAAGCGTCACGGAGCCCTTCGCCGCAATGAACCGATGCAAAGGCTTCGGTGCCCGCAAGGTGAAACGCGCGGTCGCCCCCCAGTTCGCATCGTCGGGCGTCACCTCGTCGCGGGCAACAATCACGGCGAGCGCATCGACATGGCCGGTGACGATATGACCGCCGAGTTCGTCGCCGATCTTCATCGCGCGTTCGAGATTGAGCTTCGTGCCGAGGTGCCAGTTTCCCGCGTTGGTGAGGCGCAGGGTCTCCGCCGCCGCCTCAACCTCGAACCAGGCATCCGCCGTGTTGTCTTCAGAGCCCTGCCGGATCTCGCCCTTGTGGGTCACGGTCAGACAAATGCCGGAACATGCGATCGACGCGCCGATGGCGATAGTCTCGGGATCGAAATGCGAGGCGATTCGGAAGCGGCGTAACTTGCCCTCGCCTTCCGCATGGATCACCTCGCCGATGTCGCTGACAATGCCGGTGAACATCACGAACCTCCGGAATGGATTGCGAGCCGGTCTGTCCCGACACCCGCTTCCGACACTAGATGGGACCGGGCCAGCCATCCGGCCAGATCCGGACCGATGGCGGCAAGTCCATCGCCGACGCGCGTCGTGCCGGTGAACAGGACGAGTTCGTCGCAAAAACCGGCTTGTGCCACGGCATTCGCCAGCGTCGGCCCCGCTTCGACCATGACCCGTGTGACGCCACGCGCGGCCAGCGCGCCGAACAGGGCCGGCAGGTCGATTCCTCCCTCGCCCCTCGGCACCGCGAGCACCTCGACACCGCGCGCGCCGGCAAGCCGGCCGCGCACCTTTTCCGGCTCAGCGGTGGCGATCACGACCGGTAGGCGAGCAGCATCGCGGATCATCCGCAGGTCCGGTTCGATCCGCCCATTGGTGTCGAGCACGACGCGCACGGGCGAGAAGCCCTCCATGCCCGGCAGGCGGACATCAAGCATCGGATCATCCGCCAGCGCCGTGCCGATACCGGTGACGATGGCTTCGACATCGGAGCGCATGCGATGCACGCGTGCTCGGGCCAAATCGCTCGTGATGGCCAGCGGCTTGCGATCGCTTGTGCCGGCAAAACCGTCGGCTGTCTGCGCGAGTTTCACGCGCACGAAAGGCCGGCTGAGGCGAACACGCTGGCAATGACCGCGGTTGAGTTCTCCCGCCTCTGCCGCAAGCACTCCTTCGATGACCTCGATCCCCGCCGCGCGCAACCGCGCCGCGCCGTCACCGGACGCGAAAGGTGATGGATCGGCACCCGCAATCACGACACGGGCAACGCGGGCATTCAGCAGTTGCTCCGTGCAGGAGGGACCATCGTAATGAACCGAACGCCGGGCGCAGGGTTCGAGCGTGACATAAACGGTCGCACCGCGCGCCTTGCCCCCCGCCGCCGCAAGCGCGATCGCCTCGGCATGTGGCCTACCGCGTGGCGCCGTCAGCCCGCGCCCAAGCACGACCGGCGGATCGCGGCCTTCATCGACCACCAGCGCTGCAACGGAGGGGTTCGGCGCCGTCCGCCCCAATCCGCGCCGCGCGAGCGCGAGCGCCGCACGCATGAACGCCTCGTCGCGCGTGCTGTTCGGGTCGCCAGCGCTCACGAGGTCCCCTCGCCGTTCTCGCGCTGATCGGCACTCAGTTCGTCAAGCAGTTCACCGAATTCTTTGGCCTCACGGAAATTCTTGTAAACGGAGGCAAAGCGCACATAGGCGATCTCGTCGAGCGTCTTCAGCGCTTCCATGACGAGGTTGCCGATATCCTCGGAGGAAATCTCGCCTTCGCCCTGACTCTCCAACTGGCGCACGACACCGTTGATGAGCCGCTCCACCCGCTCCGGATCGACCGGGCGCTTGCGCAGGGCGACCTCGATCGAGCGGGCAAGTTTATCGCGGTCGAATGGTGCGCGCCTGCCGGACCGCTTGAGGACGTTGATTTCGCGCAGCTGGATGCGCTCGAACGTGGTGAAACGCCCACCACAATCGGGACAGACTCGCCGGCGCCGGATCGCGGCATGATCCTCGGAAGGGCGGCTATCCTTCACCTGACTATCGAGAGAACCGCAGTAAGGGCAGCGCATCGCGCCTGGTTCCTTTTCGCAGGGGCTGTTCTGTTCCGGACCCATGCCCGGTTTGCGATGAGCCAAGTCGGGCAAAAGCTACGCAAGGTCAATAGCGGCAAGGTTGATTGCCGCAGGAAAGTCCGGCCGCCGCTTCCATGCATCCATGCACATTAACCATGCGAAATTGACGATAGACTTTCGCCGTCGATTAGGTCAATGAGTCTGACCAATATATATGTAAACTGATTATCCGCCATTGATCCTTCCATTCTGCGTCTTGCGGGAGGAGGTTCCTTGGCGCCGATCGCCGTTTCAGCGCGGCGGAAACATCCTGGGAATATCATGCACGCGAATTTCAATCTTCCGCTCGCCTGGGCGGTCGACGAGGCCGACGCGTCGGAAACCGAACTGCCTCTTCTCGATCCGTCCGACAAGACGATGATCGACATCATCGCCGCTATCCGCGAGTTCACGGAACGGGAGAAGCTGCTCGCGCTCCTGCTGATCCGGACGATCTCGACCTGGAGCGCAGCCTCGGCCGAAACCTGACGACCGGAATCGAACACCGGTTCGCCGGTGTTTGTGGGGGGCGGAGCGCGTCAAGCACTCCGTCGGGGGGATGGGGCGTCGCTGAGGCGCCCCCATTTCAATTTCAATAAATCGGGAAGCGCGCCGTCAGCGCATGGACGCGAGCCTTGATTGCGGCCTCGACCGCACCGTTGCCCTCTTCGCCGTTCTTGGCGAGCCCGTCGATCACATCGCCGATCATCTCGCCGACCTGCCGGAATTCCTCGACGCCGAAGCCGCGCGAGGTCGCTGCCGGGGTGCCGAGACGGACGCCTGAGGTCACCATCGGCTTCTCCGGGTCATAGGGAATGCCGTTCTTGTTGCAGGTGATATGTGCCCGGCCGAGCGCCTTCTCCGCCGCAACGCCCGTGACCTTCTTCGGCCGGAGATCGACCAGCATCAGGTGATTGTCCGTACCACCGGTCACCATGTCGAAGCCGCGCACCTTGAGCGTGTCGGAAAGCACGACTGCATTGGCCACCACGGCCTCGGCATAGGTCTTGAATTCGGGACGGAGCGCCTCGTGAAAGGCCACCGCCTTTGCCGCGATGACGTGCATCAGCGGACCGCCCTGCAAGCCGGGGAAGATCGCGGAATTGATCTTCTTGGCGATATCGGCGTCATTGGTGAGGATCATGCCGCCGCGCGGGCCGCGCAGGGTCTTGTGCGTCGTCGTCGTTACGACATGCGCATGCGGGAACGGCGAAGGGTGCGAGCCCCCCGCGACCAGCCCGGCGAAATGCGCGATATCGACCATGAAATAGGCGCCGACCGCGTCGCAGATGCGGCGGAAGCCCTCGAAATCCCAATGGCGCGAATAGGCCGAGCCGCCGGCGATGATGATCTTCGGCTTGTGCTCATGCGCGAGGCGCTCGACCTCAGCCATGTCGATCATCTGCGTTTCGCGATCGACGTTGTAGGGAACGACGTTGAACCACTTGCCGCTCATATTGACGGGCGCACCGTGCGTCAGGTGTCCACCGGCCGCGAGGTTGAGGCCCATGAAGGTCTCGCCCGGCTTCATCAGCGCAAGGAAAACGCCCTGATTGGCCTGCGAACCGGAATTCGGCTGGACGTTGGCATAGGCGCAACCAAACAGCTCCTTGGCCCGTGAAATCGCCAGATCTTCAGCAATATCAACGAACTGGCAGCCGCCATAATAGCGCTTGCCGGGGTAGCCCTCGGCGTACTTGTTGGTGAGCACCGAGCCCTGCGCTTCCAGCACCGCACGGCTGACGATGTTCTCCGAGGCGATCAGCTCGATTTCCTCGCGCTGGCGACCGAGTTCCAGCGCTACGGCCTTCGCGATCTCGGGATCGACATCCGCGAGCGAGGCGGAGAAGAAGGAGTTCGAACGAATGGGAGCAGCGGTCATCGGATGTCCTGTCTGGGCTGGAAAGACGCGGGCGCGACGGAAAGCGGCGGTCTATCGCACTCGCCCTCACCGGGCAAGGTCGTTGCCGGGACAAATGCCGCTCTTCCGTTCAGCCCATCAGTTCCGCTGCCTTCGAAAGATCGACGTTGCCGCCGCACAGGAGAATGCCGACGCGCTCGCCCGGTGCGGGCTTGTAGGCACCGGAGAGCACGGCCGCGAGCGCCGTTGCGCCACCCGGCTCGGAGAGGAGGCGATAGTCCTGCCAGAGCGTGGCCATTGCTGCGCGGATCGCGTCATCCGGGACGAGCACGACATGATCGACGTAGCGGCTGGCGATGGAATGCACCAGTGACCCGACGTTCTTGGCTCCGAGCGAATCGGCAGCGATCGAATTGACCGGCACATCGACAGGCCCGCCTGCTTCGAGCGCAGCCTGAAGCGCGCGCGAACCCTCCGGCTCGACACCGACCACGCGCACACCCTTTGGCGCAAGCCAGCTCGAAACGCCCGCAATCAGGCCGCCACCACCAACCGCGATCAACACCGTATCGAGTTCGGCCTGTTCGGCCCATTCGAGGCCCAGCGTACCCTGTCCTGCGATGGTGGCAGCCGCTGCGAAGGGGTGGATCTTGAACGCGCCGCTCTGTGCGACAAAGGCATCGCAGGCAGCCTGCGCATCATCGTAACGAGCACCGCCGATGACGATCTCGGCGCCGAAACGGCGGATCGCTGCGATCTTGGAAGCGCTCGAAATTTCCGGCACGAAGATGCGCGCCTTGACGCCGAGGCAACGCGCCGCGTTGGCGACGGCCGCACCGTGATTGCCGCCAGAAGCCGCTGCGACACCGGCCGGCCCGATCTCGTTCGAGAGAATCGAGTTGAACGCCCCGCGGGTCTTGAACGAACCCGCGAACTGGGTGAGCTCGAGCTTGAAATTCGGGATGAAGTCGCCCCCGAGCGCGCCCCGTGCCAAGTTCAGCACAGGCGTGACACGGATATGCGGGAGAACGCGCGCATAAGCGGCGCGAATGGCTTCGGAATCAGGCGGAACGGGCTGCATGCCCGTTCCCTAGCATGGCCCGCGGCGGCCGACCAGCCACACTCAATCCGGTCGGTCGTCACCCGCACGCAGGGCCTCGGTCACGGCGCCGGGGCCGACGCCGTCCTTGCCGTAGATGTCGTCGCGGAACTGGATCACGCCCTCCGGCGTGCCCCAGGCCGTGATGTAAACCCAGTAGACCGGGATCGGCTCGGCCGGACGTGCGTCGAGGCGCTGGCCCGAACGCAACGCAGCGTCGATCGCGTCGCGCGTCCACTGCGGATTGTCCTTGAGGATCCAGTAGATGTAGTCGCGCACGTTCTGCACGCGCACGCAACCCGAGGAGACGAAGCGGTAATCGTCGCCAAAGATACCCTTCGCGGGGGTATCGTGCATGTAGACGCCATGCGGATTGGCGATATTGATGCGCACGAAGCCGAGCGAGTTGAACTCGCCGCCCGGGTCCTGCCGGAACATGTACTGCGTCGCCTCGTCCGAATTCCAGTTGACCGCTTCAGGCGCGACTTCCTGGCCCTGCCTGTTGATGATGCGGATCTTCTGCTCGGCGAGGTAGTTCGGGTTCTTCCGCATCAGCGGAATGAGATCCTTCTTGATGATCGAAGCGGGAACCGTCCAGGTCGGGTTGAAGTTCACGTCGAGAATCTTCGCCGTCATGATCGGCGACTGGCGGTCGATCTTGCCGACGCCGGCGACGTGACGGGTCTGGACGACGCCGTCCTCGACCGTCTCGACATAGGCAGCGGGAATGTTCGTCGTCACATAGCGGCGACCGAGGCTGACCTGATAGGAACGCAGGCGCACGAGATTGGTCTCGAGCTGCTTGAGGCGCACTTCCGCCGGGGTGTTGAGCGCGGCGAAGGTCTGGGCACCGACGACACCGGTCGGCGTCAGGCCGTGGCGGGCCTGATAGCGGCGCACCGCAGCGTCGACATAGCTGTCGAAAGTCGATCCGTTACCGACATTCGGCGAGAGATCGCCAAGGGCGATCAGGCGATCGCGCAGCGGCTGAACATTCGCATGGCGCGTGCCGAGCTTCAGACGCTGGCCCGCGGGGAGCGGCGGATGACCGCCGCGTGCGACGATTTCCTGATAGACGCGGATCGCGCCCTCGGTCGCCTGCAGGGTCGCGGGGCTGAGGATCGGGTGCGACGTGATGATGTTGCGCGACTTCTGCGCACCCACGTCATAGCTCTGTGCCCATTCGGCCTGCCCGCCGATCACCCCCGCCTGCTGCGCGATTGCCGCGCCCGACCAGCCCGCCCCCGCAAGAGCCGCACTGCCGAGGAGAAAACGCCGCCGGTCCATCCCCATCATCTGCCTAACCTTCATCCGTTGCCCGTCGGCGCAATCCGCACCGCCTTTGGTCAATATCTAGCCTAGCGCCATTAACCAACGATGAGCAGGGGTTATTTCGCCCCACGCATCCGCGATCGCGACGCCGTTCCTCCAAGGGAAAGCGCGCCTTGTCGGGCGAAAATGTGGCATCCGCCCGAAAGGTAGCTGCGATCACGGGGTCGTTATCACGGATTGCGGGATTTGGAAGTGCGGCAACGCACAAAAGGCCCACCTCTCGGCGGGCGCTTCTGCATCGAGTCTGATAAAGTCCGGCAATCCGGATCAGAGGCGATAACGGATCTGATCGGTCCAGAAGCGATCGAGCCGGATCAGCGCCTGGTTGAGCGCTTCGAAATCGCTGGCGGCGATACCGCCGATCTGCTCGACCGTGCGGATGTGCTTGTCATAGATGCCGGCAACGATCTCGTGCACTTCCTTTCCCTTCGGCGCGAGACGGATGCGGACCGAACGGCGATCCACGCGGCTGCGCTGATGGGAGAGATAGCCCAGCTCGACCAGCTTCTTCACGTTGTAGGAGACGTTCGAGCCGAGATAGTAACCGCGGGTGCGCAGTTCGCTCGCCGTCACGTCATTGTCGCCGATGTTGTAGAGCAGCAGCGCCTGCACCGAATTGACATCGGCGCGACCCCGGCGATCGAATTCATCCTTGATCACGTCGAGCAGACGACGATGAAGCCTTTCGACCAGCGCCAGCGATTCAAGATATGCCGGGCGGATGGCGGTCGAGCTTTCGACCTTCTCTTCAATATTACGAGCAGCACTCGCGTTCTTCATGACACTATACCCCTGTTTTATTTGAGGCGTGCTTTTGCCCGTCCTCGTCTTATGGGGACAACATAAGGGTCACGAGTGAAAATGAGTTTAAATTCCAGCGTAAATTTGACGTTCATACTTCGGAGTAAACAGAGAATTGCTGATAGAATTTCTTAGTATTTTTGAATCGTGAACGTAATTTTCCATTTACCGGATTCAACGGATCAGTGAAAATTGTTATAAACCATCCTTGGGAAGACTCAGGAAAGGCTATCCTGCCTCTGTCAGAAGAGGCCGAGATGACGCCGTCGCACTGCGAAGGCGAGCACGAAATAGAAGAAGAGCGCCAGCGCCGACCCCGTGGCGGAACTGAAGCCCACCGCATTGCCCAGACCAGAAAACCCGAGGACAATCTCCGCGACGACGACGAATACCCACAAACTCGTGCCCCAGGGCGAGACCAGCCAGAGCCCGACCGCCGCTGCGCAATCGACCAGTGCAAAGGCGGTGATGATCACCTGCCGTGCCTTGGCCTCGTCGGTGAAGGGAATGTCGCCGAGCCCCAGAATAAGCGCCCAGAACGCCAACCCCTTCACCAGCCAGATGCCGGCCATCAGGCGCAGCAGCAGCACGTACATCAATTCCCAGCGGATGCCTGAGTTCTCGATTTCAGCGCCGATGGGCGGCTCGTCCCGGCTCCCGGGTTCGATGACAAGATCACCGCTCCCCCGACGCTCGCCGCCCTGCCGTTTCGTGCTGAACGAAAAACGCGCCATCAGCAGGTGTCTCCCCGGAAAGTCAGATCCTGGGCAAGAGGCTGGAAGTGCGCCGCGACCGCCGCCGGGTCCAGCGCAACCACGCTGGCTGGCTGCCACACCGGCTTGTTGTCCTTGTCGATGATGAGCGCGCGAACACCCTCGTAGAAATCATGCCCGTGGATGATGCGGCTGACGATACGGAACTCAAGGATCATCGCCGCCTCGAAATCAAGATCCGCGCCGCGCTTCATTTGCTCGAAGGCGATCGCCATGCTCATCGGCGAGCGCTTCGCCATCCCTGCGAGGAGGTCGGCTGCAAAGGGATCGGATGGCGCGGCAGCCTCGAGCGCGGCAAACACGGCTTCGAGTGTCGGCTGGCCAAAATAGCCGTCAATCCGAGCGCGCAGCCCGTCGATCGGCGCGGGGCCGGGATCGATCGTGAAACGTTGCGCCACGGCATCCGCCGCTTCGCCAACCGCGAGCGCAGCGATGATCGCGTCTTCCTGCCCGGCCGCGACGGCATGCGTCCCAAGGCCAAGCCGCGCGATATCCGCCTGCCGGATGCGGGCCCCGGTAAAGGCGAGATACATGCCGAATGCGCCTTCGAGACGCGGCAGCGCATAGGTCGCGCCGACATCGGGGAAGAAGCCAATGCCGACCTCCGGCATGGCGAACAGTGCATTCGGGCCAACGAGCCGATGCGTCCCGTGGACGCTGACGCCGACTCCCCCACCCATCACAATGCCGTCGATCAGTGAGACATACGGCTTCGGATAACGCTTGATGTCGGTGTTGAGGCGATACTCCCGCCACCAGAAATGCAGTGCGTCGGCATGGCGGTCCGCCTTGCCGAGATCGTGCATCAGCCGGATATCGCCGCCGGCGCAGAAGGCCTTGGGGCTCGCGCTGCGCAGGGCGACGTGCTTGATCTCATCATCGTTGCGGAAAGCATCGAGGCCGGCCTGGAGCCCGTCGATCATCGCATCGTTGAGTGCATTCAGGGCCTGCGGGCGGTTCAGCGTCATCAACCCAAGCGCACCGCGCTTCTCGACGAGGACGTCGCCCGATTCAATCCGCATCGCCAAACTCCTGCTCCCAGTCTCATGGGGCGTAAACGGGCCGCCCATCCCCGTCAATCAGCTAGCTGACACTCCGTCGGACGCCCCTTCCCTTTCTCGAGACCGCTTTCTATGAATGGGGAAATCCAAAAGGTGCCCCATGCGTCATTCCGCCGATCAGCCGCTCGATCTTGTCCGCCGTCCGCGCCGCAACCGCAAGGCGGAATGGGCGCGACGGCTCGTGCGCGAGAACCGCGTGACAACAGACGATCTCATCTGGCCGATTTTCATCAACGAGGGCAAGGTGCCGCGCGAACCGGTAGCGACCATGCCCGGCGTCGAACGCGTTTCGGTGGCGGAGGCCGTCAATGTCGCACGCGAGGCGAAGGAACTCGGCATCCCTGCGCTTTGCCTTTTCCCGAATACCCCGCCCTCCCTGCGTGACGAGATGGGGAGCGAGGCGCTCAACCCGGACAATCTCACCTGCCGTGCGCTCCGGGCGATCAAGGCCGCCGTCCCGGACATCGGTCTCATCACGGACGTCGCGCTCGACCCCTACACCAGCCACGGACACGACGGCATTCTCGAAAACGGGCGCATCCTCAACGACGAGACCGTCGCGATCCTCACCCAGCAGGCGGTGATCCAGGCCGGTGCGGGCGCGGATGTGATCGCTCCGTCGGACATGATGGACGGACGGGTCGGCGCAATCCGCATCGCGCTCGACGACAACGGCTTCACCGATGTGCAGATCATGGCCTATTCGGCGAAATACGCCTCGGCCTATTACGGCCCGTTCCGCGATGCGGTCGGCTCATCCGGCACACTCTCGGGGGACAAGAAAACCTACCAGATGGATTTCGCCAATGGTGCCGAGGCGCTCATGGAAGCGGAGCTCGACGTTGCCGAAGGCGCCGACATGGTGATGGTGAAACCCGGCCTGCCCTATCTGGACATCGTCCACCGTGTGAAATCGACGCTTGGCGTGCCGACCTTCGTTTATCAGGTCTCCGGCGAATACGCGATGATCATGGCTGCGGCGGAGAAAGGCATGATCGATCCGGAAAGGGCGATGGTCGAGACCTTGACGGCCTTCAAGCGCGCGGGCGCGGACGGGATTCTCACCTATTTCGCGCCGCGCATGGCACGCTGGCTCAAGGCCGAGCGCTGACTTTCCGCGATGGACGCCCCTTCCTCCGGCCCCCCTCCGGCGCGGGCCGCGCGCTGGCCTGCGATCACGCTTTCGCTCATGGTGATCGCCTTCGTCACGCTGGTGATGGCGGTGCGGCATGGTCCCGGCCTGTGGGCCGATGCCGAACAGGCGCGCCTTTGCCGGATGCTGATCCCTGCGCTGTTCCCGCAGGATGATGGTATTCGCGTCACGGGCAGCGAAGCGGGCGGCGGCAAATCAGTTCATGTCGCGTTCCGGTTGGAGCGGAACGACCTGCGAGCCCATCTTCTTTCCTGCCGCTTCGCAGGGGTCGGCTATTCCGCCGCCAAGCGCGATCTCGTCGCGGTGCTGGTCGATGGTGTGGGGCTTGGCGAAGCGAGCTTCTACTTCCTGAAGACCGGCTGGCTCGAAACACAGGACGCCGTCGCTGCTGATCCCGGCGCGCCAGCCGATGCGGAGCCCTGGTTCGATGTCTCGCGCGGGGCGGCCGTCGCGCTCCAGCATGGCATCAATACCCTGCCACGTGCCGGTATCCTTGCGCTCCTCGCGCTGGCGACGGCCCTGATCTATGGGCTGATCGGCCGGATCAACCTCGCTTTCGGCGAATTCGCCGCCGTCGGTGGGGTCGCGACAACCCTGGCCATTCTCGTCTCCGTCGCCCTCGGGATGCCGAACCCCGCGCTGAACGCGGGCTTCGCACTCGCTGTGGTGGTCGCGCTGACGGCACTCGCCGGCGCGGCGGTCGGCGGAGCGATCCTGCATCCGCTTTCCGGGGGCGCGTTGATGGGGCATGCCCGTGCGGAGAATTCCGGTCAACCCATCATCGTCGCCGGGGTTGGGCTGATGGTCGCGGTGCAGGAGGGGCTGCGGCTCGCCCAGGGTTCCGGGACGATCTGGCTGCCGCCGGTCGATCCCGCGCCGATCCTCGTGGCCAGCGCCGAGGGGTTCGAGGTGACGGCGCATCTGCGGCTTCTCGTCACCGCCACGCTCGACTGGGCGGCGGTGATCGGCGTGCTCGCGTTCATGCGCTGGAGCCGGTTCGGCCGCGCCTGGCGGGCAAGCGCGGACGATCCGCTGGCCGCGAGCCTGATCGGCATCGGCGACCGGCGCGTGCTGATCGGCTCGAGCGCTCTTGCGACGGCTCTCGCGGGTCTCGCGGGTGCGAGCGTGACGCTGAACTACGGCGGGATGCCGTTTTCCGGCGGGACGATGCTGGGCCTCACAGCCCTGATCGCCGCCATTCTCGGCGGGATCGGCTCGCTGAAAGGCGCGGTTGCGGGCGCGACGGTCATCGCCATCGCGCAGAGCATCTGGAGTGCGCTCCAGCCGATCGCACAATGGGAGCTGGTCTCCTTTGCGGCGTTGACCCTGTTCCTGATATTGAGGCCCGAAGGCTTCTTCGGAATCGCCGGTGCCAACGACAGGAAACAATAATGACCGACAATGGCCCCTTCGCTGTCTCGATCGACGATATACGCGCAGCCGCTCGCCTGCTTGACGGACAGGTCCTGCGCACGCCGTTCTTCCCTTCCGCCCGCCTTTCGGCACTGACGGGGGCGGAATGCTTCGTGAAATACGAGAACATGCAGGCCACCGGCGCCTTCAAGGAGCGCGGTGCCTATGTAAAGCTCTCGCGACTCGATGCCGACGCGCGCCGCCGCGGCGTGATCGCGATGTCCGCCGGAAACCACGCGCAGGCTGTCGCCTATCACGCAGCGCGGCTTGGCATTCCCGCGACCATCGTCATGCCGGTCGGGACACCTTACGTGAAGGTGGAGAACACCGCCCGCTTCGGTGCGAAAGTCATCCTCGAAGGCGCGACGCTTGCGGAATCGCAGGAGCGCGTCGAGCGTGAGATCGCGCAGCACGGGCTCGAACTCGTCCACCCCTTCGACGACGCCGATATCATGGCCGGGCAAGGCACCATCGCGCTCGAAATGGTCGAGGACGGGCCGGAACTCGACATCGTCGTCATCCCGATGGGCGGCGGCGGGCTCATTGCCGGTAACGCCATCGCCTTCAAAGCGCTGTCGCCGAAAACCGAGGTCATCGGCGTCGAGGTCGAGAATTACGCCTCCTTTCACAACGCCCTGACCGGCGACGCGCTGCCGATCGGCGGACCGACGCTCGCCGAGGGCATCGCGGTGAAATACGTCGGCGCGAAGACGCTGCCGGTGGTGCGGGCGCTGGTGGCGGACCATATCGTCGTGCCCGAAAGCGCGATCGAGCGGGCGGTTGATGCCTTTGCGACGCACGAACGCTCGATGGCGGAAGGCGCTGGCGCTGCAGGCCTCGCCGCGCTGATCCACCGCCCCGAGCGCTTCCGCGGCAAGCGCGTCGGCCTCATCCTCTGCGGCGGCAATATCGACGCCCGCATCCTCGCCTCTATCATGGTGCGCGAACTCGAACGACGCGAGCGGATCATCTCGTTCCGCCTCACGGGGGAGGATCGTCCCGGCTTCCTGGGACGGGTCGCAACGCGGCTTGGCGAACTCGGCGCGAACATTCTCGAAGTCACGCATCGCCGAACCTTCCTCTCGGTGCCGGCGAAGGGTGTCTCGCTGGATGTGACGATCGAGGCCCGCAACGCCGAGCACGCAGCGGAGATCGTTCGCCAGCTTGGCGACGACGGTTACTCCCCGCGCCGGATCGACGCCAACGGGGTCATTCTTCCGGCGGGATGACGCGGCGAGGCCCCTTGTGGCAATCGGGCGAATGGGAAACTATATCGACCGGGTGCCAGAAGCGAACCGGGATCGGACACGGCCTTCATGACGGACCAGCCGCGGAACACGCCGCAATTCTTCCTGACGTCGCCCGCGCCGTGCCCCTACCTGCCGGAGCGGACGGAACGGAAGGTGTTCACGCATCTCGTCGGCAAGCGCGCACTCCAGCTCAACGAAATCCTGACACAGGGCGGCTTCCGCCGTTCGCAGTCCATCGCCTATCGCCCCGCGTGCGACGGCTGCCGGGCCTGTGTTTCCGTTCGGGTCGTGACGGCCGATTTCACACCCTCGCGCGGGTTCAGGCGAGTCCTGACCGCCAACGCCGATCTGACATCAGCCATCATCCCAGCCAAACCGAACGCCGAGCAATACGGTCTCTTCCGCCGCTATCTCGACCGCCGCCACGCCGACGGCGGAATGGCCGACATGAACGTGCTCGACTACGCCTCGATGATCGAGGACAGCCACGTGGAAACACGGCTTGTCGAATACCGGCGCCCCGCGACCGCTCCGGACGAGACCGACGAACTCGTTGCGGTCGCACTGATCGACATCCTCTCGGACGGGGTATCGATGGTCTATTCCTTTTACGATCCGGACCTGCCAGCGCGGTCACTCGGCACCTTCCTGATCCTCGACCACATCGCCAAGACGCGCGAGTTCGGCCTGCCTTACCTCTACCTCGGCTATTGGGTCGAAGGGTCGCGCAAGATGGATTACAAGGCGCGCTTCCTGCCGCAGGAACGCCTCGGCATGATCGGCTGGGACCGGATCGAGGCCTGAATCCAGCTATCGATCTGATTCAATCGGATCGCCTAACCCCTTGTTGTTGAGAGGCGATTGTCCATCCATCTGAGAGATGGATTCCGGAACTTCAGGTTCAGGCAGAGAATCAAGCGGCAGGCGCGCCTGCGAAACCCGCTTCCAGCCGTTCGATAACCGTCTCCGCCTTCGAATACCCTTGCGCGATGAGCACGAACTCGTCCTTGCCCGCTTCACCGGTCCGGTGCAGCACGAGCGTCGGGAACCCGCTGATGCCGAACTGCTGGGCCACTTGGAAGTCACCCAACGTCGCGTTCTTCATCTCTTTGCTCTCGAAGGCGGCAAGGAAATCCGCTTCATTGACGCCGAACGCCGGCGCATGGCGGGCAAGGGTCGCCGCCTGCGTGATATCCTCGCCATCGGCGTAGAAGGCTTTCTGGATCGCGCTCATATAGGCGTATTCACGCCCCGGCGCGAGTTGGCGCATTGTCACCACGGCGCGCGAGGCAGGCTCGCTGTCGTAGATGAAATCGGGCTGCGAGAACCAGGCCGGTGCGAACGTCCTCCCCGTCACCTGGGCGATGCGCTCATAGGCGCCGCGCAGCTTCTCGCGGAGATCCGCCGGCATCGGCTCTTTCTGGAATGGGCGAAGACCACCGGAAAACAGGATCATCTCTGCTTTGTCGCCGACCGTCTCCAGCACGCGCATCATCTCCGGCGCGAAGCCGTAGCACCACGAGCACATCGTATCGGCGAAATAGAGAAGGCGCGGGCGTTCCATGATCGTCTCCAGCAAAAAGCGGCCGGATATCACTCCGACCGCGATTACATGGTGCGGCACCCCGCACCCGGCAACGCCGAAAGTGCGGTTTGCGGTTACGGGGAGGAAACTACTTCAGCTTCGCCGCGAGCTTGGCGATCCGTTCGCCAAGAAGACGGGCGAACTCGCGATCGCCCTCCGGCGGGGTCACATCCGGCGCGGCATTGTCGGCTTGTGTCACGACGCCGAGTGCGGATCCGATGCGGTTCGGCAGATTGGTGCCAGCGTCGGTGTTGCGGTTGATCTGGGCATTCGGCACGCCCGGTCCAGCCCAGATCATCCCGTGCTGCATCGCCAGCACCCACATCGAACCGAGGGTGTGATCCTTGTTGCCCCCGAAGGTCGCACCGACCGTGAAACCCGCCGCGAGCTTGTCCTTCCAGCCGCCCGTGAACCAGATCTTCGATGAGGCGACGAAGAAGGCGCGCATCGGCACCGAGACATCGCCCATGTAGGTGGGCGAACCAAAGATCACGGCATCGGCCTTGGTGACGGCCTCGAGCGCGGCGGTGAAATCCTGCTCGGCGCCTTCCAGCTTGACGATCTCGGCTATGCCGCCCGCGCGCTTGACGCCAGCGGCGATCTCGTCCGCGAGTGCTGCTGTATGGCCGTAGCCTGAGTGATAGACGATGGCGACAGTGGCCATGGGAAACTCCCTCGTGTTGAAAACCAGATAGAGGGACATCTGGATGCGCAGACGCAAATTTCAACGCCGTTTCACGTGGAATTTATTGCATTAGCGCAAACCAAGTTCGCGCGTCAGCCCGTGAAGCGGTTGGAGCGGGGGAAGCCCTTCGGCGGCAGTCGCCCGGCCTCGGCCCGGTGGCCGAGCCATTCGGCAAGATCGTCGCCCTTGAGGGTGAAAGTGCGGCCCGAACTGTCCTGCCAGGTGAGGCCTGTCGCGGCAGCGAAGGTCTTGATGTCGGCGAGGCCACCTTCCTTGTAGCGCTGGATTCGCACACCCTTGCCGCGCGGCATCTCCGGCATCTCGGAAAGCGGAAAGGCCAGGAGCTTGCGGTTTTCGCCGACCACCGCGACCATGTCGCCCTCGACCGGGATCACGCGCCAGAGTCGCGCATCGTCCAGGTTCATCACCTGCCGACCCTTGCGCGTATTGGCGACAAGATCGTCTTCCGAAACGATGAAGCCGCGCGCATCCCGCGCGGCGACGAGACGTTTCGCGCCGGCGCTATAGGGGAACGCGGCCATGATCTCGGCCTCGGCATCGAGATCGACCATCAGGCGGATCGGTTCACCGAAGCCGCGCCCGCCGGGAAGCTTCGAAGCATCGAGGGTGAAAGCCTTTCCATCCGAGGCGAGGAGCAGGACCTTCGCCGTCGTCTCGGTGGGAAAAGCGAAGGCAAGGCCGTCGTCGCCCTTGAACTGCAGGTTCGTCAGGTCAACGCCATGCCCCTTGAGCGCGCGGATCCAGCCCTTCTGCGTCACCACAACGGTGATCGGCTCGCGCTCGATCAGCGCCTCGGTGACATCGACCGCGACATCGCCGACTTCGCCGAAATCCGAGCGCCGTTTGCCGAGCGGAGTTTCCTTCGAGAAGGTCTTGGCGACCTCGCCGATCTCCCAGCGCACGGTTTTCCACTGCTTGGCCTCGGAGGCGAGCAGCGCCTCGATCGAGGCCTTCTCCTTGGTCAGTTCCTCGTGCTCGCGGCGCAGTTCCATTTCCTCGAGCTTGCGCAACTGGCGCAGGCGCGTATCGAGAATGGCGTTGGCCTGAATGTCGGTGATTTCGAAGCGCTTCATGAGCACGGGCTTCGGCTCATCCTCCTCGCGGATGATGCGGATTACCTCGTCGAGATTGAGGAAGGCGATGATGAGGCCGCCGAGAATTTCAAGCCGCGCATCGATCTTACCGAGGCGATGGCGCGAGCGACGCAGCAGGACCTCGCGTCGATGCTCCAGCCACGCCTTGAGCATCTCGGCGAGGCCGACGACCTTCGGCACCTTGCCGTCGATCAGCACGTTCATGTTGACCGAGAAGCGGCTTTCCAGCTCGGTGAGCTTGAACAGAGCCTCCATCAGGAGTTCGGCTTCGACCGTGCGGGCGCGCGGCTCCAGCACGATGCGAATATCCTCGGCGCTCTCGTCCCGAACGTCGGCGAGGAGCGGTAGCTTCTTCTCGTTGAGCAGCTCGGCAATCTTCTCGATCAGCCGCGATTTCTGGACATTGTAGGGAATTTCCGTGACGACGACGACATAGGAGCCCCGTCCCGTATCCTCCTTGTGCCAGCGCGCGCGGGTACGCACCGAACCGCGTCCGGTGCGATACATTTCCGCAAGCGACGCGCGAGGCTCGACGATGATGCCACCGGTCGGAAAATCCGGCCCTGGCACATGGCTCATCAGGGTTTCGAGGCTGGCGTTGGCGTCGTCGATCAACGCGATCGCAGCACCACATAGCTCAGCCGCATTGTGCGGCGGGATCGAGGTTGCCATGCCCACGGCGATGCCCTGCGAACCATTGGCAAGGAGGTTCGGGAACGCCCCGGGGAGCACGATCGGCTCCTCGTCCTCGCCGTTGTAGGTCGGGCGGAAATCGACGGCATCCTCGTCTATCCCGTCGAGGATCAGACGGGCAACCTCGGTGAGGCGCGCCTCGGTGTAGCGATAGGCCGCGGCGTTGTCGCCGTCGATATTGCCGAAATTGCCCTGTCCCTCGACGAGCGGATAGCGCTGGGCGAAATCCTGCGCGAGGCGGACCATCGCATCGTAGACGGCCTGATCGCCGTGCGGGTGATATTTACCGATAACGTCGCCGACGACGCGGGCGCATTTCTTGAACGCCTGCCCGGGATCGAGCTTCAGCATCCGCATCGCGAACAAGAGCCGGCGATGGACCGGCTTCAACCCGTCGCGCGCATCCGGCAGGGCGCGATGCATGATCGTCGAGAGGGCATAGGCGAGGTAACGCTCCTCGAGCGCATCGCGCAGCGCGATGACTTCCGCGCCCGTTCCTTCGGGTGGATCGACCGGTTTTCCCATGCTTTCCGGTTAGCGGAGCGGGCGAGTCGGAACAAGCGCCACCCCACCGCCGGGATTGTTTTTCCCCTGCCCTTCGCGCCTCGACCGCTCCGGCGAAAGGGATGGAGAAAGCGCCGACCTGTGCGATAATGCACCGCTCCGTTTCGCCTGCTGTTGCATCTCGCCTCTGCCGCGCGGTTATTCGCCGCGATGATTGCACCCTTGGAGATCGCCATGACGACGCGCCGTTTCGTTCTCGCCACCCTTGCCGCCCTAGCCGCGCCGCTCGCGCCGGCCCGCGCACAGACGCCCCTCCCCTCCGACAAGCGCGCCGAACTCAACGCGCTGATCGCCAAGAACAACGCCTATATCGGCCTTCTCAACCGGACCCAGCGCGCGAACCAGTCCTGGGACCGCTATACGAGCTGGGTGAACCTGCAACAGGGGCCGACGGGGCGCGAACGCTACATCACCTACGGGCTCTACAGCCTCTATGACGTTCGCTCCGAGATCCAGAAGGCGCTTGATGCCGCCGGCAAGGCACCGAAGGTCGACGAACTCGACCGGGCAATCGAACGCTTCGTTGGCGCCTACGAGGCACTCGCGCCGCTGATCGACCGGGCAGAGCGCTATTACGAGCGCAAGGACTACAAGAGCGATAACATGGCCGAAGGGCGCGAACTGCACGCCAAGCTCGTGCCCGCCGCGCGCGAATTCCTCAAGGAGGATGCCAACGCCCGCCAGCTGATGAAGCTGTTTGCCGGGCGCGTCGCCGAACTCGAACTGGCGGCACTCGAAATGGAGGAAGGTCGCAAGGCCCGCTGGCAGATGAAGCGCGTCCAGATGGCAGCCCGGAAGGCGATGAACCTGTTGCCGAACCGCGAGAACCCGGTCGTCGATATGCCGGCTTTCAGCTTGGCCATCGCGGATTACGGCAAGGTGGTGCGCGAATTCGACGATTACATGCGCGCCAATCCGGATTCAGGTGGCTCGATGCGTGACCGGCCGGGCAGCCTTCTCGGCAAGCTGCGCGAATACGAGGAAGAACTGCAGCGCGTCCGCGGCGACGCACGTCGCCTGCGCGGTCAGGGCACGACCTGGATCGTCAACGAATACAACATGATGATCTCAATGTCGCAGATGTTCCGCTAGGCGCCGGGCGCCCGGCCCGGTCAGTAGCCGAGCCGCAGTTGCGAGCCGCCGAACGCCGTCATGCCCGAGGGAATAGGAACGGTCGTCTTGGAGAAATCCGAGTTCAGCGTCAGGTTCGGGCCGTCGAAGAGATCGACCTTGTTGGCAACGAGCAGGGTGTAGGGCGACAGGTCGGCGACCGGGAGCGTGGAATCGATCAGCAGCAACGAGCGCTTGAGATAGATCGTGCCGGTCAGCGTCCGTGCGCGGTTCGAATTGATGTGGTTCTCGTTGGTCTTCTTGCCCTTGACGAGCAGGCTGCCGGTCGGGTCGCAGACCGTGCCGTTGATGTCGTCGTCGTCGGTAATCGCACCGGCGCAGCCGCCGTTCCACCAGGCGCTCAGGCCGGGGATGAACTGGGTCGATTCCCACAGGAGCATGCCGGCGGTCGCGCCGGACGATGGCGCGGAGAGATTGATCAGCGAATTGTCGAGGAACCGGAAATAGGCATCCTTGCCGCGGAACATGAAGGTCACGCCGTTGCCGTTGATCTCCGCGTCCTTCTTGACGATCAGCGGGCCGTCCTTGAAGTGATAGACGCCGGGGTTGAAGGTGACCTTGGCGACCTTGTCGATCGTCAGACCGCCGCAATAGGTGCCGGGGTTGAGGGTGATATTGCCGGTCTTGTAATTCAGATTGGTCCCCGCGCAGACGAGCGATGGGACCGGCTCGGCCTTGCTGGCCAGCGGATCATTCATCGACGGGCAGTCTGTCACGATTGGACCATCGACGGTTGAGGACTGGTTCTTGATACCGCCGCGCGAGCAGATCAGGTTCGTCTTGATGACGGAGCCCTGGTTGATGATCACACCGGTCTTGCTAGTCGAATTCGACTGGATGATGCAGCCCGGCGCGGTGATCTTCGATCCGTTGTGGAGATAGATGCCGCCATTAATCTTGTCGCCCAGCGAAAGCATGCAGAGTTTGGCACTGGTGGGCGAAGCGGTGACACGCGCAACAGCGCGGGCGGAAACGGTCTGCACATCGGCGAAGCGTTCGAGCATGCCGAAGGGCGTATAGGGTTGCTGCGTACCGCGCACCTCGACGGCCATATTGTTCTCGATCAGCCCCGCCGTCACGGTGATCGCATAGGGCGTGTTCGCCGGAATATTGGCGGCGACGAAGCGCTGCGCGAGATCCTGCGCACGCGTGGCCGTCATCGGCGAGATCGTCATTTCCCGCGCGACCGAAAGCGCCGCGCTGTCGATCACGCCCTGCAACCGGTTCGCGGTGCTGGTTACCGAGGAATAATCAACCGCAAAAGCACCCGCACCAATCACCACCGGCATCGCCAGCGACAGGGTAACCGCCGTCGTTCCACGCGTTGAACGCGTGAATTGCCGGAGGGCGGTCAGGGCGGTTTCAATTCTTGAAAGAACGCCCTGCATGATGCGAATTGACGACATGGTCTTGTCCCTTCCATGCCGTCATACATTGGAAGTCCAAAAAAAAGCCTATCAAGTGTCGCTAATCAAAGGTTGCTCTGTTCCGCTGAACATCAGCACTTGCTTAAGTTGCGCGCTGTTCATTGTTCCGCAGGCGTGACAGAAGGTTTGCGATCAACTGGGAACGCGCCCCGCCATGTCCAAGCCCGCGGGGTTCGAACAGATGCCGTTCGAGAAAATACCCGGTGAGAGCGAAGCCGTCTTCGACGAAGCGATCCGGCTCCGACCGCGGACGGGGATCGCGCAACAGAAATGCCGGCAATTTCAACATCCTGTCCGCCCAGGGTTCGCCGGCTTCCGCCGAGACGGCTCGCCCCGATTTGGGTGAAACAAAGATGAGATTTTCGTGGGTTCCCGTTGCGGCACAGCACGAAAGATCGAGGCCGAAGCCGAGTTCGGAGAGGATCAGCAGTTCGAACCGTACCAGCACCGGCCCCATGAGATCCGTCTGGCCCAGAAGCGTGCAAATCGCGTCCGCCGCCTCGAAAACCCTATGATGCGGGGCACGCTCGGGCAGGAGACGCATCAAAAGCGCAAGATGGGTCACGGTCTGTAGTGCAAGCGCGTCGGTCAGCACCAGCCCGGCGCGACTTTCGAGCGTTTCGGCGGTGAATTGGCCTAGGTGATCCTCGAGACGCGCGCGCCATGTGAGCGCAACGCGGTTGCCGGGCTGAAGCGCGGGGGCCTGCCGCGACGACTTCCCGCCGCGCACCAGCCCGAGATGGCGGCCATGTTCGGCGGTCATCACTTCGAGAATGGCATCGCGCTCCCCGTGACGACGGGTCGAAAGCACCAAGCCCTGATCCTGCCATTCCATCGGCACCGCTCCGGCATTCGCGCCGGATTATTTCTTGTTCTCGCGCGGGAATTCCAGCCCCATTTCGCGATAGCGCTCGGGATCGTCGGTCCAGTTCTCGCGCACCTTTACGAACAGGAAGAGATGCACCTTCGCCTCAGCCGCTTCGCCAATGTCCTTGCGCGCGGCGGAACCGATCGACTTGATGGTCCGCCCCCCCTCGCCCAGCACGATCTTGCGCTGGCTTTCGCGCTCGACATAGATCGTCTGGTCGATGCGCACATCACCGTTCTTCATCACCGTCCATTTGTCGGTCTCGACCGTAGAGCGGTAAGGCAATTCGTCGTGCAGGCGCTCGAACATCTTCTCGCGCGTGATCTCGGCGGCGAGGAAGCGCAGCGGCGCATCCGAGATTTCATCCTCCGGGTAGAGCCACGGACCCGCCGGCAGCTTGTCAGCGAGCCATTCGAGAATACGCGGCACACCGTGCCCACGCAGCGCCGAGACCATGAATGTCGCCTCGAAAGCGATGCGCTTGTTGAGGCCCTCAGCCAGTGCAAGCAGCTTCTCGTGTGGGATGAGATCGATCTTGTTGAGGATGAGGAATTTCGGCTGGCGCACCTCGGCGAGCTGGGTCAGAAGCGCCTCCTGCTCCTCCTCGTCAGCGCGCGTGACATCGACGAGCAGACCGACGATGTCGGCATCCGCCGCGCCGCCCCAGGCACTCGTCACCATCGCCTTTTCGAGGCGACGCTTCGGCGTGAAGATGCCGGGCGTATCCACAAAGACGACCTGCGTCGTTCCGGCGATCGCGATGCCGCGCACCTGCGTCCTCGTCGTCTGCACCTTGCGGCTGACGATCGACACCTTGGCGCCGACCAGCGCGTTGAGCAGCGTCGATTTCCCGGCGTTCGGCACGCCGATCAGCGCGACGAAGCCGCAGCGGGTGGGCGTGGAGGTTGTCTCGTCGGTCATGCTCGTTCTTTCGATGATGCCGGCGCGGCATCGTTGTTCCACAGGCCTGCACGCCGTAACCAGGCTTCGGCGGCAGCGCGTTCCGCATGGCGTTTCGACGGGCCGGACCCGGTAATTTCCGCTTCGCCTTTGACGAGCACCGCGATTTCGAACTCCGGCGCGTGATCCGGCCCCTTGCGACCGACATCGCGGTAGGATGGCACGGGCAGACCGCGCGCCTGCACGATTTCCTGAAGCATCGTCTTGGCATCCTTCGGCACAGCCAGCGGCGCATGCATCCGCGCGGTCCAGTTGGCGCGGATCAGCTTTCCGGCAGCGTCGAGCCCACCATCGCGGAAGACGGCGCCGATCACCGCCTCACAGGCATCGCCGAGGATGGCATCGCGCTTCTTCGCGCCGGTACGGCGCTCGCCTTCGCCAAGGCGGAGAAAATCGCCGAGCTGCCACTCCCGCGCGACGGCGGCGCAGCTCTCCTTGCGGACGAGATCGGCGAGGCGCTTGGAGAGTTCACCCTCAGGCGCCTCGGGAAAAGTTTCGAACAGCATGGTCGAGACGACGACACCGAGCACTCGGTCACCCAGAAATTCGAGGCGCTGGTAGCTCTTGCCGCCGACACCGGCGCTGACATGCGTCACCGCCTCTTCAAGCCAGGCGCGATCCGTGAAGCGATAGCCGAGCCGCGCTTCGAGCCGCGCGAGCCCGTCGCCATCCTCCGCCATCAGCGGACCTTCTGGAAAATGCGGCCCCAACGCGCCTCGGTCGGCCATTTCCAGATTTCCCAGGGCCGAGCCCCCTCGTCGATCGAGAAGAAGATCATTTCCGCGCGGCCGACGAAATTCTCATACGGCACGAAGCCGACGCCATTCGACGATTGGTCGCGGCTGTCGGTCGAATTGTCGCGGTTGTCGCCCATCATAAAATAATGGCCGGGCGGCACGAGATATTCCTTGGTGTTGTCGTAATAGCCCGTGTCACCTTCGCGCTCGATGACATGATAGCTGACGCCATTCGGCAGCGTTTCGGTATACTGCGGGACCTTGACCAACCGACCGAAAGCATCAACCGTCGTCATCGGCTCGGCAGCGACCTTCTTCACCGGTACCCCGTTGATGCGCAGAAGACCATCGAGGACCTGAACCCGATCGCCCGGCAAGCCGATCACGCGCTTGATGTAATCCGTCTCGCCGTCCCGCGGGAGCTTGAACACCGCGATATCGCCACGCTTCGGCTCCGATCCCCAGATCCGGCCATTGATCGGCACCGCCGAGAACGGGAATGAGTGCTTCGAGTAGCCATAGGCATACTTCGAGACGAAGAGGTAATCGCCCACAAGCAGAGTCGGGATCAGCGAGCCGGAGGGAATGTTGAACGGCTGAAAGGCGAAAGTGCGGATCACCAGCGCGATCAGCAGCGCCTCGATAATGACGCGAATGGTTTCACCGAAGCCACTCTCGTTTTTTTTATCGCTCGCTTCCACGGTCATCTCGGGCGTTTCCTCGTTTGGAGCCGGTATATCGAAGCTGCCGATAGAGAGCAATCGCGGCGCCGGTGTGTTCGTCATCCGTCAAGATGACACAAGAAAAAAGGCCGCTCCCGGAGAAGCGACCCTGAGGCGTCAAATGCGCAAGCTACTGGCTATTACGGACCGCCGAAGAGATAGCTCAGGCCAACGGTGACCTGATGCTGGCCGGTATGCGAACGCGACCGGCCCGGAGGCGCGAGCCATACGTTCAGATTGTTGGTGTGGGGCAGCCAGTCGGTGTAGCGATATTCGGTACGAGCAATCAGGTTTCGAGTGACAGCATATTCGAAACCCGCGCCCACGGTGAGTCCCACACGCGTGCTGGTGACGCTCTCAGCGAATGGCGCGGCGGAACGGTAAGAATTCTTGAAATGGCCGATCGCGACGCCCGCAGTGCCGTAAAGCAGGCCGCGATCGAACATTGCGTAACCGAGGCGGCCTCGGATCGACCCTTCGAAATCAAGCTTGATGGTGCCGGTTGTGGCGACGAATGGCGCGCCGATGCCGAAGCGCTTGTTCAAAGTAGTAGTGGAGACGTCGGCCTCGACACCATAGACCATCTTGCCGGATTGGAAATTGTAACCGGCGTGCAAGCCACCGAGAAAGCCGCTGTCGGAATTCGAAATACCAAGCGCGAACGTCGGCGAATAGAGCCGCTGGCGGTCATTGACACCAGTCCAGCCCGCATGGGCACCAACATAAAAGCCCGACCAGTTTATCCCAGCAGTCGCAACAGCCGGCTTTACGATCGATCGCGATGGCAGATCAGCCGCCTGCGCGACAGCACCGGCGCAAAGAAGCGAAACAACTGTAAAGGCGGCAAAAAGTTTCATGTCGTCCTCCAATAATGTGAGGCCTATTACGATCAGTTTACTGATAACGGCAATGCCCCCAAAAAAATTGGAGATCTTTTTGTTCCCCTGTTGCCCAAATTGCACAGGGCCTAACTCGTGTTTTTTTAAAGCGGCAGTGCCTCGATGACGACAAAGGCCTGCGCGAACGGCTTGTCGTCGGTGATCGTGAGATGAATCACTGCCTTATAGCCCTGCGGCGTGAGTTCGGCGAGCCGCCGGGCCGCACCGCCGGTCAGTTCCATCGTCGGTCGGCCGGAGCGGAGATTGACGACGCCCATCTCGCGCCAGGCCGTGCCCATGCGCATGCCCGTGCCGAGAGCCTTGGCGCAGGCCTCCTTCGCGGCGAAGCGCTTTGCATAGCTCGCCGCTCGCTCGACGCGCTTTTCGGAGCGGGCGCGCTCCGTTTCGGTGAAGACGCGCTCGATGAACCGCTCGCCAAAGCGTTCCAGCGTCTCGGCGATGCGGTCGATATTGCAGAGATCGGCACCGATCCCGACAATCATCGATGCGCGTTCCTGCCCCGGTCCATCGCGACGCGCATGGTCAGGATCGCTTCGCTAAGGCCGACAAAGATCGCCTCGCCCATCAGGAAATGGCCGATGTTGAACTCGACAAACTCCGGCACGGATGCGAGCCGTTCCGCGGTTTCGTAGTCGAGCCCGTGGCCGGCATGGACTTCTAGGCCCGCCTCAGCGCCGACGGTGGCACCGGCTTTCAGCCGCTGGAATTCCGCTTCAGCCTTGTCCGCCTGCCCCGCTTCGACCGCGTGGCACCAGGTGCCGGTGTGGAGTTCGATGATGTCGGCGCCCAGTTCTCTCGCCATCTCGATCGGCGTGCGATCCGGCTCGATGAAGAGCGAAACGCGAATGCCGGCCGCCTTCAAGTCGGCGATGAAAGGCCGCAGCACCGCTGCCTGCCCGACGACATCGAGCCCGCCCTCGGTGGTGCGCTCCTCACGCTTTTCCGGCACAAGGCAGCAGGCATGCGGCCGGATGCGGCGCGCGATCTCGAGCATTTCCGGCGTCGCGGCCATTTCATAGTTGAGCGGCTTCGAGATTCCGGCCTTGAGCCGCGCCATGTCCTCGTCGCGGATATGGCGACGATCCTCGCGCAGGTGAGCGGTGATACCATCGGCACCTGCTTCAATGGCGAGCAACGCCGCGCGCACGGGGTCCGGCCGGGCGCCACCGCGCGCGTTGCGCACGGTCGCCACATGGTCGATGTTGACGCCCAGCCTGATGCGCGTCGTCATGGTCAGCCCTTCATACCCTGAATGCCGCGGCTGCCGGGCTTGGTCGGCGGCAGAGCCGCGAGTTCCGGTGGCAGTTCGCGCGGATCGTAATCCGGCACAGCGAATTCGCAGAGTGCAACCAAGGGCACACCGAGATCGACCTTGCCGCCGGACCGGTCGATCAGGCAGGCGGCACCGACAATCTCGCCCGGCTGATCGGCGAGGCAGTTCAGGCATTCACGCGCCGAAAGGCCGGTGGTGATGATATCCTCGATCACGATCACCTTCTCGCCCGCACTGATCTCGAAACCGCGCCGAAGCTGGAAATAACCATCCTCGCGCTCGACGAAGAGGGCGCGGGCACCGAGCGCGCGGGCGATCTCGTAGCCCGGAACGATGCCGCCGATCGCCGGCGAGACCACGACATCGACCTTGCCGAACCGCGCCTTGATCCTCTCGCCAAGCGCGCGGCAGAGCTGCTCGGTCAGCGCCGGGCTTTCGAACACGCGCATTTTCTGGATGAAGAAACCGGAGCGGCGGCCGGAGGAGAGGATGAAATGCCCTTCAAGCAAGGCCCCCGCCTTGCGGAAAACGTCCAGCACCTCATCGCGCGTCATGTCAGGCTCCGTTGTTTCCCGCCTTGGGAAAGATCATGCAGGTTTCCGTTCCATGCGCGTAAACCTTCCCGGCCTCATCGACAAGGGTTGCCTCGCTGAAGGCGAGCGTGCGGCCGCGGTTGACGACGCGCCCCGTGCAGATGAGGCGGTCGGGCTTGCCCGGAAAGATCGGTCGGATGAAGCTCACCTTCATCTCGACGCTGGTGTAGCGTTCGCCCTTTTCCAGCGTCGTATGGACGCAGCAGGCGAGCGCGGAATCGAGAATGGTCGCCGCCCATCCGCCGTGGATCGAACCGATAGGGTTGTAACTCTCTTCGCCGGGCGAGCCTTCGAACACGGCCTCCCCTTCCGAAACCGACGCAAGGCGGAAATTCAGCGTGACCCCGATGGGCGGGCCGGGCAGCCGCCCCTCGACCATGGCCTGAAGCGTTTCGAGGCCGGACATCGTTTCATAGTAGTCGGGCGGGAGAATCGACGGGTTGGACATGGCGGCTCCGGAAGCAGGCGAAGGATCAGGCTAAAGGGGGCAGGCGATCATGAAATCACGCGGCCCGAAGCTCTCCTGTCGCGCATATGACAAATTGTCGGCAGCCACCCTCACCCGACGACGCGCTCGACACTGGCGACCATCGGTTTGGCGCGAAGCTCCGACATGATCGCCGTAAGATGCTTGAGATCCCAGACCTCGATGTCGAGCAGCATCTCGCGGAAGTCGGCCGTCTTGGCGCGCATGGCAATGTTGTCGATGTTCGCATCCGTATCGGCGATGACGCGCGCAATCTCGGCGAGGCTGCCCGGCTCGTTGATGACGGAGACGATCAACTGCGCGGCGAAACGGCGTGGATCATGCTCGTCGACGTCCCAGCGTACGTCGAGCCAGCGCCAGGGCTCCTCGTCATACGCCGTCAGTGCCGGCGACTGGATCGGGTAGATCGTGATCCCCTCGCCCGGCGTAAGGATGCCGACGATGCGGTCACCCGGCACCGCGCCGCCTTCGGGCGCAAAATTCACCGGCAGATCATCCGATAGGCCCCGGATAGGGATCGACGAACCGGCATTTTCCTGTCCCGGCACCTTGAACTTGAGCTTGTCGGCGCCCGAAACGCCAAACCAGCCGGCGCCGGCGCCCGGCGCCGCGCCCTTGCCGATCTCCTCCTTGAAATCGGGGAACACGGCTTTCACGACATCGCCGGAATACATCTCGCCGCGCCCCACGGCGGTGAGAACATCCTCGAGCGTCGCGCGGGCGAGGCGCGGCAGTGCCGCAATCAGCTTCTCCTCCGAAAAAGCCTTGTTCGCCCGGGCAAAGGCGCGCTCGACGATCTTGCGACCGAGACCGGAGAACTGCTTGCGTACCGCCTCGCGCGTCGCACGGCGGATCGCGGCGCGCGCCTTGCCGGTGACGACAAGGCTCTCCCAGGCGGAGGGCGGCACCTGCCCCTCCGTCGTGAGGATTTCCACTTCATCGCCGTTCTGCAATTCGGACATCAGCGGCGAGTTACGCCCGTTGATGCGGCAGCCGACCGCATTGTTGCCGATATCGGTATGGACGGCATAGGCGAAGTCGATCGGCGTCGCGTTGCGCGGCAGCGCAATAAGCAGGCCCTTCGGCGTGAAGCAGAACACCTGATCCTGAAACAGTTCGAGCTTGGTGTGCTCGAGGAATTCTTCAGGATTATCGCCCTCCGCAAGGAGTTCGATGGTCCGCCGCAGCCAGCGGTAGGCATTCGATTCGGTGCCTTCGCCATTGATCTTGCCGTCCTTGTAGGCGGCATGGGCGGCGATGCCGAATTCGGCAACCTCGTCCATCTCGCGGGTGCGGATCTGGAGTTCGACGCGCTGGTGCTTCGGACCAACGACAGTCGTGTGCACCGAGCGGTAATCGTTTTGCTTCGGGGTCGAGATGTAATCCTTGAAACGTCCTGGCACGAAGGGCCACGCCTGATGGATGATGCCGAGCGCCCGGTAGCAGTCATCCATCGTCGTCACGACGACGCGGAACCCGAAGATATCCGACAGTTGCTCGAACGAGATGCTTTTGCGCTCCATCTTGCGCCAGATGGAATAGACACGCTTTTCTCGCCCCTTGATCTCGCCATCGATCTGGTTTGCGGCGAGCTTGGCCTTAAGGTCGTTCTCGATGAGCTCGATTAGTCCGCCCGCCCGCTCCCGCAGCCGCTGGAGGCGCTGCGTCATCATCAGGTGCGCGTCCGGCATCAGCACGCGGAAGCAGATATCCTCCAGTTCCTCGCGCATGTCCTGCATGCCGATGCGCCCGGCAAGCGGGGCATAGATCTCCAGCGTCTCCTCGGCGATACGGGCGCGCTTGTCAGGTGGCACGAAATGCAAGGTGCGCATGTTGTGCAGCCGGTCCGCCAGCTTCACCAGTAGCACGCGGACATCGGCGGCAACAGCAAGCAGCAACTTGCGCAAGTTTTCGGCCTGCGCCGCCTTTTTCGAAACGAGATCGAGTTTCTTCAGCTTGGTGAGGCCATCGACGAGGTGGGCGATATTCTCGCCGAACCGCTCCTCGATGTCGGTGCGCGTCGTGCCCGTATCCTCGATCGTATCATGCAGGATCGCGGCGGCAATCGTCTGGTCGTCGACATGAAGGTCGGTGAGGATCGCCGCTACTTCAAGCGGATGCGAGAAATATGGATCGCCGGATGCCCGCTTCTGCGAGCCATGCGCCTTCATCGCATAGACATAGGCGCGGTTGAGCAGGTCCTCGTTGGCTTCGGGATGATAGCGCTTGACGCGCTCGACCAGCTCGAATTGGCGCATCATGTCGCGCGGAACCTGCCTCGAAACAGCGCCGGCGGCCCAACCGCAGACGGAAAGATCAAAAAAGGGCGGCCGGAATTTCCGTGCCGCCCTTTTTCAGTATGTCAGCAAATCGTCGCGGTGCAATGCAGGAAACGCAAGGCTCCGCTGGAGAATTGCAAAATTCAGTCGTCGTCATCCGATTCAGTTGGCGGGACGAGGCCATCGAGACCGCGCAGCAGATCCTCTTCCGACATACGATCGAAGGCAACCTCGCTGTCATCGACCTGCGAGACCGATACCTGCGGCTGGGCGCCCGGCAGGCGCGGAACCGCCTCGGGCTCCGGCTCGTCAACCTCGACGAATTTCTGCAGCGAATGGATGAAATCTTCCTTGAGATCGCCCGGCGACAGGCGCTCATCGGCGATCTCGCGCAGCGCGACGACCGGGTTTTTATCGCGATCGCGCGGGACGAGCGTGGACGCACCGCTCGCCAGCATGCGCGCCCGGTGGCTGGCAAGCAGCACCAGCTCGAACCGGTTGTCGACCTTGTCGACGCAATCTTCGACGGTTACGCGGGCCATGTCAGACGCGCTCCTTCAAAATGCCGTAAATTCCATTGAAGTTCCGGCTGATACACGATGTTTACGGCGGCTTCAAGTCGCGCTTTCGCGGCGCGCCCCCGTATCCCAAGGCGCCTTCCGGCGCCAATATCAGAAAAAATGTATTATGAAGCGCGAACAAAAAAATCGTTTGTTGCTGTTTTTGGAAAACTATATATACCCGCGAAACCTCGCTGAATGCTTTGGATCGACTTCCCGTTTAAACAATGGAAAAATCAAACAGGCTTCCTGTGCGACGGCTGGAACCCTGAACCAAACAGTGAGGAAGAAATCTTCTTTCCTCTCTCTTTCCTAATTCCAAGGAACGAACAGTAAATGTCGACCGGTGAACGCATCGCTCTTTTTATTGACGGAGCGAATCTTTACGCGACCTCGCGCACGCTTGGCTTTGATATCGACTATCGCCGACTTCTTAAAGAATACAACTCGAAGGGTTACCTTGTCAGGGCCTTTTATTACACGGCCATGATCGAGGATCAGGAATACTCTTCCATCCGCCCGCTGATTGATTGGCTCGATTACAATGGTTACGCCGTCGTAACGAAACCGGTGAAGGAATTCACCGACGCGATGGGGCGTCGCAAGGTCAAGGGCAACATGGACATCGAGCTCGCTATCGATGCGATGGAACTCGCGCCCTACATCAACCACATGGTGCTGTTCTCAGGCGACGGCGATTTCCGCAGCCTTGTCGAGGCTATGCAACGCAAGGGCGTGCGCGTAACCGTCATTTCGACGGTTGCGACACAACCGCCGATGATCGCGGACGACCTCCGCCGGCAGGCCGACCAGTTCCTCGATCTCGTCGATCTCCAGTCGCGCATCGGCCGTGATCCGGGCGAGCGCCCTGCCCGCGAGATCCGCACCGGCGATGGCAAACCCGAGGGCCGCGCGGCGATGCCGGCCTTCATCGAACGCCCCGCCCCGGCCCGCCCGGCGCGCGACCGCGACGAGGAATGAGCCTTTTCGGGCGGACCGATCCGTTTTTCGCTTGAAGAAACAGCGTCCTTGCCCGAAACCGTGGGCATGAACCCGTGTCCATCCGAACCAGAGCGCGAATGCGCTGCCTGCGACCGCCTTGTTGCTTTCCGCCGGACATGGCGAGCGCGCGAGCCAGCCTGGCATAACGCGCCGGTGCCCTCGTTCGGACCGATGGACGCGCGGTTACTGATCGTCGGTCTTGCGCCGGGGCTGCGCGGCGCGAATGCGACCGGCCGCCCGTTCACGGGCGATTATGCCGGCGATCTTCTCTATGAAATGCTCGCCGATTTCGGTTTCGCGCGCGGCACCTATGCCGAACGGGTGGACGATGGCCTCGAACTCGTGGACTGCCGCATTACAAACGCGGTGCGTTGCGTTCCGCCCGAGAACAAGCCGGTTCCGGCCGAGATCAACACATGCCGTGATTTCCTGTCCGCCACCATTGCGGCGATGTCGAACCTCAGCGCGATCCTCGTCCTTGGCCGCGTCGCGCATGATTCGACCGTGCGCGCACTCGGCGAGAAGCCTTCACGGGTGCCTTTCGCGCATGGACGCGTGCAACCGATCGGCAAGACGCACCTTGTGTCGAGCTACCATTGCTCGCGCTACAATACGAATACCGGCGTATTGACAACTGCGATGTTCCGCACGGTGTTCGCGGATATCCGCAAGATGCTGGGTTGATCAGCCGCGGTCGCGCAGCAGCCTGCCCTGCTCGCGCTTCCAGTCACGCGCCTTCTCGGTCTCGCGCTTGTCGTGCAGTTTCTTGCCCTTGGCGAGCGCGATCTCGACCTTGGCCCGCCCCTTCTCGTTGAAATAGATCTTGAGCGGAACGATGGTCATGCCTTCGCGCTCAACTCCGTTCGCGAGTTTCGCCATCTGCTTCTTCTGGAGCAGAAGCTTGCGTGGACGCTTGGGCTGGTGATTGAACCGGTTCGCCTGCAAGTATTCGGGAATATAGGCGTTGACGAGGAAGACCTCGCCATTGTCGATTTCGGCGTAACTGTCGCCGATCGTCGCCTTACCCCCGCGCAGGGATTTGACCTCCGTGCCGGACAGGACGATGCCCGCCTCGTAGGTATCGAGAATCTCGAAATTGAACCGGGCCTTGCGGTTATCGGCGGCGATCTTGTAGCGCGCCTCATTGTGCGCGTTCATGGCAGGATCGTGCCACGCTTCTGCCGGATGAACTCCGCCATCGCAGGGCCTGCCGCATCGCTCTCTCCAGCCAGCCCGGCCTGAACGCCCATGTAGTCATCCGCGCTGCGGTTCTGGCTCAACTTGAACTTGCCGGAGATGGTCGAGATCGGGATTTCGAGGCCGACGATGCCGCGCATCTGTGCTTCGACAAATCGCTCCGGTGCATCGTCAACTGCCCAGGGTTCGACGCGGCCCGCCTCATGCGCTGCCGTCAGCGCCTCAATCTGCGGGCGAACGAAAGCGGGATCGTCATGGATCACTGCCACGCCGCGCACCTGTACATGGACATAGTTCCACGTCGGGACGACCTTGCCGTGCTCGCGCTTGGCTGCATACCAAGACGGCGTCACATAGTGGTCTGTCCCCTGAAACACGACCAGCACATCGGGGCGCTCGGCAATGGCCTTCCACTGCGGATTGGCCCGCGCGAGGTGCGCGCGCAGCAGATCGCCGCCGGCTCGATCCCTGGCCAGCACAAAGGGGATCGGGTTGGCGATGATGCCGTCCTCGCCTTGGGAGATCAGCAGGCCCAGCGCATTCGCCCGGATGACCGCGAGCAATTCCTCGCGATCCTCGATCTTGAAATGGGCGGGCTCATACATGGCGCAAATTCAATCGTGACGGTCAGTTCAGAAGGCCGGCGTGGACCATCGCCGCACGGATCGCATCCTTGGTCGCAGCCTGCTGCACGGGCAGCATCGGCAGGCGGATTTCCTCGCTCATGCGCCCGAGCAGCGAAAGGCCGTGCTTGGCGCCGGCAAGACCGGGCTCCCGGAACACCGCGTCGTGCAGCGGGATCAGCCGATCCTGAATCTCGAGCGCCTTGGCATAATCGCCGGCAAGGCACGCGACGTGAAGCTCGGAGCAAAGACGCGGCGCCACGTTCGAGACCACTGAAATGCAACCGACACCACCCGCCGCATTCCAAGCGAGCGCCGTCATATCCTCGCCGGAAAGCTGGATGAAATCCTTGCCGACATAGGCACGCTGCTGCGAGACGCGGGCAAGGTTGGCGGTCGCGTCCTTTACCCCGGCAATGTTCCTGAGTTCGTAGAGTCGCGCCATCGTCTCGTTCGACATGTCGACGACCGAGCGGGGTGGAATATTGTAGATGAAGATCGGGATCGACACGGCGTCATTCACGGCCTTGAAGTGCTGATATAGCCCTTCCTGGGTCGGCTTGTTGTAATAGGGCGTGACGACGAGCAGCGCATCCGCTCCCGCCTTCTCGGCATGGACGGCAAGGTCGATCGCCTCGGCGGTGTTGTTCGATCCCGCGCCGGCGATGACCGGCACGCGCCCCTTCGCCTCGGAAACGCACCATTCAACGACCTGCTTGTGCTCGTCATGGCTGAGCGTCGGGCTTTCGCCGGTGGTCCCGACCGGCACAAGGCCGTGCGTTCCCTCGGCGATCTGCCAGGAAACATGGCTCCGGAAAGACGCCTCGTCCGGCTTGCCATTCTTGAACGGCGTCACCAGAGCAGTGAAGGAACCCCGGAAGCGGGCGGCATTGGCAGGCTTGGTCATGGAACGATCCGGTTGCTGTCAGATTACGCAGGACAAGGTGACGGTTTTCCTCGCATTCCGCGCCCGCGTCAACGGGCGGAGCGCGGTTGTATCGCACCGAACATGCGATAAATAGGAAATCCGGCACGAAAGGCGAGTTCCATGCAGGCAGAACCCGGCAAGACCAAGGCGAAGGCGCATCTGCAACTCGTGCCGTCGGACCTTGAATGGACATCGACGCACGTGACAGCACGGGATGGCCTGCGCCTTCACGTCCGCACCATCGGCGCGCCGTCCGCGCCCGGCATACCGCTGCTGTGCCTGCCCGGCCTCTCGCGCAACGTCGACGATTTTGACCGGGTCGGTCGCGCTGTGGCGGCGACGGGTGATCGACAGGTGATCGCACTGGACTCGCGCGGGCGTGGCGGCTCGGAATACGATCCGGACTGGCGCAATTACGATCTCAAGATTGAACTCGACGATCTGCATCAGGTGCTGATCGCGCTCGGCGTCGCCAAGGCGATCTTCTTCGGCACCTCGCGCGGCGGGCTTCTGACGGCGATGACTGGTATCGTCAAGCCCGAGACGATCCACGCCGCGATCCTCAACGACATCGGCCCGGTGATCGAGGCGCGAGGCCTCGCCCGCATCCGCAGCTATGTCGGCAAGTTGCCCGGGCCAAAGGATTTCGCCGAAGGCGCGAACCTTCTCAAGCAGGTGTTCGGCACGCATTTCACCAATCATTCCGACGAGGCGTGGATGAGCTATGCCTGTCGCACCTGGAAGGAAGAGAACGGCCGGCTCGTCGCGCGTTACGACACCAATCTGATGCGCCCGCTCGCGGATCTCAATCTCGAAGAGCCGATGCCGGACCTTTCGGCCCCCTTCGCGACGCTCGATCCCTACCCGCTGATGGTGATCCGGGGCGAACTCAGCGATATCCTGAGCGAGGAAACCGCTGAGGGGATGGTCGTGCGCCATCCAAATGCCCGGTTGCACGTCGTCCCCTACGAAGGGCACGCGCCTCTGCTCGAAGACGAACCGACCATCGCCGCCGTGAAGGCGTTCGTCGCCGAGTTCGGCTGAAAGGCGTCGGTCCGAGAACTATTTCTTCGCCGGTTTGCCTTTGCCGCCGGCCTTGGGCTTAGCCTTGTCGATCGAGATCACGTTACTCTGGCCATCATCGTTACTGTCATCCCGCGAGGTGGCGACGAGTCCTTTGTCGGCACGCTTCGAGAAATCTGTTTCGCCGCCCTTGGCGAGAACCGCCGCCTGCCCGACCCAATCCTCGCGCTCGATCCGTCCCGGAAAGGCGAGAAACGCACCGACCCAACGCACTTCCGACGGGGTCCAAGCCGCGATCTGGTCGAAATGCCAGATGCCGAGCCCATGCAGGCGCCCCTCGTTCTGCTTGCCGATGCCGCGAATGCGCTTGAGGTCGTCTGCCTTGCCGCCACGTGGCGCGGCAAGGCCGGACGGCTTTTCGGTCGGACCATCCGTGGGCGCCGTCGACCCGATGGATTGCGGCGTGGCGGCGACCGAGACCGGCGAACCTTGTCCTTTGGCAAGGCTTTCAGCATCGTAACGCCAGCGCCACCACCACGAAGGGAACCGACCTTCATAACCGAGGTGCCGGAACAACCAGCGGCGGTTGCCGGGCGTCAGCGCCGCGATCTGGTCGTAATGGTAGAGGCCAAGTGCGTTGAGCTTCGCTTCGGTTTCCTTGTCAACGCCGTAGATCTTCGTCAGGTCGTCCGCCTTTCCGTCGCGTGCGGCTGAAAGGCCAGTGATGGCCTCCTCGGTCGCCTCGGAGGCAACAGGAACAACCAGCGTCGCCGGCTCAACCGCCATTTCTTTCGCCGATGCAATCGCGGGCTCGACCCGTGGTGCAGCCGTGACTTCATCTGCCTTGCCTGCACCTTTGATGAAGCCCGAAATCAGGCAGCCAGCGACATAGCTTGTAAAGAAAAGCATAGCTACATCAAACCAGTAGCCCACGCTCGTCGGCAGGACTTTTAGCCAAGCGACCACCGCACCAACCGCGAGCGCAATCAACCAAGGCACCGTGGCGCCCCAATTGCCCTTCCCATCCCGCGAGAACGTAAACCACCCAACCGCGAGCCCGAGGACCAAAGCGAGGAGCAGCCAGAACCAGAAAACGGAAATCAGATACAGCATCGTCCGCCCCTTACTTCACGAAGAATTCGATGCGGCGATTTTTCGCCTTGTTCTCTGGCGTGTCGTTGGGCGCCACCGGAACGGTTTCACCGAAGCCGACCGGTTCAAGCCGCGTCGCCAGGACCCCCGCGCGGACGAGATAGACCCCGACGGTCTCGGCCCGCCGGCGCGACAGTTCGGCATTGCTCTGCGGCGAGCCATCGTTGTCGGTATGCCCGCCGATTTCGATTCGCGCAGTCGTGCAACGCAGAGAAACCACCGCGAGACGATCAAGAATGGCGCGCGAGGCCTCGGAAAGATCGGCCGAACCGCTCTTGAAGCGCACGGTACGCGTCTTCAACAGGTTGGTGTAGAGCGCCTGACAATCCGGCAAGGACTCGATTATTGGCGGAAGCGGCGCGGTGGAAACCTCGATCTTGCGTTCGAAGCCCTGCGGCATGCCTTGCGAGAACCCCTGCGCGACCTGATCGCGCGCCGCGTCAAAGAGCGCCGCCCCCTTCAGCGCCGCGACGCTGTCGGAGATCGAGAGGCTCGCGCCTTCAGCGAGACGGGAAAGCTCCTGAAGGCCTGCCTGGACGGCGACAAGAAAGCCCTTCGGCTCGCCTAGCCCTTCCTGAAGGCGATCGTCGATCCGATCCCCCTCGAAAAACGCCTTTGCGATCTCGATGACGCTCGCGCGAGCCTTGGCGTCGGGGACATGCCCGGTCAATGTCAGCGTGTCGCCGCGACGCTCAGCATTGAAGCGATAGGGGCGGACCACCCGCGACTCGATCTTGAGCTCGACAAGCGCGAAACCGACAGGCAAGGCACGAAGATCGTTGCGGAATTCCTCTTCGGCGAGAAGTCCCTTGGCCCGTCCGGCAAGACTGGCCCGCGCATCGGCTAGGTTGGCGCGCCCCGCTTCCAGTTTGCCAAGCTCGGTGATCAGCAACGAGGCCGCGCCGGCCCAATCACCCTTTGGCGCACCGTCCGCGATCTGAAGGCGATCCACGATTGTCACGCCGAGCGCCTTCGCGACGGCGAGGACTTTTTCCCGTGCATCTTCCGTGGGATAGGCACCAGATAGCGTGACGCCGGAAGGGCCAAGCTCGGCCGAGAACGCGAAGGGCGCGGCGACGGGCGGCAGGATATCGCCCTGCCCGAGGCCCTTGGCGAGCGTGGTCCCTGCCGGCAGTTTGGCGAGCGCTGCGCGAATATCGCGATATCCGTTGAAATCGGCGGCTCGACCGGAAAGCGACAGCGCATTATCGGAAATCGACAAGGTTCCCTGGCTGAGTTTCACGAGATTGGCCAGACCGGTTTCGACGAGCGAGGCGAAGGCCGCGGGAGCGCCCCTCGCCGGGCGTAGTTCATCCACGATCGTCAGTCCCGGACCAGACTTCCGGACCGCATCAGCGATATTCTGGCGTAGATCGCCAGGTGGAACGGCACCCGCAAGCGTGATTTTCGCGCCGTCGCGCAGCACCGTGAAGGTAAACGGCTTTGCCTCGGGCAACACCGTCATCGAATTCGCGACTTTCCGGACACCGAAGACGTTATCGGCAATGGACTGCGCCTTGGCGCGTTCTTCCGGCGAAGGCGCTTCTCCGCTCAGTGTCCCGTCGCGCCCGACGACCACGGCTTTCGCCCAGCTCAATCCGCTTTTGGCCAACCCGTCTGCAACGCGTGCGGACAGATCTTTCTCGACACTGCCCTGCCGCCAGAGCGCGGCAACCAGCGCGAGAACCGCAAGCGGCAGCAAACCCAAGGCCCATTTTTTCGGCTGAACCATACGAACCGTTCCCTCACGATCAACATCCGTCACCGCTCCCGACGCGGAGCGACAATCTCGACATTGGTTAAGGGAAGGTCAAGCCCCGCGCTGAATGGACCGCGGGCTCAAAAAAAGAAAAGGGGAGCCCGAAGGCTCCCCAATCCTTGATCTTCCGATCGACGTGAAACTCACGTCATCCGAAGATTAGAAGTCACGCTGGAAGCGGAGGCGACCAACGAAATCGTTCTTCGAGTTGCCCGAGGTGGCGGCAACCGCAGCACCGGCGTCGAAGCCGATCGTACGATAGGCGCCTTCAGCACCGATCAGGAAACCAGCAACCGGCATCCACGCAACCTGGCCGATAACCGAGGCGGTGCGGAGCGAGTTGTTGGCACCGGTCGGGTTATGAACGGCGTAGGTACCACCGATCGAGACCGCAACGGTCGGGGTCGCGTAGACCTGCAGAGCACCCATGAGAGCGTACGAGGTCGACAGCTTCAGGCTGGTACCAACGACAGTCGCGTCGGTGATCGTGCCGGTGAAGTTGCCGATCGTGAAGGTGCCGGCGAAGCCGTTGTACGAAGCCGAACCCTGAGCGAAGCCAGCGGCGAGCCAGAGGTTGGAGCCCTTGGTCAGCATGTCGAGGTTGATCTTGGCCGCAGCTTCAACAGCGTAGGCGTACTTCGTGTCGACAGCCGGGTTGGCGGCGCGGATCTGGCCGATGGCACCCGAGAGCTTCAGCGAGCCCCAGGACTGGGTCAGGCCGAGCGAGGCAGTGATGTCCGGCATGGCGTGGCCAGCAGCAGCAACGCGGCGCTCACGGCCGTCGTCGATGGTGATGGTGGCCGAGAAGCCGCCGCCGAAGTTGGCGGTGTAGCCGAGCGAGTTGGTGTACGAGATATCAGAGTGATAGCCGTAACCGCCCTGGCCGGAGAAGATGTAGAACTGGTTCCAGCCATGCTCGAACGCCGGGGTCACGCGACCAGCGGTGAGGCCACCGAACTGGATGAACGCGTACTCGAGCGTGGTCGAGTCAGCAGCGTTTTCACGCTGGAAGAACGCACGGACGTAGGTACGGAGCAGGCCGTACTCGGTGGCGGTGCGATGATCGAAGCCGACATAGCCACGAACGCGGAAGCGGTTGTGGTTGTTGGCGCGGATACGCGGGTTGTCGAGGATGTAGTCGGCGCGAACGCGGCCAACCAGCTTCAGGCACGAGGTGGTGCCCGGAACGACGAAGAAGCCAGCGCCGTAGGTCGGGCAGGTCTTCACATACTCAACAGCCGTCGGCTTCTTGACGCCGAGATCGGCAGCCGAGGCACCGGCGACGGCAACGAGGCCGGCGGCGGAACCGAGGAGAAGGCTCTTAACGAGCTTCATGGTGTACCTCCAAAAGATTTCGAGACCAATCGGGAGTTTACGAACTTGGCTTCGGGAACCCTCGGCCGCCTACGCTTTCCCTTCTCACCTGCCATCTCCCCGGACCCCCCGAAAGAAACGACAAGCTAGCGAGCGGAAACTCCCGTCGCGATTGGCAACATACTCATGGGGATCGGTCGATCAATCACAGAAAGCGGGTTGGAAGGCTTCCGAGGGGGCTTTTCAGACCCATGTTGCGGATAAGTCACGCCTTGCTCTTCCAGCCGGGACAAATTGCTTCAAAATGAATCGTGTCTTAGGGCTTCTTTAAGCTTTTGAGCCCGGTTTTCAGGGCTGCAGGACACGGAAGCGCCGGCTCCGGCTCAATTCTCCGGAACGGGCGCCTTCTCCTGCGAACCGACGGCATCCTGGGCCTTGCGACGCAGATAACGCTGAATCGAGACCGGAATCGCCACGACATAGATGAGCGTGAGAAGGCTCACCGTCTCGAAGGGATGCGCGACGAGCAGCCAGAGAATCACCACGATGAGGGCGAGAATCGGTAGCACGCGCTCACGCGGGACAGGCGAACCGAACCCCTTGCCCGAGAAGGTCGGCACGCGCGAGACGATCAGCGCCGTGGAAACCAGCGTCCAGATCAGAACGAGGGCGGCCTCGCCGGCGAATCGCGGCACGCCGGCCAGCGTCAGATGCACAGGCAGCATCACCATCATGGCGCCGGCGGGCGCGGGAACGCCGGTGGCGAAGGCCTTCTGCCAGGCGGGGCGCTCCGGCCCGTCGATCGTCACGTTGAAGCGCGCAAGGCGCAATGCCATCGCAAAAGCGAGCAGCAGGCAGGCGAGCCAGCCCAGCGTCTTCAGGTCCTGAAGCACCCAGAAATAGAGAATCAAGGCCGGCGCGCAGCCGAAGCTGACGAAATCGGCGAGCGAATCCAGTTCGGCGCCGAATCGCGAGGTTCCCTTGAGGAAGCGCGCGATGCGACCGTCGACTCCATCGAGCACCGCCGCGATGATGATGCCGAGAGCGGCGTAGTCGAGCCGCCCCTCAATAGCGAACCGCACCGCCGTCAGGCCGGCCGCCAGTGCGGCGAGTGTGACGAGATTGGGAATAAGGAGGCGCAGGGGAATCGGCCGGAAGCGACGCTGTGGCGGCGTGGGTTCCGGCTCAAACGGCGGGAAGATCGGTTCCATGCGCGCGCCCGCCCGTCAGCCGACGCGATAGCTGCGCTGTGGCTCTTTCGAGCCGAGATCGCACAGTACCGTCTCGCCCCCGATGGCGCGCTGCCCTTCGGCGACAAGCGCCCGGGCGCTCTCAGGGAGATAGATATCGGTGCGCGAGCCAAAACGGATGAGACCGAAACGCGCGCCCGGCGCCAGCTCCTCGCCCTCGCGCACGAAACAGAGAATGCGGCGCGCGATAAGCCCGGCGATCTGCACGCAGGCAATCGGCCCGTGCGCCGTCTCGACGACAATCGCGTTACGCTCATTGTCCTGGCTCGCCTTGTCGAGGTCGGCATTCAGGAACAGGCCCGGCGTGTAGACGATCTTCGAGATACGCCCGCCCACCGGCGTGCGGTTGATGTGAACGTCGAACACCGAAAGGAAGATCGATATCCGAAGGCGCGGCGCATCGCCCATCCCGAGTTCGGCCGGCGGCGGGAAGAAACCGATCTGGCTCACACGCCCGTCAGCCGGGGACAGCACCAGCCCCTCGCGCACCGGCGAGACGCGCGGCGGATCGCGGAAGAAATACGCGACGAACAGCGGCAGGATCCAGAACAGCCAGCCGATCGCGGGAACGAGCCAATGCACGAAAAGCGCAAGGACGATCGCCGCAACGATGAACAGATACCCCTCCGGGTGAATCGGGACGATGAACTTGCGGACCGAGGCAACGACGGACATTCGGCTTTCTTCCTGTTGTTCTTGTGCGGCTCCATCGTGCGCTGGCGCACTGCGAAAAACCGTCATCACGTTTTTTTGAGGCCACTGGCTTCGGCCAGCTTCAACCCCATCTACCGGAAGGCACGTTTAAGCCCAACGCCGGTCCCACCGCAAGTAATGTGACCGTTCCGCGTCGGCCGTCCCAGACAAGATCACTTTCAGGCCCGATTTTTACCCTGTTTGCCGGTTTGTCTCTTAACTGCCTTACGACTTTGGTTTAATGTGATCGAAAATAAAGAAAGGAGGAAGCGATGGACTACAATCTAGCCTTCTCTGCCATTGGTTACGGTTCGGTCCGCGTTCTGCGCGAGCGTCGGTTCTCCACTTCCCCGCATTCACTCCCCGCCCACTGGATCCTCCAGAAATCCGATCCGGTGCAGTTCTGCATCGAAGCGCTTTCGGAAGAACATCCGGACTGGGTCGAGGGTATCGACGACGAGACCCGTCGCGCGATCCATGCCCGCCTGCGCGACGAAGCGAAGCGCGGGCGCATCGGGACGCACTAGGCGCCCCGGATCTCAGTTGCCTCCAACGAGCGCCGCCGGATCCCCCACCGGCGGCGTTTTGCTGTCCAAGGCTCAGATCTCGATCTTCTGGCGCAGGCTCGGCTCTTCCGCCTTCTCGGCCTTCAGCAGCGTCTCGCGGGCAAGATCAGCCTCGCGCTGCTTGTTCCACATGCCGGCGAACAGGCCGCCCTTTGCCAGCAACTCGTTGAAGGTGCCGCTTTCGGCGATCACACCCTTGTCGAGCACGATGATGCGGTTGGCGTTGATCACCGTGGAAAGCCGATGCGCGATCACCAGCGTCGAGCGACCGCGCGAAACGCGTTCGAGCGCATCCTGGATTTCCTTCTCGGTGTAGCTGTCCAACGCGGATGTTGCCTCGTCGAGCACGAGGATCGGCGGCCCCTTGAGGATGGTCCGCGCGATGGCGACGCGCTGCTTCTCGCCACCTGAGAGCTTGAGGCCGCGTTCGCCGACCTGGGCCTGATAACCCTCCGGCAACTGACGGATGAACGGGTCGATCTGCGCCATACCCGCCGCTTCGGCGATCTTGACCTCATCGGCGCCGTCCTTGCCGTAGCCGATGTTGTAGAGGATCGTGTCGTTGAAGAGCACCGTATCCTGCGGAACAATGCCGATGGCGGCACGCAGGCTCGCCTGCGTGACATCGCGTATATCCTGGCCGTCGATCGTGATCTTCCCGCCAGTGATATCGTAGAAGCGGAACAGCAAGCGCGAGAGCGTCGACTTGCCGGCGCCGGACGGGCCGACGATCGCCACCGTCTCGCCCGGCGGGACCTCGAAGGATACGCCCTTGAGGATCGGCCGCTCCGGCACGTAGTGGAAGGTAACATCCTCGAAGCGGATGTGCCCTGCTGGAACGGCCAGCGCGGCAGCGCCGGACTTGTCCTCGACCTCGGCTTCGCGGGTGAGGATGTCGAACATCTTCTCTATATCGACGATGGCCTGTTTAATCTCGCGATAGACCATGCCCATGAAGTTCAGCGGCTGATAAAGCTGAATCATCAGCGCGTTGATCATCACGAAATGACCGACGCTGTTCTTGCCGGAAATCACGTCCGCCGCTGAAATGGCCATGCAAAGCGTCAGCGCGATGGTGAAGATGATCGCCTGCCCGGTGTTGAGAACCGCGAGCGAGGTATAGGTCTTGATCGAGGCTTTCTCGTAGGTCGCGAGGCTCTTGTCGTAGCGCGCGGTTTCACGCGCTTCCGCGCCGAAATACTTCACCGTCTCGAAATTGAGCAGCGAATCGACCGCCTTGGCGTTGGCATCGGTGTCGCTCTCGTTCATGGTCCGGCGGATAGCCATCCGCCACACCGTCGCCTTCACGGTGAACCAGAGGTAGATCACGATCATGACGATGACGATCACGACATAGCGCCAGTCGAACTCGAAGGCGAAGACCGCGATCACCAACGCAAACTCGACGATGGTGGGGATGAGCGTCATCAGCGTCATCCGCGTCATTTCCTCGATGCCGTTGCGGCCACGTTCGAGAACGCGCGTCAGCCCGCCCGTCTTGCGCTCGAGGTGGAAGCGCAGGGAAAGCCGATGCATATGCTCGAAGGTGCGCAGCGCGAGCCGGCGCACGGCGTTCATCGCCACCTTGGCGAAAAGCCCTTCGCGGGCCTGCGTGAACACCACCATGAAAACGCGCGTCAGCCCGTAGAGGATCGTCGCCAGAACCGGCGCGCCGATCAGCCATGTCACTGTGCTGCCGGCCTTGATGCTGCCGCCAGAGGCCGCGACCAGCGCGTCCGTCGCCCATTTGAAGGTAAAGGGCATCAGGATCGTGAAGCCCTTGGCGACGAGGATCAGCGCGAGCGAGAGCGCGATGGTGCGCTGGAGGTCCGGCCGGTCATGCGGCCAGAAGAACGGCCACAAGGTCCGGAGGGTCGAGATCAGCGAGGCTTCGCGGGCGGGGCTGGAGGCGGAAGTTTCGGTCAAGGACGGAGCCTTTTCGGCACGGATGTTCGCTCAGGCGCGGTTATTTGCACAGGCATGGCCTAGCGGACGGGAATGACATCACCGGTTGACGGGCGCAAGGCCGCGCTTCGGGCTGGTCGCGAATGGAATAACTCCAATCTGGGTCGTGGTGGCGCTTCTGCCAAGCCCCATCGGTATTTTTCGCCCTTCCCGGCAACTGGCCCGCCACTTCCCGCCTCCCCGGAACATAATCTGCAGCAATGCACCAGCGGTCTTGCCATTGTCATTGGCGCTGCCGCATTGTTGGCCCATGCAAAATACTCCGATTCGAAACGTCTGTGTCTTCTGCGGCTCCGGCCCCGGTTCTCTCCCGATTTTCATGGAAAACGCCAATGCGCTGGGGCGCATTCTCGCGCAAGCCGGCATCGGTCTGGTCTACGGCGGCGGCTCGCACGGGCTGATGGGCGCTGTGGCGCGCTCGGTGCTGCAGTATGGCGGGCATGTCACCGGCATCATTCCTGATTTTCTCGAGGCCAAGGAGATCATGCTGCGCGATGCGCAGGAGATGATCGTCACGAAGAACATGCACGAGCGCAAGCAGTTGATGTTCCAGCGCGCGGATGCCTTCGTCGCATTGCCGGGCGGTATCGGCACGCTTGAGGAACTCGTGGAGCAGATGACCTGGTCGCAACTCGGCCAGCACAACAAGCCGATCCTGATGCTGAACACAAACAACTTCTGGAAGCCGCTGCTTGTGCTGCTCGCGCACATGCGTGAATTCCACTTCATCCGCGAGGGATTGGAAGTCCATTACATGGTCGCGGAAAAGGTGGATGAAGTCGTGCCGATGCTCCGGCAGGCGATTACCATGCGAGATCGGCAGAGCGCCTGAATTTAGCCGGAATATCGCAGGACTTTCTTCCGTCGCTCTTTCGGTTTTCAAAAACCATGTCAGGATGAGCGCACGGAGCGTCGCGTGCTTGCATGATCGGGCGATCGATCCGGGTTTCTTCGATCGTGCGATCCTGAGGTTTGGTCATGGTCCGCGCTGCTCTTGCCGGCGTTTCGTTCGCTCTTCTCGCCCTTTCCTTCCCCGCGCAGGCCCAGCAGGCCCCGGCTCCGGATGAAGAAGCTCCGGCTGCTGCCCCGGCTGCGCCCGCCGCGCGTCCTGCCGCCCGCGCCGCGCGCCGCAAGGCAACCGCGAAGAATGCGACCGAGGTCGTCTTCCTCAACAACCGGGCAAGCGCGGTGACCGCGATCAACATGACCGGCCAGAGCGGTAAACCGAGCTCGATGCTCAAGGCACCGCTCGCGCCCGGCAAGAAGATCTCGGTCAAGCTGCGCAAGAACGCCGGCTGCACCTTCACGCTCGACGCCTCGTTCGACGACGAGGCTCCCTTCGAGCCGACGCAGGTTGATCTCTGCGCCGACAAGACCGTCAACTTCACGGAGTGAGGCGCAAACGCCATTGGGGGCAAGGCGGCGGCACTCTCCTTGCTCCTCGCGGCAACACGGGAATGAGTGGAAAAAGCAGAAGATGAGAACAAACATTGCTGTCGCGTTCGCCGTGCTCCTCGGCATGGCAACATCTGCCGGAATGGCCATCGCCGGCCCCGCCACTGACGCGTTGTCCAAATGCCTGGCGGACAGCACGACAGGCAAGGACCGCAAGGATTTGGTCCGCTGGTTTTTCACGAGCCTGTCGGTTCATCCTGATATTCAGGACCTCTCCAACGTCACGGAAACCGCTCGCACAGAGACAGACAAGAACACGGCCGCCCTCATTGAACGGTTGATTACTCAGTCTTGCCGCGAACAGACGAAAAACGCGATCAAGACAGACGGTCAGGGCGCTCTTCCGGCATCTTTCAAGACGCTCGGGGAAGTATCAGCCTACGAATTGTTCGCCAATCCGTCCGTAAACAAGGCCATATCCGCTTTCTCCCAGCACTTGGATAACGCCAAATTCGAATCGGTCTTGAAATAGTGTCGTGATCTTGCTGGCTCGGGGAATTCACTCCGCCGGAACCTGTGCGCGCATCAACTTGTAATAGATCGAGTCGATCAGCGCCTGGAACGAGGCATCGATAATGTTCGGCGAGACCCCCACCGTGGTCCAGGTCTCGCCGGTTTCGTCCGTCGAATCGATAAGAACGCGGGTCACCGCGTCGGTGCCCCCCTGGAAGATGCGGACCTTGAAATCCGAGAGCTTCAACCCCTTGATGAATTGCTGGTAGCGACCAAGATCCTTGCGCAGCGCCTTGTCGAGCGCGTTCACAGGGCCATCGCCCTCCGCCGCCGAGATCAGCGATTTCTCGCCGACCCGAACCTTCACAACCGCCTCCGAGAAGGTCACGAGATCGCCACGCGCGTTGAAGCGCCGCTCGACGTTGACCTTGAACCGTTCGACCTTGAAGAATTCCGGCACGCGCCCGAGGAGGCGCTGGGCGAGCAGGTAGAAGCTCGCATCGGCACCCTCGTAGGAATAGCCCTGCGCTTCCTTTTCCTTCACCTCGTCGAGCAGGCGCGACAAGCGCGGATCGCTCTTCTCGACCGAAACGCCGAGGCGTTCGAGTTCGGCGAGTACGTTCGATTTGCCGGCCTGCGTCGAGACCAGCACCAGACGCCGGTTGCCGACAGTCTCGGGCGCGACGTGCTCGTAGGTCTTCGGGTCCTTGATGAGCGCTGAGGCGTGGATTCCCGCCTTGGTCGCGAAGGCAGAGACGCCGACATAGGGCGCCTGCCGGTTCGGCACACGGTTCAGCAACTCGTCGAACGCGCGGCTGACTGCGGTGATCCCTGCGAGCGCCTCATCGGTAACGCCGATCTCGAAACGTTGGGCGAATTCCTTCTTGAGCTTCAGCGTCGGGATGAGTGTCACGAGGTTGGCGTTGCCGCAACGCTCGCCGAGCCCGTTGAGTGTGCCCTGAATCTGGCGCGCGCCTGCCCGCACTGCGGCCAGGCTGTTGGCGACAGCATGCCCGGTATCGTCGTGGGCATGAATGCCGAGGGCGATGCCCGGCACTTCCCGAAGCACATCCGCGACGATCGCCTCGACCTCATGGGGAAGCGTGCCGCCGTTGGTATCGCAGAGGACTACCCACTCGGCCCCTGCTTCCCTCGCGGTGCGGGCGCAGGCGAGCGCGTAGGCGCGATTGGCCTTGTAGCCATCGAAAAAATGCTCGCAGTCGATCATCGCGCGCTTGTTGACGGCCAGCGTCGCCTTCACCGAATCGCGGATCGACTCGAGGTTTTCATCGAGCGTGCAGCCGAGCGCGAACTCAACGTGGTAATCCCAACTCTTCGCGACGAAGCAGATCGCCTGCCCGCCCGCCTGCAACAGGGCGGCGAGGCCGGGATCGTTCGAGGCCGAGATGCCGGCGCGCTTGGTCATGCCGAAGGCCGTGAAGCAGGCTTTGGTCACCGGCGGCTTCTCGAAGAACTTCGTATCGACCGGGTTGGCGCCAGGATAACCGCCTTCAATGAAATCGACGCCGAGCCGGTCGAGCATCGCTGCGATCTTGACCTTGTCGGCGTGACTGAAATCGACGCCGGTGGTCTGGGCGCCGTCGCGCAGGGTGGTATCGAAGAGGTAGAGGCGTTCGCGTTTCATGGGCGCGCCTTCCAGGTTGCTGTATCGTGGTCGGGATGCTGATACGAGACGAGATCGGCCGCAAATGCCGCCATTTTCGCCTTCTGCTCTGGCGTCCGGGTTGGCAAGGCCGCAAGCGATCCGCTCCACGGCAGCGCAGCTTCCTCGGCGAGTTGAACCTCCGGGGCGATTGCAGCCGGATTGTCAAAGGCGCAGATCGCGAGATCGACACCACCTTGCCATTCGTAGGTGAGCGGCGTGCCGCAATCGCCGCAAAAGCCACGCTGAACCTTGGACGAGGACTGGAAATGCCTCGGGACGCCGCGCGTCCACTCCAGCGTCTCGACGAAAACGAAGGCACCGAACGGCGCGGCAAAAGCCTTCTGGCACATGCGACAATGGCAGATCGACGGGCGCTTCAAACCTTCGCAGGCGAAGCGCACCGCACCGCACTGGCAGCCGCCGGTGAAGCGGGACACGCTCATCGTTTCACCTCCCAGGTCGTCACCGGATTGCCAGATGCGTCCTTGCCGTCCTTGAGCGCGATGCCCATCGCAGCAAGTTCATCACGGATGCGGTCGGATTCGGCGAAGTTCTTCGCGGCGCGGGCTTCGAGGCGGGCGGCGACAAGCTCGTCCACTGCTGCCGCGTCAACGCCAGCCTTGGCTTCTGCTTCGCGCTCAGCGGCGGACTGGCCGAGCAGCCCCAGCAGTGCCCCAGTTGCCTTGAGCGAGGCGGGATCCGAAATCTGATGCATGGCCGCGATCGCCGCCGGCATGTTCATGTCGTCGGAAAGAGCCTCGAGGGTTGCGGAATCGACAGCGCCAGGCGTGACATCGCCAGCCTTGCGATACCAGCCCTCGAGCATTGCCACGCTTTCAGCAAGCGCAGCCTCCGTCCAGTCGATCGGCTGGCGGTAATGCGTCCGGAGCATGTTGAGCCGCGCGACTTCGCCCGGCCAATCGTTCAGCACTTCGCGGATCGTGCGGAAGTTGCCGAGCGATTTCGACATCTTCTGCCCCTCGACCTGCAGGAAGCCGTTGTGCATCCACACGTTCGCCATCCGCGCCGAACCGAAGGCGCAGCAGGACTGCGCGATCTCGTTCTCGTGGTGCGGAAAGACGAGATCGATGCCGCCGCCGTGAATGTCGAAGGTGTTGCGCATCGGATCGTCGCAGGAAAGCCCGCCGCCGAAGGGCTCGAGCAGTGTCGCCATCGACATCGCCGAGCATTCGATATGCCAGCCCGGCCGCCCCTTGCCGGCCATACCGCAGGGCGAGGGCCAGCCGGGCTCGTTCTCGCTCGACGGCTTCCAGAGCACGAAATCCGTCGCGCCGCGCTTGTAGGGCGCGACATCGACGCGCGCGCCGGCGATCATCTCGTCGAGGGAGCGGTTGGCGAGCTTGCCGTATGTGGGCCACGCGTTCTTGTGGGCATTCATCGCCTCGGGCGAGAACAGCACATGGCCTTCCGCGACATAGGCCACGCCACGCTCGACGAGCCGTTCGCAGAGAGCCTTCATCGCCTCGATATGCTCGGTCGCACGCGGCTGATGCGTCGGCGGCAGGCAACCAAGCGCCGCCACGTCGGCCTGATACTGTGCATTCGTCGCCTCCGTCACCTTGCGGATCGCGTCGTTGAGCGGCAAGTCGGGGTAATCGCGGGCGGCACGATCGTTGATCTTGTCGTCCACGTCCGTGATGTTGCGGGTATAGACGACGTTGTTCTCGCCGTAGAGGTGCCGCAGCAGGCGAAACAGCACGTCGAACACGATCACCGGGCGGGCGTTGCCGATATGGGCATAATCGTAAACGGTCGGCCCGCAGACATACATGCGGACATGCTTGGGATCGATCGGCGAGAAGTCTTCCTTCTGCCGCGTCAGCGTGTTGTAGAGCCGCAAGCCTGTCATGAAACACCCGAAGTTATGCGCCCGCCGCTCGCCGGGGGCGTCATCTCGGGGTGACCTTTAAGAGGAAACGAGACGGCGTGCCAGCGAGCGAAGCGCGCTAGCCACAAATCGAAAAAGAAATTCGACCCATTGCCGTCATTGTCATGCAACGAAAATGCGCGATCAACGTTCTCGCGTCAAGCGGGCCAAACGGCGAAGGTCCACGAAACCGAAATCTCAATCAATCCTTAACACATTACCCCGAAAATACCGACCCTCAGTTGCATCGCGTATCTTTTCGGGGTCCCGAACCATGCAAAAGCGCGTCAGTCTTTTCGCCATCCTCGCCGTCTCGGTCACCGCCGTGACGATCTACGCCTCGTCAGGCGCCGAGAGCGAAGCGAAGCCGAAACAGCGCGATTTCGTCGTGGCGGGCAGCGACGGATACGGCACTCAGGAATGTCTCGCCGCCCAGTCGAATTGCGGCCGGATCGTCGCCGATGCCTGGTGCGAGGCCAAGGGCTTCAAGGCCGCCCTCGCCTACCGCAAGCTCGACCGCGACGAGATTACTGGCTCGACCAATGCCGGATCGGCCGGCAAACCGGCCGACAGTTTCCTGATCTCCTGCAAGGACTGACGGTCGGCACTCGCCGGACGTTTTCTCGCGATTACTTGATAAACTCGCTGCACCGCGGCGCATCCGCCTGCCCCCAGGGCATGATCGGCACCGTGGAGGTCGAGTTCTTCGGGCTGCCGTCAATCAGCTTGTCCGAATAGACGAGATAGACCAGCACGTTCCGCTTTGGATCGCAGCCGCGCACGATCTGCATCCGCTTGAACAGCAGCGAGCGCGACTGGCGGAACATCACATCGCCCTGATCGGCTTTCTCCTTGAAGCGGATCGGCCCGACCTGACGGCAGGCGAGCGAGATATCAGACACCTCCTCCGCAAGCCCCAGTCCGCCTGAGACGCCACCCTTTTCCGGCACCGTGTAATGGCAGGCGACACCCTCGATGATCGGATCGTCGATCGCATAGGTCGCGAGCTTGTCGTCCGGCGTGAGGAAGCGGAAGACGGTCGATTTCTTGAAGATCAGATCCGGCGACTGTGCGGAGGCCGGTGCATGGATGGCCGGCAGAATGCCAAGGGACAGAAACAGGGCTGCCAGAATTCCGCGCATCGCTCGCTCCTCAAGATGTGCCGCCGAGGCCTTCGCCAGCAGATAGGCACGGCGCGGGAAAATTGAAAGGGACTCAGCGCGGCGTCTGCGTCTCCCGCGCGGCGCGGATCGCTTCCGCAAGGACGGCTTCGTCGCCGATGTGGTTCGCGAGCAGCAGCACCAACCGGGCGTCGAGTGCGGCGGCCTCCTCGGCCGAAAGCCCGCGCCGCGCCTCGATCAACAGACGGAACGCGCGATCCGGATCAGGAAATCGGGAGGCTGTCGTCAGGGTCTCGCTCATGCGGCACCTCCGTGCGCTCTTACCAGCGCAGCCTCGACATCCGCCTGCTTCCATGCCGTGAAGCGGGCCGCGACATGGCCGTCCGGCCGGATCAGATAGGCCCGCCCCGGCTCCAAAGCGAAACGGCTCGCAACTTCACCAAAGCGATCGAAATAGCCGTTGGCGCCGACACAGACCGAGGTGACGCCAGGGGGCACTTCCTTCGGCTCGCCCCCGCGCATCAACAATGAAAAACCGGCACCGAGACATTCCGAGAGAAAAAGTTCCTTGCCTTCGGGGCTTTTCAGCCGGGCATCCGGAATCGGCGCGCCGGGCACTGGTCCGGCTTCCCAGGGTCCCGCATCCGGCGTGGACAGCGGGCTTGTACGATAGGCCGTCGGCGCGGAAAGCCGGCCGGAATTCACCATGCGCTTGGCGAAGTCGTAGCGTTGCGCCAACGCCAGCGCGGCATCGCGCAGAACGCGCTCGGCCGGCGATTGCGGCGCGATGAAATCGGTCGAACGGGTCGAATGGCCGAGGTTCTCGTCCGCTGCCTCGCCACGTTCGGAATCGTAGGTCGCAAGCAGGCTCGCCGGTGCCCCGCCCTTGAGAACAGCCGCGAGCTTCCAGCCGAGGTTCTCGACATCCTGCACACCGGAATTCGCGCCGCGCGCGCCGAACGGCGAGACCTGATGCGCAGCGTCGCCCGCAAAGATCACTCGGCCATGAATGAATTTATCGAGCCGTAGACAGCGAAAACGATAGATCGACACCCATTCGAGTTTGAAATTGCTATGTCCGAGCATGCGTTGGATACGCGGGATCACATTTTCGGGCTTTTTCTCGAACTCGGCATCCGCCGTCGCGGGGAGCTGGAGGTCGATGCGCCAGACATCATCCGGCTGTTTGTGCAACAGTGCCGAGCCACCAAGGTGGAACGGCGGATCGAACCAGAACCAGCGCTCGGCCGGGAAATCGCCATGCATCTTCACATCGGCGATGAGGAACTGTTCCTCGAAGATCTCGCCGGGAAAATCGAGCCCCAGCATGGCCCGTATGGGCGAGCGCGCACCATCGCAGGCAATGACGTAATCGGCGGAAAGGCGATAGTCGCCGTCCGGCGTCTCGATCGTCAGCACCACGCCTTCCGCGCCGTTCTCGATACCGGCTACGCGGTTCTTCCAGCGCAGATCGAGGTTTTCGAGGGCTTCGGCACGATCCACGAGGGCTTTTTCGACCACAAACTGCTGGATGTTGATGAAGGCCGGCATCTTGTGCCCCGCCTCCGGCAGGAGATCGAAGGCATAGAGTTCACCATCGCCCTGAAAGACACGGCCACGGCTCCACGAGACGCCGGCATCGCGCAGTTCCTCGCCGCAGCCGTACCTGTCGAAGGCTTCGAGCGTCTTCTTCGAGAAGCAGATGGCTCGGCTGCCTTCCCCGATGCGGTCGTTGTCGTCGAGGATGACGACAGGGGTGTCGCGCTGGGCAAGGTCGATCGCCATCGACAGGCCGACCGGCCCGGCGCCGACGACGACGACGGGGTGGCGCACCGGCGCTTCCGCCGCCTGATCAGGCGATTTCCGGTATTGAAAGCTGGCATAGACCGCGTGCATCACCGCTCCCCCTCACCCTGTCCTCTGGCCCTACCCCTGCAACTTCGACCACATCTCGCGGTCACGCTCGGCGGTCCAGATCACAGGATGGTCGGCGCCCCTGGCTTCGTCATAGGCCCGCGAAACGTTGAAGGGCAGGCAATGCTCGTAGATGGCGTAAGAACCGAACGGCGCATCCATCGCCGCACGAACATCGGCAAAAGCGGCCTTGAGATCCTTGCCCGCCGCGACTGCCCGCTGCGTCGTGCTATAGAGCGTTTCAAGAAAATCCTTCGTTCCGGCGATGGCCGCGCCCACCTTCTCGCGCCCGACGAGGGCATCGCCGCGCCCGGGCACCAGCGCGACGGGATCGTGCCCGGCCACCCTCTTCAGCGTTTCCGGCCAATCGGCGAAATGCGCGTCGCCGCAATAGCAGGCGGACTTGTATTCGACGAGATCGCCCGAGAATATCACGCCGGCATCGGGCACCCAGGCGACGGTGTCCCCCGCCGTGTGCCCGCGCCCGAGATGCTTGATACGGACCTCGCGCTTGCCGAGCCAGATCGACATCTCGCCGGCGAAAGTCACGCTCGGCCAGGTGAGACCGGGAATGGTCTCCTTGCCCCGGAAAAGGCGCGGAAAGCGGCCGATCTCGGAATCCATGTCAAACTGGCCTCGCTCGACGATCAGCGCCCGCGTCGCATCGGAAGCGATGATCGTCTTCGCGTCCTTATAGGCGGACGCACCGAGCACGCGCACGGCATGATAATGCGAAAGCAGGACATGGGTGATCGGCTTGTCCGTCACACTGCGGACGCGCTCGATGACGGCCGCCGCCATCGCCGGCGTCGCCTGCGCATCGACGATGAGCACGCCATCGTCACCGATGACGACGCCGGTGTTCGGGTCTCCTTCCGCCGTGAAGGCGTAAAGGCCCTCACCGATCTCGGCGAAGGTGATCTTCTTCTCGGCAAGGTCCGATGCGGAGGCGAAGGCAGGACCGCTCATCTCAGGTGCCTCCCATGCCGGCAGGCTCCATGCGCTGTTCGATCGCGCCGAAGATCGAATGACCCTTGCTGTCCTTCATCTCGATGCGAACGACATCACCGAACCGCATGAACGGCGTTTTCGGCGCGCCGTCACGGATGGCCTCGACCATGCGCTGTTCGGCGATGCAGGAATACCCACGCCCGCCTTCGGAGACCGGACGCCCCGGCGACCCATCCGGATCGCGATTCGAGACCGTGCCGGAACCGACGATCGTGCCCGGCCCGAGCGGTCGCGTCTTGGCGGCATGGGCGATCAGCGCAGGGAACTCGAAGGTCATCTCCTCGCCCGCCTCCGGGCAACCGAGCATCCTGCCATTGACGGTGGTGAGCAGCGGCAGCTTGACCTTGCCGCCATCCCAGGCCTCGCCCAGTTCATCCGGCGTTACAGCGACCGGGGAAAAGGCGGTCGGCGGCTTCGACTGAAGGAAGCCGAAGCCCTTCGCCAGTTCCGACGGGATAAGATTGCGCAGCGAGACATCGTTGACGAGCATCACCAGACGGATCGCTCTGGCGGCATCGCTCGTGCTCACGCCGGCACGAACGGGACCGGTGATGACGGCGACCTCCGCCTCGCAATCGATGCCGAAATCCTCGCTCGCGACCGGCACGGGGTCGCGCGGGCCAAGATTGCTGTCCGACGTGCCTTGATACATCAGCGGGTCGGTCCAGAAGCTCTCGGGCAGTTCGGCCCCTCGCGCTTTGCGCACGAGTTCGACGTGGTTGACGTAGGCGGAGCCGTCGACCCACTGGTAGGCGCGCGGCAACGGCGCGGCGCAATCATGCTCGTGGAAGCGGAAGCTGGGCACCGATCCATGCTCCAGGCTCTCCGCGAGATCGGCGAGGGCCGGCGCGAAGATATCCCAGTTGTCGAGCACACGCTGGAGATTGGGTGCGAGATGGGTCGCTTCGGTAGCGCGGGTGAGATCGCGCGATACGACGACAAGACGACCATCCTGCCCGCCTTTGAGCGAAGCCAGCTTCATTCATTTCCTCCCCGCCACGATCGGCGCTACGTTTCCTCGGCGCAACAGCAAGAATAATTCACCCGCACCGCGAAAAGCATCGCGGATTTGGGTGACGTCGCGCATTCTCTGTGCAATTCTTCCCGAAGAACCGCCTCGGACACAAGCATAAAGTTTCTCTTGAAACCATTTCCGGGCGGGAAAGTGTGCGAATGTGAGGAGTGAAGATCATGCGTAGGCGAGACCTGTTGCTTTCCGGGTTGGGTGCGGGAACAGCGGTCGCGGCAGGAACCGTCGCCAGTCCGGCCATCGCCCAGAACATGCCGGAAGTGAAATGGCGCCTGACCTCGAGCTTTCCGAAATCGCTCGATACCATTTTCGGCACCGCGCAGACCTTCTGCAAGTATGTCGCCGAAGCGACGGACAACCGCTTCCAGATCCAGCCCTTCGCGGCCGGCGAGATTGTGCCCGGTCTTCAGGCGCTCGATGCCGTTACCTCCGGTGCGCTCGAATGCTGCCATACGCCGACCTACTTCTATAACGGCAAGGATCCCACCCTCGGCTTCGGCACCGGCATGCCGTTCGGGCCGAACGCGCGCCTCCAGCAGTCCTGGTGGCAGTTCGGCGGCGGCGAGGCGATCGTCAATGAGGCGCTGGCCAAGTTCAACGCGATCTCTTTCGTCTGCGGCAATTCCGGCACGCAGATGGGCGGCTGGTTTCGCAAGGAAGTGAAGACGCTGGAGGACCTCAAGGGCCTCAAGTTCCGCATCGGCGGCACCGGCGGCGCGATTCTCGCCCGGCTTGGTGTTGTTCCGCAGCAGATCGCCCCCGGCGACATCTATCCCGCGCTGGAAAAGGGAACGATCGACGCGGTTGAATTCGTCGGCCCATACGATGACGAGAAGCTCGGGTTTTCCAAGGTCGCGAAGTACTATTACTATCCCGGCTTCTGGGAAGGCGGAGCGATGCTGCATCTCTGTGCCAACACCGAGCAATGGAATCGCCTGCCGAAGCACTATCAGGCAATTTTCCGTCAGGCGGCGGATGCCGCGAATACTTGGATGCTTGCGAAGTACGATTCGGTGAACGCGCCGGCCCTGATGCGGCTTGTCGGCAAAGGTACGGAACTCCGGCCGTTCTCGCCCGAGATCATGGATGCGGCTTTTGACGCGGCGAAGACGTATTACGACGAAATCGCCGCCAAGAATCCGCTCTTCAAGAAGGCGCTCGATTCGGTCAATGCCTATCTCGGTGAGCAATATACCTGGTGGCAGATCAGCGAATATTCCTACGACACCATGATGATTAAGACGCGGGTGCGGCGCTGAGGCGCGCCCTATTACTATAGTATAACGGGACAGCCTGCGGCCATCATGGACAAATGTGGCTACCGGCGGCATTCTTAACGCCGCCGGTTTTCCGGAATATATTGGTTTTATTGCCTGACCGGAAACAATGCAAAACAACAAGACATCCCATAAGCCCACCGATCCTGCCAGCGCGTCCGTCGCACCGCTGAAACTGGAGAGTTTTCTTCCGTATCGCCTCAATCTGCTGGCGTCCGAGATCAGTCAGGCGCTGGCGCAGGCCTACGGTGAACGGTTCGGCATTTCGATTCCAGAATGGCGCGTTCTGGCGACGCTGGGGCAGTTCGGCACCATCACGGCGCGCGATATCTGTGCCCATAGTCATATGCACAAGACGACAGTGAGCCGTGCGGTCGCAACGCTGGAGAAACGCAAGCTGCTGGCGCGGAAAGCGAACAGGAACGACCTGCGCGAGGCTTTTCTCGATCTGTCCGAAGAGGGGCGCCGCATCTATCTTGATATCGTGCCGATGGCGACCGCCTTTTCCGAGACTCTCTGTCGCGGATTGAGCCCGGACGAGACGCGCCAACTCGATGCGCTGATCGACAAGCTGATGAGCCAGCTGGGGCAGATCGCACCGCAAACCTGACGGTTTTCCGGCGATTGCACCCGGCGTTGAACGCATTCCCGCCTTGCTTGCATCAAAATCGGGCAGCATAGAGAACCGGAACGGGTCAGAACGATTCGAGGCGGGGCGAGACGCGTGGCAGGTAGCGTGCCGACACATCCGGAATTCGAGCACGTGCGCCCGTCGCGGCGCGCAGCGGCATCGTGGCTCCGCCGGGTTGCGCTCTGCATCGTCGCGGCCTTCGTTCCCGCAAGCACGGCGCTCAGCCAGCAATCGCCGGTCTGTGGTCAGATTCGCGCCGAACTGGCGCAGTTAAGAGGGGGCGGTCCGACGGCGCAGTCCTCCCGCCTGCGAACCGAGTTGAGCCGCATCCGCCTTGCCCTTCAGCAGAACGATTGCAGCCGGACGGGCTTTCTCGGCATCGGCGGGCCGCCGCCGGTCTGCGGCCCATTGCGGGCACAGGCCGGGCAGTACGAAGCGCAGATTCGCCAGATTGAAGGCGGCGGGAACGAAGGCCGGCGGGCGCAATTGCTCGCTGCACTTGATCGTTACGGCTGTACGGGACGCGAACCGGCTCCGCAACGCGGTGTCATCTATGCCGCGCCGAACCAGCCGAGCCTGTTCGACCGCCTGTTCGGCGGGGACTCCAACGGCGTGGTTGACGGTCCGCGCGGTGACGAACCGCCTGTGGACCCTGATGCCGAGTTTAAGGAGAGGCTTGGCGGGCGGATGGCCGTTTGCGTCCGCACCTGCGACGGCTTCTTCTTCCCGGTGAATTTCGAAGGCATCGGCGCACGGGACGAATACGCCGCCGTCTGTGCGTCGCTCTGTCCCGGTGCGGAAACGCGCATTTTCTTCATGAACAACGGCGCGGATATCGAGCGCGCCGCCGCGCGCGACGGCACGCCCTACATGTCGCTGCCGAACGCCAAGCTCTACACCCAACAGCGCGACCCGGCGTGTTTCTGCAAGCAGCCGGGCCAGACCTGGGCAAACGCGATGAAGGGCGTCGAGGATATCGTCGAGGCCCGCAAGGGCGATATCGTCGTCACACAGGAACAGGCACTGGCCATGTCGCGCCCGAAGGAAGCGAAGGCGCCCGAGAGCAAGACGACCCGCAAGAGCAAGAAGCAGCAGGAAATCGAGGCCGCCCGCAAGGCCGAGGAGACCGAGAACCTGCCCGAGACCGCCCTTCCTACCGGCGGCAGCGCTTCGTCCGGTATCGGCCCGCGCACGACGAGCGAGCGGAAGGTCGATACGAAGGGCGGGTTGAAGCAGCAGGTCGTCGATGCGCAAGGCACCAAGCGGACTGTCAGGAATGTGGCGCCGGAGCTAACCGGGAAAGAACGGCCGATCGACCTAAGAGGGGAAGCACGGCCCTGAGTTCCGGCCCCGTCTCGCGCCCGGTGAGCGCGAGGCGCAACGGCATGAACAGCGCCTTGCCCTTGCGACCCGTGCGCGCCTGAATCGCACCGATCCAGCGGCTCCAGCTTGTTTCGTCGAGTGCCCCATCCGGCAAGCACGCAGCGGCTTCGGCAAGAAACTCGGACTCGGCGGAAGCAAAATGCCGGTCGGTCATCAGGATTTTCCACCAATCGGCCGCGTCTTCGATCCGGTCGATGTTGCCATGCAGCGCCGCCCAGAACGCTTCGGCCTTCATGCCGGAAATCCCGAGCGCCGTGAGTTTCGGCGCGATCTCGGCAAACGGTTTGGCGTGCAGCAGCTTTTTCGAGAGGTCGCGGATCTCGCCGGGATCGAACTTCGTCAGCGCGCGCGAGAATTTCGACAGGTCGAGCAGCGCGGCAAGATCATCAAGCTGCGCGACCGGATGCACAGGCTCTGACGTTCCGGTCAGCACGGCGACCAGCGACACCGCGAGCGGATCGACGCCTTCTTCGCGGAACGAGCGGATCGAAAGCGAGCCCGTGCGCTTCGACATCTCCTCGCCGGTAAGCGTCGTGATGAGGTTGTGGTGCGAGAACCGTGGGGGCTTCGCGCCGAGGGCTTCGAAGAGTTCGATCTGCACCGCCGTGTTCGCGACGTGGTCCTCGCCGCGCAGGATATCCGTTGTTTCCATGTCGATATCGTCGATCACGGAGGCGAAGGTGTAGAGGAAGGTGCCATCCGCACGCACCAGAACCGGATCGGAGAGCGATGAGGTTTCGATGTGGCTCGGCCCGCGCACGCCGTCATCCCACATCACATTGCGCCCCGAGAGCTTGAAGCGCCAATGCGGATGCCGCCCTTCGGCTTCGAGCTTCTCTCTATCTTCGGTCGTGAGTGCGAGCGCAGCGCGATCGTAAACCGGCGGCAGACCACGCGCCTGCTGCCGCTTGCGCTTACGGTCGAGTTCCTCCGGGGTTTCGTAGCATGGGTAAACGAGGTCGCGCGCCTTCAGATCCGCTAGCGCGGCTTGATAGCGCGGGATGCGGGCGGACTGGTGCTCGATCCGGTCGGGCTTGATGCCCAACCACGCGAGATCCTCAAGGATCGCCTCGACGAAATGCGGTTTCGACCGATCCGTATCGGTATCGTCGAACCGCAGGATGAAGGTGCCGCCGAGCTTTTTCGCCAGCAGCGCATTCCACAACGCCGTGCGGGCGTTGCCGATGTGAATGTAGCCGGTGGGCGAAGGCGCGAAGCGGAAAACGGGGGGCATGGACTTCTTCATTTAGCAGGTAATCGGGGCGAGGCCTGAGCCTCACCCGTCATAAGCTTCGCCGAGGCTTTTCGCACCCTCCGGCGCGAGCGCGGCATCGGGTTCATACGCCTTTTCCAGCCGGTCGCGGAAGCGGTTGGTGATCGGGTAGCGCCGGTCGCGGCCGAAGTTGCGGCGCGTTACCTTGACGCCCGGCGCGGACTGGCGGCGTTTATATTCCGCGATCGACAGGAGATGCTCGATCCGCTGCACCACGGCCAATTCATGCCCGCGCGCGACGATATCGGCGACGTGCATCTCCTTCTCGACGAGACATTCGAGGATATCGTCCAGCACCTCGTAGGGCGGGAGCGAATCCTGATCCTTCTGGTTATCGCGCAATTCCGCGCTCGGCGGTTTGACGAGGATGTTCTCGGGGATCACGCCGCCGCCCGGCGCCTTGGCTCCCGTCGGCTTCCAGCGGTTACGCAGCGCGGCCATGCGGAACACCTCCATCTTGTAGAGGTCCTTGATCGGATTGTAGCCGCCGTTCATATCGCCATAGAGCGTCGCGTAGCCGACGCTCATCTCGCTCTTGTTGCCGGTGGTGACGACCATCGGCCCGAACTTGTTCGAGATCGACATCAGGATCGTGCCGCGCGCGCGGGACTGGATATTCTCCTCAGTGATATCGCGCGGCTTGCCGGCGAAAAGCGGCGCGAGGCTCGCCTCCAGCCCCTCGACCGCATCCGCAATCGGGAGAATATCGTAACGCACACCGAGCGCGTTGGCGCAGGCCTTCGCGTCGGCGAAGCTCTCCTCCGAAGTGTAGCGATAGGGCAGCATGATCGCGTGGACCTTCTCCGGCCCCAGCGCATCGGCCGCGATGGCACAGCAGAGCGCCGAGTCGATGCCGCCGGACATGCCGAGCACCACGCCGGGGAAACGGTTTTTTTCGACGTAGTCCCGCAGGCCCAGCACACAGGCCGCATAATCGCCCGCGAGCCCCTCGTCGATCAGCGCCTTCGCACCGGGCAAGATTGCCCAGTCGCCCCCCGTGCGCGCAAGCTCGATGAGGCGGATTTCCTCCTGGAAGGCGGGCATCTGGAAGGCGAGATCACCACCGGGATTGATGCCGAAGGACGCGCCGTCGAAAACCAGCTCGTCCTGCCCGCCGATCTGATTGAGATAGACGAGCGGCAGGCGGCTTTCCGTAACGCGCGCGACGGCGATGTTGAGGCGAGTATCGGTCTTGTCGCGCTCATAAGGAGACCCGTTCGGGACGAGCAGCATCTCGGCCCCGGTCTCAGCGAGGCATTCGACGACCTCCTCGCCCCAGATGTCCTCGCAGATCGGCAGGCCGATCTTGGCTCCGCGCAGCATCACCGGGCCGGGCATCGGGCCGGGATCGAACACACGCTTCTCGTCGAAAACGCCGTAATTCGGGAGATCGACCTTGAAGCGCACCGCAATAATCCGCCCGGCATCGAGTGCGGCGAAAGCATTGTGCAGCTTGCCGTCTTCCCGCCACGGCAGGCCGATCAGCACCGCCGGCCCACCATCGGCGGTCTCGCGCGCGAGATCGTCGAGCGCGGCGCGGCAGGCTTCCTCCAGCGCCGGCTTCGTCACCATGTCCTCCGGTGGGTAGCCGGTCAGGAACAGTTCGGTGAACATGACGATATCCGCCCCCTGCCCGGCGGCCTCGGCGCGGGCCTTACGCGCCATCGCCAGATTGCCGGCGATGTCGCCCATCACGGGGTTGAGCTGCGCTAGCGCGAGGCGAAGCCTGTCGGTCATGAAGCATCCTGGGGCGGCATTGGCCCGGAGAGGTTTATCCCGCCACCGGCACGCGAGCAATCGGCGGCGGATGATATGTTCATCTTGAGTATAAAAGGTTTGCCGTGTCGTCAACCGTCCCAAAACGGGCCATTCGCCTCGCTCGCGGGCTTAACGCGCGGGTAACGTTACTTTTTTATTATCGCAGCGTTTCGGCCTCCCTGCCGGATTCGCGGAACAGTGCTTTTTGGGGATGATGTCATGGTGAAGTCTCGTTGGATGTCCGGTCGCGCTCTGGCGATCGCCTGTGCGGCGGCAACAGCCGGAATGGTGCCGGGCGCCGAGGCCGCCGACTATCTCCGAGGCGCCTATTCTGGCGATACAGCTCCGGCATCTGCTGGCGTTGATTGGGCCGGCGTTTACGGCGGCGTCCACGCAGGCATCACCTCCGCCCAGACAGACCCCCGCCCCTTCGCACAGCCGTTGACCGATGGCGCCTTGCCGCAGAGTTCGGTTCTCTACGGGCCAGTTTCTTCGCTCATCAACCTGAAAGAGACCAACAAGGCCGCCATAAGCTACGGCGGCTTCGTCGGCATCAATTGGCTCTGGGACGACGTCGTTCTGGGCGTCGAGATGGATTACACCCGCTCCAGCATCAAAGCGAATTCCACCTTCAGCGGCGGCATCACGACCCAGCCCACCGGCACAACCGACGAATACGATGTCACGGTCAGCGCGACCTCACGCGCGCGGATTTCGGATTGGGGCACCTTGCGCGGGCGCATCGGCTGGGCCGCCGGCATGTTCATGCCCTATCTCACGGCCGGTGTCGCCTTCGGCAACGTCGACGGTCGAGCCACCATGAACGGCAGCTGGTCTCGCTACGATGTTTCCGCTCCCCCGGCGCGTACGTTCGTCAGCAGCGGCACTTTTTCGAGCGTCGTGGGTCGGCGCGGCATCACTTACGGCGGCGCGTTGGGCGCCGGTGTGGATATGCAGCTTCTGCCGGGCACCTTCACCCGCGTGGAGTGGCAATACATCCAACTCGCTTCTGGCGGGCAGCGACCCAATATCTCGATCAATACCGCGCGCGTCGCCGGCGGTATCAAGTTCTGAGGCCAACAACTATATCCAATCACAAAAGCCCGGCACGATGCCGGGCTTTCCTGTTTCTGGTTACGCGAGACCGGAATAGTGGGGGGTCAGCGGCAGACCTGATAGCGCTGCATCCGCCAGCCGTAGCCGTCCCAGACGCGCTCCTTGCGGACCTTGCAGACCGGGCCGCGATAGGCATAGCCCGTCTCGGTGTAGCCGTAATGACGCCGGGCGGGACGATGGTAATAGCCCGGGTTTGCCGGATAGCCGTATTCCACGACCGGCTGCTGCGGATAATAGACCGCGCGCGGCGCCTCGTAGCTATAGGTCGGCGCCTCGTAGGCATAGCTCGGGGCGGTATAGTAATAGGCTGGCGCAGAATGCGCGTTCGACGCCCCGGCGATGAGGGCGCCAGCCGCAACCGCACCGATCACGCCGGCAGCAATCATCGCGCCCTTGCGCCCGCCGCGCGCTTCCGCGTCGCCCGCCGAAAGGGTCATCCCGGCACCAAGGGTGAGAGCCGCCAGCGCCGCCGCAGCGGCCTTCTTGCCGAAAGTGGTGGTCATCGTCGATCTCCTGTCGCGAAGTCGCGGGCCTGGTGCCCGGCTTCATGAGGAGGACATTAGAACGACCCCGCTGGCCCAAGTCTGAACATCGCGTGTTGGTTAACGTTCATCTTTCCAGGGCACGACGAACGGCATACCCTGATCCCGTTTTCCGGCCAGCGGAGGTCTCGATGTCCCCCCTTTTTCTCAGGACCGCCCCGTTTGTCGCGCTGTTCCTTGCCGCGTGCGGCGGCGAGCCGACAGGAAAAACCATCGAAGAGATGAGCCCGGCCGAGGTCGAACGCGCGGTGAAGGCGCTCGAATCCGCCTGCCGGGCCCGCAATGTCTCGATGGGCAGCCGCGACTGGGACGACTGCATTAAGGAAGAGGCGGTCAAGCGCGGCTACACGCGCTGACCGCCATTTCCCTTGGTTACTCAGCCGCCGCCGGAACGGCTGGGCCGCGCGCAGCCTTCTCGTGCTTGAGAAGATCGGCCACGAGAAACGCGAGTTCGATCGCCTGCTCGGCATTAAGACGCGGATCGCAGGCGGTGTCGTAGCGATCCGAAAGCCCCTCGGCGGTGAGCGCACGGGCACCACCCGTGCACTCCGTCACATCCTTGCCCGTCATTTCGAGGTGGATGCCGCCGGCATAGGTTCCTTCGGCTTCATGGATCGCGAAGAAGTTCTTCACCTCGCCCATGATCCGGTCGAACGGCCGCGTCTTGTAGCCCGCGAGGCTGACGGTGTTGCCGTGCATCGGATCGCAGGACCAGACGACCTTGCGGCCTTCCTTCTGCACGGCGCGGATCAGGCCCGGCAGATGTTCGCCCACCTTGTCGGCACCGAAGCGCGCGATCAGCGTGAGGCGCCCAGCCTCGTTCTCCGGGTTCAGTTTGTCGATCAAGCCGAGCAGGTTGTCCGGCGTCAGCGACGGGCCGCACTTGAGGCCGATCGGGTTCTTGATGCCGCGGAAATACTCGACATGCGCATGATCCGGCTGGCGCGTGCGGTCACCGATCCAGAGCATATGACCCGAGGTCGCATACCAGTCGCCAGAGGTCGAATCGACGCGGGTCAGCGCCTGTTCGTACCCGAGCAGCAGCGCCTCGTGCGAGGTGAAGAACTCGGTCTGCTGCATTTCCGGATGCGTATCGGCCGAAACGCCGATGGCGCGCATGAAGTCGAGCGCTTCTGTAATGCGGTTCGCAAGTTCATTATATCGCCCGCTCTGCGGCGAATCCTTCACGAAGCCGAGCATCCAGCGATGCGCGTTATCGAGGTTGGCATAACCGCCCGTCGCGAAGGCGCGCAGGAGGTTGAGCGTCGCGGCCGACTGGCGATAGGCCTCAAGCTGGCGGCGCGGATCGGGGATGCGTGCCTCGGCGGTAAAATCCGTGCCGTTGATGATGTCACCGCGATAGCTCGGCAACTCGACATCGCCGACCTTCTCGACCGGCGAGGAGCGCGGCTTGGCGAACTGGCCGGCAACACGCCCGACCTTCACCACCGGCGAGGAGCCGGCATAGGTGAGCACCACCGACATTTGCAGGAACACGCGGAAGAAATCGCGGATGTGGTCTGCCGAATGCTCGGCGAAGCTTTCGGCACAATCGCCGCCCTGAAGCAGAAACGCCTCGCCGTTCGCGACCTTGCCCAACGCCCGCTTGAGCTTGCGCGCCTCGCCCGCAAACACCAGCGGCGGAAAGGTGCCGAGCTGCGCCTCGGTCGCCTTCAGGACATCCTGGTCCGGATAATCCGGCACCTGCGAGATCGGAAACGACCGCCAGGAACCCGGATTCCAGGTTGCGTTCGGGGTGCTGTTGCCGTTCTTGCTCATGACGCTTTTCCTTCTTACGCCGCTGCGCCCGCATGGCGCAGGCTCCCGGAATGACTTTCGCCATCCGGAAGGGAGGGGTTCTTACACCGGCATGCGCAAAATGGCGAGCGATTAAGAAGGCGTAGGGACGCCTGGAAGTGTTCCGGCGGCGGTTTGCGGGATCGCTCCGCTCGGCTATCCAGAGGCGCAAGGAGAGATTCGATGAAAAATGCCGCCGCCTTCTGGGACCGGATCGCCACCCGCTATGCCCGTTCGACCATCGCGGACATGCCCGCCTACACCCATACGCTCGAACGCACCCGGAGCTATCTCAAGCCCGAGGATCGAGCGCTCGAAATTGGCTGCGGAACGGCCTCGACAGCGCTAGAGCTTGCCGGCAATGTCACCGAAATTGTCGCCAGCGACGTCTCGTCGAAGATGATCGAGATCGGTCGGGGCAAAGTCGCTGACCGGGGCATCACCAATATTCGTCTTGTCGCCGCCGATCTTTGCGACCCCGCGCTCGGCCCCAGCCCTTATGATGTCGTGATGGCGTTCAACATCCTGCATCTCGTGGATGATCTGCCGGCGTCGCTTGCCCGTATCCGCGATCTCGTGAAACCCGGCGGGCTCTTCATTTCGAAAACCATCTGTCTCGGCGATGAGCGCGTGCCGCTCAAGATCCGGCTATTCCTGAAGCTCCTGCCGCTGATGCGCCTCGTTGGCCTCGCGCCGGATGTGCGTTTCTTCCCGGTCGATCAGCTCGACGGCTGGGTCCGTGCGGCCGGGTTCGAGATCATCGAGGCCGGAAATTTTCCGGCCTCGCCGCCGCGGCGCTACCTCGTCGCACGCAAGGTTCAGTAGGCCTCGTCGAGAATGGCGCGGTAGTCCGCCGCGTTGGGCGTGCGGGCATTGGTCTTGGAGGTGTGATCCTCCAGCGAAAGCTCTGCCACGCTGTCGAACCATTCCCGCTTCACGCCCATCTCGGAGAGGTTTTTCGGCATACCAATGCGGACGTTGAGGTTCTCGATGAAACGATCGAGGCTCTGCCCGGCCGGCACCGCCATCTCCTGCGCGAGACGGGCGTATTCCTCCTGCCGGATCGAGGCGTTGTAACGCAGCACCGCCGGGAGCAGCACCGCATTGAGCGTGCCGTGATGGAGCTTCGCCTCCTTGATGCCGCCAAGCGTGTGCGAGAGCGCGTGCACCGAACCGAGGCCCTTCTGGAACGCCATCGCTCCCATCATCGAGGCCATCATCATGTTATAGCGGGCCGAACGGTTGGCGCCGTCCTTCACCGCCGTCTCGATATTGCGGGCGGCAAGGCGCGCAGCCTCCAGCGCAATGGCGCCGCCGGGCGGGTTCTCGACATTCGAGATGAAACACTCGATGCCATGCGTCAGCGCGTCCATGCCGGTCGCGGCGGTGAGATAGGGCGGAAGGCCGAGCGTCAGTTCGGGGTCGCAGATCGCGCGTTTGGGGATCATCAGCGGCGAGATGACCGTAAGCTTGCGCCCGTCGCGGAAGCTCATCACAGCGCCGCGCCCGACCTCCGAGCCGGTGCCCGACGTCGTCGGGATGGCGATCACCGGCGCGATCTTCGTCGTGATCTTCGGCATCCCGCCATAGATCATCACGTAGTCGCGCAATGTTCCGCCGTGGGTCGCAAGAATGGCGGCGGATTTCGCCAGATCCATCGGCGAGCCGCCGCCGAGCGCGATGATGCCATCGCAATCATGCGCCTTGTAGAGTTCAACCGCCTCTTCCGTCGCTTCCTCGGTGGGGTTCGAGGGCGTGCCGTCGTAAATCGGCGTCTGCCCGCCCATCGGCATCAGGGCCGCTATCCTGGCCGCAATCCCGGTCGCGACGACGCCCTTGTCCGTCACCAGAAGCGGGTTTTTCATGCCGCAGGCGGCAATGTCTTCGGCAAGTGCGGCTACCGCCCCGAAATCGAAACGGATGGTCGTCAGGTAATTGATCAGAGGCATGGGGAATCCCGGCAAAGTGATGTTGCCGGGAGACTAGGCGCTCGACCTCAGTTCCGCAAATACCTTGCGCTACGGGTGCGCATCGTTACCAGTTCCTCTGCAGCGGTTGGATGCACGGCCATCGTGGCGTCGAAGTCGGCCTTGGTCGCGCCCATCTTCAGGGGAATCCCGAGTAGTTGGATCATCTCGCCCGCGCCCTCACCGAGGATATGCACGCCGAGCACCCTGTCGGTCTCGCCATCGACGACGAGCTTCATCATCACACGATCTTCTGCACCGGAGAGGGTCGCCTTCATTGCGCGGAACGAGGTCTTGTAGATGTCGACGACGGCGAACTTCGCCCGCGCGTCTTCCTCCGTAAGGCCCACGGTACCCATCTCCGGCGTCGTGAACACCGCCGTGGGGATAAAATCGTAGTTCACCTGCCACGGGGCGATGCCCTTCGCACCGCCGAACAGTGTATCGGCCAGCGCATGCCCCTCGCGGATCGCAACCGGTGTCAAGTTGACGCGGTTCGTCACGTCGCCGACGGCGTAGATGCCGGGCACATTGGTCGCCGAGCCGGCATCGACCATGATCGCGCCGTCGCGCCCCGTCTTGACGCCGGCCTTCTCCAGCCCCAACCCCTCGACATTCGGTGCGCGGCCGATCGCGAAGAGGATCTGATCCGCCTCGATCGCGGTGCCGTCGGTGAGAAAACCCCTGAGGCCATCCGCGTGCTTCTCGATGCGGGCAAAGACATCGTTGTAGATGAAGCGCACGCCGAGCCGTTCATAAGCGGCCGTCAGTCCGTCGCGCAGGTCCTGATCGAAGCCGCGCAGCACCTGCGTGCCGCGGTAGATCACCGTCACCTCCGCGCCGAGCAGACGGAAGATGCCGGCGAACTCGAGCGCAATGTAGCCGCCGCCCGCGACGACGATGCGCTTGGGGAAGGTCTTGAGATCGAAAACCTCGTTTGAGGTCACAACATGCTCGATCCCCGGCACCTCAGGATCGAGATTGGGCCGGCCGCCGGTGGCGATCAGGATGTTCTTCGCACGGATTAGTCGGCCATCAACCACGAGGCGCACCAGCCCCGGCCCCTCGATGACAGCGCGCGATTTCACCACCGTGACGCCCGCGCCCTCCTGCCCCTTGGCATAGAGCCCTTCGAGACGGGTGATCTCGGCTTCCTTGGCGCCGACAAGCCGCGACCATTCGAATTCGCGACTGCCCACCTGCCAACCAAAACCGCGCGACTCCTCGAAATCCTTCGCGAAGCGCGAGGCCATGACGTAGAGCTTCTTCGGCACACAACCGCGGATGACGCAGGTGCCGCCCATACGGAACTCCTCCGCCAGCATCACCTTCGCGCCATGCCCGGCCGCGATGCGCGCCGCGCGCACGCCGCCCGAACCGCCGCCGATCACGAAGAGATCGACGTCATATGCCCCATCCGCCATTTCTGGCCCCCTGTTCCGGTTTCTGTCCCGCCTAATCTAGGCAGGGCACCCGCAAATTTGCACCCCTCGGAGGCACCACAGTTCTGTGAACAGGGCGTCATCCTCAAAGAAAAGGCGGGGTCGCCAGTGCGCCCCGCCTCAAAGTTCCAATGTATGAAGTCGCGTCAGAGCTTGTGGCCGCGCTTGGCCATCTCATCGGCAAATATCTTGGTCATCTGCCCGCCGGCCTCTTGCGACCAGACCTGCAGGTAAGGCACCACGAGGTCCATGAAGCTCGGCAGAGCCTCGACGTATTTCTTGCCGACCGGCGAGGTCATGAAGGTGAGAACTTCCTTGAGCTCGGCCTCGGTGAGCTTCGACGCCATTAGCCGTGCGGCACCGGAGACACCGCTGTCGATCAGCTTGCCACCGGATTCCTCGACGACCTTGAGCGAAGCTTCGATGTCCTTGGCGAGTTCCGGACGCTGACGCGTCACGTTGACGCGCAGGGCACCGACGACGTTCGGCATCGAATTCTCGAACATGGTCTTGAGGCCCGAGGCCTTGAGCACCTGCTCGGCCACCGCGAGATGGGACGGGATGACCGGCGCGCTCAGAATCTTCGCGAGATCGGCCTCGGCGCCGGGCGCGGGGGCTTGTTGCGCCTGCGTGGCCACGGTGCTGGCAGCAAGGCTGGCAACGAGGGTCGCGCCAAGCGCGACGGAACGGACGAACGTGACGAGCCTAATCATGGGCAATCCCTTGCTTTGCGGATGCGCCGGGCGGAATGCCTTCCGGCACCCCGCGAGGTCTGAGAGCCTGTTACGGCCTCCGGCCGATCACGGCAACCCCCTCCTCTGAACCAAGATAAACGGCAAAACAAAGGCCGACAGCCAACCTGTACCCGACAAGCCCGGGAATCCGGCCGCGCCGCGCGGCAAGCATCGCGGGATTGGCACCCCTACTTTGCCGGCGGCGTGCAGACGACATCTGTATCGTCGCGGACATAACAGACGCTGATCGAACCCGTGCGGCGGTTGACGCGGAAGATGCCCGCTTCCTGCCGGTGGCTGGAGGCGACGAGCCCGTAGTCCCCCGCCTCCCCCGCCTTGGCGCCCTCGCCCGCGGGGTAACAGAGCGTGAGGCCGATCGGAGCGTCCTCCTTCACCGCGAACTGGCAGGCAACGACCTCGCCGTTCGCCGTATCGATGCGGTAGATGCGGTTGAGATCCTGCTGCGGCGCGGGCACAAAACTATAGGCTCCGCTCTCCGCCAGTGCCGGCGCAACGAACGGGCATACCAGCGAAAACGCGAGATAAACTCGCAATCCGGTCCTCGAAGGCATTTTCACCTCCCTCTTTGCGACGTTTGCTTTTCCCGAATCGTCCATCTCAGTGTAGGCACTCGTTCCATCGGACGAAAAGGGAAGAACGATGCGCGGCACGCTTGTTTTCGATCTGGACGGGACCCTCGCGGAAACCGCCCCGGATATCATGGCGACGCTCAACCACCTTTTGGCGCGTGAGGGCCTTCAGACCCTTCCCGTCTCTGCCGCGCGAGGTCTGGTCGGCGCGGGTGCGCGCGCCCTGCTCGACCGCGGGTTCAAGGCGGCGGGCGAACCGCTTGGTCCGGAGAGACTCGAAGCGCTGTTTCAGGACTTTCTCGTTCACTATCTCGACCACATCGCCGATCTCTCGCATCTGTTCGAAGGCGCGGATGCCGCGCTTCGCCTCTGCAAAGAGGAGGGTTTCGCGCTCGCGGTCTGCACCAACAAGCCAGAGCCGCACTCGCGCGCGCTCATTGAGAAGCTCGGTGCGCTGCCGCTGTTCGACGCCATCGCCGGGCGCGAGACTTTCCCGTTCTGCAAACCCGATCCGCGCCATATCATCGAGACAATCCGCCTCGCCGGGGGCGATCCCACGCGCTCAATCATGGTGGGCGACAGCCGCACCGATGTCGATGCCGCGCGTGGCGCCGGAGTGCCGGTGATCGGCGTGAGTTTCGGCTATACCGATACGCCGATGCAGGACCTCGCGCCGGACCAGCTTATCCACCATTTCGACGAATTGCGCGGCGCGGTGAAAGCGCTCGGCTTCTGACCCTATTTGTCGGACGCGCAGACGAGTGAAACGATCCCTTCCCGCACCGCTTCGGCAACAGCAGCCGCTGATTGCGGGGTCCGCGCTTCCGATGGCCTCACATCCACGCCCGCGAGGCGCAGGGCTTCGGCCGCCGGCACGAAGGCATAGGAGAGGCTCGGCACCACGCCAGCAACCTTGAATTTCTCGACCGGCGGTGCGGCGATGACGCCAGCGAGCGCGCCGTTACGGTTGAAGAGCGCCGCGCCGCCACCACCCAACTGAAGCGAGGCTGTGGCCTTGCCACTGGCGATCTCGGCGCCGCTCGCGAGCAATTCACCTGAAGCATCACGCTGGACGATGACGCCGCTCGCCTCGCCGCCTTCGGTGATGCCGATCGAAAGCGGCTTGCCAGTCTTCGCCGAGACGATCATCAGGCCACTGGCGCCGAGCGTCTTCGTGATGCGGGCCGGCGCGAACTTGCCCTCCTTACCGAGGTCGAGCGCGATCTCGCCGCACCCCTTGAGCGCGCCCTCGCTGGTGAGGATTGTATCGTTCGCAACAACGAGCCCGGTCGCGCGGCGCTTCTGCGGACCGGCATCCGCCACCGGCGCGACGGGTGAGGATGCGGGTGCCCCACCGGATTTGCCGAAGGGATCGAAGGTCGCCGCAATCGCCACGACGAAGGGGTCGATCGCCGCGGCCATCTTCTTGTCGTAACCGATGGAAAAGCCACGAATATCGCCCTTTTCGCTCTTCTCGACGCGGCGATAGAACTTGCCGCCCTCGGTTTCACCCGTGATGACGAAGAAATCAGGGCGCAACAGCTTGTACGTGATCTTGCGGCCCTTGACCTTGGGATCGATGCCGCGCTCGAAAAGCTGGGGCAACTCATCCTCGCGCTTGTGGACCGAGAGATCGACTGTCGCCTTCTCGTCCTTGTCCTGCCAGCGCGAGGCACCGAGATTGTTCGGCGCGGTTTTTACTCGCAGGAAAGCCGGCAAGCCGATCTTCATACCGGATTTCGGATCGGTCTGGACGGCGAAACCGGCAGTCTTGCGCTGAATCTCGGCCTGTGCGCGCAGGCGTTCACGCGCAGCGGCGGTCAAGATGCCGTTCGCGGCCATCTTGTTCTCGGTCTCGAACCGGCGGATCGCCGCGAAAGTCAACGGGCCGAAGTCTCCTGTCGGCGATCCGGCGAATTTGGCGGCCCATATCAGATCGTTCTGGATCGCCTTGCGTTCGTTGATCTCCAGCGCGAGAAACGCTTTTTCGGCTGCCTGAAATGCCGGATCGACTTTCGACGCCGGCCGCGCTGCGCCGCCGGGCGGTCCCATATCGGCCGCCTGCCCAAACGCGAGCACCGGCGACAGGCCCGCCAGCATGACGGCAAGAAGCGCCGTTTCCGCCATGCGGCGATGAACTCGGATCGAGGGGTGAATTTCCCGGCTCATGGGCCAACTCCGTCAGCGGAAGATCACGGCATATGGATGGAAAGGGCGGTTCGGCCCGGTGCAGGCTTGCATGGCTCGCGCATCCATTGCAACCCGCCTGCAAACAGGATTTCCGTGCGATATCGCACATTGCGGACACGAATCGGCGTGCTAGGTTGAGCGAAGGATTGTCTCGACCGGAGCCTCGTCATGCACGCGCCCTCGTCCTCTGGCCCTTCCTGCTTCTGCCCCCTCCCCGCTTCTTCGAGGCCCACCATGAAATCCTTCGCTCTCGCCGGTCTCTTCGGCTTGTTTCTGGCTGGTTCAGCGCTCGCGCAGAGCCCACAGAAACCCTTCGTGCGGGACGATCTCGCGCAATCCGGCGCCGCGATCGAGGAAAAGCTGAAGCGCGAGGTCGCGTTGCCGGCCGGCACGAACGCCCGGGCAAGCTTCGAGACCGGCCTCGCCGCGTTGAACCAGAAGGATCCGCGCAAGGCGCTGCAATTCGCCAATCTCGCGGTGCTGGCCGACCCTTCCTCATCGACGGCGTGGCTGCTGATGTCCCGTGCGGCCCGGGCGATCGAGCCGAAGGACTGGCGCGAACGCTACGACCTCCAGGAACGCGCGGTGGCAGCCGCCTATCTTGGCTATGTGCGTGCCAAGGGGCAGGAGACCGAGGGCATCGCCCTTTCCATTCTCGGCCAGACCTTCGAATGGCGGCAGATGTGGCGCCCGGCACTGACCGCCTATCGCATCAGTCTTGAAGCCCGCGACGATGGCCCAACCCGCAAGGCCTACGAGGACCTGCGCGAGAAGCGCGGCTTCCGCCTCCTCTCCAATCAGGTTGATGCTGACAGCGCCTCCCCTCGCGCGTGTTTCTCGTTCTCGGAACCGCTCGCGCGCGGCAGGGTCGATTTCGCACCCTATGTCGCCGTTTCCGGCAAGGGCGACTTCGCGATCACGGCGGAAAATGCCGAAATCTGCGTCGATGGCCTGCGCCACGGTGAACGCTATGCAATCGTCCTGCGACAGGGCATTCCCTCGGCCATTCCGGGTGAGAGCCTGCTGAAGAACGGCGACTACGAGATTTATGTCCGCGACCGCAGCCCCTCGGTACGCGCGAGCGGAAAGACCTACGTCCTCCCCCGAACCGGCCAGCAGGGTGTGCCGCTCGTTTCGGTCAACACCGACAAGATCGGCATCCGTGTGCTCCGCATCGGCGACCGCAACCTCATCAACACCGTCCGCAAGGAAGGCTTCCTCGAACAGGTCGAGCCCTACAAGGTCGACGAAATCATCCGTGAATCCGGCCAGCAGGTCTGGAAGGGCGAGATGGACGTCAAGTCGGAGCTCAACAAGGATGTCGTGACTGCGTTCCCGGTGACGGAAGCGACCGGCAAGCTCGAACCCGGCGTCTACCTGATCGCCGCGCAGGCCGGTGGCTTCAAGACCGAGAGTGGCGCCACCGCCACGCCAAATCCCGACGGTGATGGCGACGTGAGCAACAGCGGTGCGGATATCGCGACGCAGTGGTTCGTGGTCTCGGATCTCGGGTTGACTACGTTCACGGGGCAGGACGGGGTCCATGTTTTCGTGCGCTCGCTGTCGACTGCCGCGCCGGTCGCAGACACGGAGATTCGCCTGCTCGCGCGCAACAACGAGGTTCTTGCGACCGTCAAGACCGATGCCAAGGGCCATGCCCGTTTCGATGCCGGGCTTTCGCGCGGCACCGGCGGCCTCGCACCGGGCCTCGTGACCGCCCAACTCAAGGACGATTACGGCTTCCTGGACCTTCAGCAGAGCGCGTTCGATCTCACCGATCGCGGCGTGACGGGCCGCGTGGCCCCTGCCGGTCTTGACGCCTATCTCTATGCCGAGCGCGGGGTCTATCGTCCGGGCGAGACGGCCTATGTCACGACGTTGCTGCGCGATCCGCGCGGCGTGGCCGTCACCGGGATGCCGCTGACGCTGGTCGTCCGCCGTCCCGACGGCATGGAATACCGCCGGCAGGTGGTGCAGGACCAAGGCGCGGGCGGCCGCGCGCTCTCGGTGCCGCTGCTCTCGGGTGCGCCCGTGGGCACCTGGCGGGTGCAGGCCTACTCCGATCCCAAACGCCCGGCCATCGGCGAAGTGACGTTCCTCGTCGAGGACTATGTGCCCGAACGGCTCGAAATCACGCTGGAGCCGAAGGAAAAGGCGATCACCGTAGGCCAGAACGCCGAGATTGACGTCAATGTGCGCTATCTCTACGGCGCGCCCGGCGCGGACCTCACCGTCTCCGGCGATATCGCGATCCGCCGCGCCAAGGGCAGCGCCATCCCCGGTTTCGAAGGCTATACCGTCGGTTTGACGGACGAGGCCGTCGAACCTCAGCGTAGCGAGTTTGAATCGTCGAGCACCGATGACGACGGCAAGGTCACGCTTTCTATTCCGGTGAAGGAGCCGGAGACCAATGTGCCGATGGAGGCGGAATTCCAGGTTTCCGCCTCGGAAACCGGCGGCCGCGCCGTGACGCGCACGATCGTCATGCCGATCCTGCCGAAGGGCAACGCAATCGGCATCAAGCCGCTGTTCAACGAAAACGAGATCGGCAACGGCGATACCGCCAAGTTCGCGGTGATCCTCGCGACCGGTCAGGGCAAGCGTCTCGCGCGGCAGGGCGTCAAATGGCAGCTCTCGCGTATCACCCGCAATTACCAGTGGTTCTTCAAGGACGGGCGCTGGGCTTACGAAGGCATCAAGGTTTCGCGCCGCGTCGCGGATGGCGAGATCGCGACGCTGGAAAACGCCCCGGCGGAAATCGCCACCAAGGTCGGTTGGGGCAATTACCGCCTCGAAGTCCGCGCCTCCGGCACCGATGACGCCGAGAGCGCGCTCGATTTTACCGTCGGTTATGTCGCGGATGCGAAGGCGGATACCCCCGACGTGCTGGAAGTCTCACTCGACAAGTCCGGCTATGCGGCGGGCGATACCATGCAGGTGCGCCTCAACTCGCGCTTCAATGGCAAGGCGACCCTCGCCGTGATCTCGGACCGCGTCGCGCATATCGAGACGATCGACGTCGCGGAAGGCGGCAAGACCGTCTCGCTGAAGGTCGGCGAGGATTGGGGCGCCGGTGCCTATCTCGTCGCGATGGCGCATCGTCCGCTCGACGAGGCCGCGAAACGCATGCCGGGCCGCGCGCTCGGCCTCGCCTGGTTCGGCATCGGCCGCGAGGCGCGCAAGATCGGCGTCGCGCTTAACGCCCCACCGCAGATGCGGCCGCGGCAGACGATGAAGCTGCCGATCACGCTCACCAATCTCAAGGCGGGCGAGGAAGCCTTCGTGACGGTCGCGGCCGTCGATGTCGGCATTCTCAACCTCACGCGCTACAAATCGCCGAACGCGACCGGGCATTTCTTCGGCCAACGCCAGCTATCCGGCGAGATGCGTGATCTCTACGGCTACCTCATCGACGGGATGCAGGGCACGAAGGGTGGCATCCGCTCCGGCGGCGACGAAACGCCGCAGGCCAAGGGCGAGCGCCCCACACAAGAGCCGCTCGCGCGCTATTCCGGTGTCGTGAAGGTCAACGCCGACGGCACGGTGCCGATCGAGTTCGAAATCCCGGCGTTCAACGGTACCGTTCGCGTGATGGCCGTCGCCTGGACCGCCGGCAAGAGTGGCGAAGCGGAAGCGGATATCATCGTCCGTGATCCGATCGTCGTGCAGCCGACCGTGCCGCGCTTCCTCGCGCTCGGCGACAAGTCGCAGTTCCACATCGACATCAACAATGTCGAGGGCGCGACCGGCGATTATGTGCTCGACGTCGATCTTCGCGGCCCGGTCTCGGTGACGCTTGATCCGGCCCTGCGAAAGATCCACCTTGAGAAGGGCAAGAAAGTCGCCTTCGCGCTCCCCGTGATCGCGGCCGGACTTGGCACCGCCGAACTCGACCTCACGCTCAAGGGCGGCGGCGAGACGCTGAACCAGACCGTGCGCGTCAACGTGAAGCCGTCAGCACCGAGTATCGTCGATCGCACTGTTCGACCGCTTGCAGGCGGGCAAAGCCTCGAGATCTCGTCCGATCTCCTCGCGAGCTTCGTCCCGAAATCCGGCTCGGTTGCCGTCTCGGTCTCGCCGTTCGCTGCTCTCGACGTGCCGGCACTGCTCTCGGCGCTCGACCGCTATCCCTATGGCTGCACGGAGCAGACAGTGAGCCGCGCGATGCCGCTGCTCTATGTCAACAACCTCGCGACCATGGAAAGCCTCGCGCTCGACGCCAATGCCGACAAGCGCATCGAGGCGGCCATCGAGAGAGTTCTCTCCCGTCAGGGGGCGAACGGCGGCTTCGGTCTCTGGAGCATCTCGACCGATCGCGGCGACATCTGGCTCGACGCTTTCGTCACGGACTTCCTGACCCGCGCCCGCGAGCGCAACATCGCCGTGCCGCAGACGGCGTTCATGCTCGCGCTCGACCGGTTGCGTAATAAGGTCGTCAATTCGACAGAGTTCAACGCCGAGGACCGCGCCGGCATTGCCTACGCGCTCTATGTGCTGGCGCGCAACGGGCGGCCGGTGATGGGCGACCTGCGCTATATCGTCGACAACAAGCTCGGCGAGTTCGATCTGCCGATGGCCAAGGCCCAGCTTGGCGCTGCGCTCGCCCTGCTCGGCGATCGTGGCCGCGCCGACAAGGCCTATGCGAGCGCGCTCGATGCGCTCCAGAGCTACAAGGACGCGCTGACCTACCGTTCGGACTACGGTTCGCTCCTGCGGGACGGCGCCGGCGTACTGGCCCTCCTCGCGGAAGGCAACGCCGAAAAGGCGCGCATCGCCCGCGTTGCGTCGATGGTGGATCAGGCGCGTTCAGCCAAGCGCTATACCTCGACGCAGGAGCAGAACTGGATGGTACTCGCCGCGCAGGCGCTCGCCAAGGAGGCCGCCAACTTCCGCCTCACCGTCAACGGAGCGGAACATCGTGGTGCGTTCTATCGCAACCTCCCCGAGGCGAGCCTTGCCGGCAAGCCGCTGGTCATCCGCCATGATGGCCAGGGCGAGGCGCGCGTGATTCTGTCCGTCTCCGGCATCCCGACGACGCCGACCCCGGCGGTGAACGAGGGTTACTCGATTTCCCGCAAGATCTTCACGCTCTCGGGCGAGGAAGTGGCGCCAAACGAGATCCGCCAGAACGAACGTTATCTCGTGACGCTGGAAGTCGATTCCGCGCCGCGTCGCGGCGGGCGACTGCTGGTGGTCGACCCGCTGCCGGCGGGCCTCGAAATCGAGAACCCGAAGCTGACCGGTGCTTCCTCGGAGGGGCTGAGCTTCTTCGAGAACCGGACGGAACCGGATCATGCGGAATCGCGCGATGACCGCTTCGTCGCCGCCTTCAACCGCAGCGGTGGCGAAAAGGCACCGATCCGCGTCGGCTATCTCGTCCGCGCCGTGACGCCGGGAACCTATGTGCATCCGGCAGCCATCGTCGAGGATATGTACCGGCCCGAACTCTTCGGCCGCACCGCTTTCGGCGCGCTGACGGTCCTGCCGCCCGGCAAGGACACGGACGCCAAGGACGACGCGGACAAGGCCACGGACGAAAAGAAGTAAGCCAATGCGCTTTACCCGCGCCCTGCGCTGGACGGCTGGAGGTGTGGCGGCGTTCGCCGCCGCACCTCTCGCCTTCGCGCTTTATGCCGCGAACTTGCCGCCACTCGATCTCGACGCCACCAAGGCGCGCTCGACCGTCGTGCTGGACAAGGACGGCAAGCTGCTTCGCCCCTTCGTGATGGCGGACGGGCGCTGGCGGATGCCGCTCAGCGCGAAAGAGGTGGATTCCCGCTACCTCGCCATGCTGGTCGACTACGAAGACCGGCGCTTCTACAAGCACCGCGGCGTCGACCCCGTCGCCCTCGTGCGCGCGGGCTGGCAGTTCGTCCGGCACGGTCGGATCGTCTCCGGTGGCTCGACGCTCTCGATGCAGGTTGCGCGTCTGGTCGAGCCGCGCGAGGAGCGCAGCCTTCTCGCCAAGGCAAGACAGATGGCGCGCGCGCTCGAGCTCGAACGCCGTGTCGGCAAGCAGGGCATTCTCGATCTCTACGTCAGCCTCGCACCGTTCGGCGGCAACCTCGAAGGGGTGCGCGCGGCGAGCTTCGCCTATTTCGGCAAGGAGCCGGCGCGGCTTTCCACCGCCGAGGCCGCGCTGCTGGTCGCAATTCCGCAGGCGCCAGAAAGCCGTCGCCCGGATCGCTTTGCCACAAGGGCTGAAGCCTCTCGGGATCGCGTTCTCGCACGCGTCCGTGAAGGCGGTGTGTTGCCGATCGCGGAGATCGAACGAGCGCTGGCCGAGGCCGTGCCTACAGCCCGCCGCCCCTTCCCCAACCATGCAGCCCATCGTGCCGAGGCGCTGGTCGCTGCAAACGCCGGCGTGACGCGCATCGAGACCTCGCTCGATCACGGCTGGCAGGTCGTGCTCGAACGGCTCGCCAAGGAGCGCGCCGAGGCGATCGGGCCGAAGCTCTCTGTCGCCGTCGTCGTGGTGGAGAATGAGACCGGGTTGGTGCGCGCCTCGGTCGGCGGCGCCGACTACTTTGCGTCCGAGCGTGCCGGTGGCATCGATCTTACGCGCGCGATCCGGTCGCCGGGCTCAGCGCTAAAACCCTTCATCTACGCGCTGGCGTTCGAGAACGGCATCGCCCATCCCGAGACGATGCTGGAAGACCGCCCGCACCGCTTCGGGCTCTATGCGCCGGAGAACTTCGACAACACCTTTCAGGGCATGGTGACGGCGCGCGCCGCGCTCCAGCAATCGCTGAACCTGCCGGCGGTCGATCTCCTCAAGCTCGTCGGCGCACAGAAGTTCATCTCACGGCTGCGCGAGGCGGGTGCAACGGTCGAGACGCCGAAGGACGGCGGCGCTCCGGGTCTTGCCATCGGCCTCGGCGGGCTCGGGATTTCGCTGAATGATCTGACAATGCTCTACGCCGGGCTCGCGCGCGGCGGCGCGATGCTCGACCTGCGCGAACTGCCCGAGCGCACGGCCAAACCCGATCCGCTCCAGTTCGTCGGCCATGTTCCGGCCTGGTATATTGCCGACATCCTGATCGGCGCGCCGCCACCCGACAATGCGCCGCAGGCCCGCCTCGCCTACAAGACCGGCACGTCCTACGGATATCGCGACGCCTGGGCGGTAGGGTTCGACCTCAAGCACACCATCGGCGTCTGGGTCGGGCAGGCGGATAACGGGGCTGTGCCTGGTCTCGTCGGTCGGCGTGTCGCGGCACCGATCCTGTTCGACGCCTTCAATCGCATTGGACTACATTCCGGCTTGCCGCGGCGCCCGCGCGAGGCGCTCGTCGCAACCAATCTTACGTTGCCTCCGCCTCTGCGCCATGTCCGGCAGGACGTGCCCAAGACCATCGCCGCGATGAGCCGGCCGGGCTTGCAGATCGCCTTCCCGCCTGATGGTGCGGCGATCGATTCCGAAGCGACGCGGATCGACGGCCACCCGTTACTGAAGGTGAAGATCAACGGCGGCTCGCCCCCGTTCACCTATCTCCTCAATGGTGCGCCAGCGCACGCACCGTCCAGCCGCCGCGAGGCAGGGTTGCGCCCGGAAGGACTGGGATTTGCCCAGATCTCGGTGATCGACGCCACTGGCGCGACGGACCGGGTGACGGTGAGGCTTCAATAAAGGGATTTGAGAAAAGCGATGAGCGACGACAACAACTATTCAGAGTTCGGCCTCGACAACAACGACAACCAGAGCTTTTCGGCGCCAGATGGCGGCGAGGATGTCCATGCCGCGCCGCAAGGCTTCATGGAGCGGCTCTCGAACTCCTTTGGGTCGATCATCGCCGGGCTCGTCATGATCCCCCTCGCCTGCTGGGGCCTGTTCTGGAACGAGGGCCGCGCGGTGAAAACCGCCCGCGCGCTCACCGAGGGCCAATCGATCGTGCAGGCCATCGGCACGGACAGGATCGACCGCGCACTTGACGGCAAACTGATCCATGTCTCCGGTGAGGTGAAGAGTGCGGAGGGGGTCGCCGATCCGCTCTTCGGCGTGAAGACCTCCGGGCTCAAACTGATCCGCCATGTCGAACAATATCAGTGGGTGGAGAAGGAAAGCGGGTCCGGCCAGGACCGCAAGTTCACCTACAGCCGCGAATGGCGCGACCGGCCGGTCGATTCCTCACGCTTCAAGTTTCCGCAAGGCCATCAGAACCCCGGCAACTTCAACATCCGTAACGAGAGTTTCGCCGCCAAGGATGCCAAGATCGGCGTCTATCCCGTCGGGCTGGCGGCGCAGAGCCTGACGGACAGCCGCGAATTCACGGTCGGCGCCAACGGGCTCGACGCGGTCCGCCGCGCCAACCTCGGCCCGGCCCAGACCTACAACGGCGGCTATTACATCGGCGGCAACCCGAACAACCCGCAGATCGGCCACTACAAGGTATCGTTCAAGCTGGTGCCCGAAGGCAAGGCGAGCTTCGTCGGCAAGCAGACACCAGACGGAATCGATGCCTATCGCGCCAAGAACGGCCGTGAATTCCTGCTGGCGCAATCCGGGACCAAGACGACCGACGAAATGTTCGAGAAAGCGCAGGACGACAACGCGACATTGACGTGGATCCTGCGCGGCGTCGGGCTGCTGGTGCTGTTCATCGGTTTCTCGGCGCTGTTCGCGCCGGTGACGCTGCTCGCAAGCTACGTCCCGATCCTCGGCTCGCTCGTTTCCGGTGCCGTCGGCCTGGTTGCGGCGGCAGCAACGGCTATCGTCGGCCCCAGTGTCATCGCCATCGCGTGGTTCGCCTATCGCCCGATTGTCTCGATTGCGGTGCTGGCGATCGGCGCGGCCATCGCCTTCGGGTTCCGGCAACTTCGCCTGCGACGGCAGGCCGGCATGGCGCAACAGCCCGCCTGAGTTTGCTCCAAAAAACGACCGGCTTCAGCCGGTCGTTTCATTTGCAACCAACGCGGGCATAGACAATCCCCGCAATCTAGCGTGGTTAACGGCCACTTAACGCGAATATGCGAGAAATCGCCCGATTTTCCTCGACTTCGGGCCTCGCCATGCGCCTTTTTTCAAAGCAACATTCCTTCCTCGCCGACATGCTCCTCGCGTTCGGCGTGTTGTTGACCCTCTGCGCGGTCGCGGGCTGGCTGGCCCTGACGATGACGATGCGCCTGCTCGACAACACGCGCGACGCGGTGTGGGAGGCTTCCGTGCCGCCGAACTACGTCCATGCGCTCATCGAGGCGCAGTGGCGCAACCATGTCGAGGTGACGGATGCCCTGATCACTCCGGCAAAGGCGGAGGCTGCGCGGACCAGTATCGCGGCGCGGAATACCAAGGTGGATCCGGACTGGAAAACCCTCGTCGGCATGTCGGTAGGCTTTCCCGAGAATGTCAGGACCGCGATCGCCGGGACGGACGGCGCGCTTGCGCGGGCGCGGAAGGCGCTCGATGACAGCCTTGCCGGAGCCGCCGGCGCCGCGGAGCCGGAAGCGCGCCTTGCGCTTGCCACGCGCCAGAATGAATCCATGCAGGCGCTTTCGGAATCCGCCAGTGGCATGCTCGGCGTGATGCGCGACCGGATCCAGTTCGTGACGCAGCGGATGGAAGCCACCGCGATGGAGGCACTCATCAAGATTGTCGGCCTCGGCACCGTTATCGTCCTGGCGCTCTTCGGGACCGGGCTCGTCATTTTCCGCCGGATCATCCGGCCGATTTCGCGATTGAGCGACGTGATGTCGCTGCTCAGCCTCGGCAAGCTCGATGCGGAAGTTCCGCCCAGCAAGCGGCGCGACGAAGTCGGGCGCATGTCCGAGACGGTTCAGGTCTTCCAGCAGAACCTGCGCGAGACGGAGGCCTTGCGGATCGCGCAAGAGCAGGATCGCACCGCTGCTGAGGATCGTCGCAAGGCGGGGCTCGCCGAACTGGCACAGGCTTTTGAGCAGCGCGTCGGTCGCGTCGTGCAATCGGTCACGGAAGCCGTGAGCATTCTGGAACGGACCGCCGAGGAAATGTCGCGCGAATCCGGTTCCGCGACGGGGCAGGCCACCGCCGTCGCGGCTGCCTCCGAGGAAGCGACGGAAAACGTCCGTACCGTCGCGGCGGCGACTGCCGAACTCTCCGATGCCATGAACAAGGTGGGCTCGCAGGTCGCTGACAGCGGCGAGCGCATCCGCCAGGTCGCCGAGCAAGCCCGCCGGACCGACCAGGATGTTCAGTCCCTCGGTGCGGCCGCCGACTCGATCGGCACGGTCGCCAAGGTCATCAGCGATATCGCTGGCCAGACCAACCTTCTTGCGCTCAACGCCACCATCGAGGCCGCGCGCGCCGGTGAAGCCGGGCGCGGTTTCGCGGTCGTGGCGCAGGAAGTGAAGGAACTCGCCGCCCAGACCGCACGCGCAACCGAGGAAATTGCCGGCCAAATCACCGCTATCCAGGCCGCGAGTACCAACGCGATCGAGGCGATCCGCTCCATTGCCGGCACAATCGGTGAAGTGAACCAGATTTCGGAAGTGATCGGGGTCTCGATTTCCGACCAGATGACGACCACGGGAATGATCGCCGACAATATCGACGAGGCGGCCAAGGGAACGGTCGAGGTGACGAAGAGTATCTCCAACGTCAGTCTCGCGATCCAGAACTCCGGACGGCTCGTCGAGGAGGTTCTCGGCTCCTCCCGCGATCTCGGTCGTGAAGGGCAGGCGCTTGCTGGCGCAGTCAACGAGTTCCTCGGTTCGATCCGCGCCGCTTAACCGGCCGGGGCCGCCGCCAGCTTCACCTGTATCCGGGCGTCGACTACATTGCCCCGACCGAGAAAGACGATGGAACTGAACGCAATACCGCGGGCAAGCGCGAGGCCGCGCCCGCATGGTGCGTCGGTCGGCTGGATATCGCGGGCAAGCGCCGCAAAATCAAACCCCGGCCCCTCATCCATCACCCGGATGCGGATCGACCGGGCTTGCTTGCGGAACATGACCCGCACGACACGCCCGCGATAGGGTTCCATTTCCTGCCGCCGCGCGATCTCGTCAAGAAAGGTCCCGTCGAGAACCAGGCGGGCCTTGGTCTCGCCGTCGATCTGGAGCGAGCCGTGTTCGATGGCGTTCGAGAGGAGTTCCCAGATGCCGATCGCGGCGGTCTCCGGCTCGGGGCATTGCATCGCCAGCATGGAGGAGAGGCGCTCCGCCTCCTCAAGCGTGCGGATATCGAAGACACCCTGCACCAATTGGCCGATTGCCGGCTTGTTGATCGCCACGTAACGGCGGATCGCCTGCAGCCGCTCCCTGCAGGGAACCGCTTGCTTGACGGATTGCTGCTTGCCAAAATTCACGCCGCACAAAGACGGCGCATGGATCACGCCGGAGGCGTTCTCGATCATTCCGGTTGCTCCTTGTGCTTGATGACGAGCACCGTCAGGTCATCTTCAGGAAGGTTCGGCATCAGGCTGGCGAGGAGATCGCGCATGATACTGTGGCTGCTGGCATCCGGAGCCAGCCGGTTGAGATGGCGGCATAGGCTGTCCGTGGTGAAGACGGCATCCGGCGGAAGCGGCGTCTCGATCAGCGCGTCACTGTAGAGGATCAGCATGCTGCCGGGCGGAAACGGATAGCGGCGGGCGCAATAATCACTCTCGATGAGGATGCCGAGCGGCAGGCCGTCGGAGGCGAGCGGCTCGAACTCGCCATCGCTCCCGCTCCGCAGCATGGGTGGCGGACCGCTCGCTGAACAGATCTCGATCCAGCCTTCCCGGAAGTTGATCCGGCAACTCAGGAAGGTCGCGAACTGGCCGACCGGCAGCACATCCTTGAGGAAGCTGTTGAGGCAGGCCATCGCATCCGCCTCTGGCAACGAATCGAGCGGCTCATTGCGCAGGAACGAGTGAAAACGGAAGGTATTGAGCGCCGCCAGCACACCGTGACCGGTAAAATCCGCCATGAAGAAACGGAGAGCGCCATCGTCCGTGGCCTGACAGCCCCAGAGATCGCCGCCAAGGCCAGAGGACGCCTTGTAGGACGATGCGATCAACACCGGGAAAACGGCCTCGAACGCCCGGATATCGTCGCCGCTCGGCAGCAACAACTCCTGCATCTCGCGCGCCATCTCGAGCTGCTGCGCCATAGACTGCTGGTAGTCCGACAGACGCCGGACGAGATGGCGCTGTTCGAGATGAACCTGAACGCGGCCCAGCATCTCGCGCAGGTTGATCGGCTTCGTGATGAGATCCTGCGCGCCGTGCGAGAAAGCCTCCGCCCGCCGGTCGGCCGATTCCGTGCCGGTCTGGATCAGCACCGGGATCTGCGCGTAACGATCGCTGCACTTGAGGACCCTGCAAAGGGCGAGACCGTCCATCTCCGGCATGGCGATGTCGGCAATGATGAGATCGGGTTCGATCTGTTCGATGATCTCAAGCGCGATCCGACCGTTGGCTGCCTCCATCACGTTGGCGAAGCCTCGGTTACGGAGGTAGGTCGTGATCGTTTTCCGGATCGTGACGCTGTCGTCGACGACAAGAATGCGGGAGCCGGAAAAATCCACGGCGAGCGTCGGATCGGCTACATCGCCGATGCCCTGCAGGTGCGGCGCGAGATGCCTGTTGGCGAGGTTCATCATGTGATCGGAATGATCTTGTCGAAGCGGGAGAGTTCGAGAAGTTGCTTCACATGCCCTTTCGGCGCTTGCAGCGAAAGTTTCCAGCCCGACTTCTCCGACTGCTGGTGGGCGATCATCAGCATTCCGAGACCCGCCGAATCGATCGAAATCAGCTCCGACATATCGAAGACACAGTGCGTCGGCTTTTCCCGATCGATCGAGGTCAGTAATTCCCGGAACTTGGTGTGATCGGAGAAGGAGAGGCGCTCCTGTAGCTTGACCTTCATTTCCTGGTTTGTCTTCGTCAGTTCCGCTCGCATCGCGCACTCCTTCAGAACAGGTCGATTTCGCCCGCATCGCTTGCATCGGCGCGGAGCGACTCGGCGGGCGGCGGGAGGCCGTGGACCTTTGCGAGTATCCGCGCCTTGACGTCGCCGAGGGTGAGGGTCCGGTCGATCTCGGCGTCAATACTCCGCCCGCCTGCCGGCGTTGAAAGCGATTGAGCAAGAATGCCCATCACCTGCCGGATACTCTGGATTTCCTGTGTCGCCCGGTCCTGGAACTGCATCTTGACGACCGCGTCCCGGATTTCGTTGGTGAGCTGACCTGTATTCACCGAGGCCAGTTCCAGCGCCTCGGAAAACATCGCGTGCTGTTTGACGAGACTGTCGACGATCATGTTGATCCGCTCGTTCGCGAAGACATTCTCTTCGGACATGTCGATGGTCGAAATCTCCTTGAGAAGGCTGAAGCTGTTGTCGAGCCCCGCCGTCACGCGCGTGATGCGCTGATGAAGGTCTCCGGAAATCTCGTTGGTGCGCTGCGCGAGCTGCCGCACCTCGTTGGCCACGACCGCGAAGCCCCGCCCTGCGTCACCCGCATGAACCGCTTCGATCTTCGCATTGAGCGCGAGGAGATTGGTCTGACTGTTGAGTTTCTCGATGTTTGCCACACTTTTTCGGACCTGCTGCACCTCGTCGAGAACGTCCTCCAGCGCGTAGACCATCGCCATACCGCGCGAGGAGAGAAAGATGATCTTTCTCACGAGCTCAGCCAGCGCGCCCTGAAGTTCCGAGGCGAGGCTCGTGAGCGCGACCCGCTCGCCATCGACCTCAATGGTGGAGGTCCTGTCGATCAGGTCGCGGATACCGGCCGTCTGCATCGCGGCGTCGCCCGCGATCTTGCCGAATCGGGCGGAGACACCGGTGGAATTGGTCTCGATGAGATCGGAAACGCCCTGCAGGACCTGGCTGACAGCTTCGAGCGTCAGACGGCGCATCGTCGCGACCGAGTCGTCCGGCTGCAAACCGGGTGGAACTGTTCCCACAACCGGATGTTCGCGTTCGGAAGATGTGGCCGGAATCGTCACAGGCACCTCGGTTGGAATTCTGCAATCCTTGGTAGATTACCGATTGATATTTAACTAATAGTTGTGTTGTCACGAATTGCACGCTTGCCGTGTGTCGTCCCCTATCGGGTCTCGACGACGGCAACGATCTCCGCTGCGATGCGCGCGAGCGGCAATTGCTGTTCGACCCCGCCCGCCTCGAAGGCCACGCGCGGCATGCCGTAGACGAGGCTCGAGGCCTCGTCCTGCCCGAACGTAACGGCACCCGCGGCCCGCATCGCGCTCATGCCGAGCGCACCATCCCGCCCCATACCCGTGAGGAGGATGCCGATCGAGCGATCGCCGACCTCGCGGGCAACGGACTCCATCAGGATATCCACCGATGGTGCGTGCCCCAGCGGCACCGGGGCGTCGAAGATCCGGCATCGGAATTCGCCGTCGCGCCGGACGATCTCGAACTGATGGCCCCCCGGCCCCAGAGCCGCCTGACCGGAACGGATTGGCATCCCGTCCTTCGCCTCGACCACCTCCACCTGCGAGAGGTTTGCGAGACGCCTCGCGAAGCTGGTCGTGAAGCTACCCGGCATGTGCTGCACGATGGCCATCGGTGGCAATCCGGCGGGCAGTTCGGCAAAGACCCGCGAAAGCGCCTCGACACCGCCGGTAGAGGCGCCGATAGCGATGAACTGGTATCGGCTGCGTCCCGGGATCACACGCAGGACGGCATCGGTCCCTGTTGCAGGCGTCGGGCGCAATCGCGCCGAGGCAACGGCGTGCAGCTTTTGCAGAAGGTTCTCGCGGAAGACAGCCATCTCCCCCTCGCTGGTCGCATCGCGCGGCTTGCCGAGGCAGTCGATCGCACCGGTTGCCAGCGCCTCCAGCGTGAATTCGGTGTTCTTCTGGGTGAGCGACGAAATCATCAACACCCGCGTCGGACGCAGGGCCATCAGCCGCCGCAGGAATTCGAGCCCGTGCATGTTCGGCATCTCGATATCGAGGGTGACGACATCTGGGTCGAGTTGCTTGATCTTCTGGCGGGCGATCAACGGATCGGAAGCCGTGCCGACCACCTCGACATCCGGATCCGTGGCCAGCATCGTCGAGAGCATCTGCCGCATCAGTGCTGAATCATCGACCACGAGCACACGGATCGGGGTGCGGGGCTTAATCGAAGAGGTCAATGTCGCCATCGAACTGCACCTTCCTGAGAGAGGAGCCATAGCGGGCTTCCTCGGTGATGACCTGACGGTCTTCCTTGTCCTTGAGGAGGAGTCGCTGCACCTTCCCCGTCGCCGGCGAATAGTGGATGCGGCGGCCGTAATCGCCACCAAGATCGGATGAGGCGAGCGGAATGCGCTCCACGTCGAGGTAATGCCGGGCGAAGGCCGCGTTCTTGCCGCCGATATTCGAAACCGGGTTGTGCATGCTGGCGCCGCCAAACAGTTTCACCTCGAGGTCGAGCCTCGTGCAGCCGGACTTCAGCACCGCGTTGATGAGCGCCTCCATGGCGAAATTGCCATAGCGATTGGCGGCACTGACGCCGTTCCACTCCTCGCTCTCGCTTTCCGGCAGCATGAAATGGTTGAGCCCGCCGAACCCGTTGAACGGATTGCGGATGCAAGCCGAAACGCAGGAGCCGAGCACGGTGACGACGGTAGTGGCGGGATCACCCGTGACGTGGAACTCGCCGGGGAGAACGCGGACGATCCGCCCTGCCCCACCGGCTGCTTCCGGGTTTCGGATTGCAAGGGGCGCCATCACGCGATCCTCTCGTAGATCGTGCGGCCGACGAGGCGAAGGCGGTCCTGATGCTCAAGCAGTGTTTCAGAATGGCCGATGAAGAGCCAGCCGCCGGGCTGAAGCAAGTCGGCCAGCCGATTGACGAGCCGCACCTTGGTCGGCCCGTCGAAATAGATCATCACGTTGCGGCAGAAGATCGCATCGAACGGTCCGCTCATCGGCCAGTCATGCAGGAGATTGAGGGGTCGGAAGGTGATCATCGCGCGGAGGTCGTCCTCCACCGCCACCTGCTCGCGCGTCTTGTCGGTCGAATGGAAATGGCCGTTGCGCCAGTGGGGCGGCAGCGCGGCGATGGCGGATTTCGGATAGAGTCCCGCCGCGGCACGGGAGACCATGTTGGTGTCAAGGTCCGTCGCCAGCAGCCGGACGTCGTGCGGTCGCAGTTGGCTCGCGGCCCGCTTGAGGCAGATCGCGATCGAATAGGGCTCCTCACCCGAAGAGCATCCCGCCGACCAGAGCCGGATGCGACGCGTGCCGTCCTGCACCGCCCGCTGCGCCGCGCGCGGCAGGGCGGTCGATTCCAGAAACTCGAAATGATGATCCTCGCGAAAGAACTTCGTGAGGTTCGTGGTCATCGCGTTGATGAAATCGCCAACCTCGGCTTCGCCGTCAGGCCCGCGGAGCAATTCACCATAGGCCTTGAACGACCCGAGCTTCAATTCCCGCACACGCCGGACGAGACGGGAGAACATCATGCTCTTCTTGTGATCAGCCAACACGATGCCGCTCTTCTCGTAAACGAGCCGGGCGAAGAAGGCGAAGTCACGATCCGTGAAGGTCGATTCGAGATCGGTTCGCTGGAGAGAAGACGATACGGCGGTGGACATGAACCGAACTCACGAAGCAGGGGCCGGGGATGCCGGGCAGCGGGCGCTGCGCGGCTTCTTGATCAGAATTCCTTCCATTCCGGATCGTCGTAGGCTTCGCGCAGATTGGCCTGAAGCGCGGCCGCGCCCGCACGCCCTCCCCCGGCAGCCTTGACAGGCGTGCGGACCGGTCCGCGTTCGGCCGGGCGCGATACCGGTTTCTGCGCGGCAGCGCGTGGCGGAGCGAGATGGGCGAAATCGCCCGAAATGCGGAACAGGGCCATGCGGTTTGCCATATCCTCCGCTTGGTCCTGCAACAGGCGGCAAGCGGCGGCGCTTTCCTCGACGAGTGCCGAGTTCTGCTGCGTCATCTCGTCCATCTGGCCGACGGCCTTGTTGATTTCCTCGACCCCGACCGCCTGTTCCTTCGACGCCGCAGCGATCTCGGAGACGATGTCCGTCACCTTCTTCACCGAGGTAACGATATCGGCGAGTGAAGTGCCGGCGTCGTTGACGAGTTTGACACCGTCCTTGACCTGCGACCCGGACTGGACAATCAGCGCCTTGATGTCTTTCGCCGCTTCGCTTGAGCGTTGTGCGAGGCTGCGAACCTCGGAAGCGACAACAGCGAAACCGCGCCCTGCATCGCCAGCCCGTGCCGCCTCGACCGCTGCGTTGAGCGCAAGAAGATTCGTCTGGAAGGCGATCTCGTCGATCACGCCGATGATATCGGACACCTTGGTCGAGGATTCCTCGATCCGCGACATGGCGCCGACCGCGCGGGTGACGATCTCGCCGCCATCCGAGGCGACCGAACGCGCCTGGATCGCCAGCGAATTCGCCTGCTGCGCATTCTCCGAATTGAGCCGAATGGTGGAGGCGATCTCCTCCATCGAAGCCGAAGTTTCCTCAAGGTTGGAGGCCTGTTTCTCCGTGCGGCGAGAGAGATCGTCGGTGCCGGAGGTGATTTCCGCCACGGCGTTCGAGATTGTCGAGGCCGTTTCGGTCATGTTGGCGATGATCGAGGACATTGTGTCGAGCAGCCCGTTGACGCCGATGCAAAGGTGCTGGATTGCGCCGGACTTGCCTTCGAGCGGAATTCGGCGGGTGAGATCGTTGTCCTTGGCCGCCGTCACAACCGCCTGTGTCTCCTCGACGGCAGCCTGCAGCAGTCGGCTCGCCTGCACCTGCTGTGTCACGTCCGTCGCTATCTTGACGACCTTGTTCACACGTCCGGTCTCGTCCTTCACCGGCGCATAGACGGCCTGGATCCAGATTTCGCCACCCGAGCGCGTCACGCGCTTGAAAACATCGGAAACAGCCCTGCCGCCGCGCAGATCCTGCCAGAACTGGGCGTATTCGGGAGAGTTGCCATATGCCGGCTCGACAAACATCCGATGGTGACGGCCCTGGATATCCGCGAGCGAATACCCAAGTGCCTTCAGGAAGTTATCGTTGGCGTTGAGGACATTTCCGTTGAGGTCGAACTCGATGTAGGCATAGGAGGCATCGATCGCGCCGAGGATGCCGCGCATGTTCTGCCGCTCGATTTCGATCTCGGTGATGTCGTAACGCACGCCGAGGTACTTCTTCGGCTTGCCGTTTTCGCCGAGGAAGGGGGCGATCACCGCATCGACGTAATAGGGCGTGCCGTCCTTCGCGCGGTTCTTGATAATACCGCGGAACATCTTGCCACGGCCGATCGTCGCCCACATCTCCTTGAAGACTTCCTTGGGCATGTCGGGGTGGCGCGTGGTGTTGTGCGGCCTGCCGATCAATTCGTCGCGGCTGTACTTGGAAACCTCGATGAACTTCTCGTTGATCGTGACGATATCGCCTTTGAGATCGGCGTAGGAGACGATGCTGGTCTCATTCATGATGTCCGACCGGACGCGGAGCTCGATTGCATCGTCCTTGGCCTTGCGCGCGAACTCCGTGATGTCCATGCCGGCCATGACGATGCGCGAGATCTTGCCGCTGGCATCCGCTCCCGGCACGTAGCAGGCCTGAAGCCAGAACTCGCGACCGCCCTTCCCGGTCATACGGAATTGGCCCATCTGTGTCTCGCCGCGTGTGATCTTGCCCCAGAGCTGGCGGTCGTCCTCGCCGTCGCGCGCGGCCGCAAGCAAGGCGTGATGCTTGCCGCGAACCTCGCTGGCATCGTATCCGAAGAGATCGCAGAAGGCTTCGTTGACAGCGATAAAGTCGCCCTCAAGCGTGAATTCCGCCATCGCCTGCGCCTCACCAACTGGCAGAAGCGAGGGGCCGCGCGACACGGTTGCAGCAACCTCGTCAGTGATTGAATGCGACCTCTCGTTGTTTTTTGTACCCGATTTCGCGCCCAGATTGAGCCAGGACATGTGCGTTTCCTTCGGTTGGGGCCTCGGCCCGAATGTGACGGAGTGCAGGGTTTGACGGGGTTTACGCGGCGAGATCCGGAAGTGCGGCGACGGCGCGCTCGAACAGGGCTTCGAGCGAGAGCAGTACCACCATGCTTTCGTTGACCGTGATGATACCGGAGAAGAACTGGGTCGAGCCCTGCCGCTCCATGTCCGGGATCGGGCGGATGGCGTCGCCCCGCACGGTAAGGATGTCGGATACGGCGTCGACCAGCAGGCCCACCGTCCGCTCCAGTACGGAGACGATGATGACGACATGCGTGCGCGTCGCGATCGTCAGGCCGAGCCCGAAGCGGCAGCGCAGATCGTAGATCGGCACGATGGTGCCGCGCAGGTTGAGAATGCCGAGCAGATAGTCGGGCTGGTTCGGCAAGGTGGTCGTCTGGGTCCAGCCCTTGATCTCCCGCACCGCCATGATGTCGATTGCAAATTCCTCCTCCCCGACGCGGAAGGAGATGAACTGGCTCACATCGCCGGACACGGAAGCGCCGCTCTGCAAGGTGGCGATCTGGCTGGTCATGCTTTCAAACTCGGTTGCCATGCTGATCCTCCGGCCTCAGGCGGCCACGTCGACAGGGAGTGGGACGAGGCGTTCACTGCCCGTCCGGGGCGACATCGCCGAAAGCTGCTCGATATCGAGGATGAGCGCGACGCGCCCGTTGCCGAGGATCGTCGCGCCCGAAATCCCGCGCACGGGATCGAAATTGTCGGTCAGGCTCTTGATGACGACTTGCTGCTGGCCGATCAGTTCGTCGACGACGACACCGATCTTGTTGCCCTGCGCGGTCTCGACCAGGACAACGAGCCCTTGCGCCGGATCGGTCACAGCATCCTGGACACCGAACAGATCGTGCAGATGCACCAGCCGAACATATTCGCCACGCACGGCCGCGACCTGCATTCCGCCGGTCACGACGCGCACGGTTCGTGGATGCGGGCGATAACTCTCGATGATCGAGGTCAGCGGCAGGATGTAACGCTCGGTGCCGACCGCGACGATCATTCCGTCAAGAACCGCCAGCGTGAGCGGAATGACAAGGGTAAAGCGGGTGCCTTTGCCGAGGGCCGATTGCACCTGAATGCGCCCGCCGAGCTTCACGATGTTGCGGCGGACAACATCCATCCCCACGCCGCGCCCCGAAACATCGGTTACTTTCTCGGCGGTCGAAAAGCCGGGCGAGAACAGGAGTTCGTCGATTTCCTCCTCGCTCAGCTTGGCATTCGCTGAGACGATTCCCTTTTCCACCGCCTTGCGGAACAGCCGGTCGCGATCGATACCGCCCCCATCGTCCGCAACATGGATGAGGATGTTCGAACCGGCATGAAGCGCGGTGAGCTCGATTGTTCCTTCCTCGGGCTTGCCGGCAGCACGCCGCATCTCGGGGCTTTCGACGCCGTGGTCGATCGCGTTGCGGATCATGTGCGTAAGCGGATCGGCGAGTTCCTCGATCACGGTCTTGTCGACCTCGGTCAGCTCGCCTGCGGTGACGAGGCGGATCGGCTTGCCGAGCTTGGCGGAAACCTCACGCACGAGGCGCGGCATCCGCGCGAACACCGATTTCACCGGCTGCATGCGGATCGCCATCACGCACTCCTGCAACTCGCGGGTCAGCATTGCGAGGTCTTCCTGCCCCCGCACCGCCTGCGAACCTTGCGCGAGGGCGAGGTCGGCGATCTGCTGCGCGAGCATCGACTGGGTGATGACCAGTTCGCCGACCATGTTGACGAGGCGGTCGACCCGCGAAAGTTCGACCCGGATCGAGGAGACATTATTGCCCCGCGCCTTGCCGGCGCCCTCCTCGCCCCCATTCGCGCGGACAACGCCAGCCGCCTCCTCCGGTTCACCGGCAACCAGCCCAGGAATGGCCGGTTCTTCCGCCGGCGATGCAACCGGGTACTCGATGCCGTCCATTGGCTCGATCATCAGATCACAATCGTCCTCGACAAATTCGAAGACTTCCTCGATCCGCGCAGCGCTGGCCACCGTCTCGATCTCGATCAGCCAGCAGAGATAGGACTCCTCCGGATCAAGCGCGTTGATGGCCGGCAGTCTGCTCATGTCGCAGGCGATGATGCAGGTTCCGAGCTGCCGGAGTTCACGCAGCACCAGCAGCGGCTCGTTGGCGTGGCGGAACATTTCCCAATGCGGCTTGAAGCGGATGCGGAACCGGGACAGTGCACCGGCCGGGGAAGCCGTGGCAGCCTCCGGCTTCGGCGCAGCCGAAGCTATCGGGCGCTCCTCGCCGCCGGTCTCCATCATCCGGAGCAGATCACGCGAGAGCTCGTCGCCAAATCCAGCGCGTGGTTCGGCACCGCATTGCGCCGCCTCGACAAAAGCGGCCAACGTATCGACTGCGCGAACGAGTAGTTGCGTCACCTGATCCGTGCCGGCGATCCGCCCGTCGCGCAAGCCATCGAGCGCGGCCTCAAGATTGTGACTGAACCCGACGAGGCGCGTGAAGCTGAAGGCTCCCGCTCCGGCCTTGATCGAATGGACACCGCGAAAGATGGCATTGAGACACTCGCGATCCGACGGATCGGCCGCAAGCGTCGCCAGCAGCCCGTCGAGGTCGGAGAGAATTTCCTGACATTCCTCGAAGAACGTCTTGCGAAACTGCTCGAATTCGTTGCCGGTCGACATGGGCTCGCTCCTCAGGCCGGGCAGACGCGGTTGACGACCTGGAGCAGGCGATCGGGCGCGAAAGGCTTGACGATCCAACCGGTCGCGCCGGCGGCGCGGCCTTCCGCCTTTTTCTCCTCTCCCCCTTCCGTCGTCAGGATCAAAATCGGGGTCGAACGGAAATTGTTCATGCCGCGCAGATGCTTGACGAGCGTTACGCCATCCATGTTCGGCATGTTGATGTCGGTGATGACGAGATCGACACGGGCGTTGCCGAGAAGTGAAAGCGCTTTGGCGCCATCTTCTGCCTCCAGAACCTGAAAGCCGGCACCGCGCAGGGTGAAGCCGACCATGTCGCGCATGGTTTTGGAATCATCCACGGTGAGAACTGTCTTCGCCATTCAGGTAGCGCTCCAGGTTCCGGCCATATCCGCGAGGCCGAGATCGGAGAACGCACTCAGGAACGCCGCAGACGGCAATGCGACGGTCAAGCTGCGACGCTCCGCCTCCAGCGCACGCGAGAGCGCGACAATCACCTGAACCGCCGGTGTCGTCATGCGCTCGACGGCCTTGGCGTCGATCTCGACGTCCCTATCCAGCGCCGCGCGCTCCAGAATGCCTTCGTGAAAGGCGCGGGCCCACGGCAAGTCACATTCCGCCGGCAGTGTCAGCATTCCGGGCGATGTTTCGGTCATCAGGCGGCCCCTCGATCCTGAGGCGCGCGATTCGCGCTCTGGGTGATATTTGGAAAATAAACAACTTCTGGTTGTTGTTTGGTTAACAAGCTTCCGGGATTTGCCGTTCAGCGGAGGCTGACCTGTCTCCTCTGGGCCGCATCACCGGCAGCGGTAATCTGCTACCCGCCCCACCGACCGGCTTCGACTTCGTGGAGGATATCGGTCCGAGCCTGCCGAACCATCATCCGCATGGCCGTTGCCGGCACGCGGCGGGAAACAAATTGCCGCTCGATGCAGTAGAATCCGGCGGCCCTGAGCGGACCGGGAAAGAACGCAATCCAGCATTGGGAAGGAATGGTGGGCGCGACAGGGATCGAACCTGTGACCCCTTCGGTGTGAACGAAGTGCTCTTCCGCTGAGCTACGCGCCCCAAGGCATCCCCGATAGGACACGGCTTCCCGCGCGTCAAGGCAAGAAACGGAACCGGCCCGAAGCCGGGCAAGACGAGCGCCGATGGCCGACAAAGAGCCTGTTGCCGCGGGGCAACAGTGTGGCTCGCCCGAACAAAAATGCCACATGGATCACGCAGTTGTGTGCTGGCGCACTTGTCAAACGCCGTGCGAAGCAGGCATAGCGTTTGATGTATTCGTTTCCGCTTTGCGGACAAAGTTCACAAACATCAGATGGGGAAAGACGATGCGTCTGTGCAAGACGATCGCTGCTGCACTGGTCATGGGTTCGGCCATCGTTACCGGCGCCGCCGCGAACGAGATGATCGATCCGGTGACCCGTCAGCCGCTTATGAATGCCGACGGCGGCCGTATCCACGCAGCGGCCATTCCGCGCGAGGAAGTCGACTACAAGGGCAAGCATGCGCCCGGCACCATCGTGGTGGATACCAACGAAAAGCGCCTCTACTTCGTGCTGCCGAACGGCCGCGCGATGAAGTACGGCGTAGGCGTTGGCCGTCCGGGCTTCTCGTGGGGCGGTGTGAAGAATATCACCCGCAAAGCCGAGTGGCCGGGCTGGACTCCGCCGCCGCAGATGCTGCGCCGTCGTCCCGACCTGCCGCGCCACATGCCCGGCGGTGAAGGCAACCCGCTCGGCGCGCGCGCCATGTATCTCGGCACGTCGCTCTACCGTATCCACGGCTCGAACGAGCCGGAAACGATCGGTCAGGCGGTTTCCTCGGGCTGCATCCGCATGCTCAACGAGGACGTGATCGATCTCTACAATCGCGTCAAGATCGGCACACGCGTTGTCGTAATGCGCTGATCCAGCGGAAATTCCGACAGTATTCAAGCCGGCCTTCGGGCCGGCTTTTGCTTTTTCTGGCAATCACGGACGGCGGGCGCGTTCGCGGCTCATGCCCCTTGCCGCCAGTTCAGCCTCGTATTCCGCCATCAGTACCGCGCCTTCCCGAGCGAAGCGGTTGAGGAGCGGCCAGCCGTAAATACCGGAATCGTGCAGATCGTCGAAGCGCAGCCGGATCGCATAGTTTCCGACCGGTTCGATGCCGATGATCATGACCTCCCGCTTGCCCGGAACGGTCTTCCGCTCCTCCGGGTTGTGACCCTGCACCTCGGCGCTGGGGCTGCGGACTCGCAGGAGTTCGGCATCGATGGTGCCAGTGAAGCCATCCTCGAACGCAACATGGAGCGTCCGTTTGTCCGCGCTCAAGCGCAACTCGGTCGGCCAGGGCGCGTGATCGTCGAGCGGAGTATCGAGCAGGGACATCGGCCTTTTCCTTTGCTCCTGAATTGCCGGCCCGACCGCGAAATTCAAGGGCCAAACGCGCATTCACGCCCCGAGTTGACCTTTGCCTGTTGATCTGGCCCCTTGTTTTTGATCCTGAAGAGGGCAAATTGCAGCCCAACAGGCGCTGTCGCCGGAGAGAAGCGTAATGACCGAGTTTTCCCTGCCCCGGAAAGGAAGCGACGTGATCGTCGATCCGTTCGGGCGCGCCGTCACCTATCTCCGCGTCTCCGTGACCGATCGCTGCGACTTCCGCTGCACCTATTGCATGGGCGAGAACATGACCTTCCTGCCCAAGGCCGATCTCCTGAGCCTCGAGGAGTTGGACCGGCTGTGTTCCGCCTTCGTGCGGCGCGGCGTGCGCAAGCTGCGGATCACGGGGGGCGAGCCACTCGTGCGGCGCGACATCATGACACTGTTCCGCTCGCTTTCCCGCCACCTCGAAGCAGGCGCGCTCGACGAGTTGACCGTGACGACCAACGGTTCGCAACTTGCCCGCCTCGCGCACGAGCTTTACGATTGCGGTGTGCGCCGGATCAATGTCTCGCTCGACACGCTCGATGCGGAGAAGTTCCGCGCCATCACCCGCTGGGGCTCGCTCGACAAGGTTCTCGCCGGCATCGACGCCGCACAGGCGGCAGGGTTGAAGGTCAAGATCAACGCCGTCGCCCTCAAGGGTTTCAACGAGGACGAACTCGCCGCGATGATCCGCTGGGCGCATGGCCGCGACATGGACATCACCTTCATCGAGGTGATGCCGCTCGGCGAGATCGAGGGGCAGCGGGCCGACCAGTATCTCCCGCTCAGCGAGGTGCGGACCCGGCTCGCGCAGGAGTTCACGCTGGAGGATATTCCGTATCGGACCGGCGGACCAGCCCGCTATGTTTCCGCGAAGGAGACCGGCGGCAGGATCGGCTTCATCACGCCGCTGACGCATAATTTCTGCGAGAGCTGCAATCGCGTTCGCCTCACCTGTACCGGCACCCTCTTCATGTGCCTCGGGCAGGAAGACGCCGCGGACCTGCGCAAGCCGCTGCGCGCGAGCGAGAGTGACGAAGTGCTGATGCAGGCCATCGACGAAGCGATTTCACGCAAGCCGCGCGGTCATGATTTCGTGATCGACCGCCGCACGCGCCAGCCGGCCGTGGGCCGCCACATGAGCGTCACCGGCGGTTAGGGCCGCAGCGGCTTCTCCTCGATATCGGCGATACAGGGCATGCGCGCGAGGGCTTCGTAGTACGCCGGGGGGAGCAGGTCACGGCCCGCCAGGAGGTGCGCGAGATAGGCGCAGGCCGGGTTCAACCCGTCAGTCAGGCGGTATTGCGAGACATAGGTGATCGCCGGGGTCATCCGCCCCTCCTCATCCAGGACCGTCACCTCCGCGCGGAAATAATGCCCGCCGGCGACACCCTCGTAGCGATCGAGCACCTCGAAGCCGGCATCCGGCAGTTCATTGATCGTGCCGCAAACGATCGCAGCCTCTTCCCGCACGATATTCGCGGCCCCCGCCCCGTCGAACCGTGACCAAGGTTTGTTGAACGCGAGCCGCCAGCCCGGCAGCGACGCCGCGAGCCGACGACCATGTGCAATGCCGTTACCGACCATCCGCTCACCGAAAAGGCGGGCGGGGTTCATGTTCGAGCCGTAGGCGAAATACCAGCGGAAGCCGGGAAAAGGCTGCATCGTCGTGATCAGATCCCGCGCGGCGGTCAGATCTTGTAAGCCATGCGCACGCCACCCCAATGGCGACCGGCAATGGTCAACGGCGCATCGATTTCCTTCATCGGCACGAAAACGCCGTTACCCATGTCGCGGTTGTAGGACTGGATCAGGAAGGGGCGCATCAGCCGCGCTGCCAGAAGACCGGCACGATCGTCGAAAATCCGGCGATTGCGCGCGTTGGCATGGTTCCAGGCGCGTTCGCCCGGCCGCTGCGGCTGGCTGAACTTGCGGATATGCACCGGAATATAGGCGTTGCGATCAACTGCGAGGCAGAAGACCATATTCGAATCGGTGACAAGCATCGCCTCATAGATCGGCGGCAGGATCTGCTCGAAACGGTCGAGATATTTGGTCCGCAACTGCACAGGATCGGTGTTCGGCAGTGGCTGATAATCGGTATCGAACAGGCTTGCGACGCTGAGCCGCCCGGCCTGCAATTCGGCCTCGATGGCTTCCGAGACCTGACCGGCGAACGCCTGCGCGCGATCGATCAGCGGCTGGTTTTCCTTGCGAAACGCTTCGAGCGTGGCCCCGAGAGCCTCCTTGGCACTGTTCGAAATATCGATAAAGGCGCAGTGCACACCGAGAGCCGAATGGCCGACCACGCGCAACCGGACATTGCCGATGCGGCTGATTTCGGAATCGTAGGTCAAACCGGAATCCAGTTTGGCCTTTTCGGGTAGCTTGATCAGGATACCGCCTTCGCTGACATCGAACGAGCGGCAAGCGAGCATCTGCCCGCCGACATTGACACGTACCGGCAGGTCGATGGGGAAGCGCTCGAAGCGGCGGCGGTCAGCGGCGGGAATTGTCCGCAGGATCGTCACGACGCGGCGTTCGAGATCTTCCGCTTCATGCGAGGCATTGACCGAGAGGTCGGCTGCGGTGCGGCTGACGGCGGCGGCACTCGCGGTGACATCCTCGACCGAGCGCACGGCATCGCTGACTTCGCGGGTTGCGGCTTGCGCATTGTGCATCCGGCCGGCGAGATCGCCGATCGCGTGGCGCTGCGTCTGCGCGGAATTCGCGATCTGATCGCAGATCGGCGTCAGCCCACCGATTTCCTCACGGATCGAATGCATGTTGGCGATGGCGTTCTGCGATGCCGCCTGCAATTCCTCCATCCGGGCGCGGATGGCGCCAACCGATTGCGCGGCAGCGACAGAGAGTGCCTTGACCTCGCCGGCGACGACCGCGAAACCCCGACCGGCCTCCCCGGCGCGGGCAGCCTCGATGGTCGCGTTGAGGGCAAGCAGGTTTGTGCGCGTGGCGATCTCGCTGATCGAGTTGAGGAGCGAGCCGATGTGCTGCACGGCCTGCCCGAGCCCTTCGATCTGGATTGCGGAGCTGTCGGCCGAGACCAGCGTCGAGGCGGCGCGATCCTGCACGCCCTTCACCGTCTTGGTGATCTCGTCCGCGGCGGCATTGAGCTCGTCGGCCGATTGCGCCACCCCGGCGATTTCGACGTTGATCTTCTCGCTCGCGTTGACAAGCGTACCCATGCTCTCCTGCACCGAACCAAGATGCTTTCCGGCCTCGACGGAGTGATCGCGCGCGCGTAGGATTTCGGTGTCGAGATTCTTCACGATGCGCGAGATGTCCTGATTGAATAGGTCCAGCGCCTCGGCAAGCTCTTCCGTTGATGATGCGGCGTCTGCATCAAGCGCGGCAATGCCCGTGGGCTCGATCGACGGTCCGGCTGCCTCTTCAGCAACGGTCTTTGCACGAGCCTTGCCGCCCAGAATCAACTTGAGATTGCCGATCATGCCCACAGAATCCGAATGTCATCTCGTAGACATTCCATCATGGTAACCTTAAACACTTGTTAAAATATCCGGGATCACCGTGATTTCGGTTCGATTCCGGAACGAATTTCCTGACGGAATGAGTTGCGGCCTCGGGTGTCGGCATGTAGCCATTGTCCGGAACAGTTCCATCGACATCCGGCAGGCGCGGGCTGACGTCGCTGCCGGCTTTCCCGCAAGGACGACCGTGTCCCAAGCTCAGAAGAACCTGCGTGGCATCGTGGCGATGATGCTCGCTATGGGGCTATTCGTCATCAACGATACGCTGGTGAAGATGGCGCGGGTCCATTGGGATGCGGGGCAGATCATGGCCGTGCGGGGCCTCTTCGGCCTTACCATCATGGCGGTCTGGCTCCGCCAGTCGGGCGCGCTCGGGAAGCTCAACCTTGTGCTGCGACCGCCGATGCTCGGCCGCGGGGCCCTGGAAGCCGCCATCGCGGCCGCGTTCATCACCGCGCTCGGCTTCATGCCGCTGGCGGAGATCACCGCGATCCTGATGCTGGCGCCACTCCTGATCACGGCCCTGTCGATGATCTTCTTCGGAGAGAAGGTGGGGTGGCGCCGCTGGAGCGCGGTGGTCGTCGGGTTTCTCGGCATGTTGCTCGTGGTCCGCCCCGGCGACGGCGCCTTCCCGCTGTTCGCCCTGCTGCTTGCCTTCGCGTCGGTCTTCGGCGTCGCGGCCCGCGACATCACCACCCGGCGCCTGCCTCTCGATGTGCCGACCGCAGTCATCGCGCTGATGAGCATCATCGGCACAACGCTGGCCGGGATCGTGCTCTCGCTGTTCGGCGAAGGCTGGCGGCCGATCACGCCGCAGCTGGCGCTGATCATCGCCGCAGCGGCGCTATTCGTCGCTCTGGGGAACTACTCGATCGTCGCCGCCTGCCGGGATGCAGAGCTCTCGGTGGTCTCCCCGTTCCGCTATGTCGTGATCATCTGGGCCGTCCTGCTTGGCATCCTCGTCTTCGGAGATTGGCCCACCCCTGCCGCGCTGGCAGGCATTGCGCTGATCGGCGCAAGCGGTCTTTACACGCTGCATCGCGAGCGCATTCGACAAAAGACGCAATAGGGCTTGCATTTCATTCAAAACCCGTGAATTTTCCACGCAGCGCAAGTTCAGCCATCGCATTTTCGCATAGCTAATATGATGATTGGGGATGACTGGTGACGTTGTTCGCCACCGGATGCTGTGCAAGAGCGTCATCATCGTCGGTTTCGACAGGAACCGCCGGAAAGACAATGCATGAATAGCCCGAAGAACCGGATACCCGGTCGGGCAGAACGCTTGGGGAGAGCGGTGTGCAGACCTTGTTGAAACTAAGTGCCGCGATCGACGCGCTGAATTCGCGCGTCGGGCAGTTCATCAAATGGCTCATTCTGGCGGCGGTGCTCGTCTCGACCGGCAATGCCATCATCCGCAAGCTGTTCAACGAAAGCTCGAATGCCTGGCTGGAGTTGCAGTGGTATCTTTTCGGCGCCGTCTTCATGCTCGGCGCGGCCTATACGTTCCTGAAGAACGAGCACATCCGCATCGATATCGTCACAAGCAATTTCTCGAAGAAAACGCGCGACTGGATCGACGTCATCGGCCATGTGCTGTTCCTGATGCCTTTCGCCTGGATCATGATCTGGCACGGCATCCCGTTCTTCCTCCGCTCCTTTGAGATCAGGGAAGCCTCGATGAACGCCGGCGGCCTCACGGTCTGGCCGGCGAAGATTCTCGTTCCGCTCGGCTTCGTGCTGTTGATGATCCAGGGCGTTTCCGAACTCATCAAGCGCATCGCCATCCTGCGAGGCGAGATGGAAGACCCCCATGCGCATGTGGGCCATCACGGCGCGGCGGAAGCGGAGGCGGAACGCCTCCTGCAGGCCGCTCAGGCCGATACCCGTTCCTGATCCGCAACGCGCACTTCGAGGTTACCCCGATGTTTTCGAGTTTCCCGCTTTCGCGCCTTGCGTCCTTCAAGAGCGCGCTCATTCTCGCAGGTCTGGTCGCCATCGCGGCCGTTCTCGGCACCGAACCGGCCTTTGCTTCCGATGTGAAGCCGGGGTTTGTCGGTTTCATCACGCACTATATGGCGCCGATCATGTTCGCCTCGCTCGTGGCGATGCTGCTGCTCGGCTATCCCGTCGCTTTCGCGCTCGCCGCCTGCGGCCTGCTCTTCGCCATCGTCGGCATCGAGTTGGGCCTTTTCGTGCCGAACTTCCTGCAGGCCCTTCCGGAACGCATCTACGGCATCATGAACAATGACGTGCTGCTGGCGATCCCGTTCTTCACCTTTATGGGCCTCGTGCTCGAACGTTCTGGCATGGCGGAAGACCTTCTCGATACCATCGGCCAGTTGTTCGGCCCGGTGCGTGGCGGCCTCGCCTATGCGGTCATTTTCGTCGGTGCGTTGCTTGCGGCGACCACGGGTGTCGTCGCGGCCTCAGTGATCTCGATGGGCCTCATCTCGCTGCCGATCATGCTGCGTTACGGTTACGATCGGCGGCTTGCCTCCGGCGTCATCGCCGCTTCGGGCACGCTCGCGCAGATCATTCCGCCCTCGCTTGTGCTGATCGTCATGGCGGACCAGCTCGGCCGTTCGGTCGGCGACATGTACGAAGGCGCCTTCATTCCGGGCATCGTGCTGTCGCTGCTCTATGCGGGCTATGTGTTCCTCGTTACGATCTTCCGACCGCAGTGGGCGCCGGCACTGCCGACGGAAGCCCGCACGCTTGGCGGCGGCGTCCTCTCGCTGATCGTCATGCTCGCACTCGCCGTCGCGGCAACCTACTTCATGCAGGAGCATTTCGTCGGCCATGTGCAGCCGGGCTCCGAGATGATCCTCGCCGCCTTCGCGTCGATGATCGCCGCCTATGTTGTGGCCCTCGTGAACAAGCTGATGAAGCTCAACCTTCTGTCGCGCCTCGCGACCGAGGTCATCATGGTGCTGATGCCGCCGCTCGGGCTCATCTTCCTCGTTCTCGGAACGATCTTCATCGGCCTTGCGACGCCGACGGAAGGTGGCGCGATGGGCGCGACCGGCGCGATGCTGATCGCGATCGCCAAGCGCCGGCTGACGCTCGATCTCGTCAAGCAGGCGCTCGACTCCACGGCCAAGCTCTCCGCCTTCGTGGTGTTTATCCTTGTCGGCGCCCGCGTCTTCTCGCTGACCTTCTATGGCGTGAACGGCCATGTATGGGTTGAGGAACTGCTGCTCTCGCTGCCGGGCGGCCAGGCGGGCTTCCTGATCGTCGTCAACGTGATGGTGTTCCTGCTGGCCTTCTTCCTCGACTTCTTCGAGCTGGCCTTCATTGTCGTGCCGCTGCTCGGACCGGCGGCGGAGAAGCTCGGGATCGACCTCATCTGGTTCGGCGTCATCCTCGGCGTCAACATGCAGACGAGCTTCATGCATCCGCCCTTCGGCTTCGCGCTTTTCTACCTGCGCTCGGTTGCGCCGAAGGTTCCGTATCTCGACAAGATCACCAACAAGGAGATGGCTCCGGTTACCACCGGACAAATCTACTGGGGCGCGGTGCCGTTCGTCGTGATCCAGTGCATCATGGTCGCGCTGGTCATCATCTTCCCGCAGATGGTGCTGCACTATAAGGGCCAGCAGACCAAGGTCGATCCGAAGGTGATTGAGCAGCAGCTGAAGAACCTCACGATCCCGGGCCTCGATTCGCCGGGCGGCCTGCCGGGCCTCGCACCGCCGGGTGGTGGTGGTGGCGGCGGTCTGCCGGGCCTCACGCCCCCGCCGGGCCCGCCCCCGGGGCTGGAACCGCCCAAGCCGCAATAACGGCAATTCGACGACGAAAAGCCCGGTCTCAGCGCCGGGCTTTTTTTGTGAGGTTTACAGGAAATGTCCCTGCTTCTGATCGTCGCGAGACCCAATGCGCCGGAAGGCGAATATCAACCGGGTCCGCCGTTGGATTGAGACACGGCAGGGATAGCCGTCGGTCACCGAGGCACCGGTCCCCCTGCGCAACGCCGGGATCGACGAGGGCGAATACCGCACACGAGGAAGTGCTCGGCAGCACGCAGGGCCGATTATCTGAAGTAACTTACGGCCAACAAAAAACGGCGGCCCGAAGGCCGCCGTTTCCATTCGTAATCCAGTCGATCCGATCAGCCGCGGGCGCGGGCGCGGATCATAAAGTTGTCGAAGGTGTACTCGGCAACCTGCCACCAGAGATACTGGTCGTTACGGAAAGCCATGTGCGCGTCATGCACCTTCTTGAACTTGGCGTTCTGGGCCGAGGTTTCCGCGTAGAGTTCATTGGCTGCCTTGTAGCAGGCTTCCATGACTTCCTGCGGGAACGGGCGGAGCTGGGTGCCGGCCGCGACGAGCTGCTTGAGCGCGCCGGGGTTCTTGGCATCGTACTTCGCCTGCATTTCGGTGTCCGCAGCAGCAGAGGCCGCCTTCAGGATCGCCTGATAGTTCTTCGGCAGCGATTCCCACTTGGCCTTGTTGATAAAGAAGAACAGCGCGGCGCCGCCTTCCCACCAACCCGGATAGTAGTAGAACGGCGCAACCTTGTTGAAGCCGAGCTTCTGGTCGTCATACGGACCGACCCACTCCGCCGCGTCGATGGTGCCCTTCTCGAGCGACGGATAGATGTCACCGCCGGCGATCTGCTGCGGAACCGAGCCGAGCTTGGTCAGGACGCGGCCGGCGAAGCCGCCGATACGCATCTTGAGACCCTTGAGGTCAGCAACGGTCTTGATTTCCTTGCGATACCAGCCACCCATCTGGCAGCCGGTGTTGCCACCGACGAGCGCGTGGGCGTTGTAGCCGGCATAGAACTCGTTCAGGAGGTCCATACCGCCACCCTGGCCGAACCAAGCGCTCTGCTGACGGGCATTGAGACCGAACGGGACGGCGGTGCCGAACGCGAAGGTCGGGTCCTTGCCGACATAGTAGTAGGAAGCAGTGTGGCAGACTTCCACGGTCGCGTTGGTAACGGCGTCGAGCGCCTGAAGGCCCGGAACCACTTCGCCGGCCGCGAAGGCCTGGATCTGGAACTTGCCGTCCGTCATCTCCGAAACATACTTGGCGAACGTATCGGACGCGCCGTAAATCGTATCGAGCGACTTCGGGAAGCTCGACGTCAGGCGCCACTTGATTTCAGGCGACGATTGCGCGATCGCGGGCTTGGCCACCGCGGCGGTTGCAAGACCGGCACCGGCGGCGGTCAGAAACTGACGACGCTTCATGCGTTTTCTCCCTCTTCATTTAACATGTGTACCAAAGACGGGCGTCCCCCGCTCTTTAACTCACGGTGGCATTTGTAGTGAACCAAAGGGCAATGGCAACCTTTTTCGTGGTGGCGCCCCTGCTCTATCTGGTTGTTTGCCTTATATCAGCCATGCGGAAATTGCATAGAAGAATTGCGATGGACGCGGGGCGTCAATCGAAAGCGATCCTCGGCCCGGCCTTGCGCACGCCGCCCGAAGCCAATGTCGACCACACTTTCTCGGCGATGGCGCGATAGGCCTTGGCATGCGGCCCCTCGGGCTCGCTGACAACAACCGGAAGCCCGGCATCGGACTTCTCGCGTATAGTCATCGCCAGCGGAATCTCTCCAAGGAACGGGACGCCGATGCGCTCGGCCTCGGCCATCGCGCCGCCGTGACCGAAGATATCGTGCCGTGTTCCACAGCTCGGGCAGATAAAAGTCGACATGTTCTCGACGACACCGAGGATCGGCACCTCGACCTTGCGGAACATCGCCACGCCGCGCCGCGCGTCGATCAGCGCGAGATCCTGCGGCGTCGAGACAATAACCGCGCCGGCAAGCGGCACATTCTGCGCCATTGTCAGCTGGGCGTCACCCGTGCCGGGCGGCATATCGACGACGAGAATGTCGAGTTCGCCCCAAGCGACCTCACGCAACATCTGCTGGATCGCGGAGATCACCATCGGCCCGCGCCAGATCATCGCCGCCTCCTCATCGACGAGGAAGCCGATCGACATGACCTTGACGCCGTAGCCCTCCATCGGATTGAGCACGCGACCGCCCGCCAGCGTGGGGCGGCCGTGGATGGCGAAGAGCTTCGGCATCGAGGGGCCGTAGATATCGGCATCGAGGACCCCAACCTTGAGTCCCATCGCGGCAAATGAAAGCGCGAGGTTACACGAGGTTGTCGACTTGCCGACGCCGCCCTTGCCGCTTGCCACCGCAATGATGTGCCTGACACCTTCCACCGCCGTTTTCACGCCAGCAGGGGCTGCCGCCGGCTTCTGGGTAGCCGCCGGTTGGGGTGCTTTTTCGGCCGTGAGTGTCACCAGTGCGGAGGCGATCCCCTCGACGCCCTTCGCCGCGATCTCGGCCGCCTTGCGCAGTGGTTCGGAGGCAGCCACAGCGCTCGCAGGGACGGAAATCGAGAAGTAAGCCTTGCCCTGATGGATCACGATCTCCGAAAGCGCGCCCGAACCGGCGAGACTGGTTTTCCCGTCGGGCATCGTAACCTTAGCGAGGGCGGCGAGGACGGCGGTTTTGTCGGTCATGGGGGGCTTTCTCGGCGGGCTTTCTCATATGAACAGGTCAGATATGAAGTTCCCGCCCGCCCGGTCAATGGCGGAGATCAAGGAAACGGTATCGGAACGTGGATCGCCGGAAACAGGAAGTCTTTCGCCTGATGGCCATAAACACGATTGCCAAATCCACAAACTCCTTGGCAAAGTGGAACAGATATCTGTCCCGGACAGTCGGGTCCGGACAGACAAGTAAAAAAGAGGGAGACGACAATGAAAGCGATGCGTTTGATGATGGCCACGGCCCTGGCAATGGCCGCGGGCATGGCGATGACCGCCCCGAGCAGCGCCCAGATCAAGGAAATCCGCATCGGCACCGAAGGCGCCTACCCTCCCTACAACAATCTCAATGCCAAGAAGGAACTCGAAGGCTTCGAGATCGACTACATGAATGACCTCTGCGCCAAGATGCAGGTGAAGTGCACCTGGGTGGTGCAGGATTGGGACGGCATCATCCCGGCGCTGCTCTCGAAGAAATATGACGTCATCGTCGCCGGCATGAATGCGACGCCGGAGCGGCAGAAGAAGGTCGATTTCTCGGATGTCTATACTGCGACCCCGATCGCGATGGTCGGCGCGAAGTCGATCACCTCGACCGACATCTCGCCCGCCGCCCTCAAGGGCAAGGCGATCGGCGCGCAGGGCTCGACGATCCACATGAACTACCTCGAGGCCTACTACAAGGACTCGACCGCCCGCCCCTACCCCACGCAGGAAGAAGCCAACCTCGACCTGCTCAACGGCCGTCTCGACTACATCGTCGCCGACCTTGAGGCCCTCGAGACCTTCGTGAAGGGCAAGGGCAAGGATTGCTGCAAGGTGATCGCCGAGGTGAAGCGCGATCCGGCGATCCACGGGCCGGGCGTCGGCATGGCCGTCCGCAAGGAGGACGGCGAACTCAAGGCGATGCTGAACAAGGCGATCGCGGCCTCGAAGGCTGACGGCTCGCTCGACAAGCACGCCATGAAGTGGCTCGGCAAGAAGGCCATCCAGTAATCGGGACGCGGGGCGCCGGTCACATCGCCGGCGCCTGTTCCTTGGATGGACTATTACCTCAAGCTGCTCTCGTTCGGCCCCGACGGATGGGGTGACGAACTTCTCGCGGGTGCGTGGATCACCATCTCCATCGCGCTCGCGACCGTGCCGTTCGGCCTCGCACTCGGGCTCGCGGTGGCGCTGGCAAAACGATCGCGCTCGCCGGTCCTGCGGGCGCTGTCGACGCTCTACACGACGATCTTCCGCGGTGTACCGGAACTCCTGACGCTCTACGTCATCTATTTCGGATTCCAGATGCTGCTTCAAAAGCTCTGGACCGCGCTCGGTTTCACATCCAACCTCGAAATATCGCCCTTCCTCGCGGGAATGGTCGCACTCGGCGTCGTGCTCGCCGCTTTTTCGGCCGAGGTTTGGCTTGGCGCGCTGAATTCCATCCAGAAAGGACAGCGTGAAGCGGCCGCAGCATTGGGCCTTACGAAATGGCAGGCTTTCCGCCTCGTCGTTTTCCCGCAACTGATGCGCGTCGCCCTGCCCGGTCTTGGCAACAACTGGATGGTGCTGCTCAAGGAGACATCGCTCGTCTCGGTCATCACCTTGCAGGACACGATGTTCATTGCCACCCGCGCCAATGTCGTGACGAAGGAACCGTTCCTGTTCTTCGGCGTGGCGGCGCTGATCTACCTCGCCTTCTCGGTCGTCTCGACCTGGGGTTTCGGCAAGCTCGAAGCCCGGGCCAATCGCGGGCATATCGTGCATGGAGCGGCGCGATGAAATGGTGCGAATGGCCCGGCCATGTCATCGGCCTCGAGGTTCTCGAGAAATACGGCTGCCGCATGGCCGATGGGCTTGGGCTGACGCTGTATCTTGTCGGTTTCACCTTCACGCTCGGGCTGATCATCGGGCTGGCGCTTGCGGTGGCGAAGCTGCGATCGAACCGCATCGTCTCGGCGCTGATCCACGGCTACACGACCTTTTTCCGTGGCACGCCGCTCCTCGTGCAGCTCTTCCTAGTTTACTACGGGCTCGGCGCGTTCCGCCTGTTCTGGCAGGAGCTGAACATGTGGTGGTTTTTCCGCGAGCCGCTCTATTGTTGCCTCTTCGCCTTCACGCTCAACACCGCCGCTTATCAGGCCGAGATTTTCCGGGGTGCGATTCAGGCGCTGCCGCCGGGACAGGCGGAAGCCGCACGAGCACTCGGCATGCGTCCGACCGCCATTTTCCTGAAGGTGGAAATGCCTCAGGCAATGATCATCGCGCTGCGCCCGCTCGGCAACGAACTGATCGTGATGATCAAGGCAAGCGCGCTCGCCTCGCTCGTCACGCTGTTCGACCTCATGGGTGCGACCCGCCTCGCCTTTGCCCGTAGCTTCGATCTCTCGATCTATCTCGTGGCGGCCCTTATCTATCTGATGCTGGTGGAGATTATCCGGCGCCTGTGGGACCTGCTCGAAGCCCGGCTCACGCGGCATCTGGTGCTGCGCTAGGGGCGAGGAAGCGGTTGCCGGCCCCGTCGAGATTCTGTAACACTAATCACAATTCTGGATACACGGAGAGATACTATGGCTGACGTCGCATTCCTCGGGCTTGGCGTGATGGGCTACCCGATGGCGGGACATCTCAAGAACAAGGGCGGCCATGCCGTCACGGTTTACAACCGCTCGGCCGCGAAAGCCGAGGCCTGGGTCAAGCAGCACGGCGGCGCAATGGCGAAAACACCGAAAGAAGCCGCTGCGGGCAAGGATTTCGTCTTCGCCTGCGTCGGCAACGACGATGACCTGCGCTCGGTCACCATCGGCCCTGACGGCGCGTTCCACGGCATGAAGCCGGGCGCAATCTTCGTCGACAACACCACCGCCTCGGCCGAAGTCGCGCGCGAACTCTCCGCGGAAGCCAAGAAGCGCGGCTTCCACTTCATCGACGCGCCGGTCTCCGGTGGGCAGGCCGGTGCCGAGAACGGCGTGCTTACGGTGATGTGCGGCGGCGATGCCGAGCCTTACGCGAAGGCCGAGCCGGTCATCATGGGTTTTGCCCGCGCGTGCCGTCGGCTTGGTGATTCCGGCGCGGGGCAGCTCACCAAGATGATGAACCAGATCTGCATCGCAGGCCTCGTGCAGGGCCTTGCCGAAGCGATCCACTTCGGCAAGAAGGCGAACCTCGATATCGAGGCGGTGCTTGATGTCATCTCCAAGGGCGCGGCAGGCTCCTGGCAGATGGAGAACCGCGGAAAGACCATGAACGCCGGGAAGTTCGATTTCGGCTTCGCGGTCGACTGGATGCGCAAAGACCTCGATATCTGCCTCACGGAGGCCCGGCGCAGTGGCGCGCATCTGCCGGTGACAGCACTCGTCGATCAGTTCTACTCCGAAGTCCAGAAAATGGGCGGCAAGCGCTGGGATACGTCCAGCCTGATCGCAAGGCTCGATCGCTGAGTCTTCCGCACCATACTGAGAATGAAAAAGGCCGGGGAAACCCGGCCTTTTCTGTTCAGCATTGCCGCGCCGCGCGCATCTGCGGTGTGCAAGGGCGCCCGCCCCCACCGACATTCGGCCTCGGTGCCGGAGCTGAGCGGACAGCCGGTGGCGGCGCCGACCGTACGGCCGGCGGAGGCGCAGCCCGCACTGCCGGTGGCGGCGGACGATAGACCGGTGCCGGGCGTGGCGGAGCTTGCCGGATCACAGGCGGTGCTTGCCGAATAACGGGAGCCGGCTGCCGGACGACCGGCGGTGCGGGGCGAGCCACCGGCGCGACAGGACGAACCGTCGGCGGCGCCGGCCGGACGACAGGCGGAGCCGGGCGCTGCGGCGTGATGACAGGCCTCTGCCTGCCCCCCGCGTTCGGCGGGGCGCCAATCAGCGGACGTCCGGAAGGGCCGACCTGCGGTGGGTTGGCGGGACCGGGCCGAACCGGGGTTACGACGGACGGGCGTCCACCTGCGCCCACATTCGGCTGCGTGGGCGTCACGACCGGCGGCTGACCCGGCCGAACCACATTCGGTTGACCGGGGCGAACCACATTCGGCTGGCCCGGCGGCGTCACCGGCGGTTGACCGGGACGAACCACATTCGGCTGACCCGGCGGTGTCACCGGCGGTTGACCGGGGCGGACCACATTCGGCTGGCCCGGCGGCGTCACCGGCGGTTGACCGGGGCGGACCACGCCACCACCCGGCATGATCTGGCCAGGACCAGGACGAGGACCGACCACCGGCGGCTGTCCGACACCGGGGCCGACCGGCATGATCTGGCCGGGTCCCGGGCGCGGGCCAACACCGATCGGCCGGACCGGACGCACCGGACGAACGATCGGCGGCGCGACCGGCGGACGAACCGTCGCCGGGCGCTTCCACATACGATTGGCGAGGATCGCCGCACCGATGACACCGGCGCCGATCACCACAGCGGGCAGGACCTTCTGGCTCGGCACCGGCGGCGGTGGCGGCGGCAGATCGATGATCGCGAGAGGCGGCGGCGGCAGACCGATGACGCCGAAGCCCGGCGGTGGCGGAAGCACTCCCCAGTTATCCTCGACGACAACCGTCTCGTAGATCTCGATCTCCGCAGGCGGCGGCGGCGGGAGATCGTCGTAGATGATCTCCTCGAAATCCGCCGGCGGCTCCACCGGCGCCGAAAGACGGGCGAGGCGAGCCTCGGCCTCGCCGGCATGGGCGCCGTTGGGATAGCGCTTGAGATAGGTCCAATAGGCGCGCGAGGTATTCGCCCGGCGTGCGCGCTGCCAGTAGAAAGCTTCACGGCGCGAGGCAATCATCGCGCGAACGCGCTTCGCTTGCGGGTGATCGGGATAGGCGCGCAGGAAATCCTCGTAACCCTTGATCGTGTCGATCTCGACCGCACGCCCATAGGCCTCGTCTGCGCTGAGTTCGGCGATCGGGCGCCTCGGCGCCGGGACAGGGACGGGCGGCGCTGCGCCGGGGCCGGCAGCCGGCGCGACCAGAACCATGGGCTGGGTCAGCCCGTTCACGTCCCAAGGGGTCTGGAGGCCCTGCGTCTGATCGTGGACGCGCAGGCGCAGGCGATCGAAGATCGCGCCAAGTTCAAGGCCCGGCTCGGCAAGAACCTCGGCGAGCGCCATCGCGTAGGCACCATAATTGGTGCGCGGAAGCTCCACCGTCTGGTTCGGGCTGTGATTGAAGGAGACCAGCATCCCGTCCCGCTTCTCGATGGGCGCGAGCCCGCGTCCGCCATCGGCAACAAGCTGCGCGTAGGGATGGGCATAGGCCGCATCGAGCATCACGATCCGCGCGGAAGCCGGCATCCCGCCGATCACGCGGAGCATGTCGTCGATCCGCAACCCCTCGATGCCGAGATCGGACTTCTGCCGAAGCCGCGCGCCGGCCGGGATGAGGATGTTCTCGCCGTCATCCTGGACGCCGACACCGGCGACATAAACGGCAACGAGCGCGTCCGGTCCGGAAGCGCCCACCTTGTCCGCGAAATCGCGCAGCACGGCGCGCAACTCGTTCTGGGAAAGGTTCGCGCCCTCCACGAGGTCGAAGCCGGCCTGCTTGAGCGCCTGCGCAACGAGGCTGGCGTCCTGCAGAGCGGTCGGATGACGCGTCTCGCCATAATCGGCGAGACCGACGACGAGGCCGAGCCGCTTGCCCTGCGCACTCGCGCCTGAGAGGCCGGCGGCAAAACCTGCGAGCAGCAGGACGGTCGCAGCGACCAAACGCCCGAGCGGTCTGGAAATTGGCATGTCGAGCCTCCTAGCACTTCATCCGAACAAGCTGCCCCGCTTTGTCCAATCTCTCAACCGACAACTAAACGGCACCTGAATGAAACATGGCCGAACCGCGACAAGCCTGCACCAATCATTTGGACCGCCGCGTCACGCGGTCGTCAATGCCATGGATCAATCGGTTCGCAGGGTTTGGCCTGAGGCCAGTCTGCCCAACGACGGAGGTTGAACCGCGCGCGAGAGCAGATCGTCGCAGGACCAGCGGCGCCCGCCGTCACCGTGATCACGCGGATTGCCCTTGTCGATGGTGGCGATCGCATTGAGGAGGCCGGAATCCGCGACCTTGAGCTGATAGGTTTCGCCGAACTTTTCGACGGTGAAACAATAGGTGCGGCGGTCCTTGTATGGCCCGTAATGATAACAGACCCGATCGGCGTCCACATTCCAGCAGGCATCGACATTGCGCGCAAATCCGTTGTCGCCGAGCGCACGGCCGTCCTTGGAATGATATTCGCTGAAGGCGTTGCCGTTCACATAGCGGCCCGCGACCGTGTTGCCGGTGAAAGCTTCACGGATCGCCTCGCCGTTCAGCGTTTCCGCTCGCGAGGCAGAGACGGAAACCGCGACGATCAGGATAGCTGACAGAACAACGCGCATCGATGATGTCAGGCGGTAGCACTCGGGCGGGCAGCCACCTCGTCGCGCCAGCGGGCGAGGTTTGGCATATCGTCGGGCATCGAAAGACGCGCCGCCTTCAAGAAATCCACCGAGACGAAAGCGGTGATATCCGCGATCGAGAATTCGGCCCCGGCGACGAAGCGGTTCGAAGCGAGCTGCCGGTCGAAGAGCCGCATGGCCTCGACAGCGCGGCCCTTGTTCACCTCACCCCACTCGGAGACCTGTGGCACCTCGTAACCCGCCATGCCGGGGTGAAGATGGCGAAAGGCAGCCTGAACGGCGAGATAGAGTTCGAATTCCGCACGGCGGTTCCACATCTCCACGAGCGCCTTGCCGACAGCGCCCGTTCCGAACAGGGGCGGCTGGGGATGAAGCTCCTCGAAATATCGGCAGATCGCGACAGATTCGGTGATGACGGTGCCGTCGTCGAGCTCGAGAACCGGCACGCGCTGGAGCGGATTGCGGGCGGTGAAGTCATCGCTCTTGTGCTCTTTCTTGCCGAGATCGACAGGAATCATCGGCACGGAGATGCCCTTTTCCGCGAGGAAAATCCTTACCCTGCGCGCATTCGGCACGCGACCGCCATCGTAGAGCTTCATCCCGACCTCCTGGTTGCGAATAGCGGATACGAGGATTGTGGCCGGGTCAAGTCTGGCGCTGTCTCTCGCCGATCACGGCCGCGCCGCCCGTTCCGCCGCCATTCGTCGCCGGTAGAGTTGCGGCTGCTCGAAGGTGCCGGCCCAGATGCCGACGCCATCCTTCCGCGCGGCTGCCTCCTCCTCGGGATAGCTGCCGAAATCGACCGCGAAACCCCGCCGAACGAGATCTGCGCCGATATCCTGTCCGTTGATCCGGCAGACAACGAGCAGGCGATGATATCGGTCGATCTCGTTGCCGACACAGGTAACCGGCCCGCGCGAGAGCCAGCGGCGCAAGGCGGCGGCGGCCTGCCGCCCGCAGCCGACGGATTGGCCGTCGATCTCACAGGTTTGGCGCAATTCCGGCGCATCCATACCCCTAAGCCGCATCTCGCGCCCGGCGACCACAAGGCTGTCACCGTCGATCGCGCGGGCAGCACCGGCGACCAGCTCGTCCGGCGCACGACCGAACAACGCCAGCAGGAGAACCGCGAAGGCGATGATGGCGGCAGCGAGGGTGAAGCGCGGTCCGAGCATCGCGCATACATATGCGATTCGGTTTCCGGACACGGAATGCCCGTTCCGCGAGAATTCCTGCGTTTCCGTCAGGCTTCGCTTAACCTTTTGTGAGGCATGATTGCCCCCGGCAGCAGAACCGAAAGCCGATGAACCCGAACATCCCCACCGCGACAGAGATCGAGCGGAAACAGCTCGCTGCTGACCACGCGAACCGCAAGAAGCGGGGGATTCAGCGCGCCGTGAAGGATGCGCGGGAGAAAATCACCTCGACATCGGGCCTCAACCGCGCCTTCGAGCAAGAACTGACGCGCGAATTTGCGCAAAATCACCTCAGCGCCTCGCTCGCACTGCTGCCCTACACCTTCGTAATCGCCGGAACGAGCCTCTCGTGGACGCGACCGACCCTGGCGATGGCCTGGCTCACGCTCGGGATCGCCGCACTGGTCGTCCAGCATTTAATTTCCAGCCGCTTCCTCAAGGCGGAGGTGCGCGACGTCGACCTGCCGTCCTGGGTGAAGCGGCTCATCACCAGCGAAATCGCCTTCGTCACGGTTTGGGCGTTGCTGCCGGTCATCGTCGGCATTCCGCATGGCGAAGGGATGCGTCTATTCCTGCTCGTCGCGGTGCTGGTCATCGGTGCGGTCTCCACCGTACTTTCGCATACGCTGCCGTCGGCGGTTTATGGCGCGGCGCTGCCGCTTTCGGTTGTTATCGTGCTCCTGACGTTCGACCACCAGCCGTCCGAGCGCTGGCTGCTCGGTGGTCTGTGCTTCACTGCCCTGCTTCTGTTCGTGGGCCTCGCCAACCGCCTCTATTCGACCTCGCTGGAAAACCTCAAGGCGCGCGCGGAGAAGGACGAACTGTTCGCAGAGGTCGAGCAGGCCAACGCCCGGCTGCAGGAGGCGACACGCCAGGCCGAGCAGGCGAGCGCGGCGAAATCGCGCTTCCTCGCAACCATGAGCCACGAACTGCGCACACCACTCAACGCGATCCTCGGCTTCTCGGAAGTCATCAAGGATGAATTGTTCGGCCCGGTCGGCAACGAGCAATACAAGTCCTACGTTCAGGACATCCACCGCTCCGGCGACCATCTGCTCCAGCTGATCAACGAGGTGCTCGATCTCTCGCGCATCGAGGCGGGCAAGCACGAACTCGTCGAGGAAGCCATTGACCTTGCTTCCACTGTCGACGCCTGCTGCCAGATGCTCGAAATCCGCGCCAAGGGCCGCAATCTCAAGCTTCTGACCAATTTCACCGCCGGTATGCCGCGTCTTTGGGCCGACGAGCGCGCGGTTCGGCAGGTTGCGCTCAATCTCCTGTCGAACGCGATCAAATTCACGCCGCAGGGGTCCGAGATTGTGGTCAAGGTCGGCTGGACCGCGAGCGGCGGCCAGTATCTCTCGGTGAAGGACAATGGTCCCGGCATTCCCGAGGACGAGATCGAGACCGTGCTCTCGACGTTCGGGCGCGGCTCGCAGGCGATCAAGAACGCCGATCAGGGTTCGGGCCTCGGTCTGCCGATCGTGAAAAGCCTGATCGAGCTGCACGGCGGCGCATTCCGCCTGAGATCGAAGGTTCGCGAAGGCACGGAAGCCATCGTGATGTTCCCGCCGAACCGCGTTATGGCTGCAATCGCGCCCGTGAGCGAGGTGCCTCCGGGCGATCCGTTGATCCCGACCGCGCGCCGCAATCGGGCCGCCTGATCAGTTCCGCTTCTCCGGAACCGCCGCCTCCGCGAACGTTGCCATGCCGTTGTGGCAAGCGAGTGCGGCCTTGACAATCCCCGCCGCCAGCGCCGCTCCCGAGCCCTCCCCGAGGCGCAGGCCGAGATCAAGGATCGGTGCAAGACCGAGTTTGTCGAGAACGCGCGCGTGAGCACCTTCCGCCGAACAGTGGCCGGCAAGGCAATGCGCGGTCGACAAAGGATTGACAGCATGGAGAACCGCCGCCGCGGCGGTCGCGACGTAGCCGTCAAGGATCACCGGCACCCGCTCCATGCGTGCGGCAAGGATCGCCCCCGCCATCGCGGCGATCTCGCGACCGCCGAGCCGGCGCAGCACCTCAAGCGGATCCCTGAGATGATCGCGATGCAGGGCCAGCGCCTGCTCGACCGCCGCAACCTTGCGGGCATGGCCGGCATCATCGACGCCCGTGCCCCGCCCGACCCAATCGACGGCCGGTCCGCCGTAAAGCGCCGCGTAGATCGCGGCTGCCGGGGTCGTGTTGCCGATACCCATCTCGCCGAGGCAAAGAAGATCGGTTCCATTGGCGATGGCTTCCATGCCGAAGCCGATGGTCGCGGCGCAGGCCGCCTCCTCGAGCGCCGCCGCTTCTGTGATGTCCGCCGTCGGCATGGCGATGGCGAGATCGAACACCTTGAGGCCGAGATCAAAAGTCTTGCAGATCTGGTTGATAGCCGCGTGACCGGCCGAGAAACTCGCAAGCATCGCGGCGTTCACCTCGGACGGATAGGCCGAAACGCCCTTCGCGGCGACGCCGTGCGAACCGGCGAAGATCGCGACCAGCGGGCGATTGACGATCGGACGCGCCTTGCCTTGCCATGTTGCGATATGGGCCGAGATGGCTTCCAGCCGCCCAAGCGCACCTCGCGGCTTGATGAGCTGGTTCTCGCGTTCCGCGGCTGCAAGCGCGGCGTTGCCGTCCGGCTCTGGCAGGTGAAGAAACAGGGCGCGGATATCGTCGAACGGAAGGCCGGTGTGCATCTGGTGGATTCCCTGAGAGGCCGACCCGGAGAATGGAGGTTGGGATAGCCCTGTCGTCCCCGGCTCGCTATCATGGCGCTGCGCGATCCCGCAACCGATCCGACGAGAATGCACGAGTCCATGAGCACCGAAACGCCTCCGCCCGCGCAGGAAACGACCGGCCCGGCGCTGAGTCTGGCGGGCGATTTCCTCAAGGTCCTGCGGTTCTATTCGCGCCTTCCCGCGCCGCGCTTGGCCTTTGAGACCGAACCGCACGCACTGCCGGATTTCACCCGCGCGGCCTGGGCTATCCCGCTCGTCGGCGCAGTCATCGGCGCGGCAGGGGCAGGAATCGGCCTCCTGACCTATCTCGCCGGGCTCTCGACGCTGATCGCCGCCGTGCTGACGGTCGCGACGCTCGTTGTTGTCACCGGCGCCTTTCACGAGGACGGTCTGGCTGACACCTGCGACGGGTTGTGGGGCGGCGCGACACCAGAGCGGCGGCTCGAGATCATGAAAGACAGCCGCATCGGCACTTTCGGTGCTGCCGGCCTGACGTTGAGCCTTGCGTTGCGGGTGTTCGCGCTCACCGAGATGTTCCGGCTGATCGGCCCTTACGCGCTGCTGCTTGTTGTCGGCATTGCCGCCGCCTCACGCCCGCTGGCGCTGATCCCGGTGCTGATCCTGCCGCCGGCACGGGCCGAAGGCCTCGCGGCTGGCGTTCCGTTGCCGGGATCTGCCGCGCTGGCGATTTCGATCGGGCTCGGCCTCGCGATCCTCGCTGCAAGCGCGTGGCGCAATGACATGCTTGCGCCGGCCGCGACCGGCCTCATCGCCCTGATTGGCGTGATGGCGGCGCTGGTGCGCATCGCCGACCGCAAGATTGGCGGCTATACCGGCGACATTCTCGGTGCAACCCAGCAAGCGGTGGAAATCACTCTGCTGCTGACCTTCTCGGCTGCGGTGAACTGGACCGGTCCGGTTTAAGGGAGAACTGCGATGAACCTCACGCGTATTGCCGTCGGCCTCGCGATCGTGCTCGTAGTCGTACTCGTCTTCCGCGCTTTTGGCTCATCCGGCGAGGGGATCGACAATCTCGGCCGTTTCCTCTGGGCGACGATGGCGGTAACGCTGGTTGGCTCCGGCGTGCTGCATCACTATTCCGGGCAGGGCTCTCAGGCCGTGGTCCACCTTCTGATCTGGCTCGCGATCATCGCAGTGGTCGCCTTCGCCTACCAGTACAAGTCGGTGCTTGGCTTCTAGGATTTCAGGCCGGTATCGCCATCGATCACCATCATCGTCGCGAGCATCACGGCAATCAGCTTCCGGCTCTCGCCGTTGATCGCGTAAACCTTGCCTTCGACGACGTGGACTCGCTTGCCTGCACGCAGAACGACACCTTCCGCGTCGAAATGCGTGCCGATAGCCGGTGCGAGCAGGTTGACCTTGAATTCGCCCGTCAGCACGGCCTTGTCTTCCGGCATCAGGGTCAGCGCCGCGTAACCGCCGGCCGTATCGACAATGGTGGCAATGGAGCCGGCATGGGCGAAACCGTGTTGCTGGGAGATCGTCGGGGAGAACGGCATCCGGATGATCACCCGCCCCGGTTCGACGAGTTCCAGCTTTGCGCCGATGGTCGCGAGAAAGCCCTGCCTGTCGAAGCTCTCCTGAATCCGGTCATTCATCGTCAACCTCATGCTGCCTGTTGCGTACGCGGCTTCACCATCGCCGCCGCATCGCGAAGAATCTCGGCGCTCGCGCCCGGCTTCACCGCTTCGGTGGAAAGATGCCGACGGAAAGCGCGTGCGCCCGGCTGTCCCTGAAACAGGCCCAGAACGTGCCGGGTGACCGCGTGCGGAGAATGCCCCTCCGCCACCACCTGCTCCAGATAGGGCATCAGGTGTTCGAGAGCCTCATGCTCGCTGGTGCAGGATGCAGGCTCATCAAAAAATTCAGGATCGACCCGCAGGAGCAGCGCCGGGTCGTGATAGGCTGCGCGACCGAGCATGACGCCATCGAGGGCCGGACCATCCGCGTTCTCTTGCAGCAAATCGCGCGCGGCCACTACCGTGGCGATACCACCGTTGATCGCGATCGGCAGGCCGGGATACCGCGCCTTGAGGCGGCGGACGATGGCATAGTCGAGCGGGGGAATATCGCGGTTTTCTTTGGGCGAGAGCCCTTGGAGCCAGGCTTTGCGCGCGTGAACGATCAGCGCATCGACGCCGGCAGCGACCAACTTTTCCGCCAACGCGAACAGCGCCTCCTCCGGCTCCTGATCATCGACGCCGATACGGCATTTGACCGTGACCGGCACCGTCACCGCCGCCTTCATCGCGCTGACGCACTCGCTGACAAGGTCCGGCTCGCGCATCAGGCAGGCGCCGAACCGGCCATTCTGCACTCTGTCGGAGGGGCAGCCGCAGTTGAGGTTGATCTCGTCATAGCCCCAATCAGCGCCGATGCGCGCGGATGCGGCGAGATCGACGGGATCGGACCCGCCGAGCTGCAAGGCCAGAGGATGCTCTACCGAGGAATAACCAAGCAACCGGTCGCGATCGCCGTGCAGGATTGCGCCGGTCGTCACCATTTCGCTGTAGAGTCGTGCCCGCCGCGTGAGGAGGCGATGGAAGACACGGCAATGCCGGTCTGTCCAATCCATCATCGGTGCGACCGAAAAGCGGAAACCTTCGAGCCTAGCCATTTTTCCCGACAAACCAGAGCTGTTGCGCCATTTCATTCGCGGGCTTGTATGCCAATTGCGACATCTTGGGCAGACAGGTGGCCCTGCACTGTCATAAAATGGACAAAGCTGTCAAAAAAACACCAGTGACGCCGAGACATGGCGAAGGGGCAGAAACTCGCCTCAGAGCGTCAGCACGACCTTGCGGATTTCATCGCCCGCGCCGCTGTCGCCGACCACGAAGCCGAGCTCGCCGCACATCGTCAACATACGGTGGTTCTCGGCGAGGACGTGCCCCCAGACAGTGCGGTAGCCACGCTCACGCGCGAAGGCGATGAGACGCTCCATCATCGCATAGGCGATATACTGGCCCTGAAGGTCGGTGCGGACGAGGATCGCATATTCAGCGTGCTCGCCGTTCGCGTCGCCATGCAACCGCGCGACGGCCGCAAGGTCATGCCCATCCGGAGCGAGCGCGACGAAGGCCATCTCGCGGGCGTAGTCGATCTGCGTCAATCTGGCGATCAGGTCGGGATCGAGGCTGCGCCGCGCGGTAAAGAACCGCATCCTGAGATCATCAGCGCTGCACGCGTCGATCAGGGCAAGCAACGCGGGGGCATCGGTCGGCCGGATCGGCCGCAAAGCAAGCCTGATACCGCGCCGCGTCACCACCTCGCTCTCGAGTTCTCGCGGATAGGGCCGCACCGCAAAGCGCGGTCGCGCTTCGCTGCCAAGCGTGATCTCGACGCGGGCGTCAAGTGCAATCAATCCCTTGTCGCTCGCGAGCACGGGATTGAGATCGAGTCCGCGCACGGCCGGGAAATCCTCGACGAGCCGCGAGACGCGCACCAGAAGATCGGCCAGCGCCTCCACCGGCGCAGCAGGCACGTTGCGATAGCCCGCGAGCAGACGTGCGACGCGCGTGTCGGCGATCAGCCGTCGCGCCTCGGCAAGATCGAGCGGCAGGAGCCCGATCGCCTTGTCGTCGATCACCTCCACCGCCGTGCCGCCGTGGCCGAACAGGATGACCGGACCGAATACGGGATCGGGCGCGATGCCGACGATCAGTTCGCGTGCATGGGGACGCTGGATCATCGGTTGGACGGTGACGCCCTCGATCCGCGCCTCCGGTCGCAGCTGCCGCGCGCGGGCCATGATCTCTCCGGCCGCCGTCTCGACAGCGGCGGTCGTGGTCAGACCGAGCTGCACCCCGTCAACTTCGGACTTGTGGACGATATCGCGCGACTGGATCTTGACCGCGCAGCTCTGGCCCGCAGCCAGCCATTCCGCGGCGACGGCGGCGGCCGTGCGGCCATCGGTGGCAAGACGGACGGGAACGGCGGGAATGCCGTAGGCATCGAGAAGATCGAACACCTCGACCGGCGACAGCCAAGCGCGCCCATCGCCGGCGGCCAGTGCCAGTGCCCGTCCGGCACGCGCCCGGTCTGGCTCGATGCGGGCCGCGAGTGGGGGCGCTTCGGCAAGGGCTTCGCGCTGGCGACGGATGCGCACGAGCTGCATCAGCCCCTCCACCGCATCGCTCTCGGTCTCGTAGGCGGCGATGCGGTCTTCCTGAAAGCGGCGCGTCCGCTCCTCGCCGCCGCCGACCCAGACCGCGAAAACCGGCCGCGCCGGCACCTTCTTCCTGCCACGAACAGCGGCTGCGACAGCCTCGGCCTGCGTCTCGGGAGCGGCAAGCGCCGTCGGGCAGTTGAGCACCAGCACCGCGTCTGTACCGGGATCTGCGAGCAAGGCGTCCATCGCCGCAGCGTAGCGCTCGGGGGGCGCGTCGCCGATGATATCGATCGGGTTGCCGTGCGACCAGGTATCCGGCAACGCGGCATCGAGCGCGGCAAGCGTCTCGGGCGCGAGTTCCGCGAGCCGCCCACCGAGATCTTCCAGCCGGTCGGCAGCGAGTACACCGAATCCGCCACCATTGGTGAGGATCGCGATGCGATCGCCGGGGAAGATGTCGTGGAGGGCAAGTGTCTCGGCCGCCGTGAACATCTCACGCAGATCCGCGACACGCAGGCAGCCGGCGCGACGGATCGCGGCATCGTAGACCGCATCGGAGCCCGCAAGCGCGCCGGTATGGGTTGCGGCGGCGCGGGCGCCGGCGGCGTGACGCCCGGACTTCAGCACCACCACGGGCTTGATGCGCGCAGCCTTTCGGGCGGCGGACATGAACTTCGCCGCGTCGCGCACGGATTCGATATAGACGAGGATCGCCCGCGTTGCTGCGTCCTCCGCGAACCAATCGAGGCAGTCGCCGACATCGACGTCGAGCGCATTGCCGATGGAAATCGCGGCAGAGAGGCCGAGATCGCGCCGCGCGGCCCAAGCGGCGACGCTGGCCGCAATCGCACCGGACTGTGCGATCAGCGCGAGCCGGCCCGGCTTCGGCAGAACCGGCGAGAAGCTGGCGTTGAGCCCCACCGGCGGCGCGAGCACGCCGAGACAGTTCGGGCCAACGATGCGCAAGCCTGCCGGGCGGGCAGCGGCCATCATCTCCGCCGCGTGGGAACCGGGCCCTTCCCCCAGTCCTGCCGTGAGAACGACAGCGGCACGAACCCTAGCTTTCACCGCTTCGCGGATGACGCCGGGCACACTCGCGGCAGGCGTCGCCACGACGATCAGTTCCGGCGGCTCCGCCATTGCGGAGAGGCTAGTTGCGCAAGAGAGCCCCATCACGCTCGACCGCTTCGGGTTGACCGGAACGATCCGGCCTCGGAAGCCGCCGGCGAGGATCTGCGCCATGACACCAGCCCCGAGCGAGCCGGGCCGTTCGCTGGCGCCAACAACGGCAATGCTGGCAGGCGCGAAGACGCTTCCGAGACGATAGGTTCCCATAGTCGGCTTTCCTTAACCTCGAAATCTGCAGTCGATACGATCGGCAGGCGCCTTGCGGAGCCCTTGCGGCCTTGCTGCGGCGGCGGATCGCAGCCCGTATCACGAGAAAGATGACACGATCATTATCGGATCAAGTCGCGAGCATGCTCCTTGGGATGGGTCAAATGGTGGCGTCGGTCGCGACATGCCTACCGCACGGGAAGTCGAACGCCACAAAAATTCTGTATGCAGCCCTTGCCCTGACACCCGTTCCGGGCGCATGGTCCGCGCAATTCAGACGATCCGGAGAAAAGGCGATGAACGCCCTCGACCGTGGCGCCCCGGCGCGGCTCGCAACATATCAGAACCTTATCGGCGAGACCTGGCAATCGGCCCAATCCGGCAAGACCCTGCCGATGGTCGAACCCTCGACCGGCGCGGTGTTCGCGCATATCGCAGCCTCGGGCAAGGCAGATATCGACCTGGCCGTGAAGGCAGCCCGGCACGCATTCGATGAAGGTGCCTGGGGAAAGCTGGCCGCGTTCGAACGTGGGCGCCTGTTGATGAAGCTCGCGCAGGCGATCCTCGACAACGGCGAGGAACTGGCGAACCTCGAAGCGCGCGATTGCGGCAAGCCGATGAAGCAGGCTCGCGCCGATGTCACCGCGACCGCCCGCTATTTCGAGTTCTACGGTGGCGCAGCCGACAAGCTGCACGGCGAAACCATTCCCTATCTCACCGGCATGACCGTGATCGGCCTTCGGGAACCGCTCGGCGTCACGGCCCATATCGTGCCGTGGAACTACCCGATGCAGATCTTCGGGCGTTCGGTGGGCGGCTCCCTCGCGGCGGGCAACGCCTGCGTCGTCAAGCCGGCCGAGGATGCCTGCCTCAGCCTCGTGCGCATCGCCCAGTTCGCACTCGATGTCGGCTTCCCACCCGGTGCGCTCAACCTCGTCACCGGCACCGGCGAGGAAGCGGGCGCGGCGCTTACCGCGCATCCCGAGATCGACTTCATCTCGTTCACCGGCTCGCCCGAGGTCGGCGCGATGGTGCAGAGGGCCGCGGCGGACAATCACGTCGGCGTGACGCTCGAACTCGGCGGCAAATCGCCGCAGATCGTGTTCGCGGATGCCGATCTCGATGCTGTGCTCCCCTTCGCGGTGAATGCCATCGTCCAGAACGCCGGCCAGACCTGTTCCGCCTGTTCGCGCCTGCTGGTCGAGAAGCCGATCTACGACAGGTTCATGGACAGGCTCGCGGGCCTGTTCTCCGCATTGCGCGTCGGAACGCATGAGGCCGATCTCGATTGCGGACCGCTGATCTCGGCGCGGCAGAAAGGGCGGGTCGAGAATTTTCTTGGCGAGGCGGATGCGGCGAAGCTTCCGGTCCTCGCACGGGGTAATATCGTCGAAGGGACGCCCGATACCGGCTTTTTCGTGCCGCCGACGCTGATCGGCAACGTGCCGCCGGACATGCGCCTTGCGCGCGAGGAAATCTTCGGCCCGGTTCTCTCGGCCATTCCCTTCTCGGAAGAGAGCGAGGCCCTGCGCCTCGCCAACTCGACCGATTACGGGCTTGTCGCCGCGCTCTGGACACGCGACGGCGGCCGACAGCTCAGGATGGCACGCGCGCTTCGCTGCGGGCAGGTTTTCGTCAACGGCTTCGGGGCTGGCGGAGGTATCGAACTCCCGTTCGGCGGGGTCAAGAAATCCGGCCATGGGCGCGAGAAGGGTTTCGAGGCGCTCTACGAGTTCACCCAGTTGAAGACCATCGTGCTCAAGCACGGGTAATAGAGGATTTGAGCATGCGTTTGAAGGACAAGGTTGCCATCGTCACCGGCGGCGCGCAGGGGTTCGGCGAGGGGATCGCCGAGGTTTATGCCCGCGAGGGCGCGAAGGTCGTCGTGACCGATCTCAATGCCGATGGCGCGAGGAAGGTCGCGGCCCGCCTCGGTGGCGGCGCGATCGGCGTTGGCGGCGACGTTTCGAAACTGGCGGATGCGAAAGCCATCGTCGCGGAAACGATCAAGGCGTTCGGCAAGCTCGATATCATCGTCAATAATGCCGGCACCTCGCATCGCAACAAGCCGATGACCGATGTGACCGAGGAAGAGTTCGACCGGGTGTTCGCGGTCAACGTCAAGTCGATCTACAACTTCGCGATCGCGGGCGTGCCGCACATGAAGGAAAAGGGCGGCGCGATCATCAACATCGGCTCGACCGCCGGCATCCGGCCGCGCCCCGGCCTCACCTGGTACAATGCCTCGAAGGGGGCGGTGAACCTCGTCTCGAAGTCGATGGCGGTTGAGCTGGCGCCGTTCAAAATCCGCGTTAACGCCATCGCGCCGGTGGCGGGCGAAACGCCGCTGCTCGCGACCTTCATGGGCGAGGACACGCCGGAAATCCGCGCGAAATTCATCGGCACCATCCCGCTCGGGCGGTTCTCGACACCGGCGGATATCGCCAACGCCTGCCTGTTCCTCGCGTCCGACGACGCCAGTATGACGACGGGCTCGGTGCTCGAAGTGGACGGCGGGCGCTGCGTGTGACGCTCAGAAGCGCGGCATCGCCGAGAGGAGGCGCTCGGTATAGGCGTGGCGGGGACTCGCGAACAGCACTTCCGTATCTCCCGCCTCGACGATCTTTCCACCCTGCATAACGATCACGCGGTCGGCCATGTATCGGATGACGCCAAGATCGTGGCTGATGAACACCATCGTCAGACCGAATTCCGCCCGGATGTCGAGGAGCAGGTTCAGGATTTGCGCGGCAATTGAGACGTCGAGTGCGGAGACCGGTTCATCGGCCACCAGCAGGCGCGGCCGGGTGATGAGCGCGCGGGCGATGGCAATGCGCTGGCGTTGTCCGCCCGAGAACTGATGCGGGAAACGCCGCAGGGCACCGCTGCCGAGCCCGACGCGTTCGAGCATTCCGACGACGCGCGACAGGCGCTCATCCGGCGAGAGCGAAAGCCCCGCATGATCAAGCGGCTCGGCGATACTGTCGAGGATGCGCATGCGTGGGTCGAGGGAACCGAATGGGTCCTGAAACACCATCTGCACATCGCGCAACGGCCCCGAGTGCGCTTCGCCGGCACGGACATGCTGCTCGCCGAGCGTGATCGATCCGACATCAGGTGGTTCGAGGCCGACCAACAGGCGCGCCAACGTCGACTTGCCGGAGCCGGATTCGCCGACGACGCCGAGAATCTGTCCTTCCGGAACCTCGAAGCTCGCCCCTTCAAGCGCAACGAAACGCTCCCGACGCCCCCAGAAATCGCGGGCGGGAAGCGAATAATGGCGGGCGAGGTTATCAACCTGCAGGAACGGCTTCATCCCGCTCCTCCCCGGTCGAGATGGTGACACCATGCCCGGGTCGTCGCCTGTTCGGGCGGCGGCGTCGTGCGGGCGCAAGTCTCGTCCGCCCTCGGGCAGCGGTTCGAGAACGGGCAGCCGTCGGGAACGCTCCGCAGGTCCGGCACATGGCCGGGAATCGGGCTCAGGCGGGTCGCCCGGGCGGTGCCCCGGGGAATGGCAGCGAGAAGCCCGCGGGTATAGGGCTGACGCGGCGCGCTCAGCAGAGCTTTCGTCGGCCCCATCTCCATCGGCGCGCCGCCGTAGAGCACCAGAACACGATCCGCGATGCGCGAGATCACCGCGAGGTCGTGACTGATCATCAGCATCGCCATGCCGGTCTCGTCGCGAATCTCACGCAATAGCGTGAGAATCTCGGCCTGGACCGTCACATCGAGCGCGGAGGTTGGTTCATCCGCGATGAGCACGTCCGGCCGGCAGGCGATGGCCATCGCGATCATCACACGCTGGCGCTGGCCGCCTGAAAGCTCATGTGGGTAGGATCGGGCCCGTTGTTCCGGTCGGTCGAGACCGACCCGACCGATGAGGCGGATCGCCTCCACCTTCGCCGCCTCGCGATCCATCACGCCGTGCAGGACGAGTCCTTCCGCGATCTGATCGCCGACGCGCTGCACGGGATTGAGCGCCGTCATCGGCTCCTGAAAGATCATGCCGATCCGGCGCCCGCGCAGCGCGCAAAGGTTGGTTTCCGACAGTCCGGCAATATTACGCCCGCTGAGGCGGATCGCGCCTTCCATGCCGAGCCAACGCGGCAGGAGGCCCATGATCGAGAGCGCCGTCACGGTCTTGCCCGAGCCGGATTCACCGACGATCCCCAGCGTCTCACCACGTTCGAGCGAGAAAGAAAGGTCGCGCAGGATCCTGAGGTCCCGGAAAGTGACAGTGAGCCGGTCGACTTCGAGCATGCTAACGCTCCTCAAGCCGCGGATCGAGGATATCGCGCAAGCCATCCCCCAGCAGGTTGAAGGCGAGCACCGAGAGGGCGATCGCGAGACCGGGGAGCAGGGCGAGGCGTGGCGACATCGCAAGGAAGGTCTGGGCGTCGTTCAGCATCCGCCCCCATGACGGGTTCGGCGGTTGGGTGCCAAGCCCGAGGTAGGACAGACCCGCCTCGGCGAGGATCGCGAGCGCGAACTGCGTGCTTGCCTGCACAATCATCAGCCCCGCGATATTCGGCAGCACATGTCGTCGCAAGATGACGAGCTTCGGCACGCGCGCAAGTTGCGCCGCCCGGATGAAATCCCGCGCCAGAACCTGAAGCGTGGCTCCGCGCGCGACGCGCGCGAACACGGGAATGTTGAAAATGCCGATGGCGATCACGGCGTTGACAAGACCCGGCCCGAGAAAGGTCAAGATCAGGATCGCGCTGAGGACGGCGGGAAAGGCAAATACGAAATCGAGCGCCCGCATAATGGCGTCATCGATCCAGCGTCCTTTCATCTGCGCAGCCATCACCCCGAGCATCAGGCCGAAGCCGAGACCGATTGCGACCGCCACGAGCCCGGTCAGCAATGCATTGCGGGCGCCGACCATCAGTATCGAGGCAACATCACGCCCGAACTGGTCGGTCCCGAGCCAGAATTCGGCCGAAGGTCCCTTGAGACGCATCAGGATACGCATCTTCGTCGGATCTTCCGGCGTCCAGAATAGCGAGGCGAGCGCCACGGTGCAGATCAGCAACGATAGCACCGCACCGATCAGGAACGAGGGATGGCGAAGCGCTCGGGCGATCATGCCGCGATCCTCAGACGTGGATCGATCAAGCCATACGCGAGATCGACGGCGGTGTTCACAGCGATCACCGTGCCGACGAATAGAAGCACCAGCGACTTGATGAGGATGAGGTCATGCCCGCCGACTGCCTGCACCAGCAACCGGCCCAGACCCGGTAACGCGAACACATTCTCGACGACGATCGTGCCGGCAACGAGAAAAGAGAATTGCAGCCCCAGAACAGTGATGACGGGGATGAGGGCGTTCCTGAGCGCATGCCGGCGCAGCACCTGCGCGCGATTGAGCCCCTTGGCCCGCGCCGTGCGGATAAAGTCCTCTCCGAGGGTTTCGAGCATCGAGGTGCGCGTCATCCGTGCCAGCACCGCCGATTGCGGCAACGCGAGCGCGAAGGCGGGGAGGACCAGCGCGCGGAAGGCCCCGGCGGGATCGGCCTGCCAGCCGGGAAAGCCGCCGGAGGGAAACCAGCCGAGCGTGACCGAGAACAGCAGCACGAACAGGATGCCGAACCAGAAATTCGGGATCGCGATGCCGAGTTGCGAAACCGCCATGATGGCAGCGTCGACCGGGCCGGAGCCGCGCGAGGCCGCGAGCGTGCCGAGCGTGATGCCGATGGTCGCGGCCAGCACAAGCGCCATCGTCGCCAGCGGCAACGTCACCGCGATCCGCTCGGCGATGAGCCCGCCAACAGGCACGCGATAAGTGTACGAAAGCCCGAGATCGCCGGTGAATAGCCCGAGAATCCACGAAAGGAAGCGTTGGAACGCCGGTCGATCGAGCCCCAGTTCCGCCCGCAAGGCCGCAACAGTCTCCGGGGTCGCACTGACGCCGAGCATCGTCCCGGCCGGATCGCCCGGCAACACTTCCAGCAGCAGGAAAATAAGAATGGCGGCGGCGAGCATCGTCAGGACGAACCCCGCGAGCCGCCGCAGGATAAAATGCCCCATGCCGCCGCCCTCCGCCGGACGCCTCGGCTATTGCCAGCGCAACTCCGCGAGCGGGGTCGCTGGCAACGGCGCGTGCTCCCACAGACCCGAGAGCCCCTTCTTCGCCACCGTCACCTTCGGCAGCATGAAGAGGAAGATATTGACCTGATCCTGAACGATCTGCCGCTGTGCCGCCTCGAAAGCCGCCTTGCGCTCGGCATCGGAGCGCGCGCTCTTGATCTTCTGGAACGCGGCGTTCAAGGCCTCGGACTTGTAGCCGAAGTAGTAGTTGTCTCGTGTGTAAATATTGAGGTCCATCGGCTCGACGTGCGAAACGATCGTCAGGTCGAAATCCTTGTTACGAAACACGCGCTCCAGCCATTGCGGCCATTCTAGCGGTTCGATGCTCGTCTTCACCCCGATTTCCGCGAGCATCGCCGCGACCACCTCGCCGCCTCGCCGCGCATAGGCCGGTGGCGGGAGACGCAGGGTAAGCGAGAGCCCGTTGGGGAAGCCAGCTTCGGCGAGCAATGCCTTCGCCTTCTTCGGATCGAACGGGGTTTCGCCGGTCAGGTCGACATAATCCGGGTGGTTGGGCGAGAAATGGCTTCCGATAGGCGTACCGAAGCCCGAAACGGCGCCCTCATTGACGAGCTTGCGATCCACCGCCATCGCGAGCGCGCGACGCACGCGAACATCGTTGAGCGGTGCCTTGGCGTTGTTCATGGCGACGATCGTCTCGCCCTCGGTGCGGCCGACGGTCACCGTCAGTTTCGGGTCGGCCTTGAGCTGGGGAACGGCCTCCTGCGCACCGATGTTGGTATGCGCATCACAATCGCCGGCGAGGAGTGCGGCGACCTGCGCCTGCGGATCCGCGATGAAGCGGAAGGTGGCATTCCCCAGCGCGGGCTTCGCTCCCCACCAGCCATCGAAGCGTTCGAGCGTAAGGCGGTCGCCCCTGTTCCAGCTCTTGAACCGGAAGGGCCCTGTGCCGACCGGATCGGTCGCGGCTTTGGTAACCGATTTCTCCGAGAAGATCACCGCGTCGCCCCAGGCGAGACCGTAGAGGAAATCGGAGGCGAACTGCTTCAGCGTGATCTCGACGACATCGGGCGCGGGCGTCGCGATCTCGCTGATCGGCTGGAAGATCCATTTCTGAGCGTTTTTCGAATCGGGCGCGACGGCGCGATCGAACGAGAATTTTACGTCCGCCGAAGTCATCGGCGTGCCATCATGGAATTTCGCGTTCTTCCGCAGCCGGAAGATGTACTTCATGCCATCGGCGCTCGTCTCCCAGCTCTCGGCCAGCGCCGGAATGATCTTCGAATTGCGGTCCAGCGCGACGAGCCCTTCGAAGATATTGCCGTAGGTTACCTCGCGAATCGCTGCCGCAGCCCCGCCGGAGGGATCGAGAATCGGTGGCTCCAGCGTCTGGCAAATCACCACGCTGTCCTTGCCCTGCGCAATCGCGCCCGAGGCCGCCAGCGCGCCGATCCCAGCCAGCAGCACCTGCTTCAAAACCTTCGCGATCATGGGGTCCCCTTCCCTACCGGTCCCGAAATATTGGACTGTTGCCAGACTTAAGCGCGGCTCGTCTCGCGGCGCAACAGCGTCAGCGTTGCAGCGGCCATGACCTTGGTGGATAGCACCATGTCTTCGATGCCGACCCATTCGTCCGGCTGATGCGCGAGGTCGAGAATGCCGGGCCCGTAGGCAACGCAATCGCGCACCGCACCGAAACGGGTGATGTGCTTCTGGTCGTAGGTGCCCGGCGAAGCGACGTGTTCCGCCGGGCGGCCGAAGAGATTGTCGATCCACTCGTCGAGGGCCGCAACGACCGGCGCATCCGGTTCCGTCATCGTCGGGGCGAAGGTCATGATCTCACGCACGGAATAATCGAGCCCTGCGCGCGCGGCCTTCACCCGATCGAGCAGCGCGACGATCTCGCCTTTCACGCCCTCCAGCGGTTCCTCGATAAGGTAGCGCCGGTCGAGCACCAGCCGACAGCGATCTGCCACCACCGGTGCCGGCAATCCGTCGAAGGGCTCCGGCTGGCCGCCGTGGATCGAATTGAGGTTAAGCGTCGCCTGCCTCGCCCCCTCCGGCACGCAGGGCATGCGCGTGCGCCGGGTTTCCAGTGCCGGTACCAGTTCTTTTTCGATCAGCGTCAGGAAATCGCCCATACCGCGGATGGCGGAAACGCCGAGGAACGGCATCGCACCATGCCCGATCTGCCCCGTGATCTCGACCTCGGCCCACCAAACGCCGCGATGACCAAGGCAGACGCGATCCGGGTTGAGTGGCTCTGGAATGATGACGTGATCGACCCGGCCCTTGTCGAACCAGCCGTTGCGCGCAAGGTGGCCGACTCCGCCAAAACCGCCCGATTCCTCATCGACCGTGCCGGAAAACTCGATCGCGCCTCGCGTCAGCAGCCCCTCATCGAGGAGCGATTCCATCGCGATGATCGCGCTGGCGATACCGCCCTTCATGTCGCAGGCACCGCGGCCATAGACACGCCCGTCCTTCACGACGCCCTCGAAGGGCGGCAGCGTCCAGCCGAGACCCGCCTCGACGACGTCGATATGGCCGTTGAAATGGACGCACGGCCCCGGCAAGCCACCCTCGAACCGGCCTACGACATTGAGGCGCGGGTGAAGGTCCGTATCGTCTGGTTCGCCCTTGCCCCGCACGTAATCAACCCTCGCGCCGCGCGCGTCGAGCCGTGCACCGAGAAAGCGTGCACAGGCCTCATAGGCGTCGCCGGGCGGGTTGACGGTCGGAAAGCGGATCAGATCCTGCGTCAGCTTGACGAGGTCGTCGCGCCGGGTGTCGATCCGCCGGAAAAGGCGCTCGATGTCAGCGGTGATCTCGCGCGGCATGATGTCCCCTTTCGCAGAGAACAGCATAACGCGCTGGCTCGGCCTCGCAATCAGTCAGCTGACAAGCCCCCAGATGAATCGCGCACTGACAAGCAGGAGGAAGACGCCGAAGGCAACTTCGAGCCGACGCTTTGGCATCGAATGCGCGAGCTTCGCGCCGAACGGCGCGACGAGGGTCGATGTCGGGGCGATCAACGCGAATCCGAGCAGAGAGACAAAACCGAGCGAGAGCGGCGGCAGCAGCGCCATCTTGGGCCAACCGGCAGCAATATAGGCAAGCGCGCCGGGAACGGAAATCAGCACACCGAGCCCGGACGAGGTCGCGACCGCGTTGTGAATCGGCTTGTTATGGAGCGAGAGGATCATGTTCGAGATCGCGCCGCCGCCGATGCCCATCAGCGAAGAGGCAAGCCCGATCAGGATGCCATAGACCCGCATTCCGGTGGGACCCGGCAGATCGTTGGAAATCCGCCAATCGTCACGCCCGGAGAGGAGCTTGATCGCGTTCGAACCGGCGACCAGCACGAACACGAGTTTGAGCACGAGCGCCGGCGCGAAGGCGGCAATCGCGCCGCCCGCGATCACGGAAAGAACAACCGGCGCCGCCCAGATCTTCAGCACGTCCATCAGCACCTTGCCCTTTGCACGATGCGCACGGAACGACTGGATGGAAGTGGGAATGATGATCGCCAGCGAGGTGCCGACGCAGAGGTGCATCCGCACATCCTCCGGCACGTTGAGGAAGCCGAAGATCTGGTAGAGCACCGGCACGATGACGGCGCCACCACCGACGCCGAACATGCCGGCCAGCAGGCCGGTGACCAAACCGGCGCCGAGCAACGCCACAACCAGGGTGACGAGATCACCCACCGGAATTCCGAACATCGGCGACATCCTGAAAAAGAGTTGTCCCCGGGGTAGCCGATGTCGTCGCCCCGTGCAAATCACGGAGCCGTTCGGCCTTTCCCCTTGCTCAACGGCACGGCATCCGGCAGTTTGCGCGAAAATCGATCGAATAGGAGCAGGCCGCTCCGAAATCGCGGCCCGCGTTCCCGGGGGAAACGTGAGCGAGAGAATACCCAATGGCCCACGGGCGATACAGGATATCGTCGGCGGGCTCGTCCTGATGTTGATTGCAGCCCTGGCACTGTTCCTGAGCCGGCATCTGCCTGTTGCCGGTACCTCCGGGCTCAATTCCGGCTCCGCACCGCGTTACACGGCCATGGCTCTGCTGGTGCTCGGCGCGATCATTGCGGCCGGCGGCTTCTTCCGCGAGGGCGAGGGCTTCGGCCGCATCGCGTGGCGTGGCATCGCTTGCATTCTCGGCGGCGTATTGTTCTTCGCCTTCGCAATCGAGCCGCTTGGCCTCGTGCTGACCGGGATCCCCCTGATGCTGATCGCCGCGCTGGCTTCCGCCGATTTCCGGCTGAAGGAAGCCGTGATCTTCGCCGCGCTGATGACGCTGTTCTGCGTCGTGCTGTTCCGCTACGGGCTCGCGCAGGCGATTCCGATCTGGCCCAAGCTCTGACGGGGCGGCCGATGGACCTTCTCTCCAACCTCGCGTTCGGTTTCTCGGTCGCCGTCAGCCCGATCAACCTGCTGCTCTGCCTCATCGGTGCGCTTGTCGGCACGCTGATTGGCGTCCTGCCCGGCATCGGTCCGATCGCAACCATCGCAATGCTGCTGCCAGTGACCTACAAGCTCGATCCCACAGGCGCGCTTATCATGCTCGCCGGCATCTTCTACGGCGCGCAATACGGCGGCTCGACGACGGCGATCCTCGTCAACCTGCCGGGAGAAGCCTCCTCGGTCGTGACCACGCTCGACGGGCACCAGATGGCCAAGAAGGGGCGCGCCGGGGCGGCGCTCGCCATTGCCGCCATCGGCTCGTTTGTCGCCGGCACGTTCGGCACCGTCCTGATCGCCGCGCTCGCCAAGCCGCTGACGGATGTCGCGCAGGCTTTCGGACCGGCGGAATATTTCGCGCTGATGGCGCTCGGACTGGTCTGCGCCATCGTGCTCGCATCGGGTTCGATCCTGAAGGCGATCGCGATGGTCTTTCTCGGCCTGCTGCTCTCGACCATCGGTACCGATGTCGAGACCGGCGCGCAGCGCATGACCTTCAACTATGCTCCGCTCGCCGACGGCATCGAGTTCGTGACGCTGGCAATGGGCATGTTCGGTTTCGCCGAAATCCTGCGCAATCTCGAAAACCGCGAAAGCCGCGACATCGTCGAACAGAAGGTGACGGGGCTGATGCCGACGCGGGAGGATCTCATCGAATCCGCTCCGGCCATCGCGCGGGGCACCCTGCTCGGCTCCCTCCTCGGCATCCTGCCCGGTGGCGGCGCAACGCTCGCTGCCTTCGGCGCCTACACGGTCGAGAAAAAGATATCGAAAACACCGAAGGCTTTCGGTCAAGGCGCGATCCAGGGCGTCGCCGGACCGGAAAGTGCGAACAACGCGGCGGCGCAGACCTCATTCATTCCCCTCCTCACACTCGGCATTCCACCGAACGCTGTGATGGCGGTGATGGTCGGCGCGATGACGATCCACGGCATCGTGCCGGGACCGCAGATCGTCACCGAACAGCCGAAGCTGTTCTGGGGCATGATCGCCTCGATGTGGATCGGCAACCTCATGCTGGTCATCATCAACCTGCCGCTGGTGGGCATGTGGGTGCAGCTTCTGCGCGTCCCCTACCGGATGCTGTTTCCCGCGATCCTGATCTTCTGCTGCATCGGCATCTATTCGGTGAACGGACAATGGTTTGATGTGGTACTGGCGGCCTTCTTCGGCCTTGTCGGCTATGCGTTCATCAAGCTCGGCTTCGAGCCCGCGCCGATGCTTGTCGCCTTTGTGCTTGGCAAGATCATGGAGGAAAAACTCCGCCTTGCGATGATCTTCGCGCGCGGCAACTGGCTGAGCCTGCTGGATTTCGGCACCAACCCGCTCGCGGCATCGCTCCTTGTGGTTTCCATCGTCCTGCTGGTTCTGGCGGTTCTTCCCTCGATCCGCGCCAAGCGCGAGGAAGTGTTCGTCGAATAGCGCCCGACACAGCAAAAATTCTCTTGTAACGGGCCTGCCGGGCGCGCCATTCTGGCGTCAACCGGGGCCGCGTCGGCGGCGCCTTCCTCCTTCTCGCCGGATATCGCCATGCACGCTCCGCCGGCCGTTTCTCTCGGGCGCGATGCCCGGCGAGCGATTCTCGGGCTCGGTGTCACGCAGATCATCGGCTGGGGAACGACCTACTACCTGCTCTCGCTGCTGTCGCAGAAGATCGGCGACGATCTCGATATCTCAAGCGCCCTCGTGCTTGGCGGCGCTTCGGTTCCGCTGATCTGCGCCGCGATCTTCGGCCCCGCCATCGGCCGCTGGCAGGACCGGTCGGGATCACGGATCGTGATGTCGGTGGGCTCCGTCATCACCGCGCTCGGTCTCGCCATGCTTTCGAAGGCCGGTTCGCTCTGGAGCTACTATCTGGCCTGGACCATCATCGGGATCGGCGGCCCGATGGCGCTTTACTCCGCCGCCTTTACCGCCCTCACCCAGATCGCAGGGCATCAGGCACGGCGCGCCATCTCGTTTCTGACCTTCATGGGTGGCCTCGCCTCGACGATTTTCTGGCCTTTCACCGCCTACCTGATGCAACACATGGGCTGGCGCGACATCGTACTGTTTTTCGCCGGACTGAATCTCGTCATCTGCCTGCCGCTGCACCTTCTATTGCTCAACGGCAGCGAGGCGGCCCGGAACGGCGCCGAACGGGCTGCGACGGTCGAGCCCGGAATCCGGCATGAGGCATTCGCCCTAGCGTTCGGACTGTTTGCACTGATGCTCGCGTTCAACGGCCTCATCTTCAATTCATGGTCGCTGCTCGTGTTTCCGGTTCTGGAAGGGCTTGGGTTCGCGGCGACCGCCGCCGTTCTGATCGGCAGCCTTGTCGGCGTTTTCCAGGTCGCCGGCCGCATGGGAGAGATGCTGTTTGGCTCTCGCTATTCCGTCATGATCACAGCCATGGTCTCGGCCTTCTGCCTGCCTGCCGCCTTTCTGGTCTTGCTCTGGAGCGGCGGAACACCGATCATCGGAATTGCCTTTGCCATGCTCTATGGCATCTCGAACGGTCTGCTGACGATCGCCCGCGGCGGATTGACACTCGCGATGTTCGGCTCGCGCGGCTATGGTGAGCGCCTCAACAAGATCACGGTCTCCCAGAACACCGCCGGTGCGCTTGCGCCCATCCTTGGCGGTTTCATGCTCGATCATCTTGGTGCGGCAAGTCTCGTGTCGGTCATGCTGGGAACCGCCTTCCTCTCGCTCACACTGATGCTCTCGCTTCGCGCCCACTGCGCCCGGAATGGGCTGCACTGACGGGGAAAGCTGCCGACGCCGCCTTTACCCGCGCCCTCGGCAAGGTGTAGTCAGACCCTAGGTCCACTGTTCTTCCGGGATACCCATGCGCTCCGACAATCCACCCGTCATCCGCCTTTCGGAATATCGCGTCCCGGATTTTCTGGTCGACCGGGTGTCGCTCGACTTCATGCTGGAGCCTGAGGCCACGCGGGTGGTGAGCACGCTCGCCATGCGACGTAATCCGGCCGGGCGGCCCGGCGCTCCGCTGGAACTTGACGGCGACGAACTCGTGTTCGTCTCGGCCGCGCTCGACGGCAAGCCGCTCGCCGCCGATGCCTTCACGGTGTCGCCGCAAGCGCTGGCGATCCCGGATCTGCCGGATGAGCCCTTCATTCTCACGATCGAGACGGTGGTGAACCCGGCGGCGAACACGAAGCTGATGGGACTCTATCGCTCGAACGGTGTCTATTGCACGCAGTGCGAGGCCGACGGCTTCCGCCGTATCTCCTATTTCCTCGACCGGCCCGATGTGATGTCGATCTGGCGCGTGCGCATGGAAGCTGACAAGGCCGCCTGCCCGCTTCTGCTGTGCAACGGCAACCCGGTCGAGATCGGCGACCTGCCCGGCGGGCGGCATTTTGCGGTCTGGGATGATCCGCACAAGAAGCCCTGCTACCTCTTCGCGCTGGTCGCCGGCGATCTCGACGGCTTTCCCGGCGAGCACGTGACGCCCTCGGGTCGCAAGGTGAAGCTCAATGTCTATGTCGAGAAGGGCAAGGCCGAGCGCGCCGCCTATGCGATGGACTCGCTGATCCGCTCGATGAAATGGGACGAGGAAAAATTCGGCCGCGAATACGATCTCGACCTCTTCAACATCGTCGCCGTCTCCGATTTCAACATGGGCGCGATGGAGAACAAGGGTCTCAACATCTTCAACGACCGTTACATCCTCGCCTCGCCCGACACCGCGACAGATCAGGACTACCACAATATCGAAGCGATTGTGGCGCACGAGTATTTCCACAACTGGACCGGCAATCGCATCACCTGCCGCGACTGGTTCCAGCTCTGCCTCAAGGAAGGGCTGACCGTCTTCCGCGATCAGGAATTTTCCTCGGACATGCGCTCGCGCCCGGTGGAGCGCATCGCCAACGTGCTCACCCTGCGTGCAGCGCAGTTCGTCGAGGATGCCGGGCCGCTCTCGCACCCCGTGCGGCCGCAGACATACAAGGAAATCAACAACTTCTATACCGCAACCGTCTACAACAAAGGCTCCGAGCTGATCCAGATGCTGCGCCTGATGATCGGCGAGGCAAAGTTCCGCGAGGGCATGGATCTCTATTTCGCGCGCCATGACGGCGAGGCCGCCATCGTCGAGCAGTTCATCCAGTGCTTCGCCGATGTGTCGGGCAAGGATCTCAAGTCATTCATGCGCTGGTACGATCAGGCGGGCACGCCGCTGGTGACGGTGACGCAGGACTACGACGCCACGACGGGCAAGTACCGCCTCGATTTCCGGCAGGAAACCGCTCCCACGCCGGGCCAGCCGACCAAGGGGCCGCAGGTGATCCCGGTGAAGCTCGGCCTGATCGCGGAAGATGGCGAGGTGCTGGCGGGTGATGAAGTGGTGGCGATGGATGGGCCAAGCGCCAGCCGCGAATGGACCGGGTTAAACAAGCGTCCGATCCCCTCCCTGTTCCGCGGCTTCTCGGCGCCGGTGCGTGTGGCGATCGAGCGTGCGCCGGGCGATCTCCTCGCACTCGCACGGCATGACACCGACCCCTTCAATCGATGGCAGAGCCTGCAGGATGCGGCGACAGCCCTGCTGCGCCGTTCCGTTACGGCCATCCGCAAGGGTGACGCGCCACTCGCCGACGCGGCGCTGGCGGAGGCGATCCGCCATCTCGTTGAAACAAGCGCCAGCGATCCCGCCTTCACGGCGCTGGCCATCACCTTGCCGACCGAGGCAGACCTTGCCCGCGAGATCGCAACAGATGTCGATCCCGGGGCGATCGGTATTGCGGTCGATCACCTTCGTGACGAAATCGCGCGGTTTGCGCTGCACGACATCGAGGCCGCCTATGCGGACTTCTCGAAGGAAGGCACCTTCAGTCCGGATGGGGCGAGCGCCGGACGTCGCGCGCTGCGCTCGCAACTCCTGCGCTATCTGGTCGCAGCGGATCGGGCAGCCGGCGCGAAGACCGCCTTCCGGCAATTCCAGACCGCCCACAACATGACCGACCGGATCGGCGCGCTCGCTGCCCTGCTGCCATGCGAGAGCGCAGAGCGGGAAGATGCGCTCGCGCTGTTCTACGAGCGCTACAAGGGCGAGCATCTCATCCTCGACATGTGGTTCGCGCTTCAGGCGCGCATCGGCGGCGAGGACGCGCCTGCCCACGTGAAGGCTTTGACCGCGCATCCGCAGTTCACGCTCACCAACCCGAACCGGGCGCGAGCCTTGATCGCCACCTTCGCCAATGCCAACCCGCGCGGGTTCCACGCGGCGGACGGTTCCGGCTATCGGCTGGTCGCCGAACTGATCGGCGAGATCGACGCCCGCAACCCGCAGATCGCGGCGCGGCTGGCGACCGCTTTCCGGAGTTGGAAGGGACTCGAAAACGGCCGTCGTGCACAGGCGGAAGCTGCCTTGCGGGCGCTGGCGACAGGTGGCGACCGTTCGCGCGATCTGGGCGACATTCTGGAGCGCACGCTCTCCTGAGTTGAGCGGAAGAGGCAGGACTCGTCAGCTTTGCATTAGGAACGCCTGCTATTGCGTGCAAAGAGGAATTTGCATGTTCCAGATCACTAGAATTAAAAGAGAACAAAAAGGGATCACAATGAATCCGTAACATGACCATCGGATTCAGGGAGCTTCCGGCGCAAAATGGCCCGTCGGCAAAGATGAATCAAAAGTAAAAAAGGCCCTTGCAAGGCGGATTCACCTCGATTCAACTAACGGTGATTCGGGGCGATGCGGCACATTCTCCGGATCAGTTTTTGGGGGAATTCCGAGGGGGCAATCATGGTGCGAGCATTCGCGGCCAGCGCTATTTTTTTGCGCAGAGAGACACCAGACCCCATTACCGCATTCTCGGGCAAGGGCACGGCGCGCTTCACCTCGAATCGCCTCGACCGGACGGTCATCGCCCTCGTTCTCGTTTTCCTCGCCGTCACGGTCACGAGCCTTTTCATCCAGGCAACGACCTCACGGGAAGAGCAACTCGCCGCGGCCGAAGCCAACCTTCAGCTTGCGCTGGACCTGACCGCGGCGAAGCTCGCACTCGCCCAATCCGAAGAAAACGGCGCAGCCGCCGCCCTCCCCCGGCTTTCCAACGAAACCGTCCAGCCCGGCCGCCGCTTCCTGTTACTCGACCGGGACGCGAACGTGCTCTCGGGTCATGTTGCCGTGGAGGATCTCAACCGCAAGGCGCGCTGGCTGTTCGGCGAGCCCCTTGCCTTCGACATCGCGCTCAGCGCCCGTGCCCGGGCGCGGATTCCGATGCGCGACGGTCGCCTCGCCAGCGTGGCTTTCTCGCGCGCCGATCTCGAGGAGCGCCTGATCGTCGGTTATCAGCCCGTCGAGGAGGAACTGCGGCTTTGGTGGACGCACACCAGTGCCACAACAGCCATTCTCCTTTGCTTCGGCGCCGTGACGATCGCTTTCACGCTCGTTTTCTACGCTCAGCGTCAGCGCGCCTGCCAGGCCAGCGCCAGCGCCACGCGGATGAGTACCCTCGCGGAACTCGCACTCTCGCACAGCCAATGCGGACTCTGGGACTGGAGGCTCTCGACCGACTCGATCTTCTGGTCAGACTCGATGCACCATCTGCTTGGCCGCCAGCCGGATGGCAACAAGGACCGTGCACGGATTTCCGCCCGCCTGCATCCGGACGACAGCGATCTCCTGGAATCGATCCGCAGCGCCGTCGCCGCCGGCGAACGCGAATTCGGCAATGTGTTCCGCATGCGGGACGAACTTGGCAACTGGCGCTGGCTCCGGATGCGCGCCATCGCGGTTGATACCGCCCAGGCGGATAAGGCTCGCTTGTTCGGCATCGTCATGGACGTGACGCAGGAGCGTGTGCTCGAGGAAGAAAACCGCCGCGCCGATGCCCGGCTGCGCGACGCGATCGAGTCGCTTTCCGAAGCTTTCGTTCTTTGGGACGAGAACAACCGCCTTCTCCTGTGCAACTCGAAATACCAGACATTCCACGGCCTGCCAGCCGAACTCGTGCTGCGCGGCACGTCTTACAAGACGCTGATGGCCGCTGCCGCACCGCCGCGGGTGCAGATCGAGATCGATCACGGTTCGCAGCCCGAAACCGGTGCCCGCACCTACGAAGCCCAGTTGCATGACGGACGCTGGCTCCTCATCAACGAGCGCCCGACGGGGGATGGCGGCTACGTCTCTGTTGGCACCGACATCACCGCTCGCAAGACGCAGGAAGCACGCCTGATTGAGAACGAGCGGCATCTCCAGATCACGGTCAGCGATCTGGGGAATTCGCGGGAAGCCTTCCGCCGTCAGGCCGGACAGTTGGCCGAACTCGCGGACCGCTATCTCGAACAGAAAGCCGAGGCGGTGTCCGCCAACCGGATGAAGGCGGAATTCCTTGCCAACATGAATCACGAAATCCGCACGCCGCTGAACCATATCATCGGCTTCGCCGAGATGATCGAAACGCAGGTTTTCGGCCCGTGCGGTTCCGAACGCTATGTCGAATATGCCCGCCACATCGGAGAAAGCGGTTCGGCGCTGATGGCCATCATTTCCGACATTCTCGACATGGCGCGCATCGAGGCCGGCCGCGTGACCCTGGAGCGCGAGGAAGTGCCACTCGGCACCCTGCTCGAGAACGCGACCCGGCAGGTGCAGGAAGCGGCACAGGACAAGAAAATTCGCCTCGAGATCGACCCGACCTCCTCCCAACCTGCCGGCCTCCGCCCGTTGTTCGTCGATCCGAACGCCATCCGGCAGGCGCTGGGACACATCCTGCGCAACAGCGTGCGCCTCTCTCCCGCCGGCGGCCGGGTATCGGTTCGCGCCCGCCCCTGCGGCGATCACGTCAATATCTTCATCGCCGACCGTGGCTGCACCCTTTCGCCAGGCGAGATCGGCACCATGGCGAACCCGTTCGGCCATATCGACCGGATGCTCGAGGATGGTTGCAAGGGCTCAGGCCTTGGACTGCCGATTGCCCGTGCTCTGATCGAACTGCACGGCGGCACAATCCGGATGCGCTCGTCAGCGGAAATCGGTTCGCTGATCATGATCCATCTGCCCGCTCGCGGCAGCGCGATCCAGCTCGATCTGCCAATGAACGGCTGATCCTGGCGATCAGCCGGCCCTGACTTTGCCGATCAGTTTTGAGAAGACCCCCCTTGCGGCGATCTGGGCGGCTTTCATGTCGGTGACGAGGAAATTGAAATCCGGGTAGTCCAGCAGTCCGGCCAGTCGTCGCTTGAAGACCACGCTCGCGGTTGCCTCGTCGAAAGCCTCCGGCAAGCAAAGGCGCGTCACCTGCGCGAAGGCCGACTGGAGACTCCATGCTTTCAACAAGGTTTCTGTCTCCTCTCCGCCAAGGAGCCCGCGTTTTGCAGCCTCCTCAATCGCGCCACCGGTTCCGAGGCCGAAAAGATCGGGATTTTCGAGTGTAAGGACCTGCGCGACGAATTCGCAATCGACGAGCCCGCCCGGCCAATCCTTGACATCGAACATGTCGCGCCCCGGCTTCGATTGCGCCATAAGCCCGCGCATCTCGGCCGCCGCTTTGCGCACCGATTTCCGGGAGGGTGCCCGCGACAGGATATCCGCCGCGACGCCCTGCCACTCGCGTGCGAGATCGGCATCCCCGGCGAGCGGACGAGCGCGCGTCAGCGCCATGTGCTCCCATGTCTCGGCCTCGGTAAGCTGATAGTCTCGGAAACCGTTGAGCGAGGTCGCGACCGTGCCCTTGCGCCCCGAGGGCCGAAGCCGGAGGTCGATTTCGTAAAGGGTGCCCGAGCGCATGGGCGCCGAAAGGGCCGAGACGAGACGTTGGGTAAGCTTGGCGAAATATTCCGCCGGCATCAGCGCCCGTTTACCGTCCGACATTTCGTCCGGCGGCGCGTTGTAGATGACGACGAGATCGAGATCGGAGTTCGCGGTCATCTCGCGTGAACCGGCCTTGCCATAGCCGACAAGGATCATCGAGGCACCGGGAATCTCGCCGTAGGTAAGCGCGAATTCCTCCCGCACGCGGCGCAGAACGATGTCGAGAAAGATCTCGGCCACCGCCGTGTGCGCCGCGCCGACCTCGGGCAACGGCAATACGCGCGAAAGCACGCGCGTGCCGAGCAGAAAGCGCTCCGCACGTCCAAGTTCACGCGCACGGTCGAGAAACCCCTCGAAATCCGTTTCGCGGGCAAGGCGCGGGCCAATGCGCTCGCGCGCCGCCTCCATTGTCAGCCCGGCGAGAAACTCCGGATCGACCAGCACATCGAGGACATGCGGCGAGAGCGCGACGATCTGCGAGAGGCGAGGCGCCGTGCCCAGAATTTCCGCGAACAGACGACGCAATTCATCATTGTTCTTGAGGATCGAGAAGAGTTCGACCGCCGCGGGCATATGCTGGAGTGCGTTGTCGAACGATATCAGCGCGCCGTCGGGGTCGGACGAATTACCGAAGGCTTCGAGCAAGCCCGGCACAAGCTCGGTCACGATCTCCCGGGCTCTTGGCGTCGTAATCGCCGGGCGGCGGCCAAAATGCCAGCCGCGCACCGTTTCCGCCACCATGTCCGGACGCAGGAAGCCGAGGCGTCGCAGTGTATTCAGCGTTTCCGGATCGTCCTCAACCCCGGTAAACACGAGGCTGCCGGCCTCCGATGCGAGGCCCGGCACGGTTTCGAACAGACGCGCGTAATGACGCTCGACAATCCGCATCTGTTTAACCAACGCCTTTTCAAGCCCGGCGCGCGTGAAACCTGCGAAGGCGGCGAGCGCAGTCAATTCGTCCTCGTTCTTCGGCAGTTTCTGCGTCTGCTCGTCGTTGACCATCTGCACGCGGTGTTCGAGATCGCGCAGAAACCGATAGGCAACCGAGAGTTCAGCGGCAGCTTCTGGCGTTACCCAGCCTTCCGCCGAAAGCGCCTCAAGCATGTCGAGCGTGCGCGCTCCACGAAGCACCGGGCGGCGACCGCCATAGACGAGCTGCTGGGTCTGGACGAAAAACTCGATTTCGCGGATGCCGCCGCGGCCAACCTTGAGATCATGGCCCGGGACGGCGATCTGGTCATGGCCGCGCACGGCGTAGATCTGGCGTTTCATCGCGTGAATATCGGCGATGGCGGCGTAGTCGAAATATTTCCGCCAGATGAAGGGGTCGAGTTCCTTGAGAAAGGCGCGCCCAGCAGCGATATCCCCGGCGATCGGCCGGGCCTTGATCATCGCCGCGCGTTCCCAGTTCTGGCCAACGCTCTCGTAATAGCCGAGCGCGGCATGATCGGGCATCGCAATCGGCGTCAACCCCGGATCGGGGCGGAGGCGGAGGTCGACCCGCTCGACATAGCCGTCGACCGTCCGTTCGTTGAGAAGCTTCACGATGCCCTTGACGAGCGAGATCGCCATCTTCTGCGGGTCACGGGCGGAGGCGATGCCAGGTCTCTCGGGATCGTAGAAGATCGTGAGGTCGATGTCGGAGGAATAATTGAGTTCACGCGCGCCGTGCTTGCCGAGTGCGAGCACGAACAGGCCGAGGTCGCGCTCGGGCTCGGCGGAATCGGGAACTGCGAGATCACCCTCGCGCACCGCCGTGTTGAGGCCGAAACGAAGCGCTCCCTGCACAGCAGCGTCGGCGAAATCCGTGATCGCCTCCGTCACGCCAACCGTATCAAGCACGCCGCCGAGATCCGCCAGCGCGACGAGCAGTGCCGTTCGAGCCTTGTTGTGGCGCAGCACGCGGGAAATAACGTCAGAGTCTGGCTGCCCTGCAGCGGCGCGGGTTTCTTCGAGAATGCGCGCGAACGAGACCTCGAACGGCGCTTCGAGGAAGCCCGGCAACCATTCCGGCCAGCGGGTCATTATTCGGCGCAGATAGGGTGAACCTTCCGCGATGCCCGCCAGCAGGACGCCCGCTTCCGCACGCGCGGCGACGAGCGGGGCGACGGCACCGCCCTCTTCGCTTTCAAGGAACTCCGCGAGCCATTTTTTCCCCGTCTTGCCGGAGCGGATCGCCGGGCGGAGCAATTCGGCAAGAGAATACATCGCGGGCAACAACCTAGGGAGACGGAACGATCTCCGGATCATTCACGAGCGGCGCCGGCAAAACAAGGACAACCCGCAGCCCCGGCGCGTTGTCCTCAAGCCGCAATGTGCCGCCGTGGAGCCGCGCGACGGCATTGACGAGGCTTAACCCGAGCCCGAAACCCGGCTTGGCGCGGCTGCGGTCGAGTCGGACGAAGCGCTCCAGCACCCGTTCGCGATCATCATCTGGTATGCCGGGGCCACGATCACTGACCGAGAGTTCTATCCTGCCTTCTCTCCGGTGAACGCTAAGCTCGATTTCTGCTGCACGGTCGCTACCCTCCGGCGGCAATCCGTATTTCAGCGCGTTCTCGACGAGATTGGAGAGCGCCTGCCCTATCAGCGCGCGGTTGGCCTTGAGCTTCAGACCTGGCTCGATATCGGAGCGAAGTGGCATGCCGGCTTCCTCGGCGAGTGGCTCGTAAAGCTCGGCGATACCGGCGGCAAGCTCGTCGAGCGCGATCTCCTGAAGCGAGGTGGAGAGATTGCCAGTCTCGGCGCGCGCGATCATCAACAACGCGTCGAATATCCGGATCAATTGATCCGACTCCTCGATGGCCCGTTCGAGGCCATGTCGGCTTTCCTCCAGCGACTGCGCGTTGCGAAGGCTTTCCTCGGCGCCGTTGCGAAGTCGGGTAAGCGGGGTGCGCAGATCGTGTGCGACATTGTCCGAGAGTTCGCGCAGGCCCGCCATCAGTTCGCCCATGCGATCGAGCATCTGGTTGAGGTGGATCGCGAGCCGATCGAACTCGTCGTCGGCATTGGTGACAGGCAGGCGCTCGGCAAGGTTTCCGTCCATGATCCGTGCGGTCGCCCCGGCGATACCGTCGACACGCGAAAGCACCTTGCGGGTGACGAACCAGGCTCCGAAGCCGCCCAGCAACAGCACCATCAGCAGTGACCAACCGCGCGCGCGCCGGATGGCCTCCTGAAGGCGCGCGCGCTCCTCAAGGTCGCGCCCGACGAAGAGACGCAGGTTGCCCGGCAGGACGAAAACCCGCAGTTTGGCGAGACGACGGACCTCCTCGCTCTCGTCCGGCCAGTTGAATGGCAGCTCAACCCAGCCCGGCTTCTGGTCGAGCGCTGGCACGCGAAGGATCGCGTTGCCGGTAACGGAATCACCGCGCGGATCAACGAGCAGATAGAGAAACGAGCCGCTCTGGCGGCCACGCCGTTCCATCGTGACGATCAACTGTCGAACGCCCCCGATGCGGTATTGCTCGGCGAGGCTGCTGATCTCAGTCTCGATGGTTTCGGTGATCTGCGCGTCGAGCAGCCGGCGCGTGTTCCAGGCGAGATAGCCAAGCACGAACACTGCGAAGAAGACGAAGATCAGCAGGTAAACCGCCGACAGACGGAAGGCCGAGGTACGGAAGATCCGCCCCGCCGCCTGCCGCATGCCGGGCCGCTCAGCGCTCATTATCACGGATCATGTAACCCGCGCCGCGCACGGTGTGCAGCAGTGCCGCGCCCTGACCTCGCTCGATCTTGCCGCGAAGGCGCGAGATATGAACGTCGATCACGTTGGTCTGCGGATCGAAATGGTAATCCCACACATTCTCGAGGAGCATCGTGCGGGTCACCACCTGCCCGGCATGGCGCATCAGGTATTCGAGCAGACGGAATTCGCGCGGCTGAAGCAGGATTTCCTCACCTGCCCGCGTGACGCGATGGGCAAGGCGATCGAGTTCGAGGTCGCCGACGCGATAGGTCAGCTGGGCGCTCTGCGGGTTCTGGCGCCGGGCGAGCGCCTCGACGCGCGCAAGACATTCGGTGAAGGCATAGGGTTTTGTGAGGTAATCATCGCCGCCCGCGCGCAGGCCGAGCACGCGGTCATCGACCTGTCCGAGCGCGGAGAGAATCAACACCGGCGTCGTCCGCTTCTCGGAGCGTAGCGCCATGATGAGAGAAAGCCCGTCCCTCTTCGGCAGCATCCGGTCGACGATCAACACGTCGTAGCTGCCGGAAAGCGCCATTTCGAGACCCTGCTCGCCATCAACGGCGTGATCGGCGACATGGCCGGCCTCGGTCAGGGCGCGGGCGAGATACCGTCCGGCTTCGACATCGTCTTCAACAACAAGGATTTTCATGCCGGGACTTTCATGCGCGGCCGGTGGTCTGTCCTTCTCGGGGGAAACAGATCGCCATCGGTTTGATGCGGCGTCAAGCCGGGAGGCGGTCTCGCGGGAGAAATCCGGAGCGGGGGGCGACGGGGGTATGCCGGAAGCTCATCCCGCGAGACACAATGACTATCTAACGGTATCCCGATGTCCCGAATCTGACAGGGACATGACAATTTCGTAAGGTTCAGGCGCGTTTCTGCCCAAGCTGATCCTGGCGCAAGAGACGGTCGAGTTCCGCCTGCTCGTCTGGAGAGAGTTTTTCGGGCGGGCCGTCTTCCGAGATTTCGCTTTCCTCGGTCCGACGTCGACCGAACAATCGAAAGGCGGCAACGCCGCCGATCAGCAGCGCTGCCAGCGGCAATCCCCAGAGCACCAGATTGCGGGCATTGAAACTCGGCTTCAGCAGCACGAACTCGCCGTAACGCGCGACGAGGAAATCACGAACAGCCTGATCGCTGTCGCCGGCCTTGACGCGCTCGCGCACCAGCCGCCGCAGGTCCTGTGCGAGGCTCGCATCGGAATCGTCGATCGACTGATTCTGGCAGACGAGGCAGCGGATGCCAGCGGAAATCTCCCGCGCCCGTGTTTCCAGCGCCGGATCGGCCAGCTGCTCCTCCGGTTTGACCGCGAGCGCAGGGCTGAGCCAGACGAGCAAGGCCAGGGAGGCAAGGAGCGTTCTCATTGCACTACTCCGCCGGGCTGCCCTGCGGCATCCCCATGCGGGCTCGACGCGGCACGCCGACACGCAGGCGCCGATCCGACAACGAAAGCAGGCCGCCGATCGCCATCAGCACCGGGCCAAGCCAGATGAGAAGCACATACGGCTTGTAATAGGCGCGAAGATCGACCCTATCCCCGCCAGAGGTTTCGCCAATCGCGAGATAGACCTCGCTCAGCCCTGCACGGTGTCGGGCGACCTCGGAGGTCGGCATCTGACGTCCGACGTAGACGCGCTTCGCCGGATTGAGTTCTGCCACGACGCCTGTCCCATCCCGCAGGACAAACCGGGCGACCAGCGCATTATAGTTCGGACCGGTCTGCGTTGTCAGTCCGTTCAGTGTCAGCGAATAGTCGCCCACCGTGATCGTCTCGCCGGCCTTGACCGAGACGACCTTCTCCTTCTCAAAAGCCGTGGCGCTGATCCCCAGCACCATCAATCCGACACCGGCATGAGCGAGCGCCATTGCGACATTGGACCGGGGAATTGCGAAAAGACGCGGGAAAAATCGCTCCCAGCCGCCGCGCGTTGCCCGTTCGAGCAATTCATCAAGCGCGCCCAGCACGAGGAAAAGCCCGAGCGCCACGCCGGCAAGCGCCATGGCCGGACCACCCGAGACGATAGAGGCAACGCCCGCAACAGCTCCGACCGCGAGCGCCAGAACCCACCAGAGGCGGCTCATTGCCCCGGCGAGATCGCCTCGCTTCCAGGCGAGCTTCTGGCCGACGGGAATCGCCATGAACAGCGGGATCATCAACGGCACGGCCGTGAGATTGAAGAACGGCGCGCCGACCGAGATCTTCGCGCCCGTCAACGCCTCCAGCAGCAGCGGGTAAAGCGTGCCGATGAAAACCGCGAGCGCCGCGACCGAGAGGAACAGGTTGTTGAAAACCAGCGCCCCCTCACGGCTCACCGGCGAAAACAGGGTGCCGGCGCGCATCGCGTTGGCACGGAGCGCGAACAGCGCAAAGCTGCCACCAATGAAGAGGATCAGGATGAAAAGGATGAAAAGCCCGCGTTCGGGGTCGACTGCGAAGGCGTGCACCGAAGTGAGCACGCCGGAGCGCACAAGGAAGGTCCCGAGCAGTGAAAGCGAGAAGGTGATGACCGCGAGCAGGATCGTCCAGATCTTCAGCGCCTCGCGCTTCTCCATCACGATCGCCGAATGGAGCAACGCGGTGCCAGTCAGCCACGGCATGAGCGAGGCGTTTTCCACCGGGTCCCAGAACCAGTAGCCGCCCCAGCCGAGCTCGTAATAAGCCCAGTAGGAGCCCATCGCGATGCCAAGCGTCAGCGCGATCCATGCGACGAGCGTCCAGGGCCTGACCATGCGGGCAAAGGCAGCATCGACCCGGCCGAGAATCAGCGCCGCCGCGGCGAAGGAGAAGACGATCGAGAAGCCGACATAGCCGAGATAGAGGAGCGGGGGATGGATCGCGAGACCGGGATCCTGAAGGACCGGGTTGAGATCGCGTCCCTCGAAGGGCGGATTGGCGAGGCGCAGGAAGGGGTTCGAAGTGAAGATCAGGAAGGCCATGAAGGCGGCCGCGATCATCGACTGTACGGCCAGCGTCACACCCAGCATGTCATCCGGCAGCCGGCGGGAAAACAGCGCCACCGCCGCGCCGAACAATGCAAGGATCAACACCCAGAGGAGCATCGATCCCTCGTGATTGCCCCATACGCCGCTCCACTTGTAGATCAGCGGTTTGAGCGTATGCGAGTTCTGGAAGACGTTGGCGACGGAGAAATCCGAATTGAGGTAGGCGTTCGTCAGGCTCGCGAAGGAGACGATGACAAGCGCGAATTGCAGCAACGCCGCACGCGGCGCAAGGCGCACGAGCGCACCGTCATGCCGCACCGCGCCCCAGACAGGCACAATCGCCTGAAAGAGCGACACGACGAAGGCGAGAATGAGGGCGAAATGTCCGATCTCGACGATCATGGCTTGGCCCCTCCCGGCTTATCCTCGCGCCAGTGTCCCTGTTTTTTCAGTGTGTCCGCGACCTCGCGCGGCATGTAGTTCTCGTCATGCTTGGCGAGAACGTTGGTGGCGGTGAACGTTCCCGCTCCATCGAGCTTGCCTTCGGTCACGACCCCCTGTCCCTCGCGGAAGAGGTCGGGTAGCAGCCCGGTGTACTGAACCTTAACTTCCTTCGCGCCGTCCGTCACCGTGAAGAACACGCGCTGCCCTTCTTCCTTGCGTACACTCCCGGTGAGCACAAGTCCGCCGAGCCGGAAGCTGTCGCCGGGGCGGACCTTGCCTTCGGCAACCTCAGTCGGCGAACGGAAGAACACAATCTTGTCGCGCAGCGCGGTTAGGATCAGCCCCATCGCCAGCGCAATGATGGCGCCGATGCCGCCGATGATCGCCAACCGCTTCTGTTTCCGGGTCATCCGCCCTTCCCCTGTTCCGGCATCGCGGCGAGGTCCTTCGCCAGTTCATCCAAGGCCGGACCGGCCTCGACATTTCCCTCGAGCGCCTTGCGGGCCCGTTCCAGCGCTCGCGTAGCGCGCTCGCGTTCGCCGGTAACGATCAGCGCCCGCACCAGCCGCTGCCATTCGCCGAGCGATCCGCCGGATTGCTCAAGCCGTGCCTCCAGTGCATCGATCATCCCGCGAATGGCGGCTGCGCGCTCTGCTGGCGGGAGATTGGCGATCGCCTGCCCGGCTTCACCGCCCGGCGTCGGTGCTTTGGCCGAGGGGTCCAAGCGCTCGATCTCATCCATCACCCGCATGCGCGCCGGCCCCTCCGGCAATGCCGTTGCGATGCGCCGGAACTCCTCCAGTGCACCTGCCTTGTCGCCATCCTGCTCGCGCGCGATCGCAAGGTAGAATTTGGCCTTCGCCATGCCCGAATCAAGAGCAATCGCGCGTTCGAATGCCTGCCGGGCATCAGCATTGATGACGCCGTTCGCCTGGGCGACAAGGCTCTCACCAAGGTCGGCCATGCGCGCGGGCGTTTCGCCCAGCAGTTCGACTACGCGACGATAGGCGACCACGGCATCGTCGAAGCGTCCGGCACGGAGGTAGACCGGCGCGACAACCTCGAAACCGCGTCCGTCGTTCGGGTTTTTCGCCAGATGGGCCTCGATCTTCTGAAGTGCGGCGGCAATGTCGAGATTGCGCGGCTCGACCTTGCGGCTCGCGAGCGGCATATCCGGAAGCGCAGGTGCGCCGAGTTTCCAGTAAATCGCGACCGAGAGCAGCGGCAGGCCGATCATCGCCAGGATCGCCACCGCCTTGCGCCGCACTAGGCGTCCGCCATCGCTCGAAGCCTGTGTCTCAACCCGCCCGAGCGCGATCAGTGCGCGCCCCTGCTCAGCGAGCGCGGATTCGAGGTCGGTATCGCTGATCTCGCCACTGTCGCGCTGGCGCTGCAACTCAGCCTTGCGCGCCTCGTAGAACCGGATCGCATGGTCGAGCGGAGACGCCGACCTGCCACCGACGATGAACGGCCACAGCGTGACCAGCACCGCAACCACGACCAGCAGGGAAATGACAATCCAGATCGACATATCAACTCGGCAAAGAAATCGAGATTGTGCCTAGAGCATGACGGATCGGATTGCCAGTTGACCGAGCGCAAACTTTTTTGATTTGTGCCCCCGAATTGCTCCTGCGCCTTCGAAAACCGGCTCATAGCGCAGGTAAGACAAGCTTCGCGCGCAAGCCGCCGAGGGGTGAATCGCCAAGGCTGAGCGATCCGCCATAGAGCGCAGCCAGATCGACAACGATCGACAGGCCGAGACCGGACCCGGGTTTGGTCTCATCCAGCCTTCGGCCGCGCTTGGTGGCTTCGATGCGAGCCGATTCCGGCAGGCCGGGGCCATCGTCGTCGACGATCAGATGGATCATCGGCGCGGCTTGCGAATCCGGCTCGTCACCGATTTCGACCCTGACCTTCGAATGCGCCCACTTACCAGCGTTATCGACGAGATTGCCCAGCATCTCCTCGAGATCCTGCTTCTCGCCACGAAACCGGCGCTCGGTTTCGATGTCTGTCGCGAATGCGATGTCGCGATCGCGATAGATCTTCTCGAAGGCCCGGATCAGTGAGCGCAGTACCGGTTCAATGTCGGTCAGGTTGCCGACCGTTACGGCACGGGCGGCGGCACGGGCACGATCGAGATAATACTGGACCTGATCGCGCATCACCACGCTCTGTTCGCGCACCTTATCCGCAAGCAAGCCGGGTTCGGCTTTCGCTTCGTTGATGAGCACGGAGAGCGGCGTCTTGAGGGCATGGGCGAGGTTGCCGACCTGGCCGCGCGCGCGGGCGACGATCTCGCGGTTGACGTCGAGAAGCTGGTTCAGCTCCTGCGCCAGCGGCGCGACTTCGGTCGGAAAATCACCCTCGACGTGTTCTTTTTGCCCGGTCCGGACCTCACCCAGCGACTGGATCAACCTCCGCAGTGGCTCAAGACCAAACCGGACCTGAAACAGCGCGGACACCGCAAGGGCAATCGACAGGATCGTGAGGATGATGACGAGTGTGAAATCGAAACGCCGGCTCTCATCCGCGATCTCCTCAGCGTTGCCGGCCACGGAAATCACAAAGCGATTTTGTTCGCCAAGATCGATTTCCTGCTCGACAAGGCGGATGCGCTTGTCGCCCGGCCCCTTGACGTATCCGTCGCGGAAATCGCTGCGGGAGGCGTTGGCATCAGCGCCGACGAGCGAGGGCAGGCGTGCGGAGAACAACGAGCGGGAAGCACGCAGAAGATTGGTCGCCCCATTGGCACGCTCGATTCGGATGATCTGCCAATACCAGCCAGACAGCGGGATCTGGAATTGCGGCTCCCCGAGATTGCCCGGTTCGACGTTGCCGCCATCCGTCAGCGAGGCGACGTCAGCCACCAACACCTTGAGATAGAGCTTGAGACGCTCGTCGAACGCTGCCTCGACGCTGCGCCGGTTGATCGCAGAGAGAATGGTCGCGGCCGTCACCAGCACCAGCCCGGAGAGTACGACCGCCGACAGGAAAAGGCGTCCCGCCAGCGAGCGCGGCGTCAGGGTCGCGGGGAGCCTGAAGCGCATGGCGCGCCTTTCTCAGGTGCGTTTCGCCGGCACGTCCGGCATGGCGGCGATATAGCCGAGGCCGCGGACGGTCTGGATGATGTCGACGCCCAGCTTCTTCCGCAAGCGACCGACAAACACCTCGATCGTGTTGGAATCACGATCGAAATCCTGATCGTAGAGATGCTCCACCAACTCGGTCCGGGAGACAACCCGCCCCTGATGATGCATCAGGTAGGCCAGCAGGCGGTATTCGTGGGAGGTGAGGCGCACCGCGTTACCATCGACGACAACGCGGCTCGACCGTGTGTCCAGCGTTACGGGGCCGCAATGGAGTTCGCTTGTCGCGTGGCCGGCGGCACGACGCAACAATGCGCGGAGGCGAGCCAGAACCTCTTCCATGTGAAAGGGCTTGGTGACGTAATCGTCGGCACCGGCGTCGAAGCCCTGTACCTTCTCGCTCCAGCGATCGCGCGCGGTTAGAATGAGAACCGGCATCGTCCGACCCTCGCGCCGCCACTTCTCCAGCACGCGGATGCCGTCCATGCCCGGAAGACCCATATCGAGGATCACGCCATCGTAAGGCTCGGTCTCGCCGAGGTAATGGCCTTCCTCGCCGTCGAAGGCCTTGTCGACCGCATAGCCGGCATCTTCGAGTGCCGAGACGAGCTGGCGGTTGAGATCACGATCATCCTCGACGACAAGAAGGCGCATTCAGAACTCCGGCCGATGGCATCTGCGGAGACGGCCCCCTTGTCGGGCAGCCGTTTCCGTTTCGCGGCTTATACACCAACTCGGCTGGGGGCCATATCCGCCAGAGCGACGATCACAGCAGCTTTTTTGACGCGATCACCCGGAAAAAGGTCGAGGCGACAAAACTGATCGCCGCAACGGCCTGAAAAAGGCTGTCCGTCAGAGCGCTTTTGTCGATGCCGGCGGTATCGAACCCGAACCAGGACAGGAGAAGGGCGACAAGGCCGATCCCGTTGGCCCAGATCGTGCGGGATGAGAAAACCGTCTTGGTGATATCCATTGAGGCTTCGTCCTTTCGAGGCTTACTATCGTTACTCCCCGATATCTGCCCTCGCCCGGCCAGAACCTTTGCCTCCCGCGCTATTTCTTCGACGCGCCGGGTCCAGCCCCTGCCGAATAGCGGAAAGGTCGCGAGCCGGCGCAGGAAGGCCAGCCGCCGCTCGCACAGCGCCGCCACCAGCGTCTTGGTGTCCCACGTTCCCAGCGCGGCCATCGTGACCGGACCAATCCGACCGTCGACCTGCACGCCAAGCGCTTCCTGTAAGGTCGAAATTGCGCGCGAGGGCCCAGAATTTACTGCAAAATCGAACAGGGCGAGATCGAGCCCTGACGGCAACTCGTTGCCCCGCACGGCGTCCCAATACCGGGCGCGGTAGATGACGGCCGCCTCTTCGCGCATCAATGCCCTGACGTCAGCCTTCGTTACCGCCCTGCCTCGCCAGTCGCCGAGGGTCGCCAGCGTAATGCCGAACTTCGTTGCCCCGCCCGGATCAGCCGGGTGATCGACATAGCCGCCCTCGTGACGAAGAACGGCATCCAGAGCACGGTCAAAGGTCGAATTCATCGATCTCAGCCCTCAGCTAACGGGCACAACTGCCTGGAGCGGCAGGCCCGGCCCGACGATCTGGCTGATTTGGCGGACGCGGATTTCGATCTCGGATCTTGCCGTACCGAAATCGGCGATCTCCGTCCCTGACGGGTAGAGCAGCGACGGATTCGAGAGCGTGTATTCCCGCAGTGGGTTCCCGGCATTGAGAATCTCAAACCGGTATTCCTCGCGGTCCTCACCCAGCGGAACCTCGTAGAGATCGAACGAATCCCCACCCGATCGTACCCGCCGGATAAAACTGAATGAGACGCCCCCACCCGTCCGCCTCGCCCGCGCATGAACTGGCGACAGCGGGAGGAGCGAAGCACCGCGCGGCGTGACCGTCAGGGTGATGGCCGTGGCATCGTCCAGCGCGCGCCCGGCAGGCTCGACGCGAAATGCGTGTTCGATGCCAATCTCCTCCACCCCGACTCCGAGATCGACCAGAGCATCGTCGAGCACGAGAACCTGCGAACCCGGCGGCAGCGAGCGCGTCGCCTGAGTTTCTGAAAGCCCTATCCCCCGGAGAAGCCCTTTCAGGCGATAGCGTCGGGCGCCAACGAGGACGGCTTCCCGAAAGAGGACAATCTCGGTTTCACCGGCGCCGTCATTTATGGCGAGGGCATTTTTCCCGGCAAGGACGGCAAGCTCGTCAAGGCTTGCGAGTGCGCCTTCCGCAAGCGTGACATCGAGTACCGCGTGATGATCCCACCGCCAGAGCGGTCCGGCGGGAAGCTCGGTCATGGTTTCACCGAACCGGGCGGCGGCCTCTGCTGCGAAAACCGCGCCGGTATCGGACTGCCCCGTCTGCATGACGGCATATGGCCCGCGCCAAGGCTCCGCGCGGACCGCGGCCACGATGAGTCCCTTATCCGGCTGCGCGAGCGGCAGTTCGATCAACGCAACATGCGCGGCGCCGGGAAGCGCCGGAATACCAGGCTCGGGCGGCAGTTCATCGACCGTCATGCCCGGTTCGGTGAGGTGAAGATCATAGGCCCGCCCCTCGCATTCGCGATGAAGGCCATCGGTAATGGAGGTTACGAGGACCGACCGGATGCCGGTGTTTGTCTCGACTTCGATCAGATCGCCGGGCTCGATGTCGAGACCGACCCGTGCAAGCCGGAACGAGAAGGTCTCACGGCCATTCCAGAGGTCCTGAATCCGGATTTCTGCAAGGCGCTGGGCCGTCCCCTTCGGCAGGTGCAGGGTCACCGACTGGCTCGCCTCCCGGCGCGTAAGATCGTTGCCTGAAGCAGCAAGCGCAACGGCCTGCCGGAATTGCCTCTCGTCATCAATGAACCCGAGAGCGAACGTGCGCGGGAGTTCCGCCTCCTGTTGCCGTGTGATTTCCATCAATTGGCCATCGCGCAGAGGCACAAGATCATCCGAAGCGATGCGACGGACCACGCGGGGCGGCCTGTTGCACACAACAAGCCCCTGCTCGTCCGTCCTCACGCCCAACCCGAACAGTCCGACCAACGGTTCAAGCGCGGCACGAGCGCTCATCGGCCGGTCGATCACATACCCGTTTGCAAAGCCGGTCAGTGCCGATGCGGAGGTTACCGGGTGGCCGAAATCCTCGCCGATCATCGCGAGCAGGGAACCGAGTGGCGCACCCTCGATGCGCCCGTTGAGCCAGTGCCCGCGCAGCCAGTTCTCGCCATCCGCCCACAGGCTGCGCTGCAACGGAAACGCGGGGAACGGCCTCGCATCATAGGCCCAGGGTGCAACAAAGGAAGGATCGATCATCCGTCCGCCGTAGACCGGCGAGAGAGGATTGCGCTCTTCACGAAAGCTCTCGCCCTCCGGATTGAACCAGCCGATAAGCGCTTCGAGCACACGCCATTGCGCGAGATCGTCGCGTGCACCGGACGAGAAGTGCGGAATCGCATTCTCGACCGATTTCGGGTCGGGAAAGATGTTGGGCTGGTTACCTCCCTTGTCGATCGCCGGACAGCCAATTTCGGCGAGATAGACCGGCTTGCCCATCGGTTGAAAAACCGTCGGTTGCGCGGCTTCGAGGCCACCCTGCCGCTCGATATGCGGCGATCCCCACCAGGTTGCGATGTCCTTAGGGCGGTAGACCCAGGGCTTGCCGAAAGCACCGTCGGTAATAGCCGATCGAACCTGGCCTGCACGCGCACCGTCGTCGGCATAGAACCAATCGAAGGCTTCTCCGCCCATCACCCGCGCTGCGAGGTATGCAGGATCGAGGGCGGACTCGAAGAGCGCGTGATCAAGGTGGTCGCGCCCCGCACGCCAATCCGTCAACGGTGGATAGAAATCGATACCGATCGCGCCGATTTCGGCATTTGACCAAAGCGGATCGAGGGGAAAAGCTACGTCCTGCCCACCGTTGCGGACGCGGGCGCCATACTCGGTCCAGTCAGCGGCATAGGTGATGACGGTGGCGGGGCCGAGAATTGCCCGGATATCCGCGAGCATCGAAACCAGCGCATTGACGAAGGGAAAGATACCGCCAACGCCGGCGCAGTGCGTGAGCCCGATCATCTCCGAACAGAGGATGAAGGTATCGACCCCGCCCGCCGCCTTGGCCAGCATAGCGTGGTGGAGCACCATGCGCCGTAGCCCCCATTCGGCAGGACCGGTGTACATTACGTTATCGCCGCTCAGCGAGAAGTCGCTGGCTTGCGCAGTGCCGATGAAAGCCGAGATCTGGCTCGTGACCGCCGCACTACCCTCCGCGCTTGAAGGTCTTCCGGGTGCAGGATCGCAGGTGATTCTGCCACGCCAGGGAAATGGTGGTTGCGCGCCAGCGCCTGTCCAAGGATCAGGTAAGGTGTTGCCGCCAGGAATATCCATCAGGATGAAGGGGTGGAGCGCAACCTTGAGGCCACGTTGCTTCAGATCGCGGATCGCACCGACAATCGAGGAATCGGCCGGCGTTCCGCCGTAGTTGGGGCGGCCGTCCTCCTCGGAAACGGGAAGCGCCGTTTCGCGCGTCAGGCCCGAGACCTGCCAAGTGCCGCCGGAGAGCGTCTTGCCGCTCTTTTCCGTCTTCGGCCGCAACGTGCAATACCCCGCGCGAAGATCATCGCCGAACCACGAACTGATGAGCGTTGCCCGTTCGAGGTTGGGTGCCAGCGCCTGAAGCGCGTCGATCGAGGCAAGCCAGTCCGATTCGTGCGTCCACTGCGCGCGATTGACAGCCTGCGACGAGCCGAGCGCGAATTGTTCGCGCACTTCCTTCACCGCGTAGCCGAACTCCGTCGAACCGGGAATGATGTTGATCGCACGCAGGGCCTGCGGCAGTCCCGGCGCCGCCCGCACGACCTCGAATGCGAACTGCGGCAGACGGTTGCCATATTTCTCCAGGGCAAAACGTTCGAGCACCACGTAGGCGAGGCCGCGAAACCCCGGCAGCTCGCCCGTTTCCTGCTTGGCGACGATCAGCGGATCGGGCTCCTGCTCCTCGGATCCGGCATAGAAACGCATGTTCACGCCCGCGAGATCGAGTTCCTCGCCATCGGCCCAGATCCGGCGGACGAAATTCACCGGCCCCTCGCAGATGCCGATCGCCACATTGGCGAAGTAGTTGTAGCGCACGGCCCGGACAGCGGGCCCGCCGGTCGATTTTCCGCCCGTCCCGCCGCGCTTCTCGACAAGGCGCTCCTCCTCGAACTCCGTCGCCCAGATCACCTGCCCGCCGAGCTTCACGCGCCCGTAGACACGAGGGATCGGCGCACCTTCAGACGCCGAAATCCCGTGAAGATCGTTGAGACGCGGTCCCTCGATGACACGGCGTCCGCCGCCGAGCATAGCGCGATCAACCATCGCGCCCAACGTGCCGCCAACTGCCGAGCCGAGCGCGGCACCGAAAGGAAGACCGGTGAAGGCACCGAGAGCCGAACCGGCGATCTGAAGAGCGAGCGTAGCCATCAGTCCTCCAGGGAAGGAAAATCAAATCGGGCGACGATGCGCCGGCGCCACGAAGGCACGAGCGCCACCTCCGCGACCGAAGCCCCGTCATGCGCGTGGATGAAGCGGGCGACGCTGGTGGCGATGCCGCAATGCTTGGCCGGAACCCCGTCTTTCCAACGGAAAATCAGGATATTGCCGGGAAGGATCGTTTCGCCGGATGCCGGCACGAGATGTCGGGTGGCCGCATCAAGCAGACGTTCGCGCCCCTCGATTTCGGCCCAACTCGGTGCATAGGGCGCCATCCGTTCCGGCTCGGCGCCGACGAGTTCACGCCAGAGCCCGCGCAGGAGGCCCAGACAGTCGCAACCGACACCCTTGAGCGAGGCCTGATGCAGGTAAGGCGTACCGAGCCAGTCTCGCGCAGCGCGCACCACATCATCGCGGCGCAGGGCGTCGGTTGTACCGAATGGCGTATTCATGGGATTTCCTCAACGGACGAGCGGGCGGCCGCGATGCTGCCCCTCGCCTGGGCGGGCATAGGTCAACACGAATTCAGGCGCGGGAATGAACGGAAAGCCGCGGAAATTGGGGGCATTGCCGAACAGGTTCCGGCAAGTGGAAAAGCGCTTGTCGCACCCCGCCGTCAGAACGAACTGATCACCCGGCGCGACATCGACCACCAGCGATTGCCAGAAATCGAGTTCGCCATCGCTTCGGTGATCCTTGATCAATGCACTATGCCCGGCGGCCGCGCCGCTCGTGAAGAGCAGCCGCCCGCGCGCATAGAACCCCGCTTCGGCCGAGGCGGCATCGGCGCTGACGATCCCTTCGCGGCCGAGGGCGGCGCCCACGCTGCCTGCGATCCGGAAGGGCGCTTCTTCCAGCGGGAACCCGCAACGGGTATCGCCCAGTTCCGCACCGCAGGTCGCGGTGTAGAGCCGCCCCTGCACCTGATCGAGCGCGTCCAAACCGTTACGGATCTCTGCCACAAACCGGTCGTCCGGCCGCCGAATCTCGCCGATGACTGCGATGTCGAGCAGAAAATCGAGCGCTGGCGACATCCAGTCGACAAGATAGGAGCGCACTTCCGCCCCATCGTAGTGCCCGGCAGCGATATCGGTTTCGGTGATCCGCTCGGTCGTAATGAGCCCGGCGATTTCGCCGCCGCCGGCCGCGAGCGCGCTGCGCGCTTCGGTCTGGCTGGCTTCGAACCCGCCATTGGCCTCGAAGACCGAGGTGTCGATCACAATATCGGCGTCATGATCGGTCACGCCGATCCGCAGGCCGTCGCGTCGGGTCAGCAGCCAACAACGACAATGGGTCGTGACGCCGGTCGCGAGTGCCGCGGCGATTGCTTCAGGCAGTTCGCGCATGGTCAGCCCCGGATTTCGATCAGCGGGATGGAAGGGATGGCGCCGGCCTCGAAAGCCGAGAGATCGAATTCGAGGTAATCCGTATCGAAGCGGACCGGGACGTCGAAGAGGAAGCCGGCTGTGACCTGGGCTCCCGCCGCAGGAATGGCGCCGGGCAGAAAGGTCACCGTTCCGGCGAGCGTATCGAGCGTGAAATCGGTTCCGACCGCCTTCTCCACACCGCCGACGGCAACCCGCACGGAACCGGCGACCGGCTTGGTGATCGGTCGCTCGTAGGGCGCGAAGGCACCGCCATAGACCTTTACGAGGTCGAAGGCGATGCGCGCGCCATCCCCGGTGCCGATCTTCTGATCGAGCGCGCCGGGCGCGGCATTGCCGGTGGCCGAGCTCCAGTCGAGCCGGTCGCGGAACCGGAAAGCGCAGAGACGACCGCGCCGTTCCTCGAAAAAGGCCACGACTTCAGCCAGACGCGAGAGAGAACGGACGCCATAGCCCGCATCGTATTTCCGACGCGAATGCGCCCAGCGCGCATTGCGCTCCTCGCGCCCTGAGGCGGTGGTCACGATCTCGGTCCGCCGCTCCGGACCGCCGCGCGCACCGAGCGCGATATCGAGCGGAAAGCGGATGTCGTGAAAAGCTGCGATCGCCATGCCGTCACCTCGTTCTCAGAGACTGCGCTGGCCACGCGCTACCGCGCGCGCCAGGGCGGAACTGACCTGCGATTCCGAACGCCGGAAGCTGTCCGCGTCCGGTGTCGAAACATGCATCGTGATGGAGACGCCCTGCCCCGCGCCCATCGACGAGCCCCGCGCCGGTGCGCCAAACAGGCCAGCGCCGGACATGCCACCGCCTCCGAACATGTCGGCGAACAGGCCGCCGGTTCCGGTGAAGCCGCGCGTCAGACTGCCGAAGAGGTTCGAGATCGATCCCGTGAGGGCATTCTCCAGCGGCTGGAACGCCGCCCGGAGTGAGATCTCGATCAGCTTCTGGCCGAGCGTCTGGAGGATCGTCTCGAAGCTGCGACCCTGCGCGATGCCGGTCGCCAGTGCCCGCGAGAGGGACTTGCCGAATTGTTGGGTGATCTCATCGAGACGTGAGAGCCGCGCCGAGAGACCATCGAGCGCGTCGGTTTCGCCGAAAATGTCGTCAGCCATGAAGTCAGTCCTCCTAATGGGATGCTTGATCCGGATAACGGGCGATGAGTGCAGCGAGATCATCCGACGCCATCGACCGCATCGGCAGATCGCGGCCATAAGCCGCTTCGACGATGGCGAGCAGTTCCGGGATGCTCAGCGACCAGAACGCATCGGGGGGCAGCCGCAAGGTACCGAGGCCAAACGCGATGATTTCCCGCCAGGGAAAACCACGCTCGTCCGGGCTCCTTGCGGCTAGCGAGGGTTTGCCGGCGCTCCGGCGAACCCGGACGCGAAGATGGATGCAATGGCATCCATGATGTCGGGCAGGTCACCCGTATCGATCAGAACGGCAATCTCGCTGTCAGCGATCCCATCGCCGCTGCCGCGCGCAAGCGCGCCAACGATGCGGGTCAGATGCTCGGTCCGCAGCCCTCCTTTCGCCAGACGCATGCCGAGGGCCTCGATCCCGTCGACATCGAAGACTGCTTCGAGCTCCGCGAGGGCCCGGAGACTCAGGCGCAGCACGAGGCGACGACCGCCGATCTCGATGGTCTTTTCGGCGCGATGACGGTTGGTCATCGGATCAAGCCGCCAAAAAGGCGAGCGCGCCCGCGCTTTCGAGCGCCATCTCGAAACTCATTTCGCCAGCGTGTTCGCCCCGATATTCGAGGCCGGTGACCTGAAAAGCGCCTGAAATGGTGCCGAAATCCGGCAGGACCAGCTGCCAGTCGCGGATCAGTCCGTCGAAAAACACCTGCCGGACCAGCGCATCGGAATTGGCGTCGCGGAAAATGCCGGCACCGGTCACACTGGCTCGGCGGACGCCCGCCCCGTCGAGCAGTTCGCGCCAACGCCCGGTGGATTCGCTGTGGGTCACGTCGACGATCTCCGCATTGAGCGCAAACTTGCGCGTCCGAAGCCCGGCGACGGAAACGAAGGTCCCGGTTCCGTCATCGAGCTTGAGAAGAATGTCCTTGCCGCGTTGAGCTGCCATGTCCGTTTCCTTCAGAGCGGTTCGAGAAAGGCGCGAAGCCTGAGGCTCGCGCGGGTCAGATTGCGGGAGGCGTCATGCCGCACGGCCCCTTGGCGGATCTCGATTGAAACAAGGTGGTGATTGGCCGGTTCGGGTATCGGCGATCGGAACGCCGCCTCGATCTCGGAAAGGATATCGAGCGCCGAATGTGTGCTGCGTTCCGCCGCTTGGGCAACGATATCGAACTCGACCGTAACCGCCTCGCTCCCGATCGACCCTGCGTCGCGGATACTGGCATCGCCGAACGTGACAATGGGCGGCTTCACACCGCGCGGGGCGGTTTCGTAGATCGCCTGACCGAGAATGGCCACGACGGCAGGTTGCGCCGCGAGGTGGCTCCGGAGCGCTTCCTGAAGCGCGCGAACAGGGTGCATGGGTTCGCTCATTTCGCCGCCTCACAACCGGATACGGCGGAAGGGACGCAGCAGTGCCCGGATCTGGGGCGGCAGTCCGGCTTCGCTGATCCGCGGATCGTCCCGCTCGTGGAACCACAGCGTGACCAGCCGGCGGATCGCCAGCCGGATCGTTTCCGGCACGTCGTTTGCGGCTTCGCCGTAGCCAAGTCGAACGTCGATTTCGATTCCAGAAAGCAGCCGGCCCGGCGCTGGCCGGTCGAGTGGCAAGATCGCAGGCGGCTCGGCGTTGGGGAAAACCGTGAAACGATCCGCCGCGAGAATTGTGGCCGCGCCGTTCCGATCGAAGACCCTGCCGCCGTTGACGCCGAGGATGCTGCCGACCCGCACCGGGATCGTCTCGCCCGGCGGCCACTCATCGCCAACGAGGCGCCAGTTCTGGCCGACGAGCACCTGGCCGATCTCCGCTTCGACCAATAACCGGGCGGCAACGATCAGAGCGCGGACGAGATCATCTTCCTCAGGACCGTCGAGTCTCAGCCACAGCTTTGCTTCGGCAAGCGATACGGGTTCGAGTGTGGGGCCGTCCAGAAGAACAGGGATCATCTTGGCAGTCCATTTCCTGGTGTTTCGCGCATCCGATTGGCGCTTGCATGTGACCTGTCCCGGTGCGATGGTCCGCGCCGTGACAATACGTTTCGTTCGGTTTTTCTCCGCCGCCCTGCTGGCTGCTGCCACCCTGCTGCTGCCCAGCCATGCGCAGGCGCTCGGCGGTTCGGCCGTTTCGGGCAATTCGGCGCTGACGGCGCACCTCGTGATGGTGCTGTCGCGGCAAGGCAACAAGCATGGTGCCTGCACGGGCACGGTCGTCGCTCGCAATGTCATCCTGACCGCAGCCCATTGCGTCGCCGGCAACAAGCAGGTCGCGGTGGCCTACCCGGAAGACGGGTCCCATGTGCTCCAACGGATTGCCGCGAAGGCAATCAATCCAGGGTTTTCGGCTTCCGCGCGGGTGTCGATCGACATGGCGCTGGTTCGCCTTGACAGCGACCTGCCGGCGCGGTTCCAGCCGATGCCCATCGACGGCGGTGAGAGCGATCACGAGATCGGTCTCGGTCGCACCATCGCCGGGTTCGGCCTCGCTGCCGAGCGCGACGAGGCCAGCGCCGGCAAGTTGCGTAGTGCGCGCGTCCAGGTTCTGCCGAAGCTCTATCCGCGCTTTTTGCGCCTCGGCACGCGCCCCGACGCCGATCTCTCGGATTTCGCGGTCTGCACCGGCGATTCCGGCGGGCCGGTGATCGACGGCGGGTTGGTGGTCGGGGTGGTCTACGGCCGGGAGAAATTCGGCAACGCGCAGAGTTGCGGCACGATCGCGCAGGCCGTGCGCGTCGCGCCGCAGCGCGGTTGGATCGATGCGACGATGCGGAAATGGGGCGCCAGTCTCCGCTGAGCCCGACGCCCGATCCGCTGCGTCAGACCCCAAACTTCAGGAGCTTGATCGCGTCGAAGTCCTGCACCCCGCCGCCGACGCGCTTGGTGGTGTAGAACAGCACGTAGGGCTTGGCCGAATAGGGATCGCGCAACGCGCGAATACCGACTCGGTCAACCACCAGATAGCCGCGCCGGAAATCGCCGAAGGCGATCGAGAGCGAATTCGCTGCGATATCCGGCATATCCTCAGCTTCGACGACCGGGAAGTTCATCAGGGTCGCCTTCGCGCCGAACGTGGCCGGCGGCGCCCAGAGATAGTTGCCGTTGGCGTCCTTGAACTTGCGGATCGCACTCTGCGTCTTGCGGTTCATCACGAAGGTCGCGTGCTGGCGATAGGCGCTGCGCAGCGTATGCGTGAAGTCCACCAGAACATCCGAGGGGTTGGAGGCCGGGAACGCGCCGGATGCACCGGTCGAGACCGTACCGAGGCTACCCCAAGCGTAGGAGGCATCATCCACCGTCGGGTAGGCGAGCAGGCCCTTCGGCGCGTTCACGCCGTCGCCGGTGACGAAAGCCGCGCTTTCGGCTTCCGCGAAGGAATAGACGATCTCGTCCGCGATCCAGCTTTCGACATCGACAGCGGCATCGTCGAGCATCGCCTGCGTTGCCGCCGGCTGGGCGAAGAGTTCCATCGTCGGGAAGGCCAGCTCGGCATACTGGTTCGAGCCGACCGTGTTTGAAGGCGCGCTCTGGGAGGCCCAACCCGCATTGGCGCCGGACGGATAGACGGCCTTCTTCAGAGCCGAATTCGCGAGCGGGCGGACGGTCGCGATCGAACGAATCGGCGAGAGCGCCGCCATGCGGGCGAGGATCGCGGCTTCCGCGCCCGGTGGGAGCAGATAACCGCCGTCCGGGGCGACCGCACCGTTCAGCGCCTTCGATTCCACCAAGCGGATGGCATCGACCTGGCCGGTGCGGGCATAGCTCTCGAACGCGGCCTTGTGCTCGATTGAGGCGATCTCCTCGCGTCGCGCCACCCCGCCGAGAGCCGGACGGCCGGCTCGGGTCGTCATCAAGTCGAGTTCGCGGTTGAGACGATCAACCTTCTCTTCCAGCAGCACATCCGCCTGCTGGCGACGCTCGATCTCGGCGAGACGTTCGTCGTTCGCCGCCTTGAAGGCCTCGAAGGTCTCCATGGTCTTCATTTCGACCTTCACTTCGGGCGCGAGAAGCCCTTCATGGTTGTGATCCATCCTTGCAAATCCTTCTAGAGGGAGAAAATCCGCCCGAAGGCGGAAGACACATCCGCCTCAACGGCCGGACGATACGGAAAACCAGCCTTTGGAAAGGCCGGGAGAGACGGCATGAACCCGCGCCTGTGGCAGGAGCGGGAATGTCACCAGCGAGATTTCCCAGAGGTCGATCCGTTCGAGCCTGCGCAGCCCCGTCTCCGGGTCCTTGCGCTCGACTTCGGTGCGGTAGCCGATCGAGAGGCCGTCGAGAGCGCCTTCGCGCATCAGCGAGAGTGCCTCGCGGGAGCGCTCGCGTTCGAGGTTCAGCCGCCCCCGGACGTGCAGTCCGCGCCGGTCCTCCACAATCGAGGTCCAGATGCCGAGTGGTTCGGCCGGATCGTGCTGCCAGAGGAGCTTCACGCCGCCGACGCCGCGCCGGGCAATCGAGTCGCGGAAGGCACCGGGCATCACCACGTCATGCCCGAGATCCATCACCCCGAAGAGACTGGCATAGCCCTCGAACGCGCCATCGTCGGACTGGAGGGAAAAGGTGGCGTCCACATGCTTGAGGGAGAGGGCAGGCCTGTGGACGCCGTTCCCGCCCGCGGGGGAGGAGCGACGGGCGGAAAAAGATTTCGGAACCATGGGGACCTCGCTTCAGTTGGAACGGATCGTGCGCTCATCGAGCGCGGTGATCCGCGCCTTGACCTCCGGCGCGGGCTCTACCCCGTCCTTGCGGAACGGTCGTTCCAGGCGCTGGATCAGCGCAAAAAAACGCCGGATGATATGGTGATCGTCAGCACGTGGTTGTTCGGCTGCGGGCCGGCGCAGCAATCGGAGGCGGTTCATGGGTCATGTTCTCCATGACGGTTGTTGAAGCGTGCGAGTTCGCGAACGAAGGCGTCGAAACGCCGGTTCGCCGCCGCGATCTCGCGAAAGGCGTGCACGAGAAGGGCGGAGGCGCCGCTCGCCCAGAGAAAGAGCGCAAGATGGGCAAGGTCACCGCGCGAGATCACGCTTTCGGTGATCGCGCTCATACGGGGCTGCGCCGCCCGTAACCGAGCGCCTCGCGCTTCTCGTCGTCGGTCAGGAACGGCGCGGCGGAGACGCGGCGCCAGAGCGCCTCGCGCTCGCTGGCCAGCGCCTCGATCCGGTCAAGGTCGGGCTCGAAGCGGATCTCCTCGCTGAAGCGCGGCTGAAGCCAATGCGCCATCGCGCCCTGCGTCCGCTGCACCAGCGGCAGCACCGTGGTGCGCCAGAAGGCACGGTTCGCCTCGGCGTAGTTGGCGTAGGTGTTGTCGCCCGGCAGGCCGAGGAGCAAGGGCGGCACGCCGAACGCGAGCGCGATCTCACGGGCCGCGCCGGAGCGCGCCTCCAGAAAGTCCATATCCTTCGGCGAGAGCGAGAGCGGCTTCCAGTCGAGCCCGCCTTCGAGCAGGATCGGTCGCCCCGCGTTGCCGGTGCCCTGGAACGCGTTCTCCAGTTCGTCCTTGAGGCGCTTGAACTCGTCGTCCGAAAGGTTGTCGCCGGAGGAATAGACCAGCGCGCCGGAAGGCCGCGCAGAATTGTCGAGCAGCGCCTTGTTCCAGCGGCTTGCAGCCTCGTGCATCTCCAGCGAGACCTGCGCAGCCGAGAGCGGTGCGAAGCCGTAGTGATCGTCGAGCGGATCGAACAGGCGCAGATGCAGGACATTAGCCTGATCCGCCTCTCCGGCGGGAATGCGCCTGATGCGGTCGCCGACGCGATATTCGTAAGCTTGGGGCCAGCCATCCGGACCCGGCATCAAGCTTACTCGGTCAGGGCGAAGGGCATGGATTTCGCGCACCGCACCGCTCGCCGTCACCAATTCGGCATAGGCGTTGCCGGAGAGCAGGAGATGTCCGTAGAGGGATTCGAGCAGTTCGGTACCGCTCTCGCGTGGATTGGGCCGCGCCATGAGCGTCTCGGCGGCATGACCTCTCTGTTCCGCGCCGTTGACCAGCACAGTCCAGACAATGCTAGCCGCCGCCTCGGAAACGAGCCGCACGCAGCGATAGACCACCGCGTTGCGGTGGAACCCGGCATGGACAAGCCCCGGCCCGGCGCGATCTGAAAAGAACCCGAAAGCCGGCTGATGGAACGCCACCAGCGGCGCCTGCCGGATCGCCTTGTCGCGTTTGGTCTCGCTGCCGAACAGGCGCTCAAGAAAGCGTGCCATTTGCTTCTCCGTTGGGAAAATTCGTGATCCGGCCTGATCCGCGCGTGGCGGATCGGGCAATAAAAAAGCCGCCCGGAGGCGGCCTGTGAGATCATTGAGTCGTCTTCAGCCCAGCCGCCGCACGCGCGGCGCGCCGGCTTCGCCATCGAGCGCGAGATGCGTGATCGCCCAGACAAGCGCGTCGAGCCGGTCCGGCGAACGACCGTCCGCCAGCCCGTCGGGTCCGAAAGCGACCATCTCATCCTCCAGCGCCGGGAAGACCCCGGCATGGCGCACCCGGCCCTGCGCATAGAGCGCAGCGACCGGCTCGGCGCGGACATGCTTTCCGCGCTTGGCCCGCACTGCCGTCACCGGCACTGCCGGGTCGATGGTGTTCAGGACGTTCATCACCATATCCCCGCCTTGATTGGTCTCGGCGACCAGCGCATCCGCCGCGTGGCGGTGGTAAAGATCGATCGCCCGTCCGGCCCAGATTTCGGGCCGGGCGTTCTCCAGCGATCCATCCTCGATCACATAGAGCGTCCCCGTCTCGTCCCGCCCTGCCGCGACGATACCGCAGCGGCCGCCGCGCTTGCCGCCTGCTGGCGGATCGACCGCGATGACGACCCGGGTCAGAGAAGGCGCCGCCGACAAACGTTGCGCCTCCAGCGTCTCGCGGCGGAACAGCGCGTCCTGCCTGTCGTCAACGAACAGCCCGTCCAGTTCCTGCAGGCCGAGCGCTGTGCCTGCATATCGGCCGACGATCTGCGCCAGAAAGGTTGGCGCGAGATTGGCCGCGTTTTTCCGTGTAGGCGCATGACTAAGAGCTGTGGTCGGGTCGGAAGCCAGCCGTTTGAGCAGTTTCGTCGGACGCGGTGTGGTGGTGATCACCTGCCGCGGGTTTTCGCCGAGCCGAAGCCCGAACTGGAGATTGTCGAAGGTCTTCTCGGCATAGGCCCACTTCGCGAGTTCGTCGCACCAGGCGGCCCCGAACTGAGGGCCGCGCAACGATTCCGGGTCTTCTGCCGAGAACCCCTGCGCCACCGCGCCGTTCGGCCATTCGAGCCGTCGGCGCGAGGCGCTCCAGGCCGGGCGCTGATCGCGCGGATGCACGGCGAGCAGGCCGGAAACGCCTTCAACCATGACCTCGCGCAGGTCCTGCATTGTCTCGGCGATGATTGCGATCCGGCCGATCGGGTGATCTGAAAACGGCGAAATGCCGAGCGCCATGCCACGCACCCACTCCGCGCCGGTGCGCGTCTTGCCGGCACCGCGCCCGCCCAATACCAGCCAGAGGTGCCATGCTCCACCCCCCTGCGCGCGCGCCGGCGGCAGCTGCTCGGCGCGAGCAAACAGCATCCAGTCCGTAAGAAGCCATTCCACGGCGTGGGGCGATAGCCGCTCAAGGAGCGTCCTCACCTCTCCGTTCCTCGCGCAACTCATCAAGGCGTCGCGCAAGCTCTGCGCGGAAGCCATCGATGTCCCGCACGGGGTCACCCCGATCATGTCCGTCGTTTTCCCGCGAGACTGCGCTGCCATGACTCGAACTGGCTCCTTTCACACGGGAACGGGACAGAATCGTCGCCTCACCGTCGATGGCGACAAGGTCGCGGACGGTCTTGGCGATGATCGCCAGCGTCTTGGCTTCCCGTTCAAGCGCCTGATGGTCGTCATCGAGACGCGCCATCCGCACTTCGATCTCGGCGACCTGCCGTTCGGCTGACCGCCAGAGCCGTGCGATCACCTGCCGCCGGGAAGGTGTCCGGGTGGGAACCCTGCCACGAACGGCAGATCGCGGGCACGACGCTTCGGTCATGGATGTTCTCCTGCAAGCGCTCGAAGAAAAGGCCCGGGAAATCCCGGGCCTTTTGCGACACGACAAATTCGGAGCAGATCGGCAAGCGACCGCGCTCCGCATGGAGGATCGTGATCATCGTCTGATTGTCCTGAAAAACCCCGTTTCATCGTGGCGACCCGCGAGTGGTCGCGGACGCAATTCCGGAGCATGTCAAAAGCATAGCCGGACACCGTTGCGGTGTCAATGACAAAATTCCTAATAAGATTGTGCAAGGCAAAAAAATAAGACTTCCGGCCTATTTTGGCTCTGCGCGCCGACGCGGCCAGCGACCCGGCCACTGCCGGATGCGCTGGACAAGCTGGTGCAAGCCAATCTCATCCTCGAGCGCATGGATGCGACCGCGCACGCTGGCACCCGCATCGTGCACCGTCTCCGGTGACCCGCTCACCAAGGGGTGCCATGTCGGCAACGGCTTTCCCTCGGCGAGCAACCGATAAGCGCAGGATGGCGGCATCCACCCGAGCGCACCGGCATTTTCCGACGTGAGGCGCACACAATCGGGCACTTCCCGGTCACGGTTGGCATAATCGCGGCATGCACACGTTCCCTGATCGAACAGGCGGCAAGCGACATCCGTGAAATAGAAGCGGCCATCATCCTCGTCCTCAAGCTTGATGAGGCAGCAGCGTCCACATCCGTCGCACAGGCTTTCCCACTCCGCCTCGGTCATGGCGGCCAGCGGTTTCACCTCCCAAAACGGCTTGTCAGGCTTCGTCATCATTTTTCCTCACGCCAAAGCGCGGGCGAGGTCAAGCGTACGTGCTGCGACAAGCTGGCAAAACCACAGCCGAAGCGTTACATGGGGGGAAGGTCGCCGGGATATCGCAGATCCATGTCCGATTTTCGCAAGATCACCTTCGTCGAACGTCTCGCGCGCGCCCTGCGCGATTTCGATGCTCGGGTCGAGCATTCGCTTCATGCGCTTGGCGAGCGGCTCATGGAAGGACTGTGGCGCATCCGCAATCTTTCCGACCGGCTGGAACCTTCTCCCACGGGCCGCATCGTCGTCATGCTGGCCTGCGAAGGTCTCACCTATGCTGCGATCGGCGGCGTGATGCTCACTGCGCTGGCGAAGCCCGCTTTCCTCGCCGTCAACGAGGATCAATGGCTCAAGCAGCAGGATCTGGCCGTCACCTTCACCGACCAGACAGGGGCGATCATCGGCAAGCGCGGCATTCTCCATTCGCAGTCAATCGCGATCGAGGATCTTCCGGAGCATCTCGTCAAGGCCGCCCTCGCGACCGAGGACCGGCGCTTCTACGAGCATTTCGGCATCGACCCCTCGGGCCTCGTGCGCGCGGTGGCGGCGAACGCCCGCGCCAACGGTGTCGTTCAGGGTGGATCGACGATCACGCAGCAACTCGCGAAAAACCTCTTCCTCAACAACGAGCGTTCCATCGAGCGCAAAATCAAGGAAGCCTTTCTCTCCTTCTGGCTGGAATCGCGCCTGACCAAACGTGAAATCCTGAAGCTCTACCTCGACCGCGCCTATCTCGGGAACGGCGTATTCGGCGTGCAATCCGCCGCCGAGCACTATTTCGGCAAGGATGTGCGCGATCTCTCGCTGGCCGAGGCCGCGATGATCGCCGGGCTCTTCAAGGCGCCGTCGAAATATTCGCCGAACGTCAACCTGCCTGCCGCGCGCGCCCGTGCCGCCGATGTGCTCTCCAACATGGTAGAGGCAGGGTTCCTGACGCAGGGACAAGTGGCGACCGCACTGCGCAACCCGGCGACCCCGGTCGAGCGCGCGGGCCAGAACATCGCCGATTACGCTCTCGATTTCGGTTTCGAGGAGATCAAACAACTCGCGCTCGCCGGCAAGCTCGGCAACGAACGCACGCTGATCGTGCGTTCCACCATCGATCCCGGCCTCCAGAAACATGCCGAAAGGGCGATGGAAGGCGTCCTGCGCCAGCATGGGCCTGCCTATGGCGTGAAACAGGCCGCCGTCGTCGTGCTCGATCATACCGGCGGCCTCCGAGCGATGGTCGGCGGGCGCGACTACGGGCAGAGCCAGTTCAACCGCGCGACGCAGGCGATGCGCCAACCGGGCTCGTCGTTCAAGCCCTATGTCTATGCGACCGCGCTGGAAGATGGGGTCATCAAGCCGGATTCGATCGTCGTCGACCGGCCGACATGCGTGAACATTGGCCGCCCCTGGTGTCCGCAGAACTACGGCCGTTCCTATGCCGGCGCGATGCCGGCGATCGTCGCGCTCGCGAAATCGATCAATACCATCCCGATCCAGCTCAACGAGAAGATCGGCAAGGGCAACCACAAGCGCGGCCGCGCGCGTGTCCATGAGACCTTGCGAGCGATGGGCTTTGCCAACGAGGTTCGTGATATTCCCGGCATGCCGCTCGGCGTCTCGGAGGTCACCGTTATCGACATGGCGACAGGCTTCAATGCCTTCGCCAACGGTGGGCGACAGACCAAGCCCTATGTCGCGCGCGAGATCCTCAATTCGAAAGGCGAGACCATCTATCGCGCGGAGACGGATCTTACGAAGCATCCGCGCGCGCTGCCCGAACCCGTTGCGCTCGACATGAACCGCATGTTGCGGCAGGTCGTGACTGCCGGAACCGGCGGGCGGGCCAAGCTTCCCGGCATTCCCACTGCCGGCAAAACCGGGACGACAGACGAATACCGCAACGCATGGTTCGTGGGGTATTCGGGCAACTACACCACTGCCGTCTGGTTCGGGAACGATGATTACACCGCCACGCGTAACATGACCGGCGGTTCGCTGCCCGCGATGACCTTCGCGCAGGTGATGGCCTTCGCCCATCTCGAAGTCGAGCCGAAGCCGATCATCGGCGTCGACGAACCCGAAAGGCCCGTGCGCGATCCGAAGCTCGCGGAGGTCGCCGGAACCACGGGAACGAATGCCGTCGGGTCAGGGAATTTCTACCGCCTCTCGCCGCGCGGCAAGGCATTGATGCAGGAGATCGAGGTTCTCGGGATCGACAAGCCCGAGGCACCGCTTTCGGAAGCTCCGCTACCGTCGCAACGCCGTTCGTGACAGGCCGCTTCGGATGCGCCTTCTCCTGCTCCTGACGACGATTGTTCTCGGCCTGCTGGCGGGAAGCTGGGTCACGGTCCAGATGACCGGCCCCTCCGCCCGTCTCCTCGCACGGAAAATCGGCCAATGGCAGTTCGAGCCGCAGGCCGGGGCGACAACAATCGACCCCTATACCCGTGCACGCCTGTTTATAAACGGAGAACTGCCACTGGCCACCGGCGAGGGTTATGTTCTCCGCGCTGATCGCGATTCAACTGGTGAACCCCTGACGACACGCTGTTCCTACCGGTTGTCCGGCCCCTTCCCGCCGGCCCGCTACTGGACAGCGATGGTTTTCGATCCCTCGGGGCGACCGATCGCCAACCTCGCCGACAGACACAGCTTCACCTCGGCCGAGATCGTCCGTGGAGGCGACAGCCGTTTCGCGATCGAAATCGGGCCGGAGCCCCTGCCCGGCAACTGGCTGCCGCTCACATCGGAAGCGGGTGATTTCGTCGTTCTCCTGCGCTTCTACGAAACACCGCTGAGCGCAACCGCGACGCAGTTCGATCCACGTACCTTGCCCGTGCTCGACCGGACAGGGTGTCTGCCATGAGACTTCTCATTCATCTCATTCTGTTCGCGATCATCGCGGGGCTGACGCATATCGTCGGCATTTTCCTCATTCCGTATCTCACACAGCGTGACATCTACTCGCGGTTGGAAGCCGGCGCGCCGGTCAACCAGTTGGCCGCGATCGACAACGCCGACCTCAAGTCCTTTCCCTTTGCCGATACCAACCTCGCCGTCGCGGTCTGCCGCTACGATCTGACCACCGGCCCGGTCCGGTTGCGCGTGCCGTTGTCCGAAACGTTTCTTGTCCTCGCGTTGGCCGAACGTCGGTCGGGCATCTACTCCTCGGTGTCGGATCGCGCGGCAACCGGCGGCATGCTCGATGTCGTGGTCGCGACAGCGCCTCAGCTCGACCGGATTGCGCGGCTCGACGACGAGGAACAGGCGGTGGAGGAAATCCGCGTCGCGGCTCCCGGCCTCAAGGGGCTGGCGATCCTCAAGGTCTTCATAGACCGGCCCAGCTCGCGCGAAAAGGCGGAGGCGCTGCTGCGTCGCGCGCAATGCGAGAGTGAATCGCTGCCAAATTGAGCGGTCGGCCTAGCCTTTGCGGACGAGAGGTCTCGGCGACAGCACGGGCGGCATTTCGGCCTGCCGCAGGCATTGGGGCGGCAGGACTGTGCCCTTGGTAAACCCGCCGATATCCTGCTCGAAAGCCATCAGCGTCCGCTCGGCCGGGATCGCCTCGCGTTCCGGCCCTTCGACGAGCAGGTGCTCAAGCGAATAGCGATATTGCGCCGCCTTGTCGTAGAAGGCCCAGTTGACCCGCGCGATGATCATCGCGTTTTCGCAGATGCGCTCCAACGCCTCCTTGCGCTGCTCCTCGGTGAGGTTGCCGACATGGCCGAGCGCGCGGGCGCGGGTGTGGTCAGCCTGCGTCACCTGCGCGGCGACAAGCTTGAAATGTGGCATCAGCGCGTGATCGGTCTCGATACTCTGCTTGACGCGGTTGTAGCGCGAGACGAGCGAGCGGAAGCTTCCCTCCGGGTCCATCGTCCGCCGCCAAACCGGCGAATCGCCGACGCGGGTGCCGAGCTGGGGGCCGCCCATGATCGTGCGATGATAAAGCGTGATGTCCGGATCGCGCTGCTCAAGCACCTTGTGAAACGCCAGATGATGCTCCTGCCAGGTGCCACGCGGGGCATTGGCTTCCGGCATCAGGAAGTTCCAGGCACGGTTGCGCAGGACCTTTTCGTCTTCGGTCAGCGCGTAAAACGACGCCGGTTCGCCGCGGTAGCGCGCCGCGACGGTTCCGGTGAACGGGAGCAGTACATCCTGCGTGAAGCCGGAGCGCGGACGCCCGAAGTCGCCCGTATCATGGATGCAGCCGGCAAGCGGCGCGATGGCGATCAACGCGACGGAAAGCGGAAAGCGGCGCTGGCGAAGCGGGGCGCGCAACATTGCGAGGATGACCTCCAGGAAGCCCTTACGGGGGCGGAAGACGAGGTACGCAAAAATTACGCTTGGCCGCCGGCGCGGACCGGCGGTCGCGGGAGGCGTTCAGCCGCCCGAATTCATCGTTCAGGCACGCTTGCGGCGGCCGTTCCGTCCTGCCGGACGTTTGACCGCGCCAGACTCCTCCTCCGGGTGACGCTCGTAGCGAACACCGGTAAAAAGAAGGATCTCAGCGCCGCCCGCCGGCACCGCATTCCGCTCGGAATGCGCCGTTCCTGCTGGTCTGGCCTCCTGACGAGGCCGAAAGCGGATCAATTCGCCCATGGCCATGCTCCTTCGATGTCGATGACGTGACGCGCCGAATCGGACATCTCGAACAAATTCAGCCAGAATGGGTTAAGCCTTTGCTAACAGGCGTTCCGTTCTGAATCGCACAATCCGGCGATGGTTCACACAACGTGTTGAAGAAAGGGCCGTCCCGCCCGGTCCTCGACCTCGACGATCCAGCAGTCCGGGTCGAACCGGATTTCCTTTTCGAGACGCGCCTCGATCTCGGGCCGTTCAATCGCCTCGGCCTTGTGGAACCGCGTAAAGGCGCGGTCCTGCGGCCTCTCGTCGTAGCTCGTCTGCGGCGCGGGGCCATAAAGCGTCCCAGTGCCGTCGAGCCGGTCGATCACGATGAAGATGGCGCCCGCTTCCATTCCTCCCCGCCGACGCAGGACTGCGAAAGCGCCCTCGATGCCGCATTGGCGGATATAGGCCGAGACGAAGAAGTCGCTCGTCAGCCGCATCGGCCGCTCACGGCTGCCGGATGGCGATGCCCGTCGCGGAGGCCAGCAGTTGCAGGACCGGTCCCTTCGGCTCGCCGCGCGGCGGCAGTTTCTTGTCTGCCTCGAAGCGCGCCAGGGCTTGTCTGGTCGAGGGGCCCATGTGGCCATCCTCGTCGAGCGGGCCATAACCGGCCTTGTTGAGCGCACGCTGTATATCCATCACCGGCCCTTTTGGCGGTTCCGGCTGACTTGTCTTGCGGACGAGATCCAGCAATTCGTCCTTCATCGTCACCTTGGTCGCGAGGACGGATTGCAGCAGCGCCTCGCTCGCCCGGCCATCGACCGCAACACGCTGGGCGAACTGGAAATCGCGGATCGCCTGCGTGGTGCGTGGCCCGGTCTTGCCGTCAGGATCACCCTTGTAATAACCGCGTTTCGCGAGTTCGCGCTGGATTTCGAGCAGCAGGGCTTCGCCCGGTTCATTGGCAGCCGGCGCGGCGGCAACACGCTCGATCGGAGCGGGCTTCGCCGCGTTCATCGGCGCGGGCGAGAAAGCAGCGCTCTTCACCGCCGGATTGGAGCCCGGACGTTGCGGCGGCATCGGAAATTCAGCCGATGCCGAATTCACGTTACGGAACATGGGCGCCGGATGTTTGCCCGACTGCATCAGCAGGGCGTTTGCCACAACCGCACCGCCGAAAAGACAGGCGACAGCCACGATGACCCTGCCGCGCGTAAACAGCGCGTTGCGCGGGCGCGCACGCGGCATGTCATCCTCGTCCGCCGCGCGCCGGCGCGCAGCGTGGGCCGGAAATTTCGTTCTCTCGCTCATGAAATCCCCCTTTCCCCTCAGGATGCCATACGCCGGATTTCGGCGACGGCCCCCGTCTTTGCCGGAGTCCCCTCTCCGGCTCTCACATCAAATGCGGCTTCGAACCGCAACTCGCGCAGCCCCTCGGTTCCCGTCCGGAACCGGACGCTGGGCATCGCGGCGGAAACGGCATCCTCGATCACCTTGCGGAAAACATCGTCGTTGCCCTGCGGATCCTCCGGCACAGGCTTGCGGCTGGTCAGCACGAGGTCGTCGCCGTCCCGTGCGATCGCCACCTTGGCCGGGCCGCCGAATTGGGCCTCGCGCAGAAAAATCTCAACCGCGAATCGCGCCAGCACCGGTGGCAGCGAAACGGCGGGCAGGCTTTCGACTTCCGAAATCCGCAATTCGCCGCGATCCTCGGCTTCACGCAGGTTGAGAGCCCGGATGGCATCGTTGACCATCCGGCGCGGCATCAGGTTGGCCCGTTCGGCGCGCTCGTTCGGATGGCTGTGCAGCAGCTTGACCCAGCGCCCGAGCAAAACCGTGTTGCGATAGGCCTCCAGCACCGACTTGTGCGCCTCGGCGGCGAAATCGCGGTAGGTGTTCACGTCGCGCGGCGAGAGGCGCGGATCGGCGATCATTTCGAGATACCCGAGCCCTGCGTTGAACGGGGCCGTGGAATCATGAAGCGCGCGCGCCAGCACCGGCGAGATGTCCGCCGCGGTGGAATTTGTCGTTACGGCTTCGCCGCTCGCCGACTCACTGATCGCCTCAATCATCACGATCGCGCGGTTTTCCGATTCGGGCAGCGGCTGCACTGCCACGCGATGGGTGACGAAACGAGGCGGAACCGGGAAGCCGGCACCGACCGGTTCCAGCCGCAGCCGGATCTGGAGGTCTTCCGTCCCCTCGCGCTTGTGGATCGCGCGGGAAAGTGCGTCCAGCAGCAGGACGCGGTCAGCGATCAGCACAGCGGCGGTGAGCGAGTTGTCAGGGAATTCCTGCGCCGTCAGCAGACGGGCGAACGCGGGATCGGCCTCGTTGTCGATCACACCGACACTGTCCGTTACGAACAGCTGCCGGCTACGCGCGGTTAAAGCCACGCCGAGCAGGGCGTTGTACCGGGCCAGCGGGTCGAAGTGGAGATGCTGCGCCGGACGGGAGGCCGGTACAATCGCAGCCACGGCAATCGGCGTCAGTGCCGCCAGCAGCACGGCGCTGGCACCCAAGGTCGGCTCACCTCGCCCGATTGCAACAGCCGCGATGAAGACCGCCGCGCCAAAGAAAATCCGCCTCGGCAGGCGGCGTTCGAGCAGCAACGCCGCAGCATCAAGCGCGAGCACGAGACCCAGCGCGATGATCGTCCCGGCATCGAAGCCAGCAAGGGTCGCAAACGGCAGAGCCAGCAGGGCGATGAACGCGGCGGCCTGGAAGCGCAGGCGCTCCGGGGCTAGCAAGAACAGGCCGCTCGCCTGTGCCAGCAGCACGCCGGAAAGGGCGAGGATATCGGTGGTGGAAATGGTCGAACCACGCGCTGGAAGGGCCGCGATGGCGATGCCGATGAACAGCGCGGCGATCAGCAGGCCCGCGCCGCGCATGGCACGCGCCACCTGCCCGCGCCGGGCATTCGTCCCGGAACGGTCGGCGACAGCCTGCCCCCGGGGGCCAAAGTCCCCCAACAGCGTCTGGGCCCAATCGATACGCATCACCCGGCGGTTTCCCGTTCTTGTCGTGCCACCCTTGATGTCGAAAACTGGCCCGACGCTCCTTAAACAGGGCCTAAGAACGGGGCGATATTGCGCGACATTCGCGCCGGGGAGGCGCGCGGCGCGCAGGTATTCGTCACTATGGTGAACAAGCCCTCTCCAAACTCGAGGCCCGACCGACAGAACAGCACGGAAACCGGGAGTTCGGCCGTTTGAATCGGCAGATCGATAAAATGCGCGATATTTTTCAAACGGCCCCGTGAGGTCCGTGTTGTAGATCTGATAGCGGGGAAACTTGTTGGGGACTGCCATGATCACCCGGATCGCCGTCGCGCTGTTCGCGCTCTATTGTGTCCACGGAAGCGAGAATTCCGCGCGGGACGGAGCACGCCTCGCAGAGGACATCCAGCGCGAGGTACCGAAGGCCGCCGTGTCTCTCTGCCTCGACAATGTCGCGACCTGCAGCGCCCTCGCCGGAAAGGCCAGTGGCCTGCTGCCACCCGCCGCGCCGAAGGATTCGATCACCACGGCGGAGAGCGAGCCCGTTGCTGCCGGGCTTTACCCGCTGCCGCCGCGCCGCCCCGCGAGTTTTGCGAAAAAGGCTTGACGTCGACGGCCCTGGCGCCCACTCAACCTCCGGCATAGGCGGCGGTCGTGTCGCCGAGCAGAGGCTGTGATGGGTTCCGATTCCGCGCTTCAGACCATCCGCGACGATCTCGCGTTCCTCGACGACTGGGATGACCGGTATCGCTATCTGATCGATCTCGGCAGGGGGATGGCCCCTATGCCGCCGGAAGCGTACAGCGACGCCAACAAGGTTCAGGGCTGCGCGAGCCAAGTTTGGCTGCTGATGGCACGCAACCCCGTGGACGGCACGCTTTCCATTCGTGGTGACAGTGACGCGCTGATCGTCAAGGGCCTCGTCGCGCTGGTAATCGCCCTGTTCGACGGAAGGAGCCCGGCCGAAATCCGCGCCATCGACGCCAAGGCGTTTTTCGACGAGATCGGCCTCAGCAGCCATCTGACCCAGCAGCGTTCCAACGGGCTTGCCTCCATGGTCGCCCGCATCAAGGCCGAGGCTGGCTGACGGTTCAGCCGACCCGCAGGTCAGGGCGGTAGTTCTCCGCTCCCCAATGGCGGATCACACGGGTATTGCCCCCCCGCACCTCGCCCGAAAGACCGTAGTGCCGCGCAAGACCCCGCAGGGCGAAAGCCAGCAGGACTTTTCCGGAACGGGCCGGCAATGCGTATTCCTGCTCGATGGTCTCGATGCCTTTTGAGAAGGCCAGCGCATCGACGAGGATGCCCGAGAAATCCGGACCGACGGCCCGCAACGCCCGGTCGACCCGCGTTTCCGCTTCCATCGCGACTTCGCTTTTCGACAAGCCGGCCCGATAGCCCGCGCCGTCTACGACAAGACGCGACCAGTTCGCCGTAACCTGCGGCGCGGTCTGGGCCAGAACGAAATCGCGCTGAAGACGCCCGCCCGCCTCGAGTTCCGCTTCGCCCACCAGCCAACGCAGGATTCGCCGTCGCCGGAAAGTTTCGAGCACATCATCCGCAATGTTGATGCGGATCGTTTCCTTCGAGCCCTCGGTCTCGACCACGCGTTCGACCAGTTCCCGGTGTTGGGCAGCGAACGGCTCGGTCTCCGCCGCCTCCCGCTCAAGCCGCGCCCGTCCGGCATCCGTGATGACGAAGACGGTCCGCCCTTTCATGACCGCGCAGCGAACCGCGCCAGCCTCGATCAGCGGCGCCAGTGCCCCGCTGGGGAAGCCCGAAGCGAGACTGATGCCTTGATCGCCTTTCATCAGGACCAGTTGTTCGCCGCGCCGCTCACCTCGGACGCCCGGCTCGGCCAGCCGAGAGAGAATGCGTCGGCCGATTGCCTGGAATTCCGCTGCGACATCCCGTGTGGACATTCCCTTCCGACGGTCGGCACCCTTCTTCATATCGAGGCCTCGTCCGAGAACGCACCGACCCAGGACTTCAGGGCCAGTTCCATCGCATCGAAAGCCCTGTCCACACGTGGATCGTCGCGGAGGTCCTCCATCTGAGAGCAGGCATGGCGCGCCGTGGTCCGGTCCCGGCCGAATATACCCCCTGCCCGTGTCAGGTTCGCCGCGAACACGATGTGCGCGAAGTACATTGCGATCTGCCGGGCTCTGGCGACGGGCGCGGTGCAGCGTGTTGCCTGTCGAAGAGCGCACGGCGGCACATTCTTCCAGGCGGCCGCACTGGCCTCGACCGCACGTTCGGAAAGCACTTTCCGGAGATCGACCCTCGGGCCGGAAATCACACACCTTCCGAACGCCTTCTTTCGCCCGGATGACAATAAATGCGGATCATTCTGGGTCCACCAACAACTCACATGCAGCAATTCGCGTTCTCCGGCGCCAACAAGAATGAATATTTATTATTTTCTTCGTCGTTATTGTTCAATAATCAAACGAATTAAATCCAAATTAATAATAAAAAATTCCCCGTTATTTGCATTTTAGCAAAATATCTACAAAAATTAACGATACAATTCTAAAATAATCCCCGGATTATTCTAATAAAATGCGATTATTTGCAAACAAAAAAGGCGCCTTTCGGCGCCTTCTGTTGCGGATCGTGAGCCAGCTCAGCGAGAGCGGCGACGCTGCTGGCCGAGGCCCATTTCCTTCGCGAGACGGGAGCGGGCGGCCGCATAGTTCGGGGCGACCATCGGATAATCGGCCGGGAGCCCCCATTTCTCGCGGTATTGCTCCGGCGACATCTGATACTGCGTCCGGAGATGCCGCTTCAGCGACTTGAACTTCTTCCCGTCCTCGAGACAGATGATGTAGTCGTTGTGGACAGACTTCTTGACCGAAACAGCCGGTTTCAGCGGCTCGCTGATCACTTCCGCAACCGGCGTCCCCACCCGCGTCAACGCGGTGTAGACTTCATTGATGAGGGCGGGCAAATCCGCCGCGGGAACCGAATTATTGCTGACGTAGGCCGAAACAATTTCCGCGGCCAGTTCGATCAGATCTCCCTGTTCAACACTCGTAGACATCTTTTTTCCTTCTTATTGCAGAGCTCCGGGCTCCCCCAGATCACCGACGAGACAATACCCGCCTGTTTATTACCCACCAAAGCAATCGACAGTCATTTTGCAAAGTGCATTGGCTCCGTGCCGACAAAGGCACGACACCGATTCACTCATGCATCCCATAACCAACAATTTTTCCTGAAATGGCAATTCTTTTCTGCAACTATAGAACAATACCACACAGTCAATCGACTGGATTCCAGTTTTGGTGCCGCATCGATTTAGTTGAAAGCCGCGACGGTGGCGCACCAATTCTCCGCCGAAAAAAACTCGGCAATTCAACGCGGCCGCGATATTGGCTAGGAAGTCTCCCGATCCGGAAGGTTCCCGATGCCGAAGAACGATCGCCCGTTTTCCCATCTCACGAGAATGCCGCCCGAGGCGCCGGCCAAACCCAGATCCCGCAAGGTGCATGGTGTGATCCTGCGCGACGAATTCGCCTGGTTGCGCGCCCGGAACTGGCAGCAGGTGATCGAGGACCCGGCAACCGTGCCGAAGGAGATCGGCCATTATCTCCGTCAGGAGAACAGCTACGCCTCGGAGGCATTCCGCCCCACACGGAGCCTCCAGAAGCAGCTGATCGCGGAGATGCGCGGCCGCGTGCGCGAGGACGAATCCGAGCCACCGATGAAGGACGGCCCGTTTCTCTACTACGAGCGTTACCGCAAACGGCAGCAGTATCCCGTCTTCTGCCGACGTCCGGTTGGCGTCAAACGCGAGCAGATCCTGCTTGATTGCCCGCGCGAGGCCCGCGAGCACGACTACTTCGAACTCGGGTCAGCCCAACCCTCGCCCGACCATCGCCAGATGGTCTGGTCGGCGGATACGACCGGCTCGGAAAGCTACGTCATGCGCGTGCGGGACCTTGAAACCGGCAAGGATCACGACCGGCTGCATCGCACCAACGGCGAGCTGATCTGGGGCCGTGACAGCCGCTTCTTCTACTATATCGAGCTCGACAAGTCGCAACGCCCCTATCGCGTCATGCGTCATCGGATCGGCGAGAAGCAGGCTCAAGATGTCGAGATCTATCGTGAGGCAGACACCGGATGGTTCGTTGGCCTCGATATCACCCAGGACGACCGCTACGGCTTCATTTCGGTGCACGATCACGAGACGAGCGAGATCCTCCTGCTCGATCTTGGCGACAGCGCCGAAGTTCCGGTACCGATCTTTCCGCGCGAACAGGGCGTTGAATACGAAATCGACCACCACGGCGGCGATCTCATCATCCGCACCAACAAGGGTGACGCGAAAGACTTCCGGATCGTCTCGTTGCCTGTTGGCGAGACGGACCTTTCGAAAGCCCGGGAGCTCGTCCCCGAAACAAAGGGCCGGATGATCCAGACCGTCAATGTCCTCAAGGACTGGCTGATATGGTCCGATCTTGGTGAGGAAGGGCCGCGCATTCACGTGCGCGAATGGGCCACCGGCAAGGAACAGCACTTCGCGCCGCGGGCCGCCATCGGCGATATCGCCGCGACCATCGGCCTCGAATTCGAGAGCGATATCCTGCGCCTCTCGTATTCCTCGCCAATCGACCCCGATGTGACGCTCGACCATAACCTCCGCACGGGCGAGGAGACCGTGCTGAAGGTGCAGGAGGTGCCCTCGGGTCACGATGCCTCCCGCTATGTTGTCGAGCGGATTCTGGCGCCGAGCCACGACGGCGTGATGGTGCCGGTCACCATCCTGCGGCTGAAATCCACGCCGGTCGACGGCACGGCCCCGGCCCTGCTCTACGGCTATGGGTCCTACGGTTACGCGATGGATGCCGATTTCGAGACCGACCGTCTTTCTCTCGTCGATCGCGGTTTCGTCTATGCCATTGCCCACGTGCGCGGTGGCATGGAGAAGGGCTACCAGTGGTATCGCGACGGCAAGCGTGAGAAGAAGATCAACACCTTCCTCGATTTCATCGCCGTCGCGGATTTCCTGGTCGAGAAGGGTTACGCCGCGCCAAAACGGATCGTCGCCAACGGCGTTTCAGCAGGCGGGATGCTGATGGGGGCCGTGGCCAACATGGCGGGTGAGAAATTCGCCGGCATAGCGGCCGAGGTACCGTTCGTTGACAGCCTGAATACGATCCTCGATCCAACGCTGCCGCTCACGCCGCCGGAATGGGTGGAATGGGGCAACCCGATCGAGGACAAGGCGGTATTCGAGACGATGCGCGGCTATTCGCCCTACGACAACATCGCCGCGAAAGAATACCCGCCGATGCTGGTTGTCGGCGGTCTCACCGATCCGCGCGTCACCTATTGGGAACCGGCGAAATTCGTCGCCCGGCTGCGCGCGACGATGACGGGTGGCGGGCCGATCCTGCTCCACACCAACATGGGCGCAGGGCATGGCGGTGCCTCGGGGCGCTTCGAGCAACTCGATGATGTGGCGCGGGTCTACGCCTTCGCGCTTGTCGTTGCCGGCTTGGCCGATATCGAACGGGATGAGCCCGAAATCGTCTGAGGCAAGATCGAGCTCACGCACTGCCGATATGCCGGCGCAATTCCTCCAGCGAGCGGAACCGTCGTTCGCCCTCCGGTCCTTGCGCGACGACTGAGCCGTCCGAATACATCGTGAACCGCGTGCCGCCGGAATCGTAGGAGCCGACCGGCGCCAACGTTTCGAGCGGTGAGAGCGGCGGGCCTGTGTCCGCAGCAATCGCCGCCAGATCAGCGTCAGGGATCAACCCCGGCGTCGATGAATGTGTCGTGGCGGGCGTGTCATCGACGATTTCCTCCGCTGAAGGCTCATCCTTGGATGGCTTGCGTGTTGGATGATCACCCTCGTCGCGAGCCTGGATGTCGTGTACCTGCGCATCATCGGCAGGCGCCGCTTCGACGATCACCTCATCGACTGCCAAGCGAATGGCATCGAGATCGATCGGCAGCGGCAGATCGACGGGCGGCAACTCGATCTGTGGCGTTGCAAGTTCCGGTTCGGAGGAGGCCTCTGTCTTATCCGCCATTACCGGCGCAGCGTTGTCACCGTCGATGTCGCCCGCGTCCGCCCCTGAAGGCGCTACGATCTCGGCCGCATCTTTGAGAATATCGTTGAACGGATCGCTTTCCGGAAGATCCGCAGCAATCGCAGGAATCGGCGGCGTTTCGGTCGCGTGGCCCTCGCCATCCCGATCGCGCAACAGCGAGGTCGCAGCCAGGGTCGCGCCGGCCGCAGCGATGGCCGCCGTAGCCGCCCCGGCCACAACGGTCGACGAGGCCGGAGCCTCGGGCGGCTTGGATAATTCGACAGGTTCGAGTTCGGCGGCCTCGGCCAGGTTCTCGACCATTTCGGGGCGCAATCGGCCATTGGAAGCGAGGCTCGCCAAACGGCGATCCAGTGCCCGCGCCGCGAAGCCCACGGCCATGACGATCGCGCCAGCGCCGATCAGGATGCTGCTGGCCTGAAGATAGGCGAAACCAAGATCGGTCGGGACCAGCATGATGGCGCCGGAGAGACTTGCGATCGCGGCGATCACCAGCATGGCGGCGAGCATGAAAATTCCGGCGATCATCAGGTTCCTTTCGGCAGCCGGCCGGGCAGGCAGCCGGCGGGTGTGGTTAAAATAATCTTACCCGGCATAAAAAACACCGATTTTGGGGAGGCTTGGTTAATCGGCCGCGTTACAGAAGCTCGTCGCCCCCTCGGAAACGATTGCCAGCACCCTGTCGGCGACCTAATTAGGAGGGGCGCGGCGGCGCATGCCGTCCGCCAACAATTCACCCATCGAGGAATTTCCGGAATGTCGTTCTCCCTGCCCGATCTGCCCTACGCCTATGATGCGCTTCAGCCCTACATGTCGAAGGAGACGCTGGAATACCACCACGACAAGCATCACCTTGCCTATGTCAACAACGGCAACAATCTGCTGAAAGGCTCGGAATTCGAGGGCAAGAGCCTCGAAGAGATCGTGAAGGGTTCCTTCGGCAAGAATGCCGGGCTCTTCAACAACGCCGGCCAGCACTACAACCACATCCATTTCTGGAACTGGATGAAGCCGAACGGCGGCGGCGCCATTCCCGGAAAGCTCGAGAAGAAGATCATCGAGGATCTCGGCTCGGTCGAGAAGATGAAGGAAGATTTCATCCAGGCCGGCGTGACGCAGTTCGGCTCGGGCTGGAACTGGCTTGCGGTGAAGGACGGCAAGATCGTCGTGATGAAGACCGCGAACGGCGAGAGCCCGCTGGTTTCCGGCGCCGCCCCGATCCTCGGCTGCGACGTGTGGGAGCACTCCTACTACATCGACTATCGCAACCGCCGCCCCGATTACCTCAAGGCCTTTGTCGACCATCTCGTGAACTGGGAATACGTCGAGAAGATGTATGAGGAAGCGATCAAGTAAAGGTCGCCTATCTGAAGTGCGAAACGCCGGGCATTGCCCGGCGTTTTTGTTTCAGTTCGGGTAGAGAACCTCGTAGCCGTCGACCACGGCCTCCTGCCCGCCCCAACCGATGTTGCACCGCCCGGCGACAATCTTGCCGGGGTGAACTCCGTTGCGATACGGCGCGCGGCAGATGCGATATTTGTCGCCACCCGAACCGCCGCCGATGTAGGCCTTGTGGAGATCACCAAAGGGCCGCCGCCAGACGCCATAGCCCCTCAGAACCTGATACTTCCGGACCACGATCTCCTTCCCGCCCCAGCCAAAATGGCACATGTCGGCAAAGAGCTTGCCCGGATGCCAGCCACCACGATGCTGGCCGCGGCATACGTGGAGTACATGCCCGTCGCCATTGTCGCCGCCGACAACGAGGTTCTGCGAGGGTGCCGAGCCGGTGGTCCGGTTTATCCATTCCACGGGGGATCGGGCCACGGCCGCGCCTCCCGTCATCATCGCCATCACCATCACACAGACTCGCATCGCCCGCATCGATCGCTCCCCAGGATTGGAAAGCGCTGATCTTATGCGGCCTCCGATCCGACGCAAGCGGGGTCGGCGCGGAATCGACAGCTGATGGATTTTTGCCTGCCCTCATTCGGCGGCGGCGGCCACCAGCGCGGCGCGCCGCTGGCGCAGATGCGCGAGCGCGGTGCCGGCGATCGCCAACCCGGCGATCGCGATCTGGACGATCAGCGCCTCGCGCGTCTCCGCCACACCCAGTTCGGTGAGGAAACCCGGCAGCTCCAGCGGCGTGAAGCCGACGAGCTGCATTTCCTGCGCTTCCTTGATCGCGCCGGCGGTGAACCGCAGCGCCATCACGAACAGGAAGGCCGAGGTGACGAGGAACAGCGGGCGCAGCGGCAGGCGCATCGCAAAAATCCGCACCAGCACGAAGAGAACCACGAGCCCCGCCGTCGCGACAAGGAGGCCGAGGACGAAGCCGAACGACCAGCCGCCGGTCGATTTCGACAAGGCGTGAAGGAACAGCACGGTCTCGCCGCCCTCGCGGAACACGGCCATGAAGGCGATCAACCCGAGGGAAAAGGTCGTGCCCTGCGCCAGTGCACGGTCCGCCGCAGCCTTGAGTTCGCCCTGCCAGCGGCGCGGGTCCTGCTTCAGGAACAGCCAGCCGGACATGTAGAACATCAGCCCGGCCGCGAGCAGCATCACCACCGCTTCGAGCCGGTCGTCATGGGCGCCACCGTAGAACGCCTCGAAGACATAGGCAGCAATCATGCTCGCGAGGATCGCGAGGCCCCCGCCCCAGTAAAGCGTGCGGATGCGTGCGGCGAAGCCCGCCCGCTCCAGAAACACCGCCAGTGCGGAAATGATGAGGAGCGCTTCGAGCCCCTCACGGAGCAGAATGGAGCCGGATTGAACGGCCGTGGAAAGCATCGGCATGGGTCGAGTTCCTTGCGATTGATGGCAAGGGATTACCGGATGAAAAAGAGAAAATCAATGATATTTCAATAACTTATAACAATTCTAATCTGCAGGATCCTCCAGTTTTGAACCATTCCGGAAAGCGGAATTCGCGGCGAAAAAACAAAGGCCTGCCGCAGGTATCAAAACCGGCGACAGGCCTTCGAGAACCGAAATTCGGCGAAATTCAGTCGTGTCCGTGTGCGTCTTCGTTGATGGTCAGCGTGCGCATCTGCGAGAAATCGACATCGACAGGCTGCTTGGCGCGCAGGATCTGCGACTGGTAGGTCTTGATGACGTGCTCGAAGCGACGATAGACCTCCTCGGTCGCATCCGCCGAGCGGTCAAGCCCGAGCGGCTTCAGGCAGTAATCGATGATTTCTTTCGGGCGGTTGTATTTGTCCGGCATCGTCGCCTCCTTGTTCCTCTTCGCTTATCGCCAAGCCTTCCGCACCGGTCAAGCCGGATAGGGTAGCGCTTTCGTATCGGTTTCTGATTTGGGCGGTCTTCGCCCTCATTTACCCTGAAAAACGAACCAGGCACCGGTGCAGATCAGCGAGAAGCCGATCAGGTGGTTCGTCGTGATCTTCTCGCCGAGGTAGAAGACCGAAAAGCCGGCGAAGACCATAAGCGTGATGACCTCCTGCATGGTCTTCAACTGCGCCGCCGAATAGACCTCGTGGCCGATGCGGTTCGCCGGCACGGCAAGGCAATATTCGATAAAGGCGATGCCCCAGCTCGCGACGATCACCAGCGGCAGTGCCGTGCCCTTGAACTTCAGGTGCCCATACCAGGCGAGCGTCATGAAAAGATTCGAAGCGAGAAGAAGCGCAACCGGCCAGAAGTGGGCGGGCGTGAGCGAGGTGACCGACATGGAAGGGCTCCGGCAGGCTCAGAGGGCGGAAAAGCGGGCAGGTGCCATTCCCGCCCGATCGCAGGCATCGGCGAACGCATTCGACAGGAAATAGGCGATCTCCTGCGGACGACTCTCGACCGCCGGATCGAGCCGGCGAAGCTCGTCGTCGATCTCGCCGGGGTGACACATCACCAGTGGCTTGGCGCCGGGCTCGACGAGGTATGTCGGAAAGGCGGCAGCGTAATCCTCGCGCGGATCGAAGGCCGAATAGCCCGAAAAACCCACGTTGAGGCGGAACCCGAGCGTGGCGATGTGACGGGCGAAAGGCCGCGCGAGGCCAGCAACGATCATCGCCTTGCGCGACTGGACCTTGCGCGCCCGGATCGCGGAGAGGCGATCAGCTGCGTCGCGGAGATAGGGCTTGGCGCCGGGATAGCGTCGCGAGAGCACGGCGGCGAGTGCGCGGCGTACCCCCGGCATGGCGTGGACGTGCTGGTGGCCGTCAATAAAATCCGGTATCCGGCCAACTCTGTCCTCAAACTCGGTCAACTGGGCGGAAAACTCCGCCTCGATCTCGTGAAGTGGCAACGCTCCGGCCAGCCCGCGCGCGATGATCGCCGGCAGTCGGGGGAACTCGCCGTCCGGCGCGAATGCCTTCATCCCGGTGAGCGGCTTGCCACAGGTGAGATTGAGATGAACGCCGAAATCGAGCTTCTGGTCATGTGGCCAGAGCTCGTGGGCCGCGCTTTTCCACGCCGGCATGTTGGTCATCGCGCCGGTCGCACTGATGCGGCTGGCCTCGATCAGCCGGAGGATGCCGCGCGAAACCGCCGGGGTCATACCGTAATCGTCGGCGCAGAGGACGAAGGGGCGCAGCGCGGGCATTGGGCTCTCATTCATCGTAAATATGGCAGATCGCGACGAAACGCTGGAAATCCGTTGCAATTGGCGCTTAACGCATCAACGGATTAAGGCAAGCATTCGCCGCAAGAGAATTCGCCAGAGCAATCGACCTTCGCACGAGAGTTTGTTTCAGGAATGGCCTCGCATCATTTTCATCCCGAATTGTCGGTTGTCGTGCCGGTCTTCAACGAGGGCGAGAACGTCGAGGCTTTGCTCGCAAAACTCGTGCCCGTCCTCGAAGGCACGGTTGCGAGTTTCGAGATCGTGTTCGTCGATGACGGCTCGCGCGACGATACCTTCGAGCGTATCCGCCGGGCCGCTGCTGCCGATCCGCGCATCAGGGCTGTGCAATTCAGCCGCAATTTCGGCAAGGAGATCGCACTCGCCGCCGGTCTCGACCACACGCACGGACATGCCGTGGTGATGATCGATGCGGATCTTCAGCATCCACCGGAAACAATCGCCACCTTCGTGGCCAAATGGCGCGAGGGCTACGATATGGTCTACGGCCAGCGCGTCGACCGTTCGACCGACGGACCGGTCCGGCGACGACTGACGCAGGTTTTCTACGATCTCTTCGCGAAGTTTGGCGAAACGCCCCTCCCCCCCGGCGCGGGCGATTATCGCCTGATGGATCGCAAGGTGGTCGATGCGTTGCGCCGTCTCGGAGAACGGGCGCGGTTCTCAAAGGGGCTTTATGCTTGGGTCGGCTTCAAGTCGCTCGGCGTGCCGTTCGAGGTGCAGGAGCGCCTGCACGGGACCTCGAAATGGGGCTACCGCCAACTCACCCGCTTCGCCTTTGACGGGCTTTCCTCCTTTTCCACGCTTCCGCTGAAGCTCGCGACCTATATCGGGCTCGGCATCTCGATCTTTGCCTTCACCTATGCCATCACGATGGCGGTCCGGACGTTGTTTCTCGGCGCGGATGTGCCAGGCTTTCCATCCCTCATCGTCTCGGTCATGTTCTTCTCGGGCATCCAGCTCGTGTTCTTGGGCGTGATCGGCGAATATGTCGGGCGGATTTTCGCGGAAGTGAAACGACGGCCGCTCTATCTCGTGGCGGACGAAATCGGGGGCAGGAAATCGGGTGGCATTCCGGCGAGCGAGACACGGCAGGCCGCGCCGCATGCCTGAGACCGCGTGGCGGAGCCTTCCGCCATGATGCGCGCCTTCTTCTCTGTCGGCTTCTGGACTCTGGTTTCGCGCGCAACCGGCTTCCTCCGCGACATTCTCCTTGCGAATGCACTCGGCGTCGGGCTCCTGATGGATGCCTTCACGGTGGCCTTCCGCCTGCCAAACCATTTCCGGGCGATTTTCGCGGAAGGCGCGTTCAACACCGCCTTCGTGCCCGCCTTCACGCGAATCCGCACGAGTGCCGGCGCCGCGGCTTCCGATTTTTTTCAGGGGCGCATTCTCGGGATGGTGCTCGGCAGCCAGCTCGTGCTCCTCGCGCTGGTGCTCGCCTTCACGCCCGGCTTCGTGCGCCTTCTCGCGCCCGGCTTTGCCGACCGGCCGGACGCGATGGCATTGGCGATCGACCTCACACGCATCACCTTTCCCTATCTCGCACTGATCACGCTGGTCGTGCTCTGGTCCGGCGTTCTCAACGCCGAGAAGCGCTTCTTCGAGGGCGCAGCGGCGCCGGTCCTGCTGAATTTCGCGATGATATCCGCCCTGCTCGCGGGCAGCCTGTTCGCGACCTACGCCCACGCCGCCGCCTATGGCGTGTTGATCGCCGGGTTCCTTGAGGCGGGTCTGCTCGCCTGGGGTGCGCGCCGCGCCGGCCTGCTCGCGCCACTGCGCCTGCCCTCGCTCGATCCGGAGGTGAAACGCTTCTTCAAGGCGTTCGGACCGGCGGTGATCGGCGCCGCCGGCGTGCAGATCGCGATGCTCGCCGATACGATCATCGTGACGTTTCTCCCCTCGGGCGGCGCCTCCTCACTCTACTACGCGGATCGGCTTTATCAGCTCCCTGTCGGCGTGATCGGGGTTGCAGCTGGCACCGTCCTGCTGCCAGAGATGAGCCGCCTGATCGCCGAGGGTAAGGACGATATCGCCCATCGCCAGCAGAACCGGGCGATCACCCTCTCATGGCTGATTGCGGCGCCGTTCCTTGCAGGCTTCCTGCTGCTGCCCGACCTGATCGTCGCGGCCTTTTTTCAGCGCGGAGCTTTCGATGCCGCCGCGACGCGTTCAACCGCCAATGTGTTGATGGCCTATTCTGTCGGGCTATTCGCCATCGTCGCGATCCGTTCGGTGGTCGCAAGCTTCCATGCGCGCGGCGATACGCGCACCCCGCTCTACGCTTCGCTGACCGCCATCGCGTTCAATCTCGGCCTCAAGCTGCTGCTCTGGCAGCCGCTCGGCGCGGCGGGGTTGGCGCTCGCGACGGCCTGCGGCGCGATCCTCAATCTCGCGATCCTGTTCGTGCTCGCCTATCGGCAGGGCAAATGCGCGCCGGATCGTCCGTTCTGGCAGGCAGCCGCGATTATCGGCGTTTCAGCCTTCGCGCTCGGCGCGGTGATGATGCTTGCGAACTGGGCCTATGGTGTTCTCGGCCCGCTGCCACGCCTTGTTGCCATCGGCGCGATCGGCGCGGTGTTCTATTTCAGCGCGGTGTGGCTCGGATTTCTGCTGCTGCGGTTGCCGCTGAACCTGCGCCGCTCAGCGTAAGACGACGCGGGTGCAGGTCGCGAAACCGGGCTGGAGCGGATAACGTAGCGCCTTCTCGGCCAACCAGCCTTCGCAGTGCTCGACCGTCCGGAAACAGGACTGAAACGACTTGCGGTCGACAATGCCGTCGCGGATCCGCCGTCCGCCGAGGTAGTTCCCGGCAATGCGCTCGACCTGAGGACCGCCGCCGCGCACCCCCTTGCACGCCGTGCCGACGGATGGTGGCGTCCAAGCCTGCGCTGGCGCGAGAGCAAGACCGGCGGAGACAGCGAGCAGCGCGAGAAGCGAATTCTTCATCGGTCGAATCATCCTTGTATGAGCCGGGTCGTTGTAACCCATTTCCTGTTCGGAAGCATGTCGCAAGCGCTCCTAGACCGGGAGCGCCGATGCGGCAACCCTGCCTTGAAATTTCCACGCTGGCGCGCCACCCTTGCACCATGCGCAGGATTCCCGCCCTTGCCTTGATGTTGCTGCTGATCGCCGGCCTCGGCGTTCCTGCCTGTTTCTTCGGGCCGAACGCGGTCGGTAGCGCAAGCAAGATCCAGACGCTCGCCACAGCCCATCACACTCATCACGGCGAACCGGTGGATGATGCACCGAATTCCGCGCATCACCCTGCGTCGATGCCCGATTTTTGCGCCGTTGCTTGCGTAACGCTCGCGGCTGTTCCCGCGACTTTCCGCGAGCCGGATTGGCCGCAAGGCCAGCGCCTTCTGCCGCCACCGTCGAATGCCGCAAGTCCCCGAGCCGCTGACCGTATCGAGCGGCCGCCGCGCCGTTTCTCCTGATCCTCGACTTACCTCATCGAATTCACAGGAGAAAATCATGAATAAATTTGGCCTCGCGAGCCTTGCGCTCGTGCTTTCCCTCAGTGCTGCCCATGCCCAGAGCGCGCATGGCTCGCATGGAGCGGCACCGGCGAACGCTCCGGAATCCACCCGCGAATTCCAGGCGGCGAACGATCGCATGCACAAGGACATGAGCATCAAGTTCTCGGGCAACGCCGACATCGATTTCATTCGCGGGATGATTCCGCACCATCAGGGTGCGATCGACATGGCTCGGGTGGTGCTCAAGCACGGCAAGGATCCGGAGACGAAGAAGCTCGCCGAGGAGATCATCAAGGCGCAGGAGAAGGAAATCGCCTTCATGCGCGACTGGCTGAAGAAGAAAGGCCAGTAACTCAACCCCTGCGGCGGCGGCCGAGGGCCGCCGCCGCACCCTCCGCGATGGCGCGGACGATCTCGCCTGCGGGCTCGATGGCATGCACCATGCCGATGGCCTCGCCGAAGATTGGTGCGGAATTGACAGGATCGCCTGCCGCAACCGCCGCCTGATAGCGCGGCACTTCCACAACCAGCGCGCCACGCAACGCCTCTTCCTTGCCATGCCAGCGATCAGTGAAGCCGTTGCGGCCGACACGAATCGTGTAGCCTGGCGGCCAGTCGAGCTGGCGGATCACGTCGATGGAATTCGTGCGGAGCGTGTCGTCACCGCTGGCAGAAACACCCGCCTCACGATGCCCCTTGGGGGCAAGCGATTCCGCCGCTGCCCAAAAGCGCGTGCCGATCAATGCCCCTTCCGCGCCGAGCATCAGCGCCGCCGCCAGGCCTCGCCCATCTGCGATTCCGCCTGCCGCGACGGGGATCACGTCCGGCGCGTTGCGCGCGAGATGATCCGCCACTTCCGGCACGAAGCTCATCGTGCCGCGCGTCGCACCATGCCCGCCCCCCTCTGTTCCTTGCGCGACGATGATCTCCGCCCCGGAATCCACCGCCGTGCGCACATGGTCGAGGTTCTGGCACTGGCAAATGAAAACGGCACCGGCATCGCGGATCTTGCGGGCGAAGGGCGCCGGATCGCCGAATGAGAGCATCATCGCCGCCGGCCTGTGCGAGAGCGCGAGATCGAGCAACGCTTCGTTCTTCGCCATCGACCAGGTGATGAAACCGCAGCCGATGCGCGCGTTGCCGGCATCGCGAAACGCGGCTTCAAGGAATTCGCGCTGGCCGTATCCGCCACCGATCAGCCCCATCGCCCCGGCATTCGAGACAGCTGCTGCCAGGGCACCGCCGGAAGTTCCTGCCATCGGCGCGGCGATAATCGGATGGTCGATGGCGAGCTTCTCGGTCAAGCGGGTTTTCATGGGGCGAGCTTTCTCAGCTAAAACGACGAAAAGGCCGCGGGTGTTTCACCGCGGCCTTTCCTTCAAAGGGTCTCGAACCTTCGGTGGCACCGAGAATTCAATTCGGGGGGCGAATGGCCCGATGTCCACGGTTCTGTTCATACACCAAGGCCAATTAAGGACCGGTAAGCGCAGGGCAAGAGCAGCCTGCCGGATTTGAGACAGAATTTCACCGCGAATGCGCGAAATCCCAGTAGGCTTCCCGCGCCTTGGCGAAGAATGGACCAGGCTGGAGATCGCGACCGTCGATCCGGGTGATCGGCAGCACCTTCGAGTAATTGCCGGACTGGAAGATTTCGTCGGCGTTCTCGAAGTCCGCATAGGTCAGGCTCTTCTCGACGACGGTGGCGCCGGTCGCCCGCAGGAGGCCGATCACCCGCTGGCGCGTCACGCCGTTGAGGAACGAGCCGTTCGGCACGGGCGTATAGACGACGCCATCCTTCGCCATGAAGATGTTGGAGGTCGTTGTCTCAGCGATATTGCCGAGGAAATCGCGCACCAGCGCGTTGTCGAAACCACGTCCGCGCGCTTCACGTAAAGCACGCGCGTTGTTGGGGTACAGGCACCCCGCCTTAGCATCCGTCGGCATGCATTCCACCGTCGGGCGACGGAAGGGCGAGAGCGTGATCGAGGACGAGCCACCTGGCGCGGGCATCGGTGCGGCGAAGAGGCAGAGCAGGAAGCGGCTGTCGTCGGGATCAGGGAGGATCGCCGAGCCCTTGTCACCCTCACCCCAAACCATCGGCTTGACGTAGATCGCGGTTCCGGGTGCGAATTTCTTCACGCCTTCCTCGGCGAGCCCGACGATGGTCTCCGCCGTCACCGGACATTTGAGCCCGAGCGTCTCGGCCGAACGCACGAGCCGCGCGGCATGCGACCCGATATCCGGCATGACGCCCTCGAAATAGCGGCCGCCATCAAACACATTCGACGCCTGCCAGAAGCCGTGGCTGCGCGGCCCCAAAAGAGGCGGATTGCCGCCCTGCCACTCGCCGTTCACGAAGGTCCAGGTTTCAGACCAGGCCATGATTTTTACTCCTTGAATGCCGGATTTTGAGGCATTCGACCGGGTCTCCCCGTGGTGGTCAATAGATCGTGAGGGTGCTGGCAGAAAATTTTTCTGCCCGTTACTCTCCGCCGAAACAAGAGTTCGGGAGACGCCCATGCCGCGCATTTTTATGTTCGACGCCTACGGCACGCTGTTCGACGTTCACTCCGCCATCGCGCGGGTCGGCGCGCCCTTGGGCGCAAACCGGGATGCGATTTCGCAGCTCTGGCGCACCAAGCAGCTCGAATACACCTGGACATTGACGATGATGGATCAGAGCGCGGCGGTGAATTTCGAGGTGCTGACCGAACGCGCGCTCGATTTCGCTTTCGCGCGCTATGGCGTCAACGATGCGCCGCTTCGACAGGCCTTGCTCGACGCCTATCTCACGCTCGACGCCTTCGCCGATGTCGCGCCTGCGCTCGCCGATCTGAAGGCCGCACGCAACGGCACCGCGATCTTCACCAACGGCACGCAACGCATGGTCGATGCCGCGATTGGCGCAGCTGGCCTGCGGCCCCTGCTCGACCACGTCGTGACGGTTGAAGCGGTTCAACGCTTCAAGCCCGTTCCGGCGGTCTACGATCATGCGCGGGCGGCGGTCGGCAGCCCGGCAGCGCACGAAATAGTCTTCGTGTCGTCGAACCGCTGGGACGTCGCCGGTGCCGCCTCAATGGGCTTCACCCCGGTGTGGTGCAACCGGACGGGCCAGCCGCCGGAATATCCGGGACTCGACCCAGTCGTTGTGGTTCAGGACCTCTCCGGCCTCGGCGGGGTTTAAACGCTTACTTCCCCAGCGCTGCGATGATCCGCGCCCAGCTACGCTGGCCCTTGTGGAACGATGAGAGATCGTATTTCTCGTTCGGCGAGTGGATGCGATCGTCGTCAAGGCCGAACCCGATCAGCAGCGCATCGAGGCCGAGGACACGCTTGAAATCGCCGACGATGGGGATCGAACCGCCGGTGCCGAGCACCACGGGCTCCTTGCCCCATTCGGCCTTGAGCGCGGCGACGGCCTTCTTGAGATCCGCGCTGTCCTCCCGCACCTGAACGGCGCGGCTGCCCTTGTAGCCGATGAAATCGACCGAACAGTCCGGCGGGATCTGGCTTGCGACATATTCACGGAAATTCTTCTGGATCGCCTTGGGGTCCTGATCACCGACGAGACGGAACGAGACCTTGGCGCGCGCTTCACCCGCAATAACCGTCTTGGTCCCCTCGCCCGTATAGCCACCCCAGATACCGTTGACGTCGCAGGTCGGGCGCGACTGCATCTTCTCGATCAGCGTGCGGTCCTTCTCGCCGGCGGCATATTTAAGGCCAATCTGGCCGAGGAACTCCTCCTCCGTCAGCCCAAGTGCCTCCCAGGCGGCAAGGCGGTTGGCACCGGTCTCGTGCACGCCGTCATAGAAGTTGGGCACCATGATGCGTCCTTCGGCGTTGTGGAGCGAGGCCACGACGCGCCCGAGGATATGGATCGGGTTCTGCGCTGTACCGCCGAACATGCCGGAATGGAGGTCCCGGTCGGCGGCGCGGACGATGATTTCCTCGTAGAGCATGCCACGCAGGCTGGATGTGATCATCGGCGTCTCGCGGTCCCACATGCCGGTGTCGCAGACGAGGCAGATATCCGCCTTGAGCTCGGCCGCATTGGCTTCAAGGAAGGCCGGGAGATTGACTGAGCCGCTTTCCTCCTCGCCCTCGATCATCACCGAGAGCGAGATCGGCAGGTCGCCCGTTTCGGCGATGGTGGCGCGGCAGGCTTCGAGGAAAGTCATCACCTGCCCCTTGTCGTCGCAGGCGCCGCGCCCGGTGATCACCTTACGGCCCGGCGCGATCTCTTTGACCTTCGAAACGAACGGCGAATCCTCCCACAGGTTGAGGGGATCGACCGGTTGCACATCGTAATGGCCGTAGAACAGCACGTGCGGCTTGCCGGGGCGGCGGCGATGACCGACGACGACCGGCTGGCCCGGCGTCGGGCGTGACGAGGCCTCGAAGCCCATCGATTGCAAGTCCTTCACGACATAATCGGCGCAGGCGTGCGTCTGCTTGTCGTAGGCGCTGTCCGCACCGACCGATTCATACCGGATGAAGGTGGCGAGGCGGGCAATAGCCTGATCGAGATCGGAATCGATACGAGCGAGAGTCTTGTCGAGCGACATGGAGAATTTTCCGATTTGGGGGAGAGGGACGGGTCACCGGCCAAGTAACCAGAGCCCGAGCTTTCCGGCAATCGCCAACATGATAACCGCGATGAATGCATCCAATATCCGCCAGGCTATAGGTCGGCCAAAAAGCGGCGTCAGCACGCGCGCGCCGTAGCCCAACGAGAAGAACCAGGCGAAGGAGGCTGCCATCGCGCCGAGCGCGTAGGCGACGCGGGCCGTCCCGCTGTAGGGCGCGGCGAGCGAACCGACGAGGATCACCGTATCGAGATAGACATGCGGGTTGAGGAAGGTGAGCGCGAGGCAGGTCGTGATGGCCTCGCCGAGCGGCACCGGGCCGTCATTCGCGATCCGCATCGCCTGTGGATGCGTTGCCCGACGCGCCGCCAACCAGCCATACCAGATAAGGAATCCGATCCCGAACAGCGTCACTCCGGCCAGCAACGCCGGGAAGCGCTCAATCAGTGCACCAAGCCCGGCAACGCCCAGCATGATCAGCAGCGCATCCGAAAGTGAGCAGATCAGCGCCAGCACGAAGACATGCTCGCGCCGGATGCCTTGCCGGAGCACGAATGCGTTCTGCGCACCGATCGCGACGATCAGCCCGCCGCCGATCAGGAGCCCGGAGAGGAAGGGAGAAAAAAACACGGTTCTGAACTCTTGCAGCCGCAAACATCCCTGTGCAATCTCCCCCTGCGGGAAGGAGTGCGAAGGCATGAGGACCAAGCTCACGTTGTCGGCGATCCTGATGACAGCGCTTTTCGTAGCCCCGGTCTGGGCGAAGGGAAAGCGCACACCGTCACCGACCAAAGAAAAAGTCGAACTGGTCAAGATCACAGCGGTCGGCGGGCAGGAAATCCAGGTCCGGCGTGCCTATGCGATGGATCGCGAATGCGGATTGCTGGAGCCGAACCGGATCGTTGTCATCGTTCCGCCCACCGGCGGCACGCTTTACGAGAAAAAGCTCGATGCCTTTCCGAACTACGCGCGCGACAACCCGCGCCACGCCTGCAATTCGCGCAAGGCACCTGCAAACTTCGCGATCTACAAGGCACGCGAGGATTTCAAAGGAACTGACAGGTTCAGGTTTGCTATCATCTATTACGACGGCACCGCGAGCCATTTCGAGGTCGAGGCGACGGTGTGGCGGTGATGACGATGCTGGCAGCCACCCGAACTCTTTTGTCCCTGCTGCTATGCGTCATGGCGAGCGCCGCATTCGCGCAAACGAATGCCGGCCAGACGCGAAAGTGGACCCGTTTTGCCGCCGGGACACAGCAAATCCGCCTCCACCATGCCGCTCATGTGAAACCGGACTGCGAACCGATGGGCGAAATCCGGATGGCAATCCCCGAGCCGCCGAAGAACGGGAAACTCGAAGCGATCTGGCGGACCGATTTTACCGATTTCGGTGACAGCGCCGATTACAAGGCCTGCGCGACCCGGAAAACCGAAGGGCTTACCGTCTATTACCGCGCGAACGAAGGCTTCAAAGGGAAGGAGACATTCTCCTTCCTGATCGTTTTCAGCGACGGTGGCGCCCGCCGCTATGAGATCGATATGACCGTATATTGAGCGACGAGCCTAGCGCCGCCCGCCCAACAGGCTACCCAGCACGCCGCGGACGATCGCCGTGCCGATCTGACGACCGACGGACGAAGCCACGGAGCGCGCAGCCGAGGTCGCGATCTTCTCTGCCATGGACTGCGGCTGCCGGCCCTTGCCGGTCGACGAACCGCCACCGCCGAGAATGCCGCCGAGCCAGCCGCCGACGCCGCCGGATTCGGCCTTGGCGGCCTCTTCCGCCGCCTTTGCAGCCTCCTCGGCACGCTTCGCCAACATTTCGAACGCGCTCTCGCGGTCAACCGTCTCGGTATATTTGCTGCGGAACGGGCTTTCGCGCATCAGCGCCTTGCGCTCTTCCGGCGTGATCGGACCGACGCGACCACCGGGCGGCGCGATCAGCGTCCGCTCGACGATCGAGGGCGCGCCCTTGCCTTCGAGCACCGAGACCAGCGCCTCGCCGACGCCGAGGTTGGTGATTACCTGCGCGGTGGAGAACTTCGGGTTGGGGCGGAAGGTTTCCGCGGCCGCCTTCACGGCCTTCTGCTCGCGCGGCGTGAAAGCACGCAGCGCGTGCTGCACGCGGTTGCCGAGCTGGGCGCCGACCTTGTCCGGCACGTCGAGCGGGTTCTGCGTGACGAAGTAGACGCCCACGCCTTTCGAGCGGATCAACCGCACCACCTGCTCGATGCTTTCCAGCAGCGCCGGCGGCGCGTTTTCGAACAGGAGATGCGCCTCGTCGAAGAAGAAAACCAGCTTGGGCTTCTCCGGATCGCCCACCTCCGGCATGATCTCGAACAATTCCGAGAGGAGCCAGAGCAGGAAGGTTGCGTAAAGGCGCGGCGACTGCATCAGCTTGTCCGCGGCCAGCACGTTGATGCAGCCGCGACCGTCCTCGACGCGCATGAAATCCTTGATGTCGAGCGCCGGCTCGCCAAAGAATTTCGCCCCGCCCTGGTTCTCCAGCACAAGAAGCTGGCGCTGGATCGCACCGACCGACGCCGAAGAGACATTGCCGTAGGCCGCCTGTAACTGGCCTTGAAGCTCCTTGTTGGAACCCAGTTCCGAGAGCATCGCGCGCAGATCCTTGAGATCGAGCAGCAGAAGGCCATGCTCGTCGGCGTATCGGAAGAGGATGTTCAGCACACCTTCCTGCACGTCGTTGAGTTCGAGCAGGCGCGCAAGCAGCAGCGGCCCCATCTCCGCGACCGTGGCGCGGACCGGATGCCCCTGTTCGCCGAAAAGATCCCAGAACACGACCGGAAACTGGTCGGCGCTGTATTCAACGCCGATTTCCTTGGCGCGATTGACGAAAGGCGGCAGCGAATTGCCCATCGCGGAAACACCGGAGAGGTCGCCTTTGATATCCGCGGTGAAGACCGGGACGCCGACGGCCGAAAAACCTTCGGCAAGCTTCTGGAGCGTCACGGTCTTGCCGGTGCCGGTTGCACCGGTGACGAGTCCGTGCCGGTTCGCCAGCTTCAGCACCAGCCGCTCGAACTTCGTCTCGCTCTTGCCGATCAGAATCGTGCCGTCTTCACCCGCCATAAGTCCCTCCGTAGGCCGTTAGAGTCGCCTATAGCGGGTTTTTGCGGCGCTTGGAATGCCGGCAGCGGAGGAAGGCCGGCAAGACAATAAAGTTCGCATATGAACTTTATTGTCTTGCAACCGCCACAGGCTTCGCGTAACCGGAAAACGCGCGCGCAGGGACGCGGCGCGCTTTGGAGGATCAGATGGAAGAGCTCATCAACCGGGTTGTTCAGAATGTCGGGCTCGATCCGGCGATCGCGGAAAAGGCTGTCGGGTTGATCCTCGGCTTCCTGCAGAAGAACGCTCCGGAAGGCGAGGTCTCGACCATGTTCCAGAACCTGCCGGGCGCGGCCGAGCTGGCAGCAGCGCATGGCGCGGGCGAGGGTGGCGGCGGCCTGATGGGCGGCCTCATGAACATGATGGGCGCAGGCGGCGGCGTGATGGCGCTCGGCCAGCAGCTGATGAGCGAGGGGATCGGCATGGGCCAGATCCAGTCGCTGTCGAAGGAAGTCTTCGCCTACGCGCAGGAGAAGGTCGGCGAGGACACGATGGGTGCCATTGTCGGCGCGATTCCGGGCCTCAGCCAGTTCGTCTAAGATCGAACCAAGATCTGCTGAATGTGAAAAGCCGCCTTTCGGGCGGCTTTTTTGTCAGGTGCGGTCGATGATGCGCTTGATCGCCGCGCGGACATCAGCGTTGGCGACGAAGGCGTCGTGTCGGATCAGGCCGGACGAAAATTCCGTCGCATCGAGCACGCGGATCCCCAGCCCCTCGAAAGCCTCGCGCCCGAGCGCACCGGCCCGCTCGCCGCCGGCAATGCGGCGCGAGATATCGAGTGCGCGGTCATTCGTTGCGGTGATGATCGTCATCCGGTTTCGCCAAGGGCCGAGATGGCCAATCGCCGCACGAAACAGGTCGGCATCGACGTCCGGCGCGGCGAGCACGATCGCACCGATGCGATCAAGACCGCCATCGCCGTGACGATCCCGGAAAATCCGCAAGGCTTCGAGCGTGACGAGCGTGCCCATCGAGTGGGCGACCAGATGGAGACGTGCGCCGAAAGGATCCTGAACGACACTCGCCAGGCTATCCGCCAGCGGATCACGTGCGAGCATCGCCGACTCGCGGTCATAGCCGTAGTCGAGGAGGCCCGCGCGCGACGGCCAACTGAACAGCGCTGTGTTGCCCTTGAAGCCGATGCCGTTCGAGAGCAGCGCTGCATCGCGGCTCGCGGCCTCGAAGGTCTGGTTGTAGCCGTGAACGAACAGGAGGGAGTCGCGCCCGCGCAGGGCTTCGGCGAAGGTCGTTGCCGGCACGCCCTCGACCAGTTCGACGGTCTTCACCGCGAACTCGCCCGACACAATGGCATTAACCTGCCCGAAGATCGAGCCATCCGGCGCTTCGAGCCGCGCGCGGGCATATTTCAGCGCGCCGCGGCTTGAATCGAAGAACGGCGATTTCTGGCCACCCTTCACCAGTTTGCGTGTCGTGATGATATGCAGTGTCGGGTCAGCCGCGAGATCTTCGGCTGCAGCGCGCGCATTGAATGTGCGCGTGGAACCGATGCAACCGCCGAGCGGCATGCCCAGCGCCAGTGCAATCATTGCCCGCCGCGAGAAACCCGGATTCTCAGCCAGCCCCGTCATCGATCCGTCAAACCCCTGTCTCTCCGGCCTCGGATTTACCGAAGCCGTCGAACCTGCCAGTGTCCCTGCTGAATGCTTCGGCGGGAATGCCCGCGAATTCCGGCCAAATCAAGGAAATAGAAAAACCTCATGCCGTGCGCGCTAATCACCGGCTTCGGCCCTTTTCCCGGCGTTCCCCGCAACCCCAGCGGTGTTCTGATGCGCCGATTGGCCAGCACGCCGCGCTGGCATCGCCTCGGCTGGAACATCAACGGCGTTCTCTTTCCGACCGGCTATTCGGTTGTCTCGCGCATGATCGCGGAACATGCCGAGGCCGGGCAGCGACCCGCTTTCGTTGTAATGCTCGGTGTCGCGGCGCGGACGAAATGGCTGCGCGTCGAGTTGCGGGCGAAGAACCGGGTGTCGATCCATCATCGCGACGCCGCCGGCAACCGGCCCGCAACGTTCCAGCTTGAGCACAGCCCTGCCGTTACCCGTCTCGGGCGGCATCCCGGTGCGTTCCTGGTTTCGACGCTGCGGGCGCGACAGGTTCCCGCACGGCTCTCGCGCGATACCGGGCGCTACGTCTGCAATGCGGCCTATTGGCAGATGCTTGGCGCGATGCCGTCCAGCACCGAAATCGTTTTCGTGCATATTCCTATGCCCGCGCGCGCCGGGATACTCAAACGCGACCCCCGCCCGACCCTTGCCGCGATGGAGCATGCGCTCGTGGCACTGGTCGATGCGATGATCCGCCGGGCGCGGATCAACCGTTGAGAAGCGCCCCCGCGCGCATGCGGCCCACCTCGATGCCATTCCAGTTCTTCATGGCATGATCGGTGCGGGCAGCAATCACCGCTGCTGCGTCGCCATCGAGCTTCAGGAAACGGCGCAGCAAGGCTGCCATCACGGTTTCCGCAGCCCGCCCCGCGCCGTCCTCGATCTTGAGCGCGATGCCGAGGCCAGCTTCCGGCAAGGCCGCGCAATAGACGCCTTCGGCGCCGGTCTTGATGAACGCGCGCTCCCTCAGCGCTTCCATCACCACAGTATCGAACCTGTCCGTCCCTGCGACCATGAAGGGCTCGGCCGCCACCGCCTTGCGCAGGCGGGTCGCCGCTTTGGCCCGTTCCGGAGCAAGCCCCTGCCCGGTCGCGAATTTCGCAAAACCATGTGCGATATTGCGCAGCGGGATCGCGTAGGTCGGGATCGAGCAACCATCGACACCGCGCGCGGTTTTCGAAAGATCGAAAGCAGTCATCGCGCCAAGTGCGGCGCTGATCTCGCGCATCAGCGGGTGGTCCGGCTGGATATATCCATTCGGGTCGATCTTCTCCTGCACCGCAACGCAGATGAAGCCCGCGTGCTTGCCCGAGCAGTTGTTGTGAAGCGGCAGTGGGCTCTTGCCTTCGCCTGCAAGCGCGCGCGCTGCCTTGTCGCCCATCGGCCAATGCGCGCCGCATTCGAGGCAATGAAGATCGAGACCGGCCTTGCCGAGCATCGACGCTGCAGCGCCGACATGACGCGGCTCTCCCGAATGGGAAGCACAGGCGAGCGCGATCTCGGCATCCGTCAGATGGAAGCGGTCTGCCGCACCGCTCTCGATCAGCGGCAGGGCCTGGAAGCCCTTGACGGCCGAGCGCGGAAAGATAGGCCGGTCGATGTCGCCGAGCGCGAGCACGGAACCGCCGTCGGCATCCACAACCGCCACAGCGCCGTGATGGAAGCTCTCGACGATACCGCCACGCGTGATCTCGACCAGAATCGGATCGGACATGCTGAAATCCCTCTGACGCTTACGGGCGACCGACGCTGACATAGGAAAAGCCGAGCGCGCGCAATTCCTCGGGCCGGTAGATGTTGCGCAGATCCACCAGCACCGGGGCCCGGAGTGTCGCCTTGATCCGCGCGAAATCGAGTGAGCGGAACATATCCCATTCGGTGACGATGCAGAGCGCATCGGCCCCGGCCGCGCACTCGTAGACGCCCGGCGCGTATTCGACGTTTTCCAGCACGAGTTTCGCCTGCTCGACGCCCTCGGGGTCATAGGCGCGGACCTGCGCGCCGGCATCCTGAAGCGCGCGGACGATGGCGATCGAGGGTGCGTCGCGCATGTCGTCGGTGTTGGGCTTGAAGGTAAGCCCGAGGAGCGCGATCGTCTTGCCGCGCACGTCGCCGCCGCAGGCTGCGATGATCCGTCGCGCCATCGCACGCTTGCGCTTGTCGTTCGCGTTGACCACAGATTCAACGATGCTGACCGGCACGTCATGATCGCTCGCGGTGCGGATCAGCGCGAGCGTGTCCTTCGGGAAGCAGGAACCGCCGTAGCCGGGCCCGGCGTGCAGGAACTTCGAGCCGATGCGGTTATCGAGACCGATGCCGCGCGCGACTTCTTGCACATTGGCGCCCACCGCCTCGCAGAGATCCGCCATCTCGTTGATAAAGGTGATCTTGGTCGCAAGGAATGCGTTCGCGGCGTATTTGATGAGTTCGGAGGTGCGGCGCCCGGTGAACAGGAGCGGCGCCTGGTTGAGATAGAGCGGGCGATAGACCTCGCTCATCACCGCCCGGCCGCGCTCGTCCTCGACACCGACAACGATGCGGTCGGGGCGCTTGAAATCGCTGATCGCCGCACCTTCGCGCAGGAATTCGGGGTTGGAGGCCACCGAGATATCCGCATCCGGGCGCGCCTCGTGGATAATGCGTTCGATCTCATCGCCGGTGCCGACCGGGACGGTCGATTTCGTGACGATGACGCAGGGGCCGTCGAGCGCCGCCGCGATCTCGCGCGCGGCATCGAAGACATAGGTTAGATCGGCGTGGCCGTCGCCGCGGCGCGAGGGTGTGCCCACGGCGATGAAGATCGCATCCGCGCCTGCGATCGACGGACCGAGCGCATCGGTGAACGAGAGTCGCCCGTCGCGGACATTCTTGGCGACGAGATCGGCGAGGCCCGGCTCGAAAATCGGAATCCGCCCCTCGCGCAGCATGGCGACGCGGCCGGGGTCCTTGTCGACGCACACAACGGAATGGCCGAAATCGGCGAAACAGGCACCGGAGACCAGCCCGACATAGCCGGCGCCAACCATCACGATCTTCATCGGGAAACTCCATCGGATCTTCGCGCAGGGGCTTAGCAGGTCCGGCGGGCAAGACCAACTATCTCGATCGCGCCTCGATCTGGCATACTCTGCCATACCACTTTGACGACGCGGGTTTTGCGGCTAAATGCAGGCATCCGCCTCACCCGAAACGGAACGCGCCATGCCAAAGCCCGCCCCCGAAATTCTCGCACCGGAAATTCTCGCTGTCGGCGAGCCGATGATCGAATACAATCAGGTCAAGGAAGGCGATGGTCGCAACTTCCTGCAAGGCTTCGGGGGCGACACCTCGAATTTCATCATCGCGGCGGCACGGCAAGGCGCAGCGACGGGCTATCTCTCCGCGCTCGGCGCCGACGCCAACGGCGCGATGTTCCGCAAACTCTGGGACGAGGAAGGGGTCGATCATTCCCTCGTGATCGAAAATTCCAAGGCACCGACCGGCATGTATTTCGTGACGCATGGACCGGCGGGGCACGAGTTCACCTTTGCCCGTGCGGGTTCCGCCGCCAGCCTCTATGCTCCGGCGGATGTGCCGGTCACGGCGATCAAGGCGGCGAAGGCGATCCATCTTTCCGGCATATCGCTGGCGATTTCCGCGAGCGCCTGCGACGCCTGCTACGCCGCGATCCATGTCGCACGCGAGGGCGGAACGCTGGTCTCGTTCGACACCAACCTGCGCCTCAAGCTGTGGTCGAAGGACCGTGCCCGCGCGATCATGAGCGACGTCATCGCACTCTCGGACGTGCTGCTGCCGAGCTATGACGATATCGTCGCCATCACCGGCATCACGGAGCCGGACGCGCTCGCCGACTGGTGCCTCACGAAGGGCGCGAAGATCGTCGCGCTGAAGCTCGGCTCCGAGGGTGCGCTGGTGGCGGATGGAAAATCGCGCCACCGCATTCCGCCGCACCCCTGCCAGCCGGTCGATGCGACCGGCGCGGGCGATTGCTTCGGCGGAAGTTTCATCGCGCGGCTCGTCGCAGGCGATTCGATCGAGGCGGCCGGGCGCTATGCCGCCGTTGCCGCCGCGCTCTCGACGGAAGGTTATGGCGCGGTGGCGCCGATACCGCGGGCGGAGATGGTGCGGAAGGCGATGGGATGAGCGAAGCCCGCGACGAGACAATTGCGGTTCTTCAGACCATTCCGGGCGGGCAACGCCTGCTTGATTGGCTCGATCTCAACTATGGCGGGTTTCCGCCCGAGTTTGGCGATTCCGAAATCGTTTCGCTATCAGTCACGCAAGGTGGGGAAAGCGGTCTGACCTTGAAGGTGGATCGCTATTGGCGTGACCGAACGCCCCCATTGGATGAAGAGGGGATCGTTCGATTCGTTTTTTCAGATCTCGTCGACATCCATCTGGAGGGTATTCTTGTGCGGGATGGGGTAGCGGGGCCCAATGTCATCAATGCGCTTTACTTCCGACGGGTCAGTGAAACGCCCGTGCATCCTGCACCTGTCGGTTTGGGGTTTGGTCGTCCCTACCACGAAATCGAGATCGAGCCGATCGCCGGAGCTCACGGCATTATCCGCGCCACAATCACTCGGATCGAGATTGAAGTCCGGCCAATAATACCGGCCGCGTAAGGACACAAAAAAGGCCACCGTTGGCGGCCTTCCGAAAGATTCGATCAAGCCGAAGATCAATCCTTCGCGCGCTCCACGTAGGAGCCGTCTTCCGTGTTGATGACCACGCGCGTGCCGGCGGTGACATGCGGCGGGATCGAGGTGCGCACGCCGTTCGAGAGGATCGCCGGCTTGTAGGACGAGGAGGCCGTCTGCCCCTTGGTGACCGGTTCGGTCTCGACGATTTCGAGGATCACGCGCTGCGGCAGGCTGATCGTCACCGGCACATCGTTGTAGACGCCGATCTGGCAGGCCATGTTCTCCTGCAGGTAGGGAACGCCATCGCCGATCACGTCCTTCGGCACGACGATCTGCTCGAAGTTCTCCTGATCCATGAAGGTGAAGCCGTCATCGTCGCCGTAGAGATAGGTGTAGTCCTTCTCCTCGACGAAGGCCTTCTCGACCTGCTCGGTCGTGCGATAGCGGACCGTGGTCTTGACGCCGTCCGAAAGGCGGCGCGCGTCGATCTGCGTCGTCGGCGTGCCCTTGCCCGGGAAGAAGCTCTCGGCGGTGATGACCGAATAGAGCTTGTCGTCGAGCTCGATGATGTTGCCCTTGCGGATGGAGGAGGCGATGACCTTGACCACGTTGAACCCCGGTTGTTCCTGCTTTAAAGCGGCGTTTTGAAATGAAATCCGAGGCGCTCCCTTAAACGCTTGGCCTTGAAACGCCAAGCTGAAACATCGCTTCAGCGCGCCAACCCAAGGAACCGGAAACCCCTTGTCCGCCGCCACGCCCTTCTGGAACTGCCATCGCCATGCCGCACGCCGGCCGGGCCTGATGACGCGCACCCGATTGAAATCGGCGATCCGTGGCTGGTTCGAGGCACGCGATTTCTGGGAGGTCGAGACCGGCATTCTTCAGGTCTCGCCAGGCAATGAAACGCATCTCCACGCGATGCGCTGCGAATGGACCGCCTTTGGCGAGGAGCAGCTATCTGGCTATCTCCACACTTCACCCGAATTCGCGATGAAGAAGCTGATCACAGCAGGCGAGACACGCATCTTCCAGTTCGCGCCGGTATTCCGTGCCCGGGAGGCATCACCGCTCCACGCCGGTGAGTTCTCAATGCTGGAGTGGTATCGCACCGACGAGGATTACACCGCGCTGATGGACGATTGCGTTGCAATGCTCCGCCTTGCTGCGGAGGTCGGCGTGCGACGCGAATTCCGGTTCCGGGACCGTATGTGCGATGCCTTCGCCGAGCCGGAACGACTGAGCGTCGTCGAGGCTATCCGCCGTCATGTGGGGATCGATCTTGATGCCGTCCTTGAAGACCGTGCCGGACTGGCGAGCGAGGCCATCCGCATCGGCCTGCGCATCGCGCCGGACGACACCTGGACCGACATTTTCTCGCGCATCCTTTCGGAAAGGATCGAGCCACATCTGGGCATGGGTCGCGCAACTATCCTCGACCGATACCCGATTTCTGAGGCGGCGCTTGCCCGCCCCTGCCCGGATGATCCGCGCTTCGCCGAGCGTTTCGAGCTTTATGTTTGTGGCATCGAGTTGGGCAACGCCTTCGGGGAACTTACGGATGCTGGCGAACAGCGCGCGCGTTTCGTGGCCGACATGGCCGAGAAGGAGCGCCTCTACGGCGAACAGTACCCACTCGACGAGGATTTTCTCAGCGCCCTGCCCTATATGCCGCCCGCTTCCGGCATCGCGCTGGGCTTCGACCGGCTGGCGATGCTGGCGGCGGGGACGGAACGCGTTGAAGACGTGATCTTCACGCCTTGGCCTTTTGATCGAGATCGCCCGTGACAAAGCCGCTCGCCACTCTGGATGCGCTCGAAGGGGCGGGACTGATCGCCGACGCGGAAGATCCGGCGCTGCGCGCCGTCGCAGCGCGCTATGCCGTCGCGGTCACGCCGACGATGCGGGCGCAAATCGCCAAACCCGACGATCCCATCGCCCGGCAGTTCGTGCCGTCGGCAGCCGAACTGGCGTCGAGCCCGGCGGAAAGCCCGGACCCCATCGGCGATCATGCCCATACACCGGTCAAGGGGCTGGTCCACCGTTATCCGGACCGGGTGCTGGTTAAGCTCACCCACACCTGTCCGATCTATTGCCGGTTCTGCTTCCGGCGCGAAATGGTCGGCCCTTCAGGCGACGGCAATCTCACGCCCCCTGAACTCGAAGCTGTCTTCGCCTATATCGCGGTGAACCCCGAAATCGTCGAGGTGATCTTCACTGGTGGCGACCCACTCATGCTTTCGCCGCGGCGCGTCGTCGAACTCGGCAAGCGGCTCGCTCATATTCCTCATGTCCGCCTTGTCCGTTGGCATTCCCGCGTGCCGCTGGTTGCGCCCGAGCGCATCACGAAGGCGCTGATTTCATCGCTCAAGTTTCCCGGCAAGGCGAATTACGTCACGCTGCACGCCAATCACGCGCGGGAGTTCTCCGAACAAGGGGGTGCGGCTTTGGCCCGCCTTGCGGAGGCTGGCATCGCGCTTCTCGGGCAGAGCGTGCTGCTGCGCGGTGTGAACGACAACCCGGAAGCCCTCCGGGAATTGTTTCTCGAAATGGTGGCGAACCGCGTCACACCGGCCTATCTCCACCACCCCGATCTCGCGCCCGGCACGGCACATTTCCGCCTGCCGATCACTGAAGGGCAGGCGCTCCATGCCGCACTGCGCGGCAAGCTGCCAGGCCATGCGATCCCGACCTATGTGCTCGACCTGCCGGGCGGACTTGGCAAGGTGCCGATCAATGCGAATTACTTACGTATTTCGCCACTCGACGAAATTGAAATTCGCGACCCTGTCGGCACCTGGCACCGCTATCCGGGCTAGCCTCGATTAACCGAGGTGTGCGTCGATAATGGCGCGGAAATCGCCGGCGAGATCCTTGTTGGCAAGACCGTACGCCACGTTCGCAGCAAGAAAACCGAGCTTGGAACCGGTATCATAGACCTTGCCGTCGAAGCGCACGGAATAGAACGGCTCGGATTTGGCGAGAGTCACCATGGAATCGGTGAGTTGGATTTCACCGCCCGCACCGCGCTCCTGCTTGGCCAGCAGGTCAAAGATGGCTGGCTGCAGAATATAGCGGCCGGAAATAGCGAGGTTCGAGGGCGCGGTCCCTTTCGCGGGCTTCTCAACCATCCGCGCGATCGGTGCGACCTTCTCCTTCGAACCGGAGATATCGACGATGCCGTACTGGTTTGTCTCGTCCTCGGCAACGGGATAGACACCGATGTGGTTGCCGCCCTTCTGGTTGTAGGCCTCCATCATCTCCGCGAGGCAGGGCTTCGCGCCAAGGTGGAGCATGTCCGGCAACAGCAACGCAAAAGGTTCGTCACCGATGATGTCGCGCGCACACCAGACCGCGTGGCCGAGACCGAGCGGCACCTGCTGGCGGGTGAAGCTCGTCGCGCCGGCAGCAGGCGTATCCGCATCCAGAATCGCAAGTTCCTTTTCCTTGCCACGTCCACGCAGCGTGGCTTCAAGCTCGAACTGGCGGTCGAAGTGATCCTCGATCACGTGCTTGTTGCGGCCGGTGATGAACACGAAATGCTCGATCCCTGCGGCGCGCGCCTCGTCGACGACGTGCTGGATGACAGGCCGGTCGACGACCGTCAGCATCTCCTTGGGGATCGCCCGAGTCGCGGGCAGAAACCGGGTTCCCAGACCTGCGACGGGGAAGACGGCCTTGCGAATACGCTTTGTGTTCATCGGATCTTGTCTCGACAGGAAGCCAGACGAAGCGGGTATTCCTCCGGGAATCCACACTTCAATTGCGCGACCATTCACGCCGGCTCTCTATGCCAGCAAAAAAATGAACAACAATGGAATAGGTTAGGGTTCGGCTCTGACAAATACCGAGCCGGACAGCGTTTCCGCAGGCCTAGCGTTCGCGGAAAGCGCGATCCAGCGAGTCCATCAACGGCTTGGCGATGTAGTTGAGCGCTGTGCGCCGCCCCGTTTCGGCGTAGACCTCCACCGGCATCCCCGGTGTAATGACATGCCCGTCGAGCCGGGCCAGTTCGGCCTGATCCACGCCCGCCCGCGCGACGAAATAGGTCGCGCCCGTTGCGGGGTCCCGTGTAATGTCAGGAGCGACGCGGATGATACGCCCTTCGACTTCGGGCGTTGTCCGCGTGTTGAACGCGGAAAACCGTAGTCTGGCGGCCTGGCCGAGGCGGATTTGATCAATTTCGATCGGCGAGATCCTGAATTCGGCGACGAGCCGCTCCCGATCCGGCACGATCAGCATCACCGTCTCGCCGGGCGCGATCACCGCCCCAACGTGATGCACCTTCAACTGATGAACCACGCCGGATTGAACTGCACGGATCTCGACCCGGCGGAGCACGTCTTCCGCCGTCACCTTTTTCTCGACGAGTTGGGCGATTGAGGCTTCGACATCGCCAAGTTCCTTGACGGCATCGGTCTTCACGCGCTGTTCGAGCGACAGAAGTTGCACCCTGATCTCTGCAACTTGCCCGCGCGCCTTGGCCACCGAGGCCTCAAGTGCCCCCTTTTCGCCGCCAAGCCGCGCGACTTCGCGCTGCAAGACGGTAACGCGCGAGATCGGGATGAGGTTTTGTCGAAACAGTGTCTCGACGCCGGTGAGTTCGACACCGATCAACTGGATTTCCTTCGCTTTGGCCGTGATCTGTGCGATCGTCCCTTCCACCTCGCGCTCATACTGACCGATGCGCTCGTTCAATTGTTCCGCTTGCTGCCGGCGGGTTTCGCGGCTTTCCCGCAAGTAAAGGCGCTCGCGTGCGGCGACCTGGCGTTCCTCGTCAGAGCCGTTCTCGAAGCCGGCGGGAAAGGCAACCTCGTCCCGCCCGTCTCGCTCGGCCTCCAGCCGCGCACGTCGGCCGCCAAGTTGCGCAAGCTGCGAGTTGATCTGCGCCAACGTCGATCGCGGAACCGTGACATCGAGCCGCAGTAAGATCTGATCGAGCACAACGCGTTCGCCCTCGCGCACCAGCAATTCGCCGACCGTGCCGCCCTGCAGATGCTGCACCTTTTTCGGCTCATCCTCGACCACGACAAGCCCCTGAGCGACCACCGCGCCGTTGAGCTGCGCGACCGCAAGCCAAATCGCGACGATGAGGAAACCGCCCAACCCGACGATGATGCCGAGCCAGATCTTGCCGCGCGTCGGCGGCGGAGCGGGTAGATCGTCTCTGCCTGGCAGGAGCGGCAACCCGGCCATGTCAGCTCCCGCCCTTGGCCGGTTCACTGCCGGGACCTTCGATCGAAGCGGCTCGCGGCGTTGCCTTCAGAACCTGCCGCACGCTCAGCGACATCGGACGGTCAGGCTCCGCTGGCGCCGATGCCGGCACGATCGGCGCGGCAGGCCCCTTGGCGCCCGGTCCCGCTTCCGCCTGCCGGGGCCGGAGCACCCGATCACGCTCGCCGAAAGCGGCGAGACGCCCCTCCACCATCACGGCAACCAGATTGACGTTCGCGAGAACCTCCGGGCGATGCGAGACAACGGCGACGATGCCGCCGCGCTCCCGGATCCGGCGCAACGCGAGGGCGAGCGCCCGTTCGCCTTCCGTGTCGAGGTGGGCGTCGGGTTCGTCCAGCACGACAAAGAACGGTGCGCCATAGACGGCCCGCGCGAGCCCGATCCGCTGACGTTGTCCAACGGAAAGCGAGGTTCCGCCGGCGTCCAGCGGCGTCGAATAACCCGAGGGAAGGCGCAGGACCAGATCATGGACATTTGCGGCCTGTGCCGCAGCGATAACCTCCTCGTCCCCCGCCTCGGGGTCGAGCCGCGCGATGTTTTCGGCGATAGTCCCCTCGAACAGCGTCACTTCCTGCGGCAGATAGCCGATCAGCTTCGAAATGCTGGCTGCCGGCCACTGTTCGAGCGGCGCGCCATCCAGCCGCACCTTGCCGCCGAGCACCGGAGCCGCGCCGCACAGCGCCCGCGCGAGCGTCGATTTTCCGGCCCCGCTCGCCCCAACGATCGCAACGGCATCTCCGGCTTTCAGTTCAAACCGGATGCCCTGAATGATCGGAACACGCGAGCCCGGCGCACCAACGGCGAGATCCTCAACCGTGACCCTGGTGCTCGCCAACGGAAGATCGAGCCGCTCCGTTTCATGCGGCAGGGACACCAACAGCCGTGCGAGCCGCGCACGAGCCTGTCGCGCCGCCACGAAGGTCTTCCAGTGGGCAATCACGAGGTCGACCGGCTGCAATGCACGTCCGGCGAGGATAGAGGCGGCAATGATTGCACCACCACTCATCTGGTCACGGATCACGAGATAGGCACCCAGGCCAAGGATTGCCGACTGCAGGATCGTGCGGATGGCCCGCGAGATCGAGGCCAGCGTCGTGGACATGTCCGAGATCGCACGGCTGGCTTCGAACAGCTCTCCGGACGCGCGATAGAACCGCGACGCTGCCCGGGCAGAAAAGCCCATCGCGTGGAGCACCTCAACATGCCGCCGCGTCGATTCCGCAGCTTCGAAACGCCTCGCCGAGGCGCGCGCGAGTTCCGGGTTGCGCCGGCTGAGCCAGGCCTCGGAATAAAGAGCAAGCATCGCCAGCACCACCATGCCGCCCAGCGCCAGAAAACCAAGCCACGGATGCAGGACGAAGACAAACAGCAGATAGAATGGCGCCCACGGCAGATCATTGAACGCGAGCGGTGCCGGGGACGTTGTGAAGGAACGGATCGTTTCGACATCCCGGAGCGGCTGCGTCACCTCCGCGGGTGGGTATCCGAAGCGCGGCAAATGCAACAGGAGATCGTGGACAGGGCGCAGAAGATCGCGTTCGATCCCGAGGCCGACGCGCGCCATAACCTGCCCGCGGATAATCTCGATGAAACCTTGCAGGGCAAAAAGGCCAAGCGCCAGCATCGAAATGGCGAGAAGGGTCTCGACCGACCGGCTGGCGAGCACCCGGTCATAGACCTGCAGCATGTAGAACGAGCCGGTCAATCCGAGAATATTGACCACTGCCGAAAACAAGGCGACCGCCAGCACGGCGCCGCGGGAACGTTGCGCAAGATCACGAATGGGATCGCGGGTGGTCGGGTGAGGAATCGCCATCTTCCAGCATCGTTAGCACAGCCGCGATTGAGTTGCTGCCGCCTTCCGCCCAACACGCCCGGTGCTAGTCGTAGCGCCGCCCGCCTCCGGCGAGAAAATCGGCGTAAGCGGCTTTGAGCCCTGCCCGAAGGGGCGTTTTCGCACGCCAACCCAGCGCGTTCATTCGGCTCACATCAAGCAACTTGCGTGGCGTGCCGTCCGGCTTGGAGGTATCGAAGGCGAGCTCTCCCTTGAACCCCACAACCGTCGCGATCTCGCGTGCGAGCTCGGCAATCGTGATATCCTCGCCGCACCCGACATTCATGAAGTCGGCACCGGTATAGTGCTCCATCGCGTGCAGCGCGCCCTCGGCGAAGTCATCGACGAACAGGAATTCTCGGCGCGGCGTGCCCGTTCCCCAGATCGCAACGCTCGGCGCACCGGCGAGCTTCGCCTCATGGAAGCGGCGAAGCAGCCCGGCGATCACATGGCCGTGCTCGGGATGGTAGTTGTCGCCGAGGCCGTAGAGGTTGGTCGGCATCAGCGAGATGTAGTCGCACCCGAACTGGCGCCGATAGGCCTGCGTTAGCTTGATTCCGGCGATCTTGGCGATCGCATACCACTCGTTGGTGGGTTCGAGCTTGCCGGTCAGCAGCGACTCCTCGGTGATCGGTTGCGGCGCATTGCGCGGATAAATGCAGGACGAGCCGAGATAGAGCAGTTTTTCGACGTTGTTGCGGTGCGCGCATTCGATCAGGTTCGCGGCAATCATCATATTTCGGTAAAGGAAATCGCGCGGGAAGCTGTTGTTGGCGTGAATGCCCCCGACCTGCGCGGCCGCAATGATCACGGCCTGCGGCCTATGGTTGGCAAACCAGCGCTCCGTCTGCTCCTGTCGCTCGAGATCGAGTTCCTCCCGGGTGGCTACCAGCGGCGAGATGCCGCGCGCCTCAAGCGTTCGAACAAGGGCCGCCCCCACCATGCCGCGATGACCAGCGACGAAAATCTTCCGCCCGGCCAGATCGTAAAGCTTGTTCATTCATCCATCCGTCCGGCGGGCCGCAATTGCGCGCCCTGTTTAATCAGTTCCATATCGGAAGCAACCATCTGGGATACAAGGTCCTCGAAAGAGGTGGTGCTTTTCCAGCCCAGCACGCGCGCTGCCTTCGACGGATCGCCGATCAGCAAATCAACCTCCGTCGGACGGAAATAGCGCGGGTCTATCGCGATCAGAACCCGCCCGGAAGCCGTATCGATACCTTTCTCGTCCAGCCCGGTCCCCGTCCAATCCAGCGTGATCCCAGCGGCGGCAAAGGCGCGTTCGGCGAACTCGCGGACTGAATGACATTCGCCGGTTGCCAGCACGTAATCGTCGCCTTCCGGCTGCTGGAGCATACGCCACATTCCTTCCACATAGTCCCGCGCGTGCCCCCAATCGCGTCGAGCGTCGAGGTTTCCAAGATAGAGCTTCTGATCAGAACCGAGTGCAATCGCAGCCGCCGCGCGGGTAATTTTGCGGGTGACGAACGTCTCGCCTCGCAGCGGGCTTTCATGATTGAACAGAATGCCGTTCGAGGCGTGGATATTGTAGGCCTCTCGATAGTTCACCGTGATCCAGTAGGCGTAGATTTTCGCCGCCGCGTAGGGCGAGCGCGGGTAGAAAGGCGTCGTCTCGCTCTGGGGAACTTCGCGCACCTTGCCATAAAGCTCCGAGGTCGAGGCCTGATAGAAGCGGGTTGACCGTTCAAGGCCGAGCAGGCGAATCGCTTCGAGAAGACGCAACGCACCGACGGCATCGGCATTGGCGGTATATTCCGCCGTCTCGAACGAGACCTGGACATGGCTCTGGGCAGCCAGATTGTAAATCTCGTCGGGGCGGGTCTCCTGCACGATGCGGGTCAGGCTGGTCGAGTCGGTCATGTCACCATAGTGCAGCATGAACCGTGAACCCCCTTCATGCGGATCCCGGTAGAGATGGTCGATCCGCCCGGTGTTGAACGAGGAGGCCCGGCGCTTGATACCGTGCACACGGTACCCCTTGGCGAGCAGCAATTCCGCGAGATACGCCCCGTCCTGTCCGGTTACGCCTGTGATCAACGCCGTCTTGGTCATATCGCCTCGCCTTCGCCATCAGCCTCAGGAAGCCAGCCAACACTTGTGATATTCGTCACACTGCTCGCACGCTCTCCATAGTCTGTTGATGACGCGAGATTGTCTTTTGCAAGACATGCAGTTATGCCCCCCGTTGGCCTTCTTTCCGGTGTTGAAATTGCATAGGGGCTAGACACTCGATCCCGCAAGGGAAGATACATCAATCGACGAAAGTGGGGATTCGGTTTTCGTGTAGGGGTAACGGGTCGCCCTTCCGAAAGGCGACACCACGGTTTTCCTGAATGCAGAAGTTCGAAATTGTTGAGATGAAGACGAGTTTTACTGCGCCCGAACCGGAAGCCGGAGCCGCCGTTATCGGCGCCGCTTGCCGTCTGCCGGGGGCCAACAGCGCACGTGAACTCTGGCAATTGCTCACCGAGGGCCGCAACAGTGTGAGCGCCCGCCCGCGCGGGCGGTGGAGCATCGAGCGTTTCCTGCGGCCGGGGAATCCCGAACCCGGTTTTGCCTATACCTTCGCCGGTGGCTATCTCGACAATCCCCTCGCCTTCGATCCCGCGCCCTTCGGCATTTCGCCGCGCGAGGCGCAGCAGATGGACCCGCAGCAGCGCCTTCTGCTGGAAGTGACCTGGGAAGCGCTCGAGGATGCCGGCATTCCGCCCTCGACGCTGGCCGGTCGCAATGTCGGCGTCTATGTCGGCGCCTCGATGGTCGACTATCAGGGCACGGCATCCCACGACCCGGCTGTCATGGAAAGCCACTTCATGACCGGCAATTCATTGTCGATCCTGTCGAACCGCATTTCCTACGTCTTTGATTTCAAGGGTCCGAGCTTCACGGTCGATTCCGCCTGCTCGTCGTCCTTCGTCGGCCTCAAGCAGGCAATCGACGCGCTCGCTGAAGGGCGGATCGAGCTGGCCGTCGTCGGCGGGGTCAACCTGCTGCTTTCTCCCGTGCCGTTCATCGGCTTTTCGCAAGCGCGGATGCTGTCGCCGACCGGGCTCTCGCGCCCGTTTTCCGCCAAGGCAGATGGGTATGTCCGTTCCGAAGGTGCGGTTGTGCTCGTGCTTCAACGCAGCGCGGAGGCGGATTCGCTGGGGCGGCGCGTAAGAGGTTATGTCGTCGGCGCCTCGGTGAACTCTGACGGTCGCACCACCGGGATCTCCCTCCCCTCGCTGGAGGGGCAGAAAGCGCTTCTGGAACGATTTTACGCAGGCGCCGGCATTTCGCCGGATGATCTCGCTTTCGTCGAAGCCCACGGGACCGGCACAAAAGTCGGCGACCCCATCGAGGCGACCGCGATCGGCCATGCGCTCGGGCAGAAGCGCAGCAAACCGCTACCGATCGGTTCGATCAAGTCCAACATCGGCCATCTCGAGGCCGCCTCCGGGCTGGCAGGTCTACTCAAGTCGTTGATGGCGCTCGAACATCGGGAGTTGCCGAAGTCCCTCTTTCTTGAAGAGACCAACGACGCCATCGACTTCTCCGCCCTGAATCTGAAGCCAAACGACGCTTCTCTTCCGCTCGATCTTGCGCGGGACGGAGATTACGCCGGCATCTGCAACTACGGGTTTGGCGGCACCAACGCGCATGTCCTCGTGCGCGCGGCGCGGAAACGCCCGGAGCAGCAGTTGCAGCGCCGGAAGGCTCGGCATCTCGTGGTTTCTGCCGCCGATTCTGGCGCACTGACGCAACTCGCTGGAGCGGTGCGTGATGCTGTCGCCTCAGGCGTATCGCCAAACGCGATTAGCGCCGCACTCGGCCACGGCCGCGATCTGCTGCCCCATCGTTTTGTTGTTCCCATGTCGGGCCGCGAACACCTCTCGACGGCGGTCGAGGCGCTTGCCGCAGGCGAACATGAGGGCGAGACCTTTGCCGCCGGCGTCGCGAGAAACGGTGCCAGTCCGGTTGTTTTCGTGTTTTCGGGCAATGGCAGCCAGTTCTCCGAGATGGGGCATTCAGCCTACGCAGGCGACGCGGGATTCCGCGCCCAGATCGCGGCAATCGACGCCCTTTTCGAGCCGCTCGCCGGGTGGTCGATCATCGACAAGCTCCGCGCACCGATCGAGGCGGAGGAATTGCAGAAGACCTCGGTTTCGCAGCCGCTGATCTACGCCATCCAGTCGGCTCTCGTCGGCTGCCTTGCCGAGGTTGGCATCCGGCCTGCCGCGACGATCGGCCATTCGGTGGGCGAAGTCGCAGCCGCCGAGGCGAGTGGTATCCTGAGCCGCGCTGATGCTGTGCGGCTCATCTATCTGCGATCGAAACACCAAGAAGGTGTCCGAGGTCTCGGACGGATGATGGTCGTCGCGACCGACAGCACGCAGGTCGAGCAGTTGCTGGCCGGTTTCGGCGAACCGGGAATCGAGATCGCCGCCACCAACAGCGCGACCTCGACGACGCTCTCGGGCGAGGCGGAAACCCTCAAAGCCTTCGCCCGCCATTGCCGCAAGGCGCGTGTCGCAACCATCGCGCTCGACATCGATTATCCGTTCCACTGCTCGAAGCTCGATCCGTTGCGCGAAGCGATGCTGGCCGACCTCGCCTTCCTCAAGGCGAGCCCCGGCACCGTGCCCTATTATTCGGCGGTGACCGGCGAGAAGGTGCCGGGCGAGAGCCTGGAGGCGGAGTACTGGTGGCGCAACATTCGCGAACCCGTGCGGTTCCAGCAGGCGCTTGAGACCGTTGCGGATGCCAGCGGCAAGATCTATGTCGAGATCAGCCCACGCGCGATCCTCACCGGTCCTATCGCCGAAAACCTGCGTGATAAGGGCGTCGAAGGCACGACCCTCCCTTCGCTTTCCCAGAAGGAAACTGCGGATCCCGTTGGTCTGACGATTGCCCGTCTCATTGCGCACGGTGCGGATTTCGACCGTGAGGTGGTCTGTGGCGAAGCCGTCGAGGGCGTCGACCTGCCGGGCTATCCGTTCCAGCGGCAGAGCTTCGCCCTGCCGGACACGCCGGAAGCGCTCAATGCCTTTGGCAAGCTCAATCTTTCGGCGCGGCGCCATCCCCTGCTCGGCGCCCGCATGGCCGACGGTTCGCCTGAATGGCGCAACCTCATTGATCCGGTCATTGTGCCGTATCTTGACGACCATCGCGTCGATGGCGGTGTGATTGTTCCGGCAGCGGGACTGATCGAGATCGCGCTTGCCGCCGCGCGCGACCTGTTCGGCGACAAGCCGTTCGAACTGGACGATTTCGATGTCCTCAAGGCACTCGCAATCGCCCAGGACGAGATCCGGGAGCTCTCGACCCGCTTCGCCGAGAGCACTGACACCATCGAGATCTGGAGCCGCAAGCGGTTCTCCGCGAGCGAATGGCTGCTGCATGCCCGTGGCAAGATCGGTATCGCAACCGGCCAGCCCCCGGCGCCGCTCGCGCCGCCTGTGCCCGAATGCACCGTGAACGACACACCGCGACAGGTGTACGAGCAAGCGACGCTTGCCGGTCTCGACTATGGTCCGATGTTCCAACTCGTGACCGCGAACGCGCGCGACGACGTGACGGCTCATTCGCAACTCGCGACTCCTGACCCGGAAGGCCTCGGCGCGTTTGCCGATCTTCACATCCTCAACCCAATTTCGCTCGATGCGGCCTTCCACGGGCTTTTCATCTCACGACCGCAGAAGGAAGGCGAACGCAAGGCACATCTGCCAACGCGTTTCCGCAAGGTCTGCGTCTGGCGCCCCGGCGCGACCGTCCGCAGCTCGATTACGCTGCTGACCCATGAAACCGATCGGTTCAAGACGGTTGCGATCAATCTATTCGACGCCGATGACCAGATCGTCGCAACGGTGGAAGCGGCCGTCCTGCGTGCACTCTATCTCGGCAAGGCTACCCTTGCCGATCGGACGTTCCGGCTCGAAACCTTCCCGCTTTCACCGCCGACGGCCCCGACGCTCGCTCCCGCGATTCAAGCTTTTCTGAAGGCCGCGCCGGACGCCGAAATCCCCCCGGCGTGGATGGTGACGCGCGCGTTCTCGGTTTCGCTCGCACATCGCCTGCTTGGAGGTGTTTTCGGCACGGCACAGATCGACATCGATGGCGCGATTGCGTCCGGAATGATTGCCGCGAACTCTCGCGCGCCGTTGGAAGCGGCGCTGGTCGTTCTCGACGGGGTCGAACTCGTTCAGGACAACCATGTCGTACCGGATTGCCCATTGCCCGCGCCGGAAGAAATTCTCGCTGCACTGACGAACGGTTTCCCCGAGGCAAATCTCGAAATTCGCCTCGCAGCGAGCGCACTCAGCCATGCCCCTCGTCTGCTGGCGAGCGGGGGAAGGCTCAACGTACCCGCTTCCTTCGCCGACCAGATCGAAGCGAATGGCATGCTCACGCGCGGCGCTGTTGAAGCCCTGCGCGAGGCGATATCGACGCTGGCGCATGCTGTCGGGCGCAAACCGCGTATTGTCGCCGTCCAGCCTTGGAGCGCCGGGCTGCTCAAGGCACTGACGCCACTCGTGCAGGCGGGCACCGTTGAACTTACGCTCGCGATGCCCGATCGCAAATCGATAGACACAGCGCGCGCTCAAGGCCGGCTAGACCCCGAGATTGAGTACCTTGATCTCGAATCTGCCGTGTCGCTTGCGTCGCCCCTGCATTTTGACGCACTGGTCGCGATGGCCACTGCGCCGATCGGCGGGGCTGGCGATATCCCCGAAGCGCTGCGTGGCCTGTTGCGCGAAAAGGCGCAGCTTTTCGTCGCACAACCGGGTGCGGATGCGACACTCGATTTCCTGCTAGGCTGGTGGGCTGGCTGGTTCGGCGAACCGCGAACGGGAGAACAGGGAATCGCCAGCATTCCCGCCGAATCCGCGACGATCGAAGCGATTGAACGTTTTGGCGCCCAAGAGGTTACGTCTCGCCGCGCTGCCGATGGCCTTGGCGCGTTGCTGGCGGCAGAATTCGCAGCCCCGGTCATCGAACCGGAACAGGCTGCCGAAGCCCCCTCCCCGGAAGCGGGATACCTTCTTATCGGCGGAGAAGACCAGGCTTGGGGCAAGGCGCTGAAGGACGGCGCGCTCGCGCAGCTTCCGGCGGACGCCGATCTTGCGGCGGCACTCGCGCGAGTGATTGCGGCGGGACAGCTTCCTGCCCATATCGTCTATCCGGTCGCACGGACCGGCATGGAGACGCTCGAAGCCCTGGCGCGCCATGTCGAGGCGATCAAGGCGATCGGCGAGGCACTCGACGCGGCAGGCAGCACCACGCGTGTTCAGGTCTGCGTGCGCGGCGGCCACGACGACGACCTTCATCCCTCATCGGTCGCGAGCGGCGTCTGGGGCTTCCTGCGTGTCGCGATCAACGAGATGCCGAACGTCGATTTCCGTCTTGTCGAGGTTGCAAGCGCTCTCGATGACGGTGCCGCGCGTGCGGCGATTGAATCGCTGCTCGGCTATGGCGGCATGGAACTCGAACTGTTCGTCGACCGGGAGGGCGTTTCAGCCTACCGCATGCGTCGCAATCTGTTCCCGCCCGCGCCCATCGGCGCGGAAGAACGCGCGGTGCTGCGGTTCGAGCAGGCCGGACGCCTCGACAGTTTCGCCTGGGTCAAGGCACCGCGCCGCGCGCCCGATGACGGCGAGATCGAAATCGAGGTTGCGGCTGTCGGCCTCAATTTCCGGGATATTCTCGTCGGCCTCGGCATTCTCGACGACGATCTTCTCGGCGCAGGCCTCACGGCCGCCGCTCTCGGTTTCGAGTGCTCGGGCACCGTCACCCGTGTTGGCACGGGCGTGACGCATCTTGCGCCGGGCGACAGGGTAATGGGCTTTGCCGCCGATACCTTCGCCTCGCACCTCGTCTCGCCGGGCTGGCATTTCTTCAAGGTGCCGGAAGGGGTGAGCCTCGAGGCTGCCGCGACGATCCCCGTCGCCTTCGCGACCGCCTGGTTCGCGCTCGTCAAGCGCGCGCAGATCGGGCCGGGCGACGATGTGCTGATCCACGGCGGCGCGGGCGCTGTCGGACTGGCCGCGATCCAGTTCACCAAGCTTGCGGGGGCGCGAGCGATTGCTACCGCGAGCAGCGACGAACGCCGCACGATTGCGCGCGCGATGGGCGCGGATCTGACCTACGATTCGCGCCAGGAGCGTTTCGCCGAGGCGATCCGCAACGAACTTGGGGGCGTCGATGTCGTTCTCAATTCCCTCGCCGGTGCGGCGATGGAGGCGAGCTTCCGGCTGGTGAAGCCCTTCGGGCGGTTCGCGGAACTGGGTAAGCGCGATTATCTTGACAACACCCAGCTCGGTCTGCGCCCCTTCGTGCGCAACATCGCCTATTTCGGCATCGATCTCGACGAGCTGCTCGCCCACGACCGCAAGCTGGTCGAGCAGATGATGCAGCACATCTCGGAACAGTTCGCCCGGGGCGAACTCAAGCCCCTGCCCCATCGCGTGTTCGAGGCCCATGAGATCGGCGCGGCCTTCCGGCTCATGCAGGCCTCGGAGCATGTGGGCAAGATCGTTATCCGCCCCGCGCGACTCGCGTCGCGGGATGCCTCCGCGCTCGAATTCAAGCCGCGTGACGGTGTGCACATCGTCATCGGCGGCACGTCCGGTCTCGGGTTCGCGTCCGGCGCATGGCTCGCGCGGAAGGGCGCGGGCACGGTCGTATTGGCCTCGCGGCGGGGAAGGGTCGAGGAGGGCCTCGAGAGCGAGATCGAAGCGTTGCGCGCTTCCGGCGCGCGAGTGCTCATCGAAGCGCTGGATGTTTCCGATGCGGCAGCGGTCCAAGCGCTCGTCGAACGCCTCGCGCGCGAGCACGGTCCGGTGCGCGGCGTCATCCATGCTGCGGTTCTGCTGGAAGACGGCATGATCTCCAGTCTCGAGCCAGACCGGCTGCGAGCTGTACTCGCTCCGAAACTGCGCGGCGCGCTCAATCTCGATGCCGCCTGTGCGGACCAACCGCTCGACTACTTTGTGGTCTATTCGTCAGCCACCACGGTCATCGGCAGCCCAGGACAGGGAGCCTACGTTGCCGCGAACGCCTGGCTTGAGGGCTTTGCCCGCGAGCGGCGTGCGCAAGGCAAACCGGCGCTCGCGATCGGGTGGGGTGCGATCTCGGATGTCGGCATCATCGCGCGCGACAAGCAACTTGGCCGCCGATTGCGCCGCACGACCGGCGTCGTCGGAATCTCCTCGACCGAATCACTTGCGCATCTGGGGCGGCTGCTTGCCTCGGGCAACGACGTCGGGCCAATGCAGTTCTACACCAATATCTCCCCCGGCGCGGCGGCGGAAAAGCTCCGGCTCATCAACAGCGCGGCCTTCGCCGGTCTGGGACTCGCCCGACGCGAAGACGAGGGCGATCAGGGTGGTGATCTCCTCTCGGCGATCGAGGGCAAGAGCCATCCCGATGCCATCGCGCTCATCGTGCTGGCGCTCAAGCGCGAGATTTCGCATATCCTTCGCATGGCCGAAGACCAGATCGATACCTCGCGTCCGCTTGGAGAACTGGGCTTGGATTCGCTGATGGCGCTCGAACTCCAGCTCTCGATCGAACGCCTTGCCGGCACCGATGTACCGCTGGTCGGTGCCAGCGACCGTCGACTGGGTGACATCGCAGGGCTGATCCTGTCGTCTCTGGTGCCGGACGGCCGGAGCGAGGATAGCGACAACAACGCCGACACGGGCCTTGTTATGGCCGTGTCGGGCATGCATGGTGGCGGGGAGTTCAGCGTCGAAGAAGCGCAAGCGATCGGCGAGAATCTCAAGGTCAGCGGGAGAAAACACGGGTGAGCAGCGGAAGCGGAAAGGATGTCGACAAGATCCTCTCCCTGATGAAGCAAATGCCAGGCAAGGCTCCTGCCCGAGTTGCCACGCCGCAACGCAGCTACGACACCGCCTTCGAGACCCTGCCGCAGTACCAGCAGATCCGATTCCAGCGCGAATTCGCCCGCTTCGCTGACCTCGACGTGCCGTACTACCGGCTGCACGAGGGCAGATCAGGCGCCGAGGCGCTGATCGGTGGCCGGACGCTCACCAATTTTGCTTCCTACGACTATCTCGGGCTCAACGGCCATCCTGCCGTGCTCGAAGCGGCCGGCGCCGCGCTGCGGGACTTCGGCACCTCCGTCGCGGCATCCCGGATCAGCGCCGGAGAGCGTAGGGTGCATCGCGATCTCGAGACCGGCCTTGCCCATAACTACGAGGCAGAGGATTGCGTCGCCTTCAATTCTGGGCATGCGGCCGGCGTTTCGACGGTTGCCACACTGGTTGGGCCGAAAGACCTTATCGTCCACGACGCGCTGATCCATAACTGCATCGTCGTGGGGGCCCAGCTGTCGGGCGCAGCGCGTCGGTTGTACCCGCACAATGATCTCGATGCCCTCGAAAGGCTGCTCGAAGCGGAGCGTGGACGATTCGAACGCTGCCTCATCGCCACCGAGGGACTCTTCTCCATGGACGGAGACGGCCCCGATCTCGCACGGCTCGTCGCGATCAAGAAGAAATATGGCGCCTGGCTGCTGATGGACGATGCCCATGCCCTCGGCGTGCTCGGGACGCGCGGGCGAGGCCTGTTCGAGCATCAGGGCGTGGCGCCCGGCGAGGTCGACCTGTGGTTCGGCACGCTCTCCAAAACCCTCGTCGGTTGTGGCGGCTATGTCGCGGGCAGTGCGGTGCTCGTCGATCTGCTCAAGTGCCACGCGCCGGGCTTCGTCTATAGCGTCGGCATGCCGGCTTCGGTCGCCGCTGCCTCCGCCAAGGCGCTCGAGATTATGAACGCCGAGCCGGAGCGCGTCGCGCGGCTCCAGCGGCAGAGCCAGCGGTTTCTTGCCCGTGCCAAGGCCAAGGGTCTCGATACCGGCGATGCGTGGGGCTATGCGGTCATTCCGGTCATTGTCGGCGAGACCGTCCGCACGCTGGTGCTTTCGGAGCGGCTGCGGGCTCGCGGCTTCAATGCTTTCCCGATCCTGCCACCGGGCGTGCCGGAAAAATCGGCTCGACTGCGCTTCTTCATCAATGCGACACACAGCGATGAACAGATAGATGCCGTGGTAGATGCCGTGGCAGAGATCATGGACGACGTGAAGGATGTCAGTGCGCGCAGCCTGTTGGCGGGAGCCGGACTCGGCAAAGCCTGACGACTTCGCCGGATATTGAGCTCGTAGCAAAGAACAAGTTGTATTTGGTCAACCATTTCGGCGTAACGTCGCGATGCTTGATGCAGCCAACTCCCCTGGATGGCCAGAATGGGCGCTTACTTTCCTCAAGAAGAACTTGTGATTGTTGCTCCCGACCGCCTGCGCGGAATGGAAGAGGCCTTCGGCAAACCAATTGAAGCAACAGCGGCGCCAGCGCGTCCGGGCCACATAGCGGAGCGGGAAGAGCTTGATGCCGCTTTGGCTGCCGGCACGGCCGCAGCGCTCGAACTCTTCATCGAGCGCCACCCGAACAGCCGTTACCGTGCCGAAGCGGAGACCGCATTAGGCCGTCTCCGCAACCAGTCACCTTCCCGTTGACGTCCCATTCGATAACCGGAACCCCACGATGTGCCAGATCTGTGCTAAGAACGCCCTCGCCTATCCGATCACAGGCGCTGTTTCCGCCGCCTCAGAAACGGGCGCGTCGTATGAAGTACCGCAATATGGCGGTGGCGGTGCGAACAGTTGGGGCTCGCAGGGTTCGACCAGCAATGTCAACATCAATGGTGTCCTTTCGGGCAGCAAATGGTCCGGCTCGACCCTGACCTATTCCTTCCCGTCCCTGGCCTCGCAGTACGAGAGCGGCTACGGCAACGAGACCACAAACGGCTTCAGCCCCGCGCCGGAAGCAGTGAAAACGGCGATCCGCGCAGCCATGAACATGCTGTCGCAATACACCAACATGGTCACGACGGAGGTCGATCCCGCGACGACGACGGCTGACGTGCGTGTGGCCTTCTCCGCTGAGGCCAATCCAACGGCTTATGCCTACTATCCCTCGAACAGCACCCGCGGCGGCGACATCTGGTACGGCACTGACTACACAGTCTACCAGAACCCGATCAAAGGCCAGTATGCTTGGGCGACGACGATCCACGAACTGGGTCATGCGCTCGGTCTAAAGCATGGCCATGAAACGGGTGGGCCGGGTAACACGGCGCTCCAGTCGCAGTACGATCAGATGGCCTATTCCATCATGACGTACAAAAGCTACGAGAATGGTCCGACCACGGGATACACCAACGAGACCAACGGCTACGCCCAGACCTTCATGATGTATGACATCGCGGCGTTGCAGACGATGTATGGCGCGAACTTCAACACCAATTCGGGCAATACCACCTACACGTGGAGCCCGACGACCGGCGAAATGTTCATCAATGGCGTTGGCCAGGGTGCGCCTGGTGGCAATCGCATCTTCATGACGATCTGGGATGGAAACGGGGTCGATACCTACGATTTCTCGAACTACACCACCAATCTCACGGTCAATCTGAACCCCGGGTCTTTCTCCATTACCTCGTCGACGCAACTCGCAAACCTCGGTAGCGGCCACTTTGCACCGGGTAACATCTTCAACGCCCTGCAATACAACGGCGACGTGCGCTCGCTGATCGAGAACGCGAATGGCGGTTCCGGCAACGACAGAATCACTGGCAATGCCGCTGACAATGTCCTGAACGGCAACAACGGCAGCGACACGCTTCTGGGTGGCTTGGGCGCGGATACGCTGAATGGCGGCTCCGGCATCGACATCCTGATCGGCGACGGCCCTGTTACGTGGGACACCAACGCCGAATCTGTCCGACGTCTTTACATCGCAACGCTCAATCGCGCGCCCGATGATACTGGGCACCAGAACTGGCAAGCGAGCCTTGCTGGCGGACAATCTCTGCAATCGATCGCGACCGGGTTCATCAATAGCACCGAGTTCAGCAACGTCTATGGTCCTTTGAACAACACCCAGTTCGTCACGACTCTCTACCAGAACGTTCTCGGACGCGCTCCGGACTCCTCCGGTCTGGCATCCTGGGTTTCGATGCTGGACAGCGGAACTTCACGCGAAGCGGTCGTTCTTGGATTTTCCGAGAGCCTGGAATTCAAGAACGCCAGCGATATCCGTGTCCACCCAGGTCAAGTTTACCGGATGTATGATTCGGCGTTCAACAGGCAGGCCGATGCGGGCGGTTTCGAGAACTGGGTCAATGCCTTCTACGGCGGCGCCAAGATGAAGGATCTGGTCAATGCCTTCATGAATTCCGCTGAATTCACAAATACCTACGGCTCCATCAATTCCTTGACGGACACGCAGTTCGTCACCCTGCTCTACAACAATGTCCTCAACCGTGCGCCTGATTCCGGTGGCTTGAGTTCCTGGCTTAGCGCACTTTCATCCGGCACATCGCGCGCGGATGTGTTCATGAGCTTTTCGGAGTCGCAGGAGCACATCAATCTGATGGCCACGAGCTTCGACAACTTCATGCGCAATACGATGACGACGTGGAAAGACATACTGACGGGGGGCACTGCAAACGACACGCTCACTGGCGGTCGTGGATCCGATATGTTCGTCTTTAACGCGACGGACGTCAGCGCTGATCATGTCTACGGTTTCGAAGGCTTCGATTCCTTGCGACTCCTTGGTTTTGGATTTTCAACTGCAGGCGACGCGCTGGGTCATATGGTTCAACAGGGCTCGGACGTTGTTTTCACAATGTCCGGAAATACCATCACATTCCACGACACTCAGCTCTCCACATTGCAGAACATGTCCAACAGCGGCTGGATCTTTGTCTGAGCGACGGCGAACAAGACCACCGTCCAACCCTGAAATGGCAAAGTGGTCATATTCGGGCCGCAAGCGGGTGCCAAACATGACATTTGGTGGTTCGGCGCTTGCGCCGGACCGGACATTTTTACCTTGACGCACAGCCGGTGCTTGGGACACCTGTCGCTAGGTGTTAAGAAGGCTGATTGAATGGGTTCGCCGCTACTGCCCGCACTTCTGCGTCTTCTTCCATCATCGAGGAAGGTGGTGCGGGGCGCCTATGATGCCTCGGAAACGTACGTCAATGCGCTTCGGTTCCGCAGTAGCCTGACGCGGCTGTCCTTCCTCGCACTGGTGATTGTGCCCGTCATCTTGGCAACGATCTTCTATGGGCTGGTCGCGGCACCGCGCTATACCTCCGAGGCGCAGTTCATTGTGAGGAGCGTATCGAGCCAACGGGCCAACGGGCTTGAAATGTTGTTTCGCACTTTCGGGCTGTCGAGAACTGTCGACGATGCCTATGCGGTTCAGAAATATATTCAGTCGCGCGATGTGGTCCGGGCGCTTGAGGAGCGCGGCTACTCCATCGAGAAAATTTTCGGACACCCCAGTGCTGATTTCCTCTCGCGCTACCCGAGGTTCTGGCGCAAGGATTCCGTCGAAGCTCGGTACGACTACTTTCTTGATCGCGTGAGCGTTACGGAAGACTCCGTCAAGGGCATTACCTTGCTCAAGGTTGCCTCATTCGATCCGGTTTCCGCCCGCGATGTGGCAAGCGCGCTCATCAAGCTTGCCGAAGAAATGGTCAACCGGATGAACGCCCGCGCCCAGCGCGACGTCATCGATGTCGCTGAAAAAGAGCTCCGGCAGGCCGAGAGCAATATCATTGAGGCTCAAGCCGCATTGACGGCTTTTCGAAATCGCGAGCTGATGATCGATCCCTCGAAATCATCGCTGGGCATTATCGAAACCATCGCAACACTTTCCTCTGAAATCGCTTTTACGTCGGCCCAACTCAAGGAGCTCAGGATTAACTCGCCGGCCAATCCCGCAATTCCATCGATGGTGGCGAAAATCACGACTCTCGAGGACAAGGTTAAGGAAGAGCGAACCAAACTGGCTGGCGGGGACAGTTCTCTTTCGGGTAAAATGGCGATTTACGAACAACTGGCGTTGAAACGTGAACTGACGGAGAAGAGCCTCGCCTCGGCACTCAAGTCGCTGGATGTGGCGCGCCAGGAAGCACGGCGCCAACACATCTACATCGAGCAGGTGGTTGCAGCCCATCTCACGGACGAAGCGACCGAGCCGCGTCGGCTGCGCGGCATCTTTACGGTGTTTGTGCTGGGATTTGCGGTTTTCGCAGTCATCTGGATCCTGTCTGTCGGTGCCGGAGAACACGCCCAATGAGCGGCGCCGAGCAACATCCGCCGCCGCCTTCCCCTTATACCGGTGGACGACGTGGTCTCCGTGAGGCTGGGGCGGTACAGATCCGCATCATCTCAGCATTGATGATCCGCGAAGCCATGACCCGTTACGGCCACGAGAACCTCGGATTCTTCTGGATCATGGGCGAGCCGTTAGTTTTGACCGTCGGCGTCATGATTATGTGGTCGATGACAGGCGGCTCGCACAGCAAGGATATTGGCCTCATTCCCTTTGTGCTGACCGGATATTCGATGCTCACACTGTGGCGCCACTGCGTGATACGCTCGGTGCATGCGATGCGGCAGAATGTCGGGCTGTTGTTCCATCGCAATGTCCGTTTTCTCGATATTCTGATCTCGCGCGCAGCGCTCGAGAGCCTCGGTGGGCTTGCCGCCTTTTTCGTCGCCTACCTCCCGTTGACGCTGCTCGGCGTGTTCGACCCCATGGACGATCCGCTGCTGTTGATCGGCGCCTGGTTCCTGATGACCTGGTACGCATTCGGGTTCGGGCTGCTGCTCGCCGGCATTACCGAACTGTCGGAAGCAGCAGAGCGTTTCGTCAGCCCGATCATGTATATTTCCATCCCTATCACCGGTGCTTTCTACATGGTGACCTGGCTGCCGGAAACGGCACAGAAACTTGTGACCTGGTCGGTGCTGGTCAATATTTTCGAGATGTTCCGGGCCGGTCTGTTCGGGCCGAAGCTCGCGACGGTCTGGGATCTGAATTATGTACTGATGAACTGCGTTCTGGTGACAGCTCTGGGGCTTCCCTTGATCCGCAAGGCCCAGCAGCACGTGAAAATGGGATGAGGCCAACACCTTTGGCGAATGAAGTTGGACATGCCAAACAGGAAGCGAGGGACGACGACATCGTCGCGCCGATGCCGACGCGCATGTTTCTCACGCCTGTGGGCGTCGACGGTCGCGCGGTAGTTGGCGACAATATAACCGATTTCGACTTCGAAGATGAGCCTGTCGCACCGTTCTACAAGCGGTTCGGGCTCTTTATCGGCATGGTCATACTCCCCGTGCTCGCGGGCATTCTCTATTTTGGTATCCTCGCGTCGGGTCTCTACGTCTCCGAAACCAAATTTATCGTGCGCTCTGCGTCTTCCGGAGCTGACACAACGCTCTCTTCGCTTCTCCATACACCCGGTTTGTCACGCGCGGTGGACGAGACCTATGCGGTGAGCGCATTCATGACGTCCCGCGATATCACTGCAAAGCTTGAGAAGAACAATGGTTTGCGGGACCTGATGTCGCGCCCAGAAGCCGACATCTTCAACAGGTTTCCGAATTTTCATTCGCGCGACAATACCGAACAACTCTATAAGGCGTATCTCAAGCTGGTGGATATTGATGTCGACACCTCGACCGGCATCAGCACGCTCATGACACGCGCCTACCGACCCGAGGATGCTTTGGCACTCGCAAAGCAGGTCATCGCCTACAGCGACGAATTCATCAACACGCTGAATGTGCGCGCGCATAACGACTCGATTGCCTACGCGGAAGCACTCGTCAAGGAAAGCAACGCGCGCCTGGCGGATGTTGAGCGACGCCTCGCCCAATACCGCGACAAAGAGATGATCCTCAATCCCGAGAAGGAATCGGGAGCGTCCATGGAGATTCTGGCGAAGCTCTCAACCGAAATTTCGCGTCTCGAGGCGGCCCTTGCGCAGCAACTCGCGCAGACACCAGACAGCCCTGCAATCACGCCGATGCGCGAGAAGATCAAGTCATTCAGGGTTGAACTCGAGAAACAGCGCCAAAGCATCGCAGGCGGCGCGAACTCGATTGCTTCGAAACTTGAGGGGTTCGAGCGCTTGACACTGGAGCGAGAGCTGGCAGCCAAAGGACTGGCTGCCGCAATTATCGAACTTGAGCGCTCGCGGCAGTTCGCTCAAACGCAACGGATCTATCTCCAGACGATTGTTGAACCCAACTTTGCGGATCTGCCAACCCGCCCGCGTCGCTTGCTGAGCATCATCGCGGTACTCGTTCTGAGCCTGTGCTTCTACTGGATCGTCAAGAGTCTGATCGACATTGTCCTGGAGCATCAAGCGTGAGCACAGGCGGACAAGCGGGCGGACAATCAAACGTTCCAGCGGTCATTCCCGGAGTTGGCGGGCATGCGGAAGCCTCTATCGCTGGCCTGCCGGTTGAATATACGACATCCGGCGGCTTTGTTTCGCCCCGCACGAAACAGCGTTCGATCCGCCTGGACGGGATCGTTAAAGACTACCATACGCCCATCGGCATTCGCCGGGTGCTCAATAACGTCTCGTTTGACATCTCCGCCGGCCAGAAAATCGCTGTGCTTGGCCGGAACGGTGCGGGCAAGTCGACTCTGGTGAAGATCATCGGTGGCGTCGAGCCGGCGACTTCAGGCACCATCCACCGCGGATTGTTTATGTCCTGGCCGATTGCCTTTGCAGGAGGCTTTGAAGTCTCGATGAGCGGCGTGGACAATATCCGCTTCATCGCACGTACCTACGGCGTGCCGATCAAGGAGACGATCGCACTGGTGGATGATTTCGCCGAACTTGGCAAACACCTCCTGCTCCCAGTGCGGACCTACTCGTCTGGAATGCGCGCGCGTCTCGCGTTCGGGTTGACCCTCGCCGTAGATTTTGAATGTTTCCTGATCGATGAGGTCATCTCGGTTGGCGACCAGCGCTTCCAACGCAAGTGTCATGAGGAACTGTTCGTGAAACGCAAGCACTGCGCGATGATCCTTGTCAGTCATGACGTCGGGATCATCCGTCGCTATTGTGACAAGGCGCTAGTGCTCAAGGCTGGACGTGGCAAGGTTTTCGAGGATCTCGATTTAGCGTTGGATATTTACAACTCCCTCTAGCTCTTCTTCTCAGCTGCCGGGAACCAAACTCGACGCAGTTGTGATTTCGGCATGATCGGTGCTAAGGAGCGAGTCGTTCGCGCCGTTGTTCTGCACCTTCTTCAGACATGCGGTTCGGGCATTGCCAAGCAAGAGCCAGATGACCGGAGCGAGGCGTCATAACTTATTGAAATAATGGGCTTTTTGCCCCTTATTTTTGGTTGACCAACAGATCCGGAGTGTGACGACCTTCGTCTGAATGCGCTCTGAGAATGAGTTTTCAGACAAGTTTGGGATGAGCAAAAGCGAATGAAAGTTGCCTTGATTACCGGCATCACCGGCCAGGATGGTGCGTACCTCGCGGACTTGCTGGTCTCAAAAGGCTATGCAGTTCATGGTCTCGTTCGCCGGAGCGCCTCTGCGGATGTCGTCAATACGCGCCTCAAATGGATCGGTGTCGATGAAAAGATCACCCTACATGATGGCAACCTGACGGATCTGGCCAGCATCGTTCGGATTGTGCAGGCGGTGAAGCCCAACGAGGTCTACAATCTCGGTGCCCAGTCTTTCGTGAAGTCCTCGTGGCAACAGCCTTTGTTGACCGGGCAAGTAACCGGTCTCGGCGCTGCAAACGTACTCGAAGCGCTGCGGATGGTCGCGCCGGATGCGCGCTACTATCAGGCTTCAACCTCGGAGATGTTTGGTCTGATCCAAGCGGAACGGCAATCGGAGAAAACGCCGTTCTACCCGCGATCCCCGTATGGTGTTGCCAAACTGTATGGCCACTGGATGACGGTAAACTATCGCGAGAGTTTCGGCATGCACGCATCCAGCGGCATCCTGTTCAACCACGAAAGTCCATTGCGCGGCATTGAGTTTGTGACCCGCAAGATCACCAATGGCGTCGCCCGGATCAAGCTCGGGCTCGACCGCGAACTGCGCCTTGGCAACATTGATGCCAAACGCGACTGGGGGCATGCGCGCGACTATGTCGAGGCGATGTGGCTCATGCTCCAGCAAGAAAAGCCTGACGACTACGTGATTGCGACGGGACGCACGGTTTCTGTTCGGGACTTCTGCAAGCTGGCCTTCGCACACGTTGGACTGAAGATGGACGACCATGTGGTCATTGACCCAAGTTTCTTCCGCCCCGCCGAGGTCGAGGTCCTGCTTGGTGATCCCGCAAAGGCCAAAGCGGCCTTGGGTTGGGAAGCAAAAACGAAGCTTGAGGATCTGGTGCGCGAGATGGTCGATGCTGATCTTGTGCGTGTTAAGAACGGCATGACGCTGTGATGGCAACGACGGCCGCAACCGGCCCTCGACGCGTGCTGCTGACAGGCGGCGGCGGGTTCGTCGCGCCGTACTTCGTCGAGGCTCTTGCAGCAGTTTCAACTCGCCCTTGCGACGTGCTCGCAACAGGGCGCGAGGCGGGGTTTGCCCCCGGTGTCGGCCAACTTGTTGCACTCGATATTACGGATACAGAAAGCGTTTCTGCCCTTGTTGCGGACCTCCGCCCCGATGCTATCCTGCATTTGGCCGGCATTTCCGATCTTGCGGCATGCCAAGCCGATCCCGCCGCGGCGTGGCGGGTCAACGTCGAGGGCACGCTCAATTTTGCCCGCGCTCTGCACACCCATTCGCCAGGTTCGACATTCATTTTTGCCGGTTCTTGCCAAGTATACGGCGCGAGCGCCAATTTACCTGGGCTGTTGAACGAAGATCATCTGCTCTCGCCGATCAGCGAATACGGCGCGACTAAAGCTGCAGCAGATCTCGCACTGGGTTACCTCGCGGCGCGAGGTCTAAGGACAATTCGTTTCCGGCCGTTCAATCATATCGGTCCGGGGCAAAGCACCGCATTCGCCATTCCGAGTTTCGCGGCGCAGATCGCCCTGATCGAACAGAAACGGCAAGCTCCAAAGATCTCGGTTGGAAATCTTGAAGCCGCGCGCGACTTCCTTGATGTTCGCGATGTTGCCCGGGCCTATGCTCTGGCTCTTGTTCGTGCAGAATCAATCGATCCGGGCACCGTTCTTAATGTTGCTTCGGGCAACGCTACCGTGATGCGAAACATTCTGGACACACTGATCAGGCTTTCTGGCATCGACATCGAAGTACATGTGGACAGCGCGCGCTGGCGCCCGAATGAGATTGCGCGCCTTGCGGGCGATTCGTCGAAAGCAAGCGCTTGTCTCGACTGGAAACCCTGCCACCGGATTGAGGAGACACTTGGCGCGGTTCTCGATGAACAACGCCGCAAGCTGGCCGGCGCCATCTGAGCCAGCGGGCGTTTCTGACGGGATTACGGGAACAGGACACTGGTGTGAGCAAGGCCCGGATCGTCTACGATTTTTCAAAATACATCGATTTTCTGTTCCAGCCGACGCCCTCCGGCATCGCAACCGTGGACCTCGCCTACGCGCATTTTCTGACCGATAACCCCGAGCGCTTTGCAGCGGGAATTCATGATCATTTCGGCATCAAGACCGTATTTTCTCTCTCGACCTTGCGGCGGCTGATTGCAACGGTCGATCACAACTGGGATGAAAGTTACCGCGGCGGGCTGGTGCGCGACGTCGAGCGCTGGCTCCACTCCCCCTCTCCAGACGTCCGCCGGATACGCGCAACATCCCACCCGAAGAAGCGTTTCAGAAGTAACATCTGGAAACTTGCGACCGGTTGGCCCTGGCACAACGCCCTCGTTCGCATTCCCAAAAACGCCATCTATCTGAATACGGCCTATGCTAATACCAGTCGTCTGGAAAAATTCAGCTGGCTGGACAAACGCCCTGATATCAAGCCCGTTTTCATGGTCTTTGACCTAATCCCGATCGATTTTCCCGAGTATTTCTGGGATGGGCACGACTCGGCCTTTCCTGAACAGATCGCGACAATTCTGCGATACGCGAAGATCGTCTTCGTAACAGCTACGGCTGTCGCTGAAAGGCTTGACGCCTATGCCCGCGAACACGGCCGTCATGACCTTGTGATTCACAACATCCCTCTGCCGCCGGCGCCCAGTTTTCTTGCTGCCCCAACTCTCCCGCTCGAACGCACGTTGCCGCCTTATTTTGTGATGTGCGGGACCATTGAACCGCGCAAGAACCACGTGCTCTTGCTCAATCTGTGGCGCGAAATGGCCCAGGAATGCGTCGACACAGGGAGGAGCGTGCCCAAACTGCTCGTGATTGGCAACCGCGGCTGGAAGAACGAGCAGGTCATTGACCTCATCGAGCGTTCGCCATCGCTGGGCGGTCATGTGCTTGAAGTGTCTGATCTCTCGACTGTCGAAATGAAGCACCTCGTGCGCCATGCCCAAGCCTTGCTGATGCCCTCTTTCGCAGAGGGATTTGGACTACCGATTGCCGAGGCGTTGTCCCTGGGAACCCCGGTCATCGCCTCGGACATTCCGGTTTTCCGGGAAGTGAGCCAAGGGTGCGCCCGCCTTGTCGATCCGCTCGATGGCTTGGGCTGGAAGCAAGCGATCCTTGCGCTTGGCGACGGTGACTTGGCGTTGGCACAGGCGCGGTCGGACGCTGCGCGCTTCGTCAAGCGCAACTGGAACGACTATTTCGCTGAGGTATCAGCCGTCCTCGACAGTGCCGTCAGCGTGGTTTGAGCGCGCGTAACTGTTTGGCAAGCCGATCCATTGCGTCGACGACCATCGGCCCTCCGCAGACTGTCAGGCTCTCGGGTATGACGAGGCGGCGCTCCGGCGGAAAGAGATGCGCCAAGACCGGATGCACCAACATGGCTTCCCCCTGATCTTCCGGTCCGAGGGGTTCACGCGCGAGCAGGATCGCATCTGGCTTGAGCCGGACGATAGCCTCAAGAGAAGCAAAGCCGCCGTGACGAAATCCGAGTTCACCAGCCGCATTTGCAAGACCGGCTTGTGCGAGCATGTCGGAAAGCAGGGATTCACGTCCCGAAACCCAGGCTCGCCGCGAGAGCGGCAGAATGCGCAACCGGATAGTGGACGCCGAAGCACGCAGGCGTGACAGCGCGGCATCAATCTCCGCAACGCGTGCTCGTGCTTTTTCTCCATTGCCGGTAATCTCGCCAAACCGAAGGATCTGCTGGCGCGTTTGCGCGACGGTGAGCGCCACTTCGAAACGCTCGACTGCGATCTGACGCCCTTCAATAAGAGCGAGCGTTTCCTGTCGGCCAAATCGACTGGCAACGACAAGATCGGGGCGACGGACCATGACTTCTTCTGCGGTTCCCAAAAGCACGGGGTGCAACCTGGCTCTCGCAGCAAAATAGGATCGCCTTGCATCCGCAGCGTATGGGCTCAACCCTGCGATCTGATCCGGCTCGGCAAGATCGAGCAATAACTGGTCTGTGCACATGTTAAGTGACAGGATGCGACCGGGCTTTTCGCCAGCGAAGGCCAATACTGTGCCCAACACCAACGCTGACAACACGACGACGAACTGCTTCATGCCAGTCCCCAGGGCGCAATCAGCGTCTCCTCGCCCACACGCTTACGGAGAACCTTGACTCCGTAGACAGCCGCGAAGCTTTCATCGGTCAGCACTTCGGCCGCCGTCCCGTGCGCGACGATGCTCCCCTTGTCCATCAGCACAATCTCGTCCGCGAGACGGCTCGCGAGCGTCAGATCGTGGGTTACCGCGATGACGAGTGTCCCGCGCCGGCTCTCGGCCTTCAGTTCCTGCATGACGGCGATCTGGTGGCGCGGGTCGAGCGAAGCGGTCGGCTCGTCCGCGAGCAACACCGGCGCCTTCGTCGCCAGCACGCGGGCCAGCATCGCCCTTGCCCGTTCGCCGCCCGACAGGGTCGTCACGGTGCGGCCAGCCAGTGCCGCGATGTCCATTCGCGTCAAGGCTTCGTCGACGATCCTTTCGTTCTCGGCACTCATGCGGGCCGGGTCGTTGACCCCGTGCGGATAGCGCCCGAGTGCGACGACATCGCGCACGCTGAGCGGCCAATGGATATGGTGACCTTGTGGCAGATAGGCGATTGTACGGGCCCGGTGCTTCCGGTCCAGCGTCGCGAGCGGTATCCCGCCAATGTCGATCTCACCGCGAGCCGGGATAAGACCGGCGATCGCCCGGATCAGTGTGGATTTTCCGGCACCGTTCGGGCCGAGAAGCGCGACAAGCCGCCCCGACGAGAAGGTCGCCGTTGCATCGAGGACGATGTCACGGGCTCCGCGCGCTACCATGACATTCGCAAGGGAGAGCGCCGAGGTCATGCTTCCTCTCCCGCCAGACTGAAACGCTGCTTCAGGATCAGGAACAGGAAGAACGGTACGCCGATGATCGAAGTCAGCACACCGACCTTGATATCGCTCGTCGCCGGGATGACCCGCACGGCGATGTCCGCTGCGAGCAGAAGGCAGGCGCCCGCAAGTGCCGCCGGTGCGAGCAGTCGCGCGGGATCATGCGCGACGAGCGGTCGAACGAGATGCGGCGCAACAAGCCCAATGAACGCAATTGTTCCGGCCACCGCAACAGACGCCCCGACGCCGAGTGCGACGCCTGTGATGACCAACAGCCGCAGCCGCGCGACATTTACGCCCAGGCTCTCGGCGGCCTCCTCGCCAAGCGCCAGCGCCCGAAATGCGGCACGTGGGGCGACCAGCAATACGGTCGCAACAGCGATAAAGGGCACCGCGAGCAGGACATGCCGCATGCTGCGATCTTCCAGCGAGCCGAGGAGCCAGAATGCGATCTCAAGTGCGGCAAAGGGATTGGGCGCGAGGTTCATCGCCAGCGCCGTGCCAGCTCCGGCAAGCGCCGAGATCGCCAACCCCGAGAGGATCAGAAGCAAGAGCGACGCGTTTCGCCCCGCGACGGCGAGCAGCAGAAAAACCGAGAGGAAGGCGCCGGCAATTGCAGCAAACGGCAGGGACCAGCCCAGAGCATCGCTCCAGCCCAGAGCGAGCACACTGACGGCGGCAAAGGCCGCGGCTTGAGGCGCTCCGAACAGGGAGGGCGCCGCGAGCGGGTTGCGCAGCAGTCCTTGCATCGCCGCGCCGGAAAGACCGAGCATGCCGCCGATCGCCACGGCAAGGAGTGCGCGCGGCAAGCGAATTTCCCGCACAATGATGAGATTCTCCTCGGCGCCGAGCCCTGCAAGAGCATGCAGCACATCGGCGAAGCCGAGCTGGACAGGGCCAATCGCGAGCGACATGACGAAGAGTAACACCATCACCCCCGCGAGGCCGGGCACGAGCCCGCGTCTGGGTTTGGAGGTTGCCGCCGGAACGGCAGCTTGATCACTCATGGTTGGTCTCCCTCCGAGACGGCGCAGCATTGCGTGCGCGATGAGCGCCCGACATCCGGCCGGTCTCCTGGCTCACGGCTCGAGCGCTCGATCCTCCTTCCCGACCGTGGAGGTCAGTGGCTTGGAAAAAGCTTGCCGTTCACAGTTGCGGGGGCAGCCGCCGATCCGGCGCGGAGGCCATACGACGTTCCCGTTTAACCCTTCAAAAGAAGGGCACCGGATGCAAGGGAAAGCTCAAGCATGCTGTGGGGCTGCCTGACAAGCGCAATTCCGCGCGGGCCTTCGCGCGGGTGACATCGCAGTGACGTCAAGCGCGGGCGTAGACGTCCTCAAGGCGGACGATATCGTCCTCGCCGAGATACGCCCCGGTCTGCACCTCGATCATCTCGACATCGATCTTGCCGGGGTTCTCAAGCCGATGAACGGCTCCGAGTGGCACGAAGGTGGATTGGTTCTCGCTCAGGTCGGTCACCTTGTCTTGCACCGTAACCCGGGCCGTCCCCTTGACAACGACCCAGTGCTCGGAGCGATGGAAATGCTTCTGGAGCGAGAGTTTGCCGCCGGGATAGACCACGATCCGTTTTACCTGAAAGCGATCCTGAAGCTCCAGCGTCTGATACCAGCCCCACGGCCGATAGACGCGAGCATGGTGAACGGCCTCAGCGCGCTCCTTGCGTTTCAGATTCTCGACGACGCCTTTCACGTCCGCGACACGCCCCTTGTCGGCGACCAGCACGACATCGCGGGTGGCCACCACGACAAGATTATCGACGCCCAGCGTCGCAACGAGCTGATCGTCGGCGGACGCATAGGTGTTGGTCGTCGCATGGAAGGTAACATCGCCGAGCGCAACGTTGTTGCCCTCGTCCTTGTCGCCCATCTCCCAGAGCGCATCCCAGCCGCCGATGTCCGACCAACCGAAATCGCCGGGGATAACGGCAGCCCGACGGGTGCCCTCCATGACGGCAAAGTCAAACGAGCGTTTGGTTGCGTCGAGGAAGCAGGTCTGATCGAGCACCGGCACGCCGAGATTGCTCCGTGCACCTTCGAGTGCTGCGCGGACAGCCTCGACACTCGCGGCATCCGAGCCCACGTACTCATCAACGATAATATCCGGTCTGAAGAGAAAGTTGCCGGAATTCCACAGGTAGCCCTTGGCGATATACTGAACAGCCGTCGCCGCATCGGGCTTCTCGACGAAGCGCGCAACCTTGTGCACTGCGCTGTCAATCGCCTCGCCCTGCTCGATATAGCCATAACCAGTTGCGGGCGACGTTGGGACGATGCCAAATGTGACGATAGCGCCGTCCTGCGCTGCCGCACATCCATCCGCGACAGCCTTGCGGAACGCTTCGGGCTTCAGCACAAGGTGGTCGGCCGCAAGGATCAGCGCCAGCGCGTCGGGCGAGTGCTGCTGGATGAACAGACTGGCTGCGAGGATCGCCGGACCGGAATCACGCGCGACAGGCTCGAGCAGGAGGTCACCCTCCACGCCGATTTCGGCCATTTGACGCTCGGCGAGGAAGCGATGCTTCTCGGATGTCACCACCAAGGGACGGCCGAACAGCCCCTTCTGTTGCACGCGCAGCAGCGTTTCCTGAAAGGTGGAACGCTCTCCCAGAAGGGGAGCGAACTGCTTGGGGAAAGTCTCCCGCGAAACCGGCCAAAGCCTCGTTCCGGACCCGCCGCACAGGATAACAGGACGGACAGGGATCTTGGGAAATTGCATCACAAAAGTCTCTTGCGGGCAGCTTTCGGTGGCGTCCGTAGAACACCAATGCCCCCGGGAATGCAAGCCTAAACGCGACGCATCAAAGGCCGGGCCTGCGTCGTGGAGCCTGTCTCCCCGCTCGCCGGAATAATCCCCGCGCCAGCGGGTTGCAGTAGATTGGTGCTGTAAATGCCATTCTTTCGAGGATCCGATGACGAGCACTCCCAATCTCGAACTTGCTTACCTTGCCGCCGGGCAGGCACAGAAGCATGTGACGGTCAACGAAGCGCTCCGCCGCCTAGACGCATTGGTGCAGCTCTCGGTGAAAACCCGGACGCTCGCGACGCCGCCCACCGCGCCCTTCGAGGGACAGCGCCATCTTGTCCCTTCCGGCGCGACGGGGTCATGGTCAACCCATGCCAATGCGCTCGTCGCTTGGCAGGACGGCGGCTGGATTTTCTACCCTCCGCAAACGGGTTGGCTTGCCTATGTCGAGGATGAAAGCGCCCTGTTCGCCTACGACGGCGTCGTCTGGCAACATGTCAGCGCCGACTACCAGAACCTGCCGATGCTCGGGGTCAACGCGACGGCCGATACCACCAACCGCCTGTCCGTCTCTGCGCCCGCAACCTTGTTGAGCCATCAGGGACAGGGGCATCAGCTGAAGCTTAACAAGGCTGCGACCGGCGATACCGCCAGCCTGCTCCTTCAGGCCGGCTTTTCTGGCCGGGCGGAGATCGGTCTGTGTGGCGACAACCGCCTCGCCTTCAAGACCAGCCAGGACGGCCAGAACTGGGCGCAGGCGTTCGTTGTTGACCCGGCTACTGCAAACCTCGGAATCGGTTTGGCTGTTACAACCGCTACGACCCGGCTTGCGGTTGAATCGCCCGATGGCGGGACGGCGCGTTTCGTCAACGGCGGCGCCGGAGGCGCCGGTGGGGGTGCCGGTATTCTGACCTATACCTACGCGACGCCCGTAGCGGCCGGTGACCGGTTCGGGCAAATTCTTTTCGGCTCTCTCACGAGCGGCAGTTCGCCTAGTGGGGTCAATTCAGCCGGCTTCTCAGCCCACGCCGAAGCGGCATGGACGGTCGGCACCTCCCATCCGAGCTACATTCGCTTCGACACAACGCCCACAGGCAGCGCCGGACGTCTCGAACGCCTACGCATCACCGCCAGCGGCAAGGTTGGCGTCGGCATCGATGCGCCGAGCACCACCCTACACGTCAACGGCCCTGCCCGCGTCGGCAGCTATTCCGTCGCGACCGCCCCCTCGGCGTCGTCCAGCGGTGCCGGGGCCATCATCTATGTCTCGAACGAAGTCGGCGGCGCCGTTCTGGCCTTCTCGGATGGCGCTGTCTGGCGACGCGTGACCGATCGGGCGGCCATCGCCTGATGCTGCACGGGCCTCTTGACTGAAAAACGGTCGCCCCGCCCCGCGACCTGACTTGACCTGCCGTGCCCACGGAGCGAATAAACCCCGTCGCCCGCACGGCGGGCATCGGCTGGGACGGACAAGCTCATGGCCCTTGGTCTCTACACTCCGGCTCCGGTGATCGAGGAGCGTGGTGCCGATTATTTCGTCGCGCCCCATCCGGAGCCACGCCGTGATCTGCCGAACCTGATCGAAATCCTGCTTGGGGCGCGCTACAGCCTGATTGGCGACTGGATGGAGGGGAGCTACCGCTCAGGGCTCGATCAGCACCGTATTCTCGGCCGTCAGCTTCTGATTGTGAATGCGCCGGAGTTGATCAAATACGTAATGGTCACCCGACACCAGAATTTCGAACGCAAGAGCCCGCAGATGCGCCGCGCGCTCGAGGTGTTACTGGGCGACGGGCTGTTCATTTCGGAGGGCGAGACCTGGAAGCAGCGCCGGCCGCTTGTGGCCGATATCGTCCACAAGAACCGCGTGCCCTCTTTCGGACTGACCATGGAGCAGGTGACCTGTGCTTTCGCGGAAGGCTGGGCGGAGAGAGCCGGCAAGGAATTCGAACTTACGGCCGCGATGGCGGAACTGACCGCCGAAATCATCGCACAGACCGTGTTCGGACGAAACCTCGGCAGCTCGGCGGCGCAGCAGGTCATCGACGGCTTCACGAGCTACCAGAAGTCGATCGACAGCTTCAATCTCGGCTATTTTCTGGGTTGGGACGAGGGCTGGCCCATCCTGCATGGTCCGGTAAAAAAGCGCGCCGTCAAAATGGTGCACTCGGTTGTCGAGAAGGTCATCAACGACCACTTGGCCGGTGGTGGCGATTCCGGCTCGATGGTCGATCTCCTGATCAAGCGGCGCGAGCGTTCGCCCGAACTCAAGCTCGACACCACGGCATTGCGCAATGAAGCGGCCACGATCTTCATGGCCGGTCACGAAACCACCGCGACAACGCTCACCTGGGCCTTCTATTGCTTGGCCAATGCGCCGTGGGTCGAGGCCAGGGTTCTGGAGGAGATAGAGACCGTCTGCGCTGGACGCACCCCTACGATCGACGATATCGACCAACTCGAATGGTGCAAGGCCGTCATTCTCGAGACCCTGCGCCTTTATCCGCCAGTGCCGCTGTTGCCACGGCAGGCCCGCGAGGCCGACGAAGTCGGCGGGATTCCGGTGAAAAAGGGTGATCTCATCATGATCGCGCCTTGGCTCATTCACCGCGCGACCGATCTCTGGGAACACGCGACCCGCTTCATGCCCGAGCGCTTCCTCGATGGCGCCAAGGTCAACCCGTTCGTCTTTTTTCCCTTTGCGGTCGGGCCGCGCATCTGCCCGGGCATGAATTTCGGCCAGTCGGAGGCGATCTTGTGCCTGGCGATCCTGATCCAGCGCTTCAGGGTGCGCCCCCGCGCAGGCTATGTCGCCGAGCCTGTCTGCCGGCTGACGCTGCGTCCCGCAGGCGGACTTCCGGTTACCGTTGAGGAACGCGTCGGGCGGCACCAAGCATGACCGTGCCAGAAAAAGAAACGCGATAATGCAGGCGCTCCTTTACCGACTATTCGGCAAGCTACCGACCGATTGGGCATCCAATATCGGCTCATTCATGGTGCGCAGGAATGTTAGGGTCAACCTTCCCAGCATCATGCTCAACGCCAAGGCAAACCTGCGTCGTCACAGGCCCGAGGCCAGCGAGGCCGAACTCGATGCGATGGTGCAGGAATTTCTCGACGGTGTTGGGCGTATCATGGCCGAATTCGCGGTGATGCCGCGTTTCATGACCGAGGGGCGCCTTGCGATGGTCGGTCAAGAGGCTTTCGTTGCGGTCGCAGGTACGCGCCCCCTGATTGCTTTCGGCCTGCACACCGGAAATTGGGAGACCTTCGGGCCCGCGTTCCAACAACTTGGAGTCCCGCTCGCTTCCTACTACGCGCCACCGGATGATGAATTCAACCGTCGTGTTACCGAGCAGTCGCGGGCGCGTTTCGGCGTTTCACTATTGAGCCCGGATGCGCGCGGCGTGCGGGCCGGCATGCGCCTGTTGCGCCAAAATCGCGTTGTCATGATCTTTCCGGACGAAGCACGTCAGGGCCGTCTTATGGCGCCGCTATTCGGTCGACGCCCGCACGATGCCGGCAATCTTGCCATTGCCGCGCGCCTCGCGCGCCATACCGGCGCGGGGTTTGTGATCTGCCACAGTGAACGCACGGCACCTTGTCGGTTCCGTCTGAACTTCGGGACCGTGTTCGATTTTCCGGACTCTGCCGACCGGCCTGATCTTCTCGCAGACGTCGCCTTTCTCAATTCCAAAATTGAACCGATCATCTCGCAGCAGATTCCGCGCTGGTACTTCCTCGATGACTCACTTGAGGAAATCGCGTCGTGATTGTCGAGAGTTACACCCAGCGTCATGTTTCCAGCACGACTGGAAAATGCCCCTCAAGGCATCAAAGGTTATCCTCCCGTTAGGCTTGTTGTAATTTTGCAGCAAGTTTTTTCAATCCGGCGTTCACGCATTTCCATTCTGGGAATGAATCTGTAGACAAGGTGGCGTCGGAGTCGTCCTTTCCGTAGGGCCTTTGTTAGGATGGATGTGTTGCAGAAATTCCGAGTTCTCGGGGCCGTTCCGGTTTTTCTGGCTTTGGCCGGATGTACGGCGTTGCCTTCGGCTGGCCCGACAACGATGGAAGTTGTTGCCTCCGCAGAGGTCGACGGCAATTTCCGTTATATTCTCCGCGACGTCGACGAGCAGGTGACCTCGATCCTCTCGTCCGTTGGCGATCGTTCCTTCATTGGCCATTTCGGCGACCGCCGTCCGCCGCCGCATCAGCGCATCAGCATTGGCGACCGGGTCAGTGTCACGATCTGGGAAGCGGCCGCCGGCGGGCTTTTCTCGCAGCCGGCGATCGATCGCAATTCGACCGGCGCCCGATCGGCCAATATCCCGGAACAGATTGTTTCGCGCGATGGGTCGATCACGGTTCCCTATGCCGGCCGCGTGCAGGTCACCGGGCTGACGACACCAGAGGTCGAGCGCCGCATCGTTGAACGGCTGACCGGCAAGGCCATCGAGCCGCAGGTGCTGGTGACGGTGCCGCAGGGGCTCTCCAACTCTGTTACCGTGCTCGGAGAGGTAACGGCGGGAGCGCGCGTACCGCTTTCCGTTCGTGGCGAGCGTATCCTGGACGTGTTGGCGATGGCCGGCGGCGTCCGCGCCCCGGCGCATGAGACTTTCGTGACCCTTCAGCGAGGCGGTCGCACGGTATCCGTGCCGATGCAGCGTCTCGTCAGTTCGGCGTCCGAGAACATCTATGCCCATCCGCACGATGTGCTGACGATTATCCGCGATCCGCAAACCTTCTCGGTCTTTGGCGCGGCCGGTCGCAATGCTGTGGTTCCGTTCGATGCCGCCGGCATCACGCTCGAACAGGCCGTCGCCAAGGCCGGTGGCCTGCTCGACTACCGCTCCGATCCCTATGGCGTATTCCTGATGCGGTTCGAGAGCGTCAGCATCGCGCGCCAGCTCGATCCCAAGTTTGAAACGGCTGCGCGGGATACGCGGGTGCCGGTCATTTATCGACTGAACCTACGTGATCCACGCTCGTATTTCCTGGCTCAGAAGATCCGCGTCCATAACAACGACATGATCTATGTCGCCAATGCGCCGCTCAACGAGCTGAACAAGGTGCTGGCGGTCTTCTCCACGGCGGCGTCCTCCGTGTCGGCTGCCGCGGTGGCCAAGTCCGTCTTCTGATCGCGGAGGCCGCGTTTGGCCGCCGACCCGCTCCCCGTCCCGACACCGCCCGTCGCGGTGATATCGGGTGGATCGAGCGGTATCGGTCTGGCGGTAGCCCGGATTTTGCACGTGAAAGCTTATGCAGTTGTTCTGCTTGCGCGTGATCCGAAGCGGCTGGCGTTTGCCCATCAAGCGTTATTGGCCGATGGCGAAAGTCCCGTGCGCACACTCGCCCTCGATGTGACCGACGAGAACGCCTGCGAGGCGGCGATTGCCTGTATCCTGAAGGAGTTCGGCCGGATTGACTGGCTTGTTACCAGCGCCGGCATGGCGGAACCGGGCATGTTTCTCGATCTGCCGTCCAGCACGCACCGGCAGCAGATGGACGTCAATTTCTTCGGCACGCTCAATCTCGTCCGCCCTGTCGCCTCGGCGATGAGCCGGAGCGGCGGCGGCCGGATTACCATGATCTCTTCTGCCGCGGCCTTCGTCGGCATCGCGGGTTATTCAGGCTATGCACCGGGGAAATTCGCTGTGCGGGCGCTGGCCGAAACTCTCAGGGTCGAGCTCGCGTTGGCGGGTGTTGCCGTCAGCGTGGCCTTCCCGCCGGATACCGATACGCCGCAACTCGCGGCGGAGCAGGCGCTCAAGCCAGAGGCGACCAAACAGATCACCGCCGGTGGTGGCCTGCTGAGCGCGGATACTGTTGCGCAAGCGATCGTGCGCGGCGCGGAGGCCGGCCGGTTCATGCTCACGCCCGGCGTGCTGATGAGCGCTTTCGGCTGGCTTCACTCGCTCTACGCGCCATTCTTCCGCCGCCAGCAGTTGCGCATCCTTCGCCGCCTGGGCAGCGAAACCCGGAGCGGCAACGGCCAAGATCAGCCTTGAGGCTGCCCTGCCTGCCGTGCCGCGCGCTCGGCATCGTCCTTTTCGCGCAGCACCGGGGCAAAGGTGGAAATCAAGTAGATGAAGGTCGTCATGGACATGACGCTGACAAGGGCGATCGAGATGTCACACCAGGTCATCGAAACGCCGAAAACTGTCCAAGGCGCGGCGCCGAACAGGAAAATGTTGGTATTCATCATCATGATGAGCACCCGCATCTCCGTCGGTCCGGAGTTGAGCACCGAAACGTGAAAATCGCCCGCGATATTGGCCCGCACAAACACATAGATCGACACCATGTGGTAGCCCGCGAGCGCCACCAGCGCGACACGCATATCGATGAAGGGCGACAGTCCCATACCGAAGCAGATCAGGAAATTGCCGAGCACATCGATTGTCTGATCAAGGAAATACCCATAGCGCGGACGCTCGATCTTGCGGTAGCGTGCCAGATTTCCGTCGAGCGAATCGCCGAACCAGTGCATCACGAGCCCGAGGTTGGCGAGCCACAGGAAAGCTGGGCTGACATTGCTCAGGGCGTAGCCCGCTAGGACGACGAACGCACCGACCGTTCCGAAGCCGGTCAGCCAATCCGGCGTGATTGAGGCGGGCAGGCGCGGAGCGATCCAATCTATCGCCTTGCGCTCTAGCCCCGAAAGGATGCTGGTGTTGATGCGGACGGGTGCCATTGTCTTCCAGTTCGTTGGGCGCAGGCATGACGATCTACTCTCCTCGTCACATCGCACCGCAGCCAAAGTCAAGCCGCGTCAGCGCTTCCGGCTGGAAGGGGTGTCTGGCCGCGCAAGTTCCACGCGACATCGCGAAGACTGAACGTGAGAACCCTTTGATCGCCATCGCCACGCGATGCATCGGGCACTGTGCCGGGCGACAGTGAAAATTCGAACAGCAACGATCCACCGACCCCAAAAACACCGGGTCCGACATCGAAAACAAGCTCGTCCGGGGACTGACTTCCATCGTCAACTGGAAACCCACTCATGCCACCAACCGTCACGGCCATCTCGGGCATCGGCCAGTCGGGAGGAATAAGGCCTTTGCAAGCAATACGCAGCCGCAGTACCCCTTCAAGCGGTTCACCAACTTTCACCAGCAGCGCGGCACCGCGTCCCGCCATCCAGACTCCCCAGGGTTCGACTTCGTGGAATCCGAACAGCGGTACAACGCCTTCCGGCCAGAAATGGCGGATGGCAAAGCTCCCCTGCGTCAGTTCTGCAGAAGCACGCGGTGCGATCCGACAGTCTGAGAGAAACGGATCGCCGCTCGCGACACGCGTCCTGTTCTCCCTGATCGCAACGCCGATCGCTTTGCGAAGTGGATCGGTTTCCTGCGAATACCACCGCAGGTTCCGCGCAAGGTCGCTCCACGGATCAATGCTACATGCCAGTTCGCCGAAACTGCCAAGCAGGCTTGAGGGATTTGAGAAGACCACATCCTCAACAAACCGAAATGCCCGGGCTCGCAGCGTTTCGCCGGCGGGCACGACAGGGTTCCTCGCGTTCTCGACGAGCAGCTCGAAATACCGCTCGGGAGTGAGGCCGATCTGACCAAAGCCCATGTCCGAATATTGGCCATGTCCGCAAAAGACCGCTGGCCGCCCCGCTAGCGCTGCCTGCATTCCCGGACTGCCGCGCAGGCTGGTGACGACATCGCAGGCAGCAATCAGCGCGGTCGGCGACCATTCCGTTCCAACGAACCGAATATTGGGGAATTCGCCGAACCGTTCCTGGAGGCGCTGCATCGCTCCGGTAACGTTATAGTTCTTGTCGGCCGGGTGGATCTTGACGACCCAATCGATATCCGGATGCAAGGCCCCGAACGCCAAGGTTTCGCTAAGCCAAGCATAGTTGTCCTCGAATGCTTGCTCGTCGGCGACGGGAATGTCGGAAAACGTGATCGAGAACAGACCGACAAGAGGACGGTTTGCGTTGAAGCCGATTGCTGCGCGCATCGCGCGGATGATCGGTCCGTGCGTTGCGCTGGCCAGATCCGGCATTGGCGTTGGTAAGAAGCGATGCGAGCAGAATCGCGCGCCGCTGGAAATTGCCTGGAAATGCGCCTCGGCAAGATCCGGCGCTTCGTCGGCAATTCGCGCGACCAGTGCTTTTTCTGATGGACCGCCGGTTTGCCGAATATGCCCGCAAACCGTCTTTCCTGGAGCCACAGCACCTTCTGCAAGATGGATGCGCAGGTTCCCTTCATTCCGGAAATACGCAAGGCGCCCGCCCCGCGCGAGCACCTTTTCCGAAGCCATGCCCCACGGAGCATAGTCGACATGCCCGGTGACGAACCATGCGGGAGCGCTGTGATCGAACCGGGCGTCCAAAACGCGCGCACCGACAAGGCAGCGCTCGAAACTTTCAAGCAGCGCGACATCGAACTCCGAGATCGTTTCGGTCCGCGTGTTGCGCAAGTGCGTATCATAAACATACCGCCCGAGCGCAAAGCCTTGCTGGTCAACGACTGCTTTCACGAAACGGCGCAGGGCCGCCCCAGACAATTCGGGCAGTTCGAGGCCTTGCCGCAGCGCCTCCTGCGCGATCAAGCTGATGGCTGAGCCTGTGGCAGCCCCTTCGTCAAGCATGACAACCGGAACGTCGTAACCGTGCGCGATCGCCGTGATCTCGTCCAGATCAAACTGGTGGCACGACCCGTGGACCGCGCCCAACCGACCAGTCAGGCCGACAACGGGGAGGCCGGTCTCAATTCCGATCAAGCGGCCAATGGTCAGACTATAGGCAAGGTAGTCAAAAGAATCGTGAAACAGATCCACGTAGATCGTCTGGCATCCAGGTTTAGGCGACGGATTTCCAGCCCAAACCGAATGGCTCAAACCTTGCCACAACGAGAAGGACGGAGAACTCAAACGCGACATGACAGCGACTACTTCCTAGGCTGGGCCGGACGATCCACGCAGCGGCGCCTGCCGGGCAAAAAGTGCCATCGCCAGATGGAACTCATCCATGTCGTCGATGTCAACTGCCTTCGACTTGGAAAGCGGATACATGAGGACATCGTCGGTAATACGGTCTCCGATCCTCGCCATCGCCGCCGCCTCCGTGATGAAGGCGGCGCTGTTCACTTCATACAGGGGTGCAAGTGTCTGGGTGCGCGGCCATTTCTCAATCGCCCGATCGTAGTTGATAGGGCCGGTATCATTCCAGATGAACCCCTGCAACTTCGTGACAGTCATCAACGAACGATGCTTACCCGCCGCGCGCGCCGCGAAATAGCGCTGGATGATGTCGCTGTAATCGTCTGTATCAACGAACGGTGAGGTGACATGCGTCCATAGGATATGCCCTTTACGGATGATTGTCGCAGCATACCGCACGACCTCGTCAGTCGAGGTCGAAGAAGAACACAGGGTGTCAGGGCGATGATCGAGTTGGATTCGCCTTTCAGATCCAGAGATTGCTGCCCGTGTTGCGCTTTTGATAGCCTCGTCATTGGTCGAGACGACAATGCGATCGATATCCGGGCAATTGATGAGCTGGGCCAGTTTGATGTCGAACAGACTTCGCCCGTCCGGATCGAACTGACGCGTATTTTTTAGCGGCACTCGCTGGCTTCCAGCACGGCACGGCAGGAATGCGACGAGTTCCTGCTTCCTGTCACCGGAATTATTCATGCTGATCAGCCAGAAACACGTTCGGATGCAAGGCGGGGCTCGATCCCTATGTTGGAACTGATCTCAGTCCTAGTGCTTCGCTCCAGGTTTGACAATTGAACGCTCGAAAATCCCTAAGGGGTCGAATGAGCATAGATGCGCGCTCCATCCTGCTCGTTTGGCGGTTGTTCGCTCATCGACCAGGTTACCCTCTTGAGTTCAAGCAAGCCCTCAATGGCGCCTTCCTTTAGGAAAATCCGGAATTCAAGAGGCACCTCGGGCAACCTAATTTCGATCTCCGTGTCGATCTCAAACCGACCTCGAACCGGAATGTCGAAAAGCCCATAGGAAAGGGAGTCTCCCGCCTGACAAACGTCAATCTCAACCTTGTTGAACGACAAGTTCTCGCGAACTTCGAAAACCACTTTGAGATTCCACCAGCCTGATGGCAGACAGTAATAGGGTCCGAAGTAGAGATATCGCGCTGGACCAAGCAGCGAGAGCGGATCGGCAGTCACGCCTGAAATCGTCCGCTGGGGTGTTTGCGAAAAGAACAGTTGGACAGGCCATTGCAGGTCTCGAACGGGCTGGTGCACCAACAAGCTGCGCAGCGGTCCGTAAACGGTCTCCATCAATTCGACAACGTCGCCGGAGACCTCGTAAATTCCGAACATCGGCGGACGATAATGCTCGAACTGAGCTTGCAGCCATTGTTCGAGCGGATCCTCAAGATTTGCACGGTCCTGGATGCCGAGACTTGCCGCAATTTCCAGGCGCTTTTCCTGCGTGACCGGCAGGCCAAAATGCCCACAAAGCTCAGAGATGACTGCATCAAGCGTGAGCCCGGGATCGCGCCTGATGACAAGCGTCTGCGGGGCAGCGATGACCGCGGCAACGGTCGCGATATTCTTACAGGCAACCTGCAGCGCAGTAGGCCAGACTGTTTGGCTTTCGCGCAGGGCGAAACCAACGATATCGCTCGGATCTTCGTAAAAATAGACTGACGCTGGATTTACGCGATGCGTTACCTCGACCAGACTCAAATCTGGATCAACCGCATATAGCAGAATGCTCGGCGTCTTGCGGCCTGTTACCGCTTCGCGGAGGCCTTCCAGAGTGCTGGCTTCGAGCTGGAAGCAACCGGGTAGCAGGACTTCCACAAGAGCCTGCATGATCCGTCGCGACGCCAGACCGAAAAGAGATGAGGTGCCGTAAGCCCTGATCAGCATCGCCCGCGTTCACCCTGTCCCGGACCAGCGTGGCGGAAATTGCCGCCCACTTGCCGGTGCTGACTCCGGCAATAACCGGGTATCCGCGTCAAGACTAGGGCTTTTCCGGAGCTTCATAGGCCTCAGTGGGCTCGATTGCCCCCGCAGCTTTTTCTTTCGCGGCCTCACGCAGCGAGGCCACCACACGACCAAGTGCGGCATTGAACTTCTCAGGCGTTCGCGCGGCCATCAGAAACTCGTGCGCTTTCGCCTGACCTTCCAGCACTTTCGCGCGATGCGTCATCGCGTATTCGATCTTCTCGACGAACCCCGTAACATCAGTCGTCTCGACCAAAAGTACATGGTCGGAGAGCTGACCCAGTTCCTCCGTAATCAGCGGAATCCGCGAGGCAACGACCGGTGTACCATAGCTCAGCGCCTCGACCACCTGCGGCGGGAAATTGCCTTCCATTTCAGTCGTCAGCGCCAAGCAGACAGCTTGCCGGTAAATCCAACGGAGATCATCATCCGTCGCGGCGCTGACGAAAACCACATGCGAGGCAAGGTTTAGCCGTTCGAATTCAGTCCGCGCAGGAGCGAAATCGTCGAGATTGCAGGTCAGCACCAGCACCGGCGGTTTGCTATTCCCACCACGGGCGGCGTGGCGTTCCAGCAACTTCGCAAGGATTTGCAGCAGACGCGGGATATTCTTGTTGGGCCGGTTCTGCGTCGGATAAAAGATGATGGGGCGCCCGTTGGCATGAAAGCGGACATGTTCGCGAACGAGCGAGGAACTGGGCTCATCTTCCTGATCGACGCCCTTGTTGAGGTTGGGGAGCGGGAAAACCTGCACCTTCGCCAGATCGACCTTCAAAACCGTATCGGAAATGTAGCTTCTGGTGAATTGTGAATTGGTCATCACCACGGTCGCCCGATCAGCGATCGCCCGACCGACACCCGCGTGACGGTTTTCCTTCGCGAAGGCTGTCGTCCCCTCATAGAAATGAGGCGTGTAGTCCGGCAGATAGAGCGCGATCGGCGCATCAATTTTCTGTGCTTCGGGAAACAAGTAATAGTGCGGCACCAGCACGCCGAGGCAATCGGCATCCTGGTTGATCGCGTTCGCCAAGGCTTCCACGCGCGTGTCGGCATACACGGTTTCAACACCTGTCACACGAAACAGGCCGGACGCTGCACGAACCAACGCCTGACCGATCGGGTGCAGCTTCGGACCCAACGGGCCAAGAAGGCGACCTATCCGGTCAAGGAAGGACGCAAACTTCTGCGTCGGGCCCGGCACGGCGCTGCTCCCTATTGCAGGCACGTCGTCGATGACGTGGATTTTGATCCGGGAGGTCTCCTCAACGCCGAAGAACCCCATCGTGAAGGGCGCATTGGCGTAGGTCGAGGTGATAACGACCTCGCAATCGCTAGCGGCGAGGATGGCATTGACCATCAGCCGGATAACACGCGGAATCCCCTCCGCCGAAAGATAGAGGTGATCACGTCGGCCGATAATTCCACCTGGAAAATGGAACAGGACATAGATCCGCTTCTGTGCGCGGGGTGCAGGAACCGACGTTGCCGCTCCGTTGTTGACGATGTGAGCCGGAGCGTCGGTACGCGGCGGCGGCGCAAGTAACTTGCGCATCACCGGGTCAAAAATCGAATTGACGTAATCCGGGTGGTACAGTCGGCGGACCGGCGCCTGCGAAGCAACAACATCCTCGATAAACGACCGATCGCCGTCCAGCAGCCGGTTTGCCTTGATACGGGCCTGCTCAGGATCGCGTGCCAGCCCCGGCCCGTTCGCGCCGAAGAACCTCGCAAGGAGAGAATGCGGCAGATACAGGACCGGGCCACCGACCGTCATCATCTCGATCGGTGGCAAGTAGCTAACCATCGGGCCACCGTGTGTATAGAGGTAACCCGAAGCCGCGCGATAACTGCGCAAGATGTCCGCTCGCGGCAAAGTGCCGACAATCTGAGGATCATCCGGGCGACTGAATTGGACGCCGTAGAACCGGAAGCGCGGATCTGGGAAGTGTTGTTTCAGGAATTGATAGTGTGCCCCGTAGAACGGATTTTCGATGTTGGGGCACGTGAGCATGATCTCCTGGCGAGGCTCGACATCGACCCTCCAGGTATCCTGTTCGGCAATTACATCATCGTCGATCTGATACGGCACGACCGTCATGCGCGACGCGAGCCAAGTGTGCTCTAGGTCGACACTCAGCGCGTGGAAGGGGACGAAATGGAAATCCGGATGATCGAGGATTGCAGGTCCGGCGCCGTTGTTCCACAGATGCTCGGATAGCGGATATGTCTGCCCGTAGGCGCGATAAATGATGCGCTTCTTGAAGACCTTAAGAACCTCCGTGAGCCAATCCGGGTTGATGGTGACGACAACCGCATCGAAATAAGCGTTAAGAAGCTCGGCAATCTCTGGCGAGATCGGTTCATAGAAAAAATTGTATTCCGATAGAGCCTTGAAGACCTCGGCGGGCAACGTCGTCGGCTGCGCCGCGTCCCAGTTGAGCTCTGCTGATTGATCTTTGATTCTGCTGAGATAAGGCGGGTTGAAAACCTCGAAGCCCAATTGCCGCAGACGGGGCAGTTCCGTCCGGACGAGAAGCTTGTGCATGCCGAGCCAAAAAATCCGCATTCTCGATCTCTAGCTGCTTTTTGCTGCCATAGCATGGGACCGCGCACGCACTTTGACGCGCGCAATGCCGTCATCAGACGATTTCGATCTCCGGGAACGGGAAGATCATTTTTCCGCCAGCGTTGAGGTACTCCACTTCACGTCGAAGGATTGAATCCTTGAAATGCCAGGGAAGTACGAGGAAATAGTCAGGCTTCATTGCACGGGCTTCTGTCTCCGAAATGATCGGAATATGGGTCCCCGGCGTAAAAGCGCCGAATTTCTCCGGGTTCACCTCAGCGATCGCAGGCACCTGTTTGGGCGTGACACCGCAGAACTGGAGGACGACGTTACCCTTGGTGGAGGCACCATAGCCCAGAATGGTCTTTCCGTCGGCCACCAGAGCATCGAGCAGGCGTACAAGATCATCACGATGGCGGAAGACGCGTTCCTCAAACTCGCGGTAGGGGCGCGGCGTGCGCAAGCCCATGCGCTCTTCCTGATCGAGCAACCACTGGATGACCGGAAGGTTGCAAGCGATGGGACTGGACCGGCGCGCGGCCGTGACCGCGAAAGAGCCGCCGTTGATGGCATTCATTTGCACATCCACGATCTTGAGGCCGGCTGCATCAAGAATGCGACGGATAGCCATCAGCGAATAGTATTCGAGGTGCTCATGGCAGATGGTATCGTATGAACACAGACGTAGCATTGAGGGCATGTAGCTTTGCTCGAACTGCCAGATACCGTCCGGTGCAAGAATTTCCTCGATCTGCCGGGCAAAAGCGACCGGATCGTCGAGATCATAGAACATCGCGATCGAAGTCACGATTCGCGCCGGGGCCTTCGAGACCTTGCGAAAATTCGCGGCCGTAAAGAAATCAGGCACCAGTGCCACGTCGTCCGGGTAATACTGCTTGAACTTCAAGCCTGTCGGATCGATGCCGATGCGTTTCAAACCGCTGGTTTGGTAGGCTTTGAGCGACGTGCAATCGTTTGAGCCTATGTCGAGAACGGTGTCGCCGGGCTTCAGATCCACAAAGCGTTCGAGGTGGCGGATCTTGCGCGTGAGGTGGTCGACCATCGATTGGTTCAAGCCCGAGCGATAACCATAGTTGTCGCCGTACATCTCGGCCGAATCGTACGTGTGCGCCAGCTGCAGAAGGTCGCTGTCCGGACACCAAACCAGCTCAAGCGGCCCCTTGGTGATCTTCGCATCCGTGCTTCGCGGGAAAACGCCTGTAAGCGTCTGCTCGCCGAGATTGAGAACCGAGACGAGATTGTTGCCACCGCCGATGCGGCAGGCGTCGATCCGGTGATAGCGGGCGGCTTGATCAGCCATACCTGATTCCTTCTCAAAATTCGAAGCACGTTACGCGCACGGTCTATACGAACATCCGCTCTCGATGCAATTGCAACCGGCACGCCAAGCAGCGAAGCCCAAACTTCGTTTTGCCAGATGCGACAAATTTGTCGGACCGAACTCTCCCGTCGATCCCTTATCCGCTGGAGACCGAGACGGCAGTTTTTCCTGTGTTAAGCGATCTGAACCAATGCTGACCTCCCAGCCATACGATGGGTTGTTTCCCGACAGCGACCCCATTTACCCGTTGACGGCCATTCATTCTGACGCATCGACCGCATTTATCATCACATGCCACGCTCGGCGTCATGGCTAAGCTCACATCCTTCTCGGTAGCCGATTGAAGGTCGGCGCATTCCGGCGGATGACCGGCAGCGGGGTATGTTGCCGCTGCATCAGGGACCAGAGGCGCGCAACGAGGGGATTGCGGTTCTCGCGGTCGCGGAAGGCCATCACGGAAAGCGGCATCGACCATTTCGCGCCGCCAATCGCCACCAGGGCATCCTTAGGTCCGGCGGCTACCGTGCTTTCCGGGAGCCAAGCCACGCCGTGACCGGCGATCGCCATGTCACGCAGCACATCCGACATATCGCTCTCGAGAACCGTGCGGGAATGCGGTATTCCGCCGGCTCCATCGATTACGAGGTCGACGAGGCGCGAGAAATAGACACCGGGCGTGTAGTTCAGCAGCGGGACAGGCGTTCGCGCGCCGCCCGGAAGCTGTATCCGCTCGCGCTCGACCAGCGCGGGGTTTGCGAAGGGGCGGAGAAAATCGGTCTCGATCTCGATCGCCTCCACCCGGTCGGGATCGGGGTGCACAGGCTGCTGCGCGGCGTGAAAGGAGAACATGATCTCCACAGCGCCTGACAACAACCCGATGCCGAGATCATGAATGTTGCCCGCCGTCATGGAACAGGAGACGTGAAGCTCCTTGCGCCACTCAGACCACCAGAAGGGAAACCGCGACGTCGCCAGCGCGAAGGGAACCGCCATGCGGACAAGGCCGGCATTGCCCGTTGCCGGGCTCTTGAAGGTGGCACGGGCATCCAGCATTTCCGCCAGGATACGGCTCGCGTTCTCTCGGAACTGCTCGCCCTCAGCCGTCAGCTTAGTCGGGAGCATCGAGCGGTCGATCAGCGGCGCGCCGAGCCAGGCTTCGAGCTGCTGAATACGGCGGCTGAAGGCGGCCTGCGAGGTATTGCGCAACGCCGCTGCACGCGTGAAATTGCCGGTCTCCGCCAGCGCGAGAAAATCCTGCAACCAGCGGACTTCCATTGCCACCCCTCCCCCGCCTCAACGACACAAGGATGACGATTCGCAAGAAAGATCGTCAATGCAATTTTTGCATTGGAAGCCCGGGGATCGGCCGCCGATCATCCGGCACGACAGGAGAAACCTCATGATCGTGACAGCACCCTACCTCATGTTCCTCGGCGACGTGCCTGACCAGCTCGCCGCGAAGACCGCGCAGGGGATCGTCGACTGGCGCGGCGAGTGGTGCCTCGGTCAGCTCCGCCTCCCCGGCTGCAAGGCCGATCTCGGCATTCCGGACATGACCATCGCAGAAGCGGCGGCAGCGGGTGTCCGCACGTTGATCGTCGGCGTCGCGAATGCGGGCGGCGTGCTCCCCGACCATTGGACGAGTATCATCGTCGCGGCCATCGAAGCGGGAATGGATGTCGCCTCAGGCCTGCATACGCGCCTCGGCTCTAAGCCGGAAATCCGCGCCGCCGCCGAAAAGCACGGTGCCCGCCTCACTGATGTGCGCCACTCGACCGAGACCTTCGCCACCGGCAAGGGCACGAAGCGTGCCGGCTACCGTCTCCTGACCGTCGGCACGGATTGCTCCGTCGGCAAGAAGTACACCGCGCTCGCGCTCGAAAAGGCGATGCGGGCGCGCGGCCTTGATGCCGATTTCCGGGCAACCGGTCAGACCGGCGTTTTCATCTCCGGACGCGGCGTCGCCATCGACGCAGTGGTTGCCGATTTCATCTCCGGGGCGGCGGAATGGATTTCGCCGGAGGCCATGCCCGGCCACTGGGACCTTGTCGAAGGTCAGGGTTCGCTCTTCCACCCCTCCTTCGCCGGGGTTACGATGGGCCTGCTGCATGGCTCGCAGCCCGATGCCTATGTCGTCTGCCACGAGCCGACGCGCTCCACCATGCGCGGGGTGCAGCACCCCCTCCCCTCGATCGCCGACGTGATCGATCTGACCCAACGCTGCGGCGCGCTGACTAACCCGGGCATCCGCCCGGTCGGCATCGCGGTGAACACGGAAAAGCTCGGCGAGAGCGAGGCAAGAGCGCTACTGGCCAAGCTCGAAGCTGAACACGGCCTGCCAGCGACCGATCCAATCCGCTTCGGTGTCGAAACAATCATCGACCGGCTCGTCCGCGATTTCCCGGATACGCGGAGGCTCACCCATGCGTGAGGTTTCTGTCGAGATCGAGCGTTTCCCTATCGCCGGCAGTTTCACCATCTCGCGCGGCTCGCGCACGGAAGCCGTGGTAGTGACGGTCCGGATCCGGGATGACGGTATCGAAGGGCAAGGCGAATGTGTTCCCTACGCCCGCTATGGCGAGAGCGTCGAGAGCGTCGTCGCGCAGGTGGAGGGCGTCGGCGCGCGTCTGCGCGCGGGTGCAGGCCGCGAGGAGATCCTCGCGCTCCTGCCGGCCGGTGCTGCGCGCAATGCGGTCGATTGCGCGCTCTGGGATCTGGAGGCCCGGCAGGCCGGGACCTCCGTGGTGAAGCTCGCAGGACGTGCTCCACTCAAGCCGGTTATCACCTGCTACACGCTCAGCCTCGGCAACCCCGAAACCATGCGTGAGGCTGCCGCCAAGGCCGCGCACCGGCCCCTTCTCAAGGTGAAATTGGGCGGTGATGGCGATCCTGAACGCATCGCGGCCGTGCGCGAAGGCGCGCCGGCTTCCAGGCTCGTCGTCGATGCCAACGAGGCTTGGCGCGCTCACAACCTTGCTGCAAACCTCGCGGCCTGCACAAGCGCCGGCGTTGAACTCGTCGAACAGCCTCTCCCGGCAGGTGACGACAGCGCGCTTGACGGGGTCCGAAGCGAGATCGCGATCTGCGCTGACGAGAGCATCCACGATTCCGCGAGCCTGGCGCATCTGCCCCGCTGGTATAACGCCATCAACATCAAGCTCGACAAGACGGGCGGCCTCACCGACGCGTTGAAACTGCTCGACGCGGCCAAGGTGCGCGGGCTCAAGGTGATGGTCGGCTGCATGCTCGGCACATCGCTCGCCATGCGCCCCGCCGTGATCCTTGCGCAGGAGGCGGATGTGATCGACCTCGACGGCCCGCTCCTTCTGGCGAAGGACCGCGAAAACCCGCTGCGCTACGAGGGGAGCCTGCTGATCCCTGACGGGGATTAAGGCTCAGGAGGAAAGGTTGGCTGGGGCGCCAGGATTCGAACCTGGGAATGGCGGAATCAAAATCCACTGCCTTACCGCTTGGCTACGCCCCAATCGCGTCGAAGGCCATTTAGCGGTTCCGTTCTTCCGCATCAACTGACGTTTTCACGAAGGTTGTTGCCAAGTAGCCGGAGCCGGAAAGTTTTTCGCTGCGAGCCCGAAAATTTCCTGGACCGCCCTTGCGGCGCCCGCGGATGGGTTCTATAGAACCGCCTCCGCTGGTCTTACGGAGTGTAGCGCAGTCTGGTAGCGCACCACGTTCGGGACGTGGGGGTCGCAGGTTCGAATCCTGCCACTCCGACCAGCAGGCCTCTCCCGATCCTTTAGATTTCGACTGGCCTGCGGGTGTGCTGTCGGACGGCACCAACAGATGCTTCGGTCAGTTGCCGATGATCCGGTCGGCCTCTGCCGCCGCCACGAAAAGGTGGTAGAGCGAGCTTGCCGGCACGGTATCGACCGAGATGGCTCCCGCGACATCGAACCGGTCATACCAGCCGCCGGGAAACGGACCGGAAAGGTAAGTCGCCATCAGGTGCTCGATGAGCGCTTCTGCCGCATCACCGGCGCGATCGACTCCCGTTTCGGCCTGCGCGAGCCAAGCCTTGATCAGTTCGGTCTGCGGCCAGAGCCTGCGTGTCGACAGCCGTACCTGCTGCAAGGAATCGATCTCGTCGATCAGGAAGCCATACTCTGGCTCGGCAGCACGCAACGCAGCGCCGAGCATATGCGTCGCGAGGGGTGACGGCTTCTGGCCAAAAAACCGCTCGTAGCGCCGGATCAGCCAGACCCATTCCGCAAGATGCCCCGGCTCGACCGTGAAGGCGCCATCTTCGCGGAGCGGGTTCCATTGCTCGTCGAAAAACTCGATGAGCAGTCCGGTCTCGCGGTCAAGAAACGTGCTCTCCAGCATCCGGCGATAGCGCGTCGCGCGGATCGCTGCCTCCGGGTGACTGACGGTTTCAACCGCCGCCAGCATCGCCTCCAGCATATGCATATGCGGGTTCTGCCGGCGAGGCAGCTGATGCGGCAGCGATTCGAACAGGAAACCATCTTCGCCCGTCAGCGCCGCTTCACAGTAGTGCAGGAGGAGATCGAGCAGCGCACGCACCTGCGCGTCGCCTGTGGCCTTGGTCAGCCAGGCGAGCGCGAGGAGCGCAAAAGCATGATCGTAGCTGTCGCGTTTGGCATCGGTGACGGCCCCATCCGGCGCAAGCACATGGGCGAAGCCCGGTGCGCCTCCGGGTGCCCAGGCCTTCTCGAGCATGAATTCCAAACCCCGGAACGCCGCGCGGAGACCGTCGTGCCAGCCGAGCTCGCTCGCGTGGGCGAGCACGTAGATCTGTCGCCATTGGACGCGGGTACGCCTCTCGACCAGATCGTCAGCCATGCCATCGAAGAAAAAACGCTCGTGGAACCCGCCGCGTCGCGCATCCCAACCCTTGGTGCTCCAGAATGGCAGGGCATCGCGCTTGAACCAGTTGACCCATTGGCGCGCAGGCACGCTCGGCCCTCGAACCCGCCGGATCTTCTGGGCGGTGGCCTGAGTTGCAGTTTTTGGTTCGAGCGCCATGCGTGAATTCCGAAACCGAATCAGGCGGATATTGTCGAGCGAATTTGTCCAACAATCGTTACATTTGCCGGAAAGCGCAACGCCCTCGCGTGGAACCGCGCGTTGCGCGTTGTCTCGCCTCGCCCAAGCCGCTATTGAGCGCCGACGTTCCCGCGATGCGGGCGAACAAGGATCGCAGACCCGGCCATGTCCCTCCCCTTCCCCGGCCCGATTCAGCGAATGCTGCTCGCGCGCCCGTGGCCCGCGGCACCGGAGTCGCGCGCCCTGCTCATGGGAATTGTCAACGTCACACCGGATTCGTTTTCCGATGGCGGGCGTTTCGCCAGTCTTGAGACGGCGCTCAAGCAGGCGCGAAAGCTTGAAGCGGAAGGAGCGGATATCCTCGACATCGGCGGCGAGTCGACCCGCCCCGGCCACGCTATCGTTCCCGCGGATGAAGAAGCACGCCGCGTGGTGCCGGTCATCGCGGGCTTGATTGCGGAAAGTCCGGACCGGACAATCTCCGTCGACACCTACAAGGCCTCGACCGCCAAAGCCGCGCTTGCCGCCGGCGCACGGATCGTCAACGACGTCTGGGGCTTCCAACGGGACTCCGCGATCGCCTCCGTCACGGCCGAAGCCGGCGCCGGGGCAGTGCTGATGCATAACCGCGAGGCTGTTGATCCTACCATCGATATTGTCGAGGATATGATGCGCTTTTTCGAGCGTTCGCTACGTCTTTCCGATGCGGCCGGCATTCCACGCGAACGCATCGCGCTTGATCCAGGCTACGGCTTCGGCAAGACGCTGGAGCAGAACATCGACGCGGTAATCGCGATTGACCGCATCCGGTGCGATTTCGGATGCGCGGTGCTGCTCGGCCTGTCGCGCAAGTCGTCGCTCGGAACGATCACTGGGCGCGCGGTGGACCAGCGCCTCGCCGCGACGCTGGCCGCCAACAGCTTCGGCCTGCTCACCGGCGCTGACATTCTTCGCGTTCACGATATTGCCGAACATCGCGATGCGGCACGCGTCATCGCCGCTTTCGCCGCCAGAGCGCAGCACAGGAACGAGACATGACACTCCCCAGCCCCGGTCGGCGCGACAAGATTTCCATCCAGCGCATAGGCGTGTTCGCCTACCATGGTGTCTATGAGGAAGAAGGCAGGCTTGGCCAGCGCTTCTACATCTCGATCGATGCCCATCTCGACCTGCGGCCCGCGGGACGGGCTGACGATCTCGAAAAATCGGTGAGTTACGCCGATGTCGCCGCGCGCGTGCAGGAGATCGCGGTGGGTCAACGTTACCGGATCATCGAAGCGCTGGCCGAGGCCGTGGCCGATGACCTTCTGCGCACCTTCCCGTTGATTGAGGATATCTCGATAACAGTCGAGAAGCCGGGCGCGGCCGTAGCCGCTATCCTCGATTCGATCTCGGTCACCATCCATCGCCGCCGAGACAGATAAGCGATGTACAAGGCTGGACCTGTCCGGGCGTTCCTCGCGCTCGGCTCGAACATCGGCGACAAGATCGCCAATCTCGATGCAGCGTTGCTTGCCATTGCAGGACTTGAGGACACGCGGGTCGTGCGCGTCTCGCGGATCTATCGAACACCACCCTGGGGCAAGACCGATCAGGATTGGTTCGCCAACGCCGTCATCGAGATCGAAACCAGTCTTTCGCCCGATGCCTTGCTCGACACCGTGCTCGCGATCGAGGTTCAACTGGGGCGCGTCCGCCGCGAACGTTGGGGGCCGCGCGTCATCGACATCGATATCCTGTCGCATGGCGAGGTTCTTAGCGCGACTGAGCGTCTCAAGCTGCCGCACCCAGCGATGGGCGAGCGCGCCTTCGTGCTGCTCCCGCTTGCGGAGATCGCACCGGGTTACCGGGTCGGCGGTATCGGAATTTCCGATCGACTCGCGCAACTCGACAAGCAGGGCATCGAACCGATGGGCGATTTCAGACCCATCACATGTAAAAGCCGGGCACCAGGCCCGGCTCCTCAATCTGGCATGAACTGATTTCTCAGCGGCGGCCGATCGCCCACCAGGCCGCCGGTAGCAACGCAGCGCCGAGACCGGTCTTGAGCGCAGTCGCGAGGTAGAACGGCGCGACGCCGACCGCATAGGCCTTCTGGGCGCCGAACAGCGAGGCGAGCCAGAGATAGCCCGGCACGAACAGGATGAAATGGCCGAGCCCGACAACCGCCAGTGCGCCGAGGACGCTCTTGGTGTAGCCGCGCTCCGAGAGATAGCCAGTGATCGCCGCGGCCAGAACGAAGCCGAGGAGATAGCCGCCAGTCGGGCCCATCATGTAACCGATGCCCGCGCCCTTGCCGGCGAAGACCGGGAAACCCATCGCGCCTTCCGCGAGATAGGCGATGATCGTCAATGCGCCGAGGCGCCAGCCGAAAGCGGCGCCGATCACCAGAACCGCGAGGGTCTGCATCGTCATCGGAACCGGATAGAAGGGAACCTGCACCTTGGCGGAAAGCGCCAGCAGGCCGGTGCCGCCGAGAACGAGCAGTGCGTCACGCAGCCACGAATGGCGCGCCTCCTGCCCGAAAGCCTGGTTGATCAAGGTCGTAGTCGCGCGCATCGCATTCTCCTGCTTGCCCGTTAACGTATCCGCCTCCGGCGGCGGCATCCCGCGCCATTCCTTTCGGCAGGTTCGTCGTATAAGCAAGTCGCAACGAAACGCAAATTCGTAAATGGTGGTGGCCGCCCTCGAGCCGCGACAGGAGCAGCTTTCCCTTGGATCCCGATTTCGACCGTAGTGCACCCGCCCAGTCCGGCATTCTTCTCGATGTCGCACCAGGAATCCGGCGGATCATCGCCAATAATCCCAGTCCTTTCACCTTTACCGGCACCTGCACCTATGTCGTCGGGGCGGGTGACGTCACCGTGATCGACCCCGGTCCGGAGGATCTCAACCACATCGAGGCGATTCTCGATTGCCTCGACGGAGAGCGGATCGGGACGATCCTTGTGACACATACGCATAGGGATCATTCGCCTGGCGCAAGGCTCCTTGCGGAACGGACCGGCGCGCCGATTCTCGGCTGCAGTCCGCACCGGGCCTCGCGCCCTGCACTCGAAAACGAGACAAAGCGCCTCGACGCCAGCGCCGACACGGAACATGCTCCCGCGCGGATTCTCGCCGACGGTGAGATCGTGGAGGCCAGCGAGCATCGTTTCCGTGCAATCGAAACGCCGGGACATACCGCCAATCACCTGATGTTCGAGCTGATCGGCACCGGCATGGTGTTCTCGGGTGATCACGTCATGGCCTGGTCCACCACCATCGTCGCGCCGCCGGATGGCGCGATGGGTCCTTACATGGAAAGCCTCGAGCGCCTCATCGAGCGTGAGGGTGATCGCGCTTTCTGGCCGGGGCATGGCGGGCCGGTGGCGGACCCGAAGCGCTTCACGCGCGCATTGCTGAACCATCGACGGCAGCGGGAAACGCAGGTGCTCGATTTCCTTGCCAAGGGGCCGGCGGCGATTCCGGCGATGGTCGAGGCCAACTACCCTGGCCTCAGCCCCAACCTCAAAGGCGCAGCCGCCCTTTCCGTGTTCGCGCATGTCGAGGATCTGATCGGCAAGGGCGCGATCGCATGCGACGGTGCGCCCAGTCTTGAAAGCACCTATCGCCTCACTTGAGGATCAATCCGGCGGGTTGCTGATCGCGTCGAACAGCTTGCGGATGCGGGCAGCATTCGTGCCAAGATCGTGCCGACCGAACCGCGAGGCAGAGCGCACGTCGATCCGTGTCTCCCCGCCGTTCGAACGCAGCCGGATCGCGATATCATCGCGAAAACGCATGAAGAAGGTCTCGTCGATCGCCTCTATGCGGCCAAGTCCGCGGTTGTCGTCCGGCCGAACCTCCTCAACGATCCGCCATTTCAGCGATTTGGCAGCGCGCAGCACGAGCTGGAAAGTTTCCTCGGCCTCCCCCTCCAGCACCATCGTCTTGATCTGTGGATAGGCGCGCTCCTGAGCTGTGCGCAGGCGCTGGTCAATCTCCGGAGGGCGTCGTCCCTCGCGCGCGGCGAGCACGGCGGGGTTTGCGGAGAAAACGGGCGGATCGACGATATCAGTCGAGATATCGTTGAGCGGCGGCAGACGCGCCGCGCGATAGGCGAGAACCGAGGGGTAGGCCAACAGGACGGCCGCGACGAGCATGGTGCGGAACAGGCGCGCGAGACCGATATGCCCGTACCGCCAAATCTCGATTGCGGCGACAAAGCCGACCGCGAGCGCGGCGCTGGCGATCACGACGCCGGCAGTGAGGATCAGCAGCCCCATTTCCGGCGCCACCTGCCCGGATCGAGTCGCGAGGATCGCAGCCAGCACAAAGCCGGGCGCGATGAAGACCAGCCGCTCGGCGAGGATGGCGAACCGGGATTCGCGCAGGTCGGGCAGACGATAGGGCATCGTGTCAGCCGCCGGGGTTCGGTTCGGCGCAGATCGTCTTCAGCGCCTGCCATTGCCTCGCATCCAGCACTGGCGTCGCGCTTGCGGGCGCACCGGCCAGTTTCTCGACCTCCGCGATCCGATCGGCGGTGATCGGGTGGGAACTGAACGCATCGAAAATCGTCCGCTTGCCGGGCTCGACACTTGCGAGACGCTGGAAGAAGCGGTTGATCGCCCGCGGGTCAGCCCCTGCCCTGCGCATCAGATCGACGCTCACCATGTCCGCCTCGCTCTCGTTCTCGCGCGAGAAGGCCGAGCCGACCATCATGTTCGTCAGGATCGCGATGGTTGAGGAACCGGTAAAATCGCCCAGCACCGCCGAGATGATCAGCGAGAGCGCACCGTTGTGAACAAGCGCGCGCATGGAATCGCGATGAATGACATGGCCGATCTCGTGCGCGAGCACGCCGGCGACCTCATCCGGGTCCTGTGCTTTCTCGATCACCGGGCGGAAGAGATAGATGCGCGCGCCTGGCAGGGCAAAGGCATTGGTGACACCGACATCGAGGATATCGACGCGTAACTGTCCCGGAAGTTTGGCGCCGGCCGAGAGCCTAGCAACCATCGCCTCCAGCGCTGCCTTGCCAGCCCCACCTTCCGTGCCGCAGGTTTTTGCGGGTTTGCCCTTTGAAAAGATCTCCAGCACCTGCGGCTCGACTGAACGTCCGAGCGCGACCTCCCAACTCCAGGGAACAAGCGGCGCGGCGAGACGCGCGAAAGCCGCAAGCCCGACGAAATAGAGGAAGAGCAGCGAGCCGACGGCGGCGAGGCTCCAGAACATCACACGGCGGCGGCTCGCCTCGCCCGCCCTTCCCTTGCCGAACTGGGTGAGCACCGATCCGAAGATTTCGCGGAAAACCACGCCGTCGGCGATTAACCGCTCGCCGGTGTCGAGGTCTTCCCGAACGCGGTGGAGGTGCGCCTCCACGCCGACATCGTCGATTCGCGTCTCGCCGTAGAGCCAGAGGACAGGCTGTCGCCCGTCCGGCAGGGCGATTTCGAGCCCCTGCGCCACGCGGCGCAGCCGCACCTCCTGCACGACCGGCCTCACCCCATCGAAATAGCGCCCGGCGACGTCCATCCCCTCTATCCCGCAATATCGAAGCCGGAATCGAAGGCTTCGCCAACGCCGCCCGTCTCCTGCGCCGCACTTTGGAGGACCTGATCCAGCGAAGCGAGATTGTAGACCGTGATCGAGCGTGCGCGCAGCGCCCACAGCCGCCGGCGCAGAAACAGTTCCGTCACGATCGCGCTGGCGACGCCGACCGCAACGATGCCGGTGACAATCGCGACCTGCCCGTGGCCCGCCGCGATGAAATCCCGGACATCCTCGGGATCGAAATAGCCCATGCGCCCGACCGCCAGATAGCTCGCCAGCATGAACCCGCCGACAAGCAGCACGGTGAGCATCAGATAATAGCTGATCCATACCCAGATAACCGAACCGGTCCTGAGGTCCGAAGAAAGGGAGATATCGCCGATCTTCGTGCCACCAACGAAAGCGCGGAACTCGCGGACGCGGAACGCCTGCCAGACGATCGGCAGCAGCACGACAGACACTATCAATCCGACCAAGGCTCCGAAAAACCCGCCCCCGGACCCCATCGCTGCGGCGACGGAGACCATCGAGCCGGCGATCATCGCGCCGACGACCAGCCCCCACATCAGGAGCCACATCTTCATCATCGGCTTCACGGGCGCGGAAAAGCTGCCGCGCGCGCTGCCATACCAAGTATGCTCGATCTTGTAGCGTTCGAGCGCACGACGGAGATAGGGATAGATGATCCCGAGCGTCAACCCGGTGAGGATGAGCCATTTCAACGTGCGCATCAGATAACCGATACCCGTTCCCGTCTGGTGGAAGCGCAATCCGCGGTAGCGCGTGCGCAGCAGCCGATAGCGCCGCGCGCGATAGGAAAGGACCTGCACAACCGCCGGCATGATGAGCGCGCCGAGGATCGAGGCGACCACCGGCCCGAACACCGCACCGCCGACAAGACCGACAAGCGTGACGATAAGATAGATCGGGATGACAATGGCGATGGCGATCAGGAACCCGATGAAGAGCTCCTTGCCTGTGCCGGTGTATTCGAACCGGTCGCCCGCGAGGCGGGTGTTGTTCCAGTAGTACCGGCGCAAGGCCGTCCGGTACCAGAAGCGGTAGATGCCCAGAGTGATGATCGTCAGCGCGATCCCCTTGACAACGTGCCAGGCCAGCGGCGCCGACAGGGCCTCAAGCCGAGGGCCATCCGGCTGCGGGGCTGCCGAACGCGGGGACTGCGCCGCGTCGCGGGTTCGCTCGATCGTCGGAACATGCATTCCGGGCAACTCCCCATCCGCTTCCTCGAAGCTTGTCGTGGATTGCTTGTGCCACGAGGCTCGCATGAGGAAAAGCGGATTGACAAAAGCAGCCTGAACCCGTGGAACTCTCCTCCGTCACGGATTTGAGAAATGCCCGATCGTAGTCCTGCCACACCGAGCCGAGTCTGGTTCCGCTTTCTCCGTCTTCACCAGCGCGCGCACGCGGTCATGACGCAGCGGTTGCGGACAATCGGTCTGTCCGTCGCGCAATTCGACCTTCTCTCGACGCTGACCGAGAGCGAGGGAATCACCCAGCGCGATCTCGCCGAGCGGCTCTATGTTACGAAGGGCAACGTCTCCGGGCTCGTTGATCGGCTGGTGGAAGCCGGCATGGTCGATCGGCGCGGCATTCCCGGCGACCGGCGTTCCTACGCCCTTCACCTCACCGAAACCGGGCGCAAGGTCGCGCTTGAAGGCATGGAACTTCAGAACGAGTTCATCCGCCGCACGCTCGGCACCCTGCCGGCAACGGACATAGAGGTCGTCGACAAGGTCATCACACGCTGGCGCGACGCACTCAAGAACGTCGAGACCTGATCTCCCGGCGCCAATCCAGACGTCGCAAATTTTCCTTTTTTCAGCCCAATGGCTCCCATTTTCGCACGGCACTTGAGTGGCCATGCCGGTTCCAGACCGTTCCGGCCAAGGAAAATGGAGTTTTTGATGAATCCGGCATCTGTGCTTGCCGAAGCGATCCGCAACAGCGAAACCGTGGTCCACGCGCGCGAGCGCATTGCCACTGCCGAACACGTCGCCCGTCACTATCGGGCCATCGCGCTTCCCGCGCTCGCAGCAGCCACCCTGCGCATCGCCGATATCCGGAAAGCCGGGCGCAACCACGCGGCACATTCAACACCGGCTTTTGCCGGTTGATCCGACCCTCATGTCGAGACCTGTTCCTGGACCCCCCAAGCGGCAACAGCGACCAGCAAAAAGGCGGCCCTCGGCCGCCTTTTCTGATTTTCGGTCTGATCCGCTCGATTAGCGGACGACGACCTTCGAGCCGACCTTGACGCGGCTGTAAAGATCAATCGCGTCGATATTGTGCATGCGGATGCAGCCCAACGACACGGGATGGCCGATCATCTCCGGCTCGTTGGTGCCGTGGATGCGATATTCGGTATCACGGCCCTTCTCATCGTGGAGATAGATGCCGCGCGCGCCCAGCGGATTGTTCGGACCACCCGGCACGACACCTGGCAGACTTGGCACCATCTTGCGGGCGGTGGCGCCCGGCGTCCAAGATGGCCACTCCACCTTGCGGCCGACGATGGCCGTGCCGGACCATTGATGGGCTTCCTGTCCCGGCGAAATCTCGTAGCGCAGCACCGTCTGCCCGCCTTCCTCAACGTAGTAGAGGAAGCGCGCCGCCGAATCGACGACGACCGTGCCGGCAACCTTCTCGCCCGTCGTGTTCGGCATGCGATAGCGCGCGCGGGTCGGGTCGAGGTCGCGGTTCAGCGATTTCGGCGCCAAGGCCAGCAGTTCGACGTCCCGCGAGGACAGTTTCGGGTCCGGGAAAGACGAATAGCTGCACGCAGTTGCCATCAGAGCGAGGGCAAGCGCGGCGGCGGGACGAAAGAATCGGAAAGATTTCGTGTGCATGGCCGGCAATTTCAGCGAGGAAGATTGCGGTTTGCTTAACGCCTAGTGAAAACGCGCAATAGTGCGATTATGCCACAGTCTCGCCATACCGTGATTTTTCTTGACCATTCCGGCGCGTGGGCCTCCGATGCGGACCGGCGCAGCGAACGGAGCCTCTTCCCGGTGACGACCCTTCTCATTTCGGACCCGCTCTTCCTCGATCACGCGATGCCGGCGGGGCATCCGGAGCGACCGGATCGCCTACGCGCCATCGAGAAGGCGCTGTCCGATCCGCGATTCGCACCGCTTCATCGTGAGAAAGCCGCGCCGGGCGAAATCGAACTCGCCGCGCTCGTCCACCCGAAGGGCTATATCCAGGAGCTTGTCGCACATTCCCCGCAAGAGGGGCTTGCCTTCATCGACGCCGATACTTCGCTCTCGCCGGGTTCCATCCCTGCCGCCGTAGCGGCAATGGGCTCGACGCGCCGTGCTATCGATGCCGTGATGAAGGGCGAATTCGCGAATGCCTTCGTCGCCGCCCGCCCGCCGGGGCACCATGCCGAACGAGAAACCGCAATGGGTTTCTGTCTCTTCAATACCATTGCTGTCGCCGCCCGGCTCGCGCAGAAAGCGGGCGCGGAACGTGTCGCCATTGTCGATTGGGATGTCCATCACGGCAACGGCACGCAGGATATCTTCTGGAACGATCCGAACGTTCTGTTTGTCTCCAGCCACGAGATGCCGCTCTATCCCGGCACCGGTTCACTGAGCGAACGCGGCGAGCACGACAATATCGTCAACGTGCCGCTCTCGGCAGGCGATGACGGTGCAATCTTTCGCGAGGCCTTCACGACGCGCGTGCTGCCGCGCGTCGAGGCGCACCGGCCGGACGTCATCCTGATTTCCGCCGGGTTCGATGCACACCGGCGCGATCCGCTCGCCAATCTCCGGCTCGAAGCGCAGGATTTCGCCTGGGCCACCGGGCGGCTGATGGAAATTGCGGCCCGCCGCTGCGGTGGCCGGATCGTCAGTCTCCTCGAAGGCGGGTACGATCTTGAAGGCCTCTCCACCTCCGCCGCCGCCCACGTCGAGATGCTGATGGGCGCTTGAGCCTAACCACCCGGATACCCCATGACCAAGCGCCCGCCGCTCCAGCCTGTCGTTTTCGAAACGGAAGACTACCGTCGCCTGCAGGAGTTGCGAAAACTGCGCCCGGCCCGCACCCCGCGGGAAGCACATCCGGCGCTTGGCGCGCGTGTGGCGGACGCGGTGGCGCGCACGGTCGGGTCGTGGCGCTTCATCCTGATCCAGAGCGCGCTGCTGCTTGCATGGATCGCGCTCAACGTGATCGGCTATATCCGCGCCTGGGACCCCTATCCTTTCATCCTGCTCAACCTCGTGCTCTCGTTCCAGGCGGCCTATACCGCGCCGATCATCATGATGAGCCAGAACCGGCAGGCAGAGATCGACCGGCGCCAGGCGGAGAGCGACTACCGCATCAACGTGAAGGCCGAGTTGGAAATCGAGCTGCTGCACACCAAGATCGACGCCATGCGCGAACAGGAAATCCTGCGCCTGACGCAAACCATCGAGACGCTGGTCGAGCAACTGGCCGAGCTCAAGGCCAACGGCGCAAAGCCGCCAGCCTGACGCCTCACAGCGCTTCCGTACCGTCGATCTCGATCCCGAAAGCCGAGAGGCCGACGAAGGCCCGGTTGCCGCTCGTCGAGAGATTGCGGATCGAGAACACGCCAAGGTCACGCAGGATCTGCGCACCCAACCCCACTTCGCGCCAGGCTTGCTGGCGCATCAGGTCCGAAGAGGTCGGCGCCTCGAAGCCAGCCTTGGGCACACCGGCCGTGCCGTCGCGCAGGTAGACCAACACGCCCCGCCCCTCGGCCTTGAAGCGTTCCAACGCGTTCTCGATGACCTTGCCGCCACCGAACACATCCGTCAGGGCATTGGCGCGGTGAAGCCGGGTCAGCACCGATCGCCCATCGCCGATATCGCCATAGACCAGCGCCAGATGCTGCACCTCGTCGAAAGGTGTCGAGAACGCATGCCCGGTCACTTTGCCGATGCAGGTCTCGATCGGGAAGGTCACGACCCGCTCGATCAGCTTCTCGCGCGCCTGCCGGTAAGCGATCATGTCGGCGATGGTGACGTGCACGAGATTGTGCTTCTTGGCGAAATCGATGACCTGCTGACCTTTGGTCACAGTGCCGTCGTCGTTCATCAGCTCGGAGATCACACCGACCGGTGGCAGGCCCGCCATGCGGCAGAGATCAACCGCCGCTTCCGTATGCCCCGAGCGCATCAACACGCCACCATCACGGGCGATGAGTGGGAAGATATGGCCGGGACGGACGAAATCGCTGGCCTGAACATTGCCGTTGGTGAGCGCGCGGCAGGTGGCGGTGCGCTCGTCCGCCGAGATGCCGGTCGTGAGCCCCTCGCGATAGTCGATCGAAACGGTGAACGCGGTGGTATGGGCGCTGTCATTCACGGCGACCATGGGGTCGAGCCGCAGGCGGCGCGCGTCCGCGACGGTGATCGGCGCACAGACGATGCCGGAGGTGTGGCGCACCATGAAGGCCATCTTCTCCGGCGCGCAGAGCGAGGCGGCAATGATGAGATCGCCCTCGCCCTCGCGATCGTCATCGTCGGTGACGACGACAAGCTGGCCCTCGGCGATCGCCTTGATCGCGGCCTCGACACGGGCTGTGGTCTCGTTCATGAGCAGTCCTCTCGAATGGGCCGGCAGCCCCAGAAAATCGTTGGGTGTTACCGCGCCGCCCGTCGCCTGCGCGATGCGCTCGGCCGTCTCGCGCGAGAGCCAGGGCGGGCTTTCCTTGCAAAGCTGGGTAATCGCCGCCGGCGTCACACCGATCTCGGCCGCGAAATCGACGCGCTTGGTGCGGGTGCGGGTGAGCCAGTCGGCCAGTTTCATGCCGAGAAGATGGGCATGATCGACAACGCTGTCAATTAAACCATGCAGGTTTTATGAGAAAATTTAAATGTCACTAAAGCTATGAATCGAGCTTGACGCCGTTCGAATTTTGAAAGGCGAGCCGGCCTCGCCGGATCGCCCAACGCTGGTGCTCTTGCCGGCGCCGCCGGCATCAATGGCGCAACATTTCCTTGACGATCTGCTTCGAGGTCAATGCCGCAGGATAGTATGTTGGCCAGTTGACCACCTCCTTGAGCAAGGCGGCGCGATCATCCCCCCAATACAGATGGTAGTGATCCGATTTTTCAGGCGCGATCCTGTGGTCACTGAATTGAATGAACTTCGGCGCGGTATCATCACCGCTGGCCTTTTTGAAGATGAACCGAACGCCGCGGTTGCCCTTCTTGTAGGTCAGGATTTCATATCCGTCAGGGGCATATACAGCCTGGGCGCGTTTCTCGCCCTTGTAGAAGACGACGTGCGCCCCCTTGATAACGATCCTGCCTACGTCTGTCTTGTAACCGGTCGCATAGTAGGCGCGGTATTCGTCCTCAGTTTTATCGCCATGCTCGGCCTTGTGCCTCATGACCGGATCCAGCGTGCCGTCGAGCAGAAGAGGGTAGACCGACTGCCAATCACCATCCCAGTCAGCAAGCGTCCGCGGCTTGATCTGGCTATCCTCGAAGTAGCCGTTGTAGACGTCCTTCTCGCTCTGCGAATGGGCATGCGTTTCGCTTGTTGTGGCATTTTGGGCTTTGCAAGCCAGCGGCACCACCAGCAGCAGCGCCGAGCCGATCGCCGCAATACAAGCGTAGTAAATGTCGAGCCGTTTTCTCATTTCTGGAAACCTCACCGGAAACTCATTTCTCGTTATGTAATAACATAACATATTTGAGATAACCGAACCTCTACTCTTGTGCAAGGACCGTTGGTCGGCGGTTCCGGCCTAGCCCACCTGGGCGCGATGCCTGAGCATGTGATCTGCCAGCACGATCGCCATCATCGCCTCACCCACCGGCACGGCGCGGATGCCGACGCAGGGGTCGTGGCGCCCTTTGGTGAATATCTCGGTCTCTTTGCCGTCGCGATCAATGGTCTCGCGAGGGGTCAGGATTGAAGACGTAGGCTTCACCGCAAAGCGCACCACCACATCCTGCCCTGTCGAGATGCCGCCAAGAATACCGCCCGCATTGTTCGAGGTGAAGCGCGGCTTGCCGTCGTTGCCCGCCCGCATGCAATCGGCGTTGTCTTCGCCCGTGAGTTCCGCAGCGCCGAAGCCCGCGCCGATCTCAACGCCCTTCACCGCGTTGATCGACATCATCGCGGCTGCAAGGTCGCTATCGAGCTTGCCGTAGATCGGCGCGCCCCAGCCCGCCGGCACGTTTTCGGCCACAACCTCGATCACCGCGCCGATCGACGAACCGTTCTTGCGGATGCCATCGAGATAGTCGGCGTAGAAGGCAGCCGCCTTCGCGTCGGGGCAGAAGAACGGGTTGTTGTTGACCTCGTCCCAGTCCCAGTTGGCGCGGTCGATCCTGTGCGGCCCCATCTGGACGAGTGCACCACGGATGCGGATATCGGGGATCACCTTGCGGGCGATGGCACCTGCGGCAACACGCATCGCGGTCTCGCGCGCGGACGAGCGTCCGCCGCCGCGCGGATCGCGGATGCCGTACTTGGTGTCGTAGGTGAAATCAGCGTGACCGGGGCGATAGGCTTGCGCGACCGCCGCATAGTCCTTCGACCGCTGATCGACATTCTCGATCAGGAGGCCGATCGGCGTGCCGGTAGTGCGCTGGATGCCGTCCGCCTCGATGAACACGCCGGAGAGGATTTTCACCTGATCCGGCTCCTGCCGCTGCGTGGTGAACTTGCTCTGGCCCGGCCGGCGGCGGTCAAGATCGCCTTGAATATCGGCTTCGGTCAGCGCGATGCGCGGCGGGCAGCCATCGACGATGCAGCCGATCGCGAGCCCGTGGCTCTCGCCGAAAGTGGTGAAACGGAACAGGTGACCGAAGGAATTGTGCGACATGCGCGGCCTTTAGCGTGAAAGACCGGCTTTGTCCAAGGCGGTCTAGCGGACATCAATGGACAACGTAATCCGCTCCGTCCGTGTTTCAGATCCTTCGGCAAAGGCGAAAGACGTGAAATCGACAGCGGCCGCGTCCTGCCCGCGGAAACCCTTTCTCGCGGTGTAATAAACGATCAGCACGTTGGCCGAGACCCGCCCACATCGGCCGGCATTCATCACGCGACGTTCCTCGCGGACCTCAATCGAACCGTTTGCAGGCGCCCGGCCGATCTTGAATTGCGGGACGCCGCCCGCAGTGCATTCGAACGTGCTGTACGTACCGTAGCTGGCGACGGCCGTTCGCTTTCCCGATGCGACTGAAACCGCCATGTCATCTGCAACGGCGTGAGAAACGAGGCTCATGCACGACAACAGGAACAGAAAACAACGCATGACGCGAACCCCAACTAGCGAACGATAACGGTGATGTTGTCAGTGTCGGAAACCAGCGAGGGCGCATCGGAGAAATAGTTTCTCTGGAAGTCCACACGCATCGAATCCTCGCCGCGATAGCCGCGCGTGGGCGTGTAGTAGACATTGCGAGCCCAGCCCTCGATGCGGCCGCAGTTACCGCCCTGAAGCACGCGGCGTTCCTCGACCATTTCAACCCGTCCGTGTTTGGGCGGAACGATCAGCTTTGCAACCGGAATGGCGCTGAACGTGCAGGTATCGGAGCTGTAGACGGCGTGGCTTGAAACCAGCGTCCTCTTGCCAGCGGGCACCGCGAGGTGCAGGTCTCTAGCCCCGGCGCCAGCGACAGAAAAGACCGACGCGGCGACAAGAAAACCACCGAGCAGACAGTTCTTCATGGAACGGAGATCTCCACAACAAATACACGGCGGAGATTAGCCGAAAGGGGAGCGGACTTTCAACACGAAACCGGACGCAAGTCCTAGCCGTGTCGCTCCGCCACCCGCTCAGCCGGCGCGCCCGCCCAGATGGTGTTGGCCGGAATCTGCTCGCCCTTCATCACCAGCGTGAGTGAGGCAAGACGCGCGAAGTCGCCGACCTTGGTATCGTAGAGCACGGTCGCGAAGGAGCCGATAGTGACGCCATTGCCGATTTCCACACGCCCGACCTTCATCACGCGGTCCTCGTAGAGGTGCGTCTGAAGACACGAGAGATCGTTCATCGCGACATGATCGCCGATGGTCACGCAGTCGAACTCGGTGATGTCGGTCGTATCCATGTAAACGCCCTTGCCGATCTTGGTGCCGAACAGGCGCAGGAACATCGGCAGGAAAGGCGTGCCGCGCAGGTGCTCAAGCAGGACCTTGCCGCCAAGGCCCCAGTAGAGCACCGCGACCGCCTCCGTCTTCATGGCCCACCACGACCACATCGGTTTGGCGAGCGGCTTGTAAACCCCCATCAGCGCCCATTTCACGAGGCAAACGGCGAGTACCATGATGACCGGCATGACGATGGAGGCGGCGACGAACCAGCCGAATGCGTTGAGCCACAGGCCTTTCTCGTAAGCCGGGTAGATGTAAAAATAGACAGCGATCGAGCCGAGCGTGAGAAACAGCATCGTCGGAAAAGTGGTGTGCATCGCCTCAAACAGCGCACGCCACAGCTTCATCCGGAGCGGCGGCTCGAAGGTCCAGTTAGCAGCGATATCGCCGAACTGCTGACGCACGGGAAACTTGATCGGGGGTGAGCCGAACCAGGTCTCGTTCTCGCCAGTCTGGCCGGACGCCGGTGCGCGCGACTTCACGCCGATCAGGGTTCCTTCGCGAAGATGCACGCCGTGCTCGATCACAGCGTTGTTGCCCACGAAGACGCGATTCTCGATCTTCGTTTTCTTGAAGGTCACCCAACCGCGATGGATATCCTCGTCGCCGAGCGAGCACTCGTCGGCCATGAACGAACCTTCACCAATCGAGATCAGGTCGTAGCGCGCGCCGATATTGGTCGAGATTTCCGCACCCTTGCCGATCTTGCAACCCATCAGGCGGTACCAGTTGCGCATGTAGATCGTCGCGTAGAGCGAGGAGAGCGTATCCAGCGAAACCTCGGTCGCGAGATTGATGACCCACTGCCGGAAATAGAGCCAGGAGTTGAGTGAATAGGTACCTTCCTGCAACCGGCGCGGCATCAGGATCCAGCGGATCGCAATGACGAACACAAGCGTGAAAACCACCAGCGCCGCACCCATCAGCCAGGAAACGATAGGCAGGACATGATACCATTCCACACCGGGAAGATGATCGACGAGGATCGTCTCCACCGTGTCGAACACGAAGAAGGCCGGGAACAGCGGCATAAGGCCAATAGCCGAGAACGCGAGGATCAACGTGCCGTAGACCCAATACTGTGCGTGGCGCCAGACGGGGCCGGGCAGCGACTTCTCTGGCAAGGCCGCGACATCGACCATGCCGATCTTGCGGGCCGGCGACCCATCCCAGATCTCGGCAGCCTCGACGTGGGTGTTTTCCGGCAACGCCGTCATATCCTCGATGCGTGCGTCCGGCCCGATCACGCAGCCGGACGGGACGATCGACTGGTTGCCGACATAGGCATCCCGTCCGATTTTCACGCGACCGATTACGAGCTGACCGGCGATGATCTCCGCATTGGCGATATTCGCCTTGTGACCGATAGATGCGCCGGCGGCAACATCGACGAGGTCGACCGCACCGAACTCGGCATGGGCGATCATCACGCCGGAGCCAATACGCCCGCCCATCATCCGGAGGTAGAGCCGCATGATCGGCGAATTGGCAAGATAGCTCGGATGGACAAGCGCATTGAGACGCTGCACGAACCACCAGCGATAGAAATACGCACCCCAGAGCGGATAACGCCCCGGCTTCGTCCGGCCGATCACCAGCCATTTCAAGGCCACCACGAGAAACAGGGTGCCGAACTTGATCGAGACATAGGCGAGGCTGAGCACGCCCACGGTCTGCCAGAAGGTGAGGCTCGCCTCGTTCACGAACATGAAGGTGATGAACACGCCGAGCCATTGCAGCGTCGAGATCGAGAGGATCAGCGGCATGGCCAGCGCCTGCGCGACGCCGCAGGCGAAGCGCTTGGCGAACGAGGGTGTCGGGAACGACAGATCCGGCGGCGGCGCATCGGCCGAGCCGAACTTCACGTCGAGCATGTGGCCGATGCGGCGCAGCGTGCGCTCGCGGTAGATGTCCTGCAACGTGATGCCTGCGAAAGCCGGTGTCTCACGGATCAGCGATATGAACTGCGCGGCAATCAGCGAATGCCCGCCGAGATCGAGGAAAAAATCGGCGTCGAAGGTAATCGCCCTACCTGGCAACACCTTGCGAGCAGCGATCAGCAGGATTGCTTCGGTCTCGGTTGCGGGCGGCTCCTCGTCGTTGGCCGCGATGATCGCCTCCGAGAGCGTCATCGCCTTGAGCGCCTTGCGGTCGGTCTTGCCGGAGATGAGCTTGGGCAGTGACTCGACCGGTTCGAAGCGTTCGGGGATCATATAGGCTGGCAGACGGCGCTTGAGCTCTTCCCGCAGTGTCGTCGGTACGATGATGCTTTCGGGCTCCGGCACGACGAAGGCAACGAGGCGATCCATCCCGCCGTCGGTGCGGACAACAACGGCGGCCTGGAGCACATCGTCGGTGTCGGCCAGAGCCGCCTCGATCTCGCCGAGTTCCACGCGGAAACCGCGGATTTTCACCTGATCGTCGATGCGGCCATGAAAAGCGATGTTGCCGTCCGCATTGAGCGAAACGGCGTCGCCGGAGCGGTAGAGAACAGGATCAAAACCATCCCCGCCGAACGGATTGGCAATGAACTTCTCCGCCGTTAGTTCGGGGCGCTGGAGATAGCCGACAGCGACACCGGGGCCGCCGATCAGCAACTCGCCCTCCTGCCCTGGACCGAGCAGATTCATGGCCTCGTCAACGACATATGCAGTGTAATTCGGAATCGGGCGACCGATCGTCACCGGGCGACCTGGGACGACCTCCTCGACGGTTGCCACCACGGTCGCTTCCGTCGGGCCGTAGGTATTGAAAATCCGGCGTCCGGGGCGTGACCAGCGCTCCACCAACGCGGGCGGCAGCGCCTCGCCACCGAGCAGGATCAAGCGCAGCCCCGGAATATCCTGCGGAATGACCGAGAGCAGCGTCGGCACCGTATCGATAACGGTGACGCCCTGCTCCATCATCAGGCCCGGCAGACGCTCGATATCGGCAAGGATTTCCGGTGTCGCGACATAGAGTGAAGCACCGGCGAGATAAGGAACCCAGATCTCCTCCATCGAGAGATCAAAGGCGACGGACGCGCTCTGGAAGACGACGTCGCCTTCGGCAATGCCGTAAACCGCGTTACCCGAACGCAGGAAGTGACAGATATTGCGATTGGAGATGACGATGCCTTTCGGCACACCGGTCGAGCCCGAGGTGTAGATGAGATAGGCGGGATCGTCGGGCGAAGCTGGCGAGGGAGCCGCCATTTCCATCTCGTTGGCAGCAAGAAGCTGGTGCGCATCATGCAGCGGCATATCGAGCGCACGGGCCTTGATGAGGCCCGCCTCGTCTGTGACGAGGCCGATGCCGGAGGCATCGGCAAGGCAGGTGCCAATACGCTCAACCGGCGCGTCCGCGTCGAAGGGCAGGAAGGCCGCGCCGCTCTTGGCGATGGCGATCTGCGCAAGCAGGAGATCGATGCCGCGGGGCAGCCAGAGACCAACAACCTTGCCCGGCCCGGCACCGAGCGCGGCCAGTTTCGCGGCGGCACGGTCGGTCGCCTCTGCGGCTTCCGCATAGGTAACTACACGCTCGCCCGAACGATAAAGGACCTTCCCGCCGAGACGCCCGGCACTTGCACGAAAAATATCGGCAAGAACTTCGTCGCGTGCCAGATCGGGAATACGCGGGCCCGCCAGAAATGCACGAGATCCGTCCTCGACAGGAAGGGCGGCTTCAACGATGTTCATTCTGGCTCCGATGCTGGGAAACGCGCGCTTTTTTATTCATTTTTTCGGATGACACCCAAACTGACACCCGAAGTCAACTTCCAGAGGCCGCTGCCATGCATTTCCGCTTGGCGCTCGCGCAGTCCAGCGGGTTCCTCACGATGACATTCCTAGAATTCTTCGCCTGAACCATGACTGAATATTGACGTACGTCTTTCGCTTACCCGTGGCCGGGACCGGGAAGCCACTCCACCTTTGCGTTGTCAAAGAACAGCACCTTGCCTTGCCAAATATCGACCTCAACTGCCTCAGCCGGTGTCAGACCGCCGCACAGCACCAGCATCACACGGGCGATGCCGCCATGCGAGACGATGCAGCAATCGTGATCGATGGTCTGCAGCCAGGCCATGACACGGCGTGAGACCATCTCGTAGCTTTCGCCACCCGGTGGGCAGAACGACCAGCGATCGAGGTCGCGGTCGCGCGCGCCGATCGGATCGCGGGTTCGTATTTCGGGCCAGCTTCGTCCCTCCCAGGCGCCGAAACCGATCTCGCGGAGCGAGTCGACGGCGACATAGGCCTCGCGCTCCAGTTCAAGACCGTCGCGCAGGATTTCCATGGTCTGCCGGGTCCGCTGCATCGGGCTCGAGTAGAACGGCAAATCGACGATACGAGCTCCCAGCAGTGCGCGCATATGGTCGCTGAGCGCCCGCGCTTGCGAGCGGCCGCGGGCGTTGAGCGATGTCTCGGTATTGCCCTGCAGGCGGCCCGCGCGATTCCAGTCAGTCTCGCCGTGACGCAGGAAATAGAGGCGCGGCATGGCTTACTGCACGATTGCCTTGGCGACGACCTCGCGCGCGGAACCATCGGGATAGACGACGCGGTAGGTGAAGACCTCCTCGCCCTTGAAACGGCGGTCGGGGCGGAAAAACACCAGCACGCCGTTCGGTGAGGTGCCGATGCAGTTCTTGCGCGGCGCGCCGGGCACGGCCCGGAGATTGATCGCCGAGGTGCGGGTTCCCACCTTGCCGTTCTTGGGCGGAACGGGGAATTCCACACGCGGAGAGGCCCCGACCTTGCAGTCCTTCGAGAGCGTCAGATAGGTCGCGAAAATAACATCACGGCCCATACGACCGGTGCGCTCGACCTCCGTCTTGGTGGATTCGGGGGTCACCTTCTCTTCCGGAGCGGTCGGTGCCGCTGTCTGGGCATGGGACTGCACGGCCGCCAGAACCGCAAGGCCTCCGATCAGCAATGCACGGAACCGCATATCCCCTCCCCCCACGTAAATCGTTCAAACTCAATCCTTCGCCAGCGTGATATCCGGCGCGTCCGGGTTCTTCATGCCGACGATGTGATAACCGGCATCGACATGGCTGATCTCGCCCGTCACGCCTGCCGACATATCCGAGAGGAAATAGACGGCGCTGTTGCCGACCTCCTCGATTGAAACCGTGCGGCGGAGGGGCGAATTGTATTCGTTCCACTTGAGGATATAGCGAAAATCGCCGATGCCGCTCGCCGCGAGCGTCTTGATCGGACCGGCGGAGATCGCGTTGACGCGAATGCCGTTCGGGCCGAGATCCGCCGCGAGATAGCGCACGGAGGCTTCGAGCGCGGCCTTCGCGACGCCCATGACGTTGTAATGCGGCATCCACTTCTCGGCGCCATAGTACGTCAGCGTGAGGATCGAACCGCCATCCGGCATCAGCTTTTCCGCACGCTGGGCAACGGCGGTCAGCGAATAACAGGAGATCAGCATCGTCTTGGTGAAATTGCCCTCGGTCGTCTCGACATAACGGCCAGTCAACTCGTCCTTGTCCGAGAAAGCGATGGCATGGACGAGAAAATCGATCTTGCCGAAGATCTTCTCCACCTCGGCGAAAACCGCATCGATCGTCGCGCCATCCGTGACATCGCAATGGCCGACGACATGCGCGCCCAATTCGGCGGCGAGCGGCTCGACCCGCTTCTTCAGCGCGTCGCCCTGATAGGTGAAGGCGAGTTCGGCGCCGGCGGCATGGGCAGCCCTAGCGATACCCCAGGCGATCGACATCTTGTTGGCGACGCCCATGATCAAGCCACGTTTGCCGCGCAGGACGTTGCTCAACCGGTTTTCCTCGTTCGTCATCGACATGCGTGCTTCGTCCTCGGCATAGAAAGGCGCTCGCTCCGCGGCCGGGGCAGCGGATGAGCGCTTCGTCTTTGCCTTTCCTTACCGAGTTCGTCCGAAGGTTCAAGCTTTGCGAGACGGATCGCGCGCGCAAATCAGCCCTTTTTGCGCCGGAAAAAGCCCTCCACCTCGGGATCATGCGGGCCGAGATCGATCTGGAGCGTCACGTAGAGATCGCCCTCGCGGTCATTGAGCGGCAGTCCTTTGCCGCGCAAACGAAGCGTCTTGCCACCACTCGTCCAGGGCGGAACGGTCATAGAAACCTCGCCTTCCAGCGTGGGCACGCGAATTTCGCCGCCCAGAACCGCGTCGCGGATCGGCACGGGAATCTGCGTGCGCAGATCGGCGCCGTCGACCGTGAACTGCGTATGCCTTGCGTAACGTAAAGTGATGAGCGCATCGCCCGCCGGCCCGCCGAAGGGCGAGGGATTGCCCTGCCCTTTGAGACGCATCACCTTGCCGTTGGCGACACCTTGCGGAACCTTGACCTCGACCGTGCGACCGCTGCCGAGCGTCACGCGGACGGAACCGCCCTTGGCGACATGCTCGAGCGGAATGGAAACCTCGGTCTCGATATCCTCACCGGGCGGAACGGGAGAGGCGCCTCCCCGCGTGCGGTGCCCGCCGGCCTGCGCCTGGCCCGTATGAGCCTTGCCGCCACCCATGTCGAATTTTGAGAACAGATCGGAGAAGATGTCGCGCGGATCGCCCCGCCCGCCCGAACCGAAATCGAACCGGAAGCCGCCCGGACCGGTGCCGGCCTGCTCGAAGCCATGCATCGTCGCGCGCGGCTTGCCTTCGGCATCGATCTCGCCGCGGTCGAAGGCCTTGCGCTTGGCGTCATCGCCGAGAATCTCGTAGGCGCTGTTCACTTCCGAGAAGCGCTCCTGCGCCTTCGGATCGTTCTTGTTGCGATCGGGGTGATATTGCTTGGCCAGACGGCGGAACGCCTTCTTGATCTCATCCGCGCTGGCGCCGCGCTCTACCCCGAGAACCGTATACGGATCCCGCATCGTTTCCCTCGCTCACAGAATGTCGACTAGCGACCAGCAGACGATCCGGTGGCCAATCGATTCAATTGGATACTCGTTTTCCGAGATGGGAGATCGAGCGGCTGATTTCAACGGATTGGCCCGTTATTCGTCGAGCTTCTTTTCCGGCAGCATGCCGCTGGTCGCTTCCGGGAGGGGTTGGGCCGCGTCGAGCTTCATCGGCGCCTTGGCGTTGCCAACGGAGGCCGTCGCGGCGCCTTCCGGCGCAACCTCGCGCATCGCCCATTCGCCGGGACCGGTGCGGCAAGCACGGCCAAGGTGATGCGTTTCCACCGGCTTGCCGTTCGCCTGCTCGACAAGTGTCGCGCGGAAAGGCCGGCACACGGTATTTTCGGCCAGGACGAGATTGCCCGCGGGGATGAAGGAACCCTTGCGTTTCGTCGCCGGGTTTTCCCAGTTGACGACCTGCCCCGATCCCTGCGGGTCGACGGCCAGCGAGAACGCGGCCTGCGCGCGGCGCCAGTCCTCGGCATCGAGATGGGGACTGAGTGGCACCGTCGCCGGGGTCACGCTCGCGGTCATCTCGGGTTCGCTCTGGAACGAGGGAAGTTTCATCGAGAGCGAACATCCGGCGGCGAACACCGCAACGAGACCTGCTAAACCGACGCGCAAGACCGTGAAGAGGTGATTGCGCGGAACGCTTTGCGCATTATATCCCTCTTTCGGCGGGGCTTTCTGGCCCTCATTGCCCGTGGCGTTACGCAGCACGACACAACCTCTGATGATTGGCTGCGTCCATTTAAGATCGGAAGCGTTAATGACCGGTGAGTCGCGCGAGATGCAGGATCCGTTTTCGCTGTTCCAGGCGTGGCTTGCGGAAGCAACCGCCAAGGAGCCCAACGATCCCACCGCGATGGCGCTCGCGACCGCCGATCCCGACGGCCTGCCCAATGTACGCATGGTGCTGATGAAGGATGCCGACCATCGCGGGGTTGTGTTCTACACCAACTTCGAGAGCCAGAAGGGTGAGGAGCTGAAGGCCAACCCGCAAGGCGCCGCCGTGTTCCACTGGAAGAGCCTGCGCCGGCAGGTGCGGTTTCGTGGCCCGATGGAAATCGTGAGCGAAGCGGAGGCCGATGCCTATTTCGCCTCACGCCCGCGCGACAGCCGGATCGGCGCCTGGGCCTCGCAGCAATCGCGCCCGCTCGAAAGCCGGTTCGCGCTCGAAAAGGCGGTCGCCCGCGAGGCGGCACGCTTCGGTCTCGGCGAGGTACCCCGCCCGCCGCACTGGAGCGGCTGGCGGCTCATGCCCCTCTACATCGAATTCTGGCAGGACAAGCCCTTCCGACTGCACGAGCGGCTGATCTATCGCCGGACCCGGATCGACGCGCCGTTCGAGACCACGTATTTCTACCCCTGACCCTCTCTTATTCGGAGTTCCACATGGACAGCGCGCGCACCAATATCCCCAGCGAGAGGCGGACCCTCCTGCTGACCGGCGCCTCGCGCGGCATCGGCCATGCGACGGTGAAACGCTTCGCCTCGGCCGGCTGGCGCGTGATCGCCTGCTCGCGCCAGCCCGTGCCGGAGAATTGCCCGTGGGATGCCGGCGGCGACAACCACATCCAGGTCGATCTTGCCGACCCTGAAGATACGCTGCGCGCCATCGGCGAGATCAAGTCGCGTCTCGGCGACGGCAAGCTCCATGCGCTCGTCAACAACGCCGGCATTTCGCCCAAGGGGTCGGGCGGTTCGCGACTGTCCGCGATCAACACCCCGGTCGAAGACTGGACCAAGGTTTTTCAGGTTAACTTCTTCGCGCCCATCCTGCTGGCGCGCGGATTGATCGACGAACTCACCGCAACCAAGGGCGCGGTCGTCAATGTCACCTCTATCGCCGGTGGGCGCGTCCATCCCTTCGCCGGCGCTGCCTACGCGACCTCCAAGGCAGCGCTCGCCGCACTGACGCGCGAGATGGCAGCGGATTTCGGCCCCGTCGGCGTGCGCGTCAACGCGATCTCGCCCGGCGAGATCGACACCGCGATCCTCTCCCCCGGCACCGAAAAGATCGTCGAGCAACTGCCACTCCGCCGTCTCGGCACACCGGAAGAGGTCGCCAAGGCGATCTATTTCCTGTGCACCGAGGCCTCGTCCTACGTGACCGGCGCCGAGCTGCACATCAACGGCGGGCAGCATGTCTGAGAAAGCGATGTCGAGCGAAGGGGCATCCGGTTCGCGTGAAGACATTGCGTCAAAAATCCCAACCGTGATCGGCAAGCCGGTGCTTGCGGCGTCGATCGCGGTCTTTCGCGAGGGGCGAGTATTGCTGGCCCAGCGCGCGAAGGCACCCGGCCTCGGGCTCTATTCTCTCCCCGGCGGCCGCATCGAGCCGGGCGAGACCCTGCGCGAAGGCGTACTGCGGGAATTGCAGGAAGAGGTTGGTCTTTCAGCCTCCATCACCGGCTTCGTCGATCATGTCGAACATATCGAACACGGCGAGGATGGCACGCTTCGCGCGCATGCGGTCATCGTTGCCTTCGCGGGCGAATGGGCCGGCGGCGAGCCGGTACTCTCCGATGAGGTTTCCGACATCTGCTGGATCGATCCGCTCGCGCCCGACGATCTGCCGATGACGCGGCGGTTGCCGGAAATCCTTGCCAAGGCATTCGCGCTGCATCACGGGAAGGCCGCCCGATGACCGCTCGCGGACCACATCCCGCCAGAGGTTTGCGGCTCACGGCGGCACTGTTCGCAATGGTGATCGCAATGCCGCAGGCTGGCGCTCAGGCACCCCAGCCGAAGCGGAAAAAGGCCAGCGTCGAGACGCCGGCCACGCCTCCTCCACCGCCGCCTGCTCCGGACCCACATCACCGCCCGTTGATCGAACTTTCGGAGCTCATCGGGGCGCTGGCGCTTCTGGTCGAGGTCTGCACGCCGGGCTCTGCCAGCAACCCCTGGCGAGCGCGCATGGAACGGCTGATCGCCACCGAGGGCGAAGCGTCGGGCATCGCCGACCGCCTGCGCGGTGCGTTCAACCACGGGTATTCCGATTACGCGACGAGCTACCGGACCTGCACGCCTTCGGCAAAAGCGGCCACGGACATGTTGACGCGGGACGCGGCACGTCTTGCCCGCGATATCGAACGGCGTTTCGGGAGCTGAGCGGGGCATCACGAAAAGCGGCCTTTGCACAGCCTTCGATCCCGTCCGTTAACGAATTCTCAACGGAAGGCTCGCTTTCGGGTTCGCGGCAGGCTAGTGTCGCCCTGCCTCGATCCGGGGTAGCGGTGGGGACCGCTTTCAACAACAACCGGGACCATCCGGAGTGAACGTCGCGACCAACCGCGGCGGCCGAACAGGAAGAGCGACGTGCAGACGATCGATCAAATTGGCAAGGCCAATGACTCGCTTTACGCCGACCAGCGTCGCGCGGCGTATTCCTATGTCAGCGAAGCTTTCGCCGAAGGCCGTTATGACGGCATTGACGGCGATTGCCTCGCTCATGCCGCGCTGTTCGCCGCCTTCGTCGAGCTTGTCGCCACTTATGGCGAGGAGGCCGTCGCCAAATTCGCTGAACGCCTGCCGGAACGGATCAAGGCCGGGGAATATTCGCTGACGACGAAGAACTGAACCGGATCGTTTCCGGGGCTGATGACAGAAGGGCCGGAATACCGGCCCTTTTTTGTTACTTCTTCAGGGCAGCATCATGCCCTTCAATGCCTCCGGTTTCTTCACCTCGATCTCGACGAAGGCAATCGGATGATCGGAGCCGTTCATCACGTCGTGAGTAATGCCGGCCGCACGCATGTAGGCCTGCCCTTGCGCCAAAGGCACATCGGTTACCTCCTGCCCGTTGTGGATGCGCAGGGTTCCCGCCGTCAGCATGATGACGAAATAGGGCCAGCCGTGCTGGTGCCAGCCCGTCACAGCGCCGGGCTCGAAATCGTAGCGGGTGATGCGGATGGTCTCGTCGTCCTGCTGGAGGGTGGGGACAGCCGGAATCTTGCACTCGAACATGATGCGCCTTCAGATCGCTGGAATCCCCTCTCGGGGTATCATGCCCCGACAGCGCGCATCAGGGCAATGGCGATGATGCCGCCGAACGCGGCAAGGATCTCGTTGCCGGTTACCCTGACCAGAACAAGCACGATGGCGGTCGCGAGCCATTCCGGTGGCCCGCCCCGGACGACGGCGATCGCCACGATCCCGGCCATCACCGAAACCGGCGTTGCCTTGAGCGCGGCTTCGAGGCGCGGCGTGATCGGCACATAGCGCATCGCGAGGAAGCCAATCGCACGGCAGAAGAACGCCGCGCCTGCCATCGCCAGAACCATCAGGAAATAGCTATCGCCGCTCATGCCGCCTGCTCCGGCGGCCGGTAGCGGACATAGGCGACAAGCCCGCCCGCGAGGCCGGCGATAACGACCGCCGCGCCAAAGCCCCAGACATGCGCGACAAGCGGTGCGATGACCGCCGCGATGGCCACGATCATCAGATCGCCGCGCCGGTGCACCATCCCGGCCATCATCGCCGCCGCGAAGGCGGCAAGGAAGAAATCAAGCCCGAGCAGGCGCGGCTCCGGAGCGAACCCGACCGCGATGTGCCCTAGGAACGTGCCCACAATCCAAGAGGCGAAACTGCCGAGACCCGAACCGAATACGAAACCCGCATCGCGCTCGCCCGCCTCATGGGCGCGCATCGACATCATCCAGTTGGCGTCGCCGAGCACATAGAGCGTCGAATAGGCCTGAACCGCCGAGACCTGCCCGAGCCAGGGACGCAGCGATGCGCTGAACAGGATGTAGCGGGCGTTGATGACGAGGATCGTCGCGACCAGCGCCCAGAGCAGCGCGCCGAGCGAGGTGGAACCCGCCCCGAGCACGCCCACGGCGGCAAGTTGCGCCGAGCCTGAATAGACGACCGCGCTCATCATCACCGCCTGAAGCGCAGAGAGCCCGGCCTGTGCGGCAATCAGTCCGAAGGCGAGCCCGTAGACGAAGATGCCGAGGCTGAAACTCTGCGCGCGGATGAAACCGCGACGAACCCCATCGCGCGTGAAGGTGACCGACGAGGGATTCCCGCTCATGGTGTGGGCTGCAATGCATCCCCGAAGCGCACCGCTTCGCCGGTCGAAGCGCCGGTGAGTTCGCCCTGCCACATCACCTTGCGGCCGCGCACGAAGGTGCCGACCGGCCAGCCGGTGACCGAAACGCCATCATAGGGCGTCCAGCCGCATTTCGAGGCGATCCAGCCATTGGTGATGGTCTCGCGCCGCTTCATATCGACGATGGTCAGGTCCGCGTCGTAGCCGACCGCGATCCGCCCCTTGCCGGCGATGTTGAAGAGGCGCGCGGGACCGTGCGAGGACATATCCACGAAGCGTTCGAGCGTCAGGCGCCCAGCGTTGACGTGGTCGAGCATTGTCGGCACCAGCGTCTGCACGCCAGTCATGCCCGAGTGCGAGCCCGGATAGGCGTGATGCTTCTCCTCATGCGTATGCGGAGCATGATCGGAGCCGAGGATATCCGCGATGCCCTGATTGACGCCCCACCACAACTTTTCCCTGTGCGCGGCATCGCGTACCGGTGGGTTCATCTGGGCGTAGGTGCCGAGGCGCTCGTAACATTCCGGCCCGGCCAGCGTCAGATGATGCGGCGTGACCTCGATGGAGGCGACATCCTTGTGATCGGCGAGCCATTCCATCTCGTCGCCGGTGGAGAGATGGAGCACATGTACGCGCTTGCCGAGCCGGCGCGCGAGCGTCACAAGGCGCTGCGTTGCGAGCAATGCGGCGGTTTCGTCACGCCACACCGGGTGCGAGCGCGGATCGCCGGGAATACGCTCGCCCATGCGCGAGCGAAGGCGCATCTCGTCCTCGCAGTGGAAAGAGGCGCGGCGCGTGATCTTCTTCAGGATCCTGGCGAGATTCTCGTCGTCTTCCACGAGGAGGTTGCCGGTGGAAGAGCCGATGAACACCTTGATGCCCGCTGCGCCCGGCAGTTTTTCAAGCGCAGGAATTTCCTCGATATTCTCCGCCGTACCGCCAACGAAAAAAGCAAAATCGCAGTGCATGCGGTGATGCCCGGCCGCGACCTTCGCCGCCAGCGTTTCGGCGGTGGTCGTGTTCGGGTTGGTGTTCGGCATCTCGAACACGGCGGTCACACCGCCCATCACGGCGGCGCGCGAACCGGTTTCAAGGTCTTCCTTGTGAGTCAGCCCCGGCTCGCGGAAATGAACCTGCGTGTCGATGACGCCGGGCAGGATGGTAAGCCCGCGACAATCGATTGTCTCGGCAGCCTTCGCTGTTTCGAGATCGCCGAGCGCGGCGATCCTGCCACCACGGATCGCAAGATCGCGCACGGCTCGACCATCCTGATTGACGATTTCCGCGCCGCGCAGCACGCAATCATAGCTCATTGACATGGGAACCTCCGGGGAAGCGTATGGAGCGCACTTTTGACAAATGCACATTCCGCACTTGCCCGCCTCTCCTAGCGGACTTATCTGCCTGCCATGAGCGAAACAAGCCAGAATTCATCGAGCCACACGCCTTTGGCGATCTTTCCGGACAACCGCGCGATCCTCGCGATTGGCGGTGCGGACGCAGCGCATTTTCTTAACAACCTGCTGACCGCGAACATCGAGTCGCTTGCTCCCGGCGCCGGTGTACCTGCTGCGTTGCTTACCCCTCAGGGCAAGATCATCGCCGAGATGCTGGTTTTCAACGCCAGTGATGAGGATCCCCTGTTCCTTATCGATGTCGGCAGCGGCTTCGCCGACGATCTCGTAGGCAAGCTGACGACCTACCGCCTCCGCGCCGCCGTGAGCATCGACAGACTGGGTGAACCGGCGACGGTTCTCGCCTGTCTCGATTGCAGCGGTCGGGCAGAGATCACAGGCGATGAGTTCTACACCTTCCCCGATCCGCGCCATCCGGGCCTCGGTCACCGGCTCTACGGACCGGCAGATGCGCTGAAATCCATCGCCATCCGCATTGGCGAGGCCGGGCGGGACGTCTATCACAGGCGCCGCGCAACACTCGGCATTCCGGAGGCCGGGCAGGACTATATTCCCTCGGATCGGTTCCCACACGAGGTCAACCTCGATCAACTCGGCGGAATCGATTTCAAGAAAGGGTGCTATATTGGTCAGGAGGTCATCAGCCGCATGGAGCATCGCGGCACGGCCCGCACCCGCACCATGATCCTGACGACACGGAACGGTTTCGGCTTGCTCGGCGGTCTCGAGGTTCGCGCCGGAGACGTCCTGCTGGGGCAGGCCGGCGAAAGCTACGGCCCGACATTGCTGGCACAAGTGCGCATCGACAAGCTTTCGGACGCCTTGGAAAGCAATACTGACATTACGGCTGGTGGCGTTGAATTAAATATCAGAAAACCCGAATATGCCAAATTTTAGTAGCAATGTTCACGTTGCCCTTATACAGACGAACTAGGGGAGAAAGAACAATAAGGGATCATTGAAACTCGAATTTTATAGTAGAGGACGCTTATGGATGTCGCTCTGACGCTCGAAAGCCTCGAGGAAAAAGCCGGCGAGGCGGAGGCTCTTCTCAGCATCCTTGCCAACCGCCGTCGGCTCATAATCCTATGCAATCTGATGGTTCACGGTGAACTTTCCGTGGGTGAACTGGTTCGGCGGCTCGATCTTGCCCAGTCAGCGCTCTCCCAGCACCTCGCGCTCATGCGCTCGGCGGGGATCGTCAGCACCCGGAGGATCGGCACCACGATCAACTACAGCCTGACAGACAAGCGGACGGAAGCCCTACTGATGTCGATCAAGACCATTCTCTGTCCGGTCGATTCTCCCGCAGACGAAGCCGTCTAAAGCGGCTTGCCCTGTTTGCCGCGAGCAGGCAAACCGGAAAGCATGGCTTCATCGTCCGAATCGCGTTCAATCTCCCGAAAAAAGCCGCCGCGCGCCTGGCAGAGGATGCTGTCCGGCAGGCGGCTCAACCTGCTTGATCCCTCTCCGCTCGATATCGAAATTGAGGACATTGCACACGGCCTCGCCCGTGTTGGTCGCTGGAACGGCCAGACGCGGGGCGAGCATAGCTATTCCGTGGCACAGCACTCGCTGCTGGTCGAACATGTCGCAGGGATCATCAACCCGAGCGCCGGAACGCGAACACGCCTTGCCATTCTGCTGCATGACGCTGCGGAGTATGTGATCGGCGACATGATCTCCCCCTTCAAGGCCGTGATTGGCCCGGCGTATCGGGAAACAGAAGCCCGCATCATCGATGCGGTGATGCGCCGTTTCGGCCTGCCGGCGCCGATGACGCGCCTGACCGCCACGCTTGCCAAAAAGGCGGACCGTGTCGCCGCCTTCCACGAAGCAACCCAACTTGCCGGTTTTTCGCGCGAAGAGGCGGAGGAGTTCTTCGGTCCTTCGATGCGGCTCGATGCTGCAGCGGCGGATCTGTTGGACCCCTGGCCCACACCGCTGGCAGAGGCACGCTTCCTCGACCGCTTCATTGCGCTCGACCGGGCCACGATGCAGGATGAAGCAAGGGAGGATTGACCCCGTGCCGCGCATCCATGTCTGCTCCCTCCGCAATCTTCATCCCACCGTCGCCGGCACCGGCGCGCGGCAGGTGCTCACGCTCATCAAGAACATCGGTCAGGTCGAACGACCGGCGAGCGTTGCGCCCGATCGTCATCTCGCGCTCGATTTCTCGGACATCGTCGCAGCCAAGGACGGTGAGGTGCTGGCGAGTTCCGCGCAGGTTGAAGCCCTGGTCGATTTCGTTCATCGCTGGGACCGCGTGGCGCCGCTCGTCGTCCATTGTTACGCGGGAGTCAGCCGCTCGACGGCAGGGGCCTTCATCTCCGCCTGCGCGCTCCGGCCTGACCGGGCAGAAGAGGATTGGGCCGCCGACCTGCGCCGCGCTTCGCCCACCGCGACGCCCAATCTCCACCTTGTGACATTGGCCGACCGGTTGCTCGACCGGCGCGGTCGCATGGTCGCTGCCATCGAACGAATCGGGCGTGGTGTCGACTGTTTCGAAGGTACACCCTTCCATCTCGATATCGGCCCGCGGTCGGGAGGCGGATGATGGCGGACAAGCCCGGCATCGAGATCAACCTGACCGCTGTCATCATGGCGGTCGAAGGCGACCGGCCGGTGATCTTCGCCTCCTCACAGGGGAAAGAGCGGCCGGCGGGCTTGCCGTCCGGCCCGTTCGATCCCGTTCACCACCGCACGCTCGAACTCGGCCTGCGCGGATTCGCCGTCGATCAGGCCGGACTGGAACTTGGCTATGTCGAACAGCTCTACACCTTCGGCGACCGTGGTCGGCACGTGCCGGAAGATATCGAGACCCACCCGGATGCGCTGCCGCATGTCGTTTCCATCGGCTATCTCGCGCTGACGCGCATCGCAGGCGAGGTCCAGACATCCGCCAGCTTCCGCGATCTCTATCGCTATTTCCCCTGGGAGGATTGGCGCGGTGGGAAGCCGGCTGTCATCGACTCGTTCATTCTTCCGGCCCTCCATCGTTGGGCGGGTTGCGTGGAGGAGGAGAAGCATGCACCCGTCCGCCGGGGACTGTCCCGCGAGGAACGCATCGCTCTCTATTTCGGCAACGAGGATCTTCTTTTCGACGAAGAAAAAGTGCTCGAACGCTACGAACTGCTCTACGATGCAGGATTGGTCGCGGAAGCGATCCGCGATCGCCGCCTGCCTATCTCTTCTGAAGTCCCACCACTCGGCGAGAGCATGGTATTCGACCACCGCCGCATTCTCGCGACCGCGCTGGGGCGCATCCGTGCTAAGCTGAAATATCGCCCTGTTGTGTTCGAGATGTTGCCCGAGAGCTTCACGCTCACCGAGTTACAGCGGAAAGTGGAGGCCATCGCCGGACATCACCTGCACAAGCAGAATTTCCGCCGCCTCGTTGAAACCGGCGGCCTCGTCGAACCGACCGGTCAACAGACGACGACCGGCGGTCGTCCGGCCGCAACCTTCCGATTCCGTCGTGAAGTGCTGACGGAGCGCCCGGCACCGGGGCTTCGGCTCGGGCGGGGAACCTGATCTTTCGTTGCGGGTGGAAAAAACAATCGATCCCGTTTCCCCGCCAAGCGGATTGCTCTAGGGTTCTTCCATGACCAAGACATCGCCCGCCGCCCTTCCTGACGATATTGCCGCCATGCCGTTCGAAAAGGCGATGGGCGAACTCGAAGCCATCGTTTCCGAGCTTGAAAAGGGCGAAGTCAGCCTTGAGAAATCGATCGAGAAATATGAGCGTGGCGAGCAGTTGAAAAAGCGCTGCGAGGCACTCCTTGCCGAGGCCGAAATGCGCATCAGCAAGATTTCACTCGGCGCGAACGGCGAGCCGACCGGCGCGGCACCTCTCGATCCTGACCGCTGAGTCCTTTTCGGACCGACCGCGGATCACTTTTCCCGTGAGCGGAGCGGTAACAGGAGCGCGGCCATGTCCCATCTCCCCAGCGATGATCCGGAACCCGGTGATGCCAAAGGCTGCGATGCAATCGAGCAGGTGATCGTCGCGCGCGCATCCGAGATCGGCGGGTTCGAGGTGCGGAGGGCGCTGCCTTCCGTTGGCCGCAAGATGATCGGGCCCTTCATCTTCTTCGATCAGTTTGGGCCAAGTGAATTCCTGCTCGGACAGGGGCTCGATGTGAGCCCGCATCCGCACATCGGGCTTGCGACGGTGACATATCTCTTCGACGGCTCGATCCTGCACCGCGATTCGCTTGGCGTTGTGCAGGAGATCACGCCCGGCGCGCTCAACCTGATGACCGCCGGGCACGGCGTCGTCCACTCCGAACGCACCGCTCCCGAGGCGCGGCAGGCGGCGAATCGGCGGTTGTTCGGCGTCCAGCTTTGGGCTGCCCTGCCGGCAAGTCACGAGGAGCAGGCGCCGGATTTCGTCCATCATGAGGAGCAGGCGTTGCCGCGCATCGTCGCGGAAGGAAAACGTGTCCGGCTGATGATGGGCTCTGCCTACGGCGAGCGATCGCCGGTCGAATTTCCGCACCCGGCCCTTTATGCCGAGGCCATCCTCTCGCCGGGTTCGATCCTGCCGCTCGACGACGATTACGAGGAGCGCGCGGTGTTCGTCGTTTCCGGTGAGATCGACATCGCCGGCGATACCTTCGGCCCCGGACGACTGCTGGTGTTCCGGCCCGGCGACCGCATCTCCATACTCGGGCTCACCAATGCCCGCCTGATGATCCTGGGCGGCCAACCAATGGCCGAGCGCCGCTACATCTGGTGGAACTTCGTGTCTTCCCGCAAAGAGCGGATCGACCAGGCCAAGGTGGACTGGGCGACGGGACGGTTTGAAACAGTGCCCGGCGAAACCGGGTTCATCCCGCTGCCTTGAAATTTACTCCCATCCCGAAATGGTGATGCCATGCGGGATTGAATGCCCGTGCATTAGCCGATACAGCAAAAAACAGTTCCTGATCCGGAGTAACCCCCTTGGCGGTCGCAACGCCCCTGCTCGATACGATCCGCGTTCCCGCCGATCTCCGCAAACTCGAACCCTCGCAGCTCCGGCAGGTGGCCGAGGAATTGCGGGCCGAGACGATCGATGCGGTTTCAGTGACCGGCGGGCATCTCGGCGCAGGGCTGGGCGTCGTCGAACTCACCGTGGCCTTGCACTACACCTTCAGCACGCCGGATGATCGCGTGATCTGGGATGTCGGACATCAGGCCTATCCACACAAGATCCTGACCGGCCGCCGCGACCGCATCCGGACGCTGCGGCAGGGCGGCGGGCTTTCCGGCTTCACCAAACGCGCCGAAAGCGAATTCGACCCGTTCGGCGCCGCGCATTCCTCGACATCGATCTCCGCCGGGCTCGGCATGGCCGTGGCGCGTGATCTCGCGGGCGGCAAGAATCATGTCGTTGCGGTGATCGGCGATGGCGCGATGAGCGCGGGCATGGCCTACGAGGCGATGAACAACGCCGGCGCCATGCACTCCCGGCTTATCGTCATCCTCAACGACAATGACATGTCGATCGCCCCGCCGGTGGGCGGCATGTCGGCCTATCTCGCGCGGCTGGCCTCCTCGCGCACCTATCTCTCGCTGCGCGATTTCGGCAAGCAGCTGACCAAGAAGCTGCCGAAGCGGCTCGACAGCGCCATCACCCGTGCGGTCGAACACGCGCGCGGCTATGTCACCGGCGGCACGTTGTTCGAAGAGCTCGGCTTCTACTATGTCGGGCCGATCGACGGACACAATCTCGACCACCTCCTGCCCGTTCTGCGCAACGTGCGCGACGCGGAAGTGGGCGGGCCGATTCTCGTCCATGTCGTCACGCAAAAGGGCAAGGGCTATGCCCCGGCCGAAGCGAGCGCGGACAAGTATCACGGTGTCGTCAAGTTCGACGTCATTACCGGCAAGCAGGCGAAACCACCATCAAACGCGCCGAGCTATACCAAGGTTTTTGCCCAGAGCCTGATCCGCGAAGCGGAAGCCGACGAGAAGATCGTGGCCATTACGGCGGCGATGCCAGCCGGCACCGGGCTCGACCTCTTTGGGCAGGCGTTTCCGACACGCACCTTCGATGTCGGCATCGCCGAACAGCATGCGGTGACTTTTGCCGGGGGGCTGGCGGCCGAGGGCTACAAGCCTTTCTGCGCCATTTACTCGACCTTCCTCCAGCGCGGGTACGACCAGCTCGCGCATGATGTCGCGCTCCAGAACCTGCCCGTCCGTTTCGCGATGGATCGCGCCGGGCTTGTTGGTGCTGACGGGCCAACCCATGCCGGTGCCTACGACCTTGCGTATCTCTGCTGCCTGCCGAACATGGTGGTGATGGCGGCCGCGGACGAGGCGGAACTCGTGCACATGGTCGCGACCGCTGCCGCACACAACTCCGGCCCCATCGCCTTCCGCTATCCGCGCGGCGAGGGCGTCGGCGTCGAGATGCCGGAGCGTGGCGAGGTGCTGGAAATCGGTAAGGGTCGCGTCCTGCGCGAGGGCAAGGAAATCGCCATCCTCTCGCTCGGCACGCGCCTTTCCGAAGCGCTCAAGGCGGCGGACGAACTCGAAAAGCTCGGGCTTTCGACGACGATCGCCGATGCGCGTTTCGCCAAGCCGATCGATACCGCGCTCGTCCGCGATCTCGCGACGCGTCATTCGCTGCTGATCACCATCGAGGAAGGCTCGGTCGGCGGCTTCGGTGCGCAGGTCATGCAGTTCATGAGCGACGAGGGCCTGCTCGACGGCAAGGTGAAGCTCCGCAGCCTCGTTTTGCCGGATCGTTATCAGGATCAGGACAAGCCGGAGCGCATGTATGCCGACGCCGGGCTCGATGCGAAAGGCATCGTCGAGACCGTGAAGCGCGCGCTCGACACGGCGGCCGAACGCGCGATCCGGGCCTGAATTACTTCACCAGCGCACAGGCAACGCGGGCGCCGGCACCGCCGATCGGCTGGCTCACATGGTCGTCCTCATTAGCGTGAATGACGAGCGCGGAACCGTCGACATCCTTGAGGCCCTTGTCGCCGCCAAGCGCGGTTGCGGAAGCGACTTCCGCATTCACCGAGCCGTCGGCCGCAGCGAAGATGTTCGGCACGTCACCGCCATCCGGGCCGTCCGCGTTAAGGAGGCCGTGCTTCTTTTGGTGGTGGTTCACGTGGCCCTTGGAGGCCATGAACTTGTCATGGTCCGAGCAATCGCCAACGGCGTGAAGATGGATGCCGTGCCAGCCCGGAGTCAGGGCGCCGGCCTTCAACTGGATGCGGATCACGGTCGTCGAACCATTGCCCTTGAAGCTCGCTTTGCCGATCGCCTCGCCCTTGTTGTTGATGACATCCGCCTCGTGCGTTGCCGTCACTTGTGCAAAAGCCAGCCCGGCCGTCAGAAGCAGCGCGGCAGCGCTCGTCAAAACTCGCATTTTCTGTCTCCTCGTGTCGTCCGCCCACTGCGGATCGAAGGGAGAGTAGCGCGCATTCGGTGCCTGCCTAGCGGGTTCACTATCAGTTGATCCGGCACGCCGAGGCGATATACGGATGGACATGTCCTCCGATCATTCCAACGCCCTCCGCCTCGACCAGGCGCTCGTCGAACGCGGGCTTGCCGCGAGCCGCGCGCGCGCTGTGGCCTCGATCGCGGCCGGGCTGGTGAAGGTCGATGGCGCCGTCGTCAAGAAGCCCTCGCAGATCGTGCGGCACGGCCAGCAGCTGGAAGCGGAAGAGCCCTTCGAGACCGTCTCGCGCGCGGGGCTGAAGCTGAAAGCCGCACTCGATGCGACAAACCTCAACCCTTGCGGACTGACTTGCCTCGATCTCGGCGCCTCGACCGGTGGCTTCACCGACCTGCTCCTCCAGCGCGGGGCCCGCAAGATTTATGCGGTCGATGTCGGGCATGGCCAGCTCCATCCCCGCCTCGCCGCAGACCTCCGTATCGTGAACCTGGAGGGAACCGATGCGCGACGGGTCGACGAAGCGCTCGTTCCTGAACCGATCGACATTCTCGTTGCTGATCTGAGTTTCATCGGCCTCGCAAAGGCGATTCCGGCGGGACTTGCACGCCTGAAGGCCGGCGGCGCGGTGATCGCGCTCGTCAAGCCGCAGTTCGAGGCCGGACCGGGCGTGACGAAAAACGGCATCATCCGCGATGAGGCGCTTCAAGAGGCGATCTGCTCGCGCGTGGCCGAAGAGTTGAGCGAACTCGGCGTGATCGTCGATCGCATCATTCCCTCCCCCATCGTCGGCGGTGACGGCAACCGCGAATTCCTGCTGCTGGGGTGCAAGGCATGAACGGGATCGAGATCACCGTCGACGCCGTCGGCAGCAAGGGCGACGGGCTCGCACGCCTCGCAGATGGATCCCGCCTCGCCATACCCTTCGGTCTACCCGGCGAAACATTCCGCGCGCCAAAGGCCGCATCGTCCGGGACCTTCGAGCGGCTTTCAACGAGCCCGGAGCGGATTGAGCCGATCTGCGCGCATTTCGGCACTTGCGGCGGCTGCATCGTGCAGCACTGGTCGTCCGACGCGGTCCGGAACTGGAAACAGGAACGGGTCACGATGGCGCTGAGCCGCGCGGGCGTTGAGGCCAAGGTTGCTCCGACACTCGACGCACATGGAGCCGGACGCCGCCGTGTCACGCTGCACATCCGCCAACGCGAGGGCGGAACCTGCGCCGGGTTCATGCGCGCGGGGAGCCACGACCTTATCGACCTCGATCGTTGCCCGCTGCTCGTCCCCGAACTTGACCCTGCGCCCGACCTTGCGCGGGGCATCGGTCATATCCTACGCGGCATCAGCAAGCCGATGGACCTTCAGGTAACGGCCAGTGCCGAGGGACTCGATTGCGATCTGCGCGGGTGCGGCCCGTTGCCCGAGCCCCTTCGCAAGAAACTGATCGAATTCGCGGTGGCGCGGAACTTGGCGCGCCTGACGCTCCATGGCGAACGCCTCGTCGAGGCGCGAAGCCCGCGTGTTATCTTTGAAGACAGACCGGAGATGCTGGCCTTTCTGCCGGCAGGTTCCTTCCTCCAGCCGACCGCCCGTGGTGAAGCGCTGCTCGCACGTCTGGCGCGGGAAGCTCTGGGAAAGACGAAGCACGTCGTCGAACTGTTCTGTGGGCTTGGCCCGTTCGGTCTGCGCCTCGCGCGCGAGATGAAGGTGACGGCCTACGACAGCGACGCCGGGGCAATCGAGGCCTTCAACCGCTCGATCCGCGCCCATCCGGGCGGAAAACCGGCGACGGCGGAAGCCCGCGACCTCTTCCGTCGCCCGCTCTTCGCGCCGGAACTGAAACCATTCGACGCCGTGCTTCTCGATCCGCCGCGTCAGGGCGCGGAAGCGCAGGTCAAGGAACTTGCCAAGTCAAAAATCTCGCTCGTCGTCTATATTTCCTGCGATCCGGAAACCTTCGCCCGCGATGCGAAGACGCTGACCAGCGCCGGTTTCCGGCTTGGCACAGTCACGCCGGTCGACCAGTTCCGCCACGCCGGACATGTCGAACTGGTGGCATCCTTCAGGCGTTAATCACCGCCACCATCACCACCACCGCCGCCGGAATCGCCTCCGGAGTCGCCGCCAGAGCTGCTGTCGGAATCGCTCGACCAGGAGCTGTCGCTGCCGAAGCTGCTCTCCCCGTCGCTGTCGCCGTTACGGGCATTCCTGTTGCGGAAACCCGCATAGAGCACACCACCAATCGCAGCGGCCGGCAGGCCGAGTTTAAGAAAAATGCTGAGCCAGTCGGTCATCTTGGTCCCTCCGCTCGTGCGCGAGTGCACCGGTGCCTTCTAGGCTGGCTCGTCGCGCGGAACGGTGTCAATCCGCACAAGTTCGAGGGCATCATCGTCCAGCGGTCGCATCAGGCGATCGACGGCATCGTTGCCGGCGTCCGGCGCCAGCCAGCTATCGAAATCGCGCGGTTCGACGATCACCGGCATCCGGTCATGGATAGCCGAGAGCATCGCGTTGGCCGAGGTGGTAAGGATGGCGGCCGTCTCGATTTCAGAGCCGTTCGGGCTCTGCCAGCCTTCCCAGATGCCGGCAAGGGCGATCGGGCCCTGCATGGGGCGGCGGATCAAAAAAGCCTGTCTCTTGCGTCCCTTTTCATCCAGTTTCTGCCATTCGTAGAACCCATCCGCGAGAAACAGGCAGCGCCGGCGGCGGATCGCGTTGCGAAAGCTCGCCTTCTCGAACACCGTCTCGGACCGCGCATTGAGGAGAAGCGGGAATTCCCTCTCGTCCTTCACGAAACCCGGGATAAAGCCCCAGCGGACGAGCGCGAACCGGCGCGCTCCCGCTTCCAGCCGCATGATCGCAACGGGTTGCGTCGGGCGAATGTCGAAGCGGGCCGGGAAATTCGGCTGGTCAACATAGCCGAAATAGGCTCGGACGGCATCCGGCGGCAGCGTGAGCGCATAGCGGCCGCACATGACCCTAGAGCCACCGCTTGAGCTTGAAGAACAGATAGGTGCCGATCGCCGAGAGCACCATCACGCCGAGCGCCATCGGGTAGCCGTAGTGCCAATCGAGTTCCGGCATGTTCTTGAAATTCATGCCGTAGCTTGACGCGATCAGCGTCGGCGGCAGGAAGACGACGGCGGCAACCGAGAAGATCTTGATGATCTTGTTCTGCTCGAGGCTGACGAGACCCAGTACCGCATCAAGCAGGAACTGGATCTTCCCCGAGAGAAAGGTCGCGTGATCCTCCAGGCTCTGGAGGTCGCGCAGGGTGGTGCGGACCTCCGCACGGAGATCGTCGCCGAGGCTCGGGCCGGCGGTGTTGGCCGAGAGAAACAGCAGCATCCGCTCGATGGACACGAGACTTTCGCGCACTTTGGAGATGCGCGTGCCTTCCATACCCATCGTCTGCAAGGTGGTGCGGAAGGTATCGACATCGGCCCGCTGCCCGCCCTTCGGATCGAAGACGGCGGAGGAAACCTCGTCGATCCGCTCGCCGGAAAGGCGAAGGATCTCTGCCGCACGGTCGATTACAGTCTCGAAAAGCGAGACGAGGACATGGTCTCCCGCCGGCAGGCAGCCCCCGGGGCGCGCGAGGCGGTTGATGAAAATCTGGAACGAGCGAGGCTCATCGTAGCGCACGGTGACGAGCTGCCGGTCCTTCAAGATGAAGGAAATCGGCACCAGCGTTGGGCTTTCTGTGCCAGACTGGCAGAGGATGCGCGCGCTCATGTATCGGACGCCGTCTTCGACGTAGAGAACCTCGGACGGTTCGATGTTCCGGGATTCCTCGCGCGTCGGGATCTCGATGCCAAGTGCGACCTCGACCCGGCGATCCTCCTCGCGGCTGGGGTCGATGAGGTCGATCCAAACCGCTTCTGCGGGAACCGCGTCCGAGGGGCCGAGGCTCTGGCGGTCAAGTCCGCGGCGGCGATGGTTGATCGCCTCGACCGGATCGTCCCCCATCGGGGGAAGATGGACAAAGATCATGCCGTCACTCCCCGCTCACCGGCGCCCGCGAAGGCTGTTCCACTCCATCCGGCCCGGCGACGCAAGGAGAAAGTGACGGCTAGCGCTTCAGCGGCGTATAGGTAGCGCAGGCAGGCGCGGGAACATCATCCGGCACGAAGAAATCCGGCGTGAGTGGCTGGCTCGGATCGGCACGGTAGCGATCGAAGTTACTCACGCCCTCCGCGGCCATGAAGGTATCGTCGATCAGGAAGTTGCCGGAGAAGGTCTTGCCATCCTTCGCAAAGATCATTGCTGCCGCATCAGCGAGGATTTCCGGCGTGCGCGAGGTGCGCATCAGTGCATCCCCGCCGAGGATGTTCTTGACGGCTGCGGTCGCGATGGTCGTACGCGGCCAGAGCGCGTTGACGCCGATGCGGCCCTTGGTTTCGCCAGCGAGGCCGAGCACGACGAGGCTCATCCCGAACTTCGCCATCGAATAGCCGGTGTGGCCGGCGAACCACTTGGTCTTCATATCGAGCGGCGGCGAGAGCATCAGGATGTGCGGATTGGCCGCCTTGACGAGGAACGGCAGCGCGCACTTGGAGACAAGGTAAGTGCCGCGCGCATTGATCTGATGCATCAGGTCGAAGCGTTTCATGTCGAGCGCGGCCACGGGCGCGAGGTTGATCGCGCTAGCGTTGTTGACGACAATATCGAGCCCGCCGAAATGTTGCGCCGCCTTGGCGATTGCCGCCTCGACAGCCGCATCCTCGCGAATGTCCACCTGAAGCGCCAGTGCCTTGCCGCCGGCTTTCTCAATCTCGTCGGCGGCGGTGAAGATCGTGCCTTCGAGCTTCGGATGCGCTTCCGCTGTCTTCGCCGCGACGACGATGTTCGCACCCTCGCGCGCCGCCCGAAGCGCAATGGCGAGACCGATGCCACGCGAAGCGCCGGTGATGAAAAGCGTCTTGCCGGCAAGGCTCATGGCAGCTTGCTCCCGTTCAATTCTGGATTTTGTCAGTTCTTGGACTTGGAAAGGAACGCCTCGAAGGCCGCGCGTGCCTCAGCCGACCGCAGACGCTCCTTGAAAGCTTCCGCCTCCTCCTCGATCCGCGCGAGCAGCGGTGCGGTATCGCCCCGCAGCAGCCGGCGCGAGATCGCAACGGCCTCTCTCGGCTTGGCTGCGATACGGGCCGCGACAGCCAACGCCTCCTCTGTCAGCGAAGCAGAGGGAACGACACGATTGACGAGACCGACACTCGCCGCACGCTCGGCCGAAAAGCGCTCGCCCATCACCAGCAGTTCGAAAGCGAGGCGGTTGCCCATCAGGTTCGGTGCGAGCAGGCTTGAGCCTGCCTCCGGCACCAGTGCGAGATCGACGAAGGGCGTGGCAAACACCGCGCGCTCGGATGCCAACGCATAATCGCAATGGAGGATCATGGTGGTGCCGATGCCGACCGCACCGCCATCGACGCCGGCAACGAGCGGCTTCCTGTTATTCACCAGCGCCCGAAGGAAATCGAGGATCGGCGCACCAAGACCACCGCCCATCGCAAAGCCGATGAAGTCCTTGATATCGTTGCCGGCGCAGAAGATGCCCGGCTGGCCAAGAATCAGCGTTGCGCCGATCGCGGGGTCAGCATTCGCCTCGGCGAGACCAGCCGTCAGCGCGGAATACATCTCGCCCGTCAGCGCGTTCTTCTTGTCCGCCCGGTTCATGGTGAGGACATGGACTGCCCCCTCGCGATGGGTGGTGATCGTATCGGTCATAGCGTGCTCCTCAATCGGCGAACTCGGCCATGACGGCTTCGCCACCCTCGGTAACCGCGAGTTCGAACCCTTCCGCACCGGCGGCAAGATTTTCCGCAAAGAAGCGGGCATCGGCGATGCGGCGCGACTGGCGCGGATCCGTGTCACCCGCCGCCATCGCCACGCGCGCGGCCAATGCCTGATCGGCGAGGCTTGCGCCACCCGAGGCGAGTGCGAACAGCCGCAGGTAGGGCGTCGCACCCGCAAGCGCCGCGTTTGGATTGCTCTTGAGATTGGCGAACATGAAATCGGTCGCGCGTTCGAGCGCTTCCACCGCCGAGATCAGCCGGTCGCCAACCCGCTTGAACGCGGGATCGTTGATTGTCCGCGCCTGCTCTGCGCTGCGGCGATAGCCCGCGATCATCCCGCGCACGCGCGCCCCGTCCGAGAGCGGTAGCTTGCGTTGCACGAGATCGATCGCCTGAATACCGTTGGTGCCCTCGTAGATTGCGAGGATGCGGGCATCGCGATAATGCTGGGCAGCACCGGTTTCCTCGACAAAGCCCATGCCGCCGTGGATCTGCACGCCGAGCGAGGCGACCTCGATGCCGATATCAGTCGAGAAGGCCTTGGCGACCGGCGTGAGGATGCTCGCCTCTTCGTGGGCGGCCTGCCTTGCGGTGGGGTCTTCAAGACGATGGTAGCGGTCGAGAGCGGCAGCGGTCATCAGGCAGAGGGCGCGGCCAGCGGCAGTCTTGGTCCGCATCTCCAGCAGCATCCGCTTAACATCTGGATGTTCGATGATCGGCGAAGCGGAGGGTGCGCCGACCGCGCGGCCCTGCTTGCGCTCCCTGGCATAGGCGAGTGCATGCTGGAACGCGCGCTCGGCGATGGCGACACCCTGCGTGCCCACGGCGAGACGCGCGTTGTTCATCATCGTGAACATGCAGTTGAGGCCCTTGTTCTCCTCGCCGACGAGCCAGCCGATGGCGCCGCCGTTATCGCCGAAGATCATGGTCGCGGTGGGAGACGCATGGATGCCGAGCTTATGCTCAAGCGCATGGCAGCGCACATCGTTGCGGGCACCGGGCGAGCCATCCGCGTTCGGGAGAAACTTCGGCACCAGAAACAGCGAGATACCGCGCGTTCCCGGAGGAGCGCCCGGCAGGCGCGCCAGCACGAGATGGACGATGTTGTCCGTGATGTCGTGCTCACCATAGGTGATGAAAATCTTCTGGCCGAAGATACGGTAGGTGCCATCACCGACCGGATCGGCGCGCGAAGTCAGAAGGTTGAGATCCGAGCCGGCCTGCGGTTCAGTCAGGTTCATGGTTCCTGTCCATTCGCCGGAAATCATCTTGGCGAGGAAGGTCTTCTTGAGAAACTCGGAACCATGCGCCGTGACGGCCTCGACCGCGCCCATCGTGAGCAGCGGGTTGAGCGCGAAAGCAAGGTTCGCGGAATTCCAGATTTCCGTGCAGGCGATGTTCAACAGGATCGGCAAGCCCTGTCCGCCGAAGTCGGGCTCCGCAGCAACGCTCGACCAGCCGCCGGCGGCCCAGTCGCGATAAGCCTCGGGAAAGCCCTTCGGCATCACGACCTTGCCGTCGATCAGCCGGGCCATCTCCTTGTCGCCGACGGTATTCAGCGGCGCGATGCGCTCCTCCGCGAACTTCGCTGCCTCTTCGAGTACCGCCTCGGCGACGCCGTCCGCCAGATCGGCGTAGAGGCCATCCTCGACACCCCGGTCGAGTCCGGCGGCATGGCGCATGGCAAACAAGATGTCTTCAACAGGCGCGCGATAGGTCACGATGCTTCCTCCCGAACATGCCCTGCCCTAGGGGCGGCATGCATTTCTTGTTTGGAACCGCCGTCGCAACGGGATAGACACCCTCTTCCGCGCGCGATCACGGTTTAGTTTACATATGAACAATATTCTTGCAACCCCCGACGACGCAAGAACCGCACTCCTTGGCGGAAAACTCTCGGCTGGGCTGCCCTCCCTTATCTCATACAGCGCGAACCGCCTGCTGTCGCCAAGACGACAGATCGACGAACGGCTTAGGCCGGAGCGGCAGGAATGACGGCTCTGATCGAAACCCGCCGACTGGGAACCGTTCCCGCCGAACTTGCGGAGGCTGGCCGCCTGCTGGCAGAGAGCAAGCTCGTCGCCTTCCCGACCGAGACCGTCTATGGGCTCGGCGCCGACGCGACCAATGCGCGCGCGATTGCCCGTCTCTACGCCGCGAAGGGGCGCCCGCAGTTCAACCCGCTGATCGCCCATGTGGCAACGACGGAAGCCGCCGAAAAACTCGCCCCTCTACCGCCATTGGCGCGTAAGCTCGCGAAGGCCTTCTGGCCGGGACCGCTGACGCTGGTGGTTCCCGTTACGCCAGATTGTCCGGTTTGCGAACTCGCACGCGCCGGGCTGCCATCGCTGGCAATCCGCGTGCCGGATCATCCGGTGGCGCAGGCCGTGCTTTCTGCCGCAGGCAGACCGATCGCCGCGCCGAGCGCCAATCGTTCCGGCCACGTCTCTCCATCGGAAGCCGCGCATGTCGCGAGCGATCTCGACGGGATCATCGACGCCATCGTCGATGGTGGGTCCTGCCCGATCGGTGTTGAATCCACCATTCTCGGCTGCCTCGACAGCAAGGTGACGCTGCTGCGTCCGGGCGGCCTCGCCCGCGAACAGATCGAGGATGTTCTCGGCGTAAAGCTCGAAACCGCAGACGGAGGCGATGCGGCCTTGCCGCTCGCGCCGGGGCGGCTCGCGTCGCACTACGCCCCTGTTCATCGCCTCCGGCTCGACGCAGCAGCGGTGAGTCCGGACGAAGCGTGCCTTGCCTTTGGCCCGAAACCGCCTGAAGGCGCAGCGCCCGAACGAACGCTCAACCTCTCACCATACGGCGATACGGCGGAAGCAGCGGCCAATCTCTACGCCTTTCTCCGGCGCCTCGACGCGCTCGCCGTCGAGGGCATCGCTGTCGTGCCGATCCCGCGGCAAGGCCTGGGTGAAGCGATCAATGATCGCCTCGCGCGAGCAGCCGCTCCGCGTCCGTGACCCTCATACCGGACATGAAATGAATTCAACGGTGATTTCCAGAGGAAAATGTGGGACACTTCGTCCCGTTGTGAACTTGCACGAAGAGCTGGAACGGCCCGATGCAACCACTTGCCTGGGATGATTTCCGCCTCGTCCGCGCTATTGCGGAGCAGCGCTCGCTCGGGGGCGCGGCGGAGATGCTCGGTGTCAACAATTCCACCGTTTTCCGTCGTCTCAACACGCTGGAGGAGCATCTCGGCGTCCGTATTTTCGAGCGTGCCCGGTCGGGCTACCTGCTCACATCGGCCGGAGAGGAAATGGTCGCGCTTGCGACCCGCATGGCTGAATCAATCATCGAGTTCGAACGCCGGATCGCCGGGCAGGATGTCCGCCCTTCCGGCGAACTGCGGGTGACAACGACCGACACGATCTTTTCCCACCTCGTCGCCCCGATGTTCTGCACCTTCAGGCAGCGCTATCCCGAAATCACGCTCGATTTTGTGATCGACAATCGCGCGCTGAACCTCTCGCGGCGCGATGCCGATGTCGCCATCCGTGCCTCGGTCGATCCGCCGCAGACGCTTATCGGGCGCCGTGTCGCCACCATCGCCTGGGGAGCCTATGCCTCCGAAGGGTTTCTCGCGCATGCAGCGCTCGACCAGGATTCGCTCGAAGCCATGATCCGTCCACCGACGCGCTGGGTGGGCCTCGGCGAACCGCTTGCTACCACGGCCGGTGGGCGTTGGGTGACAAACCATGTCGTCCCCGACTGCGTGGCTGTGAAAGTCAACATGGTCTCGACCTTGGCGGCGGCCGTGAACGCCGGGCTTGGCATCGGCCTTTTGCCCTGCTTCATCGGCGAGCAGATGCCGACAGCGCGACGCATCCCGATCATCAAGCCCGCATCGGATACCGGGCTCTGGGTGCTGACCCATCCCGATCTCAAGAAAGCCGCGCGGGTGCGGGCATTCCTCGAGTTCTTCGGCGCTGAACTCGCCAAGAAACGTCGGCTGATCGAGGGTGAGGCGGTGGCCTGAGGTTCAGGTTGCCGCCTGCGCCTGCCAGCGCCCCGGCGCCGCCTTCTCCGTGATCGGCAGGTTGATCAGCGCCGAGGCCACGCCGAGTGCGATCGAGAGCCACCAGACGACGTCGTAGCTGCCGGTCTTCTCGAACAGGAGGCCGCCGAGCCACACGCCCAGGAACCCGCCAACCTGATGCGAGAAGAAGGCGAAGCCGTAGAGCATCGCCATGTAACGCGGACCGAACATGATCGAAACCAGCGCGGCCGTGGGCGGCACGGTGGAGAGCCAGAGAAGCCCGGTCGAGGCACCGAAAGCGAGCGCGGAAACGATACCCCAGGTCGTCTGGTATCCGAATACGCTCACCGGCGTCGAGACAAACGGAACGGAAAACAACAGTCCCAGTGTGACGATAGAGCGGGCGAAATAGATGATCGCGAGGATCCAGCGCTTCGGCATCCGGTTGCCGAGCCAACCGGACGAGAGCGAACCGATCACATTGAACACGCCAACGAGCGCCAGCGTCCAGCCACCGACCTCGGGCGGCATGCCGACATCCTTGAAATAGCTCGGCAGGTGCACGGTGATGAAGGCGAGCTGGAAGCCGCAGGTGAAGAAGCCGAGCACGAGCAGCACATAGGAGCGATGCCCGAAGGCCTGCGTGAGGGCTTGCATAACCGTCTGGTCATCGTGCGAAGCTGTCGCGGCGGTCGTCTTGCCCTGCGGCTTAGTGGCGACCGCGAGCGCCAGCGGCAGGATCAGCAGCGTCAGCCCGGCGAAGATCGTCAGGGCGTTCTGCCAGCCGTAGTCCCGGATAAGGCCGACGCCGAGCGGAGAGAACAGGAACTGGCCGAAAGACCCCGCCGCCGTGCCGGCACCGAAGGCCATCGAGCGCTTCTCCGGCGGCAGCAGCTTGCTGAACGAGGCGAGCACGAGGTTGAACGACGAACCGGCAAGACCGAAGCCGATCAGCACGCCGCCGGTGATCGTCAACGTCACGGGGTCGGTCGAGACGGTCATCAGGTAGAGGCCGGCGGCATAGAGCAACGCACCGGTCCAGAGCACCTTGAGCGTGCCGAAACGGTCGGCGATCGCGCCCATGAACGGCTGGCCGACGCCCCACATCAGGTTCTGGATCGCGAGCGCGAAGGAAAAGACATCGCGCCCCCAGCCGTTCGCGGAAATGATCGGCTGCTGGAAGAAGCCCATGGAGGAACGTGGGCCGAAACCGAGCATCGCGATGGCGCAGCCGGCGAGGATGATGAGGCCGGCGGGCAACACGCGGGCGGCGTTCTGGGCGGTCATGCAAGGCTCCGGGTTCAAGGGCGGGCGGCAGGACGGAAACCGGAGCTATAGCAACGGCAAATTCATTCGACGAATGAATAGATGTGATAAATCAGCGAGAAAAAATGATGAATTGTACCATCCATCCGCGACCTTACGGCCGCGCAGGGCGGGACCTCATGGATGACCGCCACAAGGGCGGGCATGACGGTTGGGGTTTATCCTGCGATTTTCGAGAAATCCGCAATCCGAGACGTCACGCGGCGCAGGGCGGCGAGGAGCGCGAGGCGGTTTTTGCGGATGGCGGGGTCATCGGCATTGACCATCACCGCCTCGAAGAAGGCATCAACAGGCGCGCGGAGCTTGGCCATGGCCCGCATGGCCGCAGCGTAATCCTGCTTGTCGAGCGCAGCATTGGCCTCAGTTTCGGCAGCGTGGAGCGCGGCGTGCAGCGCCTTCTCAGAAGGCTCAACAAGGCGCGCGGCATCGGCCGGAGCCTCGAAAGCGTCCTCGCCGTCCTTCTTTTCCTCGGCACGGAGGATGTTGGCGGCGCGCTTGTAGCCCGCGAGCAGCGACTTGCCGTCCTCGGTTTCGAGCAGCTTGCCGAGCGCCTCGACGCGGCGGACGACGAGGAGGAGATTGCGAGAATTGGCGGCGCCTGGCACCTTTGACGTCAGGGTCGCCGTGAGCACAGCGTCGACAAGATCATGCCTCACGCCACCATCACGCAAATTGACTTTGAGCCGATCGTCAAAGAACGCCACAAGTTCAAATGCGGTTAAAGCTGCATCGTTTGCAGGCATTCGGTCAGCGTGGTGTACTAGGAGCGAGACGAGGTCAAAATCCACCCCATTCTCCACCACCAGCCGGATCACACCCAGCGCCGCACGCCGCAGCGCATAGGGGTCCTTGCTCCCGGTGGGTTTCTCGTCGATGGCCCAGAAGCCGACGAGCGTATCGAGCTTGTCGGCGAGCGCGACGGTGACGGAAACCGGGTCCTTCGGCACCGAATCCGAAGGGCCGACGGGCTTGTAATGCTCCTCGCAGGCCGCCGCGACGGAAGCCGGCAGCCCGATCTGTCCCGCATAGATGCGGCCCATGAAGCCCTGCACCTCGGGGAATTCGCCCACGACCTCGGTTTGCAGGTCGAGCTTGCAGATTTTCGCTGCGAGATCGACCTGATCGGGGTCCGCCCCCGTGACCTTGCACAGCTCCTTCGCCAGCGCGCGAATGCGCTCGATGCGGTCGAACTGGCTGCCGAGCTTCTCGTGGAAGGTGACGTTCCTGAACCGCTCCAGCCGCGTGAATTCCTTGTCTTCCCGCCAGACCTTCTTATCGGTCTCCCAGAAGAATTTCGCATCCGAGAGGCGGGCGCGGATCACGCGCTCATTGCCGGCAATGATCGTCTTGCCGCCGTCCTTCGCCTCGATGTTGGCGGTGAGCAGAAAGCGGTTGGCGAGATTGCCGTCGGCCTTCTTGAGCACGAAGCACTTCTGGTTGGCGCGGATGGTGGCACGGATCACCTCACCGGGAACATCGAGGAAGGCTTCCTCGAAGCTGCCCATCAGCACCACCGGCCATTCGACAAGGCCCGCGACCTCTTCGAGCAGCCCCTCGTCCTCGATCACCTCAAGGCCTTGCGCGAAGGCAAGGTTTTTCGCATCGGCGCGGATGATCTCCTTGCGTCGGTCGGCATCGAGTACGACCTTGGCCGCTTCCAGCTTCGAGACGTAATCGTCGAAGCGCTTCACGGTGATGCCGACCGGCGCCATGAAGCGATGCCCGTAGGTGACATTCCCCGCCTTGAGCCCGTCGATCTCGAACGGGACGACCTCCGGCTCCTCGGTCTCCGGCCCGAAGGTCGCGACAATACCGCGCAGCGGGCGCACCCAGCGCAAGGATGAGGAAGAAACGCTCGCCGCGCCCCAGCGCATTGACTTCGGCCACGGGAAGGTGCGGATCGTCGCGGGCAGGATTTCTGCCAAGAGCTCGATGACCGGGCGCCCCTTCTTCTCGATCACCGCGACGTAGAACTCGCCCTTCTTCGGGTCGCTCTCGATGTTCGCCTGCGAGATATCCGAGAGGCCTGAAGCCTTGAGGAAGCCCTGAATGGCTCCCTCGGGCGAACCGACGCGCGGGCCTTTGCGCTCCTCCTTCACGTCAGGCTGCCGGGCGGGCAGACCGATGATGTTGAGCGCGAGGCGGCGCGGGGTCGCGAAGGCTTTCGCCCCCTCGTAGGTGACGCCTGCGTCAACGAGTGCGTTGGTGACAAGCCGCTGGAGATCCGCCGCCGCCTGCCGCTGCATGCGGGCCGGGATTTCTTCAGAGAAGAGTTCGAAAAGAAGGTCAGGCATCGTATTTTTCGCTTTTGGCCCGGATTATTGACCCTTGGCACCGGCTTCGAGAAGCTTCGAGAGCACCCAGCCTTCGGTCTTGTGCGGGCTGAGGATGTCGTCGATCACGAAGCCCTCACCTTCAGACACCACCTCGTAGTGGAGGGTGATCTCCGGGGATTGCTTGAAAACCTTGAGCTTCACGATCACCAGCGCGTTTCGGTTTGGGCGCGGCTCGACGGTATATTTGAGCGACTTGCGGAAATCGTCATCCGAATCCTGGGAGTTGGTGATCGGATCAAAATCGAGGCCGGAAACCGGCTCGTTCAACTCCTGCGATTTCTTGATCGCTGCGGCGTAGAGCGCGCGCAGCCGTTGCGAGTAGGGCCGCTGCGCGTCCTTGATCTTGGGATCATAGACCGCCTGCACCGCCGCCAGCGGGCTGGAATAGACCTTGGCCTTCTGGGCAAAGGCGGGAGAGAGGCCCGCGAGCAACACGAGCGCGATCAGGCTGCGGCGTTTCATCAGGCACCTCCAGCTTCGGTTTGGACCCAGGCCGCGCCGCAGGCCTTGGCCAACTCACGCACGCGCAGGATGTAGCTCTGGCGCTCGGTGACCGAGATCACACCGCGCGCATCGAGAAGATTGAAGGCGTGGGACGCCTTGATGCACTGGTCATAGGCCGGAAGCACCTGACGGTGGCGCTCGTTCGAGCCATCACCCGACTCCCCGGCGGTGAGCAGTGCCTTGCACTCCTTCTCGGCCTCGGCGAAGTTGCGGAACAGCTTCTCAGTGTCGGCGTATTCGAAGTTATGGCGGGAGTACTCTTCCTCTGCCTGCTTGAATACATCGCCGTAGGTGACCTTGTCCTCGCCCTGAAGCCCGTTGAAATTCAGCTCGAAGCCGTTGTCGACGCCCTGGAGATACATCGCGAGGCGTTCGAGACCGTAGGTCAACTCGCCGGCAACGGGCGCACACTCCTGCCCTGCGACCTGCTGGAAGTAGGTGAACTGCGAAACCTCCATGCCGTCGCACCAGCACTCCCAGCCGAGCCCCCATGCACCGAGGGTCGGGCTTTCCCAATCATCCTCAACGAAGCGGAGGTCATGCACCGCCGGGTCGATGCCGATCGCGTAGAGGCTCTCGAGATAAAGACCCTGAAGGTCGGGCGGCGAAGGCTTCAGGATCACCTGAAACTGGTAATAGTGCTGGAAGCGGTTGGGGTTCTCGCCATAGCGCCCATCCTTCGGGCGGCGTGAGGGCTGGACATAGGCCGCGTTCCAGCGCTTCGGACCCAGCGCCCGCAGCGTCGTCGCCGGATGAAAGGTGCCGGCGCCGACTTCCATGTCGTAGGGCTGAAGGATGACGCAACCCTTCTCGGCCCAGAACTTCTGGAGCGTGAGGATAAGCCCTTGGAAGGAGCGATCAGGGCGCAGAGGATCAGGCAGGGTCACGGCAGGCTCACCTTCGAGTTCGTGCGTCACGCTTAGCCGAGCGGTCGGGGCACGCCAAGCCTTTCCTTTGTCAGGGCACGCCCGCGGACATCCTTAATGAGGGGTTTATCGGCCGGTGCGGCGGCGCACGGCGAGGCGGACCATCGTGCGGCATTGTTCACGACATAGGGCACCCCCGGCCCTGCAACCCCAAAAGGAGAAATGACCATGACCCGCAACACCAACTTCGCTCTCACCCTTTCCGCTGGTGCCCTCGTTGGCCTTATGGCCCTCGCGAGCGCCTCGGCGCCCGCCCTGGCCCGTGGCAACGGCGGTGGCGGAGCTGCCGGCGGCGGCGAGAACGGCAACGTGATGGCCGCCGTCAACATCGCCAATGTTCCCGAGCGCGGTCGTCCGCAAGGTTTCCCGCAGTTCAATCGCGCTCCCTGCGGCCAGGAGGCCGGCGTCGTCAACCTGCGCCAGTGCAACTACGTCGGTACGCGCCGCGTCGTGCACATCTACCGTTGACACCCTGCATCCGCGTCGATCGGAACGGCCCCGTGGGAACACGGGGCCGTTTTCGTCGTTGAATGCGTGTTTGGCAGCCCATCGACCCACCCCGTTTCGCCGACATTCATTTTAGCGCATTATGATGCGGGGTGGGCGACCTGAGAGGAGACTTCCCATGACAAGATTTTCACAAATTGTGGTGGCCGCGCTGTTCGCCGCCTTTGTTGGCGTCGTCGGCCTTGCACCAGCCAAGGCCGCCGGTATTCCCGCAGGCTCTATCACTGGCGTCGAGGAAGCCTCGCGCGCCACGGAAACGGTCCGCTATCGCCGGCGTTACTATCGGCCGGTGCGAGTCTATCGCCGCCACGTCTACCGTCCGGCCCGGATCTATCGTCCCTACCCGGTTTATCGCCGCTGCTGGACCCGTCCGCGCCTCGTCTGGACGCCCTATGGCTATGTCCGCCGCTGGGTGCGAGTTTGCCGGTAAGACCGGAGGCTCGACGCGACCTTACGACGGGCGGGTTTTCCTGCCCGTTTTTTTGTCAGAGGCGGCCGTCGCCACGATGGAGAGCCGCCGCATCCGGCAGGAAGTGTCCTTGCTCATCGTGCAGGACCAGCGGAGGCAAAATGGTAAGCGGCGCGCGCGACCCCTTGCGACCCGCAACCAGAAATCTTGTCGCCGGCGCATTTCTGGACGGAAAAACGAAACGAAGGCGGACCTCGCCCAAGCGCTTCGAAAACGCGGACAAGGCGTCGTGGAGCGCGTCAGCGCGATGGATCATCACAAGTTGACCCTTCGGTCGCAGGACCGCGACCGCGTTGCGGACCCAATCGTCAAGCGGTTCGGCCGTCACATGTGCCGCAGCTCGATTGCCTTTCGGCGAGGACCGAACGCTGCCAGCTTGCAGAAACGGTGGATTTGTCAGGACAAGATCGAAAGCCTCGCGCAGGCTCGGTTCGCGTGACAGGGCGAGGACATCCGCCTCCAGCGCCGAGACGCGAGCTTCAAGGCGATTGAGAGTGGCATTGCCGCGGGCGAGATCGACCAGTCCCGCCTCGCGCTCGATCAGGACGACATGAGCCTTCGGGTTGAGTTGTGCGGCGCGCAGACCAACAACCCCGCTCGCTGCGCCGAGATCGGCGATCCGACGCGCATCTGGAGCGGTTGAGGCTGCGAGGAGCACCGCATCGGTCCCCGCGCGATGTCCGTCAGCAGGCTGGAGCAGACGAAGACTGCCGTCGAAGAGGCGATCCTCGGTCACAAAAAGACCCGGCCGGATCGGTGTTTTCGGTTCAGTTTCCATGCCGTTTCATGCGTGTTTGATCTGCCGACGTTGCATTTGGGGACTTGAAGGTGCAAGCGTTATCCGACAACAGGGTGCCGCGCCAGTTCGGTGCGAAGCAGGGTTCGGGAGCGTATTTCGTGGGTGTCGTTGTTTCTTTCGGTGAGAAGTCGGGCGGGGAGAATATCGACCGCCTCGTCGCCCTGCTCCGCGACGACATGACCCGCGTGAACGAGACGATCCTTTCGCGGACTGGCTCCGATGTCACCATGATCCCGGAAGTCGCGCAGCACCTCATCTCATCCGGCGGCAAACGGCTGCGCCCGATGCTTACCCTCGCGACCGCCCGGCTCTGCGATTATGCCGGACACGGCCATGTCAAACTCGCCGCCTCGGTCGAGTTCATGCACACAGCGACGCTCCTGCATGACGATGTGGTCGATGAGAGCGACATGCGGCGCGGCAAGCCATCCGCGCGCAAGGTCTGGGGCAACGAGGCGAGCGTGCTGGTCGGCGATTTCCTGCTCGGACAGGCCTTCAAGATGATGGTCGAGGTCGGCTCGCTCCAGTGTCTCGACGTGCTCTCGACGGCTGCTGCCGTGATTGCGGAGGGCGAGGTCATGCAGCTCGCCGCCGCAAAGAATACGTCCACCACCGAAGATGAATATCTCGCTGTCATCCGCGCCAAGACGGCCGCGCTTTTCGCTGCCGCCGCTGAGGTCGGGCCGATCCTTGCAGGTTCTGAGGACGCACGGCAGAAAGCCTGCCGTTCCTACGGGCTCAACCTCGGCATCGCCTTCCAGCTGATCGACGATGCGCTCGACTACGGCGGGACGTCCTCGAAGCTCGGCAAGAATGTCGGCGACGATTTCCGTGAGGGCAAGATCACGCTGCCGCTGGTGCTCGCCTATCGGCGCGGGACCGACAAGGAGCGTGAATTCTGGCGTGGCGCCATCGAGCAGGGCGAGAGCGACGACGCGCAGCTCGAACGCGCGATCGAGCTCCTCAAAAAGCACCACGCGATCGAGGATACGGTCGAGCGCGCGCGGCATTACGGGGCAATGGCGAAGGATGCGCTCGTGCTTTTCCCGGCATCCGAGATGCGCGATGCGCTCGACGAGGTCGTCGATTTCTGCATCAGCCGGGCGTATTAAGGCAAATTCTTTCCCGGTTCCTGCGGCGACATCGCCACCGCAATCGTGCAGGCCTCGACCCACCAGCCTCGAGCAGCATTTGCGATCTCCTCGCGGGCAGCGGCAGTCGCTTCCGCATCCGCAAAGAGCGCGAAGCAGGTCGCGCCGGAACCGGACATGCGTGCGAGGCGACAGCCGGGCCTTGCGCGCAATTCCTCAAGCACCAGAGAGATCACAGGCGCCAGACGAATGGCCGCCTCCTCCAGATCGTTGCGGGTCGTGGCGGCTAGTGTCGCGATCGGATCGGAGTAACCTTGCCCAGATGGCCCTGCATATTCGAACCGATCACCGGCTTGCAGGCCGAGTTTGGCAAAAACCGTCGAGGTCTCGACAGCAACCATCGGGTTGACAAGCAGCGCCGGGATCCGCGCGAAATCGAGTTTCGGGCCCAGTTCGTGACCAATACCGCGCATCAGTCGCGGATGAGGATCGAGGCATACCGGCACGTCAGCGCCGAGGCCTGCCGCGATCCGCAGGAGATCGGGCGCATCCAGAGCAATACCGTTCGCTTGGGCCAGAAGGCGCAACGCCGTGCCGGCATCGCTTGACCCTCCGCCGATTCCGGAGGCAACGGGAAGGTTCTTGCTCAATCGGAACTGGCCGGAAACAGTCTCCGGGAATGCAAGGGAAAATGCCCGCGCCGCACGAAGCACGAGATTGTCGTTCTCGCTCGCCAGGCCCCCCGCAAAAGGGCCTTCGACGATCAACGTGAGCGGTCGATCTGGCTCGAATGCGAGGCTGTCGCCACAATCGGCGAAGCCGACGAGGCTTTCGAGCACGTGATACCCGTCGCGGCGACGACCGATGATATGGAGAAAGAGATTGATCTTCGCCGGCGCCAGACCGGCGAGCTGTGTCTTACCCGCCATTCGGCTTGGGTGCGCCGGCATTGGCGGCAGGCCCATCCTCCAGCCCCGACTCGAGCTTCTGGCGGATCTTCTTCTCGTCGTCGGGCTCGGGGTTCAATTCCAACGCCTGTCCCCACTTGTAATAGGCCTCCCGTTTGCGGCCGACTTTCCAGTAGGTATCGCCGAGATGGTCGTTGATCGTCGGATCGCCGGATTTCAGCAGCACCGCGCGTTCAAGTTCCTTCACCGCCTCGTCGTAGCGGCCAAGGCGATAGTACGCCCAGCCAAGCGAATCGACGATCGCCCCGTCACCTGGCGAGAGCGCGACGGCCTCGCGCAGCATATCGAAGGCCTTGTCGACGTTCTTGTGCATGTCCGCCCAGGAGTAAGCGAGATAATTGAGCACCTGGGCGCGTTCCGCACCTTCGCGGGCATTGCGTGGCTTTGTCGGCAGAAGATCGAGCGCGGCGAGAAAATCCGGTTCGGCCTTGGCCCACTGCTTCGAGCGCTCGTAGGCGATGGCCCGCCCGTAAAACAGCGACCAGTGCCGCGCCTGGAAAACCCCAACCGACTTGATTGCCGCATCATAGGCCTCGGCGGATTCGTCCCAGCGCTTCTTGGTGCGCAAAATCGCGCCAAGCGTGTCGGAGGCCTCGAGATCGCCTGGTTCACGCACCAGCAAGGAGCGGAGCACGGAGATGGCCTCGTCGGTCTTTCCCAGACGCTCAAGCGCGACTGCACGCCCGATTGCCGCGCGGTGCGAGAGTACCGAATCCGGCGAAACGGCCTCGTAAAGCTGGCTCGCCCGCTGGTGCTGGCCGAGCTGTTCGAAATATTCCGCCAGCGTCATACTGATCAGCGCGTCGGCGGGCGCCAGGCAATGCGCGAGCTGGAGATAGATCACCGCCGTCATTGGCTCGCGCGCGGCGGACCCCATCGCACCGAGGCTGTAGAAGACCTCCGCAGCCCCTTCGGAAACATTATCGACCAGCGATGGCTGGGTTTGCCCCTTCTCATAGAGCGCGATGTCCGGCAGCAGGAAAGGCTGGGATGGATTGCGTTCCCGCCAGCCGCGCGTGATCTTCAGAGCCTCGTCGAACTTGCCGCGGCGCGAGAGCACGCGGGCATAGGCGTCGGCCACCCGCAGGACGCCAGGCTCCGCCGCATGTGCCTTCGCGAGGCGAGCCTCGGCCTCGCCCGTCCGTTTGCCGACATCTGCCATCAGACCGCTGACGAAATCGCGATAGCCAACCAGTTCCTTGTCAGTGAAGCTATCCGCTGCCTTCAGAGCAGCACCGACATCGCCTGCCCCGACGATCGCCCAGGCCCGCAACATGCCGATCGTCAGATCGGCGTTGCGCACCTTGCCGCCCGCTCGATCGAAGCTCCAGCGGGCACGCTCGAAATTCTTCGCCCGCAGCGCCCGCACGCCAAGTGCCACATGGGCGAGCGCGTTCGAACGGTCACGCTGGATGGAGCGCTCTGCCAACCGGAAAGCTTCATCGAGGTTGCCATCAACCAGTTCCGCCAAAAAAGCCTGATCGAGCAGGCCGGGATTGCGCGGATCAGCTTTCAGCGCCTCGCGGAAATATTCCGCCGCCGCACCGGTGTCGCGCTGGGCGTTGGCGACGATACCGGCCAGAAACATCCCCGAAGCACCGAGCGCCTCCAGTGAGCGGGTTTCGCGCGGTGCGGCCGGAGCCGTTCCCCCTGAACCGGCGATGATGAAGCCGGTCAGAACCAAGGACGTGAGGGCGCGCAGCGACTGTTTCATGAAACGGAATATTCCAGATAGGCCCTACATTCGGGCCAAGACAGCGGATTCTCGTTGATCCGGTTAGCACCGAAACAAGGCCGAACAAAGGGTTTTCGCGCCGCCGGTATCGTGGCTGCCATCACAACCGCTCGCCCCACGAAATTGTGATCCCGGCTTGCAGGCTCGTGAAGTGACAGTGAACGGTGCCCCGGTGAAATCTCTTGGCTGACGGGCAGCCGCGCTGGCCCGCATCAACGCGAAATGCAGGGAGTTTGTCGATGTCCGCCCGTTTCAGCCTTTCCCCCACCCGCCGTCTCGTGCTCGGCGCCGCCACGGCATTTGCCGTTGTCGGCGTTGCGGCTCCGGCTCTCTCACTAGCGACCGGGTTCACGGCTTACACCAAGCCCGCCTTCGAAACCGCGCTGAAGGGTTCCAAGCCGGTTCTGGTGCATGTCCATGCCGAATGGTGCCCGGTCTGCAAGAAGCAGGAAGCAGTATTCAACGAGCTTTCGGGTTCGGCCGACTTCAAGAAGCTCGCTGCTTTCGTCGTCGACTTCGACAAGGAAGCCGAGTTCAAGAAGGCGCATGGCGTGAACAACCAGTCCGTCATCCTTGTTTTCAAGGGCGGAAAGGAAGTCGCGCGTTCGGGCGGCGTGACCGACAAGGCCAAGATCGCCGAACTGGTTGCCAGCGCGGCGAAGTGATGTCTGTTCCGGCAGGAACGTGACGCGCGAGACCGGCAGCTTCCCCTGCCGGTCTTTCTGTTTTCCACGCCACAATGCAAGTATGGTCGCAATGCCATATTGCAGCCGCATTGTCGAAAAATTTGTGACAGTTCTAACCAGTACCTTTCCTCTGCGTTCTTTTTCGGAACGTTCTATCAAGGCAAGGAGAAGGTTATGAGCGGATTTTGGGACAAGGATACCAACACTACCAATCAGAACGGCTTCAGCACTGATCGTTTCGGGACTACGGGGACGACTAACGATGGCAAGCCGCCGTCAAGCAATGGTGTGTCCGGAACCATTTACAATCCGGATGGAAGCACATCTACTGCGACTTGGAATGGCTCCAATCAGTCGTGGGACAAGACCGGAAACTAATTCTACAAATTGCCATTTTTCGCGCGGCATTTTTGCCGCGCGATTTTTTATTTCCTCACATATTCGGATAGGTCGGCCCGCCGCCACCTTCCGGCGCGATCCAATTGATGTTCTGCGCCGGATCCTTGATGTCGCAGGTCTTGCAGTGGACGCAGTTCTGCGCGTTGATCACGAAGCGTGGGTCCTTCTTCTCCGCTTCGTTGCCGTAGACGACCTCATAAACCCCCGCCGGACAATAGAGCCGCGCCGGCTCGCCATAGACCGGGAGGTTCTTCTCAATCGGAACCGAAGGGTCCTTCAATGTCAGGTGGATCGGCTGGTCCTCCTCGTGGTTGGTGCCCGAGAGGAACACCGAGGACAGTTTGTCGAACGAAATCACGCCATCCGGCTTGGGATAGGTGATCGGCGTGACCTCGGCGAGCGGCCTGAGGCTGTCGCTGTCCTTCTTGCCGTGCTTCAGCGTACCAAAGAACGAGAAACCGAAGAGTTCGTTCGTCCACATGTCGAGCGCGCCCAGCGGAATGCCGATCCAGGTGCCGAATTTCGACCAAAGCGGCTTGACGTTCCGGACCGTGCGGAGATCCTTGCCGATCTCGCTCGCGCGCCAGGCCTGCTCGTAGGCGAGAAGTTCGTCATGTTCGCGCCCAGCGCCCAGCGCTTCCGCGATTTTCTCCGCTGCGAGCATGCCGGAGAGCATCGCGTTGTGGCTGCCCTTGATGCGCGGCACGTTGACGAACCCGGCCGAACAGCCGACGAGCGCGCCGCCGGGGAACGAGAGCTTCGGCACGGACTGATAGCCGCCCTCTGTGATCGCCCGCGCGCCATAGGCGAGGCGTTTGCCGCCCTCCAGCACCTCGCGGATCATTGGGTGCTGCTTGAAGCGCTGGAACTCGTCGAAAGGCGAAAGTGTCGGGTTCTGGTAGTTGAGATGCACCACGAAACCGATCGAGACGAGATTTTCGTCGAAATGGTAGAGGAACGAGCCGCCCCCGGTTTTCGCATCGAGCGGCCAGCCGAAGGAATGCTGCACGAGGCCGGGCCGATGCTTCTTCGGGTCGATCTGCCAGAGTTCCTTGAGGCCGATGCCGAACTTCGGCACATCGCGCCCCTTGTCGAGTTCGAACTTGGCGATGAGCAGCTTCGAAAGATGTCCGCGCACACCCTCGGCGAACAGCGTGTATTTCCCCATCAGCGCCATGCCGCGCGTATAGCCGTCCTTCATCTCGCCTTCGCGCGAGATGCCCATGTCGCCGGTCGCAATGCCGATAACGGCTCCGGCATCGTCGTAGAGCACCTCCTGCGCGGCAAAGCCCGGATAGATCTCGACGCCGAGGGCTTCAGCCTTGGTCGCCAGCCAGCGGCAGAGGTTGCCAAGCGAAATGACATAGTTGCCGTGATTGTCGAGCAGCTTCGGCATCACGAAATTCGGCAGGCGCACAACGCCGGCCGGGCCGAGGAAGTAGAAGCGATCATCGGTCACGGGCGTCTTGAGCGGACAATCACCGTCCTCGCGCCAGTCCGGGATCAGTTTGTCGAGGCCGATGGGATCGATCACCGCGCCGGAGAGGATATGCGCGCCGACTTCCGAGCCCTTCTCGACCACGACGACCGAGACGTCATTGCCCGCTTCCGCAGCAAGCTGCTTCAAGCGGATCGCCGCAGAAAGTCCCGCCGGCCCGCCGCCGACGATGACGACGTCATATTCCATCTGTTCGCGTTCGGGCAGTTCCATGTCCAATCCCCTTCCCGGCTTCCGGCAGCGGTCAATTTTTAGTTTATGTATGAACCATTTTCAATCGCTTGCATGTTCTGGATATTGAGGCTCTTTAGAAAAGCAAGCTCATCGGATGACATTCAGGGAGGGGAAATTGATGCTTCATGCCGATCCTCCCCACAGGATTGTCGAATTCCTCGCCACTGCCGGGGTCGAGACGCTGCTCGGCGACGAGCCGGTCAACCGGCTTGCCCAGCCGGTCAAGGAGTCGGTCGCGGACCCTGTTCCCGCAAACCGCCAATCCGAAGGCGATATCCGGCCAACGCCCACGGCCACGGCGCCTGCCGCTCCTGATGACGCGGCGATGACGGCCCGGCAGCTCGCGTCCTCGGCCCCCGATCTCGATACCTTGCGCGCCCTTCTCGATCAGTTTGACGGCTGCGCGCTCAAGAGCATGGCAACACGCCTTGTGTTCGCGGACGGGAATCCCGAAGGCCGGGTAATGATCATCGGCGAGGCACCGGGCCGCGACGAGGACGAGATCGGTCGCCCGTTTGTCGGACGCGCCGGCCAACTGCTCGACAGGATGCTTGCCGCCATCGGGCTCGACCGCAGCCAAGTCTATATCGCCAATATCGTGCCGTGGCGGCCGCCGGGCAACCGAACACCGACGCCGCAGGAAATCGCGATCTGCCTACCGTTCATCCAGCGCCAGATCGAGTTGGCAGCGCCCGATTTTCTCATCACCATGGGTGCGCCGGCGACGCAGAACCTGCTGGGCCAGCGCGAGGGTATCCTGCGGCTGCGCGGTCGCTGGTTCGACTACCAAACCGGCGGTCACGACCGGCCCACGCGCACCATTCCCGCGCTGGCGACCCTGCATCCGGCCTACCTCCTGCGCCAGCCCGCACAGAAGGCGCTCGCCTGGCGCGATTTGCGCTCATTGAAAGCACGACTGGAACAGGGCTAGGCAATGCGCGTTCCGCTGTCTAACAGGGAATAGCGCTTCGGCAGGTTTCGTTGTGGTTCTGTTCAGCCATCAACCTTGCTATATCTCGGCGCGGAATTCGGGAGGCTCTGGGAATGCGGCTCGACAATATCGAAGAATCCGAAAACGTTGAGGATCGCCGCGGCGAAGGCGGCTACGACGGCGGCGGCGGCGGCGGCGGTTTCGGGTTTCCCGGCGGCCGCGGCGGCCTCGGGTTCGGCACGATCGCATTGCTGACGCTCGTCGGCTGGGCACTCGGCATCAACCCGGCAATCCTGATCGGCGGCGCGGAGATCGTCACGGGGAATCGCGGCGGGCAGGTCACCAGCCAGCGGCAGAGCGCGCCGCCACGCCAGTCGGCCGAGGAGGAACAGCTCCGCAGCTTCGTCAGCCGCGTGCTCAAGACCAACGAGGATGTCTGGAAACAGGTGCTGCCGGATCAGCGCGGTGTCGCGTTCCGCACCGCGCCGCTGGTCCTGTTCCGCGGTGCAACCAACAGCCGCTGCGGCGGGGCCGAATCGGCGATGGGGCCGTTCTATTGCCCGGTCGATACCCGAATCTATCTCGACATGAGCTTCTTCGAGGAAATGCGCACCCGCCTGCGTGCGGGCGGCGATTTCGCCTATGCCTACGTCATCGCGCATGAGATGGGGCATCACATCGAGAACCTGCTCGGCATTCTGCCCAAGGTGCAGCAGGCGCAGCAGCGCCTTTCGCGCCGCGAGGCCAATGCCCTCTCGGTTCGCGTCGAGCTGATGGCGGACTGCCTCGCTGGAGTCTGGGCCTACCATGCCAACCAGCGCTATCGCGTGCTCGAACAGGGCGACATCGAGGAAGCGCTGACTGCCGCCGCCGCGATCGGCGACGACAAGCTCCAGAAGCAGGCACAGGGCTATGTCGTGCCGGACAGCTTTACCCATGGCTCGTCCGAGCAGCGGATGCGCTGGCTCCAGCAGGGCCTTCGCACGGGACAGGTGCAGGCCTGCGACACCTTCAACAGCCGCGCGCTGTGATCATCGGCGCGAGGAGTACACCATGCTTCGCCTAGCCCTTGTTACGCTGGCCGCGTCGATTGCCCTTCCGGCAACGGCGCAGCAGCCCAATCGCGCGCTCATCCTCGAATGCATGGCCTGCCACGGCGACGACGGCATCGCCAAGGACAAGGACGTGCCGCACTTGGCCGGGCAGAACTTTGGCTATCTCGTCAAGCAGATGAAGGATTTCCAGTCCGGGCGGCGGCCGCACAAGGAAATGCGCGTCATGAGCCGTCACATGAACGAGACCGAACTCGAGGAAATCGCCGACTACTATTCCAGCCTGCCGCGCGATCCGCGCTAGAGGCGGACGCGGGTCGGGGTACTGCGCAGGGGCACGCATTCCTTGCCAAAACGGACACGGAACGGATCTTCCTTCGCCTGCGATATCTTGCGTGCCCAGCTCGGTGGCAGCAGCAGCGCCGATTCCCGGCTGACGCGTGCGCCCAGTCCCATTCGGGCAAGCAAACCGCCGCCATTGGCCGGCAGGGTTGCCGCCGGGCGGTTGCCGAGGATCGGCAGGGTATCGGCGAGCAGGGGCCAGAAATCCGGCCCCACCATCAGGCCAGCCTCGAGAACGAGAATGCCGAGGCCCGGCGCATTTGTCACCGCCCGCGCGAAACCATCCGCCCACTGCGGCTCCGCCAGCACGCGGCAACCGGATGAATCAGCGATCGAGACCGTGTCGTGATCCGCCTCCGGTGAGACAATCACGGCCGTACCGATCATACCTTCGACGACCCCGCGCACGAGCGGTCCCAGGGTCGATGCCAGCGCCAGAGGGCCGGTCCGGGAATCGATGACTGCAATCAGCATCGGGAACTCGATTGGGCTTTCGCCTTGCACATGACGCAATTGTTGCATTGCAGCAAAATCTTGGCAAGTCCGCATCGCAGCACCGGATGACCTTGACAACGATACCGTAAATGTTCCTTCTTTGTTCTCAAAGAGAGACCATGATGTCCCAGCCATCAAACAATGCGCCTGACGATGCTCGCCTTGAACGCGTTTCGACCGCGCTTGCCGAAGCGAACCGGCGCGGGCGCGGAACGGTCACGAATGCAAGCGGCCGGTTCGAGCGCTTCGGCCGCGAGAGTTTCGATGACGGCTGGACCTCCGACGAACCGCTGCCGCCGTTCCGGACGGAGACGACGCTCGAGCGTGCCGTCACCATCATCACGCGCAACGATTCGCCCGATATTCCATTCGATCGCTCCATCAATCCCTACCGGGGATGCGAGCACGGCTGCTCCTACTGCTACGCTCGGCCGACTCACGCCTATCTTGGCCTCTCGCCGGGACTCGATTTCGAATCGCGGCTTTTCGCCAAACCGAACGCGTCGGAGCTTTTGGAGCGGGAACTCGCCGCGCCCGGCTATCAACCGCGCGAGATCGCGCTCGGCGCCAATACCGATCCTTACCAGCCGATCGAACGACAATTCCGGATCACACGCGGTATCCTCGAGGTGCTGACGCGAACAAACCACCCGGTGACGGTCGTTACGAAGTCGGCCTTGGTGACGCGGGACATCGACCTCCTCGCGCCGATGGCGGAGAAGGGGCTCGCGCGCGTGGCGATCTCGCTGACCACGCTCGACGGCAAGCTCGCCCGCGTGATGGAACCGCGCGCCTCGACCCCGGCGAAGCGGCTCGACGCCATCCGCCGGCTTGTCGCTGCGGGCATTCCCTCGGCGGTTCTCACGGCACCGATCATCCCGGCAATCAACGACCACGAAATCGAAAGGCTTCTGGAAGCAGCAAGCGAGGCGGGGGCAAGCGAGGCGAATTATGTGCTCCTCCGCCTGCCGCTCGAACTGCGCGAACTCTTCCGCGAGTGGCTCCTTACCCATTTTCCGGGCAAGCTTCGGCATGTGATGAGCCTCGTGCAGTCGACACGCGGCGGCAAGGATTACACCGCGACCTTTGGCGAGCGTCAGGTTGGCACCGGCTATTTCGCGGATCTCGTGGGCAAACGATTCCGACTGGCGAGCGATCGTTTTGGCCTCAAGCGCCGATCCGCGCAGAGGCTGAGGACAGATTTGTTCGTCCCGCCGCAACTGGCGGGCACGCAGTTGACGCTGTTCTGACCCCTAGCGCTGCACGAACAGCACCCGCAGCAGGATCGCTGTGACGACCACCGCGAGGAGGAGCACCAGCAACCGGCTGAATAGCCCGCGCCAGTTCACCGGTTCGGCGGTTAAGTTCGGTGACAGCGGCGCTTCGACCCACAGGCCGAAGAATGGCCAGCGGGCTTTTCGAGGAGGGTTTGGAGAAGTAGTTGGCTTCATGAGCCGCTCTGCCTCGGCGCGATAGGCAGCGATGCGTGTGGGCGTGATTTCCCCGAGGAGAAATGCCTCCCGTTCGGCGTCGCCCGGCTCGCGGCCTTGCTTTTCGGCAAAGCGGGTTTCGAAATCGAGCCGGGCGCGACGGTGCAGGGCATAGGCGGCGAGCGCTTGCGCATCGTCCTTATCCGCACCGAAAGCCCGCAGGATATCGCTTTCGCCGGTTCCGTTGCGGCCTGCAACTTCGGTTTCCGGGGGCTTGTCCTGCATTCCGATGGTTTCCGACGCCGGACCGACTTGTCGCGACGCGCGCTCTATAGCACACCGGATGGCAGGCGGCAGAAGGGAAACATGCCTTGGTCGATCTGACGGAAATGCTCCAGCGGTGGCGCCGGCAAGGTTTCCGGCGCTTTGCCGGCGTCGACGAGGTGGGGCGCGGACCACTGGCCGGGCCGGTCGTCGCGGCGGCGGTGATCCTGCCCGAGACCTTCGACGTCGCGGAGATCACCGATTCGAAGAAGCTGTCCGCCAGCCGACGCGAAATCCTCGCCGCACGCTTGTTGCGCGAGGCGGCGGTGGGAATTGCCTATCTCCCTGCGCCGGAAATCGACCGGCTTAACATCCATCGGGCGACCCTTGCCGCGATGACACGTGCCATCGCCGCCCTGCCGGAGACGCCGGACGCCGTTCTGATCGACGGGAAATTCGTGCCACCGGAACTCCCCTGCCCCGGCGTGGCAGTGATCGGCGGCGATGCGCGCGTCGCGGCAATCGGCGCGGCCTCGATCGTCGCCAAGGTCGCGCGCGACCGGCTGATGACTGCGGCAGATCGGCATTTTCCGGGCTATGGCTTCGCGGGGCACGCGGGCTACCCGACGCCGAGTCACAAGACCGCGCTGGCGAGAAACGGTCTCTGCCCCCTGCACCGGCTGAGCTATGCGCCCTGCCGCGCGCTTCTCTGAGGCGTTCCGAAAAGAGACAGCCAGCGTTACTCCCCCGTAAACCTGACCTTCACCCGAGGCCGGCATAGTCGCGAGCATTGTTGTTCTACCGGTGCGGTTGTCATGCGTATTTCCCGCTCGGAAGCGACAAGCCTCAGGCCTCGGGATCAGGTCTCGCGTACCCGAAGCTCGGCTGATCGCACCGGCTTGTCCTTCGTCGACCAGATTCTCAACGAGGATTGCCTCGAAGCGCTCGCGCGCCTCCCGGCCGAATCCGTCGATCTCGTCTTCGCCGATCCACCTTACAATCTCCAGCTCGCGGGAACGCTCTCGCGGCCCGATCAGAGCGTCGTCGATGCCGTCGACGACGAATGGGACCAGTTCGCGAGCTTCGCCGCCTACGACGCGTTCACCCGCGCCTGGCTGACGGGCGCGCGCCGCGCGATGAAGCCGAACGCGACCTTGTTCGTCATTGGCTCCTATCACAACATTTTCCGCGTCGGCGCGATCCTGCAGGATCTCGGGTTCTGGATTCTCAACGACATCGTCTGGCGCAAGGCCAACCCGATGCCGAATTTCCGCGGCCGCCGCTTCACCAACGCACATGAGACGTTGATCTGGGCCGCGCGCGACGCGGACGCCAAGAAATACACCTTCCATTACGAGGCGCTGAAGGCCGGGAACGAGGATTGCCAGGCCCGGTCCGACTGGTATCTCCCGCTCTGCACCGGCGCCGAGCGCCTGAAGGACGGCAACGGCGCCAAGACCCATCCGACGCAAAAGCCCGAAGCGCTGTTGCAACGCGTGTTGCTTTCAGCCTCCAATCCGGGCGATCTCGTGCTGGACCCGTTTTTCGGCACCGGCACGACCGGCGCTGTCGCGAAGAAACTCGGCCGGCATTTCGTCGGAATCGAGCGCGATCCCGGTTACGCGGCGGCGGCCTCGGCGCGAATCGCCGAGGTGCAACCGCTCGACCCTGCGCTGCTCACCCAGCCGGTCGCGAAACGCGACGAGCCGCGCGTCGCCTTCGTGACCCTGATTGACGGCGGCCTGATCGCGCCCGGCACGGAATTGCGCGACGCCAAGGGACGCTACAAGGCTATCGTGCGCCCGGACGGGCAGTTGCAGTCGAACGGCATCGTCGGTTCGATCCACAAGATCGGCGCCCTGGTGCAGGGCCTGCCGGCCTGCAACGGCTGGACCTTCTGGCACTTCGCAAAAGGCAAGGAAATCGTGCCAATCGACGCCTTCCGCGCCGAAATCCGCGCCAATCTCAAGGCGGCCTAGGCCGAACCGGCGAGATCGATCACCTTGCGGAACAGGGTTGGCAGCGGCTCGTCTGCCAGCGCATCCGGCGCGACCCAGCGCATGCCCGCCGGCGCGGGCTGGTTCCCTGCACGGGCCGTCTCGACCACGAGCCGCAACTCGAAATGCGTGAACACATGGACGACAACGCGATTGAGGCGCGTCCAATCTCCCTTCAGGGGCGGTGAGGAAACCGGTGCATACCCCTCCTGCCAACCCGAATTCGGCACCTCCGACATTCCCGCCAACAGGCCTTTGGCCGGGCGCGTCGCCAGCAGCAGACTGCCGTCAGCGTGGCGGGCAACATAGGCTGTGCCGTAGCGAACCGGCTTCGACTTTTTCGCCCCCTTCACCGGATATCCTGTCTCGTTCCCGGCACGCCTAGCCGCGCAGAAAGCAAGCAGCGGGCAATCCGGACAGACGGGCGAGCGCGGGGTGCAGATGCCGGATCCAAGATCCATCGTCGCCTGCGCGAAATCCCCCGGTCTCGCCTTCGGAACGATCGGCAGCAGGGCATCGCGAACGACGGTTTTCGCGGCGGGTAGCGGCGTTTCGATCGCAAACAACCGCGTCACTAAGCGCTCGACATTGCCGTCGACCACTGCGGCCGGTTCGTTGAACGCGATGGCGGCGATGGCAGCCGCCGTGTACACTCCGATGCCCGGCAACGCGCGAAGCGCCTCCTCGGTTTCCGGGAATACGCCGCCAGCCGCCGAAACTGCCCGCGCGCAAGCGATGAGGTTGCGGGCGCGGGCGTAGTAGCCGAGCCCGGCCCAGGCGGCGAGGATGGCCTGATCTTCCGCCGCAGCGAGCGCGTGAACATCTGGCCAGAGCGCGAGGAACTTCGCGAAATAAGGCTTCACACTCGCGACCGTCGTCTGCTGGAGCATGATCTCGGAAAGCCAGACGCGATAGGGATCGACCCGCTCGCCCGGCTTCGCCCGCCACGGCAGATCGCGCCGGTGCCGGTCATACCAAGCGAGCAAAGCGGCGGCGACTTGCGAACTGGCCCCGGGCAGGCGACTTTCAACCATCACCCGAACATGGCAGGATCGCACCGCGCGACCAAGCGCCCGCCCCGCTTTCCCAACAGGAATTCCGTTCGATGACCGGCCCGGCTCCCAAAGCGACACGCCCGCCCTGCAAGGGTACTGTCGCGCTCGGCGATCTGGTTCCGGAAGCGGTCGCCGCCACACTCCGTGAACGCGGGTTCGCGTCGAGCGCAGTGTTGACGGAATGGCGGGAGATTGTCGGCCCCCACCTCGCGCGATGGACCCACCCGGTCGAGATCCGCTGGCCACGCCGCCCTAGCGAGACCGCGCCTGCCGCCAAACCCGCACCCGCGAAACAGGAGAAAGCGCAACGCGCGGTGCTCGTCATCGGCTGCCCCGGCGCTTTCGCGCTCGACGTCCAGATGGCATCGGCAGCGATCGTCGAAGCCGTGAACCGCCGGCTCGGCTTCGGCTGCATCGGCTCGCTCCAGATCGCGCAGATGCCGCAACCGGAACCGCCGCCGCCCAGCTCATCACGCGAACTTGATCCGGCACTGGTCCGCGAGATCGAGGCTGGCCTGACAGGCATCGAACCCGACGATTTGCGGCGCGCGCTGGCCGAACTCGGCGCGGGGATCGCGCAGCGGTGGAGAGATGCGGGGCGGTCGCCATGATTCCGGCAAAGTAGCATCGCAACGGATCGCTGTTGGCGGGGGCTCGCGAACGGCAGGAGCTTGCAGCCGGCAAGACTTGGTCATAACAGGATTGGTCATAACAGACAGACGAATGGGCGTGCGCCTGCTGGAATGCTGACGAGGAGAAACGAAATGCTCAGGGGCCTCAAACCCACCGTGATGCCGCTTGCGGTTGCTGCCATGCTTTCCCTCGGCCTCGCAGCCTGCGGCGACCAGAAACAGACGGAGGCGCCGAAATCAACTGGCGACCAACAGTCGGCGGCGAAGACAGACACCAGTGCTCTCTTGCAGCCCGGCCCGCTGGGCGACAAGGTGCTCGGCAAGGCCGATGCGCCCGTGACAATCGTGGAATATGCCTCGCTCACCTGCTCGCATTGCGCGAACTTTCACGAGAACACCTTCCCGGAACTCAAGACGAAATTCATCGACACCGGCAAGGTCAGGCTGATCTTCCGCGAGTTCCCGCTCGACCCGCTCTCGACCGCCGCCTCGATGATCGCGCGATGCTCCACCGAGGAGCGCTATTTCCCGCTCGTTTCGGTGTTCTTCAAGACGCAGCGCCAGTGGGCAGGCTCCGACAAGCCGCTCGAAGAAATTCTGGGCATCGCCCGTCAGGCCGGTTTCACACAGGAAAGCTTCGAAGCCTGCTTGAAAGACCAGAAGATTTATGACGGCCTGAACACGGTGAAAAAGCGCGGTGCCGAAGTGCACGGCGTGGAGGCGACGCCGACTTTCTTCATCAACGGAGAAAAGAAGAGCGGCGACATGCCCATTGAGGACATGGCCAAGCTGATCGAGGCCAAACTCGCGAAATAACCGGTCGGGACAGCCTGCCGGTTTGGCAACGAACGGGAACGACGGGTGAAATTCGAGCGCCTCCGTCTGGCTGGTTTCAAGACCTTCGTCGAACCGACGGAGCTTGTCATCGCGCCCGGATTGACCGGCGTCGTCGGGCCGAATGGCTGCGGCAAGTCGAACCTCGTCGAGGCCCTACGCTGGGTGATGGGCGAAACCTCGTCCAAATCGTTGCGCGGCGGCGGCATGGACGACGTCATCTTCGGCGGCTCGACCACCCGCCCCGAGCGCAACCACGCCGAAGTCTCCATCCGCATCAGCGAACCGCCGGACGACATGCCCGCGCATCTCGCCGGTTCGGACCACATCGAGATCGCGCGGAAGATCGTGCGCGAACAGGGTTCGACCTACCGGATGAACGGGCGCGAGGTGCGGGCCCGCGACGTGCAGATCCTCTTCGCCGACGCAGCCTCCGGCGCGCGTTCGCCCTCGATGGTGCGGCAGGGACAGATCGGCGAGATCATCGCGGCGAAACCACAGCATCGCCGCCGTATTCTCGAGGATGCCGCCGGGATCGCCGGGCTTCATGCGCGTCGTCACGAGGCGGAATTGCGCCTTCGGCAGGCGGAGGACAATCTCACGCGCGCCGAGGATGTGCTCGGCCAACTCGACCGGCAGATCGGCGATCTCAGGAAGCAGGCGCGACAAAGCGAGCGCTACAAGGCAATCGCAGCCGAGATCCGTCAGCTTGAACTCGTTCTGCTCGCTGCCGGCCTCGCACAGGCAGAGAGTGAAGCGAAGCAGGCCCGCGCCGGACATGATTTGGCCGTACGCGCGATTGCCGCGGCCATGACGGCTCAGGGCGAGAGCGAGCGGGCGCGCGCGATTGCCGAGCACGAACTCGAACAGGCCCGCCGGGCAGCCGGCGAGACGAGCGCCATGCTGCAGCGCCAGCAGATCGCGCGAGAAACCCTTAACAACGAAGCGCGCCTCGCCGACGAGCGCCTTCGGGATATCGCAAAACGCCGCGCGGAAGTCTTGCGCGACGCTGAGGCTGCCCGCGAGATCCTCGCCGATGCCGAGCAATCGGCGGCACGGCTCGCAGCGGAAGATCGCGAACTCGCCAATCAACTCGCCACCGACCGGGCCGGCTCCACGCGGGATGCAGAAGCGGTCGCCACTGCCGAAACGACGCGCGCGGAAGCCGAAATCGCGCTCACAGCGCTTCAGACCGAGTTGGCCGAGCGGCTGGCAATGCGCCGCACCACTGAAACGCGGGTTCGAGAGGCGGAAACGCGTCTCGATCGCCTCACCCGCAGTTTGCAGGACGCGCAACGTGACCTCGCCGCTATCGAGGCCGACGGCGCCGCGCTCGAGAAATTGCGGGCGCTGGAGGCCGTGGTCGAGGAACGCGCAACAGAATACGAAACGACGCTTGCGGTCGCCTCCGCCGCCGAACAGGCGGCGCGCGAGGCGCGGAGCGAGGAACAGGCCGCGCGACCGAAGTTCGGCGAGGCGGATCGGTTGTTTCAGCGCCTTGAAACGGAAGCACGCACGATCCGCAAGATCGTCGAGAACAGCGAACCGGGCCTCTGGACGCCGGTTGTCGATCTCATCTCCGTCGAACCGGGCTTCGAAACGGCATTGGCCGCCGCGCTCGGAGAGGACCTCGAAGCCGCCTCGGAAGCAGGCGCCTCCCGCCATTGGGGCGGCGGCCTCGCGAAAGAGGAAGCTCCTTCCCTACCGGCGGGCGCAGAACCGGTCCTGGCGCATGTCAGCGCGCCGGCGTCCCTGCATCGGCGGCTCTCGCAGATCGGTCTCGTGGCGCGTGAAGACGGCGTTGCCTTACAGAAGCAGTTGCGCCAGGGGCAGCGCCTCGTCAGCCGCGAGGGCGATCTTTGGCGTTGGGACGGCTTCACGGCGGCGGCGGAAGCGCCGAGTTCCGCCGCGCGGCGGCTCGCCGAGCGCAATCGCCTCACAGAAATCGAAGCGCAGATCGAGGATGCGCGCGCGCGGCGCGAAACGGCCCGCAAGGCTTTCGACGCCGCCCAGATCGAACTGCGGAAGACACAGGATGCCGAAGCGCAATCGCGTGATGCCGCCCGCCGGGCCGCGCAGGCGCGCGACATCGCGAATGCCGAATTACAGCGCGAGATGCGGCGTTCGGAAGACGCACGACTCCGGCTCGAGGCGGGGCGGAATCGCGTCGCGGCGCTCGGGTCGGACCTTGACGAAGCACACGGCCTTGCCGAACAGGCGCGCCTCGCGCTTGAGGCCACCTCGGGAGAGGAGGTCGACAGCGCCCGGCTCGGTGAACTGACGGCCGCGCTCGCCGACGCCCGCCGGCTCGAGGCGGACGCCCGGCTCGCCCAGAGCCGCCGCACGGAGCGGCTTGAGGCACAGGAGGCACGGCGTCAAGCGATCGCCCGCGAGGCGCACGCCTGGCACGATCGGTCGGCCAAGGCACAGCACACGCAAGATCATCTCGACAAACGCCTCGCCGCGCTCGACGATCAGGCGCGGCAACTCGAAGGGTTCCCGGCCGAGATCGCCGCCCGCAAACGGGAAATCGAGGCGACGATCGCAACAGCCGAAACCGACGCCAAGACTGCCGGCGACGCATTGGCGGCCAACGAAACCCGCCATCGCAATGCGGAAGAAGCGGCGCGCGAGGCCTTTCGGCGGCTTTCCGAAACGCGGGAAACGGCTGCACGCCTCGATGCACTGGCGGAAGGCGCAGAAGCACGTCTCGGGCAGCTGCGCCAGACGGTCGAGGAGCGGATCGAGGCGCCGGTCTCTGAACTCGCTGCGCGGATCGCGGAAGGCGGGGAAATCAAAATCGCCGATCCCGCAGGCCTGGAAGCGCGACTCACAGACCTTCGTCAAGACCGGGACCGGATGGGCGCCGTCAATCTCCGGGCCGATGTCGAGCTGGTTGAGATCGAGAAGGAGCGGGGCGATCTCGCCCGCGAGCGCGAGGACATCACCGAGGCCATCCGCAAGTTCCGGCGCGCGATCGATACGCTCAACAGCGAGGGGCGTGGCCGGTTGCGTGCGGCCTTCGCCACAGTGAACAGCCACTTCGGCACGCTGTTCCAACGCCTTTTCGGCGGCGGCTCCGCCGAACTTCAGCTCGTGGAAGCGGATGATCCGCTGGAGGCGGGCCTCGAAATTCTCGCCAAGCCGCCGGGCAAGAAGCCGCAGCTTCTCTCGCTCCTCTCGGGTGGCGAACAGGCCCTGACCGCCACCGCGCTGATCTTTGCGGTGTTCCTCACCAATCCGGCGCCGATCTGTGTGCTCGACGAGGTCGATGCCCCGCTCGACGATTCGAACGTCGAGCGGCTTTGCGATCTGCTGGCCGACATGGCACAGGAAACGCAGACGCGCTTCCTGATGATTACCCACAACCCGATTTCCATGGCGCGGATGGACCGCCTGTTCGGTGTGACCATGGTGGAGCGCGGCGTGAGCCAACTCGTTTCGGTCGATCTTGCGACGGCCGAGCAGCTGGCGGAAGCAGTTTAGAGCCTCCTGCGCCGCGTTTCGTGCTGCAATGCGGCAACAACAGGACGATGTTGGACTATTGCCTGAGCCCGCTTGCCCCCCTTATGCCACGATCTCACCTTGACACACCGATTTCCGCCTGATTAACAGCGCCTCGACGATATCCGGGGTTTCCGGTTCTCGTTTCGATCTGTCATGCGCCGGGGTATGCGCTCCGGTCTTCAGGACAAGGTGTTGGGACGCGATGCGCGAACCGGAGCCGAAGTCGCCCGCCACGGGCCCGAAGGATCCGATCGCCGAAGCCGAGCAACTCCGCTTGCGCCTCGAAGCACTCAAGGCCGGCATCGGGGATGCCCATGCGGCCGAGGGCGACCGGAACAAGGCTCGTTCCGATCCGACTTCGAACGGCGGAGCACTGGGCATGGGCCTCCGGGCCGGATCGGAACTGGTCTCGGGGGTTCTTGTCGGTTGCGGGATCGGCTATCTGATCGACCGGCAGGCAGGAACATCGCCGCTTTTTCTCATCATCTTCTTGATGATGGGCATGGCGGCAGGGTTCTGGAACGTCTATCGCATGGCGACCCGCAAGCCGGGACAGTCGGCGAAGGACAGCAAAAACAGCGCCTCCGGCGCAGGCGAATGAAGGAAGAGCGGACGTGGCAAGCGGGAATGCAATCGATCCGATGCACCAGTTTGAAATCGCGAAGATCGCTGAGTTCAAGCTTTTCGGCCTCGACCTTTCCTTCACGAACTCCTCGCTTTGGATGGTGATCGTCGTCGCCGTGGTGAGCCTCATCACGCTGATCGGCACCTCGAAGCGTTCTATCGTTCCGGGCCGGCTCCAGACGCTGGCGGAAATGTCCTACGAATTCGTCGCGAACATCCTTACCGGCGTTACCGGCAAGGAAGGCATGCGCTTCTTCCCGCTGGTGTTCACGCTGTTCATGTTCGTGCTCACCGCAAATTTCCTCGGCCTGATCCCCGGCTCCTTCACGGTCACGAGCCATATCATCGTCACCGCCGCTTTCGCGCTTCTGGTGATCGGCACGGTCATCGTCGCCGGCGTCGTCAATCACGGCACGCATTTCCTGCACCTCTTCGTGCCATCGGGCCTGCCGGCCTTGCTGCTGCCGTTTATCGTCCTGATCGAGATCATCTCGTTCCTCTCGCGCCCGATCAGCCTCGCGCTGCGTCTCTTCGGCAACATGCTTGCCGGCCACGTCGCGCTCAAGCTGTTCGGCGCTTTCACGGTCGGTCTGCTGGGAGCCGGCGCCGCGAGCATCCTCGCGCCGCTGCCGCTGCTCACTGCAGTGGCGCTGACCGCGCTCGAATTCCTCGTCGCTTTCCTGCAGGCCTATGTCTTCACGATCCTGACCTGCGTCTACCTCAACGATGCGTTGCATCCGGGCCACTGAGCCGGAAGTTGCATCCGGAGAAACTTTCCCCCTTTTGCCTGTTCCACCAAGGAGATGAAAATGGAACTCGTAGCTGCCGCAACCCTCGGTAAGTATCTCGGTGCCGGCCTCGCCGCCATCGGCATGGGCCTCGCCGCCGTCGGCGTCGGCGCCATCTTCGGCAACTTCCTGTCGGGCGCGCTGCGCAACCCGTCGGCTGCCGACGGCCAGTTCGGCCGCGCGTTCATCGGTGCGGCGCTCGCGGAAGGTCTCGGCATCTTCGCGTTCGTCGTCGCGCTGATCCTGCTCTTCGTCGTGAAGTAAGCCGGGGCGGCCCGACCGGGCCGTCGCACGAAAGATCCGGGGTGGCCGCTTGCCACCCCCTCGCCTGCCCCGGTGGCGGGCCTTCTGTTCCAATGCTCGGGAGCGCTCGATGCGTCATATCGTCACGCCGTTCATCGTGGCAGCGACCGTCACCCCCGCCTTCGCGGCGGACGGCGGCGCGTTTCCGCCCTTTGACAGTTCCACCTTCGCTGGCCAGCTCTTCTGGCTCGCGGTGACCTTCACCACGCTCTATGTCCTGATGAGCAAGGTCGCGCTGCCGCGCATCGCCTCCATCATGGCCGAGCGCGAGGGGACGATCGAGAGGGCGCTGGGCGATGCCGCCGCCGCCCAGAAGGCGTCGGAAGCGGAAGCTGCCGCGCTCGAGCAGGCCCTCGCCAAGGCCAAGACCAACGCGCAAGCCATTGCAGCCGAAGCCCGCGCCAAGAGCTCGAAAGAGATCGACACCAAGCGGCAGAAGGTCGAGCAGGAGCTTTCCGCCAAGATGGTTGCGGCCGAGACGGCCATCGCCGAGACCAAGGCGAAGGCCATGGCTAATGTCGACGATATTGCCAAGGATGCTGTTTCGGCGATGGTCGAGACGCTAACTGGCAAGGCCCCCACCGCGGCTGCGATCGGCAAGGCCGTCACTTCCGCGCGCGGCGAATAAAGGAGGACGTCCCATGATGACCGCAGAATTCTGGGTTGGCGCCTCCTTCTTTATCTTCATCGGGCTGCTCGCTTACCTCGGCGTTCCCCGCAAGCTGCTCGCCGGCATCGATTCACGCGGCGAGAAGATCGCGGCGCAGCTGAACGAGGCCGAGCGCCTGCGTGCCGAAGCTGCCGCGCTGCTCAAGACCTACGAAGCGAAGCGCGCTGCCGCCGAGAAGGAAGCCGCCGAGATTGTCGCCGCCGCCAAGGATGAGGCCAAGCGCCTCGAGGCCGACGCCAAGGCCAAGCTCGAGGACTTCGTCAAGCGCCGCACCGCACAGGCCGAACTCAAGATCCAACAGGCCGAATCGCTGGCGACCGCCGAGGTCCGCTCCGCCGCCGTCGATCTCGCGGCCAAGGCTGCCGCGTCGATCCTCACTGCCAGCAAGGGCGATGAGGCATTTACGGCCGGCCTCAAGGAAGTTAAGGCGCAGCTTAACTGAGCCTTCCTTCAGGTTTGACGCAAAAAGGTCGCTTTCGAGCGGCCTTTTTTATTTTCTGGTTGGCCCGGTGCGGCATGATGATTCGAGAAAGGTATCTCCGATGTCGTTTTTCTTCCGCGTTGTGGTTGTCATTGGTTTCGGGCTCTACGCCCTGTCCCTCGCGCAGGCGCAGGAATGGGTGGACATTCCAGGCCGTAACAACGTCCGCCTGCGCGCGCTGATGTTCAAGCCTGGCGGATCAGGCCCCTTCCCGGCCGTGGTGGCGTTGCACGGCTGTGGCGGACTGGCGGGTTCCCGGGGGCTCAACCCTCGTCATGCCGATTGGGCCGACCGCCTGCAAGCGGCCGGTTTCATCGTGGTTTTTCCCGAAAGCTTTTCTTCGCGGGGTCTTGGCTCGCAATGCAATGTCCGCGACCGCGACGTCCGCTCCAAGGATCGCGCTTACGATGCCTTCGCCACCGCCGAATGGCTCGCTTCGCGATCGGATGTCGACCGGAACCGGATTGGTCTCCTCGGCTGGTCGAACGGCGGCACCTCCGTTCTCTCGGCGAGCCGGACGATCCGCGCGCCGAAAGGCGTCGAATTCCGGCAGGCGGTTGCCTTCTATCCCGGCTGTAAAGCGATGGCCGAAGAGGACTTCCGTGCACGGATTCCGCTCACGATCCTGCATGGCCTCGCAGACGACTGGACCGCGCCGGAACCTTGCCGCTCGCTGCCCGGCGCGCGCTTCATCGGCTACGACGGGGCGCATCATGATTTCGATCATCCCAGCCTGCCGCTGCGGACGCGCAAGGCCGCATTCTCGAAAAACGGCTCCGGTACGGTGACCATCGGCACCCATCCGGAGGCGCGTGCGGACGCCATCAGCCGGGTGATGGGTATCTTCAGGGGGATGTGATCTCGGGCAGCCCCTTCATCGGCCCGAAGAAGCCGATGACAAGCGCCAGCTTGCCGCCCCGCGAGACCTGACAGATATCGATGCATTCCGGGCTGCGGAAGCCGCCCGCACCGAGTCTCCGCCAGCCGAAGCGAAGAAAACCGTGGTGCTCATCGACAAGCCCGGCGCGTTCGAGCGCGAATCCGGGGCGATCGGCGATCACTCTGTCGATATGAGCGAGAAGGGCCTCACGCCCCTCGACGCGGACACCCGGATCGACGTAGACGCCGTCGGGCTCGAACGCCTCGGTCAACAACCGACGGCGCTCGGTCGCCTCGGGGTGAAACCAGGCCTCGCAATAGCGGCTGACCAGCGTTTCGAGATCCATCCGACGTTCCTTTCCGAACTCGCTCCGGCGATGCGGGTATCATGAAAAAGGCCGGGTCTCCCCGGCCTTCGCGTCACTCGGCTGCCTGCTGCACCGGCTGCGGCGGCATCCACTTGAGGATGGGATTGCGGGCTGCCCGTGTCTCGTCGAGCCGGCGACGCGGCGCATGGAACGGTGCGCTGGCGAAGCGCTCGGTCTCGCCGCGCTTGGCCCGCATCGCAAGATCGCGCAATGCCATGATGAAAAGATCGAGTGAGGCGCGGCTTTCGCTTTCGGTCGGCTCAATCAGCATGGCGCCGTGGACAACGAGCGGGAAATACATCGTCATCGGGTGGTACCCCTCGTCGATCATCGCCTTCGCGAAGTCGAGCGTCGTGACACCGGTATCCTTGAGCCATGTATCGTCGAAAAGCGCCTCGTGCATCGCCGGATGATCCGGGAACGGCACCGACATCAGGTCGTCAAGCCCGGCACGGATATAGTTCGCGGAGAGCACCGCATCCTCCGATGCCTGCTTCATGCCATCCGAGCCGTGAGAGAGCATATAGGCGAGCGCGCGAACATACATGCCCATCTGGCCGTGAAAAGCGGTGACGCGGCCGAAGGGCTTCGCATCGCCCGCCCCAGCGCAATGCTCGACGAGCTCGAGCCGCCCGCCAGCCTCGCGGATGAAGGGTACCGGCGCGAAGGGCGCGAGCCGCTCCGAGAGCACCACCGGCCCCGCACCCGGCCCGCCGCCGCCATGCGGGGTCGAGAAGGTCTTGTGCAGGTTGATGTGCATTGCGTCGATACCAAGATCGCCGGGCTTTGCCTTGCCCACGATGGCGTTGAAGTTCGCGCCGTCGCAGTAGAAATAAGCGCCGGCCTCGTGCATCGCCCTGGCGATTTCAACAACCTGCGGCTCGAAAATGCCGCAGGTGTTCGGGTTCGTCAGCATGATGGCCGCGACATCGGGGCCGAGCAGCGCCTTTACATCCGCGACATGGACGGTCCCGTCGTCGCGCGCCGGGACGGGTTTCACCTCGAAGCCGATCAGCGCGGCGGTCGCCGGGTTGGTGCCATGCGCACTCTCCGGCACCAGCACCACCTTGCGTGTCGCGGCCTCGCCTTTCGCCTCGATCGCCGCCTTGATCGCCATCATGCCGGCAAGCTCGCCGTGTGCGCCGGCCTTGGGGGACATAGCAACCGCCCTGGTGCCGGTGAGCACCATCAGGTAGCGCGCGAGTTCCGCGATGAGGTCGAGCGCGCCCTGCACGGTCGATTGCGGCTGGAGCGGATGGATATCGCCGAAGCCCGGCAGCCGCGCCATCTTCTCGTTGAGGCGCGGGTTATGCTTCATCGTGCAGGAGCCGAGCGGGAAGAGGCCGGTATCGATGCCATAGTTCTTCTGGGAGAGGCGCACGTAATGACGCATCGCCTCCGGCTCCGAAAGGCCGACGAGACCGATGGCACCCTTGCGCTCCAGCCCGCCGAGGCGGGGCGTGAAGGCTTCCGGCTCGTCGAGATCGACGCCGGTAACATCGGCACGACCGATCTCGAAAAGCAGCGCCTCCTCGACCTGCAACGCCTTGTTACCGGTGAAGGTCGCTGGCTTGGCAGTGATGGTTTCGCCCGGCGCGGTGGGACGTCCCTGATTGTTGAGCATCTCAAACCACCTGTTCTGCTTTGATTTCGAGTTTGGCTTTTATTTTCTGCTTCAGATCTATTTTCGATATCGTCTTTATTGTTCCGATGCCGAAATTTTTCAGTTCTTGAGCAATCGCCTTTATCTTCTCCCAAGTCTCCGGATCACGAATGCTTTCGAGGAACTCGTGCCCCTCCCAAGAGAGACCATGAACCGAGATGCAATCGATCCCGACCTCGTGCGAGACGCCTTGGAAAAAGCCGATATCTTCAAGAAGACGCGCATGTGACCAGACGGTCATCCAGTCGTATCCGGGAAAATCATCCTTCGAAAATCGCTCGTTCCCGTAGGGCGGGCATTTTTCTTCCACCTTCAGAAGAACCGTTCGAATGATTTCCATGTCGCGCTTCATGCGACGGCCCCCTTCAGCGCGGCGACAAAGGCTTCGCGATCCTCGTCCGTGTTCACTTCGGTGTTGGCGACGATGAGCAGGTCATCAAGCCCTGCCTCCGGCGCGAGCCGCGAGAACGGCACACCGCCGAGAACGCCCCTCGCCGCCAGCTTTTCGGCGACGTCCACCGCCTTGCCGGGCACGGAAATCGTGAACTCGTTGAAGAAGCTCTCGGTGAGCACCTGCACACCCTTCACGCCGGCGAGCTTGTCCGCCAGCTTCACCGCATTCGCATGGTTGACGCGCGCAAGCCGCGTCAGCCCGGCTTCGCCGAGCAGCGTCATGTGGATCGTGAAGGCGAGCGAGCAGAGCCCCGAATTGGTGCAGATGTTCGAGGTCGCCTTGTCGCGACGGATATGCTGTTCGCGCGTGGACAAGGTCAGCACAAAGCCGCGCTTGCCCTCGGCATCCACCGTCTCACCGCAGAGGCGACCCGGCATCTGCCGGATAAATTTCTGCTTGGCAGCGAAGAGGCCGACATAAGGACCGCCGAAATTAAGCCCGTTACCGATCGACTGGCCTTCACCAACGACGATATCCGCGCCCATCGCGCCGGGGCTTTCAAGAAGGCCGAGCGACACCGCTTCCGTGAACACTGCGATCAGCAGCGCACCTCTGGCCTGACAGGCCACAGCGAGCGGCGCAAGATCGCGGACATTGCCGAATACATCCGGGTTCTGGACGACGAGGCAGGAAGTGTCGTCGTCCAGAAGGGCGATCAGATCCTCGTCTGCTTTCGGCGAGGCTTTCGCGGCAACCACCGCATCCCCCGCCATATGCGAGAGCGTGCGGACAACCTCGGCGTAATGCGGATGCAGCCCGCCGGAGAGCACGGCCTTGCGGCGCTTGGTCACGCGATGCGCCATGAGCACCGCTTCGCCGGTGCCGGTCGAGCCGTCGTACATCGAGGCATTAGCGACCTCCATGCCGGTGAGCGCCGCAACCTGCGTCTGGAACTCGAAGAGATATTGTAGTGTGCCCTGCGCAATTTCCGGCTGGTAAGGCGTATACGACGTCAGGAATTCCGAGCGCTGGATCAGGTGGTCGACCATCGCCGGCACGTGGTGCTTATAGGCTCCCGCGCCGACGAAGAACGGCACGGACGAGGCCGGAACGTTCTTCGCCGCCATGCGGCCCAGAATCCGTTCAACCTCGATCTCGCCCTTGCGACGTGGCAGATCAACCGGAGCTTTGAGCAGCTTGTCGGCGGGAATATCGGCGAACAGCGCGTCGATATCGGCCACGCCGACCTTGGCGAGCATCGCCGAACGATCGGCATCGGAAAGCGGCAGGTAACGCATGGCGCGTCCTTCTCAGGCGAAAACGGGTTCGGTGTGAACGATCTCGACCTCGGCACGCAGCGAGTTCGCGATGTAGCATTCGTCGTGCGCGCGATGGTGCATGCGGTCGATCTCTTCCAGCGTAGGCTTTTTCTCGCCGGACCAGGTGACGACCGGCTTCAACGCGACATGCGAGACGAAGAGCTTGCCCTTCTCGTTCTTGGTCATTGTGCCGAGGGCATCGTCGACATAGCTGTCGACACGGAAGCCCTTGATCGCGCAGAAGGCGAGGAAAAACAGCATGTGGCAGGACGAGACGGCGGCGACCAGCGCCTCCTCAGGGTCCACCGCATCCTCGCGCGAGAGGGGTACTGGAACGGACGAGGGGGCGGAGGAACCAGGCACGCTGACACCGCCATCGAAGCTCCAGAGATGGCCGCGCGAGTACTTGTTGTCGGTGAAAGGCTGGCTGCCCCGTTCCCAGGTTACCTTGGCGCGATATTCGTGAGCCATGAGCTCGTCTCTCCTTCAACCCACCATCGCCTTGTAGGCGGCTTCGTCCATCAGCTTGTCGAGTTCGCCCTTGTCGGCGAGGCGGATCTTCATGAACCAACCCGCGCCTTCCGGGTCCTCGTTGATGGTCGCGGGATTGTCCGGGAGCTTGTCATTCACGGCTACCACTTCGCCCGAGACCGGAGCGTAGACATCCGAAGCCGCCTTGACACTCTCGACCACCGCCGCTTCGGCACCCTGCTTGAAGCTCTGGCCCACGGCCGGGAGCTCGACGAACACGACATCGCCAAGCTGGCTCTGGGCGTAATCGGTGATGCCGACCGTCGCGGTATCCCCCTCGACGCGGAGATATTCGTGGTCCTTGGTGAAATAGGTGGTCATGAGGCTCTCCATTGATCTTTCTGTCACCTCTTCCTCACGCAAAACAGGGAACCGCTTTTGCCGAGGAGACGATGGGTTAGCGGAAATAACGATGCGGTGCGAAGGGCAGCGCGTGGACGCGCCCCGGCAGTTCCTTGCCACGGACGACGAGAATGACAGGCGTATCCGGCGTGGCGAACGCCGTCTCGACATAGCCCATCGCAACCGGGCCGCCGACACTGGGGCCAAACCCTCCCGAGGTGATCACACCGATCTTCCGGAGCTGCTCATTCTCCGCAGCAAAAATCTCGGTGCCCTCGCGGGCCGGTTGACGACCTTCAGGTAGAATACCGACGCGCAGGCGCACGGGGCCTTCCTTCAGTTCCCGTTTGACGCGATCGGCGCCGGGAAAACCGCCTTCCTCGCGCCGACGCTTCTGGATCGACCACTTCAGATCGCCCTCGACCGGTGAGGTCGTCGTATCGATGTCGTGCCCATAGAGGCAGAGACCCGCTTCCAGCCGGAGCGAATCGCGCGCGCCGAGCCCGATCGGCTTCACGCGCGGATCGGCCGAGAGCATCGCGACAAAGGCTGCGGCCTCGGCGGCCTTGACCGAGATCTCGACACCATCCTCGCCCGTGTAGCCGGTGCGGGAGACATGGCACCAGTGCGGGCCGAGCGGCAGGTCGAGCGACATCATGAAAGGCAAGGCCGCGAGCTGCGGCGCATAGGTCGCGACAACCGCGACCGCCTCCGGCCCCTGAAGCGCGAGCAGCGCAAGATTGTCGGCGATACGCAACTCGACATCTGTCGGCAGCTTCGCGCGCATGTGGGCGTAATCGGCGTCCTTGCAGGCCGCGTTGACGACGAGATAGAGCCAGTGGTGATGCCCCTCGAAGCCGAGGCGGGTGATCATCAGGTCGTCGAGGATACCGCCCTCGTCGTTCAGGAACTGGGAATAGCGCTGCTGGCCGGGCTTGAGGGCGAGAACATCCGCCGGCACCAGCGCCTCAAGCGCACGGGCTGCGGTTTCGAACTGTCCATCCTTCGGTATCAGGAAGCACTGGCCCATGTGCGAGACATCGAACAGCCCGGCGTGTTCGCGCGTCCAGTTGTGCTCGGCGATGATGCCGTCCCGGTATTGGACCGGCATCGAATAGCCCGCGAACGGCACCATGCGCGCGCCTTGCGCGACATGCCAGTCATTGAGCGGGGTGAATTTCAGGTCGTCCGTTTCCGGCGCTGCTGCCATCTCTCGCTTCGGCTTTCGCCGCCTTTCCGTGACATGGGTCCGACACGTTCCCGGATGGAACGCACCTGCCCCCTCTGTCACGGAACCTGAGAGATTTCGCGCCGGATTTCTTCGCATGCCGTCATCGCAGTACCGGCGACCGTTTTGCGACCGCTTTTTGCGCGACATGCGACGGCACTTACTCCGTCGGTGGAAGGTTGCCCTTCGCTTTCCAGAGCGGCTTTTCTCGCGCGGTCCTTTTGCCTGAGCGTTTCCGGGGCGGTTGCGCCTTCGGCGGCGGCCCTCGCGGAGCCGCTCTCTCCCGCGCGGGAGATGGCCTATATCATTCCCCTACCCGATCGCGGGCGGGAGTCAACGACGACGTTTCTTCTTGCTGCCGCCGGCCTTCGAGCCCTGTGGATCAAGCCCGACGAGGATCGTATAGGCCGATCCCGGGTCCTCGGCAGTGATCGGCAGGTTGACGCTGTCGTCGATCGTGACGAAGGCAGCCTGCGTATCGGATTCCGGGATCGTGACCGTGGTGGGCACCAGCTTCGAATAGACCGTCTCGCCGTTGGAGCGCACGGCCACCCGCACGGGAACGGTGAAGGTGCCGGGCCTGCCGTTTTCGCCAAGCAGCAGGCGTCCTTGCACTCCGACCTTGACGTGCATCATGTTGCCCTGCGTCTTGCACTCGCGGGCAATGTCATGGATCGCGGCTTGATGCGAAACGCCGCGCGCGGCATCGCCGCCGACACGATAAGCTGCCGTACCATCGAGAATCGAAGCAGACGGACAGCCATATTCTACCGAAACGTCCTTCTTCTCCGGAAGCTTGGTGTTGGCGAACAGCAATTTCTCAGTGATCGATTTCTCGGTCTGGGAAACCTCGCCGCCCTCGCCCGTTGTCTTACAGCCGGCGAGCACACCGCCGGCGAGTGTCGCAACCAGCGCCAGTTTCACGATCCGCCGGGCGTCCTCGCCCCGCATAATCCGATCCGTCATGGTTCCCCCGATCACACGCACGCTGGAAATCCCCTTGTCCGACCGTTCCGGCCAGTATCCGTCACTTGAGTTGCGCAAAGCCCTGCTCGAAGCCGGCGAGCGTCACCGGCAGGCCACGCCCTTCCTCCGGCGTCAGGAACACCGCAAAGAGGGCCACCTTGCCCTTGCGGAAGTTCTCGATCAAGGCATTGTCCATATCGACCTCGGCGACACAGCCGGATTCGAGGCAGCGGACGAAGCCGGTGGAGCCGATTTCGCGATCGTCGATCTTCAGGCCGAGGCCGCGCGGCAGCAGGATACCGAGCGGCGCGATCACACGCAGCACCGGACGACGCACGGACGGGGCGTTCGGGTCCTTCTTGCGGGCTTCGGCGGTAGCGGCCGTATCCTCAACCCGGAGAACGACGACCGCGAGATTGAGATCTGATTGGTCGAGCACATTCTGGATCAGGATGCACTGCTCCACGCCGTTGGCCGAAGGCTTGTCGCAGCGATGCTGCCAATCCCCGTATTTTTCCTTGAGCATGCCCTGCGCCGAGGCGCCTGCCAGACTGGCAGCCAGAAGCGCGGTGGCGGCGAACACACGAATCATCCCGCGGATATGCGTCGAATTATGCACGGTCGAAACGCTCCCAAGACTCTTTCGCAACGCGTGGGTTTGGCCTAACAGTTCAGCGGATGGTGTCAAGGAAGCTTGGGCAACCCGGCCGGGCTCTCTTTTGCACCGTCTGCAGCCAATTGATGAGGCTACGACGAACAAAATTGCCTCTCGCTTAAGGAGATATTGTGGCGTAATCCGGATGGGACCTTCGATTACAAGCTAGCGCTTGCATCGCAGGGCGGATTATGAAAAGTGGACGGTCGATATATGCGCTAAGGCGCATGTGTCCTGATCGGCCCCCGCCACAAGAAGTCCCGAGCGGATTTGGCGGTGCTGTCGGAACAATGAACGGCTCAAACCGGGTTGGGATTTCCTTAGGGAGTGGCATTCGCCATGGCTTTGACTTCAATCAATATCGCTGGCGTGCTGGGAACAGCGAAACATCGCCTTCTTGCGGCCGCCAGCCTTGTCGGCCTTTTTGGCGGCGGCGCCGCGCAGGCGGGCGAAGGCCTTGCCAAGCCCTGGCAGCTCGGTTTGCAGGATGCGGCCACTCCCGTCGCGGAATTCATCCACAGCTTTCACGACGGCCTGCTCATCACCATCACGGTGATCACGCTGTTCGTGCTGGCCTTGCTGGTGATTATCGTCGCCAAGTTCAATGCCAAGGCCAACCCGGTTCCCTCGAAGACGACGCATCACGTCGGGCTCGAGATCGCTTGGACGCTGATCCCGGTGCTGATCCTCGTCGTCATTGCCATTCCGTCGTTCCGCCTGCTGAAGCAGCAGATCGCAGCCCCGCCGGCCGATCTCACCATCAAGCTGACGGGCAACGCCTGGTACTGGAAATTCGAATATCCGAAGGACGCCGGCGGCGGCTTCGAATTCGACGTCCGCATGATGACCGAAAGCGACATTGCCGAGGCGGTGAAGGCCGGCAAGGGCAAGAAGGAAGACTATCATCGTCTTCTCTCGGTCGATAACGAGGCCGTCGTTCCGGTGAACAAGAACATTGTCGTGCAGGTCACCTCGGCCGACGTTCTCCACGCCTTCGCGGTGCAGCCTTTCGGCGTCAAGGTCGATGCCGTTCCGGGCCGCCTGAACCAGACCTGGTTCCGCGCCACCAAGGAAGGCGTCTATTACGGTCAGTGCCAGGAACTCTGCGGCAAGGACCATGCCTTCATGCCGCTCGCGATCCGCGTCGTCTCGGAAGAGAAATACAAGGCCTGGCTCGCGGAGGCGAAGAAGAAGTTCGCCTCGACCGATCCGGCGGTCCGCACCGCTGACAATACTGTTTCCACGCGCTGATCGCGGCGCCCGGTTCTGAATTCGACAGGAGTTTAAGAAAATGGCTCACGCACACGCCGCTGATGACCATTCGCACGCAATGCCTTCGGGCTGGCGGCGCTATCTCTATTCCACCAACCACAAGGACATCGGCGTCCTCTATTTGATCTTCGCGATCGTCGCCGGTCTCGTGGGCGGCTTCCTTTCGGTGATGATGCGCCTCGAGCTTCAGGAACCGGGCCTTCAGTATTTCTCCGATCCGCACACCTTCAACGTGTTCGTGACCGGCCACGGCGTCATCATGATCTTCTTCATGGCGATGCCGGCGCTGATCGGCGGTTTTGCCAACTACTTCGTGCCGATCATGATCGGTGCGCCGGACATGGCGTTTCCGCGCATGAACAACATCTCGTTCTGGCTGTTGCCGGCGGCGCTTGGCCTCCTCCTGATCTCGCTCTTCGTCGAAGGTCCGCCCGGCTCGAACGGCTTCGGCGGCGGCTGGACGGCCTATCCGCCGCTCTCGACCGTCGGCCATCCCGGCCCGGCGATGGATTTCGCGATTCTCTCGCTGCATATCGCGGGCGCCTCGTCGATCCTCGGCTCGATCAACTTCATCACCACCATCTTCAACATGCGCGCCCCGGGCATGACGCTGCACAAGATGCCGCTCTTCGCCTGGGCGATGCTGGTGACAGCCTTCCTGCTCGTGCTCTCGCTCCCGGTTCTCGCCGGCGCGATCACCATGCTGTTGACCGACCGCAACTTCGGCACGACCTTCTTCGCCCCCGAGGGCGGCGGCGATCCGATCCTGTTCCAGCACCTGTTCTGGTTCTTCGGCCACCCGGAAGTCTACGTCATCATCCTGCCGGCCTTCGGCATCATCAGCCACATCATCTCGACCTTCTCGAAGAAGCCAGTGTTCGGCTACCTCGGCATGGCCTACGCCATGGTCGCGATCGGCTTCGTCGGCTTCATCGTGTGGGCGCACCACATGTACACGGTCGGCCTCAGCCTTGCCGCGCAGCAGTACTTCGTCGCCGCGACGATGGTGATCGCCGTGCCGACAGGCGTGAAGATCTTCTCGTGGATCGCGACGATGTGGGGCGGTTCGCTCCAGTTCCGCGCGCCGATGGTGTGGGCGATCGGCTTCGTGTTCCTGTTCACGGTCGGCGGCGTCACCGGCGTCGTCCTCGCGAACGCGGGCGCGGACCGCGTGCTGCATGACACCTACTACGTCGTGGCGCACTTCCACTATGTGCTTTCGCTCGGCGCGGTGTTCGCGATCTTCGCGGCCTGGTACTACTGGTTCCCGAAGATGTCGGGCTACATGATCCCGGACTGGATCGGCAACCTGCACTTCGCGATCGCCTTCGTGGGTGCGAACCTGCTGTTCTTCCCGCAGCACTTCCTCGGCCTCGCGGGCATGCCGCGCCGCTATGTCGACTATCCCGATGCCTATGCGGGCTGGAACAAGATCTCGTCCTACGGCTCCTACATCTTCGCCTTCGGCCTGCTGGTTTTCTTCTACGGCATCTGGGCTGCCTACGCGAAGAAGCAGAAGGCCGGCGAAAACCCCTGGGGCGAAGGTGCGACGACACTGGAATGGACGCTGACCTCCCCTCCGCCGTTCCATCAGTTCGAGACGCTCCCGCGTATCACGGGCGGCGATCACTGATCCGGGAACCGGGGGCCTCGTGCCCCCGGCCCATCGGCAAGAGGCATCGGGCGACCCCCGAGCCTTTTCCCGATGGCGAGGGGTTTCCCTTTCCACCATGTTCACTACAGGCCAGATGGCAGGGTTGCTGAGTTGAGCGAATTGGGAGCCGATTCCCGGCGCGAGAGCCTGATCTCGAATGCCGATCCCGGAGACTTCATCGCGCTGCTGAAGCCGCGCGTGATGAGCCTTGTCGTCTTCACGGCGCTCGTCGGCATGGTCGTCGCGCCGGGCACGATCAATCCGGTTATCGGCGCGATCACCATCCTGGCGATTGCTATCGGCGGCGGAGCCTCCGGCGCGCTGAACATGTGGTACGATGCCGACATCGACGCGGTTATGAAGCGGACGGCCGCGCGCCCAATCCCCTCGGGCCGTGTGAAAGAAGGCGAAGCGCTCTCCTTCGGCCTCTTCCTGTCATTTTTCTCCGTCATGGTGCTCGGATTAGCGACCAACTGGCTCGCTGCCGGGCTTCTGGCCTTCACGATCTTCTTCTACGTCGTCGTCTACACGATCGGCCTGAAACGCCGCACGGCGCAGAATATCGTCATCGGCGGCGCAGCCGGAGCCCTGCCGCCCGTCATCGGCTGGGCGGCGGTAACCGGCAACGTCACCATCGAGCCGATGCTGCTCTTCGCGATCATCTTCCTCTGGACCCCACCGCATTTCTGGGCGCTCGCGCTCGTGAAATCCGACGACTATGGGCGTGCCGGCGTGCCGATGCTGCCGAATGTTGCAGGCGAGAAGAATACCAGGCTCCAGATTCTGCTCTACACGCTGATCGTCGTGCCGTTCGGGCTTGCTCCCCTGGCTTTCGGATTGGGTGGTTTGGTCTATGCCGTTGCCGCGACTGTTGGCGGTGGCGCGATGCTCTGGTGGGCTTACGCGATCTGGCGTGCTTCCAGCGATGAGGCCCTGCGCAAGGCGTGCTGGCGCATGTTCGGCGGCTCGATTGCCTATCTGTTTGCGTTGTTCGCAGCGCTGCTCATCGAATGGACCGCGCAGAAAACTGCCCCCCTCCTCTGGGCTCTTCTCGGGAGGCTCGCGTGAACGAAGTCAATACCGAGAACACCGGCGTCCGACTGACCGACGAAGAAAAGGCGCGGCGCTCGCGGCGCAATCTTGCTATTGCGCTGTCCGTCGGCGGGCTGTGCGCCTTGTTCTACCTCATCACGGTGTTCAAGATTGGCTCTGCGATTCTCAAGCGGTCGCTGTGAGGGAATGATGAACAATCGGCACGCCCCCTCCGAGCCCCCGATGGCAAACCGCCCTCAGCCGGTCATCGTGAACGAGCGCCGCAACGGTCGTGTGGCGCTTTCGCTGTTCGGCGGGGTCGCGTTCATGCTCGGCGCAGCCTACGCCGCCGTGCCGCTTTACGATCTTTTCTGCAAAACGACCGGCTTCGGCGGCACGCCGATCGTCGCCAAGCAGGCGCCGGCGCGCGTTTCGGAACGCATGTTCAAGGTCCGTTTCGATGCCAACGTCGCGCCGGGGCTCGGCTGGAAGTTCCAGCCCGAGGCTGAGGAAATCACCATCCGCGCCGGCGAGGTTCGAACCGTCAGTTACACCATTTCGAGCCGCCGGCCCCATGAGACGGTCGGGATCGCGAGTTTCAACGTCTCGCCCGATCAGACCGGCGGGTATTTCAACAAGATCTCCTGCTTCTGCTTCACGGAGGTAACGCTGAAACCGGGTGAGAGCCGGTCGGAAGAGGTCGTGTTCTTCATCGATCCAGATATCGAGAAGAACCGCGAACTCGATTCGGTCGATACCATCACCTTGTCGTACACGTTTTTTCCGGCCAGAAGCGGGGGCAAACCGCTCGCTGACGCCGGGCAGCTAGCCGGTTCGCGCGCTGAGCGCGAGACGGTTTCGAAATAGGAAGGGGGCCCAGGGCATGGCCGACGCACACGCGAAAAATCACGACTACCATATTCTTCCGCTGAGCCCCTGGCCGTTCATCGGCTCGGTTTCAGCCTTCATCATGGCGGTCGGCGCCGTGATGTGGATGAAGAAGCTGACGATGGGCGGTCTCGCGGCCGGACCGTATCTGTTCGGCGCGGGCTTCATCGGCGTGCTTTACACCATGTTCGGCTGGTGGAAGGACGTCGTGAACGAGGCGCAGACCGGCGATCACACCCGCGTCGTGCAGATGCATCACCGCTACGGCATGATCCTGTTCATCGCCTCGGAAGTGATGTTCTTCGTCGCTTGGTTCTGGGCCTATTTCGATGCATCGCTGTTCTCGAACGAGGCGATCCAGTACAGCCGTACCGCGCTGACGGGCGGACACTGGCCGCCGAAGGGCATCGCGGTGTTCAACCCGTGGGAGCTGCCGCTCTTCAACACGCTGATCCTGCTGACCTCCGGCACCACGGTCACCTGGGCGCATCATGCGCTCCTGCATGGCGATCGTGACGGCCTCAAGAAGGGGCTGTGGCTGACGGTCCTGCTCGGTGCTCTGTTCACCTGCGTACAGGTTTACGAGTATTCCCACGCCCATTTCGGCTTCTCGGGCCACATCTATGGCGCGACCTTCTTCATGGCGACCGGCTTCCACGGCTTCCATGTTCTTGTCGGCACGATCTTCCTGATCATCTGCCTGATCCGCGCCTACAAGGGCCACTTCACGCCGCAACAGCACCTCGGCTTCGAGTTCGCCGCCTGGTACTGGCACTTCGTCGACGTGGTCTGGCTGTTCCTTTTCGCCGCGATCTACGTCTGGGGTTCCAACTGGGGAGCCGCCGCCGCGGCCGGGCACTGAGCCCGCCCCGCAGAAGCGAACAGGGGCGGCTCGAAGCCGCCCCTTTTTCTTTTTAACCCGAGTTTTCTTTCAACCCGAGGGAGAGCGATCATGGCCTACGACGGACCCGAAGCCGACCCGGTTTCCGCCAGCCTTTCCGGACGCTGCCCACGCTGCGGCGAGGGCAAGCTGTTCGACGGCTTCCTGACGCTCGCGCCCTCCTGCAAATCCTGCGGGCTCGACTACAAGTTCGCTGACGCGGGCGACGGGCCGGCCGTATTCGTGATCCTCATCGCCGGGTTCATCATCGTCGGGGCTCTGCTCTGGACGGAAGTCAACTACGAGCCGCCTTTCTGGGTGCATCTCGTCATTTTCCTGCCGATGACACTGATCGTCTGCCTTGGCATGCTGCGGCCGCTGAAGGGCCTGCTGATCGGCCTTCAATATCGCAACAAGGCCGAGCAGGGTCGGCTCGACAGTTGATCGCCTCCCTGGAGACCACGTGATGTCGCTCCGCTCGAAGTTGTTCGTTCTGCTCATCTTTGCCGCTACGGCGGTGCAGGCCGGGCTCGGCATCTGGCAATGGCAGCGCCTCGGCGAGAAAGAGGCGCTGATCGCCGGGATCGCCGCCGCCGCGAAGGCCGAGCCGCGTGCGCTTGCCGGTGCGTCGCTCTGGAGCCGTGTCAGCCTGACGGGTCGCTACCTTCATCAGCACACCGCCTACGTCCGCACCTCGCGTCCGGACAAAGGACAGCAGCAAGGCGGGTTCGGCGTCATCGTGATGACGCCGATGGTGACGCACCTGTGCAATGCCGAGGGGCGTTGCACGCTCGCCAATGTCTACGTCAATCGCGGCTTCGTGCCCACGCCGCCGGACGGGCGCATTCCGGCGTTCGACAAACCCGACGAACCGATGACCATCACCGGGTTCGTCCGACCTGGCGAGAAACCCGGCCTTTTCGGGCCCACCAACGATCCGGCCCGCAAGATCTGGTTTACGCGCGATGTCGAGGCGATGGCGCGCGCGGCCGAGTTACCCGGTGCCGAGATGGCCTCCGCATCACCCTACGAGCGCTTCGTCGACCGCGAGGCGGTGGCAGGCGAGAAGGCTCCTTTCGGCCTTGAGGCGCAGACCTTCCTTGCGAGCGTGCCGAACAATCACCGCCAGTATGCGTTCACCTGGTGGGGACTCGCGCTTACCAACATCGTCGCGCTCGGGTTTTTCCTGTTTCGTCGCCGCGCGAAGCACGAGACGCGCTGACAACTCGTTCCGAACCCGCTATTGCCTCTAGCCATGCGTTACATCTCGACCCGGGGCGAGGCCCCTTCCCTCGATTTTGCCGATTGCCTGCTTGCCGGTCTCGCCCGCGATGGCGGTCTCTATGTTCCGGAGACCTGGCCGCAGATCACCCCGACCGAGATCGCGGGATACGCGGGGCGCCCCTTTCACGAGGTCGCGTTCGATCTCATCCGTCGCTTCACCGGCGGGACGATCCCGGATGCGGTGCTGGCGGAAGCGACGAAGGCGGCCTACGCGAGCTTCGCGCATGAGGCGGTGACCCCGCTCCAGCAGATTGCGCCGAACCGTTTCGTGCTCGAACTCTTCCACGGCCCGACGCTCGCCTTCAAGGACGTGGCGATGCAACTCCTCGCCCGACTGATGGACTACGCGCTCGAACGCAAGGGCGCGCGGGCCACCATCGTCGGCGCAACTTCTGGCGACACCGGCGGCGCGGCGATCGAGGCCTTCCGCGCCTCGAAGCGTTCGGATGTTTTCATCCTGCTCCCCGAGGGGCGCGTGTCTGACGTCCAGCGCCGGATGATGACGACACCGACGGAAAGCCATATCCACGCGATCACTATCCCCGGCACGTTCGACGATTGCCAGAACCTCGTGAAGGGGCTGTTCAACAACCTCGCCTTCCGCGACGAGGTGGCGCTTTCGGGCGTCAACTCGATCAACTGGGCGCGCATTGTTGCGCAGGTAACGTACTATTTCGTTGCCGCAGTCGCGCTCGGAGCGCCACATCGCAAGGTCGCCTTCTCGGTGCCGACGGGCAATTTCGGCGATATCTTCGCGGGTTACGTCGCCAAGAAGATGGGCCTGCCGATCGAGACACTGATCGTCGCCACCAACATCAACGATATTCTCGCCCGCACGCTCGCGACCGGTCGTTACGAGATGGCAAAGGTGGAGGCGACACTCTCCCCCTCGATGGATATCCAGATTTCCTCCAACTTCGAGCGGTTGCTGTTCGAGGCGTCGAGGCGCGACGCCGCCGCGGTCAACCGCATGATGGCGGGGCTCAAGCAATCCGGCGCCTTCACGCTGCCCGAGCCTGCGCTCGCCCGCATCCGCAGCGAGTTCATGGCCTTCCGCGCGAGCGAGGAGGAAGTCGGCGAGGCGATCCGCTCGACGCATCGGGACAGCGGCTACGACCTGGACCCTCATACCGCGACCGGCGCTGTCGCGGCCCGCAAGGCGGGGCTCGCGCCGGAAGTTCCGCTCGTCATCCTCGCGACCGCCGCGCCGGCGAAATTCCCCGACGCGATGAAGACCGTCGCCGGGCTCGACGCACCGTTGCCTGAACGTCTCCGGCACCTGATGACCGATCCCGAGCGTAGCGAAAGCGTCGCGAACGACGGGCGCGCGCTCGAAGGCTTCATCCGGGCGAAGCTCACCCGAGGGCGCTGACCTTGGCACGGTTTCTCGGTTCATGGCTCGGGAGCCGGAAGCGGGACGATTTCACGCTGGATTGCGGCGAACTCCGCCTGCGCGCACCGGTCGCGCGGGACTACGAGCCCTGGGCAGACCTGCGCAGCCGCTCTTACGCCTTCCTCCAGCCGTGGGAGCCGAATTGGCCTGAGGATGATCTCACACCGGAAGCCTTCAAGCGCCGCCTCGCGCGATATCGCGACGAGCGGGAGGCCGACGTGGCCTACCCGTTCTTCATCGAGCGGCGGACGGATGGCGCTTTGCTCGGCGGGGTTAATCTCAACAACATCCGCCGCCGGGCGGCCATGAGCGCAACGCTGGGCTACTGGATGGGCGCGCCCCATGCCGGCAAGGGGTATATGTCGATGGCCGTGCCTGCGATTTGCACCTTCGCTTTCGCCCGGCTGGGTCTTTGGCGTGTCGAGGCGGCATGCCTGCCTGAGAATGCAGCGTCGATCCGCGTTCTCGAAAAAGCCGGATTTCAGCGCGAGGGCTATGCGCGGGGATATCTTTCGATTGCCGGGGCGCGGCGCGATCATCTGCTGTTTGCGCTGCTGGCGGCCGATCGCCGCCCCGGATAGCGGGAGACCGCTGTTCAGAAGCCATCTCGACGCTTGCCCGCGACATGGGCTGCGGCTACTGCTCACACATGGACTATTGCTTGCCTCGCGTCGCGCTTTCCCGGCCTGTCACGCCGTTTCCTGACTGGTTGACCGCTCCGGTTGGCCGAACGATCGGGATTCTGTTGTGGCTGCTCGCCGCATTCGTTGCGCCTGCGCTCGCGCTTGAAGCGGTCCGGATCGTGCCGCAGGCGGAAGCGGTCGATCTTCTGCCGGTGACGCAGGCGCAGCAATCGCGCGATGATCGCATCGAGATCCAGACCGCGCGCGACGCCAACGGTATCGTCCGCCGCATCGAGGTGCAGGCGCGCGAACCGGGTTCTCGCCCGCGCTGGATCGCCTTCGCGCTTGCCAACGAGACCAACGAGCAGATCGAGCGGCTGCTTGTTGCGCCGCGCTTCAAGCTTTCCGGTTCAGGCGTATTCTGGCCGGACCTCGCGGCAAGCCGCGTCGAGGCGATCACCGCGAGCCACGGCCACAAGCCGGAGCGTGAGGAGGCCTCGGAAGCGGATATCTTCGTCATCACACTCGATCCCGGTGCGGTCGTTACTTTCGTTGCGGAGTTGAAGGGCAACCGACTGCCGGAGCTGACGCTGTGGGACCCGGAAGCCTACAAGGACAAGCTCAATTCGCTGACGCTCTATCGCGGCATCGTTACCGGTATCGCCGCGCTGCTGGCGCTCTTCCTCACCATCGTGCTCGCCCTGCGCGCGGCATTGATCTTCCCCGCTTCCGCAGCGCTGGCTTGGGCCGTGCTCGTCTATCTCGGCATCGATTTCGGTTTTGTGGGCCGCTTCTTCGGCGTGCGGCCGGAGATCGAGAACATCTATCGAGCCGGTGCGGAAGCGGTGCTGGGCGGCACGCTGCTTGTCTTTCTCTTCGCTTACCTCAACCTCAACCGCTGGCATTCGCGCTATGCCCATATCACGCTCGTCTGGCTGGGCTTGATCGGCGCGCTGATCGCGCTGGCGTCAATCGACCCGGCGGTAGCCTCCGGTATCGCCCGCATTTCGATTGCCGCCATCGCGGTCATCGGCTTTGTGCTGGTCGTCTATCTCGCGCTCCATCGCTACGACCGCGCAACGATGCTGGTGCCGACCTGGTTCATGCTCTTGATCTGGGTGATCGCCGCCGGCCTCGTCATCAGCGGACAGATCACCAACGATATCGCCGCACCTGCGCTGCTCGGCGGGCTGGTGCTGATTGTCCTGCTGATCGGCTTCACGGTGATGCAGAACGTTTTCACCTCCTCGGCTGTCGCCACCGGCGCGGTTCCGGATGCGGAACGCAAGGCGCTGGCCTTCGTCGGCGGCGGTGACCTCGTCTTCGACTGGGATGTCGCGGATGATCATCTTCACGTCAGCCCGGATCTCGAAGCCCATCTCGGCCTCGAACGCGGCGATCTGGAAGGGCGTGCCGCCGCACTTATGGAGATTGTCCACCATGTGGACCGCGACCGTTACCGCACGATCCTCAACACGCTGATCGAGCAGCGACGCGGTCGCGTCGCGCAGGATCTGCGCCTCGTTGCACGGGACGGGTCGATTTCCTGGTATCGCCTCAAGGCCCGCCCGGTCGTGAACCGCGAAGGCGAAGTCGTGCGTATCGTCGGCACGATGGCGGATGTCACCTCGCTCCACCTCGCTCAGGATCGCCTCCTGCACGATGCGATCCACGATCACCTGACCGGCCTCCCCAACCGCAAGCTGCTGCTCGACCGGCTTGAGACCGCGCTGGTCTCTGCGCGCGTGAAGGCGAGCCCGCCGCCCCCGAAGCCGAGCCTCATCATCGTCGATGTCGACCGCTTCAAGCAGGTCAACGAGCAGATCGGCTTCAACGCCGGCGACATGGTTCTGCTGACGATCGCGCGCCGCCTCGCGCGTGTCGTGCGTGCCGGCGACACGCTTGCCCGTCTCTCGGGCGACAGCTTCGGCCTTGTCGTTATTTCAGAACAGGACCCACAGCGCATCCTTGCGCTCGCCGATCTCGTACGTCGCGCCGTCTCGACGCCCATCACGCATGGCGAGCGCCAGATCTACCTCACGGGCTCGGTCGGCATCGCCTTCCCGGACGATTCCTCGCTGCTCGACCGCGAGGCGCTCGTGCGCAACGCGGAACTCGCCTCGATCCATGCCAAGCGCACCGGGCGAGACCGGATCGAGGTTTATCGCGCGTCGATGCGCTCGATGCCACAGGACAAGCTGACCCTTGCCGCCGACCTCCGAAAGGCGATCGAGCGCAAGGAACTTGAGGTGCAGTTCCAGCCCATCGTCCGGCTGGAGGATCGGTCCATCGCCGGGTTCGAGGCGCTGGTGCGCTGGAACCATCCGCGTCTTGGTCGGTTGCCGCCATCCGATTTTATCTCCGTTGCGGAGGAAACCGGCATCATCGTCGATCTCGGGATGTTCGTGCTGGAGACGACGGCGCGCGAACTGCTGCTCTGGCAGCAGAACCTCGTCGTCGACCCGCCGATCTTCGCCTCGGTCAATGTCTCGAGCCGACAGCTGCTGCGGTCGGACCTGTTGCAGGACGTCAAGAATGTCCTGATCCGTTATCCGGTCCAGCCAGGCTCGCTGAAGTTGGAAATCACCGAGACGCTGGTGATGGAAAACCCGGAATATGCGGCGCAGATCCTCCAGAAGATTCGCGAACTCGGCGCCGGCCTCGCGCTCGACGATTTCGGCACCGGCTTCTCCTCGCTGGCTTATCTCCAGCGCTTCCCCTTCGACACGCTGAAGATCGACCAGAGCTTCGTGCGGCACGACGACAGCGGCAAGCGCCCGCTCATCCTGCGTTCGATCGTCGGCCTCGCGCATGATCTCGGCATGAACATTGTCGCGGAAGGCGCCGAGACGGAAGCCGACACCGTGGAACTGTTCCAGCTCGGCTGCGAGTTCGCGCAAGGCTATGTTTTCGGCCCGGCAATCAACCTCGAACAGACCCGCAAGCTGATCGGTATCACCGCCTGATCTCAGGCGTGGCCCGCCTCCTGCGAAAGGAAAGCCGGATCGATACCGAGCTGTCGCAGGGCTGTGTCGTATTTGGCCTCGTGATCCACCCCGAAAACGAGGTCGCGCGAAATCGGCCCGTGCAGCCAGGTATTCTCCTGGATCTCCCGTTCGAGTTGCCCTGCGCCCCAACTCGCATATCCAAGCGCGAGAATGGCTTCTTCCGGTCCGTCTCCTCGGGCGATCGCACGGAGCATGTCGAGCGTGATCGTCAGTCCGATGTTCTCGGAGATCGGCAGAGTCGAGTCCTCGATCGTCGTATCCATCGAATGCAGCACGAAACCACGCGTTGTCTCGACCGGGCCGCCGGCCAGAACCGGGACGCCTGCGACGCGGTGGGGCAGCCGGATCGCTGCGTCCTTGTCGATGATATCGAGTTGCTGAAGAAGATCGGGAAAAACGATCGAACGCGAGGGCTTGTTGACGACAATGCCCATCGCACCTTCCGACGAATGCGCGCACATATAGATGACGGTCCGTGCGAAACGGGCGTCAGGCATCCCCGGCATGGCGATCAGCATCTGGCCATCGAGAAAACCGGCTTCGGCCTTGTTCCTGAGCGATGATATGTCCATGCACAAAGAGTTGCAGTCCTTGCGGAACTTGCCAAGGGGCGCTCTGCAAAAATCGCATGGAGCGCCGAAGAGGCCGCCGCGGGGTCACGGAATTGTTCATCGGTCTTGAACCGGTTCCGGCCTATGCTTTGGGCATGAAACGGTACTTGATCAGCCTCGCTCTGCTGTTCGCGGTCCATAATGCCGCGCGAGCCGACGTTCTAGCCTCGTCATGGGTCGATTTTCGTGAGGCCCGCATCCGGCTCCTGATCGATACCGACGGGCCGGAAGGCGCGTTGGTGGCAGGGTTGGAGATCACTCTCGCCGAGGGGTTCAAGACCTACTGGAGGCAAGCCGGCGATTCGGGCGTGCCGCCGATGTTCGACTTCGGTGGCACGCAAGGCATCGACGCGTTGCAGGTTGCCTTCCCGTTCCCCGAGCGCTTCGACGATGGCGCCGGCGGCAAGGCCTGGGGCTACAAGCACCATGTTATCCTGCCGATTTCCGGCGAAAGGAAGGGCAAGGACTATCGCCTGGCGCTCGCACTCGACTTTGCCGTCTGCGGAACGATGTGCATTCCGCTCAACGGCAAGCTCGAGCTTTCGCCGGCGACCGGCCAAAAGCTCGTCGGAACGGAAGCGGACGCGCTGGCTCTTGCCCGCGCAGCCTTGCCAAAGGCGGATGATGGCCGCCCGACAACGGTGGTGCGCACCGAAGCCGGCAAGCATCGATGGCGCGTGACCCTGCCTTATGCCGGCGATGTCTCAGCCATGACCGCCTTTGTGGAAGGCAACGGTTTCCTCGATGTCGAAGCGGTGGAAGCCGGCACCGGCGGAGCTGTCGCCGTGGCAATCTCGGGTCAACCGGCGCCGGGAACGGGAGAGCGGTTCGGCCCGGTGCGCCTCACCTTCGGAACGAAGGAAAGGTCCTTCGAGAAGATGCTCGATCTCGACAACGCGCCGGGGCCTTGACCGCTTTCGCAGCACGCAGCCAGAAATCCGCTCGCCCCGATCGGAAAATGCCCTAGATTGCTCTTCCGGCCGGAAACATGGCCGGACAAGCACAAGACATACACTCAAGACAGGAATGACCCCATGCCGATTGCCAGCGGAGAACGCCTCCCGGACGTCACTCTCCGGACCATGACCGAGACCGGACCGAAGCCGGTTACCACTGCCGAGGTTTTCTCTGGCAAGACGATCGTGCTGTTCGGCGTTCCCGGCGCTTTTACGCCGACCTGCCACAAGACCCATCTGCCGGGTTTCCTCAAGGAAGCGGAGGCTTTCAAGGCCAAGGGCGTCGACGGTATCGCGGTCGTCGCGGTGAACGATCCCTTCGTCATGGCGATGTGGGCCAAGGAAACGGGCGGCGAAGGTGTCCTCACCTTCCTCGCGGACGGCAACGCCGATTTCGCCAAGGCGACTGGTCTCGACGTCGATCTTTCGGTCGCCGGTCTCGGCACCCGCTGCCGCCGCTTCTCGATGCTGGTAGAAGATGGCGTCGTCAAGAAGCTCAACATCGAGGAAGCGCCGGGCAAGGCCGAGCTTTCCTCCGCCGAGACGCTGATCTGTCAGCTCTGAGCTTTTCGGAGTTCGGCAATGGCCGCGCGGGCGAGTTCGTCCGCGCGTTCGTTTTCCGTATGCCCCGCGTGGCCCTTGATCCAGCGCCATTCGACACGGTGGCGCTGCACGGCCTCGTCGAGCGCCTGCCAGAGATCGATGTTCTTGACCGGCTTCTTGTCGGCGGTTTTCCAGCCGTTGCGCTTCCAGCCGTGAATCCAGCCGGTGATGCCGCCCTTCACATATTGGCTGTCGGTGGTGAGAACCACCGTGCAAGAACGCTTCAGCGCCACGAGCGCAGCGATGGCCGCCTGCAATTCCATGCGGTTGTTGGTGGTTTCCGGCTCGGCGCCGGAAAGTTCGCGCGTCGTCCCGTTGTAACGCAGGATCGCACCCCAGCCGCCGGGACCAGGATTGCCCGAGCAGGCGCCATCGGTCCAGATCTCGACCGGTGCGCCGGTCGTCTTCGCGTTGTCGGGCATGCGCGCGGGCTCAATCCATCAGGCCATAGGCGGAGGCCGTCTCGACACCCTGATGGAAGCGGAGTTTCTTCCAGTATTCCATCGGATCGAGCGGACGCACCAGCGCGCCGGGCGGCACGTTGAGCCAATCGACGAGGCGCGTCAGCAGGAAGCGCAAGGCCGCGCCACGGCACAGGATCGGCAGGGCCTCGATCTCGACGCGGTTGAGCGGGCGCTTGGCGCGGTAGGCGGCGATCATCGCCCGCCCCTTGGTGAGATTGAACGAATAGTCCGCCTCGAAGCACCAGGCGTTGAGGCACACCGCGAGATCATAGGCGAGCGCGTCATTGGCGGCGAAATAGAAGTCAATCACACCCGAAAGCTGATCGCCCACGAAGAGCACATTGTTCGGGAACAGATCGGCGTGGATGATGCCTGCTGGCAGCGTGCGCGGCCAATGCGCCTCCAGATCGGCAAGCTCGTTGCGGATCGCCTGTCCGAGACCGACGGCAACCTTGTCCGCTCCCTCGCCCGCCTGCTCGGCAAGTGGTCGCCAACCGTTGATCGAGAGCGCGTTCCCCCGGCTGAGGCCAAAACCTTTTCCGGCTTCGTGCAGGCCAGCCAGCACGGTGCCGAGCGCGGCACAATGCGTCGCGGAGGGGCGGCGGTAGGATACGCCTTCGAGAAAGGTGACGATTGCGGCGGGGCGGCCCGCGAGCATCCGCAGCGCCTGACCGTCGTGCCCCTTCACAGGCAGCGGGCAGGTGATGCCGCGATCCGCCAGATGCCCCATCAACCCGAGGAAGAACGGCAGATCGTCGCGGTTCACGCGCTTCTCGTAGAGCGTGAGGATATAGCGGCCGCGCCCGGTTTCGATCAGGAAGTTCGAATTCTCGACCCCTTCGGCAATGCCCTTGAAACTCAGGAGCGGGCCAAGGTCGTAATCCTTGAGGAACTCCCCGAGTTCTTCCGCGCTGACATCGGTATAAACGGCCATCGTCCTGCCCTCCTTCGACGTCGCCGGCCCGACGGGCTGTTTTCGCGTGACAAAGGTTCCCGCCCGGTGATACGCCTCGATCAACCTTCCCGTCAAACTTCTCGGCCCTCCGGCCGGCGGATTTCCAATGCTTTGGGCCCTGTTCACGGTCATCGCGGCCGGCTCGCAGACCTTGCGCAACGCGCTCCAGCGTGACCTCACCGCCAAACTCGGCGTCGTCGGCGCGACGCATGTGCGGTTCCTGTTCGGTTTTCCATTTTCGCTGTTGATGCTGGGCGTGATGCGTCTCATCACCGGCGAGACGATCCCGTCCCTAAGTCTTTCGCTTCTGCCCACCATCGCCATCGCGGCCGGGGCCCAGATCGGCGCGACCGGGTTGATGCTTGCCTCGATGAAATCCAAGAGCTTCGTCGTCGCCACCGCCTATACCAAGACCGAGCCTGTTCTCGTGGCGCTGTTCGGCCTGATCGTTCTCGGCGACCACCTTTCGCCGCCGATGCTCACCGCGATCGGCATCGCGACCCTCGGCGTGATGCTCACGGCCTGGCCGAAACAGGCCGGCGAGGGCTGGTCACTGCCGGCGCTAGCGCTCGGCATCGCCGCCGCAGCGATGTTCGCGATATCGGCGGTCGCTTTCCGGGCAGCGATCCATCAACTGCCCTCGGGCGGATTTGGCATCCGCGCCTCGACGATTCTCGTCGCGGGTCTTTTCTTCCAGTCCGCGCTGCTCTCGCTCTATCTCGCGATCACGAACCGCCCTGCCCTGCTGGCGATCTTCAAGCTCTGGCGCCCCTCGCTTCTCGCAGGCTTCATGGGCGCTCTCGCCTCGCAGTTCTGGTTCCTGGGCTTCGCGCTGGCGACGGCGGCACAGGTGCGGACACTGGCGTTGATCGAGGTGCTGTTCGCACGCGTGCTTTCGGGCAAACTGTTCTCGGAAAAGCCGACACCGCGCGAGGGGTTGGGTCTCACGTTGATCGTCATCGGCGTCGCATTGCTGCTGAACCTATAGGCCCGTCACATTCATGCAGCATCCGGCCGCAGGGTGCGCGGCAGCGGGAAAAAAACGCTCTCGTCCGCCGTCGAGACAGTCTCGACCTCGACCGTATAGCGCGCGGCGAAGGCGTCGATGATTTCCTCGACCAGCACTTCCGGCGCAGAGGCTCCCGCGGTGATGCCGAGCGAACGGATATCGCCAAAGATCGACCAGTCGATGTCCTCCGCGCGCAGCACCAATCTTGCTGCCTTGCAGCCAGAGCGCTCTGCGACCTCGCGCAGGCGCTGCGAATTGGAGGAATTGGGCGAACCGACAACGATCATCGCATCGACCTCGGGCGCGACACGCTTCACCGCTTCCTGCCGGTTGGTGGTGGCGTAGCAGATATCTTCCTTGTGCGGGGCGGCGATCTCGGGAAAGCGTGCGTTGAGCGCGGCGATCACGGCCTGCGTGTCATCGACCGAGAGCGTTGTCTGGGTCACGAACGCGAGTGGCGTTCCGGCGGGAATGTCGAGCCGCGCGACATCCTCCACATCCTCGACCAGCCGGACGGCCCCGTCCGGCAGTTGCCCCATCGTGCCGACGACCTCGGGATGGCCCTCATGGCCGACAAGGATGACTAGCCGCCCGCGCCTATGGTGGATCTCGGCCTCGCGATGCACCTTCGTCACCAGCGGGCAGGTCGCGTCGATGGCGAAGAAGCGGCGTGTCTGCGCCTCCGCAGGCACCGATTTCGGCACGCCGTGTGCGGAGAAGATCACCGGCGCCTCGGTATCGGGGATTTCGTCGAGTTCGTCGACGAAGATCGCGCCCTTGCGCTTGAGCCCTTCGACGACGTAGCGGTTGTGGACAATCTCGTGCCGGACATAGACCGGCGCGCCGAATTTCTTGAGCGCCTCCTCCACCGCGTCGATAGCGCGGACGACGCCGGCGCAGAAGCCGCGCGGGGCACAGAGGCGAATGCGAAGCGTCGGTTTTTCGGCGGCGGCTGATGCCATCGGGCGATCCTTGAAGGGTAATTCGGAACCGGTTCTGGCGCGCAGGCACAGATGCGTCAAGCCCGTCGCCGGTTACCATTCATGAACGACGAATCCGGGAATAGGCCGGAAATCATATGGTTATCGCTGCTTAACCGCACTTCTTAGGGGTTTTTCGGCACCCCGTCGGTATCGTCTTTCCATGATCGGGGGACAAAAGAATTCTCCGACAGGGACAGGCATCAAACATGACGACGAGCCATCGCGCCGATGGACCGGGCGGCTTTCTTGCGCCCGGTCCCGAGGCCCTCCGCGCCCGCTTCGCCAACGACAACGACGGTAGCCCCGTTCTGCCGGGCGCGGTCGCGCGTGGCGTCGTTCTTTCCACCGAATTCATGCCGAATGGCCTACCCTGCGCCGCGATCCGCCTGCTGGGTGTCGACGGTTCGCTCTCATCCGCGATTGTGGCGACGCAGGACATTTCCGACATCATCGCCGAATGGCGCGGGCTCGGCCGCGATCTCAACCTTCCGCTTTACCTCCGCGATGCGAGCGGCGTGATGACCCCCGTCACGCCGCTCGCGGGTGAGATCACCCATGCCCGCCGCAAGGGCTCGCCCCTGTCGGGCCGACGACCGCGGTTTCTCGTCCGGCGCAAGGTTCCGGAGACCCCTGTGGTCGCCGGGTCGGCACAAGTGCTTCGGAAGCGCTAGAGTCAGAGCCGGGCGAACACCGCGTCGAGCACTAGCCCGGCGAAGAACACGAGCCCTGCGTTGCGGTTCGAGCGAAACAGCATCAGCGCACGTTCGGGGTTGTCGAGTTCGACCGTCGCAACCTGCCAGACGAGGTTGACGACGAGCCCGACGAGCCCGAGCCAGGCAAGGAAGCCCGCGCCGGACATAACCAGCGCCGACCCGAGAAAACCCGCCGCTAGCACGAACATCGCTGCGATGAAGATGCGCACCCGCGCGCCATAAGCCCGCGCGGTCGAGCCAATGCCAACAATGGCATCGTCCTCGATATCCTGAAGGGCATAAACGGTGTCATAGCCGATTACCCAGGCGATGCCGCCGAGGTAGAGCAGCCAACCTGCCGGCGGGATCGTGCCGAGATGGATCGCAAAGCCCATCAGTGCACCCCACGCAAAGGCCAGCCCGAGAACCACCTGCGGGTGATTGGTGAAGCGCTTCATGAAGGGGTAGACGAGGACCGGCAGCAGCGAGAGCATCCCCATCAATACGGCGAAACGGTTGAACTGGAGGATGATCGCGAGCCCGACTCCGGCCTGAAGCGCAATAAAGGCAAAGGCCTGCCAGACGCTCACCTGCCCCGAGGGCAGCGGTCTGCCCCGCGTCCGGGCGACGCGCGCGTCGAGATCACGGTCGGTGATGTCGTTCCAGGTCGAACCGGCGCCGCGCATCGCCACCGCCCCGACCAGCAACAGCATGATTACCCAGACGTTCGGCCATTGGCCGGCCATCCGCGCTGCAATTGCCGCGCTCCACCAGCAGGGAAGCAGCAGGAGCCACCAGCCAATCGGCCGGTCGAGCCGCGCGAGGCGGGCATAGGGTTGCCACCCGGCCGGGAGACGTTCGACGAAACTCTGGCGAACGGCATCCGGCGTCGCCGGGCCGGGGCCCACCGTCACAGCGCGCCCTTGGGCAGCGACACGCCGCCGCCGATGGCGGGGCCGCGCGGCTGGCGAGGCTGCTGCGCCTGTTTCTTGGCCGCCGTACAGACCTGCCCGCGCGCCTTGATGCCCTGCTGCGTACCGTCCTTGAAACTCTTCACGAAAGGCTCGGGAAGGCGGCACCAATCCATGTTGGCTTCCATCCATTTCAGCATCTCGGCCTCGACCTTCACGAGCTCCTGAAAGGTGCTGCACGCCTGTTGCGCCGTCGGCCGGCGCTTCTGGAAGCCGTTGATGCGTTCGATAACCTTCATCCGGGCGCCGCCATGCTTGTCGAGTTCGGCCTGACAGCTCGGTGTCAAGGCCTGCGCTGCCGCGCCGGTCGAGAATGCGGCGCCCAGAAGCGCAGCCAACGCAAAACCCGCGAATACACGTTTCATTTCTTCCAAAGTCCCCTCACCGTTTCCGGTCCGTCGCGACAAGGCTTATAGATCAAGGGCCGGCGGAATGCCATCCCGCGTGGCAGACAGCCTCACCGGAGCAGCTTCATGGCTCGATACGACTTCGCAACACACCGCCTCTTTGTCACCGGGAATTATGGCCCGGACGTGGTGCTGCCGCTCGAGGCCGGACAGATCAACTATCTCCTCAACGTGCTTCGCATGGAGGAAGGCGCAAAGCTCCTCGCCTTCAACGGTGTCGACGGCGAATGGCGCGCGGAACTTCATAAACCGACCCGCAAGACGGCGGTTCTCAAGCTGATCGACTGCGTGCGGGTACAAGAGCCGGCCGGGCCTATCCGCTACGCTTTCGCGCCGCTGAAATCGGCACGGCTTGACTACATCATCCAGAAGGCGGTCGAGATGGGAGCGGGGCGCATCGTTCCCGTCGTCACCCAACGAACGCAGATGACGCGCCTGAAGCCGGACAGGCTCCTCGCCAATGCCGTCGAGGCGGCTGAACAGTGCGGCATCCTCGCCCTTCCGCTTGTCGAGGACGAGATCAAGCTCGCTGCTTTCCTGCACGGACTGGCGACGGATGATCTGCTCGTCTTCTGCGACGAAGACGCCGAAATTGTCGAGCCGCTCGCCGCCTTGCGCGCGGCACCCGATCACAAGCGCGTGACCGTTCTCATTGGTCCGGAGGGTGGATTTACGGACGAGGAGCGCGAGGCGATCCTGCGCCACAAGCCCTTGTGCCGGCTCTCACTCGGCCCGCGCATCCTCCGCGCAGACACGGCAGCGGTTGCGGCGATGGCGCTTGTCCAATGCGTGCTGGGCGACTGGCGCGCTGGTTAAGACGAAACAAATTCAGTTGCCCGATTTCCGCCGCCATTGTCGAGCGGCAGGGCGATACCTATAACTCTCGGCAACGCATGGGCGCCCGGTCGCTCTCCCTTTCTTTCTCTCCGAGGCTCTCATGGCACGGGACACGGTCGATCTCACCCCGATCGAGGGGCGGCACGCCCTCATCAACTGGTTCGAAGAAGGTATCTCCGCCGAATCCGACTTCCGGATCGGCACCGAGCACGAAAAATTTCCCTTTTACACCGCCAACCATGCGCCGGTGCCTTATGACGGCCCGCGCGGAATCCGGAAGCTGCTCGAGGGGATGCAGGGCCTCCTCGGCTGGGAGCCGATCATGGAAGGCGACCACCCGATCGGCCTTTTCGATGTCACGGGAGGTGGCGCGATCAGTCTTGAACCCGGCGGGCAGTTCGAACTCTCCGGCGCGCCGGTACACACGCTGCACGAAACCGCGATCGAAACCGCTGCGCATCTGGCGCAGGTGAAGGAGGTCGCCGATCCGCTCGGCATCCGCTTCCTCGGCCTCGGCATGTCGCCACTCTGGAGCCGGGCGCAGACGCCGGTGATGCCGAAATCGCGCTACCGGATCATGACCGCCTACATGCCGAAGGTCGGCTCCTACGGCCTCGACATGATGTATCGTACCTCGACCGTGCAGGTGAACCTCGACTTCTCCTCCGAGGCAGACATGGTCAAGAAGCTCCGCGTAAGCCTCGCGCTGCAGCCGGTCGCGACCGCGCTTTTCGCCAACTCCCCGTTCACCGAAGGCAAGCCGAACGGGTTCCTTTCAATGCGCTCGGAAATCTGGCGTGATACCGACAACCAGCGCGCCGGAATGCTGCCTTTCGCCTTCGAAGACGGCTTCGGCTTCGAGCGCTATGTCGATTACGCGCTCGATGTGCCGATGTATTTCGTCAAGCGTGGTGACACCTACAACGACGTCTCGGGTCAATCCTTCCGCGACCTGCTCGCCGGCAAGCTGCCTGGAATGCCCGGTGCCTTCGCGACCATGTCCGACTGGACCAACCACCTCTCGACGATTTTTCCTGAGGTGCGGCTGAAGCGCTATCTCGAGATGCGGGGCGCGGATGTCGGCTCGCGCCCGTTCATCACCGCGCTGTCGGCGTTCTGGGTTGGCCTCCTTTACGACAGGGCAAGCCTCGATGCGGCCTGGGATCTGGCCAAACACTGGTCGGCAGCCGAACGGCAGGCCTTGCGCGACAATGTGCCGCGCCTCGGCTTCAAGGCCGAAATCGGCGGCAAGGCGATGCTCGACCTCGCCCGCGAAGCACTGGCGATCTCCCGCGCCGGGTTGAAGGCGCGCAAGCGATTCGACCGTATGGGCCACGACGAGACCTGCTACCTCGATCCGCTCGACGAGCTCGTGAGCAGCGGCCGCACGCAGGCAGAACACCTGCTTGCGCTCTATCACGGAGAATGGGGCTGCAAGGTCGATCCGGTGTTCGACCACGCCGCCTACTGAGGCTTATTCCGCCGCCAGCATCACACCCGGCTTCTCGAGCGAGAGATTGTCGAGGCTCTGGACGATGTGATCCGCGAGCGCATTCGCGACATGATCGCGCGAAGCCGGGTTGCGCAGGAGCGCAATCTTGACGGTTGGCAGATCGGGAAAGCCATCGTCAGCCGTCAGCACGCGCATCCCGGGGCGGATTGCGCTTTCCGGCAGCACGCTCACCGCCATGCCAGCGAGCACCACTGCGCCAACGGCCGCCGAATTCCAGCTCGTGTAAAGCACGCGCGAGGACGTGCCGATCTGGTTGAGGCGCGTGATCGCCGCGCGGCGCCAATCGCAGGTATCGCGCCCGAGCGCGAGCGGCACCGGTCGTTGTTCATGGGTGCAATGGCGGGCCGATGTCACCCAAAGCAGTTTCTCCTCGCGGATAATTTCACCGACCGAATTCTTCTGCGAATGCGTGATGATCGCCATGTCGATCTCACACGCCCGCAGGTTGGCGACGAGATGCGGTGTCGGTTCGCAGATCACCATCACCTCGATACCCGGGTTGGAAGCAGTGAAGCGGGCAAGAATCTGCGGCAGGTAGCGCTCGGCGTAATCGTCCGGTACACCGAGTTTGACCGAACCGGTCAGCCGATCTTCCCGGAAGGAAGCGACCGCTTCGTCATTCAGCCGCAACATCCGGTAGGCATAATCGAGCAGTTTCTCGCCATCCTCGGTGAGTTTCGCCGCGCGGCCCTCCTTGGCAAAGAGATCGCGCCCAACGCGTTCTTCGAGCCGACGGATCTGCATCGAGACCGCGCTCTGCGTCTTGTTCACGAGTTCCGCAGCGCGGGTGAACGAACCGGTCTCGGCAATAGCGACGAGTGTCCGGAGATGATCGTTATCGAGCACCGGCAGCATGGGCTTCCCATTCATCTTGAATTCTGATGATTACATTAAAAACATTCGTTTTTGAAATGCAAGGCTGTCAGCTATAACGACGCCATCGAAAGGAGCGCAAAACCAAGCCCGACGATATCCGTCCGGCCCGTTCGCGAAAGGATCACATCATGGCACTCGTTCCCGGATTTCTGACCGCACTCGTCCTCGCCGCCGCGAAGACCGTCGCGCGCATCCAGGTCGCGCTTGCCAACCGTCGCGCGGCGCAGGAACTGATGAATTGGGACCATCGCGCGCTGAAGGACATCGGCCTCTCGCGGAGCGATGTTCGAGGGGCATTACAGGTCCCCCTATCGCAGGATCCCACCAAACTGCTTTCCCTGATCGCAGCCGGACGTGAGACGCCCGTCCGGCGGGATAGCGCAGGCCGGGCGCAGCCTTCGGGCGGCGCGCCGGCAGGCAAGGACCGGCTCGGCAATCTCCCCTCCGCCGAGCCGGCGCTTTGCACCTGACGCTGCGACATGCGATCGACTAGAACCGGGCCTTGCGGTCCGGTTTTTCTTTTTTGAGGGATCTCACCCTTGGTCCCTGAAGCCGGAACGAAAAAACCGCCCCTTCCGATCGGGAAAGGGCGGTTCAGTCCGGGTATGAGGCATGGACGCCGGGCCGATGAGAGGCCCGGCGCTGTTTTCGATCGATCAGGCGACCTTCTTGGCGATGACCGGAGCCGGCGCTTCGACGCTCTTGGCGACGGAGGCATAGCTCGCGACCTTGGCCTCGCGATCGGCGTCGCGAACGGACAGACCGAAGGCATCAGACTTGCCGTGGCTCTGATCGTCATGCTTGGCCGACTTCTCGGCTGCCTCGTGGCGACGCTCGTCCGCCTTGTCGAGGAAGTTCTTGTGCGAGTCGCGAACATCGTTCGTGCGGTCGCGCATCATCTTCGTCATGAGGTCGCCGAAGATGTTCTTGGTGTCGGAGAGTTCCGCGTTGATCTGCGGGATCGTCGGCGCGGTCTCGGCCTTCACCTCGGCCTGCTCCTGCGCGGCAACCGATTCCGGCTTCGCCTCGACCTTGACGGTCGTGGGCGCAGCCGCCTCGTTCGTCACCGTGCCGGACGAAGCCGACGAGGCGGTGTTGCTTCCGCTGGAAGCGGTCGAACCCGCATTCCCGGAAGAACCGGTCGAACCCGAGGACGACGTCCCGGCGGTGGAGCCGGAACCGCTGGTCGAGCCGGCACCGGAAGTCGTGCCCGACCCTGAAGTCGTGCCCGTCGCCCCGGACGTGCTACCGGACGATCCGCCCGATGCCGCCGCACCGTTGCCATTGGCAGCACCATTACCGTTGGCCGCACCGTTGCCGTTGGCCGCACCATTACCGTTGGCAGCGCCGTTACCGTTGGCAGCGCCATTACCGTTGGCAGCGCCGTTACCGTTGGCAGCGCCGTTGCCGTTGGCCGCACCGTTGCCAGATGCCGCCACGCCCGAATCAACGACCGTTGAGCCTGAGGAAGCTGGCGCAGTCGAGCCGCCCGTGGAACCCGAGCTCGCGGCCGGGGCCGGAGCCGGAGCCGACGCGGGGGCCGCAACCGGGAACAGGCCAGTGTAGCGATCCTTGTTGCCCTGCAGATCCGCGTTCAGAAGCGAGAAATCGTTCATCTCGTTCTGAAGCTGGAGATATTCCGCGCGGGTCAGCCCCCCCGAGACAAGCTTGTCCTCGAGGTTCTGGATGCTCTGGAGATCGGTGAGGAGGGTCACGCCTTCCTCGTTCGTCACCGTGCCCTTGTCGATGCCACGGGTGACGCTCTCAAGCTGTTGCGACTGGCGTTGATCGACGTATTTCACATCGACGTAGCTGTCGGCGAGCTTCACCCCGGCATCGTTGCGCTGGAGATCGTAGAGCATAATCTCGGCATTGTTCATCGCCGTCGAAAGGCCGACGCTCTCGCGCCAGTTGATGTTGCCGTTGGCGAGCGCCTGCTCTTCGAGCTTGTTGACAGCATCGAACTGCGCGCGGACCGCATCCGCTTCCTCGGCGGTGATCGAACCGACCTTGATCGCCTGATCGAGCTGCTTCTCGAGCGCGGCCTGACGGTCGTTGACCGAGTTCGCGTAGTCGTAGGTGCCGAGGTTAACACCGCTTCCGTTGTTGCGGGCCTGGTTGATGGCATCTGCCGCCTTGCGCAGCTGGTCCATAACCTGCTTCATCTCGCCGGCGGTGAGCTTGCCGTCGGTTTCGCGGAGCTTGGCCTCGATGCCGGCGATCTCGTCCTGCTGGGCGACAAGAACCTTGGCTTCCTCATCGGTGAGCGAACCATCCTTGATGCCGGCGTTGATGCGGGCGGTAAGGTTCTCCTGCACGATGTCGATATCGCGGCCGTCGATGCCCGCCACGCTCGACAGGTTGATGCCGGCGGCATTGTTCGACAGGCGGTCGATCTGCGCCGCGGCGCGATCAAGCTTGCGCTGCAGGATCCGAAGGTCCTTGGCCGTCGGGCCGCCGTCCTTCATCTGGATCTGCTCGGCATAAGCCTGGATAGCATCCTGGCGGGTCAGCGCGCGGCTGCCTTCATTCAGCGTGAACGAGCGATCATAGAGCGCCGCGCCGATCTGCTGGCGCTGCAGGAAGGCCTGCGCGTTCAGCTCCGAGATCGACGGCACCGCCTTCTTGGTCACGGTCGTCTGCTGATTGGTATTGGTTTTCTGGTTCGCAGCGGCGGCAGACTTCGCATTCGCGCTGTTGAGGGCGGCGACAGAGGCCGCACTCGATGACACATTCTGGATCATTATCACTTCCCCTAGCCCAGGCTTTCTGCCTGCACGGGGATGTCGATACGTGAGCGCCTTCTGATGATTACAAAATCAAAAAGCTCAAATTTTATGCATCAGGAAATTCGTCTCGGGTTTGCGGGAAATCTCGCCGACAAACTTTATAAAAACTTACAGAAATTGCCGACGGTTCCGGCCTTCAGGATCGTTGGCCCAATTGGCCGAGCATCTTCTGCCAGGCATCCATCTGGCTGGCCTGCACCTCGCGGCCTGTCTCGAACATACCCTTGAGCATATCGAGGCCGGCGCTCATCGGGTCCGGAGCCTGCTGCGGCGCCGGGCGACCGCCCCCCATCATCTGTCCGAGAATGTTGCCGAACATCCCGCCCATTGGGTTTTGCTGCGGCTGGGGCGCGCCACCGCCCATCATCTGCCCGAGGATATTGCCGAAAACATTGCCCATCGGGTTCTGCGGCTGCGCCTGCTGGCCGAACATGCCACCCAGCATCCCGCCAAGGCCACCGCCAGCGCCCCCCTGCATCATCTGGCCGAGCATGCCGCCGAGGCCGCTGCTCGAGGCGCCCTTGAAGAGCCCGCCGATGATCATCGAGGCGATGACCGGCAGCATCTGCTGCATGATCGAAGCTGGAAGTCCCGCGAATTGCGCAGCGTTGTTCGCGACCGCCTGCGCCATTTCCGGCCCGCCGAACATGGTGCCGAGCGCGCCGTTGCCTTCGTTCTCGAGATGATCCGGGATGCCGTCACCGTCCGAATCGAAAAAGGCCGCGCTGCCCTGCGACTGGCTGAGCGTGTTCAGAATGTTCTGCCAGCCCTCAATGGTCTGGGTCTGCTGCTGCAGGCCGAGGGAAATCGCCGGCAGAACCGCCTCCACAGCCTTCTGCGCCTGCTCGGAGCCGATACCGAACTGCTGGCCCAGATTGTTGAAAGCGTTTCCGCCCTGCGCGGCCTGCATGATTTCGAACAGATTGATCATGGCGGCGCCCCCTCGTGCATTACCGATTGCTGAACCTAACCATTCGGGTCCGGCACGGCAATGCTTCATTCGGTGGCCTCGCCCTCCCCGAGCGCTTGCGCTTCGAGCTGGTCTATGACGCGAAACGCCATGACCAGCGCCCCGATTCCGAACAGCAGGTTGCCGGCGACAAGGCCAGCCATCGCACCTTCGACGCCGTAGTATTGAGCGCCAACGAAAGCGAAGGGGAAGGCACCGAGAACCGCGCGCCCCCAGTTGAACGCCGTGGAATAAAGCGGGAAGCCGAGATTGTTGAACGAGGCATTGGCCACCATCGTCAGGCCGCCGAACACCCAGGCGAGGCCGCCGAACAGGCAGAAGAAAACGACATAACGCGCCGTCGCGCCGTCTACCTTGAACAACCACACGACCTGATTGCGGAACAGCACCAAGAGAACCCAGGCGATCAGCGTATAGATCGCACAGAAAATGAAGGCGTCACGCAGCGCCTGCCGCAGACGGTCGAAGAGGCCCGCGCCGAGGTTCTGCCCGAGGATGGAGCCGATCGCGCCGGACAACGCGAACAGCGCTCCGAAGGCGAGCGGAACGAGGCGGTCGAGGATCGCGCTGGCCGCGATCGCCTCCGCGCCAAAGGGCGACAGGATGCGCATGTAGAGCAACCCGCCCACGGGGGTTGCGACATTGGTCAGGATCGCCGGGACCGCAATGCGGAAAAAGGCAGCCCCATCCGCCAGCATGTCCGCGATGCGTGGCATCTGCATCAGGCGATGGACCCTGACGGCACCGTTGAACCCGACAGCGGTAAACACGAGGCGGGAAACGACGGTGGCGATCGCTGCGCCGTCGGTGCCGAGCCCGAGGCCGAAGATCAGCAGCGGATCAAGGACTGCTGTGACCAAGCCACCGAACAGCGTGACCTGCATCGCCCGGCGCGCGTCGCCGACCGCACGCAGGAAGCCCGAAAACATCATGCCCGCCGCCATCAGGACATTCGCAGGCAGCGTGATCATCAGGAACCGCGCAGCGATCTCGCTCGGCACCGCCGCAGCGCCGATGGACGAAAGGATCGTCGGCAGCGCGAGGAACAGGAGGAGCGAAACCGCTGCCCCCACGAGCATCGCGATCGACAGCGCGCTGGCCGCGAACCGCCGTGCACCGGCCATGTCGCCCGCGCCGATGGCCCGCGAGACAATCGCCGTACCCGCAATCATCGAGCCGATGTTGACCGATACGGCAATGAACAGCACGGTCGTCGCATAGCCGACGCCCGCCGTCAGCCGGTCATCGTCGAGCCGCGAGACATAGAACAGGGACAGGAAGTCCACGACGAAAATCGCGATCAGGCCGATCGTGCCGGTCACGGTCATTTCGATGACGTGCTTCATCGTCGAGCCGCGCGTGAAGCGGGCCTGAAGCGGGGTCTTGTCAGGCGCGTTCATGCCAGCGGTCGCCAGAATGACAGATGGTGTGATCCGCTTGCCGGCGGTATCGCGTGGCTCATTGGTTTCTTCCGGAAGATCGCTTAAGGAACGGCGGGGGGCCGATGCAGGTTATCCCTAATCTAGGAATTGCCCGCGCAAAAGCGAGACCCAATCTCGATCGAACCGCCGCGCGACATTTCCTGTCAGGATGAACAACGCCGGAAAGGTGCTTCATGGAAAAGGTTGTGCAGATCGCAGCGACAAACGCCCTCTCCTTCGCGCTGAGTTATGTCGCGGTTTTGGCGCTGATGTCGGTCATCCTGGCCGTGCGGGTCATTCTCGGGCGCTATGCCGCGAAAGTCGCGCTCGGCGATGGCGAGAACCGCATGCTGGCGCGGCGCATCCGTGCGCATGGGAACTTCAGCGAATACGCGCCGTTTCTCGGCCTCCTTCTCATCGGCCTCGCCCTGCTCGGCGCCGGCGAGGGACTTGTCCATGCCGTCGGCCTGACCGGGTTGACCGGGCGTGTGTTGCACGCGGTTGGCCTTTCGCGCACCAGTGGACCGAGCTGGCCGCGACAGGCTGGCATGGTGCTGACCTTCACCGCGCTGACGATCGGTGCCGTCTCCCTCCTCGTGCTCGCTTGGAAATGACCGGTTCATGACCCCGGATATCGACCTTGCCCGCCTCCACGAGGGCCTCGTCCGCATCGCGCGCGAGGCGGGGATGATCGCGCTACGCGATTACCGCCCGGACCAACTCACCCACGCGACGATCAGCTGGAAGGACGGCGGTTCGCCGGTGACGAGCGCCGATCTCGCGGTCGATGTCTTTCTGAACGACGCATTGCCCGGCCTTGCCCCCCTGCCTGTGCATTCCGAGGAGCGCGCCGACAGCTGGAACCCGCACGCCCACTCTGCCTTCGTCATTGATCCCATCGACGGGACCCGCGATTTCGCCGATGGCGGCCGTGCCTGGTGCAATGTGATCGGCGTTCTTGTCGAGGGCGAGCCGGTTGCCGGCGTGGTGCATATTCCGGCGACGGACACGACGTTCTCGGCCTTCCGCGGCGGCGGCGCCTTTCGCAATGGTATTCACCTAAGCGCGGCGGAGGAAAACGGGCAGCCGTTCTCCATCACCGGCCCGCGCGTCGCGCTCGATGCCTTCATCCGCAAGACCGGTCTTGCCTTCCGGCACGTCAGCGGCATTCCGGCACTGGCGCATCGCGTGCTGGCCCCGCTCGACGGCAAGGCGGATTTCGCGCTTGCGCGGGCCGGCGGGCACGACTGGGACATCGTCGCCTCCGATTGCATCCTGCGCGAGGCCGGCGCACGCCTGCTGACGATATCGGGACAAACACCCCGCTACGCACTGGCCGGCGGCGAACAACCGCCGCTGGTCGCAGCTTCGGAAACGCTCCTGCGGACGGCGGGTCTCCTTGACGGCGAACCGCATTCGCACTTGACGAACCCCGCGTGATCGGGAAACGAAGCCGCAGCCATTTTCCCGGCGACGACAGGCGATTCAAAAAGGGCTTGCGGCGTCGATATTTGCACAGTCAGGATCTGTCACCATGCCCAACGAACCCGGCAACAAGCAGCTTCTCCACCTCGTCTTCGGCGGCGAGCTTGAAGACATCAACGGCATTACCTTCCGCGACCTGAACAGGCTCGACATCGTGGGCATCTATCCGAACTACGATGCTGCCCGTGCAGCCTGGAAAGCCAAGGCGCAGGCGACGGTCGACAACGCGCAGATGCGTTACTTCATCGTGCACATGCACCGCCTGCTCGATCCCGAGACGCAGGCGTGACACGCGCCCGCCGCTGATGCTCCGCAAGATCGGCAGTTCCCGCTTCGTGCAGCACGCGCTCGGCTGGCTGCTCGCCAGTTACCTGCGCTTCGTGCGCTGGTCGAGCCGGGAAGTCCTCATTCCCGAGAATGCCCGCGCACTGATCTACGACAATGCACCGGGCATCCTCACGTTCTGGCATGGGCAGCACTTCATGCAGACGTTCTTCCGCCTGCCGGGAGACCGCTGCTACGTGATGATTTCCCGCCACGGCGACGGCGAGATCAATGCGCACGCCGCCGAACTGCTCGGCATGTCGGTGGTGCGTGGTTCGGGCGCCCAGCGGAAAGATCAGGTGAAGAAGCGTGGCGGCATCCAGGCGCTCCGGGCGCTGCTCGGCCTGCTGGAACAGGGCGAACATGTCTCGATGACGGCGGACGTTCCGAAGATCAGCCGCGTCGCGGGCGACGGTATCATCACCCTTGCGCAGCTTTCCGGCAGACCGATCCTGCCGGTTGCGGTCGTCTGCTCGCGCCGGATCGATTTCAAAAGTTGGGATGCGGCAAGCGTCGCGTTGCCCTTCGGGCGCTACGCCATCGTCACGAACAAGGCGATCTGGGTGCCGCGTGACGCCGATGCCGCCGCAAAAGAAGCGGCACGGCGCGAACTCGAAGCCGAACTCGACCGGCTCTACGCCACCGGCTATGCCGCCTTTGGCCAGCAGGACCCCGGCGCGAACCGCGAGAAGGTCCGGCTGGCCCGTGCGAAGCGAGAGGCAGAAGCAGGGCCGCATGAGGGGAATGCGTGATGCCGCCCGGCACGACTTCTGTGCGTATTCCCGCCGCGATCCGGCTCTATCGGCTCGCTGGGCGAATGTTGACGCCCTTCGCGAAGACCTTGCTGCGCCGCCGTCTCGCTGCCGGCAAGGAACACCCGACCCGTCTCACGGAGAAGCTCGGTCATGCCGGCGCCACTCGGCCGGAAGGATCGCTTGTCTGGGTCCATGCCGCGAGCGTCGGCGAAACACTGTCGATCCTTCCGCTGATCGAACGATTGACCCGCGCCGGGCATGGCGCGCTGCTGACGACCGGCACCGTCACCTCCGCCGAACTCGCCGCCACGCGTCTGCCACCGGGCGCGATCCACCAGTTCGTCCCACTCGATTTGCCGGCGGTGGTTCGCCGGTTTCTCGATCACTGGCGGCCAGATCTCGTGGTCTTTTGCGAATCCGAACTCTGGCCGAACCTGATGCTCGCCTGCCGCGAAAGGGGCATTCCGTTCGGCATTGTCAACGGCCGTCTGTCAGAGCGGTCTGCGCGGCGCTGGCAACACTTCGGCGGGCTCGCCCGCGCGCTGTTGTCCGGCCTCTCGTTCTGCCTCGCCCAGAGCCGCGAGGACTGCGCGCGCTATGCAGGCCTCGGCGCCCCGGCTGTCACGTCCGGCAACCTGAAATTCGATGTCGCGCCGTTGCCGGTCGATGGCGAGGCGCTGTTCGCGCTCGAAAGGGCGATCGGTCGACGGCCCATTTTTCTCGCGGCGAGCACGCATCCGGGCGAGGAGGAACAGGTGCTTGAGACCGCCGCCCGGATCCGCGAGCACGAACCCGAGCTGCTGACGATCCTGGTTCCCCGCCATCCCGCGCGCGGCGCCGAAATCGAGGCCCTGTGCCGCGCGGGCGGGATCATGCCTGTCGTCCGAAGTCGCGGCGAGGTGCCGGACGATCTCTCGACGCTCTATCTTGCCGACACGCTGGGCGAACTGGGGCTGTTCTACTCGCTCGCGACCGTTGCCTTCATTGGCGGGTCGCTGGTACCGGTCGGCGGGCATAACCCGATCGAGCCGGCGAAACTCGGCACGCCGATCCTGCACGGGCCGGAGGTCGCCAACTTCCGCGACATCTTCGCGGTTCTCGATCGGGAAGAGGCGGCCGTTGCCATCGACGATCCAGCCACGCTCGGCGAGGCTGCCGCCCGTCTGATCGCCGATCCGGCCCGGCGCGAGACCATGCGCGCGAACGCGGCGCGCATCGCCCGGGAAAACGAAGGCGCGCTCGACGCGACCCTCCGCCTGTTGCAGGATTGGCTCCCGCAACGCGAGGAAAAACGCACCTGATGCGAGCGCCCGCCTTCTGGTCCCGGCCCACGCCGTTCTGGCTCGCGCCCCTGCTCTGGCCGGCAAGCGCGATTTACGGCGCCCTGACGCACCAGCGCATGGCCCGGTCCGGTTGGCGCGCGCCGGTGCCGATCATTTCCGTCGGTAATTTCACGGCCGGGGGTGCCGGCAAGACGCCGACAGCACTGGCCATCGCCCGAGCGCTTCTTGAGCACGGCGAGCGGCCCGCCTTCGTCTCGCGCGGTTATGGCGGCACCTTGAAAGGCCCACACCGGGTCGATCCGGCGCACGATCAGGCACGGGAAACCGGCGACGAGCCACTTCTGCTGGCCCGTCTTGCGCCGGCCTATGTCGCGCGAGACCGGGCGGCAGGTGCCCGGCTCGCAATTGCCGAGGGTGCGACCTGCCTCATCCTCGACGATGCGCTCCAGAACCCGGCGCTTACGAAAGATCTCTCGATCGCCGTGGTCGATGGCGCGGCGGGGCTCGGCAATGGGCGGGTTATCCCTGCCGGACCACTGCGCGCGCCCTTCGAAGCGCAATTGCCTTTCTCGGATCTGGTGCTGGTGATCGGCGAGGACGGGACCGGCATTGCCAAACGGATCGGCGAACGGAAGCCGGTTCTCTCCGCGCAGATCATGCCGCAGGGTGAACATCTCGCCGGAACAAACGTCATCGCCTTCTGCGGCATCGCGCTGCCGGAGAAGTTTCAGCGCAGCCTCGAAGCCTGCGGCGCCCGCGTCATCGAGCGGATCGACTTCGCCGATCATCACACCTTCGCCGATGCGGAAGCCCAAGCGCTGCTGGCGCGCGCTGCATCAACTGGCGCGAAGCTGGTGACGACCGAAAAGGATCATGTTCGCCTCACCGGCTCCTCGATGCTGGAGAAGCTAGCAACCGCGAGCCTTGTTCTGCCGATCCGCCTCACGGTGGACGAAGCGCTGTTCGAGGCCGTCTATCGCGCGCTTGAGGCCGCACGCAGCCGCTGAAGCGCGGCCTCGGGGCTCGCATAGGCTTCCTGCGTTTCCGCGTTCCAGTAATGCAGATCGTCGAGCGGGATCGGCTGGCCGGTCACGGCGCAGCGCACGAACGTTCCCTGCCGCACGATCCGATAATCGCTGTTCGAATATTCGAGCACGGCCTCAGTGCCGAGACTGGGGTTGGCGAAGCTCGTGGGCATCTTGATCATGGCGTCGTCCTGTCTCCTGCCGGACATCTAGGCGATCCGGTGGGCCACAACAAGCGCTTGCCGTCAAAAGAGCGTTCCCTGCCCGCCATCGCCACGCGGCGGGGTTTTTGACGGACGCGCGGGCACCGGGCGCGGTGCCTCAGGTGTGTCGCCCTCCGCCCGCGCCGAGAACGCGCCGTCACCAAGCTCGATCCGCAGGGCCTGCGCGGGTTCGATTTGCGCAAGGCGTGAGATGACATGTCCCTCCGTATCGCGCACGACGGCATAGCCCCGCCGCAAAACACTGCGGTAGCTGAGCGAACCGAGCAGCGTGCCCGCGGCCTGAAGGCGCTGCTTCCCTTTCTCCATCCGCAGGTCGCGGGCGCGCGCCAGACGGGAGGCCAGCTTGTCGAGATCGCCGCGGTGGCGGGCCGCATCGCGCTTTTCGAGCGCGATCCGCCCCGTCATTGCGCGAAGAAGGCGCTGGGCGAGTTGGGTGAGCGCCTGTGCCTCGACGATCCGGCGTCTGTCCGTGAGGGGATGCAGCCGTGCGCCGATGAGGCGCAGTTTCTCGCGGTTGCGGGCGAGCCGCGCCGCCGGGCTCTGGCCCGCGAGCCGGTTCGCGAGCATCGCAAGGCCGCGATGGCGTCGGTCGAGCGCGCCGCGCAGCACCGATTGTGCCCGCAGCCCGGCCCGATCAAGCCGCTGACGGGGTCCCTCAAGCGCGCGTTCGGCAGATGGCAGCGCGCGGGCGAGGTTGGCGAGATCGCGCCGTCGCCGCTCCTGAAGCCTTGTGATGGTGCCGGCAAGCCGCGCCGCCTGATCGCGGATATCGGCGAGGAGCTCGCCACGCACCGGCACGACCATTTCGGCGGCGGCGGTCGGGGTCGGCGCGCGGACGTCGGCCACGAGATCGAGCAACGTCCAGTCTGTCTCGTGGCCGATGGCGGAGACGAGCGGGATCGCGCTTCCGGCGGCAGCGCGCACCACGATCTCCTCGTTGAAGCTCCAGAGGTCCTCGAGCGAGCCACCACCGCGCGCCACGATCAGCACATCCGGGCGCGGCAGATTGTCGTCGTCTTCCGAGATCGCGTTGAAGCCGCGGATCGCTGCCGCGACCTCTTCGGCACTGCCGTCGCCCTGCACCCGCACCGGCCAGACGAGAACCTCGCGCGGGAAGCGATCGGTCAATCGATGGATGATATCGCGAATCACCGCCCCGGTCGGCGAGGTGACGATACCGATGACGCGCGGCAGGTAGGGCAGCGTGCGCTTCCGCGAGGAATCGAAAACACCCTCAGCCTGCAGCTTTTTCCGTCGCTCCTCCAGCAGTGCCATCAGCGCGCCGACGCCAGCGGGCTCCATCTGCTCGATGATGATCTGGTAGCTCGACTTGCCGGGAAAGGTCGTGATTCGCCCGGTCGCGATCACTTCGAGCCCGTCCTCGGGACGGAATTTGATACGCGAGAACACGCCCTTCCAGATCACGGCGTCGATCTTGGCGTTCTGGTCCTTCAACGAGAAATAGACGTGACCCGAGGAATGCGGGCCGCGATAGCCGGAAATCTCGCCGCGCAGGCGGACATGGCCGAAGGCATCCTCGATGGTGCGCTTAAGGGCACCGGCGAGTTCGGAGACCGAGAGTTCGGGCGTGTTGGAAACCTGATCGTTCATGCTTTCCCAATGTAGAGATCGGCGCGCGGGGATGCTACATCGCTCACCGTTCGCTGGCTTCGTGCCCGCGAGAGAGATGTTGAGAACGGGAGCTGGGCGATGAGAGTGCTGCTGATCGGCAATGGCGGACGCGAACACGCCCTCGCCCATGCCATCGCGAAAAGCCCGCGCCTCACGCAGCTTTTCATCTCGCCTGGCAATCCGGGCACAGCAACGCTTGGCAAGAACGTGCTGGTGAGCGTCGGCGAACCGGCGGCCATCGTCGAATTCTGCCGCAAGGAAGCGATCGACCTCGTCGTTGTCGGTCCCGAGGCGCCGCTGGTCGATGGCCTCGCGGATGTGCTGACCGAGGCCGGCATCCGCGTTTTCGGCCCCTCGAAAGCCGCCGCACAGCTCGAAGGCTCGAAGGATTTCACCAAGTCGATCTGCGATGCCGCGAAGGTTCCGACCGCCGCCTACGCGACCTTCACCGACGAAGCCGCCGCCGTCGCCTACGTCAAGACCAAGGGTGCGCCGATCGTCGTGAAGTATGATGGCCTGATGGCTGGCAAGGGCGTCACCGTGGCGATGACGGTCGCCGAGGCCGAGGGCGCGCTAAGGTCGCTCTACGCCAACGAGAAAGGCGCGAAGATCGTCATCGAGGAGATGTTGACGGGTGAGGAAGCAAGTTTCTTCTGCTTCGTCGATGGCGAAACGGTGCTGCCGCTCGGTTCGGCGCAGGATCACAAGCGCGTCTTCGATAACGACGAGGGCCCCAACACCGGCGGCATGGGCGCCTATTCGCCCGCCCCGGTAATGACCAACGAGGTCGAAGCGCGCACGCTCGCCGAGATCGTCTGCCCGACGGCGCGAGAGATGGTGAGGCGCGGGACGCCCTATCGCGGCATTCTCTTCGTCGGGCTGATGATCGGCGATCAGGGCCCGAAGCTGATCGAATATAACTGCCGCTTTGGCGATCCCGAATGTCAGGTGCTGATGCTTCGGCTCGAAACCGATCTGCTGGACCTGCTTGACGGCGTCGCGCGCGGCGAACTCGCGAAACTCTCGGTGGTGCTGAAACCGGTCAGCGCCGTCGGCGTTGTTATGGCGACCAAGGGTTATCCCGGTGACTACGACAAGGGGTCCGTCATCCGCAATCTCGACGAAGCCGGAACGCTGCCGGGCGCGACGATCTTCCACGCCGGCACCCGCTCGGACGGCTCCCGCATCCTTGCCAATGGCGGGCGTGTGCTCACCGTCTGCGCCACGGGCAAAGACCTGTTCGAGGCGCGCGAACGGGCCTATGCCGCCGTCGCCGCCATCCGCTGGCCGGAGGGTTTCAACCGCACCGATATTGCGGCGCGCGGCATTGCCCGCCTCAAGAAGGAGAGCACGCATGGCTGACCTCGCGGATCTCTTCCCCGGCTTCGAGAGCCACTGGATTTCCACGCCTGAGGGCAAGATCTTCGCGCGTTCGGGCGGCAAGGGCGCGCCGCTGGTGCTGCTGCACGGCTTTCCGCAGACGCATGTGATGTGGCACCGGATCGCGGGCGAACTCGCGCAGCATTTTCACGTCATCCTGCCCGATCTGCGCGGCTATGGCTGGTCAACGGCGCCACGCTCGGAGGCGCCGCACGCCGCCTATTCCAAGCGCGAGATGGCGAAAGACGTGATTCGCGTCGTCGAGGAGCTCGGCCACACGCAGTTCGCCCTCGTTGGGCATGATCGCGGCGGGCGCGTCGGGTATCGCCTCGCGCTCGATCATCCGGGACGCCTGTCGAAGCTCGCGGTGCTCGACATCATCCCCACCTATGCGATGTGGCAGCGGATGGACGCGCGCGCGGCGATGAAGGTCTATCACTGGAGCTTTCTCGCCCAGCCCTACCCCATGCCGGAGAACATGATTGCGAAATCTCCATCGGAGTGGCTTGAGCATACGCTCGCGAGCTGGACCATGACGAAGGATCTTTCCGCCTTCGACAAGCGTGCGCTCGCGCATTACCGCGCCTTCTTCAACGATCCCGCGCGCATCCACGCGACCTGCGAGGACTATCGCGCCGGTGCCGGGGCGGATGTCGATGCCGACGAAGCGGATCGTACGGCAGGCAAGACGATCGATTGCCCGGTCTTCACGCTCTGGGGCGAGAGCGGTATCCCGGCGGAGGGCGCCTCCCCGCTCGATGCCTGGCGGGATCTTGCGCCCAAGGTGACCGGTTACGGCGTCGAGTCCGGGCATTTCCTCGCCGAGGAAAACCCGGAGGCGACGCTCGACGCGCTCATGGAATTCCTCGGATGAAAAAGAAACCCGCCGCCCGTCCCCGCATCGGCCTCGTGCTCGGTTCGGGCGGGGCACGCGGGCTTGCGCATATCGTCGTGCTCGAAACGCTCGACCGGCTCGGCATCCGCCCGGTCGAGATCGCAGGGACCTCGATCGGCGCCATTCTCGGCGCGGCCTATGCGGCGGGCATGACTGGTGCGGACCTGCGCGCCCACGCGCTGCGCGACTACCGCAACCGAGCCGAGGTGATGACGCGCCTTTTCCAGACGCGCGTCGGCCGCCTCGCGGATATCTGGCGCGGCGGGTTCGGCAATCCGGTGCTGGTCGATGGGGTCAGTATTCTCGACCGTTTCCTGCCCGCGCCCCTGCCCGAAACTTTCGAGGGACTTTCGATTCCGCTGAGTGTCGTCGCCGGCGATTATCATCGGCTCGACCGGGTGGTGTTCCGCACCGGCCCGCTCACGCCGGCAATCGCGGCATCAATGGCCATTCCCGGCCTTGTCCGCCCCGTCCAATTCGAAAACCGCGTGCTGGTCGACGGCGGCACCGTCGACCCGCTGCCGATCCGGGCCATCGAGCGCGAGGTGGATCTCATTCTGGCGATCGACGTCAGCCGTGCTGCCGCGCGCGACGAAGGTGACGCGATGCCCGGTGCCTTCGAGATGGGGTTCCGTGTCTACGACCTGATGCAGGCCGCGCTTGCCGATGCGCAGATGACGGGGCTCACGCGCCCCGTCCGCCGCATCAAGGCCCCAGTCGAAGGGTTTCACGCGCTCGATTTCTTCGCGGCCAAACGTATTCTCGCGGCTTCCGAGAGCCTTGCCGGCGCGGTCGAATCCGCGATCACGCTACCTCTCTGAACCGCGCCGCCCGGCGAAAAAAGCACTCAGCATCGTCGAGGATTCCTCCGCGCGGATGCCGCCGTATATCTCCGGCACATGGTGGCAGGTGGGGTGGGAGAAGACACGTGGTCCCTGCTCGACGCCGCCGCTCTTCGGATCCGAGGCCGCGTAATAAAGCCGACGAAGGCGCGCGAAAGAAATCGCACCCGCACACATCGGGCAGGGTTCAAGCGTGACATAGATGTCCGCGCCACCGATCCGTTCAGAACCGAGTTTGGCGGCAGCTTCGCGGATCGCCAGCATCTCGGCATGGGCGGTCGGATCGTTGAGTTCGCGCGTACGGTTGCCGGCGCGGGCGATCACCTGCCCGTCGAGCAGGATCGTCGCACCGATCGGCACCTCGCCACGCGCCTCGGCCGCCCGCGCTTCCTCGAAGGCAATATCGAACCCGGAGGTGCTCCGCTCGTCGTCCATGCTCCGATCTCCGACCCTTTGCCCCCGAGAAATAATCTTTTCCGGCCTCTCGCTTCGCCGGGTGCTTCCTGATAGAAGCCGCGCCATGACCGAAAGCGATAACGACAATCGTCGCGGTGGCAAGCCCCGCGACAAACGCCCGCGCGCCAGCAATTTCCGCGAGCGCCTCGAACGTTCCGGCCCCGCCGGCGGCGACGGCAAGCGCCCGTTCCGCGCCAAGGCTGAGGGAAAGCCCGCGCGCGAAGGAAAGCCTTTCCGGGAAGGCAAACCTTTCCGCGAAAACAAACCTTTCCGACCCCGCGAAGACGCACCGCAGGGCGAGGCGCGTCCGCGTCGTCGCCAGAATGAGGATCGGAGCTTCGAGCCGCGCAACGAGGGCGAACGCAGCTTCCGTCCGCGCGCACCGCGCGAGGACAGGCCGCAAAGCGACAGGCCCCAGGGCGACCGCCCGTTCCGGCCCCGGTTCAACGACGAGCATGGCGAACGCCGTCCGCGCGAAGATCGCCCCTTCCGGGAGAGGCGTCCTTTCCGCGAGGATCGTCCGTTCCGCGAGCGCCCCCGTGGCGACGCCCCGCGCGATGGCGGCGAGGAACGCCCGCGCTTCAAACCGAAGCGCGAATGGCAGGACCGGGGCGACCGGCAGGATCGTCCGCCGCGCGAGGATCGCGACTTCCGCCCGCGCCCGCCGCGTGATCGCGATGGCGAGCGCCCGGCGAAACCTCGTTTCCGCGACGAGCAGCGTGAGGCCCGCCCGCCGCGCCGTCCCCGTGACGAGGCACCTGCACCTTCTGGCTTCGCCCCGGAAGGTGAGCGCATCGCCCGTGTGATGGCACGCGCGGGTCTGTGCTCGCGGCGCGATGCCGAGGAATGGATCGCGGCAGGCCGCGTATCCGTCAACGGCAAGGTGATCGACAGCCCGGCGCTCGATGTCACGGACCGCGACCGCATCCTCGTCGATGGCGCACCGCTTCCCGAACGCGAGCGCACCCGGCTCTGGCTCTACAACAAGCCGCGCGGCCTCGTGACCACCGCCTCGGACCCGGAAGGCCGCCCAACCGTTTTCGACAATCTGCCCGCCGACATGCCGCGGGTGATCTCGATCGGGCGGCTCGACATCAACACCGAAGGGCTGATGCTCCTGACCAATGACGGCGGCCTCGCGCGCGTAGTTGCGCTGCCGGAAACCGGCTGGTTGCGGCGCTATCGCGTGCGTGTCCACGGCACAGTCAATCAGGCGCAGCTCGACACGCTTCAGGAGGGCGTGATGCTCGACGGGATCGAATACGGTCCCATCGTTGCGCGGCTCGAGCGCGAAATCGGCGACAACGCCTGGCTGACGATGGACCTGCGCGAGGGCAAGAACCGCGAAATCAAGCGCGTGCTCGAACACCTCGACCTGCAGGTGAACCGCCTCATCCGTGTTTCCTTCGGTCCGTTCCACCTCGACGATCTCGGCGAAGGCGCGATTGAGGAAGTGCGCACGCGCGTACTCAAGGATCAGCTCGGCGCCCGTCTGATCGAGGAAGCTGCGGCCTATTTCGAAGGGCCGCGCCGGGAAAGCGCCGCCTCGCGCGCCGCGATGGCGCCGCAGGAGGAAGAGGCGCCGCGCAAGCGTTTCGACCGCCGCAAACCCGGCGAGAAGCGCGATCTCGCGGTCTCTGGCGAGGCGCGCGACCTCAAGGTCGAGCGTGAGCGTGTGGCCGACCGCAAGGGCCGGCGGGTGCAGGTCGAGCGCGTGGTCAAGGTCGAACTCTCGCCAGAGGACCTGCCGCGCGAGACCCGCGATGGCCGGCGTGATGAACGCCGGGACGACCGCCGCGGGTTCGGTGACCGCCCACCACGCCGTGACGGCGGACGCGACGGCAATCGGCCATTCAAGCCGCGTTTCGACGGCGAACGGGGCGACAGACCGCGTGGCGAGCGGCCACAGGGTGACCGCCCGTTCCGAAAGCGCTTCGACGATGACCGTGGTGAGCAACGCGAACGCCCTGCTCGTCCGCGTTTCAACGACGAGCGCGGTGATCGTCCGCCTCGTCCCCGGTTCGAGGGAGAACGCGGCGAACGGCCCTTCCGCGATCGCACTGGCGGCGAGCCCGGCGAAGGCCGTGGCGAACGGCCGTTCGGTAAGAAGCCCTTTGGCAAGAAGCCTTTCGGCAGTCGGGATGGCGAACGGTCGTCCGGTGATCGACCGTTCAAGGGCAAGCCGGGCGGCAAGTCTTTCGGGGGAAAGTCTTTTGGGGGAAAACCGCGCGGTGACCGGCCGGGTGGACGCCCGCCGCGTCGGGACGACTGATGCGCGTCGTCGGCGGACGTCTCGGCGGGCGGCCTCTCAAGGGGCCGCGTTCGAACGACATCCGCCCGACGACCGACCGTATGCGCGAAAGCCTGTTCAACATCCTCGCGCACGGCTTCGATCTCGACCTTGAAGGCGCGCATGTGCTCGACCTTTTCGCCGGCACCGGCGCGAATGCCATTGAGGCGATCTCGCGCGGCGCGGCCTATGGTGTAATGGTCGATATCGGCGCCGAGGCACGCGGGCTCCAGCGCGAGAATGTCGAAAGTCTCGGGCTCGGCGGTGTCACACGTATCCTCCGGCGCGATGCGACGAAGCTTGGCGATCGCGGCACCTTCGCACCGTTCGATCTCGTGTTCTGCGATCCGCCCTACGGCAAGGGGCTCGGCGAGGCCGCGCTCGCGAGCGCGATCAGTGGCGGCTGGCTCAGGCCCGGTGCACTAGTGATGCTCGAAGAGCGTGCCAACGCCGAGGTTACCCTCCCCGCCCCGCTCGCCGAGATCGACCGGCGCAAGGCGGGCGAGACGCAACTCATCTTCGGCCGGATGCCGGAATGATCACGAGCGTCCGAACAGGCGCTCGATGTCCTTGAGGCCGAGTTCGATATAGGTCGGTCGTCCGTGGTTGCACTGGCCGGAGCCGGGTGTCGCCTCCATCTCGCGCAGCAGCGCGTCCATCTCCTCCAGCCGCATCCGCCGCCCGGCGCGAATTGAGTGGTGGCAGGCGAAGGTCTTGAGCACGAGATCGCGGCGGGCGTCGAGCCGCTCAGCACCGCCCCATTCGTCGAGGCTTTCTGCAAGATCGCGCACGAGCGCGACATAGTCCGCGCCCGCGAGCGCCGCCGGAACCTCCTGAACCGCAACGGCACCGGGGCCGAAAGGCTCGATCACCAGCCCGGCCTCCGAAAGCGCTTCCGCATGATCAAGCAGGCGCGCGCGGATACCTTCGTCGAGATCGACGATCGCCGGCACCAGAAGCGGCTGGCGCGAAATCGTGCCTTCGCCGCGAGCCTTTTTGAGCCGCTCGTAAACGAGGCGCTCGTGCGCGGCGTGCTGGTCGACGATGACAACACCCTTGCCGGTCTGCGCGAGGATGTAGGTTTCGTGGAACTGCGCACGGGCATAGCCGAGCGGCGGCGCGCTTTCGGCGACGGCGACTGGCTCGGAAGTGGTCTGCGAGGTCTCCGCGAAACCGGCCTGCGGCACGGGTGCCGAGCGCGCCGGCGTTCCATGCGGGAAAACGAAGGAGAGCGGGCGCGGCGCAGACTCCGCGCGCGGCGCGACATGCATGACACCCTGCGCCTGAAGCCGCTCCAGCATCGCTGTGCCGCCGCGCGTCGACGCGTGATGGCCAGCACCGGCAAGCGCGTCGCGGATAGCGCCGATCATCAAGGATCGCACTTGTTCGCTCTCGCGGAAGCGCACCTCGAGCTTCGCCGGATGGACGTTCACATCGACGCTTGCTGGATCGAGATCGAGAAACAGCGCGACGACCGGGTGCCGCCCCGCGCTCATGGTATCAGCATAGGCGGCCTTGAGCGCGCCGATCAACAGCTTGTCGCGCACCGGGCGACCATTGACGAAGAGGTATTGATCGAGCGCACCGGCCTTGTGGAACGTGGGCAGCGAAACGAGCCCTGAAAGCCGCATCGCGCCGCGCTGGCCGGCGACGCTCACCGCATTGGCGCCGAATTCCGCGCCGAGGATGCGGGCGATTCGCTTCGCTTGAGCGTCCTCGCCCGCTTCCGCCGCGAGGTCGAAGCCGGCGAGATGATCGCCGGCGAGCGAGAAGGCAACGCCGGGGTTCGCCATCGCGAGGCGGCGCACCACCAGCGCGGCGGCCTGTGCCTCGGCGCGGTCGCCTTTCAGGAACTTGAGGCGCGCGGGGGTCGCGTGGAACAGGTCCTCGACCTCGATACGCGTCCCTTTCGCGAGCGCTGCGGGCCGCAAGGGTTCCACCCGCCCGCCATCGACGCGGATGAGACTGGCGCCGGTTTCTTCGTGCCCGCTCAGGTTGTTTTTTTGCCCGATCCCCTCCGGACGAAGCTCGCCCGGGGATCGAGGGGGTGCCGTACGCGATGTGATCGTCAGCCGCGCGACCGAGCCGATGGACGGCAGCGCCTCCCCACGAAAACCAAGGGTCGAGACCTTGTCGAGTTCGCCCGTGGGCAGCTTGGAGGTCGCATGGCGCTCGATGGAAAGAGCCAGATCGTCCGGCCCCATGCCGCAGCCGTCATCCGTGACGCGGATCAGCCTGCGCCCGCCTTGCTCGATGCGGATATCGATTCGCTTCGCGCCGGCATCGATCGCGTTTTCAACGAGTTCCTTGACGGCCGCCGCCGGACGCTCGATCACCTCGCCGGCGGCGATCTGGTCGATCAGGACGGGGTCGAGGCGGCGGATGGGCATGGGCTCTAGATAAGGCGATTCCTGCCGCCTTGCGAGCCTTGCCCGTTCAGGCGCCCGGCTTTTCCGACACGGCTTTCAGGTTGGCAAGCCCGGCCTCGAAATCCGGCCCGACCATCTTGTCCATGCCGATGACCATATCCATCACCTTGGACATGAGATTGGCCTTGCCGCTCATGCTCCAAACGACCTCAGTGCCGGCGGCTACCGGCACAAGCACGAACTCGACCGCATTGTTCGCCTTCATCGGCTTTTCGAAATCGAGTTGCAGCGCGAGGCGCTTAGGCGACACGGATTCCGTGACCGTCATCGACCCCTTGCCGACCTGCTTGTTGCCTTCCCAGCCGTAGAAGGCGCCGACGCCCTCCGTCTTCGCGCCGAAGGTCCGGACCATGTCGGGGTCCTTCTTCTCCCACGGCGACCAGGCCGCCCAGGCGCGGAAATCGTCAAGATGCGGGAAGATCGCCTCCGGCGAGGCGGCGATAACCGCTTTACGAGTAACGCGGAACGTATCCGGCCGCCGTGCCGCGACATAGAACACGCCGGCCAAGATGAGAACGAGCAGCGAAAGCCCGAAGCTGACGGAACCCATGCGATGCCTCCCCCTGTTTTACGGTGAAGGCTAGCACGGTCCGCGCCGGCGCGTCAGCCCGCCAGCGCTTCCTTCTGCTTCTCGAAGCGCTTGCGCTCGTTGGGATCGAGATACTGCTTCCTGAGGCGGATCGACTTCGGCGTTACCTCGACGAGTTCGTCGTCCTGGATCCAGGCGAGCGCGCGTTCGAGCGTCATGCGAATCGGCGGCGTGAGGCGAACCGCTTCGTCTTTCGAGGTCGTGCGGATGTTGGTGAGCTTCTTGCCCTTGAGCACGTTCACTTCGAGATCGTTGTCGCGGGTATGGATGCCGACGATCATGCCCTGATAGACCTTCCAGCCCGGCTCGATCACCATCGGGCCGCGATCCTCAAGGTTCCAGAGCGCGTAGGCCACGGCCTCGCCCTGATCGTTGGAGATCAGCACGCCGTTGGAGCGCCCGCCGATCTCGCCCTTGAAGGGCTCGTAGGCCTTGAACAGGCGGTTCATGATCGCAGTGCCGCGCGTGTCCGTGAGCAGTTCGGACTGATAGCCGATGAGGCCGCGCGTCGGCGCGTGGAAGACGAGGCGCTGGCGGTTACCGCCCGAGGGTTTCATCTCGACGATCTCGGCGCGGCGCTCGCTCATCTTCTGGACGACCGTGCCCGAGAATTCCTCATCGACGTCGATAACGACTTCCTCGATCGGCTCGAGCGTCTCGCCGTTCGGGCCCTGCTCGAACACGACGCGCGGACGGGAGACCGCCATCTCGAAACCCTCGCGGCGCATGGTCTCGATCAGGATCGCGAGCTGGAGTTCGCCGCGGCCCGAGACGAAGAACGAATCCTTGTCACCCGATTCCTCGATCTTGAGCGTGACGTTGCCCTCGGCTTCCTTGAACAGGCGGTCGCGGATCATGCGCGAGGTGACCTTGTCGCCCTCGGTGCCGGCATAGGGGCTGTCGTTGACGATGAAGCTCATCGTCACGGTCGGCGGATCGATCGGCTGCGCCTGAATCGGCTCGGTGACGGCCGGATCGCAGAAGGTATCGGCGACCGATCCCTTCACGAGACCGGCGATCGAGACGATATCCCCCGCGACGCCTTCCTCGATCGGCTGACGCTCGATACCGCGGAAGGCGAGGATTTTCGATACACGACCGGTCTCGACGACCTTGCCCTCGCGATCGAGAACCTTGATCGACTGGTTGGGCTTCACCGAACCGGAGGAAATCTTGCCGGTAATGATACGACCGAGGAAAGGGTTGGCTTCAAGAAGCGTGCCGAGCATGCGGAAGCCACCCTCTTCGGTCGAGGCCTCGGGCACATGCTGCAACACCAGATCGAACAGCGGGGCGAGACCCTCATCCTGATTGCCATCAGGCTTCAGGTTCATCCAGCCCGAGCGGCCGGAGCCATAGAGGATCGGGAAATCGAGCTGCTCGTCGGTCGCGTCAAGCGCGGCGAAGAGGTCGAACACCTCGTTGACCACTTCGTTGATGCGGGCATCCGGGCGGTCGACCTTGTTGATCGCGACGATCGGCTTCAGGCCGATCTTCAGCGCCTTGCCGACGACGAACTTGGTCTGCGGCATCGGGCCCTCGGCAGCGTCGACGAGCACGATCGCACCATCGACCATCGAAAGGATACGCTCGACCTCGCCGCCGAAATCGGCGTGGCCCGGGGTATCGACGATATTGATACGGGTATCCTTCCACACCACCGAGGTCGCTTTCGCGAGAATGGTGATGCCGCGCTCCTTTTCGAGATCGTTCGAATCCATCACGCGTTCGGCGACGCGCTGGTTCTCGCGGAAGGCGCCGGATTGGGCGAGCAGCTTGTCGACAAGCGTGGTCTTGCCGTGATCGACGTGCGCGATGATCGCGATGTTGCGAAGGGCCATCGTGGTGTTTTCCGAAAAAAAGCGGAGGCGCGCGTCAGGCCGCAGCCCATCCGTCAAGTGATTACCGAATTGCCGTGTTGCGCCGCGATATACGTTTTCGCGCCTTTGGGCAAGCCACGCTGCGTCAGGTCAGGCGGTAATCGTCGGCAATCCTGAGTTCACGCTCGCGCTGCTCGATGAGTTCGCGCAATTCCTGCAGCAGGAATCGCAGGGTCGCGACCTTGTCCGAATCCGGCTGGGTGACGGCAACGGCCTTGATTGTGTCGCGATGCAGTCCCCGCGCCTGCTCCCGCAATTCCGACAGGCGCTCCGGCGTTTCCGCTTCGCGGACCTGTTCGATGAGCGCGGCGAGGAGCCCCATGTCGTCGTCGAGACTGAGCGGCGCCCGGCTGGCGTTCATGCGCGAATAAAGCGCAGCGGCGGCGGAGCCGAGCAGCGAGAACCCCATCACGCCGAGATAGAACCAGTCGCCATATCGCTCGAAGAAAGTCTTCGTTTCCCCCTCGACATAGGCAATCGTACCGGCGTGGATCGGCAGCTTCGCACCCCGGTCCTCGACCGACGGGAGTTCGAGTTGATGGGCCGCCGGCGCCTCGGCAGCGATGATAAGGCGCAGCGAGAACAGAAGTCGCGTCAATTCGCTGACGATACCCTCGTCGAGCGTCCGGCGCGCGACGAGGCGATGCGTGACCGCCAACGTCGTCACGGCCTGTTCCGGTCGCGGCGGATCTGCCGTGAAGGCCCCCCGCACGATCTCGAGCGTATCGAAGACAGGATATTGTTCGACGATGGCATCGGCCTCGGTCACCGGGAGGATGCTCGCGTCCTTGTCCTCCTGCTTGGGGAAGGCTGTCAAAGCGCGGCGCGAAAGCCGGTCGGTGATCGGCGCGATCACGAAAATGACATCGATATCACCATCCTGCGCGGCCTGCAGTACCTCGGGTGGCGCGCCCGGCCGCAACGTGACGTCTTCGCTGGTCAGCCCGTAGCTCGCCAGAATGCGCATCAATACGCTTTCGGTCGCGGGACGCTGGGCATTGAAGCCGATGCGCTTGCCGCGTAGATCGCCGATCCGCTCAACCTCGGCGCCCGGCCGCGCGACGAAATAGGTCGCCTCGCGCCGGAAGATCGCGACCGTCGCCGATTGCTCGGGCATCGCGATGTCCGACCGCACGATGGCGAGATCGGCGCGCTTGTCGTTGAAGGCTTTTGCGCTGGCGGTGCTGCCCTCGGTCAGCACCAGTTTGAGCCGAATGCCGGCGCGTTCGCGCTGGAGCGCCTGAAGGAAGGCCACCGCGACACGCAGATCGGAACTGCCGAGCGGGCCGACAGCGATCCGCAAAGTGCGCGGTGCGAACATCGCATAGGCAAGAAACGCTGTGGCAGCGATTCCGACCAGAACCAGCGCGATCGTGGTCAACCTGCTGCGAAGCACCGCTCGTCTCCTTCCCGTTCCCTCCCTTCGTCAAACCGGAATGCGGCACGAAGAAGGGAGTTCCCGTTCACAAGGCCAGATCAACCTCTCGCCGGATCAGCCGCGCGCCTTCCGCATCGCCAGCGTACGCAGGCGTAGCGCATTGAGCTTGATGAAGCCCTGCGCATCGCGATGATCGTAGGCCACGGCCCCTTCCTCGAAGGTGACGAGTTCCTGATCGTAGAGCGAATTCGGGCTCTCGCGACCGATGATCGTGACATTGCCCTTGTAGAGCTTTACCCGCACACGGCCTGTCACCATTTCCTGGCTCTTGTCGCACAGCGCCTGGATCATCTCGCGCTCGGGGGTGAACCAGAACCCGTAATAAACGAGTTCGGCGTAGCGCGGCATGAGCGATTCCTTGAGGTGCATCGCCTCGCGGTCCATCGTGATGCTCTCGATACCGCGATGCGCAGCGTAGAGGATGGTGCCGCCGGGCGTCTCGTAGACCCCGCGCGACTTCATGCCGACAAACCGGTTCTCGACAAGATCAAGCCGACCGATGCCATTGGCCTTGCCGAGTTCGTTGAGCCTGGTGAGAAGGGTCGCGGGCGACATGCGGACGCCATCGATCGCGACCGCATCACCCTTCTCGAAATCCATGGTGATGATGGTGGCCTGATCCGGCGCGGCTTCCGGCGCGATGGTGCGCATATAGACCATCTCCGGCGCTTCGACCGCCGGGTCTTCCAGCACCTTGCCCTCGGAGGAGGAGTGCAGCAGGTTCGCGTCAACCGAGAACGGCGCTTCGCCGTACTTGTCCTTGGCGATCGGAATCTGGTGCTTCTCGGCGAAATCGATCAGCTTTGTGCGCGAGGAAAGATCCCACTCGCGCCACGGGGCGATGATCTTGATGTTGGGCTCAAGCGCGTAATAGCCAAGTTCGAAGCGGACCTGATCGTTGCCCTTGCCGGTAGCGCCGTGGCAGACTGCATCGGCGCCGACAGCGCGGGCGATCTCGATCTGGCGCTTGGAGATCAGCGGGCGGGCGATGGAGGTGCCGAGGAGATACTGGCCCTCGTACATCGCGTTCATGCGGAACATCGGGAAGACGAAATCGCGGACAAATTCCTCGCGGAGATCGTCGATGTAGATGTTTTCGGGCTTGATACCGAGCAGTTCGGCTTTCTTCCGTGCCGGCTCAAGCTCCTCGCCCTGACCGAGATCGGCGGTGAAGGTCACGACCTCGCATTCATAGGTCGTTTGCAGCCACTTGAGGATGACGGAGGTATCCAGCCCCCCCGAATAGGCGAGGACAACCTTCTTGATATCGCTTTTTGCCATGATGATCGCGGTTCCGAAATTCGCGCGGGCCGAGGGGTCCGCTTTGCACTGGGTCCGGGAGTGGTTCTATAAGCGGTTCGGGTTCCGGCGCAAGCCGACCAGATCAAAACCGCTGCGGAACGCCATGCTCTCCTCCGATGATCTCACCCGCTTCGCCCGCCACATCGTGCTTCGCCATATCGGCGGGCCGGGGCAGCAGCGCCTGCGCAAGGCGAAGGTGCTGGTGGTCGGCGCCGGCGGCCTCGGCGCGCCTCTCCTCCTCTATCTCGCGGCGGCGGGGGTCGGCACGCTCGGAATCATAGATGACGACACGGTCTCGCTCTCCAACCTCCAGCGGCAGGTTATCTTTTCAACCGCCGATATCGGTGCACCGAAGGCCGAACGTGCGGCGGACGCAGTGAGGCGGCTCGATCCCGGCGTCACCGTCATCCCCCATGCTGTCAGGCTTGGTGCTGCGAACGCGCAAGACCTCATAGCACCCTACGATATCGTCGCGGATGGCTCGGACAATTTCGATACCCGCTATCTGCTCGCGGATCTGTGCGAGGCAATGGAGAAGCCGCTCATCCATGCTGCCGTAAACGAGATGCACGGTTCGGTGACGGTGCTGAAGCCGTGGGAGAAAGCCGCAGATGGCGCGCTCAACCCACGCTACCGCGATCTTTACCCTGAGAAACCGGCGCCCGGCGCAATTCCCACTTGTTCTGAAGCCGGCGTGCTCGGGGCACTTGTCGGTCTGGTCGGGTCGGTGCAGGCCATCGAAGTCATCCGACAGATCGTGCCGTTTGGAACGCCGCTCATCGGCAAGCTACTGATGATAGACGCGCTCGACATGCGGTTCGAGACGATCAACTACACGCGCGAGTGAACTGGGCCGATTGCCGTGGCAAATCCCGGAGTCGTTTCCGCAGATGGCTGAATCGTCAGCGTCGCCGCTTCTTGCGTGATGGCGTGAACGAACGCTTGATGGCCCCCCAGGGATCGATCACCGCCCGCGAACGTCCGCGATGCCGCGAAATCCTGACGCCGCGTGCCGGCCCACCGTCGTCTGCGGACGCATTGTAGCGCGCGCGGCCGCGCACCGTCGATTCCGGATCGACGCCGCGGCTGGCTTTCGGAGCGCGACCGCGCTTCTGCGGCCCAGCTTTGGCGAGGCAGTCGTTATAGGCAAAAGCATTCTGGATACCCTCGCAGGAGGCCTCCGCGACCGGTGTGAACGCGATCGTGCTGAACAGGAGCATGCCGCTCCCGACGAGGGTTCTGAAAAAGGTCCGCATGTCCAAGTGTCGTTCCATTCCGGGTTGTCACCGGCGAAGAACGGCGCCCGTCTTCGCGGTGATCTCACTCACGAGTTTCGTCGAGAAAGCTTCAATTTCCGTATCCGTCAGCGTTTTTTCACGCGGCTGGAGGGTCACGGCCAAGCCGATGGAGACCTTGCCCGGTTCGATGCCCTTGCCCGCGTAGACGTCGAAGACGGAAACATTCTCAACGAGTGCCTTGTCCGCGTTGCGTGCCAGACGCAGCAGCGTTTCGGCCTCCACCTTCTGATCGACAACAAAGGCGAAATCGCGGCTGACCGGCTGCAGATCCGCAAGGTCGAGCTTCGCGCGGGCCTTGGTCGGTTTTTTCTTCGCGCCGGGCAGCGCGTCGAGCACCAGCTCGAACACCATCAACCGGCCGTCCGCACCCAGCGCCTCGGCGGCGCGCGGGTGCAACTCACCGAACCATCCCACAACATTCTTGGGGCCAAAGGACAGCGTCGCCGAACGCCCCGGATGCAGGAAGCCCGGCCCACGCGCGCTGAGTTGAAGTCCACCCGTGGGCACACTGAGGGTCGCGAGCAGCGCCATCACATCGGCCTTGATTGCGTAGAGATCGGCCTCCTGACTGCCGAGCCAGTGCCGCCCGAGACCATCGCCGCCCGCAAGCCCGCGACGCAGGCCCGCCGCCGCATAGCGCTGGTCGTTTTCGCCGGCGCCGAGGAACACCTGTCCGACCTCGAACAGCGCGTGATCGGGGTAGCCACGATCGGCGTTCCGCTGGCTGGCCATGACAAGGCCCGGCACCAGCGAGGGACGCATGTCCGACAGATCGGCGGCGATCGGGTTGGCGAGCGCCAGTTCCGGCTTGCCGCCGCCGAAGAGTTCCGCCGCCTTTTTCGAGACAAACGACCAAGTGACGGCCTCGACGAGACCACGCGTCGCGAGCGCGCGCTTCGCGAGGCGTGTCTTGACCTGAAGCGGCGTCAGCACCGCCTTGTGCACCTCGTCGACGCGGAGGATTGGCACATGCGGCACGTTGTCGACGCCGACGATGCGGATGACCTCCTCGACAAGGTCAGCCTTGCCGTCGATATCCGGTCGCCAAGAGGGTACCGCCACCTTGAGCAGCGGCGGATTGCCCGAGACCCAGAAGCCAAGCGCGTTGAGGATCGCCTTGATCTCGATGAGCGGCACCTCGTGCCCCGTGAGGCGTTTGATTTCGGCAATCGGGAAATCGACAATGCGCTCGGTCTCCGGCACGGCGCCTTCGAGCGTGATCTGGCTCGGGGTGCCGCCGCAGAGGTCCATGACGAGTTTCGTCGCGTATTCGATGCCCGGCAACGTGAAGGCTGGATCGACTCCACGCTCGAAGCGGTAGCGCGCATCGGTGTTGATGCCGAGCTTGCGCCCGGTCTGCGCGATGTTGCGGGGAGACCAGAGCGCCGATTCGATCAGCACGTCCGTTGTCGCCTCGTCGCAGCCCGAGACCTCGCCGCCCATGATACCCGCGAGCGATTCCGGGCCGTTGTTGTCGGCGATCACGACCATGGAAGGGTCGAGCGTGTAGGTCTTGCCGTCGAGCGCGAGCAGGCGCTCGCCGTCCTTCGCGCGGCGCACCACGAGCGGGCCATGCACCTTGCCTGCGTCGAATACATGCAGCGGGCGTCCGCGATCGTAGGTGACGTAGTTGGTGATATCGACAAGCGCGTTGATCGGACGGAGGCCGATAGCGCGCAGGCGCTTCTGCATCCATTCCGGCGAGGGGCCGTTCTTCACCCCGCGCACGAGGCGCAGGCCGAAGGCCGGGCAAAGGTCGCGATCGTCGTCGGCAAAGTCGAGCTTCACCGGCACGGTGCAGGCGGCATCGCCCTTCACGGCGGGAATGCCGGCATCCTTGAGCTTGCCGAGCCCGGCGGCGGCAAGATCGCGCGCGATGCCGAACACGCCGGTCGCGTCCGGGCGGTTGGGCGTCAGGTTGATCTCGATGACGGGATCGGAAATGCCCGCCCATTCCGCGTAGGGCACGCCGATCGGCGCCTCCTGCGGCAGATCGAGAATGCCGTCGTGATCCTCCGAAACCTCAAGCTCGCGGCCCGAGCAGAGCATGCCGTTGGATTCCACGCCACGGATCACGCCCTTGCCGAGGGTGATGTCCTTGCCCGGAATATAGGTTCCGGGGGGCGAGAAGACCGACTTCATGCCCGTGCGCGCGTTCGGCGCGCCGCAGACCACCTGCACCGGCTCGCCGCCGAGGCCGGTATCGACCATGCAGACGCGCAGGCGATCCGCGTTCGGATGCTGCTCGGCCGAGATCACATAGGCGATGGTGAAACCCGAAAGCTTCGCGCCGGGATCGACGACATGCTCGACCTCCAGCCCGATGCGGGTGAGGGTCTCGACGATCACATCGAGCGAAGCGTCGGTTTCAAGATGCTCTTTGAGCCAGGAGAGGGTGAATTTCATGTCTCTGTCTCCCGCTTAGACGCTCAACCCGCCCGCCAGTGTCGGCAGGTCGAGCGGGCGGAAGCCATAGTGCTTCAGCCAGCGGATATCGGCTTCGAAGAAGGGGCGAAGGTCGGGCATGCCGTATTTCAGCATAGCGATACGGTCGATGCCCATGCCCCAAGCGTAGCCCTGCACGGCATCGGGATCGAGCCCGCAGTTCCTGAGCACATTGGCATGCACCATGCCGCAGCCGAGGATTTCCAGCCAGTCATCGCCCTCGCCGAAGCGGATTTCCCCGCCCTTGCGCGAACACTGGATATCGACCTCCATCGACGGCTCGGTGAAGGGGAAGAAGCTGGGACGGAAACGCATCTTGACCGAGGGCACCTCGAAGAACGCCTTGCAGAACTCCTCCAGCACCCACTTGAGCTGGCCGAGGTTGGCGGACTTGTCGATCACCAGCCCCTCGACCTGATGGAACATCGGGGTGTGGGTCTGGTCCGAATCGCAACGATAGGTGCGGCCGGGGCAGATGACGCGGATCGGCGGCTTCTGTGCCAGCATCGTGCGCACCTGCACGGGCGAGGTGTGGGTGCGCAGCAGCTTGCGCTCGCCGTTTTCGTCCGGGTTGAAGAAGAAGGTATCGTGCATCTCCCGCGCCGGATGGCCAACGGGGAAGTTCAGCTTGGTGAAGTTGAGATCATCGCTCTCGACATCCGGCCCCTCGGCGATGGCAAAGCCGAGATCGGCGAAAATGGCGGTGAGTTCGTCCATCACCTGCGAAATTGGGTGGATGCGCCCGGCCTCGACGCCGCTCTCGCGCACGGGCAGCGTGACATCGACACGCTCGGCTGCAAGGCGTGCGTCGAGCGCGGCGTCCTTCAGCACGGCCTTGCGCGCGGCGAGCGCTTCCGAAACCCGATCTTTCAGCGCATTGACCGCCGCGCCATAGGTCTTGCGCTCGTCCGGCGCCATGCCGCCGAGGGTCGCGAGCAGCGCGGAAACGGAGCCCTTCTTGCCGAGCGCGCTTACGCGGACGGCCTCGATGGCGTCCTCGCTGTTCGCATCGGCGATTTCGGCCAGAAGCCGGGATTCAAGGGATGTAAGTTCGGACATGACGGCAACCCGCGCAGACAAACGATCGTTGGCCATCGCTTGTCACGCGGAGGCAAAGCCCGTCAAGCGCTGCGGGGAATAACGACGAAAAAACCCGCCGTTTCCGGCGGGTTCGCATACTCGGAGGAAGTCGAGGCTCAGAAGGCGTAGCCGAGTTTCAGGCGCGCAAGATGGCGCGAGAAGTTGTCGATGCCGAGCGCGCGGGTCGGGTTGGTCTTGCCATCGCCCGCCACCTGATAGGCCCAGGTACCGTTGAGCGTGAATTTGTCGTTGATCTGCCAGAAGAAAGTCGGACCAATATAGATCGCGTAGGCCTGATAGCTGTTGAGCCAGGCGCCGGTGTAAGCGCGCTGATAGCTCAGTTCGCCGCCGACATAGAGCGCATCCGTTACCGGGGTTGTCAGCGCGCCGCGCACCGCGAAGGTCGAGGCCTTGGCGAAGGGCGTCGAGTCGGTCCAGTTCTGGAAGAGCTCGACGTTGAGCGCGCCGTAGAGCTTGCCCTTGATCAGCTCGGCATCCGCAAGCAGGCGGAAGGAGTTGCCAAAGAAGCCCGAATTGGCGCCCGGCGAGACATCCGTATTGCCGAAGCTCGGCGTCACCGCGAAAGTCAGGCCGACACCATGCGTCGCACGGCCGAGAAGCTTGTACTTCATCTCGACGCCGCCGCCGATGCTCGTGGTCCGGGTGACGGTGCCGGTGTTGTAGGCCTTGGAATGCGTGTAGCCGAGGGTCACGAACGGGCCAACCTCGAAGCACGGGAAGAACGAGCCCGAGACCTGAACCACCGGGCTCACGTTATAGGTCGTGCCGCCGCGCAGGCCGTTGGACGCGGCCGTATCGAGCGCGATCCCCCACGAGCCGAGATCGGCGACGTCGGAGCCGGTTGCGAAACCGAAGGCATCCGCCGGCAGCGCCTTGGTCTCCTTGCAGGCCGCCGAGACCGGCGCAACCGGGGTCGGCTTCTTCACGCCGAGATCCGCCGCGAGCGCAGGCACAGCGACGAGCAGGGTAGCGGCAAGTGCGAAGGGGCGAATCATGGTGGCCTCATCTGAAATTCGACACGCCAATACTTGGTTGCAACGCAACGCCCCGTCAAACGGATTCAAAAAAACAATAAAAACGACCTATCGTGTGTTGCTGAACGGATACAAATTGGTAAACAATGAATTAATACTTGGCCGTTTTGCATGAAAACTGGAGCAAGAGCCTAAAATCTAGCCAGCGCAAGACCGACCCGTTCAAGACCGGCCAGTTGCGGCGTCCGGTCGGCAGTCCCACCGGGTCACCCACAAAAAAACGGCGCCCGCGGCGCCGTTTTCGATTACTGAAATCTGACATTCAATCAGGCGGCGGCCGGCAATGCGCCCTTGGCCTGATCGACGATCGCCTTGAATGCGTCCGGCTGCGAGATCGCAAGCTCCGAGAGCACCTTGCGGTCGATCGAGATGTTGGCGCGCGCCAAACCGTCGATGAAGCGCGAATAGGTCAGGCCATATTCGCGGACGGCGGCGTTGATGCGCTGGATCCAGAGCGCGCGGAACGTGCGCTTCTTCACGCGACGGTCGCGCGTCGCATATTGCATCGCGCGATCAACGGCGGCCTTGGCGGTGCGGATGGTGTTCTTGCGGCGACCATAGAAGCCCTTGGCGGCCTTGAAGACTTTCTTGTGCTTGGCGTGAGACGTCACGCCCCTCTTCACACGAGACATTGTTTAGCTCCTTGAATTGCTGATCGTTCTGAGAATTCCCGGGGGCGATCAGCCGTTCGGGAGGAAATACTTCTTGACGTTGTCGCCGTCGGTCTTGAACAGCACGCGCATGCCGCGGTGATCGCGGATCTGCTTGTTGGTGCGCTTGATCATACCGTGGCGCTTGCCGGACTGGGCGTGCTTGACCTTGCCCGTCCCGGTGAGTTTGAAGCGCTTCTTGGCGCCGGATTTGGTCTTCAGCTTGGGCATTTGCCTCTCCAATCAAGGAAGCCCCCTGCGGGGCAAGCGCCTTCAAAACCTTGCGGATTTTCAGGACGCGAAAGAACCGCCACGGCAGCCCTTATCAGCCGGGCGGTTCAACGGAAGCGGGGCGTATAGGCCAAAACAGACAGGAGTTCAAGGGCCTCACGGCTCCGAAATCGCAAGGTCCGCCAGTGCTGCGACATGGACATCGAGCGCGTCGATCACCGGATAGCCCGGCTCCTGCCCATCAAAGGCGAGATTGAGATCGGTGCCCGCCAGAACGATGGCTTCGGCCCCCTCCCCCATCATCCGCCGTCCGGCATTGATGAAAAGCTCGCGCTGCGCGGGTGTGCAGATTCCGGCAACGGCGACCTCCTGATAGGTCTGACCGATTTCCTCGATATCGTCGTCGAGTGCGATGGCCTCCGTTCGCGCGAGCTGGCCGTAAAGGCGCGTGCGCATCACCACCCGGGTACCCAGTAGGCCGATCCGCCGGATGCCTCTCGAAACGAAGTAGTCATCGAGCGGCGCAACGCCCGAAACCAACGGAACAGGCGAACGCGCCTCCAGTTCCGCAAAGCAGAAATGCGCGCCGAGCGAGGTCAGCGCCACGCAGTCGCAGCCGGCGCACGCCAGCCGTTCGACCAGTGGCAGGAAGGCGAGCGCCTGCTCCTCGCGGCGGTCGGCCAGATTGTTGCGGATCAGTTCCTGGATGTCGCCATGCGCGATCGTGAGATCGAAACGGCCCGCGCCGCGCGCGGCGACAGCCTTGGACAAGCGCTGGTAATAGACGATGGTCGCCGCGACACCGATGCCGCCGATCAAGCCAATATGCATGGACTCTCCTCCCGAGCCGCGCGGAGAGGCGTCACGCGCCGCCCGCGCTTACTTCGGCGCGAGCACCATCACGACCTGCCGGCCCTCGAAGCTCGGTTCGTTCTCGACCTTGGCGATATCGACCGTGTCCAGCTTGACGCGTTCGAGCACCTTCATGCCGATATCCTGATGCGCCATTTCACGGCCACGGAAGCGCAGAGTGATCTTGACCTTGTTGCCTTCCTCGAAGAAGCCCTTCATCGCCTTCATCTTGACGCCGTAGTCATGGTCGTCGATCGCAGGGCGAAGCTTGATTTCCTTGATTTCGATGGTCTTCTGCTTCTTGCGGGCCTCGGCGGCCTTCTTCTGTTCCAGGAACTTGAAGCGGCCGTAATCCATCACCTTGCAGACCGGCGGGGTGGCGTTCGGCGAGACTTCCACCAGATCCAGCCCCTGATCCTCCGCCAGCTTGATGGCATCGAAGGTTGACAGGACTCCCTTGTTGGAGCCGTCGGCATCGATCACCTGCACTTCACGGATGCGGATATCGCGGTTGACGCGCGGACCTCCCTTCTCGGGAAGGGGGGCGGTTCTCATAGGCCTGCGAATGGTCTTTCTCCTTGGTTGATGAGCAAACGCGACAGCATCGAGGCGTGATGCGGAGCGCGGCGCTGAAAATCTGCATATTCGCCGTGAAAGTCAACGGCAAGAGCCTTTTAGGACAAGCGCCCCCTGGCGCAAGCGATTGCCGGAACGAAACTGGTCCGCAGCCTCACGACGTTGCCTCCTCCAGCAACGCTTGGTAGCAGTCGAGTGTCTCGCTGACCATATGATCGAGCGAGAACTGGGCCTCGACATGGCGACGCGCACGGCGGGCCAAGGCCTCTCTCGCGCTCGGCTTCAGATCGAGTGCATGGGCGATGGCATCAGCCAGCCCCTCGGCACTGTCCGGCGGCACACGCCAGCCGGTGCGCGCCTCCGGCTTCACCTGCGGCGGGGCGAGCACCGTTTCCGGGACCGCGCCGAGATCGGAAACGACCACCGGTACGCCCATCGCCTGTGCTTCGACCGCGACGCGCCCGAAGGCTTCCGGTTCGGTCGAGGGGACGGTAACCAGCGTCGAGGCCATCAACGCCGCCGGCATATCGGTGACATGACCGACACGACGAACAACCGACCCGAGATTCTCGCTCGCGATCAGCTTGTCGAGTTCTTCGACATAGGCTTCGCGTCCTTGCGGATCGCCGGCGAGCACGAAAACGACGTCCTGATAGCCGCGTGCGCGCAGCAGGGCTGCGGCGCGGATCAGCACCTTCTGGCCCTTCCAGGGTGTCAGTCGCGCCGCAAGCAGCACAATGCGCTCGTCCGGCGTCGCAAGCCAGGAGCGGCGGACCTTCTCGACACGATCCGGCCCGACCATCTCCGGCGAGAAGCTCTCGAAGTTGGTGCCACGATGGATGACGCGCAGTTTGACCGGATCGATCCTGTGCACCTTTTGGATCAGTTCGGCAGTGAACATCGAGTTGGCGATCACCACGTCGCCACGTGCCATCACGGAATTATAGAGGATTTTCGGGGCGGACTTGCCGTTGTAGGCGCCATGATAGGTCGTCACGAACCCCTTCTTGGCCACACGCGTCGCGGCGAAAGCGACCCAGGCGGGCGCACGCGAACGGGCATGAACGAGATCGACGTTCTCCTGCCGGATCAACTGGACGAGCTTTCCGACGTTGCTTGCCATCGCGAGCGGGTTTTTGGTCGCGGCGGGAAACGGCACCCAAATGCCGCCCTTCGCCTGCAATTCGCCAACGAGCCGGCCGCCCTCGGTCGCCACGAGCGCACGGGCACCGGCCTGTGTCAGCCCCTCGGCGATGTCGATAGTGGTACGTTCGGCGCCCCCTGCGTTGAGATCGGGGATGATCTGCAGGATGGTCCGACCGGCGAGCGGTTTGGGCGCGGAATAGGAAAAGGCCATCGATTCTCTTCAACACGCCTGAGGTTTGTGAGAGGTAAGAGCGACTCGCGCGCCCCCAAGCGCCATCATCGGAGACATAATGACATGAACGCCGCCACGCAATTCCTCGATGTTCCGGCGGATGCGGCTTCGGGATTTCCGGCGCGACGCCTCGCCTATGTCGCCGAGGGCGGCAAGGCTCCTGCGATCCTCTGGATGGGCGGGTTCCGCTCCGACATGACCTCGACCAAGGCGATGAAGCTGGAAGAGGCTGCCGCAGCGGAAGGTCGCGCCTCGCTCCGCTTCGATTACAGCGCACATGGCGAAAGCTCCGGCGATTTTGCCACGGCAACGCTCTCGCAATGGCTCGACGATGCCTTGCATATGATCCGCGAAAGAGGCGGAAAGAAGCCGATCATTGTTGGCTCGTCCATGGGCGGTTGGCTCGCCTTGCGCGCGACGCAGATTCTCGCGGCGGAAGGGCATACACCCGGCGGACTGGTGCTGATCGCGCCGGCCGTCGATTTTACGGAAGCGCTGATGTGGGCGCAATTTCCGGAAGCGATCCGGCGGCAGATCATGGATGAGGGCGTGTGGTACCGCCCCTCCGAATACTCCCCCGAACCTTACCCGATCACCCGGACGCTGATCGAGGACGGGCGCCGACATCTCCTGCTCGGCAAGGCCCTGAAGTTCGGCGCGCCCATCCACATCCTGCAGGGCGGACAGGACCCCGACGTGCCGCTCGCGCATGTCGAGAAATTCGTCGCGGAGCTTGCGCAGGATGATGTGCGGATGACCGTCATCCCCGATGGCAATCACCGTCTGTCGCGGGATGAGGATATCGCGACGCTCCAGCGCGTCACGATGGCGCTGGCGGCGGAGATCGAAAAGGCGGCATAGCCCGCCTTTTCTGCCGCACCTCAGTGCAGGGTCGCCATCGAGAGGTCGTTCTGCCAGGCGCCGGAGATAATTGCGTCGCGGCTATCCGCCAGCATCAACGGAGAGCCGTCAGCGCCGAAGAGGGCGTAGAGTTGCACGGCCGGATGGAGTTCCGCAGTCTGCGGGAAGAGTTGGCGCAGTTCGGCGGCGCGGAACGAACGGATATAGGCCAGTTCGCCTTCGCCCATCGCCGCGAGCGCTTCAAGCGTGCGCTTGACCTCCTCGGCGGCCGGATGAACCTGTGGCTTCACCGCGAGCGGAGCAGCCCGGTCTGTCGTCTTTCTTGCGCTGGTCGTCCTCTTCAATTCGGCCATGATAAGCCTCCATTTCCTTCATGAAACGCCTCAAGGCGTTGACGAAGTGTTGCGATCAGAAAAATTCGCGAAAATCTTGAACGATCGAACGCCATCGATCATGACGGGTCGATCACGCCGCCGCTGTGAGCGGAAGCACAGGTCAGGCCAGAAGGCCGCGGGAAATACCGATCGGTCCGCCGGTCAATCCTTGGCGTGGATATCGATCTTGCGGATTATCCGTGCCGGTTCGGGGCGGGCGAGATCCACGGAAAGGAGCCCGTTCTTAAGCTCCGCACCGAGCACTTCCATGCCGTCTGCCAGCAAGAATGCACGCTGAAACTGCCGGGCGGCGATGCCGCGATGCAGGAACTGGCGCGTCTTGTCATCCTGCTGCCGCCCCCGGATCACGAGCTGGCTCTCTTCCAGCGTGATGTCGAGTTCCTCGCGGCTGAAGCCGGCGACGGCAAGGGTGATACGCAACCGATCCGGTTGCGTCTCGTCTCGCGCGACACGCTCGATATTGTAAGGCGGATAGCCGTCCGATGCCGCCTTCGCCACACGATCAAGCGCCCGCTCGATATCGTCGAAGCCCAGCATGAAGGGCGAATTGAGAGATGGAACACGCGACATTTTTCAAAGCCCTCCTGAAGAAGCGGCTCGCCTCACTGTCACCCGGAAGCGGCGTGACGCCTCCAATATGGCGGTGGCGGCACGTCGTATCAAGGGGGTGGATGACTTCGATCCGGGTCTATGGAACAAACGCCAGAACAGCCAACCCGGAGCCAAATTTGGACGCGCTTCAACAGGAGAAGAAGGCCCTGCGACGGCAGATGTCCGGGCGACGCGATGCCCTGCCGCCGGAAGCACGGGCGCAGGCTGTGGCGCGGCTCGTTGAAAAGGGACTGCGTGCGCTTCGGGATCGACAGGCTCTCGTTGGCGCTATCGTTGCCGGATACATGCCGTTCCGCTCGGAAATAGATCCTCTGCCACTGATGCAGGCGCTGGCAGATGCCGGAGCACGCCTCGCGTTGCCGCGTATGGAAGGTGAGCATCTCGTGCTTCATGCCTTCACGCTTGGCGACGTGCTCGTTGCTGGCCCTTACGGGATTCTGGAGCCGCCGTTGGAGGCTCCGGTCGTCACGCCGGACATCATCCTGACGCCGCTTCTCGCCTTCGATACGAAGGGCGGCCGACTTGGCTACGGCAAGGGCTTCTACGACCGGCTGTTCGCTCGGCATCCGCAGGCGATGCGGGTCGGTCTCGCATTCGCGGAACAGGCGGTGGAGAAGGTGCCGCGCGCGGCGCACGACGCGCCACTGCACCTCGTTCTCACCGGGGGATGAGCGTCACGGGCATGAGCCTCACGCTTTGCCGAACTTCCACCATTTGCCCTTCGGCTTGTCCTCGCTCTCGCCCCCCTCGTCCGGTGACGGAGCAACGACCTCGGCGAACTTCTCGAAAAACTCGCCCGCGAGCTTCTTTGCGGTCGAATCGATGAGGCGCGAACCGAGCTGGGCAATCTTGCCGCCGACCTCGGCCTTGACGGTGTAGTGCAGGATAGTCGCCTCGCCGTCGGCCTCGAGGCGGACATCGGCACCACCGCGCGCATGGCCGGCGACACCGCCCTGCCCTTCGCCGCTGATGGTGTAACCGTTCGGCGGATCGATATTCGAGAGCGTGACCTTGCCGGTGAACGAGGCCTTCACCGGGCCGATCTTGAGCGTCACCTTCGCTTCGAGCTCGTTCTCGCCGGCTTTCTCGACGCTCTCGCAGCCCGGAATGCAGGCCTTGAGCACCTCCGGATCGTTGAGCGCGGCCCAGACCGTCTCGCGCGGCGCCTCGATGCGCTGGCTGTCCTGCATGTCCATGAAAGTTCCTCCCGCCTACAGGAAAGGCGGGGCATCGTGTGCCGTCAAGCCCCACCTGAATAGCATCCTGCGCGTGTGCCCTCTTGCGTAATCGGTTGCGGAAGGCAACCATGCCGCGATCATCACGACACAGGGGCCGGGCTTGGAGATTCTTCTGCACGAATGGGGCAGCGCCTTCCTGCGTTGGTTCCATGTCATCGCCGCGATGGCGTGGATCGGCGCCTCGTTCTTCTTCATGCATCTTGATGCCGGCCTGAAGCCGCATCCGGATATTCCTGCCGGCAAGGGCGGTGCGGCGTGGCATGTCCACGGCGGCGGCTTCTACGAGATGAAGAAATACCTTGTCGCCCCGGCATCCCTGCCACCCGAACTCGTCTGGCATAAGTGGCAAAGCTACATGACCTGGGTGTCCGGCTTCGTGCTGCTCGGCTGGATCTACTATGCCCAGAGCTCGCTGTACCTGATCGACCCCACCGTCCGGGCGCTTTCGCCTTGGGCAGCCGCGACAATCGGCATCGGCTCGCTGCTTGCGGGCTGGATCGTTTATGATCGCCTGTGCAAATCGCCGCTCGGTGACAACGAGACGCTGCTGGCATTGGTCGGCTTCGGGTTCGTCGTCGCGATGAGCTGGTTCTACACGCAGGTATTTTCAGGCCGCGGCGCATTAATCCACACCGGCGCGTTGATGGCGACGGTGATGAGCGGCAATGTCGCGATGATCATCATTCCCAACCAGCGCAAGGTAGTTGCGGCCCTGCTCGCGGGTCAGGCGCCGGATCCGAAATACGGCAAGCAGGCCAAGCAACGTTCGGTGCACAACAACTACCTGACCTTGCCGGTCGTCTTTCTGATGATTTCGAACCATTATCCACTGACGCAGACAAGCGCGATCGTCCCCGTGCTCGTCGCGCTCCTCACGTTTTCCGGCGCGATCATCCGTCATTTCTTCAATCATTGGCACGCCGACCACACCAAGGCACCGTGGTGGTATTGGGGTGCGGCCGTTATTGCGCTCGCGCTGGCGATCTGGCTGAGCTGGCAGGCTGCACCGGGCCGCAACGCCCTGCTTGAGGCCGAACGTCGTGTCGCTTCCGCACCCGCGAATGCCGCCGTCCACGCCGAGGCGACCGAAATCGTGATCTCCCGCTGCTCGATGTGCCATGCGCAAAGTCCCGTTTGGGAGGGAATCATCACCCCACCCAAAGGCGTTCGGCTTGAGAGCGGCGGCGATCTCATCCGCGAATCCCGCGCGATCGCTCTCCAATCGGTGCTCACCCGTGCCATGCCGCCGAACAACATCACCGAACTGTCGGACGCCGAGCGGGCGAAGCTTGCGCTTTTCGTCGCGGCAGAGATGAGGAATTCCCGATGACGACGCTGTCCAACCTCCCCGCCACCGCCCGTATGATGGCGCGGCTCGAGGAACTCGCGCTCATCACCGACGAGCCGGGCAAATTGACCCGGCTTTATCTCTCACCGGCCCACAAACAGGCCGTCGAGAAGGTGACAACCTGGTTTGCGGAAGCGGGTCTTTCGCCAACCGTCGATGCCGTCGGCAATATTGCCGGGCGGCTGGAAGGGCGCCAACCTGGTCTACCCGCACTCATCATCGCATCGCATATCGACACCGTGCGCGACGCCGGAAAGTTTGACGGCAACCTCGGCGTGCTCGCCGGGCTGGCGGTCATCGAGGAACTGCGGCGGCTTGGTGACAAACTCCCCTTCGCGATCGAGGTCATCGCCTTCGGCGACGAGGAAGGCGTGCGCTTCCCGGTGACGCTTTCCGGCTCGCGCGCCATCGCCGGCACGTTCGACATGGGAGCGCTCGGGGGACACGACGAGGCTGGCATCAGCATGGGAGAAGCGATGATCGCCTTCGGGCTCGACCCGACGGCTATCCCCGCCATCGCGCGGCGACGCGATCAGATGCTCGGCTATGTCGAACTTCATATCGAGCAGGGACCGGTTCTCGAAGGCGCCAACCAACCGCTCGGAGTCGTTACCTCCATCGCCTCGATCAAGCGAATCGCCGCGAGCGTGACGGGTGAAGCGGGACACGCAGGCACAGTGCCGATGCCGTTCCGCAAGGATGCGCTGGCGGCAGCTGCCGAGATGATCCTCGCCGTCGAGCGCATCGCCCGCGAGACGCCGGGCATGGTCGGCACCGTCGGGCGCATCGAGGCACAGCCGGGTGCGGTCAACGTCATTCCCGGTGAAGTCCGGTTCAGCCTCGATTTACGCGGGCCGGACGATGCGACGCGCGAGACAGGCGTTGAGCGGGTTCTGGCAGAGATTACCGGCATTGCCACACGGCGAGGCGTCACGCTGTCGCTAGCCTCGGGCTATGAAGAGAAAGCCTCGCCCTGCCATCCGGCGATACAGGCAGGCCTCGCCGCTGCAGTCCGCTCGATTGGTTATGAGCCGATCGCGCTGCCTTCGGGTGCAGGGCATGACGCGGCAGCGTTCCACGGCATCTGCCCGATGGGCATGCTGTTCCTGCGCTGCAAGGGCGGCATCAGCCACAACCCGGCCGAATCGATCACTGTGGAGGACGCTGACATCGCGCTCGCGGCACTGCTCGCCTTCGTGCGCGGGCTCGATCCGGCCAGCCTTGCGACATGAAAAAGGGCGCGGAGGTCATCCGCGCCCTGACTCTGGTGCCCCGAAAAGGGAATTACTTGGTCTTGCCGTCTTCGCCGAAGGTCTTGAGGTAGGCCAGAAGATCGGCTGCCTTCTTCTCATCCTTCACGCCGGCGAACGCCATCTTGTTGCCCGGCATGAACGCCTTGGGGTCCTTGATGTAAGCGAGGAACGTTGCGTCATCCCAGGTTTTGCCCGAGTTCTTGTTCGCATCCGAATAATTGTAACCGGCAACCGAGCCCGCCTTGCGGCCGGCAATGCCGTTCAGAACCGGGCCGACGCCGTTCTTGGCACCTTCGCCGACCTGGTGGCAGGCGCGGCACTGGTTGAACACGGTCTTGCCGGCAGCCGCATCCTGGGCATTGGCTGCAACGGAGCAGAGGAGCGAGAAAGCGGCGACAGCCGAAAGACGAAGCATTGCATTCCCTTTCATGAATATGACGGTGCAGGGCATAGTCCATATTGCACATGAGCGCAAGCTGAACATGCGAATGAGCCCCCTTACCTGAGCCAGAGCCCGCGATCCCACGGCGGTTCGACGCCATAAAGTTCGAGCAGGAAATCGATGAACACCCGCGTGCGCACCGGCAGGTGTCGACGCGAGGGGTATACCGCGAAAATGCCGACACGCCGACTCGCGCGATAGGCCGGCAGGACAATCGATAGCTGCCCCGATCGCAGTTCCGGCCCGACATCCCATGTCGAGCGGAGGGCAATGCCAAGCCCTGCGATCACTGCTTCGCGGATAACCTCTGAAGAATTGGTCGCGACCGCGCTGGCGACCGGCACGGTCACCGGTCCTTCAGGCCCTTCGAGCCGCCATGAATCCGCGTTGTGAACAAGAAGGCGGTGATGGGCGAGATCGGCGAGCGTTTGCGGTGTGCCGTGCCGTTCGAGGTAGCCAGGGCTTGCACAGAGCACGCGGTGGTTCGGGGCGAGCTTGCGCGCGACGAGACTGGTATCGGCAAGATCGGCGATGCGGATCGCAACATCGTAGCCATCGCCCACGACATCGACGAAGCTGTCCGACAAGGTGAGATCGAGCGAGATGTCGGGGTATCGCTCAAGGAATCGCACGAGGTGAGGCGCGACATGGAGGCGCCCGAAAGTCGTCGGCGCCGAGACTCGCAAGGGTCCGCGCGCCTGCTGCGCCCGCTGGGAAACCCAGTTCTCCGCCTCTTCGACCGAGGAGAGGATCGCCAAAACCCGTTCGTGGAACCCCTTGCCCGCCTCGGTCAACGCGATCTGCCGCGTGGTGCGCTGGAGGAGACGCGAGCCGAGCCGCTCCTCAAGCCGCCGGATGCGTTTAGAGACCACCGGCGGCGACAGGCCGAGATCGCGCGCGGCCTGCGACATCGAGCCCGTGGCGACGACGCGCGCGAAGATATCGAGGTCACCCAGCCTGTCCATCGGCAAGAAATAGCGCGATCTATTCGTTTTTGGAACAGATGCCATGCACGGGCCGCGGTGCTGCATCATGGTTCGCGCTGGACTAGAATTGGTCATCCTCCCTGCGGGCTGGTAAGAAAGCAGTGGTAACGACAAGAAGGAGCGGCGCGATGAATGCGATAGCGTTTCCCAAACCCGATCCCGGCATCATGGAACGACGCGAGACGATCGTCGCCGGGCTGGCTGTGCTCCTGCCGCCCGAGTGCCTCGTGACCACCGAGGACGAGCGCCGCGCCTTCGAGACTGACGCCTTCACCGCCTATCGCCGGATGCCGCTCGCGGTCGCTCTACCGCGCACAACGAATGAGGTCGCTGCAGTGATGGCCTATTGCCATCGCGAAGGTGTGCCGGTCGTACCCCGCGGCGCAGGCACATCCCTCGCCGGCGGCGCGATTCCGCAGGAGGACGCGGTGGTGATCGGCGTTTCGAAGATGAACCGCATCCTCGATATCAATTTCGGTGATCGCATTGCTCATGTGCAGGCAGGCGTGACCAATCTCGCCATCACCAATGCTGTTGCGACCGAGGGCTTCTTCTACGCACCCGACCCTTCGAGCCAGCTTGCCTGCACCATTGCCGGCAATATCGCGATGAACTCGGGCGGGGCGCATTGCCTCAAGTACGGCGTCACCACCAACAATATCCTCGGCGTGACGATGGTGCTGGTCGATGGCACGGTTGTCGAGATCGGCGGCGAGGCGATGGATGCGCCGGGCTATGATCTTCTCGGTCTCGTCTGCGGCTCGGAAGGTCAGCTCGGCATCATCACCGAAGCGCATGTGCGCATCCTGCGTGCGGCCGAGGGTGCACGTCCCGTGCTGTTCGGCTTCCCGACAAGCGTCGAGGCGGGCGAGGCTGTCGCAGCGATCATCGGTGCGGGCATCGTTCCCGTGGCGATGGAATTCATGGACAAGCCCGCCATCGAGATCTGCGAGGCCTTCGCCAAGGCCGGCTACCCGATGGATGTCGAGGCGCTGCTCATCATCGAGGTCGAGGGGTCCGAAGAGGAGATGGATGCGGCCCTCGCCCGGATCATCGCCATCGCCAAGACGCATGGCGTGAAGACCATCAAGGAATCGAAATCGGCGATGGAGACTGCCGCGATCTGGAAGGGCCGCAAATCCGCTTTCGGCGCGACAGGCCGCATCGCGGATTATATCTGCATGGACGGCACGATCCCCACTGGCCAGTTGCCGCACGTTCTCAAGCGCATCGACGAAATCGTGAAAAGTTACGGCCTCAGGGTCGCCAATGTGTTCCATGCCGGCGACGGCAACCTTCACCCGCTGATCCTGTACAACTGCAATGATCCGGTTGAAGCGCGCAAGGCCGAGGATGCCGGCAACGACATTCTCAAGCTCTGCGTCGAGGTCGGCGGCTGCCTCACCGGCGAGCACGGCGTCGGCATCGAGAAGCGCGACCTGATGCGCCACCAGTTCAACGAAGCCGATCTCCACCAGCAGATGCGGGTGCGGGCCGCTTTCGACGACGACTGGATTCTCAACCCCGCCAAGGTGTTCCCGCTCGACGGACGCGCTCGGGACGGAGCGGGGCGATGAGCGAAGCGCGTGTACTCCGCCCGGCCAGCGAGGCCGAGGCGATCGAAACCATGCGCGACGCGCTCGCGGGCAACATGCCGATCCGGATCGCGGGGGGAGAGACCCGCGGCGGCATCGGCCGCCCCATGCAATCCGCCGTGACGATCTCGACCGCCGCGCTGACGGGCATCACGCTCTACGAGCCATCCGAAATGGTGATTGGCGCGCGCGCCGGGACACCGCTTGCGGAGATAGAGGCCGCACTCGCCGCCAAGGGCCAGATGCTGCCGTTCGAGCCGGCGGATTATCGCACGATTTTCGGTAGTAGCGGTGAGCCCACGATCGGCGCCGTTGCGGCCGGCAACATCTCCGGCCCGCGTCGTCTCTGGGCTGGTGCCGCGCGCGACAGCCTGATCGGCGTGCGCTTCGTCAATGGTTCCGGCGAGATCATCAAATCCGGCGGACGTGTCATGAAGAACGTCACCGGGCTCGATCTCGTGAAACTCCAGGCTGGCGCCTGGGGCACGCTGGGCCTCCTCACCGAGGTGGTCTTCAAGGTTTCCCCACGCCCGGAAACGGTGGCGACACTCGTGCTGCACGGCCTCGACGACACCAGCGCCGTCGCGGCCATGAGCCGGGCGATCAGCTCGCCGTTCGAGATCACCGGCGCGGCCCACGTGGCGCAGGATGGCAAAACCTATCTCCGCATCGAGGGCTTCGCGGATTCGGTCGCTTACCGCGCCGGTGCGCTCGGCAAACTGCTTGCCGATTACGGCACGCTTGAACGACTCGACGCGGGGATCGACGTCTGGTCTGGCATCCGCGATGCCGCGCCCGTCGCACTCCCTCGCGAACGCGCGCTTTGGCGGATCTCCGTGAAGCCGAGCCTTGCGGCTGGCATGGTATCGACGATACGCGCCAACCGCACCTGCGAGACGCTTTACGACTGGGGTGGCGGGCTCGTCTGGCTCGCGACCGAGGCGTCCGGCGATGCGGGCGAACGCCAAATTCGAGAAGCGGTCCGGCATGCGAAGGGTCATGCGACACTCGTGCGTGCGCCGGACTCTGTCCGGGCCTCGGTGCCAGTCTTCGAACCGGAAGCAGCCGCCATCGCGGCTTTGACGCGGCGGATCAAGGCGTCGATCGATCCGTCGGGGCTTATCAATCCCGGCCTGATGCACGCGGGACTCTGAGACATGCAGACCAATTTCAATCTCGCCGCGCTGGCCGACCCCGCGATGCAGGCTTCTGAAAAGATCCTGCGCACCTGCGTCCATTGCGGCTTCTGCACCGCCACCTGCCCCACCTATCTCGAACTCGGCGACGAACTCGACAGCCCGCGCGGGCGCATCTACCTCATCAAGAAAATGTTCGAGGAGGGCGAACCGGCGACCAAAGAAGTCGTGCAGCATATTGACCGCTGCCTCTCGTGCCTTTCGTGCATGACGACCTGCCCCTCCGGCGTGCATTACATGCACCTCGTCGATCATGCCCGCGCCCACATCGAGGCGACGTACAAGCGCCCGCTGGCCCAGCGCCTGATGCGCGGCGTGCTCGCCAACCTCTTGCCCTACCCGAACCGGTTCCGGCTCGCGCTGTTCGGCGCGATGCTGGGACGCCCGTTCAAGCCGATCGTCGAGAAACTCCCGTTCCTCGGCCGGCAACTCGGCGCGATGCTCGCCCTCGCACCAAAAACCGCACCCAATCGCTCGTCGATGGAAGGCCCGGCGGTGTTTTCGCCGGACATTTCTCAAAAGGGGCGCGTCGCGCTGCTCTCGGGCTGCGCACAGCCGGTCCTCGCGCCGGAGATCAACGAGGCAACGATCCGCGTTCTCAACCGTCTCGGCGTCGAGGTGGTGCTACCGAAGGGCGAAGGCTGCTGCGGCGCGCTCGTGCACCATATGGGCCACGAGAAGACCTCCCACGCCCAGGCCGCGAAGCTGATTGATGCGTGGATGGCGGAGATCGACGGCAAGGGGCTCGATGCGATCCTCATCACCGCCTCGGGCTGCGGCACGACGATCAAGGATTACGGCTTCATGTTCCGCGACGATCCGGCCTATGCGGCCAAGGCCGCCAAGGTGTCTGCGCTCGCGAAGGACATCACCGAATACCTCGCCGGGCTCGAACTTGCCCCCGCCCTCCAGACCGGCATGACCATCGCCTATCATTCCGCCTGCTCGATGCAGCACGGCCAGAAGATCACCGATGCGCCGAAAAACGTGCTGAGGGCTCTCGGCTTCAAGGTGAAGGACGTGCCGGAGGGGCATATCTGCTGCGGCTCCGCCGGCACCTACAACATGCTCCAGCCGGAGATTTCCGGCCGGCTGCGCGCGCGGAAGACCGGCAATATCGCGCGCCTCAGGCCGGATGCGGTGGCGACCGGCAATCTCGGCTGCATCAGCCAGATCGGCCTCGGATTCGAAGAGCGCGGCGAGGCGGTGCCGGTCGTCCATACGATCGAACTGGTCGATTGGGCGCTCGGCGGCGAGAAGCCGGCCAAGCTCGGCTGACGAAAAAGGGCGGCCTGAGCCGCCCTTTCCTGTCGCAAGCGCTGACCGCCTTCAACGGAAGAAGATAAAGGTCGCCAGAATAAAGAGCGGCACGAGGATACCCGCGCTCCAGAGCATGTAGCCGAAGAACGAGGGCATCTTGACCTTCATGTCCTTGGCGATGGCATAGACCATGAAGTTCGGCGCGTTGCCGATGTAGGAGTTCGCGCCCATGAACACCGCGCCCGCGGAAATTGCCGCCAGCGTCAGCGCCTTGGGGCCCATCAACGTCGCCGGATCGCCACCCGCGAGTTCAAAGAACACGAGGTAGGTCGGCGCGTTGTCGAGGAACGAGGACAGGATGCCGGTGAGCCAGAAATAGGCGACGTTGTTCGAGGAGCCATCAGGGTTCGTCACCAGCGCGACGAGCGGGCCGAAGGCACCGGCCTTGCCCGCCTTCAGCATCGCCAGAACCGGAATCATGCAGATGAAGATGCCGGCGAAGAGCTTCGCCACTTCCTGGATCGGCCCCCAGCTGAACTCGTTGCCGGCGCGAACCTGCTTCGGCGTCGCCAGCAGCGAAACAACGGCGATGCCAAGAAGCGCGATGTCGCGCGCGAGGTTTTGCAGCTCGACCTCGCCACCGGGGAAGGCGAATTTCACGCCCGGTTTCCACGAGGCGGAAACAAGGATCGCGGCGATGATCGCACCGAGCAGGATCACGTTGAACTGGCCGTAGATCTTGATGTCACGGTCCGGCGTCGGATCGCGCATCGCCGGCAGCGACGCGTCGCGCTTGTAGAGCCAGGTATCGAGCGCGAAGAAGATCGCCAGCAGCGCGCCAGCGACAACCATCATCTCACCGAAGAGATGCGTCGTCGTCCAAAAGAAGTCGACGCCGCGCAGGAAGCCGAGGAACAGCGGCGGATCGCCGAGCGGGGTGAGCGAACCACCGATGTTCGAGACAAGGAAGATGAAGAATACCACCACATGCACGTTGTGCTGGCGGTTGTCGTTCGCGCGGATCATCGGCCGGATCATGATCATCGAGGCGCCGGTGGTACCGACCACGCTCGCGAGCAGGGTCCCGATAGCGAGAAGCCCGGTGTTGAGCGCGGGCGAACCGTGCAGGTTGCCGGAAACCAGAATGCCGCCCGATACCGTGAACAGAGCGAACAGGAGGATGATGAAGCTGACATACTCGAGCAGCATGGTGTGCAACACGGCGGAGAGCGCCGTACCGAACCCGAAAGCGATCAGCATCGGCACGACGGTGAGCGCTGCCCAGCCCGCGGCGATCTTGCCGTAGTGATGTTCCCATGTGCGGTGGAACAGCACCGGGCCGGTGGCGATGCACAGGAGCAGACCGGCAAAGGGGATCGCCCAGAGAAATCCGAGACCGGCACCATTCAGCCCCTCGGAAGCGAAAGCCGGCGACGCAAGCAGCATCGGCAGCAGCGAAAGAAGCGTGCGCTGGCCGATCCGGGCGGGCCGGTTTCTCGAATTCTCTGACATATGGAACTCCCTCACCCCATGTTCTTATTGAGGCGAGAGGAACCGGAGCGACGGCGCCGCGTCAAGCAAAAAGCGGCGCGCGCCAACCGTAGCTCGGGAAAAGACGGATCAATAGCCGATCCACCAGATCAGCACCAGCAACGGCCCGAGGATGCCGAAACTCCAGAGCATGTATCCGAAGAACGAGGGCATCTTCACGCCCATGTCGCGGGCGATCACCGCCACCATCAGGTTCGGCGCATTGCCGATGTAGGTGAGCGCGCCCATAAATACCGCTGCAACGGAGATCGCTTCGAGCGTTTTCGCCAAGCTCGTCATCAGGATGGCGGGATCGCCGCCCGCGATCTGGAAGAAGACGAGATAGGTCGGCGCGTTGTCGAGGAAGGCCGAGAGGAGACCCGTCACCCAGAAATAGGCGCCGTTATTGGGCGAGCCGTCGGCCTGCGTGACGAGCGAAACGAGCGGGCCAAGCGCACCCGCCTTGCCCGCGCCGAGGATCGCGAGAACCGGGATCATGCAAATGAAGATACCGGCGAAGAGCTTGGCGACCTCGAGGATCGGCTCCCAGTTGAACTCGTTGCCCGCGCGCACCGGCCCCGGCGTGATCCAGAGCGAGACGAGCGCAACGCCAACCAGAAGGACATCGCGGACGACGTTCTGGAGGGCGAGTTCGCCACCGGGAAACGGGATGGCAACACCCGGCTTCCAGGCGGCCGAGGCCAGAATGACGGCGATGATCGCCCCGAGCAGCGCGATATTGCGCAGCCCATAGAGCTTTATGTCGCGATCCGGCGTCTTGTCGCGGATTTTGGGCTCTGCATCGTCCTTGCTGCGCAGCCAGGTGTCGAGAACGAAGAAGATCGCCAAAAGCAAGCCCGACGCCAGCGCCGTCTCGAACGCGAGCGCCTTCGTTGTCCAGAAGAAATCGACGCCGCGCAGGAAGCCCAGGAACAACGGCGGATCGCCCAGCGGGGTCAACGAACCACCGATGTTCGAAACAAGCAGGATAAAGAACACCACGATATGCACATTGTGCGCACGGTCGTCGTTGGCGCGGATGATCGGGCGGATGAGGATCATCGAGGCGCCGGTCGTGCCGACGACGCTCGCAAGAACGGTGCCGAGCGCGAGAAGCCCGGTGTTGACCGCCGGCGTTCCGTGCAGGTTACCCGAGACGAGGATGCCGCCGGCAACCGTGAACAGTGCGAAAAGCAGGACGATGAAGCTCACGTATTCGAGCAGCATCGCATGGAGAACCGCCTCAACGGCGACGAGCGGTCCCATGCCTATGGCGAGCGGCAGCACGGTCATCGCCGCCCAGAACACGGCGAGCTTGCCGTAATGGTGATGCCAGAAGCGGGGGAAAAACACCGGCCCGGTCGCGATCGTCAACAGCAGCCCGGCGAAGGGAACGACCCAGAGCAGCGAGAGCGATTTTCCGTCGAGGCCTTCCGCCGCCCATGCCGGACCGGCCAGCAACAGCATCACAACAAGCAGGCCTGCCCGCATTCCCGTTTTCCCCGGCATTCCCTCTCCTTCACTGCTCGCTGTCAACCAAATCTCTTTCTACGTAGAGGACCGGACGATTTTCACAACCTTTTCCGGCAGGCCGCACGCATGCCTTCATCTCCGATTAATTTTCTGTAATGCTATACTAAAGAAGAAATTGCTTCGCCGAACGCACGACAATTCGGAGAGAAAAACCGCATGTGCCGGTTTCTAGCCTATCAAGGCCAGCCTGTCCTGCTTGAGAGTGTGGTCTCCAAGCCCTGCCATTCGCTCATTCATCAGTCGATGCAGGCGACGGAAGCAAAGACCTCCACCAATGGTGACGGTTTCGGGCTCGGCTGGTATGGCGAGCGGCCGGAACCAGGCATCTACCGCGATCTTCGTCCGGCTTGGTCGGACGAGAACCTGCTCTCGATCTGCGCGCAAGTGCGTTCACCACTGTTTTTCGCGCATGTCCGCGCCGCAACCGGCACCGCGACAGCACGCGCCAATTGCCACCCCTTCAGCCACGGCACCAGCCTCTTCATGCACAATGGCCAGATCGGCGGCTACGCTTTCGTCCGTCGGCAGATCGAGGCGATGATCCCGGATTCGCTTTACGAGAACCGGCAGGGCACCACTGATTCCGAGGCGATCTTTCTCGCCGCCATCGGGCGCGGTGCGATGCGTGATGCAGGGGCTGCTTTCGGCGCTGTGCTCAGCGACATCCGCCAGATGACAAAGAAGGCAGACATCGCCGAAGCCCTGCGCTTCGCCGCGGCCTTCACTAACGGCGATACACTCCACGCTTTCCGCTGGGCCTGCGACGACAAGGCGCCGACCCTCTACTGGCGGCATGACAACAACGGCCTACATGTCGTCTCGGAACCGCTCGACGAAAGCCGGGGCGACTGGAATGCGCTCGCGCAGGGCACCATGCTGGTGGCGGATCGACATGGCCCGCCCAGGGTGATGGATTTCAGGCCCGATTGCGGCTGAGAACACCCGATCACGATCTGATGAGCAGACCCGCAGTGCGATTGCGGAGCGCGGAGACGGAAACTAGCCTTGGGCCATTCTGCGCAAAGCGCACAACCGGCACCCAAGGAGTTCGACGTGCTCAAGTTCTATTTCAACGGATCGCCCAACCCCACCAAGATCGCGCTGTTCCTCGAAGAGGCCGGCCTTGCCTTCGAGCCAATGCCCATCGACACGCGCAAGGGCGACCAGTTCTCGGCCGAATTCCTCAAGGTCAATCCGAACGGCAAGGTGCCAGCCATTGTCGATGGCGACGTCACCGTTTTCGATTCAAACGCGATCCTACTCTTCCTCGCCGAGAAGACCGGCAAGTTCCTGCCGCCGCCGGGAGAGGCCAATCGCGCCGCGCTGCTCTCGTGGCTGATGTTCGTCGCCACGGGCGTCGGCCCGTTCTCGGGGCAGGCCGTCCATTTCAAGCATTTCGCGCCGGAAAAGGTGCCCTATGCGAACGATCGGTACCAATACGAGGCGATGCGCCACTACACCGTGCTCGACGGTCATCTCGCCAACCGCCGTTACATGGTGGGCGACACCTACACCATCGTCGACATGGACGTCTGGGGCTGGGCACGGATGATTCCGTTCATCCTCGGTGAGGAGGCCTGGACCAAGCTGCCGAACCTCAAGCGGCTCCATGACGAGATCGAGGCCCGCCCGGCGACGGCCCGCGCCAAGGCGCTCAAGGATCGCTTCACCTGGAAGACCGAGATGGACGACGAAGCGCGCAAGGTGATGTTCAAGCACCTCAAGAGCGTGGCGTAATCGTCCCCAGAACTGAGCGGGGTGCTAATGCGCCAAGTTGCCTGAGGGATTCGAGGCGCTAGTGCGCCTCGTCCCAATTCTTCGCCGCGCGAGCATCGACCTTGAGCGGCACCTTGAGCTGCATCAGCGGATGCGGTGCTTCCTCCATTACCTTGACGATAACGGGGATAGCCGCCTCGGCTGCGGCTTCCGGCACCTCGAACACGAGTTCGTCGTGCACCTGAAGCAGCATCTGCGCCGGCGAGCCGGCCGCCTCCAACGCCGCGTCGATCCGCATCATCGCACGGCGGATGATGTCCGCCGCCGAACCCTGGATTGGTGCGTTGATCGCCGCCCGTTCAACGAACGCCCGTTCGGACGGGTTCTTCGAGGTGATACCGGGAAAATGCGCCTTGCGGCCGAAGATGGTTTCGACATAGCCGTCTGCCCGCACCTTGGCCTTCATCGCGTCCATGTAGTCGCGGATGCCGGGGAAGCGCTCGAAATACTTCTTGATGTAGGCCCCCGCCTCCTCGCGTGGGATCGAGAGCTGGTTCGCGAGCCCGAAGGCGGAAATGCCGTAGATAATGCCGAAGTTGATCGCCTTCGCGCGGCGGCGGATCTCACCCGTCATCTCGGCAAGCGGAACGTTGAACATCTCGCTTGCAGTCATCGCGTGAATGTCGATGCCTTCCGCAAACGCCTTGCGAAGCTGCGGAATATCCGCGACGTGCGCGAGGATGCGCAGCTCGATCTGGCTGTAATCCGCCGAGATCAGCAGCTTGCCCGGCTCGGCGACGAAGGCGGTGCGGATCTTCCGCCCCATCTCGTTGCGCACGGGGATGTTCTGGATGTTGGGCTCCGTGGAAGCCAACCGGCCGGTCGTCGTCGAGGCGAGCGAGAACGAGGTATGGACGCGCTTCGTCTTCGGATTGACGTAGGAGGGCAGCGCGTCGGTATAGGTCGATTTCAGCTTCTGCATCTGCCGCCAGTCAAGCAGACGCGCGGGGAGTTCATGGCCCTGCCCTGCAAGGTCCTCGAGCACATCCGCGCCCGTCGCCCAGGCACCGGTCGGCGTCTTCTTGCCGCCGGGAAGTTGCATCTTGCCGAAGAGGAGATCGCCCAACTGCTTGGGCGAGCCGAGATTGAAGGTCTCGCCGGCAAGCGCATGGATCTCGCTTTCGAGCCGGGCCATGCCCTGCGCGAATTCGCCCGAGAGACGCGAGAGTATCTGCCGGTCGATGGCGATGCCACGCGCTTCCATCCTTGCCAAGCAATCAGGCATCCCGCGTTCGAGGCTCTCGTAGACCTGCGTCATGCTCTCGGCGGCAAGGCGCGGCTTCAACGCCTGCCAGAGGCGCAACGTGATGTCGGCGTCCTCCGCGGCATAAGCGGCGGCCTTGTCGATCTCGACCTTGTCAAAGGTGATCATCGCCTTGCCCTTGCCCGCGACCTCCGAGAACGGGATCGGTTTGTGGTGCAGGTGGACGCTCGACAGCTCATCCATGCCGTGACCATTGCGCCCGGCGTCGAGCACGTAGGAGATCAGCATGGTATCGTCGATCGGGCGGATATCGACGCCGTGCTGACGCATCACGTTGAGGTCGTATTTGATGTTCTGGCCGACCTTGAGGACGGCTTCGTCTTCCAGCAGCGGCTTGAGCGCTGCAAGAGCAGCACGAAGCGGAATCTGATCCGGCACCAGCCCCGAATCAAACAACCCTTCCCCGGTCCGATGCTGGAGCGGGACATAGGCGCCGTTTCCTGCCTCCGTCGAAAGCGAGACGCCGACAAGATCAGCCTGTAGCGGATCGAGCGAGGTGGTCTCGGTATCGAAGGCGACGATACCCTTCGCCCGCGCCGCTTCAATCCAACGGTTGAGCGAAGCCAGATCGCGGACCGTCTCGTAAGCCTCGAATTTCACCGGTAGCTTGCGAAGCGCATCGAGACGGCTCGCCGCCAGCGCGGCAGGCCCGGTCGCGACACCGCCTTCCGGCGACGCGGCAGGCGTCTGCGCCGGTGTCCCGGCAGGCGGCGTTGCCACAGCGGTCCCACCGTTCGCGTCCGAACCGCTTCCCTTGGGGTAATTGCCCTTGGCGTAGGCCGGATCGGGCTCGATCTTGTCGACATCGGCCTTGTATTCGTCCGCGACGCGCTTCGTCAGCGTCGTGAATTCCATCGCCTTGAGGAAAGCGACCGCCGTTTCGCCTTTGGGCGGATGCGCGACGAGCTTTTCGAGCGGGCATTCGACCGGCACATCGCGGACGAGCGTGACCAGTTCCTTCGAGACGCGGATACGCGCAACGCTCTCCGGATCGGTCAGCGTCTCTCGGCGCTTGGGTTGCTTGATCTCCGAGGCGCGGGCGAGCAGGGTTTCGAGATCGCCATATTCCTCGATCAACTGCGCCGCCGTCTTGATGCCGATGCCGGCGGCGCCGGGGATATTGTCGGTCGAATCGCCGGCTAGCGACTGGACATCGACGACCTTCGCTGGCGGCACACCGAAATAACCGCGCACTTCCGCTTCGCCGATCAGCCGCTCGTCGCGCTCGCCGGAGGCCGGGTCGTACATCACGACGCCGGGTTCGATGAGCTGCATCAGGTCCTTGTCCGCGGAGACGATCGTGACCTCCGCGCCGAGATCGACCGCCTGTCGCGCGTAGGTCGCGATCAGGTCGTCGGCCTCGTATTTCGCCATCTCGACCGGCTCGTAGCCGAAGGCCCTGACAACCGCGCGCATCAATGGAAACTGCGGCACGAGGTCTTCCGGTGGATCAGAGCGGTTCGCCTTGTAGGCCGGGTAGAGCGCCTTACGGAAACTGTCCTCGCTCTTGTCGAAGATCATCGCGAGGTGCGTCGCCTTCTTCCCGCGCGCACCCTCGCGGATGAATTGGAACACCTTGGTCGCGAAGATGCGCACCGCGCCGGTCGGCAGTCGGTCGGAGCGATAGTTGTAGCGCTGATCCTGCCGGATCGACTGGAAATAGGCACGGAAAACGAAGGACGAACCATCGACGAGGATAACGTGATCGCCCGCTGCGGGTTTTCTCGGGCCGGGCATGGAAGGCAGGATGTCGTTGCTCATCGCGTTGTTATAGGGCCAGCGACGGGCAAGGTCAGCCCGCCCGTTCGCGCGAGCCACAGCGAAGTGGCCTCACGGCCTAGCGTGTTTTGCTCCTGCCGCCGATTTCTGTCCGCACCGCACCGAAAACCTTGATGCAGGAGCTTGTGCCGGCAACCGCCTGAAACCCGGGACCGTAATCGCGGCACGACGTCGCGCGCTCGACAACCGGCGGTCTCGGTTTTTCCAGACCGAGGCTGTCTCCACGCTTGCGCTCGGTCGCCCCGGCGGCCGCCGAGGCCATGAGCCCAGCAAGCATCAACAGTCTCACGAGCATCGGGTTCATGTTAAGCCCCAGCGATTCAGAGTGATAATGGAAATAGCGTGGCGCGGCGCCAGCCGCAATCGCAACAAAAAACCGGCGGGTCACCCCGCCGGTTTGATCGTTCGAGTTTACGGACGGCAGGGGCAGCCCCAGCCGTCGTGCGCGACTTGACTCACTTGCCCTTCTTGAGGGCAGCGCCGAGGATGTCGCCGAGGGTCGCGCCGGAGTCGGCCGAACCGTACTGCGCCATCGCTTCCTTCTCTTCGGCCATTTCGAGCGCCTTGATCGACACCTGGACCTTGCGGGCCTTCTTGTCGAACAGGATCACGCGGGCGTCGAACTTCTCGCCAGCGGCGAAACGGTCCGGACGCTGATCGCCGCGATCACGGGCAAGCTCCGAGCGCTTGACGAAGGTCGAGAGATCCGAGCCGACGATCTTCACTTCGAGACCGCCATCCTTCACCTCGAGCACTTCGCAGGTCACGACGCCACCCTTGCGGATATCGTCGCCGGCGGCCGCGAACGGATCCGAGCCAACCTGCTTGATGCCGAGCGAGATGCGCTCCTTCTCGATATCGACGTCGAGCACCACGGCCTTGACCATGTCGCCCTTCTTGAACTCGTCGATGACCTGTTCGCCCGGACGGTTCCAGTCGAGATCCGACAGGTGAACCATGCCGTCGACATCGCCTTCGAGGCCGATGAACAGGCCGAACTCGGTCTTGTTCTTGACCTCGCCCTCGACGGTCGAGCCGATCGGGTGACGGTCGACGAAGGCTTCCCACGGATTGTTCAGTGTCTGCTTGAGGCCGAGCGAGATACGGCGCTTGGCCGGATCGACCTCGAGAATCTGAACCTCGACTTCCTGCGAAGTCGAGAGGATCTTGCCCGGGTGGACGTTCTTCTTCGTCCAGGACATTTCCGACACGTGGATCAGGCCCTCGATGCCCGGCTCCAGCTCGACGAAGGCACCGTAATCGGTGATGTTCGTGACGCGGCCGGTGAACTTGCCCTCGATCGGATACTTGGCCTCGATGCCCTCCCAGGGGTTGCCCTGGAGCTGCTTCATGCCAAGCGAGATGCGGTGGGTGTCCTGGTTGATCTTGATGATCTTGACCTTGACGGTCTGGCCGACGGTGAGCACCTCGGTCGGGTGGTTGACGCGGCGCCAGGCGATGTCGGTCACGTGCAGCAGGCCGTCGATGCCGCCGAGATCAACGAACGCACCGTAATCGGTGATGTTCTTGACCACGCCGTCGATGATCTGGCCTTCCTCGAGGTTCGAGACCAGTTCCTGACGCTGGCCGGCGCGGGTCTCTTCGAGAACCGTGCGGCGCGAAACCACGATGTTGCCGCGGCGGCGATCCATCTTGAGGATCTCGAACGGCTGCGGAACGCCCATGAGCGGGCCGACGTCGCGGATCGGGCGGATATCGACCTGGCTGCGCGGCAGGAACGCCACGGCGCCGTCGAGATCGACGGTGTAGCCGCCCTTGACCTGGTTGAAGATCGTGCCCGAGACCTTTTCCTTGGCTTCGTAGGCCTTCTCGAGCTTGACCCAGCTCTCCTCGCGGCGGGCCTTGTCGCGGCTGATGACCGCTTCGCCCATCGCGTTCTCGACGCGCTCGAGATAGACCTCGACCTCATCGCCGACCTTCAGGGTCGACTCGCGGTTCGGGCCGGCGAATTCCTTGAGGGCCACACGGCCTTCGGTCTTCAGGCCGATATCGATAACGGCCACGTCCTTTTCGATCGCAATCACCTTGCCGGTGATCACGGAGCCTTCGGCGGTATCAGCCGTGGCGAAGGATTCTTCGAGCAGCGCCGCGAAATCCTCGCGGCTGGGGTTGGTGTGAAGCGACATTAAAACTCCAAAAGCGCCCCTCGTTCGGGGCATCTGCGCCGGCAAGGCTGGTTGATGATCGTCTCTCCCCGCCAGCCAATCCATCAAGGGCCGTCGAAGCCCGGATTGTCGCCCTTGACGGGCCAGCCGACGCGAGAAAACCGGCAGGTCGAGACGGAGTTCTCTCCTCACGCTCCCTCGCACGAGGCAATTGGGGAGCCAAGGATCGGGCGCGAGTAGCAGAAATCCCGCATTCCGGCAAGCGAAAGCCGACAAATTCCGCTTTCCGGCGCCGCTAGCAAGCAGGCATGGCCCGGAGCCGTTCGCCATATTCCTTCTGTGAGAACGCGTCGAAATCGCGCAGGATCGGAACGTAGCGGACTGTCTCGACCGTCTTGAGGTAGGTTGAGAATAACAGCCGGTCGCGCGGCGGGGTCTTCTCATAACAGAAGTCCGGTTCAAGCGCGATGCTAAGACTACCCTTGCGCTTTTCTTTCCGCGCCTCGAGCGCCCGCTTCCGCTGCGCCTCGAACCGCACGACTGCCTCGGCTGGAAGCCGAAACGCCGCAAGGCGGGCGTCCGGACGCCCTTCACCTGCAAGCTGCATGAGTTCGTCGGGGTCGTTCACCGCCTCCAGAGCGAATTCATCACGCGCCTCCGGTGCTCCCTCAATGATGATTTTCACGACCATCCGGCTGCCGCGCGCCCGATAGTTGTCAGGAAAGCGCATCGCCGCGCGCAAAGCCGAAAGGTCGGTCTTCTCGAAATCGATCCGGGCCAGCGCGACCATCGAGGTCACCGGCACATGCGAGCAGGCTTGCAGTAGAAACGCCGAGGCGACGCCCGCCATCAGAAAACGCAACATGGGAACTCCACTGGATTTGACATTAATAATTTTATGTTTTACATTAAATTTAATATCCGATGCAATAAGGAAATTCATATGCCTGATTCAGCGTTCGTCCACGGCACAGAGCGCCCCCTGCCGGAGGCACTGCGCCGGTTGGCTCGTCATGTCGAGGTGGTCGTTTGGCTCTCGGTGGTCGCCGCCATCGCAGGAACCGCCTATTTCCTGATGCATCCGCTTGAGTCTGGCGCGGCATTCGGCCTGCCATCGAGCGTCAAGGCTTTCGGTGGGGACGAGCGCGCACTCCGGCTGCGACTCTTCCTGGCGGTGGCACCGGCGCTGACGCTTTTCTTTCTTACCGCCTGGCAGATTCGTGACCTGTTCCGCCTCTGGGCACGAGGGCCGGTGCTGGACCCCGGCCATTCGCGGCGGCTCGTTACCATCGGCTGGCTGCTGCTCGCGGGTACCGCCGTCTCTGTCGCGACCCGCACCTTCATGGCGCTCGCCTTGACGATCGACAATCCGCCGGGCCAGAGACAACTGGTGATCGGATTTTCGCTCCATGAGTTCGTTTTCGTGCTGTTCGGCCTGTTCGTCTTCGCTTTCGCGCGCGTGATGAGCGAGGCGGCACGGCTCGCGGACGAGAACCGCGCCTTCATCTGAGGAGGGTTGATGCCGATCGTCGTCGAACTCGATGTCATGCTGGCGCGGCGAAAGATGAAGTCGCGCGAACTGGCCGAGAAGATCGGGATTTCCGAAGTGAACCTCTCCCTGCTCAAATCGGGCAAGGTGAAGGGTATCCGCTTCGAGACGCTTTCGCGCATCTGCGCTGCACTCGATTGCCAGCCCGGCGATCTGCTGACCTATGTGCCCGGACCGGAACCTGATGGTCCGGAAGGATCCGATTGATCCTCACAGATGACGCGCGGGACGACGCTTCCGCCGCCGCTTGATGGCTGCGATCTTGTCGTGATCTTCTTCCTGCAGATAGACACCGCGTTCGAGGATTTCGAGCGTGTATTCCTCGTAAGTCAGGCCGAGGCGCTCCGCCTTGTCCTGCCGACGCAGGAGGACATCGGTTGACGCAGGACGCCAGGCGGCCCGATGCTTGGCCTTCCAGATGAAATAGTGCCCGACACCGCCCCGCCCCCAGGGCGGAACATGCGGTTTTTCCTTCAGCGGCGGCCCACCGTTATGGCCGATGCCGATTTTCCGCCGCCGCGCCATCGGGCTACAGTTCGGTGGTCATGAATGTCGAATTCGAATCGGGGTGGTAACCCGCGAAGGGCGGGCACTCGCTGAAACCGTGGCGGGCGTAAAGCGCGCGGGCCGGCGCGAAATAATCGAACGAACCCGTCTCGAGATAAAGCCGCTTCAGCCCGAGCGCACGGGCATGACCGATGAGATGGCGCAGCATCGCCGCTGCAACGCCGCGCCGGAGCGCATGATCCGCCGTGCGCATCGACTTGATCTCGCCGGTGCCGTCCGCGAAATCGCGCAGGGCGCCGATGCCGAGAAGATCATCCCCGTCCCATAGGGCGAAGAATGCGATCTCGGGTCGCTGAAGCGCGGAAATATCGAGCACATGCGCCGAACCGGCGGGCGTCACAGCACGGTTTTTCTCGAAGTGATGGCGGATCAGCGCGATAACGCGGGCATCGGAAAAGTCGCCGTGCTTGATCGTGAACATCGGCCTCACACCAGAAAGAGAACGTAGCGGGCGCCCTCGTCGGGCGGGGTTCTGAAGCGGCTGCCGCCGGAGAGGAGAAAGCGCAGGCAATCGCCGGGGCCGAGGCTGTATTCCGCGCCATCGACTTCCATGTCGAGCCGCCCTTCCAGCAGCAGCAGATGATGCTCGATCCCGCGCCGTGGCGGCATGTCGTAGGCGATCGTCCGGCCCGGCGCGATGCGGCACTCGAGCATTTCCGCACGCAGGCCGGCCGACGGCGGCGACACAGAACGTCGCTGGAAACCCAGCGCCTCATCCTCGTATTGCGCCTGATCCTCCCGCCGGATGAGCGGCGTCAGCGCCTCTTCCGCCGCGTGGACGATGCGGGTGAGCGTGAGGCCATAGGCGGCGGCGATGCGGGCGAGAACGAGCGTGGTCGGCCCCGTTTCGCCGTTTTCGAGGCGTGATAGCGTCGCACGGCTTACGCCGGACTGGCTGGCAAGTTCCTCAAGCGACCAGCCGTGTTCCGCGCGCAACGCCCGGAGGCGGGCTGCGATACGGTCATCCAACGATTGAAGATTACTTCCCATAAACGGGAATATTTCTCATTTATGGGATAACCGCAAGCCTATTCGAAGAAGGTAGCGATCTCGTCGAGCGGCTTTTTCTCGATGGCGTGGCGCGGGATGGTCGCGTCAGGCGCGGGATATCCGGCAACGACGACGAAATAGGGCTTCTCGTTCGCCGGACGCGCGCAGATCTCGTTGAGAAAGCCCATCGGGCTCGGCGTATGCGTCAACGTCGCGAGACCGGCGTGATGCAGGGCCGCGATGAGGAAACCGCAGGCGATCGAGACGGATTCGGGCACGTAATAGTTCTTTCGCATCACGCCATCGGCGCTTGCGCTCGACCGCGCGCCAAAAACCACGATCAGCCAGGGCGCGATCTCAAGAAACGGCTTCGACGGATCGGTTCCGAGCGGCTTCAGTGCCGCGAGCCATTCCTCGCCTGCCTTGCCGGCATAGAAGGCGCGCTCCTCCTCTTCCGCTGCCAGGCGGATGCGGGATTTGCGTGCGGCATCCCCAATCACAGCGAAATGCCAGGGCTGGTGGTTGGCGCCATTGGGCGCGGTGCCGGCGGCACGCAGGCAGGTCTCGATCAGGCTGCGCGGCACCGGTCGAGACGAGAATTCCCGCACGGTATGCCGCCGCGCGATTTCCGCCCGGAAGGCTTCCGCCCGCGCCTGCATCTCGCCCGGCGGATATTCGGCATAATCGGGGAGCGGAATCGGTTCGAAATCCTTGGTCATTCCGGCCACGAACTGGCTCCCCCTCATCGCGGGCCGTTCGCCTAACCTCGCGCGAGACGTGCCTCCACCGAAGACAAGGCTGCCGCGAAGGCTTCGTCAATCCCCATCGCGGTGGTGTCGATCCGCACGGCATCTGCCGCGACGACCATATTCGGCGCATCGCGCTCATCCCGCGCGACGAGATCGGCGAGAATATCCGCCTCGGTCACCGGCTCACCACGCGCCGCAAGCTCCTTGAAGCGTCGCCCGGCGCGGACGTTCACATTCGCGTCGATCCACAATTTCGCTGTCGCATCCGGCGCGATGACGGTGCCGATATCGCGTCCGTCGAGCACCGCGCCTCCGGGCTGATGCGCGAAATCCTGCTGGAACTTCCGCAAGGCATCGCGCACACCCGTCACCTTGGCGACGCGGCTTGCCGCTTCCCCCGCTAGGCGTTCACGCAGACGCGGATCGTCGAGCCAGGCCGCGTCAAATCGCTTCGCAATGATGATGGCTGCCGCCTCGTCGGCGAAATCCCTGCCCGCGTCGCGCATCTGCTGGCCGACGGCGCGATAGAGAAGGCCAGTATCGAGCGCCGGCAGGCGGTAGTGCGCCGCGAGCTTCTTCGCCAGCGTGCCCTTGCCGGAAGCTGCTGGACCATCCACCGCGATGATCGGCCCCCGCGTCACGCCAGTTCCCCACCTAGGCGCGCCATCAACGGCACGAAATCCGGGAAGCTGGTGGCGATGAAACTCATGTCGTCGACCGCGATCGGCTTGTCCGAGGCAAGACCCATGACGAGGAAGCTCATGGCGATGCGATGATCCATATGCGTGGCGACAGTGCCGCCGCCCCGCACGGCCTTGCCGTTCCCCGAGACGATCAGATCGTCGCCGGCGATTTCATGCGTTACACCATTGGCCGCAAGCCCGTCCGCGACCGCCTGAAGCCGATCGCTCTCCTTGACACGCAGTTCCTGCAAGCCGTTCATGCGTGTTTCGCCCATCGCGAAGGCTGCGGCGACCGCGAGGACGGGGTATTCGTCAATCATCGACGGCGCGCGCTCAGCCGGGACATCGACGCCCTGCAGGGCCGAGTGCCGGACGCGGAGATCGGCAACCTCCTCGCCGCCTTCGATGCGGCGTTCAAGCTCGGTGATGTCCGCGCCCATCTCCCGGAGCGTGGTGATAAGACCGATGCGAAGCGGGTTCATCATCACCGATCGCACCACGATCTCCGAGCCCGGCACGATCAGCGCCGCGACCATCGGGAAGGCGGCGGACGAGGGATCGGCCGGCACGACAATCGGCTTCGGCGCGAGTTCAGGCTGGCCCCTGAGCGTGACGCGGCGCCCGTGCGTGCCGTGCCTTTCCGAGCGGATATCCGCGCCAAAGTAGGCGAGCATCTTTTCGGTATGGTCGCGGCTCGCCTCGTTCTCGATCACGGTCGTCTCGCCCGGCGCGTTGAGACCGCAGAACAGCACCGCTGACTTGATCTGCGCCGAGGCAACCGGCGTTTCATAGGTGACGGGGATGCAAGCATCGGCGCCGCGGATCGTCAACGGCAGACGATCGCCCGGCGCGGCATCGAGAACCTCGACGCCCATCTGCCGGAGCGGGTTGAGGATACGGCCCATCGGCCTTTTCCGGAGCGAGGCATCGCCGTCGAAGGTCGCGCGGATCGGGTGACCGCCGACGACGCCCATCATCAGGCGCGAGCCGGTGCCGGCGTTGCCGAAATCGAGCACACCACGCGGCTCGAGCAGAGTGCCGACACCCATGCCGTGAACCCGCCAGTGCCCGGGGCCGAGATGTTCGACATTCGCGCCGAGTGCGCGCGCCGCATCCGCCGTGCGCAGCACGTCCTCGCCTTCGAGAAGGCCGGTCACCACCGTTTCACCGACCGTCAGAAGGCCGAGAATCAGCGCGCGATGCGAGATCGACTTGTCGCCCGGAACTGTCACCGTGCCGGTAAGCGCACCCTTGCGCCGCGCCTGCATCGGACGCACCTCAGTGCCGTGAGCCATTTTTCATCCCCGTTCGACCGCTATCCCGTTTATCCCCGGCCTGCTGGAAGCGGGGACAAAAAACACTCTTGCGCAAATTCATCGCAACAAGCATTTGACACAGGTGAATGAGGCCACTAACGGGCTTCATCCCGACTTTGCAAGCGGAAGTTTTTGCTCCCGGTCCGCTCCCCGGGCCTTTCTGACAGGAACGCGAAATTGCCCAAGGATGAACTCGGCACGAAGCGCATTTGCCCCGTAACCGGCAAGAAGTTCTACGATCTCGGTCGCGACCCGATCGTCTCGCCCTACACTGGGCAGAGCTATGCGCGCAGCTACTTCGACCCGCAGCCCAAGATCGCCAAGGCGGAAGCCGACGACGAGGGCGATGAGGATACGGTGGATGCTTCCGCCGAACTCGTGCCTCTTGAGGATGCGGAGACCGACGACAAGGTCGCGGCTAGCGGCGACGATGATGTCGATCTCGGCGACGATGACGACGACACCTTCCTTGAGGCCGACGAGGACGAGGATGACGGTGACGTGAGCGATCTCATCGACAACGATATCGACGAGGACGAGGAGGGCTGAAGCTCCTCGACCAGCGGAGGCAGGGCCGGCGGTTTCCCGGTCCTGAATTTCGCAAAACCCTCTTGCGGCGCGGAACGTCTTGTGACATTACCGCGCCTCCGGACGAAACGCCGGGCCGACATGCTCCCAGGCATGTCTTTTTTGGAACGGGGCTATAGCTCAGCTGGGAGAGCGCCTGCATGGCATGCAGGAGGTCAGCGGTTCGATCCCGCTTAGCTCCACCATTCCGCCCTCAGGCAAACCTTTGATTTTCAGGTTTTCCTGGAAAAACGGCGGCAATCCCGTGGCTTCTCCAGTCACGTTTCGGGCCGAGACTCAAAAGTTCCCGCCCTTTTCAGGCGGATTTGCGCATTTCCAGACTGAATTCTCTGACGCACACATCGCATTTTCCCGAACCGTTCGATCGATGCGTCGAGAGACGTTGACCTGAGACCCGACTTTCCTCCGGTTATGGGGAGAGTCCTTGGGTTGATTTAGGGCCTATGCGGCCCTGGTTTCCAGATAGATTTGTGCGGCGAACTCGGCGGGTGTCTTGTTGCCGAGGGCCG
>VWVY01000015.1 GCA_009846685.1 Rhizobiales bacterium SYSU XM002 | reverse complement strand
TCACCCGGTGCGTTGGCGCACGGCGGGGCGGGGATTGCGGGTTTAGGTTCTGATCATGGCCGAACGGAGAAACACCGGCCACCGAATTGGAAGCCCGAACCCCCAAATCCAAACCCCACAGGAGACTGCCATGACCCTCGCCAAGAAGACCCTCACCGCCGCCGCTGCCGCCCTCACCCTCGCGGTCGCCGCCGTTCCCTCCGCCGAAGCCCGCTTCCATCGTGGTGGCTGGCTCGCCGCCGGCCTCATCGGTGGCGCCGTGGTCGGCTCCGCCATCGCCGCCAACCGCGCCTATGCCGCTCCGGGCTACTATGTCTCGGGTGGCGATTGCTACACCGTCCGCAACCGCGTCTGGGACGACTATCGCGGCCGCTTCGTGATCGTCCGCCGCACCGTCTGCGATTGATCCGCAGGCGCCCATCTTCTCCCCCGGTGCGGGTTGCCCCCTGCCCTATCCCCTTCCCGCACCAACTCGCCCCGCTTCCCAAAAAAGGAAGCGGGGCTTTTCG
>VWVY01000014.1 GCA_009846685.1 Rhizobiales bacterium SYSU XM002 | reverse complement strand
TGACCTGAGACCCTGAACTTCCTCCAGGAATGAGTAGAGTCCGTCGCGAAGGAGACGACGGATGAAGCCCTCACGTTTTTCAGAAGAGCAGATCATCGGGATGCTGAAGGAGCAGGAGGCGGGCGCGAAGACCGCCGATATCTGCCGGAAGTACGGGATCTCGGCTGCTACGTTCTACAAGTTCAAGGGCAAGTATGGCGGGATGGACGTGTCTGACGCCCGCCGGCTGAAGGCCCTCGAGGAAGAGAACGCCCGGCTCAAGAAGCTGCTCGCGGAGCAGATGCTCGACAACGCGATCCTGAAGGATGTCGCCTCAAAAAAATGGTGACGCCTGACGCGAAGCGCAAAGCTGTGGCTCATGCCTGTGACGCGCATGGGGTGAGCCAGCGTCGGGCGTGCAAGGCCCTGAATGTTGATCGCACAAGCGTGCGCTACCGGAGCATCCGCCCCGATGACGACGCGTTGCGTGAAGCGATGAAGGCCGTCGCCGCCCAGCGGCGACGGTTTGGCTATCGGAGGATCCACGTCATGCTGGAGCGACAGGGCATCACCATGAACCAGAAGAAGCTCCGCCGGCTCTATCGGGAGGAGAAGCTTCAGGTGCGCCGGCGTGGCGGCCGCAAACGCGCCTTGGGCACACGGCGCCCAATGCTGGTGCCGGATCGAGCCAACATCCGCTGGAGCCTCGACTTTGTGTCCGATGCCCTCACAGACGGCCGCCGCTTCCGCGTTCTGGCGGTCGTGGATGATTACACCCGCGAATGCCTTGCTCTCGTCGCGGATACCTCCCTCTCGGGCACCCGGGTGGCGCGAGAGCTGGACGCGATCATCGCCAGGCGCGGCCGGCCATCGGCGATCGTGTCTGACAACGGCACCGAACTCACATCGATGGCCATCCTGCGCTGGTGTCAGCAAACCGGCGTCGAATGGCATTACATCGCGCCGGGAAAGCCGATGCAGAACGGCTTCATCGAGAGCTTCAATGGGCGCTTCCGCGATGAATGCCTGAACGAAACGCTGTTCACGACGCTCGCGGAGGCCCGCGCAGCAATCCGATCATGGAAGGAGGACTACAACCAGCACCGCCCCCACTCGGCCCTCGGCAACAAGACACCCGCCGAGTTCGCCGCACAAATCTATCTGGAAACCAGGGCCGCATAGGCCCTAAATCAACCCAAGGACTCTCCCCATAACCGGAGGAAAGTCGGGTCTCAGGTCA
>VWVY01000013.1 GCA_009846685.1 Rhizobiales bacterium SYSU XM002 | reverse complement strand
GGAAGATTGACTACTACGACACCACCATGACCATGGGGAGCGAAGACCCCGCCGACCCTGCCAAGACGCGCCGAGTCCTCACCATCCTGCTTGCCGAGGAATGGTGAGCGGCAACTTTCGCAGGGCAATATGGCCATGGCGCGCGTTGACGAACGAAATGGGAACATGCATAGTGCAGCACTATGCAGCACCGTGATTCTACGACCTCCAAAAGTCGCCTGACGGTCAACCTTTCAGGCGAAGAATATGCGGCATTAGAGGCTTTGGCAGAGCGTTCCAGAGTTTCTAAGGCGTGGCTTGGCCGTCATGCCATCGCTGAGCTTTTGAAGCAGGCGACAAACGACCCGCAGGCGATGCTCCCGCCCCTTGCCGCAATCCATCAGGAGAAATCACTATGAAAGCCCGTTCGCTGACGGCGATTGATCTGTTTTGCGGGGCAGGCGGTCTTTCAGAGGGGTTTAGGCAGGCCGGGTTTCATGTTCTTGCGGGGCAGGATTACGATGAGAAGGCCGGGGCTACCTTTGCCGCCACTCACCCCGAAGCAAAGTTCATCGGCGGTTCGATCCAAGACGTGACCCCGCAGAAGCTCTTGAAGGCGGCCGGGGTTAAACGGGGTGAGATCGACGTCATTGTCGGTGGCCCGCCGTGTCAGGGCTACTCTGTTTACAACCACCAACGCGGTGAAAGCGACCCGAGGGCGGGGCTCTTTCGTGAGTATCTGCGTATCGTCGAAGGCCTACAGCCCCGTTGGCTGGTGATGGAAAACGTCACGGGCATCACTTCAATCGCGGGTGGAAACATTGTCCGCGAGATTTTTGAAGGCATGCAGGGCTTGGGATATCGAGTTGCCATGAAGGTCTTGAAGGCCGAGGAATTTGGCGTTCCCCAAGAGCGGCGGCGCGTGTTCTTTCTGGCGACCCGCACCGATGCCGAAATTCAGTTCCCATCGCCCACACATGGCGACGGCCTAAAGCCCTTCGTCACCGTTTGGGATGCGATTTCCGACCTGCCCAAACTTGAAAACGGGGATAAGAATTTTCCGGTTCGCCATACAAAAAAGCCGCAGAACGCCTATCAGGCATTGCTACGAGGCGACTGCCAAATCTTGCATAATCACTCGGCCGGGCGGCTGTCGAAGATCAATGAAGAACGGATGCGCCATATCCCGGCAGGGGGTTCATGGCGGGATATTCCGCGGGACTTACTGCCAGCGGGAATGCTTAAGGCCAAGCGAAGCGACCATACCAAGCGTTATGGACGTCCAAACAAGAGCGACCTCGCTTGCACAATCTTGACCAAGTGTGATGTGCATTGGGGGGCGTATATCCACCCAGAACAGAATCGCGCTTTGACCGTGCGCGAAGCGGCGCGGCTACAGTCTTTCCCTGATTTTTTCGAGTTTCAGGGGAGCAGAACGGAACAATATGTGCAGGTTGGCAATGCCGTTCCTCCACTTCTTGGGAAACGTGTTGCCGAAGCTCTAATCCTCGCGGATACGATGCAAGTGGCCACAAAAACCGAGGCCAATCGTGAACGTGAGGAATTGTTGATTGCCGTCTAACCCCGAAAAAATCATCGGAGAAGTCCTCGGACTTAAAGCGGTAAAGGGTGCTGATCCCGCCGCATCAGATTTTCTTTGCCCATACATCAAGACACGTTGTCCGAAGCGTAGCACCCAACTGCGGGACGAGCCTTATCCCGTGTGCAGTTTATGGCGTGGCGCGGACGGGGCGAACGACCCTGAGAAGAATTTGATATTCGTATGTCCGAAGCGGTTTTACGCCGTCGATTTTCTCACTGAGGTTATCGCGCATTGTTGGGCAGGCGAAAAGCCCCGCAATCCCATGGTAGCTCCAGAGGTAAAAATGGAGGGGTTCGGCAACGTTGATTTCGTTATTGCCGATGTTGCAGAAGACGGCGAGGTGAATCAGTTTCTTTCTGTCGAACTACAGGCAATAGATATAACCGGGTCAGCGTTTGAATCATATCAAGCTCTCCGTGCGGGAGTAGATTTGGATAAACGTCCGACTTATGGCTTTAATTGGGATAACGTATATAAGCGATATATTACCCAATTAATCCGCAAGGGATATTTTCATCATCATTGGAAATCGAAAATTGTCGCAGTTATTCCAGAGCAGGTGTATCAGTATATTAAAGGTCGCGCTGATTTTATCCGCTCGACGGATGTGACAAGCCCGCAGGTCAATATCATTTTTATGACCTACTGCCTTGAGCAAGACCCAACACGCGCCGGGGAATATCGCCCACGCCTCGTGACGGTTGAAGGCACAAGCCATTCGAGCTTGCAAAACGCGATCCTCTACAAGGAAGCCCCACAAAAAGAAGCTTTCACCGCCCAGATCAAGCGTTCACTGGTTAGGGCGGTAAATTTGGCGGAACTGATAGCCAAGGGGGATGCGTCCCCTATACCAGATGAAAACTAGAACCCGGATTGACGGATTTCGCGAATCTGAGCACTCTAAAACCCTGTAGCCCTGTAATCCTATAGGGCTATATTAACAGTTTATTAAACATAAGCCCTATAGTCCTATAGCATGAAGATTCTCGCGGTAATCTCCCAAAAAGGCGGCGTTGGAAAAACCACGCTAGCAACCACTTTGGCGGTAGCCGCAGAGCAGGACGGCAAGAGCGTTGCCCTCTTCGATTTGGACCCCCAAGCCTCAGCCTGTTTTTGGGCAGACAGGCGTAAATCAAGCGGACATGGTGAAACGCCCGTGGTCCGGGATGTGAATTATAATCGTCTGCCGCATGTCATTGAGGCCATGCGTGCTGCGGGATGCGATTTGGTCATTCTCGATTGCCCTCCTGTGCATCGAGACATAGCCAATGAAGCTATTAGCGCGGCGGATATGGTCCTCATTCCCACCCGAGCAGAGGCATTGGATATTCGGGCAATGTCGCAGACCGTTCGTCTCGTGCAGCAGTTGAGCAAAACGCCTACCGTTGTCCTTACCTTCTGCCCACCGACCGGACCGGAGATTGAACAGGCGCGAGACGGAATAAAAAGCCTTGGGGCCACTCTAGCCCCGGTAGAAGTCCATCTTCGCAAGGCATTTTCCCGCGCCCAACAGGACGGCTTGACCGCGCAAGAGTATGAGCCGAGCGGGAAGGCTGCTCAGGAAGTCAAGAAACTATACGACTATACGGCTACAGCCCTATATAGAAAGGAAGCCCATGGCGAAACCAAAGCCAAATCTCGCAGGAGCATTTGACGGGTTGCAGACATCGGTTCCGGTTGCCGCGCCTGCCAGAACTCGTTCGAGCCGCCGTTCGGTAATCTCTGATGATGGACCTGAGACAGTTCTTGTCGGCGCAAACCTGCCTCCAAGATATGCGCGCAACCTAGCGATGCTTCATGCCGAGACGGGCAAGAGCAAGAAGGAACTTCTGCAAGAAGCGCTGGACATGTTTTTTGTCAGCAAGGGTGGGGCAGGGATAAGGTTATAATAATATAGCCCTATAGAAATATAGGGTTTGCGAGGATGCCTTCCAACAGGCACAATTGGATTCAATGCCGCCGATTCTGGCGGAAGAAGTGGAAGAAAGAAGCCTAGAAACACAAAAGCCCGCCAATGGCGGGCCTCTGATCATCCGGCGAACCGGGAAATTAGTCTCTGTGACAAGAACCAATTTCCCAGAAATCCGGATCAATTGCAAGAGGTTTCTTGCCACGGGAACGCTTGGCCTTTTGACAGGCTAAAGCGGTTTTCCGTGAGCGGCCCAGCCTTGGCGGTTCAACCTTGTTGAACCGAAAGGATGACGCATGTTCAAACCATTGGGAGACGCCCTCTTAGAGGTATTACCCGACCATAACGCACCCAAGCGCCGCTGCCCTACACCCGTTCGCAGACATTCCCGCGAGGCGGGACGCTGCGAGGGCGTTTTCTGGCGGCGCACAGACCGGCAGGAGGTTCGGAAGATCGTTCTTGCCGCCCGGCGCTATGAACTGGCTGGACGCACTCACGGCGCGCGTAATGGGCCGCTTGGGGCGGTTGCACTTGAGGTGCTGGACCTTCTGGCCAATCTCGTGAACGCCAAGACGGGGCGTCTCGATCCTTCCCTTGAAACCCTCATGCGGCTGTTGAAGCGATCACGGGACGCCATCGTGCGTGCCCTGAAGGCCCTTCGGGCGCATGGGTTCCTAGACTGGTTGCGCCGTTATGTGCCGACCGGCAGCGAGGGCAGGGGGCCGCAGGTCCAGCAGACCAGCAACGCCTATAGGCTTTCCATGCCTGCCCGTGCCTTGCGGCTCTTGGGGCGTCTGGGATTGCCTGTGCCGCTGCCCGATGATTTCAGCCACGCGGCAGAAATGCAGGCAGCGGAATTCAAGGCGCAGATGGCGAGCCTACCCCTTGGACAGAAAGCCCTATTCGAATGTGGTGACAACGCCTTGGGGCAAGCCCTCGCAAGGCTTGGAACTTTTATCGAAGAACGTGAGTCCGCCAAGCGGACTGAATCTCTATCTAAGTCTTTATCTTAAAAGGAATTGATGCGGAATCCGCTTCGCGGATAACTTTTCTCTCTCGCCCTCACCTATCAGCCTATCACCATGCTCAGGCCGTCAACCGCCTGAAGGCGGTGCTTCGCTTCGCTGCGCCCCTACGGGTGACTTTGCCTTGCGCGTGATGATCGTCTGAAGGCATCGGGACGAGGGACATCAGTTCCGCCCTTCAGGCGGGTTCGATCACGCCTCCGGCGGATCGAACAAGGGACGTGCCGAGGGTTTTAGGTCTCCTGTTATCGCAAGCGTTATTTTCGCGTCCAAATGCGGTTTGATCGTGCGCTTGGCTCGACAGAACGCAAATTTTATGCCCTCATTTCTGGCAGAAATAACGCAATGAATAATTAAGGACTTATTTACATACTTCGCCGTATCACTCGCTTATGGAGGCGGATATGGCGAAAAAATCGAATGACGTCCAAAAAATAGACATTGGCGCTCACCCGCTTACAATCCCGGCTTTGCAAGGGCTGTTTCAGCGGATCAAACAAGTGCGCGACACTTGGAAATTCAAATTCTGGGGCGCAGAAGCCAGCCGGGAACGCATCGAAACTGTTGCGGAACAGGTGGAGCAATCCGATGCGCGGAAATGAGCTTCGGGAATGGCGGCAGCGGTTAGGCTGGACACAGAGCGACTTGATGGAAGAACTTGAAATCAGTTCGCGCCAGACGCTCAGTTCGTGGGAAAATGCCGAAGAAATTCCTCGCCTTGTCGAACTAGCGATCATCGCACTGGATCAAGTCGAAGCCTGCCGGAAACGTGGAGGCTTTGAAAGCCAGTGGACACCGGCGATCATTGCCCATCGGCGCGGAGAAAAACGCCGGGAGATTTTCGAGAAAGGTTCAGAATAGGCGCTTCTGCGCACCGCAGCGCGGGGAGGTATCCTGTTCTGAAACTCAGCGCTTCACGGCGCTTGATCTTTCGCTTCATCCGGCAGGCGATCCCACAGGGACACCCAGACAATCTGGGCAAGGCCAAGCGTTCCGTTTATGTCGAGATATTCCCGAGCGACTTCCGCCATGACCTCATGGCTCAGGCGAACCGCCAGCACAACATGCCCCTGAAAATCCCGACCGATTTCCATGAAACCAGCGTGGCGCTGATTAGATGGCAGACGATCAATCGCATCCACCATGAAGGCAGCTTTGCCCGGCGACCATTTCACAACCACAGATGAGCGTTCCCCGAGCATATCGAGGGTTGTGCCGGTCGAGTTCAAGGCTGCATTTTTACCTGTCATCGCTTCAGGTTCGCCATGGATTATAATTGCCGCCTCTAACTTGGTGTAACGCTGTGTTCAATTGCACGGTGATTTGCGACACCATTTCCAGCAGAACCGTTGAGTGTCCGACCACCACCCGCGATCCGTCCGACAGAAGGGCGTAAATATCGCGGGCTTCATGCGGGACGAGATAGGTCCCCGCATTCTGCAGCCCGCCCCATTGCTGGCTTGAGCTTGATTCAAAGTGGACGACATTTTTCAGGTTCAGCAAATGGCCGCGCGCCGTCGCGGAAATTGTATCGGGCTTTTCGCCCGTCTCAATCCGCCCGTCCGCATAAAAGGTGACAGAACGCGGTGACTTGTCCGGCCTCTTTTCGGTGAGCCAGAAAACCCACCATAGAAGCGAGACAACTCCCCACAGCAAGAAAGGGCCAATGTATCCCGCCCACCTCATGGAGGACAGAGCCGACCATGTTCCAAGAATAAAAGCTAACATCACGCCTTGGGCCAACCACAGCAAAAAATAATGCGTATGTTTGTCTGAAGGCTTGCGGCTTATCAGATCGAGCCATTCAACCCGGATGGATTCAATCTTTCCATCAGACCCCTTTTTTATGTCTGTCTCAGCGTAAAGACCCGGCATGAGATGGATTCCGTTATTTTATACGGTTTGAGCCTATGAGAATGGCAATCTTTCGAGGAAAATCGGCGGTTCTCCGGGTACAATAACCAGTTGCCGCCCTGTTTCACGCGAAAAAGCGAGGGTTACTTCGGAGGGAGCGAGTAGGGGAGCCGCCCGGAGGTTTTCTCGCATTCCCACATCACCGCGCTGCATCGCGCTTGAGGACGTGGGCACTCGTTCAATGTGCATATATTGGGTTTGCCCGAGCAGGTCCGACAGGGCGCGCGTCGTTGTCAGATCGACATTGCCGAAGGCTTGGATCACCCCGGCATTGCCGAGGAAGGTTTCCCAGCCTTGGGCATAGTGGGTTTTTAGCTGCGTCAGGTCTTGCAGGACGGCCCACAGCTTGACGCCATATCCGGCCATGTAGCCCGCCGCAGTCTCGATAGCCTGCACCCGTCCGAGGGCGGCAAATTCCTCTAGGACGAACCACGCGGGCAGACGATCACGCGGGATCGGGTTCATTTCCATGGCCGCGAGGGCTTGCATGATGAACAGGCGCAGCCAGCGATAATGCGAACCGATCCGCATTCCCGGCAGGACAAGAAATACCGACAGGTTCTTGCTGCCGATTTCGGAGAGCCAGAAGGCGGATTGATCGCATATTGCGGCCACATCATCGAGCGGAGCCGTTTGCTGGCGAGCCGTTGAAAGGATCGACTTCATTTCATTGGTGAAGCCGGTCGGGCCGTTCTGACCGAATTCCACCATCGAATAGAAAGCCCGCCCGATATTGGCGAGGGTGCCGTCATAGGCCGGGCTGTAAGCCATTGCCTTGAAGGTTTCGATCAGGACAGGCGGCACCTCATTCAGCAGGCGACGAACCCCGCGCATATTTGCCTGTTCGGGGGCTGATGAGAGTAGGTGCAAGACCAGCCCCTTGATCAGGTTCTTGGCGGAATCGGTCCAGTGGCTGTCCTTGCTTCCGGCATCGACAATCAGGGCGTCGGCAATCTGCCCCGCATCGGCAGCGGGCAGGGATGAGGTTCGCAGTTCGTCAAAGGGGTTATGGCTGGACGAAGCGAAGCCAGACACACCGAACGGATCGAGGATATGGACTGGCCCGAACGCCGCCCGTTTCTTTGCTGTAGCGCGCGCCAGTTCGCCTTTGGGATCGATCACGACGACCGGGCCGGGATAGCGAAGCAGGTTCGGGATCAGAACCGTGGCGGTCTTTCCGGTGCGCGATCCGGCAAGGGTGACAACGTGCCGATCATCCCCGCGTCCGATCAGGCGATTGCCCCATTTTCCGAGAAGGGTCATTCCCGGCTTCCAGTCCCAATCCGGGCCGAGTGATGACGGATGCGCCCAGACGGCAGAGGGCGGAGCCGCCGGATGAGGGGTCTTGTCCAGACCACGGGGAGGAAAGACGAAAGGTCCCATGAATGCCCTCCGGTCGAAAAAGCGCAGCGGGGACCGCGAAGCCCTTAACCAACCCTTAACAGCAGGCGGATAGGATGGTAAGAGATGCGGTAGCGAGATGTGTTTTTGTAAACGTATACAAAAACTCTCGGCAAGGGAAACCGCCGCTGCGCGGCTCTCCCCTGCACCCCTTCCGGTCAGGGCGTCGCCCCGAACCCGCATCTATGGAGGCCATTATTGCCGAGGCGCGCACCAAGGGGAGACGAGCCACGGTCAGCGATCTTGACGGTTCGCCTGACCGCCGCCGAACGCGCGCGCATCGAACAACACGCCGCCGCCGCAGGCATGACCACAAGCGCCTATGCCGCCACGATGTTGACCGCCGGGCGCGTTGTGATCGAGCAGCGCCAGACCATGGCCCAGCCGCTTTTCGTGGAACTCTCCCGGCTTGGAAACAATCTGAACCAGATGGCGCATGGCCTGAATGCCGGATTTCCCCCGGATGCGCGTTCCCTCACCGAGGATATGAACCGGCTCCTGAAGCTCTTGCTTGCGGACGAACTGACCCGGCGCCGGGTTCACGATCTTGCCCGTTCGCAGGAGGCCGCTGATGGTTCCGAAACTCCACGCGCGCGGGACGAGTTTCAAGGGCGCGTCTCAGTATCTGTTCCACGACAAGGACCGGGCTAAGACCTCGGAGCGTGTGGCATGGTCCGAGGCCGTCAATTGTTGGTCCGAGCGCCCGGATGATGCTTGGTTCGAGATGATGGACACATGGCGGGAACGCCATGCCATGAAGCGCGAACATGGCATCGATCCACGCGGGCGCGACAACAAAACGCCGGTCCTGCATTTTTCCCTGTCATGGCACCCGGATGAAACGCCCAGCCGGGACCAGATGAAGGCCGCCGCCCTTTCGGCGCTCAAGGCCCTTGGGCTTGAAGATCACCAAGCCGTTCTCATTGCCCATACCGATGAAAAGCACCCGCATGTTCACGTCATGGCGAACACGGTTCATCGGTTCACCGGGCAGACGGCCGCCCTCACCTACAGCAAGGAATCCTTGTCACGTTGGGCCGAGGGCTACGAACGCGAACAGGGGCAAATTCGCTGCGAGGCGCGCGTCAAGAACAATGCCCGCCGCCGGGAATTGAAGGAAGATCGCGCCGCAGAAAAGACCAAGCGCGACTTTGACCGCGCGACCGGCCAGACCCCCGCGCCCAAGAAACGCTATGAGCCGGTGAAGGACAAATCACCCACCCGCCCGGCATGGTTCTCGAAAGAGCAGATCGTCATCCGCATGAAAGAAATGCGGGCCGAACTGGACCCAGACCACGCGCAAGACCGCACCGGCCTGAAAATCGCCCATGAGCAGCAACGCAAGGCCCTGTGGGATCGCACACAGGCCCGCGTTGAAACGGTTCGGCAGCATATCAAGGACAGCTTCAAGCCCGGCTGGAAGCAGCTTTACCGCGCACAGCGCGAGGAAAAGCGCCATGTTGCGCGCGTGGCGACCCATCCTTTTGAGCGCGCTGCCTTTGTATTCAAAAACCGCGACCGGCTGGCCAGCACGGGCGGGCGACTTTCCCTGAAAGAAATCACCCGGCTGGTGTTGTCACCGGGGCGGCTGCAACAGCGTATCGAGGCGATGCACCAAGCCGAGCGGCAATCCTTCGCTCAGCAGGAAAAGGCGGAACAGAAAACCTTCGGCGATCGTATTCTTGCGACCCACCGGGCCGACTATGAGCAGCTAAAAGCCCAGCAGAAGGGCGAGCGGGACGCCCTTTATCAGCACCACCAGGCCGAGCGGAGCGAAGTCAATTTCACAGCCGCCAAAGCCGACCTGGCGAAGCAGCATGAACAGACCCGCACCGCCGAGCATTTTGAAAAGGCCGCCGATCCTAGCCCTGCATCACCAGCCAATCAGCAAGCGAAAGACGCCTACGCTGATGACCCTATCGCCAAGCAAATGCGCGAGATGCAAAAGCGTGGTTGGCGGGATGATTTCGAGCGGGATCGATAGGGCCTTCAGAACGTGGCAGTCTGGCTAAGCGATCAAGGCGCTTGCCAGCCAGAGGTTTTGACCGCGATCAGCGCGTTTTTCATGCCTTCAATAACGGTGTCGATGCCTTCGTTGTTTGCAAGGCCGATGTAGTGCGTAATCCAGTATCGATATTGGGATTCCGTCATTTCGCCGTTCTTGTATGCAGCTAGCGCTTTGATGAAAAAATCATCGATGATTTTCCAATCGGATGGTTTGGTTGGTCTGTGTTTTGACATGTTTTTTCCTTTCAAATTATGCGGGGATTATTCCCCAGCGATCTATTTATGTTTTTGCGAATTCAGCGCCCGGTAGAGCGTGGAGCGATCCACGGACAGCGAAACGGCGACTTCTGAGGGGCTTTCCCCGCCTTCGATCAGCTTCCGGGCATGGGTGACTTGTGCGACCGTCAAACGGCGCGGACGACCCATCACGACACCCCTTTTCTTCGCCGCCTGTAACCCGGCCTGAGTGCGTTCAACGATCAAGGCCCGCTCAAATTCAGCAAGCGCGGCCATGAGGTGGAACGTCAGACGACCTTGTGCCGTTGTCGTGTCGATTCCTTCGGTCAGGCTTTGCAGGTGTGCGCCCTTCCCTTCCAGATCGCGCACTACCTCAATCAGATGCGGGAGCGACCGCCCGAGGCGATCCAGCCGCCAGACGGTTAGCACGTCCCCCGGCTTCAAATCGGTAAGCAGCTTTTCCAGCTTCGGGCGTTTCACCGCCGCGCCCGATACCTGATCAACGATCACCCTGTCACAGCCCGCCGCCGTCAGAGCGTCACGCTGCGCATTGGCGTTTTGATCGACAGTCGAGACGCGGGCATATCCGATTTTCATTCGGGTATTTTGCAACAAGGTTTTGCGACAGCCAAGCCGTTGATTTCACTCACCGCAGGGAAGCGGTGCAAAAAGGATCGGTTTTGCAACAAATCTCATTTGTCCCGAGTTTGTTGTCCGTTGTTTTGAAAACAAACGCGCAAACGTCGTTGACAAATCCTGTTTGTCATGAGAAATGACGTTTGTCCGATGGGGACAAATCAAAGATAGAGAGGACGAAATGACAAACGTTTACGCAACGCCTGAAAAGGCCAGCATGAAGAAGCAACTTTTTGGGATCGCCGTTGAGGCCTTGGAAAAGGCAGGCTGGAAGGTCGAGCGCGTGCCCGGTAGTGGCAAGTCGAGCGTTCGCCGGATCACAAAGGGCGCGGAGAGCAAGATCGTCTCAATCCGCACGACCCAAGATCAGTGGATCGCCTTCCCGCGCATCGAGGACGATTCCGCATGGCGCACGCTCGATGAGGTTGACGCGGTTGTGCCCGTGTCGGTCGATGATCGGGACGCCCCGAAATTCGCCAAGGTGCATCTGATCGACGGCAACGAAATGCGCGACCGCTTCAATCGGGCTTATGCCGCGCGGAGGAAAGCCGGACACGTTATCCCGGTGGGGCGCGGTGTTTGGGTTTCGCTTTACATCCCGGAGTCAGCTGATCCGGTGAGCCTGATCGGTGCCGGAGCCGGGCTTAAGTTTCCCCCCATTGCGACCGTGCCGCTCTCCCCGGAACTGGTCGCGGCAACGCAGGTGATGGATTCCGAAGATGATGATGAGAGCCGCCCCGTTGCGTCAGCATCTCCCGAAGAAGCACCCTTGACCATCGCTGAAGCCAAGCGGCGATTGGCGGTCACATTCGGAGTTGATCCGGCCAACATCAAGATCACCGTCGAAGGATAAAGGGGCTTCGTGCCCCTTTTCTCCGCGTCATGCCTTCCTGCCCCACAGGGCGACCAGATCACACCAACCAATCTCAGGCGCATCGTGGCAGACGGGTGAGGCCGCGCCGCTTTCGTCAATACCCTGCCCGCGCCCGTCGCTTCGCTCCCGTGTTGGGTATGACGAGCCTGCCCCCGCCCGCCCTTTCGAGCGCATCGGTTGGAATGATCCGACCGTGCAACAGAAAGGCCAAACATGACCACGGAGAAAATCGCCCAACTCAACGACCTGTTGAGAACCACTTTCCTAGGGGGAAAGATCATCATGACCGCAGGGATAGCCGCCCTGCCGCCAGACACCCGCGCCGAGATCATCACGAAGGTTCGGGAATTCGCTGATTTCAGCGAGGGCAACAACCCTTACGGCGAACGCGATTTCGGGAGCATCGACCAGCCCGGCACGGGCAAGGTGTTCTGGAAGATTGACTACTACGACACCACCATGACCATGGGGAGCGAAGACCCCGCCGACCCTGCCAAGACGCGCCGAGTCCTCACCATCCTGCTTGCCGAGGA
>VWVY01000012.1 GCA_009846685.1 Rhizobiales bacterium SYSU XM002 | reverse complement strand
TCAATCTCTATGACCTCAGCATCTCCCTGCTGCACAACCGCGGCATCTGGCACGACGTTCTCGCGGCGGAGCCAGGCATTGGAAAGGACGAGCTCAAAGAGCTTTTGCAAGGGGTTCTCGATCCAGAAACTCATCTCATTCCGGAAATTGGTGCCCTTCTTGAAAAGCAGCAGTTCGACGTCCTGTTCCTTTCCGGTGTTGGCGAGGTTTACCCCTACATTCGATCCCACAATGTGTTGAACAACCTCCAGAGCACCGCCAAGGAAAAGCCAACGGTGATGTTCTTTCCCGGCAAATACACACAAAGCTTGGATACCGGTGCTTCACTTGATTTGTTCGGTATCCTGCACGACGACAAATACTACCGGGCGTTCGACATAACGCACTATGAGGTCTGAGGGGCGCATGATCACACTTCGCGATATTTTCGAAAAGCCCGTCGATCGTGCGATCGAAGGGGTCATAAAGGCCGATGACGAAGCCAGCCTCAAGGTTGAGCTTGAGGAATATGTCATCACAAATGAGATCGAGCGCCAGTTCGAAAAGTTCCTCGATGCTTACAATAACTATGGCACGGCAAACGGAGTCTGGATTTCTGGCTTCTTCGGCTCAGGCAAATCGCATCTGCTGAAAATGCTCGCGCTCCTTCTGGAGAACCGGGACATCGGCGGAATCCCAGCGTACGAGGTTTTCAAACAGAAGTGCGCACACAATGAGGTTCTCGCGGCCGACCTGCGCAAGGCCGTGTCGATCCCGTCGAAGAGCATCCTGTTCAATATCGACCAGAAAGCCGACGTGATTTCGAAGGGGCAGACCGACGCCCTGCTGTCCGTATTCCAGAAAGTCTTCGACGAAGTGGGCGGCTATTATGGCAAGCAGCCGCACATCGCGCAGTTCGAGCGCGATCTCGACAGTCGCGGGGTGCTTGAGGCGTTCAGGGCGGCCTATCAAGCTGTTGCTGGTAAACCCTGGGAGCGCGGACGCGAGCAGGCACTGCTAGAGAACGCGAATGTCGCCAAGGCTTATGCCCAAGCCACCGGCGCCAATCCCTCCGAGGGCGAAGGTATCTTGACGCGGTATCGGCAGGACTTCCGATCGTCAATCGAGGACTTTGCGGAGAAGGTCAGGGCTTACATCGAAACCCAGAAGCCGGGCTTCCGGCTGAATTTCTTCGTCGATGAGGTGGGGCAGTACATCGCCGACAACGTCAAGCTCATGACGAACCTCCAGACCATCGCGGAGAGCTTGAATACCAAGTGCCGCGGTCGGGCCTGGATCATCGTGACGGCGCAGCAGGATATGGCGTCGGTCATCGGCGACATGAACCAGCGACAGGAGAACGACTTCTCCAAGATTCAGGCACGCTTTGCAAATCGGATGCCGCTCAACAGCGCCGATGTCGCCGAGGTGATCCAGAAGCGGCTGCTCAAAAAGACCGGGTCCGGCATCAGCAGCCTTTCCGAGCTCTACCATCGCGAGTCGAACAACCTGAAGACGCTGTTCGACTTCACGGATGGTTCGATCCGGCTAGAGAACTTCCGCGACCGCGATCATTTCATTCACAGTTATCCTTTTGTTCCTTACCAGTATCCGCTTTTCCAGTTGGCGATTCAGAACCTTTCCCAGCACAACGCTTTCGAGGGAAAGCATAGCTCGGTCGGTGAAAGGTCCATGCTGGGCGTTTTCCAGGAAGTCGCGGTGCGGCTGGCGGAACTGCCGCTCGGCGGGCTTGCGACGTTCGATCAGATGTTCGAGGGCATCCGCACTGCGCTCAAATCGAATGTCCAGCAATCGATCCTGATTGCGGAGAAGAACCTGGGTGACGAATTCGCCACACGGATTCTGAAGGCGCTGTTTCTGGTCAAATACGTCAAGGGCTTCAAGCCCACGGCCCGCAATGTCGCCGTACTGATGCTTGATAGGTTCGACACGGACCTCACGAAGCATAAGCGGCGGGTTGATGAAGCGCTCAGCTTGCTTGAGCAGAACACCTACATCCAGCGCAATAGCGAGCTGTTCGAATTCCTGACTGATGAGGAGAAGGACGTCGAACAGGAGATCAAAGCGATCGAAGTCGACACGGCCGAAATCGCCAAGGAGCTGGAGACGCTGATTTTCGATGGCATTATCAAGAGCCGTAAGCTCAAGCACGAGGCGTCCTCGCAGGACTACGCCTTTGCGCGCTACCTCGATGACCGGCTGCTCGGCCGCGACTACGAGCTGGCGATCAACGTCATCACGCCCTTTCACGAACAGAGCGGCAACGCCGAAGCGACCGCCATGCGCACCATGTCGCGGGACGAACTCGCCATTGTTCTCAATGCCGACAACCGCTTCGTGAGCGACCTGATGACCTTCAAGCGGACGGATAAATATGTCCGTCAGGCGCGGTCAGTGACGCAGCAGGCGAGCATCGAACGCATCGTCCGCGAGAAGGGCGAGCAGAATAACAGCCGGCAGCGCGATCTCACCCTCAAGGCTCGCGCTCTAGTGGGCGATGCGCGGCTTTTCGTGCGCGGGGAGGAAATCGAGGTTCGCTCCGAGGATGCTCAGGCGCGGGTCGAGCGTGCGTTCCAGACCCTTGTCGACAAGGTCCACGTCAATCTCGGCATGCTGCGCGGTGCTGCCTATTCCGATAACGAGATCGGCCGGTTCCTCACGCACGGCAACGACAGCATGTTCGGCGAGGATACTGCCAATCTCACGGAGGCCGAGCAGGAGATTCTCAACTTCGCGCAGTCAAACGCGCGCAACGGCATCAGGACGACGGTAAAGGCCGTCGTCGAGCGCTTCGAACGCAAGCCCTATGGCTGGTCCTACGCCGCCATCCTTTGCACCACGGCTAGCCTGCTTGGCCGTGGCAAGATCGAAGCGCGCTCTGACGGCAGCCCGTTGGAAGGCGATGTCTTGCTGCGCGGGCTCCAGAACGCCCACGCCCTCGGCAATATCGTGCTCGAGCTCCAGGTGGAGTTCACGCCGGCTCAGACGCGCAATCTCAAGGAATTTTTCCGTGAGTTTTTCGATGCGCAGCCGGCAGGAACGGAGGGCAAAGCACTCGGAATCGAGACAGCCGAAGCCTTCGGCACGCTCAAGACCGAACTCGCGGCCCTGGAAGGGCAATCCTCGCGTTACCCCTTTCTGTCTGCCCTGGGTCAGCTTCAGGACGCCCTCCGCGAGGTCACGGGCAAGCCCTACGCCTGGTATCTGCAGGATCTTGGCCGGCACGAAGATCGACTATTCGATCTTAAGGAGGGCATTCTCGATCCGATCCGTCGCTTCATGGGGGGTGGTCAAAAGGCGATCTATGACGAGGCGCGGAGCTATCTGGCCGATCAGAATGCTAATTTTGGCTATGGCGGCGAAGATCAGGCCCGCGCCATCCAAGAGGTATTGGTTGATCCCAATTGCTTAAAGGGCAACGCAATCCAGCAGATCAAGGGTAGCCTTGATACCCTGAGGGCCAAGGTTGACCATCGGCTTGCGGCGGAACGCAAGACAGCGATTTCCGATGTAGAGGAGCTTCGCGCCAAGCTTAGGGCGCTCCCCGAGTTCGCTTCTTTGACGGAGCCTGACCGCCGCGAAATCGAGGCGGCCTTCACAAATGTTCTTGATACCATCGGGACCAGCAAGCTGATTGCAGTGATCCGGGAGCGCGTGAGCGGATTCCGAGCCTCAGGCTACCCGAAGTTGCTTGGCCGCGTAATCGCACGAACTTCTGCGAAGAAGGACGGTGACGACGACAAGCCGCGCGAATTTAGCACCAGCTCGAGCGGCGCATCGGCGGCGCAGACCCAACCGGAATATGTGGCCGCCAGTGCGCTGCGCGTCACCTATGCCAAGCCATACCTCGCCGACGAACGGGACATTGACGCCTATCTGGAGACCCTGCGCGAGACGCTGATCTCCGAAATCCGCGCGGGCAAGCGGGTGACCGTATAATGATTGCCGGCGTCGAGATCGAGAACTTCACGGCGTTTGGGAGGCTGCAGCTATCGCTGTCTCCGCGCGTGAATGTCGTTATTGGTTCCAACGGAACGGGCAAAACACACCTTCTGAAGGCGATCTATGGCCTGGCGCTGGCGGGCCTGCCGGCATCCGCCGATCGTTCGGCCAAGGAGGTAGCGGCCGACATATCAGGGAAGCTGCTGCGGCTCTTCTCTCCCGAGGAAAGCAAGATAAGCGCCCTGCGAGCCAGCGGCGCGAATGCATTAACGCGGCTTAGCTTGGTAAGCAGCGATGAGACCTGCGTAGCGATCTCTTTCGGCAGCCGCTCCCAAGCGGTGCAGATCAAGGTGGATGCTGGCGGCACGGGCCATGAACTGCAGCCGGTGTTCATTCCGACGAAGGAGGTGCTGTCGCTCGTCCGTGGCATGCGCCACCCGGATCATGATCGCGCTACCGTGGAGATGATCTTCGACGACGGCTATATCGACCTCGCGGAACTTCTCGTCCGTCCGGGTTTCGATGACGAGGCTTCGAGCCTCGACGAGGATCCGAGGCTATCGAGCGTTGTCCACGAATTGGTCGACCTCGTCGGCGGGCGGTATCGCTGGACACGCGAAGGCGCTTTCCGCTTCGAGCCTGGCCGCTACGAGGAGAAGGCTGATCCAGCGCGGTCAAAGTCGAAGGCAGCGCAGGCCTACCAGGATTCGACTGTCACCCGCTTCGTGCCAAGAGGCGAGCAATCGCTGTCGAGCGGCATGACTGCCGAAGGGTACAGAAAAATCGGTGTGCTGCATCGACTGCTCAGCAACGGGTCGATCAGCCCCGGTGCCACTGGCGTTCTGCTTTGGGATGAACCGGAGGCAAACCTCAATCCGAGGCTGATGAAGAAGCTCGTACAGGTCCTGCTGGAGTTGTCACGCAACGGCCAACAGATCGTCCTCGCAACGCACGATTACGTCCTTTTGAAATGGCTGGACCTGCTGATCGACAAGAGCAAGGACGACCATGTTCGGTTTCACGCCCTCTATCGCAATCCAGACTCCAAGAAGTTGGCGGTGGAGAGTGCAGACAGCTACTCGCTGATCTCAAAATCGGCAATCTCCGACACCTTTGCCGAGCTGTTTGACGAGGATGTGGCACGGGCTCTCGGCGGTGCCAAACCATGAAGGCTTACAAGGCTGAACCGAACGCCGATTTGGAATTTTCTTTTCCCGACGAGCTCGTTTGGGAGGAGCTGGACCGTCAGGGCGTTAAGCTGCCGATACAAATGAAGTTCGTCGATCTCGTAATCGAGAGAGACGAGGACGTCCTATTGATCGAGATCAAGGATCCATCCAACAAAAGGGCACCTGCTGAGGAACGGCAGGCGTATTTCAAGCGGCTATCGGACAATTCAATTCTGACGCAGGAGCTGACGCCTAAGGCCCGCAGTTCATACACGTTTCTCCACCTGATGGAGCGCGATGCGAAGCCCTTCAAATATGTCGTGCTGCTAGGTCTCGACGCGTTCGATGGCGCGCAACAGAAGGCGCTTCTTACCGGGTTCAAGGACCGGCTGCTGGCCGACATTCGGTGTGAGACGGATACGCCCTGGCGACGTCAACACATCGCGGATTGCGTCGTGCTTTCCGTAGACATCTGGAACAAAACCTTCGCCGACTGGCCCGTAACGCGGGTTCCTGCTGCGGCCGCAAATGGAGAGGCAGCCGCCTGATGGATACCTCTAAGCTCAAGAAGTTCGCGCAGTTCGCCCGCCGTACCTTGATCGGTCAGGTGAGCGCCAAGCTGGACTCTGTGCTCGCTCCTGGCGCCGCGGCGCGCCGTGAGCATCCCGAGGCGATGAAGAAGCTCGATGCAGCCATTACGCGGGATGGCAAGGGGCAGGTGATCGAGCGGGTGGCCTATACTTGGTTCAACCGCTTTACGGCCTTGCGCTTCATGGACGTGAACGACCTCAATCCCGTTCGCGTCATCTCGCCCCTATCGGGTCAATTCCAGCCGGAAATCCTGGCTGAGGCCAAAGCCGGGAACATCGACGAGGACCGCGTCCCCGAGAAGGTTCGCGCTCAGGTCCGTGCCATTCTGGACGGCCGGGCGCCCAGCCCCGATGCACAGGCCGAGGCTTACCGGCTCCTGCTCGTTGCGATCTGCAACGATTGGCACCGGGTCATGCCTTTCCTCTTTGAGCGGATCGACGACTACACCGAGCTGCTGTTGCCCGAGGATCTGTTATCGAACGCCTCCATCCTCGCCTATTTGCGTGAGGCGATGACGCCGGACGTCTGTGAGGATGTCGAGGTCATTGGATGGCTCTATCAATTCTACATTTCCGAGAAGAAGGACGAGGTCTTCGCAGGGCTGAAGAAGAACGTGAAGATCACGGCCGAAAACATCCCGGCCGCCACGCAGCTGTTCACCCCGCACTGGATCGTCCGTTACCTGGTCGAGAACTCACTGGGACGGCTATGGCTGCTGAACCGGCCGGGGTCGAGGCTGGCCGAGCAGATGGACTACTACATTGCGCCGGAAGAGCCCGAGACGGATTTCCTGAAGATCGACAAGCCCGAGGAGATCAAAGTCTGTGATCCGGCCTGCGGATCGGGGCACATGCTGACGTATGCCTTCGACCTGCTCTATGCGATCTACGAAGAAGAGGGATACGAGGCCGACAAGATCCCCGCGCTGATCCTGCAGCACAACCTGACCGGGGTCGAAATCGACGACCGCGCGGGGGCGCTGGCGGCCTTTGCGCTAGCGATGAAGGCGGCAGCGCGGCTGGGGCGGCGGCGGTTCCTGCGGATGGAGGCGAAGACCGACATCGTCGTGCTGCAGAACGTGGCATTCACGCCGGCCGAGATGCAGGAAGTGATGTCTGTGGTCGGGTGCGACATGTTCACCGACGAGCTGCGCGAGACGCTGTTGCAGTTTGAGCATGCCAAGAACTTCGGTTCGCTGATCGTGCCGAAACTGCGCGATCCGGCCGAGACGCTTCGGGTGGTGGCGGCGCAGGATTTCGGCGGCGACCTGTTGCTGAAAGAGGTGCAGGAGCGCGTCATCGCCGTGCTGCGCATGGCCGAGGCGCTGTCGCCGAAGTATCACGTCGTGGTGGCCAACCCGCCGTATATGGGCGGGAAAGGGATGAATAGCGGCCTCGCATCGTTTGCCCGTAAAGAATTTCCCGACAGCAAAGCCGATCTCTATGCAATGTTCATGGAACGGGCACTCATGCTGACGACATCAAAAGGCATGATGTCGATGATTAACATGCAATCGTGGATGTTCCTATCATCTTACGAAAAACTACGTGGAAAGCTTCTGAGCAATGCAACTCTTCTTTCAATGGCGCATCTCGGTGAGCGCGGCTTTGACACCATTGGCGGCGCGGTGGTGTCCACGACCGCATTTGTCTTCCAAGGTGCGAAACATGGCGCCTTTACTGGCACCTACGTAAGGCTTGTTGATGGCTCGTCCGAAGCTGAGAAAGCAATGCTGTTCAAAGAGGCTGTAAACGGAACACGAGCCGATCTGATCTTTTCTGCATCAGGCGATGAATTCGAGTCTGTTCCGGGTTCACCATTCGCATATTGGCTGACGCCAACGATGGTCGCCAACTTCGACAAACCACCTCTCGCAGACGAAGCAACCTTCCGCGCCGGTCTTCAGACCGGAGACAATGATCGCTTTTTGCGGTTCTGGCATGAAGTATCTAACGAAGCTTTCAAGACTGGGTGCAAATCACGCGAGAGCGCCAAATCTACTGGCGGCCGTTGGTTCCCACATAACAAAGGGGGCGGATACCGAAAATGGTATGGCAACAACGAGTATGCGATTAAGTGGGAAGATGATGGACGGGAAATAAAGGAGAAGAAAGCGTCAGATCTAGCGTCTGGAAAAATTACAGCGAACAACTCCAAGTGCTGGAATCAAGAATTCTATTTCCTTGATGGTCTCACTTGGTCGTCTTTGTCGTCGAACGAATTCTCTCTGCGTGCGAACGGTCCAGGATTTCTTTTCGACACAAAAGGACAGATGTTGTTCCCGACCCAAGAAAGGAATCTACATCCATATTTGGGGCTTTTGAATTCTTCTGTTGCCTCGGCCATTCTGGCTGCTTTGTCACCGACGCTTGACTTCAATGGCGGTGTAGTTGCTCGCCTTCCCCTTTGCGATCTGACCGGGAAAGGTGCTTCCGCATCAAAATTGCGTTCAATGAGTGAAGAAGACTGGGACGGCTACGAAACCTCGTGGGATTTCACCACGCTCCCGCTACTCTCGCCCGACCACCGGGCCGGGACGCTGGAGGCCACCTATGCCCGCCTGCGCGCGCACTGGCAGTCCATGACGGAGGAGATGCAGCGGCTGGAGGAAGAGAACAACCGCATCTTCATCGACGCCTATGGCTTGGCTGACGAGCTGACCCCCGAGGTGCCGATCGAGGAGATCACCCTCACCTGCAACCCCGCCTATCGCTATGGCGTGAAGGGCTCCGAGGAGGACCGCGAAACCCGCCTCCGCGCCGACACCATGGCCGAGTTCCTCAGCTACGCCGTGGGCTGCATGTTCGGCCGCTACAGCCTCGACGCGCCGGGCCTGATCCTCGCCAACCAGGGCGAAACGCTGGCCGATTACCTCGCACGCGTGCCGGACCCCAGCTTCCTGCCCGACGAGGACAACGTCATCCCGGTGCTCGACGCTGACTGGTTCGCTGATGACATAACAGAGCGCTTCCGCAAGTTCCTGCGTGTCACCTTCGGCGACGAGCATTTCCAGGAAAACCTCGCCTTCGTAGAGGAGGCGCTGGGCAAGGATATCCGCCGGTACTTCACGCGCGATTTTTTCAACGATCATGTGAAGCGGTACAAGAAGCGGCCCATCTACTGGCTGTTCTCCAGCCCCAAGGGCACTTTCAACGCACTGATCTACATGCACCGCTACCGCCCCGATACGGTGAGCGTCGTGCTGAACGATTATCTTCGCGAGTTCCGTTCCAAGCTCGAGGCCTATCGCCGGGCGCAGGAGGCACTCAGCATCAGCGGGGACGCATCGCCCGCGCAGAAGACGAAGGCGCTGAAAGAGATCGAGGCGACTGCCCGCCAAATCGAGGAGCTTGATGCCTGGGAGCGTGATGTCCTGTTCCCGTTGGCAACCCAAAAGATCGAGATCGACCTCGATGATGGGGTGAAGGCCAATTACCCGAAGTTTGGCGCTGCTGTGAAGCCCATCAAGGGCCTCAACGATTCGGACGACTGAGCATGCAGGACCGGATCGCCAAGGGGCTCGAAGCCCAGTTCGACAAGCATCGGATCGTCTTCTGGTACGATCCGGCGCACGAATTCCGACAGGCGTTCGAGGCGCTGAGGCTCGATGGCGTCGAAAAGATCGAAGTGGTGAACACCGAGTTCGCGGTGAAGCATCGCGTCCTGCGCGAGGAGCCAAAGCGGCGCTTTTTGCTCTATAGAGGCGGACCGCGTCCGGCCGACATCGATAACTGGCTACTCGACATCGAGTTGGCACATGGGGTGTTCAAGAGCGATCAGGTCGCGATCTGGCTGGCGGATCTGGGGTTGCCGATCAGTTTCGAGGACGTGGTTCGGGAACACCAGGAATTCTTCCGCTCCGGGCGCCGGTTGGAGAAGCTCAAAGCTGTCATCCGCGGCGACGACACCAAGGCGAAGCTGCGCCTTAGGATGCTCAGTGTGTGCGCCGGTGCCGATGGTGACTTCGACACGGTCGTCGAGGCGCTGTTGGGAGAGCTGGCTGTCGGAAAGGATGACAGCCTGCGGTTGATCGATCGTGTCGGCTTAAGCGGTTTCCTCTGGGAACAGGTGCAACGGCTCTTCGGCTATCGCACTGAAAAGGCGAGTGTCGGCGACTTCGCGATCACTCTGTTCAAATCCTGCTACCAGAGCGCGGTAGGCGGCGAAGCGATGCTGGCTCCTGAGGCTCTGGTGTTCTTCCGTCGCTGGAAGAACAACCGGAACGCAGAGGAGGCTTTTGCTACCCTCTCGGCCGAGTATGCCGAGGCACTGGGGGTGGTCCAGGATCTCGCCAAGCGCGACTTCCGCGCGCTCATCGACCTCGACTACTTCGAGGAGGTCGACCGCGCCATCATCCGCGCGTTGGTCCATGCGGTCGGCAGCCAAACAGTAGGGCAGGGGGATGTCCTGAACTGGATCCGCCAACGTCGGCGGAGTCATTGGTATGGCGCGTATCGCGACCTCTATGAAGCGATCGGCTTCGCCGCTGAGTTCCAGAAAGCGATGGCGCAGGTCACGCTCGGCATGACAAGCCTAGCGGAAGGGGTGCAACGCTACGCGAAGAGCTGGTTTCGGATCGATCAGCTCTACCGGAAATTCATCTGGCATATGCAGAAGTCCGGCCAGGCGACACTCATGCGCGAGTTGTTCGAGCAGGTCGAGAACCACTACGTCAACAGCTATCTCCTGCGCGTGAACGAGGGTTGGCAGACGCATGTAGATGAGGCTGAAACCTGGTCGGCCTCCCCGATCCCCGCGCAGCGCACATTCTATGGTGAGCATGTCGGCGAGTTTCGTCGGCGCGATCAGAAGGTGTGTGTCATTATTTCCGACGCTCTTCGCTACGAGGTAGCAGAGGAACTGCGGGGACGCATCCTCAGCCTGGACCGCTACGAGGCTGGCATCGATCCGATGTTCGGCTGCCTGCCGAGCTATACACAGCTCGGGATGGCAGCACTGCTACCCAATGGCGACTTGCAGATTGCGGACAACGATAGCGGCACCGTGCTGGTGAATGGCCAGAGCTCGCAGGGAACCGAGAACCGCAAGAAAATCCTGGCGACAGGAAGGACGGGCGACCGAACAACGGCCGTGAAGGCGGAGGACCTCATGGCTCTGGACAAGGACGAGGCGCGAGCACTCGTTCGCGATCATGATGTTGTTTACGTCTATCACAATCTGATCGACGCAATCGGCGACAAGCGGGATTCAGAGGAGCGCGTTTTCGAGGCCGCCGAAGACACGATCGAAGAGATCGTGCGGATCGTCAAAAAGCTAAACGGCGCGAACGCCAACAACATGATCGTGACATCCGATCATGGCTTCATCTACCAACACCGACCCATCGAAGAGAGCGACTTCTCCTCTGCGCAGGTCGAAGGTGACGCGATCCTTTTCCGCGACCGGCGTTTTATTCTCGGCCACGGCCTGAAGGCCAATCACGGTCTGCGACGCTTTACGCCGGAGCAGGCCGGTCTGGAAGGCTCGGTAGAATTGCTGATCCCGAAATCCATCAACCGGCTTCGCCGGCAGGGATCGGGGAGCCGGTTTGTGCATGGTGGCGCGACCCTTCAAGAGGTTGTCGTTCCAGTCGTCAAGATCAACAAGAAGCGGCAGAGCGACACGACCGCTGTTGACGTTGAGATCATCGGAAGCTCCAACCAGTTGATCACGTCGAGCCAGATCTCTGTTCGCTTCTATCAGGTGGAGGCGGTCACGGAAAAAACCCAGGCGCGCACGCTCAGGGCGGGGATTTATGCCCAGTCGGGTGAATTGATCTCGGACAGCCACGAGCTTGTGTTCGACTTCCGATCCGAAAACGCGCGCGAGCGTGAAGTCCCAGTCAGGTTTCTCCTTCTCCGCCGGGCCGACGAATTCAACGGCCAGGAGGTGATCCTAAAGCTGGAAGAACGGCATGGCGATACGTCCCACTTCAGGGAATACCGCACGGCTCGCTATACGCTGCGCCGCAGCTTCTCGAGTGATTTCGATTTTTGACGGGGGAAGCGATGACCGCGCTGGATGACAAAATTAACGAACGCTTCCCGGGCCTCGTGGTTCGGAAGGACTTGGTCAAGGCGGTAAAGGGTAATGCCATTGTCCCGTCCTATGTGTTGGAGTTCCTGCTCGGGCAATACTGCGCCACCAATGATGAGAGCTCGATCCAATCAGGGATCGAGACCGTCAAGGAAATCCTTCGCAAGCACTACGTCCATCGCAACGAGGCGGGGCTGATCCGATCGAACATCCGGGAAAAGGGGCGATGGAAGGTGATCGACAAGATAAGCGTCGATCTCAACACCGATAAGGACGCCTATGAGGCGACCTTCGCTAATTTGGGCATCAAGAAGGTCATCATCGACTCCGACACCGTGAAGGCTCATCCCAAGCTACTGGTTAGCGGTGTCTGGTGCATTGCTGACGTGGAGTACGAGCACAGCGAAGACAAGAACGTCGAACCTTGGATTATGGGGAGTATCAAGCCGATCCAGCTATCGAAGTTTGACTACGGGGCTTTTCTCAACGCGCGCGCTGGATTCACGACCGACGAATGGATCGACCTGCTGTTCCAAACGGTCGGATTTGATCCGGAGATGTTCGGTCGGCGCAGCAAGCTCCTTCAACTGATGCGCCTCATTCCATTCGTCGAGCGGAACTACAACCTGATTGAGCTGGGGCCGAAGGGCACCGGTAAGTCGCACATCTTCTCGGAGTTTTCGCCGCATGGCATCCTGATTTCTGGCGGCGAAGTGACTGTGCCGAAGCTGTTCGTCAACAACAGCTCGGGAAAGATCGGATTGGTCGGCTACTGGGATGTTGTAGCCTTCGACGAGTTTGCTGGCCGTCAAAAGCGGGTCGACAAGGCGCTTGTCGATATCATGAAAAACTACATGGCAAATAAAACGTTCTCGCGCGGAGTAGAGACACTTGGCGCTGAAGCGTCGATGGTCTTTGTCGGCAACACCAAGCACAATGTCCCGTACATGCTGAAGCACACCGACTTATTTGAGGAGCTTCCAGAGAAATATTACGATTCAGCCTTCATCGATCGGCTCCACACCTACGTGCCAGGTTGGGAGATCGATGTCATCCGCGGAGAAATGTTCGCTTCCGGGTACGGTTTCGTCGTCGATTACCTCGCCGAAATCCTTCGGCACATGCGCAATGATGACTACTCCAATCGCTACCAGCCGCTGTTCACGCTCTCATCGGATATCTCGACGCGCGATCGCGATGGCGTAAACAAGACGTTCTCCGGGATGATGAAGCTGCTTTTCCCAGCGGACAATGCAACAGAGGCCGAGGTGGAGGAGATCCTGCATCTCGCCGTCGAAGGACGGAAGCGGGTCAAGGACCAGCTTCTTCGAATCGACAGCACTTATCCCGAGACAGATTTCTCGTTTACTGCTCGCGACGGTCGAAAGGTGGTCGTGAAGACACTCGAGGAGACGGAGTATCCACAACACTATCATAAGCGGGCGCCCACGCATGAGGAGCCGGTACCTGATGAAGGGAAGGAGCGCGGTGACAAGCCCTTGTCGACGGCAGCGAAGGGCCCGGCCGAGACTGTGGACACTCCAGTAGGCCCGAGAGAGGGGCACAAGGTTTTCACCGAAAACCAGAAGGGCGTCACCTTCGCTGATTTGTTCTGGCCCTGGCTCGATGGCGCGACAAAGATCGTAATCACTGATCCCTATATCCGAATGTTCCATCAGGTGCGGAATCTGATGGAGTTCATAGAGATGATCGCCGTACGGAAAGCGCCGGAGGATGAGGTCACCGTGCGCCTCATCACCTCGCCAGACGAAAGTTACCCGGAAAAGCAGCAAATGAACCTGGCTTCCGTTGAAAGCGCCTGCACAGCAGCCGGGATCAAGTTTTCTTGGGAGTTCGACGGAACAAGCACGATCCATGCGCGTCACATTTTGAGCGACACAGGCTGGAAAATCAGTCTCGATCGCGGTTTGGATATCTATCAGAAATTCGAAATGAGCGATGCGTTTAGCCTCGCAAATAGGCTGCAGCGCTTTCGGCAAGTGAAAGCCTTTGAAATTACGTATTTGCGAACGCAGTAGTTTTAATTGCCAATTTTTTGTTTTTTACCTCATTTGCAGGACTAAAATATCGATCCGCACAATTGATCTTATGGAACCACACTGTTGATATCATTATAGTTTTAAATCAAGCTACTTTGCCCGAGGGACGATCAAAGGCAATCACCAGTCTGGTGCCGGTTGCCTTCGCAAAACGCTTCAACGTTCTCGTCGAGGGCATGACGCGACCGCTTTCGAGGCGCGCGATAACAGCCTGCGTGGTGCCCATTTTTTCGGCTACCTGTTCCTGTGTCATCTCCGCTTGAGCGCGGGCCTTGATCAAGGCTTCAGCAAGCGCGAACTCCTCATCTAGCGCGTCATAGGCAGCGCTGAACTCAGGGTTCTTGAACCATTCCTTCGCGGCCTCCTCGACCGGAATAAACTTCCTCGTCATTGGACCTCCTTGGCCCTTTGCAGAGCCGTTTCGATTTCTCGTCGTGGTGTCTTCTGCGTCTTCTTCACGAAAACATGGACAATCACGACGCGCTTACCCGTTGCGGTGACATAGGCCGCGCGAGCGATCCCATCCTTGCCTCTCATCCGCATCTCCCAGACCGGACCTTCGAGGTGCTTCACATAGGGCTCATGGACCATATGTAGCCCCCTTGCCTCGATCAGCCGAGAGATGCGGAGAAAGCTGGCAATAATATCGAGCGGCAACGCCTCGAGATCAGCTTTCACACCCTCGTCAAAGAAAACGACTTGCCATGTCATAGCGCAAACATACCTTTTTTGCAATGACTCTGCATTTGGTTTTGTAATGCCGCCATTCTAGTCGATTCCGACCACAACCACACATTTCTGCTCGCGCCCGGCCTTCCTTGCCGCCTCTGCACATCCCCTGAGTGCATCGGCATTCGCGTTGACGATCCGCGTCGCTCTGGCGATGGAGCGCACGCCTTCGGGATCCGCGACCTGCATCAGTCCAGCACCGGCCTGCCATCTGTCCAGCTTCCCGGTCGCCATCGCGGCCAGATAGCTCCCGCCCGGTAACGTGACTGCGACAAGCGGATAGGCGAGAATCCCGACCAGCACTGCACCCGCAAGCCATAATCTCTGACGTTTCCGGTTCCTGCCATGCGTGCCGATTTCCTCCAACGCCTCCCTTTCCCGACGGATGGCACCGGCTTCATCCCGCAACTGGCGGATAACGTCCTGGAACGCTCCGTCCTTCGCGCGCTCGATCGCTCGCGCGTGCTGATCAGGGGTGAGCCTGAGAGACGGATGATCCGCGATGCCGACAAGCTTCGTTTCCAGTTCGGCAAGCTTGCAGAGAACCTCTCCAAATGAAGGTCCGTAGTCGACAGACTGCAGCGTAGCCCGTCTGGCGGCCATCGCCTCGATCTTCTGGCCAAGCGCTGCGATCTCTTCCTGAAGGGCGGCAAAGGCCTCGGCAGCTCCGGTCTCCGCTGGTGCTTCAGTCTCGGTCGTCGTCACTATTCCATTTCCCCCAGCTTCAGCGTTCGTGGCCCTGATCCTGCGATCGCTCGCGCCGTTCAAGCTCTTCTGTGAAGGCCTTGCCTGTTTTCCCCGAACGAAGAGCGTCGGCGATGGCGCTCTTCGGCCCGATCCCGTGACTTTCAGAATCCTGTGCGAGCTTTCTGGCTGCCTCTGGATCTCCGCCGATCTCGGCCGCAAGTACCTTCCGTCCCGCCGCGAACTCCTCCCGCTGTTCCCGAGTGATCGACCGTCCGACTGCCTTTTCCTCGGCCTGCAATGTGGTCCATCTCCCGGCATAGCGCCCGGCGCGGATCGCAGGATCCTGCTGCGCCTTGCCCTCGCGCTCTATCGCCTCGAGGAGCTTTTCAGCGCGGTCCGGAGCCTTCTCGCCCTCGATCGCGCGCTTCGCCTCCGCGTCGTATTGATGCGCGGATTGCAGGAGCTTCGCGGCGCCAGGCTTTATCTGCTCCAGCGCCTCGCCGTATTTTTTCAGAGCGATGCGCTGATGGGCCACGACGGGCAAGCCGAGACCCTTCATGCGCGCGGCATCCGCAATGGCTTCGGCGTGACGCTCCAGCGCCTTCAGAACAGTCGCGCGCGCCTGATCGGGCTGCTCTCCCCTGCTCTCGGTCTTCGCCCGCTCCGCACGTTCGGACGGCCGTTCCCGCCCGATCACCGGCTTCTGCCGCACGGGCAACTTCAGGCCCTCAAACGATGGTGATTGACCCCTTGTAGGGGATTCCGGCCACGCCGAACCGTCCCTGCTCTTCTCCGTAGCCTTTTCCGCTTCCCGGTTGGCGCTATCCTCCATTGGCTTTTCCTGACCGGCGGTTTTCGAGAGGCCTGCACCAAACCGACCTTGACCCTGATGCATGGATACCCCCGGCACCTTCCCCGGCTCTCCAGATCTCCCTTGACCTGGATGCTCGCCCTTCTCCATCCCTTCCTTCCCGGCCATCGCCGTTGGCACCATGCACTCGATGAAGGCAGGTTTCGGCAGCCGCAGCGTCTCGAACGCCTTTGCGACCATGCGCCCGATGGCTTCGGGGACACGGATGCCGCGCCTCTCGGCAAAGTCGCGAATCTCGTAGTCGAGCGTGGTTTCCTTGGCGCCGTCACGCGAGAGCGATTTCGACAGCCCCTCCATGCCGTCGCGGAACTCTTCCCTGGAGGCATGAAGCTCCACACCCTGCCGGTGCCGGGTCATGGCGACATAAGCCAGATGCCGATCCATGGTTTTCGACGCCAGGACAAAGGCACGATCGACCGTGGCCCCTTGGGTCTTGTGGATCGTCGTGGCGTAGCCGTGATCAATAGCCCGATAGGATTCCATCGGGACCCCAATGATCCTGTCTCGGCCATCCCTGCCCTTCCCGTCGAGCGCTGCCACGAGACGGCCCTCCCCGACCTCGCGCACGGTGCCGAGCATGCCGTTTTTGACCTGCAGGTCGCGGTTGTTCTCGAGGAACACCACGCGATCACCGGGGGCAAAGGCGCGCTCGCCATCATTGGTCTGGAAGCGCCGCTCGCCCGCATCCTCACCCTTCGGTAGCTCACCACGCTCCTGCCGTGCCACACGGATCGCATCATTCAACGCCCGGACATCCACGCGGCGATGCGCGAGGGCAATGCGGGTTCCCTTAGGATTGGCGCGTGCATCCGCCAGATAGCTCCTGACGATGGCCGCCCTCGCATCCTCCTGCCCCTCATGGAAACGGACCATCCCGTGGCTGTCATACGCCTCGAGCGCTTCGGATGTACCGCCCCGCGCGAAGGCCCGGCTCGCTTCCCGTTGCCAGTCCTCCTGCTGCCGGCGGATCTCCGTGAGCTCGACAAAGCCAACGCGCTCGGCAATCGCGCGGAACGGTGCACCGGCGCCGATCGCCTGGAGCTGCTCCGGGTCTCCGACCATCACGAGCTTCGCGCCAGCCTGATGCGCCTCACTGACAAAGCGCGAGAGCTGGCGGGATCCGACCATCCCGGCTTCATCAATGACGAGCACTTCCTTGGGACCGAGCTTCCCCTGCCCGTTCTGCCAGCCCTGCTCATAGCTCGCGAGCGTGCGGCTGCGGATCCCCGAGGATTCCTCAAGGCCCTCGGCGGCCTTGCCCGCAAGGGCAGCGCCCAGAACCCGATATCCCTGGGATTCCCAGGCCTGACGGGCAGCCCCGAGCATCGTGCTCTTGCCGGCCCCGGCGAGGCCGATGACGACGGCAATGCCCTCATCGCCCGTGATATGCCGCACCGCCCTGCGCTGCTCGTCGCCAAGGCCGGTAGAGGCGAGCAGTGCATCCTTCTCCTGTGGCGCGATCTCCCCTGCTCTCACGGCTCTCGCGAGGGATTGTTCCGCGCTGGTGCGGATCATCCGGTCAAATGCGCTGAGGGATGCTTCAACATGCCGGCGGTCGACGGCATGATCCGCCCTGCTGGCCATCGCCTTGGCGTTCGCAGCCATCCCACGCTCGGTCTCGACCATGTCGCGGGTGGAGTAGCGGGCGAGAGAGATCGAACCATCCTCGCCCCGCGCCTCGGGCTTCAGCTCGATCAGAGCCGGCGAGGCCATGACCTTCGCGAACGCGCTCTGGAAGGCCTCGGGCTGGTCAATGTACCGGTGCAGTGCCCGGGCCACGTCATGCCGGTCAAAGACGCTTTTCTCGGATGTGATGACCGAGAGGACCTGCTCCGGTTTTTCCCGGATCAAAGCCGCATTGGATTGCGCCGAACGCTGGTCGATCCGTTGCCGGACCACGGCCATGCCCCGCCGCTCCATCTGCGTGGCATAGACCCCCATATGCTCAGTTGGCTCGATCTCGAGGCCGCGTTCCTGATGCGAACGATGATCGATGCGGATGTCATGCCCCGCTTGCGCCAGCGCTTCATTCGCAATCCCCTCCCAGTCCCGGCGGATATCCTTCAACTGCATCATCGAGGTCGGCATATCCCTCGAGAGCAGCCAGCCATTCTCCCGCTCGATAACAGTCTTCTCGCCCAGGCCGGTTTCTGTAAGGGCCCGGACCGTCATCATCAGATGCGCATGGTGGTTCCGGATATCCGTCTCGCCATTGGGGGAATGGATCGCGAAGTCCACGGCGGTGCCGTATCGATCGGCGAGGCCTCGCGCGAACGCCCGCGTCGCCTCCAGACGCTCTTCCGGGCTCAGCTCATGCGGCAGCGCGATCTCGAACTCCCGCGCGACACGGGCATCGCTGCGTTTTTCTGCGGCCTCGGCCGCATTCCAGAGCGCCGATCGGTCCCGCGCCCATTCCGCGGTTGATCCCTTCGGCAGCACAATCTCGGCATGCTCGATGCCAGACTTGCGGGTATAATCATGCGTGAGGCCATCGCGCTCGTTCGTGAGGCATTCGCCAGCACGATAGGCTGAAGCTGCAACCGCAGAACGTCCCGAGCTCCGGGTGATCGGCTTCATCGAGAGGTGATAGATCGCCAAAAGTCACGTCCGCATCGTCATGCGGCGTTTTCCGCAATCCGAGTTGGTCCTAACTCGTAAGTGCGCCCTTGTGAATCTTCGATCCTCCGGATCTCCGCTTCCCGGTGGGAGTTGCCCACAGCAACCTGTCCTACAGCTCTCCGTTCCGCTTGGCAGGGGACTCTCATGGCTTTAGCCAGACGCGCCATGAAGGCGGGGTCTGGTTCTCCCGGCGTAACGAGGGGGAGATTTTCATCATGGCCCGACGGTCCATTGCCGAACGCATTGCGCAGCTCGAGGCGCGGAAGAAGGCGCTTCAGGCCCGGCTCTCGAAGCAGGAACGTGCGGTCGATACCCGCCGCAAGGTGCTGCTGGGCGCGTTTCTGCTCCAGCGTCTGGAGAATGGCCATGATCCCGAGTTCACGCGCCGTCTCTCCGATTGGCTCAAGCGCGAGCTCCCGGGCTTCCTGATCCGCGAGAATGATCGCGCCCTCTTCCCGGAGTTTATCGAACAGAAGCCGGGGAGCGATGCAGGTGCAAACGACACAGGCGCAGATGCAGGGCATGATGGAGACGACGCGCGCCATGGGGTCTCTGACGATACCGGAAGCGCTGGGTCTGAAGGGCCGGCTCATCTCGCCCCGGCCGGGGATCTCCGCTAATGAGCCGGACCTGGTACGCTTTCCGCGTCATGCTCTCTCAGGCGCGGCGCGATCCCCTCTGGGCGTTGGGCTGCATCATTTTCTATCCGCTGCGCCTCGGCGTTCATGCCCTCAAGGTTTTCTTTTTCTCGGCCCTGGTCACGCTCGTGCTGCTGGCCCTGATCGAGATCGGCATGGAGATCACCAACCTCAAGAAGACCTTCATCCACTCGGCGCTCAACATTGGCGCCGTGATCGTCGGCATCGCCTTCCTGCTTCGGGCCGCGTTCCATCCCATGGTCGAGACCTTCGGGCATGGGTTTGAGGGTGTGAGCGACAGCCACGGCTCGGCGCGCTTCGCGATGAAGGCGGAGCGGTTGCCCTTCGCGGCAAACTCATCCGGCCTTCTGATCGGTCGCGATCCGGATTCCGGAGAACTCCTGCGCTATGCCGGTCCCTCGCATCTCCTGACCATGGCGCCAACGCGCACGGGCAAGGGTGTGGGGACGATCATCCCGAACCTTCTCACTCTCGATCGCTCGATCCTCTGTATCGATCCCAAGGGCGAGAATGCCATTGTCACTGCAAAAGCACGCGATCGCTTTGGGCCGGTGCACATTCTCGATCCGTTCGGCGTGACCGGCCTCCCCTCCTCCGCCTTCAATACCTTGGGGCGGCTCGATCCGGAGCATCCCGATGCGATGGAAGACGCAAATGCCCTTGCGGAAGCCCTCGTCCAGGACGCCCCTGGAGAAACCGGTGAAACCCATTGGAACGAGGAAGCAAAAGCCCTCCTCTCCGGGCTGATCCTTCAGATCGCATCAGCAGAGCCGTCAGAGCGGCGCAACCTCTCGACCCTCCGGGAATACCTCACCCTTGCCCCGGACGCCTTCTCCGAGCTCCTGAAACGCATGCAGCAATCGAGCGAAGGTCATGGGCTCGTCGCGCGGGCCGCAAACCGCCATCTCGGCAAAGCCGATCGGGAAGCGGCCGGCGTGCTCTCAACCGCACAACGGCATACGCATTTTCTGGATAGCCCGCGCATGGGGGCGGTCCTGTCACGCTCGGATTTTGCCTTCGCGGATCTGAAACACCGAACGACGACGATTTTCCTCGTTCTGCCGCCGGATCGCCTCGAGACCTATGCCCGCTGGCTGCGCCTTATGCTCTCATCAAGCCTTGTCGCGATGGCGCGGGAGGCGCAACAACCGCGTGAGCCGGTCCTGTTCCTCCTCGACGAGTTCGCAAGCCTCGGTCGTCTCCCCGCGATCGAACGTGCCATGGGCCTCATGGCCGGTTACGGTCTCCAGCTCTGGCCGATCCTTCAGGACATCCACCAGCTGAAAGCCATCTATGGCCCCCGCGCCGGGACCTTCCTCTCCAATGCCGGCGTCCTCCAGATCTTCGGCGTCAACGATCACGAAACAGCGCGCCTGGTCTCCGATCTCCTCGGCAACGAGACCATCCAGTTCCAGACCATGTCCCGCGCACTCGATGCCACCGAAACCGGCATCACTTACGCGACGCATCAAACCGGGCGGCCGCTGCTCACTCCCGATGAGGTCCGGAACATCCACCCGGAGACGGAGCTGCTCTTCCTCGCTGGATCACGGCCCGTCGTCGCCCGGAAGCTCCGGTACTATGCCGACCGGGAGTTTGCGGGGTTGGCGTGAGAGCCGTTGTCGAACCCGTTCAATAGGGCACGGCCTGCAGATCGGTTTTGGCGAAATCCCGGCCCTTGAAGAGGATCGGCACCTGATACGCCTTGGCGCAGGCATAGGACAGGCAATCGGCAAGGTTGAGCTGGGCCGGATGCCCCCTGCCCTTGCCGTAGCGCTCAAAGGCCTCGACCGACAATCGACCGATCTCATCCGTGATCGTCACGATCTGAATGCGCGCTTCCTGCAGAACAGCGTCGAAATCAGCCTCGGCGGCACGCGGCGTCCGGCCAAGCCGCGTCGCCAGCACCATCGAGGCTTCAAGGCGCACCAGTTGTGATGTGAATTTCGCCTTGGCCCCTTCGATCGCCCGGGCAAATCGCTCCGCTTCGTCCTCCTGGCAGAGGATAGCCACAAACACCGATGTATCGATGAACATCAGCGCGTCCACATGGCGTCGCGCTCGGCTTCTGTGACAGGGCGCGCGTCAGGCCCGGCCTGAGCCTTCGCGCGTTCGGCAATCCTCGCGAGCCGGGTAGCAAGCGGAATAGCCTCGCGCTCGCGCGCCAGTTCCTGCTCCAAGGCATCGATCACGGCGGCAGTGATGCTCGTCTTGCGCCGGCTCGCGAGTTCGCGGGCCAACTCCCGCGCGCGCGGATCACGGATGTTGAGAGGAGCGGGCATATCAATCTGCCTTTGCACTTTCGTCATTGCGCAATGCATATCATGTAAAGGCACTGAAGGCCAATGCTGCGTTCTGAGGCTGCGCCAATCGGGCGTTCGGATGGCAGGCGTGAAACCAGTGGACGCTGCTCTCCTGAGCGCGAGATCTTCCTTTCCTTGCCCTAAGAGCCCATAAAGCTAGCCCTGCCTATGGCGAATATCGCGCAACTCTTCCGGTGAAGGAGACGCTCATGGGGTCGCTCGAAAAAGCCAGATCTCGCTTTGTCGGTATCCTTCGCAGCACAGGCGCAGGAACAGTTTGGATCACATCAACCCAAGATCCGGCCTCTGTTCCCTCTTCCGAACTCAGGGAGTCGACAGGGAAAACACCGGAGCATGATGAGGGCATAGCGCTGGTTTCCCGCTAAACAACGGTAAGAGGGAACGAAGCGAGAGTTAACGTCAAGCCGGTCGGTTGATACCGAGGCGGCGCATTTCACGATAGATTGTTGATCGGCCGATTCCAAGTTGCCTTGCGGCTTCCGCCGGTGAGGACTTTGCTTCGACCAGCGTGATGGCGGCCTCGACCTTTTTCATGTCGAGCGGCTGGCGGCCGGGGCGCTTCCCCTTTGCCCTTGCAGCCGCGATACCATCCTTGGTCCGTTCCGAGATCAGGCGTCGCTCAAAATGAGCAATGGCGCCGAAGACATGGAAGACGAGTTCGCCGGCGGCTGAGGAGGTGTCGATTTTCTCCTCGAGGCTGAGAAGGGCAATGCCACGTTCTCGCAGCATACTCACTGTTGTCAGCAGTTCCGCCAGCGAACGGCCAAGGCGGTCGAGCCGGACGACGGCAAGCGTGTCGCCGGCCCTGGCATAGGCGAGGAGATCGGCAAGGCCTGGCCGATCCATGCTTTTCCCTGATTTGATGTCGGTGAACACCTTGATGGCACCAGCCTGTTCAAGGCGCATGGTTTGCCCGGCGACATCCTGATCGCCGGTCGAGACGCGCGCATACCCGAGAATGTCTGCCATTATCGCGTCTCCCAAACGGACGTTCTGTGGACGAACTTGATCGAGTCGGCGGAAGCATTCCAAATCCGTCCACATACTGCGTCTCTTTATCCAGGATTGTCCACGGATTGGAAAGTCCTTTTGTGGACGAAGAAAGGAGACTTGAATGGCAAAACACACGTTGCTGAGCGATGCCGAGCGCGATCAGCTGTTCGGCGTCCCCGCCGGGCAGGATGATCTTGTCCGGCTCTACACGTTCGAGGCTGCAGATTTTGATCTGATCCGGTTGCGGCGGGAAGACCGAAACCGACTTGGCGTCGGCCTGCAACTGGCGCTGCTTCGTTATCCCGGCACGACATTGGCGCAGGTTCTCGATCGCGTTCCCGGCATACCGGAGGAATTGCTATCCTTCATCGCCAAGCAGCTTGATATCCCGGCTGAAGCGATCGCCGATTACGCGGCGCGCAACCAGACGATGACAGATCATGCCCGTGAACTCGCCATGACGCTTGGGCTTCGCGGTGCGGCCGGGACCGATATCCCCTTCATGATCGCGGCGGCTGCCGATGCCGCTTGGTCAACGGACAGAGGGATCGTGATTGCAGCGGGCGTGATCAATGCCATGCGGCAGGCGAAAATCCTGTTGCCGTCGATCTCGACGATCGAGCGCGCCGGAATTGCTGGTCGGGCGCGGGCGCGAAAACAGACCATGCATGCTCTTTTGTCCGGCCTGAGGTCGGATCAGATAGAAAAACTCGACGGGCTGTTCGTTTTCGGCCCGGATATGGGCATCACGCCGTTCTCCTGGCTGAAAACCATTCCTGCGGCACCGAAGCCGGACCATATTCGCGAGATTCTTGACCGGTTACGGTTTGTGCGGGCAATCGGCATCCCTGCCAAAGCCCGCACAATGGTTCACCCTGATCGCTATCGGCAGTTCGTGCGGGAGGGCCGGGTATCGCCTGCTTATCTGATTGAACGCTATGCCGCATCGCGTCGTCGGGCCACGCTGGTTGCTTTCCTGATCGACCTTGAAGAGCGCCTGACGGATACTGCGATCGAGATGGCCGACAAGCTGATCGGCAGTGCCTTCAGCCAAGCGAAGAATACGCAAACCCGGCGGTATGCCACGACGTCAAAGGATGTTTCCCGGCTGATGCGGCTGTTCCGTGGCACGATTGATGCGCTTTCTACAGCGCTTGATCATGATGTCGATCCCATCGGGGCGATCGACGAAGCCGTCGGATGGGCCAACCTCCTCAAGGTCAGATACGAGGTCGCAGCCCTCGCCGAAGCGGCGAATGAGGACCCCCTCATCCTGGCGGTTGACCGTTATGCGACGCTTCGAAAGTTTGCGCCGGTGCTGATAGAAGCGCTTGAGTTCAAGGCCGGACGCGGGAGCGAGCGAACGATTGGCGCAATCCGCATCCTTCGCGAGTTAAACCGAACGGGCAAGCGTGAAGTCCCGCCCGATGCGCCGATGCCGTTCAGGAAGGAATGGCGCAAGCTGGTCATCGGACCGGATGGCAGGATCAATCGCCGCCTCTATGAAACGGCTGTCCTGGCCCATCTGCGCAATAAGCTGCGCTCGGGGGATGTCTGGGTCGAGCAATCAGCTGCCTACCGTCGTTTTGACAGCTACCTGGTATCGGCGGCCGTCGCCGCGCCAATCGCATTGGCATTGGGATTGGCGACAAGAGCCGATGAATGGCTCGATCAGCGTGGCAGGGAACTCGACTGGCGGCTGAAGCGCTTCTCGCAACGCCTCAAGCGGAACCAGCTCGAGGGCGTCGGCTTCATCGATGGCCGCCTTACCGTCGCTCCGGTCAGAGGCACTGCGCCTGTCGAGGCAGAGGCCCTTGCCGATCGGCTTGATGCCATGATGCCGCGCATCCGCGTCACCGAATTGTTGCATGAGGTGGCGTGTGAAACGGGATTTTTATCGGCGTTCACAAATCTGCGCACTGGCGAAAAATGCCCAAATGGGAGTGCATTGCTGGCGGCAATCCTCGCCGATGCGACCAATCTCGGTCTTTCCCGCATGGCTGCGGCCAGCCAGGGCGTCACACGTGATCAGCTCGTCTGGACCCAGGATGCCTATATCCGCGAGGATACCTACACCGCAGCTCTCGCCACCATCATCAATGCGCATCACGCCCTGCCGATCGCTACGACCTGGGGTGATGGCACCACGTCAAGCTCGGATGGGCAGTTCTTCCGGGGCGGGAAGCGTGCTGCCACAGGCGGTGATATCAATGCCCGGTATGGCGTCGATCCCGGGTTCAACTTCTATACCCATGTCTCAGATCAGCATGGGCCCTATCATGTGAAGGTCATCTCGGCGGCAACGCATGAAGCCCCTTATGTTCTCGACGGGCTGCTCCATCATGGTACCCGTCTCGGCATCACGGAGCATTATACAGACACTGGCGGCGCAACCGATCATGTCTTCGCCCTCTGCGCCATGCTCGGCTTCCGCTTCTGTCCGAGAATGCGGGACTTCCCGGATCGGCGACTGATCCCGATCGATGTTCCCGCCGCCTATCCTGGCATCGTTCCGCTCCTCGGGAAGCGAATCCGCACCGACGTCATTCGCGAGCACTGGGACGACGTGGTTCGTCTCGTCGCCTCGCTGAAAACAGGCCATGTCGCGCCATCGGTGATGCTGAGAAAACTTGCCGCCTACGAACGGCAAAACCAGGTCGATCTCGCTCTTCAGGAAATCGGCAAGATCGAGCGCACCCTGTTCATGCTCGACTGGCTGGAAAATCCCTCGCTCCGACGCCGCTGCCAGGCCGGGCTCAACAAGAGCGAACAGCGCCACGCCCTGACCCAGGCGATCTGCACCTTCCGGCAGGGCCGGATCATCGATCGCAGCCACGAGGCCCAGCAATACCGTGCCTCCGGATTGAACCTCGTCATCGCCGCGATTGTCTACTGGAACTCAACCTACATGGCCGACGCCATAGCCCACCTGCGATCAGCCGGCGAACCCATTCCCGATGAGATACTGGCTCATACCTCGCCGGTCGGATGGGAGCATATCGCCTTCTCCGGTGACTTCCTCTGGGATCGCGCCGCACAGGCAACAAGCCGCAAAACGCTCAATCTCTCGTCCAAACGGCATGTGGCATGACAATGTTCACTACACGTTCGACATTAGCGTTGTTTAGCGGGAAATCAGCGCCATGCCCTCATGATGGCCAATGGCTGATCGATCTGGGCGCGAAAACACAGACGGACATTCCGCTGCCGACTCGGGATGGTGATCGCTCCCCTCGCGCATGACGAATTCACCCCGGCCCTCAGGCTCGCTACAGCGCAACCTGACCGGCGCGCTTCGCCTTCGGGCCTACGTCGCGTTAACATGACGGGACCGACCTGTTAAAAATTCCGGGTTTTCTTAACACGTCGCGCCTCTCACTCGCCGGCATCACATCAGCCCCTTCCTGCCCCGCATGGCCTTCAGCTTGGTGCCGATCAGCGCCATGAGGATGGGCCCGACGGAGAACTGCCCCTCGCGCTTCTTCTCGGTTAGCGCGCGAAGGTATCCGCCGGGGAAGCGCACTTCATCGCCCTTCTGCAGGATCGCCGCGACAACGATCGACGCATCGGCCTGCCCCATGGTTTCGACGGCATCGCGCCAGGCATCGGGCGAAATCCCGAGCATCGCCCGCACCAGCTCCGCCGCCTTCAGGAATTCGGCCCAGCTCGGCGGGCGAGACATGAGGGGATCACTCCCCTGCCCTTCCTGTCCCGGGATGTAATCGAGGATATCCGGGCAAGCCTCGAGCACCATCGGCAGCGGCGTGCCGAGGCTCGGGCGGGTTGCGGCCGCCTCCCCTTCCCTCCCCTGCTCGGTTTGGCTGAACTCAAGGGTCTCAGGATCGGACTGGCGCTCGTCACTCCTGTCTTTCTCGAAAGCAGGTTCAGATTCCTGAAGGTCTGATTTTGAATTCTGTTTGTGGCGCTCGGAATGGGACTCATTGGCGCTTGTTTCTGGTGAATTTGTGAAGAGTTCCAGGTGCTTCAGGATCTCGGCGGAGAAGCCTTCCAAATCGCCTGCAATCGCCTCCAGATCGGCGAGGTTCGCGGAGCGCTTGAGACGGCCGATGAGCGCCAGATATTGCCCGTGCAGGCCCTGCCAATCGCCCGGGAGCGCCTCCTCCATGCCGAGCAGGATCATCTTGGTGATGTCGCGGCGAGCCAGCGTGACGCGCTCCCGCGCGAGCCGTAAGGCGCGGCGCTCGGCCTGCACCTCAGCCGCGAGGGCCTCGAATTCCTCGGCGCGTGCAACGAGAGGCGTGAGCTCGAACCCAAAAGCGAGGCTCACCTCGCCATCCATGCCGCGCCGAGCGTAGCGCTTGCCGTTGGGGCTATCGCGGCGGATCACGATGCCCGCTTCTACCAAAGCCGCGAGATGCCGCCGCAGCGTCGCTGGCGCGATGCCATGGGCGCGGATGCAGAGCTTCTCGTTCGACGGGAAGACGATCAACGGATCGCCTGCCGTGAGCGTCGTCTCCTGGTGGAAAGACAAAAGCGCATGGAGCACAGCAATCGCCCGGTCCGGCAGGCCGAGCTTGTCCCTGGCTTCGGTGATCGCCTGGAAGACCTTCCACTTGTGGACGGTCTTCGCCGGTTCCACCGCCCTCGCCTGCTGCTGCGTGGCGATCAGGCCAAGCGACAGCGTTCGCCGCCCGAAGGGCGTCGTCACCAATCCCTGTTGCGTCATGGTCTTTGCCTCAATCAGGCAAAAGAATTGCGCCCGCCGAAATGGCAGTTGTCCGCAAGGGACTCTTGACAGCGATTCGCGGAAGTGGGATTCTCAGCTTGCTACAGATGAGGAAGGCTTCCGGTGGAAACGTCGGGGGCCTTTTTCTTTTGCGGGTTGCTCCTTGGTGATCCTTGGCAGCTGCCAAGGTTATGGCTTGCGACTTTGCTGCCGAAACTGTTCCACCAGTTCGGGCAGCCTCGCCTCGAAGAAGCTCTGGAAATCCTTCGCTTCCTCTTCGACAATCTCAATCTGAATGGCTTTGGGCGAGAAAAGAACTCGCCCAAATGATGTCCCGTCACCCCGCTCGAGAGGCAGGGCAGGGGAGGGGCGCGGCTCGCGCGGTTCCGCGAGCGCCTCTAGGCACAAAGCAAACCGATCATTGGATGAGACATCCTTGGCAGCTGCCAAGATTCTCACGAGCTGCTGTATTCCATCCGGACTCTTCGCAACTTGCGCAGCCAGTGCAGTCCAGCGCGGCCGGCCGATCTTCGGTGCCCGTCCAATCAAGGCAGGGATCTCATCGCCAAGCGATGACAAAACAGAACGGAACCGGGCTAGCTCGGCGTCGTCGACTTGGAGAGCCGTACGAATATCGCGCGCCTTAATGCCAGCCCCTTCCATGCGAGCGGCAAAGCTCGCTTTCTCGATCCAACTGAGATCCTGACGAGCGGAATTCTCCAAACCTTGAGCCAGAAGCAAATCATGGTCGCTGGCTTCAACGACAAATGCCTTCAGCGGTCGGTTCAGCTCCCGAGCCGCACGCAAGCGTCGATGACCATAGACAAGCTGGTAACGCCCTTCGACAGATGGGTGCCTGCGGACCTGGACTGGAACCTTCTGACCATCTTCCTCCATCGACACACGGAAGCGTTCAAACTCCGTATGGTCGTCATCAGGCAATCGATCCGGAAAAGGGGAGGGGTCAACGAGCTCTGGTGCAATTTCCAGAAAACCTCCGAGCGCAACCTGCTCGGCAAGACGATCGCGCTCCTCCCGGATTTCCGTCAACGTTCTTTGGGTGGCACCGATAATGCCCGCACTCACACGCGGAACTTGGACCGGATCTGCCGGCTTCGAATTTGCCAATTCGCTAAAGCTGGAAACCAAGGATCGCTTCTTGCTCATGTGCGGCCCCAGCTCTTGCGGATGAGCTCAACGATCGCTGCATTGACCGCATCCATCGATTCTTTCGCGCGACGATACGTGTCACGCCCGATCTCGCCCGGCTCAAGCTCGTAAAGGCTCCGCTTGGCAAGGCCAGCCGCCTCTACTGCCGTGCTTTCGATTGCCGTTGGCACCAGCACTTCCTCGGCAAACAGGTGCCGTAACATGGCTGCGATCTGCGCCTGCGGCTGATCATGCGGGTTGTGGCGCGTGATGAGGTAATGAAAAAAATCATGGCGCAGGGTCGCACCAGCGTTCTCGATGACGCGAATGAGATCGCCCATCATGAGCAGGAACTGGCTCATCGATGCGACGTCAAGCATCGCCGGATGGACCGTTACGATCAAACCAGTGGCCGCGTAAATCGCTCCCAACGTAAGGAAGCCGAGGCTCGGCGGCGTATCCAGCACAACAATATCGTACTGGTCTTCAACCTGTCTGAGCGCCTCCCGGAGCTGCTCAAAAAACAAAGCACCGCCCTTGCCGCTCCCAGAGAGAACACGGGGAATCTCGTGCTCATACTCCATAACCTCGATGTTGCCGGGAATCAGATCTACGCCCGCGAAATAGGTTCGGCGGATCACCTCGCTTATGGGGCGGCGGTTCTCGTCATGCCGCAAAGCGGCGTAGATCGTCTCGTTTTCCCCCACATCCATTTCCGGCTGCGCGCCAAACATGGCGGAGAGTGAGGCCTGAGGATCAAGGTCTACTGCGAGAACGCGATAGCCATGCAGCGCGAGATAATGACAGAGATGGACGCTGGTCGTCGTCTTCGCGCTACCGCCTTTGAAATTCGCAATGCCAATGACCTGAAGGTGCTCTCCCTTCCGCCGGCGCGGCAGGAAGCGGAGCGCCTCTTGCGGCTTAGCATTGGCGAACATCTCACGAAGTTCGTTCACCTGATCAAGGGCATAAACTCGGTGATTATTGTCCAGCCGGGCAGGGGCGGGGCCTTTGCCTTCAAGTGACATCGTTTTGAGCGTCGACTCAGGTATCGATGTGAGACGCGACACCTCATTGGTCATGAAGCTGCGAAGCGACTTCTGCGCTTCAGGCGGATACATCCGCTCGCGCAGGCTCTGGAGCTGGCCCGACAAAATACCGGCATGCCGCACAATGCGTGCAGAGGACAACTCAGGTGCGCTTCGGTTGGAGGTCATTTCCGTCCTGACGGGCTGAAGGCGATTTGACGTCACCTAACCGTCAGACCACGATTCGATCTAACCGTCCAGAAAATTTGGGTTAAGCAAAAGTTAACGACGGTAAGGGCGGCCTGAACCGGAAGGCCGGCTTTGACAACAGTTGGCAAAGAACAAAACATGCAATTACGTATGAGCAAGAATCGTTTCGGCATAGCCTTTCCAGATCAGAGTGCTTCTAGGCGCATTTCTACAAGCAACAATTTCGCAAGGAGGATAAGTGGGAGTACGTTTGGATCAACAGCAGTTACGTTTGCCCTTGCGACATCTCTCGGTGCGTGTCCCTTGGCATGATGCAGGATGGGATGGGACTATTTGCCGGCATCCACGAGAGAATTCGAGCTGTCTTGCGCTGAACAGGATTGGCGCCGTTAGAAATGATGCAGTTGAGGCGAGCTACGCGGGCAAATTTTTGCATGACTTGCCGTTTGATGACGTGCCACCGTGTTTCGCCGAACGTGTGAATTTCCTGTCGCCGAAGCCACAGCGGCGGATAACGCGCCATGCTTACGCCAGCACCAGCGAACATCATCGCCACATCGCTGATACCCAGTTTATGCATCCGGCGTTCTCGGCGGCGGCGACGCCGTTTGGCTGGCTTCTCAAGGAACGAGCGTGGGGCGAACAGTGGCGCAAGGGCGAGATCGATCCTCAGTCGCTCGTCGAGCGCTATGGCATCGACGCCCGTCCGGATTACGAGCCTTCTGAGCCTGACTGGTTGGCCGAGCGCCCATGGATCCAGGGCGAGGCGAACCAGAAGGCGCTTCTCGATGCCTTTTTTAGCGCTCTCCAGCCGCAGCGGAGTCTGGTGTTCGTCTATGCGAAGCGCACACCGCTGATCGACGATGATCAGTGGATTATCGTTGGCGTCGGTCGTGTCACCTCGGTCGGGAACCTCCAGGAATGGGACTACGAGGCGACAGCCGGCGGCACGCTGAGATCGTACCTTTGGGAGCGCTCCGTGTGCCATAGCATCCGACCGGGCGGTGACGATGGAGTGCTTCTGCCTTACCACGACCTTCTGACGCGATGCGAGACCGATGGAAGCCTCGATCCGAAGGATTGCATCGCCTTCGTGCCGGACGAGTATCGCGGCGAATTCTCATATGCTAGCGAACATATCGTGTCTGGAAGCGCGATCGCGGCGCTCCTATCGGTAAAGCAAGCACTCAGCACCTATGTGGAGCGCTTCGGCGGGAACTGGTCGTCGCAACTACGGTGGATCGACCATCGGCTTGGTGAGCTCTGGAGTCTGCGCGGACCGTATCCTGGCCTCGGTTCGATGCTCAGCGCCATGGGGATCGAGCATGGCTATCAACTCGCCCACTACTGCTGGGAAAAGGCCGGTGAGAACGTTGATCCGTGGCCTGTCCTCGCATCGCTCGTGCGCGACCCGAAGGACCTTCCTGGCGATCTGCGATCCCAGGTCAAAGGCTTTGCTCAAACCTGGAATTACTACGCGGGTGATCGCGGACGGAAGCGACTGGAGTTCGCTAAGCTGCTCGCGCGATTCGACCTGTCTTTCGATCAAACGACGCGGTGGTGGGACGGAGCAGCCCGAAATGAGGCGGGCCTTCGCATCGGCGACGAAGAGATCTCCGATGCGGCGATCCTGAAGAACCCCTACGTGATTTACGAATCCGACCGCCTGCAGCCGGAGCCCATTGCTTTCCGCACCATCGACCAAGGCGCATTCCCTGAGAAGCAAGTGGTGAGCGTGCACCCAATCCCCACGCCTTCGGCGATGACTGGGCCGATCGACCCGCGCCGCCTCCGGGCGGCGACAACCGCAGTCCTAGAGGTAGCGGCGGCGGAGGGCCACACTCTGCTCGCCCGCGAGGATATCATTTCGCGGCTGCGCAAGCTCACCCTGAGCCCGCTGCTGCCGGCGACGGAGGATCAGTTCGTGATCCATGCGGCGCGGCTGGCGCCGGTCGTTGTGGCCTGCTCGCTTCAGAACGACAAGCTCGCGTTCCAACTCGATAGGCTGGCCGTGACGCGCGAGCTGATAGCCGACACCGTGCAGAAGCGCGTCAACAGGGGCAAGAGGCACGTCATCGAGATCAACTGGCGTGCGGAGCTCGACCGGGAGTTCAAAGGCACACCCGCGCCGGAGAACTCGCTGGAGGATCGCGGCCGCGCAGAGAAAGCGACCGCGCTCGAAGAGCTGGCGTCCAGCCGCTTCTCCGTGCTGATCGGCGCGGCCGGCACCGGCAAGACGACACTGTTGAGGTTCCTCTGCAAGGCCGGGCCGATCAAGGACCGCGGCGTTCTTCTGCTTGCTCCGACGGGAAAGGCGCGCGTTCGCCTCCAGCAAGCGACGGGCGTCGAAGCGCGGACATTGGCACAGTTTCTCCGGCCAAGGCGGTACGACGAGCGGACGCAGGGCTACCGCGTCGTCGGCGACATCGAGCGGATATCGAGCTTCAAGACCGTGGTCGTCGACGAAGCGTCCATGCTCACCGAGGAGCAGTTTGCTGCATTGCTAGATGCCTTGAGCGGCGTCGATCGTATCATCTTGGTCGGGGATCCGAGCCAGCTCCCGCCGATTGGCGCTGGAAGACCATTCGTCGATATCGTCGAGATGCTGACACCTGAGACGTTTCCGGTAGGAAAGCCCCGCGTCACACGGGGTTATGCCGAGCTGACAATCGGCAGCCGACAAAAGGGCGATCATCGCCAGGATCTCGAGCTGGCGGAGCTTTTCAGCGGCCGACCGACCGGACCAGGGGGTGACGAGATCATTACGAATCTCGGTGGTGGTGATTGCGGCCAGCATTTGCGCATCTATTCGTGGTCTTCGCCATCGCAACTTGCAGCGCTGCTGCCGAAGGTGATGGCGGAGGAGCTCGGGATCGACGCCGCGGACCTTGAAAAATCATTCGCTCTTCGGGCCCTGGGCGGCAACGAAAGCAACGGCTACGTCTATTTCAATTTCTGGTCCTCAGGCGCCGCCGCCGATCGCTGGCAGGTATTGTCGCCCCTAAAGGGCGAGGCTGCCGGCACGATGATCTTGAATCGGCTCATCCAGTCGGGCTTCAGGGGCGAGACGCGAAAGCGCGCTCAGAACGACGATCGTCGCTTTGCGAAGGTCCCGGCACCCATGGGCAGCGACGGGATCATTTATGGCGACAAGGTCATCAACCTCGGAAATCACCGACGTCAATGGGTCTATCCTGACCAAGACAAGGATGGAAACATGCCCCTGAAATATGTCGCCAATGGGGAGATCGGCATCGTCACCGGCCCGTTTCGGAAAAAGGGGAGCCGCGTCAGTCTGGACCAGCTCAAGGTCTCGCTGTCTTCACAGCCGGGATTTGAATACGCGTTCTGGCCAAGTGACCTCGATGAGGATGGACGCCTACTGGAGCTTGCCTATGCGCTCACCGTGCACAAAGCCCAGGGCAGCGAGTTCGACATCGTATTCGTCGTCGTACCGAACCCGTGCCGCATCCTATCACGTGAGCTGCTCTACACGGCATTAACGCGGCAAAGTAAGCGGCTGGTGCTTCTCTGCCAAGGCGATCCCTTCAAGCTGCTCGACTATCGCTTCATGTCGGACACCGCGCGCAGGCTGACAAATATTTTCGGGCCGCCGGAGCCGGTCCAGGTGGGCGAGCTCGTCTACGACAGGAAGCATATCCAGCGGTCGCGCCGTGGCGAACTGATGGTCTCCAAATCCGAGGTGATCATTGCTGATGAGCTGGCAGCGGCCGGGATCGAATACTCCTATGAGCTGCCTTTGATCGGCAGCGACGGAACGCGACGCTATCCAGACTTCACAATCGAGGATGCGGACACGGGCGAGACCTGGTTCTGGGAACACCTCGGCATGCTCGGAGACGCCGAATATGCTCGCAAGTGGACCGCAAAGCTGGCCTGGTATCGGAGCAATGGCATTTTGCCGGTCGAGGAAGGTGGTGGCCCTAACGGCACGCTGCTGACCACAACGGAAATCGAAGGCATCGATCGACCGCAGATCGCACGCCATATCAAGAAAATTAAAAGCGGAGCCTAGTATGCGGCTAGAACTCAGAGATCAGATGCGCAAAAGTGGCTACATGTTTTTCAGCGGCTATCGGCCGAACGAGAGTATCGTCGATATCGCAGAGAGTTTTGGCAGGCCTTTGGTCCCGTGGGAAAATGGACTCGTCCAGACGCTCGTGCCGCGGACCGAGGCTGCGCCCAACACCTATAGTGGTACTTTCGGCCTCGGTCATTTCCCGTTCCATTCGGACCTCGCACACTGGCGCACGCCGCCGCGCTATCTCCTTTTGCGTTGCATCACTGGCTATATGGATGTGCCGACGTTGATGATCGATGGGCACGACCTCATCGACACCGTCACCATCGACGTTCTGGCGCGCGCCATCTTCAAACCGCGAAGACCGCGTGATGGGAACGTTTCACTGTTGCGCCTTTGCGAGTCTGTCGAAGATGTCATGCGAATTCGCTGGGACGAGGTATTTCTGAAGCCGGCGAGCAGAATCGGCGAAATTGCCAACCTGCAAGTGCGCGAGTGGCTTTCGACATGCACGCCAACCGCGCGGTCGCTGGCTCAAACCCACGACACGCTCCTTATTGACAATTGGCGGATGCTGCATGCTCGCTCCGCGATCCGTGTTGGACGCGAGGACCGGGCAATCGAGCGCGTCTATCTGGAGGCGCTGCATTGAAAAAATCGATTTCGCCCGGTGCTACACCGGCCTTTTGCGATCCGGAAGCGCTCTATCTCAAGGCCGAGCGCTACATCCAGCATATGGTCGAGTTCGACAGCGACGACTGGGAATATGCCCTGTGGTCCAGCCTCGCGCTCGAATTTCTCGCCCGCGCCGCGCTCGCCAATGTCAGTCCCGCCCTGATTGCGGACACCGACAAGAGCTGGTCGAGCTTGTATCACGCGCTGGGTTTCACGCCTACGGAGGAACGGTTTGCGCCAAAATCGATCACCGTCAGCGAGGTCTTCAAGCGGCTGACTGCCATCCTCCCGGATTTCGCCAAAGAACATGAAAGCTTCGGCGTCCAGCACACGGGCCGCCGCAACGCCGAACTTCATTCCGGCGAGCTTGCATTCGACGGGGTAAAGGGATCGTCCTGGCAACCACGCTTCTATCAAACCTGCGAAATTCTCCTCGCCTCGATGGGCGCGACGCTTGAGGATTTCCTCGGAAAGGATGAGGCGAATGTCGCGATGAAATTGATCGCCGCCGCAGTCGACGAAAGCGCGAAGGCGGTGAAGGGCGAAGTCGATGCCCACAAAAAGGTCTGGCTCGCTAAGCCCAGCGATGAGCGCAACACACTGACCACCCAGTCCGCGGTTTGGGCAACTCGGCATGCCGGCCATCGCGTCGATTGTCCCGCCTGCACCTCCCAGTCACTCGTTTGGGGCGAACCGGTCTCCGCGCCGCAGCAACGGCTGAGCGATGGCGAAATCACCGAAACCCAAGAATTTTTGCCTGACCGGTTCGAATGCGTCGCTTGCAGGCTCAAGATAAACGGCCTGTCGCGTCTCGCGGTGGTTGGTTTGAGCGATCGCTACAAGAAAACGCAAGTCTACGACGCAGCCGAATATTATGCGCCGGAAGACGACTATTTCGGATACGAGGATGACAACAACGAACGGTGACCGGCGCCTCTCGGCTCGGTCGGCGTGAAGAACTGGCCCGCGTAGGGGCTCGGGAGGGTAAATGGCCGGCGAGGAACACGTATCCGTAGCGGTAAGAGATGATTTCGTCGCGCGGCAGACCAAGGCGAAGCCGGTGCCCGCTCTTGCGGAGTTGCTATGGAACAGCCTCGATGGCGATGCCACCGAGGTGTCGGTCGAGTTCGCACACAACGATCTCGCAGGCGGAATGTCGAAGATCGTCGTCTACGACAATGGTGACGGCTTTTCCCGTAGCGACGCCCGTGCGCTATTCGGCAATCTCGGCGGCTCTTGGAAACGTCTCATCCGGCAGACCAAACGCAACCACCGCATGATCCACGGCCAGGAAGGGCGCGGCCGCTACAAGGCGTTTGCCCTGGGACAGTCGGCTACCTGGAAGGTCTGCTATGACGATCCGTCCGGGCGTAAGGCGTTCGAGGTTCGGCTCCTCGAAGCCAATCTCACCGACGTCACCATCACCGAGGAAGTGCCCGCGCCCGAACGCTCAACGGGCGTCATCGTCGAAATCGACGACCTCCGGCGCGATTTCAAGACCTTTGAGGGCGAAGAAAGTCTTCAGGACCTGAACGAAATCTTCGCCCTCTACCTGATGAATTATCGAAGTGTGTCGATTTCGATCGCCGGCCAGAGGCTCGATCCCGAGAAGGTGATCGCCAGTTATCACAAGGTGGCACTGCCGCCGATCGGAACCACCGATGGCGCCCATTACGACGTCGAACTCGAAATCATTGAATGGCGAACGGATGCGCGGCGTGTGCTCTATCTTTGCTCCGCGAGCGGCTTTCCGTTCGATCAGGTCGAGACGCGCTTCCACATTCCAGGCTTCTCGTTCTCCGCCTATCTGAAATCCACCTATGTCGAGCAACTGCACAACGAAGAAAGTGTTGCGCTCTCCCAGATGGACCCCCTGCTAAGCGGCGCGGTCGAAAATGCGCGCTCGGCGATTAAGGACTACTTCCGCGACAAATCGGCGGAAAAGGCGCGATCTCTGGTCGAAGAGTGGATCGCCGAAGATGTCTATCCCTATCGCGGCACCCCGCAGAACGCCGTTGAGAAGGTTGAGCGTCAGGTGTTTGACATCGTCGCGGTCCAGGTTCAGGAGCTTGCGCCCGATCTCGGCGTCAGCTCGGCAAAAGCGAAGGCGCTGCACCTTCGCATGCTGCGCAACGCCATCGAGCGCGGACCGGAGGAGTTGCAACTCATTCTGAAGGAGGTGCTTGACCTACCGGCGCGCAAGCAGAAGGAGCTTGCAAATCTCCTGCAGGAAACCACTCTGTCCGCGATCATCACCGCCGCCAAGACTGTCGCCGATCGGCTGAAATTCATTTCAGCGCTCGAATCCATCGTCTTCGACCCGGAGACCAAAGGCCGACTGAAGGAACGCACTCAGCTTCATAAAATCCTCGCCGAAAACACCTGGGTGTTTGGCGAAGAGTATAATCTCTGGGTGAGCGACAAGGATCTCCGTCGCGTCCTTGAAAAGCATCGCGACCATCTCGATCCAAACATCGCAATCGACGAGCCCGTGCAAGTGATCGGCAAGGCCCGCGGTATCGTCGACCTGATGTTTTCACGCTCGACGCGACGGCATCGCGCCAACGACATCGAGCACATGATCGTCGAGCTCAAGGCACCTAAGGTGAAGATCGGCGCCGACGAGATCACGCAGGCAAAAAAGTACGCAATCGCCGTCACGTCTGACGAACGTTTCTCGACCGTTGACGGCGTGCGCTGGCACTTTTGGCTGGTTTCCAACGCCTATGATGACTTCTCAAAACATGAGATTGAGAGTGGTCCAGATCGTGAGCGCCGGCTGATTGCGCGAGGGCAACGACATATCGTCGGTATCAAGACCTGGGGCGAACTTATTGAGGAAAATCGGGCTCGGCTTCAGTTTTTCCAAGAGCATCTGCAGCATTCCGCCGACGAGGGGGCTGCGATCAAATATCTGCAGGAAAAGCACAGCCAGTTTTTGGAAGGTGTCATCGTTGAAGAAACCAACGAAAATGGTGAGAATTAGCGGGGTGAGTTAAGTATCTGGTTTCTGGTATTTTCTAAATCGCTTGGAATGACCGAGATGGCGGCACCCGCCCGCCATTCAGATCAGCACCCGTTCGACCTCATCAAGTGTGATCTCGTCGCTCCGCCTGTCATAGAGCTGTGTCGTCCGGGTTGAGGCATGATTGGCCATCAGTGCGGCGCGCTCGAGGGTGCCACCATTCTTCAGATAGGCGGTAATCCCGGTGGCCCGGAAGGTATGATTCCCGATCTTCATCTCAATGCCCGCTGCCAATGCCCGACGCTGGATCATCGCCCAGGCATTGGCCTGGGGGAGGGGAGTCCGGGTGAGCTGCCTGGTGCCGCGTCCGATCGTGCGGAACAGCGGGCCCTGCGGATCCTCGGCCAGGCCGCATTCGTCGATGTAGGTGTGCAGGTACTCTTCGAGGTTGTGATGGCAGGGCATGACATGGTCCTTGCCGCCCTTCTCATGTAGCCGGACCCAGAGCCGGCGCTGCTGGGTGAATACATCCTCCACCTGCATGGCCAGCGCGGCGCCGATGCGCCCGAAGGAATAGACCATCAGCCCGATCAAGGCCCGGTCGCGCAAGCCGATCGGCGTGGTGATGTCGATGCTGTCGAGGAGCTGCCGGGCTTCCTCGGGCGCGAGCACCGGAGTCTTGCCCTTTTTCACGCTGTGCCTTGGCCCGCGCACGGCCGTCGCCGGATTGAAGGGCATCACGCCACCCGTTGCCAGCCAATCGAACATCATCCGAACGGCAGCAAGGCGCTGCTTCACGGTCGGGGCAGGGTGCTCTCGCTGCATGTGCTCGACCCAGGCCGCAACCACGAAAGAATTCACCTGGGTGATATCGCGGACCCCACGTGCCTCGAGCCAGGCGCAGAAATCCCCAACCGCTCGGGCATAGGATCGGCGGGTATGCGGATTGCGGATCCGCGCGGTGAAGAACTCCAGGAAGCGATAGGATGCGCGTTCGCCGGCGGCGGTGATCACGGCCGGCTGGCCCTGCAACGAGGGCAGGGGACCGGATACCGGAAGGGCTGAACCCGGGATGATCTCACTCACGGATCGCGTTCTCCCGGAGAAAGGTCTCGTATCCGGCTTCATCCAGTTCGCCGCCGGCAAGGCCCATCACGGCAAAGGCTGCGGATTCCTCGCTGGCCGTGAAGCGGTATCCATTGAGTTCCAGAAACAGCACACCGGTCACAAAGCCCGTGCGCTTGTTACCATCGACAAAGGGATGGTTGCGGACGAGCCCGAAGGTCAGGGCTGCGGCGAGGCGGATAATGTCAGCCTCGGGTTCGTAGCCCGCGATCTGGCGCGGCCGCGCGAGGGCCGAATCCAGAAGCGCCTCGTCCCGCACGCCGCGCGCACCGCCATGGAGCACCAAAGTGCGTTCATGGATCATCAGCGCCAGGGGGCGATCGATGAAATCCGGCTCACTCATTTGGCGAGGGTGTGAAGCGTGTTGCGGTAGCGCCGCATGATCGCCTCGGCCTTCTCCATCTTCGCGGCAAAGGCCGGATCATAGGGCGTGAGATGCAAGCCCCCGTCGGCGGTCTCCACCGCATAGAGTGTATCGCCCTTGGCGACATTCAGGCGGGCCAGCAGATCCTTGGGAATGACGAGGCCGGTCGAGGTGCCGATGGTCGTGAGCTTCAGGGCGGTCATGGCGGATCTCCGATTGATATCGGGATTATAATGAAGGCGCTGATCACGCGTCAAACCCTATCAGAATGGCAATACGAATGACGGGGCCGGAGTTGCACACGGTATGGGGTCCATCGCATTTGATAAAGGATATTATCATATATAAAAACGTCGATGCCAAGCGCTTTGGCGGACGGGTTCACGCACCCTTTTCGTCGTCCAGATCCTCATCCTCGATCCGGTCCAGAAAACTGCCGTTTCGCACCGGGTCAATGCGATCCGCCTGCGCCAAAGCCCAGCCGGACCACTCCTTGAACGCTTCGGCCGACGGGGCAGGGGCTGACTCCAGATGACGTCCGACCTCCGCAACATATTGGCGGATCAACTGCGCCTTCTGCAGCTGGTCGGCATCATGCAACAGCCGGTCGATCCGCGCCTGCTCCAGGGCCTCGCGGCGCTCACGTTCTTTCCGTTCTGCTTCAAGCCTCGCGAGGCGTGCCTTCTCGATACATTGCTCGCGATGTTCGAGCCGCCACGCATGGCGCCGCATCCGCTCCGCCCGGAACTGCTCCTCGACAAGGACAACGAGATCGACGGCCACGTCTGTGATGAGCGCCTCAAGCCTGCCCTCGGGTGGATCATCCCAGCGCCGGAGTATCTCCTGGGATCGGTCCGGAATCATCCCGGCAATGATCGATAGCCGGTTGTCCGTCTCGGCATTCTTGCCCTTCATCACCATCTTCTGAACGATGACGGGGACCGACGCGTCGTCACCGGCAATCGAGATGACCGGGAATTCCTTGCCCCAGAGGCTGGCTCTCAACCCGGCCTTCGCCACGCCCAGGCACACGGCGTTCAGCAACCGCAGGCGGCGTTGATCAAGAGGGGCGGTAAATCGCGGTTGATCCCAGGACGAAGGCCATCGTGAGGTCCGGACTTTCTCGGCTCGCGCGGCTTCATCGGCCAGAATTTGACGGATCGCTGGATGAGCCGCCTTCAAGTCGCGCGCCACAGCGATCTTGCCGACCGCTTTCTCGGCGCGTCGCCGAATCGCTTCTAACGACTCGTCGAATTCTGGTGCCGGGGGAGGGGGATCGTCGATGGGATAGTCCGGCTGGGCATTATACCAAGGTGACGAACCGAACTGGATCTGGTCCGAAGCACCGAACTTCCGTGGTGGAAGTGCTGGCTTTGGCGGAGCTTTTTTGCCCGCAGCCGCACGGTTCCAGTGCCCTTGCGGGGGCGTCGGTATGCCAGCCTTCACCACTGCTTTTTTCAGGCCAACATCGGATAGCCCAAGTTCCGCTGCGACCGAGCGCATCGGCGCGGACCAGACCAGGTCGAGCAACTGCTGACGCGAAAAAGTCTTTATAGCCATTTGACACTCTCGATCGGACTTTCCCCGCGTCTCCTGATGCGTTCGGATTGCAATTTGTGGATCCTTTCGAAGTCAGCGGGCGACAGGAATAAGCCTCGTCTCGCTCACTGCCCACAAAGATGTCCGATCCCGGCTCGACGACTTGAGGCAGCAAAAGGGCGTTTCGGCCGCGCATTGCAGTTCTACGCGATCAAGAGCGAATAGCTCGTGCTCCTGCCGCCCGCAGCATCCCTGGCCAAAACGCCCCGTGCCATGAGATCGTCGATGTCGCGCAGTGCTGTATCCTGCGAGCATTTTGCCAGAAGCGCCCATTTCGACGAGGTGAGTTTACCCTCGAAGCCGTTCAGCAACCGGTTGATGATTGCGCGCTGGCGATCGTTGAAAGGCGCATCACGGTGCCGCTCCCAGAAGCGCGCCTTGGCCATGACCGAGGCGAGCGTTGCCTCAGCCCCTTCGAAAGCGCGCCCAAGGCAGGCGAGGAACCATGCGAGCCAGGGCGTGACGTCCATGTCGCCCTTCTGGGTGGCTTCCAGCGTGTCATAATAGGCCTTCCGCTCGATGCGGATCTGCGCGGACATGCTGTAGAACCGCTGCGACGACCCCTCCGAGCGTGCCAAGGCCATATCCGCGATCGCGCGGGCAATGCGGCCGTTGCCGTCATCGAAGGGATGAATGGTGACAAACCAGAGATGGGCGAGGGCCGCCTTGATGACCGGATCAATCTCCGATGGTGCTTCGAACCAGGCCAGAAAGCGTTCCGTCTCGGCGTCCAGCCGGTCAGCGGCTGGCGCTTGGAAGTGAACCCGTTCGCGTCCGATCGGCCCGGAGACAACCTGCATCGGCCCGGCGCTGCCATCCCGCCATGCGCCCACCCTGATCCGCGTTATGCCGCTCCTCCCCGTCGGAAACAGGGCCGCGTGCCAGTCGAACAGCCGATCCCTGGTCAGCGGTTTATCGTAGCGCTGCGTGGCGTCGAGCATCATTTCGACGACGCCTTCGACATCGCGATCAACGGGCGCCAGCGCGCCGATTTCGAGCCCAAGGCGACGGGCGATCGAGGAGCGCACCTGTTCCTTGTCTAGCACCTCGCCTTCGATCTCGCTGGATTTGAGCACGTCTTCCGTCAGAGTTTGAAGAAGGGCTTCGGATTGGAGCGGGAAGCCGAGCGCTTCCATCCGCCCGATCAACCGTCCCTGCCGATGCCGGACAGCCGCCAGCGGGGCGCTGAGCGCCTCATCGCTCCACGTGAATTTCGGCCAGCCTTCGCGTTCGTAGATAAACATGCCCATTCACCGCATTATGTGCGGAGATAATTGGCCCTATTCACCGCACAGAGCAAGGACTTTCACTGCGCGAAAAGCGGAGAATCGCAGGTCTAATTCACCGCTTGGGTGGCGAGCTTTGCGGACACGAAGATAAGATCGTGAACGACCAGGGTGGAACGAAGCGCGATAGTCATGGCTGCCCTACTACGGGTGCTTCTTCTTATTGGGACGCTAGGTTAGCGCCGACGCGGCGGCTGTCCTCGCAACCATGTCGCTCTTGGGGGCCAGCAAAACTTTCGAGGCGGCTGTGGCTGCTGTCCTGCTGGTGACTTCGCCTTTCGAAACGTGCTTCGGCATCTGGCGCCTCCCAATCCGAACGCTGATCACATTGACGAGCACCGCTAATGAGAATAATAATTACACGGATCATTCTGATGTTTCCATATAGATTTTATCTCTATCAGAGTTCGGAGAGACTGAAGGTGATGCGAGCGGTCACTGCGACATTGAAATGGGGGGTGGAGCGCCGGCTTGAGTTCATCGAGTTTCGGCTGCTCTGGGAGGGCGGAGTCAACCGCTCCGACATCATCGAGACGTTCGACGTGTCCGTTCCCCAGGCGTCGAAGGATTTGACGCTGTATCAGGACCGCGCGCCCCAGAACGCGATCTACGACAAAAGCGCAAAACGGTATGTCGCAGGGCCTCAGTTCTCACCGATTTTCCTTAAGCCGGAGCCAGACGGGTATCTGTCGCGTCTACAATCATTGGCTGAAGGGCTTGCTGACCCCGACGACTCCTGGATCGCTAATCCGCCTGAGACCGACATAGCGCTGACCCCGCGCCGCGAGGTTGATGCAGATGTTTTGAAGGCTGTTCTCCAGGCGGTCCGCGAGAACCGTTCTCTCGAGATCTACTATCAGTCGATGGGGGGCAGGCGGACCGATCCAATTTGGCGGCGCATGACGCCGCATGCTTTCGGCTACGATGGCTTCCGTTGGCATGTGCGTGGCTACTGTCATATTGATGAAAAGTACAAGGATTTCCTGCTGCCAAGGATTCTCGGCGTGCGCCAGATGGACGTGCCTGGCCCAGGTGGCGATCAGGATGCCATGTGGAAAAAGAGATTCGATATTGAAATCGGCCCGCATCCAGGGCTGACCCCAAGTCAACGCGCCGTGGTTGCGAAGGACTATGGGATGACAAATGAGCGCGCCGTCCTCTCGGTTCGCTATGCCATGCTGTTCTACGTACTCAAACGGCTCGGTCTCTTGGGTGACGCAAGCCAGCAGAATGCACGCGCCCAGCATATCGTTGCGCTCAATCCCCACGAGACAGAACGGGCGTTGCGCCGCGCGGATTTTGAGTTCGGCGAGGTCGAGCAGACTCCGAAAAAGGTCGGAGAGGCTTGATGGAGCGTCTGCGGGAACAGCCGTATCTGATGTCCTTTGGGACGGGCGGTCTCTACATCAACGAAAGCGTGGCCATTGCCCGCCTGCATGCAGCAGGCAGCGATTGGGAAACGACGGCGATCGCCGCCCAAGAGAGGGGGGCGTTTCCCGTGCGCAAAGCCAGTTCCTCGCGCCGGTCCATCCGGGAGATCGTAAACCGCCTAAGGCGACTATCTGGCTATGAACTAGCGCTACTGATTAAAGGCGAGCGGAGCGAACAAGCGGCGCTGCTATGGCTCGCGGCCTGTCGCACTTACCGGTTCATCGCCGAGTTTGCCGTCGAGGTTGTGGGCGATAGGTTCCTATCGCTTCGCACGACTCTTACTTACGACGATTTCGACGCTTTTCTGTCAGCAAAGGAGGAATGGTCGCCGAAGCTCTCCGCGTTGTCGATGTCGACGCGCGCCAAGCTTCGTGCGGTGCTGTTTCGCCTGATGCGTGAAGCCGGGCTCCTTTCGCAGGACAACCGGATCCTCGGGGCAATGTTGTCGCCGCGAGTTCTGGCTGTCATCGAGGCTGGAGACCTCGATGAACTCGGATACTTCCCGGGATCCGCACGGCTCGTGGGGAGGCAAGGATAATGGCGCGGTTGAGCAAGACGGCAACCGCGAAGGACCGCTTCGACCACCTTCTCAGAGTGATCGCCAGCGACAGATTCTTGAAGAAGCAGGGCCTCGGCAATGAAGTGCCGTTCTTCATTTGCCCCTATCCGGCTGAGGAAGCGCAGGGCATGGAGACGTTGCGCGCGAGCCTCGTGAAGCAACTTGAGAACCGCGGCGTACGCGTGTTTGAGATCAATCTCTATGACCTCAGCATCTCCCTGCTGCACAACCGCGGCATCTGGCACGACGTTCTCGCGGCGGAGCCAGGCATTGGAAAGGACGAGCTCAAAGAGCTTTTGCAAGGGGTTCTCGATCCAGA
>VWVY01000011.1 GCA_009846685.1 Rhizobiales bacterium SYSU XM002 | reverse complement strand
GCGCCCGCCTCCTGCTCCTTCAGCATCCCGATGATCTGCTCTTCTGAAAAACGTGAGGGCTTCATCCGTCGTCTCCTTCGCGACGGACTCTACTCATTCCTGGAGGAAGTTCAGGGTCTCAGGTCAGCCCCCGTTCCAGGCGCGTTCTCAAAGATGCAAAGGGTTGGTGACGGTGGATTGCCGCACTTTTGGTTGAGCTGGCGAAATCCGACGCATCGGCTTGTCGCGATTTCGCGGTAGCCGGGACCGCCCTTGCATCCGCATCCATTGCAGAAGCCTTCATTGCTCGCGCAAGCCGCATAGGAGAGGCTTGGCAACAGTAAACTGAGAATAAACCTGAGGAAAAAACGAAAAACGGCCGTTCCCATCCACGCATGATGGCAAAAATCTCCGAGCTATTCCAGAGACTTCGACCCCCAGGTTCAGTTCTGGCGCTCAGCCAATTTCAGCGTATCGCGCTCCTTCACGTTCTTTGACGGTTTTTGATATCGAATGCATGGCGCGGAGCGAGCGGTTACGCCGTGGTTCCATCCAGCTTTTCAGTTCAAGATCGTGGAAATTCGCGAAAGCTCCTGCAGGGGCGTTGAGGGGCGTTGAGGGGCGTGACTGTAACCACCGTGTAACCACGGATTTTTGCCCTATGAGGGTAGCCCCGCTCCCGTGTCCGAAACACACGCGGAAATCGCGAAAACCGCACGTTTTCGCGCGTTCTTTCAATTCGGAATTGTTGGGAAAATGGCGCGCCCGAAAGGATTCGAACCTCTGACCCCCAGATTCGTAGTCTGGTGCTCTATCCAGCTGAGCTACGGGCGCTTGTTCATGCGATAACGCACGAGAGAGGCGGTCTGATAGCGGGTTGGCCGGGAAAGGGCAAGCCTCAATCGAAACGAATTTTCCAAATGGGGCAGATTCTTTTCGGAACTCTCAGCAAGGCAACCGGAGCACAAGGCGTTGCCGGGTTCAGCCCTTCGGCAGCATCAACCGAAAGGTCGTTCCGGTCTCCGAGCCGGGCGCAGGGTCGACAAGATTGATGCTGCCGCCCATCCCGCGCATGAGTTCCTGCGCAATGGCGAGCCCAAGGCCGGTGCCGCCGGCGTGTGCGGAGCCGGAGAATGCCTTGAACAGGGACTGACGAATCCGTGCCGGGATCCCGGGGCCATTGTCGGCAATCTCGATCTGGACTGCATCGCCATCTTCCGAGGCGGAGATGCGGATCAGCCCCGTCGAAGGTATGTCGTGCTGCTCCAGCGCGGATCTCGCGTTGCGCAGGAGGTTGGTGATGACGCGGCTAAGATGGTCGGGATCGGCGTGGAGGATCAATCCAGTCGGGATTTGCAAGGCCAGCGCCGGCGTGCTCTCCGGCGAGAGCATGAGTTGGTCGGCGATTTCGCCCAGAACGGCTTCGAGTTTCACGGGCACGATGTCCGGCGCACGCTCCTGCGCCTTTCCGTAGGCGAGGGTGGTCTGACAGAAGGCGATCGCGCGATCGAGCGTGCCGAGCAGTTTGGGCACGAAGCGCTGGACGTTCGAATCCGGCAGGCTGCCGAGCCGGTCCGCCATCAACTGGGCTGCGGCGAGCATGTTCCGGAGATCGTGGTTGATCTTCGCGACGGCGAGACCGAGGTTGGCGAGATGCTCCCGCTGGCGCAGTTCGGTCTGGAGCGCGCTCTGCATGCTCGAAACGCTGCGTTCGAGCGTGCCGAACTCGTCGTCCCGGTCCGAGGGACGGTGGATGGCGCGGGCATTGGCAGGGTTGGCGCCAAACCGGCTGACCGCGCTCGCGAGGCTTTTGACCGGCTTGACGATCAGGCCGTTGAGCGCTGCGAACACCAGCACGGCGGTGATGGCCGAAATCATCAACGAAAGCAGCAGGATATTGCGCGAGAAGCGGATCATCGCCGCCCGGAGGCTGGCTTCGCTGATGACGATCTCGACGAAGTCGCCACCGCGCGGCGGCGGGCCGACGACACGGATGGTTCGATTGCCGCCGAAGAGCAACGTATCGAAAGCGCTGGCGATTTCCCTGAGAGGCTGGCGCGAGCGCAGGTCTATCTCGAAATCGACCATCGGCGGCATGTCGGATACGGCGAGCAGCCGCCGCATGTTGTCGATGCGCAGCGCGATCATCGTTGTCTCGATTCCGGCGAGAAGCTCGTCGACGACCGCCTTGGGAAGGCTGTCCGGCGGCGCCTTCTCCAGAACCACAGCTGCTGCCTTGGCCTGTGAGATGCGCTCGCCGAGCCAGGTGTTGCGGAAGTTGGCCACCGAAGGGACATAGATCAGGATCTCGGCGATCAGCACGAAAATGATCGTCAGAAGCAGTACTCGGCCGGAAAGGCCCGGCTTCCACCAGGCCCGCGTCAGCGCGGGATCGGGCGGTGCCGTGACCGCTTCTGTTTTGGTGTTTTCGGACTGCTTCATCCCAGCACCCGCAGGACACGCAGGAGCCGCCCGATCAATGGCGACTGGAGCCGGTCACGCAGCGCGAGCCGCGCGATCTCACCGATCGCCGCCGCGTGCGAGGTCGAGGGAAACGGAATGCCCGCGAGATCCCCAAGCCGGAGCCCTTGTGCCATCGCCAATTGGAAAACGGGAATGAGTTCGAGCGGACGCTCCCCGACGATCGAGACGCCGAGAAGTACTCCTTTGCCGTCGGTGATGGCTTTAAGCGCACCGGAGGCTCCGGCGCCGCCCAACCTGACCCGATGGAAGCGATGCCGGCTTCGCGCCTCCGGCTTCACATCGCCCTCGCGTAGCCCGATCTCCGCAATCTCGGGCGAGGATGCGACATGGCGGACCGCGAGAGCCGGATAGTTCGGAGAGGTACGCCGGAACAAAAGGTTCGCAAGCACCACGCCAACCTGCCCCGCCCGGTTTATGGCGTGGTCGGGACCGCCGCTCGCTGCGCCGACAGCAAGGATACGCCGGTTCGTGGTTGTGAGAGTCTCGTTGAGGATCAGGTGCCCGTCGCGCCCGAAAACTCCGGCCTTTCCAGGTGCGATGTCCTCGGGGAAGGATTCGGCACTTCCCTCGACGAACAGGCGGTCGAACTCGAAGGAAGCCGCGCCGTCGGCTGTCACCAGCTTGTGTTTGCGGCGGGTGCCACGACCGGTCGGATTGGCCGGGATGACGGCACCGCCATCGAGAAGCGGCGCATCGGTCACGACGATGCCGGCTTTAGCCAGTCCTGTCCGCAGCAGCCGAACGCTGTCCGGATCGAAATCGGGGAGCATGGGACCTTGCGTGAGAAGCGTGACCACGGCACCCGCCCGCCGTGCCTTGCACGCGGCCTCCAGCGCACGTCGGCCCTGCCCGATGGCGAGAAAGGCGCTGCCGGCTTCGATATCCGGCGTATCGATATCCGCAAGCCCTGCGATGGGCGGGGGAACGATATGCGCGGGTGTCGCGAGCACGAAGCGCCGCGGGCGAACCGTGATGTCGCCGACCTGAAGACGGTGCGCGTCGAGAAAACGGCACCGACCTTCGAGCACCCGAACGCCGAGCGACCGCAGCCGTTGCGTTACGGCGTTGTCATCCGATGCGGCCTCACCGTCCGGTACGATCAACGCCACGGGAACCCCGAGCGCGGCAGCAGCCATCGCGATCTCGATACCGGCCGGGTCGGTGCCGATGATGGAAATGTCGGGTCGAATCTCGCCTTTTTGGGCCATGAATAGGTATTTCTCGTGCTCGCTCCGCCATAACTAGCCGAGTGTGCCGCGAGATCAACCGGCTCCAACCCGGAAAGGCTTCTCCGGACCTCGATCATCCAAAAAACCGGCAATGACCAAGTTTCGCATTGACTTTTGCAAGAGGGTGACGTTTAAGCGCCGTCTGTTTTACCGACACCCGCTCCGGGGCGCGCTGCCGTGCGCTTGAGTTCCGGAGTGAGTGCTGAGAATCGACAGCCTTAGAACCAACAGTCTTAGAACCAAGAGCCTTTCGATGAAGCGCACCTATCAGCCCTCCAAGCTTGTCCGCAAGCGCCGCCACGGTTTCCGCGCCCGCATGGCCACCAAGGGCGGCCAGAAGGTGATCGCCGCCCGCCGCAATCGCGGTCGCAAGCGCCTTTCGGCCTAATCGGGCGCGTCGGCGATACCGGCGCTTCCAAGCCTGAACGGCCTTCCTGTTCGCGAGGCCGACATTATGACCGATGAGAAATTTCAAGGGGGGATGGCCGAGAAGCCGTCGCCCCCTTTTCAACTTGTGACCCTGAAGAAGCGCGCCGATTTCAAGGCCGCCGCCAACGGTCCGCGCTTCTCCACCCCCGGTTTCACCATGCTTCGCGGTCCAGAAGCAGGTGCGGTGCCACCAGCCACCGGTCTTCGCTTCGGCTTTACGGTCACCAAAAAGGTCGGGAACGCCGTCGAGCGCAACCGCATTCGCCGCCGGTTGCGCGAAGCAGTACGGGCCGCCGCCGATCGATTTCCGCGGCACCCGATGGATCTGGTCATCCTCGCCCGGCGCACGGCCATCGAGCGCGATTTCCCGGATCTGGTGGCCGATATCGCCCGAGCGGTCGATGCGCTTGCCCGGCGTGGGGCGCATAAAAGCAGATCATCCGCAGCCGGCGAAGTGTCGGAAAATTGATCCGAACGCCCGGAATAACCCGCGTTTTCCGCTTCGTACCCTTGGCAAGGCGACCGTGATCGGCATAGAAGGCGCCTGACGATTTTTCGGGTTGATGCGCTCTCCGTGCCGCCGCCGAGGTGGACGGGTGGCCTAGCGCCCATTCCACAGGAAGAGCCGATGCATTCCGACGACAACAAGAACCTGCTGCTCGCGATCGCCCTTTCGGTCATCGTGATGGTGGGCTGGAACTATTTCTACGGCATGCCGAAGCTCGATCAGCAGCGCCAGACCGTGCAGCAAACCCAGCAGGCCGGCAAGCCCGGCACTCCGGCTCCGGCGACGCCGGGCGCTCCGCCTGCCGCAACCCCCGGTGTTCCGGCCAGCAACGGCGCCATCCCCGCTGCCGCGCCTGTGACGCGTGAAGCCGCACTCGCCGCCTCGACGCGCATTGCGATCGACACCCCTTCCGTTTCCGGTTCGATCGCTCTGACGGGCGGCCGCCTCGATGACCTCAGCTTCGTGAACTACCACGAGACGGTGGACAAGAAGAGCCCAAAGATCGTCCTCTTCGCGCCGCAGGGTGTGAAGGACGCGTATTTCGCCGACTTCGGCTGGGTCGGCGCTGCCGGACAGACTGCCGTTCTGCCGACCGCCGAGACGAAGTGGACCGCCGATGCGCAGGTGCTCAAACCGGGCTCCCCTGTCACCCTGAGCTGGGACAACGGGCAGGGGCTCGTCTTCAAGCGCCGGTTTGATGTCGACGACAAGTATCTGTTCTCGATTACAGACAGCGTCGAGAATAAGGGCGCCACGCCGGTCGCCCTCTCGAACTACGGCCGCGTGACGCGCGTCGGAACGCCGCATACCTCGGGTTTCGGTGTGCTGCATGAGGGGCCGCTCGGCTATCTCGCGGATTCGCTCTCCGAGCCGAGCTATGACGATGTAAAGAAGGGCAAGGTCAAGTCGGTCGCGCGCAGCGAGGGCGGCTGGCTCGGCTTCACCGACAAGTACTGGGCCTCGGCCATCGTTCCGCCGCAGGGCAAGCCCTTCTCGGCGGCTTTTGGCGCCAGCGGTAACGATCCGGTTTACGAAGCAGCGGCGATTGGCGAGGTGCAGACGCTGGCACCGGGCGCGACGGTCTCGGTCGAGAATCGTCTTTTCGCTGGCGCCAAGGAGGTCAACGTCATCAACGCCTATTCCGACAAGCTCGGCCTGAAGCGCTTCGACCTGATGATCGACTGGGGCTGGTTCCACTTCATCACCAAGCCGCTGTTTCACCTGCTTGAATGGGTCTTCAAACTCGTCGGCAATTTCGGCGTGGCGATCCTGATCGTCACCGTGCTCGTGAAGCTTGCCTTCTACCCGCTTGCCAACAAGTCCTACGCCTCGATGGCCAAGATGAAGGCCGTCCAGCCCGAGATGCTGCGCATCCGCGACCAATACGCGGATGACAAGATGAAGCAGCAGCAGGCGATGATGGAACTCTACAAGAAAGAGAAGATCAACCCGATGGCGGGCTGTCTGCCGGTCCTGCTTCAGATCCCGGTGTTCTTCGCGCTCTACAAGGTGCTCCTCGTCACCATCGAGATGCGCCATGCGCCGTTCTTCGGCTGGATCAGGGATCTCTCGGCGCAAGACCCCACCAACATGTTCAACCTGTTCGGGCTGATTCCCTTCACGCCGCCTTCCTTCCTGCACCTTGGCATCTGGCCGCTCATCATGGGTGTGACGATGTGGGTGCAGATGAAGATGAACCCGGAGCCGACCGATCCGGTCCAGAAGACGATGTTCGCCTGGATGCCGGTGGTCTTCACCTTCATGCTCGGCTCGTTCCCCGCCGGCCTCGTGATCTACTGGGCGTGGAACAACACGCTCTCGGTGCTTCAGCAGTATGTCATCATGAAGAAGATGGGCACCAAAATCGAGTTGTGGGACAACCTTGTGGGCACGTTCCGCCCCAAGAAGGGCTGAGATGCCCTCCGAAGGTGTGCGCGAAGACGGCCCGGATCTCATTGAGGCTGGCCGTCGTCTCTTCGCGCGTGAGGCGCAGTTCTACTGGGCTGCTGCGAAAAAGGATGGCCTTCCACCTCCGCGCGGATTGGAGATTGCCTTTGCCGGGCGTTCGAACGTCGGCAAGTCCTCGCTGATCAACGCGCTGACGGGGCGCAACAGCCTCGCCCGCACCTCGCACACGCCGGGGCGGACGCAGGAACTCAATTTCTTCGATGTTGGCGGGGTGTTTTCCATCGTCGACATGCCGGGCTACGGCTTTGCGGCGGTCGGCAAGGAGAAGGTCTCGGCCTGGACCGGGCTGATCCACGATTATCTGCGCGGCCGCGTGCAGCTTGCGCGCGTCATGCTGCTGATCGACGCGCGCCACGGCCTCAAGAACACTGACGAGCCGATCCTCGAAACACTCGGCAAATCCGCCGTTGCCTATCAGGTGGTGCTGACCAAGGCGGATGAGCTTTCGGCGGCACAGGCGGCTTCGCGTAAGGCGGAGATCGCGAGTGTTCTCAAGAAGCACGCGGCGGCGCATCCCGAGATCATCCTGACCTCAAGCCGGACCGGGCAGGGGATCGAGGATCTGCGCGCGTCGATCGCCGGACTTCTCGTTGATCGCAGCGCGGCGCCGGATTGGATGGTGAACCCATGACACGGTTGCTGACGGTTTTTTCCGGCCTCGCTGGCGCGCTTGGCGTCGCGCTATGGGCGATGTCAGCGCATCGCGCCGGATCAGAAGTCCTCTCGACCGCGGCGAACTTCCTGCTGCTGCACGCGTCCGCCTTCTTGGCACTGGCCGTCGCGAATCATGTCCGGCTGCTCGCACGAGGATGGTTGATGCTGGCAGTTGGGCTGTTGATTATCGGCCTTGCCCTGTTCTCCGGCGACCTGTCCGCGCGCGTCTTTTTGAATGATCGCCTGTTCCCGATGGCGGCACCGACCGGCGGAACGCTCCTGCTCCTCGGTTGGCTGGTCTTGGCGTTGGGCGGGCTGGTCTCGCGCCCACCGAAGGGTTGAGGAAAATTTCTGCCGGGTGGAAAATTTTTCGGGGGTGATTGAGCGCGCCCCGGACTTTCCTTAAACAGGGCGCAGCCAGTTGCCCGAGAGGCCCCGATGTCAGCCAAAGATCTCCCCGATGTCCATACGCGTGCCGAAGTGATCGCCCAGGCGCTGCCGTTCATGCAGCGCTACGATCAGGAAGTCGTCGTCATCAAGTACGGCGGTCACGCGATGGGCGACAAGGCGGCGGCGGAGGATTTCGCCGAGGATGTCGTGCTGCTCGAACTGCAGGGCGTGAAGCCGATTGTCGTTCATGGCGGCGGACCGCAGATCGGCAAGATGCTGGACAAGCTCGGTATCAAGAGCGAGTTCAAGGGCGGTTTGCGCGTCACCGACCGCGCGACTGTCGAGGTGGTCGAGATGGTCCTCGCCGGCTCGATCAACAAGCAGATCGTCGGCTGGATCTCGGCCGAGGGCGGCAAGGCCATCGGCCTGTGCGGCAAGGATGGCAGCATGGTCACGGCGCGCAAGATGTCGCGTACCGTGCGCGATCCGGATTCGCACATCGAGAAGGAACTCGACCTCGGTTTCGTCGGCGATCCCCACAAGGTGGACCGCACCGTGCTTGATGCGGTGCTCAAGGCCGAACTCATCCCCGTGCTGGCACCGGTGGCAATCGGCGAGGATGGCGAGACCTACAACGTCAACGCCGACACTTTCGCGGGGGCCATCGCCGGCGCGATGCGCGCCAAGCGCCTGTTGCTCCTCACCGATGTGCCGGGCGTGCTCGACAAGGACAAGAAGCTTATCGAGCAGTTGACCGTCGACGAATGCCGCAAGCTCATCGCTGACGGCACCGTGACGGGCGGTATGATCCCCAAGATCGAGACCTGTATCTACGCCATCGAGCAGGGCGTCGAGGGCGTCGTCATCCTTGATGGCAAGGTGCCGCACGCGGTGCTGCTCGAACTCCTCACGGAGCACGGCGCGGGAACGCTCATTACGGCGTGATCCGGAAGGGCTGCCGCTCCTCCGGATAGTCCACCTGCATGAAATAGAGCCCATCAGGCGGAGCGACGGGGCCGCACCGTGCGCGATCCGTCGCGTCGAGCGCTGCGCGCATTTCGGTAACGGGCCAGGCGTCGAGACCGACTTTGACGAGCGAGCCGACCATTGAGCGCACCTGATTGTGGAGGAAGCTCCGTGCACTCGCCTCGACATGAATTTCCTCGCCGGCCTGCATCACCTCAAGACGTTCCAGCGTGCGTACAGGGCTTTTTGCCTGGCAGGCGGCGGCGCGGAAGGTCGTGAAGTCGTGCCGACCGAGGATCGACTGGGCCGCTTCATGCATCGCCGCGACGTCAAGCGGCCGCGCAACATGCCACACCTTGTGTCGGTCGAGCCCGGCAGGTGGACGGCGGTTGAGGATGCGATAACGGTAGTGGCGACGGATCGCCGAGAGTCGGGCGTCGAACTCTTCGGGCGCGAGCGCAGCTTCGAGGATGACAACCGCCTCGCCTGCCTGCTGAAGGTGGGCGTTGAGCGCGTCGCGCAGCTTTTCCGGCCGCCATTCCTTCGCAAGATCGACATGCGCAACCTGCCCGAGCCCGTGGACGCCCGCATCCGTCCGGCCGGCGCAGGTGATGCGGCGCGGCCCTTCCTTGAGCCGCTCGATGGCGCGCTCGATCGCGTCCTGCACGGTTCGTCCGCCGCTCTGGCTCTGCCAGCCATGATAGGGCGTGCCGTCATATTCGATGCGAAGCGCGTAGCGGAAGGCCGCCATCTCAGCCAAGCCGCGTGCCGGCCGGGACAGGCGTGCCGCGCAGGAAATCGGCGGCGGACATCACGCCCTTGCCAGCGGGCTGCACCTCGACGAGGCGGACCGCACCCTTGCCGCAGGCAACCGCGAGATGATCGTCGAGAACCGTGCCGGGCGCGCCGCCGCCCTCCGCGATCACGGTGCGCAGCACCTTGAGCCGTTTGCGTGCACTCTCCGGGCCGATCTCGATGAAGGCGCCGGGGAAAGGGGCGAGCCCTCGGATATGATCGTGTACCGCCTGCGCAGACCCCGCGAAATCGACCCGGCACTCATCCTTGGTGATCTTCGCAGCATAAGTGACGCCGATCTCCGGCTGCGGCGAGAAGCGAAGCGAACCGCGTTCGAGCGCTGCGAGGGCGCGCACCATCAGGTCTGCTCCAACCACCATCAGCTGGTCGTGCAACTGCCCGGCGTTCATCTCCGGTGTAATCGCCACGCGTTCGGCCATCGCGACGGGGCCGGTATCCAGGCCCTCGTCCATCTTCATGACCATGACGCCGCTTTCCCGATCTCCCGCCATGATCGCGCGCTGGATCGGCGCCGCGCCACGCCAGCGCGGCAACAGCGAGCCGTGCAGGTTGAGGCAGCCGAGGCTCGGTGCATCGAGAACAGCCTTCGGCAGGATCAGTCCGTAGGCGACGACCACCGCGACATCCGCCTGATGTGCCACAAATTCGGCCTGCGCTTCTGCCTTGCGAAGGCTCCTCGGCGTGAACACCGGAATGCCGAAACGGTATGCAGCCTTGTGAACCGGGCTTTCGACCAGTTCCAGCCCGCGCCGTCCGCCGGGCGCCGGCGCGCGGGTGTAAACGGCGACGACCTCGTGACCTTGACCGATGATCTCGGTCAGCGTCGGAACCGCGAAATCCGGTGTCCCCATGAAGATGACGCGCAGGCTCACGCCTCGTCGTCCTTCATGCGCGCGAGCTTGGCGTAGCGTTTCATCACACGGTCGCGCTTGAGCTTCGAGAGGTAGTCGATGAACAGCACGCCGTTGAGGTGATCGACCTCGTGCTGGATGCAGGTTGCCAGCACACCGTCGGCCTCGATCTCGCGCTCCTTGAAATCGATGTCGCGATAGCGGAGCCGTACCCGGTCAGGCCGCTCGACGGTTTCGTAATATTCGGGAATCGAGAGGCAGCCCTCCTCCATTTCCCGCATCTCCTCCGATTTCCAGACGATTTCCGGGTTAAGCAGCGCCATCGGCTCCTGCTTGTCGTCACGCTTGGAGACATCCATCGTCACCACGCGGAGGGGTACACCGATCTGAATCGCCGCAAGACCGATGCCCGGCGCATCGTACATGGTCTGGAACATGTCGTCGACGAGCTTGCGAACGTCCTTGTCCGCGCCCGCGAGGGGCTTGGAGGTGAGGCGCAACTGGGAATCGGGCAGGATGACGAGCGGGCGGACGGTCATGGAAAACTCTCTTTTTCTCCCACTTAAGGATTGACGCGCGCGCGGTCAATATGTTCGTATTTTGTTCCGATCGATTCCAACGCGGGAGGCGCTCGAAAGCGTATGAAGCAGGCTTTCCTTACCATCGGGGATTGGGTCGTCACGGTGGAACAGGCGCTGGCCGCCGGTACCACGGCGCTTCTGGTGCTGCTGGTTCTGCTCGTTTGGCAGAACGCCCGTGCAGCAGGGAGCCGCGCTCTGGAGGCTGCGAGCGCCGCCGAGCGCCAGCGTGAGCTGGACGACAAGGTGGAAGCCATGAACCGGTTGCAGGCCGAGATGACAGGGCGGATGCAGACCTTGGCCGAGGTTTTCGGCTCGCGTCAGGCCGATCTTGCCCGGCTGATGTCGGAGCGAATCGATTCCGTGCGTCATTCGATGAACACCTCGCTCACCGAAACCGCGCAGAAAAGTGCCGAGACCCTGGGGCGCCTCAACGAGCGCCTCGCCGTCATCGACGCAGCGCAGGCCGATCTCAAGGGCCTTACCAGCGAGGTGTTGAGCCTCAAGGATGTGCTTGCCAACAAGCAGGCTCGCGGTGCCTACGGGCAGGGGCGGATGGAGGCAATCATCCGCGACGGGCTTCCCTCCTCGGCCTATGACTTCCAGAAGACGCTCCAGAATCGCACGCGGCCCGACTGCGTGATCCATTTGCCGGGCGATGACCGGCCGCTCGTGATCGATGCGAAATTTCCGCTCGAAGGCTTTGTTGCCTGGCGCGAGGCGGGGTCGGACGAGGCCCGCGCGCAGGCTGAGAAGCGTGTGCGAGGCGATGTTTCGACCCATATCAAGGATATCGCCGACAAATACCTCGCAACCGGCGAGACGCAGGATATCGCGCTTCTTTTCGTCCCGTCCGAGGCGATCTACGCGGAACTCTGCGAGCGGTTCGATGATATCGTTCAGAAATCGCATCGCGCCCGGGTACTGATCGTCTCGCCGTCGATCCTGATGATGGCGGTGCAGGTCGCGCTCTCGATCGTCCGTGATGCCGCGATCCGCGAACAGGCCCGGCTCATCCAGAGCGAACTCTCCAAAATGATGGAGGATGTCCGCCGCCTCTCTGATCGCGCGGGCAAGTTGGAGCAGCATTTCCGTCAGGCGCAGGAAGACGTTGCGGGCATCGTCACATCGGCGGACAAAGTGGCGCGACGCGGCACGCGGATCGAGCAGCTCGAATTCGAACCACCGGCCAAACCGGAGGCGGCCGCGGAAGCCGCTCCTGCGGAGGAGCTACCGACCCTTCCTTTCAGGCGCCAAGTGTTGTGAAGGCTGGGGAGGCCAAGAACCCGTCGATGATCCGGCCATAGATGCTGGTCAGGATGTCGATCTCGGTGATCGAAGCCCGCTCGTCCACCTTGTGCATCGTCTTGCCGACGATGCCGAACTCGATCACCGGGCAATAGGCCTGGATGAAGCGGGCATCCGAGGTACCACCGGTGGTAGATGACTCCGGCCGCAGCCCGGTCTCGGCCTCGACCGCACCCGCGACCAGTTCGACAAAGGGTCCCGGTTGGGTCAGGAAGGCTTCGGCATTGGTTGGGTGGCAGACAAGGTTGAACTTGCCGGGGTCATTCACGCCCGCCAGGCGCCGGCGCAGTTCCGCCTCCAGCGTCTTGCTGGTCCACAGATCGTTGAAGCGGATGTTGAACTTCGCAACCGCTTTTGCTGGGATCACATTCCGCGCGCTGTTGCCGACGTCGACAGACGTGAATTCGAGATTGGAGGCGGGAAAGAAGTCCGTGCCGCTGTCGAGCGGTTCCTTGAGCGGCGCCATGAGCCGCACGAGTTGATCGATCGGGTTCCGCGCGAGATGCGGATAGGCGACATGGCCTTGGACGCCCTCGACAACGAGATCGCCGGAGAGCGAGCCACGCCGCCCGACTTTCATCATCTCGCCCATGCGCTGCGGGTTGGTGGGTTCGCCGAGCACGCAGGCGGAAAAGCGCTTGCCGCGCGCTTCGGCCCATTCGAGCAGCTTAACGCTGCCGTTGATCGCATCCGCCTCCTCGTCGCCGGTAATGAGAAAAGCAAGGCGGAAGGTCTTCGGCACGCCGTGCCGGTCGATATGGTCGAGCACAGCGGCGAGTGCCGCCGCAACCCCCGATTTCATGTCGCACGCGCCGCGCCCCCAGATCTCGCCGCCGATCACTGCCCCGGAAAACGGGGGGTGGGACCAGAGCGCCGCGTCACCCGGCGGCACGACATCGGTGTGCCCAGCGAACAGCAGGCATTGATCACCTTCGCCGATCTCCGCGTAAAGGTTCTCAACATCATAGGTATCGGGTTCCGAGAAAATCGGGCGATGAACCTCGAAGCCGTATGGTCGCAACCAGTTTTCGATCAGTGCGAGCGCGCCGCCCTCCTCAGGCGTGACGGAGGCACAACGCACGAGGTCGCGGGTCATGCAGGCGGCGCGGGAAAGTTCGCTCATGAGATTGCCTCGAATTACCACCAGCCGTCGCGCGGCCAAGCAGGTTTACCCAGTGCTCGATGCCAGCAATAGGCGAAACCGGCAAGCATCAGTGCACCGAGTGCGACGGGTTCGATCAGGAAGCGGAAGCCAAGCCCGTCGTTGCCGATCAGGAATGGATTGATGCCCGCCGGCGGATGGAAAGTGCGCGTCAGGTGCATCGCCAGAACAGCAAGGCCGACTCCGGCCGCTGCAACATAAGGCGAAGGACCGAACAACAGGAGCAGCGGATAGCCTGCCAGTGCTGAGATGACATGTCCGCCCACGAGTGCGCGCGGCTGGGCGGGATCGGCCTCCGGCGCACCCAGCACCAGGACGATCGAGGTGACGAAAGGAATGAGATGGAACGGCTTGTCGTCGAGCCAGGCACCGAGTTCCATACCGGAAACCGCGATCCCCGCGCCGAGCGCTCCCCACCAAGCCGTCGCAAACCGTTGACGCGGTCCATACCACAGCCCGCGCATGCGCTGGATGAGGATGTCGCGCTTTCTGGCCGCCATCACTCCGGCCTTGCCCGGTAGGGCGGCGCGGGAATGTCGTTGTGCGCCTTGCGCAACGCTGCCGACCAGCGTTCGCGTAGATCGTGGAAATAGGGTTCGCCCGCCTCGATCCGGTGTTCGACCTCCGGTCGGAGGGCATCACGCCGCAAGACCAGAACGTCGATCGGCAGGCCGACGCCGAGGTTGGAGCGCATCGTCGAATCCATGGAAATCAAACCAAGCTTCAGCGCATCGTAGAGGTCGCTTTTGAAGGTCACGGCACGATCGAGGATCGGCTTCCCGTATTTGTGCTCGCCGATCTGGAGATAGGGTGTGTCGGTGGTCGATTCGATGAAATTACCGGCCTTGTAGAGCATGAAGAGTCTAAGGGAGCGACCGGCGATCTGTCCGGCGAGCAGCATCGAAACGTCGAGCGAGGCGCCATGCTGCTCGATAGCTGTGCCGACATCCTTGTAGACATGCCGAATGACCTCGCCGACGAATTGCGCGGCGCGGAACATAGAGGTCTGATCAAGCAGTGTTTCGAAACGCCCGTCCGGTCGTTCAAGTCCCTCGCGCAGGACCGACATCACGGATTGCGTAAAGCCCAGGTTGCCGGCGGTCGCGAGCGCGAACAGCTTCTTGCCTGGTTCCTGGAAGATATGGAGCTTGCGGAAGGTCGCGATATTGTCGAGCCCGGCATTGGTGCGGGTGTCGGCAATCATGACGAGACCCTCCTCGGTCAGAATACCCACGCAATACGTCATCGTCGCCCCTGTGAACTCGTATCATCCTGCCTTAGCAAAGCCGGCGGGGGATGCGGAAGCCTATTGTTCTCCGGATCGGCTCGTGCCGCTCAGATGGATGAGGACCTCGAGCGCCTCGCCCGCGCCGCCGATGCGCGAGCCGCGGATGGGCGAGGCTTCGAGATAGTCGCGGCCGATCGCGACCCGGATATAGCGGTGGTCGATGCAGACACCGTGCGCGGGGTCGAAGCCGATCCAGCCCAGCTGTGGCACGTAGGCTTCCGCCCAGGCGTGGCCGGCCTCCTGATGGACAAGGTCCGTTCGCAGGAAATAGCCGCTCACGTAACGGGCTGGAATCTGCCGTGCGCGGGCAGCAGCGACGAAGACATGCGCGAAGTCCTGACAGACACCCGCCCGTGCCGCGAAGGCCTCGCCGGCAGAGGTCGCCACATGGGTGGCATCCGTATCGAAACTGAACTGCCCGAAGATGGCGGCATTGAGCTGGTGGAGAAACGCGAGCGTGTCCCCGCCTTCACCTGCCGCGAGCGCGGCCGCGAATTCGCCTAGCCGTTCGCCAGCCTCGGTCAAGGGAGTCGAACTGGTCCAGTAGGACGCGGGAAAGCGCTCGTAGGCGCCGTTGACAACGCCGGCATCGTCCGCGATGTCGATCTCGCCATTGACGGTAATCGCCAGTTCGCTGATCGGGCCATCAATCGAAAATGTATGCGTGATGTTGCCGTAGGCATCCTCGTCACGTTCAAGCCGCCCGTCAGCGTCGATCTCGACCCGCCAGTTGCGGACGGACTGTGTTGCGTGGTTACGCGGCGTCAGCCGCAGGATCTGGATCGCCCCGCGCGCTGCCTGATCGTAGCGGTAATGTGTCTGGTGTCGCAGCTTGAGCCGCATCGTCTCCCCCATGCGGCCGGGATTATTGCAGGTATTGTTCGGAAATCGCGAGGCCAAGCTGGTTGTTGTCCGCAATGAATTGCGTCAGGAACTCATGCAGCCCGGTCTGGAACAAGGTGTCGGCATCGAGGTTCTGGAGGCCAGCGTAGGTCTTGCGGACCAGCCGCTGGCTCGGCCCCTGTCGCCCGTATTGCTCGGAAAGGAGATCGAGTACCCGGTTGAGGTTCTCGTAGGACGAGATCAGCGACCGCGGCTGTTCAGGACGGCGCACGAGAAAATCCGCCACCAACCAGGGCCGGATCCCGCCGCGATAGATGAGATGGTAGGAGTTGAGCGAGGAGACCGCACGCAGAAGCGCCGACCACTGGAAATAATCGAGCCCGCCGCCGACGCTTTCCGTCTCCGGCAGCACGACATGGTATTTCACGTCGAGCAGCCGGGCGGTGTTGTCTGCGCGCTCGACGAACATGCCGAGGCGCTGGAACCAGTAATGGTCCGTGCGCAGCATGGTCCGGTAAGCGGCGCCGTCGAAGCGCAGCGAGACCTCCTTCACGAAGGCGAGGAAGCGCGAGAGATCCTTGCCGGTGAAGCTCTTGAACTTCTGCCGCTGGAGTTCGCTCCAGGCGTCGTTGAGGATTTCCCACATCTCGGTGGTGATGGCGGTGCGCACGGCCCGCGCGTTATGGCGGGCAATCTCGATGCATCGACGGATCGACGAAGGATTATTCGGCCCGTCGATCAGGAACTGCGTTACGCTGGCCTCGTCGGCCACCTCGTTCGATTCGAAGAAAAGGTTACGGCACATCGCAATATCGATCGCGCTTTCCCATTCGTTGGAGGTGCCGGCATAGGCGGAAGGCAGGGTGGCGAGACGCAAAGCGACATCGAGGATGCGCGCGAGGCTTTCAGCGCGTTCGACGTAGCGGGAGAGCCAGAAGAGGTTGTCGGCGGTGCGGGCAAGCATCGGGGCCTCCTCAGTTCATTTGCCGTTGGGATCGGGACTGTCCTTTCGGTCGGGGAGGTGCATCGTCGATCACCCAGGTGTCTTTGGTGCCGCCGCCCTGGCTCGAATTGACAACGAGCGAGCCTTCCTTCAGCGCAACGCGCGTCAGCCCGCCCGGCACGATCCGGACCTTGTCCGATCCCGAAAGCACAAACGGGCGGAGATCGACATGCCGTGGCGCGAGCCCGCTCTCGACGAAGCAGGGGATCGTCGAAAGCGCGAGTGTCGGCTGGGCAATGTAGTTCGCAGGATTGGCTTTTACCTTGGCGGCAAAGGACTCGCGCTGCGCTTTCGTCGCATGCGGGCCGACGAGCATCCCGTATCCCCCCGAACCGTTGACCTCCTTGACGACGAGATCCTTGATGTTGGCGAGCACATAGCCGAGCGCATCGGGTTCGCGGCAGCGCCAGGTCGGGACATTGGCGAGTTTCGGCTCCTCGCCGGTGTAGAACTTCACAATCTCCGGCATGTAGGAATAGACCGCCTTGTCGTCTGCGACACCTGTGCCGACTGCATTCGAAAGTGTCACATTGCCTGCTTTGTAGGCGGACATCAGCCCCGGAACGCCCAGTGTACTGTCGGGCCGGAACGTCAGCGGATCGAGAAATTCGTCGTCGATCCGACGATAGATCACATCGACGCGCTGCGGCCCCTCGGTGGTCCGCATGTAGACGATGTTCGAGCGCACGAAGAGATCGCGCCCCTCAACGAGCTCCACGCCCATGCGATCGGCAAGGAAGGTGTGCTCGTAATAGGCCGAGTTGAATGGCCCCGGCGTCAGAACCACGACGGTCGGTTCCCGCGAGGCGGTCGTCGGCGCGAGCGAGCGCAAGGTCGCAAGAAGTTCGTCCGGATACTGATCGACCGGCTTGATCCTGAGGCGACCGAAAAGTTCGGGGAAGAGACGCAGCATCGCTTCGCGGTTTTCCATCATGTAGGAAACGCCGGAAGGCGTGCGGGCATTGTCTTCCAGCACGAAGAAATCGTCGGGACCGGTGCGGACGAGATCAATCCCTGCGATATGCGTGTAGAGCCCCGCCGTCGGCTTGATCCGGGTCATTTCCGGGCGGAATGCGGGGTTGGCGAGGATCAGATCCTCCGGCACGACGCCGGCCTTGACGATCTCGCGTGCGCCGTAAACGTCGCCGATGAAGGCATTCAGCGCTTTCACACGCTGTTCCAGCCCTTCGGAGAGTCGCGACCATTCGTCACTGGAAAGAATACGCGGGAAGATGTCGAAGGGGATGATCCGCTCCGCGCCGGCTTCATCGCCATAGACTGCGAAGGTGATGCCGATACGTCGAAAGAAAGCTTCCGCCTCTGCCTTGCGGCTGGTGATAAGTTCTGAACTTGCTTCGCGGAACCACGCGGCGGCCTCGCGATAGATCGATCGGGGTTCGCTTTCGAGACCACCGGTCTCGTCGAAGATCACGCGCTCACTCATCGTTCTCCCCCTATGCCGGTTGATATTCTGTCCGGCGATACGGCTCGCGCAGCAAACGGCAGGCCAAAAAACCTGCAGTAATGCGTCACATCCGCTTTCAGCCATTGGAGTGGCTGAACGGCGCGGTTGCAAGGAAATTAAACGGAATTGACGGTTCTGTCTCAACCATCCGGTGCGGCTGGACATAGGGTCTTGCGTGTCTTCGGGAATTGCAGCATAAGCGAACATGAAATTTAATTCCGCATCGAATGAGGTTTCCGATGTCCGCCAAGCCCAGCCGCTTCAATTGGTCCGACGCGCTGCTGCTCGACGATCAGCTCACCGATGACGAGCGCATGATCCGTGATGCTGCCCGCGCCTTTGCGCAGGGCGAGCTCCTGCCGCGGATCAAGGAGGCCTATCTCGAGGAGAAGACCGATCCGGGCCTCTTCCGCCTGATGGGCGAGCAGGGTCTTCTCGGCGTCACGCTGCCGGAGAAATACGGCTGCGCGGGTGCAGGCTACGTCTCCTATGGCCTCGTCGCTCGGGAGGTGGAGCGGGTGGACAGCGGCTATCGTTCGATGATGAGCGTGCAATCCTCGCTGGTGATGTATCCGATCTACACCTATGGCTCGGAAGAGCAGCGCATGAAGTATCTGCCCAAGCTCGCCTCTGGCGAGTTCATCGGCTGCTTCGGCCTCACCGAGCCCGATGCCGGCTCCGACCCCGGCTCGATGAAGACGCGCGCTGAGAAAATCGACGGCGGCTATCGCCTCACCGGCACCAAGATGTGGATTTCCAACGCGCCGATCGCCGATGTCTTCGTCGTCTGGGCGAAGTCCGCGGCGCACAACAACGAGATCCGCGGTTTCGTGCTCGAAAAGGGCATGAAGGGCCTTTCTGCACCGAAGATCGGCGGCAAGCTCTCGCTGCGGGCTTCCATTACGGGCGAAATCGTGATGGAGGGCATCGAGGTTGGCGAGGATGCGCTGCTCCCCAATGTCTCGGGTCTCAAGGGGCCGTTCGGCTGCCTCAACCGCGCACGCTACGGCATCTCCTGGGGCGCGATGGGCGCGGCCGAGGACTGCTGGCACCGTGCGCTGCAATACGGGCTTGACCGCAAGCAGTTCGGCAAGCCGCTGGCGCAGACGCAGCTCTTCCAGAAGAAGCTCGCGGACATGCAGACCGAGATCACGCTCGGGCTTCACGCCTCCTTGCGCGTCGGCCGGCTGATGGACGAGCATCGCGAGGCGCCGGAGATGATCTCCCTCGTCAAACGCAACAACTGCGGCAAGGCGCTCGATATCGCCCGTCAGGCGCGTGACATGCACGGCGGCAATGGCATCCAGATCGAGTACCACGTGATGCGCCACGCCCAGAACCTCGAAACGGTGAATACCTACGAGGGCACGCATGATGTGCATGCCCTGATCCTCGGCCGCGCGCAGACGGGGCTTCAGGCGTTCTTCTGATGGCGGGGCCACAGGCGTTCCGTGCCGGAGCGCTGCTGTTTGCGCTTGTCTTCATGGCCGGTTTCGCGCTTGGCGCGATCCGCGAGATTCTCGTCCGGCCCTATCTCGGGCCGGAGACGAGCCGCCTCCTCGAATTGCCGTTGATGATCGGCATCTCCTACGCCGCATCGTCCCTGGTTGTCCGGCGTTTGGGGGTGGCAAGCCAGTGTAACTGGCTCCACATCGGCGCCATCGCATTCCTGCTGTTGATTGCCGCCGAACTCGTGCTAGGCGAAGTCCTGTTCCGGCGCGGGTTGATGGCCTTCCTCCGGGATGTCATGACGCTCCCCGGTGCCTTGTCGCTTCTCGCGCAGGCGCTACTGATCGTCATGCCGCTCCAGGCCGCGCGAAGAACAGGACATGTCGATGACGGACGAAGCCGCCACTCCTTGCCGTGAAAGCAGCGAACTCGTCACCCTGCGCGACTTCCTGCGCTACGCCGTCTCGGCATTCAACGCGGCGGGGCTGCATCACGGGCACGGCGCGACGACAGCGCTGGACGAGGCAGCGTTCCTGATCCTCGAAAGCCTTCACCTGCCGGTCGACGATTTCAACGCCTTCGCCGATGCTCGGTTGACGGCGCGCGAGAAGGCGATGCTCGGCGAACGGCTCGCGCTCCGGATCGAGAAGCGCATCCCCTCGGCCTACCTGACGGGCCGGACTTACCTCAACGGCTTCTCGTTCCGGTCCGACCCCCGCGCCATCGTTCCGCGATCGTTTATCGCCGAACTCCTGTTCTCGCCTCTGTTCGACGGAACTGGCGGCCCGGAAGCGCTGGTGCAGGACCCCACCGCGCTGACTCGCGTGCTCGATCTCTGCACCGGCGGCGGCAGCCTCGCTATCCTCGCCGCGCATGCCTTTCCGAACGCCACGATCGATGCGGTGGAGCTTTCGCCCGAGGCGGCCGCGCTCGCGCGCGAGAATATCGCGGATTACGGTCTCGAAGACCGGATCACCCTTCTCGAAGGCGATCTCTTCGCACCGTGCGGCAAGGCCCAATACGACCTCATCATTTCCAACCCGCCCTACGTCGATCGCGAGACGATGGACATCCTGCCGCAGGAGTTCCGGCACGAACCGGCGATGGCGCTGGGCAGCGGCGAGGACGGGCTCGACATCGCGCGGCGGGTTCTGGCTGAGGGCGCCGCGCATCTCGCGATCGGCGCCGGGCTTCTGTGCGAGGTCGGGCTGGGGCGGGCCGCGCTGGAAGCAGCCTTCCCGGATACGCCCTTTCTCTGGCTCGACACGGCCGATAGCGAGGCGGAAGTCTTCTGGCTCGCGCGCGCCGACTTCCCGCGCGACCTCTAGGCGACGGCGGCAGAAGAGGGTTCGATGGAGGAGTCGGCATCCAATCCTTCCTCCACCATCAACTGCGCGATCCGGCGGTAGGTCAGTTCGAGTTCGCTCTCGATTTTCGTGCGCAACCCGTCATAGATCTTGCTGACCTCGCCGCGTGCCGCCTTTTCAAGCTCGCTCGCCAGGACTGCGACCCGCTGCGCGCCGAGCGAGAGGCTCATGGACTTGAGCGCGTGGGCCGCCTTGCCAAGGCGGACGGCATCGCCAGCCGTCAATGCCGCATCGATCTCGGAGAGCGCCGGCGGGCCGTTCTCAAGATAAAGCCGGTAGATGCGCGCGACGGCCGCACCGCCACCCATCCTCGCCATGTCGAGCAACTGACGCGTGATCGCGGGTTCGAGCGCAGGCTCGCCATCCTCCGGCTCCGGCGCGGCAGGCGGCGGCGCAGCGGGAATCGAAGGCGCCGGTACGACAACCGGCATGGTTGCGACGGGAACGGATGGTGGAGGCTCTGGCGAGGGCACGGGCTCGGCAGGGACCGTTGGAACCGCGACAGGTTCGTCCACCTTCCGGGTATCGGAAGGCAGCACCGGTTCGCGGGGAGCGGACGTCGTGGCGATCTTGCCACGCGGCGCCGGCATCTTTGCCATGTGGTTCGCGAGCGTATCCGCCATCGCTTGAAGCGTGAAGGGCTTGTGAAGCACGGCGTTCATGCCGGACTTCTTCCAAGCATCGGCATGCGCACCGACCACATGGGCTGTGAGCGCGATGATCGGCAGCGCTGCGCGGCCGGTATCCTTTTCCCAGGCGCGGATTGCTTCCGTGGCCTCGAAGCCGTCGATGTCCGGCATTGAGCCGTCCATGAAGACGAGATCGTAGACCTTCGATTTGACGGCTTCGATCGCCGCACGGCCGTCAACAACGGTGTCGCACGGCAGGTCGAACCGCCGCAGTGTCTCGATGATGACCTCGCGATTGACCGCGTTGTCGTCCGCGACGAGCACGAGGTGCTCGGGGAACTTCGGCATGTTGCTGGCGGCGGAGGTCGCGGTCTGGCGGCGTGTCGTGTTGCCGGAGAGCACGTCCTCGATCACCTGGCCGAGTTCGCGCCGCGCGACCGGCTTGATAAGCTGTCCCTGCGCGAGCCCCTGATCGATGAGGCGGTCGGTCTCTGCATCGCCGAAGGCCCCGACGGCGATGGTGGGCGCGCGCTTGAGCAAAGGCCGGATACCGGGATCGCTCAGCAGATCCGCTTCGGCGATGACCAGCTTGATCTCGCCTTGGCCGGGAGCGAGCGCATCCGCCACGGGATCGGCGATATCGAAGCCGAATTCCTTGAGGTATGCCGAAAGATTGGCGGTTGTCGCCGGCCCGGAGACCGCGAGCAGCACACGCCCCGGCCCCATCGGCTTGCCGAGCGGGGCGGTATCCATCCGGTCGGCATGGAGGATTGGGATCGAGACGAAGAAGGTCGTGCCGACGCCGAGTTCGGAGCGGATGAAGATCTCGCCCTCCATCGAATCGACGAGACGTTTGCAGATGGCAAGGCCGAGCCCCGTGCCCCCGAACTTGCGTGTGGTTGTCTGGTCGGCCTGGCTGAAGGCCTCGAACACCTTGTCGATCTTGTCCGCAGCGATGCCGATGCCGGTATCCTCAACGGCGAAAAGCATGTTGCCGGGCCGCTCGGGGTCACGCGACACACGGAGGTTCACCCCGCCGGTCTCGGTGAACTTGAGGGCATTGTTGACGAGGTTCGAGAGCACCTGATTGAGGCGCACCGGGTCCGCGGCGAAGCGGTTAGGGATGTTCGGCGCGATATGCGTCGCAAGATCGAGCCCTTTCGAGCGCGCCTTTTCCTCGAAAAGCTGCGCGACCGTTTCCATCACATCGTCGATGACGACGGGGATGGATTCGAGTTCGATCTTGCCGGCCTCGATCTTCGAGAAATCGAGAATATCGTTGATGATCGCGAGAAGACTGCCGCCGGACCGGGCGATCACATCGGCGAAACGCTTCTGCTTTGGCTGAAGGTCCGAGGCAGCGAGAAGCTCCGCCATCACGAGGATACCGTTCATCGGCGTACGGATTTCATGGCTCATCGTCGCGAGAAAATCGGATTTCGCGGCGTTGGCCGCATCAGCATTCTCTTTCGCGACACGGTAGTCGTAAGTGCGCGCCTCGACTTCGCGTTCGAGGTTGGCCCGGTGTTCGGCGAGCCGCGTGTCGCGGTACTGAACCTCGTCGAGCATCGCGTTGAAACTGCTGCCGATGGTGTCGAGTTCGTCGCGCGTGCCCGCTTCAATGCGCTGGCTGAAGTCGTGACGGAGACGGACGTGTTCCATCGTTTCTGTCATCCGCCCGATACGGCGGCTGATCGAGGCCTGAATACGGAATGCGATGAGGAAGCCCGCCAGCATCGCGAAAAGACCGGCCGCAAGCGCCGTCTGCAGGCTTTCGACCGCATTGGCCCAGACTTTCGAGGTATCGGCGACGAGGTTGAGTCTGCCGATTTCCTCTCCCCCGGAAATCACCGGCACCTGCTCTTCCAGGGTCTTCTGGCGCAGGACGCCGAGGAAACCGGAGAAAGCACCGACATTGGCCCCGGTCGAGACGAGCTGAACGCTGTCGCCCATCGTGGCGAAGACGGCGCCATCAGGCAAGGTGATGCTGGCTGTCAGCACGCCGGGGATCCGGGCGATGGCGCGCAGGACGCGCAGTGCGTCGCCTTGCGAGCGCGCTTCGACCGCATCGGCTGTCATGGCCGAGAAAATCTGGGCGGTCGCGCGGATTTCCGTCCGCTTGCCCTCAGTGAAACGTGTCGCCTCCCGCCAGATGGAAACACCGGTTGCGATCAGGGTTGTCGCAAGCGTTGAGACGAAGATGAGCGCGAGCAATTTGGCCCTGATCGTCAAGGCGAACTCCCGGAAACAGAAAATATGCGCCGAGTATGATGAAAAGGCATCATTTTAGGGTTAACGGAGTAACCGGGGTTTAAGCCTTGGCCTCTAGCGTGGCGGCAAGAGGTTACGATGTCCCTGGCCGCACTCCAGCAAGCTCCGCACAAGGCGAACGCGACGCAACCGATGCGCGTTCTGATCGTCGACGACGATCCGATCCATCGCGAGACCTCGCGCATGTTCCTGACGATGTATGGCCGGAAGGTCACGCTGGGCGAGAACGGTCGGGCCGGGCTGGCGGCGGCTGAGAAGGGCGAATTCGACGTGATGATCGTCGATCTCGAGATGCCGGACATGACCGGCCTCGAAGTCATCGCCAATATCCGCAAGATGCCTCGGCACCGCGATCTGCCGATCATCATGGTGACGAGCCGCGACGACGCGATGGCGATTGATCGCGCGTTCGAGCTCGGCGCCTCCTCCTTCGTCGTCAAGCCGGTCAACTGGACCCTGCTCGACCATTACCTCCGGTTTGTGCTCCGAGCCTCGAAGAACGAGATCGCGGCGCGCGAGGCCTTCCGCAACGCGGAGAGTGTCTCGCGGGCGAAAGACAACCTCCTTGCCGTCATCCGGCACGAGATGAAGACGCCGCTCAACGCGATCATCGGTTTCACCAAGCTTGCCGCGGAGGCGCAGCAGAATGGTGATGTGTCGGCGCTCAACGAGCGGCTCAATTTCGTCCGGCAGTCGGGCGAGCGACTGCTTGCGAGCTTCGCCGACATGTCGACCTACTCGGACCTGCTCTCGCACAATCTCAAGCTGAGTCGGGAGCGCGTCGCCGCAAGCTGGATTGCGGGCGATGTCGTGGATCTCTGCAAGCACAAAGCGAGCGCGAAGGACATTCATATCTCTCTTGCCGAGCCGACCGGCAACGCCAGCATCCTCGCAGACCAGGCATTGCTTTCGTCAGCGCTGACACGCCTTGTCGAGAATGCGATCCAGCACGCCAAGGACGCGACGCGGATTGAGATTGCCGTCGAGGAGCGGGAAGGGCGGGTTTGCCTCGCGGTGCGCGATGACGGAGAGGGGCTCTCGCCGGAGCAGGTGATGCAATGCCTCGCGCCGTTTTCCCAGGCGGACATGTCGCGCTCGCGCACCTCGGAAGGTCTAGGCCTCGGCCTGCCGATCGCGCAGGAAATCGTACGGCTTCATCAGGGAACGCTGACGATGAAGTCCGAGCCCGGACGCGGGACGACCGTGGAAATCTGCCTCGCTGCGGCATAAAAAAATGGCGCGGGAAATCCGCGCCACCATTGTCTCGGGAACAGCCTTGCGGCTCAGGTGAACATGTCGGCGGTGATGCCGGCATACCAGCCGATATTCTCGGTCTGCACCTGCTTGCGATGTTCCGGCGTTTCGTCGAGCTTCGACAGGAAGGTCTCGGCGGCGGTGATCTTGTCCGGTTTCGGCTCGTAACGCCCGCCGACCTTCACCGTGTCGTCCGGGGCAACGAGGCTCCAGCAGGTATTGGCATAGCGCGCCGGGAAGGTGCGCGACTTTGTCAGCTCGCCGCGGATCATCAGCGCGGCGACCTTGGCCTGGCTGTTGGCCGAGAAGCCGGATTTCGGCATGTCGCCGGCGATCGAGGCATCCCCGAGGATGAAGATGTTCGGATCGGAGGCGGAGGCCATGTTCTCCGGGTTGATCGGGCAGAAGCCAGTCTGGTTGGCAAGGCCGGCGTCGATCACGATCTTGCCCGCGCGCTGGGCCGGAATGACGTTCACGAGGGCGCAGTTCTTGTAAGTCTCGAAGCCTGTGACAACCGTCATGGTCTTCGGATCGACCGACTTGATGCCGTCATGGACTTTCGGGCCGAGCCATTCCACGAGGCCGGGGTAATACTTCTCCCAGGCCTGCTGGAAGAGGCCCTGTTTGGAGAAATTCTCCTTCGGATCAAGGATGATGATCCGCGCCTTGCCGCGACCGGAACTCTTGAGGGCGTGAGCCATCATCGAGACACGCTCGTAGGGGCCGGGCGGGCAGCGATAGGGATTCGGCGGGGCGATCATCACGATCGTCTGGCCGTCCTTCACCGCGTCGAGCTGCTTTTTGAGGATCTGCGTCTGCGGCCCGGCCTGCCAGGCATGCGGCATGACCTCTTCATGCTCCTTGCCCCAGCCAGCGACGGAATCGTACTTCAGATCGATACCCGGCGAGACGACGAGGCGATCGTAGGCAACGCGGCTGCCGTCGGCCAGCACGACCTGCTTCTTGTCGCGGTCGATGGCATTCGCCCACTGCCGGACATGCTTGATGCCGTAGCTGGAGACCAGCTTGTCGTATTTGTGCGTGATCTCATCGAAGGTCTTGAACCCGCCGAGGTACAGGTTTGAGTGGAAGCAGGTGGTGTAGGCTTCCTTCGGCTCGATTAGCGTGACCTCGATCTCGCCCTTTGAATCCTTGGCGATATATTTTGCGGCCGTCGCGCCGCCCGCGCCGCCGCCAATAACGACGACTTTGGGCTTGCCCTGTGCCCGCACCATCGGCGCCGAGAGAACCGAGCCGGCCGCCAGCGCGCTGCCACCGATCAGGACATGTCTGCGATTGATCATGATAGTTCCTCCTTAGCCAATGGTGGGCGCCCTCGGCGTCCCGGTTTTTATTACTATTTCGCAACCTCGGGCTGGTTGGGAAGTCCTCCGAAGTATGCAGCCAGGGCTGCGATCTCGTCGTCCGACAATTGCGCCGTCACAGTCTGCATCACCTCGTTGTCGCGTTCCTTCCAGCGATAGGAATTCACGACGGCGACGAACTGGTCCTCGGGCCAGGCGACGATGGGCGGAATACCGCCGACGGCCTTGCCCGACGGCAGATGGCAGGTGACGCAAAGGGATGACAGATACTCCCCGAACGCGACGTCCCCTTTCGGTTTCGGCTTGTCCTGCGCGAGCGCGCCGAAGGTAAACATTGCCGCAGCCGACGCGATGGCCGGTGCGGCAATGATTTTCATGAGGGCTCGAAAGGTCAGCTCTCGTCCGATCATTCGACTTTCACGCCCTTTCCGTCTTCCGGCGTCACGTCGATGACGCGGGCATGTCCGGTCACCTTCGCTTCCTTCTTGCAGTCTTTCATGCAGGGGTTCTTGTTCCAGAACGCCTTTTCGGTCGTCTCGCGATCATCGTCATAGAAGTTGCCGACATTTGGCATCTTGACCGAAGTGAAGTTCTCTTTCGAGAGGACGAAGTCATCCTTCACGATGCCGTTCATCTGCAACAGGAAGGCGGTGATCGCGTAGACCTCGTCATCGCTGAGCGAGCGGGCATTGCCGTAGGGCATCGCGCGTTTGATATAATCGAACGTTGTCGAAGCGAACGGCCAGTAGGAACCCGGCGTCTTCTCCGGAGATTCGCCCTTGAGCGTGCCCTGACCGCCGACGAGAACCGGCCAGCGACCGACGGCCTCGCCGAATTCGCCGTGGCAGGAAGCGCATTTCTCGAGAAACAGCGCCTCTCCCTCCTTTACCGAGCCCTTGCCGGGAGGCAGCCCCGCGCCGTCGGGACGCACGTCCGTATCCCAGGCCGCCACTTCTTCGGGAAGCGCCTCGCGGCCGAGGCCAACCTTCTTGGCGATCGCGGGTGAAGCCGCGAGGCCGGCGAACAATGCGAGCGCGAGAACCTTACGAAATTTCGACATTTTCAGTCTCCCCGTTCGCCCGAACGAGCCAGGTCTGGATACCGTTGTTGTGATAGATGGAATTGACGCCACGCACCTTGCGCAACTCGTCCTTCGTCGGCTGGAGGTAGCCGGTGTCGTCCATCGCGCGCGACTGGATCAGCATCTCGCGGCCGTCCCACTCGATGTCCGCGTAAAAACGCGTCAGCGACAGCGGCAGCACCGGACCATCGAGGCGGGCTGCCACCCAGTTCTTGCCACCGTCGATGGTGACGTCAACGCGGGTGATCGTCCCGCGGCCCGACCACGCGAGCCCGGAGAGCACATTCGGCCCCTTGCTCTTCAGCGGCGCCTGTGGCGAGGGATTGGTGACGATCGACTTCGCGTCCATGATCCAAGTGAAGCGGCGGGCGCGGCCGTCAGCCAGGAGATCGGTGTACTTCGAGGTCTCCTCGCGGTGGTGCCAGGGCTGATCGCCCACCTCAAGGCGGCGGAGCCACTTGACCCACATGTTGCCTTCCCAGCCCGGGACGACGATGCGCAGCGGATAACCCTGCTCCTGCCGGAGCGCCTCGCCGTTCATGGCCCAGACGACCATGCAGTCCTTCATGGCTTTCTCGATCGGGATCGAGCGCGTCATGGCGGCGCTGTCGGCACCTTCCGGCATCACCCACTTGCCGTTGGTCTTCACTCCGGCTTCGTCCAGCAGAACTTTCAGCGGAATGCCGGTGTACATGACGTTGTGGATCATGCCGTGGGTGAACTGGCAGCCGTTGAGCTGCGCGCCCTTCCACTCCATGCCGCCATTAGCGGCGCACTCGAGGAAGAAGATCTTGTTGGTGCGGCCGGGAAAGCGCTTGAGGTCTTCCATCGTGAAGACGAGCGGCTTGTCGACGAGGCCGTTGATCATCAGGCGATGCTTGGAGGGGTCGATCTCCGGCGCACCGCCGTGATGGCGCTCGAAGCAGACGCCGTTCGGCGTGATAATGCCGTCGAGCGCGTGGATCGGCGTGAAGTTGATCGAGCTTTCGCGGCTCGCAGTCAGCCATTCGACGTCACGCCGCACGACGTGCGCCTCGAACTTCGACGGCTTGCCGTAGGGATGGGCCGCGACGCTGTCGCCGAGGTAGCGGTTCCAGTCCTGAATCTCCGTAATGAGCGGATCGGGCTTGCCTTGCGCAAAAGCCACGCCCCCACTGGCCGCGACTGCGGCGCCGGCACCGGCCGCGCCAAGGAAACGGCGCCGGCTCAGATCCGGCTGCGGGACCTGCCCGCCTTTCTTCTCATGATTGCTCATCGCACCATGCTCCCTCTTCATTCGCTGGCGGCGGGGCGGGCTCAGGCGCCCAGCACCTTCACCGCGTCATTCGCTTCAAGTTTCACGTTCTTCACGCCGGCGACGTATTTCTCGACGACTTCCCAGATCGGCGGACCCTGAACGTTCTCGCCGACGCTGGCCCAGCCGGCGACGACGTATTTCCGGTCCGCATCGAGCGGCGCGTTGCGCTTGAGATCGGTAAGGCCGGAAATGCGGCTGCCGATTTCCTTGGAAACGTCGATCGTGTAGCCGACGCCGCCAACGCGAACCATGTCGCCGCCGCCCTGGAAATAAGGGTCCGGATGGAAGATGTTGTCAGCGACGTCTTCCAGCATGTCCTTGATCTGCTTACCGGTCATCTCGGTGCGGTAGCAGTTGGGGTAGGTCATGGCGGTCGCGTTCGCGAGCGCGTCGAAGGTGATCTTATCGCCCGGCAGCAGCGAGGCGCCCCAGCGGAAGCCCGGCGAGAGCGCGATTTCGGCGTCCCGTTCCTTGAGCATCGCCTGGCAGATCAGGTCGTCAAAGGTGCCGTTGAAATTGCCGCGCCGGTAGAGGAACGAATCCGTCTGGCCGATGACGCGGTCGAGGTCCTTGGCGAAGGGCGCGCGGATCTTCTCGACCATCGCCTTCATGTCAGGGTCGGGTGTGATGGCGTCGGAGAAGATCGGGATCAGCTTGTAGCGGAAGCCGGCGAGTTTCTTGTCCTTCACGTCGAGATCGAGGCGCGAGACGAACTTGCCGTGGCTGCCCGAGGCGACGATGATCGTCTCGCCAACCTTGACGACGCCGGGCATCGCGTCATGGGTATGTGCGGTGAGCGCGATGTCGATGCCCTTGACGCGGCTCACCAGCTTGCGGTCGACGTCATAGCCGTTGTGCGAGAGTAGCACGACGATATCCGCGCCTTCAGCCCGCGCATCCTCGACCTGCTTCTGGAGTTCCTCTTCGCGCAGGCCGAATTCCCACTTGGGCACCATCCAGCGCGGGTTGGAGATCGGCTGGCGCGGAAAAGCCTGACCGACGACGGCGATTTTGGCGCCGCCGCGCTCGAACACCTTGCGGCCTTCGAACACCGGTTCCTGCCATTCATTGTCGCGCACGTTCTGCCCGAGGAAGGCGATCGGCATCGCCTTCACCGCCTCCTGCACGCGTTCGGCTCCATAGGTGAATTCCCAGTGGCCGACCATGGCATCGACCTTGAGAGCCGACATCACGTCGATCATGTCCTGGCCCTTGGTCTGGAGCGAGGTCCAGGAGCCCTGCCAGGTGTCGCCGCCGTCGAGGAGCAGCACCTTGTCCGCCCCGCGCTCGGCGCGGATCGCGCTGATGACGCGGGCGATGCGGTCCATGCCGCCCATGCGACCGTAGTTCTTCGCGAGGGAGACGAAATCTTCGCTTGTCAGCGCATGGGCCTCGGCCGTGCCGGCCGCGATCTTGAAATGGGCACGGAACTCCGCATCCGTCAGGTGCGGAGGCAGGCCCTTGACCTCACCGACGCCGAGATTGATCGACGGCTCGCGGAAATAGACCGGTACCAGTTGAGCGTGGATATCGGTCACGTGCAGCAGCGTTACCGTTCCGAGCGGATCAAACTTCAGCAGATCGGCCTCGCTGAGTTTTTGCTGCGCGGCGAGGCGGCCGAGCGAACCCAGCCCGGAGGCGGTGACGATCGCGGAGGCGGCGGCGCTGGCCTGGAGGAATTCGCGGCGTGAGATCATGACTTCCCGTTCACGCGAACCATCGGTCTGCGTGCCATTGTTTCACTGCGGATAGAAGAAAGCCGGCCCCCGCGGGGCCGGCATCATGGATCAGGCGACGGTCAGTTTGGCCTTGTGCTCGTAGGTCGAGCCGTCGTCGTCCTTCCAGGTGAAGGCGAACTCGCCCGACTGCGAGGCCTTGAAGAAGAAGGACTGATAGGGGTTCGCCGAGATCGCCGGAGCCCACTTGGCCTCGAAAAACATCTTGCCGTTGAAGGCCGCCGTGAAGGTGTGGATGATCTTGCGCGGGATGACCTTGCCATCGCCGCCCTTGCGCTGACCCGACTCCATCTCGTGGCTGATCAGGGTCTTGATCTCGATGATCTCGTCCTTCTTGGCGTTGGCCGGAACGCGGACGCGGGGGGTGGGTTTCGTGCTCATGGGGAATTCCTCACCAGAATTGTTGTGCCGTTATCGGGAACTCAGCCGCCGCAGCCGCCGATGGTGACCTTCACCTGCGACTTCGCGGTGAAGAGCTTGCCGTCGGACATTTCGGCGATGCAGATGATGTTCTGCGTGGTGGCGAGGCGCATGCGCGCGGAGGCGGAAGCCTTGCCCGCTTCCGGGGTGAACGTGTAGCTCAGCACGCCCGGCGAGGGATTGCCGTCCGCCCAGACATGGACCGACTTGACGAAATCCTTGTCGGTCATCGGGCTCTCGATCTCGATGTTGATCGGAACGACGAGACCGTTCTCGGCGATCTGCGGCACATCGAGCTTGACCTTGCCTTCCGCGCCCTTCTTGTCACCGTAGAGCTTCTTGATCTCCGCCTCGACAGCGGCGGCGTCGGCATGGGCAAGACGCGGCGCGAGCGCCAGCGCGACGGCACCGATGGCGCCGGCTTTCAAAGTGTCGCGACGCGACCCGATCGTGCGAAGAGCCATCTCTTCCTCCTTGGCTTTGCTTCTTTTTGCGAGAGCATCTTGACGGCGCCCGCTTTCCTCCCGCAAGGTGAACATATCCATATATTGTTTTTTGTGAATGTAAAGTCTACTGATCGTTCGTTGTACGGGGCTAGGAAACCTAGCAGGGGTTCCCGAACCGGTTCAAGCGTTGAAAACAAGGCGGAAGGGTGGTCGAGGCCACTCCCAACCGCAGGGACGGAGGAAATGGAATGAGAAGGAAAATCGCGGTTTTCGCGGCGCTTATGGCGTGCGCGGTCGGCTGGGGAGGGGTAGCCTCGGCCCAGCAGGCGGTCGATACCGAGAAGGAACTCGAGAAATACCGCCAGATGATGAGCGACCCGATGTCCAATCCGGGGTTCCTCGCGGTTGATCGCGGCGAACAGCTCTGGTCCCTCAAGCGCGGCACCAAGAACGTCAGCCTGGAGACCTGCGATCTAGGCATCGGGCCGGGTAAGCTCGAAGGTGCTTTCGCCAAGCTGCCGCGCTACTTTGCCGACGCCGACAAGGTGATGGATCTTGAGCAGCGTCTCGCGTTCTGTATGGACAAGATCCAGGGACTCGATCTCGCGGATATCAAGAAGCGCCGCTTCGGCAAGCCGGGTCAGACCTCGGATATGGAGGATCTCGTCGCCTTCATCGCCAACAAGTCGAGCGGCTTCAAGATCGAGCCGCAGCTCACGCATGCCAAGGAGAAGGAAGCGGCCGCCGTTGGCGAGGCGCTATTCTATCGGCGCGGTGACGTCCTCGATTTCTCCTGCTCGACCTGCCACGGCGAGGAGGGCAAGCGCATCCGCCTCCAGGGCCTGCCGGATCTGTCCAAGCCTGGTAAGGACGCGCAGGCGACCATGGGCTCGTGGCCGACCTACCGCGTTTCGCAAGGCCAGCTTCGCACCTTCCAACATCGCCTGTGGGATTGTTATCGCCAGCAGCGCGCGCCGGAGCCGGGCTATCTCTCGGATGGTCTGACGGCGATCACCGTGTTCCTGATGAAGCAGGCCGCTGGCGGCGAGCTTCAGGTTCCGTCGATCAAGCGCTGAGGGGAGGAATGACCATGAAGAAGATCGCTTTCGCTCTCGGCCTCGCCCTGATCGTCACCACCCCTGCGTTGGCGCAGGACAAGGGCATCGATGCCGCGACGCTCGAGAAATACACCAAGGCCATGTGGCCCAAGACCCCCGAGGGTTGGGAAAGCCGCATCGCCTATGACGACACGATGAAAATCTGCTCCGAGACCCGCAATCAGCCCTCTGACGCCGATTTTGCCAAGATCAAGGCCCGCGAGGCCGCGACCGTGAAGTTCCCTGCCGATGGCAACGTCATGGGCGACTACAAGTCCGGTCTCAAGATCGCCAACAACGGACGCGGTGGCACCTTTACCGATAAGCCGATGACCAATGGCGCAAACTGCTACGCCTGCCATCAGCTCGACCTCCAGGAAGTCAGCTACGGCACGCTCGGCCCCTCGCTCCACCTCTACGGCAAGAACCGCGGGTTCAAGCCCGAGGAAGCCAAGGCGGCCTACGCCAAGATCTACAACTCGATGGGCACTGCGCCCTGCACCAACATGCCGCGTTTCGGCTATCACGGCTTCCTGACCGAGCAGCAGATGAAGGATCTGACGGCGATGCTGTTCGATCCCAATTCGCCGGTAAACAAGTAAGCGGTAGCTTCCGGCGCAGGCATCGTGCAACAAAAAGGCGGAGAGAAGTCTCTCCGCCTTTTTTTAATTGAGTTACCCGACTGTGCTGACGATCGCCTCTACCCCGCCTTTTTCGCCGCATCCGGCGCGCCACGCGATCCTTTCGGAAGCGCACGCTCGTCCGTTTTTCCGCCTTGAGGCACCTTCACGGGTGCTGGCGCTTGCTTTCCTGCGCGGCGAACTGGCGGGAGACAAGCTGAGGGAACGGCTGGATGCCTTCGCGCGAGCGCACGGCGCCGCGCCGGCACCGGCTGGAGCGCGGCATCACCGGATGATCCTCAAGCAAGGCTTGTTCCGATGGGAAGAGCACACCGAGTTTACAACCTATGTTTTCATGCTCCGGGACGAGGCAGCGCGGTTCGATCTGAGTGCGGGCGAACTGCTGGCCTCGCTTTCGCTGCCCGAGCAACCCGGCCCGCACCTGGTTTCGGCGGATATCTCGATTCTCGGCCCTGAGCAGGCGGAGGCGGCACTGAGTCATGTGCGATCCGGTGTCATCTCCATTTCAGATCTCGAAGGAGGACGGGCGCAGGTTGCCTCGGATTTCGTGCCGGATGAATCTGGGTTCGTCCGCTTCGTGCTGATCAACCGCGACCTGCCGGATCGCCGCCTCGGCTCGCTCGGGCGAGACATCATGGAGATCGAGGTCTACCGCAACCTCGCACTGCTCGGCCTGCCGGAGGCGCAACGGATCGGACCCATCATCCGCGAGATCGAGGTTGGTCTCGCAGGCTTGATGGGCGATCTCGTCCATCAGCAGAGCCTGCCAGAAGGCGATGCGTTGCTCGCGCGCCTCACCAACATGACGGCGCGGGTCGAATCCGAGATCGCGCGCACGAAATTCCGGTTCGGCGCGACGCGGGCCTACGGCGCCATCCTCAATGACCGGCTCTCCGGCTTCGGAACGCCCGCAACGCCGGATGCCCCGACGATCTTCGCTTTTCTCGCCCGGCGCAACGCCCCGGCGTTGCGCACTTGCGAGACGATGGAGGCGAATCTTGTCGACCTCGCCGCACGTCTCACACGGGCCTCGGGCCTGTTGCGCACGCGCATCGATGTCGAACTCGCCAAGCAGAACAACGCACTGCTTTCGACGATGAGCGAGCGCACGCATCTCCAGCTTCGCCTCCAGCAGACGGTGGAGGGGCTCTCGATCGCGGCGATCAGCTATTACGTGGTTGGACTCGTCGGCTACTTGCTCAAGGGTATGAAGGAGGCGAAGTGGCTACCGCTGCCGATCGATCTCGCGATCGGCATTTCCGTGCCGCTCGTCGTTCTGGCGATGGCCTATGTCGTGCACCGCATCCGGACGATGCACGGCGGTCACGGGTAGCGTCAGGCTCCCTCTTTTTTCAGCCAGTCCGTGAAGGGCATCTTCGCGTAACCCTCCTCGGCGACGAACCGGAACATGGCGAGGAACGGCTTCGGATCGAGCAAGCCCGGCATCCGAGCGACCTCGCGCTTGAGCGGGTCGAGCGCAGCCAGCCCCTCGGCCGATTTCGGGAAGAACTGCAGGCTTGGCGTCGTCCGGATGCCGTAGTGCTGGCCGAAAGCCTTCTCGCCGAGTTTCTTGCCTCCGAAATCCGTGACTTCCTTCGCCCCGATGATGTTGAGGTGGACGATATCGAAGTGTGCCTTGATGTAATCGACGATGCCGGCATCCTGGAAATGGATCTCGTGCATCTTCTTGCAGGCCGGGCAACCCTTGAGGCCCCAGAGCACGGCGAAACGCTTGCCCTTGGCTGTCGCCGCGGCCAGGTCTTCAGAAACATCGAGGAAGCTGTCGATGAACCAGTCCTGATGATAGAGCCCGTCCTCGCCGAGGGTTCCGGCGGCGCGGGCAAGAGTCGGAGCGGCGGCGAGGGCGAGCCCGCCGGCGAGAACGGATCTGCGATCGGGAAGGCGTGACATGGTAACCTCCGCTTGCGGTCAGCCGATCTGACCAAGAACCGGGAACGTGGACAACAGCCAATTTGCGATTTGCGGCATCGAACCGGTAAGGAACAGGATGCCGGTCACGACGAGCAGGGCGCCCATCAGCTTCTCGACGAGGTCAAGGTGCTGTTTGAGCCGCCCCATCAGCTTGAGGAACGGGCCGGCGAGGATCGCTGCGGCGAGAAACGGAATACCGATACCGGCAGAGTAGGCCGCCAGCAGCGATGCGCCGCGCAAGGCCGTCTCGCCCGTGCCGGCAACCATCAGGATCGCCGCCAGCACCGGCCCGACGCACGGAGTCCAGCCGAACGCGAACGCGAGGCCCATCAGATAGGCGCCGAGCGCGCCGGCCGGCTTGCGCTCGACTGAAACGCGCGCTTCGCGATAAAGTAGGCCGATGCGGAATATGCCGAGAAAATGCAGGCCCATGCCGATGATCATGAGCCCGGCAAAAACCGAGAGCCAGTCGAGATAACGTGTCAGCGCCTGCCCGATCAGCGTCGCGGTGGCACCGAGCAGAACGAAGACGGTCGAGAAGCCGAGCACGAAGAACAGTGCCTGCCGGATGATGCGCCGGCGGGCGAGCACGTCGATGCCGGTATTTCCGGCGGCGGAAAGCTCACCCATCCCGACCCCGGCGAGATAGCACAGGTAGGGCGGCACCAGCGGCAGGACGCAGGGCGAGGCGAAGGACAGGAGCCCGGCAAGAAAGGCGCCCAGATAGCCGATGTCGAAGGACATGCCTCATGCCTTGGGAAGAGAATGGACTGGTCAACATATTCACATACATCTATATTAGGTCGATCGAAAGGCCGAAATCGCTCCGGCTTCGCAACAAGGCACCTGACGTGCGCCGTTTCATCACTCGCCTGTTTCCCATCGTGCTGGCAGTCGCCCTGCCGGGCGGCATGGCTGCGCGCGCGGCAGAACTGGTGATGTTCGACCGTGCGGGCTGCGCCTGGTGCTTGCGCTGGGAGAAGGAGATCGGCCCGATCTATCCGAAGACCGAAGAAGGCCGCCTCCTGCCGCTACGCAGGATCAGCCTCGACCGGCCGCTGCCCGATGGGCTCGGACTCGCCGCGCCGGTCCGCTACACGCCGACCTTCGTTATCCTCGACGAGGGGCGGGAAATCGGCCGTATCACGGGCTATATTGGCGAATACGCCTTTTGGGGGCTATTGTCCGACATGGTTGCGAAATTTCCGGAGCGGTTGCGGACCCCTGCAGCCGGCCGGACCGGGGCGCTTACCGCCCCGCATGAGAAGTGAAACGATCGATGGCATTGCTGCGCGCTGAACTCGAAGACGAACTGCGGGATGGGGCGGAGTTCTCCCCCGAACTGGATCAACTGATGCGCAAGGCGCGCAAGGCGAGCGACTTCCTCAAGGCGTTGAGCCACGAGAACCGCCTGCTTCTGCTCTGCCTGCTCGCGGAGAAGGAACGTTCGGTCAGCGAACTTGAGAACATTCTCTCGCTTCGCCAGCCCACGGTTTCGCAGCAACTGGCGCGTCTTCGGCTCGACGGTCTCGTCGATACCCGCCGCGACGGCAAGACGATCTATTACAGCCTCGCCAATCCCGACGTTCGCCAGGTCATCTCGATCATCTACGGGATTTTCTGCGAACCGCCTTCTGTCAAGAACTGAGGCCGCATGCCGGCCTTCATGACCGGTCTCTTCGGATTGCTCGGCGGCATGCTGATCGGGGCTCTCGTTCAGCGTTCCCGCCTTTGTACCTTCGGTGCCATCGAAGACGCGCTCGCCGGTCATGACTGGCGGCGTATGAAGGTTTTCGGGCTCGCGCTCGGCCTTGCGTTGCTGGTGACGCAGGCCCTGATTCTCGGCGAGGTGCTCGACCCCGACCGCATTTCATACCTGCCAGCGCGGCTGCCGGTCGCCGGTCTTGTGATCGGCGGGCTGATGTTCGGCGTTGGGATGGCGCTTGTCGGCACGTGCGGCTTCGGCTCGCTTATTCGACTGGGCACCGGCGATCTGCGCTCGCTCGTCGTTGTGCTGGTTTTCGGCGTTTTCGCCTATGCCTCGCTGCGCGGGGTCCTCTCCGGGTTCCGGATCGGCGTCGTCGAGCAATTCGCCGTGCCCATGCCGGGACCTTCCCGCTCGGATATCCCGACGCAGCTCGAGCGGATCATCGGCATTGACCCCCGCGCGGTACTGACGGGGTTGCTCTCGGCACTGTTGATCACCCTTGCGCTGCGCGACGCGCGCCTGAGGCGTTCGCCGCGCCTTCTGGCGGCCGGGATTGCGCTGGGCCTTGTGACCGGGCTCGCCTGGGCGGCAACCGGCTGGCTCAACGATCCGTTCGATCTGCACTCCCGTCCGCAGAGCCTGACCTTCGTCGCACCGATTGCACGGACCCTGTTCGGCGTGCTGGCGGGGCAGGATGCGATCTACGATTTCGGTGTGGCCAGCGTCGTCGGCGTGGTGGCGGGATCGTTTCTCGCCAGTTTTCGCGCCCGCGAATGTCGCTGGGAAGCCTTCGATGACCAGCGTGAGATGCGCCGTCATATCACCGGTGGCGTTCTGATGGGGGTGGGCGGCGTACTTGCCGGGGGCTGCACCATCGGGCAAGGACTGGCGGCCGGTTCCTCCCTCGCGCTGTCGATGCCGATCGCGCTTCTGGCGATGATGGCCGGCGCACGGCTCGGCATCGCTGTCCTTGTCGGCGAGATGCACGACCTCCTGCTGCGCTTCCGGCGCTGAATTGACCGCCACGCTTCTGTCGCATGTTCCGCCCAAAAGGGAAGCGAGTTGACCTTGCGCATGCATTGGCGGATACCGATCCGGGTCCGCCCCGGAGCTTGAATGAACGACAGTCTCAGCACTGGCACGCCGCCGACAGCGCTCGACACGCAGACGCGCCTGCGCCGGGCCCGCATTTTCAAGATCGGCGGAACGATCGCCAGCCTCGCGCTGTTCGTCGTCTCGCTTGTGGTGCTCTACTACGTGATGGGCAAACTGGACGCGAACGAGGTCAAGGCGGCCTTCTCGCGGGCCAGCTGGCAGCAAATCGGCCTCGCCCTGTTCTTCACCGCGCTCTCCTACCTGATGCTAACCGGTTATGACTGGGTCGCGCTGCCGGGCGTCACCGCGCAGAAGGTCCGTTATCGCGTTGCTGCACTCGCGTCGTTCACGAGCTATGCCGTCAGTTTCACGCTCGGCTTCCCGCTGCTTACGGCGGCAACTGTCCGCTACTGGATCTATTCGAGCGTTGGGCTCGGTGCGAAGGCTATCGCCAGCCTCACGCTGATTGCTGGTATCACCTTCTGGCTCGGCATGGGCGTGGTACTCGGTGCGGTAATGATCGCCGCACCTAGCGCAGCCGCGACCTTCACGCGCCTTCCCGTTTCGATGAACGTGCTGATCGGCGCCGCCGTTTGTGCCGCGGTTGGGTTCTATCTTCTTATCGTTAAACGGGGAAACCGGCGGCTCGCCATTCAGGGCTGGCAATTGCGCCTGCCGAGCATCCGCGTCACGGTGCGGCAGATGGCGCTCGGCGCGGCCGATGTCAGCGCTGGCGCAGCGGTTCTGTTCGTCCTCCTTCCGGCCGATGCGCAGGTTCCATTCGCGACCATGTTGGCGGCTTATGTCTTCGCCTGCCTCCTCGGCATCGCCAGCCACGCGCCGGGCGGGATCGGCGTCTTCGAGGCGACGATGCTGCTCGCCTTGCCGGGCGTGCCGACCGAGGCGCTGCTCGGCGCGCTGCTGGTCTATCGCCTGTGCTACTATCTCGTGCCGTTCATCACGGCACTGGTGCTGCTCGGCACGCGCGAAATCATGATCCGGGCCGGGATGCTGCGGCGGCAACTGGCGGACAACGGCGAAGGGCCGTTGCATGGCTGAGGCACCTTTTCCACCCGCGCCGCCCGAGGAGCGCGACGGGGGCGCCGAAATGATCGAGCAGGCGCGTCGATCGGATGTGATGCGCAAGCTCGCCCTTCTCGCCGCCACGGCACTGTTCTTTCTCGCCTTCAAGTCGGAATTGCCGTGGTTGACGGTGTCAATGGTGATCGTTCTTTCCGGTCTCGTCTATTTCGGCTGGACGCCGTCGACGGGCCGGTTGTCGCGCCGGGAAACAGCCCGCCGGCCCCGCGCGCTCATCGAGGAGCAGTTGAGCGCGCTGCTGGACGCCATCGCCTCGCCCGCCATTCTGGTTGATTATCGCGGCAATATTGCTCGGACCAATCGTGCGGCGCGGGATAGTTTCGCGGGCCTGCGCAACGGGCACCCCTTTGCCTTCGCCATCAGAGCGCCGGCCGTGGGAACGGCGCTTTCGGAACTGCTGGCTTCGGCGGTGGAGACGCAGGCCGAGTTCATAGAGCGCATTCCGGTCGAGCGGTCCTTCTCCGTGCTGATGCGCCGTCTAGCCGGCGCGAAGCCCTTGGAGCGGGTGCCGTTCGCGCTGATCCTGTTCACCGAGACGACGGCTGCCCGCCGGATCGAGACGATGCGCGGCGATTTCGTGGCCAATGCGAGCCATGAGCTCAGGACGCCGCTCGCCTCGATCCTCGGCTTCATCGAGACCCTTCAGGGGCCAGCCCGCAACGACGAGGCAGCGCGCCGGAATTTCCTCACCATCATGGAGCGGCAGGCTCGGCGCATGTCCCGCCTCATCGACGATCTGCTCTCGCTTTCCCGGATCGAGATGAAGGCGCATATCGCGCCGGCCGACCGCATCGATATCGCACTTCTCCTGCGATCCGTCTGCGATGCGATGAGCGGCCTCGCCCGCGAGCGGAGCGTGACCATCGATGCGCACTTCCCCGAGGGGCAGGATTTCACTGCCGTCGGCGATCGCGACGAACTGGTGCGGGTGTTCGAGAACCTGATCGAGAACGCAACCAAGTATGGCCAGAGCGGCGGCAGGGTGGATCTCGCGCTCTCGCGGATGGCGGATGGCGCTATCGGTCCGGCGATCGCTGTCACCGTGCGGGACCACGGCCCGGGGATCGCCGAGGAGCATCTGCCGCGACTCACCGAACGGTTCTATCGCGTTGATGCGGGCGAAAGCCGGATGCAGGGCGGAACCGGGCTCGGGCTTGCGATCGTCAAGCATATCGTCTCGCGCCATCGGGGGCGGCTGGTGCTGAGGAGCCGGCTGGGAGAGGGGCTGGAGGCTGTTGTCATCCTTCCGGCAATTCAGGAAAAAATATAAGAAAAAACAAATATTTATTCTGTCATCAATCTGTGATTTTGGCGAGATAGAACGCCCCTGCACCACGGAAATGACGGGCTCCGCATCCGGTGTGAGCCGCCGTGGTTGTCCAACAGGAGGCATCCTCTCATGGGTTCCAAGATTCTTTCGGTTTCGGTCGTCGCGCTCGCGCTTGCCGCGGGGCTGGGTGCTGCCGAGGCACGTGACCAGATCCGCATCGTCGGTTCCTCGACCGTCTATCCGTTCACCACCGCCGTTGCCGAAGCGTTCGGCAAGGCCGGCATGGGCAAGACCCCGGTCGTGGAATCGACCGGCACGGGCGGCGGCATGAAGCTGTTCTGCGCTGGCGTCGGCGAAGCTCATCCCGACATCACCAACGCCTCGCGCGCCATGAAGAAGGGCGAGTTCGACGAATGCCAGAAGAACGGCGTCAAGGATATCGTCGAGGTCAAGGTCGGCATCGACGGCCTCGCGCTCGCGCATTCGAAGGCCGGTCCGAAGGTCGCGCTGACGATGGAGCAGGTCTTTCTCGCGCTGGCCGAGCGGGTACCGGGCGCGGATGGCAAGCTTGTGCCGAACCCCTATAAGAACTGGTCGGACATCGACAAGTCGCTGCCGAACGTGAAGATCGAGGTTCTCGGCCCGCCGCCGACCTCCGGAACGCGCGACTCGTTCCATGAGCTCTTCATGGAAGCCGGCGCGAAGAAGAACAAGGCGATGGCCGAGCTGGCCAAGGCCGATGCCAAGGCTTTCGACAAGGCCTGGAAGTCCATGCGTCAGGACGGCGCCTATATTGAAGCCGGCGAGAACGACAATGTGATTGTCCAGAAGCTCGAAACCAACAAGAACAGCTTCGGCATCTTCGGCTATTCATATCTCGACGAGAACACCGCCAAGCTCGCCGGTGTGGCGATCGATGGCGTCGTCCCGGAATACGATGCGATTTCGAGCGGCAAGTACAAGGGCGCCCGCCCGCTGTTCATCTACATCAAGAAGCAGCATGTCGGCATCGTCCCGGGCATCGACAAGTTCGTGACCGAGTATGTCTCCTCCAAGGCGATGTCGGCTGACGGCTACCTCGCTCGCAAGGGTCTCGTGACGTTGCCGAAGGCTGAAGCGGACAAGATCGCCGCCAACGCCAAGGCAATGATGACGCTGACCGGCGCTGAACTGCACTGATTTCGGTGGAAAAGACAGAGCGGCGCGCGGCGCGCGCCGCTTTCGTTCTGTAAGGACCGGCAAGGTCTTCCGGGAGAGGCGGCAGAAGGTCGCCTCTGGCTTGGCAGTCCAAGAGCCGTGGAGCGTTCCGCATGACAGGCTTGTATTTTCTGGCTGTCGCCCTTGTGGCCCTAGGGGGCTACGGGCTTTCGCGCGGCAGGGCGGCCCGTCTCGCCGCCGAACCCGGGGCGATGTTCCATTCCCTGCCTGTTTATCATGGTCTTCTGACGTTGAGCGCGGCGCTTGTCGCGATGCTGGCGACCTTCGTTGCTGGCAAGCCGCTGGTGACGAAGTTCTCGGTCGATCAGGCGCTGGCCTTCCTTCCTGCGGCCGAGACCGCGGATGCCCTGCATCGCTCCAAGGCCCTGCGCGATATCGAGAATGTCATGACCGGGCGGTTTTCCGGAGCGGTGAGCGAGCCGCTGCGCGATGCGGCCGACCGGATGGCCGCCATCCTGTCCTGGGGCAATGGTCTTCTGCTCGTGCTGGGCGTTCTCGCCGGTATTGCCGCAGTCCTCTATTTCTACCGCCGCGTCGGCAGCGAATTCCGGGCGCGCAATCGCTTCGAGCGGGTTGTGCGTGTCGTTCTGATAGCCTGCGCTTCCGTCGCGGTGCTGACAACAATCGGCATCGTGCTCTCGGTCGTATTCGAGACCTATCGCTTCTTCTTCGATCCAACACTGAAAGGCCGGCCGACCGTCGCCGAGTTCCTGTTCGGCACGGAATGGAACCCGCAAGCGGCTCTGCGCGCCGATCAGGGCGAAATCCGTACGGCCTTTGGCTTCGTGCCGCTGCTGACCGGCACGCTGCTTATCACCGCCATCGCCATCGCGGTCGCCGGCCCGCTCGGACTCTTCTCCGCGATCTACCTTTCCGAATATGCCGGTCCGAAGGTGCGCGCCGTCGCAAAACCCCTGCTCGAACTACTGGCCGGTATTCCGACGGTCGTGCTTGGCTTCTTTGCTGCGTTGACGGTCGCGCCGCTGGTGCGCGGGCTCGGCGAGTCCCTCGGACTGGATGTCGCCTCGGAATCAGCGCTCGCCGCTGGCCTGGTGATGGGCATGATGATCATCCCCTTCATCTCCTCGCTCTCGGACGACGTGATGAACGCCGTGCCGCAATCGCTGCGCGACGCCGCCTATGGACTCGGCAGTACGCAGGCGGAGACAATCCGTCTCGTGGTGCTCCCGGCTGCGCTGCCCGGCATCGTCTCCGCCTTCATGCTGGCGATCTCGCGTGCGATCGGCGAGACGATGATCGTGGTGATGGCGGCGGGTCTTGCGGCCAACCTCACCGCCAATCCCTTCGACGCGGTGACGACGATCACTGTCCAGATCAAGACCATCCTCGTCGGTGATCAGGAATTCGACAGCGCCAAGACCCTTGCGGCCTTCGCACTTGGCTTCGTGCTGTTCTTCATCACGCTGATGCTCAATTTCATCGCCCTTCGGGTCGTGCAGAAATACAGGGAGCAATATGACTGACGTTGCCCTGCCTGTTTCCAAAAACCAGAGCCGTCCGGTAAGTGCCGCAGTTGGAGCGAGGCTCAAGGTCCGCTATCGCGCGGAGCGCCGCTTTCGCGCCTATGGCCTGTTCGCATTGCTACTGACAAGCGTCTTTGTCGTCGCGCTGCTCGGGGATATCCTCATTCGGGGCGTGCCCGCCTTCTGGCAGCATCATCTGGTTCTCGATGTGGACCTCAAGGCCGACGTGATCGATCCTTCTGGCAAGCGCGAGGTCGAGGCACTGCGCACCGCCGATTACAATGCGCTGGCACAGCAGGCGCTGCAGGAGGTCGTCCCCGGCATCAAGGGGCGGCAGGCCCGGCGCACGCTCTCGCGCCTGTTGTCGACCGGCGCTGGCGATCCTGTCCGCGCTGCGGTTCTCTCCGATCCGACGCTCATTGGCACGCGGCAGAAAATCGCGGTGCTGATTTCCGCCGACGCCGATCTTTACCTTAAGGCAAATGGCAAGGGCTCGGGGGGAACGCTCGGAAAGGGCGCGCTGGCCGCGACGGTCTCGGGAGATGATGTCGCGCTGGCTGCAGGCGGACCGGAATTCACCGCAGCGCTCGCTGAAGTGAAGACGATTCTCGCCGCAAGGGCACGCGCCCTTCGAGCTGAGATTGCCCGCATCAGCGGCGGCAACAGCGATGCGGTGAAGGCGCGGGTTGCCGAGTTGACCGGCGAGGCCGAGAAGCTGGAAGCGCGGGCCGGTGCCAAGGATCAACCGGAGGAGCTTGACGGCAACATGCCGAGCCTCCTCGTCGGTTGGGGCGATGCGCTCGTCAAGATCACGCGGCTCGGGCCGGATAAGGTGGAAGGCGCGGCGCTGCTTCCCGCAGGCGATGGCGGCGAGATCAAGGCTGGCGACTGGTCGCTGCGGCGCTATGCCACGCCTGAAAATGCCCGCAAGACGACAGACCAGGAAATCGCGTTCCTCGATCGGCTCGTGGGTGCCGGGCGGATCGAGAACCGCTTCAACTTTCTGTTCTTCAAGGCGGGTGACAGTCGCGAGCCGGAACTCGCAGGCATTCGCGGCGCGCTGGTCGGCTCGTTCCTGACGCTGCTGGTGACGCTGGTGCTCTGCGTGCCGATCGGGGTCATGGCGGCGGTCTATCTCGAGGAGTTCGCACCCAAGAACCGGCTGACCGACATCATCGAGGTCAATATCAACAATCTCGCCGCCGTACCGTCGATCGTGTTTGGTCTGCTTGGTCTCGCGGTGTTCCTGAATTTCTTCAACTTGCCGCGTTCGGCTCCGCTGGTTGGCGGGCTGGTGTTGGCGCTGCTTGTCCTACCGACGATCATCATCGCGGCGCGCGCGGCGATCAAGGCCGTGCCGCCGTCTATCAAGGAGGCCGCGCTCGGTCTCGGTGCCTCGCATCAGCAGGCGGTGTTCCATCATGTGCTGCCGTTGGCCATGCCGGGTATCATGACCGGCACCATCATCGGCATGGCGCATGCGCTGGGCGAGACGGCGCCGCTCCTGATGATTGGCATGGTGGCTTTCATCGTCGACATTCCAGGTGGCGTCACCGATGCGGCGACAGTGATGCCGGTCCAGATCTATCTCTGGTCGGATCTTCCCGAACAGGCTTTCAAGGCGAAGACGGCGGGCGCTATCGTGGTGCTACTGGGCTTCCTCTTTGCGATGAACGGTGCGGCGATCTGGCTGCGCAAACGCTTCGAGCGGCGGTGGTGATATGAACGATGTGCAGATGATGACGGCGACGGCGGACGGCACACAGCCGCGCGTGAAAGTGTCGGCGCGCGGGGTCGATGTGTTCTATGGCGAAAAGCATGCCATCAAGAACCTCACCGTCGATATTCCGGACCGGACGGTGACGGCCTTCATCGGCCCGTCAGGCTGCGGCAAATCGACCTTCCTGCGTTGTATTAACCGCATGAACGATACGATCCCGAGTTGCCGGGTGACCGGACGGATCGAGATCGATGGCGAGGACATTTATGATCCCGTGCTCGATGTCGTGCAGTTGCGCGCGCGCGTCGGCATGGTGTTCCAGAAGCCGAACCCCTTTCCGAAATCGGTTTTCGAGAACGTCGCCTACGGCCCGAAGATTCACGGCCTCGCGCGTGACCGTACGGAACTGGAAGAGATTGTTGTTCGTTCGCTCAAGCGCGCCAGTCTTTTCGAGGAGGTGAAGGACCGCCTCAACGATCCCGGCACCGGACTGTCCGGCGGTCAGCAGCAGCGCCTCTGCATTGCTCGCGCGATCGCGGTCAGCCCCGAGGTGATCCTGATGGACGAGCCCTGTTCGGCGCTTGACCCCATCGCTACGGCGAAGATCGAGGAACTGATTGACGAGTTGCGCTCGAACTTCACCATCGTCATCGTCACGCATTCGATGCAGCAGGCGGCGCGCGTCTCGCAGCGCACGGCGTTCTTCCATCTCGGCACGCTGGTCGAGGAAGGGGCGACGGAGCAGATCTTCACCGCACCGCAGGACCGCCGGACGCAGGATTACATCACCGGCCGCTTCGGCTGAGCCGGGAGGGAGAGAACGCCATGACCCAGCACATTGTTCGCGCCTTCGACGAGGAACTCGGCGTCCTCTCGGCCAAGATTGTCCAGATGGGCGGGATCGCCGAGGCGATGCTGGTCGACGCGGTCGACGCGCTCGCCAAGCACGATGTCGCCAAGGCGCGTACGGTCGTCGAGCGGGATGCCCAGCTCGACGAGATCCAGCACATCATCGAGGAACAGGCCGTGCTGCTCATCGCCAAGCGGCAGCCGATGGCCAACGATCTCCGCCATATCATGGGCACCATCCGCATCGCGTCCGATATCGAGCGCATCGGCGATCTTGTGAAGAACATCGGCAAACGCGTGACGGTGATGGAGGATCGTTTCCTCTCCTTCCGTTCGATGTCCGGCATCCAGCACATGGCGCACCTGGTGCTCCAGCAGGTGAAGGCCGTTCTCGACAGCTTCTCGCAGAACAGCGCCGAGCTTGCCCACCACGTCTGGCTGCACGATGGCGAGGTGGATACGCTCCATAACGCCCTATTCCGGGAGCTCCTCACCTACATGATGGAAGACCCGCGCTCGATCACCTTCGCGACGCACATGCTGTTCATCGCCAAGAACATCGAGCGGGCCGGCGATCATGCAACCAACATTGCCGAGACAGTCTATTTTATCGAGACCGGGCAGCAGTTGAGCGGCCCGCGCCCCAAGGGGGAATCCTCGGCCGTGGCGTTCGATAGCCAGGACGATTGACATGTCCGGCGCTCCCCGGATTCTCGTGGTGGAGGACGAGGAGGCCCTGGCCATCCTCCTGCGCTACAACCTCGAGGCCGAAGGCTATCAGGTGGATCATGTTGCGCGTGGCGACGAGGCCGATCTCCGTCTGCGGGAGCAGGTGCCGGATCTGCTGGTGCTCGATTGGATGCTGCCGGCGCTTTCCGGTATCGAGATCTGCCGGCGCGTTCGTTCGCGTGCGGAGACGATGCGGCTGCCGATCATCATGCTCACGGCACGTGGCGAGGAAGCTGAACGTATCCGTGGGCTTTCGCTTGGTGCGGACGATTATGTCGTCAAGCCCTTTTCCGTGCCGGAGCTGGTGGCGCGTGTTCATGCGCTCCTGCGTCGGGCCAAACCGGAACACGTCGCCCATCAGCTCTCGATCGGCGATATCGCGCTCGACCGGATGACCAAGCGCGTGCGGCGGGCCGAGCGAGAACTCCACCTCGGACCCACTGAATTCCGTCTGCTCGAATTCCTGATGAAGAGCCCCGGCCGGGTCTTCACCCGTGAACATCTGCTCGACAATGTCTGGGGGCAGGATGTCTATGTCGATGAACGCACTGTTGATGTTCATGTCGGACGGCTGCGCAAGGTGCTGAACCGGCGCGGCCAGCAGGATCCCATCCGGACGGTGCGCGGTGCGGGTTATTCCTTCGACGAGACCTTCGGACGCTGACAGCAAAAACCCGCCTTCCGGCGGGTTTTTCACGTATCAACGGACGCTCCTGCGCCTCAGCCTGCACGCCGACGATCGTTCTGCGGCTGGAAGGCGATCCGGGCATGGGCCTCGCAGTAGGTCTTGCCGGCGCCACAGTCCGCGCCGCAATAGGCGAAATCGGCCTGCAACGGATCGCCGAGCGGCCAGCGGCAGACGCCCTCGCGCAATTCCATGATCGAGACACGGCGCGACATCGGGATCACGACGCTTTCCCGCACCGGTTCGGCCACCGCGATCGCATCGACCATCTCGACCACCGCAAGATTGCCACGGAACGACACCGTGGTTGTCCGTGCAGGCGTCTTGACCGTCTTGCTGCGGGGGCGCGCAGCGGCAGCGGGTTTCGCCTTGGTGCGACCGGAGAGGCCGAGGCGATGGACCTTGCCAATCACCGCGTTCCGCGTCACGCCGCCGAGTTCGGCGGCGATCTGGCTGGCGCTCAGCCCTTCACCCCAGAGCTTCTTCAGCTGCTCGATGCGGTTGTCGTCCCAGGACATTGCCACCTCCTCAAAATCCTATGCCGTCCTCGGCGCAGAATCCCTCTCCCTGCCCGCGAAAACGCCGCGAACTCGACCGGATAAACCGGGAGGGGAACTGTCGACCGAAGCCAGCGTTCTCGCGTCGCCCACCGTTGGGGCGCCCGCACTTAGCTTGAAAACGACCCTAGCCGATCACGTTGCCGAGGTTGAGAGTCGCAAAAGCAACACACCCTGTTTTCAACAGCGTTTGTTTCCAGCGCACCCTCTTTTCAGGCTTATGCACCCCAACTGCGGCAAAGGCGTGGAACATTGACTTTTTTTGGAAAATCGGAAAGAAAATCAGGATCGCCGCCCTTGTTGGGCGGCCTTCTTTTTTTATCCGGAGGATGCCATGAGCACGATGCAGAAAAGCGACGCCGCTTCTTTCGCCGTGGCCGCCACCCGATCCACGCCCGCACACATGATGGGTACCTACGCACGCGCCGATCTCGTTTTCGAGCGAGGTGAAGGCGCTTGGCTTTATACCGTCGATGGCCGGAAATTCCTTGATTTCGGCTCCGGTATCGCCGTGAACTCGCTCGGTCACGCCAATCCCAAGCTCGTCGCCGCGCTGCATGAGCAGGCTCAGAAGCTCTGGCATGTCTCGAACGTCTATCGCATCGGCGAGGGCGAGAGCCTGGCGGACAAGCTTTGCGCGCTCACCTTCGCCGATCGGGTGTTCTTCACCAATTCCGGAGCGGAAGCGCTTGAATGTGCGATCAAGACCGCGCGCAAGTATCACCACGCGAGCGGCCATCCGGAGCGCTATCGGCTGATCACTTTCGAAGGCGCCTTCCATGGCCGCACGCTCGCGACCATCGCGGCCGGCGGGCAGGCGAAATATCTCGAAGGTTTCGGCCCGGCCATGCCCGGTTTCGATCAGGTGCCGGTCGGCGATCGCAAGGCGCTCGAAGCCGCCATTGGTCCTGAAACGGCCGGCATTCTCGTCGAGCCGATCCAGGGCGAGGGGGGCGTCCGCTCGATCTCGAATGAAGATCTTCGCTATTTCCGCGAGATTTGCGACAAGAACGGCCTCCTGCTCGTGCTCGACGAGGTGCAGACCGGCGTCGGTCGGACAGGCAAGCTCTTTGCGCATGAATGGGCCGGGATCGCACCGGACATCATGGCTGTTGCCAAGGGCATCGGCGGCGGCTTTCCGGTCGGTGCTTGCCTCGCGACGGAGGAAGCGGCGAAAGGCATGGTACCTGGCACGCATGGTTCGACGTACGGCGGCAACCCCTTGGCGATGGCGGTAGCCGGTGCGGTGATCGACGAGGTCGGGACACCGGAATTCCTCGCCCGCGTCCGCGAGGTGTCGCGCGATCTCAACCAGCGCCTCGCCGAACTTAAGGCGAGCCACCCGGATATCGTCGAGGATATCCGCGGCTCCGGCCTTCTGATCGGCATCAAATGCAAGGTGCCGAACACCGAGTTCGTTGCCGCTGGACGTGAGGCTGGCATCCTCACGGTTGGTGCCGGCGACAATGTCGTTCGTCTCCTGCCGCCGCTCAACATCGGCGAGACGGAGATCCGCGAAGCCTATGAGCGGCTCGATAAGGCCTGCGCTGCACTTGAGAAAAAGCTTGGCGCCGCGTGACGGCGCGGCCTTCTCACCCCTGAACCGGAATTGAACGACGAGGCACATGAAAATGGCCAGGACGAATGGAACCCTTCCCGGCAACCGGCGGCATTTTCTCGATCTGGGCGTGCTGAGCACGGGCGAGATCCGCAAGATCCTTGACGGCGCACGCCGTATCAAGGCCCGCCGCAAAGCACCGCTCGCTTCCGACAAGGTGCTCGCAGGCAAGTCGATCGCCATGATCTTCGAACAGCCCTCGATGCGCACACGCATGTCCTTCGACATCGGTATCCGCGAACTCGGTGGCGAGAGCGTGATGGTCACCGGCAAGGAAATCGAACTCGGCGAACGCGAGAGCATCGCGGATACGGCGCGCGTGCTCTCGCGCTATGTCGACGGCATCATGATCCGCATCCTGAACCACGCGCAGCTTATCGAGCTGGCTGAGAACGCAACCGTGCCGGTGCTCAATGGCCTCACCAAGACCTCGCATCCGTGCCAGGTAATGGCGGATGTGCTGACCTTCGAGGAACACAGGGGCGATATCGCAGGCAGAACGGTTTCGTGGGTCGGAGACAGCAACAACGTGCTGCGTTCCTGGGTCGAAGCCTCGGCGAAGCTCGATTTCACGATCAAGGTCGCGACGCCGGAAGAACTGGCGCCGCCCGCCGATCTCGTCAATTGGGCCAAGACCCACAAGGCTGACTTGCGGCTGATGCGCGACCCGCATGAAGCGGTCGAGGGCTCGGATTGCGTGCTCGCCGATGCCTGGGTCTCGATGGGCGACAAGGACGGGAAGCGGCGGCACAACCTGCTCAAGCCTTATCAGGTCAACGAGCGGCTGATGAAGGTGGCTGGCCCGCAGGCGATCTTCATGCACTGCCTTCCGGCAAAGCGTGGCGAGGAAGTGACGGACGAAGTGCTCGACGGGCCGCAATCGGTCGTGTTCGACGAGGCCGAGAATCGTCTCCACGCGCAGAAGAGTATCCTTGCCTGGGCCTATGGCGAAAGCTTCGCCTGATGGCGGAGGCGCTTGTCGGCTCTGTGCCGGCCTTCGGGGCCGATGACATCGTCCTGCCGTTCCGCGTGGAACCGCTGGATACGCGCGGTCGCGCGATCCGGCTGGGCCCTGTGCTGGACGCCATCCTTGCGCGACATGCCTATCCGCTGGCAGTGGAACGACTTCTTGCCGAGGCCGTGACTCTGACCGCGCTGATGGGCTCCTCGTTGAAATTCGAAGGCCGCTTCCAGTTGCAGGCACGCACGAACGGCGCGGTCAGCCTGCTCGTCGTCGATCTCGCGACACCCGATGGGCTGCGCGCTTACGCCCGCTTCGATTCTGAGGCGGTCGCGATCGCCGGCAATGCCGTCAGCCCGGCGGCCTTGCTCGGTTCCGGTCAACTCGGTTTTACGGTCGAGCAGGGCGCCTATCGTCAGCGCTATCAGGGCATCGTCGCTCTCGACGGTCACGGACTGCTTGAAGCGGCGATGCAGTATTTCCGTCAGTCGGAACAGATTCCCACCGCACTGCGTGTGGCGGTGGCTGAACATCACGTCGCGGGCGGCGGACGCCAATGGCGCGCCGGCGGCATCCTGGCGCAGTTCTTGCCGACCTCGCCGGAGAGGATGCGTCAGGCTGATCTCCACCCCGGTGATGCGCCCGAGGGGACTGTGCTCCACACCGTGCCGGAAGACGACGCGTGGATCGAGGCGCGCGCACTCGTCGAATCCGCCGAGGATATCGAACTGGTCGACCCCGCCTTGGGCCTCGACCGGCTGCTCTATCGCCTTTTTAACGAGCGGGGCGTGATTGTCTCCGATCCACTGGCGATGCGTGATGAATGTCGGTGCTCGGAAGAACGCATCCGCGAAACCCTCGCCCAGTTCCCGGTCGAGGAGATCGCGACCATGCGTGAGGACGACGGCCAGATTGCGGTCACCTGCGAATTCTGCAGCCGGAAATACCGCCTCTCGGTGTGAGATCCGCGATGGCTGCCGGGGCGTTTCAACGCAATGCCGCCATGACCGAGGGGAGAAGCCAGGCTGCAAAGTTGCGGTGTCCCTCCGCGTTGAAATGCTGACCATCCGGATCGCGGTTCTCCCGCCCGCCGATGCGACCGAGCGCCTCGAGCATGATCACGGTGACGCCGCGCGCTTCGAGACGGCGGCGGATTTCGGCAACATTGGCAGCGGCGGTTCCCTCGTCGATCCCGCGGCGAGCATCGTTTCCGCCGGGTTGCAGGATCACCACCTTCGTGCCTTTCGGCACGGCACGGTCGAGCCGCGCGAGCATGCCGCCGGTCGTGTCACCGGCGATGCCGGCATTGCGGACAGTGGCGCGGATACCCTGCGCCCTCAGCATGGCCTCAAGCTGCGCGGGAAACGCCTGTGGCCGGTTTACGCCGCCGTTTGTTCGTCCGCGACCTCTACCTTCTGTGTTGGAGGCACCGAGCGCCACGACGAGGTTCCCGCCTGGCTGCGCGCTCGCAGAGGCACATAGCGTCAGCAGAAAACCCGATATCAGGATCTGTCGGCGGTCGAAGCGCATCGGCATTTTTGCCCCCATCAGTTGATCGCCCGCAACCTCGACGGCATGTCCAGCGAGAACGCGGGAATTTCGACATCGAACCGCCGCCCGTCCGCGGCGACCATTTCATACTGCCCCGCCATTATGCCGTGATCGGCATCGAGCGGGCAGCCGGAGGAATAGCGATAGATCTCGCCAGGCCGCAGGATCGGCTGCTCGCCGACGACCCCGAGCCCGTTGACATGCTGAATCTTGCCGTTGCCATCGGCGATTTGCCAGCGGCGGGAGCGCAGCTGGACCGTGTCCGGCGAGAGATTGCGGATCTCGACAGAATAGACCCAGAAGTGCTGGTTGTCGGCTGGCGAGGAGCGTTCGGCCGCGTAGTTTGGCTCGACGGTCACCTCGATGCCCTCGGTCACTGCCCGGTACATGGACGTTTCCACCCGTTGTTCTTTGTTTTCTTTTACGATGCCGCCATGTCAGTCGCGCGTCAATCGCTGTGAGCCGTGCAAAAAGCCGGGGGCAATCAGGGTGTTGCGCCGGCCGAGAGTTGCCAGTGCAGCCCCCCTCCTGTAGCGATCGGGTGAGGCTGAGAGGGTTGGGAATTGAGTTCTGTACCTGCGGACGGCATTTTTTCCGATGCGATGATCGAAGGTCTCGTGGCGGCCGGGAGCGTCACGGTGGCGCAGCCTCTCGCCAAGGGCCAGATCCAGCCGGCAAGCCTCGATCTGCGCTTGGGAAAGCGCTGCTGGCGGATGCGTGCGAGCTTCCTGCCGGGCAAGGATGGGCAGGTGATGGATCGGATTGCCGCCTATTCGCTGCACGAGATCGATCTTGAGAACGGGGCGGTTCTCGAAACCGGCTGCGTCTATCTCGCCGAGGTTCAGGAGGGGCTGGCGCTCCCCGAAGATATCGCCGCTTCTGCCAACCCGAAGAGTTCCACCGGGCGTCTTGACGTCTTCACGCGCGTCATCGTTGACGGCGCCAGTGCTTTCGACACTGTGCCGGCCGGGTATCGCGGCCCCGTCTATGCCGAGATTTCGCCGCGCACCTTCCCCGTTCTCGTGCGGCGCGGCAGCCGTCTGTCGCAGATCCGTTTCCGGCGCGGTCAGCCGCGCATCGACGATGCTGCCCTGCGCGCGCTTCATGCCCGCACCCGCCTTGTCGACCGCGAGGAAGCCCTTATTCAGGACGGGATTACCTTCTCGGTCGACCTCTCGGGGTTCGATGACAAGGGACTCGTGGGGTATCGCGGCAAGCGGCACACCGGCGTGGTCGATGTCGATCGCGTGGGCGGCTATCCGCTTGCGGAATTCTGGGAGCCGATCCATCTCACAGGCCGGCGCGAGATGGTGCTCGATCCCAACGAGTTCTATATCCTCGCCTCGAAGGAGGCGGTGCATGTCCCGCCGGACCATGCCGCCGAGATGGTGCCTTTCGATCCGATGATGGGTGAGTTCCGCGTCCACTACGCAGGGTTCTTCGATCCCGGCTTCGGTCATGCCGCTGCCGGCGGGGCAGGCGCGCGCGGCGTGCTGGAGGTTCGTTCGCGCGATGTGCCATTCATCATCGAGGACGGACAGGTCGTCGGCCGGCTGATCTACGAACGGATGGCAGAAGTGCCACGCGTTCTTTACGGCGCCGGACTGTCGTCGAACTATCAGGCGCAGGGACTGAAGCTCTCGAAGCATTTCCGCGCCTGACGGCGGATCGCGCTTGCATCGGCGCGAAAAATTGGGCTTAAGTCGCCCCGCGCGGGTATGATGTAATGGTAGCCTGTCAGCTTCCCAAGCTGAACGCGCGGGTTCGATTCCCGCTACCCGCTCCAGACAGTCGACCTGCGGCTTCCCACGAGGCGTGCATGAACCCGGTTCCGGAAAAGCTCGACGCTTCCTCGCCGCGCGGCGTTCGCCTCGCGCAGGGCCTCGCGGTTGCGACTCTGCTCGCGATTGCCGCAGCGTTCTGGTGGCTCAATGGACCGCGCGTCTTCGCGGAAATGCTCGCATCCGCCTGGGCGCTCTGCTTCTGACGGATCAGCCTTCGAGCGAGCCGAGACGGCCTTCGTGCTTCGCCTGACCATGCATGGTCTTGTGCCAGTGGTAGGGGCGGTGGATCAGCTCGATCATTGCCCGCCATGTCGCGAACGACGTTAAGAGGTGCGTCACCGGTGCGAGCAGTACGAAGGGAGCGAGATGCAGCGCCTTGCGGCGCTTAAGCGCGATGAGGGCGGGTAACGCCTCGGCGAGAACGGCGATCGCCACGAGCACGATGATCGCGGCATCGCCGACCGCCAGCAAATAGTTGCCTGTACCTAAGGGAACCGGATCCATCATCCGCATGAGGATCGCCAGCAGGAACAGGGGATAGAGCGCCGAACCGACCAACACCGAGAAGACCGTCGCCGCGAGGATGAGGGTCCGGAACGGGCCCAATGCCGCCAGCACCTTCAGGGGCGCGCGGAGGTGGACGCCGGTGCTCTGCATCCATCCCTTCATCCAGCGGGTTCGCTGGTTCATCCAGGCCGCGAGCGTATTGGGCGCTTCCTCCCATGTCGTGGAAACGAGATCCTCCACACGCCAGCCGCAGCGGGCGAGGCGGATGCCGAGATCCGCATCCTCCGTGACGTTCCAGGCATCCCATCCGCCGACCTCGCGCAGGGCGGAAAGCCGGAAATGCGGCATTATGTAGCAAACTCACCTACGCCATCTACGTCGACGCCTCCGGCCATACCGAGAACTGAACCGGTGTGTTGATCCACCCCACCCAACGAACCTACGTCGCTGGCCTCGTCGTGCCGCGCCAGCATGGCAATGCCGCTCACCTGTCCTACGAACGCGGTGGCATCCGCTACGGCTCAACGCGCCGGGATGCGCTTCGGCATCGGAATTGATCGCGAGCGCGACAGCCGCGCCAATCATGAGTGCCAGAAAGCCGCGCCTGCTGATCCCACACATGCGAACCCCTCTACTGATCGAAAGAAGGAAGCGCGAAATCGGTGGCCAAATCAATCTTATCATAATCCACAGAGAATGACGCAAATGACAACCAATGAGACTTCCACCATTGCGCGGAATCGATTACTTAACATTTTAGACCTGAGGAGCGATTCTGTGCGCGATATCCGCCCCGATCTACGAGAAAGGATTGCCGAAGCGGAAAGGCGCGCGGCTGAATGTTCGCTCGCGTTCGACAAGGCGCGGGCGAAGCTTGAGGGCGATCACCAAAGCGAGATGGCGGGGATCAAGCGCGAACTTGATGCGCTACGCTCGCTAATTGTGATCGAGAGCGAACGGACTGGCGGACATGAGCAGCCTCTGCAAAAGAGCGCAGAATTGGCAGACTACCTTGTGACCCTGATTTTTCAGAACGGGCCGACGTACAAGAACGAACTAAAATACTTGGCCGAGAAGGCCGGATATTTTGAGCCAGGCGGTGGAGGGCGGGCGGTCCATCTAACCCTGCATAATCTCGTGCAGCACCGGAAACTGGTTAAGCTGGACGACGAGCGGTACGACTTATCACCGGTTCAGATTCCGGAGCTACTATCAAAAATGCAAGGTACCAGCGCGGAGCCTGAAAATGGGTAGGCAATCAATTTGCATGAAGATGAGAGTTTGAGTCTCGTTCTGGCTAGCCGACAGAACTGAGGCGAGGAAAAAGGAAGGGCCGCTACCATCTGCCCTGAGAAAGCTAGGTAGCAGCCCTGCAATCGGCACTACATCGGGGATGGCAGATTAGCGCGTGGCTCCCTCATCAAGACGCCGCACACGGGTTTGAATCCCGTCATCTCCACCTACTTCCATAACGGAATCGGCGGATTCCGTCTAGTGCGCTATTGCTTTGTAGGCTTGGCGCAGGAAATCCCCCATGCGCCGTCGCTATCCACAAACTCAACGCCCCTCGCGTGAAGCGCAGCTTCCATTGCCGCTAACGTCGCCGGGATTGGCGTCCTCCTGCCCTTCTCAAAGTCTCGAACAGTCGAAAGGGAAACGCTTGCAGCGACTGCAAGATCGTCTTGTGAAAGATCAAGCCACCCTCGGGCGGCGCGGCACTGTTCCGGGCTCATACGTCACGTCTAGCGAGAAAAACAAAAAAGCGCAAGATCAACGAAAAGCGTTGACGTCGCTATTTTTAACGGATATCACTGAGGTCAACGAAAACCGTTGGACCGGTGATGGCTCAGCACTTCCTCCTTTCCTCTGCTTCGCGCTCGCTGTCTCTGGCGAAGGTTGCGCGCATGTCGGACGAGGAGGCGCATGACGCCTTCCGCGTGATCCGTTGGTGCGACACCGGTGGCGAGCCGGTCTGCCCGCGCTGCTCGTGCAAAGCCGTCTATGGCTTCAAGACCCGCAAGCTCTGGAAGTGCAAAGCGTGCAATCATCAGTTCTCGGTGACGAGCGGCACCATCTTCGCGAGCCGCAAACTTTCGATCCGCGACTACCTCTTGGCGATTGCGATCTTCGCGAACGGCGCGAAGGGCTACGCCGCGTTGCAGCTTTCCCGAGACCTTGGCGTTCAATACAAGACGGCCTTCGTTCTGGCTCACAAGCTGCGCGAGGCGCTGGCGGCTGACATTGACGACATGAAAGTTGAAGGCACGGTTGAAATCGACGGCGCGTATTTTGGCGGACATATCCGCCCGGCCAACTACAAAGAGAACCGCGTTGACCGCCGCAAGGCCATTAATCAAACCGGCAAGCGCCGCGTGGTTGTCATCATGCGCGAGCGGAACGGTCGCACGCTGCCCTTCGTGTTCAAAAGCGAAGCGGCCTCAGTTCCGACGATCCTTGACCGCGTGAGCATGAACGCCGTGGTTCATGCCGATGAAGCGCCGCACTGGGACGCGCTGCACACCTTCTTCAAGATCAAGCGCATCAATCACGAATGGGCTTATTCGGATGATGGGGCCTGCACCAATCAGGCGGAAAGCTACTTCTCGCGCCTTCGCCGCGCGGAGATCGGGACGCATCATCATATCGCCGGGCGCTACCTCGCGGCCTATGCCGCCGAAATGGCGTGGCGCGAGGATAATCGGCGGGTAAGCAATGGAGAGCAGTTCTTGACGATTGCGGCCTCGTCGCTGGCGCACCCGACCAGTCAGGCATGGAAGGGGTACTGGCGACGAGGCCGCGCCGGTTAACAAGTCGTTACCCGGATTCGACTTTTGGCTAAAATCATGCTATAATAAAAATAGGGCCGTCTCATGGTGAAACGGCCCGTTTAACTGCCAACGAAGGGGTTGGCGTCTCTCTGATGAAGCGGACATAAACACAAAGATCCGCCGAGATCAAGCCCTTCTATGGCACCGCATAAAGATTTCTTTATGCGGACAGCCGAGGCTTGGCCTCAGAAAGAGTACCTAACTATGCAACAACATCTAGACTTTATCCCCCACCACGCCGAGGGGGTTGTGATTTATCAGCGCCCAAAGGATGGCTACATCAATGCCACAGCGATGTGCCAAGCAACCGGCAAACTATGGGGCCACTATCGTTCTAATACCGGTACCGAAGCCTTTCTAGGAGAGTTGTCGTCCGATATCGGAATTCCGATATCGGAATTAGCTCAGTCCTTTAAGGGCGGCGATCCAGCGCATCAGGGAACGTGGGTTCATCCCCAAGTGGCTATCCATTTGGCTCAATGGCTCTCACCCAAATTTGCCGTCAAGGTGAGCCAGTGGGTGTACGAATGGATGTCCAAAGCTGGACAGCCCTCTGGTTCCAGTGTGCCGTATCACCTTCGGCGTTACGTGGCGAACCAGGGTAATCTTCCGGTAGGGCACTTCTCCATCCTCACCGAGATGACTCAGGCCCTGATCGCACCAATGGAAATTATGGGATACACGCTCCCGGAGCGCATGGTCCCCGATATTTCCCACGGCAAGATGTTCTGCAAATGGCTCAGAGACATTGCGGGGATTGATACTGATGCGCTGCCGACCTATTGGCACGTTTACGAAGACGGTCGGCGGGTCCGAGCAAAAGCATACCCCGAAGCTCTTCTTCCATCGTGGCGGAAGCATTTCCGGGAAGAGTGGATGCCTCATCGATCGGTAGAGTACTTCAAGGGTCGTGACAGCGTGGCACTAGAGTATCTACCCCGCCTTTTGTCGAGCGCTACAAAAGCAGCGTAAACAAGCTAAACGGTGTGGGAGGCACGCTCCCACACCGTCCGCCGCGCCTTATCTAGGCCGCCACGCACCGCCCCTCGCCCCTTCTGGATGCGGAGCGCCTTGCTCACGCGCCGCGTTACCTCGGTGAGCAAGTGACCTGAGACCCTGAACTTCCTCCAGGAATGAGTAGAGTCCGTCGCGAAGGAGACGACGGATGAAGCCCTCACGTTTTTCAGAAGAGCAGATCATCGGGATGCTGAAGGAGCAGGAGGCGGGCGC
>VWVY01000010.1:37500-59597 GCA_009846685.1 Rhizobiales bacterium SYSU XM002 | reverse complement strand
TCGGCCCTCGGCAACAAGACACCCGCCGAGTTCGCCGCACAAATCTATCTGGAAACCAGGGCCGCATAGGCCCTAAATCAACCCAAGGACTCTCCCCATAACCGGAGGAAAGTCGGGTCTCAGGTCATGGGCGTCCCCAGTGCCAGCCCAATCTGAAATTTGCTTGGCTGTAATCATGCTCAATCGATATCACTTGGCGCATGCTGGCCAAATTTCATGCGAGATTTATGAACACCTTATTTCCACGGCTGTGAGGTAGAATTACAAGTTACCGGCGAACGAGCGAGTGCTTTTTGTGGTGCCCCGCTATTCAGTGTGTCAACCTACCACTCCCTTGAGCAAAGTTTGGCAAACTCGAGATCGATAATAGGGCGACCTTCGTGCCTGCAATTTCAAGTTTGAACATTTTAAGAGCCATTCCGCTCACGGTCTCACTTCAAGAGCTCTACTCTTGGTCAGGATTGAGTATCCCACCCCCCGATCCCTTCACCCCGAATTCGACGTTAAGGGGTGAAGGGACCGACGTGGCAAACGACCGTTTTTGAACAAGCTCCGACTATCAAGGTTTGGACCCAGCAAGACGATCGTTCGACCGCCTGAGAGGAAGTCTGCGGAAGCGCTCGGGATACATTCCATCTGGTTCGCCAAGCCTACGCCGAAGAGCACAGAAGACAGTTCGGACGACTTTAAATCGACAAGTCCGTCAGGATGGCGAACTACCCGATCGCTCACGCTGCGCTGCCAAGCACGCTCTTCACCGCCTCGACGAGTTGCTTGAGCCCGAAAGGCTTGGGGAGAAAATCGAACTGCTGCCCCTCGGGCAGGTTCTTGCGGAAGGCCTCTTCGGCATAGCCGGAAACGAAGATGACCTTGAGATCGGGATTGCGGGCGCGCAGCTCGCGCAGCAGCGTCGGGCCGTCCATTTCCGGCATCACGACATCCGAGACGACGATGTCGATCTCGTCGATCCGGTCGCCGACCTGCTCCAGCGCATCGAGACCTGATTGCGCCTCGATCACCGTATAGCCCCGCGAACGCAGGGCACGGGCGCCGAAATTCCGCACGGCATCCTCGTCCTCAACGAGGAGGATGGTCTCCTTGCCGGTGTGATCGGCGATCGGCTGCGCCGCTTGGACAGCGGGAGGTGCACCATCTTCGCTGACCGCGACCGCCGTCGGAGCGGTGGCCGAGGCTTCGACAGCCGGTTCCTGATAGCGCGGCAGGAAAATCCGGAAGGTCGTACCCTTGCCCAGTTCCGATTGGCAGCCAATGAACCCGTTCGATTGCGAAATGAAGCCGTAGACCGAGGAGAGGCCCAGTCCGGTGCCGCGCCCGACATCCTTGGTGGTGAAGAACGGCTCGAAAATCCGCTTGCGGACTTCCTCGCTCATCCCAGTGCCGGTATCGGACATCTCGACGAGGACGTATTCCGCCTCCGGCATGCCCTCGATGTCGTAGCCATTGCATTCCGCTGGCGCGATATTGGCCGTACGGATCGTCAGATGGCCACCCTCAGGCATCGCATCGCGCGCGTTGACGGCGAGATTGATGATCATGTTGTCGAAGGAGGCCGGGTCGGCGTGGATCGGCCAGAGATCGCGCCCGTGCCGCACTTCCAGCTCGACCGTGGGACCGATGGAGCGCTTGAGCAGGTTCGTCAGGTCGCTGAGCTGCTCGCCAAGATCGATTGCTTCCGGCAGCAGCGTCTGCTGCCGCGAGAAGGCCAGCAACTGACGCACGAGGCTCTTCGCCCGGTTCGCGGAATTCTTGATCTGGAGCACGTCCTGATAGCGCGGATCGGACGCACGATAATTGCCGATCAGCAGGTCCGCGAAACCGACGATGGCCTGGAGGTGGTTGTTGAAGTCATGCGCGACACCGCCCGCAAGCTGGCCAATCGCGTTCATCTTCATCGACTGGAAGAACTGCTCCTGAAGCTTTTTCTCCTCGGTGGTCTCGATGAGATAGACCAGCGCCACCTCCTTGTCGCCCTCGCGCGTCTCGGCAGGGACGAAGAAGAACCGGGCGCTGCGCGGCGGATCGCCCACGAGCACCGCATCGACCGGGTCGATATCGCCCCTCCCCGATTGCGCTTCTCGGAAGGCGGCCTCGACCTTGGCCTGGTCGGCCTCGACGACGAAATGCTTGAGATCGCGCGCCTCGCCCGGCTTGCTATGCGGCATGAGCGCGGCGAAACGGGCATTCGAACTGTCGACCGCACCGGTTGCATCAAGCGTGGCAATCGCCAGCGGCGAGTTGTTGAAGAAGCGCGCAAAGCGCACTTCCGCAGCGCGCAGGCCTTCCGAGGATTCGCCGCCGCCCTGCCCGTGCGAGCGATTGAGAACCAGTGTCCGGGAGACCCCCGCGCTACCATCCGCCGCGAAGGCGATGCGATGGATAAGTCGCACCGGCAGCGTTTGACCGTTCTTGCGCTTCAGGTCGAGATCGATCGTCTCGGTCTTTACCCCGCCTGGCATCCCCTGAATCGCGGATACCAGCGCTGCGCCGTTGCCGGAGACGATATCCTTGAGTTCGAGCGGCTTGCCGGCGATCTCGGCAATGTCGAGATCGAGCCAGTCAGCAAGGGTCGCGTTGACATAGGCGAGGCGTCCGTCCGGCCGCACGCAGAAGAAGCCGGCAGGCGCATTATCGAGATAGGAGATCGCCTGCTGGAGTTCCTGGAACTCGTTTTCGTTGCGTTCCCGCTCGCGGGTGATGTCGGAAACCGACCAGTGCTGAACCGTACCGCCGTCGCGCTCGAGCGGAGCGATCCGCACCCGATACCAGGCGAAAGGCGCCCCGCCCGTGAGCGCTGGCACCAGCCGCATGACTTCTGACGTGCGCCGCCCTTCCCGCGCCGCCTGCGCAAGACGATAGGTCGCCTCGCTCACTTCCGGCGAGCCCGCGAACAGGCGCTCGACCGGACGGATGCTCGCGAGCCGACCTGGGATTCCTCCACACAACGCCTGATAGGCCGCGTTGGCATAGAGGACCTTGCCCTCGCGATCGACAATCAGTTGCGCGTCGGCTGACCCGTCGACGATCGATTTGGTGATGTCGTTCCGGGCAGCCCGGCCGGAGAACTGGAGAATACCGATCGCATAGAGCAGGAAGGCGAGGAAGCCGATCGCGGCGAAGCTCGCGAGGAACAGCATCAGCACCAGCGCATGCTTTTGCTCGTCGAGATAGACCATCCCGACCACGGCCGCGACCACAACCAGCGTGAAGACAAGCAGAAGGCCCGGCGAGCCATGTCGCTGGCTGCGGTCAATTGGCGCGCCGACCGGCGTTTCCTTCAGCATGAACTCCACCCTCAAACGGCTTGCTGCCGCCTACGCCAAGACAAAGCCGCAGTCCGGCCTCCCGGCGCGGTCTACCTACGCTGTCGCCGCAACCGCATCACGTATCCGATGACTTCCGCAACTGCTTTATAATGTTCTTCCGGGATTTCCTCGTCGATTTCCACACGCGCGTGCAACGCGCGGGCGAGCGGCGGGTTTTCCACGATGGGAATCTCGTGCTCGGCCGCGATTTCGCGGATGCGCATCGCCAGCGAATCGACCCCCTTGGCAAGCACTGTCGGCGCGTTCATTCCGGCTTCGTAACGGAGCGCGACGGCGTAGTGGGTTGGGTTGGTGAGAATGACCGAGGCTTTCGGAACTTGCGCCATCATGCGGCGTTTCAGGATCTCCATGCGAACCTTGCGGATCCGCGCCTTGATCTCCGGGCTGCCTTCGGTTTCCTTGAATTCCTGTTTCAATTCCTCGCGCGTCATCTTCAGCCGCTGTCGCCAGGAGAAGCGCTGGTAGAGAATGTCGGCAACCGCGACGAATGCAAAGACGGAGAGCACACCGGCGAGCAATTTGAGCGTGAGACTCCAGCTCGCGTCCATCATCTTGATCGGATCAAGCCGCACGAGCGAATCGAGTCGCTGACGTTCCGGCCAGAGCACCGCAAACATCACGATCGTGACGATGGCGAACTTCGCGAGGCTCTTCCCGAACTGGACGAACGCTTCCTTGCCGAAGATTCGCTTGAAGCCGCTCATCGGCGAGATGCGGTTGAGCTTCGGCGCCATCGGTTCCGGCGTCCAGAGCGGGCGATGCATGATCATCCCCTGCCCGATTCCGGCAACGACCGCGAAGATGAAGGGGATGGCGACGATGGCGAAGTATTTCCAAGCAGAGTAGTTGGCGACGTTCCGCAAACCGTTGGCATCGAACGGCACTTGATGCGCGTTCTGCAGGAAGGCCCGCATACCGGCGACGAAATCGCCGATGCCGGCGGTCCCCGAGATCAGCAGCGCAAGCGTTCCCGCGCCGAGTGCGAAGAAGGTCGCGGCTTCCATGCTTTTGGGCACGTCGCCCCGCTGGATCGCCTGCTCGATGCGGCGGTCTGTCGGGTCTTCTGTTTTGTCTTCCTGATCCTTGTCGTCCGACATCGTCTATCGTGCTCCCGGAAAGAGTTCACGAAATGTCGCGGCGACATGGGTGGTGAAGCCGTCCATCATCAGCGTCAGAACGAGAACGAGCACGACCGTGCCAACGAGGATGGTCGCGGGCATCGCCAGGAAGAATACCTGCAATTGCGGCATCATACGCGAGAGCACACCAAGCCCGACGTTGAAGACGAGCCCGAAGACAAGAAACGGCGCCGCGATCTGCACGCCGACGCCGAACGAGGTTTTCGCGATGCTGATGGCCAGCTGCGCGGCATCGCCCGCCGGCGGCAGCTCACCGGGGGAGAAGGTTCGGTAGCTGTCGACAATCCCCATGAGGGCGACGTGATGAAGGTTCAGCGCGAGAATGAGCGCGACCCCCAGCAAGGACAGAAAACTGGAAATGACCGCTGATTGTCCCTGATCGCCATGCGTCGGGTCGAGCATCATCGTGAACGAGAGCCCCATTTGCTGTGCGATCAGCACGCCCGCCGTCTGCAAGCTCGACATCATGAACCGGCTCGCGAGACCGAAGGTAAAGCCGATCAGCAACTCGCTGACAAGAAGCTGCGCCAGTGCCGGCATGTTCTCCATCGATTTCGGCATGCCGGCCCGAACGATGGGCAAGGTGAGAACGGTGACAAGAACTGCGAGGCCGAGCCGGATCCGTGCCGGCGTCGTTCGCTCGCCAAGGCCGGGAACGAGCATCATCATCGTCCCTATGCGGGCGAAGACCAGCGCGAAGGCAATCGCGAATTCCGGCAAGACGGTGATGTTCATGGCCGATCATTCGATGATTCGACCCGAAAGCGCAAAAATTTCAGGCGCAACCGCCCTCAGCCACCCGCCGCGATGCGGGTGGCGATCTTGGTCATATACGAGGCGAGCGCATCCGCCATGAACGGCAAGAGCAGGAGAAGGGAGCCGAAAATGGCTGCGACCTTCGGAACGTAGACCAACGTCTGCTCCTGGATCTGCGTCAACGCCTGGAAAAGCGAAATGATCACACCGACGAGCAGGCCGATCACCATCACCGGCATCCCGACCTTGAAGAAGGTCACGATGGCCTCGCGGGAGAATTCGACCAGCTCTTGTCCTGTCATCAGATCGGCATCCGCATGATTTCCTCGTAGGCGGCGACGACGCGATCGCGGACCGCAACCAGCGATTCCAGTGCGGCTTCGCTCTCCGCTACGGCCGTCACAACCTCGACGAGATCGGTCGGCTTGCCGGTCGCGGAGCGCATCGCCATCGAATCGGCGCGCTTGCCTGCATCGTGGACCCGGCCGACCGTCGCTTCAAGCACGTCGGCGAAGGAATTGCCGGACTGCCCCTGCTTGGCGATTGCCGCGACAGGGTTTGGCTGCATTTTCTGGGTCAGGGCGTAGGCGCTGGCGGCCATCCCCGGGTTCATCAAGGTCTTCATGGCTTTCTCCACAAATCGGCAGACGGGTCAGGCCCGTAGGATATCGAGCGTTCGCGCAAGCATCCGGCGGGTATTGGTGATCACGTTGAGGTTGGCTTCGTACGAACGCTGGGCTTCCCGCATGTCGAGCATCTCGATCATGGTGTCGACATTCGGCTTCTTCACGTTGCCGCTGGCATCGGCCATCGGGTGGCCGGGCTCATAGACAGTCTTGAAATCGCTGCGGTCCTTGGCGATCCGTCCGAGCGCGACCGTGGGGACATCCATCTCGCGGTCGAGCGTGTTCTGGAAGGTCACAACCTTGCGCCGATAGGGGTCAGCCCCCTTTGTCGTTGCGGTCGTATCGGCATTGGCGATGTTCTCGGAGATGACGCGCATCCGCCCGGCCTGCGCCCGAAGACCGGACGCTGCGACGGCGAGGGTTTTGAAAAAATCCATGCTCTTGCCTCCTTATGCCTTGCGACCGAGGGCAATCTTCAGCGTGGCAAGCCCGCGCTGGTAGATGTTCGCCGCCGTCTGGAAGTCGATCTGATTCTGGGAAACCTTCAGCATCTCGTTTTCGAGGTCGACGGCGTTGCCGGAAGGACGGGTTTCGTAACTCGCTCCCTTTTCGGCGTAGGCAGCGTCTCCATCGCGCGTCGCGATATGCATCGGGCTTGTTGTCGTCAGGCCATAGGCCGCCGTCGCACTCGTTGATGCGAGGCGCCGGGCGGCATCCGACCCACGCGAGGCAGGATCGACACCCAATTGGCGGATATCCTTGGGGCGGAAGCCGGGCGTATCGGCATTGGCGACGTTCTGCGCCAACAGCTTCTGCCGGGTCTGGAGGAAGCGCATCCGGTCCTTGAGGGCAGCAAAAGTGGGCAGGTCGTGAATCATTAACACCTCGGCAAATTTGGCCGCTGGGGCCTCTGCTTGGGTAGATATTGCCGCATGTATGGTTAACACCTCGTTAAACGCGGCGCCGGATTGTGCCATTTTGTCCGCGAATGACGCGCGGGATTTCCGGTTATTAACCGCGATTAACCGGATTTCGTCCCGCGAATACTCGACACCTGTGATATTTGTGGCCTGATGGGAATCGCCTTGCGACCGCCCGCGCGCGAGAGAACCGGTTTACACGGCTCATGCTCGCGATTAAGTCACGGAAAACGAGGCCGTTTCGGGAGTTGGCATGCGAAATCTGGCGGAAAAGCTTGGACTGGGCGAAGGCCTGACATCCACCCTGGTCTGGATCGGCACCTCGATCGTGCTGCTGCTGGTCGTGCTGGTGCTGGCTGTGTGGCTGGTTCGGATGCTGCGCCCTTCGCTCAATCTCGGCGGCGCGCAGGGTCGCGGCGGGCGCCCGCAGCGACTGGCCGTCACCGATGCTTTCCCGCTCGACCGTGAGGGCCGCAAGCTGGTGATCGTCCGGCGGGACAACGTCGAGCATCTGTTGCTGATCGGCGGCCCCAACGATGTGCTGGTCGAATCGACGATCGTTCGCACCGAACGCGGCGGCCGCGAGCGTCCGCGGGCGCCGGGCGACGCCGAACTGATCGCCGCGGCCGAAAGCGCGCTGGCAACCGAACTGCCGCGGTCCGAAGGCGTGCAGATGACGGAGCCACAGATCATGGCACCGCCATTGCCGTCATCCCTGCCACCGGCACCGCCGCCCGTGGCGCCGCCCCGCCCGGCGACACCGCCTCCGCCGCCGATCTCGAAGCCGCAACCCGCCCAGGCGCTCGACGATGAGTTCGAAAACGCGCTCGCGGCCATGCAAGCTGCCCAGCAGCGCCAGCAGCCGGCGCCACGTCCGGCGCCTCCCCCGTTCCAGCCTCCTCCGGTTCAACCGGCGCCGGTCCGGCCGACAACGCCTCCTGCAGTTGAGCCCGCCGTGGATCGGTTTGCGCTGCCGCCCATGCCGGCGCCGCAGCCGATCATCCCGCCACGTCATGCCGATGAGCTTGCACCGCCACCGGCATCGCCACTCCCCGCGCCAGAGCCCGTTGCGCCGAAGCAACCGCCGATGAGCGAAATGGCACGGCGGCTCAATGAGGTGCTCCAGAAGCCGCTGAGCGGCACGCTACGGCCACCGTTCAACAAACCGATTCCGCCGGTGCCGGCTACTATGCCAGCACCGAAGGCGCCCGAACCGATTTCGGAAGCGCCGCCGCCCCCGCCAGCACCGACCCCTGCAGCGCCTCCACCCACGCCGGAGCCTGCACCGTCCACCAAGGTCGAACCTGTCCCGCCGGCAGCACCGCAGAAGGCTACAGATATCGAGATGGATCTTCTCGAAGAGGAGATGGCACGCCTGCTCGGTCGCCCGCAACCGCCGGCGGGTTCCGGCTCATGACCATGCAAGCTGGTGCCGGATCGCGGTGGCGTTTTCCCGTCCGCCGGCTACTGGCTTTCGCGATTTTTACGCTGGCGACCGCCACGGCCGTCTATGCGCAGGATATCTCGATCAACTTTCAGGGCACGGGCATCACCGAGCGCGCGCTGCAGATGGTGGCGCTGCTCACGATCCTGTCGCTCGCGCCTTCGATCCTTATCATGGTCACGTCTTTCGCGCGGATCGTGATCGTTCTTTCGCTACTGCGCTCTGCGCTCGGCACGCAGTCTGCCCCGCCCAACACAGTGCTGACAGGCCTCGCGCTGTTCCTGACTGCGTTCATCATGATGCCGACCTTTCAGGCATCATACGACGCCGGGGTGAAGCCCTTGATCGCCGGCGAAATTCAGGAAATGGAAGCCTTCGACCGTGCGGCAGCCCCTTTCCGCACCTTCATGCTGAAGCACGTTCGCTCGCAGGATCTCGAACTATTCCTCGACATGTCCCGTCAACCGCGCCCGGCAACGCCAGAGGCCACGCCGCTGACGAGCCTCGTGCCGGCCTTCATGATCTCGGAGATCCGTCGCGCCTTCGAGATCGGCTTCCTGCTTTTTCTGCCGTTCCTGATCATCGACCTTGTCGTGTCGTCGATCCTGATATCGATGGGCATGATGATGGTGCCACCGATCACAGTGTCATTACCATTCAAGCTCGTCTTTTTTGTACTTGTAGACGGCTGGCGACTGGTAACCGGCTCACTCGTGCAGAGTTTCGGGGCGTTTTAGCTCTTCTCCGGCAACGGCTGTGTCGTCGCGGCGCCGCCCTGCCCGAGCGCGGACTGACGGCCGTCCGGCGCGCTGCGGACCGGGCGGGCACTGCCGCCGGATTCAGGGTAGCGTTGACGATAGGACGACATAAATTCCGTCATTGTATCCGCGTTCACGACAGAACGCGCGACTTCGCGGAATGCTTGCGGCTGGGTGATCCGATCATCCGAGATGAGCTTGAAGGCCCCCGCATCCGGAGTCTTGATCATTTGTGCGAGGTAACGGCTGCGTAGCCGGTTGAGCGACAGCGTCTCCTCACCCAGAACATAGGCGAGCCCCGCCCGGAGCGTGTCCAGCCGCTGCGTCTCGGTGAGCGGTGCGTCGGCTTGCCACGCATCCCCGAGCACGCGCTCGTAGGATTCGCCAGCCTCGCGCCAACGCTTGCCCTTCCAGTAGATGTCCGCGCGCAGACGGTCGACGTCCGAGCCCTCGTCGTTCGCGAGCACCTCGATGGCTAGATCGGTACGGAAGAGATCGCCGAGCGCCCGCGATTCCAGCAGGGTTCGCGCCCGCCGCAGATCATCGGGGATATGCGCGAGGCGCGTCGACCGCAGCGCCGAGAGCGCCATTACCGGCTGCCGGTTCTGGAGATACATCACTGCAAGGCGGGTCGCGACCGAAGCGCGCGCCACCCCTTCGAGGCGGTTCTTGACCTGATGCTCCAGGATCTCCGTCGCTTCGTTGACGAGATCGAGATCGTGAAGACGATCGGCCAGACGACGGGCGATCTCGTCGCCGCGCCGGCCCACCGGCATCAACGAACGAAACTCCTGATAGATCGCCAGCGCCTCGACCTTCGAGAGCTTGTCGGCTTCGTTGTTGAGGAAGAGGTTCTCGAAACGCCGCCCCATAGCCTCTTCCATGCGGCGTGAAGCCGGGTGGTCGGGCATGATAGCGGTCGCCCGCTGGCTCGCCAGAAACGCCTCGCGCCACCGCCCCTCTGCGGCGTAATACTCGCCGAGCCGTTCGAGCGATTTCACCTCGACCTCGCTGCGCCGCCAGATCGCGGCCAGTGTTTCGAACTCGGCGCGGGCATCCTCGACCGTGAGCTTGTTGTCGGCGACGCCGGCGCTCGCGCGCCCGAAGCGCGCCTCGGCCTCGATGCGCCGGTCGCGCGACTGCATGGCCAGGCCGTAGCTGTGGAAAGCCTCGGCCAACTGGCCTTGCGATTCTGCAAGGCGCGCGGCGAGGAACTGCTGCACATTCGGATCGCGGAAGCGTGTGTCCACTTTTTCGAACGCCAGAAGCTGTTCGCGGGCGAAGATCGGGTCCTGCGCCTCTATGGCGGCCACAATGGCAAGCTGCCGAAATTCGGATTGCAGCGATTCAGGGTAACGTTCCAGTTCATACTGGGCGAGCTTGAAGTTCGCGTTGGCCTGCGGATAGCGCAGCGCCTTGGCATCGACGACGGCCTGCAAGAGTTTCTGCTCGCCCTCGACCGCGATCGCGGGCTCAGAAAGCAGGCGCGTCGCGTCGACAAGGCGCCCCATCATCGCCGAAGCGAAAGCGCGCAGAAACAGAACTTTTTTCGTCGCTCCGGCCTGCCGGTCATCGGTAGAAAGCACATCGAGCACCGCGAGTGCTTCCGGGTAAAGCTGGTTGGCAAGGTAGAACCGCGCAAGCTTGGCGCGCGCCTCGCTCCGGGTCACGCGCGGCGATTCCGCAGCTGCACGCAAGAGATCGCGTTCCGTCTGGCGAATCGCGCCGCGCGTATCCTGCGTCCAGCCGTCGAGATCCAGCATCAGCGCCCGCTTCTGCTGCGGCGGCTCGACCTTTTCCTTCGGCAATGCCGAAAGGTTGAGTTTGATTTCGTGGCCGATCAGAACCGATTCCGGCTGTCGCTTGATCTTCACGGCCTCATCGATCGGCAGCACGGCGAAGCCCGCCAATGTCGGTTCGATCGAGAATTCCGCGAAGGACATGCCCCTGGGACTCGCTTTCTCGGCACGCGGGATGGGAACCACAGCGAGACGCTGGCCGGATTCCGGGTCCTCGATCAGGTGCAGCTTTCCGTCCTTTCCGACGAGCGCTTCCAGCGATTCCTTGCCGCTCTCGTCGAAGGCGCGGCGAATGGCGACAGGCTCGCCAGCAAAGGAATCGGTTGTCCCTCCGGTCTTGCCGCGCTGGATCACCAGATCGCGCGCCGTCCGCGTCAACCAGAAATGCCCATCCTGCGTCGCACCGAGACGGATGACAGTGCCGCCCTTTACGCGCGCGATGCTAAGCCCCTCGATGTTCCGGGTGAGCGCCGCCGGAATGCTGGGCATATTGAGGGATTCCGGGGTCTCGATGAGAATAACCAGCCCCTTGCCGCGCTGGACGATAGCAACCGGTGCCGTGCCGAGTTCGGCAAGCCGCAGCGCGAAACCTTGCGGATCCGCACCCGGCTCGACCATGGTTTCAATGGGCCGCTGGGCGTCGAGGTCCTGAATACTGATCTTCTTCGGCCCCGAGTCCGGCGAACTGACCGCCTTGTCCGGCGCTGGCGGGTCCATCGCCGACCGCGCCGCTTCCGAAACCCTCGGCGCTGCCGCCTCGCTCTTAGGTCCCTCGCTTTCAGCGGTGTCCGCCTTGGGATCCGCTTCGATACGCGCGCCGTCCTTGCGCTCGAAATCGATCGAGAAAGTGTCGTCCTCGCGGAAACCACGCACCTTGAGGCCTTCGCTCGGACGCATCCTGATGCGCAGGATGTCCTCGCCCTGCTCGACATCGACAGCCTCGATCAAGCCTGCCATGCGAGCACGAATCAACTCGGGTTTGATAAGAAAATTGGCGTCGAAAGTCAGAAGGACCTCGCCGTCGCGGTCGTCGAAGCTCACCGGCGCCGTGCGCGGCATCTGAAAGGTTGCACGCTTGAACTGCGGCGCGGTGCCGATCCTGAGCGAAAGATCGCGCTTGGTGGTCCGCTCCTCGTCAAGCGCCATCTTGCGCAAACGATCCTCCGCCTGCCTTGCCCGGCGGACGAGATCCTGCACGACCTCGGCGGGCAGCGCCGGCGGCAGGCCAACCCAGTTCTGCGGCAAGAGGTCGAGATAAAGCCGCTCGCCGGCCGGTTTCAGATCGGTGCGGTAGCGAGCATTGAGACCGAGACGGATCGAACGCCCGTCCGGGTCGAGCCGCGCGATGCTGATATAATTCGGCAGTTGCTGATTGATCTTTTCGAGATCAAGCTGGACCGGTTCCTCGAACTTGACCACGAGGACCGAGTTGAAGGCCTGCGTTTCCGCCTTCACTTCCTTGTCGAAGGTGAAGATCACCCGGCCGTAGCCGCGCATATCGGAAGCGACAACGATGCCCTTTGTGGCGAGCGCCTCGCCGGCAAGCACGAAGAGGCCCAAGAGGGCCAGCATGCCATCGCGGAAGACGCGGAAAAGACGGGTGGCGGCGGCAGAACGATTACGCAACACGGGACCGACCAAGGCTCACTCAACATCAAGGTGAGCCGCATTCTAGGTCGTCATGCCTAACGGGGCCTTAATCCTGCCGTTCGGGTTGGAGCGGCCGGCGGATTTTTCTTGGCGGCTACGGCTTGGCTGCAGGCAGCCGCGGCAGTTCCACGTCCTTGGATTCAGCGACCGGCGTATCGGTGGCGGTCTCGCCCGTCGCAGCCTTGCGCGCCATGGCAACGGTGAGTTTCTCTGCCGCGGCAGGTTCCATCGCCGCGAGGATTTCGCTCATCTTGCGCGGGTTCATGTGATCGACGAGGCTCATCAGTACCACCAGATCGAGCCGGTCGAACACGCGCGCGGCGTCCTTCGGCTTCATGTTCTCGTACATCACGACGAGCGGGCGGTAGCGGTTCTTGGCATCGGCCTGCGAATTACCTTTGCCCAACTGGCCTTCGAGTGTACGCAATTCGCCGATTTTCTCGTCGAGCTTGCGCTCGGAAAGGCGCAGGAGATTGTCGCGCATTTCAAGGTCGCGATTGCGCGCTTCAAGTTCGCCGGAACGATCCTTCAGCTTTTCGAGGATTGCGCGCTCCTGCGGGCTCGGGCCACGCGGGGAGGCCGAATCACCGTTCGGCGGCGGCAGGCGCGTGCCTTCAGGCTCCATTCGCGCCTTGGTTTCGGCCTTGGCCTTTTCAAGCGCGGCCTTCTCCTCTTCCGTCGGCTCCTTGGTCTTCGTCGTCGCGGCCTCTTCCTTCTTATCTTCCTTCTTGCCGACCGAACCGGTGATGATCTCGCCTTCCGGCTGACCGTTCCGCGCGATCGTAATCGCCCGTTCAAAGGCTGGCGATTTCGCATCTGGCCTGTTGAAGGTCGGCAGGTTCATCGCCATCGACATCAGCTTGATCGACAACAACGAGACGAGGCCGAACAGTAGGACCGGAAGAAGGCGGACGCTGGTCATGCCACGTTATCCCGCTGGGAGGTCTCACCGAGGCGCGATTGCGCCTGCGTCGCCAGCGCCTGGGCCGCCGCGAGGGTCTGGTTGATGCGAGAGAGCCCGCGCCCTGCCGGCTCCTGCGCCGGAGCTTCGGCCGTCGTCGAGACGATACGACTGATCCGGTTCAGGATGTCGTCGCCGGTGCGGATCTGATCTTCGAGGTCCGCCGTGTAGCGCTCGGCGACCCGAAGCCGTTCGGCGAGCGTGCGGTCGCAATCGCCGAGCGTATGGCGAAGCGAGTCGATCGCCCGTTCGGCGCGCTCCGTTGCGGCGCCAAGCTCGACGACGGTCTTGCGCATGATCTGCTCGTCCTGCCGGACGGCGCGCAGGCGTCGATCCAGCATCACGCAATAACCGATGGTCACGACCAGAAGGCCCACCACCATCAGTTCGATGACAATCCCCAAATTGCCCATTTTATCACCTGTCACGCCGCACTGATGCGCCTTGTTCGAAAGCTGCGAAAGTCGTTCTCGACTTCTTGAGGGGTCGCGCGACCTCGATCGCCATATTGTCGCCCATTCTGCCGATTCGGCCCTGGGTGACCAGCATGTCGCCGCAACGAAGATTGACGAGGGGGTCGCCCCGCACGTCGAAGACCAGCGTATCGCCGACCTTGAGATCGAGGACCTTCTTGACCGGCAATTCCGTTTCATGAAGGACGACGTCGATATCGAGCTTCGCCTGCCAGATCTCGGAGGCGAGATGCCCTTCCCAGATGTGGTCGCGACCAAGCTTCTCGCCCATATAGCTCTGGAGGAGCAACTCGCGGATCGGCTCGATGGTCGCGTAAGGCAGGAGCAGTTCGACACGCCCGCCGCGCCCTTCGAGATCGATCGCCAGCGCGATCAGGATCGCCGCATTGGCCGGCCGGGTGATGGAGGCGAAGCGCGGGTTGGTCTCGATGCGCTCGGAGATGAATTTCACCGGCGAGAGCGGCTGGAAGGCCTGCTCTGCCTCGGAGAGCACCAGATCGAGCAGGCGCTTGACGAGATTGGTCTCTACCGTGGTGTAGGGGCGCCCCTCGATGCGGAAGTTCGAGAGCCCGCGCCGCCCCCCGAGCAGCACGTCCATCACCAGATAGATCAGTTCGCTGTCGATCGTGACGATGCCGTAGTTCTCCCACGGCTCGGCCTTGAAGACCGAAAGGATTGTCGGGAGCGGCAGCGAGGACACATAGTCGCCGAAGCGCACCGAGGTCACATCATCGAGAGAGACTTCGACGTTGTCGGAGAAAAAGCCGCGCAGCGTGGTTGTGAGCGTGCGGACCAGACGGTCGAACACGATTTCGAGCATCGGGAGGCGCTCGTAGGAGACAACCGTCGAATCGACGATCGCACGCACGCCGTTCTGCTTGGATTGATCCGCATCCTCGGGATCGAACCCGAAGATCGTATCGACTTCCTCCTGGTCGAGGAAAAGGCCGGTGCCGAGGTCGAGATCGAGACCGGCATCAACCGGGCGAGCATCACCGCCGGCGGCCGCCGGATCGTCACCCGCCTCGCCGAGGGCCTTGGCCCATTCGTCAGCAAGATCGTCTTGCGTTTGATCGTTGTCAGCCACGAAATGTCTCCGCTACGCGCAAATCCCGGATGGCCGGACCCGTCACTGAACAAGAACGTCTTTGAAGAGGATAGCTTCCACGCGCGCGGGATAAACGGCGGCGTTGATCCGGCGGACAAGCTCTTCCTTGAGCCGGTAGAGGCCAGCCGAACCCTCAAGGTCCGACGGGCGCAACTCACGCAGGTAAACCTGGAAGTTATCGATGATGCGCGGCATCAGCGGCGTGATCTCGTTGACCACTTTCTGATCCTCGACCTCAAGCGCCACCTTGAGCTTGAGGTAGACTGGCCGTTCCTGCCCCGCCTGCATGGCAAGGTTCGTGGTGATTTCCGGCAGATCGAAGAAGACCATCTTCTTCTTCACGCCGCCGGCGTCAGCCTCGACCTTCTTGCCCTTGAAGAAGAACATGTAGCCCGCACCGGCGCCGCCGAGCACCAGCAGTGCGGCCGCCGCCATGATGATCAGCTTCTTCTTGCCGCCCTTGGCCGGGGCCGCCCCGCCTTCCGGCACTTCATCGGCATTCGCTGCGCTTGCTGCCATCGTTCCGTCCAATCCGCTTCGGTTCTTCGGGGCGCGGCACCGCGCAGGAATCGCAGTGCCTCGCTATGGGACGACCTTGGGGCGAGGATGGTTAACGAAGACTTTCATTTTTGACCAAGGCGGCAATTTTTGCCCGATCATTTCTGCCGCATGGCAAATTCGGCCCGGAGAATACCGGGTGCTTGTTTTTTATATCATACTGATTTTGCGTGGTTTTTAGTTAAATCCTCGGCTTGGCACGCCCCTTGTTATGGTTAATGCATCGGCAAGTTCTTGCGCTGGGGAGCGAGGAGAACGGGCCATCACCGAGGAGCAAGGGGAGTACGTTCGATGGAGAACGTTCTTCTGATCGCGCTGTCGCGTCAGGCGACGCTGAGGCGCGAACTGGATGTCATTGCCAATAACGTCGCGAACGTTCAGACGAACGGCTTCAAGCGCCGTCTGTCGGACAGCCGTGAATTCACGATGCCTGTCGCCTCTGCGGAAACCTTCCGCCGCGGCGAGGATCGCAGGGTTTCCTTTGTCGTCGATCGCGGCACGCCGCTCGATACATCGACCGGCAAGATCGAGCCGACCGGCAACCCGCTCGATATCGCCATCGGCGGCGACGCCTATCTCGTGGTGCAGACGCCGCAGGGCGAGCGTTACACCCGCAACGGCGCGATGATGGTCAACGCCAACGGCCAGCTCGTGACCTCCGACGGTCATGTCGTGCTGGGCGAGCAGGGCGAATACCAATTCGGCGCGACCGAGAAGGATATCCGCATTGCCGCCGACGGCACGCTGTCGACCTCGAACGGCGTGCGCGGCAAGCTTCGCCTCGTCCGTTTCCAGAACCAGCAGGTTCTCGAGAACACCGGTGCCAACCTCTTTACCGCCCGCGTCCAGCCGGAGCCCGCGACCCAGGCACGGGTGCAGGCTGGCTTCATCGAGCGCTCCAATGTCAATCCGGTCGTCGAGATCAGCCGGATGATCGAAGTCACGCGTCAGTACCAGAACATCGCCAACCTGATGGGGCGGGTCGACGAAGGTCGTCGAACCGCCGTCCAGAAGCTCGGCGAACCGATCTAACCATCAACCGGGAAAAGGATTTCCACGATGCGTGCCCTTTACACCGCCGCCACCGGCATGATGGCGCAGGAAAAGAACGTCGAAGTCATCGCCAACAACGTCGCCAACATGCGCACGGCGGGCTTCAAACGGCAGATGGTCCACTTCCAGGATCTGCTCTACGAGCACCAGCGCCGCGCTGGCTCGCCGACCTCCGACCAGAACAACATGGTTCCCGCCGGCGTGTTCATCGGCTCGGGCACCAAGGTCGTCGCCACCCCTCGGGTGATGACGCAGGGAAATATCAGCCAGACACAGCGCACCTATGACGTCGCGATCCGCGGCGAGGGGTTCTTCCGCATCCAGTTGCCGGATGGTCGCACGGCTTATGCCCGCGACGGCGGCTTCGAAACGGATGCGCAGGGGCGCATCGTCACCAAGGACGGCTATCTCGTCGATCCCGGCATCACCGTGCCGCAGAACGCGACCAGCGTCTCGATCGGGTCGGACGGCCAGGTAACCGCGCTCACCCCCGGCAATACCGTGCCACAGACGCTCGGTCAGATCACGCTCGCCCGGTTCATCAACCCGGTCGGTCTCGAGTCGATCGGCGATAACTACTATCTCGAAACCGCCGGCTCGGGCGCCGCGATCGAGGGCACGCCCAACTCGGAAGGCTTCGGCAATCTCCAGCAGGGCTACCTCGAAGATTCGAACGTCAACGCGGTGACCGAAATCGCTGCGATGATCCAGGCCCAGCGTGCCTACGAACTCAACTCGAAGATCATTTCGGGCGCGGATCAGATGCTGACCGCAACCTCGAACATGTTCCGGGCCTGAGGAAGGAACCTCGCCATGAAACTCCGCGCGCTTCTCATCGGAACCGCTCTCGTCGCCAGCCTCGCCGGCAATGCGGCCATCGCCGACACGCTGCGCCTGCGCGCCGAAGCCATCGTCGAAGGCGATGTCGTCCAACTCGGCCAGCTCATCGAGGGGATGGAAAAGGGCGCGGAAATTCCTGTTTTCCGCGCACCGGCCCCTGGTACACGCGGCACCATCCGCGCCGATCGCGTCATTGCTGCCGCCCGCGACATGGGTATAGCCGGCGCCGACAAGATCACGCTTGGCGGCGTCGAGGCGGTTCGCATCATCCGCCCGGGCCGGGTCGTCTCGCGGCACGACATGCAGAATGCTCTCGCCCGCGCCTTCTCCGAGCGCGGCGCCAAGGGCGACATCGAAGTCGTGCTCGACGATCACCTTCAGCCGCGCATGTTCGATCTCACCCGAACCGAGGAGCTTCGAGTCGTCTCGCTGCTGAACACCGCACCCGGCGGCCGCTTCGAAGCCCGGATTTCGCTCTCCGGCGATACCGCCGGTGACAGCTGGATGGTTACAGGCACCATGATGGAGACGCGCGAGATCGCCGTTCTCGCAACCGACACCGATCGCGGCGAAGCGCTCCAGAAACGCGATCTCACCCTCGTCAAGCGTCGCGTCGGCACGCTGCCAAATGACGTGATCGCCTCGGCCGATGATCTTGTCGGCATGGTCCCTCGCCGGCTCATCCGCGCCGGTGAGCCGATCCGCACCAGCGATCTCGCCAAGCCGATCCTTGTCGAAAAGAACCAGGTCGTCTCCGTGATCTACGCCGCGCCCGGCATTTCACTCTCGATGCGCGCCCGCGCTCAGGCCAACGGCTCCAAGGGCGAGACGATCCGGGTGCAGAACCTGTCGTCCAAGCGCGTGATCGAGGGTGTCGTCACCGGTCCCGCCCAGATCACCATCACCAGTCCTTCGGCGCCGCAGCCTGTCGTCGCTGCCGCCGAAATCCAGCGTCGCTAAGTTCCTCGAAAGGCACTCCCATGCGCACCCCCGCCCTTCACCCGTTCACGCGCGCCGGCATCATCGCGGCGGTTGGCCTCGGCCTCTCCGCCTGCGGCTCCGTCGACCGCCTCGCCAATGTCGGCAAGGCGCCGAATCTCTCGGCGATCGAGAACCCGACCACCCAACCCGGCTACCGCCCGGTGCAGATGCCGATGCCGGCCCCCAAGCCGATGACCTATCACGCCAATTCCATCTGGCGCACCGGCTCCCGCGCGTTCTTCAAGGACCAGCGCGCCCAGCAGGTCGGCGACATTCTGACCATCAGAGTTCGGATCACCGACAAGGCGAACATCAACAACACGACCGAGCGCAAGCGCACCAACGGCGAAGGGCTCGATGTCGAGGGGTTCTTCGGGCAGGAGGACCGCGTCAACAAGCTCTTCGCCAAGGGGGCAACCGGCAAGGGCCTCGTCGACCTCGGTTCGAACTCGAACTCCAAGGGTGAAGGCTCGGTCAAGCGCGCGGAACAGTTGGTGACCGATATCGCCGCCGTCGTCACGCAGGTCCTGCCAAACGGCAACCTTGTCATCGAGGGCAAGCAGGAAGTCCGGGTGAACTTCGAGGTCCGCGAACTGATCGTTGCTGGCGTCGTCCGCCCCGAGGATATCGAGGCCGGCAACCAGATCGAATCGACCAAGATCGCGGAAGCGCGCATCGCTTACGGCGGCCGCGGCCAGATCACCGACGTCCAGCAGCCCCGCTACGGCCAGCAGGTGCTCGACATCCTGCTGCCCTTCTAAGCTCCCGGAAGCGCCGGCGAGGTCCGGCCTTCCCCTCCCCCGCCGCCAGAAGAGTCTTGCGTAAAAAAGTCCAGCGTACCCCGCCGCGGCGGGAACGGCGCCCCATGCCCCTCGCTCCCCCCTTTGCGGGCCAAGGCGCGTCACGAAACCCTCCGGCAGCTCCTCGCCGGAGGGTTTTGCTTTTTGGGGACGGTCGTTGGAATAACCACGGGCTTTTCTTGGTCCGCAGACAGACAAGAGGTGTCGCGATCGGAGTTTTGGAGGCGCTGCTCGTCAGTTTCGCCCGAGAACAAATCCCAAGACTGAAAGAAGCCAACAAATTGCCGCCAGGCGATTTCGCTCGCGCGGTCGAGAGTAGGGCACGCGCCTGCCTGCGGCTCCGTCAGCCGTTAACAAACGGCAATTCGGTAATGAGCGAGAGCAGACCGATCTCGAACACCGGCATGTCGCTGAATGCGGCGTTGCCCATCAAGACCCCCTCACCTAAAATTTAGGGAAGAAGGCGTCCTCCACGAAGCTGGAGACGATTCAGCCGAGGATTATCGAAAGCGCACGAGCAGCTATCCAGAAAACAAAAAAGCCGCCCCACAGGGCGGCTTGTATTTGGTTGCGGGGGCCAGATTTGAACTGACGACCTTCAGGTTATGAGCCTGACGAGCTACCGGGCTGCTCCACCCCGCGTCACCCTTCGGGCCAAGGCCCAACCGGAAAACACGAAAATTTCCGCCTCAAACGCAAAATCCGCCACGAGGGCGGACACGCAAAAAGGAGGCACGATCATTGTGAGAAGCAATCTTCGGCTGGCCTGGCAACGACCTACTCTCCCAGGTCTTGAGACATAGTACCATCGGCGCTGACGTGCTTAACGGCCGAGTTCGGGATGGGATCGGGTTTTATCACGTCGCAAGGGCCACCAGGCCGGCGAAAGATTGGAAGCAAGCAAATTATGGTCTCTGCCTGACCGCGCATGTACATGCGGGCATGGGCAATGAGAGCAATCAAGCCAATCGAGGTATTAGTACTGGTAAGCTCAAAGGGTCACCCCTCTTACACACCCAGCCTATCAACGTGGTCGTCTTCCACGCCTCTCAAGGGAGCACTCGTTTTGAGGTGGGTTTCCCGCTTAGATGCATTCAGCGGTTATCCCGTCCACACATAGCTACCCTGCATTGCCGTTGGCACGACAACAGGTCCACCAGAGGTGTGTCCATCCCGGTCCTCTCGTACTAGGGACAGATCCTCTCAATACTCCTACACCCACGACAGATAGGGACCGAACTGTCTCACGACGTTCTGAACCCAGCTCACGTACCACTTTAATCGGCGAACAGCCGAACCCTTGGGACCTGCTCCAGCCCCAGGATGTGATGAGCCGACATCGAGGTGCCAAACGACGCCGTCGATATGGACTCTTGGGCGTCATCAGCCTGTTATCCCCAGAGTACCTTTTATCCGTTGAGCGATGGCCCTCCCACGAGGAACCACCGGATCACTATGACCGACTTTCGTCTCTGCTCGACTTGTCAGTCTTGCAGTCAGGCGAGCTTTTGCCATTGCACTCGACGAACGATTTCCGACCGTTCTGAGCTCACCATCGCGCGCCTCCGTTACACTTTGGGAGGCGACCGCCCCAGTCAAACTGCCCACCATGCACTGTCCCGGACCCCGATGAAGGGCCGCGGTTAGACATCCATGTCGATAAGGGTGGTATTTCAAGGGTGACTCCACCGAAGCTGGCGCCTCGGATTCAACGTCTACCACCTATCCTACACATGCCGACACGAATGCCAGTGCAAAGCTACAGTAAAGGTTCATGGGGTCTTTCCGTCTGATCGCAGGAACCCCGCATCTTCACGGGGAATTCAATTTCACTGAGTCTATGTTGGAGACAGCGGGGAAGTCGTTACGCCATTCGTGCAGGTCGGAACTTACCCGACAAGGAATTTCGCTACCTTAGGACCGTTATAGTTACGGCCGCCGTTTACCGGGGCTTCAATTCGGAGCTTGCACCCCTCCTCTTAACCTTCCGGCACCGGGCAGGCGTCAGACCCTATACGTCGTCTTGCGACTTCGCAGAGCCCTGTGTTTTAGGTAAACAGTCGCCACCCCCCCTGGTCTGTGCCCCTCGCCGACGGTTGCCCGCCGACAAGGCCTCCTTATCCCGAAGTTACGGAGGTAAATTGCCGAGTTCCTTCAACATAGTTCTCTCAAGCGCCTTGGTATACTCTACCAGTCCACCTGTGTCGGTTTAGGGTACGGTTTGATGTGGGAGCTATTTCCTGGAACCTCCAGCCAGCCCACCCAATCCAATAAGGGTGAACTAACATTTCGATCCGTCACTACCCACTAGCGCACGAATATTTGCGTGCTTCCCATCGACTACGCCTTTCGGCCTCGCCTTAGGGGCCGGCTAACCCTGCGTAGATTAGCTTTACGCAGGAACCCTTGGACTTTCGGCGACAGTGTCTCTCACACTGTTATGCGTTACTCATGTCAGCATTCGCACTTCTGATATCTCCAGAGGCCCTCACGGGTCCTCCTTCGCAGACTTACAGAACGCTCCGCTACCGCTCTTTCGAGCCCTTAGCTTCGGTATGTGGTTTGAGCCCCGTTACATTTTCGGCGCAGGAACCCTAGACCAGTGAGCTGTTACGCTTTCTTTAAAGGATGGCTGCTTCTAAGCCAACCTCCTGGTTGTTTATGGATTCCCACATCCTTTCACACTTAACCACAATTTGGGGACCTTAGCTGAAGGTCAGGGTTGTTTCCCTTTTCACGACGGACGTTAGCACCCGCCGTGTGTCTCCCGGATAGTACTCTCAGGTATTCGGAGTTTGGTTAGGTTTGGTAAGTCGGTAAGACCCCCTAGCCCATCCAGTGCTCTACCCCCTGAGGTATTCGTCCGAGGCGCTACCTAAATAGCTTT
>VWVY01000010.1:0-32500 GCA_009846685.1 Rhizobiales bacterium SYSU XM002 | reverse complement strand
TCAGGGCCGTTCCGTGAAGCAGTTCCTGCTGCGCAAGCCGATGGATGGCGGCGAGCTGCGCTCTGGCTTCGGCATGCGCCGGCATCCGATTCTTCGCTATTATCGCCTGCACTCCGGCGTTGACTGGGCCGGCCCGGTCGGTACGCCGATCCGCGCCGCTGGCAACGGCACGGTGCGCATGGCGGAATGGGATTCGGGTTATGGCCGCCGCGTCGAACTCGTCCACAACCACGGTTATGTGACGACCTACAACCACATGTCGGCCTTCGGTCCCGGAATCACAGCGGGTGCGCGCGTGCGACAGGGCCAGATCATCGGTCGTTTGGGCTCCTCTGGCCTCTCGACCGGCCCGCACCTGCACTACGAGGTTATGATCAACGAGCGCTTCGTGGATCCGCTGGCGATCAAGCTACCGAAGGGGCGTGAACTTGCCGGGCGTCAGCTCGCGAGCTTCAAGCGCGACCGCGACCAGATCGAATCGGTGCTGAAGCAGGCGCCGGGCGCCAATGCGCTGGTTGCGCAGAACTGAGGTGGCCGTTACGCCGCCCGGTCCTTGCGATCGGCCGCTACAACCCTCACCGCATCGAGCACCGCACGCACCGTGATCGGCTTGAGTACAGCAGCCGAGAAATCGGCATTCTCCGGAGCAGCGAGATCGATGTCATCTGCACTGACCGCAATGACAATCGGCCGCGTGGCATCTTCGAGCTGCCGTAGCGCCCTTGCAAGCATGCGCCCGTCGCCATTCGGCATGTTGATGTCCGTGAGAACGATCCGCGGAGCATAGTCGCGCACGGCTGCGAGCGCGGATTGGGGATCGGGAACATCCATGCAGCGATAGCCCGCCGCCTTGAGGATCGTCCCCATTACCAGCCGGGAGGCGGGGTGGTCGTCGACGATCAGGCAATCCGGGCTGAGTTCGCTCACGCCGTGAACTGGCCAGGTGAAGGTGAAGCGCGCACCCGCGCCATCCGCACCTGGTCCGCCACCGAGAACGCCGCCATGCCCGGCAACGATCCGCCCGGCTATCGAGAGACCAAGGCCGGCACCACCTTGCCGACCGGCGATACGCCCGCCATCGCGTATGAGCCTCGCGGCATCCGCCTCGCTCAGGCCCGGCCCGGTATCGGTAACCGCGAAGGCAAGGCGCGAATGCCCCTCGCACGTAATCGACAGCGTCACCGACCCGGAGGGCGTGAGCCGCGCCGCATTGTCGCAGAGGTTTTCGAGAACCTGTCGCAAGCCAACGGGGTCATCGATCGGAACAGGTTCATCACCCGCTGCGTTCCTCACGATGAACTCAAGGCTCTTCGCTTCGCATCGCGCCTGCACCGAAGGGAGAAACGAGGTCAGAAAGGCCGACAGTATCAGCCGTTGTTCGGCCCGATCTTCGCCGATAGCCTCTCCCGCTCCGGTCGGCGATACAAGAATCCGGTTGGCGATCGCACGAAGATGGGCATGCGAGGCCTTCAGAGCTTCAACCATACGCATTTGCTCCGCATCGAGCCCGGACGCCTCCAGCATCTCGACCATGGCGTCGATTCCGCCGAGCGGTGCCCGCAGCTCGTGCGCCAGTTCTGACAGCAACGCGGAATTTGTCTGATCGGAAGGCGGCATCACGAATGTCCAGGTTCAGGCGGAACGGCGGCGCAGGGCTGTGCCTCGACCTTCCCACAGGATAAGGCTGGCGCCTTAAGCGAAGCCTAAACAGGCTTGATGGATGCGCGCGTTCCCGCCTAGAAACAGGTAAGGGATGTTGTCCTTGTCCCGTTTTCCGGAAGTTCGTCCTTGCCGCTGCTGTCTGCTCTTGCCGTCGTTGCGCCCGTTTTCGCTCTTGTCGCGATCGGTTTCGCCGTCGCGCGGCTGCGCCTCGTCGGGCCGGAAGCAGGGAACGGCCTCTCGGAATACGTCTTCGTGCTGGCGATACCGGCACTGCTCTTCCGCACTGTCTCTGGCGCCAAACTGCCGGACATCAATCCGGTGCCGCACTGGATCACCTATTTCGCCGCACTCGCGATTTGCTGGGCCATCGCCAACTGGGCGGCCGCCCGCATGGGGCGCGATACGCGTGAGGCGGCGATCGTCGGCTTTTCGGCCGGACAGGCGAATACTGTGCTGGTCGGCATTCCGATGATCCTCGGCACGATGGGTGAACGCGGCACGCTGCCCGCGATTCTCATCATCGCGATCCATCTGCCGATCACGATGACTGTGGTGACGCTGCTGATCGCGCGTGGCGAGAAGGGAAGCGGCTCGCTGCTGGGGCTTCTCCGTTCGTTGGTTACGCACCCGATTCTCGTTGCGATATTCTCCGGCATCCTGTGGCGGTGGGGTGGCATGACGACGCCGGACCTGATGGCGAAGGTGCTGAAATTCGTCGCCGACACCGCAGCCCCCTGCGCATTGATCGCGATGGGCATGTCGATGAACAAGGTCTCGTTCGCCGGGCACCGCCGCCTCATCCTGCTGGTAACGGGGCTCAAGCTGGTGCTGCATCCAGTGCTGGTCTATGTTCTCGGCGTGCATGTTTTCCACCTGCCGCCGGCCTATGCCGGCGCGGCGATCCTGTTCGCCGCCTGCCCGACCGGCATCAACGCCTATCTGGTCGCCGATCGCTACCGCAGCGGCGGCGCGATTGCCTCCGGTTCAATCGCGCTCTCCACCATCCTCGCCGTCTTCACGATGACGGTCGCGGTCTCGGTGGTGATGACGATGCTGCGCTAATCGAAACCGAGGCGTTTCCGGATCTCCCCCGCCGTCACGCCCTCGGCACGCAATTGCCGCAACGGCGTTGAGGCAAGGCTTTTCGCGAGCTTCTTGCCTTCTTTATCGCGGATCAGCGCGTGGTGATGGTAGCGCGGGGTTGGCAAGTCGAGGAGCGTCTGCAAGACGCGATGGATCGCGGTGGCCTCGTAGAGATCCGTGCCACGCACGACATGGGTGATTCCCTGCAAGGCGTCGTCGAGCACCACTGCGAGATGATAGCTCGTCGGCGTTTCCTTCCGCACCAGCACGACATCGCCCCATGCCTCTGGACGGGCGGTGATATCGGTCTGGTTTTCAAGCCTCGCTCCGGAGACTTCCTGCCACCCAAATCGCCGTGCACCGATGCTGGCCAGCGCCGCCACCATATCTAGCCGCAGCGCATACGGCTCGCCGCGCCCAAGCCGTTCCGCCCGCTCTCCGTCCGAAAGATGGCGGCAGGTGCCAGGGTAGAGAATCGCACCATCCGGGTCGCGCAGCGTCGCTTGACCTGCCGCCGTCGCAATATCGTTTCGTGAACAGAAGCAGGGGTAGAGAAGCCCCCGTGCCGCCAGCACATCCGCCGTCGCCCGGTAACGCCCGAACTGCGTGCTCTGCCGCAGCACCGGCTGCTCCCAATCGAGTCCCAGCCATTCAAGGTCTTCAAGACAGGCGGTGACACGATTTTCGGTGCAGCGGATCGTGTCGATATCCTCGATCCGTACGAGAAAGCGTCCACCCGTTTCGCGCGCCAGATGCGCGTTCAGCAGCGCTGAATAGGCATGGCCGAGGTGCAGAAACCCGTTGGGGCTGGGGGCGAAACGGAAAACGGGTTGCACGGCTGGATGATTCGGGTTGCGGCTTGGCACCGGTTCGGTTTTCACTGCCGTTGAACGAGGCCACATGAGCATCATCACAAACGACGAAGACATCAAGCGGGGCGTCGATCATCTCTCCGACAGCTGTCCCCACATGCGCATGATCGGCGAGACCTGCGGCCCGCCCCCCTTGCGCTGGCGCGAGCCCGGCTTTTCCGGCCTTGTCTCCACGATCACCGCGCAGCAGCTTTCGGTGTCGAGCGCCAACGCGATCCGCGACAAGCTCCATGCCCGCCTCGATCCGTTGACGCCGGAGGCTCTTTTGGCCGCAACCGAGGAGGAGCTGCGCGCCTGCGGATTGTCCGGGCCGAAGATCCGCACGCTGCGCGCCCTTTCAGAAGCCATTGTCACCGGCGCCCTCCCCTTTGACACCCTGCACGAGTTGCCGGTGGACGAAGCCAAGGCGGCGATGGTCGCCGTGCACGGCATCGGCCCCTGGACGGCGGAGGTCTACATGATGTTCTGCCTCGGCATTCAGGACATCTTCGCCCCGGCCGATCTTGCGCTTCAGGAGGCAGCGAAGCTCGCGATGGGCCTCGACAAACGCCCAAGCGCCAAGCAACTCGACGAAATCGCAGTTCGCTGGGCTCCGTGGCGCGCAGTGGCGGCGCGGCTGCTTTGGGCTTATTATGGCCATGTGAAACGCCGCCAGGGCGTGATTTCCACCTGAAGGAACGGGCTTGAACCGCGATTCTCCCCTCATAAACCATGTGGCGGACAGGCTCGCGCTTTCCGACGAGGCGCGTGAGCGCTTCATAGCCGCGGCCGGCGTGCACCGCTTCCCGAGCGGGCTGACCGTCATCCAGCCCGGCCAGAACGCCAACGCCTATCTCTACGTGATCTCCGGTGCCGTGCGAATGCAGCTCGTCGGCGCGAACGGGCGCGTCGTCACGCTGCTGCGCATCGAGAACGACGAGCCTTGCGTGCTTACGACCTCATGCCTGTTCTCGCACCGGCCCTATCCGGTCGAGGGCATAACCGAGGGGGAGGTCGTCGCGCTTACCCTGCCGAACAGCACCTTCGACAGCCTGTTCGCCGGCTCGCCGCCGTTTCGCGAAGCGGTGCTGCGCACCTTCTCGGAGCGGGTCGGCGAAATCATCGTCGCGATGGAAACCAACCTGTTCGAGGGCATCCCCGCACGCCTTGCCCGTGCGCTGGTTGCCAGCGCAAGGGATGGGGCGGTCCGCTTGACCCATGCCGATCTCGCGGCGGAAATCGGCTCCGCGCGCGAGGTCGTGAGCCGGCAGCTTGCGCGTTTCGCCGAGCGCGGCTGGATCGAGCTGCACCGGGGCACCATCGAAATCCGCGATCCCGCCGCCCTCAAGCGGGAAAGTGCCGGCGAATTCGCCTGAATCGCGCGTTCGGTGATCTCGTCACCGACCACTCTCTCTTGCTGTGCTTAGCTGATGTTACGGCGCACATGGCGCCGAGAGAATTCGCTTCAAGGGGAAGTTCATGACTAGGAATGTCGGCGGCATCGACCGCATCCTTCGCATCATCGTCGGGCTGGCGCTGATTGCCTTCGCGCTCGGCTTCATCGGCAAGGGCTCGGCCTATGCCTGGCTCGGCTGGATCGGCATCGTGCCGATTCTCACCGCTCTTGTCGGCTTCTGCCCGCTCTATCCACTGCTCGGGCTCAACACCTGCCCGATGGAAAAGAAATAACGCCCCACTTCTGCGGGCCCCGCAGGCCACGATCCCGCCCGGACCTTGACTCCGGGCGGTTATATTTTGTGTTGATCGTCACAAGTTCCTCAATCAGTCACAATATAGCCCTGTTGACTCTGCGAACCGCTGCCGGTCTGCGGCAGGTTCTTTTCTGAGGATGGCGCAGCCTGTGAAGTTGCCGACCAATCGACCTGTCACCTTGTTCCTGTATGTCCAGTCTACAATCTGGCCTCGCGAAAATCGGACCTGATCGCCAATGGACAAATGCGTCGCATAGTTTGGTTGATTGCCGATCCTGCCAACAAAATTCGCTCCCTCTCTACGAATGTCGGAAATCCAGAAATACTCGGTGCGCCCGCCTCCGGGAATTCCAAGCTTGATTGCCATCGACTCAACGTTAGGAGGTGGAGAACCAAGCATTTTCAAGAAGTTCGGCAAAGTCGAGCGCGCCTTGGCATAGGCGGCCCGCATCTCCTTGTCACCTCGGCTAACATTCGTCGTCTTGCCGCTGTTTTGGCGCTCCAGAACCGTTTGCGCGTGGGCATTCGCGTTCAGGGCCAGAAAAAATAAAAGAATGACGAACGTTCGGTGCAACATGCCCTGCATTCCTATCGCGCTTCGGTTAGGGCTTACAGCTTGCACCACTCTGGATCGCGTTTTCAATATTCCGGCAAATGTCGCGAGGCTGCTTCTTGCTAGGGGAAACCAGACAAGAGAATGCGCAAAGCTGGTTCACGTTTCGCGCCCTTCCGGCTATACGCACCCCAAGAGGTGCCGCATGTTTCTGAAGAACGAACCCGAGATCACCCCCGAACTGGTCAAGGCCCATGGGCTGAAGCCGGAGGAATACGATCGTTTCGTCGCGTTGATCGGACGGACGCCGACGATCACCGAACTCGGCATTGTCTCGGCGATGTGGAACGAGCACTGTTCCTACAAGTCTTCGAAAATCCATCTGAAAACGCTGCCGACCAAGGGCAAGCGCGTCGTTTACGGGCCGGGCGAAAACGCCGGCGTCGTCGACATCGGCGACGGGATGGTCGTGGCCTTCAAGATGGAGAGCCACAACCACCCCTCCTATATCGAGCCTTATCAGGGCGCGACCACCGGCGTCGGCGGCATCCTGCGCGACGTGTTCACGATGGGCGCGCGGCCGATCGCCTGCCTCAACGCGCTGCGCTTCGGCGAGCCGGACCACCCCAAGACGAGACATCTCGTCTCCGGCGTCGTCGCCGGTATCGGCGGGTATGGCAATTCCTTCGGCGTGCCGACTGTTGCGGGCCAGGTGGGCTTCCACCCGCGTTACAACGGCAACATCCTCGTCAACGCGATGGCCGTGGGCGTCGCGAAGCGCGAGATGATCTTCACCTCGAAGGCAACCGGCGTCGGCATGCCGATCGTCTATCTCGGCTCCAAGACCGGGCGCGATGGCATCCACGGAGCGACGATGGCCTCGGCCGAATTCGACGACAAATCCGAGGAGAAGCGCCCCACCGTGCAGGTCGGCGACCCCTTCGCCGAGAAGCTGCTGCTCGAAGCCTGCCTCGAGATCATGGCCAAGGGTTGCGTCATCGCCATTCAGGATATGGGCGCAGCAGGCCTCACCTGCTCGGCGGTTGAGATGGGTGCGAAGGGCGATCTGGGCATCGAGCTCGACCTCGACAAGGTGCCTTGCCGCGAGGAGGGTATGAGCGCCTACGAGATGATGCTCTCCGAAAGCCAGGAGCGCATGCTCATGGTGCTTCACCCCCACAAGGAGGCGGAGGCGCGCGCGATCTTCGTCAAATGGGGACTCGATTTCGCGGTGATCGGCCATACCACCGATACGCTGCGCTTCGTCATCAAGCATGGCGGCGACGTGAAGGCCGATCTCCCCATCAAGGAGCTTGGCGACGAAGCGCCGGAATACGATCGCCCCTGGAGCGAGCCGAAGAAGCGCTTCGCGATCCGCAAGGGCGACGTGCCGGCGCCGATCTCCAACGCCGAGGCGCTTCTCAAGCTGCTCGGCTCACCCGACCTGTGCTCGAAGCGTTGGGTCTGGGAACAATACGACCATCTCATCCTCGGTAACACCGTGCAGCAGCCCGGCGGCGACGCCGCTGTGATCCGCATCGAGGATGGTCCCAAGGGCCTCGCCACCACCTGCGACGTGACCCCTCGCTATGTCGAGGCCGATCCTTTCGAAGGCGGCAAACAGGCGGTCGCCGAGTGCTGGCGCAACCTCTGCGCCGTCGGCGCCGAGCCGATCGCGCTGACCGACAACCTCAACTTCGGCAATCCGGAACGCCCCGAGATCATGGGCCAATTCGTGATGGCAATCCGCGGCATCGGCGAGGCCGCGCGCCGGCTCGATTTCCCCGTCGTCTCCGGCAATGTCTCGCTCTACAACGAAACCAACGGCCAGGGCATCCTGCCCACCCCGACCATCGGCGGCGTCGGACTGCTGGAAGATGTCACGAAATCGGCGAGTCTTGCCTTCAAGAACGTCGGCGATGCCATCGTGCTGATCGGCGAGACCAAGGGCTGGCTCGGCGCCTCCGCTTATCTCGCGACGATCTGTGGCCATGAGGAAGGCGCACCGCCCCCGGTCGATCTCGATCACGAGTTCCACCACGGCATCATCGTCCGCCAGCTCATTGAGCGCGGCATGGTCACCGCCGTGCATGACCTCTCCGACGGCGGCCTCGCGATCGGCCTGGCGGAAATGGCGATGGCCGGCAATCTCGGCGCGATGATCCAAGACTTCGACCCGGAAATGCCGAAGAATGCGCTGTTCTTCGGCGAGGACCAGGCACGTTATCTCGTCACCTGCGACGGCTCGACCGCGGCGCAGATCGAGCATCACCTCAACGAAGCGGGCGTTCCGGCGAAATTCATCGGCGTTGTCGGCGGAAATACGTTGAATTTGCCGGGCGAAGCGCCAATTCTTGTCGATGAACTGAAGTCGGCGCATGAAAACTGGCTGCCGGGCTTCATGGCGCAGGCGGCGGAATAAGGACAGACACCATGCCGATGCAGGCATCCGACATCGAGAAGATGATCAAGGCAGCGATCCCCGACGCGAAGGTCGAGATTCGCGACCTTGCCGGCGATGGCGATCATTATGCCGCAACCGTCATCTCACCCGCCTTCAAGGGTATGCCCAAGGTCAGGCAGCACCAGATGGTCTATGCCGCCCTCAAGGGCAACATGGGCGGCGTGCTGCATGCGCTGGCGCTGACGACCAGTGCGGAGTAGAATTTTTGCGTTAGACATCTGCCGGTCTTGACCCGGCAAGGAGAGAGTAATGGCCGACATCAACGCCTTCATCGACAACGAAGTGAAGTCCAACGACGTGGTGCTCTTCATGAAGGGCACGCCGCAGTTCCCGATGTGCGGGTTCTCGGGTCAGGTTGTGCAGATTCTCGATTATGTCGGCGCGCCCTACAAGGCGCACAACGTGCTTGAGAACGCCGATCTGCGGCAGGGCATCAAGGATTATGCCAACTGGCCGACAATTCCGCAGCTCTACATCAAGGGCGAGTTCGTCGGCGGCTGCGATATCGTCCGCGAGATGTTCCAGTCCGGCGAATTGCAGCAGACGCTGGCCGACAACGGCATTGCGGCGAAAAAGGCCGGCTGATCCCGTATGCAGATCGCTTTTGCCGCCCCACTCTGGTTGTGGAGCGGCAAAGGTGCCTGGCATTTCATCACGCTACCACATGACGATTCCGCGATCATCCGCATGGCCGTGCCACGGCGCGGCTGGGGATCGGTGCGCGTCCGCGCCCGCATCGGCGAGACCCAGTGGACGACCTCGATCTTCCCCGACACCAAGAATGGCGCCTATCTTCTTCCCGTGAAGGCCGAAGTCCGGAAGGCGGAGCGTCTCGTCGTCGGCGAAGAGATCGCCGTCACGGTTTCGCTGGATCTTTAGCAAGCGCGGCCCGTACGAAACCGATTGCATCCGCACCGGCCCACTCCGCCGGCCCGGCAAGATACGCGAGTTCGCATCCCGCCGGATCGATCAGCAACGTTGTCGGCATGCCGAATGCCCGGCCTGCGGCCTTAAGATCCTGAAAGATCCTTGCTTTCGGATCGGCGTAATAGGCGAGCCCCTCGACGTTGATTTCCTTAAGGAACTGTCTTGGCTTCTCGGGGTTGCGGGTATCGATATTCACCGCCACAACCTCGAAATCCTTGCCGCCAAGTTCCTTCTGAAGCTTGTCGAGCGCGGGCATTTCAAGGCGGCAGGGAACGCACCATGTCGCCCAGAGGTTGAGAAGGATCGTCCGCCCCTTGAAGGCGGCGAGGGAGATCGTTTCACCCTTCGTATTCTCGAACTGGAGCGGGACGACCGGCTTGGAGACCTCCGGCACCTGAAGCGCTGCCACCTCCCCCTTCGCCAGCGGCTTCAGCGTCGGGAGTTTCGTGGTGGCAGTCGTGCATGCGCCCCCCGTGCCGCCGGCCTTGCCGCCGAAAAGGTTGCCGAAGCCGCCAAAGGCATATAGCGAAGCGAGAACGAGAACGGATGCGGCAAGGATGGGCCCGATCCCGGTGAAGGATCGACTTTTCTTCGGTTCCGCATCGTTCGGCATCGACATGTTCAGGAGCATCCCTTGGCTAACGAAATGTGGGGCGGCCGCTTCGCCGAAGGTCCGGCGGCCATCATGCAGGAAATCAACGCGTCGATCGACTTCGACAAGCGCCTTGCCATGCAGGATATCCGCGGCTCGATCGCCCATGCCGAGATGATCGCCGCACAGGGCATCATCGATCCGCAGTCCGCCGAAGCCATCAAGCAGGGGCTCTCTCAGGTCAAGACCGAAATCGAGAGCGGTACCTTCACATTCAAGACATCGCTCGAGGACATTCACATGAATGTCGAGGCGCGCCTGGCTGACATCGTGGGGCCTGCGGCAGGGCGGCTCCACACTGCCCGCTCGCGCAACGATCAGGTCGCGACCGATTTCCGCCTGTGGATGCGCGACACGGTCGACGCCATCGAAGCCGCACTGGCCGACCTCCAGCAGGCGCTTTGCGAAAAGGCGCTCACGCATGCCGGTACGGTGATGCCCGGCTTCACGCATCTTCAGTCGGCGCAGCCCGTGACCTTCGGTCATCATCTGATGGCCTATGTCGAGATGCTCGGGCGCGACCGCAGCCGCTTCCGCGATGCCCGCGTCCGGCTCAACGAATGCCCGCTCGGCGCTGCCGCTCTTGCCGGCACGTCCTTCCCGATTGACCGCTTTGCGACCGCAAAAGCGCTCGGCTTCGATCGTCCGACGGCGAACAGCCTCGATTCGGTCTCAGATCGCGATTTCGTGATCGAGACGCTGTCCGCAGCCTCCATCCTGGCGATGCATCTGAGTCGCTTCGCCGAGGAAATCGTCATCTGGACGACGCCGCAGTTCGCCTTCATCAAGCTGACGGACAAGTTCACAACCGGCTCATCGATCATGCCGCAGAAGCGCAATCCGGATGCCGCCGAACTCGTCCGCGCCAAGACCGGGCGCATTTTCGGCGGGCTGATCGGCATCCTCACGGTGATGAAGGGCCTCGCCCTCGCCTACGCGAAGGATATGCAGGAGGACAAGGAGCCGACCTTCGACGCGCTCGATGCGCTCGCGCTCTGCATCGCCGCGACGGCAGGTATGGTCCGCGACATGGAGCCGGAAGCAAAACGGATGAAGAAGGCGGCCGGTTCGGGCTACGCCACCGCGACCGACCTTGCGGACTGGCTGGTCCGCACGCTGAAGATGCCGTTCCGTGAGGCGCATCATGTCACCGGCCGCATCGTCGCACTGGCTTCTGCAAAGAATGCCGATCTCGAAAAGCTCACGCTCGCCGAGATGCAGAGCATCGAGCCGCGCATAACCGGTGAGATCTTCTCGGTACTGGGCGTTACCAATTCGGTGAAGAGCCGGACCAGTTATGGCGGCACCGCACCGGACAACGTGCGCAAGCAGGCCCGGCGCTGGCTTGCGCAATTGAAACGCGAAATGCGGCCTCGCGCCTGAGCAGGGTTTCGTGCTAGCAATCGCCCGTTGATTTTGTCGAAGTCGGAACGCCCTATGCCCCGCATTGCCCGCCTCGCGCTTGTCGTCACGGTTCTGGCCTTCGGCCTTGCGGCCTGCGGCAAGCGTGGCCACCTTGAGCCACCGCCGGCCGAAAATGGGGCGAGAGAGCAGAAGGCCGGACAAACGAAACTCGGCGGCTCGAAACGCGCGCCAATCGCGCCGCCCAAGCGCGACCTCGCGATTGACTGGATTCTTGGCTGACGCTGTCAGCCTGCCTTTTTGAGGCTCCCATGCATCATTTCGATTATCAGAATGGCGTGCTGCACGCGGAAGGCGTGCCGTTGCCGGCCATCGCCGACGCCGTAGGCACGCCCGTCTATGTCTATTCGAGCGCCACGCTGGAACGGCACTACAAGGTGTTCTGCGAGGCGGTGAAGCCGCATCAGGACCATGTGTTCTATGCTGTGAAGGCCAATGGCAATCTTGGCGTCCTGATGACGCTGGCGAAGCTCGGCGCTGGCGCAGACACGGTTTCCGAAGGCGAAATCCGCAAGGCGCTTGCCGCGGGGATTCCGGCCTCCAGAATCGTCTTCTCCGGCGTCGGCAAGACGGGCGAGGAACTCGCCTTCGCCGTTGATGCCGGCATCTACCAGATCAATGTCGAGAGCGAGGGCGAGCTGGAGGCCCTCTCGCGCATCGCCGCCGCGCGCGGCAGGCGGCAAGCAATCGTCCTGCGCGTGAACCCGGAGATCGGCGCAGGCGGTCACGCCAAGATCACCACCGGCGATGCCGCCAACAAGTTCGGCGTTTCGTTCTCGGAAGCGGAACGCCTTTACGCCAAGGCTGCGAACATGCCCGGCGTTTCGGTGAAGGGGCTTGCGGCGCACATCGGCTCGCAGGTCACGGAATTTTCCGCCTACCGCGCCGCGTTTCTCAAGATGCGCGGCGTCGTCGAGAGCCTGCGCCGGCAGGGCCACGCAGTCGAGCGGCTCGATCTCGGCGGTGGCGTTGGCATCCCTTACGAGATGAGCTACCCCTATCGCCACGGCACCGAAACGCTGAATGCTTACGGTGACATGGTCCGTGAGATCGCGGCAGGGCTCGATATCGAACTCGGATTCGAGCCGGGTCGCGTCATCGCCGGCAACGCCGGTATCCTGATGACGCGCGTGCTCTACATCAACACCCGCGCTGACCGCTCCTTCCTCATTGTCGATGCTGGCATGAACGATCTCGTCCGGCCGGCAATGTATGAGGCCTGGCACGAGATTTGGCCGGTCCGGCAGGTCGCGCCCGATCAGGAACTCGTGCGCTACGATGTCGTCGGCCCGATCTGCGAGACTGGCGACACCTTCACCACCGGGCGTTTGCTGCCAAAGATGCAGCCGGGCGATCTCATTGTGCTCAAGACGGCGGGAGCATACGGCGCCTCGATGTCCTCGACCTACAATCAGCGGCGTCTCGTGCCGGAAGTGCTGGTCAAGGGCACGGAATACGCCGTGACGCGCCCGCGCCAGACCTTTGAGGAACTGATCGGGCTCGATCGCGCCCCGTCCTGGTTGTGAATAGCCACACGGCCCAACTTCACGAAAGCGAGAAGCTACTGGCGCTTCCTGCCGGTCGTGTTACCCTTTCGACGTTGATGGCGTCGGACCGGGGGGCCCGATCACGCCGGGCTTGAAAGGACGCAAGGGACGATGACCCCTTGGAAGCGCGAGGCCTCGGACGCTTTGCCCCCGGAAGGGTTCGCCGCCGGTCGCCATTCCGCGCCGGGACTCCGGTTCCGCAGACTGCGCTCGGCGCTTTCTCTTTTCCTCGAATCTGCACTGCCCGCGCTGCTTCCGGCGGCAGGGATCGTCGCGCTGTTCTTCATCCTCGGCTGGCTCGGGCTCTTTATCGGAATCGAGCCGATGGCCCGCGCCGGAGTGATGCTGGCCCTGGTGCTTGCCCTACTCGTCGTGCTCAGACCGGTGCTGGCGCTGCGCTGGCCCTCTGCGGAGGCCGTTGACCGGCGCCTCGACCGGTCGCGTCCGGAATTCCATCGTCCGCTCGCGACCCTTGCCGACAGAGCCTCCGAAACGGTCGACCCTGTCGCAGCAGCCCTTTGGGCGGCGCATCGGCATCGTGCGGAACAGGCTGCGCAAGCGCTCAGGACACTCCCTGCCGACGCCGCCTTACGCAACCGCGACCGCTTTGCGTTGCGCGCAGGCGTTCTCGTCGCGCTTGTTGCTGCGGCGTTCGTTGCCGGGGAGGAACGTCGCGCCCGCATCGAGATGGCGTTCGATTGGACGACCCCAAGAATCCCGCCCACCCCGCCGCGTCTTGATGCCTGGATCGATCCGCCGGCCTACACGGCGCGACCGCCAATCTTCCTGTCAGGAACCGGCAATATCGGCCCTGACGAAGTCATCAAGGTTCCGGTCGGCTCGATCCTGACAATCCGGGGGACGAGTCCCTCGAGCGAGGGCAAATCCGCGCAGTCGGCAACGCTGGACATCAAGCACGGAGCCGGTCTGGAAGCTGTTCCGCAGCAGGATACCACCGTGAAACAACCCGCGAAGGCGGGCGTATCGGTGGAGAAGCGTGTCGTGCGCGCGGATGCGACCATCTCTATCGCGCTCGGCGGGCGTAACGCTGGCTCGTTCCGGTTGGCGGTGATTCCGGATCGCCCGCCAACTGTCATTTTCAAGGAATTGTCGGTTGTCGCGGCCATGCCCGACCGGCACCAATCCGGCGGCGTGAAGCTCGTCTACACCCTAAGCGACGACTATGGTATCGCCAAAGGCGAGGTTGTCGTCGAGCGTGCGGCGCGGACGTCGGCCGATGCCGGCCCGCCGCTTTTCCCGCCCCCGGCGATCACCTTGCCGCTGCGCCTGGGGGACGGCGAGATCATTGTCCCGACGGAGGATCACCCCTGGGCCGGTGAGGAAGTCCGCATCCGCCTTCTGATCGAGGATGACATCGGCCAGAAGGCGCAGAGCGAGGCGTTGACAGTCACATTGCCGCAGCGCCCCTTCACCCAGCCTCTCGCCCGCGCCTTGGTGGAGCAGCGGCGCCACATCGTTTTTTCGCCCGGCGATCTTGCCGTGCCGCGCTTTGCCTTCGATGCCCTCCTGTTCGAACCGGAGCGCTTCACGCCCAAGATCAGCGATTTTCTCGCACTCGACTTGATCCGTTCTGGCCTGCGCACCGCGCGCGATCGCGAGAAGCTCAAGGCCATCGCGGAAGAAATTCACGAACTCGCCCTGTTCCTCGAAAACGGCGACATGACCGATGCCGAAAAGCGCCTGCGCGAAGCTGAGGCACGACTGAGGGACGCGATCGAGCGCGAGGCGTCACCGGAAGAAATCAAACGGCTCGCCGAAGAACTCCGCCGGGCGATGGACGAGTTCCTGCGCGAATTCGCCGAGCGGGCCTTGCGCGATCAGGACCGGAACGCCGGGGACCGGTCGCCCGTCTCGCCGGAGCGAATGATGACTCAGCGCGACCTGCAGGAGATGCTCAAGAAAATCGAGGAGATGGCGCGCTCGGGCAAGACCGCCGAGGCCCAGCAGTTGCTCAACCAGCTCAAGCAGATGCTGGAAAACCTTCGAAGCGCCCGCCGCCGTGACGTCGATCCGAAGATGCGTGAACTCGGCCAGCAACTCGAGGAGCTGGATCGCCTGCAGCGCGAGCAACGCGATCTGCGCGACCGGACATTCCGGGAAGGCCAGCAGGGACAACGGGGCCAGCAAGGTCAGCGCGGGCAGCGCCAACAGGGGCAGCGAGGCCAGCAGGGCCAGAGAGGTCAACAGGGCGAACAGAGCCTGCAGGATCAACAGCAGGCGTTGCGCAATCGTCTCAACCAGTTGCGCGAACGGCTGCGCCAGCGCGGCATCGAGGAAGGCGAAGGTTTCGGCGAGGCGGAAAACGGCATGGAGGATGCCGAGGGCAAACTGGGACAGGGCGAGAATGGCGAGGCAACGCAAGGCCAGCAGCGTGCGCTCGACGCGCTGGGCAGGGGCGCTCAGGGTCTCGCGCAGCAGCTTCAGCGCATGCTCGGACAGGGCGACGAACCTGCGGAGGGTGAAGATGGCGAGCCCGGACAGCCGGGCCCCGGCCAGCGTGGCCGCGCCGACAACAGACTCGATCCCCTCGGCCGCCAAAACAGGGGCATGAACAAGGACTTCGAAGACAGCTCCGGCTTTGACGAGAACAAGGGACGCAATAACACCAACGGGACGATCAGCGAGCGCACCGAGCGCGTACTGCGCGAGTTGCGCCGACGCCTAGGCGAGTTCGAGCGGCCCAAGGAAGAGCTCGACTATCTGGAGCGACTTCTTCGCCAGCGTTGAGCATGCTTTTTTTGAGCAAGTCCTTTCCCCGCCGGCTGTGATCCCCTATCTCGGGGCTGTAGTTCTGTTCCCTGACTGAGGAGGCATCACCATGAATGCCGTTGTCGGCGTCGCGGTCGGCGCTGTATCTCTGGTTCTGCTGGCCGGACTGTTCAACATGCTCAAGGGCGGCAGTCCGAATCGATCGCAGCAGTTGATGCGCTGGCGCGTCATGCTCCAGTTTCTAGCCGTCATCCTCATCATGGCGGTCATCTGGTATCGCGGCGGCTGAACGCATCACCAGTTCGCTTTTCATTAACGTTAACGAATTTCGGCGAGGGTGCGGTGAAACCGGATTCTCGCCGTGCGCCGCCTCATTTGGATTCCCTACTTTTTTTTCTTGGCCTCCGCCGCCTTGGCCGCCGAGGTGCCGGCGCGTCCATCCGAATCGCAGCGCATCCTTGATGAAATGCGGATCGGCGTGCTGCTGCACGATCCCTGGAGCCCTGAGCGGGGTTCGGCGGATCTCTCGCTGCAAGTCTATTTCATGCGCCCTGCCGTTCAGGTGCAAGTGCCGACATTCCTTGTCCCGAAGCCATTCTTCGGCGCATCGGTGAATGCGGTCGGCCGCACCAGCCATGTTCATGCCGGTCTCGCCTGGAGCCTCGATCTTACCGACCGGCTGTTCGTCGAGGCAGGGCTCGCCGGTGCGCTCCATAACGGTGTTTTCGATCCCCTTGCTGCGGACAAGCGCAACGCGACGGGTTGCACCTTCCATTTCCGCGAGTCAGCCGGCATCGGCTACCGCCTCGACGGCAACTGGAGCGTGATCGCGACGGTCGAGCACCTGTCCAACGGCGGACTCTGCAACCGCAATCGCGGGCTGACGAACCTAGGGGTGCAGGTCGGCTATCGATTTTAGCAGTCCACATCGGATCGGCTCTTGCATTCACGGAACAGCGCGCCAGTATCCGCCGCATGGTCAAGCTCAATCGAATCTACACTCGCACCGGCGACAAGGGCACCACAGGCCTCGGCACGGGCGAGCGTGTCGCCAAGTTCAGCCTTCGCGTCGAAGCTTTCGGTACCGTGGACGAAGCCAATTCGGCAATCGGCCTCGCCCGCCTGCACACCAAGGATGACACCGAGATGGACGCCATTCTCGGACGCATCCAGAACGATCTCTTCGATCTCGGCGCCGATCTCTGCACGCCGGAAACCGACAAGCCGCTTGGCTGGGAGCCGCTGCGGATGACCGAAAGCCAGGTCACCCGGCTCGAAACCGAAATCGATGCGATGAACGCAAGGTTGAAACCGCTCAAGTCCTTCACCCTGCCGGGCGGCACGGCAGCGGCGACCTATCTTCATCTGGGGCGGACGGTCAGCCGTCGCGCCGAGCGGCGCATGTGCGAGCTTGCGGCGCAGGACGGCGAGACCGTCAGCCCAGCCGCGCTTAAATACATCAATCGCCTGTCGGATCTGCTATTCGTTCTTTCCCGGATCGCAAACGGAAATGGCGCGAACGATGTGCTTTGGGTGCCCGGCGCGACGCGCTGACCGAAAAGGCTCCGATCTGGCTGAAAAAAGTAGCGCATTGGTCAGCCGAATGACAAAAATCAATCGAAACAGGCGCTAGTCCGGTGCTAGGCTGCGCTGAGGCATTTGCGGCGATGCGGCATGCAGTTTATAAGTGAACAATATGGCGGGACTGTCCCGCCTATGGGTTTCGGAACGTAGGAACGAGCAGGAACGGCGATCATGAAAATCCTCGTGCCCGTGAAGCGGGTTGTCGACTACAACGTGAAGATCCGGGTGAAGAGCGACGGCTCGGGTGTTGAACTCGCCAATGTGAAGATGTCGATGAACCCCTTCGACGAGATCGCCGTCGAGGAAGCGCTCCGGCTCAAGGAAGCAGGCAAGGCTTCGGAAGTGGTCGTCGTTTCGATCGGCCCGCAGCAGGCGCAGGAGACGATCCGCACCGGCCTCGCGATGGGCGCCGATCGTGGCATCCTCGTGAAGACTGACGCAACCGTTGAGCCGCTCGCCGTGGCGAAGCTCCTCAAGGCCGTGATCGGCAACGAGAGCCCCGGCCTCGTCATTCTCGGCAAGCAGGCGATCGACGACGACATGAACGCCACCGGCCAGATGCTCGCCGCCCTGCTCGGCTGGGGCCAGGGCACCTTCGCCTCGAAGGTCGTGGTGGGCGACGGCTCGGTCGATGTCACGCGAGAAGTCGACGGCGGCCTCCAGACCGTATCGCTCAAGCTTCCGGCGATCGTCACCACCGATCTGCGCCTCAATGAGCCGCGCTACGCCTCGCTGCCCAACATCATGAAGGCGAAGAAGAAGCCGCTCGACGAGACCTCGCCGGAAGCGCTCGGCATCGATGTCGCCCCGCGCCTCGAGGTCCTCAAGACCGCCGAACCCGCGACCCGCAAGGCCGGCGTCAAGGTCGGCTCGGTCGAGGAACTCATTGTCAAACTCAAGAACGAAGCGGGAGTGCTCTGATATGGCCGTTCTGGTTCTCGCTGAACACACCAACGCCGCCCTCAACGACGCCACCGCCAAGGCCGTCTCCGCCGCCGCCGCGATGGGCGGGGATATCCATGTGCTCGTTGCTGGCTCGGGCGCGAAAGCTGCCGCCGATGCCGCCGCCAAGCTTGACGGTGTGAAGAAGGTGCTGCTGGCGGATGACGCTAGCCTCGGCAGCAGCCTCGCCGAACCTGTCGCCGATCTGCTGGTGAGCCTCGCCGGCGGCTATGACGCCATCGTCGCCCCCGCGACCGCCAACGGCAAAAACATCCTGCCGCGCGCCGCTGCGCTCCTCGACGTGCAGGTGATCTCGGCCGTGACCAAGGTGCTCGGTGCCGATACCTTCGAGCGTCCGATCTACGCCGGCAACGCGATCCAGACGGTGAAGTCGAAGGACGGCAAGAAGCTGGTCTCGATCCAGCCGGCGAGCTTCGCCGCGGCTGGCGCGGGCGGCTCGGCCCCGGTCGAGAGCGTCGCGGCCCCGGCCACCACAGGCGCGTCCAAGTTCGTCTCCGAGGAAGTCTCGAAGTCGGATCGGCCGGAACTCGCTTCGGCGAAGATCATCGTCTCCGGCGGTCGCGCACTCGGCTCTTCCGAAAAGTTCCGCGAAGTGATCGAACCGCTCGCCGACAAGCTGGGCGCCGCTGTTGGTGCCTCGCGCGCGGCGGTCGACGCCGGCTACGCCCCGAACGACCTTCAGGTCGGCCAGACCGGCAAGGTCGTCGCCCCGGCGCTCTACATCGCCTGCGGCATCTCCGGCGCGATCCAGCATCTCGCGGGCATGAAGGATTCGAAGGTCATCGTCGCCATCAACAAGGACGCCGATGCCCCGATCTTCCAGGTCGCGGATTACGGCCTCGTCGCCGATCTCTTCGACGCCGTGCCCGAAATGACGAAGGCGCTGTGATCGCCTTTCATATTTTGTAAGAATATCGCCTTCCGGCGCTTGAGCCGGGAGGCCCGAATGGCCTAGCCTCTGGTTCCGGGGTTCAGGAAAAAGAGAAGACGATGGGCAGCGGCATTCGCAAGGTTGGCGTTATCGGCGCGGGGCAGATGGGCAGCGGCATCGCCCATGTATCCGCAGTGGCGGGTTTTGATGTCGTGCTCAACGACATCAGCGAGGACCGTGTCCAATCCGGTCTCGCGACGATCAACGGCAACCTCTCGCGACAGGTCCAGAAGGGCACCATCGCGGACGATATCCGCAAGGCCGCGCTCGACCATATTCAGGGCAGCGCCGATATGGACGCCCTCGCCGATTGCGACCTCGTGATCGAGGCTGCGGTCGAGAACGAGGAGATCAAGCGCAAGATCTTCCAGCAATTGACGCGTAACCTGAAGCCGGATGCCATCATCGCCTCGAATACCTCGTCGATCTCGATCACGCGCCTGGGCGCCGCGACAGGACGACCGGAGCATTTCATCGGCATCCACTTCATGAACCCGGTGCCGGTGATGCAACTCGTGGAGATCATCCGCGGCATCGCGACCGACGACCAGACCTTCGCCCGGAGCCAGGAGTTCATCCAGAAGCTCGGCAAGACCGTGACGATGAGCGAGGATTTTCCGGCCTTCATCGTCAACCGCATCCTCCTGCCGATGATCAACGAGGCGATCTACACGCTCTATGAGGGCGTCGGCTCGGTCGAGGCCATCGACACCGCGATGCGGCTCGGCGCCAACCACCCGATGGGCCCGCTGCAACTGGCCGATTTCATCGGCCTCGACACCTGCCTCTCGATCATGCAGGTGCTGCATGACGGGCTCGCGGACAGCAAATATCGCCCCTGCCCGCTCCTCGTGAAATATGTCGAGGCTGGCTGGCTCGGCCGCAAGACCAAGCGCGGATTCTACGATTATCGCGGCGAGAAGCCGGTACCGACGCGGTGAGGAAAAGCGCGATGGACGAACCATTGCGCATTCGGACGGCAAATAAGGCTGACCTTCCCGCCCTGATCGAACTTTACCGCCACCTCATTGCTGCCGATACGGCTTGCCCCGAGGATCGGGCGCCAGTCATTTTCGAGCAGTTCCTCCGCTACCCCGGCAGCGCGATCCTGCTGGGCGAATCCAGTGCAGAGCTTGTTGCCAGTTGCACACTGGTCATCATTCCGAATTTGACGCGCGGCGGGAAACCCTACGCACTGATCGAGAACGTCGTGACCCATGCCGATTTCCGGAATCGGGGATTTGGCAAGTCAGTGCTGCACGCGGCAACAGAACGCGCATGGGAAGCCGGTTGCTACAAGGTGATGCTCATGACAGGCTCAAAACGAGCCTCGACCTTGGCCTTCTATGAGGCTGCGGGCTTCGAGCAATCGAAGACAGGCTTCCAGATGCGCAGAACGGCACCAAGAGAGGATTAGCCCCCCTTCACACGCGCGTCACATCAAGCCTACACTTATCGCATCGCAGCGCGCGGGCTCGATTCGCGTGCCTGTCATCAATGAAAAGAGAAAGTGCCTTCATAGCGTCGGGACCAGCGTAACATCAGCCAAGCGTTCGATCGGGGGTCTGCGTGACACTGCAATTCAGCCCTGAAAGACTTGTGACCCCGCCGAAATTCGTCGCCGGGCCATCGCCTCCGGCGTCGCCAGAAAGCTGCCCTGCCCTCGTCCTCAACGCAGACTATCGCCCCCTCTCCTATTACCCGCTCTCGCTCTGGTCATGGCAGGACGCTGTGCGAGCCGTCTTCATGGACCGGGTCAACATCATCGCCGAGTATGACCGCGCGGTGTCATCGCCGTCGTTCTCGATGCGCCTGCCGAGCGTCGTCTCGCTCAAGACCTATGTTAAGCCAGCCCGCACGCCCGCCTTCACGCGGTTCAACGTGTTTCTGCGCGATCGCTTCACCTGCCAGTATTGTGGCGCACATGAGGAACTCACCTTCGATCACGTCATCCCCCGCTCCAAGGGCGGGCTCACCACCTGGGAAAACGTCGTCGCCGCCTGCTCGCCCTGCAACCTGCGCAAGGCTGACCGGATGCCGCACGAAATAGACATGCTGCCCTTCCAGCCGCCCTATGCGCCAAGCGTGCAGGATCTGCACCGCAATGGTCGGCTGTTCCCGCCGAACTACCTGCACCAGAGCTGGTTCGACTATCTCTACTGGGATTCGGAACTGGAGCCGTGAGGCTTCATCGGGCGGCGAATTTCCGCGCCGAGGCGAAATAGAGCCCGGCAATCACAAGCGAGACCACCGCATTCCATCCAGCGAAGGAAAGGCCGAGAATCCGCATCGGCGCTTCGTCGCACAACACCACCCGCGCGGTGTTCAGCGATTTGCGGAAATCCTCGATGCTGACGGCGCCGGCATTCACCCGCCCGCCGCAATCCGTCGGCCCCGCCCAGAACTTCCACTCGACGCCCGCGTGATAGGCCCCGAGCCCGGCCGAGACGAGAAACAGCAATCCGAGAAAGCCGGCCGCCGCGATCACCGCCATCCGCGCCTCGGGCTGGCGCATCCGCACGAATCCCGTCACCACGATCGGTAATGCGAGATAATAGGGCCAGCGCTCGATGAGGCAGAGCTTGCACGGCACGAAGCCAAGGCCCAGTTCGGAGAACCACGCCCCGGCGATGGTCGCTGCCGCGAGCGCAGTTGCGACAACGAACAGGCCGGTCGCGTTTGAAAGAGCCCGCATGGTCGCGCCTCAGAACAGGAATTTCGCTACGGCGAACCCGCCGACGATCGCAACAAGCGTGACGATTCCGACCAAAGTGAGGTTGTTCTCGATAAAGCGGCGCAGCGGCACGCCGAAGCGGTTCATGATGCCTGCAACAAAGAAGAAGCGTGCGCCCCGCGTCAGAATCGAGAGCAGGACGAACATCCAGAAATCGTAGCCCGCCAGCCCGCTCGCGATGGTGATGAGCTTGAAAGGGATCGGCGTGAAACCCTTGATGAGGATGATCCAGTGCCCATGCTTCTGGTAAAGCTCGCGGAAGGCGTCCATCTTGTCGCCGTAGCCATAGAGCTGAATGAGCCAAGCACCGAGCGTGTCGTAAAGCAGTGCGCCGATCGCATAACCGAGAAGCCCACCAAGGACCGAGGTGACCGTGCAGATCAGTGCGTACCGCCACGCCTTTTCGGGCTTGGCCATCGCCATCGGGATCAGCATTACATCCGGCGGGATGGGAAAAAACGAGCTTTCCGCGAAGGAAACCATGCCCAGCGCCTGCGGCGCGCGCGGCGAACGCGAGAGCGAAATCGTCCAGTCATAGAGCGCTTTGAACATGGAAGCCGGATTAGCCGCCCGGCTCGAGAATGTCCATGACCTCGCGATCCAACAGGATGCGCACCGTCAATCACCTGCCTCAGTCGAAGCCCTGCCGTTGACCGGCAGCAAATCGCTGTGTTAGGCGATGGATCTCATCGGGCTCCCCGATGCCCCTGTGGCGGAACTGGTAGACGCGACCGACTCAAAATCGGTTTCCGCAAGGAGTGCTGGTTCGATTCCGGCCAGGGGCACCAAATTACCCTCCACACACATCCGCGCATATCCGCAAATATCTGAAAAATCGGCATAAATGGCGCTTTATGCGTCCATTTTCGTCTTTTTGTGTCCACTGGCGTGCGCTTGCACCCAGCCGATTTGTTGGGTTTTATGTTGGTCCGGGCACAAAAGCCCAACACTCCGGCCCAACAAAAACCCAACACGGACCCAGCTATGGCACTCACGGATCGGGAAATTCGGAACCTCAAACCGGCGGCGGAAAAATACAAGAAATCCGATGGGGGCGGCCTCCAGCTATGGGTTTTGCCCGGCGGGGCAAAAACATGGCGCTATGCCTATCGCATCAACGGGAAGCAAAAAGACACGGTGTTGGGTCAATTCCCGTTTGTTGGGTTGGCCGACGCCCGCCGCAAACGCGACGAAGCCAAGGCGCTGGTGGCCTCTGGAATCGACCCCGGCCAACAGAAGAAACTCGACAAGATCACCAAGGCGCTTGCTGATGCCGCGACCTTTGAAGCCATTGCCGGGGAATACCTCGCCAAGAAGGCGCGCGAGGGCATGGCGGAAAGCACCCAAAAACGCCTGCGCTCACAACTGCGCTATGTCCTGCCCGCCTTTGGCAAGCGCCCCATTGCCGAACTGACCGCCCCGGAGATTCTGGCACCGCTCAAAAAGATCGAAGCCAAGGGCCGCTTTGAAACCGCCACCCGCACCAAGGAGCTGTGCGGTGCCATCATTCGCTATGGCATGGCGCACGGACACCGCAAGGACGATCCGACCCAAGCCCTCCATGGCGCGCTGACTTCGCACAAGACCAAGCATCGTGCCGCCATCATCGACCGCGTGGCCTTCGGCGGGCTTTTGAGAGCCATTGAAGACTTTGACGGGCAACTCACCACCAAAGCCGCCTTGAAGCTTGCCGCGCTGCTATTCACGCGCCCCGGTGAACTACGCAACGCGGAATGGAGCGAATTCGATTTTGCCAAGGCGGTTTGGACGATTCCCGCCGGTCGCATGAAGATGCGGCGCGAACATCATGTGCCCCTCTCCCGCCAAGCCTTGGCCATTCTGCAAGAACTGCGCGCCCTGACCGGCGAAGGCAAGCTGCTGTTCCCCGGCAATCGCTCCTATGTCCAGCCGATCAGCGAGAACACGCTCAACGCCGCCTTGCGTCGCATGGGCTACACCAAGGAGCAAATGACTGCGCACGGCTTTCGCGGCACGGCCTCGACGCTTCTCAACGAAAGCGGGCATTTCTCACCCGATGCCATCGAACGCGCGCTTTCGCACCAAGACGCCAACGAAATTCGCCGCGCCTATAACCACGGCGCCTACTGGAAAGAGCGTGTCACCATGGCGCAATGGTGGGCGGACCACCTCGACACCCTGCGCAAGGGCGGTGAGGTGGTGCGGTGGAAGCAGAGGGATGAGCATATTGGATAGGCTGATCAATCAAGGCTGGTGATAACAGCAAGGAATCCGCGCCCCGGCCTATGCGAATAAAAATTCGGCGAGCACAATCTGGTTTGCACCAACTGAAAGAGCCGAGATGGTAGTGCTGTCGAACTCGTGGGAGACTGACCCGCTTGACTATCTTGTGCGTGTAAAATTCCCCTATGAACGTTCTTATAGGGCAACAACTTCACTTGGGAGCTTTGGCAGCGGCGAAAGCCATAATAGTGTTTATCTTAAAAATGCCGCAGAATACCGAAAAGAGCTACGCGCGCTCCCACGATCCGAACTGATGGCGCGCGCCGAAGAGGTAGCTAAGTCGGAGGCGCTAAAGGCGGCTGAAAAGCGGGCAGCGGAAGAGGCCCAACGCTGGTTCAGTCAGCAATCGGCTGACGCGGACATTTCCCACTGGTCCCGAATGTCGGCTTGGACCCTTGATGAAGCAGTTGCGCTTTCGCTTGGAAAAGACCCGCGCAAGGTCAATTGGGATAAGCTCAAGAGCCTTGTCGGCATTTCCCCCTTTGCTGAGAAATATCAAGCACAGCGCGAAATTTTCAATCGCGCGAAGCTAGCTGGCCAACTTTGGGATTCGACAATTCCCGGCGTCTTGATCGCGTGGGCTGGGCGCATGAGGGTTGAGTTTCCCTCGGTCCTTGTTGATGCCATCAAGGACTTAGGCATTCAAATCAGCGACTGGAAATCTGCCTTTGACCGGCAAAAGGATATCGCGGAAAAGGCCCAAGCTGAGGCGATTGAAGAAAAGAAAGCCAGCATCAAGATGATGCAGGATCACAGCGCATATATTGGAAAATTATCTAGCGATTACAAAAAGATAATTGAATCCCACAAAACGGAGATTGCTCGTTTAGAACGGGCGTTGGCCGACAAGGTAGCATCTGAAAACGCATCACATTTCAAATTGGCAACCCCGACGAAGAAAGGGCTAGGGACAAAAGAGCGTAACAGCTTGCTGACCTTGGTGATTGGCATGGCAGCGGCTTGGTATGGCTACGATGCCGCCAAGACCCGCAACGCCACCGCCAAGGACATTTCCGACGAATTGCAGCGTGTCGGCCTATCATTGTCCGACGACACCATCCGCGCCTACCTCAATGAAGCCCGCGACCTTCTCCCCCCTCCCGAAACCGAACAAAAGCGCTGAAACCGAATTCGGTTTAGCCGAAACCGAATTCGGCCTCACGTCAAACCGGACATCCTAACCCTGCACCGTCTTCAACCGAACGGAGCAGGCACATGCTGCACAATAATGGACGCCCTTTCGCCGAATTGCCGAATACCGGCTTTGTTCGGCTTTCCGATATCATCAAGCCCAATGGCCCGATCCCGGTTGGCAAATCGACATGGTGGGCGGGCGTGAAAGATGGCCGCTTTCCCAAGCCGGTCAAGCTTGGCCCGAAGCTAACCGTCTGGCGTGTCGATGACATCCGCTACCTGATTGCCAACGGGAAAGCGCCCGATGCCTAAGCGCCCGAATTGGCGCGCTGTCAAAATCCATCGGAACTACACGATGGAAGAAGCCGCGCGAGCGCTTGGCGTGGCGAAGGGCACGCTTGCCCGGTGGATCAAAAGCGGGGATTTGCCTGCCCTCACGGATCATCGCCCCTTCCTGATTTTGGGCAAAGACCTCCAGGAATTTGCCGCACGCCGAAAGAAGGTGAAGCAGAGTTGCAACCTCGCCGAATGCTACTGCTTCACATGCCGTGCCCCGCGTGAAGCCGCTGGCAAGATTGCCGATTATTGGCAGGCGAGCGCCAAGACCGGCCATCTCGAAGCCCTGTGCGGCACCTGTAATCGGCTCATGCACAAACGCTTCTCACTCGCCTGCCTGCCAGAAATGCGGGCTGTTCTGGACCTCACAATCAGACAAGCCCCGCGACCCATAGGGAAGTGCCGCTAGCCCTGTCTGAATGATTACTTGTGAAGGGATGACTTGACCATGCGAAAGCACCACCCAGAAAACGAGCGCATCAAGCGCGAGTATTTCACCTATTTGACTGAGGCGAAGCGGCTTTCGGAAAAGTCCGTCGATCAGGTCGCCGCAGCGATTTCGGCCTTTGAAGCCTCCACAGGCCACAAGGACTTCAAGCGTTTTCATATCGAGCAGGCAAAGAAGTTCAAGCGCCATCTCAGCGAACAGCCTAACCCGGAAACCGGAAAGCCCTTGGCCGTCGCCACCGTGCATTCGCGCCTCATGGCCTTGAAGGCCTTTTTCCAATGGCTGGCCGGAAGGCAGGGATATCGCAAGATCGGCTATGCGGACGCGGAATATTTCAACCCTTCCGCCAACGACACCCGGATCGCAGGCGCAACGCGCGAAAAGCCCGTGCCAAGCGTTGAGCAAATCCGGCATGTTCTCGCGACGATGCCCACGGCAAGCGATATCGAGAAGCGCAACCGCTCCGTGATCGCCTTCGCGCTGTTGAGCGGCGCGCGGGATGATGCCCTTGCCTCCCTCTCTCTTCGCCATGTCGATCTTGCGGCGCGAACCGTCTCGCAGGATGCACGAAGCGTGCGCACCAAGCGGCGGAAAACCTTCACGTCCAATTTCTTCCCGGTTGGCGAGGATATCGAAGCCATCGTGACCGACTGGATTACCTACCTCAAGACCGCGCTCCTGTTCGGGCCGGATGATCCGCTCTTCCCCATGACGCTTGTAGGGGTTGGCGAGAGCGGCGGGTTTGAAGTGCAGGGCTTGAAGCGCGCGCATTGGAGCAACGCCACCCCGATCCGCGCGATTTTCCGCGAAGCTTTCACGGCGGCGGGATTGCCCTATTTCAACCCGCATTCCTTCCGCGACACGCTGGCGCTCCTTGGCGAGAAAACGTGCCCCAATCCGGAAGCCTTCAAGGCGTGGAGCCAAAACCTTGGCCACGAAAAGGTGCTCACCACCTTCACCAGTTACGGCAACGTCTCCAGCCATCGGCAGGCGGAAATTTTCGCGGGAATGCGCGGAAAAGAAGGGCAAGCAGCGGGCGCGGACATGCTACTCCCCGAAACCATTTCCAAGGTCTTGGCGCACCTTGCCCGGCAGAATGCACGGTGACCAAACGCGCCTTGCCATTCCCCTGCTGGCACGTCAAACCTGATCGAAGCGGATTCGTTGCAGGATAGTATCTTCATGCCCACACTGGATTGGATCGGGAAGAAGGCGGTGGTGAACCACCATCGCGAAGTGCCGTATCGGCTGATCCATTGCGACAAGGACAAAAGCGTCGGTGATCCGGACGCGGGCAACCTGTTGGTGCAGGGCGACAACTTAGAGGCTTTGAAGGCGCTCCTGCCCTACTACGCGGGCAAGGTGAAGTGCATCTATATCGATCCGCCCTACAACACCGGCAACGAAGGTTGGGTTTACAACGACAATGTGAATTCGCCGGAAATCAAGGCGTGGCTTGGTGCCACTGTGGGCAAGGAAGCCGAAGACCTGTCACGCCATGATAAATGGCTGTGCATGATGTATCCACGTTTGCGGTTGCTGAAGGAGTTTTTGAGCGAAGACGGGTCAATCTGGATTTCGATTGATGATAATGAAGGGCACAACTTAAAGTGCGCTCTCGACGAAATAATGGGACGACAGAATTTCGTCACATCGTTCATTTGGCAAAAAGTTGATAGTCCAAACGATAACAAGGTGCCGATTACACCTGATCATGAGTATGTTCTTTGTTATGAGTTAAATTCCGAGAAAGCAGGATTCAAAAAGAAGGGCGATGCATCGATCTTAGCTTCTTACCGAACCACAGAGGAAGAGCCGAGGCTTCATCGGGATCGATTGGTAAAGAAAAATGGAGCAAACAGCCTCCGTGAAGACAGGCCAACCATGTTTTTTGAGATTGAAGCCCCCGATGGAACTTCAATTCTACCTATACATGACGATGGTCGAGAAGCAAATTGGGCATTTAGTCCTGCTGGCGTTAAAAAACTTCGCTCTGAAAACCGGTTGATTTGGAAAAAGCGGGACAAATTAGGGCAAAGCGTCTGGGTGCCATATGCACGCGAATTTGCCCCAGAAGTTCCGACGAGGCCGCACCCAACAATTTTATTAGATGTAAAAACATCGCGCCAAGCGAAAGCTCATCAACGTGAGATAATTGAATATCAAGAAGCGTTTGCGACCGTAAAGCCTGAGCAATTAATCCAGCGCATTTTGGAAATATCGACTAATGTTGGCGATATTGTTCTCGACTCCTTTTTAGGATCAGGAACCACCGGTGCCGTTGCTCACAAAATGGAGCGTCGCTGGATTGGTGTGGAGATGGGGGAGCACGCAACGACACATTGCGTGCCGCGCTTTCGCAAAGTCATCGAAGGCGAACAGGGCGGCATTTCCGCTGAAGTTGGCTGGCAAGGCGGCGGCGGATTCCGTTTCTGCACCCTTGGCGAACCGCTATTTGATGCCGATGGCAATGTCAGTCCCGCCGTCACCTACCCGGATCTTGCTGCCCATGTGTTCTTTTGCGAGACGGGTTCGCCCATTCCGCGCCGTGCCACGGGGGAAACGCCGCTGATCGGCACGTTCCAAGGCCGGGCGATCTATCTCTTGCACAATGCCGAAGCCGTTGGGGTTGCCAGCACCAACGCCGGGAACGTGTTGACGGGCGGCGTTCTCGACACGCTGCCCTTGCCTGAACCGGGCTTTGACGGCGCACGCATCGTCTATGGTGAAGGCTGCACCGTGCCCGATGACCGGCTTTCCCGCCTTGGCGTGACCTTCAAGCAAATCCCCTATCAGATTGAGGGGCTTTGAGCATGGCCAATGCTTCGGTGAACTTTCTACTTATGAAGGGCGCAACTGTTGCAACGGATGCAACAGTTCGAAACGCGATGCATTTTCAAATTTGGGCAACTGACAAGGATTCCCTGACAGTTCAGGCGAAGGGCAAATCCGAATGAGCTTGCCCATTTTCAGCCTGAAGAATTATCAAATCCAGACGCTTAGCGCGCTTCGCAAGTTCCTCGAAAAGACGGTGGAATTCAACGACGCTGATACGGCGTTCTATGCGCTCACCAAGCGCCCCTTCGTTCAGCCGCCAAGCTTGCCCGGCTTGCCCTATGTCTGCCTTCGCATCCCCACGGGCGGCGGCAAGACGATCCTTGCGGCGCATTCGGTTGCCATTGCCGCCGATAGTTTTCTTCGAACCGATGCGCCAACCGTGCTTTGGCTTGTGCCATCGCAGACGATCCGCGAACAGACCTTGGCGACACTTCAGGACCGGGCGCACCCGAACCGACGCGCGCTTGCGGATCGCTTCGGCGAGAATGTCCGCGTGATGACTGTTGCCGATGCGCTTTACGCCAAGCGCGCCGATTATGACGGCGGTGCGGTGGTGATCGTGGCGACGATCCAAGCCTTCCGCGTCGAAGAGACGGAAGGCCGCAAGGTCTATGAAGCCAACGGTGAATTGATGGACCATTTCACCGGGCTTGCCGATGGTTTGCGCGACGCTTTGGAAATCGGCCCGTCAGGCGATCCAGTTCAGTCCTTGGCGAATGTGCTTCGCTTGCGCCGCCCAATGGTGATTGTCGATGAAGCCCACAATGCGCGGACGGATTTGTCTTTCGATACCTTGGCGCGGCTCAAGCCGTCGCTGATCGTCGAATTCACCGCAACGCCCGTCACACCGGAAGAGCACAAGCCCGAAAAGGGCATTTACGCATCCAATGTGTTGCACCAAGTGTCCGCCGCCGAACTTAAGGCGGCGGAAATGATCAAGCTTCCCGTGATCCTTCGCGGGCGCGCCGACCACAATGAAACCATCGGCGATGCTATCGCGTGGCTTGATGAACTGGCAGAGACGGCAAAGGCAGAAGAGAAGGCCACGGGCGAATTCATCCGCCCCGTGATGCTGCTGCAATCCGAAGCCAAGTCGAAGGACAGGCAGACGCTTCACGCCGAAGAGGTGAAGAAGCTGCTGATCGATGATTTCCGCGTGCCGGAAGCGCATATCGTGATCGCGACCGGTGACACGAAAGGGCTTGAAGGCGTCGATTTATTCGACCGCGATTGCAAGGTGCGCTTCATCATCACCCAACAGGCGTTGAAGGAGGGGTGGGATTGCTCCTTCGCCTATGTGCTGTGTTCGGTCGCGGAACAGAAATCGCCCCGCGCGGTGGAACAGCTTCTAGGCCGGGTGCTGCGCTTGCCGCGCGCCTCTCGCAAACACCATGAAGACCTTAACCGCGCCTATGCTTTCGCAACCACGACAAGCTTTCAGAACGCCGCGAACACATTGCGCGACGGACTGGTAAACAACGGCTTTGAAAAGGTCGAAGCCCAAGCGCTTGTGCGCGCCGTGCCCGTCATTCCCGGCATGGAAGAAGGCGGATCGGCCTTTGTCTATGAAGAGGCGCTTCCCGCCGAAGTGGACGCCACGACGTTCAAGACCAACATCGAAATCGCAACGGGCGGACGGGTTCAGGTTGATCTTGAAACAGGCATCATCCGGGCGCGCGGTGCCCTTACCGACTATGACCGCACGGCGATGAAACTTGCCATGCCGGAAGCGGCGGCAACCACAATCGATGCGCTTGTGCATCGCTCACGCGGCGCGCGGCTTAAGGTGCCCGATCCGGTTGCCGAACCTATCCGCTTCGCCGTGCCCCAATTGACCGTGCGGGCCGGGCAAGTGTGGCAACTGTTCGACCGGGCGCATTTTCTCGATATTCCGTGGAAGCTTGAGGAAAGCGACGCCGCGCCGATCCTCGATTTCTTCGTGCCGCCGCGCAATGCCGCCGAAGAAGCGCATATCGATGTGGATGCAACCCAAAAAGTGAAGGTTGAATTCGTCACCGATCTGCACGAACAGCTTTCCTTGGCGCTGGCGTTGCGCGGTTGGACCAAAAGCGCGCTAGTGAACTGGATTGATCGGCGATTGCCGTATTCATCGCGCCGCGACATTACGCGCGTTTCTTCGACGCTGTTCATCTCCAAGGCATTGGACGTGATTTCAGCGAAAACCGGCATGACTGTTGAAGCCTTGGCGCGGGCTAACTTCCGGCTTGTCGATGCCTTCGTGAAGGTGATTGCCAAGCATCGCGACATTCGCGAAGCGACTGCGTTTGAACGCGCGCTGTTCCCACAAAGCGGCCTTGAATTCCAAACCAGTGCCGACGTTGAACTTGTGTTCGATGAAAGCCGCTATGGCTACAATCAGCCTTACAAGGGCGGCACGGATTTCAAGAAGCACCTGTTCCGCGTGATCGGCGATCTTGAAGCGACCGGCGAAGAACACGAATGCGCCATCGCGATTGAACGAAATCCCCATATCAGGGCATGGGTTCGAAACACATCGAAGCAGCCGCATTCGTTCTGGCTGCAAACATCATCGGACAAATTCTATCCCGATTTCGTCGCGCTGCTGAACGATGGGCGCGTCTTGGTGATCGAATACAAGGGCGCACCGTATTTCACGAACGACGATTCCAAGGAAAAGCGCTTGATCGGCGATCTTTGGGCGGATCGATCCAACGGAAATTGTCTCTTCCTCATGATTGAGAAAAAGGAATTCGCGCGGATTGATCGGGAAATTGCGGAAGCAAATTAGGTTAGCTCCGCAAAATGTTGGTCTTTTTGTTGGGCTTTTGAGAAACGAATTATTTTTTACATTTTAAAATCAATGCGATAGATAGCTTATTAGATTCCGGCCAGGGGCACCACCAATTTTATCCAATTATATCAATGGCTTAATTGAAATATATAGCCCCGAAATGTCCGGGGCTTGGCGGTGATGGCCCCGAAAACGCGCTCTCACAGGGCTGAAAAATCAGGCGTTTAAGCCCCCAAATTCCACGCCATTTCTGGGCTTGGAAGTCGGAATATGTCACTTTTTTCAGGCAGAGCCTGGTGAGAGCGGGTTCGCACATCGACAGACCGGTTCGCACGAATTGATAAGGTGTTCCGTTTGGCCAAGCGCCTATGTAACATTTAGGAATCAGGGTAGTGCATGCTAACACAAAGCATGTAGCCGGGGCTTTTGAAGGTTGTCGCGATTGAATGTAGAATACGACCGGGGCATAGCGTGACTGAAAAGCTTGATTGGAACCTTCTCCTGAATGCGGTTCGTCGCAAAGATCGCGCCCGTGAGGCGAAAGACGCAACGATCGAAGGCAGCGACAAGCGCGAAGGAGAAAAGCGGATCGAGCATGAGCGCGATCATGACCGCATTCTCTTCAGCGCTCCCTTACGCCGCCTTCAGGACAAAACGCAGGTCTTTCCTCTTGAGAAGAACGATAGCGTTAGGACACGGCTGACCCACAGCCACGAAGTCGCCAACATGGCCCGGAGCATCGGCACGACGCTGGCGTTCGATCACGCGTGACCTGAGACCCGACTTTCCTCCGGTTATGGGGAGAGTCCTTGGGTTGATTTAGGGCCTATGCGGCCCTGGTTTCCAGATAGATTTGTGCGGCGAACTCGGCGGGTGTCTTGTTGCCGAGGGCCG
>VWVY01000001.1 GCA_009846685.1 Rhizobiales bacterium SYSU XM002 | reverse complement strand
CGCGCCCGCCTCCTGCTCCTTCAGCATCCCGATGATCTGCTCTTCTGAAAAACGTGAGGGCTTCATCCGTCGTCTCCTTCGCGACGGACTCTACTCATTCCTGGAGGAAGTTCAGGGTCTCAGGTCACGTCGAATTCTGGAACATAAAAAGAACTTTACATCTAGAACAAACCATGAATAATATCCCAATTGAACAGCGCTCGCCGATATCCTATGGAGGTTTATGTGTCTCAGGCTCAGCTTCGTTTAGTGGAAGGTTCCTCCATGGATAAGACCAAGGCGTTGGACGCGGCGCTTTCGCAAATCGAACGGGCTTTCGGCAAGGGTTCGATCATGCGGCTCGGGCAGAAAACGAGCATGGAGATCGAGGCAATATCCACCGGCTCGCTCTCTCTCGATATCGCGTTGGGCGTCGGCGGATTGCCCAAGGGGCGTATCGTCGAGATTTATGGGCCGGAATCGTCGGGTAAGACGACGCTCGCGCTGCATACCGTGGCGGAGGCCCAGAAGAGGGGCGGCGTCTGTGCGTTCGTCGATGCAGAGCATGCGCTTGACCCCGTCTATGCTCGTAAATTAGGGGTAAACCTTGATAATCTTCTGATCTCCCAGCCCGATACCGGTGAGCAGGCGCTTGAGATTGCGGATACGCTTGTGCGCTCCGGTGCGGTCGATGTGTTGGTTGTTGATTCGGTCGCAGCCCTCACACCGAAGGCGGAAATCGAAGGTGAGATGGGCGAGATGCAGCCGGGTCTGCAGGCGCGGCTGATGAGCCAGGCCTTGCGCAAGCTGACCGGCTCGATTTCCCGGTCGAACTGCATGGTCATTTTCATCAACCAGATTCGCATGAAGATCGGTGTGATGTATGGCAGTCCGGAAACAACGACTGGTGGTAATGCTCTCAAGTTCTATGCATCCGTGCGGCTCGATATCCGCCGGATCGGTGCTATCAAGGAGCGCGAGGATGTCGTGGGCAACACGACCCGCGTGAAGGTCGTCAAGAACAAGGTTGCGCCGCCATTCAAGCAAGTCGAATTCGACATCATGTATGGCGAGGGCATTTCGAAGACCGGCGAGTTGGTCGATCTTGGCGTCAAGGCTGGAATTGTCGAGAAGTCAGGGGCGTGGTTCTCTTATGACAGCCAACGACTCGGACAGGGACGCGAAAACGCCAAGCTTTTCCTCAAGCAAAACCCGGAAGTCGCTGACCGGATCGAACAGGCGATCCGCCAGAATGCAGGTCTCATCGCGGAGTCGATTCTTGCCGGTCATGATGACGCGGGCGAGGGCGATTGAACTGGTTCCGCGAAATTTGGCTCGCTGAGCACATGGACTTCAAGCGCTGCGCTGACTAGAACCTCTGCCGGGATAACATTTGCCTCGGTCCGGGGCTGTAGCAGGGTTTGGTCATGAGCGGCGTTAACGAGATCCGGTCAACGTTTCTGGATTTTTTTGCGAAAAACGGGCACGCGGTCGTTCCGTCCTCGCCGCTCGTTCCTCGCAATGATCCGACCCTGATGTTTACCAACGCCGGGATGGTTCAGTTCAAGAACCTGTTCACGGGGATTGAAACGCCATCCTATCCGCGCGCCGCGACCTCGCAGAAGTGTGTCCGTGCCGGTGGCAAGCACAATGATCTCGACAACGTTGGTTATACGGCCCGCCATCACACCTTCTTTGAGATGCTGGGGAATTTTTCGTTCGGCGACTATTTCAAGGAAGATGCAATTTCCTTTGCGTGGAACCTCGTTACGAAGGAGTTCCAGCTTCCGAAAGATAAGCTCTCCGTAACCGTTTACCACGAAGACGACGAAGCTTTCGGCTTGTGGAAGAAGATTGCCGGATTGCCCGACGATCGGATTATCCGCATCGCGACCTCGGATAATTTCTGGGCGATGGGCGATACCGGGCCCTGCGGCCCCTGCTCGGAGATTTTTTACGATCACGGACCGCAGATTCCGGGCGGTCCACCCGGCTCGCCGGATGCGGATGGCGATCGATTCATCGAAATCTGGAACCTCGTCTTCATGCAGTTCGAGCAACTGCCGGGCGGAGAGCGGGTTCGGCTGCCCAAGCCGTCAATCGATACCGGCATGGGCCTTGAGCGCATTGCGGCCGTTCTGCAGGGTACGCACGACAATTACAAGACGGACCTGATGCGTGCGCTGATCCGGGCGGTGGCTGATCTGGTTTCGGTCGATCCGGAGGGGGCGATGGGTGTTAGCCATCGCGTCATCGCCGATCACCTGCGTGCCTCAAGTTTTCTGGTGGCTGACGGTGTGCTGCCGTCGAACGAAGGGAGAGGCTATGTTCTCCGCCGCATCATGCGACGCGGGATGCGCCATGCGCAGTTGCTTGGCGCCCGTGAACCGCTGATGTGGCGGCTCGTGCCTGCACTGGTGCGCGAGATGGGGCAAGCCTATCCGGAGCTGGTGCGCGCTGAAGCGTTGATTGCTGAAACCTTGCGCCTCGAGGAAAGCCGCTTCCGCAAAACGCTCGAGCGGGGGCTATCGTTGCTCGAAGGTGAGACCTCCACGCTGTCGGCCGGGCAACGCCTTTCCGGCGAAACGGCATTCCGCCTCTATGATACATACGGCTTTCCGCTGGATCTCACGCAGGACGCGCTTCGCGCCCGGCAGATTGATGTCGATGTCGACGGTTTTCAGGCCGCGATGGCGCGCCAGAAAGCCGAGGCGCGTGCCGCATGGGCCGGTTCGGGCGAAAGCGCGGGTGAGGCCATCTGGTTTGCGGTGAAGGACGATGTCGGTGCGACCGAATTTCTCGGATATGAGACGGAAGTCGCCGAGGGGGTTATTACCGCCATCGTGGCGGATGGCGCGCGCGTCGACGAACTGGCGCGCGGCCCGGCCGCTTTGGTGTTGAACCAGACGCCGTTCTACGGCGAGTCCGGTGGGCAGGTTGGTGATCGAGGAATAATTTCTGGCGAGGGTTTCGTCTTCCGCGTCACCGATACGGTGAAGCGGGTCGGCGATGTGTTCGTGCATGTCGGCGAGCTTGAGTCCGGTACGATCAGGGTCGGAGGAACGGCGGTTCTAACGGTCGATTCCGGCCGGCGGGGAAATATCCGCGCCAATCACTCGGCGACGCATCTCCTGCACGAGGCGCTGCGCCAGGTGCTCGGCGACCATGTCGCGCAGAAGGGCTCGCTTGTGGACCCCGATCGGCTTCGGTTCGATATCTCGCATCCAAAGCCGATCGCGGCTGAGGAGCTGACCGTGGTCGAGGATATCGCCAACCGGATCGTGCTGCGCAATGAACCGGTTGTCACGCGACTGATGGCGGTCGATGAGGCGATCAATTCCGGCGCGCGGGCGTTGTTCGGTGAAAAGTATGGTGATGAGGTCCGTGTTGTCTCGATGGGCACCGAGGATACCGGGAACGGCCTCAAGCCTTATTCTGTCGAACTTTGCGGCGGAACCCATGTCACGCGAACCGGCGATATTGGCTTGATTTCGATCGTATCGGAAGGCGCGGTTTCCGCTGGTGTTCGACGGGTTGAAGCGCTGACAGGGCTAGCGGCGCGGCGTGCGCTGAACGCCGAGCGCGATCTGCTCCGCAGTATCGCCGCGACGCTCAAGATCGGCGCGGACGATGCGGCCGAACGCGTCTCGCAGATTGCGGAAGAGCGCCGCCGCCTTGAGCGTGATCTGGGCGAAGCCCGCAAAAAGCTGGCGCTGGGCGGCGGCTCGGGCGAGGACGCGGTGCAGAAGATCGGCGCGATCTCGTTCGTCGGCAAGGTGGTCGAAGGAGTCGAGGTTCGCGATCTCAAGGGGCTTGCGGATCAGCACAAGGCGCGTTTGGGCTCCGGTGTTGTGGCGTTGGCTGTTGTCGGTGAAGACCGCAAGGCCGGCATAGTGGTCGGTGTGACCGATGATCTCGTTGCACAGGTGAGTGCGGTCGATCTCGTGCGGCTCGCCTCGGAAGCTGTCGGCGGCAAAGGCGGCGGTGGCCGTCCTGATATGGCGCAGGCCGGTGGACCGGACGGTGACCGGATCGAGGCCGCCATGAAGGCGATTGCCGGGCGCCTCGCGATGCTTGGTTAAGCGCCATGGCTGGCGAGCGGGTAGCGCGACGGTTCCGACATCGGTGCTACGAAGTCCTCGATGTCGGATCGATGCACGATCCGGCGAGCTTGCTTGTTCACAGGATCTTGGTCGTTGTGGTGCTTGTCAGCGTCATGGCAACGATTCTTGAGTCCGTTCCTGCGCTTGCGGCGCGTTTCTCGATCCTGTTTCATGCGCTCGAGATCGCCGCGCTGCTGGTCTTCTCGGTTGAGTACATTCTTCGGCTCTGGGCGATTGTGGATCACCCACCGCTGAGTCGTCTCCCGAGTTGGCGCGCGCGCCTCGCCTATGCCTGCTCCCCGTCGATGGTGATCGACCTGATCGCGATCCTGCCGATGGCATTCACTCTGATGCGACCGAGCGATTTTCAGGTTCTGCTGATCCTGCGCCTGCTTCGGTTTTTCAAGCTGGCGCGGTATTCGCCGGGCATGCGGTCGCTCCTCGAAGCGATCCATGCCGAGCGCCGCGCGCTGCTCGCCTGCCTCGTCATCCTTGGCGGGGTAGTGGTTCTGGCTGCAGCGACCATGCATTTTGTCGAGGGGCAGGTGCAGCCGGAAAAGTTCGGCACGATTCCGCTGGCGATGTATTGGGCCGTCATCACGCTGACGACGGTGGGTTACGGCGATTTCTCGCCGGTGACCGGCCTTGGTCAATTCGTTGCCAGTATTGTCGCGATCGCGGGGCTGGTGATGCTGTCGTTGCCGGTCGGTATCATTGCGACATCCTTTGCCGAGGTTATTCACCGGCGCGATTTTGTTGTGACCTGGACGATGGTCGCGCGTGTGCCGCTGTTCGCGCATCTCGATGCGGGCGAGATTGCGGCGATCATGCGGTTCCTGCGCTCGCGGGTGGCTGAGGACGGCGAGGTGATTGTTCACAAGAACGACGTCGCGGATTCGATGTATTTCATCTCGACCGGGTCGGTCGAAGTCGAGTTGTCGGACAGACGCGTGCGTCTCGACGAGGGGCAGTTCTTCGGTGAGATCGCGATCCTGCACCGGGGGCGGCGCACGGCGACGGTCCGGGCGCTCGAAGCGACGAAGCTCCTCATCCTCGACCGCAACGACTTCGACACCTTGATGGAACAGAACCCTGAAATCGGTGCCCGGATCCGCGCCGTGGCGCGAAGCCGGGAGGGGGTTCATCCGGTTGAACCGGAAGGCGATTTGTCCAGCGAGGAACTGCGCTGAGCTTCGCCTGCAACCCTCGCCGGATAAGGGCGAAGCGCCATCAGTTCGGCCGGAATATGGGCTTCCATCCAGTTCGCGATGCGTTCGCGGCGTCGCGCAAGCCAGATGCCTGCCGCCACCATCGCCAGCCCGAAGGCCGAGAGCGCGAACGGGAACAGGAGCGAGTCCTTGAACACCGTATAGGCGAGGTGGCCGAGGTACGTCATGATGCCGATAACCCCGAACACCGCGTAGACGCGCCGGCCCATGTAGATCGCGATCATGATGAGCCCGACGTTGATGAGGCAATAGAGAAACTTTCCGACCTCGCTGCTGCTCGACTGGAAGGTCAGCCCACCCCAGAAGGTGATGGCCGCCACGAGATGCAGCCAGAAGGCGTAGTCGGCGCGGCGCGGGCGCAACTCGTAGATCCACACCGCGACGAACAGCACCATGCCGAACACCAGTGAAACCTGCCGGCGCAGCGTGTAATCGAAGTGTTTGTCGTCGGCGAACCAGGCGGTCAGGTCCATCGAGAGGAACCACAGGCACATCGCTGCTGGAAAGGCGATGAAGGCGAAGGGGTAGCGCCGCGCTGCCAGTACGGAGACCACTAGCGTCGCGACTTCCATCGGCACCCAGCCGCCCTTGATGTATTTGTAGAAGCTCTGGAAAGTACCCGGTGCCTCGAACCCGGCCCAGGCATTGGCCGCGCTCTGGATGCCGAATACCGCCAGGGGCACCATCGAGACCGCAGCGGCGATCAGAAGGCCGCCCGGCGTGCGCGTCTCCTCGGACTGCCAAAGCCGATGGCCGACATACCACAACCCCAGCCCGTAAAGGAAACCGGTCGCGGTGAGCCCGGTTCCGCCCATCGCGCCGAAGGCGAGCGTGGAAAACAGACCCATCGCGCTCATGGTGATGAGCGCGCCAGCGTACCAGAGCACATGCATCAGGTCGAAGCGAGAGGTCTTCGCTGTAGCGGGCGGCGGCATGGTCGCGCCGCGCTGCGCGAGGAACGGGCGCAGGCGCTCAAATGCGGTGGAGTCGATGACGCCGGCCGAGACCGCAGCTTCGAGGTCCCGCAGCGAAAATTGGGAATTAGGGTTCATGGGTATCCCGGGGATAAAAAGGCGCGCCAAATCGCCCCATGGGGACTAATTTGCAGGTTCGTGACTATGATCCGGCTTGCCAATGCCTGCAAGTGCGCCGGCGCACAGCCTCAGAGATGCGGTTCGAAGGCCCGGTAGAGCGCGCGGACGCGTTCCGGGATCGCCATCGACCTGTGGGTGCGCTGATCGGTGTAGACCTGCACGACCTCGCCGGTCGCGAGGATGTCGTCCCCCCCTTTCGGGAAAATCGCGAGCGCATAGGTGAGGCTGGAGTTGCCCATTTTCGCGACGCGCACCCCGACCTCGAACTCGAGGTCGTAATGGAGTGGTGCGCGGTATTCGACGAGCGCACGCACGACGTGCCAATCCTCGCCGAGTTCCTTCGATTCCCGGAACTGGTCATAGCCGATGACGCGGTAATATTCGAAGATCGCTGTGTCGAACCAGGTCAGGTAATGCGCGTTATAGGCGACCTGCTGGCCGTCGATCTCTGAATAGCGCACGCGGGAAGGCCAGAAGAAGGGGTAGGTCGCGCGGGAATGGTCAATGTTCATGGCGGGATTTGAGCGGATCGGCGCGCAAAAGAAAAGGGGCCTCGCGGCCCCTTGTTGAAATGCAATTTCGGCTGCTTACGCGCCCATTGCCTTCTGAAGGTTCTCGTCCACCTTGTCGAGGAAGCCGGTGGTGGAGAGCCAACGCTGGTCGGCGCCAACGAGGAGCGCGAGGTCCTTGGTCATGAAGCCCTGCTCGACCGTATCGATGCAGACCTTCTCCAGCGTCGCCGCGAATTTGGCGAGTTCGGCGTTGTCGTCGAGCTTTGCACGATGCGCGAGGCCGCGCGTCCAGGCGAAGATCGAGGCGATGGAGTTGGTGGAGGTCTCCTTGCCCTTCTGATGTTCACGGTAGTGACGGGTGACCGTGCCGTGCGCGGCTTCCGCCTCGACGACCTTGCCGTCCGGCGTCATCAGTACCGAGGTCATCAGGCCGAGCGAGCCGAAGCCCTGCGCGACGATGTCGGACTGCACGTCGCCGTCGTAGTTCTTGCAGGCCCAGACATAGCCGCCGGACCACTTGAGCGCCGAGGCGACCATGTCGTCGATGAGGCGGTGCTCGTAGGTGAGACCCTTGGCGCGGAACTGATCGACGTATTCCTTGTCGAAGATTTCCTGGAAGATGTCCTTGAAGCGACCATCATAGGCTTTGAGGATCGTGTTCTTGGTCGAAAGGTAGACAGGGTAGTTCCGCAGCAGGCCATAGGAGAACGAGGCCCGCGCGAAATCCATGATCGAGGCGTCGAGGTTATACATCGAGAGCGAGACGCCGGCGCCCGGCGCCTTGAACACCTCGCGCTCGATCACCGTGCCGTCCTCGCCGACGAACTTGATCGTCAGCGTGCCCTTGCCAGGGAACTTGAAGTCGGTCGCGCGATACTGGTCGCCGAAGGCGTGGCGACCGACGACGATCGGCTGCGTCCAGCCCGGCACGAGGCGCGGCACGTTGCGGCAGATAATCGGCTCGCGGAAGATGGTGCCGCCGAGGATGTTGCGGATGGTGCCGTTCGGCGATTTCCACATTTCCTTGAGGTTGAACTCCTTCACGCGCGCCTCGTCCGGCGTGATGGTCGCGCATTTCACGGCGACGCCGTGGCGCTTGGTGGCTTCCGCCGAATCGATCGTCACCTGATCGTTCGTGGCGTCGCGATGCTCGACCGAGAGGTCGTAGTAATCGAGGTTGATGTCGAGATAGGGGTAGATCAGCTTTTTCTTGATGAGGTCCCAGATAATCCGGGTCATTTCGTCGCCGTCCATTTCGACGACGGGATTGGCAACCTTGATTTTTTTCATCGCTGGGGAACCTCGGGCAGGCGTGGGATCAATTCGAAATATTCGAATGTTTTGAACTGTGTCGCCCGGCGCGCAAACGGCCGAGAACAGATGTGCCGGGCTATAGCATCCTCCCTCGCGAACGCAAAGATTGACTATGGGCGGATGCGCCTCCAAGGACGTGTCAAAATGTCCGCGATGTGCAAGACGTGAAAGGCAAACAATGCCGCCCGATCCGGCTCGCCCCGTCATCATCCTTGTCCGGCCGCAGCTTGCCGAAAATATCGGCATGTGTGCGCGGGCGATGGCGAATTTCGGCCTTTCCGAGATGCGGCTCGTCGCCCCGCGCGACGGATGGCCGCAGAAGACGCGGATGAAGAAGGGTGCGATCTCCGCCGCTGCCGGCGCGACCGCGATCCTCGATAGCGCGCGGCTGTTTGGCTCGGTGGAGGACGCGACGGCTGATCTCCACTACGTTCTTGCGACCACGGCGCGCGAGCGCGGACAGCACAAGCCAGTGCTCGGCCCTTCCGAGGCGATGGGCGAATCGCACCGCCGCATCGGGGCAGGCGAGAAGGTCGGCATCCTGTTCGGGCCGGAACGCACGGGGCTAGACAACGAGGATGTCGCGCTGGCAAGCGCCATCATCACCTTTCCGGTCAACCCGGCATTCGCGTCCCTCAATCTCGCGCAGGCCGTACTGCTGACGGGCTACGAATGGTTCCGTCAATCTTCCAATGAAAGGACCGCCTTCGCGACCCCAGAGGCTCCGCCCGCCACCCGCGAGACACTGTTTTCTTTCTTCGAGTTCGTCGAGGGGCATCTGGACCGGGCGCGGTTCTTCTGGCCGCCGGACAAGCGGCCGGTGATGGTGCGGAACTTCCGTAATCTCATCCATCGATTGAACCCGACCGAGCAGGATATCCGCTCGTTGCGCGGCGCGATCCGCTGGCTCGTCGAGCGCGGCCGCCCTGCGGAAGACAGGAAAGACCGCGACACGGAAACGTGATCGCAGGCTTTGTGATGGAACATGGGGCCGGCTTATTTTCGGCGTATTGTGCAATACCCTGTACAAACTCCCCAATTCTTTCGCGGAAGGCTGTCATGCTTGCAAATTCTGCGATGCTTGACCGGCGGCAGTTCAACGCCGTTCTCCTTGGCGCGTCCGCCATCGTGACCTCGTCCGCACGGGCGCAGCAGGTGGCCGATATCGACATCGCGATCATCGGCGCTGGCGCTGCGGGTCTCGTCGCGGCGCATCGGGCACGTGAAAAGGGGCTGAAAGCGCGGATTTTCGAGGCGCGCAACCGCGTCGGCGGGCGCATTTTCACCGACGAAAGCCTCGGTGCGCCGTTCGATGCCGGGGCATTCTACATCCATTTTGCCGAGCGCAATCCGTGGAAGCGGATCGCGGAGGATCTCAAGGTCGAGCTCGTCGATGACGATACGCTCTGGGGCGGGTTCAACGTCTTCCGCAACGGTCAACCGATCCCGCCCGACGAGCGGATGCGGCGACGCGGCGCGTTCGGTCGCCTGACCGCAGCCGTCGAGGCCGAAAATCCCGGCGCGGATCTCTCGTTCGCCGAGGCCGCACGCCGTCATGCGCCGGAGCTCGAATCGGCGGCCGAGGGTATGACCCTGCTTTCGCTGGGCGAGGAAGCGGAGCACGTCTCGATCCGCGACTACCAGATGCTGGATTCAGGCGAGGATTTCGTCATGCCGAGCGGCTATGGGCACTTGCTCGAACGCTATTCGCGCGGGCTCGATATCGCCCTTATGACGCCCGTCACCGAGATCGACAGTCGCGGACCGGGCGTGCGGATCACGGGGCCGCGCGGGACCGTCACCGCACGGGCGGCTATCGTCACAGTGCCGGTAAGCGTGTTGCAGGCGGGCGGTATCCGTTTCCTGCCCGACATGCCGGAAACGACGCGCACCGCGCTCGACGGCTTACGGATGGGCGCGTTGACGAAGGTCGCGTTGAAGGTTGAGGGCAATCGCTTCGGGCTTTCGCCCTGGACGCAGTTCTTTGATCAGGGCTCGGGGGCGCTGGGCGCGGACCTTCTCAATTTCGAGTTCTGGCCGTTCGAGCGCGATTTGGTGATCGTGTTCCTCGGCGGGAATTTCGCGCGCGACCTCTCCAAGGCGGGCGAGGCGATCGCGATCGCGACCGTGCGGGAGCGGCTCGTCACGATTCTCGGCAAGGATGCGGAGAAGGCGATCACCGGCGGGCGGCTGGCGGGCTGGTCGGCCGATCCCTACGCCCTCGGCGGCTATTCCATTGCCCGGCCCGGCCATGCCGGCGCTCGCAAGGCGCTTGAGGCGCCGTTCAACGGACTTGTCTATCTCGCGGGTGAAGCGAACGCCGGCGCGGCCTCAATGACAGCGGGTGGTGCGGCGCTGGCGGCAACCCGTGTGGTGGACGACATCGCCACGAGGCTTGCGCGCTAGACCAAATCCGGCGAATGCAGGACTATGAGCGGACGGCAGAAAATTCTTGTCTTTGATTCCGGGCTCGGCGGACTCACGGTTTATCGTGCAATCCGCGCGATCAGACCTGACGCGGACTATCTCTACCTCGGTGACGATGCGCTCTTTCCCTACGGTGCGTTGGCGCCGGACGTGCTGACCGCGCGAGTCGATCAGGTCATCGCCGAGGCGATGGCGGATTTCGCCGCTGATTGTATCGTCATCGCCTGCAACACGGCCTCGACGCTGGTGCTGCCGAGTTTGCGGGCGCGTTATTCCATTCCGATTGTCGGCACCGTTCCCGCGATCAAGCCGGCGGCGGCGATGACCCGCAGCGGATTGATTTCGGTGCTTGCGACGCCGGGCACGGTCAGCCGCGATTACACGCAGGACCTGATCCGCGATTTCGCGGCCGGAGTGGCGGTCACGCTGGTGGGGTCGAAGGCGCTCGCCGGCCTCGCGGAACGGGCGTTGCGCGGTGAGGGGCTCGACCGGGAGGCGATAATGGCGGAGATCGCGCCGTGCTTCGTCGAGCGGGATGATCGCAGAACCGATGTCGTCGTGCTCGCCTGTACGCATTATCCGCTGCTCATCGACGCGCTTCGCGATCTCGCGCCTTGGCCGGTCGAATGGATCGACCCGGCGCCGGCGATCGCGCGGCGCGTCGTGCAGGTGATCGGAGAGCGGAGGGATCGCGGCGAGGGGGAGCCGGTCGCCTCGTTCACGGCCGGAGAGCCGCGCGAGACAGCTTTGCGATCCGCACTCGATCGGGACGGTTTCAGGGCGTTTGCCGGCGCCGCCGCCAGATGAGATAGCCGAGGCTGAGCGCGAGCCAGCCAACCGCTGCGCCGGCCGGCAAGAGGAGCGCCAGCCGGAGATAGGACCACGGCGCTTCTTCCGGCGCCGAATTTGCCGCAAGAAGCGCCGCCTCAGGCTGGCTTCTAAGGGCATGGCGGGCTTGCGCGGCCTGAACGGCGCCCCGATAGGCGGCGACATCATCGTCCCTGACGCGAACGAAGCCATTTGGTGCCGGGTTCCGGGAAAGGCAATCGAAGCCGGGCGTCGTCGAACAGGCGATCCAGGCCGGCACGGCCTCTCCCTTCTGCCAATCCGGCGTCACGAGCGGCGCGACATGGTAGACCGTGATCTGTTCGCGCGGACCCGAACCGAAATTGTGGGTGGTTTTCACCTCATGGCGGCCGGCAAGATCGGCGCGCAGGCGGAGCTTCCCGATGGTGAAGCGCGTTGCCTCCGGATGGCGCGAGGCCTCGTCCGGGGTCTCGATCCGGATCGCCGCGCCGCGGGCCACCTCCAGCGCGCGCTCGTAGGGCATGAGGAAGGCAATGGCGGCAGCCATTCCGAAGAAGCCGGCCGGAACAAGCAGCCCGCGCCCGAACTTGAAGCTGGCCGCGAAGCCGAGAAGGATCGAGCCGAACAGGCTGCCGAAGCGCGCGAGCATCGGGTCAACCTTCGAGAAAAGCCAGGCAAGGCCGACCGAGGCGGCGATGACGGCAAGGCCGATCAGCGCCGTCATGCCATCGGAAACATCGGCCTGTAGGGCAGGAAGGCTCTCCCCGGCCAACCCTTCTACCGGGCGAAAGCCTGTCCCGAGAATGGCCTTGCGGATGCCGGTGAGAACATATTCCGGCGCGGTCGGTTCCATCGGGCCGTTGCGGAAGAATTCCTCGAAGCTCTGCGTGCCGGCGCCGCCGAGATCCTTCGGCCCAAGCCAGGTCCAGGTGATATCTTTCGCGGCGAAATCGATGAAGGCTTCATAGCGGTTGTAAGGGCCGCCATCCGTCCACGTCCAATGAATCTTCGGTGGAGAAGGGGGGCGCGCAAGCCCTTCCTCGTCGATGATCGTGCGGAGTTCGGCAACAATGTCGGCCGGGCAGTTTGCGTCCATCGGGCCATGTTGCATGAAATCTTCGCAGGATTGCTCGCCGTGGCCGCCTTGGTCTCGTGGTCCTTCCCAGCCCCATTGGATGACGCGGAAGCGCCTGTCGAGCGTCGCCCAGAAGCGCTCGCCATCGTCGTGCCAATTGAAGTTGCGGAAGCGATCTGGTCTTGATTTCCTGCTCATCGTAGCTTGCAGGGTGGGCAAGAGCGCGATTTCAAGCAAGTGTCTTGATTGACCTTTCTCGCGTCCTCCTTTATACGCCCCGCTTCCTCTCCGCCTTGCGGAGTGGATGCGCACCCGTGTCGCGTTGCTTTTCGAGGGCCTTCGGCCTGCAACAGCGACTGTCGCTTCCCTTCGGGAAGAGAGGAGGGGCGTTCCAAGCCATCGGCCGAAAGGCCAACCCGAAATGGGCCGGCTGGAACGCGATCGTGCCGCCTGTCGCATTCCTGCGGCGGGGCGCGTCGCCATTCCGCTGGCCGTCAACAGGAGCCAGTGATGACCAAGCGTCACGAAGCCAAGTACAAGATCGATCGCCGCATGGGCGAGAACATCTGGGGCCGCCCGAAGTCCCCGGTGAACAAGCGCGAATATGGCCCCGGCCAGCATGGCCAGCGCCGCAAGGGCAAGATGTCGGACTTCGGCACCCAGCTCCGCGCCAAGCAGAAGCTCAAGGGCTATTACGGCTCGATCTCCGAGAAGCAGTTCCGCCGCTACTACGCTGAAGCCGTCCGCCTCAAGGGCGACTCGGGCGAGAACCTGATCGGCCTGCTCGAGCGCCGCCTCGATGCGGTGGTCTACCGCGCGAAGTTCGTGGCGACTGTGTTCGCTGCGCGCCAGTTCGTCAGCCACGGCCACATCAAGGTCAACGGCAAGCGCGTCAACGTTCCGTCCTATCTCGTCAAGGTCGGCGACGTGATCGAGGTCAAGGATACCTCGAAGCAGCTCACCGTCGTTCTCGAAGCCGCAGGCCTCGCTGAGCGCGACGTGCCGGACTTCCTCGAAGTCGATCACGGCAAGATGGTCGCGAAGTTCGCGCGCATCCCGGGCCTTTCGGATGTCCCGTATGCGGTCCAGATGGAGCCGAACCTCGTCATCGAATTCTATTCGCGCTGATTGTTCGGCACGATGGACGATGCAAAGGCCGCCTTCGGGTGGCCTTTTTTTGTTTCCGGTGCGGTTGAGGAATATCAAGGCAATTTCAGGCCATCGGCGCAAGTTGCGTCCCGTTAGAGAATTCTACTGGATGGAGGCTTTTATGGCCAAAGTTGCCGTTCTGGTTCATCTGATGCTGATGACGGTATTGATGGGCGTGCTCGTGATTGTGATCGTCAGCGTGCCCTCGCTGTACGATCAGGGCATGAAACTCATCCCGATCGCAGCGGCCGTCGGCTTCGTGGTTGCGATTCCGTTCAGTGTCTGGATTTCCCGCCGCATTCTGGAGCAGACGCGCGGCGTCTGACCCTTGCATTCGTCCCTCTATGCAAACATTCGTCTTTCGCTATATGATCGTGTGAAATCATAAGCGAAAGGCGAATGGGATGGACGACGACAAGGCTGTGACGCTTGGCGTTACGCGGCGGTTTTTTCTTCAGGGCGTTGCCGGTTCGGCGGTTGTCGGCACGGCTTTGCCTGCCCGCGCGGTCGAGGTTGCGAAACTCGGCGAGCGCAGCATCCAGGTAATTTCCGATGGCGGTTTCCAGATGCCGCTCGCGGCGATTTCGCGCGGGGTGGCCCCCGACGAACTGATCGCGTTGCTCAAGGCAGAAGGTTTGCCGACCGATGTTTCCAACACGGTTCTCAACGTCACCCTGATCAAGGACGGCGAGGACTGGACGATCCTTGATGCAGGTTCGGGCAACAATTTTCTGCCCGGCTCCGGCAAACTCGCAGCCAATCTCGAAGCAGCAGGGATCGACAAGACCAAAGTGAAGAAGGTGATCTTCACCCACGCCCACCCGGATCACCTCTGGGGTGCGATCGACGAGTTCGATTCCGATCTCTTCCCCAATGCGAGCTATCAGATATCCGAAACGGAATGGGCATTCTGGCAATCGCCGGATGTCTATTCGAAGCTCCCCGAAGATCGGCACATGTTCGCGGCCGGAGCGCAGCGCATTCTCAAGGCGATTGCCGAGAAGACGACCCGCTTCAAGCCGGGGCAGGAGGTCGCTCCGGGAATCGTGGCAATCGACAGCGCGGGGCATACGCCGGGTCATGTGTGCTTCGCGGTGAGTTCGGGCGGCAAGAGCGTGCTCGTTCTCGGCGATGCGATCACCCACAAGGCGATCTCATTCCTGCATCCGGAGTGGAAATCCGGCTCGGATACCGATGCCGAGATGGGGGCGGCCACGCGGAAAAAGCTGCTCGATCAGCTTACAACCGACAAACTGCCCTTCATCGGCTATCACCTGCCGTCGCCGGGCCTCGGCCGGGCGGAGAAGAACGGCAACGCGTATCGCTTCGTCGCGGGTGCCTGATCAGCTCGCGGGCAAGCGTTTCAGGAAGGTGGCGAACCGCAACAGCCCTTCCGGCCACGGACCGTGGCCGGAGGCGACGTTGATATGCCCGGCATCGCCCGCGTCGATCAGTGCCGAGCCCCAGGCATTGGCGTGATCTGCCGCGACCTCGAAATCGCAGTAAGGGTCGGTACGGCTCGCGACGAGTTGCGAGGGAAAGGGCAGGGGATCGCGCGGCAGAGGCGCGAAATCATGCGGCACACCCGGCAGCAATTCAGGCCGGTTCCAGTCCGAGAGCCCGACCATGAAGGCGCCGACGACCTTGCCTGATTTGAATAATGGCGCGGCGTGCGGCACCGAGGCCGTGCCGATGGAATGCGTGACCAGCACCACCGGTTTCTCAGCCCTGTTCACCGCCTCGGCGATGGCGTCGGCCCACTGCGTGCGGCTGGCCTTGTTCCAATCCGGCTGGACGACGCGCTGCGCGGTCGAGAGTTTCGCTTCCCAACGGCTCTGCCAATGATCGGGCTCGGAATTGCCGAATCCCGGCACGATGAGAATGGTCGCGTCGGCGGTTTTCATGATGATCCTCTCGCTGCGCCGGCTCAGTGGCCGAACACCCGCTCGAAGATGGTGTCGACATGCTTGAAATGGTAGCCCAGATCGAACATCGCCTCGAGTTCGCTTGCCGGGATGCGTGATGATACTTCGGTGTCCGCCTTGAGCGAGGTGAGGAAATCGGCGCCTTCGAGCCAGGTTTTCATCGCGTTGCGCTGGACGAGGCGGTAGCTGTCCTCGCGGGAAACGCCCGCTTGCGTCAGCGCCAGCAGAACGCGCTGCGAGTTGTGAAGGCCCGAGAGCTTGTCCAAGTTCTTCTTCATGTTGTCGGGGTAGATCAGCAGCTTGTCGACGACGCTCGTGAGCCGCGCGAGCGCGAAATCGAGGGTGATCGTCGCATCCGGCCCGATATAGCGCTCGACCGACGAGTGCGAGATGTCGCGCTCGTGCCAGAGGGCGACGTTCTCCATCGCCGGCAGCGCGTAGGCGCGGACCATGCGTGCGAGGCCGGTGAGGTTTTCGGTGAGGACGGGGTTGCGCTTGTGCGGCATCGCCGAGGAGCCCTTCTGGCCCGGCGAGAAATATTCCTCGGCCTCATAGACCTCGGTGCGCTGCAGGTGGCGGATCTCGATCGCGAGGCGCTCGATGGAGGAGGCGATGACGCCGAGTGTCGCGAAATACATGGCGTGGCGATCGCGCGGGATGACCTGCGTCGAGACCGGCTCGACCGCGAGGCCAAGCTGCTGGGCGACGTGCTCCTCGACGCGCGGATCGATGTTGGCGAAAGTGCCGACCGCGCCGGAGATGGCGCAGGTCGCGACCTCGGCGCGGGCGTTCAGGAGGCGCGCGCGGCAGCGCTCGAACTCGGCATAGGCCTGCGCGAGTTTCAGGCCGAACGTCACCGGCTCGGCGTGGATGCCGTGGCTGCGCCCGATGGTCGGGGTATATTTATGCTCGATGGCCCGGCGCTTGATCGCCGCCAGCAGGGCGTCGAGATCGGCGAGAAGGATGTCCGAGGCTCGGGCGAGCTGCACCGAAAGCGTCGTGTCGAGCACGTCCGAGGAGGTCATGCCCTGATGGACAAAGCGCGCCTCCGGCCCGACGATTTCCGCGAGATGCGTGAGAAAGGCGATGACGTCGTGCTTGGTCTCGCGTTCGATCTCGTCGATGCGGGCGATGTCGAAGGTGGCCTTGCCGCCCTTTTCCCAGATGATGCGCGCGGCTTCCTTCGGCACGACGCCGAGTTCCGCGAGCTTGTCGGTCGCATGCGCCTCAATCTCGAACCAGATGCGGAACCGGGTCTCGGGCGACCAGATGGCGACCATGTCGGGGCGGGCGTAACGGGGTATCATCGCATGTCTCGATTGTCGGAGGCGGACGGGAAATATCGGCCAGGGCCGGTTGTGGCCTTGCTACACGCCCCGGCCTCCCGGCTCAACCGTCACGATGGTTTTCGCGGCAGTTTCGGTGCTAGGAGCGCGCTCGTGAACAAGGCGAGCGCCGGCAGCGGCCAGGGAAGCAGGTAGGTGGGGCTCGAAATCAGAAACAGCACCCCGGTCTGGCCGAGCGCAAAGATAGTGCCCCGGATCGGTCGGTCCGGATTGGGTTCGAACTGGCCGCTGACGAGCAGGAACTCAAGGCAGAAGCCGGCCATCATGCTGATCATGAAGACTACCACGAAGGTGAGGCCTAGAAGGACTAGCCATCCGGGCTTTCGTGTCGCCCTGCGCAGCGGCGGAAGGCGCAAGGCGATTGCTGTGCCGACAACAGCGAAAACCGCGCCGAATGCGGCGATCGCGACCAACCAATAGGTCCGGTCGAGCCAGAGTTCGCCAAGTTGTTCGATCCGGAGTGCGACGACGATCGCCGCCATCCCGGCGGAAAGTGATGCTATGGTCCAGAGGGACAGCCCGTTCGACCTGTCGTCCGGAGCCGAGCTCCCCCTCATTGGTGGCCGGCTTCCGCTGCCGCGCGGATGGCGGCGACATTGGTGGCGAAGGCGCTTCTGCCGCCCTTGAAGGCCGCCGAGCCAGCAACGAGCACGTTTGCGCCCGCCGCGACGATCTCCTTGGCGTTCGCTGGGGTGACGCCGCCGTCTATCTCAAGGTCGACCGGGCGGTCGCCGATGATCATGCGAACGTCGCGCACCAGTTCCAGCGCCGAGGGGATGAAGCTCTGCCCGCCGAAGCCGGGATTGACGCTCATCACCAGCACGAGATCGACCATGTCGATGACAGGCTTCACCGCCGAAGCCGGGGTGCCGGGGCAGATCACGACGCCGCTCTTCTTGCCCAGCGCGCGGATCGCCTGAAGCGAGCGGTGGATATGAGGCCCGGCCTCCACATGCACCGAGATCAGGTCCGATCCGGCATCGGCGAAATCCTTGAGGTACGGATCCGCCGGGGCGATCATCAGGTGGGTGTCGAACAGCTTCGGTGTCGCGGACCGGATCGCCTTGATGATCGGCGCACCGAAGGAAATGTTCGGCACGAAATGCCCGTCCATCACGTCGATATGCACCCAGTCGCCGCCCGCTTCCATCATCGCCGCGACATCGGCGCGAAGATCGCCGAAATCGGCGGAGAGGATCGAGGGGGCAATCTGGATCGGGCGCATCGTCATTCTCGTGTGGTTTCCGCCGGTTCGAGCCAGCGCTTGAGGGCGCTGAGGAGTATCGGCGCGAAATAGATCGGGATCTGTGCAAGGGCGAAATAAAGGAAAGTCGTCTGCGGCACGAGCGAAAAGATCGGCGCCATCAACATGCCCATGTTGCGCAAACCGGTGGAGATCGCGAGCGAAAAGCGGTCGTTGAAGCCGAAAGTCCAGGCCGTAATGTAACCCGCAGCGAAGCCCAGCGCCTGATAGAGGATCGAGATGCCGAGCATCCCGAAAATCCACAGCGGCGCCCGCAAGGTTGCGTCGATCACGCCGTCCATCGCCGCGATCGCGAACAGGAAGAACATTAGCACACCGATGCCGTCGAGCTGGTTTTTCCAGGTGACGATGCGCGCATAGCCGACGACCCGGCGGAAAATCAGACCGGCAAGCATGCCGCCACCGATGAAAATCGCCAGCCTCTGCGCCAGAGCCAGCGGCGAAATCGGCACTTCGGCGCCCGCGAGAATCGAGGCGAAAGCCGGAGAGGTGATCGGCGCAATCGCCATCCCGATGACGAGGATGGTCAGCGCGAAGCTGTTCTCGAGCCCGATAACGGCGGCGAAGACGGGCGAGGCCATCAGTGGCGGTGCGGCCGCCATCAGAGCGATGCCAAGCCGCAACGCGGGGTCGAGGTCAGGGAGCGCCGCGATCACAAGCCATCCGGCAAGCGGCGGGAGGATGGTCGAGAGGGTGAGGCCGGCCACGAGGCGCGCTGGACGCGCGAAGACCAGTTTCAGGCCCGGCAGGTTCGCGCGGGCGAAGCTCAGCACGATGAACACAAAGATCGAGATCGGGATGAAGGGACGCAAAGCCGAGGCGAGCTGCGGCAAGGAGAGGCCAAGCAGGACCGACAGCCCATAGGCGATTGTCGCGTGCCGGCCGACGAATTCGAGAGCGATGCGGAAGGGCGTGAACATCAGGGCTAGCGTTTTCCGCTATGATCGCAATTCATGTGGGTGGAATCGACTATCGTGACACAATCATCGCGATTGAATCGCGGAATTCGTTTCGGCAGGATGCGCGGATTCGGGAGAAAGTTTCATGCGGTTCGACGTTCTGGTTCTCGGCGGTGGCATTGTCGGTACGGCACTGGCGCTGGATCTCGCCTTGAGGGGCAGGTCTGTCGGGCTCGTCGAACGGAAATCTCCGGGGGGCGAAACCTCTTTCGGCAATGCCGGCCTCATCCAGAGCGAGGCCATTATGCCGTATCCGTTTCCGCGCGACCCCTACCTTCTCCTGCAATATGCGCTCAATCTCAAGCCCGAAGCGAATTATCATCTCGCAGATGTGTTGGAGGTCGCGCCGTTCCTGTGGCGCTATTTCCGCGCCTCGACCCGCGAGGGACAGCTCCGGACGGCCGCTGCCAACGCGCCGCTGTTCCGTGCTTGCCTCGACGAGCATGGCCGGCTTGCAAAAGCGGCCGGTGCCGAGGCGATGTTGCGCCCCGGCGGCTGGATCAAGGCATTCCGGTCCAAGGCGGCACTCGATGCCTATCTTGATGAGACCAAGCGCGATCTCGCCCATTTCTCGATCGACTACGATGTCCTCGATGGTGATGGCCTCAGGGCAAGGGAGCCGCACCTCTCGGACGCTGTGGTCGGGGCCGTGCATTGGACGACGCCCTACAGCCTCAACGATCCGGAAGCGCTGACGCTGGCCTACGCGCGGCAGTTCGTGGCCCTTGGGGGGCGTATCCTCAACGGCGATGCGATGACGCTCAACGAGGAGCGCGATGGCTGGTCGGTCACCGCCGATGGACAGCGGGTTTCCGCGCCGGACTGCGTCGTCGCGCTCGGGCCGTGGTCGCCCGATCTTCTTCGACCGATGGGCTATGAGGTGCCGATGGGCGTCAAGCGCGGTTATCATGTCCACATGCGCCCGAAGGGCAACGCCAGCCTCGGCGTGCCGGTGCTCGATGCCGAGGTCGGCTACATGATGGTGCCGATGGCGCGTGGTATCCGCCTGACATCCGGCGCGGAATTCGCCGCCCGCGATTCACGACCCACACCGGCCCAGATCGACCGCATCGAACCCTTTGCGCGTGAAATGATGCCGCTCGACGGCCGCGTCGAGGCGCAGCCCTGGATGGGTTCTCGGCCCTGTATGCCGGATATGCTCTGCGTTGCCGGCAGGGCGCCGCGCCACAAGGGGCTGTGGTTCAACTTCGGCCATGCGCATCACGGGCTGACGCTGGCCGGATCCTGTGCGCGGCTTCTCGGCGAGATGATCACCGGCGAGACGCCCTATACGGATCCCGCGCCGTATTCTCTTGCCCGCTTCAACTGATCGCGGATTGACGAGTCATTTCCGTGCCTTGCACGGGTGATTTGAGAGGGCGATTCCACGCCTTCACATATCGATTCACGTGAAGCGCTTCGCAAATTGATTCAACGCCTGCCGCCAAACCGGTCCTGCCAGCTCGGTAGGGTCCCGGCGACCGGAAGTGCAGTCGCGGCGTGCACGCCGATGGCAACGGCGCGGGCCACGCAATCGCCGGCCATTGTGCCGAGCTCGGTCAAATCGAAAAGCGGTTCTGCAAGTTCGATGTCGCCGGTCGCGGCGGCGAAGATCGTGTCGCCGTCCATCGCCGCATGTGCAGGGCGTATGGCCCGTGCGAGACCATCCTGCGCCATGATGGCGAGGCGCGCAGCCTGCGCTTTCGTCAGCCGGGCATTGGTCACGACCGCGCCGATGGTCGTCGCGGGACGGGCGGCATGGCCTTTCACCCGGAACGAGAGCGCCTCTGCAGGGAAGGGCGAGGGCCAGCCATGCCCGCCGAATTCCGCATCGCGCTCGTAAGGCGCGGCCCAGAAGTGAAGCCCGTCGCCGATGGTTGCCGAGCCGATGGCGTTGACCGTGATGAACGCCTGAACGGAGAGGCCGTCAGGACGTGCGGCATAGGCCGTGCCGAACCCCCCTTTCAGACTGGCCGTGGTGGCGCCGAGGCCAGCCCCGGCTGAACCGATGGCGAATTCGGGTCTTGCCGCTTCAACCGCCGTCCGCCCCAAGTCCCAATAGCGCGGCTGGCCATGCCCGCCGAAATCACCGCCGGCCAGAAGATCGAAGACGATCGCCTGCGGGACAATGGGAACGCGTGCGCTGCCGACCGCGAGACCGCGCCCCCGCGCCGCGAGCGCGCTCATGGCGCCGCCGGCTGCATCGAGACCGAAGGCCGACCCTCCCGAAAGCACGAAGGCATCCACGGTCTCGACGGTCATCGCAGGGTCAAGCAGGCCGGTGTCGCGACCGCCCGGCGCGCCGCCAAGCACCGAGATCGAGGCGACGGCAGGGGCATCGAACACGATGGCGGTTACGCCGGAGCAGGCTGTGCGATCCTCGGCATGGCCGACGACGACGCCACGAATCCGGCTTGAACGATGGGGTGTCATGAATGCGGATGCCTCTCGCCGAGTCTTCACGCAATGGTGTCCGTTCCGGGGGTTTTTCTCAACCTCTTCTGCGATAGAGAAGGGTATTCGCGGAGGAAACATGAACGCCGAACTGACGCTTCCCGCCATCGCGCTCGCGGGCCTCCTCTCCTTTCTCAGCCCCTGTGTGCTGCCGCTGGTGCCGCCTTACCTGTGTTATCTTGCCGGGACCAGCGTGAGCGAACTTGCAAAGTCCGGCGAGGTGAATACGGGACTGCGTCGGCATGCGCTCTTCGCGGCACTATTCTTCGTACTCGGGTTCTCGGCGGTCTTCGTGGCGCTCGGTGCCGGAGCCTCTCTGATCGGCGGCGTGCTCCGCGCCTATTCCCATGTCCTGAGCCAGGTCGCTGGCCTCGTCATCATCGTCATGGGGCTGCATTTCCTCGGGGTGTTCCGCATCGGATTCCTTGCACAGGAGGCCCGGCTTCAGGTGGACCGGCCGGCCGGCCCGGTCGGCGCGTTCCTGATGGGGCTCGCTTTCGCGTTCGGCTGGACGCCGTGCATCGGACCGGTGCTGGCCGGTGTTCTCGCGGTCGCGGGCAGCGAAGGAACGGTGACTCGGGGTGCGGGACTGCTCGCTGTCTATTCCGCCGGGCTTGGCGTGCCGTTCCTGCTGGCGGCTTTCATGATGGGTCCATTCCTGCGCTTTCTCCAGCGGTTCCGCGCGCATATCGGCAAGGTCGAGAAGGCGATGGGCGTCCTCCTGATATTGACCGGAATCGGCTTCCTGACGGGCTCTATCAGCCAGTTCGGCTTTTATCTGCTGGAAGCGTTCCCGGCGCTCGGCAAGCTTGGGTAGCCCGGTAGGTACTCTCCGAAATCGGGTGGATGGCACCGACTGGCCATGACAAGCCTGAACTCCCTTGAAAGGAGTTCCCATGACCATTGCCCTCGCCAAGAACCGTGACATGCTCGCCGGTGGCCTGCCGGTCCGGTTCGAAAGCCTGACCTTGCATCCCTTCGTCGACCTTCTCGCGCTCGGCGATGACGAACTGTTGCGGTGCGGCGCGCGCCGCTTCATCGTGCCCGAAAATCCCGGCATCGGTTATCCCTGCCGCGTCAGCCTTGCGTTCGCGCGCGCGGGGGAAGCAGTCTTGCTGGTCAATCACCGACATCTTGATCAGCCGACGACACCCTATCGTGCCGAGGGGCCGGTATTTGTCCGCGAAAGCGCGAGCGCTTACGCGCGAAATGAGGAATACCCCGAGATCATCATGCAGCGGGAGATGGCCGTTCGGGCCTACGACGCCGCCGGGATGATGGTCGAGGCAGAACTGGCAGGCAAGGATGACCTGATCGACCTGACCGAGCGGTGGCTGACGCGAGCCGATGTCGCCCATGTCGACTATCATTCGGCGCGGCGAGGATGCTTCTTCTGCCGCGTTCGCCGAGCCTGACAAAAAAAGGCCCGCCTTGCGGCGGGCCTTCCTGTTCCCTGCGATCAGAAGCTTAGTTCTGAATGTAGGTGATCTTGCCGTCGGCACCCTTCTTCCAGGTGTACATGACGTAATCCGGGCGGGTGATGTCGCCCTTCTTGTCGAACTTGAGTTCGCCGATCACGGTCTTGAACGCCATGCCCGAGTGGATCTTCTCGGCAACCTTCTTCGGGTCAAGCGACTTGGCGGCCTCGGCGGCCTGCTTGATCACTTCCATCGCGGCGTAGGAGTAGAGCGTATAGGCTTCCGGGTTGATGCCCTTGGCCTTGTACGCATCGACGATCGCCTTGGCTTCCGGGCGACGCATCGGGTCCGGCGGGAAGGTCATCAGCGTGCCTTCAACGCCCGGGCCGCCGATGTTGGCGAACTCGTTCGAGGTGATGCCGTCACCCGACATCATCACGGCCTTGACGCCTTGGTCGCGCATCTGGCGAACGATCAGGCCACCTTCGGTGTGCAGGCCGCCCCAGTAGACGACATCCACGCCGGCGTTCTTCATCTTGGTGATGAGGGCCGAGAAGTCCTTCTCACCGGTGTTGACGCCCTCGTACATCACTTCCTTGATGCCGAGCTTGTTCATGGCCTTCTTGGTCTCGTCGGCGAGGCCCTGGCCATAGGTGGTCTTGTCGTGAACGACGGCGACCTTCTTGCCCTTCATGTTCTTGGCAAGATATTCGCCGGCGACGGCGCCCTGCTGATCGTCACGGCCGCAGGTGCGGAACACGTTCCACAGCTTGCGCTCGGTGATCTTCGGGTTGGTGGCGGACGGCGAGATCACGAGCACGCCGTTCTCGGCATAGACTTCCGAGGCCGGAATGGTGACGCCCGAGTTGAAGGGGCCGACCACGAACTTGACCTTGTCACCAACGAACTTGTTGGCGACCGAGACGCCCTGCTTCGGGTCCGAAACGTCGTCACCCTTTGCGAGTTCGATTTTCTGGCCGAGAATGCCGCCCTTCGCGTTGAAATCGGCAACGGCCTGTTCGGCGCCGTCCGTCAACTGCTTGCCGAACGCGGCGTTCGGGCCGGTGAGCGGTCCGGTCACGCCCATTTTGAGCTGTGCATTGGCTGCGCCCGCAAAAGCAAGGCTTGCGGCAAGCGCAACGCCGGCCAACAAAGTTTTCTTCATCAGGTCTCTCCCTGTGACTGACAAGACGGGTTCACATCGCTACCCGCGAGCGTTTCAAGTCGCGCCGAAACGCGCCTGAAGCCATCAAAGCCGGTTTTTTTCTCTCTGTCACCAGCCTAATCCGATATATTTTTCTCGACGTTTCCCCGGCATGCCATCCCGGAAAATCACGCGCTCTTGCGCTTCCAGGAGAAGGGCGAGGCCTTCTCGAACGAGAATGCATAGAGGCGAGCCATTGCCTCCGCACGCTCGTGCCGCCAGCCAAGCCAGGCGAAAATCGAGATGAACATCGTGTCGACGAGGAAGTAGCGTGGCGAGAACAATGTGCCCTCGAACAGCGCGAAATGGATGAATCGCACGGCAGCGCCGAGCAGCAGCATGTAGGGCACGAGTTGCCAGACCGGCTTCCATACCTTGGCGATCGCCTTGCCCGTCCGCCACGCTGCCCAGCCGCCCATGATCACGGTAACCAGTACGAACAGCCAGGCCGACGGTTCCTCGTAAAGAATTCCCTGCATCCCATGCCTCCGTTCTTGTTGTTCTTGTCGGGCGGAGCCCTCAGTGGTGGCCGCCTTCGAGGTAGGCTGCCTTGACCTGCGGGTTTGCGAGCAGTTCGGCGCCCGTGCCGGACATCGTGATCAGGCCGTTGACCATCACATAGGCGCGGGAGGCGAGCTTGAGCGCGTGGTAGGCGTTCTGTTCGACCAGGAACACTGTCATGCCCTGTTCCTTGTTGACCTCGCGGATGACCTCGAAGATCTGCCTCACGACGATGGGAGCGAGACCGAGCGAGGGTTCGTCCAGCATCAGCAGGCGCGGCCGGCTCATCAGCGCGCGGGCGATGGCGAGCATTTGCTGTTCGCCGCCCGAAAGCGTGCCGGCGCGCTGCTGCAGCCGCTCCTTCAGGCGCGGGAAAATGGTGCAGACCCGTTCGAGATCGGTATCGAAATAGGCAAGATTGTTGACGTGGGCGCCCATCTGCAGGTTTTCGAACACCGTCATCCGCGGGAAGACGCGACGTCCCTCCGGCGACTGCGCGATGCCGAGATAGGCGATCTCGTGCGTTGGCATCCGGGTGATGTCGCGCCCCTCGAAAACGATCGTGCCCTCGCGTGCCTGCGGCTTGCCGAAGATCGTCATCATCAGTGTCGACTTGCCGGCGCCGTTTGCCCCGATCAGCGTGACAATTTCACCCTGATGCACATCGAGATCGACGCCCTTCAGCGCGATGATGTTGCCGTAATAGGTTTTCACGCCCCGGATTGCGAGGAGAGGCGCCTTGTTTGCGTCGCTCATAGGCCAACCTCCGCCTCGATCTTCTCCACTTCGGTTTCATCCTCCGCGCCGAGATAGGCGGCGATGACCTTGGGATCGGCCTGGACTTCGGCTGGCGTGCCGTCAGAGATTTTCGTGCCGTAATCGAGCACGACGACATGGTCGGAAATCTGCATGACAACGCTCATGTCATGCTCGATCAGCAGCAGCGAGGTGCCGTGATCGTCGCGGATCGAGCGCAGCAGGTTGTTGAGATCGAGGCTTTCCTTCGGGTTGAGGCCTGCCGCCGGTTCGTCGAGGCAGAGCAGCACCGGTTCGGTGCACATCGCCCGCGCGATTTCGAGACGGCGCTGGTCACCGTAGGGAAGGTCGCCGGCCGGATCGTCGGCGCGATCGATCAGGTTAGTCTTTTCCAGCCAGTATTTGGCCTTCTCGATCGCCTCCTTCTCGCGGTTGCGGAAGCTGGCGAGACCGATCAAGCCGCCGATGGTCCAGTTGGAGGCGACCATGAGCGGGTTATGCTGGGCAACCATGAGGTTTTCCAGCACCGTCATGCCAGAGAACAGGCGGATGTTCTGGAAGGTGCGCGAAACCTTGGCGCGCGCTGAGATCTGGAAATCGGCCATGCGCTCAAGCAAGTAGAGCGAGCCTTCCGGGCGATGCAGCGCATCACCGGACGTATCGGTCAGCTCCTCGACATGCTTCTCGATATCGAGGGTGCCGTGGCGCAAGGCCATCCGGCCGACGGTGGGTTTGTAGAACCCGGTGATGCAGTTGAACACCGTGGTCTTGCCGGCGCCGTTCGGGCCGATGATTGCGGTGATGTCGCCGCGGCCGGCTACGAAGGAGAGATCGTTGACCGCCACGAGGCCGCCGAAGCGCATCGTGACATTCTCGACCTTGAGGACGGGATCGGTTTTCCAGCGCATCAGCCATGCCCCTCTTTCACGAGGTCGGCCGAGACGGCCTTCTTTTCCTTGAGGAACACCGAAGGCTCGCGCACCGAAATCAGGCCGCGCGGTTTCCACAGCATCATCAGCACCATGCAGGCGCCGAAGATCAGCATGCGGTATTGGGCGGGATCGAAGTTATCGCCGAACACCGCCTTCAGGAAGTCGAGTTCGCGCAGGAGTTCGACGCCGCCGACCAGCATGATTGAGGCGATCACCACGCCGAGCAGGCTACCCATGCCGCCGAGCACGACGATCGCGAGGATCTGTGCCGACTCGAGAAAGACGAAGCTCTCCGGCGAGATGAAGCCCTGACGTGCGGCGAAGAACGCGCCGGCGAAGCCCCCGAACATCGCGCCGATCGCGAAGGCGGTCAGCTTGGTGTTGACCGTGTTGATGCCGAGCGACCGGCAGGCGATCTCATCTTCCCGCAGCGCTTCCCAAGCCCGCCCGACCGGGAGGCGACGAAGCCGCATCGAGACGGCGGCCGTGATCAATGCGAGCGCGAGGATCACGTAGAACAGGAAGATCGTGCGATAGATCGGGGTGAACTCAAGACCGAACTTCGCCGCGAAGCCCTCATCGGAAGCGTTGAAGGGAATGCCGAAGAAGCTGGGACGCGGAATCGAGGAGATGCCGGCGTAGCCGTTCGAGAACTCGACCCAGTTGATGAGCACCAGACGAATGATCTCGCCGAACGCGAGAGTGACAATCGCGAGATAGTCGCCCCTGAGGCGCAGGACCGGGAAGCCAAGCAGCACGCCCCAGAAGGCGGCGAGGATGCCGGCGACCGGCAGGCATATCCAGAACGCCCAGGCTTGCCAGAACCCTTCGCCGATCAGCTGCGCCATGAAATCCTTGATCGGCTCCGAGGTCGCGAACAGCGCGTAGGAATAGGCGCCGACCGCATAGAAGGCGACGTAACCGAGGTCGAGCAAACCCGCTAGGCCGACGACGATGTTCAGGCCCCAGCCGAGCATGATGTAGATCAGGATCTGGATGCCAAAATTATCGATCCATTTGATCGCACCGGAGGGCCCGACGGTCACGAGAATGAAGATCGGATAGGCAACGAGGAAGCCCACGGCGGCCGGCAGGCCGTATTTCTCGGCTTTCTGCGCCCATTTCGACGGGGCTTTCTTCTTCGCCGCACCCTCGACCTTGCGCGACTGCCAGTAGCCGATCAGGAAACGTCCGATGAAGACCAGCGCGACCGTGCTCGCAAGGAGTTCGGGGCGGAATACCAGGACGAGCTGGTTGTTGAGCGACTGGTCGGCCTTGAAGCCGAGCATCAGCACGAAGAGGCCGAACGCGATCAGGGCGGCAAAGGCCGAGTCCCGTGTGATCTGCCCCCAGTCGGGGCCGGCGGTGTTTGCAGGATCGCTCATGTCACACCTTCTCGACTTCCGGTTTGCCGAGGAGGCCCTGCGGCATGAAAATCAACACGATGGCGAGGATCGAGAAGGCGGCGACGTCCTTGTAGTCGATCGAGAAATAGGCGGACCAGAAGGTCTCGATCAGGCCGATCAGCAGCCCGCCCAGCACGGCACCGGGGAGGGAGCCGATGCCGCCGAGAACCGCGGCGGTGAAAGCCTTCACGCCCGGCGTGAATCCGTCGGAGAACACGACGACGCCGTAGTAGGTCAGGAACATCGTGCCGGCGACCGCCGCCAGCGCCGCGCCCATGATGAAGGTGATCGAGATCGTGCGATCGACAGGAATGCCGAGGAGAGCGGCCATCTTCGGGTCCTGCTCGCAGGCGCGCTGGGCACGACCGAGAGGGGTCTTCTGCACGACATACCAGAAGATGCCCAGCAGGACGGCGGTCACGACCATGATCATGATCTGTTTGTAGGAAATCGCCACGGCGAAACCGTTGCGTTCGAACAGCGTGATCGTGTCACGCATCACCGGCGGAATGGGCTTGTTGCGCGCGCCTTGGGCAACCTGCACGAAATTCATCAGCAGGATCGACATGCCGATCGCCGAGATCAGCGGTGCGAGGCGGAAAGAGCCGCGCAGCTTGCGGTAGGCGACGCGTTCGATCGTCCAGCTGTAGAGCGCGGTGATGATCATCGAGACGATCAGCGCCAGCAGGAGGGCGAGAAACACCACGCCGCCGGAGAGCCCCGCAAGGGTCGTCACGGCCAGGAACACGATGAGCGCCACGAAAGCAGAGACCATGAACACATCGCCGTGGGCGAAGTTCACCATGCCGATGATGCCGAAAACCATCGTGTAGCCGATGGCAATCAGCCCATAAACGGCGCCCAGAGTTACGCCGTTGATGAGTTGCTGCGTAAATACTTCCATTCGAAAACCGAACGCCTCCCCACTCCACTATCCCGTCTGATGCGGGATTTGTGCCAAGTCCGTTGGACCGGTTCCTGCCTTATCGTTAGCAGTCAATTTCCGGTTCGACAATCGGATGACGTTAACAGATGAACAAATGTCGACAGTGGATCAACCGCAAATTTTTAAAAAATTCGGGGAGATTCTCCATGTTTTATTTGAAGGGCCGTGAATTTCGTCAGGCATAGGATTTGTCGGCCAGCACGAAGCCATGCGCAAACGGGTCGTGATCGTCGACGAAAATCGTGTTCAGCCCGGTCATCACGGCCCACCCCTCGACGGAAGGAACAATGGCCGGTTTGCCGCCGACGGTCGTCTCCGCCTCGATCCGCCCCGTGAAGAGCGAACCGATGATGCTTTCGTGCACGAAGTCCTGTCCCGGTTTCAGGAGTCCTTTTGCTGCCCATTGCGCCATGCGCGCTGAAGTTCCCGTGCCGCAGGGCGAGCGGTCGATCGCTTTCTCGCCGTAGAACACGGCATTGCGGGCGGTGATACCCGGTTTCGTCGGCCTGCCGGCCCAGAGCACGTGCCGGCAGCCGCGGATGGCGGGGTTTTCCGGGTGAACGAGCTCGATGACGCGGTTGACCTCCTGCCGCAGCGCGGGTGACCAGCGCAGAATATCCGAGGGTTGCACATCGGCGAGGTCAGTGAAATTCGGCTGCGGATCGACGATGGCGTAGAAGTTTCCGCCGTAGGCGATATCGACCGTGATCGCACCGAGCCCCGGCACGTCGAGTTTCACATCGGTCGCGTGCAGGAAGGAGGGGATGTTGACGAGCTTGACCGAGGTGACTCGGCCGCCTTCCTCCCTGTAGTGGGCAACGACAAGCCCGGCAGGCGTATCCAGCATCAGCTTGCCGGGCGTTCTCGGTGTCACGAGGCCCTGTTCGAGCGCCATCGTCACCGTGCCGATGGTGCCGTGGCCGCACATCGGCAGGCAACCGGTGGTCTCGATGTAGAGGATTGCGACATCGCAATCGGGGCGTGTCGGCGGGTAGAGGATCGAACCGGACATCATGTCGTGGCCGCGCGGCTCGAACATCAGCGCGGTGCGGATCCAGTCATAGTCGCGGATGAAGTGGTCACGCTTCTCGCTCATGGTGCTGCCCGCGAGGTTCGGGCCACCGCCCACCACCATGCGGACCGGGTTGCCGCAGGTATGTCCATCCACGCAGAAAAAAGTATGTCGGGCCATGATGCTGTCCGGTTCAGGCTTGTTTGGAGGAGGTCAGGTGCCCGGCACGATCGAGAGCGACGCGGCCGGACGGCAGTTTTCGTTGACCGCTGACGGCCAGCTCGCAGGCGGGCGGCGCTTCCCAGCCCATCTCGCGGGCGACGAGACAGCCGATCAGCAGAATCGCGTCCGGCGCCGCAAGCACGAGCGCGGCCGGCGCCTTGCCGAGCCGGATAAGTTCGAGCAACACGGCCGAAGAGGACGATGAGCCGATGGTCGCCGGCAGACAGAGGATGGTTCCGGCGATCGAAAGGCCGCATTGCGGGTGACGGACCTGAATGATCGTTCCGGTCTTCGGATCAACCCCGCCCCAAAAAGAAAGCGGCGCTGTGAGTTGCAGCAGCGGACCTTCGGCGGTGCCGGGCAGGATCGGATGGGCTTTCGGGCGATGGGGGGTCATGCCGGTTGCTTCATGCTAGGCTGCGTCATGCCCAAAGCCTTTCGTCGCGGGTGAGGTGACCCGAGATCGCGCTTTCGACGCATTCGGCAAGCGCGCCGTATTGCACGGCATAGCCGGTATTTCCCGGCGCATAATGCGCGAATTTGCCCGAATTCGTCATCAGCACGCCCTCGATGGCGCTCAGGATCGGCGTCACGATGACGCAGGTATCGGCAACGAGCGTGACGCCCGCCGTCTCCAACGCATCGCGTCGCCCCGCCGCCTCCAGTGCCTTGACCGCGTGGCGGCCGGTGCAGGCATAGAACGGGCGCGCGAGCTTCCGGCCGGCGATCAACCTGTCGAGTTCGAGGAGTTCCTCGATCGAGCAATGGGGCGAGCCGATGGCGACGGCATCGATTCTTTCCTCCTGTGTCGTCGAAAGCCCCGCGCGGGCGGAATCGAGCATCGCCGGAGTGACGCGGATTGTCTCGGGGTAGCGCTCGCCGCCGGTTGCGGTGACCAGATCCGGCGCCTCGGGGGTCACGCCCTCGATATGAAACAGGCCGACCGCGCCCGCAGAGGCAGCCGCTGCACCCAAGGCTTTCAGCCGATCTTCGGTTGCGAAGCCCTTGAGCCCGGTGACGATGCCGACATCGGTTCCGGCGCGCTGACCGAAGAGCGTACCGATGACAGGCCAGAAGACGTCCGCATTGCGCAGGGCGGGGGAGAGCTTCGAGCAATCCAGAACGAACTTCGCACGGCGGTTTTCGGGCACGTGCAGCCCATAATACGGTGCACGGGCAGTGATTGCGCAGCAGATGTCGAGAAAATCACCATAGCGGTTTGTGCGGGCGCCGAGCACGGAGTTGCAGAAAGCGACCGCATTGGACTCGCCCCAGGCGACATCCGAGCCGAGGGCAGGGCGATGCCCGGCCTGATAAGGCGCGCAGGTCCAGCTCGGTGCGCAGTCCATCGCCTCGTAGGCGCGCATCATCCGCGCTGCCATCTCGCGTTCGTGCGGCGACAGGCGCGTCTTCGTGCCGCAGGCGAGATCGAGCGCGCCGACGTTGAGCGTTGTCGGCACGGCGACCTTCGCGCCAAGTGCAGCCAGCCGCTCGCCGAACAGCGTGCCGGAATCGCCGTGATAGAGAGCGCCGTCGATATGCGCCGAAGCAACCTCCACGAGCTTCCGCGCGCCCATGATCCGCGCGGTCTCGGTGATGACGCGCATCGCCAGCGCGCGCGCTTCGCCGCCTTCTCCCTGAAGCCAGGCGCGTTCCGTATCGGTGAGGGCGAGCGGCATCGGGGTGAGGGATTCCGGGGTTGAGGGCGGCGAAGAATGTCGCGCCCGGGCCGGTGTTTCAACCGGAAATGCGCGCGGCTGGTGGTGAAATCCACGGCGCCGAGGCGCATACACGCTTCGGCAAGATTTCACCGTCACGCTGATTTCCTCTTGCTCTCCGGCCCGAATGCCTCACATGGGACGGGATACCGGACGATGCCCCCGGCCGAAGGACAGATGTTGAAGCCAGAATTCGCCCATGCCCCCGATGCCGGCCAGCAGCTTTTCCGCGATGCGATGAGCCGCGTCGCCGGCGCGGTTCACCTGATCGCGACCGACGGTCCCGGCGGCAAGGGCGGGTTGACCGCGACCGCCGTGACTTCCGTCTCGGATGCGCCGCCGACCCTGCTCGTGTGCCTCAACAAGTCGAGCCGGACGGCGGCAGTCGTGCGCGAGAATGGTGCGTTCAGCGTCAACACGCTGGGGGCAGGGCAGCAGGAACTGGCCAATGTGTTCGCGGGCCGCACTCCGGCGCGCGGCGCGCAACGTTTCGAGCATGGCAAATGGCTCGCGGATGCGCTCGGCCAGCCCTGCCTCGCGGATGCGCTCGTCGGATTTTCGTGCGAGGTCGAGGAGATCAAGCCAGTTGCAAGCCATCTCGTGGTGATCGGCACGATCCGCGATATCCGGCTCGGCACGGCCCATGCCGGGCTCGTTTACACCCGCCGGGCTTTCCACGCCGTGTGATAAGGCGGCGCAGTCAGACGGATCGCGTGATCCCGCCATCGACGCGGATGTTCTGCCCGGTGATATAGCCCGCGTCGTCCGAGAGCAGGAAGGCGGCGGTGCGGGCGATTTCCTCGACCTTGCCGTAGCGGCCCATCGGGATGCGTGCCTTGAACTGCGGCTTCTCCGGCAGGGAATCAATAAAGCCCGGCAGCAGGTTGTTCATACGGATGTTTTTCGCTGCGTATTGATCGGCGTAGAGCTTGGCGAAGGAGGCGAGCCCGGCGCGCAGGGTGCAGGAAATCGGGAAAACGGGATCGGGCTCGAACGCAGCGAATGTTGAGATGTTGACGATCGAGCCACCGCCCTGCGCTTCCATGATCGGGGTGACGAGCCGCGCGATCTTGACGACGTTGAGGATGATGAGGTTGAGGCCCTTGATCCAGTCTTCGTCGGTCAACGCGAGGAGATTGCCCTTCGGCGGATGGCCGGTCGAGAGCACGGCGCCGTCGATGCGTCCATAAGCCACCATCGCGGCATCCACCAGTCGCTTGAGATCGCCTTCGTCCGTCACCGAGCCGGTGATGCCGACCCCGCCGAGTTCCCTCGCCAGCGTTTCCGCATTGCCGGAGGGCGAGAGCAGCGCGACTTTCCAGCCTCGGGAAACCAGTTCGCGGGCGGTGGCGCCGCCCATGCCCTTGCCAGCGCCGGTGAGGATCGCAACCTTGGTCATGTGGGCTCCTTTTTCCAAACGTCAGCCCGGAATTTCCGGGGTTACGAGGCGCGCGAGGTTGTTGAGGCTCTGCTGCCAGCCGAGATAGCACTGTTCGACAGGGATCACTTCCGGAATACCCGATTGCTCGATGTGCACTTCGGTGCCGCAGGAGACGGCGGAAAGGCGGATCGTCACCTCGATCGTGCCGGGCAGGTTGGGGTCGTCGAACTTGTCCGTGTAGCGCAACAGCCGGTTCGGCTCGATCTCAAGGTATTCGCCGCCGAAGGAATGACTGTTTCCGCTCGAGAAATTCACGAACGTCATGCGGAAGGTGCCGCCGACGCGGGGCTCCATGTGATGCACCTTGCAGACGAAGCCTTCCGGCGGGATCCACTGCGCCGTGGCATCGGGATCCGTGAAAGCCCGGAAAACCTTTTCCGGCTTTGCTGCCAGGATACGGTGAAGACGGACGGTCCCGGGCATCTTGGGTTCTCCAGTGTCGTCAAGAATTGGGGGCGTTCAGCGTCGGGCCTCGAAGGCCATGCGCACGGCAAGAAAGCCGAGCACAGTGCCCATGAGCCAGCGCTGGACCAGGGCAAATCCGGGACGGCGCGTCAGGAAGAGCGCGATCGATCCGGCCGCCAGCGCGATCATCGCATTGACGATCAGCGAGATGCTGATCTGCGTCATGCCCAGTGCAATCGACTGCATGAAGACATTGCCCTTCTCGATGTCGATGAACTGCGGCAGCAGCGACAGATACATCACGGCAGCCTTGGGGTTGAGAAGGTTGGTGACCAGCCCCATCGCAAACAGCCGGCGCGGACTGTCCTTCGGCAGTTCGCGGACCTGAAAGGCCGAGCGCCCGCCGGGACGGAGCGCCTGCCAGGCGAGCCAGCCGAGATAGGCCGCGCCCGCGAGCCGTAAGGCGTCATAGGCATAGGGCACCGCCATGATGACCGCCGTGATGCCGAAGGCTGCCAGCAGCATGTAGAAAACGAAGCCGACGAAAACGCCGCCGAGCGAGATCAGCCCCGCAACCGGCCCCTGACAGATCGAGCGCGAGACGAGGTAGATCATGTTGGGGCCGGGGGTCAGCACCATGCCCAACGCGACGAGCGCGAGGCCTAGAAAATTCGCAGGATCGGGCATGGTCACATTCCGAGAAAGGCGCCGACGACGCGGTTGTATTCGTCCGGAATCTCGCAATTCGAGATATGCGCGGCAGGGATGACAGCCTTTTTCGCGCCGGGAATGTTGCGCGCCATCAACTCGCCCATCGCCGGGACGGTGGCCGGATCCTCGCCGCCGATCAGCACCATGACCTCGTTGGTGATGGACTTGATCGCCTCGCGCTGGTCCATGTCGCGGATCGCGCCGCCGCAGGCTGTGTAGCCGGTAACGGTCGCTTCGCGAACCTGATCGGTGATGCGCGTGACTTCCGCCGGGTTCTTCTCGTTGAAGCGGGGGGTGAACCAGCGCAGCTTCATCGCCTCGGCGATCGGCCCCATGCCGTCGCGCTTGGCGAGGCGGATGCGCGCGTTCCAGTCGGTATGTGGCGGCCCCATGTAGGCCGCTGTGTTGCCCAGAACCGCCTTGCCGATCCGCTCGCGATGGTGAGTCAGCAGGTACATGCCGACCATGCCGCCCATCGAACAGCCAACCCAATCGGTCTTGTGAATGTGGAGCGCGTCGAGAATACGCAGCGCGTCGTTCGCGAGGATCGACATGGAATAGGGGCCGGGCGGGCAACTGCTCTCACCGTGCCCACGCACATCGTAGCGGATGACGCGGAATTTCTTCGCGAAATAGGCCGCCTGCGCATCCCACATCTCCAGCTTCGCACCGAGCGAATTGGAGAACATCAGCGGCGCCCCGCCGGAGGGACCGTCCTTGCGCACACGAAAACGAACGCCGCCCGCTTCGATGAAACTGATTTCGGTGGTCACGATGATCCTGCCTGTCCCTGTGCTCGTCGGTGACAGCATTCCGGCAAAGTGCCCGGCTGACAAGAGCAGGGGGCGCACTCATCGGCAAGATGGGGAAATTTCGATGTTGCAGCGCATGAACGAATTTGTCCGCCGCCTGGCCTTTCAAGCCTTGACCGTTTCTTTGGAATGGGTCCAGACTGCCAAAAAACACGGGAAAACGGTCGAATTCGAGGCATGAAATTCCCGGTATGACGTCGAAGGGTGCGTTTTTTGGCCCTTTTTTGCCCAAGGAGAGATACATGCCCAAGGTGAGCATGACCGTGAACGGCAAGCGCGTGAGCGGCAATGTCGATGCACGAACGTTGCTGGTCGACTTCCTGCGCAACGAACAGCGGCTGACCGGCACACATGTCGGCTGCGATACAAGCCAGTGCGGGGCCTGCGTTGTCCATGTCGACGGCAAGGCGATCAAGTCCTGCACGACGCTGGCGCTTTCCTGCGAGGGCGCAAATGTCACAACCATCGAGGGCCTTGCCAACGGGCAGGACCTTCACCCGATGCAGGCGGCCTTCCGCGCTCATCATGGCCTTCAGTGCGGCTTCTGCACGCCGGGCATGATCATGGCGGCGATCGACATGGTGAACCGCCTCGGCTTCAATCTCTCCGAAGAGACGATCCGCGAGAACCTCGACGGGAATATCTGCCGTTGCACGGGCTACCACAACATCGTCAAGGCCATTCAGGCCGGCGCGGCGGCGATGGGTGGCCTTAAGGTTGCTGCGGAGTAAAGTGCGCTGGCGCACGTTTTCTTCCGCAGCCCCGCCACACGGTGTGTCCGCACACCAAAATGGAGGTTTCTCATGCGCGTGCTCAAGATCACCACTCTCGCTGCCTTCCTCACGCTTGGCGCCGTCGGCGGCATGGGCGCATTCGTCACCGAGGCGAATGCGCAGGCCACCTGCCGTGCCAAATGCGGCGAGGAGGAAGCCGCGTGCCTGAAGCGGACGAGCAACAAGTCGCAATGCGGCGGCAAGGCCCAGGCCTGCATGTCGAAATGCAAGTGACGGCATCACACTGACGGGCAAGCCCCGTAATCATTCCTCCTCCGCGCCAAAGACCGGCGCCAGCCGGCACGTGCGGGGGAGCCTTCGAGGAAACGATCCATTTTTGCCAAGGGAACCATCACAATGGCAGGCACAGGAATTGGAGCGCGCGTCGAGCGCAAGGAAGATTTCCGCTTCATCACGGGCAAAGGCAATTACACTGACGACATCAACCGGCCGGGGCAGGCATACGCCTACTTCCTCCGCTCGCCGCATGCCCATGCGACCATCAAGAAGATCGACACCAAGAAGGCGGCCGCGATGCCGGGCGTCGTGGCGATCCTGACGGGCGATGACATCGAGAAGGACAAGGTCGGCGGGCTCATCTGCGGCTGGATGATCCACTCGAAGGACGGATCGCCGATGAAATCGGGCGGCCATCCGGCGTTGGCGCAGGGCAAGGTTCGTTATGTCGGCGACCACGTCGCCGTGGTCATCGCCGAGAGCCTTGCGGAAGCGAAGGATGCGGCGGAGGCGATCAACGTCGATTACGAGAAGCTTGCGCCGGTCGTCGATCTCGCGACGGCGACCAAGAAGGGCAGCCCGGTTGTCCATGACGTTTCGCCAGACAATCAGGTTTACGACTGGCACCTCGGCGACAAGGCGGCCGTCGATGCGGCCTTCAAGAAGGCGAAGCACGTCACGAAGATCGATCTCGTCAACAACCGTCTCGTGCCGAATCCGATGGAACCGCGCGCGGCTGTCGGCGACTACAATGCCGGCGAGGATGCCTTCACGCTCTACACCACCTCGCAGAACCCGCATGTTGCGCGGTTGGTGCTGTCGGCCTTCATCGGCATCGCGCCTGAACACAAGCTGCGCGTGATCGCGCCGGATGTGGGCGGCGGCTTCGGCTCGAAGATCTTCATCTACGCCGAGGAGACGGTCTGCGTCTGGGCGGCGAAAAAGGTCGGCCGGCCGGTGAAATGGGTCTCGGACCGCACGGAGGCGTTCCTTGCCGATGCGCATGGGCGCGACCACATGACCCATGCCGAGATGGCGATCGACGAGAACGGCAAGATTCTTGGCCTGCATGTGAAGACGCGCGCCAATCTCGGCGCCTATCTCTCGACCTTTGCGTCCTCGGTGCCGACCTACCTCTACGTGCCGCTGCTCTCGGGCCAGTACAACATCCCGGCGATCTACGGCGAGGTCGAGGCGGTCTACACCAATACCGCGCCGGTCGATGCCTATCGCGGCGCCGGCCGTCCCGAGGCGACCTTCGTGATCGAGCGGCTGATGGAAGTCGCCGCGCGCGAACTGGGGATGGACCCGGCGGCGTTCCGGCGGAAGAACTTTATCAAGTCCTTCCCGCACCAGACGCCGGTGATCATGTGCTACGACACCGGCGATTACGACGCCTCGCTCAAGAAGGCGATGGAAACCCACGATGTGAAAGGCTTCGCCAGGCGCAAGCGCGAGAGCGCGAAGGTGGGCAAGCTGCGCGGGCTCGGCTATTCTGCCTATATTGAGGCCTGCGGTATCGCCCCCTCGGCAGCGGTCGGTTCGCTTGGTGCCGGCGTCGGGCTTTGGGAGAGCGCGGAAGTGCGCGTCAACCCGGTCGGGACGGTGGAAGTGCTCACCGGTTCGCACAGCCACGGGCAGGGGCACGAGACGACTTTCGCCCAACTCGTCGCGGGCCGCCTGGGCATCCCGATCGAGAACGTTTCCATTGTCCATGGCGACACCGACAAGGTGCAGATGGGCATGGGCACCTACGGCTCGCGCTCCGGCGCGGTCGGCATGAGTGCGATCGTGAAAGCCCTCGACAAGATCGAGGCCAAGGCCAAGAAGGTCGCGAGCTTCGTGCTTGAGGCCTCCGAGGCCGACATCGACTTCAAGGACGGCCAGTTCTCGGTGAAGGGCACCGACAAATCGGTCGATTTCGCTTCCGTCGCGCTTCAGGCCTATATCGCCCACAAGTTCACCGGCGAGCAGCTCGAACCAGGGCTGAAGGAGGGGGCGTTCTACGATCCCACCAACTTCACCTTCCCCTCCGGTGTGCATATTGCGGAGGTCGAGATCGACCCGGAGACCGGCACGACCGAGATCGTCAAGTGGACGGCGGTTGATGATTTCGGCGTCATCATCAACCCGATGATCGTCGAGGGGCAGGTGCATGGCGGCATCGCGCAGGGTATCGGCCAGGCGCTGATGGAAGGCGCGGTCTACGACAAGAACGGCCAGCTCCTCACCGCGAGCTACATGGATTACCAGATGCCGCGCGCAGGCGATCTGCCGTCCTTCACCGTCGGCCACACGACGACGCCGTGCCCCTCTAACCCGTTGGGAATCAAGGGCTGCGGCGAGGCTGGAGCCATCGCGGCGCCGGCGGCCGTCATCAACGCGATCACCGACGCGCTCGGCCACGAGGGCATTGCCATGCCGGCGACGCCGCAGGCGGTGTGGAAGGCAACGCAGGCCAGCCTCGCCAAGGCGGCGGAATAACGGAACAGAGAAGGAAACGAACCGATGTACAACTTTGATTTTCATCGTCCTTCGACGCTCCGGCAGGCCAACGGACTGATGGGCAAGCTCGAGGATGCCAAGCTGCTCGCGGGCGGTCAGACGTTGCTCCCCACCATGAAGCAGCGCCTCGCGAGCCCCGGGCAGGTTGTCGATCTCGGCGGCATTCCCGAGCTCGCCGGCATCGAGCAGAAAGGACGCAATCTCGTCATCGGCGCGATGACGACCCATGCCGAGGTTGCCGGGTCCGCGCTCGTGAAGGCAGCTTTGCCGGGCCTTGCGGCGCTCGCGGGCAGCATCGGCGATCCGCATGTACGCAATCGCGGGACGATCGGCGGTTCGATCGCCAACAACGACCCGGCGGCGGATTATCCCGGCGGGCTGCTCGCGCTGGGCGCGACCATCGTCACCAACAAGCGGCGGCTCGCGGCGTCGGATTTCTTCACCGGCCTGTTCTCGACCGCGCTCGACGAGGGCGAGATCATCACCAAGGTGATCGTGCCGACCGGTGCGAAGTTCGCCTATGCCAAGTTCCGCAATCCGGCGTCGCGCTATGCGATGGTCGGCGTTGCGGTCGCCAAGAAGGGCGGCAAGGTTGCCGTGGCCGTTACCGGTGCGGGTTCGGATGGCGTGTTCCGCTGGGAAGCGGCTGAGGCAGCACTCCAGAAGCGCTTCAGCGCCAAAGCCCTTGACGGCGTGGCGACACCCTCGGCCAAGAACCTCAATGGCGATATCCACGCCTCTGCCGACTATCGCAGCCATCTGATCGGCGTGATGGCGCGGCGTGCGGTGACGACGGCGAGCGGGAAGTGACATCAGGGGCCGCCGGACGATACACGCACGGCGGCCGTTGATGGCATGATGATTGAGGCATGTCGTGGCGTCGGTTTCGCGTGCGCCGCATAATAATCACATGATCGCTACGCTCGCTTCCTTCGCGCTGACCTCCCTTCTCATCGAGTTGACCCCGGGGCCCAACATGGCTTGGCTCGCGGCTTTGACGCTGTCCGAGGGACGGCGGATCGGCTTTTCCGCCGTCGCCGGCGTTTCGCTTGGCCTTTCGGTTGTCGGACTCCTGTCGGTTTTCGGGCTCGCGGCGGCGATCACGGCGATCCCCTACGCCTATGATGCTCTGCGCTATGCCGGTGCGCTATTCCTGCTCTATCTCGCCTGGGAAGGTTGGCAGGGCGATGGCGAGCAGGCGCCGATGAGCGATGGCGCGGCATTCGGCCGGGCACTCCTCACCAACCTTCTCAACCCCAAGGCGGCGGTGTTCTACATCGCGGTGCTGCCGCTGTTCATTACCATCGCCGACGACCGGGTGATCGCGCAGAGCGTGGTGCTGGTTGCGATCTATGTCGCTGTCGCGACTGCGGTTCATGCCTCGATTGTGGTTTTCGCCGCCGCGCTCAGGCCCTATCTTGTCGAAGGGCCGCATGAGCAGCTCGTTCGTCGCGTACTTGCGCTGTCGCTGGCGCTGGTCGCGCTCTGGTTTTTCGTTGGAACCCGCCGATGATCTCCGTTCCCGCCTCGATTGAGGATACGCTCGACCTGCTCAAGCGCGAGCACTACGTCGCCGATCGTGGTTTTGCGACCGTGCTGTTCCTCGCGCTGAAGATGGGGCGCCCGCTGTTCCTCGAAGGCGAGGCGGGCGTTGGCAAGACCGAGATCGCCAAGGTGCTGGCGCGCGGGTTGGGGCGGAAGCTGATCCGCCTGCAATGCTATGAGGGGCTCGATGCCGCCGCCGCGCTGTACGAGTGGAACTACGCCGGGCAGATGATGGCGATCCGCCTCGGCGAGGCGGCGGGTGAGCACGACAAGGAGCGCCTCGCGGGCGATGTGTTCTCCGAGCGCTACCTCGTGAAACGTCCGCTCCTGCAGGCGCTCGAACCCGATCCCGCCGGTCCGCCGGTGCTGCTGATCGACGAGCTCGATCGGACGGACGAGGCCTTCGAGGCGTTCCTGCTCGAAATCCTGTCCGATTTTCAGGCGACGATCCCCGAACTCGGCACGGTGAAGGCGCCTGCACCGCCGATCGTCGTCATCACCTCGAACCGCACGCGCGAGGTGCACGATGCCCTGAAGCGTCGCTGCCTCTATCACTGGGTGGATTACCCGGATGCGCCGCGCGAACTGTCGATCCTGAAGGAAAAGCGGCCCAAGACCCCGGCGAAACTCTCCAAGCAGATCATCGCCTTCGTGCAGGCGATCCGGAAGGAAGACCTGTTCAAGGTGCCGGGCGTCGCCGAAACGTTGGACTGGGCCACGGCGCTTGTCGAACTCGATGCAGTCGCGCTCGATCCGAGCCTCGTCTCCGACACGCTCGGCGTGTTGCTGAAATATCAGGACGACATCCTCAAGATGCAGGGCTCTCGCGCGAAGGAAATCCTCGACGAGGTGAAGGCGGGGCTGTGATGGAAACCGGCGGCCATCTCGCCGAGAACATCGCTTATTTCGGGCGGGCGCTGCGCACGGCGGGAATGAGCGTCGGCCCCGGCGCGATGCTCGATGCGGTGGAGGCGGTCGAGACCATCGGCATCGGCCACCGGGAAGAGTTCCGCGCGGCGCTGGAGGCCGTGTTCGTCAAACGCCGCCAGGATGCCGAGATGTTCGATCAGGCGTTCCGGCTGTTCTGGCGGCGGCGGGCGCTGCTAGAGAAGATGATGGCGACGATGATGCCCGTCGCCCCCGGCAGTCCGGATGACCGGCGCGACGAAGCACTCAGACGCATCACCGAAAGCCTCTTCAACGAGCGCAAGCCGGACGACACGCAGGAGAAGGAGCGCGTCGATCTCGATTCCCGCCTCACGGTTTCGGATATCGAGGTGTTCCGCAACCGCGATTTCGACGGCATGAGCGCGGCGGAACTCGCCGAAGCCAAGGCCGCCATCGCCAAGCTGGTTATGCCGCTCCAGCACGTGAAGACGCGGCGTTTCGTGCCCGATCCGCATGGGCATCGTGCCGATCCGCGCGCGGCGATGCGCGCGAGCCTTCGCGCCGGCGGCGACGGCTTCGAGATCCGGTTCCGTTCGCGGGTCGAGAAAGTGCCGCCGCTGGTCGCGCTCTGCGATATTTCCGGCTCGATGAGCCAGTATTCGCGGATTTTCCTGCACTTCCTGCATGCGCTGGCGCAGACCGGGCGCAAGGTTCATGCCTTCACCTTCGCGACCGAGCTCACCAATGTCACCCGCAGCCTGCGCTCGACGAAGGACCCGGATATCGCCTTGCGCGGCGCCTCCAAGCTGGTGCGCGACTGGGATGGCGGCACGCGCATCGGTGCGACGCTGGAACGCTTCAACAAGCAGTGGACGCGGCGCGTGCTTGCCGGCGGGGCAGTGGTGCTGCTGATCACCGACGGGCTTGAACGCGACGTGCGGCCGGACCTTTCGCGCGAACTCTCTCGCCTCCGTCGCTCCTCGCGGCGGCTGATCTGGCTTAATCCGCTGCTGCGCTTCGATGGCTTTGAAGCGAAGGCGGCCGGTATCCGCGCGATGCTGCCGCATGTTGACGAATTCCGCTCGCTGCATAGCTTGAACTCCATCGCCGATCTTTGCGCCGCGCTGGCAGCGGGCAGATCCGACGAGTCTACCCCGCGCCGCTACCTCAAGGAGGTTCGCCCATGAGTGTTTCGCTCTCGACCGACACAGATATTCTGCGTGAAGCTGAGGCATGGAAACGCGCGGGGAGGGGCGTCGCTATCGCCACCGTGGTCGAGACCTGGGGCTCCGCGCCGCGCCCGGTTGGCTCGCATCTCGTGATTGACGAGGAGGGAAATTTCCTTGGTTCGGTCTCGGGCGGCTGTGTTGAGGGGGCGGTGGTATCGGAGGCGATCGACGTGATCGGTTCGGGCAAGGCCAAGCTGCTCGAATTCGGCGTCGCCGATGAAACGGCCTGGCGCGTCGGCTTGTCCTGCGGCGGTAAGATCGCCGTGCATGTCGTGAAGGTCGCGTGATGGCGAGTTGGGAAGTTCTTCTTGCTTTCGCGCTTGCTACGCTGACATTCGCCGCCTTTCCCGGTCCGGCGATCCTCTACACCGCCGCGCAGACTTTGGTGCGCGGGCGTCGCGCCGGCTTCATGGCCGTTCTCGGCATCCATCTTGGGTGCTATGTCCATGTCTTCGCGGCAGTTTTCGGGCTTTCTGCCATGCTCAAGCATGTTCCGGAGGCATACGCGGCGCTCAAGATCGCCGGTGCGCTCTATCTCATCTGGCTGGGGATCGGCATGATCCGCGCAAAGTTGGTGAACGGCGCGCTACCGGACATCGAGCGTAAAAGCGCCCGGCGCGCCTTCATCGACTCGATCATCGTGGAACTGACCAACCCCAAGGTCGCGATCTTCTTCATCGCGTTCCTCCCGCAGTTTGTCGATCCGGCGGCGAGCCTGCCGGTCTGGGCGCAGTTCCTGATCCTCGGCGTGATCGTCAATTGCGCCTTCTCGCTCGCGGATATCGTCACCGTGCTGCTGGCGTCGCGCATCGCTTCGGGCATGAAACAGAGCGCGCGCGCGCAGGCCGCATTCCGCTGGACGGGCGGGACGATCCTCGCCGGGCTCGGCCTCCGGCTTGCGCTCGAAAGGAACTGAGATGGACCTTTCGCTCCTCGCTCGCCTCAACGAAGCCCGCGCGAAGCGCGAGGCCATCGCGCTCGTCACCGCCCTTGCAACCGGCGCAGCCCGACTGGTGACGCGGGAGGATGTGGCAGGTGACCTGCTCGCGGTGGAGCTTGCGGAAGCATTCCGCACCGGCAAGAGCATGGTGGTCGAAACGCCCGCCGGCAAGGCGTTCATCAACGTCCATGTGCCGCCGGTGAAGCTCGTCATCATCGGCGCGGTGCATATTTCGCAGGCGCTGACGGAAATCGCGCGGATCGCCGGGCTCGACAGCGTAGTCGTCGATCCGCGCACGGCGTTCGCGACGGCGGAGCGCTTTCCGAATGCACGCGTCATCGCCGAATGGCCGGATGTTGCGCTGCCGCCGCTGAAGCTCGATCACTATACCGCTTTTGTGGCGCTCACGCATGATCCCAAGATCGACGATCCGGCGATCCTGCACGCGCTTGCGAAGGGATGCTTCTACATCGGCGCGCTCGGCAGCCGGAAGACCCATGCGAAGCGCCTCGAAAGGCTCGCCTCCGCCGGGGTGGTGGATGCGGCGCTGGGGGCGATTCATGCGCCGATCGGGCTCGATATCGGCGCGGTCAGTCCGGCGGAGATCGCGGTGTCGATCCTGGGCGAGATCATCGCCACCATGCGCGAGAAAAGGCGCGCGTGAGGCCAATGCGAGGGGAAACGATCCGATGAAATTCGGTCCGGTTCCAGTCGCCGAGGCGGCGGGAGGCATCCTCGCGCATCAGGTGCGGGTAGGCGATCTCGCCTTTCGCAAGAGTCACCTGCTGTCGGCGGATGACTGCGCCGTGCTCGCTGCGGCGGGGCTCGATGAGGTCACCATCGCCCGGCTTGAAACGGACGATATAGGGGAAGACGACGCCGCGCGGCGGCTCGCGACTGCCGTTGCCGATCCTTCGCTGCGCATCGATCCTGCCTTTACGGGGCGCGCCAACCTTTTTGCCGATGCGGCCGGGCTTCTGGTGGTCGATCGCGCCGCGATAGATCGCTTCAACGCGCTCGATCCGGCGATGACGATCGCGACCCTGCCGGCGTTCAAGCGGGTCGAGCCGGGTGAGATGGTGGCCACCGTGAAGATCATTCCCTTCGCTGTGCCGGACGCGATGGTCCGGGCAGGTGCCAGCATTCTCGCTGGCACGCTGCGTGTCGCACCTTACCGGGCGAAGCGGGTGGCGATGCTCTCCCTACGGTTGCCGGGGCTCAAGGAAAGCGTGATCGACAAGACCGTGAGGGTGATGGAATCGCGTCTCGCCGCGCTCGGCAGCATGCTTGCCTTCGAGCAGCGCCTCGATCACCGGCAGGGAGCGCTCGAAATGGCGCTGGCAGCGCTTGATCCCGCAACCTTCGATCTTCTTGTCATCTTTGGCGCTGCCGCCATCGCGGACCGGCGCGACATCATCCCGGCGGCGATCGAGGCATCGGGCGGGCGGATCGAGCATTTCGGGATGCCTGTCGATCCGGGGAACCTGCTGCTGCTTGCCGAATGGCGAGGGAAGCCGGTCATCGGCGCGCCCGGCTGTGCGCGGAGCCCGCGCGAAAACGGCTTCGATTGGGTTCTGGCCCGGCTTTGTACCGACCTTCCGGTTCGCGCGGCGGATGTGCAGGGCATGGGCGTAGGCGGGTTGCTGATGGAAATCGTCTCGCGGCCACAGCCGCGCGCGTCGGGCAAGGAATCGTTGAAACACGAAGAGGGTGCAACCGCGGCGTTGATCCTTGCCGCGGGGCGCTCGACACGGTTCGGTGCCGCGAACAAACTCCTCGCCGATTTCGAAGGGCGACCGATGCTCGACCATGTCCTTCGTATCGTGGAGGCGGCGGGAATTGCGTCCCGGTTTCTTGTCACGGGGCATGAGGCGGCAACTGTCCGCGCGCTCGCAGGGGAGGCGAGGGTCATCGAGAATCCTGACTACCGGCTTGGGCTCTCGACATCCATCCGCGCCGGGCTTGCGGCCTTGCCGGACGATATCGGGGCCACCTTCATCATGCTGGGCGATATGCCGCGAGTGCGCCCGGAGACGCTCGAACGCCTTGTTGCTGCTTGTGCGGACGATCCGTCACTGGCCTTCGTGCCGGTCTTCGAGGGGCGGTGGGGAAACCCGGTGCTGGTGCGACGCGCGCTCTTCCCCTCGCTGATGCAGCTTCACGGCGATCAAGGAGCGCGCAAGCTGCTGGAGGCTTCCCGGGAGGCCGTGCGCGAAGTTCCGGTCGACGATCCCGGCGTGCTCGCGGATTTCGACACGCCCGATGCGCTGAAGGGTCAGTAACGGAAATAGACTCCGGCCTGTGCGTAAAGCGCGAATTTACCCCTTTCGCGCCATTCGTTGCCACAGGAGACTGAAAGGCGTGCATCGCCCAGCGGGATTTCGCTGACGTGCAGCCCGAGCCGCTTTCGATTCCAACCGTCCTGCACGCGGATCCCCTTGCTCCGTAGCGTGGCTCCGGATGAGAAACTGACCTCAGGGCCGATCCGCCAGGGCTGCCCCTCCAAGCCGAAGCCGTGCCGCACACGGATATAGAGGCTCCGGCTGGTCTGATCGGCCATGACGAAGGCCGAAGAATATCGCGAATAGAACGTGCCATCTGGCCAGTTATGCCAGAGATCGAGCATGGTCATCGGTCCGAAACGACTCCGGCGCGAGCCGGCGAGTACGGCGCCATCCGGGTTCATGACGACGCTCGTGCCTGCATAGGCGGTGATCGACGTATTGCCGACATGGAATTCGCGGCCGAGGCTTGCCCGCACGGCGTGAAGGCGCGTCATGCGATCGCCGGTCGTTGCATCGCGCGCGGCGATCTTGATGCCGAGGCTGGCGAGAAAACGGAAGCCGGGCACATCGAGCGTTGAACCCAGGGCGCGTTTGATTCCGATCGAAGTAAAATGATCGGTGCCGGATACGTCGTAGCCTGCGAAGAAGACGTTCTTGAGCGGCAATGGATTGAACCAGATATCGTATTTGCGACGATCGCGTCTGAAAAGCGGCGCGACCGATCCTGTGGCGGGCGTGCCTTCGAAAAAGGCGGTCATCTCGGCCTGACGCTGGTCGACCGGTTGGCCGCGCCCGATATCGGGCCAGGGAAGGGTGTTCTCGATGAACGTGAACAAGCCCGCTGAAACCGGGCCGTCGGACAGGATTTCATTCGCGGCTGCCGGGAAACAATAGAGGTTGGCCGCTAGCAGCCAACTGGCTGCCAGCCCTCTCCGACGCCAAGGTCCAGCCTGACATCGCGCCTTCACGCCACCCACCCCGAAGCCGGGTCCGTTTTCGGACCTCATTCCTCTTTCAAGGGAATAGCGGAATGGATTCCTTTGCCAGCAACTGAAGATTGTGCGGGCGAATCGTCCGTAATTCTTTCGTCGAACCCTTCCCTCGCTCGGAGCTATGCGTTATCTAGGCCGCACTAGGCCGGAAGGAACCGTATCGTAACATGAAGCCTTTTTCGGCCCGCATCGCCGACGTCCTCGCCGAGTCCGTTCGCGAACAAGGTGGGATGGACGAGCCCTTTCCCCAGCTTGGCGAGATCGTTGCGCTCCTTGGCAAACGGTCGTTCGGTATCGTTCTCGTTCTTTTTGGTCTGCCGAACCTCCTGCCCGTGCCCGGCCTCCCGATCCTGTGCGGGGTTGTTGTCGGGGTCGTCGCTTTCCAGATGCTGCTCGGCAAGGAGAGCCTCGTCCTGCCGGCCTGGCTTGGCGAGCGACGCATCAGCCGGAAGAACCTGCAAAGAGTGCTCGAACGTTCGGAAGGCACGTTGCGCTGGTTTGAACGCATCATGCGCCCGCGACTGCTGATCCTGACCGGTACAGCCGGTCAGCGCGTCCTTGGTGCACTGCTGCTGCTGCTGGCGATCGCCTTAATGTCCCCGATCCCGTTTTTCGGAGGTATCCCGCCGGGAATCGCTGTGATCCTCTTCGGGCTCGCGCTTGCGGAACGCGACGGGGTTTTCGTGATCGCGGGGGTCGTCGCCACGATTTTCGCGCTGATCTTTACCGTCGGGCTGACCTACGCGATCCTCAAGCCGGTGTTCCGGTTCTTCGCTTCTCTTTTCGGAATGGCCTGACGCGAGACGTTACGCAGCGTCGGGCGAGGCGAGCGCGGACTGGTCACGCTCGGCCTTGAGCATCTCGTCGATGGCTTCGGCGGAAACAGGCTTCGAGAACAGGTAACCCTGTAGGTAGTGGCAACCGACCGCCTGCAGGAAGCGCCGCTGGTCCTCGTTCTCCACGCCCTCCGCCGTCACCTCGAGGCCAAGCGCGCGACCGAGATGGACCACGGAATGCACGAGGATCGCGCTTTCACCGGTCGCTTCCATCGAATCGAGGAAGGACTTGTCGATCTTGATCTTGTCGAACGCGAAACGCCGCAGATAGATCAGCGAGGAATAGCCCGTGCCGAAATCATCGAGCGCGAGCTTCACGCCGATTGCCCGCAACTCCATCATGGCGGCTTCCGCCTGATCCGCGTCCTCGACGAGCACGCCTTCCGTCAGTTCCAGTTCGAGCCGGTGCGGTTCGAGATTGGCCTCGCGGATGATCGTGGCCACGTTTTCCGGAAAATGCGACTGGCGGAACTGGATCGCCGACACGTTGACGCCGACGCGCAGGCCGGGCCAACGCGCGGCGTCGCGGCAGGCGCGCCGCATCACCCAATCGCCGAGCGGAACGATCAACCCGCGCTCCTCGGCGGCGGAAATGAAGGTCGCGGGGGAGATGAGGCCGTGCACCGGATGGCGCCAGCGCACCAGGGCCTCGACGCTGGCGATCCGGCCGGAATCGGCATGAACTTGCGGCTGGTAGACGAGTGTGAGTTCCTCGCGTTCGATCGCGCCGCGCAACTCGTCATCCACCAGTTTGCGGATGCGCTCCGCCTCGGTCATCCGGTGTTCGTAGAGCGCGAAGCGATTGCGGCCCTCGTTCTTGGCGCGATAGAGCGCGGTGTCGGCGGCGCGCAGGATGGTGGCGACATCCATGCCGTCATCGGGTGCGAAGGAAATGCCGACCGTGACGCCGATGCGCATCGTGGCGCCGTCCATCGTGAACGGGCGGTTTGCCGCGTCGATAATCGCCTGCGCGAGGCGGGTCGTCTCCATATGGGTATGAATGCCCATCTGCATCACGGCGAATTCGTCGCCGCCAAGGCGGGCGATGACATCGGTCTGGCGCAGCAGTGACCGGACACGATTGCCGAAATCGATGATCACCTTGTCGCCGGCGGCATGACCATAGGTGTCGTTGACATCCTTGAACTTGTCGAGATCGAGCAGCAGGACGGCAATGGAGGAATCGCGATGCGGAAGGTCCTCGATATTGTCAGCCAGCAGTTCGCAGAAGACAGCGCGGTTCGGCAGGCCCGACAAGGGATCATGCCTCGCCTCGTGGCTGGCCTTGGCTTCTCGGACAAGGATCGCCTCCGTCGAAGCCCGGATCCGTTTGAAGACCAGCACGGCGATCGCGGCGACGGCGAGCGAGGCGATCAGGCCGAAAAATGCCAGATCGGCCAGCGTCTCCGCAGCCTTGCGACTGGGCGTCCATATCAGGGACAGCGGCGGTTGGCTGCCGAGGGGCTGGACGACATAACTCGTTTCCTGCAGCACAAGCCCTTTGAATACACGCAGGTCCGGCACGGACAGCATGGTCGAGAGCCGTCGGAGCATGATGGGTGTGAAGGCCTTGGTGCCGACAAGAACCATGTTCCGACCGATCGGAACGGCAATGAGCGAAAGGACTGAACTCCCATCGTGTACAATGCGCGCCTCGCGCCCGATGCCGAGCGTCGCCTGGCTGACCCCGCGCATGCGCGAACTTTCAATCAGTTCGACAATGAGCGCCTTGCGCTGCGCTGCCGTATCGGAATCGCCCGCCTCGGCGATGACCTGACCACTGGTCTTGTCGACTAATGCGGAAAAATCGAGCGTCGTGCGGGTGTTGAGGCCGACGAGCTGGGCCTCTGCCAGCGCCGGATTGCGCTGATGCTGGAAGAGGTTGCCGAGTGTATCGTCGCGGGCGACGTTGGCCAATAGGTTTTCGGACTCAAAGCTAAGAGACTGTGATAACTGATGTTTTTCCCGAGTCAGCTCGAATTGCTCCTGACGCGTGGCAGCGCGCTGCGCAACGAGCGCCATCGATGCCATGACGCTGAGCACCAGTAGGAAAATCGGAACAATGGAGAGTGAGGCGCCCTGCGCTTTCTTCGCTCGGGCCGGCACAATCTGCATTCTTACACTCTTTGACGCGATACTCGGTATGCATCATGGTGAACTAAGAAAGTTGATAGCTGGTTTCATTTGCGGAGAACGGTTCGAGGAATCCCAGTATTTTCAAGCGGCAGCATTGCGGTGCGCTTGTTGGCGGCAATCAGATCAGGCCGAGCGCCCTGAAACTCGAATGACCTTTGCGCCCCACGATCAGGTGATCATGCACAACGATCCCGAGCGGCTCGGCGAGGGCGACGATCTCGTTGGTCATCTCGATATCCGCCCGCGACGGTGCCGGGTCGCCCGAGGGATGGTTGTGGACAAGGATTACCGCCGAGGCGTTGAGTTGCAAGGCGCGGCGGACGATCTCGCGCGGATAGACCGGCGTGTGATCGACCGTCCCCTTGTGCATCACCTCGTCGCCGATAAGGCCGTTCTTCTTGTCGAGGAACAGCAGACGAAATTCCTCGCGTTCGGCAAAGGCCATTGCGGTGCGGCAATACTCGACCACATGGGCATAGGAGCTCAACACCTGCCGGTTGCGCACGGCGCCGATCGCGACGCGGCGTGACGCCTGCTCGACAAGCTTGAGGTCGTGGACGATGGCGGGGCCGACGCCCTTGACCTCCTGAAGCAGTTCCACCGGCGCCGCCACGACCTCGGCGAAAGTGCCGAACCGCGCGATCAAAGCCTTGGCGATGCCCTTGACGTCCCCGCGCGCGATCGAGCGGAACAGGACCAGTTCCAGTAATTCGTAATCCGGCAGGGCCTCCGGTGACTGCGCGAACCGGTCGCGCAGTCGAGACCGATGCCCCAGATAATGCGGCGCCTCGGCCATTCCCTTGACGATGGGCCGTGTGGGCCTGCGTTTGGGGGAGGGGCTGGGCTCATCCGTCACGGCGAAACGGTCACGTGAGGGGGGCGGAGGGGCGGCTCGGGAAGTCGAGCCCTTTCGGCGAGCGCGTAAAGACCTCGCAGCCCGTCTCGGTGATGCCGATTGTGTGCTCGAACTGGGCCGAGAGCGACCGATCGCGCGTGACGGCCGTCCAGCCGTCATTCTTGATCTTCACCTGAGGGCGGCCGAGGTTGATCATTGGCTCGATGGTGAAAAACATCCCCGGCCGCAGCTCGACACCCTCGCCGGCGCGGCCGTAGTGCAGGATGTTGGGCTCGTCGTGGAAAAGGCGGCCGAGGCCGTGGCCGCAGAAATCACGGACAACCGAGCAGCGTTCGCTTTCCGCATAACGCTGGATCGCCTCGCCGATATGGCCTGTGGTCGCGCCCGGTCGCGCGGCGGCGATGCCGCGTTCGAGGCTTTCGTGCGTAATCGCGAGAAGGCGCATGGCGAAGGGCTTGATCTCGCCCACGGCATACATCCGGCTCGAATCTCCATGCCAGCCATCGACGATCAACGTCACGTCGATATTGACGATATCGCCTTCCTTCAGCGGCTTTTCATTGGGAATGCCGTGGCAGACGACCTCGTTGATCGAGGTGCAGCAGGAGCGGGGATAACCACGATAGTAGAGTGTGGCCGGATAGGCGCCGTGATCCATCGCGAATTCGAAGGCCGCGCGGTCGATGGCATCGGTCGTCACGCCCGGCTTGACGAGTCCTGCGATCATGTCGAGCGCTTCCGCAGTCAGCCGGCCGGCCTTGCGCATGCCCTCGAAAGCCTCGGGTCCATGCAGCTTGATCGTACCCGGCTGGCGGCGCGTGACGGTTTCGGCGGCGGCGTCGTTCATCATCCTCAAGTCCTGATGCCGGCGCGCCGGCTCATCGGTTCTGATGTAGCGGCTCGGCGCGTTTCCTCCAAGGGGCATTGACGGGTGAAGCGGGGTTTCCAAAGCAATTGCAGTCTGGCGGCTCGCCTTCACGCGCAGAACACTCGCTTTTTTTGCCGGGGCTCGCTAAGGACATGGCCCTCCACTTCTTACCCTCCACTCTATGAAACGGCGAACGAGCAGGCTTTGAACAGCGAGTCATCCTCCTATGGCAGCCATGCCGCGACTGGTCTTGTCGGCATCCTGATCGGCTGGACGCGGGCACTTCCGCGCAACTGGATCGGTAAGCGCGTCGGGTTTCTGCTCCGGCGCATCGCGATTTCCCTGCTGAATGGCAAGCCGGTAGACGCCGAGTCACTCGGAGCCCGGTTCCGGCTGCACCCCTACAACAATGTGTGCGAGAAGCGCATTCTGTTTGCACCGCGCGATTTCGACGAGACCGAACGCGACCTGCTGATCTCGCGCCTTCATCCGAAGTTCGTGTTTCTTGATATCGGCGCCAACATCGGCGGATATTCGCTGGCCGTGGCGGCGAAAGCCGGGCCTGACGCGCGCGTCATCGCCTTCGAGCCACAGCCGGAAATCTTCGAGCGGCTGATCTACAACATCCGCATCAACCCGTTCGGGAACATCAAGGCGCTTGCGGTTGCCGTCGCGGATCGCGACGGGGAACTGACTCTATTCCTCGATCCGCGCAACAAGGGTGAGGCGAGCGTCAAGATCGTCAGCGCCGACAACGTGCGCCAGGTGCGCGTTCCGGCACGGACGCTGCTGGGCATCGTCGAGGATGAGGGCTTCGACCATGTCGATGCGATGAAGCTCGACGTCGAAGGTGCCGAAGATCTGATCCTGAAGCGCTATTTCACGGATGCTCCTGAAACGCTGTGGCCGAAGCTCATCATCGTCGAGCGCGGCGAGGGGCGCTGGGGGCTCGACCTGCTCGGGTTCCTTGCGGAGCGGGGCTATGTCAGCATCGGCGGCACGCGCAACAACCACCTCCTGGAGCGCAAGTGATGGCAGAGCGTGCCGACATCACGGCCGCCATTCTCGTTATCGGCGACGAGATCCTGTCCGGACGGACCAAGGATAAGAATATTGGCTATATCGCCGAATACCTCACCAACATCGGCATCGACCTGCGCGAGGTCCGCGTTGTGCCGGATGACGAGGCTGAGATTGTCGCTGCGGTCAACGCCCTCCGCGCGCGTTATACTTATCTCTTCACGACCGGCGGCATCGGCCCCACACATGATGACATCACCGCCGACTGCATCGCCAAGGCGTTCGGCGTTTCGATCGATCATGATCCGCGCGCGCTGGCGATGCTGCGCGAGCGCTACCAGCCGGAAGATCTCAACGAATCCCGCTTGCGCATGGCGCGCATTCCCGCCGGTGCCGATCTCATCGAGAATCCGATTTCCAAGGCACCGGGTTTCCGCGTCGGCAATGTTATCGTGATGGCAGGTGTGCCCTCGATCATGCAGGCGATGCTCGACAATATCGCGCCGACGCTCGCGACCGGGACCAGGATGCTCGCCGAGACAGTCGATGCGGGCGGGTTGCCGGAAGGTGTCTACGCAGCAGGTCTGGCCGAGGTGGCCAAGGCGCATCCCGGTGTCTCCATCGGCTCCTACCCGTCGTTCCGTGAAGGGCGCTTCCAGAACCAGATCGTGCTCCGGGGCAAGGATGCGGTGCTGATTGATGCCGCGAAGACGGCCGTGAGCTGCTTTCTTGGCGGGCTGAAGTCCGACAAGGCGCCGATCTGAAGCAATAAAACCGGTTCAAGAAACGAGGCTTCCATGTCTGAAACCCCCAAGAAGGAAACACGAGTCAAGCCGTTGCCGGACAAGGCCTTCCCGGTGTCGTGGGATCAATTCCACCGCGATGCGCGCGCGCTCGCGTGGCGGCTGGCGGCTTCAGGCCCCTTTGAAGCGTTGGTGTGCATCACCCGTGGCGGGCTCGTCCCGGCGGCGATCATCGCCCGCGAACTCGAAATCCGCATGATCGACACGGTTTGCATCGCCTCGTATCACAACTACAAGGATCAAGGCGGGTTGAAGGTCATCAAGGGTATCGACAGCCTGATTGTCGGCACAGATGGCGGCAAGGGCGTGCTGATCGTCGATGATCTCGTCGATACCGGCAAAACGGCGCGTGTCGTGCGCGACATGCTGCCGAAGGCGCATTTCGCCACCGTCTACGCAAAGCCGCAGGGGCGGCCGCTGGTCGATACCTTTGTGACTGAAGTGAGCCAGGACACCTGGATCTATTTCCCGTGGGATATGGGCCTCGCGTTTCAGTCTCCGATCAGGGATGGTGCAGAGGGCTGAATCGAACCCGTGGACAGGGTCCTGCTTTCCCGTCATCATTGACGGAAAACGGGGAAGAAATGTCCAGTTTTGCCGATAGTCCCAAGGAAGGGCAGGGCAAGCCTTTCACGCTGCGTCCGTTCCGCAACCTTCCCGAGGCCCTCCTGGCCGCGCGGCAGCGCGTCGGCGGCAAGGCCGAAGCGCTCGAGGATCCGGAACGCTCCCCGCTGACCTTTGACCGGTTGGTGCTTGGCGCGCTGGTGCTCGGGCGCCAGCTCGCTCCCCTCGCGCCGAAAGGCGGTCGGATCGGCATCCTGCTGCCCAATGTCAATGGCATGGCGGTGACACTGTTCGGCCTCTGGTTCGAGGGCCGCGTGCCGGTGATGCTGAACTTCACTGCCGGGCTCAAGAACCTGCGCTCGGCCTGCAGGACGGCCCAGCTCCAGACCATCCTCACCTCGCGCCGTTTCGTCGATACGGCGAAGCTTGACGAGGTCGTCGCGGGCCTCGGCGAGATGTGCCGGATCGTCTATCTTGAGGATATCCGTAAGGGTATAGGTACATCCGCCAAGATCGGCGGGCTGGTGCGCAGCCTTTTTGCCGGGATGGTCGCCCGAAGTGCAACAGCCAGCGCCGAGGATCCGGCTGTGATCCTTTTTACCTCCGGTTCCGAGGGAGAACCCAAGGGAGTGGTGCTTTCGCACCGCAACCTGATCGCCAATGCGCAGCAGATTTTCGCCTACGGCACGGAATTTTTCGCCCCGCGCGAAACGGTCTTCAACCCGCTGCCGGCGTTCCATTCCTTCGGATTGACGGCAGGTACGCTGTTCGGCCTGCTCGCGGGGTTCAAGATCGTTTTCTATCCCTCGCCGCTGCACTACAAGCAGGTGCCGAAGCTGGTCGGCGAGACCGGCGCGACGTTGCTGTTCGGCACCGATACCTTTCTGACGGGCTATATCCGCGCGGCGGCGCCAGGGGATCTCGACGGGGTGAAGCTCGTCGTTTCCGGGGCAGAGAAGGTGCGCGAGGAAACACGACGCCTCTGGTCCGGGCTCAAGGCGGCGATCGTCGAAGGGTATGGCTGCACGGAATGTTCGCCCGTGCTCGCCTGCAACCACCCGGGCAACAATCTTCCGGGCAGTGTCGGCCCGCCGTTGCCGGGGGTGACCTGGCGGCTCGACCGCGTCGAGGGTATCGAGGAAGGCGGGCGGCTGCATGTCAAAGGCGACAACGTGATGCTTGGCTACATGCTCGCCGATGCGCCCGGCGTGCTCCAGCCGCGGGCGAGCGAATGGCACGACACCGGTGACATCGTCGCTATCGGTTCGCAGGGAGAAATCATCATCCGTGGCCGCGCGAAGCGGTTCGCCAAGATCGGCGGCGAGATGGTCAGTCTCGCGGCGGTGGAGGCGATGGCGGCGGCGCGCTGGCCAGATGCCACGCATGTCGCCGTTTCCATTCCGGATGCCAAGAAAGGCGAGCAGATCGTGCTGGTTACGGACCAGCCGGACGCTGACCGGGGCGCGCTGCTCGCGCACGGCAAGGCTGAAGGAGCAAGCGAACTCTTCATCCCGCGCGCGGTGTTGGTGGTCGGTGCGGTGCCGGTTCTCGGGTCCGGAAAGGTGGATTACGTCGGCACCGGGGAACTCGCACGCGCTATGCGGGCGATGATCTGAGCTTGCAGGAAGTCGACTGGCCCTGTAGCCAGAGACGGGTCGGCGGACGTGGCGAAACCGGTAGACGCAAGAGACTTAAAATCTCTCGGCCTCAAGGCTGTGCGGGTTCGACCCCCGCCGTCCGCACCAATCAGACGATCGCGGTGCGTTTGAGGGGCTGGACGCGCACGCCGACCGAACCTTCATCGCGACGCACGACCTCGACGAATTCGCGCAGGCGACGGCGCGGGATCGATACCATGAATTCGCCCGGCAGGGCTTCCGGCTTCTCGACCACGAGCCGCATGCCGCGATCCGAGATATCGTGCACCTCGGCGGGAACCGGCGGCACGTTCGTTCCAAGGATGATCTCGGCACGGAGAAAGCTGGGATTGCGGAGCTCGGCTCGCTTGTTCTGCATCGATTTTCCCTTCTGGGATTTTCCGGCGGTTGATCCTTCTCGCCGGTTGTCCTTCAACCGGTCATCCTGTCGCCAACGACATGCTCGACAAGACGACGCATTTCCGCGAGCTGGACGCGGAGTTTGGAGACCTCGTTTTCAAGTTCCAGCATCCGGAGTTTCACGTCGGAACTCTTCTCGTCCGGGATTCTGGCGCCTTTTGCCTCGGGCTTCGCGAACTGAAGGCCGAGTTCCTGGCCGTGCTGCCAGACGATCTGCGCGCGATAGACAGCATTGCGCAGCGGAATGTGAAGCTCGAAGAACTCCGGCACGGTGACGGTCGCGGGGGCTTCGACACGGGCGCCGCCTTCAGAAAGATCGCGCACGACGCACTCAGTCTTCGACGAGCCATTCGAGTGAATGATCTCGCCCCGCAGAAAGCTGCGAACGCGCGGACTGGTTCGGTGTTCCGACTGCATGGTGCGACCTGCGTGGCCTTTGTCTGATTGGCCCGTATGGCCATCGACAGCACCATAAAGCGAACAATTTAAATATTCGTGGCCGAAACAATCGACTTAGCGGGAAATGCGGCGCACCCGCTCACGGTGAAAAAGGTAGATGCCCGAGGCTATGACGATCGCACCGCCCGCCAGGGTCCAGAGATCAGGAACATCCCCGAACACGACATAGCCGAGCAGGATCATCCAGACGATCTGCGTGTAGAGGAACGGCGCGAGGATTGCGGCCGAGGCATGTCGGTGCGCGAGGATCAGCAGCCAGTGGCCGAGCGCGCCCCAGAAACCGACCAGCACCATCAACCCCAGTGTCTTGAGATCCGGCGTCGCGTGCCAGATGAAGGGGATTGCGGGCGTCAGCAGAAGGATCCCAGCGGCAGCGGAATAGAACATCGTCGTCTCGGACGGGTCATCCTTGGCGAGGCTTCGTGTCATGATCGAGTAGGCTGCGTAGGCTCCTACCCCGATAAAGGAGTAGATTGCCGCCCAATGGATGCCGCCAGCGCCGGGGCGGGTGATGAGCACGACCCCGAGAAAGCCGACGCCGATCGCGGCGAGGCGACGCGGGCCGGGCCACTCGCCGAGCAACGGACCCGAAACCAGCGCTACGATCAGCGGCTGCGTGAACATGATCGTCATGGTCTCGGTCAACTGGAGGTATTGCAGGGCGAGAAAATTCAACACCGTCGAGGCGAGGAGGGCGAGCGAACGGATGCCCTGCGTCCAGGGCCGGCGCGTCTCCGCAATGGTCGGGAAGGACCAGGGATTGAGCAGTATCGAGACGAAAAGGAAGCTGGAGACATAACGGATCCAGGTCGTCTCGATCACGCCGATCCGGGGCGAGAGCCATTTTGCCGTGGCATCAAGCGCGGAAAAGCAGGCGAAGGCGCCGCACATCAATGCGATGGCGATCAGCCGCCGACGCCGCTCCGATGCCGCTTCGACGGGGGACGGGGGCGTTTCGAGCGTCGCCGTCATGCCACCGGGAGGTCCCCGTCAGGTCGATATCTGGCGGGCATCATGCGAGAACAGCCAGTCATAACGTTGAAGCAGGGCATCCGTCGGCAGGAGGCGCAGCGCCGCATCCCGCATCCAGCCGGCCGCACCGTCGAGGTGGTAGATCGTGCCCTGACGCCGCGCTTCCTTCTGGATGCGCGCGGTGCGGGGGATGCGCAGGGCATCGTAGCGTTTGAGAATGCCGGCGAGGGCGGAGCCCTCCGGCGCGATGCCGCCGAGCAGGACCGCGAGCGCCGCACCATCCTCGATCGCCTGGCTGGCGCCCTGCGCGAGGAACGGCATCATCGGGTGGGCGGCATCGCCGAGCAACGTCATCCGCGCGCGCGACCAGCGGCCTTCCGGCGCGCGGTCGATCAGCGCCCAGCGGTTCCAGCTCGCGGCGGCGGCGATGAGATCGCGCGCTTTCGTGTTCCAGTTCCGGAAGCGGGAATTGACGATGTCCGGATTGCCGGGGGCAGACCACCCTTCCTCGCGCCAGTCGTCCTCGATGATGGCGACGACATTGATCTCGTGTCCGCCGCACACCGGATAATGGACGATATGCGCATCAGGCCCGAGCCAGAGATTGACCTCGGCCTCACGCGCAAAGAGCGGCGCCTCGTCGCGCGGGATCAGCGTACGCCAGGCCGTTTTTCCGGAATAGCGGGTCGGGGACGGGAGCCCCGCAAGGCTGCGCGCCTTCGACCAGAGTCCGTCCGCGCCGACGAGGAGATCGGCTTCGAAGCGGGTTTCCTGTTCGTGCGCGTCGATGAAAAGTCCGGCGATGCTGTCCTCGCGTTCGCGGATATCAACGAGCCGGAGGCCGAGCTGCAGCTCGATTGCGGGCTCCTGCTCAACCCGGCGCAAGAGCGCGTTCTGGAGATCGGCCCGGTGAACGACGAGAAACGGGGCTCCGAAGCGGGATTCGCCGGACCGACCGAGCGGGGTTCGGCTCACGGTCTGCCCATCACGCCCTAGCCGGACATGCAGGCCGCTCGGCTCGACGGCGATGTCGTCGAGATCATCGACGATGCCGATGTCCTTGAGCAGGCGTGTCGCGTTGGGGGCGAGCTGGAGACCGGCGCCGACTTCCAGAAGCGCCGGCTCGCGGTCCGCGATCGTGATCCGCCAGCCGGCGCGCGCGAGAAAAAGAGCTGCCGCGAGCCCGCCGATGCCGGCCCCGGCGATCAGGCCGTGGGGCTTGCGATCAAATGGCTTTTCCGGAGTTTGTCCCGGTTCTGGGCCTTCGTCGGGCATGGTGGCGCCTTGAGGCTCCTCAGGCCGCTTCGTGATGGGAATAGGCGGCATCTTCCGGGTTGGAATGCCCGGCCTTCAGCGCGGCATCGAAGCGGTAAAGCGTCGAGCAATACGGGCAGATGATCTCGTTGTCCGAACCCATGTCGAGGTAGACATGCGGGTGATCGAAGGGAGGCTTCGCGCCGATGCACATGAATTCCTTCGAGCCGACCGCGATGGTCGCGAGCCCGGCGTTGTTGTGGAAATGGGGCACCGCGTGCTCCGCCATGATCTCTCTCCTCGAAGGCCGCTTGAGTCCTTTCTGAATAGACCCAAGTTTCCGCGTGTCCAAGCCCTACGTTCGCTCGTCCACGCCTGACCTTAGAAGCGGCCCGCTTGCGCGACAAGCCGAAGGCGGCTACCCCGGCTGCATGATCCAGACCTTCATCCATGACGGGCTTCGCCTTGCCTACCGCGACGAACGGAACACGAGCGGGCACGACACGCCCGTGCTGCTGATCCACGGTTTTGCGTCCTCGATCGAGGTCAATTGGGTTTTTCCCGGATGGTTCAAGACCCTGGGCGAGGCCGGCTACCGCGTGATCGCGATCGAGAACCGTGGCCACGGCGCCTCCGACAAGCCGCATCAGCCCGCGGCCTATTCGACGCACCGGATGGCGAGCGATGCGCTTGCCCTGCTCGATCATCTCGGGATCGAGCGCACCTTCGTGCAGGGCTATTCGATGGGCGCGCGAATCTCCGCCTTCCTGACGCTCGATCATCCCGGGCGTATTCTCGGCCTCGCGATGGGCGGGCTGGGAATCCATCTCGTCGACGGTGTCGGTCTGCCGCTCGGCATCGCTGAGGCGCTGGAACGGCACGACCCGGAAAACATCACCGACCCGACGCAACTGATGTTCCGCACCTTCGCCGAGAAGAACCGGCAGGACCTCGCCGCACTCGCGGCCTGCATCCGGGGCTCACGACAGGTGATGGACCGCGACGAGGTCAAGCGCCTCCGGACGCCGACGCTCGTTGCCGTCGGCACCAACGATCCGATCGCCGGGCCGCCGGAGCCGCTCGTCGCGATGATGCCGGACGCGCGCGCATTCGCGATCGAAGGGCGTGACCACAACCTCGCGGTGGGCGATCGCAGCCACCGCGCGGCGGTTCTCGCCTTTTACGAGGAACTGCGGAGCAAGCGCGGGTGAGCGGCGCTCACCGGATTGTGTTAACCGCGTAACGTCTGAACCGGTCTCGCAGCCCTTGCCGGTTATCGCCAGGACGCCATGTTTGGGGTATGATCCGTTCGCCCCTGAACGAGCGCAAGGAGCCCGTCATGCCCGCGAGTCCATCCGCCGACCGCAACCGCGCGCTGCCGCAACTCGATCCCGCCTGGGAACGGCTGCGTCAGGAGGCGGAACAGGTCCGGATTTCCGAGCCCTCGCTTGCAGGTCTGGTGCTGGCGACGATCCTTCAGCAGCGCTCGCTCGAAGAGGCGGTTGCGCATCGCATCGCCGAACGGCTCGACCATCCCGACCTTTCCGCGAGTCTGATCCGGCAGGCGTTCAACGATTTTTCGGAAGCGCAGCCGATCTGGCGCGAGGTGCTGCGCGCCGACATGATGGCGGTGATCGACCGCGATCCGGCCTGCGACCGGCTGATCGAGCCGGTACTCTATTTCAAGGGCTTCCACGCGATCCAGACGCATCGGCTTGCGCATTGGCTGCTCGCGCAGGGGCGCCGTGATTTCGCGCTTTATCTGCAAAGCCGCTCCTCTGCCGTGTTCCAGACCGATATCCATCCGGCGGTGCCGATGGGACGCGGTGTCTTCTTCGATCATGCGACCGGGCTGGTCGTTGGCGAAACATCGGTGATTGAGGACGACGTATCGATCCTGCAGGGCGTTACGCTTGGCGGCACCGGCAAGGAACATGGCGACCGACATCCGAAGATCCGACGCGGTGTCTTGATCGGCGCGGGCGCGAAGATTCTCGGCAATATCGAGATCGGGCATTGCGCCCGTGTGGCGGCCGGCTCGGTGGTTCTCCAGCCCGTCCCGGCCTGCAAGACCGTCGCCGGTGTTCCGGCGCGGATTGTCGGCGAGGCTGGCTGCGCCGAGCCTTCCCGGGCGATGGATCAGGTGATCGGCACCGGCATCTGACCCCTCTTGTCGCGTTGCGGCGTGCATTTTCGATTGTTCACGGCATCATGGCGTGGCAATCGAGGGTCATGAACTTGCCCGATTCTGGTTCCAACTGGCGGGCGCAACGTGACGGGGCGTAAAAATGGAAAAAGCGGATCTGGCCAAGGTCGAGGCCTATATGCGGCGCACTTTCTCGAATGCGGCGATCCGCGTGGTCGCGCGTCCGAAGAAGAAAGACAGTGCGGAAGTCTATCTCGGCGACGAGTTCATCGGCGTGATTTCCGAGGATAACGAGGACGGCGACAAGTCCTATTTCTTCGAGATGGCGATCCTCGACACCGATCTCGACTGATCCGGCGATCTAGCGCGCAGCGAGAACGGCGCTGGCGAGCTTGACAGTCGCGTTCGTCAGCCGTCGCCAGTCCGGCAGATGCCGGGCATGAAACCGCATTTCGATATCGAACCCGTCCTGCCGCACGGTTGCCGTGCAGGGCTCGATCTCACGCGCGACGACATCGACCGGGCAAAGCGCGACGAAGAGCTTCGTGCCGCCCGCGCCGATATAGATTTCCCGATCCTCGTAGGGCGTGCCCGCACGAAAGCGGCGCATCACCAACCCGCCGGGGTTTGACCAGTTCTCGCGCGAGAAAAACCGGGCGTAGACGTTCTGGAACATGTCGGCCGGATCGGGCGCATCGCCTTTCGGGGCGATCGAGAGGGTCACGCTGTCCGGGATCAAGTCCCGCGCGACCTTGGGCGAGGGGGGCGGGAGCGGCGAGAAATCGAACGGGCTTACAGCAAGATCAAGCCGGTCGAGCCGCCCCCCCGCCATCTGCGCGCGATCGCGGAACAGGGCTCGGGGGATATCAAGGTTGCGCCCGCCGATGAACACGCGGCTTGTGCCGGCGAATTCCTCGCGCGTCGTTTCCTTGCGCATCAGCAGGGCCGCATTCGCGCCGAGCGCGACGCCGAGAAACCCGATGGCGAGGACGAGTTGCTTCATATTGGGAGTAAGGGGCCAACGTGGTTAACCAAATCTTAAAAATCCGGTCGATTTGAACCAAACTGACGCGTTATCGATAGGCATGGTGCTTGCTGCCGTTGAGGAAACCTCGGCCCAAGCCTCACGGAGTGTTGCGTCATGTCCCCGAGCCAGCTCGATTCCTTTCTCGCTCTTGCTGTCGGTTTCGCCCTCGCCGGTTTCGTTTCCGCGCTCTACAGCGCGTTGCGCGCCCGCCCGGCAAGCTTCAGCCTGCTGATGAACGGCGGTCCGGGGCTGGTTGCGGCCATCCCGCTGCTGGCGGTCACCGGGCCGGCCATCATCATGCGTAACACCCTGCGTGGACGGAAGTTCGAACGCAGGCCGATCCATTTCGTCACGCTGGCGACGATCATCGCCTCGTTCTGGGCCATCGCGCTCGGCTATCAGGTGATGAAAGCTTTCTCCGGTTTCTCGGGCTGATTTTTTTGGCGCGTTTTGGTGGAGACGCCGGTAAGCTCGGCTACCTGAAACGAACCCGGAGATTTCCATGCCGCTCTACGCGCTCGACGACCATCAACCGCAGACACCGGGCGAGGGGCGTTATTGGGTTGCGCCGGATGCGCATGTGATCGGCAAGGTCGTGATCGGCGATAATGTCGGCATCTGGTTTGGCGCGGTGCTGCGCGGCGACAACGAGACCATCACGCTCGGTGCCGAGACCAACATCCAGGAGCATTCGACGCTCCACACCGATATGGGGTATCCGCTGACGACGGGGCGGGGCTGCACGATTGGCCACGGGGCGATCCTGCACGGCTGCACGCTCGGCGATCACGTGCTGATCGGCATGGGGGCGATTATTCTCAACGGCGCGAAGATTGGAGCAGGGTCGCTGGTGGGCGCAGGAGCGCTCGTCACCGAGGGCAAGGAGTTCCCGCCGAATTCGCTGATTGTCGGCTCGCCTGCGCGGGCGGTCCGCACGCTCGACGAGAAAGCGCTTGAGGGACTGAAGGGATCTGCCGCAGGCTATGCACGCAACTTCAAGCGTTTCATCCGCGGTATGAAGCGTATCGATTGAAAAAGATCGGGCCGGCCCGCGGGTGACGCGAGCCGGCCCTTTTTTCGCAAGCCCGATCCGGGGGGGACGGGGTGGGGTGGGGACCTGACCGAACCTGCGAAAGCTCCTTGACCCCGGCCGTTAGCGGTTCGAGGCGACAGTGCGGGTGTCAATGCCGCCGAGCGAGACCCACCGCGTCGGGTTTTCGTCGGACTGGCGCTTGATGTAGCGATAGCCGGTATCACGCCACGCCAGGATCTTGCCTTCCTGATTGTCGAGCACGAAGTCGCCCCGGTCGGTCTTGACCGTCAACACCGCGTGACCGTCGCCCTTCTGATCGCGGACGACCGTGATGAGCAGCGTGTTGGCCGGGAAACCCGCCTTGACGAGGCGGCGCCGCTTTTCGAGAACGAAATCCTCGCAATCGCCCTTGCCATCATCAGGGTAACCCCAGTGCTCCGGAACACCCCAATGTTCCTGATCCGTGACGGCGACCACCTCGCGGTTCACATCCGCATTGATCTTCACGATTTTCCGCCAGCTCGCTTCGTTGAGCGCGATGCTGGAACGTTCAAAGGTCCGGTTCTCGCAGTCCTGCGGATTGTCGCGGCAGAACTGCACAAAACCAATCGGGGGCGAAGTCGAGACACCGATGGAACCGGTCGTCTGAGCCTGCACCGAAGTACCCGCAAGCACTCCAAACGTTATTACTGCGATAAACTTGACTGCGTTGGTCTTCATGGAACCCCTCCCGTTCGTCACGGAAAGAGATGGCATGCAGACTTTTCACATCGCCCGATTTTTAGTGCTTGTAATTTTGGCTTCGATTTAAGGGTTTTCTAAGCTTGAGAAGAAGTTAAATCACGTGTTGTTTCCGGGAAATGAAAAATTATCTATCTAGTAGATTGATATGTAACGAAAAAATTTCCATCCCGCTGCGAGGCGATAAAATTGTCTGTATAGGAATTAACCTCTGTTTACTTCGCGCCTTATGATCTTGTTGAGCCTGTCAGAAACAGCGGCAATTCGGCTGCAGAGCACCGATCGGGAAAATCTGAAAAACGGGCATAAAAAAGCCGCGCAGGGCGAATGCGCGGCCTCGATCCGGTCGACGTAGTGCTTAGAGGCGGATTTCGACGCTGAACATGGCATCCGGAACAGCGGCATGGAATTCAGTCGCGACCCCGCCGTCGAAGGCGCGGACCACGAAGGCCGGCGTCGTTCCGAGAACAATCTCGTCGCCGACCTTGAAATCGCCCTTGACCGAGACCGCAGCGCCTGAGCGCGAGATATCGATGATGTGCCCGGCCGTAATGGTGCCTGCGTCCGAAAGGTTGCGCACGTCCACGCGCGGGTTGCGCGGAACGATACGATCGTGCCGGCGGTCTTCGGGTAGATTGAGGATGTCGCGATTGGCGAGCCAGGTGAGTTGGTTGGCGAGGCGGTCACGCTTGAGCGTGGTCGTCACCATCTCGATCACGAAGCCTTTCTCGGTGAGACGGACGACTTTGCCCTCGACGCGGCCGATCGTGTAGAAATAGCCGACGATACGCTCGCCGAGCCGGCCTTTCGCGTCGCTCTCGATCGCAAGGCCCTGGATGGACGCCTCGCACGCCGTTCCGCCATGCTCAGAGCGATCTTCGAGCATGAAGCGCCCGCCAATGGAGATTTTCACGCGCGGGACCTGCCGTTTTTCCGGCGTGAGCCGGAAAATGCGTTGGGATTGGGCTTCGGCCACGTTCTTGTTCAGCGCGAACGGCATGAGGGAATCCGGATCAGAGTTCTTCCTGTCCGAATTTCGCAGCAAGCCACGAAGGAATGATTAACCGCAATGGCTGCGGCGCGGTCAGTCGGTCGTCGGGCGGTCGCCCTCGATCAGGACGAGATGGCCGTGACGCGAGACGATCCGAGCCGCCGCGTCTCCGGAGAGAAGGCGCGTTCCGGTTTTTGGCACAGCCGCGCGCGCGAGCACGCGTGTGGAGGCGATGTCGAGTTCCACTGGCGCCTGCCGGGGCATGGCCGGCGTTCTGAACAAGGTGAGTGCGCCGAGGATACGTTCTCCGTCGCGTCCGTGATGCCTCAGCGGCAACAGCAGCAATTCGCCGGCATTGGCGGTATCAAGCCGTCGCTCGATGCCGAGACGTGAATTCGGGGCACGTAGATTTGGCCATGAGGAGCCTGGCGATTGCGTGGAAGGAGAGGGCATTTGACCTTCGTTCTCCCTGCCGGACGCCCGGAACCCGACGAGGATAGGCTCGACCTGTTCCGTAACCGTCGCGAGAAGGCCGAGGGCTGCCGGGCGCATGGCCGGCTTCCAGATACTCTCGAATGGCTGGCCGGTCAGCGCGCGCCCCAGACCCTCTCCGATGCGCGATCCGGCGAGGCGGAAGCGGAAATCGGCCAACGTGCCCTCGATCAGGAAGACGTCGCCGAGACAGCCAGCGATTTCACGCGGATTGATCTCGGTGCGGTTGGGTGCGGCGCGCATGCCCCGAAGCCGGTTCCAGTAGTCAAACAGGGCCTTGGTCGAACGATGGCGCATGATGCCGCTCCGCTGCTCCGCCGGGGGTGTTTCCTTTCGGACCAACCGTCCCGGCATGGATCGTCTTCCGGTTCGAAGCGGGGCAGGGGCCTGCATCGCCTCTCCGTTTGCAGGGGTGGGTGCGAGCGGCGTGCCGGGCCAGCTTTAACGATTGATACCCGGAAGGCCTCGGCCGAATTAAGGATAACAACGGATGGAATTTGCCTGATCGGCCGGATTGTGAGAGGGTTATCGGGCTCCAAGGATTTCACGCCGCGCCCCCGCTCCGGGCGCGGCGTTAATTTTTTCAAGGCCCCCTCCCGCCCGCGTTAACCATCGGCTCTGCTGCGCTGCGCAACAAGTCGCCGATTGCGCGCCCGCCGGTTTTGGACAACACTTCCATGCCATGCCGCCCACAAGAAGACGGCGAGTTGGACGTCCTCGACCATTCAGGGAGTGACCCATGAGCGTTGGCAGAATTCTGAATTCCAAGGGAAAAGCGGTCGTCACGGCCCAGGCCGGACAGACCCTGCATCAGGCGAGCCAGCTTCTCGCCCAGTTCCGCATCGGTGCCGTCGTGGTGACGGACAGCAACGGCGGTGTCGCCGGTATCCTCTCCGAGCGCGATATCGTCCGGGCGATGGCACAGAAGGGGGCCGCGGGCCTCGACGAGACAGTCGGCGATCACATGACGCGCAAGGTCATCACCTGCGTCGAGGCACAAGGCATCAACGACGTTATGGAGATCATGACCGCCGGCAAGTTCCGCCATGTGCCGGTCGTGAAGGACGGGCGGCTCGACGGCATGATCTCGATCGGCGATGTGGTGAAGCACCGGCTCGCCGAACTGGAGCACGAGAGCCAGACCCTGCGCGAATATATCGCGGCGAGCTGAGCAGCATGCGCACGGTGCTCGGCTTCCTCGGCGGCTTTGTGCTCGCCTGGGGCGCGGCGATCGTGTTCTACATCGTCGCCGTCGAGCTTGGTGTGATGCACGACCGCGAAGGCGGAAAGGCGATGGCCTTCGCTTTCGTGATCGGGCCGTTCTTCGGGGTGATCGGTGGTATTCTGCTTGCGTGGCGCCTCTCCACGAAGAGACAGTCGCCTAATCCTTGACGAGCGTTGGACCGTTTTTCCCGGTCGCCACACGTCGGTAGAAGCACGAACGTCGGCCCGTGTGGCAGGCCGGACCTTCCTGCCGGACGCGAACGATCACGGCGTCCTGATCGCAATCCGTTCGCATTTCGACGAGGCGCTGGGTGTGCCCCGAGGTCGCGCCCTTGCGCCAGAGCTCGTTACGGGAACGCGAAAAATACCAGACGTCGCCGCTTTCGAGCGTGCGGCGAAGCGCTTCGGCGTTCATATGCGCGAGCATCAGGATCTCGCCGGTCGCATCGTCGACGGTGACGGCAGTGATCAGCTCGTCCGCATTGAAGCGCGGGGTGAAGGCCGCGCCTTCCTCAAGCTCGAGCTTGGTTCCGGGCGGCGCGAAAGGGGTGCTGGCGGTCCACATGGCCTTGTCTTGCCGCCAATCGCCGCGCGAAATCAAGCGCGATCAGGCGCGGCGGCTATTGAGCAGGGTAAAGAAGCGCACCTGTTCTGCCGGATCGTCACGGAAGACGCCGGTGAACTGGCAGGTCGAGGTCGAGGCGCCGGACTTGCGGATGCCGCGCATCGACATGCACATGTGCTCGGCCTCGATCACCACCGCGACGCCGCGCGGGCGTAATGCTTCCTCGATCGCCTGGACGATCTGTGCCGTCATCGTTTCCTGTGTCTGGAGCCGGCGTGCGAAAATCTCGACGACGCGGGCGAGTTTCGAGAGCCCGACGACGCCATTCTCGGGGTAATAGGCGATATGCGCGACCCCGTGGAACGGAACCATGTGGTGCTCGCAGTGCGAATGGAACGGAATGTCCTTCACGAGAACGAGATCGTCGTAACCCTCGACCTCGCGGAAAACCTTGGAGAGCGCTTCGGCTGGATCGAGGCGGTAGCCCTCAAACAGCTCCTCATAGGCCTTGGTGACGCGTGCGGGCGTTTCCAGGAGCCCTTCGCGGGCGGGATCGTCGCCAGCCCAGGCAATGAGCGTGCGCACGGCGGCCTCCGCTTCCTCGCGCGTCGGGCGGGCGTTGACGGCTTGCGTCGAAGACGGGTTCAAGGTCTTAACCACAGCATCCATGTGGAGCCTCCTCTGGCGTTTTCAGATCATACGCGGCCGCATGTCTTCCGGATCTGTAGCACATCCGACATTCTGACAGGGGGTGTGCTGTTGCCGCCCGTCAATTTCCGGCAGGAGGCATGGCTGGTCTTTTCGCGGGGTGAGCATTATCTCTATCGGCAACAGGTGATCCATGCTCGACGACGTCTACAATCGCCGCATTCTCGAACTCGCCGCCGATATCCCGCGGCAGGGTCGCCTCGATGCGCCGGATGCTTCCGCGACCGCGCATTCCAAGCTTTGCGGATCAACCGTGACCATCGATCTGAAGATGGATGGCGACACCGTCACGGATTTCGCTCATGAGGTGAAGGCCTGCGCGCTCGGGCAGGCTTCGTCGTCGATCATGGCGCGCAATATCGTCGGCTCGACCGCAACGGAACTGCGCGAGATCCGCGAGATCGTGCGCCGGATGCTCAAGGAGAACGGCGCGCCGCCGAAGGGCAAATGGGAAGATATCCGCGTTCTCGAACCGGTGCGCGACTATAAGGCCCGGCACGCCTCGACTATGCTGACCTTCGATGCGGTGGTCGACGCGATCTCGCAAGTGGAGGCGAAACGGAAGATGGGTTCCGAGAAGGCTCCGGTGGCGTGAAACTTCTCCGCCGCCTCTTCCTCGCACCGGTCTATCTCTATCGCTACACGATTTCCGCCTTCATCGGCCGCACTTGCCGCCACATGCCCTCCTGCTCGGAGTACATGATCGAGGCGGTGGACCGGCACGGCGTCTGGCCCGGCGGCTGGATGGGCTTCGCCCGGATTTGCCGCTGCCGACCGGGCGGAACCTCGGGACTCGATTTCGTCTGCGAGGAGTTGCCCCCGGAATCGCGCTGGTTTAAGCCGTGGACCTACGGTTTGTGGCGACGGACGAATGCCGGTAACAAAGCCTAAACCATAAGCGGGCAGAGCTATTCCGCCCTATTTCACACACAACGCTTACCCGCCCCGTATGCGGGAGTGAGCCGGAGGACGACATGATCACGTTGACTTTCCCCGATGGCGCCGCGCGCCAATTCCCCAAAGGTATCAAAGGCTCCGAGATTGCGAGCGGCATTTCGCCCTCGCTCCTCAAGCGCACGGTTGCAATGGCGCTCGACGGCACTGTTGCCGACCTCGCCGACCCGATCGACCGCGATGCAAAGATCGAATTCGTCCCGCGCACCGACCCGCGCGCGCTGGAACTCATCCGGCATGATTGCGCGCATGTGCTCGCCGAGGCGGTGCAGGAGCTGTGGCCTGGCACGCAGGTGACCATCGGTCCGGTGATCGAGAACGGGTTCTACTACGACTTCGCGCGCGATACCCCGTTCACGCCCGAGGATTTTCCTGCCATCGAGAAGAAGATGCGCGAGATCGTCGCGCGCGATGCCGCTTTCACCAAGGAGTTCTGGACGCGCGATCAGGCCAAGGACTTTTTCCGCGGTAAGGGCGAGGCGTTCAAGGTCGAGCTTGTCGATGCCATTCCGGCCGGCGAAGACCTGAAGATGTATCGGCAGGGCCAGTGGATCGACCTCTGCCGCGGGCCGCACATGACCTCGACCGGGAAGGTCGGCACCGCCTTCAAGCTGATGAAGGTGGCGGGCGCCTATTGGCGTGGCGACAGCAACAATCCGATGCTGACCCGCATCTACGGGACGGCCTTCGCGTCTCAGGAAGAACTCGACGCCTACCTCAAGCAGCTTGAGGAAGCCGAGAAGCGCGACCATCGCAAGCTCGGGCGCGAGATGGACCTCTTCCACTTCCAGGACGAGGGGCCGGGCACGGTTTTCTGGCACTCCAAAGGCTGGACCATGTTCCAGCAGCTCGTCGCGTATATGCGGCGGCGGTTGCGTCGGCATTACGAAGAGGTCAATGCCCCGCAGGTGCTCGACAAGAGCCTTTGGGAGACCTCCGGCCATTGGGGCTGGTATCAGGAGAACATGTTCGCGGTGAAATCCGCCCATGCCTTCATGAACCCCAAGGACGAGACCGCTGACCAGAAGGTCTTCGCGCTCAAGCCGATGAACTGTCCAGGCCATGTGCAGCTCTTCAAGCATGGGCTCAAGTCTTACCGCGACCTGCCGATCCGCCTCGCGGAATTCGGTATGGTGCATCGCTACGAGCCTTCGGGCGCGCTGCACGGCCTCATGCGCGTGCGCGGCTTCACGCAGGACGATGCGCATGTGTTCTGCACCGACGAGCAGATGGAAGCGGAGTGCCTGCGCATCAACGAGCTGATGCTCTCGGTCTATGCCGATTTCGGCTTCGAGGAACTGGTGGTGAAGCTTTCCACCCGCCCCGAGAAGCGCGTCGGCTCGGATGCGCTGTGGGATCGCGCCGAAGCTGTGATGACCAAGGTGCTCGACAAGATCGCCGCGCAATCGGGCGGCAAGATCAAGACCGGCATCAATCCCGGCGAGGGCGCGTTCTACGGGCCGAAGTTCGAATACACCCTGCGTGACGCCATCGGCCGCGATTGGCAGTGCGGCACGACGCAGGTCGACTTCAACCTGCCCGAGCGCTTCGGCGCGTTCTACATCGACGCCAACGGCGAGAAGAAGCAGCCGGTGATGATCCACCGCGCGATCTGCGGTTCGATGGAGCGCTTCCTCGGCATTCTGATTGAGAGTTACGCCGGGCATTTCCCGCTCTGGCTCGCGCCGGAGCAGGTCATTGTCTGTCCGATTACCTCGGAGGCCGATGAGTATGCGGAGCGCGTCACCGAGGCGCTGTTTGCGTCCGGTCTGCGCGCCCGCGCGGATCTTCGCAACGAGAAGATCAGCTACAAGGTGCGCGAACATTCGCTCGCCAAGGCTCCAGTGATCTTCGCTGTCGGCAAGCGCGAGGCGGAAGAGAAGACGGTGACGATCCGCCGGCTCGGTTCGCAAGCCCAGACCACGATGCCGCTGGCTGAGGCGCTGGCGATGCTCGAAGCGGAAGCCATCCCGCCGGATGTAAAGCGGGCAAAGGCAGCGATCTGACCAGCTTTCGTGCAATTCCACGTGCGTCCGTGCGAGATAATCTTGCGCGGACGCATGATCTTCACGTGAATTGTGATGCGCGTTTCGCTTCGGTGGCGCGTTAGCCTTTCCGTCCGTTTCCGCGGGAACAGCGGAACGTGAGGGGAGGATCCAATGAAACTCGCGACACTGGCGGGCGCTTTGCTCGCTTTCGGAACCATTCCGGCCCTGGCGCAGGCGCCTGCGCCGCCGCAGTTTCCGGACATGACGTTCTTCATCACATCGACACCGGGCCCTGATGGCGCGAATTTCGGCGGCCTCGACGGTGCCGATGCCTTCTGCCAGAAGCTCGCGGCAAGCGCCGGAGCGGGCGGCAAGACCTGGCGGGCCTATCTCAGCCAGCAGGCAGCGGACGGCAAACCTGCCGTCAACGCACGGGATCGTATCGGCAAGGGACCGTGGGTCAACGCCAAGGGCGTGACGATTGCCGCGAGTGTCGCCGATCTCCATGATCCGGCCAAGGCGAACATCAATGTCGATACCGGCATCACGGATACCGGAAAACAGGTGATGAGCCGCCTGTTCGTTGTGAACTACCACGACATCCTGACCGGCTCGAACGCCGACGGCACCGCGCCGGCGGCGGACAAGGACATGACCTGCAAGAACTGGACGAGCGGCGGGGCCGGTTCCGCGATCGTCGGCCATCACGACCGCATGGGCCTCAATGACAGCGCGGCTGCCAAGAGCTGGAACGCGGCGCATCCATCGCGCGGCTGCGATAATCCCGCGTTGCGCGCGACCGGCGGTAACGGGCTGCTCTACTGTTTCGCGGCGAATTGAGGTGTGCGCCTTACCGATAATGCGGAAGGCCGGGAAACCCGGCCTTTTTCTATAGTCCCTCGACTGCAACAAGCCGTGCCGAACTGCAGGCGTCGCGGATCGACTTCAATCCTTGATAGACCGGGCCGTTGTAGAACGCTTCCCACGCCTCGACACTCGGGAATTCGAGCAGGACGATGCGGCGCGGGATCCAGTCGCCTTCGTAGACCGTGTGAGCGCCTCCGCGCGCGAGGTAGCGCGCGCCGGCGGCTTCAAGCGCCGGTTTCACCCCGCCCATAAACTCCTGATAGCGGGTAGAGTTGCTGATATCGACATCGAAAATCACGTAGGCTGGCATGTCACCTCTCTTGCGGTGGGAAAGCCGATGCCCGGCCCAAAGCACGGCGTCTTGCAGGATGTCGTTGTCTGCGGTGTGTTGTCAGAAAGCTTTGAACGTAATCACCGTCACCGTATCCAATATCCCCGGCAGCACCTGCACTTTCTCGCCGACGAAATGGCCGATGTCATGCTGGTCGTCGAGGTGGAACTTGGCGAGGATGTCGTAGTTGCCGGCGGTGGAATAGATCTCGGAGGCAATCTCGGCATCGGCGAGGGCGGTCGCGACTTCGTAGGTCTTGCCGAGCTTGCATTTGATCTGCACAAAAAATGTCTGCATTTTTTGTTTGGTCCTTGTCGCTGCGCGACGGTTCCCTCGCATGAGCTCGGGCGCCCGTTCGGGCTATGAAAAAGTCAGAGCCTTGATTTTCACTGCTGAGGATACCCGAACGGGGGTTCCATGCAACGCCGACATAGCGGTGCTCGGGGTCACTCCACCACGATCTCGAAATCGCGGTTGACGCCGCCTTCCACCTTCATCTGGCCCTTGTATTCCCGCTCGTTGTGGCGGGCGGTGACCGTGTAAGTTCCCTCGCCGATATCGACGCTCGGAAAGGCGCCGACCGCTTCGGAGACGATATCGCCGCCAGGCGTTTCGATGGTCCATTCCGCGCCGGCGAGCGCGACGCCGCCCTTCTGGCGCACGAGCTTCAAAGTCATGGTCGCGGCGCGATGGTTCACCACCGCCTCCGTCACCTTGCCGGTCTCGATCTTCACATCAGTGCGGACAACGGAGTTCGAGCCGGAATAGGTCGAGACGAGGTGGTAAGTGCCTTCGGGCAGATGTAGTTTCGAAAAGGGTTTCAGGCTGGTCGTCACCAGCTTGCCCTCGGAGTTGTTTGCCGTGGGGATGTAGACCGTCAGCTTCTGCCGCTGCGGCGGGATCGGTCGCTCCGGCACGCCGAGATAGCCGGAAACAGAGAGCGCGCCGGCGTTGACCGGTACGGTCGAGACCGAACCGGTCTCGCCGACATTGAGTTCGCGCGTGGCGGTGGCGAGCCCGTGGCTGACATGGACCATGTAGCGACCCGCCGGCAGCACGAGGCTCGGTCGCGCGACCTGGCTCTTCAGCACCAGTTCGGGGTTGCTGTTCCGGATAGAAAAAATGCGCCAGGTGATGTCGTCACCGATCTCGCCACCGCGATCGCCATAGGTCGCGCGTAGCGACAGAACGCCCGTGCCGCTTGCACCGAACTGCGCCGACGCGCCTGCCAGGCTCGCGGCGAAGGCGGCGGTGATGGCAAAGAGGCGTGTGAGACGGGGCAGGGCGGGAGGCATTCTTGTTCTTTTCCCGAGACTCAAGGCATGCGCAAGGCGGGCGCGCGCTTTTCCGTGTCTAAGTTCGTGGCAAGGCCCGTGGCAAAGTTCTTGGCGAAACATCTTGCCAGAACGATGGCGGGACGCCAATTGCGCTGGCAGATGTTCAAAAGGAATTGCTGATGTTCTACGAGCCGCACCTGCGCAATCACGGCCTGCCGCATGATCCCTTCAAGGCGCTGGTCGCACCGCGGCCGATCGGCTGGATTTCAACGCTGTCAAAGGACGGAATCCCGAATCTCGCGCCCTATTCGTTCTTCAACGCCTTTTCGGATCGCCCGCCGGTGGTTGGGTTTTCTTCCGTGGGCTGGAAGGACAGCGCGACCAACGCGCGCGACACCGGCGAATTCGTCTGCAATATCGTCTCCAGGTCGGACACCGATGCGATGAACCAGAGTTCGGCACCGTATCCATCCACTGTCAACGAGTTCGAGATGGCAGGGCTCGAGATGGAAGCGTCGCGACTGGTCAAGGCCCCTCGCGTCAAGGGCATTGCCGCCGCGCTCGAATGCCGGACGACCGACATTGTCAACATGCGCCACGCCGATGGCGCTCCGGGCACCTATTTCCTCGTACTCGGCGAAGTGATCGGCGTTCATGTCGACGAGCGGATCATCCGCAACGGCCGGATTGACCCGCTGTCGATGAAGCAACTCGCGCGCCTCGGATACATGGAATACGCGGCGGTCGAGAGCGTGTTTTCCCTCAATCGCCCGGAGGTTTGATCAGGCCAGTCGACCGGCTGCGCGCGCCCGCGCCAGCACACGATTGGCCTGCACGAGATGCGGCTTGTCGATCATCTGCCCATCGATGCCGACAACGCCGGCGTCCGGGTTGGCGGCGAAGAAATCAACGATCTTGCGCGCATGGGCAATGGCAGCCTCATCCGGCGTGAAGACTTCGTTGATGATCTCGACCTGACCGGGGTGGATCGCCATCTTGGCAGTAAAGCCGTCGCGCCGGGCGGCGAGACATTCAGCGCGCAGGCCCTCGGGATTGCGGAAGTCGGTGTAGACGGTGTCGATCGGTGTCACTTCGGCTGCCGCTGCGGCGAAAAGCGCCAGCGAACGCGCGAGGCGGAAGGGATCGGTGTAAGCGCCGGTCTCGGTCCGGTTCTTTTCCGCGCCAATGGCCCCGGCGAGGTCTTCAGCGCCCCAGGTGAGCCCGTCGAGCCGCAGGCTCGCACCGGGGATCGAGCCGAGCTTGAAGATCGCGGCTGCCGTTTCCGTGGCGATCGCAACAATTTTCACCTGCCCGTCGGCAAGGTTCTGCTCGGCTTCATGCACGGCGAGCAGTGCCCCAAGGTGTTGCACATCGGCACCCCCCTCGCATTTTGGCAGCATGATCGCATCCGGTGCGCCGGCCATGACGCCTTCGAGATCGGCCTTGATCTGGCCGGAGCGGAGATCGTTCACCCGTACCACAAGGCGTGGACCGCCCGGCGATCGGCTTTTCAGGGTGTCGAGCACCACGGCGCGGGCGTCGGCCTTGCGGGTTGCGGCGACGGAATCCTCAAGATCAAGAATCAGCGCGTCGGCGCCCGAGCCAAGCCCTTTGGCGATCTTTCGGCTGTCGTCGCCGGGAACGAAAAGCATGGAACGCACGGCGTGTTCTCCAAATTGCGGATCAGGCGCTGACCGGCGCCTTTTTCATGAAGGCCTGCCGGCGGCATTCCGCCACGAGCGTCCCATCCTGCTTGTAGGCGCGGTGATGGAACTCGACAATGCCGGCATCCGGCCGCGAGCGGGATTCGCGCTTGGCGACGATCTCGGTCGTGACGTTGATGGTATCACCCTCGAATACGGGAGCGGGAAACTTCACATCGGTCATGCCGAGGTTGCCGATCGTGGTGGCGACCGTGGTATCGGCGACTGAGATGCCGATCATCAATCCGAGCGTGAACAGCGAGTTCACCAGCGGTTTGCCCCATTCGGTCTCGGTTGCGCAGAAATGCGCGTCGATATGCAGGGGCTGCGGGTTCAGCGTCATGTTGGAAAACAGCATGTTGTCCATCTGCGTGACGGTGCGGGTCAGTCCGTGGCGGATAGTGTTGCCGACATGGAAATCCTCGAAATAGAGCCCGCCGCGCGGGTGGCGGTCGCCCGGCTTCCAGGGCTGAGCAGCGGTAGAGAGGGTGGACATCGGGTCAACTCCTTGAAAAATCGTGCTATCTCGCCTTGCTGTTCCAAACTGGAACGGCGGCGCCGTGTGGGATTAAGGGGCGGTTTACCATAAATGACGAAACTGCAAGAGGTTCGGCGCCGACAATCCGTGCGCCGCCCCAGGGTCGCGACGCATGTTTCTTTTCTCCACGCCCAATCGCACGGCACCTGCTGCGCAGAACGAGCACCCGCTGGCGATGCCGCTGCGGCAGGCGAGCGAGGCGACAGGCGTTTCGTTTGACTATCTCATCAAAACCGCGAAGCGCGAATCAAACCTCAACCCGGAAGCCAAGGCGTCATCGTCGAGCGCGACCGGTCTTTTCCAGTTCATCGAGCAGACCTGGCTCGGGCTTGTGAAGCGCGAGGGGGCGAAACTCGGCCTCGATAATGCGGCCAACGCCATCCAGCGCGACGGTTCGGGTCGCTATGTCGTTCCGGAGGCGGAGGCACGCGCGCAAATTCTGGCGATGCGCAAGGACCCGACGCTTTCCGCACGTCTCGCCGGCGTTTTTACTGCCGAGAACAAGGCGAGCCTGCGCGAGGCGCTCGGGCGCGATCCGAGCGGGGGCGAACTCTACATCGCGCATTTCATGGGCGCCGGCGGGGCGCGCGAACTGATTTCGCAGGCCTCGAACAACCCGGAACGCTCGGCGGCCAGCGCGTTTCCGGATGCCGCCTCCGCCAACCGGTCGATTTTTTTCGATTCGGCCGGTCGCGCCCGTACCGTGCGCGAGGTTTACTCCCGGCTCGTCGCCTTCCATGACGGTGCGAATACGACACTCCAGCCCATCGCCACCGCGCAGAACACTGGCACGGTCGAGTCGGAGCTGCCGACCCGTTCCCCGCTCGCCATCGCTCCGGCACAGGGCGGCTCGGCAGCAAATTCGGTTGCGGCCGTCAACGGGTTCTTCCGTTCCGGCGGGCAGGCCCAGGCCGCCGCCAACCTCCGCAAGACCTGGATAGGCATCGCCGAATCGCGCGTTAATCCCAACGCGCCGTCGTTTTTCCCGCGAGGTGATAACGTCAAGGTTGCCGCAGTCGATCCGGACGCCGTGACGGCAGCGACTGAAGCGGCAAGCGACGCGCCGGTCGCGCCATCGCCACTCGCGACCTTCGAGGCGCGCGAACCCTATCCCGAGGTCGATGCACCGCTGCCGCCGCGGCGACCGGCGTCACTTGATGCGCCGCTCGATCTCGCTCGCATGTCCCGTTCCCGAAAGCGTTGAGTAAGCTGTGATGTTGGTCAAATCGTTCCTCGCCTGGATGGAAGATGCCTCCGCGCAAGAGCGCGGCGAAGCCGTCTCGATGCTGGCGCAAGCCTATCTTGCCGGTGCGCTCGGGGGCGATACGCCGGAGGCGGTCGAAGCGGCGCTGACGCTTATTCTCGACGATCCCTCGCCAAACGTCCGGCGGGTGCTGGCGATGGCCTTCGCGGATCGTCTCGATGCGCCGCGTCATATCGTGTTGCATCTCGCGCGTGATCAGGCCGAGGTGTCCGCGATGCTGATCGCCCGCTCGCCGCTGCTGACGGAAGCCGATCTGATCGACCTTGCCGGCAACGGCGAGAAGCTTGCGCTGTGCGCGATTGCGCTGCGGCAGGATGTAACCGTCCGGATTGCTCACGCGGTCGTCGAGCGCGAGGAAGAAAAAAGCACCTGCGCGCTCGTTTCCAACCGGATGGCGGAGATCTCGGAGCGCGACATGCTCGTGCTGCTCGATGCTTTCGGTCGATCGGCGCGGCTGCGAGAGCTGCTGTTGCGGCGTGGCAACCTGCCACCCTCGGTCCGGCATCGGCTGATGCTTGCTACCGCAGGTAATCTCGGCGGTTTTCTGGTCGACGGCGGCTTTCTCGATGGCAAACGCAACAAGCGAATGCTCGACGAAACACTCCAGCAGGGCACGATCGCCATTGCGCGCGGCGCGGCGGACGATCTTGATGATTTCGTCGCCTATCTGCGCACTACCGGCCAATTGACGCCCGGTCTCTTGCTGCGGGGCGGACTTGAAGGCGATCTTCCATTCATCGCCTCGGCGCTCGCGGAATTGTGCGACATGCAACGCGACCGGATCGAGAGCATTCTGACCTCCCGCGCGGATGGGCCGATCAGCGCGATTGTCCGACGGGCAGGGCTGGCGGCGTTTCTCGCCCCCGTCATGGTTGCCGTAATCCGGGCCGCCGCGACGCTCCCAACCAGCGAGCGCGGGAAGGGGCTCTCGCTCGTTGTTCTCCATGCCGCGCAAGCGGCCTGTGCGTCCGTGTCGGGGGAGGATGCTATCCGGCTGATGGCGTTGCTGCGGCGCCATGAGGCCGATGCTGCCCGTGCCCAGTCACGCCTTATGGCGGAAGAACTGCGCCAGAGCGTGATAGCCGAGCGGGGCCCGGTCGCACTGCTGCCGCTCGATATCGGACCGGAGATGCTGCGCCTGTCGATGATGGATGATGTCGAGGCGGAAGCACAAGCAGAACCCGCCGAGGCGGTTGCGCCGGCGCCGTTGCCCGCGGCCCGCATCGTGCGGATGCGTGGCATCCTGCTGGACGAGCCGATCCCGGATCTCAAATCGCTGATCGCGCAGTGGAAGGCGGAGAATGCCGCGCGCGATGTCGCCCGCACCGCGGCGCTTGTCGAGGCCAATCGCAATGGAAAACCCGGCCGGAGCCGGGTTGCCTGATCGTCGAAAACTCTGCTGAACTGCCGTTAGATCGTGCGGCGGAATTTCATTTCCTCGGCCATCGCTTTCTGACGGGCCTCGACCACACGATCGATGGCACGGCGCAGGTTGTGGATGATCTGCGTGGCGACGGGATTGGCGTAGTCGCGGATGTTGTTGCGATAGATCGCCTTCACCGAATCGACATGGTGGGCAATGAGTTGGAGCGGAAGGTAGTCCGGCTCAATCTTGTCGAGCAGCTTCGAGAGGCTGCCGGCGATCTCCGAGGCGATCGGGTAGCCGAAAACGGCGGCCTGGCCGCGAATATCGTGCGCGGCGCGGAAAAGCGGGCCAATGTCCCGCTTGTTCGGGGGCGAATCGCTGAACACTTCGAAGGCGGCGATCAGGCGGTTGACCTCGTCGCCCATCCAGTTCTGGAAATCGCCGGAGAGATCCTTCATCGCCGCATCGGCGGCCGCGACAGAGAGGTCATCCACGCCACCGGCATCGGCGGAGCGGACGGCGGCCTTGGCGCGAAGCGTGCCGCCGAGGTGAAAGACGCGGGTATCGCCGAAATCCTGTTCGACGGTGCCATCGCCGGCATAATCGTTGGCTTGAGGTGCGCGGGTCATCTTATGGGCTGCCGATGCTCGAATTGATGAAGTTGGAGGCGGCGCCGCGGGTCTTGTACTGGTCCGCCTTCACGAGATGGCGACGATCCGGGCCGAAATAGTTCTCCGTGCGGATGAACGGGCGCGGATTCAGCACGACCTTGGCGATGCGCTGATAGAGGCTCTTGGCGGAAATCGGCTTGACGAGCATTTCCGAAACGCCCGCGTCGCGGGCCTCGAACACCCGGTTCCGCTCGGCATAGCCGGTGACCATGATAATCGGCACAAAGGGATTCGGGCTGGTGTCGGGCTGACGGATCATCTTCGTCAGCTCGATTCCGTCGAAAACGGGCATCGACCAGTCGGTGATCACGACGTCGGGAAGATGGGTGGCAAAGGCTTCAAGGCCTGCGGCGCCATCTTCCGCCTCGAACACCTCGCGTGTGCCGAACCCGTGCAGAAGGGTGCGGATGATGCGGCGCATGTAGCCGTTGTCGTCAATGACCAGGAAACGCAGGCGGCTGCAATCAACGCGGAACATCGCTCGCTCAACGCGTCACGGATTCTGCCGTCGGCCCCGGAGTGTGACGCAATACTTGTCCCGGACCGCCATCGCTTCTGCGACGTCGGCAAATTTAGGCGAAGATCGTTAACGGTCGCTGAAACAGGTCCGGTTCCGAACCAGAATGCGGAACCTCAGTGGCCGAACTGCTCGCGCAGGATGCGCTCGTCGAGGCTGTGGCCGGGGTCGTGCAGCATGACGAGATTGATGCCGCGCTCCATCGAGATATCAACCTCGACGGCGTCGCGCAGTTCGAAGTGATCCGCCACGGCCGCGACGGGGCGCTTGGCGGCTTCGAGAACGCGGACTCGGATCGAGGTCGTGTCCGGCAGGATGGCGCCGCGCCAGTGACGTGGGCGAAAGGCGGAGATCGGCGTGAGCGCGATCAGCGGCGCGTTCAACGGCAGGATCGGACCACCGGCGGAGAAATTATAGGCGGTCGAACCGGTCGGCGTGGCGACGAGAACGCCGTCGGCAACCAACTCTGGCAGGCGCACCTGACCGTCGATGGCGATTTCGAGCTTCGCCGCCTGATAGGACTGCCGGAACAGGTAGACCTCGTTCAGCGCCCGCGCCTCCACCGTGCGGCCATCGGCGGCGGTGGCCCGCATCTTCAGCGGATGGACGATGGAGCGTTCGGCTTGGATGATGCGCTCGGTGAGGCCATCCTCGCGGAACTCGTTCATCAGGAAGCCGATCGAGCCGCGATTCATGCCGTAGATCGGCTTCTCCGTGCCGCGAAAGCGATGCAGCGTCTGAAGCATGAAGCCGTCTCCGCCCAACGCAACAACGACATCCGCCGCTTCAGGATCGACATCGCCGTAGAAGCGCGCAAGTCGCTTGGCGGCAAGCTGGGCCTCTGGTGCGGAGGAGGCCACGAAGGCGAGGGCAGGGTTACCCGGCACGGATGCGGGGTTCTTGGCGCTGTCCACGGTGTCTCCTCGGATCACGAAACGCTCTCGGGCGCTTTGACCTGCGAGCATGCGACAGGGCGCGACAGAAAGGCAAGGCGCACGCGGCGCCTTGCGCGGATTTATGGGCGGGGAGGTTCAGTTCCTCACGACCATTGCACCGGCACGAAGCGATAACCCGCGCCGGCCTTGGCGATGAACCCGGTCGAGGGGAAGGAGGCGTGGTAGAAGGAGAGCTGGAACTTGTCCGTCGCCGCCATGTCGAGAATGCGCTTGCGGGTAGCAACCGCCTTGTCAGCGTCCATGTCGAACATCACCTTCCAGTCCGGATTGGTGGCGAACAGCACCGGCGTGTTGGTGACGTCGGCGACATACATCATCTTCGCATTGCCGGAAACGATCGCAAAGGCCGTGTGACCCGGCGTGTGACCGGCCGCTTCGACCGCCGTGATGCCGGTGACAACCTCGTCGCCCCACTTGAAGCGCTTCACGTCTGCAGCGTTCGGTTGGAGAACACGGCGAACGCCCGCGAAGGCACCCTTCATCCCCTCGGATGCTGCGGCCATCTTGGCATCGTCCATCCAGAAATCCCATTCCGGGGCCGGCACCATCATCTCGGCGTTGGGATAGACGAGTTGGCCGGCCTTGGTGCGCGCACCCTGCAAGTGATCGCCGTGGAAATGGCTGAAGATCACGGCATCGACCATCGAGGGGTCATATCCCGCGGCCTTGAGCGCGGAGACGACACGACCGTTCGTCGGCCCACCGTTGTCGTTGAAGCCGGTATCGATCAGCACCAGCTTCGAGCCGGTGTTCACCAGCAATGCCGTGAAGCTGATCGTGAGCTTGTCGGTCGGCAGAAAATTGTCGGCGAGGGTCTTCTGAACGTCCTCCAGGGGAGCGTTGCGGACGAAGCTTGCATCGAGCGGACGGGCGAATTCTCCGTCATGGAGGGCGGTGATTTCGAATTCGCCGAGCTTGAAGCGATAGAAGGACGGCGCTTTCGTGCCCGCGATCGGCGCTTTGGCCTCGGCAGGCGTCGCGAGGCCGCGGATGATCGCCGGTGCGGCGACCAGCGCGGTCCCCGTGGCGACGGTGGTGGAGAAAAGACGGCGGCGTGTCAAAATCATTATTTCCTCCGTTATGGATGAAGCTGGCGCAAGTCAGGCTGCCGGCGGCGGAGTGTGTTGGCCCCGGCGTTCCTGCCCTTTCTTAAACATCGCGCGTTCATTGGGTCTGACCAGTTGCGCAAATTCAAAAATCCATTGCGAAATTGCAATCCTGAGGATGAAGCCAGAAAAAGAAGATTTGCGTGCAACTTTCGCGCGCAAGAAACCATTTACCTCTTTTTCAACATTCGATGGGAGGCTTTCGGCGGCAAATGAAGGGCCCGACGCGTGTTTTTGTGCCGGGAAATGGAGGAAGACCTGATGCTGCGAGGCTTTAACGCTCGAATTTTCGGACGCTTTACGGCATCTGTCACCTGGAAAATCGCGCTGATCGCATTGGGGCCGATTCTCGGTCTTGGTCTTACGCTCGCGCTCAATCAGTACTCGGACAACATCCGGACGGAAGGCGAGGAAGCCTACCGTTTGGCGCAGAACGAGTTGGCGCAGGTCGAAATGGCGACCTCCAATCTCGCATTGGTGAACAATCAAGTCGCGGGCTATCTCGAAAGTCGTTCCGATATTGTCGAGCGCGAAATCCTGATCGGTATCGCCGACGCCCAGAAGGCGCTCGACAGCCTGAAGGCGTCAACGGACAAGGCCATGCGCGAGAGCGTCGAGGCCGCCGAGAACCGACTGATCAAGGCGAGAGAGTCCTTCAACAAACTCAAGGAGAAGGTCGAGTTGGTCGGCCGGACGAGCAATGAGGGTCTGACCGACGATCTCGACAAACTGACCGAAGTGCTCTCCGCACTGTTCGATGGCGCCGTCTCCACCCATGACGGCTTTCGCACGTTTGCGGCCGCCTATTCGGATCTCCGTGGTGTTGAACTCCGCTATCGCTGGAAGCGTGACAGCAAGCTGGAGACCCGGATCGAATTCATGCGTTCAGGCCTGATGGAGCGTCTGAAGAATATCGATTTCGACAAGCCGCAGGGTGACATGCTGCTCCAGTCGCTGGTGAAGCAGAAGGCCGCTTTCGATGCTTGGCGCAACGGCGTCGCCGGCGAGCGCGAACAGCGTGACGAGACGGTCGGCCATTCGAAGCGGGCCATCGCCGCTGCCGCCGCGCTGCGCGATCGCGCCTCGGAACGCCAGACGGAAGCGCGCCGAGCGCTGGCCGATGCGAATGATCGCTCGGACAAGTTCAATCTGTTGGCGGCTGCGTTGGCGGCTTTCGTATCTATCGCGATGATCTTCCTCGTCGGTCGCAGCATCGGCAAGGCACTGACCAATCTTGCGGGCAGCATGCGCCGCGTTGCCGAGGGCGAATCCGACGTTGTTATTCCGTTCCGTGATCGCCGCGATGAAATCGGTGCAATGAGTCGGGCGCTGGAAGTCTTCCAGGCTTCCATCGATGAGCGTGCGCGCCTGTCGCAGGCCGCCGAGCAGGAGGCAGCCGAACGCCTCGACCGCGCCCGCCGGATCGAAGGTTCGATCACGGGCTTCGGATCGTCTGTCGAGACGGCGCTCAATCAGTTGAAGAAGAGCGCTGACACCATGCGACAGGCCTCCGAAACGCTCGACGCCGATTCGTCGGCGCTCACCGCTCAGGCCGGTGTCGCGGGCAACGCGACCGCTATCGCCTCGCGCGAGGTGTCCTCTGTCGCGGTTGCTGCCGAGCAGCTCTCGAAGTCTGTGGACGAGGTGTCGCGACAGGCTGTCCGCTCGACCGAGGTCGCGGATCGCGCCGTCCAGCAGTCGCACCGTGCGACGTCGATGATGTCGGAACTCGCCGCCGAAGCCGACAAGATCGGCGATGTCGTCGAACTCATCCGGTCGATCGCGGGGCAGACGAACCTGCTCGCACTCAACGCCACCATCGAGGCGGCGCGTGCGGGCGAGGCCGGCAAAGGATTCGCCGTTGTCGCCTCAGAGGTCAAGGCGCTCGCCAACCAGACGGCGCAGGCGACCGAGGATATTGTCCAGCGCATCACGTCGATCCAGGGTGCGTCAGGCGATGTCAGCGAAGCGATCGGCCAGATCGGCGGTATCTTGTCGGAGATGAGCACCATCGCGACCTCCGTGGCTTCCGCAGTCGAGGAGCAGTCGAGCGCGATCTCGACCATCAGCGACAATGTCAACGAGGCAGCACGCTCCTCGGCGGAAGGCGCCAGCGCGATCAAGGATGCCGAGACACGCGCCGCGTCGAGCCGCGATACGTCGAGTGCCGTCGCCAATGTGGCGCAGTCGGTCGCGGATGAAGCGGTTACGCTTGAGAATGTGGTTTCGTCGTTCCTGCGGGATGTCCGCGCGGCCTGATGCCGCAAGCTGGAAAACAAGAAAGGCCGCCGTTTTAGGCGGCCTTTTGTTTTTCGGGTGCGCTGCTTCAGGTTCGTGCCTTGAGACGCTTTCGGTATTGCTCGACCGGAACGCCGCCGACGCCCCAGTCCTCCATCGCAACCTCGTCGATCACGACGAAGGTCGTTGCCGGGTTCTTGTCGAGGACGCGGACAAGCAGATCGGTCACGCCGGCAATCAGTTCGGCCTTCTGGGCCTGTGTCGCACCTTCGCGGGTGATCTTGATGTTGACGTAGGGCATCGGCGCCTCCTTCAGGGCGTTGCGAGATCGTAATGAAAGACCTTCGCGATAATCTGCCAACGACCGTTCAGCTTCACGAAACTCAGCAGATCCACGAAGTGCTTCGGACCGATCGAGCAGGTGGCGGTAACAAGCGCCGTCACAGGACCGGCGAAGGCAATCGACATGATGTTGTCCGTCCGCGCTTCGCCGCGGGCGGCAGGCGCCTCGCGCGTCGCCACCATCGCGAAATAGTCCGGCATGAGCATGCGGGTCAGTGCGCCTGTCGTCGTGCAGGCATAGATGGCATCCGGGTGGAATACGGAACGCAGGCGCTCCGTATCCGAGTGATAGAGGCCATCGAAGTAGACCTGCATCGCAGCGACCAGTTCCGCATAACCGGGGTTGGGCTGCGTGAGCTTGCTCATGCCGCCTTTAGACCTTCGGCGACGAGCGCTTTCTCGACCGCCGGCCGGGCCGCGATTCGAGCCTGGAAAGCCTGCAGACGCGGGAAGGCGTCGAGCGCGAACCCCGTGAAGTTCGCCCAGTTGGTAACGACGAAGAGATAGGCGTCGGCGATCGTGTAGTCAGCGCCGGTCAGATAGTCGCGGCCGTCCGAAAGCGTCTTCTCGATGTGCGTGAAGCGCTTGGCGAGCTGGGCCTTGGCGGCTTCCTTGGCCTCGGCGGAAGCATCGGGCTTGAACAGCGGCCCGAAGGCCTTGTGGACCTCGCCGTTGATGAAAGCGAGCCATTCATTGAGCCGGGCACGCGCCATCGTGCCAGGAGCTGGTGCAAGACGCCCGGCCTGATCGGCAAGATGCTGGAGGATTGCCGGGCCTTCGGTAAGAACCTCGCCGGGCGAAAGTTCGATCGTCGGCACATAGCCCTTCGGGTTGATGGCGGAAAAATCCGCGCCGCTGGCAGTCTTCTTCGCAGCGAGATCGACCTTCTCGATCGAGAACGGCTTGCCGATCTCCTGCAGCACGATGTGGGAGGCAAGCGAGCAGGCGCCGGGGGAGTAGTAGAGTTTCATGAGGTTTTCCTCCTGAGTTACGGATGGCCGGAACTTAGGTTTCATGATAACAAATGTATATGTGGTTCCATTTGGTTACTTTAAGATTCAAGTTACCCGGCGGTAACCAGCTAACGCGCTGAGGAATGGCTATGGCTTTGAAAGTGCGGAAAAATCGCTCGCCAGCGCCGCCACCGAAATGTGTGGTCGCGGAATGCATGGACCTGATCGGCGGTGCCTGGACGCCGAATATCATCTGGTATCTTCATGGCGGGCCGCGGCGGTTCGGGGAACTGCGGATCGATATCCCGGCGATTTCGGCAAAGATGCTGAGCGCGCGTCTCAAGGAGATGGAAGCGAAGGGCGTCATCCTGCGGCGGGTGATGCCGACCTCGCCGCCGTCCACCGAATACGAATTGACCGATCTCGGACGAGAATTGCTGCCGGCGATCATCGCGATCGCCGAGGTCGGCTTCAAGCTGAAGCAGCGCGCGGCAGCGGGGGGTAAGCCGGTCGAGGAGCCGCCCCCAACGTGCTTCGGGGTCGTGGCTGCCGTCGAGATCGACGCCTGATGGCGCACGCCAACATTCCAGCAAAGGCGACGCCTCGCACCAGCCACGAAGGTCAGGAGCAGTTCGTCACCTGATTGGAGCACAGGCCGCGCCACCAGCCGCGATGACCGCCCTCGATCTCGATGAGCCCCCAAGGGCCGGAGCAGGCGAGCAGCCTGAATTTCGTACCGTCGAGGCTAATCCGGTTGCCCTCGCTGTTGAGAACCTCGCGGGATCTGGCGTCGGCGTGCGGGGCGGCGTAGACGCGACCTTCCGGCAGTCCGCCGTTGGCAAGTGCTGCTCCCACCATCTTGCCGTTGACCCAGCCTCTGCCCTTGTAGGGTTGCGGCAGAGAGCGTGGGTACGTGACGTCATAGGGAGTGCCCGGCGCTTTGATGTCATCGATCAGGAACCAGCCATCCTTGTAGCCAGCGATCCTGAATTCCGCCTTGACCGGTCCGGAACCGAAGGCATCATCTTCCGGCGGCATCTTGCGCGGCGGCGGCACGATGCCGACAACCTTGGCTTTAGCATCCGGCGCAGCCCTTACATTCAGGCCTTTTCGATCGACGTCGTTGGACCAGCCGCTGATCGTGCAGGGCTCGACACCGGGTGGAAGGGTTCCAAGTGCGGCGCGGCTATCGGCCTCGGCGGATTCGAAACCGTCAAGCGCCACCTCATCGTTTGCCCGGCGCTCGACAATGCTGGTCTTGTCGACAGACAACTCGCCGCCACGCCAAACAAGTGCCGCAACCAGGACGCGACGCGGTGCGAACGCGCTCGGCAGCGGGCCGACGGCGGGGTCCGTGCCGCCGGCCCGGATCGAAAGGCGACCCTCCATCCGTTCGAGATCGATGGACAGAGCGGAGCCTTCGCGCTCATTTTCGGGAAGGGCGGCACGCGCCGCCTTCTGCCAGCCGTCGGCTGCAACCGGCCGCAGGGCCTCACCGTCCAGCCGATAGATGGCATCATGACGCGGCGCGATGCGGATCAGGACGGTGCCGCCGATATCCCGGGCCTGCGGCTCGAAACGGAGCTGACGGTCGAGCGGATCTTCGCCAAGAAGGATACGGCCGATCGAGCGCAGGCCCGTGGGCTCGACCTTCGAGATATCGACCAGCCGGACCGGCAGCACGATACCGTCGGCCTTCTCGTAGGTAAGTTTGCCGAGCGTCAGCCGGAGCGAAACATTGCCAGCCGTGACAGTCGATTCCTGCTCGACGATACAGACGACGTCCGTGCGCACCGGCCTCTGCCGATCGTCGGGGTGTTCGGTCGCGCGGAAAACGGGGTCCGACCGCCAATTGATGCCGGCGGCAGAGCAGTTGGCCGCTGCATGGGTCACACTCGCGCCGAGCACTGTGGCGGTGATCAGCGCGAGTCTGGCGGCGGGAAGTGGCGATTTCGGCCGGTTGCGGGACATGGTCTTTCTCCCTGTTCGATGGTGACACGTTAGGGCCAGCGTCTTTCAGGGGCGGGTCATGCGCGTCGCGTTTTGTTTCAAATGTTTCAAGGCACGCCGTCCGCGCGGCTTCTTATACGCGGGCGGGCGCGTTCCCTAAGTCCTTCAGGCGGTGCGGGACCGCGCGGCCTGAAGGATAATGTCGGCTCCCGACGCAACAATTGAAATGATGAGTGTGATCCGGCGGCCATCAGGCGAAACACTCCCCCTTCATAACAGCATCAGTGCAACGGACGCACTTCACATCGAAAGGAGCTTTTACCATGAACATCAAGTCTCTCGCTCTCGCCGTCGCGATGCTGGCCATGCCGGTTGCGGGTTCGGTTTCTCTCATTGGCGGCCAGGCTGCTGCGGCCACCGTCGGCGGTGGTGGTTCGATCGGCGGTAGCCCGGGCGGCAACGGCGAATACTCGATCAGCTACCCGATGACGCAGACCTGCCTCCAGTACAACACGCTCAACGGTGAGCCGCAGAAGGGCAGTGTCTGCAAGAAGGCCAAGTCCTTCATCAACGGCGGTCACTTCATCTGACGTCATCCAGTTTCGGGGCCGGACCCACGAGGTCCGGGGCTTTCAGGCGGCAGCGGACCCTTTCTCCTTGGTCCTCGCCGGGAAAGCCGACTGCCTGATGTCCCTGCCGGTCATGCCGGCGGGGACATCTTTTTTACGGCCTGCTGCGAGGACTGACCCTGACCCCGAGCCGGTGCAGGCAGCAAAGTTTCAGCCGGCGCTGATCACAGCGCGGATATCATCCAGCGAGAACGGCTTTTCGAGGACGCGGACATCGGCTCCACCGAGCAACGTTGCAGGTCCCCGCACGGTATCACCGGTCATCAGGATGCTGCGGGCCACGAGCGACGGGTCGATTTCGGCCAGTTCTTTCAGGAATTCGTGCCCGTTGAGTTCCGGCATTCTCAGATCGACGAAAACGCGGTCGAAGCTTTCGCTTCGCAGGCGTTTGAGACCATCGAGCGCGGAAGCCGTGACCGTTGCGCGATGGCCGAGAGCATCGAGGATCTCGCCGAGGCTTTCACCGACGTCGTGCTCGTCATCGACGACGAGGATCCGTTCGCCATTCGGCATGCTCGCGGCGGAGTCCGCCGTGGCAGGATCATCGATCATGCGGGGCAGGGTGATGCGGAACAGCGCGCCGGCTTGCGAATTCTCGGCGAGTTCGAGTTTGCCGCCGTGCGCCTGAACGATGTCCTTGCAGATCGCGAGGCCGATACCGGTGCCGACGCCTGCTGGCTTGGTCGTGAAAAACGGGTCGAAAATGCGCGCCGCGAGGTCCGGCGCGACGCCGGGCCCGTTGTCACCGATGTCGATCGTGACATGATCGGCGGCGGCGCGGGTCCGCAAGGTCAGAATGCGCGGCCGCGGGTGCGTCATCAGCACCTGCTGGCTGTTGAGCACGATATTGGCGAAGACCTGTCCGAGCAGATCGGAATCGATCCGCAGTTCCGGCATGGCCGCGTCCAACTCGCGCACGATCTCGATGCCTGCGGTCCTCAGCCCGTAGGCGAGCATTTCCAATGTGTTGGCCGCGAGGCGGTTCACATCCGTCAACTCCCGCGACGGTGGCTTCTCCCGTGCGAGCGCCAGGAAGCTCTTGACGATCCGCCCCGCGCGATCGGCGGCGGCATGGATGCGCTCGGCACGATGCTTGGTATCGCTGGTTGGCGCCTTTTCCTTCAGAAGCGTCGATTGCGCGACGAGGATCGCCAGCGGGTTGTTGAGTTCGTGCGCGACGCCGGCGAGCAGCGAGCCCATCGCAGACAGCTTCTCGATCTGATGGATCCGGACGCGCTGGGCCTCGATTTCGGCCTGCGCGCGCTTGCTGTCGCGCAGATCGCGCATGTGGGCCGTGAACAGATGCCGATCCGGCAGCTTGACTTCGTTCAGCGTCACCTCGACCGGCACAATTTCGCCGCCGGACGCGAGTGCTTCGAGCTGCAGGCGGCGACCCATAACCCGCGACACGCCGGAGGCAAGATAGCGCGCCATCCCCGCGTTGTGCGCCGCGCGCAGATGCTCGGGGATGATGAGTTGGGCAAGAGGCTTGCCGATCGCTTCCTCGCGACGGTAGCCGAGCATCGCCTCGGCCGCCGGGTTGAAGTCCCGGATGATCCCCTCGGCGTCCGCCAGGATGAAGGCGTCAAGCGCGCTCTGCACGATCTGGGTGTTGACCTTGTCGGAGGCGTTGCGATCCGCCTCGGTGCGCTTCAGATCCTCGATGCTCTCCCGCAGCTGCTGCTCGCGCAACTTCAGTTCGCTTGTATCGCGGGCAAAGACGAAGATCGCCTCCAGCTTGCCTCCGGCAGGCGCATAGGGCGCCATCGTGACATCGAGGTAGCGTCGCCGGTTGCCTGAGAAATTGATCCACCCTTCCCAGGTCGGCGTGTGGTCGGGTCGAACCTGCAAGGCGGTTTCGGCGAAGGCGGAATAGACTTCCGGGCCGAGAATGTCACGTGCTGAGCGGCCGATGAGCTGCTCCAGCGAAAGCCCAACGAACTGAAGGAACTCCGGATTGGCGTAGAGATAGCGATGATCCGGCGTCACCAGCGACACCCGCGACGGGCAGGCATCGACGACCGCTCGCAACACAGCCGTATCCGGGCCCTGCAACCCGGACGGCCAATGCGATTCCAATACTTTCATACGGACTTCCATGTCGACTTAGCTGTTTTGCGGCGCATAGACATATCCCTGCCCCCGCCGTGTCTCGATCCATTCAGTAGCGAGCTTCCGTTTCAGTCGTGCGACGCGCGGATCGACGGACCGATCGAGTGCATCGCGGTCCAGGGCGGGTGCGAGGTCGAGAATATCGTCTCTTGTCAATAGCTTGCGCGGATTGGCGAGAAAGGCTTTGAGCAGCATGATCTCACTGATCCCGAGCCGCTCCTCTGTGCCGTCATTGTGCATGACAAGTGCCGCGCGCAGGTCAACCGTCGTGCGCTCGAACCGGACGATGTCGCGCCGTCCGCTGCCACGCCGTTCGAGCAGACCCTGGATCCGGGCAGTGAGTTCGCGCGGGGTGATCCGTTTTTCGACGAAATCGTCGGCGCCGAGTTCGAGGCAGAGCACACGATCGAGCAGGTCGTTCGCACCCGTCATCACGATCACCGGGATGTCGTGCGCGGTGCGAATACGCAGGAGCAGATCGCGACCGCTCTCTCCCGGCATCTGCAGGTCGAGAACCACCAGATCGGGCTTTCCCGCCGTGGCGAGTGCGTCATAAGCGTAGGCGCCGGCTGCGGGCACGGCGTCAAACCCGCGATCGTTCAGGAATTCGACGAAGGCGGCAATCAGTTCCGGCTCGTCATCGACGATGATGATACGGCCGCGCGACGCCATCTGGACCCGGCACCTGTTTGGTTGCACAACAAGCGGACGGGACCAGAGGCTCCGGTTCGAGTCAAGCGGAGCGTGGTGGAGGGGGCATGAGCGGGGACGAAAAGCGGATTGCGGTTGTCGATGACGAGGATGACCTCCGGGAGGCGGTGGTTGAATACCTTGCAATGCACGGTTTCGCCGTCGAAGGCTTCGCACGCGCATCTGCGTTTCGCGATGCTTTGGGTTCTGGAGGATTCGACGTCGCCATCCTCGATATCGCGATGCCAGGCGAGGATGGGCTCTCGCTCGCGCGCTGGATGCGGGGAAAGGGCGCGCAGACCGGCATCATTTTCGCGACCGCCGCCGGAACCTCGATCGACCGCATCATCGGGTTGGAACTCGGGGCGGACGACTATCTCGTCAAACCGTATGAACTGCGCGAGATGCTGGCGCGTGTCCGCTCTGTACTGCGACGGCTGCCAGTATTAGACGTGCGCGGGATTGAGGCACCTTCGGAAACGCCGGGCAAGCGCATCCGCTTCGGGGGCAAGGTGCTCGACCTTGATGCGCGCATTCTGCTGGATGCCGATGGCGCGCCCATCGACCTGACGGCGCTGGAATTCGACCTGCTGTCCGTCCTCGCCACCCGGGCGGGGCGGACCCTTTCGCGCGCCCATATTCTTGAACTGTCCGGCGGTGGTGATAACGGCGATACGGAACGCGCGGTCGATATCCGCATCACGCGGTTGCGGAAGAAGATCGAGCCGACCCCGGATGCGCCGCGCTACGTCAAGACGGTCCGCGGGGCGGGCTATGTGTTCGTCGGCGACTGACAAACTACACAGGCGGGCTCAATCGGCTTCCCGGCTGACGCCGACCGCGAGCGTCGCGCCATCCATCTGCGCTTCGTAACGCAGGCCGCGCTTGGCAGCCCAGGTGGTCCGGCGGGCACAGATCGGGGCAATCGCGGTTTCGGCCATTGCGATGGCGGATGCTTTCTCGAGGAGGATGCGGCGACGGTCTTCGTCCATTGTGCGGACGGCCTCGCGTACGAGCTCGTCGAAATGGGTGTTCGCGTAGCCGCCGCGGTTGGCGGTACCGAAACCGCCCGCGGGATCGGGCGAACAGAGGAGCAGGCGCAGGCTGTAGGAGGTTTCACCCGTGATCGACCCCCATCCCGACAGGCCGAAGCTGAACTCGCCCCGCGCCGCGCGAGGATAGAATTCTCCCGCAGGCAGCGCTTCTGAGCGGCACAGGATGCCGATGGCGTTGAGCATCAATTCGATGGCCCGCAGGGTCGTCGCGCCGTGGAAAGACCGGTCGCGCGAGCCATGCAGGGTGATGCCGAACCCTTCAGGGTAGCCGGCATCGGCAAGCAACTGGCGAGCCCATGCCGGATTGTAGGATGGCGGGGCGAGGGAGGGGTTGACGCCGAATACGCCCGGACCGGCGACATCGCCGACCGGAGTGCCTTGTCCCGCCATCAGACGCTGGGTGATGAACTGCCTGTCGATCGCCAGCGAGATCGCCTTGCGGACACGTGGGTCACGCAGCGGGTTCGTCGTGAGGGGCTGACCGGCCCTGTCCGTGATCCAGGGCGAAGCATCGCGGAACTGATCGAAGAAGAGATACCAGACGCGGTTGCTGTCGCAGGTCGAGAGCACCACGTCGTCGCGCCGGCTCAAATCGACGAACTGTTCCGGGCTGACGTTGTCGATCAGATCGACGTCGCCTGCGAGGAGGGCGCTGACGGAAGCAAGGCCGCTGTCGTCGATGAGACGGAACTCCAGTTGTTTCCACTCCGGCGTGCCTGCCCAATGCCCGGCGAAGCTCTCGTATTGCAGTGCTCGCGTGCTGGGGCGGGCAACGAGGCGGAAAGGTCCGGTTCCCACGGTGGCCTCAAGCCCGTCAAAAGCTGCCGTCGGCGCCGTCCGGAAACGCCGGTTGACGATCGCGACATGGCTCAGGTCGACGGGCAGCAGCGGAACCGGTCCTTCGGTGCCGATCTCCAGCGTGAAAGGATCGAGCGCCTTGATCGAGACGATCGGCTTAAGGAAGGCCGCGTAGGCGCTGGGGGAGCCGGACTCGCCAAGTACGCGCGCATAGGTGGCAAGCACATCTCCGGCGTCGAAGGTCGAGCCGTCATGGAACTGGACGCCGCGACGCAGGTGAAACCGCCAACCATGCTCGCCGAGTGGCTCCCAATGCTCGGCCAAGGCAGGTTTCAAGCGGCCGGTTGAAGCCATCGCCGTCAACGCGTCGAAATGATGCCGGGCGATCATCGCGTTGGTCGCGCGCATCTGGAGATGCGGATCGAGCGTGCCGAGGTCCTCGGTATGACCGATGACCAGCCTGTCTTCACGGCGGACTGGCGGGACGCGCTCGACCTTCGAGAGCGCGACGCGCGGGAGCGCGAAATCGAAGGTGCTGCCCTCACCAATCTGGCTCTTGACGGAAAGGCGACCGCCCAGCAGGCGCACATAGCGCTCGGAGATATAGAGCCCCAACCCTGTGCCGACGGCGCGCGGCGCGTTGGAGCCATCGATCTGCGAGAACGCCTTGAACAGGGTGTCGAGCCGATCCGGCGGAATGCCGGGACCAGTATCCTCGACCGCGAACAGGATGGTGCTGTTCTGGTCGGTCACAGACAGGACGATGCGGCCTTCTTTGGTGAATTTCGCTGCATTTCCGATGAGGTTGAGCAGGATCTGTTTCAGCTTGAGCCGATCACCGAACACCCGGCCGAGATCGAGCGGCATGTCCAGCAGGAACATCACGCTGCCGTCACGGGTGAGCGCGTTCGCCATTTCCTCGACCTCGAGGAGCAGCGCGGTCAGGTCGAACCACTCGGCTTCAGTCTTGAGATGGCCGGCCTCGAGTTTCGCGAGATCGAGAACATCGGAAACAAGGTCGCGCAGGTGGCGGCCGGACTTTTCCAGGGAGGACAGGCGCTGGATCAGATTCATATCGCCGTCGCGCTCGGCTTTTGCGCGCAGGATGCTGATATTGGCGAAGATCACGGTCAGCGGATTGCGGATCTCGTGGCTGACGGTCGAGAGGAATTCGCGCTGTGAAAACGCGTTTTCTTCCGCCTGAAGCCGCAGGTTCCGTTCCGCCTCGCGCTCTTCCATCGCAGCGACGCCGGCCGAAAAAAGATCGGCCATCGGCAGCGCAGCCGTTGCTTCATGCAGTGTCGGCGCAGCAGTCTCGAGGCGGACGGCGGTTCCGCGAACGACTATGGCGCGCCCTGTGGCGTCGCGTTCCGCCTCGCCAGACAGGAACAGCCAGTGAGGTTCGCCGTGCGGGCCAAGAAGGCGCGAGGCGCAGGCAAACGGCGGTCCTCCGCCAAGGTGCGCGCGCATGGTGCCGCGATGCCGTTCGACATCGTCGGGATGGAGGCGGGCGAGGAAGCCCGCCCCGGTAGGACCTTGGGCAGCCTCGGTCCATTCGGCGATCTCGCGGCGCGAGGTATCGATTTCCAGCATGTCGTCGTCTGGCCGCCAAAGCCATCGGACGGGCCAGCTTGTCACCGTCGCTTCCGAACCCTCTGAGGCCAAGCCGCTCGCTCCTCTCACGCCTCCCGTTAGTGTCACCGGTCGGGGTTCGATGTAAAGCCGGCGCGGCGCACGGGTCTCTGAAACATTCGGCGGTGTTCTGAAACAAAGCCGTCGCGGCGCGGCGAGCCGACGAAACACGGCGTCGCTAGAACATCTCCCATGGAAACGCCGCGCGGAGAGCGCGACACACAACGAGGAGGCGCGCATGTTTTTCCGCAATATCGGATTGAGCCTGGTGCTCGGCGCGATCATGGCCTTTGCGGCCGCCGCAGTCGCTTACGAGCCCGGCGGACAGGCCAGGGTTACCCTTCATGGCAAGCGTCAGGACCGCCTCGTTCCTGCGGGTGGCTTCAAGCCACGCCAGCACAGCGATGCCGGCTATGGTATCGAAGCAATGCGCGGGGGCTGACGCCGCGCCCGACCGCAATTACCTTTCCCGTTCCCGCATGTGAGCATGCGAATGGCGGATAGGACCTGCAGAAAATGGTGCCGGAAGAGGGGATCGAACCCCCGACCTTCGGTTTACAAAACCGCTGCACTACCGCTGTGCTATTCCGGCCCTGCGCCCGTATCCCCGATTTTCGAGCGTTTCGCAACTCTTCGGCGGCTTTTTGTGCGCTGCTTCTTAGACTATAGTATTTCAGCCGAAAATACCGATTTCATAAAAATGGAATCCTCGTAAGTTCGGGGCCATCGACGGGAAATTACACCGTAGATATCCAAGAATATTTGACCTGAGGCGACTTCCAAAAATTAAAAGCGATCATTGTCGCGTTCGCGGCAGTGAGGTTTTTGTTTTTTGGATTCCCTCGGAAGTCAAAACCTCACAAAAGTGGAGAGTGGAAATGGCCATGCAGGGAACGGCAGCGTCGGAATCCCCCGATCGTCCGATGACACCTGAAGAAAAGCGAGTAATTCTTGCTTCCTCGCTCGGTACTGTCTTCGAATGGTATGATTTTTATCTTGCTGGCTCGCTTGCTGCGAATATCAGCGCCAACTTCTTCTCGGGCGTGAACCCCACCGCGGGCTTCATCTTCGTGCTCCTCGGCTTCGCCGCCGGCTTTGCTGTCCGCCCGTTCGGCGCGCTGGTGTTCGGCCGCCTCGGCGACCTGATCGGCCGTAAGTACACCTTCCTTGTCACGATGACCCTCATGGGTATCGCGACTTTCGTCATCGGCATCATGCCGGGCTATTCCTCGATCGGCATTCTCGCACCGATCGGCTTCATCATCTGCCGCCTTGTGCAGGGGCTCGCGCTCGGTGGTGAGTACGGCGGCGCCGCGACCTACGTGGCCGAGCACTCGCCGCACGGACGCCGCGGTCTCTACACCTCGTGGATCCAGACCACCGCGACCGTCGGCCTCTTTGCCTCGCTGATCGTCATTCTGACGCTCCGCCTGTCGATGACGCCGGAAGATTTCGCCAACTGGGGCTGGCGTATCCCGTTCATCGTCTCGGTCCTGCTGCTGATCATCTCGATCTGGATTCGTCTCCAGCTCAACGAATCGCCGGCGTTCCAGAAGATGAAGGCTGAGGGCACGCTTTCGAAGGCGCCGCTCGGCGAAGCCTTCGGCCAGTGGAAGAACGCCAAGGTCGCGCTCATCGCGCTGCTCGGCGGCACCGCCGGCCAGGCCGTGGTGTGGTACACGGGCCAGTTCTACGCCCTGTTCTTCCTCACCCAGACCATGAAGGTCGACGGCACCACCGCGAACCTGCTGATCGCCGGCTCGCTCCTGCTCGGCACGCCGTTCTTCATCTTCTTCGGCTGGCTCTCGGACAAGATCGGCCGCAAGCCGATCCTGATGGCGGGCTGCCTGATTGCGGCCGCGACCTACTTCCCGATCTTCAACATGATCGCCCACACGGCCAACCCGAAGCTCATGGAAGCCCATGAGAAGGTGAAGGTTATCGTGACGGCCGATCCGGCGACCTGCGGCAACGTGTTCGATCCGGTGAACGTGCGTACCTTCACCGTGGCGTGCGACATCGCCCGCCGTGGCCTCGCCGCCTCGGCCATCGCCTACAAGCTCGAGAACGGCGCTGCCGGTTCGGGCACCACCGTCACCGTCAACGGCAAGGCCGTGACCGTCGACAAGGACTTCGCCAAGAACGTCGCCGCGGCGGCTGTCGAGGCGGGCTATCCGAAGGCTGCGGACCCGACCATCCTGAAGGCGCCGTCAGTCGGTGGCGTGCTCTCGGATGGCCGTGCGCTCAAGATCATCGGCCTGCTGTTCATCCTCGTCATCTACGTGACGATGGTTTACGGCCCGATCGCTGCGATGCTTGTCGAACTCTTCCCGACCCGCATCCGCTACACCGGCATGTCGCTGCCTTATCACATCGGTAACGGCTGGTTCGGCGGCTTCCTCCCGCCGACGGCCTTCGCGATCGTCGCCGCGACCGGCGATATCTTCGCCGGCCTGTGGTACCCGATCGTGGTTGCGCTGATGACGGTGGTGATCGGCATGCTCTTCCTGCCGGAAACCAAGGATCGCGACATCTTCAAGAACTGATTGTTCCTGAACCGATCAAACAGGAAACCCGCCGGAAACGGCGGGTTTTTTGTCATTTTGGGGACGTCGGGCGAGAAAGGCTCAAAGCTTGGCGAGCGAGCGCCCCACCGCGTAGAGCGAAATTGCCGCCGCGTTCGAGACATTGAGGCTGCGGATCGCGCCCGGCAGTTCGAGGCGCGCGAGATGATGGCAGAGCGCGCGGGTTGATTGGCGCAGGCCCTTGCCCTCCGCGCCCAGCACCAGCACCAGCGGCAGGCGCAAGGGAAGATCGTGGATCTCCTCCGGCGCTTCGGAGTCGAGCCCGATTACCATGAAACCCTCGTTGGAGAGTTCGGTGAGCGCCCGGCCGAGATTGGTGACGCCGACGAGCGGCACGTGTTCGAGCGCGCCGGAGGCGGCTTTGGCGAGTACGCCGGTCAATTCTGGGCTGTTGCGGAAGGTCGTCAGGATCGCGCCGACACCGAAGGCCGCCGCCGAGCGGATGATAGCGCCGACATTGTGCGGGTCCGTCACCTGATCGAGGGCGACGATCACCTTGTCCTGCGGCAGTTTTTCGAGGCGGAGCAGGGGGAGCCGTTCGGCTTCGAGATAGGCGCCTTGATGCACGGCGTCCGGCGTCAATAGCGCGCTGATCGCTTCGGGTTTGACGATTTCCGCCTTGATCCGGAGTTTCATGCCTTCCGAGAGCCGGACGAGGGCGTTCTCGGTGGTGAGGAGACGGCGAAGCTTGCGCTGCGGATTGGCGAGGGCCTCGCGGACAGAATGGAGGCCGTAGAGAACGTCGCAGTCCTCCGGCAGGCGCGGGCGCTCCTTCTTCGGTTTGGGCGCGAAGCGAGACTTGTCCTTTGGTGGGCGCTGACCGGTCTTGTCGCCGTTCGGATGGCGGTGAGGCGATTTCATACGCCGTATCCTTTCGTCGAAGGCCGATTGACCTTCCCGAGCCGGATTACGTGGCTCGCCTGAAAAAGTCGATCACCCGGCGGCAAATGACACGAGAAAAAGCGCGCGGCGAGCCCGCAAGGGCGTTGACAGCCGATGCGGCCTTGCCCATAACGCACGCCTCACGCAAGGGCTTTCCCGCCCGGTACGTGTTTGGGGGAATGTCCCGAGCGGCAAAGGGGGCGGACTGTAAATCCGCTGGCTAAGCCTTCGTAGGTTCGAGTCCTACTTCCCCCACCATTTCTCTTTGCTTTCTCCCGCCCGACGCGAAGCCTGGAACCGGCATCGCGGCATGTCTGCGCGATTGTCAGTCGTTCACGCCGACTTCGGAAAAGCGGAACCCCTGCGGTGTCTTGGCGAAGAGGAACAGCTGTTCGCCGCAGAAGTGCGTGAACGTATCGGAGCCGGTGGGGTCGCGGGCATAGACGCCCTTCGCATTGGCGAGGCAACGGCGCGTCTTCGATGTGAAGACCTTGGCGTAGATGCTCTTCTCGAAGTAAGCCGCGTCGCGCATCTCGTTCCAGTAGAATGGAAACTTGGTGAGCTTGGTGACGGCGGAAGCATCGTTCGCCTTCATTGCCGCACGGAACTCCGCGATAAAGCCGTCATACTCCTTTTGCAGCGCAGCCGGCGCCCGCGAATCCTGGGCGAGGGCGGCCGGCATCGGCGTTCCGGCAAGAGCGCCGGCAAGCAGCGCTCCGAGAATCAGCAAACGTTTCACGAAAAGCTCCTCTGGTTGGTATGGCAGACGTCGCACAGGACCGATAACCGGGCTGTGCCGTACAGCACGGCACCGCGCTGATCGGCTCTCCCGAACCGCGAGGCTTTGCAGCTAGGCCGTCTGCGCTGCGAGGCGGGCACCTCCCTGCTGGGTCACAGCAGCAGGTTCGGCATCGGTGTTGAGCGAAGCGAAGTTCTTTCCCGTCGCGACAAGATCCCGGAGGAGCGGGGCGACTGCGTAGTCCGGCCCGTCGCGGTTGGCGCTTTCCTCGGCGAGCGCGAGAATAGACCGCAGGCCACGCGCATCGGCGGCCTGCATCGGCCCGCCCTGCCAGGCCGGAAACCCGAAAGCATGGACCATGGCCAGATCGATCGCGAAGGGGGCCTCGACGACCTTCTCGGCCAGAAGTCTTGCGCCTTCATTGGCCATTGTCGCCAGCAGGCGCATCTGGATCAGTTCGATAGAGAAACGCTGCTGCGGCAACCCGGATCGTGCGGCGGCGCGCGCGACAAGCGCCTCGACCTCGGGATCGGGCTCACGCCGTCCTTCGACGTAACGATACCAGCCACGACCCGTCTTCTGGCCGAAGCGGCCGAGCCGGCACAAGGCATCAAGCAGAACGCTGCTGCGATGACCCTCCGGGCGCTCTTCCTTGCGACGACGCGCCCAGGCAATATCGAGCCCGGCGAGATCCTGTGCCGCGAAGGGGCCGAGCGCGAGGCCAAACTGTTCGAGCGCGGTATCGATCGCCGCGGGCTTCGCGCCTTCCTCCAGCATGAATTCGGCCTGCTGGCGGAATCGCGCGAGAATGCGGTTGCCGACAAGCTCGGACGCGGGCCGACACGGCACAGCGATCCGATCCATCCGCCGGAGCAAGCCGAGAACGGTCGCCAGGCATGACGGGGTGGTCTCGGGGAAGCGGACTAGCTCGACCGCGCGGATCAGCGGGATCGGAGCGAAGAAATGGAGACCGATCAACCGTTCGGGGTGACGGACAAGCGCGGCAAGGGATGACCAGTCCGCTCCCGGATAGGACACGGCAAGGGGGACCCTCGCCGGGAGCATCTCGTCGAGTTCGCGCAGGCGCGTGACTGCCGGCCCCTCGTCGGCTGAGGCGTCGATAACGAGATCACAGCGCGCGAGATGGGCCCAGTCATTGGTGAAGCCAACGCGGCGTGCGATTTCCTGCTGCTTGTGCGCCGGTATCCGTCCGGCGCGGATGGCGCGGGCGACAAGCGTGGCGACCTTTTCGCGCGCCTGCTGAACGCCTGCGGCCGAGCCCGCCGCGAGACTGACCGGCACGCCCTGCTCGATGCACAGGGTGGCGATGCCGGTCGCGACCTGGCCGGAACCGAGAATGCCGACGCTCGCAATCGGCTGCGCTTCGATCCCCTCCAACCCGTGGATATGGCGGATGCGCCGCTCGGCGAGGAAGAGATGACGCAGCGCCCGCGATTGGTCGGAGGCGGCAAGATCGAGAAAGGCGTGACGTTCCTGCGATGCGCCCTGACTAAACCCGGTGCTCAGTGTCTGGCCGACGAGATCGATCACGCGGAGCGGAGCAAGCCGGGCGCGCGCCTCCTGTTTCACGCGCCGGACCATCGCCTCCCACGCTCCCGGCTCGGGTGGCGTGGGCGCCCGCAACGAGAGGCGCGGCTGCATCTTGCCGATCAATCCCTGCGCCACGTTGATGGCGGCAGCGCGAACGTCGCCGTCGGTCACCTCATCGCATAGACCTATGGCGAAAGCCTCGACGGCATCGATCATCCGCCCGGTGGCGATCATGTCGAGCGCGGCAGGGAGGCCGACGAGGCGTGGAAGACGCTGGGTTCCCCCGGCTCCCGGCACCAAACCGAGCCGCACTTCCGGCAGGCCGACGCGCGCATCGCGCGCCATGACACGCTTGTGGGCAGCAAGGCCGATCTCGCAGCCGCTGCCCAGCACCCGACCGTGCCAGGCGACGACAACCGGTTTCGATGAGGCCTCGATCCGGTCCACGACATCCGGCATATGCGGCTCGCGCGGCTTGTGGCCAATTTCTGTTAGATCGGCGCCGGTGACGAAATCGGGTCCACGCGCGGTGATGACGATGGCGCCGATTTCAGGTTCTGAGTCCGCGCGGGTGATCTCGTCCCAAAGGGCGCGCCGGGCCGACTGTGACATGGCATTGACCGGGGGATTGTCGATCTCAAGGATCGCCACCCGGCCTTGCGTCATCCGGTGCGCCTGTCCCCGCATTCCCCAGCCCAGTGCCCCAGCATCACATTCCGCTAAAGGATGACGGTTCTTTCATCCAAGGTCCAGCGATGGCGCGTCGAGAGGGCGAACAAAATTCCGTGTGGAAGCGATTGTGTGGAAAAGCGTTTTTTTCGAGCCTATCACGGGGCAGCTTCGGCCATTCCGCCACCGAGAAAAAGCTGTCCGACGCGCGGATCGGCGAGAATCGCTTCCGCCCGATCGAACAGCCGCGTCTGGCCAAGTTCGAGTACGAGCCCGTAGTCTGATATCGCCAGTGCCGAGCGCGCGTTCTGCTCGATCATCAGGATCGAGACGCCTCTATCGCGGAGTTCGGTGAGGATCGCAAAGGTTTCCGCGACCATCTTCGGCGATAGGCCGATCGACGGCTCGTCGATCAGCATCAGTCTCGGATCGAGAAGCAGGCCGCGGACGATTTCAAGTTGCTTCTGCTCGCCGCCGGAGAGCGTGGAAGCTTGTTGGTCGGCCTTCCGCCGAAGGACGGGGAAGCGGTCGAGTGCAGCTTCTATCCGGGCCGGCATGTCCGCGATCGCCGCGCCGGCCGCCACGGATCCCAGCTCGATGTTGTGGCGCACGGTCAGTTCCGGGAAGATGTTGCGCCCTTGCGGCACATAGATCGCACCGGCTTCGAGCATCTGGCGCGGGGTGAAATTGGTCACGTCCTTTCCGTTCAGCCGCACCTTGCCCTGCCGCGCCGGCAGAACGCCGAAGATCGTTTTGAACACGGTCGATTTTCCTGCGCCGTTCGGGCCGATGATGGTGGTGATCGAGCCGCGCGGCACCGAAAAGGTGGTGCCGTTGAGGATCGTCATCTTGCCGTAGCCGGAAACCAGTTCCGCGACTTCAAGGACAGGGTTGTCGATCGGGAGCATGGCAGACCTCAATGTCCGAGGTAGGCTTCGATAACAGCGGGATCGGCGCGGATTTCGTCCGGCGTGCCCGTGGCGAGCACCTTGCCTTCCGCCATCACGATCACCCGGTCGCAGAGGCTCATCACGAAGTCCATGTTGTGTTCGATCACGACGAAGGTTGCGCCCTGTTCGCGGTTGATCGCGCGCAGGCGCTCCTTGAGCGAGGCGAGCATCGTGAGATTCACCCCGCCCGCCGGCTCGTCGAGCAGCACGAGGCGCGGGCCGGCCATGAAGGCCATCGCGGCATCGAGCAGTTTCTGCTGCCCGTAGGACAGACCGCCGGCTTTGGAATCGGCCAGGTGGCCAAGGTTGAAGAAGCCGATCATCTTTTCCGCGGCGGTGCCAAGCCCGGCATCGCGCGGGCCGAAAAGACGGCTCATCATCGAGCCCACGTGTTCCTGCCCGGCGAGGATCAGGTTCTCGCGAACCGTCAGGTTGGGAAAGACCTGAAGGAGCTGGAATGTCCGCGAGACGCCGCGCCGGTTGAGATCGGCCGGGAAGAGCCCGGTGATCTCCTCGCCACCGAGGGTCACGCGGCCGTCGGTCGGCTGCAACTGTCCGAGGATGCAGTTGAACAGGGTCGATTTGCCGCAGCCGTTCGGGCCGATGATGCCGAGGATTTCACCCTCGTTGACCTCGAAAGTGACGTCATCGACGGCGCGGATGCCGCCGAAATGCTTGCTGAGATTCTCCACTCGCAGCATCGGTGCACCGCGAGCGAGATGGTCACGCGCGCTCATGGCCTCGCCTCCAGCATGACTTTCGACGCGTCCCGCATTGCCTGCGCGGCCTTCACGCGGCGGCGTTCACGCAGCTTCTCGACGAGACCAAGAAGGCCCTGCGGCGAGACGAGCAGCAGCGCCAGTACAAGAGCGGCATAGACGAGGAGGTAATAGCCACCGGTGACCCGAAGCATCTCCGGCAGAACGTAGGAAAACGCCGCGCCGAGGAAGGGGCCGAGGAAATAGCCCTGACCGCCGACCACGACCGTCAGCAGCAGCACGAAGGAGGCCGAAATCGCGAAAGGAGCGGGATCGATGAACTCGACCATCGGTGCGTAAAGCGCGCCAGCGAAACCGCCGTAACCGGCGCCGATCGCGAAGGCGAGGAGGGTATAGCTGCGCAGGTTCACCCCCAGGCTCGCGGCGCGCAGCGGGTTTTCGCGCAGAGCCATGAAGGCCCGGCCCCAGGGCGAGCGCAGCAGCCACCACATCGCAACGCTAAGCGCGAGAGTCACCACCAGAAGAAAGCGGAAGAAGGCGAGATCGTTCAACAGTTTGACGCCGAACAGCGTCGGCCTCGGGATATTGGGAAAGCCATAGACGCCGCCGGTCAGCCATTGCTCGTTGCGGAAGATCAAGAACATCAGCGTCGCGAAGGCGAGCGTCACGAAGGCGAGATAGTGGAACTTCACGCGGAGCGCTGGGAAGCCGAGCAGGATGCCGGCGAGGAAGGTGAGCGCTCCGGAAGCGAGAAACGCGAGCGGCCATGACCAGACCGGGCCGGCGATGCCGCCTTTCGCGGTCATCAGCGCAGTCGTATAGGCGCCGATGCCGAGGAAGGCTGCCTGCGCGAGGCTCTTGAGGCCGGCATAGCCGAGCGTGAGATTGAGGCCCATCGCCGCGATCGACATCACCAGCCAGAAGGAAATCACGTAGATGCCGTAGCTCTTCATGCCCGCTGGCACGAACCAGAGGATCGCCGCACCGAGAAGCAGCACCAGCAGGTTGAGATCAAGGCGCGAGAGTGGGGAAGGGGGCGTCATACCGTGCGCTCCTCCTTGCGGCCGAGCAGACCCTCGGGTTTGAACAGGATGACGAGCACCAGAAGCGCCAGTGGCACGGCTGCACGATAGGCGCTCGACACATAGGCGGCAGCGAGGTTGTCGACGAGGCCCACGATGAAGCCGCCCAACAGGGCGCCCCGCACCTGATTGAAGCCACCGACGATGGCGGCGATGAAGGCCGCCGTGCCGATCACCTCGCCGTTCGAGAACTTGGCGAGATAGATAGGCGAGATCAGAAATGAGGCCAGCACCGCGAGCCCGGCGTTGATGAGGAATGTCAGCAGGATCATCTGCTCGGTCGGGATGCCGAGGATCTTGGCGACGTCGGGGTTCTGCGCCGTCGCCTGCATCATCCGGCCCGTGCGGGTGCGGGTGACGAATAGTTGCAGCAGGACGATAGCAACCACGGCGACGATGAAGATCGCGATGTCGCGGAGGGAAAGCGTCGCGCCGAAGAGGTTCACCGCGCCGTCCGGCACCAGCGAGGGAAACTGCTGGGCTTCGGCGGAGAAACCGTCCTTCGCACCCTCCTTCATCAGGATTGAGAGCGCCATCGTGGCAATCGCGAGCGGGAGCACGCCGTGGCGGAGCATCGGGTCGACAAGGAACTTCTTGAAGCCGAATCCGAACAGAAGAAGGAACGCCCCCGTCGCCAGCAGCACCGCTGCCGGCAATGGCAGGTGCAGGAACTTCACCGCCGCCAGCACGAGAATCGCCGGCAGCATCACGAATTCGCCTTGCGCGAAGTTGATCGTCTGCGAGGTCTGCCAGACGAGCGTGAAGCCTATCGCCGCCAGCGCATAGATCGAACCGGTCGCCAGGCCGGCGAGCACGAGTTGCAGGAGTTGGTCCATCGGGCTTTTCCTCAGCCGATATTCGCGCGAACCACGGCGATAGACCGGGCTTGCGGATATGACGATCCGCCCCGCATCGCGATGGATGCGGTTGGGATAACCGGCCAGGCTCCAGAGAGCCCGGCCAGAATCATTCAGCAATCAGAACTTGTTGACCGGCGGCAACGTGCCGGTGATCACCTGCTTGCCGCCCTTGACCTCGGCCAGGAAGCTCTCGCGATCCACGTCGCCGTTATCGTCCCACTTGGAGTCGATGAGGATACCCGGAACGTCCTTGACCTTGATGACGGCGCCATGCGCGGCCTTCAGGAAGGCTTCCTTGTCGAACTTTCCGGTCTTCTCGACCACGGACTTGAGCATGTACATGCCCGAGTAACCCTTGATGCCGTTGTGATCCGACTTGTAGTTGAACTTCGCCTGGAACTTCTTGCCGAACTCCGCGAAGCCGGCAACCGGGGCATCGACCGAAAGGCCGACATGGCCCTTCGCGCCTTCCGCTGCCGCGCCGGCAAGCTCGATCACCTTCGCGCCGAGGAGGGTGGTTTCGCCGACGATCGGCTTGTCGTAACCCTGCTGCTTGATCGCGCGCAGGAAGCGGGCGCTCTCTTCCTCGTTGAGATAGACGAAGACGGCGTCGGCATTGGCGTTCTTCACCTTGATGGCGTCGGCTGCAAAATCGGCCTGTCCGCTTTCCGTGGCGATGTCGGCAGCGATCTTGATGCCGCGCTTCTGGAGCTCCGGGATAATGGCGTCGCGGCCACCCTTGCCGAAGTCGTTGTTGACCCAGACCACCGCGACGGACGAAGCCTTGACCGCATCCTTGAAGTAGTTCGCGAGTTTGGGCATCGCGTCGGCTTGGTTGAGCGAGGTGCGGAACAGGGTCGTTACGCCCTGCTTGGTGAGCCCTGCCGCTTCGCCACCGACGATCTGCGGCACGCCGGCCTTCTGGGCGATCTGCATCGAGGCGCCGATGGGGCCGGAGAACACGGGCCCGAAGATCGCGAAAGCGCCTTCGTCGACGCCGCGCTGCACGGCGGCGCGGGTATTGCCGGGGTTGGTCTGGGTGTCATAGACCACGAACTCGATTTTCTTGCCGAGAATGCCACCGGCGGCGTTGATCTCGTCGACGGCAAGCTGCGCGCCGTTCTTGTAGTTGGTGCCGGCGGTCGCGCCCGCGCCGGAGAGTTCGACGACGCCGACGATCTTCACGGCATCCTGCGCAGCCGCCGCGCCGAGCGAAGCAGCCAGCGCCACGGTGGCGAGCATCAGGGAACGTTTGGTCAAGGTCATGTTTCCTCCTATCGCCCTTCGGGCTTGTTGGAACGGTCCGCTGGTTTACAGACCGTAATCGCCGCTGCGTCGCGATTGGGCGAGCGCAGCCATACGCATTCCGGCGTTCGTGGCACCGTAATGGTCGTATCCGTTGATGCGCTGCACGAATTCGAAGAAGAAGCGCTCCTCGAATGGCAGCGTGTAGAGATGCAGGAATTCGCTGTCACCAGCACGTTCGTAAAGTAGGTTGAGGCTTGCGAGTTCGGCAAGCCGCACGGGATCGAGTGCATAACGTGCGCCGAGATCGTCGTAGTAATTCTGCGGAATCGTCAGAACCGGCGCACCGGCTGCCTTCAGCCGGCGGGCGGTTGCGAAGATGTCGGCCGTTTCCAGCGCGATATGATGGACGCCGGCGCCGGAATAGCTGCCGATCGAGCGCGCCGTGCCGGTGTTGCGGCCGCGAGCGATGTTGAGTGGAAAACGGACCTTCCGGTTGTCGCTCGAAATTGCCCGGCTGCGCACGACACCGTAGGGGTCGGCGAGGACCATTGTCGCCTCGGGCGTGAGGTTCATCACTGCGCGATAAAAAAGGACCGAGGCGTCGAGACTGTCTTCCGGCAGGGCCTGCGCGATGTGATCGACGCGGTTGGCCAAGGGAGCAGGGGACTTCTTCGCCGGCTTTTCCGGCTCAAAATCCGCCTCGAAGGTCAGGCGACCGTCCGCACCACGTTCGTTGAAATAGATCAGGGTGCCGTCAACCGCGCGGGTGCCGGGGATCGGAATCTCGTTGTGGCCAAGACGGCCTTCGAGCCGCTGGCAGCCGTAGGCCTCCGCGCGACCGAGCGCGCGGGCCGGGTCATCAACCTCGAAGGCGAGCGCGCAGACCGACGGGCCGTGCAGCAGAAAAAACGAGTGCGCGAGCGAATCCCGTTCGCCATTGAGGACCAGGCGAATGTCGCCCTGTCCGTAAAGCTCGACATCCTTGGAACGATGCCTGCCGACCCGGTGGAAGCCCAGGCTTTCGAGATATCGAGCGAGCGTACGGTGGCTCGCCTCGTCGACAGCGAATTCGATGAAGGCAATGCCCTCCGGCTCGGTTGGCGCCGGCGGATCGAACAGGCTCACCCGGCGCGGTGGCCGCGGCGTGCTGCCCTGTTCCTGCTGCCGGCGCACCTGTTCTTCCACATAGAGCAGCGAACGCATGCCGTCGCGCGCCGTCTGGCGTGGCGGGGCGGAGCGGAACCCGTCGTTGAAGATCTCGAGGCTGATCGTGCCCGTGTAGCCAGCCCTCAATGCGGCATCGACGAAGCCTGCGACATCCATTTCTCCCTGTCCCGGCAGACAGCGATGATGGCGGGAGAGCATCAGGCTCGCCATGTCGAGCTTCGGTGCATCGGCAATCTGCATGAAGAAAATGCGTTCGCCGGGGAGACCGGTGAGCCCAGACCAATCGTTCGGCAACGCCAGGGTGTGGAAACTGTCGAGCGCGAGGCCGAGGTGGGGATGGTCCGTATGGCGGACAATTTCGAAGGCCCGTTCGAATGTGTTGATATGTGTAGACCAGGCGAGAGCCTCGAAGGCGATCTTGATCCCGCGCGTCTGGGCAAGTTCAGCCATGCGGTGCATCTGCGCAGCAGAACGCGCAGCATCGTCGATGGCGCTGGGCGTCGCGTTGGCGCAGACGAGCAGCAAGGGAGCGCCGAGTTCGACCATCAGGTCGAATTTTCGTTTTGCCCGCTCGAGGTTCCGGAGAAATTGAGCGTCATCCACGCCTTCGAGATCGCGGAAAGGCTGGAACAGATCGATCGTCAGGCCGAGATCGCCGCAGATCGCGCGGACCTCGCCGGGCGAAAGGGACGAGAAGACCAGATCGTTCTCGAAAATCTCGACGCCGTCGAATTTGGCCACGGCGATGGCTTCAAGCTTCTCGGGCAAGGTTCCGCTCAGCGAAACCGTGGCGATCGAGCGGCGCATCCGCCTGTCCTCCCTTGGTCCGCCTGCTCTGTCGGCAGGTTCGGACGCGATGGATCATGGCGGTATCGGGTGCACAATTCATCTCCCCAAGGTCATGCGCAAGGCGTGACGAAAGTCACGTGTCGTTTGGAGATCATGGATCGTTCACGGCCGCTTGCGCTTGAGGGCCAGCACGGCGAGTTCGGTACGCGAGGAAACGCCTAGTTTTTCCATGATGCGGCTCACGTAATTCTTCACCGTGCCTTCCGCGAGGAAGATCTTGTCGGCGATATCGCGGTTGGAGCGGCCTTGCGTTATGAGTGCGAGAATCTCCTCTTCGCGTTCGGTCAAGGGCTCGGACTCTTCCCAGCCGGCCTCATGCCGGCCCGTGGGCCGTGAGCGACGGAATTCCTCAAGGAGCTTCCGTGAGATATTGGGCGAGAGATGGGATTCTCCCCGATGGACACGGCGGATGGTTTCCAGAATTTCCGTTTCGGTCGCGTCCTTGAGAAGATAGGCCTGTGCCCCAGCGCCGATCGCTTCGAAGACGAGTTCGTCGGTATCAAAGGTCGTCAACACGACGACCTGCGTATCCGGCAATTCCGCGACAATACGTTGCGTGGCCTGAGCGCCGCTGACCCGTGGCATCTGCAGATCCATCAGCACGATGTCGGGCCGGTGACGGCGGGCAAGCTCGATTGCTTCGGCGCCGTCCGCTGCTTGCCCGACGACGCGGATGTCGGCTTCCAGTTCGAGGATCTTGGCGAAGGCGCGGCGGATCAGTTGCTGGTCTTCCGCGATGAGAATCCGGATCGGTTCGCTGTCTTTCACGGTCTCTGGAGGCTCCCGCCGGACGTTCCGACCGTTCCGGGCCTCGACAGGCACGGTCGAAGCCGGAACAATAGCTTTGATCGGAGACTTTGATGGCCGAGACAGCCTTTGGCAACCACGGTGAGCGAACAAGCGGCGCGGCTTCACCGGCTGCTGCGCCGTTCTGGCGTGCGCTCGATCCGCGAGCCTCGCTCGCTGCGGCGATCGGCTGGACGATTTGCGGGCTGATGCTGGTTATCGCGGCGATCACCGGCATCGTCACCGTGCGGGCGGCCAGCCGCGCGATCGAGCGCGAGATCGGGCAGCTCTACGCCGGCCACGCCCGCCGGCTGATCGACACCATCGACGCCAATCTCGCCGGGCGACGGCAGTGGATTTCGATCGCGGGACGAATGCTCGCGATTCCCGGCGATGCACGGGTGGCGATGGTTGATCCCGGTGTTCTCGACAATCTCCGCCAGGCCCTGCCCGAAGTCGAATGGGCTGGCCTCGCCGATCTCGACGGAACGATCGTCGTCGCGACGGATGGCGTTTTCACAGGGCAGAACGTCGCCTCCCGCCCGTGGTTCACGCAAGGTTTCACGGGGCCGACGGTCTCCGATGTTCATGCCGGCGTTCTGCTCGACCGGCAACTGCCCCGGCTTATCGAGGGCGAGCCACGACGCTTCGTCGATCTCTCGGCGCCGGTGCTCGATTCGAAGGGCGAACTGAAGGCCATCCTCGGTGTTGCGCTTGGCTGGTCCTGGATCGAGATCCTGCGGCGCAATGCCGCCACCATGCTCACGGGGCGCCCATCAGTCGAGATCCTGCTGCTCGGTGTCGACGGCACGGCGCTGCTCGGTTCGGAGAACCTGCCAGCCGGAGCACGCTTCGATCTGTCGCGCTATTCCGGGCGCGAATCCAGCATCGTCGATGGCGATTACCTGATCGGCGTTGCCCGTAGTCAGGGGTTCGGCGATTTTCGGGGACTCGGCTGGACCGTGATTGTCCGCGAACCGGTTGCGACCGCTTTCCTGCCTGCCTACAGGGCCTCGGGGTCGATTTTCGGCCTGATCTTCGCCGGTGGGCTGGCGAGTGCACTCGCAGCGGCCTTTGTCACACGGCGAATGACTCGCCGCCTGAAACGCCTGGCCCACGCCGCGGACAGGCTGCGGCTTGGCGAGACGGAAGAACTCGATGTCGATGCGGGCGCCGATGAAGCCGGGCGTATCGGTGGATCGATGCGGGCGCTCGTCTCGACGCTGCAGACCGCAAACCGCGATCTGGCGACGCTCAATACCGAACTCGACGCGCGTGTTGCCGATCGGACGCGGGAAATCGAACGTATGGGGCATGAAGCGCGGCGGGTGGCGGTGACGCGTGAACGCCTGCGCATCTCGCGTGACCTTCACGATACGCTGGCTCATTCCATGCTGGCGTTGCTGACGCAGATCCGCCTCATCCGCAAGATTGCGCCCGCTGAACCAGAGCAGGCGGCAGCGGAGCTCGCCCGCGCCGAGGAGGCGGCTCAGGATGGGCTGGCCCGCTCGCGCGAGGCGGTGGTGAACCTCCGATATTCGCCAGTGCGGGAGGATGGCTTCGGCTCGGCGCTGCGGCGGCTTGCGATCAAGGCCAACAGGCGCCAGATCACCAATGTTATCGTTGAATACGACGAAACATCGGCGCTGCTGGCGGACGAGCGGACGGAAGCCGTTTATCGCATCGTCGAGGAGGCATTGCGCAACGTGGAGAACCACTCGCGGGCGCAGGAGGTCTCGATCCGCTCGCGCGTCAATATCGTCGGGGGGCGGCCGTTCCTCGAGGTCGCGGTGATAGACGACGGCGTCGGGTTCGATCCGTCGATCGATCGCGAGGGGCGGTTCGGGCTGGTTGGCGTCCGGGAGCAGGCCGAAATGATCGGCGCGCGGCTCACGATTCGCTCGGCGCCGGGGGAAGGCACGGAACTCTATCTCGGCGTTTCGCTCACCGAGTGACTTATGTTCACGCAGATTTGTGAGAAGAGGTTCGCGCGCGACCTTGTCGGATGGCCCTAACCTGCTGAAGATGGTGCTTATTCCTTCATCGGGAGGCATGTATGGAAGAGATCGTCCGGCGCACGGCTTTCACTTCGGTGATGCGCGGCTGCGGCTTCGGCATGCTCGGTATTGTCACGGGGATGATGGGGCTCGCCAACGAACTCGTTCTGGCGCTTCGTACAGGCGGCCTTGGCATGCTGCTGATGGCCTTCGTGTTGATTTTGAAGGCTGCGCGGGTCGATCAGGTTCCTTACAAGACCACCGAGGTCTGGGTGATGCTGAACGACGGCGAGCGCCCGCCGGATGCGCTCGCGCATGGGATGATCGCGGAAGCGCGGCGAGAGGCGATGCTGCGCTTCGCCTATCTCTCGGCGATTATCGCCGTCATTCTGCTCGGGTTCGAGCTTGCGGTGATGCTTACAGTCGGACGATGACGCGACCGCGCACCTCGCCCTTGAGAATGGCCTTGCCGAGTGCGGGGAGGTCTTCGAGCCTGGCTTCGCTCGTGAGCGCGTCAAGCTTGTCGAACGGCAGATCGACGAGGATGCGCTGCCAGGCCCCCAGACGGGCCGGGTAGGGCTTCATCACGCTGTCGATGCCGAGAAGATTGACGCCGCGCAACAGGAACGGGATCACCGTCGCGGGTAGGGAATTCCCGCCCGCGAGTCCGACTGCCGCGACCGAGGCGCCGTATTTCATCTGCGTGAGAACGCGGGCAAGCATCGTTCCGCCGACATTGTCGATCGCGCCGGCCCAAAGTTCCTTGTCGAGCGGGCGGGTTGGCGCTTCGGCCAGTTCCGCGCGCGGCACGATCCGCGTCGCCCCGAGCGATTTGAGGAAGTCTTCCTGCTCCGGGCGCCCCGTCACCGCCGCGATCTGATAGCCGCGCCGTGCGAGAATCGCGGTTGCGACCGAGCCGACGCCGCCGGCCGCGCCGGTGACCAGAACCTCGCCATCGGCCGGTTCCAGCCCGTGCGCTTCAAGCGCCATCACGGCGAGCATCGCGGTGAAGCCGGCCGTGCCGACGGCCATCGCCTGCCGCGTCGTCAGCCCCGCAGGGAGCGGCACGAGCCAATCGGCCTTGACGCGTGCCTTCTCCGCATAGCCGCCCCACCAGACCTCGCCGACGCGCCAGCCGGTGAGCACAACCTTGTCTCCGGGCCGGTAGCGCGCATCGTCCGATGCCTCGACCGTGCCCGCGAAATCGATGCCGGGTACGTGCGGATAGGCACGTACCAGCCCGCCGCCGCCGGTGAGGCAGAGTCCATCCTTGTAGTTCAGGGTGGAGTATTCGACGCGGACCGTGACATTGCCTTCGGCGGGGAGTCGGGCGTCGTCCAGGGTTTCGATTGCCTGCGTCACCGCGCCATCGGCGGCCTTGTTCACGACGAGGGCCTTGAATGCCATGGTTCTCTCCCGTATCCCCGAAAAATGCCGCCCATTCGGGCTTGAACCGGAACAGATAGGACGATCCTTCGCGGTCGTCACCCCGAACGATAGACGAGGGAGAACGCTTTTGGCGAAGATCGACATCGACATCCGCGGCAAGGTCGCCGTGCTGACGCTGAACCGTCCGGATCGCCGCAACGCGCTCGACGAAGCCATGATCGGCGAGATCGACCGGTTTTTCGATGCCCCCCCGGCGGGCGTGAAGGCGGCGGTGCTCCGCACCTCGGGCGCGCATTTCTGCGCCGGGCTCGATCTTCAGGAGCACTACGAGCTCAATCGCGGCCCGGTCGAGTTCATGCGGATGTGCCAGAAGTGGCACAAGGCCTTCGACAAGATGCAGTTCGGCTCGATCCCCGTGATAGCGGCGATGAAGGGCGCGGTCGTCGGCGGCGGGCTCGAGATCGCGGCGGCGACGCATGTGCGGGTCGCCGAGCCTTCGACCTTCTTTGCCCTGCCGGAAGGCCAGCGCGGTGTCTTTACCGGCGGTGGTGCGACCGTGCGCGTTGCCCGCATCATCACCCCCGCGCGGATGATCGACCTGATGATCTCGGCCCGGACTTATGACGTGCAGCGCGGGTTCGACACCGGCCTCGTCCACGAGATCGTCGCGGAGGGGGATGTCGATGCCCGTGCGATGGCGATTGCCGAGGCGGCGGCCGAACACTACGACCTTACGAATTTCGCGATCCTCACCGGCATCTCGCGCATCAACGACATGTCGACCACGGACGGGCTCTTCGCCGAATCGCTGCTCGCGGGGATGATCATGACCAACCCGGACCTCAGGCCCAGCCTCGAAACCTTCTTCGCCAAGAAGGCGCCGCGGCTCGAACCGAAATCGTGAGGCTTTCCTTGTCTTCCACAACTTCTCCCGCCTTCATCCTGCGCCTCTCCTGCCCCGACAGGCCGGGCATCGTCGCGGCCGTCTCCACCTTCCTTTTCGACAATGGCTGCAACATCCTCGAAGCGCAGCAGTTCGACGACACCGACCAGATCCGCTTCTTCATGCGCGTCGTGTTCGGCGGGATCGAGGGTGCGCTGGATCGGGAAACGCTGGCTTCCCGCTTCTCGGCCCTTGCCGCGCGGTTCGACATGGATTGGTCGCTTCGCCCGCGCGGCGAGCGGCGGCGTGTGCTGATTCTCGTCTCGAAGTTCGATCACTGCCTCGTCGATCTCGTCTACCGCCATCGCATCGGCGAATTGCCGATGGATGTCGCCGGCATTGTCTCGAACCACCCGCGCGAGACCTTCCCCGACTGTGATTTCGGCGAGCTGCCCTTTCACTATCTGCCGGTGAACAAAGCCGACAAGGCCGAGCAGGAAGCGCGCCTTCTCGCGCTGATCGACGAGACCCGTACCGAACTCGTCGTGCTCGCGCGTTACATGCAGGTCCTCTCGGACGAGACCTCTGCGAAGCTCGCTGGGCGTTGCATCAACATCCACCATTCTTTCCTGCCCGGCTTCAAGGGCGCGCGGCCCTACCATCAGGCCTACGGGCGCGGAGTGAAACTGATCGGCGCGACAGCGCATTACGTCACGGCCGATCTCGACGAGGGGCCGATCATCGAGCAGGACGTCGAGCGCATCTCCCATGCCGACCAGCCGGACGATCTTGTCCGCAAAGGGCGGGACATCGAGCGCCGCGTGCTAGCCAAGGCGGTTCTCGCGCATCTGGAGGACCGTGTGTTCCTCAACGGCAACCGCACTGTGGTCTTCGGCGGATAGGGCAGGTTGTGAGAAGTTGAGTCGTGTTTCGTACCCAGTCTATTGTTTTGGAAGCGGAAATTCCGGTTGAGCTTCTTCGTGTCCCGATTCCGGCGGTGCGGAAGGCCGTGTCCGGTGCCGGCAATAAATCTCCACGCGGACTTGCCTTGCGGCGCGGCGGCGATTAACTCTCCGCCCCATGCGGGTGTAGCTCAATGGTAGAGCAGCAGCCTTCCAAGCTGAATACGAGGGTTCGATTCCCTTCACCCGCTCCAGTCGTTCTCCACTAGCCCACCTGTGGCAGCCGCATCGGTGTGCGCGTCACATCGCCAACATGGTCGAGCGCCTTGCGCAGGAGCGCGGTCAGCATGTCTCGCTCGGCCCCGTCGAGCCCGGCGAGGATCTTGTCCTGCGCCTCCCGGACGACGGGACGGACATGGGCCAGCACTGCTTCGCCCTTTTTTTCGAGATAGAGCCGCCGCGCGCGCCGGTCGCGCCTGTCGATCTCGCGCCGGACGAATCCCTTGGCCTCCAGCCGATCCACCACCCCGCCGATCGTTACCCGGTCGTAGGCAATAGCCTGCGCGACGCTTGCCTGATCGATGCCGGGTTCGGATGCGATCTTCATCATCGCGGCGAACTGGACCGAGGTGATATCGACCCCGGCAGCGCGAACCTCGTTGTCGAAAATCGCGACGGAGGCCTGCTGCATCCGCCGGATCAGATGACCCGGCATATCGTAAATCTCAAGCCGCTCGCCGGGGCGCAGAGTGGTATCGGGCGTGTTCATCGTATTCTCCTCGCTTCAGACCCTATCAAGTCCAGCGCAGGCAGCAAGCATTCGAATAATAAGCATGCGATTGACCGCTGTCCGTAGCCTCGGTAGCTTTTCAAAAAAAGGAGGCGAGGATGGCGACCCAGCTCGGGACTTTGGAGGAATTGCCGCCGGATTATCGTGAGGCGATGAGCGGTATCGACGTCGCGCCGCTCTGGCCGCAGATGCGCAAGGTCCTCCCGCACAATACGCCGATCCCGGTAACGAAGGCGCACGCGTGGTCCTACGCGGCGATCCGCCCGCTGCTCCTGAGAGCCGGAGAACTGACACCGGTCGAGAAGGCCGAGCGGCGCGTGCTCTTTCTCGTCGATCCGGGGCGAGGGGCGGGCGCGATGCAGGTGTCCTCGACCATTTACGTTGGTCTGCAATTGCTGTTGCCGGGTGAGACTGCGCCGGCGCATGTCCACACGCCGAGCGCGGCGCGCATCGTCGTGGAAGGCGAGGGCGGTTACACCGTCGTCGATGGCGACAGGTTGCCGATGAAGGCCGGTGATCTCATCCTCACGCCCGGCGGCTGCTGGCACGATCATGGCCACTCGGGCGAGGAGCCGGTGATCTGGCTCGATGCGCTCGATCTGCCGCTGTTCTATTACCTCGAAGGTTCCTATGCCGTGGAGGGACCGTTGCAGGCACCGCGCAACCGGCCGGACCCGTCAGAAGTGGAATACCGAGCGGCCGGGCTGGCGCCACCGCGACGGCGCGATCGCCCGCCCGCCAATCCCTATCCGATGATGCGCTTTCCGTGGGAGCGCACCGAAAACGCGCTACGCCACTACGCGCGTCATGCCGGAAGCGGCGGGGCGGAACTCGATTACATCAACCCGGAGACCGGGGCGCCCTGCCTGCCGACGCTGGGCTTCACGGCGATGCTGTTGCCGAAGGGCGAGGCCGTGAGACCGCCGCGCAAATCATCGAGCGCAGTATTTCACGTCATTTCCGGGCATGGATATTCGGTCATCGACGGCGTCCGCCATGACTGGAAGGCGAAGGATGTGGTCTCCGCGCCCGTTTTCGCTGCCATCGAGCACAGGGCGGAAAGCGAGGATGCGTTCATGATCCGCATCCACGACGGGCCGCTGCAGGAAAAGCTTGGCTATTACGAGGAGAGGCCCCGCTAGAGCCGCCTCCGTTCAGGTCTTGGTGCGGCGGCCCTTCGGATGCAGCGACTTGCCGAGAATATGCTCGGCGTGATTCACTACATGCACGGTCGAACCGACGATCAGCGGATCGACGCCGACGACGACGCTCTCGTCCTTGTTGGGATAATCGAGCGCCGAGAGGAAGTGCTGGAGGCAGTTGAGGCGCGCGCGCTTCTTGTCGTCGGACTTGATGATCGTCCAAGGCGCATCGGCAGTATCGGTGTAGAAGAACATCGCCTCCTTGGCCTCGGTGTAGTCGTCCCATTTGTCGAGCGAGGCGAGGTCGATCGGCGAGAGCTTCCACTGCTTGAGCGGATCGGTCTGCCGGGCGAGGAAGCGGCGGCGCTGCTCGCCCTGCGTCACCGAGAACCAGTACTTGAAGAGGCGTATGCCTGAGCGGACGAACATCTGTTCAAGCAGGGGGCACTGGCGCATGAATTCGAGATATTCGGCAGGCTGGCAGAAGCCCATCACCCGCTCGACGCCAGCGCGGTTGTACCAGGAGCGGTCGAAGAACACCATTTCGCCTGCGGCAGGCAGGTGCTCGATGTAGCGCTGGAAATACCACTGCGTGCGTTCGCGCTCCGAGGGCTTCTCCAGCGCCACGACACGGGCGCCGCGCGGGTTGAGGTGCTCCATGTAGCGCTTGATCGTGCCGCCCTTGCCGGCGGCGTCGCGGCCCTCGAACAGCATCAGAACACGCTCGCCGCTCTCCTTGATCCAGTTCTGGGCCTTGAGCAGTTCGACCTGAAGCAGCGCCATCTGCTGTTCGTAGGCACGGGTCGAGAGCCGGTCGGAATAGGGATAGATGCTGGATTCGAACGCGCGGCGCACGGCGTCCGGTTCATCCTGCAGGGCCCGCGTGAGATGACCGCGGCTGGCCTTGCCGTTCTTGGCAGGTTCGGTGGGCTCGGTCTCCCTGGCCTTGCCGAGTGCACCGGCTGCCTTGGTGATCAGCGAGGCACCGTCGCTCACGACAGGCGACTTTGCTTCGGTGGAAGCGGGGGCGGCGGCATCGTGCTCGGCGGCAGGGGTCGAGGGCGCGGTGTCGTCACGGGTCATCTCGGTTCCTTCTCGTTCAGGGAGCTGTTCAACACTTTCATGCCAGCATAATTCATGAGCCGGCGCATTGATCGGCGACAACCGGCAGACAATGACGGGGAAGCTTCACTCTCCCCTTGAAATTGCCGGAAAACCCGCCTAAACGGCCCGGCAGTTCGTGCGCGGCCTGCGCACGAGGGTCCAACGCTGCCAGTCAAGTCAGGGAAACCGTTATGGCCAAGGAAAAGTTTTCACGTTCGAAGCCGCACTGCAACATCGGGACGATTGGTCACGTTGACCATGGGAAGACGTCGTTGACGGCTGCGATCACGAAGGTTCTTGCTGAGTCTGGCGGCGCGACGTTCACGGCGTATGACCAGATCGACAAGGCGCCGGAAGAGAAGGCGCGCGGGATCACGATCTCGACGGCGCACGTCGAGTACGAGACGCAGAACCGCCACTATGCGCACGTCGATTGCCCGGGCCACGCGGACTACGTGAAGAACATGATCACGGGTGCGGCGCAGATGGACGGCGCGATCCTGGTTGTTTCGGCGTCGGACGGTCCGATGCCGCAGACGCGCGAGCACATCCTTCTGGCGCGCCAGGTCGGCGTTCCGGCGCTGGTGGTGTTCCTGAACAAGGTCGACCTCGTCGACGACGCCGAGCTTCTGGAGCTCGTCGAGATGGAAGTTCGTGAACTTCTCTCGAAGTATGACTTCCCGGGCGATGACATTCCGATCACCAAGGGTTCGGCGAAGGTCGCGCTCGACAACGGCGATCCGGCGATCGGCCGTGATGCGATCCTGGCGCTGATGAAGACGGTTGACGAATACATCCCGCAGCCGGAGCGCCCGATCGACCAGCCGTTCCTGATGCCGATCGAAGACGTGTTCTCGATCTCGGGCCGCGGCACGGTCGTGACCGGTCGCGTGGAGCGCGGCATCGTGAAGGTTGGCGAGGAAGTCGAGATCGTCGGCATCCGCGACACGCAGAAGACGACCGTCACCGGCGTCGAGATGTTCCGCAAGCTTCTGGATCAGGGCCAGGCGGGCGACAACATCGGCGCGCTGCTGCGCGGTACGAAGCGCGAGGACGTGGAGCGCGGTCAGGTTCTGTGCAAGCCGGGTTCGGTGAAGCCGCACAAGAAGTTCAAGGCCGAGGCCTACATCCTGACGAAGGAAGAGGGCGGCCGCCACACGCCGTTCTTCGCGAACTACCGTCCGCAGTTCTACTTCCGCACCACGGACGTGACGGGCATCGTGACGCTTCCGGCCGGCACCGAGATGGTGATGCCGGGCGACAACATCTCGTTCGAGGTTGAGCTGATCACCCCGATCGCGATGGAAGAGAAGCTCCGCTTCGCCATCCGCGAAGGTGGCCGCACCGTCGGCGCAGGCGTCGTCGCTCAGATCCAGGATTGAGTGGGTCAGGCGGGCTTTCATTTCCCGCTGTCCTCGCTAACTTGAAAGGGGCCGCAAGGCCCCTTTCTGCTGTTCGGAGGCATAATGCTCGTCACCACCGCCAATGATCTCGCGGGATACCGCATCGTCCGCCATCTCGGCATCGTCAGGGGCATTACCGTGCGCTCGCGCTCGGTTGTCGGGAATTTCATCGGCATGGTCGCCGCCTTCTTCGGCGGGCGGATCGGGGTCTATGTCACGCTCGCCGAGAATGCCCGCAAGGAAGCCTTCGACCACATGGTCGAGCATGCACAGCAGGGCGGCGCCAACGCGGTGATCGCGATGCGCTACGAATCGAACGATATCATGGCCGGCATCACCGAGGTGCTGGCCTATGGCACCGCGGTGGTGGTCGAGCCGATATGACATCGCGTTTCGATGCCCAGCTCGGGCTGGGGCTGGTGGGCATTGGCCGCGCCTGGGGCGCGCATACCGCCCCGCCGCCCGAGAACGAGGTGCGACGCCTTCTCGAAACCGCCTTCACGCTCGGGGTGAAGGTTTTCGACACTGCGCCGGCCTACGGAACCAGCGAGCGCCTGCTCGGCGCCTTCCTGCGCACGCTGACGCGCGAGGAGCGGGAAGGGGTGTTCGTCGCCACCAAGTTCGGCGAACACTGGAACGGTGACGGCACGACGCGTGTCGATCACTCCTACGAGGCGCTGATGCGTTCGCTCGACGATTCGGTCGAACATTTGCGCGATATCGATCTGCTTCAGGTGCACAAGGCGAGCAGCGAGGCGCTGCAGAACAGCGATCTCAAATGGGCGCTCGAAGCGGCACAGGCGATGGATATTCCGCAATTCGGCGCGTCGGTCAGCGATGTCGAGGCAGGGCGGCTGGCGATCGGCATGGGGTTTCACTGGTTGCAGTTCCCCTACAACCGGCAGAACAACGCGCTGGCGGCACTGCTTCCGGAAGCTCGCGCCGCCGATATCCGGCTGATGACCAACCGGCCGCTCGCAACCGGGGCGATGCTTGCCGACAGATCCCCGGAAGCGCGGGCGGAGGCGACGCGCGAAGCCTATGCCTTCGTGCTTGAGGGCAATCCGGATGGTGTGGTCCTCGGCGGGACGACCGATCCGGCGCATCTCGAAGCCAACCTCCGGGCGTTCAATGAGGCGCTGGCGCTGGGCGAGCGGTAAAGGCGCAATACAAAAAACCGCGCCGCCGGGTCTTGTTTGCCAAACCCGGAACGTGATAGGGACCATCCCGCGCTAGGGGAGTAGCTCAGCTGGTTAGAGTGGCGGTCTCCAAAACCGTAGGTCGTGGGTTCGAATCCCTCCTCCCCTGCCATCTTTTCCAACATTTCTGACGACCAGCGGACACACCGGAAAACCGTGTGTGCTAGGGCTCGACGTCGCAGATCCGGGAAAGGGAACTTCAGCATGAGCGCAGCCGACATGAAGCAGAGGCAGGGCATCGTCGACGAAGCCATTCGTTCCCGCCGCTCGATCCGGGCCTTCCTGCCGAGGCCGGTACCGCGCGCCGAAATCGAGGCGATCCTCGAGATCGCGGCGCGCGCGCCGAGCGGAACCAACATGCAGCCGTGGAAGGCGATCGTCCTGACCGGCAAGGCGCTGGCGGATTTCGGCGCGGCGATCAAGACCGCTGCGCTGGCGGGGGATGGGGGCGAGGCGCAATACCGCTATTACCCACCCCAGTTCCGCGAGCCCTATCTCTCCCGCCGCCGCAAGGTGGGCTGGGACCTTTATTCGAGCCTCGGCATCGCGCGCGGTGAAACCGAGAAGATGGTGCGCCAGACGGCCCGTAACTTCATTTTCTTCGACGCGCCGGTCGGCCTCGTCTTCACTATCGACGCCGATCTCGAACTCGGTAGCTGGCTCGATTACGGCATGTTCCTCGAGAACATCATGATCGCGGCGCGGGGACGGGGGCTCGATACCTGCGCACAAGCCGCTTTCGTGCATTATCACAAGCCGATCCGGCAGATGCTTGGCCTCACGGAGCAGGATCACATCGTCTGCGCGATGGCGCTCGGGTACGCCGATACGGAGGCGCCGGAGAATAATTTCGCCACCGAACGCGAACCGGTTGCGGGTTTCACGCGCTTCATGGATGAATTGCCCTGAGCGCTGGCGTGACGTGATTGACCCTAGGCCGGCCATAAGAGGGAGCGGGCCGATGGCCGAAAGCGAGCAGTTCGAAAAAGGTCTCAAGGTGCGCCGGCAGGTGCTGGGCAGCGACTATGTCGATGGCTCCATCGCGAGGGCCGACGATTTCATGATGGCATTCCAGCGCATCACCACCGAGTGGTGCTGGGGTTACGCCTGGACGCGTGACGGGCTCGACCTCAAGACCCGCTCGATGCTCAACCTCGCGATGCTGACCGCACTCGGCAAGCCGACCGAGATCAAGCTCCATGTGAAGGGGGCGCTCACGAATGGCGTCACGGTGGAGGAGATCAAGGAAATCCTTCTGCACGCGACGGTCTACAGCGGCATTCCGGCCGGGCTCGAGGCTTTCAAGGCCGCCCACGAGGTGCTGGTGAAGGAAGGTGCGCTGGAGCCGAAGAAATAGGCCCTGCTGCGTCAGACCTGTTTCTTGCGGGCGGATTTCACGATCTCGTCGACCCGGTTGAGGATCGGCTCCGGGGCCTTGGTGAAATCCGGGTTGAAGCCCCTGAGATCGTCGGTGAGGATGCGGATATCAGCGTCCATGCGCGAGAGTTCCGGCGCGGACAGCTCCGACTGCTGCTTCTTCAGCGCCACTTCCAACCGGTAGAGCACATCGAGCAGCTTGCCACGCCGTTCGTCCGGCAGGGGCGACTGTGTGGTGTCGTTGTGCGAAAGCCGGTGATAGCCCTCCGCGAGATCGGCGGAGCGCGGCAGATAACTGGCGAAGAAGCGCCGCGCGAGCCCGAGCTTCACCGGTTCCGCCATCAGCTTGGCGTGGATCTGGTCGGCGGCATCCGCGAGCGCACGGAACTGACGGGCGATGGCCGCATCACCGATCGAGCCGGCGGCGCCGCGGATGCGGCCGATCTCGTGCTTGGCTTCCAGCAGCAGGTCGAAATGCGCGGGCGGCGAATAGGCTTCAGCCGGGTAGCTCGGTGGTTCCTCGCGCACGACACGCGCCTCAATGGTTTCCTCGCGCTGCTCCTTGCGCGCCCAGCGGGCCAGCGTCATCCAGCCGATGAAGGCGAAGATGATCGGCGCAAAGCCGAGCGTCGTCATCCCCAGCGCCGTGAGCAACAGCAGGGAGAAAAACACGAACGGTGCCAGCGCGGCGGCAAAGGCGAGGGCGGTCAAACCGCGAAACAAGGTCGTTCTCCCCAACCGTTCCGAACCACCCAAAGAGATAAGGATCGCGTACGCGCACGCAAGGGCGCAGCGCGCAAGAGGGACGAAAATCGCCGGTTTTTATGCCTTCCGAAAACAGAAATTGACGAAAGCCGACGGAAGCACTAAGCAGCTTTTATTCCACGACATTCGAAGAGCCGACCAACCCGCCAGCGGGAACGAGGCTTCGCAGCCGGGAAACAGGAAAATGCCTTCCGCCGTCGGATTGATCGATCTTGCAGCGGCGCGCTCCGATGTCGATATCGGGCGGGGACAACGAAAAGGATAGGGACATGGCAAAGCCGAACCCGTTTGAGTTCCTGCAGGAAGTGCAGAATGAGGGCAAGAAGGTCTCGTGGCCGTCCCGCAAGGAAACCATGATCACTACCGGCATGGTGTTCGTCCTCGTGGTCGTGGCGTCGATTTTCTTCCTGCTGTCCGATCAGGTCATCCGCTGGGCCGTCGGCCTCGTGCTCGGCCTCGGCCGCTGATCCGGAATTGAGGGGACAACCATCATGAACACCGAAGCTCAGTCCGCTGCGCCCGCCGCTCGTCCCGGCCGTCCGAAGCGCTGGTACATCGTCCACGCCTTCTCGAATTTCGAGCGCAAGGTCGCCGATGACATCAAGAACGGCGCTGACCGACAGGGTCTTGACCATCTCTTCGAGGAAATCCTCGTTCCGACCGAGAAGGTGACGGAAATCCGCCGCGGCCGCCGCATCGAGACCGATCGCAAGTTCTTCCCGGGCTATGTGCTGGTGAAATGCGACCTTACGGACGAGGCCTATCACCTCATCAAGAACACGCCCAAGGTCACGGGCTTCCTCGGCGCCGACAAGAAGCCGATCCCGATCCCCGATTCCGAGGCCGAGCGCATCAAGGGGCAGGTGGTCGAGACCTCCGAGAAGCCGAAGACCACGATCATCTTCGAGGTGGGCGAGCAGGTGAAGGTGGCCGATGGCCCGTTCGCCTCGTTCAACGGCATCGTCGAGGAAGTCGACATGGCCCGCCAGCGCCTCAAGGCTGCGGTCTCGATCTTCGGCCGTGCAACGCCGGTCGAGCTGGAGTTCAGCCAGGTCGAGAAGCTGAAGTAAGGCGGAGGCTGAAGTCAAGCCGGTGAAAGCCGTGTCGAGCCTGACCAGGGTTTGGCGCGCGCTTCATGGCTTTCCGGGTCGGCGCATCGTCAGGATAGCCAGGGCAGGTTGCAATAGTAGTCTCCCTTGGCCATGATCGAGATCTTGCAGCCGTATCCTTTTTCGCCGTTCGGAAAGCCTCCGCCGAGGCAAACGGCTTTGTCTGCCTTGCACATTTCCTGAATGCGGCGGCACGTTTCAGGCGTTGCGACGTCATCGAATACAATCAGGAAATCGTCTTTGTCGAGCATATCGACAATTGCGGGTACATTTTCTTTTATTTCTTTGTCGTCGTGTGAGACATCGCAAAAACAAAACGAGTATTTTCTCGAAACTGGAACGTTCTTGAATTCTGCTAAAATAATTGAATTAACGAACGATTCGAGATCTCTTTCGATTAGATTCTTTTTCAGCAGCGCTCCGACACCGCCGGGTGTCAAAATTACTTTCAGGAATTTTTCGCTGGCGGAATGGTATCGTGGGTCTTGCTTGAAGAATTTCTGAAACTCGCGAATGCTTGCAATTCCGTGGTCGAATACATCAAGAATTGGAAGGGAAGGATTATCCCTGACACCGCTCGCAAGCACGCAAGTCGAGCGGCCTACCCAGCTTCCGATTTCCAATATTGGCCCCTTGGCAGCTTTCGCGGAAGCATAGAGCACGCAGCTCTCAATTCCGGACAGCCAGCCTTCAGGCAACCATGACATTTCGAACGGAGGCTTTGGAAGGGCCTCGAGCCTGAAGCTTCCGAGACTCGGTGGAACGGTCATGGTCTTGCCTTCCGGATGCGTTCATGCACATTCGCATCAACATCGTTTAGTAGCAGCGCGCTCTCGTTGCAATGTGGTGCAGAGACCGGGGGCCTGCGTCGTGATTGAGCGTTCGAACCCGAATTTCCGCCTTGATCGACAGCTGATTTTGGCATAAAGGGCACGCTTTCCGGGGAGATTTAATTTCCCGGGTAAACCCGTGGAAGGCGGTTTTCATTCTCGTGCTCGCGAGGTGAAACGGTAAGCCCCACCACGGTCCAGCAACGAGCCAAATTGGTCTGACGGCAGGGGGTTCCCTTCCTTTGGGCCTTGAGGCTTTTGGAGAGAACAATGGCAAAGAAAATCATCGGCTTTATCAAGCTGCAGATCCCGGCGGGCGATGCCAAGCCGGCGCCGCCTGTTGGTCCGGCTCTGGGTCAGCGCGGCCTGAACATCATGGAATTCTGCAAGGCCTTCAACGCGAAGACCCAGCAGATGGAAAAGGGGATGCCGATCCCCGTCATCATCACCGCTTACGCCGACCGCTCCTTCACCTTCGAGATGAAGCAGCCGCCGGTGACCTTCTTCCTCAAGAAGGCCGCGAACCTCAAGCTCGGCAAGAAGCCGGCCTCCGGCTCCAAGACGCCGGGCAAGGGCGCCTTCGTCGGCAAGGTGACCGAGAAGCAGCTGCGTGAGATCGCCGAGAAGAAGATCGTCGACATGAATTGCGACACGATCGAATCGGCCGTCGAGCAGATCCGTGGTTCCGCCCGTGCGATGGGCCTCGAGGTGGTGGGCTAAGAACATGACCAAAGCAAAGAACGAACCGAAGCTCGCCAAGCGTGTCGCCAAGTCCCGCGAGGGTATCGACCGCGTGAAGCTCTATCCGCTCAACGAGGCCGTGAAGCTCGTCAAGGAGCGCGCCACCGCCAAGTTTGACGAGACCATCGAGGTCGCGCTCAACCTTGGCGTCGATCCGCGCCACGCCGACCAGATGGTCCGCGGCGTGTGCAACCTGCCGAACGGCTCGGGCCGCACCGTGCGTGTTGCCGTGTTCGCCAAGGGTCCGAAGGCCGATGAAGCCAAGGCCGCTGGTGCCGATATCGTCGGTGCTGAGGATCTCGTCGAGATCGTCAACTCGGGCAAGATCGAGTTCGACCGCTGCATCGCGACCCCCGACATGATGGGCCTCGTCGGCCGCCTCGGCAAGGTGCTCGGCCCGCGCGGCCTGATGCCGAACCCGCGCGTCGGCACCGTGACCATGGATGTCACCGGCGCGGTGAAGGCCTCCAAGGGCGGCGCCGTCGAGTTCCGCGTCGAGAAGGCCGGCATCGTGCACGCCGGCGTCGGCAAGGCCTCGTTCGACGAGGGCAAGCTGGTCGAGAACATCAAGGCGTTCGTCGATGCCGTGAACAAGGCCAAGCCGACAGGCGCCAAGGGCACCTATCTCCAGCGCGTCGCGATCTCGTCGTCGATGGGCCCGGGCGTGAAGGTGGAAGTCGCATCGGTCGTTGCCTGAAGCACGTTGTGCTCACCGGCTTTTGAACAGCCCCGCGCCGCAAGCGCGGGGTTTTTTCATTTTTGGCCTCCAGGTTGCAGTCATGTCTCCATCGGATCAGTTTTGTCCCGGAGTGAAACATGAGCGCGAAACGTTTTGAGGCACTGGACGGCTGGCGTGGCATCGCGGCGCTGGCGATCGCGTTCTATCATGCGCCGATCGCCAATCCGCTGCGCGACATGGCGGGCTGGAAGAACTGGGAATTGTTCGTCGATTTCTTCTTCGTGCTCTCCGGCTTCGTGATGATGCACGCCTGGGGCAAGCGCCTCGATAGTGCGGATTCGGCGAAGGAATTCGTGGCGAAGCGCTTCTGGCGCATCTGGCCGCTGCATTTTTCCATTCTGCTGGCGTTCTTCGGGATCGAGCTGCTGAAGGCCGCTATGGGCGCTTTCGTCTCGCTTCCCATCGACGATGGCCCGTTCACGAATTCGCGGTCATGGGCGGCGCTGCTCACCAACATCACAATGACACAGTCGCTGAACCTTCACGGGACAACGACATGGAACGGCCCGGCCTGGTCGATCTCGGTCGAGTTCTGGACCTACCTGATCTTCGCCGCCGCGATGCTGCTGTTCCGTGGTCGCAATACGCTGGCGCTGCTGGCTATCGCCGGCCTCGGTCTCGTGGGCGTGGCGTGGTTCTCGCCGATCTGGCTGTTCGCGACGCATGATTTCGGCCTGCTGCGGGCCATCTATGGCTTCTTCATCGGTGCGGTGACCTATCGCCTCGTAACGTCCGACCGCTTCGAGGTCGAGGGCAGCACCGGCACCGAGATCGCAGTCGTGCTGGCGCTCGTGAGCTACCTGATCTCGACGGGCGTCAACGCGACCTCGCTGATCGCGCCGCTTGTCTTCGCGGTCGTCATCATCGTCTTCAGCCAGGGCAGGGGCTGGATGACCGCGGCGCTCGAAAGCGCGCCGGTGCAGGCGCTCGGCCGCTGGTCCTATTCGATCTATCTTGTCCATGCGCTGCTCTATTACGCGCTGCGCCTCGCGCTGGTGCTCGTCGAGAAGATCACCAAGTGGCCGCTGACGGCGGCGGGCGCGGGCAACGAACGCATCTTCACCTTCGGCGGCACGGCGATCGACCTCGCGGTGATCGTGGCGCTGCTCGCGTTGACGATCGTGATTTCGTCCAAGACCTATCGCTTCATCGAGAAGCCGTTCATGGTGTCGGGCCAGAAGAAGACAGCTGTCGAAGGCGCGGCGCAGCCGGCGATGGCGTAGGCCCTTGCCGGAACAAAGATTGGGATTTTGTCAAGTCCCCCTCTTGCGCTCGCGGAAGCAAGGCATTATTGAGCACAGCTTGCAGAGAAGGATCGTGGGCTTCCCGCGATTCTTTTTTGTCGTCAATCGTGTGATTGACGAGCTGTCGCGGACGGGCGAACCGGAAGGTGCTCCCGTTGCCGGTGACAGTCAATCCTGTCCGAGACTGCAGGTGCAAAGGTTGCCAGAAAATCCTGTCCATCCGGTTCGCGAGAGCGATCAGGGCAAGGTTTTTGACGCAATCGCTTAATCATCCGCTCCTTTCCGTGGAAAGGGCGGCGCGCCGGGGATAGCCGATCCCCGAACGTGGAGCCTGCATAGATGGGGAAGGGAAATTCATCGCCGCCGGGTGATCCGGGGGAGAGGGTTTCGTTTTCTCGGCCTTGGGTATTCGCGGGGTATCCCGCGCGTTCCAGGGGGACAGGTGGGTCCGTTCTTCCGCAAGGGGGAGGGGCTCGGGGCAGGGAAACCTGCCTTTCAACCGTTGTCCTTCTGGTCAAGCCGTCCATGACGCGCCGCCGGAGGATGGCAGAGCGCAGAGAGGGAAGATTTCTTCCCGATCCGGAGAAGACACGTGGATAGAGCTGGAAAAGAAGAGCTCGTCTCGACGCTGAACGCGGTGTTCAAGAACACCGGCGTTGTCGTCGTCGCGCATTATTCCGGCCTGACCGTCGCCCAGATGCAGCAGCTCCGCAAGGAGATGAAGCAGGCTGGCGCCACGGTGCGGGTTGCGAAGAACCGCCTCGTGAAGATCGCGCTCGATGGCACTGACGTTGCGTCCATCGCCGGCCTCATGAAGGGCCCGACCATTCTCGCCTACTCGGCGGATCCGGTCGCGGCTCCGAAGGTGGCCACCGATTTCGCCAAGGCGAACGATAAGTTCGTCGTCCTTGGCGGTGCGATGGGCAAGACGGCCCTTGATGCGAATGGTGTGAAGGCACTCGCCACCATGCCGTCGCTCGATGAACTGCGCGCCAAGCTCGTCGGCCTCATCCAGGCCCCGGCGACGAAGATCGCGCAGCTCTCGACCGCGCCCGCCGCCAAGCTGGCGCGCGTGTTCGGGGCTTATGCCAAGCGAGACGAAGCAGCCTGAGACGAAATACCCGATGCGAGGCATCCCGGCTTTCCGGGCAGCCTCATGAGAACCGAAAACGAAACCTGATATAGAGCCGAAGGAACATACCATGGCTGATCTGACCAAGCTCGTTGACGAGCTTTCGAACCTCACCGTCCTCGAAGCCGCCGAGCTCGCCAAGATGCTCGAAGAGAAGTGGGGCGTTTCCGCCGCCGCCGCCGTTGCCGTCGCCGCCGCGCCGGGCGCTGCCGGTGGTGCTCCGGCCGCTGCTGCCGAAGAGCAGACCGAGTTCACCGTTGTCCTGGCCGCTGCCGGCGACAAGAAGATCGAGGTCATCAAGGAAGTCCGCGCCATCACCGGCCTGGGCCTCAAGGAAGCCAAGGACCTCGTCGAAGGCGCGCCGAAGCCGGTCAAGGAAGGCTGCTCCAAGGACGAGGCCGAGAAGCTCAAGAAGCAGCTCGAAGCCGCTGGCGCCAAGGTCGAGCTCAAGTAATTTCGGCCCTCGCGGGCTGAACCGAAGATTGACCCGCGCGGGTTTTCCCCGCGCGGGACTTTTGGTCTCAAGGGGCGGAGCCCTCGCGGACCAGAGGACGCCCGACCCGAATTCTTGTCTCTGAGAGAGTTCCGGTCGGCCGTTTTTGACGGAAGGAGTCTGGGTTGCGATCCACACTCCATTTTTGAATTCTGGAAGTGCTTTAACGAGGATCAAGATGGCGAATGCTCTGAAAGCTCAGTCGGGACAATCCAAGACCCTGGTTGGGCGGAAGCGGCTTCGGAAATTCTTCGGAAACATTCGGGAAGCGATCGAGATGCCGAACCTCATCGAGGTTCAGAAGGCGTCCTACGACCAGTTCCTGATGGTGGACGAGCCCAAGGGCGGCCGTCCGGACGAAGGACTCCAGAGCGTTTTCCGCTCGGTTTTCCCGATCTCGGACTTTTCGGGTGCCTCTCTTCTCGAATTCGTGCGCTACACCTTCGAGCCGCCGAAATATGACGTGGACGAGTGCCGCCAGCGCGGCATGACCTATTCCGCGCCGCTCAAGGTGACGCTGCGCCTGATCGTGTTCGATGTCGACGTCGACACCGGCGCCAAGTCAGTGAAGGACATCAAGGAGCAGGACGTCTACATGGGCGACATGCCGCTCATGACGATGAACGGCACCTTCATCGTCAATGGCACCGAGCGTGTCATCGTCAGCCAGATGCACCGCTCGCCGGGCGTGTTCTTCGACCACGACAAGGGCAAGAGCCATTCCTCGGGCAAGCTGCTGTTTGCTGCCCGCATCATTCCTTATCGCGGTTCGTGGCTAGACATCGAGTTCGACGCCAAGGACATCGTCCATGCGCGTATCGACCGCCGCCGCAAGATCCCGGTGACGAGCCTGCTCTACGCGCTCGGCATGGATTCAGAAGAGATCCTCGCGACCTTCTACAAGAACGTCACCTATGTCCGCGACAAGGCCGGCTGGCGCATGCCCTACGAGTGGGAGCGCTTCAAGGGCCTCAAGGCCGCCGTCGATTACTTCGATGCCGAGACCGGCGAGGTCGTGATCGAGAGCGGTCGCAAGATGACCGCGCGTTCGGCGCGTCAGCTCGCGGAAAAGGGCCTCAAGTTCCTGCGCGCGACCGACGATGATCTCGTTGGCCAGTATGTCGGCGAGGATATCGTCAACCCGCAGACCGGCGAGATCTTCGCCGAGGCGGGCGAGGAGATCAGCGAGAAGACGATCAAGATCTTCGAGAGTGCCGGCATCGGCGAGATCGCGCTGCTCGACATCGACCATGTCAACGTCGGACCTTACGTCCGTAATACGCTGGCCGCCGACAAGAACTCGAGCCGCGAGGAAGCGCTGTTCGACATCTACCGCGTCATGCGTCCGGGCGAGCCGCCGACCGTCGAAACCGCCGAGAAGATGTTCCAGGACCTCTTCTTCGACGCCGAGCGCTACGATCTCTCGGCCGTTGGCCGCGTCAAGATGAACATGCGCCTCGACCTCGATGCGCCCGACACCCAGCGCACGCTGCGCAAGGATGATATCCTTGCGGTGGCGAAGGCGCTCGTTGAACTCCGCGACGGTCGCGGCGAGATCGACGACATCGACCATCTCGGCAACCGCCGTGTGCGCTCGGTCGGCGAGCTGATGGAGAACCAGTATCGTCTGGGTCTCCTGCGCATGGAACGCGCCATCAAGGAGCGCATGTCCTCGGTCGATATCGACACGGTCATGCCGCAAGATCTCATCAATGCGAAGCCGGCTGCTGCAGCCGTGCGCGAGTTCTTCGGCTCGTCGCAGCTCTCGCAGTTCATGGACCAGACCAATCCTCTTTCGGAAATCACCCACAAGCGCCGCCTCTCGGCGCTTGGCCCGGGCGGTCTCACACGCGAGCGCGCCGGCTTTGAGGTGCGCGACGTGCACCCGACGCACTACGGCCGCATCTGCCCGATCGAGACGCCGGAAGGCCCGAACATCGGTCTGATCAACTCGCTTGCGACCTTCGCGCGCGTGAACAAGTACGGCTTCATCGAGAGCCCGTTCCGCAAGGTCGTTGATGGCAAGGTGACCGACGAGGTCGTCTATCTCTCGGCGATGGAAGAACAGAAACACTATGTCGCGCAGGCGAACGTGCCGGTCGACAAGGATCGCAAGCTGACGGACGATCTGATCGTCGCCCGCCATGCCGGCGACGTCATCACCGTACCGGTCGACAAGGTCGACCTGATGGACGTCTCGCCCAAGCAGCTCGTTTCGGTCGCGGCTGCGTTGATCCCGTTCCTTGAGAACGACGATGCGAACCGCGCGCTGATGGGCTCGAACATGCAGCGTCAGGCCGTGCCGCTGGTGCGCGCCGACGCCCCGTTCGTCGGCACCGGCATGGAATCGGTTGTCGCCCGTGACTCCGGCGCGGCGATCGCCGCCCGCCGCTCGGGTATCGTCGATCAGGTGGACGCGACGCGTATCGTCATCCGTGCGACGGACGAGATGGACCCGACCAAGCCGGGCGTCGACATCTATCGCCTGATGAAGTTCCAGCGTTCCAACCAGTCGACCTGTATTAACCAGCGTCCGCTGGTGAAGCCGGGCGATATCGTCACCAAGGGCGATATCGTCGCCGACGGTCCGTCGACCGATCTCGGCGATCTCGCGCTCGGCCGCAATGTGCTCGTCGCGTTCATGCCGTGGAACGGCTACAACTTCGAAGACTCGATCCTCCTGTCCGAGAATATCGTCAAGGAAGACATCTTCACCTCGATCCACATCGAGGAATTCGAGGTGATGGCCCGTGATACCAAGCTCGGGCCGGAGGAAATCACGCGCGACATTCCGAACGTTTCGGAAGAGGCGCTGAAGAACCTCGATGAGGCGGGCATCGTCTACATCGGCGCGGAAGTGCAGGCGGGCGATATCCTCGTCGGCAAGATCACGCCGAAGGGCGAGAGCCCGATGACGCCGGAAGAGAAGCTCCTCCGCGCTATCTTCGGCGAAAAGGCTTCGGACGTGCGCGACACCTCACTCCGTGTTCCGCCGGGCGTGCAGGGCACCATCGTCGAGGTGCGCGTGTTCAACCGCCACGGCGTCGACAAGGACGAGCGCGCGCAGTCGATCGAGCGCGAGGAGATCGAGCGTCTCGCGAAGGACCGCGACGACGAGCTCGCGATCCTCGACCGCAACACCTACGGCCGCCTCGCCGACATTCTCGTCGGCAAGACCGGTATCGCCGGCCCGAAGGGCTTCAAGAAGGACACGGACATCACCCGTGACGCGCTCGACGGCTTCGCGCGCTCGCAGTGGTGGCTGTTCGCGACCGACGATGATCGCCTGATGGGCGAGATCGAGGCGATGCGCAAGCAGTACGACGAGTCAAAAAAGCACCTCGAACAGCGCTTCCTCGACAAGGTCGAGAAGCTCCAGCGCGGTGACGAGCTGCCGCCGGGCGTGATGAAGATGGTCAAGGTCTTCATCGCGGTGAAGCGCAAGATTCAGCCGGGCGACAAGATGGCTGGCCGCCACGGCAACAAGGGTGTCGTGTCCAAGATCGTTCCGGTCGAGGATATGCCGTTCCTGTCGGACGGCACGCCGGTCGATATCGTGCTGAACCCGCTCGGCGTGCCTTCGCGCATGAACGTCGGCCAGATTCTCGAAACTCACCTCGGCTGGGCTTGCGCGGGTCTTGGTCGTCAGGTTTCAGAGGCGGTCAACGTCTATCTCCGCCACGGCAACGTGACGCCGCTGCGTGAGAAGATGAGCGACATCTACGGCAAGAACGAAGTGATTTCGGCGCTCGACGACAAGGAACTCGTCTCGATGGCGAAGAACCTGAAGCGCGGCGTGCCGATCGCGACTCCGGTCTTCGACGGCGCCAAGGAAGCCGATATCGAGCACTATCTGGAGAAGGCGGGCCTCAACAAGTCCGGCCAGGTGACGCTCTATGACGGCAAGACCGGCGAGGCGTTCGATCGTCAGGTGACGGTGGGCTACATCTATATTCTCAAGCTCCACCATCTCGTCGACGACAAGATCCACGCCCGTTCGATCGGCCCGTACTCGCTCGTTACCCAGCAGCCGCTGGGCGGCAAGGCGCAGTTCGGCGGCCAGCGCTTCGGCGAAATGGAAGTCTGGGCGCTCGAAGCCTATGGCGCGGCCTACACCCTGCAGGAAATGCTCACCGTCAAGTCGGACGACGTGGCAGGGCGCACCAAGGTGTACGAGAGCATCGTGCGCGGCGAGGACAACTTCGAGAGCGGCATTCCGGAGAGCTTCAACGTTCTCGTCAAGGAAATGCGGTCGCTCGGCCTCAATGTGGACCTGCCGAACGCCAAGGCGCGCAACGACCAATTGCCGCCGGCCGACGCTGCCGAGTAACACGCCAAATAGTGACGGGAGGGGAAAGCCCCTCCCGGCCGGTAGTCCCGGCGCTATCTATTGAGACCGATTTGATCAGGATTCGGGGCTGATTGAGGAGCCGTTGCTCCCATCGCCCTTCAGGAGACGACTGATGAAGCAAGACGTGATGAACATCTTCAACCCGCAGGTGGCGCCGCAGACCTTCGATCACATCAGGATCTCGATCGCCTCTCCGGAGAAGATTCTCTCGTGGTCCTACGGCGAGATCAAGAAGCCGGAAACAATCAACTACCGCACGTTCAAGCCCGAGCGTGACGGGTTGTTCTGCGCGCGCATCTTCGGCCCGATCAAGGACTACGAGTGCCTGTGCGGCAAGTACAAGCGCATGAAGTACAAGGGCGTTATCTGCGAGAAGTGCGGCGTCGAGGTAACGCTGAGCCGCGTCCGCCGCGAGCGCATGGGCCACATCGAGCTCGCCGCGCCGGTTGCCCATATCTGGTTCCTGAAGAGCCTGCCGAGCCGCATCGGCATGCTGCTCGACTTCACGCTCAAGGACATCGAGCGCGTTCTCTATTTCGAGAGCTACATCGTCATCGAGCCGGGCCTGACCCCGCTCAAGCAGTATTCGCTGCTCTCGGAGGAGGATTACCTCCACGCGCAGGACGAATACGGCCAGGACTCGTTCACCGCCATGATCGGCGCGGAAGCAATCCGCGAGATCCTGAAGTCGATGGACCTGCCGAAGCTGGCGGCCGATCTCCGCGAGGAGATCACCGGCACGGATTCGGACCTCAAGAAGAAGAAGCTGGCGAAGCGCCTCAAGATCATCGAAGCCTTCATGGAATCCGGCAACCGGCCGGAGTGGATGATCCTGACCGTCGTGCCGGTGATCCCGCCCGACCTGCGCCCGCTCGTCCCGCTGGACGGTGGCCGCTTCGCGACCTCGGATCTCAACGATCTCTACCGCCGCGTTATCAACCGTAACAACCGTCTCAAGCGGCTGATCGAGCTGCGCGCGCCCGATATCATCATCCGCAACGAGAAGCGCATGCTTCAGGAAGCTGTTGATGCGCTGTTCGACAACGGTCGCCGCGGCCGCGTCATCACCGGCGCCAACAAGCGCCCGCTGAAGTCGCTCGCCGACATGCTCAAGGGCAAGCAGGGCCGCTTCCGTCAGAACCTGCTCGGCAAGCGCGTCGATTATTCCGGCCGTTCGGTCATCACCGTCGGCCCGGAGCTGAAGCTCCATCAATGCGGCCTGCCGAAGAAGATGGCGCTCGAGCTGTTCAAGCCGTTCATCTACTCCAAGCTCGACGCCAAGGGCTTCTCCGCCACCGTGAAGCAGGCGAAGAAGCTCGTCGAGAAGGAGCGCCCGGAGGTCTGGGATATCCTCGACGAGGTGATCCGCGAGCATCCGGTGATGCTGAATCGTGCGCCGACGCTACACCGTCTCGGCATCCAGGCCTTCGAGCCGGTGCTGGTCGAAGGCAAGGCGATCCAGCTGCATCCGCTGGTCTGCACCGCGTTCAACGCCGACTTCGACGGCGACCAGATGGCCGTGCACGTGCCGCTCTCGATGGAAGCGCAGCTTGAAGCGCGCGTCCTGATGATGTCGACCAACAACATCCTGCATCCCGCGAACGGTCAGCCGATCATCGTGCCGTCGCAGGATATCGTTCTCGGCCTCTACTATCTCTCGATCATGGCCAACGGCGAACCGGGCGAGGGCAAGGCGTTCTCGAACCTTGCCGAGATCGAGCATGCGCTCGCCGCCAAGGCGATCACCTATCACTCGAAGATCAAGTATCGCTGGGAAGGCGTCGGCCACGACGGCAAGCCCTACAAGAAGATCTACGAGACCTCTGCCGGTCGTGTGGTGCTCTCGCAGCACCTGCCGAAGCACCCGCTCGTTACCTTCGATGTCGTGAACAAGCTCATGACCAAGAAGGACATTTCGGGCATGATCGATGCCGTCTACCGCTCGTGCGGTCAGAAGGAAGCGGTCATCTTCTGCGACCGCATCATGTCCACCGGCTTCTACCACGCCTACAAGGCGGGCATTTCGTTCGGCAAGGACGACATGCAGATTCCGGACAACAAGTGGAAGATCGTCGACGAGACCCGCGTGCTCACGAAGGACTACGAGCAGCAGTATCAGGACGGCCTCATCACCCAGGGCGAGAAGTACAACAAGGTTGTCGATGCCTGGGCCAAGTGCTCGGACAAGCTCGCCAACGAGATGATGGCGCGCATCTCGTCGGTGCAGAAGGACGACACCGGTCGCGACAAGCAGGTGAACTCCATCTACATGATGAGCCACTCCGGTGCGCGCGGTTCGCCCACGCAGATGAAGCAGCTCGCGGCGATGCGCGGCCTGATGGCCAAGCCGTCGGGCGAGATCATCGAGACGCCGATCATCTCGAACTTCAAGGAAGGCCTGACCGTTCTCGAATACTTCAACTCGACCCACGGTGCGCGTAAGGGCCTTGCCGATACCGCGCTCAAGACCGCGAACTCGGGTTACCTGACCCGCCGTCTCGTGGACGTGGCGCAGGATTCGATCATCTCGGAAGTCGACTGCGGCTCCGAGAACGGCATCCAGATGCGTGCGATCATCGATGCAGGCAACGTTGTTGCCTCGCTCGGTGTGCGTATTCTCGGCCGCACCACGGCGGAAGATGTCCTCGATCCGGTCTCCGGTGAGATCATCGCGCCGCGCGGCCGTCTCCTCGACGAAAAGGATGTCGCGGCCATCCAGGCGGCGGGCGTTCAGGGCGTCAAGATTCGCTCGGTACTGACCTGCGAGACCAAGCGCGGCGTCTGCGCGACCTGCTACGGGCGTGATCTCGCGCGCGGCACGCCGGTCAACATGGGTGAAGCTGTCGGCGTCATCGCGGCGCAGTCGATCGGCGAACCGGGCACGCAGCTCACGATGCGCACGTTCCACATTGGCGGTGCGGCGCAGTTCAACGAGCAGTCTTCGCTCGACTCGAACTTCGAAGGCAAGGTGGAGATCCGCAATCGGGCTGCCGCACGCAACTCGGAAGGCGACCTTATCGCGATGGGCCGCAACCTTGTCGTCGCCATCGTCGGGCCGGACGGCAAGGACCGTGCGACGCATCGTATCCAGTACGGCGCGAAGCTGCGTGTCGATGACGGCGATACGATTAAGCGCGGCCAGCGCATTGTCGAGTGGGACCCCTATACCCGCCCGATCCTTGCGGACGTCGACGGTTCGATCCGCTTCGACGATCTCGTCGAGGGCGCGTCGATGTCGGAATCGGTCGATGAATCAACCGGTATTGCCAAGCGTGTCGTGACCGACTGGCGCGGTTCCTCGCGCACGTCGGATCTCAAGCCCTCGCTGGCAATCACCGGATCGGACGGCAAGGTGCTCAAGCTTCAGCGCGGCGGCGAGGCCAAGTATCTCCTGCCCGTCGATGCGATCATTGCGACCGATCCACAAGCCAAGGTCAAGGCGGGTGACGTCATTGCCCGTATCCCGACCGAGAGCGCCAAGACCCGCGACATCACCGGCGGTCTGCCGCGCGTCGCGGAACTGTTCGAGGCCCGGCGTCCGAAGGAAGCGGCGATCATCGCCGAGACCTCCGGCACGATCCAGTTCGGTCGCGATTACAAAAACAAGCGTCGCCTTGCCATCGTTCCGGATGAGGAGGGCGCCGCGCCGATCGAGTACCTGATCCCGAAGGGCAAGCACATCCACCTTCAGGAAGGCGACCGTATCGAGAAGGGCGAGTTCATTCTCGAGGGGCCGCCCGCGCCGCACGACATCCTCGCCGTCAAGGGCGTCGAGGAACTGGCCGCGTTCCTCGTGAACGAGATCCAGGAAGTCTACCGGCTGCAGGGCGTGAACATCAATGACAAGCATATCGAGGTGATCGTTCGCCAGATGCTGCAGAAGATCGAAATCACCGATGCTGGCGATTCCGACCTTCTGGCGCAGGAGCAGATCGACAAGGTCGATTTCGACGAGATCAACGCGCAGCTCGAGGAGCAGGGCAAGAAGCCTGCCGTCGGTGTGCCGGTTCTCCTCGGTATCACCAAGGCTTCGCTCCAAACGCGCTCGTTCATCTCGGCCGCTTCGTTCCAGGAGACCACCCGTGTCCTCACGGAGGCGGCGGTCAATGGCAAGATCGATACGCTCGAGGGGCTCAAGGAGAACGTCATCGTCGGCCGTCTGATCCCGGCCGGTACCGGCGCCATGATGAGCCGTATCCGCGAGGTCGCCATGCGGCGCGACGATCTGATCGTCGCCCAGCAGGAAACGGATGCCCGCGATGCGGCGAACGAGGTCGCGAGCCTGCCTGCGGCAGAGTGAACGTACGCTAGGTCCAACCGGAATGAAGGGCGGGGCTTCGACTCCGCCCTTTTTTCATGGCGGTTTGATGCCAGATTGATCTGGGTCAGTGCCGAAACGGAAGCGATCATGCGAGCTTCTTTATAGGGCGGCATCTTCTGTAGTGGGGCGCAAGACATTCCTGAAAGGGGGTTGTCATGAAGAACCACGATCTGCCGATCTTCGATTTCCGGGCGCTTTTTGGTGCTTCGGGCGATGCGGCCAAGGCCGGATTGGCCAACTTCCGCGAGATGCAGCAACTGGCGCTTGATGTCTGGCTCGGGCTTGGTCTTGAAGGGCTGCGGTTCGTTTCGGCGCGGCTCGACGCGCAAGCGGGATTGCTCGAAGGCTTGCGAGGCTGCACCGACGCAGCGAGCGTCGGCGAAAAGGAAGCGCAGTTCTTCGTGCAGAGCGCCGACGAATACCGCAAGGTTGTTACGCGGATCGGCGAAATCACGCGCGAGGCCGGCGACCGTATTCTCTCCGCAGCGCCCGGCGCGATGCGGAATCGCAAGGCGGCTTGAGGAGAGCATCATGCGACAGGAACGGATTTATGTGCTCGTCTGCGATGGCGGACGCAGCGAGGTGCTGACCGGGGAGGGAAGAACGCCCCGCCTCGTGCCCGTACCGGAAACGACGCGCGTCAACACGGCCTCGGTCGAGGCCGGAGAGCGGGCAACGGGTTACGCCTCAGTGGGGAACCGTCGCTACGGCGTCGAGGAGCATGCTGACCCTCGGCAGGAGATTGAGGACGTCTTCCTTGCCGAGGCGGTCGCTTGGCTCGACGCGCATGAGACGGCCTTCGACCGACTGGTGATCGTCGCGCCGCCGAAGGCGCTGGGTGCGATCCGCAAACATCTGACAGCCGTGCTTCGCGCGAAGCTAGGCGGCGAGGTCAATGCCGATCTGACCAAAGCAGATGCAGGGCTGGTCGAACGGCGCGTCGCGGAAGCGCTGGAAAGCGGGCAGCAGCGGGCTTGAGCGAGGCGCCGGCGGTGCGGGACCGGCTCTGCGTCCCGTGCACGGCAGGATCGTGCGAATTTGCGGTTGACATTCGGGTAAGGCCGAGTCAGAAGCACCCCACTCGGCAGGCCGTGATTTGTGCATGCTTCGCGGAACTTACGCGAAACGACCCGAATCAAACGCTGCCTTTCTAGCGACCTGGAATTCAGTCGGTCAGGGATTTCGTTCGGAATCCGGATCGAGCCGGTCATGATCGGGAGGGGAAACCCTCATCGATCCTCTGGTTTAGGCGCCATTTGGGCCCCGCTTTGGCATGGCCCAGACGGCGCGTTTTTGCGCTTCATGGCGGGTTTTCCGCCGGTGGCGCGGGGAACAGCTCCGAAAGGAGCATCAAACGGTCAGGAACCCGGCGGGCCATCCCAAGGGGTTCAAAAGCTCCCGAGGGAGCGAACGCGAAGAGAAGGGCATCGAATGCCGACAATTAGCCAGCTGATCCGGAAGCCCCGGGAAGCCGTCAAGAACCGGAACAAGGTCCCGGCGCTTGAAGCTTGCCCGCAGAAGCGCGGCGTCTGCACGCGCGTCTACACCACGACCCCGAAGAAGCCGAACTCGGCGCTTCGTAAGGTCGCCAAGGTGCGCCTGACCAACGGCTTCGAGGTCATCGGCTACATCCCCGGCGAAGGCCATAACCTTCAGGAGCACTCGGTCGTCATGATCCGCGGTGGCCGCGTGAAGGACCTTCCGGGCGTTCGCTACCACATCCTGCGCGGCGTTCTCGATACGCAGGGCGTCAAGAACCGCAAGCAGCGCCGTTCGAAGTACGGCGCCAAGCGTCCGAAGTAAGAGGTTAGATCATGTCTCGCCGTCACGCCGCCGAAAAGCGCGAAATCATCCCGGACGCCAAGTTCGGCGACATCGTTCTCACGAAGTTCATGAACGCCGTCATGTACGAGGGCAAGAAGTCGGTCGCCGAGAAGATCGTCTACGGTGCCTTCGACATCATCGAAAGCAAGGCCAAGGCCGAGCCGCTGCCGCTGTTCAAGCAGGCGCTCGACAACGTTGCGCCGGCCGTCGAGGTCCGCTCCCGCCGCGTCGGCGGTGCGACCTACCAGGTTCCGGTTGAAGTCCGCGCCGAGCGCCGTCAGGCTCTCGCGATCCGCTGGATCATCAACGCGGCCCGCGCCCGCAACGACAAGACGATGGTCGAGCGTCTCTCCGCCGAGTTGCTCGATGCCGCCAACAACCGCGGCAATGCCGTGAAGAAGCGCGAAGAGACGCACCGCATGGCGGAAGCGAACCGCGCCTTCTCGCATTACCGCTGGTAACAACCCCCGCACCGTTCAGGACGAGGACACTTCATCATGGCCCGCCAATATCCGCTCGAGGATTACCGTAACTTCGGCATCATGGCCCACATCGATGCCGGCAAGACGACGACGACCGAGCGCATCCTTTACTACACCGGCAAGAGCCATAAGATCGGTGAAGTGCACGAAGGCGCCGCGACCATGGACTTCATGGAGCAGGAGCAGGAGCGCGGCATCACCATCACCTCGGCCGCGACGACCGCGTTCTGGGAAGGTCGTGACGGCAAGAAGAAGCGCCTGAACATCATCGACACCCCCGGCCACGTTGACTTCACCATCGAGGTCGAGCGTTCGCTGCGCGTGCTCGACGGCGCCGTCTGCGTGCTCGATTCGAACCAGGGCGTCGAGCCGCAGACCGAGACGGTCTGGCGTCAGGGCGACAAGTACAAGGTTCCGCGGATCGTTTTCGCGAACAAGATGGACAAGATCGGCGCGGACTTCTACCGCTGCCTCGACGACATCAAGGTTCGCCTCGGTGCGAAGCCCGTCGCGATCCAGCTGCCGATCGGCGCGGAATCGGATTTCAAGGGCATCGTCGACCTCATCCGCATGAAGGGCGTCGTCTGGGATGACGATGCGCTCGGCGCGTCCTATCGCGACATCGATATCCCCGCTGACCTCGTCGACAAGGCGAAGCAGTATCGCGAGGAAATGATCGAGGCCGCCGTCGAGATGGACGACGCGGCGATGGAAGCCTATCTCGAAGGCAACGAGCCGTCGGAAGAGACGCTGCGCACCTGCATCCGCAAGGCCGTTCTGACGGGCGCTTTCTATCCGGTGCTCTGCGGCTCGGCGTTCAAGAACAAGGGCGTGCAGACGCTGCTCGATGCGGTCGTCGACTTCCTGCCGAACCCGCTCGACCGCCCGGCCATCAAGGGCGTCGACGCCGACACCGGCGAAGAAGTTGAGCGCAAGTCTTCGGACAGCGAGCCGCTCGCGCTGCTCGCGTTCAAGATCATGGACGACCCCTATGGCGTTCTGACCTTCTGCCGTATCTACTCTGGCAAGCTCGAGTCGGGCATGTCACTCGCCAACTCGACACGCGAGAAGAAGGAGCGCATCGGCCGCATGCTGCTGATGCACGCCAACAACCGCGAAGAGATCAAGGAAGCCTATGCCGGCGACATCATCGCCGTGATCGGCCTCAAGGACAGCCGCACCGGCGATACGCTGTGCGACCCGAACAAGCAGGTCGTGCTCGAGCGCATGGAATTCCCGGAGCCGGTCATCGAAATGGCGATCGAGCCCAAGACCAAGGGCGACCAGGAAAAGATGGCGATCGCGCTGGGCAAGCTTGCCGCCGAGGATCCGTCCTTCCGTGTCTCGACCGACGTCGAGTCCGGCCAGACGATCATCAAGGGCATGGGCGAACTCCATCTCGACATCAAGGTCGACATCCTCAAGCGGACCCACAAGGTCGAGGTGAATGTCGGCGCGCCGCAGGTGGCCTACCGCGAGACGATCACCCGCTCGGTCGAGCATGACTACACCCACAAGAAGCAGTCGGGTGGTTCGGGTCAGTTCGCCCGCATCAAGTTCACGGTCGAGCCGAGCGAGCCGAATGCCGGCTTCGTGTTCGAATCGAAGGTCATCGGCGGTTCGGTGCCCAAGGAATACATCCCGGGCGTCGAGAAGGGCCTTGAGAGCGTCGTTGGTTCCGGTCCGCTCGCGGGCTTCCCGGTGGTGGACGTCAAGGTCGTCCTCACGGACGGTGCGTACCACGAGGTCGACTCCTCGGCCATCGCGTTCGAAATCGCTGCCCGACAGGGTCTGCGCGAGGCCCTTCAGAAGGCCGGTGCGGTGCTGCTCGAGCCGATCATGAAGGTCGAGGTTGTCTCTCCCGAGGAATACACCGGTTCGGTCATCGGCGATCTCAACTCCCGCCGTGGCCAGATCCAGGGCCAGGACATGCGCGGCAACGCCAACGTCGTGAACGCGATGGTGCCGCTCGCCAACATGTTCGGCTACGTGAACGCGCTGCGCTCGTTCAGCCAGGGCCGCGCCTCGTTCTCGATGGTGTTCGACCATTACGCCGAAGTTCCGCGCAACGTCGCGGAAGAGGTGATCGCAAAATACGCCTAATTCCGGTGCGGGTCCGCCCGCATCGTCCACGCAATCCAGCGCCACGCGCTGACATTCAGGAGTGCCACGATGGCCAAGGAAAAGTTTTCACGTTCGAAGCCGCACTGCAACATCGGGACGATTGGTCACGTTGACCATGGGAAGACGTCGTTGACGGCTGCGATCACGAAGGTTCTTGCTGAGTCTGGCGGCGCGACGTTCACGGCGTATGACCAGATCGACAAGGCGCCGGAAGAGAAGGCGCGCGGGATCACGATCTCGACGGCGCACGTCGAGTACGAGACGCAGAACCGCCACTATGCGCACGTCGATTGCCCGGGCCACGCGGACTACGTGAAGAACATGATCACGGGTGCGGCGCAGATGGACGGCGCGATCCTGGTTGTTTCGGCGTCGGACGGTCCGATGCCGCAGACGCGCGAGCACATCCTTCTGGCGCGCCAGGTCGGCGTTCCGGCGCTGGTGGTGTTCCTGAACAAGGTCGACCTCGTCGACGACGCCGAGCTTCTGGAGCTCGTCGAGATGGAAGTTCGTGAACTTCTCTCGAAGTATGACTTCCCGGGCGATGACATTCCGATCACCAAGGGTTCGGCGAAGGTCGCGCTCGACAACGGCGATCCGGCGATCGGCCGTGATGCGATCCTGGCGCTGATGAAGACGGTTGACGAATACATCCCGCAGCCGGAGCGCCCGATCGACCAGCCGTTCCTGATGCCGATCGAAGACGTGTTCTCGATCTCGGGCCGCGGCACGGTCGTGACCGGTCGCGTGGAGCGCGGCATCGTGAAGGTTGGCGAGGAAGTCGAGATCGTCGGCATCCGCGACACGCAGAAGACGACCGTCACCGGCGTCGAGATGTTCCGCAAGCTTCTGGATCAGGGCCAGGCGGGCGACAACATCGGCGCGCTGCTGCGCGGTACGAAGCGCGAGGACGTGGAGCGCGGTCAGGTTCTGTGCAAGCCGGGTTCGGTGAAGCCGCACAAGAAGTTCAAGGCCGAGGCCTACATCCTGACGAAGGAAGAGGGCGGCCGCCACACGCCGTTCTTCGCGAACTACCGTCCGCAGTTCTACTTCCGCACCACGGACGTGACGGGCATCGTGACGCTTCCGGCCGGCACCGAGATGGTGATGCCGGGCGACAACATCTCGTTCGAGGTTGAGCTGATCACCCCGATCGCGATGGAAGAGAAGCTCCGCTTCGCCATCCGCGAAGGTGGCCGCACCGTCGGTGCAGGCGTCGTCGCTCAGATCCAGGATTGAGCCTGAAACGTGATCGGCGCGCCGCCGGCCTATGGCGGTGCGCCTTCGCTTTTTGAAGAATGGAACGGAAGGGCGACCTTCCATCACCGCTTCCCGCAGGGGGAGCATGGCAAGAGCCAGGGAATAATGCGATGAACGGACAGACCATCCGCATCCGCCTCAAGGCCTTCGATCACCGCGTGCTCGATACCTCGACGCGCGAGATCGTTTCGACGGCGAAGCGCACGGGCGCGCAGGTTCGCGGCCCGATTCCGCTTCCGACGCGGATCGAGAAGTTCACCGTGAACCGCTCGCCGCACGTCGACAAGAAGAGCCGCGAGCAGTTCGAGATCCGCACGCACAAGCGCGTGCTCGATATCGTCGACCCGACCCCGCAGACCGTGGACGCGCTGATGAAGCTCGACCTCGCCGCCGGTGTCGACGTCGAAATCCGTCTCTGAGCGCCCACAAGCGCCCGGAATTGTTGGACCTCCTCTGGAATAAGGAAAATCGCCCATGAGGTCAGGGGTAATTGCACAGAAGCTCGGCATGACCCGAGTCTTCAACGATGGCGGGGAGCACGTCCCTGTCACAGTTCTGAAGCTGGATGGCTGCCAGGTGGTCGCCCATCGCACGTCCGAACGCGACGGATACGTTGCCGTTCAGCTCGGCGCGGGCAAGGCCAAGCCGAAGAACGTCTCGAAGGCCGAGCGCGAGCGCTTCGCGGTCGCCAAGGTCGAGCCGCGCATGAAGCTCGTCGAGTTTCGCGTGGACGATCAGGGCCTGATCCCCGTCGGCGCGGAAATCACCGCCGATCATTTCGTTCCGGGCCAGTACGTGGATGTCACCGGCACCACGACCGGTAAGGGTTTCGCGGGCGGCATGAAGCGCTGGAACTTCGGCGGTTTGCGTGCCACCCACGGCGTCTCGGTCTCGCACCGCTCGATCGGTTCGACCGGTGGCCGTCAGGATCCGGGCCGCACGTTCAAGAACAAGAAGATGCCGGGCCATCTCGGTGTCGAGCGCGTCACCACGCTCAACCTCAAGGTCGTTCGCACGGATGCCGAGCGTGGCCTGATCCTCGTCGAAGGTGCCGTTCCCGGCGTCAAGGGCGGTTGGATTACGGTTCGCGACGCGATCAAGAAACCTGCCCACAAGGATGCGCCGGTTCCCGGCAAGTTCCGCCTCGGCAATGAAGCGCCCGCTTCGGCCGAAGAACAGACGGAGGCCTGAGAGCGATGAAACTCGCGATCACCACTTTGGCCGGCAAGGAAGCCGGCACCGTCGAGCTGGCGGAGGCCCTGTTCGGCCTTGAGCCGCGCGCGGACATCCTTCACCGCATGGTGCGTTACCAGCTGGCCAAGCGCCAGGCGGGCACGCATCAGGCGCAGGAACGCTCGACGATCAACCGTACCACCAAGAAGCTCTACAAGCAGAAGGGCACCGGCAACGCCCGTCATGGCTCGGCCAAGGCGCCGCAGTTCCGCGGCGGTGGTCGCGCCTTCGGCCCGATCGCGCGGTCCCATGCGCATGATCTGCCGAAGAAGGTGCGTGTGCTGGCGCTCAAGCTTGCGCTGTCCGCCAAGGCCAAGGAGAGCCAGATCGTGGTTCTCGACAAGGCCGAGGTCGCGACCCCGAAGACCAAGGAGCTGCTCGCCACCTTTGGCAAGCTTGGTCTCGGCAATGCGCTGATCATCGGCGGTGCGGCGCTTCAGGACAACTTCGTCCTTGCCTCGCGCGCCATCCCGAACATCGACGTGCTGCCGGTTCAGGGCATCAACGTCTATGACATCCTGCGTCGTGAGAAGCTCGTGCTGACCACCGACGCGCTGGACGCGCTCAATGCGCGCCTCGCGGGCTAAGGAGAGACGATCATGAGCATCGATCCGAAGCTGTTCGACGTTATCCTTTCGCCGGTGATTACCGAGAAGGCGACCGCGCTCTCCGAGCACAACAAGGTTGTCTTCAAGGTCGCCAAGACCGCGACGAAGCCGCAGATCAAGCTGGCCGTCGAGAAGCTGTTCGACGTCAAGGTCGTGAGCGTCAACACCCTCGTCCGCAAGGGCAAGGTGAAGCGCTTCCGCGGCACCGTGGGCCAGCAGTCGGACGTCAAGAAGGCGGTCGTGACCCTTGCCGAGGGCCACACCATCGACGTCACGACCGGCCTGTGAGACGGGAGAGACTGAAATGGCACTGAAGCAATACAATCCCGTCACCCCGTCGATGCGCCAGCTCGTGCTGGTGGATCGCTCGGACCTCTACAAGGGCAAGCCGGTCAAGGGCCTCACCGAGGGGCAGGGCAGCAAGGGCGGCCGCAACAACCTCGGCCGCGTCACCGTCCGCTTCCGCGGCGGCGGCCACAAGCAGGCCTATCGCCTCGTCGATTTCAAGCGTCGCGGCAAGCTGGGCATGGCGGCGGTCGTCGAGCGGCTCGAGTATGACCCGAACCGCACCTCGTTCATCGCCCTCATCAAGTATGCGGATGGCACGCAGAGCTACATTCTGGCGCCGCAGCGCCTGAATGTCGGCGACAGCGTTGTTGCCGGCGAGAGCGTCGACATCAAGCCGGGCAACGCGATGCCGGTGGCCAACATTCCGGTCGGCACGATCGTCCACAATGTGGAGATCAAGATCGGCAAGGGTGGCCAGATCGCGCGTTCGGCGGGCACCTATGCCCAGATCGTCGGTCGTGACCAGGGCTACGTCATTCTGCGTCTCAACTCGGGCGAGCAGCGTCTCGTGTCCGGCCAGTGCTTCGCCACGATCGGCGCGGTGTCGAACCCGGATCACATGAACATCTCGCTTGGCAAGGCGGGCCGTAATCGCTGGCTCGGCTTCCGTCCGCACAATCGCGGCGTTGCCATGAACCCGGTCGACCATCCGCACGGCGGTGGTGAAGGCCGCACCTCGGGCGGTCGCAACCCGGTCACCCCGTGGGGCAAGCCGACCAAGGGCAAGAAGACGCGTTCGAACAAGCGCACCGACCGCTTCATCGTGTCGTCGCGCCACGCTCGTAAGAAGTAAGGAGAGGCTCATGCCGCGTTCAGTTTGGAAAGGTCCGTTCGTTGACGGATACCTTCTGAAGAAGGCAGAGGCCGCCCGGGCCTCTGGTCGCAACGATGTCATCAAGATCTGGAGCCGCCGCTCCACGATCCTCCCGCAGTTCGTCGGTCTCACGTTCGGCGTCTACAACGGCGCCAAGCACGTTCCGGTGAACGTCTCGGAAGAGATGGTGGGCATGAAGTTCGGCGAATTCGCGCCGACCCGTACCTACTACGGCCATGCCGCCGACAAGAAGGCGAAGAGGAAGTAACATGGGCCAGGTTGCCAATATCCGGCGCGAGGCTGATACCGAAGCCAAGGCGGTTGCGCGGAATCTCCGCGTGAGCCCCCAGAAGCTCAACCTCGTCGCCCAGCTTATCCGCGGCAAGAAGGTTCAGGCCGCGCTCGCCGATCTCGAGTTCAGCCAGAAGCGCATCGCCAAGGATGTGAAGAAGTGCCTCGAGAGCGCGATCGCGAATGCCGAGAACAACCATGATCTCGACATCGACGAGCTGGTGGTGAGCCAGGCCTTCGTCGGCAAGTCGATCGTCATGAAGCGCATCCAGTTCCACGGCCGCGGCCGTACCGGGCGCGTGACGAAGCCGTTCTCGAACATCACCATCGTCGTCCGTCAGAAGGGTGAGGAGTAAGCCATGGGCCAGAAAGTCAATCCGATCGGTCTGCGCCTCGGCATCAACCGCACCTGGGACAGCCGCTGGTATGCGAACTCGTCCGAGTACGGCCCGATGCTGCATGAGGACTTCAAGATCCGCGAAGAGCTGATGAAGCTCCTCAAGCAGGCGGCCGTTTCGAAGATCATCGTCGAGCGTCCGCACAAGAAGTGCCGCGTGACGATCCACTCCGCCCGTCCGGGCGTGGTGATCGGCAAGAAGGGCGCCGACATCGACAAGCTGCGCAAGCAGATCTCGCAGATGACCAAGAGCGAAGTCGCTCTGAACATCGTCGAGGTTCGCAAGCCGGAAGTCGATGCGACGCTGGTCGCCGACTCGATCGCCCAGCAGCTTGAGCGCCGCGTGGCGTTCCGTCGTGCGATGAAGCGTGCCGTTCAGTCGGCGATGCGTCTTGGCGCCGAAGGCATCAAGATCGTCGCGGCAGGCCGTCTCGGCGGCGCGGAAATCGCGCGCGTCGAATGGTATCGCGAAGGCCGCGTGCCGCTGCACACGCTGCGCGCCGATGTCGATTATGGTGTCGCCACGGCCCACACGGCCTATGGCACCTGCGGCATCAAGGTCTGGATTTTCAAGGGCGAGATCCTCGAACACGATCCGATGGCGCAGGACAAGCGCGCCGAAGGTTCGGATCAGCGTTCGCAGGGCCGCCGCGCGCCGGAAGCGGCGTGAGGAGATTGAACCATGTTGCAACCCAAGCGTACGAAGTTTCGTAAGCAGTTCAAAGGCCGTGTGAAGGGCGTAGCCAAGGGCGGTTTCGAGCTTGCCTTCGGCGAGTTCGGCCTCAAGGCGATGGACCCGGAGCGCATCACGGCGCGTCAGATCGAGGCGGCCCGCCGCGCGATGACCCGCCACATGAAGCGTGCTGGCCGCGTCTGGATCCGCGTGTTCCCGGACGTTCCGGTGTCGAAGAAGCCGGCCGAAGTCCGCATGGGCTCGGGCAAGGGCTCGCCGGAATACTGGATGTGCAAGATCCGGCCGGGCAAGATCATGTTCGAGATCGGCGGCGTCGACGTGGAACTCGCGCGTGAGGCGCTGACCCTCGCGGCGGCCAAGCTGCCGATGAAGACGCGCTTCGTCCAGCGCATCGCCGAATAAGGGAGGGCAAGATGAAAGCCAGCCAGCGTCTTTCCGACCTTCGCGTGATGACGGTCGACCAGCTTCAGGACGAGCTCGTCAAGCTGAAGAAGGAGCAGTTCAACCTGCGCTTCCAGCGTGCGACGGGCCAGCTTGAGAACATGTCGCGAGTCCGCGAGGTCCGCCGCGACGTCGCGCGCGTCAAGACCATCCAGCGTTCCAAACTCGCCGCCGCGGCGAAGGGCTGAGGAGAAAGAAATGCCGAAGCGCGTTCTCCAGGGCGTCGTCGTCAGCGATGTCCAGAACAAAACGGTCGTGGTCAAGGTGGAGCGCCGCTTCACCCATCCGCTGCTGAAGAAGACGGTGCGCCGCACCAAGAACTACCATGCCCACGACGAGGCGAATGCCTGCAAGGTGGGTGACGAGGTTTTCATCGAGGAAACCCGTCCGATGTCGAAGCTCAAGCGCTGGGTTGTCCTGGCGGGCGAGCAGAAGGCCTAATTTCGCTCTTGTGCTTTGGGCGTGAAGCGTCTAGGGCTTCGCGCTTCGCGATAGCGAGTGAATACCGAAACATGAAGCCGCAAGGTTTCAGGGGGAGGGGGCGTTTTGCGCTCCCTCGTCAGGCGTAGTCCGGGGCCTTGGGTCGCCGGAAACCGATCTGAAGGAAAGGAAGGATCATCTCATGATCCAGATGCAAACCAATCTCGACGTTGCCGATAATTCCGGCGCGCGCCGCGTCATGTGCATCAAGGTGCTCGGCGGCTCGAAGCGGAAGTATGCCGGCGTCGGCGACATCATCGTGGTGTCGATCAAGGAAGCCATTCCCAAGGGCCGCGTGAAGAAGGGCGACGTCATGAAGGCGGTCGTCGTTCGTACGGCGAAGGATATCAAGCGCGCCGATGGTTCGGTGATCCGCTTCGATTCCAACGCGGCCGTTCTGATCAACAATCAGAAGGAGCCGATCGGCACCCGTATCTTCGGGCCGGTGCCGCGCGAACTGCGCGCCCGCCAGCATATGAAGATCATTTCGCTCGCGCCGGAGGTGCTGTAATGGCTGCGAAAATCAAGAAGGGCGATCGCGTCGTCGTCATTTCAGGCCGTGACAAGGGCAAGTCGGGCGAAGTGCTTGAGGTCCGTCCGGCCGAGGGCCGTGCCGTGGTGCGCGGTGTGGCGATGATCAAGAAGCATCAGCGCCAGACCCAGAGCCAGCAGGGCGGCATCATCTCGAAGGAAGGCTCGATCGATCTTTCCAACCTCGCGATCGCCGATCCGAAGGACGGCAAGCCGAGCCGCGTCGGGTTCAAGACGCTCGAGGATGGCCGCAAGGTCCGTTTCGCCAAGCGTTCGGGGGATCTGATCGATGCTTGATGTCACCAATTACGAGCCCCGGCTCAAGAAATACTACCGCGACGTGGTCGTGCCGAAGATGCAGGAGCAGTTCGGCTACAAGAACGTCATGGAAATCCCGAAGATCGAGAAGATCGTCCTGAACATGGGCGTCGGTGAGTCGACGGGCGATTCCAAGAAGGCCTCCGTCGCGGCGGCCGATCTCGCGGCCATCGCCGGCCAGAAGCCGGTCATCACACGCGCTCGCAAGGCGATCGCGCAGTTCAAGCTGCGCGAGAACATGCCGATCGGCGCCAAGGTGACGCTGCGCCAGGCGCGTATGTACGAATTTCTCGATCGTCTCATCACGATCGCGCTGCCGCGCGTTCGCGACTTCCGCGGCCTCAACGGCAAGTCCTTCGACGGGCGCGGTAACTACGCGATGGGCATCAAGGAGCACATCGTGTTCCCGGAGATCAACTACGACAAGGTTGATCAGATCTGGGGCATGGACGTGATCGTCTGCACCACCGCGAAAACCGATGAGGAAGCCCGTGCTCTCCTCAAATTGTTCAACTTCCCGTTCCGGCAGTAAGCCCAGGGTCAGCCCTTTCGCTTAGACGCGGAAACCAGGAGTGAAATAGATGGCCAAAAAAGGCATGGTCGAAAAGAACAACCGCCGGCAGAAGCTCGTGAAGCAATATGCCGAGAAGCGGGCTGCTCTGAAGGCGACCATTATGAACAAGGAAGCCGCTTTCGAGGAGCGCATTGCCGCGACCCTGAAGCTCGCCGAACTGCCGCGCAATTCGGCCGGGAACCGTGTCCGCCTCCGTTGCGAGGTTTCGGGCCGTTCGCGCGCCGTGTACCGCAAGTTCAAGATGAGCCGTATCGCGCTGCGCGAACTCGGCAACAAGGGGCTCGTTCCGGGCCTCGTTAAGTCCAGCTGGTAAGGAGGCGCATCCATGTCGATGAATGATCCTCTGGGCGATATGCTCACCCGCATTCGCAACGCGCAGATGCGTAAGAAGTCCCGCGTCTCGACGCCGGGCTCCAAGCTGCGTGCGCGCGTTCTCGATGTTCTCAAGGCCGAGGGCTATATCCGCGGCTATTCCGAGACGCAGTTCGACAACGGTCGAACCGAATTCGATATCGAGCTGAAGTATTTCGAGGGCGCCCCGGCGATCCGCGAGATCAAGCGCGTCTCGAAGCCGGGCCGCCGCGTTTACTGCCCGGTCGACAGCCTGCCGCGCGTGGCCAATGGCCTCGGCATCACGATCGTCTCCACGCCGTCGGGCGTGATGGCCGATCATGACGCCCGCGACAAGAATGTCGGCGGCGAACTGCTCTGCACTGTCTTCTAAGCGAACCGGGAGAGGAGGTTTCCATGTCGAAAGTCGGCAAGAAGCCGGTCGAAATCCCGGCCGGCGCTACCCCCAAGGTCGATGGCCAGACGGTCTCGGTCAAGGGTCCGAAGGGTGAACTGAGCTTCGTCGTTCCCGATGACGTCTCGGTCAAGCTCGAGAACAACGCGATCATGGTCGATCCGCGTACCCAGACCAAGCGCGCCCGCGCGCTCTGGGGCACCTCGCGCGCCCGCATCAACAACATCGTCGTCGGTGTGACCAAAGGCTTCGAGAAGAAGCTCGAGATCAACGGCGTCGGCTATCGCGCGGCGGTCGAGGGCAAGAACCTCAACCTCTCGCTCGGTTATTCGCATCCGGTCCTGTTCCCGATCCCGACCGGGATCACGGTCGTGACTCCGAAGCCGACGGAAATCGTCGTCTCGGGCATCGACCGGCAGCAGGTCGGTCAGGTCGCCGCGGAGATCCGCGCCTGGCGTGGCCCCGAGCCCTTCAAGGGCAAGGGCGTCAAGTACGAGGGCGAGTTCATCTTCCGCAAGGAAGGCAAGAAGAAGTAAGGCGGACCCATCATGGCACATCTTACCACGAACGAGCGCCGCAAGGCGCGTGTCCGCGCCCAGATCCGCTCGGCGGCCAATGGCCGTCCGCGTCTCTCGGTCTTCCGCTCCTCCAAGCAGATCTATGCCCAGATCATCGACGATGCGAAGGGCGTGACCGTTGTCGCGGCCTCGACCGTCGAGAAGGATCTCAAGGGCAAGCTCAAGACCGGCGCCGATGTCGAGGCCGCGAAGGCCATCGGCAAGCTCGTCGCAGAGCGCGCGATCAAGGCAGGCATCAAGTCTGTCGTGTTCGATCGCGGGCAGTACATCTATCATGGCCGCGTCAAGGCTCTGGCCGAAGGCGCGCGTGAAGGCGGGCTCGACTTCTGATCCCGCTTTAAGAAGCCGGCGCAAGGGATTCGGATGACTCCGTTTCCCCCGGCACCCAAGCGAGCGAGGGGCAATTGCCTTTCGCGCAAGTAAGGAAAGAGAAATGGCAGCAGAACGTGAAGGCGGTTCCGGCCGTGGCCGTGAAGGCCGCGAGCGTCGCGACCGCGACCAGCGTGAAGAGCGCGACAGCGAATTCGTCGATCGCCTCGTCCATATCAATCGCGTCGCCAAGACCGTGAAGGGTGGCCGCCGCATGGCGTTCGCCGCGCTCGTGGTCGTCGGTGACCAGAAGGGCCGCGTCGGCTTCGGCCACGGCAAGGCCCGCGAAGTGCCGGAAGCGATCCGTAAGGCCACGGAAAGCGCCAAGCGCGCGCTGATCCGTGTGCCGCTGCGTGACGGCCGCACCCTGCACCACGACGTGCCCGGACGCCACGGCGCTGGCAAGGTGTTCCTCCGCGCCGCGCCGGCCGGTACCGGCATCATCGCCGGCGGCCCGATGCGCGCGGTGTTCGAATGCCTCGGCATGCACGACGTCGTCGCGAAGTCGCTCGGCTCGTCGAACCCGTACAACATGGTGCGCGCTACCTTCGACGCCCTCAAGGCCGAAGATTCGCCGCGTACCGTTGCGGCCCGCCGTGGCCTCAAGGTCTCCGTGCTCCAGTCCCGCCGTCGCGACGTCGACGGGGGCGAAGCCGTCGACGCGTGAGGGCTGACCAATGGCAAAAGCTCCCGCAAAGACCGTCACTGTCGAACAGTACGCCTCGCCGATCCGTCGTCCGAAGGATCAGCGCGCGACCCTGATCGGCTTGAAACTCAACAAGATCGGCCGTCGCTCGACGCTTCCTGACAATCCCTCGACCCGGGGGATGATCGCGAAGGTCGCGCACATGGTCCGCATCGTCGAAGAATGAGGAGGGGGACATGAAGCTTACCGACCTCCGTGACAACGAAGGCGCGACCAAGGCCCGCATGCGCGTCGGCCGTGGTATCGGCTCCGGCAAGGGCAAGACCGGCGGACGCGGCGTGAAGGGTCAGAAGGCCCGCACCGGCGTCGCGATCAAGGGCTTCGAAGGCGGTCAGATGCCGCTGCATCGTCGTCTGCCGAAGCGCGGCTTCAACAATATCGGCGCGAAGGACCTCAACGAGGTCAACCTCGGCCGCATCCAGGAAGCCGTCGATGCCGGCAAGCTCGACAAGAAGGCGACCGTGACGATCGAAACGCTGGTGGCGGCGGGCGTCTGCTCGAAGCCGCGCGATGGCGTCAAGATTCTCGGCGTTGGCGAACTCAAGGCGAAGCTTGCATTCGAGGTGTTCCGTGCCTCGAAGAGTGCCGTCGCCGCGATCGAGAAGGCCGGCGGCTCGGTGAAGCTGCTCGCCGAGGCGACTGCCTGACGAAACTTCCGGCGCCGGGGTGACAAACTCCGGCGCCGATCTTATTTCGACGGAAGAACGACAGCTCTTTCGCCGGTTCCTGAGCGCAGGCCATCCCATGCGCCCGCATTCTCCGGCGGAGCCCCGCTGATCGTTCCCATCAAGCCACGGCTGAATCCCTCGGGATGCACGGGCAGGGACGGAGACAGGGTCTGACATGGCATCGGCAGCAGAACAGCTTGCGGCAAACCTGAATTTCGGCGCTCTGGCGAAAGCCGAGGAACTGAAGAAGCGTATCTGGTTCACGCTCGGCGCGCTGTTGGTCTATCGCCTCGGCACCTATATTCCGCTGCCCGGCATCAACCCGGAAGCGCTCGCGGATGTGTTCAAGCAGCAGCAGGCCGGGGTGCTTGGGCTGTTCAACATGTTCTCCGGCGGTGCGGTCGGGCGTCTGGCGATCTTCGCGCTCAACATCATGCCCTATATCTCGGCCTCGATCATCATTCAGCTGATGACGACCGTGTCGCCGACGCTTGAGGCCCTCAAGAAGGAGGGCGAGGCCGGCCGTCGTCAGATCAACCAATACACGCGCTATCTCACGGTGTTGCTGGCCCTTTTCCAGAGCTACGGTATTGCCGTGGGGCTTCAGACTTCGGGCGCGATCGTCCAGAATCCGGGGCCGTTCTTCCTGCTCTCGACCGTCATCACTCTGACGGGCGGCACGCTGTTCCTGATGTGGCTCGGTGAACAGATCACGAGCCGCGGCATCGGTAACGGCACGTCGCTCATCATCTTCGCCGGTATCGTTGCGGAACTGCCGTCCGCCATCGCCGGCACGCTGGAACTGAGCCGCCAAGGTGCGCTTTCAGCCGGGCTGATCGTCGCGGTGATGATCATGGCGGTCGCGGTCGTTGCGTTCATCGTCTTCATGGAACGCGCCCAGCGCCGGCTGCTCATCAACTATCCGAAGCGGCAGATGGGCAACAAGGTTTACGAGGGCCAGACCTCGTTCCTGCCACTCAAGCTCAACACTTCCGGCGTTATTCCGCCGATCTTCGCCTCGTCGCTCCTCCTGATGCCGACGACGATCGCGAGCTTCGCGCAGACGGGCGGCCCGCAGTGGCTCCAGACCATGAACACCTATCTCGGGCATGGCCGGCCGCTCTACATGCTGCTCTACGCGGCGCTGATCATCTTCTTCGCGTTCTTCTACACCGCGATCGTCTTCAACCCGACTGAAACTGCCGACAACCTGAAGAAGCACGGCGGCTTCATTCCCGGCATCCGCCCCGGCGAGAAGACCGCACAATACATCGACTATGTTCTCTCCCGCATCACTGTGATCGGCGCAGCCTATCTCACCGTGATCTGCCTGTTACCCGAATTTCTAATTTCGGCGGCTGCGCTTCCGTTCTACTTCGGGGGCACCTCCATCCTGATCGTGGTTTCGGTTACGATGGATACGGTGGCCCAGGTGCACGGCTATTTGCTCGCGCATCAGTACGAGGGCCTCGTCAAGAAGGCCAAGCTCAGGGGGAGTAAACGATGAGGTTGATTCTGCTCGGACCGCCCGGCGCGGGGAAGGGGACTCAGGCGACGCGTCTTGTCGAGAAGCACGGCATCGTCCAGCTTTCGACCGGCGACATGCTGCGCGCGGCCGTGGCCAATGCTACGCCGATCGGTCTTCAGGCCAAGGCTGTGATGGAAGCGGGCGGACTGGTCTCGGACGAGATCGTGATCGGCATCATCAAGGACCGGATCGCCGAAGCGGATGCGGCGAAGGGGTTCATTCTCGACGGGTTCCCGCGCACGGTCGCGCAGGCTGAGGCGCTCGAAAAGCTTCTCGCCGACCAGAATCTCAAGCTCGACGCCGTAATCGAACTCGAAGTCGATCAGGCGGCACTCGTCGGCCGTATCGTCAAGCGGGCCGAAGATGCGAAGGCCGCCGGCCAGCCGGTGCGCAAGGACGACGATCCCGAAGTCTTCAAGACGCGGCTCGCGGCCTACAACCGCGATACGGCGGCGGTGACGCCGTTCTACGAGGGACGGGGTCAGCTTTCCCGGATCGATGGCATGAAGCCGATCACCGAGGTGGCTGCGGCGATCGACAAGGTGCTGGGGTCGTAACCGACTCCGGCGGAAGAGGAATTCGGTGGACGGATTCCTCAATAAATGCGTGCTTGGGGCTTGACGGGGGGCGTTGTTCTCGTCTATCCGCAACCCCTACCGACGAGGCAGACCGCGCGGGGAAACTCGCGCGCTTTTATGTTTTACCCTTCGAGCGCTTTTGAGTGTTTGGCGGGAAGCCGGTCGGAAGACGGAATTTTGAGCGGCTAAGGGGTCCCGGCGAGGGTTCTTGGGTCGCGCGGCGGTCCCTCGGGGCCGGCAAGCAAGGAGAAGTGCAGTGGCTCGTATCGCGGGCGTGAACATTCCGACCTCGAAGCGCGTTTGCATCGCGCTGCGCTACATTCACGGCATCGGTCCGGTGAATGCCGTTGAGATTTGCGAGAAGGTCGGCATTCCGCTGACGCGCCGTGTCAACGAGCTGACGGACGCCGAGATCCTTCAGATCCGCGAGACGATCGACCGCGACTATCAGGTCGAGGGTGATCTTCGCCGCGAGACGGCGATGAATATCAAGCGCCTGATGGACCTCGGCTGCTATCGTGGCCTGCGCCATCGTCGCGGCCTGCCGGTTCGTGGCCAGCGCACGCACACCAATGCGCGCACCCGTAAGGGCAAGCCGAAGCCGATCGCCGGCAAGAAGAAGTAATTCCGTAAAAGAAATTCCGTGGCGCCCGCGCGCCGCGCCCTGTCCGAGACACGAAAGCTCAAGACGATATGGCCAAGGAAGCTCAACGTATTCGCCGCCGTGAACGCAAGAACATCGTTTCGGGCGTGGCGCATGTGAATGCCTCGTTCAACAACACGATGATCACCATCACCGATGCCCAGGGCAATGCGATCTCATGGTCGTCCGCAGGCATGATGGGGTTCAAGGGTTCGAAGAAGTCGACGCCGTATGCGGCTCAGGTCGCGGCGGAGGATGCCGCCCGCAAGGCCTCCGAGCACGGCATGCGTACTCTTGAGGTCGAGGTTTCCGGTCCGGGTTCGGGTCGTGAATCGGCTCTTCGCGCGCTTCAGGCTGCCGGTTTCACTGTGACCTCGATCCGCGACGTGACGCCGATCCCGCACAACGGCTGCCGCCCGCGCAAGCGCCGCCGCGTCTGATTTTTTCGTGTGCGTTCTGACGACGGGCACCGCGATGGGCGCGGCGCCCGATTGCCGTTTCAAGGATAAAAAATCGTGATCCAGAAGAATTGGCAGGACCTGATCAAGCCGTCCAAGCTCGAAGTGATCCCCGGTGACGATGCCTCGCGCGTCGCAACCGTCGTGGCAGAGCCGCTCGAGCGCGGCTTCGGCATGACGCTGGGCAACTCGCTTCGCCGTATCCTCCTGTCGTCGCTTCAGGGTGCCGCCGTCACCGCGATCCATATCGACGGCGTGCTGCACGAGTTCTCGTCGATCGCCGGTGTCCGTGAGGACGTGACCGATATCGTCCTCAACATCAAGGACGTCGCGCTGAAGATGCAGGGCGATGGCGTGAAGCGTCTGGTTCTGCGCAAGCAGGGTCCGGGCGTCGTCACTGCTGGCGACATTCAGGTGACGGGCGATATCGAGGTTCTCAATCCGGAACTCGAGATCTGCACGCTCGACGATGGCGCCGAACTGCGCATGGAACTGCATGTTTCGACCGGCAAGGGCTATGTCCCGGCCGACCGTAACCGCTCGGAAGACGCCGCCATCGGCCTCATCCCGATCGACAGTCTGTTCTCGCCGGTCCGCAAGGTTTCCTACCGCGTCGAGAATACCCGTTCGGGCCAGATTCTCGATTACGACAAGCTCACCATGACCATCGAAACTGATGGCTCGGTGACTCCGGAAGATGCGCTTGCCTATTCGGCTCGCATCCTCCAGGACCAGCTCGAGATTTTCCTCAACTTCGAGGAGCCGAAGAAGCCCGAGACCCAGGCTGCGATCCCGGATCTCGCCTTCAACCCTGCGCTGCTCAAGAAGGTCGACGAACTCGAACTGTCTGTCCGCTCGGCGAACTGCCTGAAGAACGACAACATCGTCTACATCGGCGATCTTATCCAGAAGACCGAGAGCGAAATGCTGCGCACGCCGAACTTCGGCCGCAAGTCGCTCAACGAAATCAAGGAAGTGCTGGCGCAGATGGGCCTCCACCTCGGCATGGAAGTGTCGGGCTGGCCGCCGGAGAACATCGAAGACCTCGCCAAGCGTTTCGAGGAACATTACTGATCCATAGCGTTTTCTGGCAAAGCGGTTTCCGGTTTGCCGTAGGAAATGCGGGAAATGAGATTGGCACGGGGCACTTCGGTGCCCCTGCTTTCGGGACGGGAGAGACCCGGCCCATAACAGGTCATCCGTTCCGTGGCACGGCGGATGTCAGAATGAAGGAGAGCCAACATGCATCACGGTTTCCGTGGCCGCCGCTTTTCGCGCACCGCTTCCCATCGTAAGGCGATGTTCGCCAACATGGCGCAGGCGCTGATCACCCATGAGCAGATCATGACGACGCTGCCGAAGGCGAAGGACCTGCGTCCGATCGTCGAGAAGCTCGTCACCTTGGGCAAGCGGGGTGACCTGCATGCCCGCCGTCAGGCGATCGCGCAGATTCGTTCGGAAGAGGTCGTTCGCAAGCTGTTCGACGTCATTGCCAAGCGTTACTCGGCGCGTAATGGCGGTTATCTCCGCATCATGAAGGCCGGCTTCCGTTACGGCGATGCGGCCCCGATGGCGGTGATCGAGTTCGTCGATCGCGATGTCGATGCGAAGGGCAAGGCCGACAAGGCCCGCCATGCCGAGACCGTCGCGGCGAACGCCGACGCGGCCTGATCCGACTGGAACTGAATTCAAAAAGGCGGCTTTGGCCGCCTTTTTTGTTTGCGCCGGCAAGAATGTTTTCATGTAAACTAAATTGAGCTACTGTCATCGTGCTCCGTGGCTTGGGGAGGAAACGGCGATGCTGGGCGGGCGCAGCTGGGACGATTGGATTCGGCAATATGCGGCGAGCCATCAAAATCCCGTCAATCGGTTGCTGCATAGCTTTGGCATTCCGATGATCGCGATTTCGATACCGCTTTTCGTGGTCGCCTACTCTATCCAGGGTTTTTGGCTGTTTCCTGCCGTGCTGTTTGTCGCGGGGTGGTCCCTGCAGTTCATAGGGCACATTTTCGAGGGCAAGCCCCCGGAATTCTTCAGGGATTGGCGTTTCCTGTTTGTAGGTTTGCGTTGGTGGGTCGCCAAGATGCGCGGACGCGCCTGACAAGGTCTTCTTTTCAGGCCGGCATATAGTGTGTCGATGTCGGTGCGATGCGGGCGAGTTCCAGAAAGTCGGCGCCGCTCATTTCCGCGACCCGGTCGATGGGCAGCATATCGAGCGTGCTGGTGGTCATGCCAAGGGACCAGGCCGGGAAACGCCGCTTGCCGAGAAAACGCAGGCCGGCGATGCGCAGGTCGGTGTGCCTTTCGTCTGCCAGTATGCGGGCGATGACGCCGTTGAGGTTCTCGCGTTCTCCTTCGAGAACCTGAGCCAACCAGTCGCGTCCGACGATGAGAACGCCGGAAATCGAAAACCTGGCGTTGTTTTGGCGCGCCGATTCCACAATATTGCCCAGCATCCGGCCTCCGCTTGCGGACGAGGGGGCGAAGCACGGGCGACTCGTATAGACGAACTGGGTCAGCATGGGCAAAAGCTCCGACGGCAGGATCATTATGCGCGGTAGGGTTGAAAAGATGATGAAGGCAATTGACGAGGTGGTGGGCTTGGCGCGGATCGCGCGGCTGGTGCTTCCGCTGGCGGTTCTGACGGGACTGGCGACGGCGCCTCTTGCACAAGGGCTCGATTTCCTGCGCAAGACGCCGGAGAGCCGCGCCGAGGTCACGCTGTCGTTCGCGCCGCTCGTCAAGGCAGCCGCGCCGGCCGTCGTCAATGTCTACGCGTCTTCGAAGCAGGAGCAGGCCAAGAACCCCTTCGCCGGCGATCCGTTCTTCGAGCGCTTCTTCGGCGGCTTGTCGCAGCCGGAGCGGGCTCGCAATTCGGTGGGCTCGGGCGTCATCATCGATAAGGCGGGCATTGTCGTCACCAATCATCACGTGATCGAGGGGATGACCGAGATCAAGGTCGCGCTTGCCGACCGCCGGGAGTTTCCGGCCGAGGTGATGCTGCGCGATCCGAAATCGGACCTCGCGGTGCTCAAGCTCAAGGCCGGCGAGACCTTTGTCGCGCTGGAACTCGGAAACTCGGATGCGCTTGAGGTGGGCGACATCGTGCTGGCAATCGGCAATCCGTTCGGCGTCGGCCAGACTGTGACGCAGGGTATCGTCTCGGCGCTGGCACGCACGCATGTCGGCGTGACGGACTATCAGTTCTTCATCCAGACCGACGCAGCCATCAATCCCGGCAATTCCGGCGGCGCGCTGGTGGATATGAAGGGCCGCGTCATCGGCATCAACACGGCGATTTTCTCGAAATCAGGCGGCAGTCACGGCATCGGTTTTGCCATTCCGGCTAATATGGTCAGGGCGGTGCTGGAAAATGCGAAAGCCGGCGGCGGGGTGATCCGCAGACCGTGGTTTGGTGCGTCGCTGCAAGGCGTGACGGCCGAACTCGCCGAAACGCTGGGACTTGCGCGGCCGGCCGGCGCGCTGGTCGCTGAGGTTGTAGCGGGAGGGCCGGCAGATAAGGCCGGTTTGCGCAAACTCGACGTCATCACCACTGTCGATGGCAACCCGATCGATGATCCTGATGCCTTCGGGTTCCGTTTCTCGACCAAGATCGTCGGTGGCAAGGCGAAGATGGCTTACTTGCGCAACGGTAAGGCGCAGGAGGTAGAAGTGCCGCTCGTCGTTGCGCCCGAGATGCCACCGCGCAAACCCGTGAAGATCGGCGGAAATACGCCGTTCACCGGCGCAACGCTGGTCAACGTTTCTCCGGCCGTGAAGGAAGATCTGTCGATCAATGGGGTCGATTCCGGCGTTGCGATCAGCGAGGTCGAGAACAACTCGCCTGCCGATCAGGTGGGCTTCCAGAAGGGTGACGTCATCATCGCTGTCAACGGTCAGCGGATCGGCGACACTGAGGCCATGGACAAGGCCGCGCGCGGCCGCACCTATGTCTGGCGCGTGACGTTCAACCGCGGCGGGCAGTCCTTCACCTCCGTTTTCGGGGGGTGAGGTGCTCGAAGGCGAACCGCATCGCCCGCTGGCGGACCGGATGCGGCCGGAAGTGCTGGCCGATCTTGTCGGCCAGGAGCACCTGACCGGCGAGGGCGGCGCCCTGCGCCGGCTCGTCTCTTCCGGCTCGCTCGGTTCGCTCGTCCTCTGGGGTCCGCCGGGCACCGGCAAGACAACGGTCGCGCGCCTTCTTGCGCATGACACCGATCTTGTTTTCGAGCAGGTCTCGGCGATTTTCTCCGGCGTCGCCGATCTCAAGAAGGTGTTCGAGGCCGCGAAGCTGCGCCGCAAAATGGGGCAGGGCACGCTGCTGTTCGTCGATGAAATCCACCGCTTCAATCGGGCGCAGCAGGACAGTTTCCTGCCCGTGATGGAGGACGGTACGATCACGCTGATCGGCGCGACGACCGAAAACCCGTCCTTCGCGCTCAATGCGGCGCTTCTCTCCCGTGCGCGGGTGCTCACTTTCAAGGCGCTCGACGAGGCGGCGATCCTCCGATTGCTCGACCGGGCCGAGAAGGTTATGGCGAGACCACTGCCGCTTGACGATGATGCGCGCACCGCGCTGGCCGGCATGGCGGATGGCGACGGCCGCGCGGCGCTGACGCTGGCCGAGGAGGTCTGGCGTGCGGCGGAGCCTGACGAGGTTTTCGATCTGGCTGGCCTTCAGGCGGTCATCCAGCGTCGGGCGCCGATCTACGACAAGAGCGAGGATGGGCACTACAACCTTATTTCCGCGCTCCACAAATGTGTGCGCGGTTCCGATCCCGATGCAGCGCTCTACTATTTCTGCCGGATGTGCGACGCGGGCGAGGATCCGCGCTTTCTCGCCCGTCGCCTCGTTCGGATGGCGGTCGAGGATATCGGTCTGGCTGATCCGCAGGCGCTGGTTCACGCGCGAGCGGCTGCCGAGACCTACGAGCAGCTCGGCTCGCCCGAGGGGGAACTCGCGCTCGCCAACGCCGTGATCTATCTCGCGACCGCGCCGAAATCGAACGCCGCCTATGTTGCCTACAAGGCGGCGATGCGCATCGCGAAAGATGCCGGCTCGCTCATGCCGCCCAAGACGATCCTGAACGCACCGACCAAGTTCATGAAGGGTGAGGGCTACGGCGCGGGATATGCCTATGATCACGACGCACCGCATGCCTTCTCAGGGCAGGACTACTGGCCGGAAGCATTGGGCCGACAGCAATTCTACGATCCGCCCGAACGCGGGTTCGAGCGCGAGATCCGCAAGCGGCTCGAATTCTGGGACAAGCTCAGGCGGGAGCGCGGCGAGCGATGAGGGCCGGGCTCGCCATCGTGTGGCTGGTTGCCGCGATATTGCCAGCGAGCGCCGCCGGGCGTGCGCCCTATGAAGGTGTCTGGAGCCTCAAAGCGGCGTATTGCACCCGAAAACCACCGGAAACAGGCAATTATCCGGTCAATATCACTCGCAAGGGCTGGACCGGTTACGAATACTGGTGCGATTTTCTGTCCGAACGTCGGGAGGGCCAAACCTTTGTTCTGGAAGCGCGGTGCGGCGGAGAGGGCAACGAGGAGAATGCCGTGATCCGCATGAGGCGCGCCGGGCGCGACCTTCTGATCCAAAGCCCGGATGGACAATTCCTTCGCCATGTCCGCTGCCGCGCGTGCGATAACCCCGGCCGCGCGAACAGCTATCCTTGCCGTGCGATGCCGGAACCCGGTGCCCATGCCGAATGAAGCTTGGCAAGCCCGGGCCGCCGCCGGTCTGATCGCGCTCGTCGCCTGGGTATCGCTGGCGACGCAGGTGATGGTCGCGTTCGACAATCTCGATCTGCTCGGCGGCACGCACGGAATGGCGATCTGGCGCCTTCTCGGCTTCTTTACGATCCTGACCAATCTCCTGATCGCGCTGACGATGACCGCGCGCGCCACCGGTCGCTGGCCGCGCGGCTGGCCGGACGAGCGTCATGCACTTGGCACGCTTGCGATCTCGATTGGTTTGGTAGGGGCAGTCTATCACGCCGTGCTGGCGAAGCTGTGGAACCCGGTCGGGCTGCATTGGTGGTCAGATCAGGGCCTGCATACGGCGGTGCCGCTGCTGTTCTGCCTTTACTGGCTGATGTTTTCGCCCAAGTCCGGGCTGCGATGGTCCGATGCTGGGCGTTGGATGCTTTATCCGAGTCTTTATGCCGCCTATGCGCTCGCGCGCGGCACGCTCGACGGCTGGTATCCCTATCCGTTTCTAGATGTCGGTAAGCTTGGATATCCGGTCGTTCTCGCCAACGTTGTGGGGCTGGCGATCGCTGTTGGCCTCGGCGCGTCGATCCTTATTGGCTATGCGCGCTGGCGGGGGCGGCCCTCTGCCTGATGCCATGCCCGGCGGTTCCGGGCATGTGCGGGGCATATCTCGAGCGCCTCAGGCGGCGAGCGAGGCGGCGGCTTCGGCGAGACGGGCGCTGGCCCAGGCACGGCCGCCTTCGGCGATATCGTTGTCCTGCGTCACCTTGGCGATGATCGCGAGGTCCTGCGCGTTCTTCGGTTCTGCCTTCAGGATCGCGATCAGCTTGCCGTAGCGCGCTTCGGCGATCTTGTTGGCCTCGCCACCCAGGCGCATCCAGCCGGGAATGCCCCCGTTTGCCGCTGCGGCGGCAATCGCGTCACGATGGACGGCGAGCTGGCCCCGAAGGGTTTCCGCATCGGCCCAGAGCTTGGCGATGGGGGTGGTTCCAGCCGCGAATGCCGGCGCGCCGGCGATCAGGGTGGCGCCGGTAATGGCAGCGCCCGCCACGAGCGTGCGGCGGGAGACGAGCGTTGATTTGGTCATGGGATTTCCTCATGGTTGGTTGGAGGAACGGCGAATACCGGCCGGAGATGGTCAAAAACTCGAATTCCCGACCGGCTCGCCCAACTTATACTCACAACATGAATAAGCGCTGAGCGATTTGTGCAACGAACCTCAAGGGCGCGTGGCGCGCATAGCTTGCGCTAGCACGGGGCTTGCGTCAAAAGACCTCCATGAACACGGCATTGCTGGTTTTTCTTGGCGGGGGTATCGGTGCAGTCGGCCGTTGGGCGGTTGGCCTCGCGGCAATGCGCCTGCTCGGTACTGGCTTTCCGTTTGGCACGCTGGCGGTGAACCTCCTCGGATGTTTCACGATGGGGGTTCTGGCACGCGTGCTGTTTCAGGCCGGGGAGGGTGGGCACGATCTCCGCATCTTCCTGATGACTGGTGTTCTCGGCGGATTCACGACCTTCTCGGCGTTTTCGCTGGAAGCAGCCAATCTTTGGATGCGGCAGGAAAGCGGCGCGGCGATCATATATATTCTGCTGTCCGTCGGCGGGTCTCTGGTGGGGATCGCCGCCGGACTTTGGCTCGGCGGCATGCTGACGCGATAAGGATCGGAAAACGAAATGAGCGGCGTCACGACGCGCGAGGTGAAGGCGGACGAAGCCGGGATGCGGCTCGACCGTTGGTTCAAAACCCATTTTCCCGAACTGGCGTTCGGCCATCTCCAACGCATCCTGCGCACGGGGCAGGTCCGCGTCGATGGTGCGCGCGCCAAGGCCGAGACCCGTATCGAGCCGGGGCAGGTGATCCGCATTCCGCCGCTGGAAAAACCTGCACCGGCCGGGATTCGTTATGCGGATGAGTCGGTTGGGGCGAAGGGCTCACAACGTGATTCGGGTTCTTCACGCGGTGATTCAACGCAAGGAGTGGCCCGTCCGACCAGCGGCAAACCCGGAAAGGGCGGCGCGAAGGATGATGCCGCCTTCCTCAAGTCGATCACGCTCTATGAGGACAAGGACCTGATGGTCCTCAACAAGCCCTATGGCCTCGCGGTGCAGGGCGGCTCCGGCATGACGCGACACATCGACGGTTTGCTCGAAGCCCTGCGCGACAAGGACGGGGTGAAGCCGCGCCTTGTCCACCGGCTCGACAAGGACACGGCGGGTTGTCTCATTGTTGCCAAATCGCGCCTTGCGGCTTCGACACTCGCGAAAACCTTCCGATCGCGAGCGGCGCGCAAGATCTACTGGGCGCTGGTGCCGGGCGTGCCGCGCGTGCGGCAGGGGCGCGTTTCGACTTGGCTCGCCAAGGGTACGGACGAGAAGGGCGACCAGAAGATGAAAATCGCCAAGCACGGCGATGAGGGTGCCGATCACGCGTTGACCTATTATGCCGTCGTCGATACCGCCGCGCAAAAGCTCTCCTGGCTCTCGCTGAAACCGGTCACCGGGCGGATGCACCAGTTGCGCGTCCATACGGCGGAAATCGGCCACCCGATCGTCGGCGATCCGAAATACTTCGACAAGGAGAACTGGCATCTGCCCGGTGGGGTGCAGAACCGCCTGCATCTTCTGGCACGGCGCATCCAGTTTCCGCATCCGAAGACGGGTCAGATCGTCGATGTCACTGCGCCGTTGCCACCGCACATGCAGCAGAGCTGGAATCTCCTCGGCTTCGATGCGAGCCATTACGATCCGATTGAAGATGCGCCGGAGAAATGAGTTCGGCTACATGACCGATAATTTAGATTTAGGTCATGTATCGGGAATGTTGAGAAGCCTAGTTTTGTCCTATCGCTTTTCCAATCGAGCAAGGGGGCTTCCCATGAAACTGAAATCGCTGCTCAAGAGCGCCAGCCTCGGTGCCGGCGCCATCATCCTGCTTGCCGGCATTGCGCTGGCCCAGACGGCACCGGCTCCTGCGCCGAATGCACCCGCGCCACAAGCCGCGCCGAAGGAGGCTCCTGCCAATCCCGGTGCCGGTGGTCGCTGGTCACGCGAGGATCGCCGGGCGATGCGCCAGGAATGCCGTGACAAGATCGGCGGTGATCTCACCCGGGTTCAGCGTCGCGAGAAGATGCGCGAATGCATGCGCGAGGCGCGCGGTGGCGGGCAAGGGCAAGGTTATGGGCAGGGCATGATGCGCGGTGCCCAGCGCGAGAAGATGCAGGCTGCCCGCAAGGAGTGCTTCGACAAGCTGAAGGATCAGCGCTTCACCGTGGATGAGCGGCGCGGCGAGATGCAGAAGTGCATGCTCGAGAAGATGCCGGAGCTTGCCAAGCCGATGACCTGCCGGCAGGAGGCTGAAAATAAGAAGCTGGAACGCGGCACGCCGGCATTTCGCCAGTTCATGCGGCAGTGTATGACGGCTCAGTGACACGCCATCTCGTTCTCTTCGATCTCGACGGCACGCTCGTCGATTCGGCTGACATCATTCTGGCGGCGCAGGCGAAAGCCTTCGCCGCCGTTTCCTTGCCGATGCCTGGCCGTGCGCGCGCTCTCTCGATCGTCGGGCTTTCGCTGCGAGAAGCTTTTGAGGTGCTCGCGGGGGTCGACGGACCGATCGACGGTCTCATCGAGGCCTACAAGGCTGCCTTCTTCGAGTTGCGTCATGCCGAGCAAGTGCCCGAACGCCTTTTCGAGGGCGCAGCCGGGTTGCTCGATCATCTCGCGACGAAAGAGCACCTCGTGCTCGGCGTCGCGACCGGAAAATCCCGACGTGGCGTTGAAGCGCTTTCCAGCCGCTATGGCTGGCACGGGCGCTTCGAGACGGTCCAGACCGCCGACGACGCACCGTCCAAGCCACATCCGGCAATGGTCCATCAAGCGGCAGCCGAAACCCGGATCGCGCCCGCGCGAATCCTCATGGTCGGCGATTCGAGCTACGACATGATGATGGCGCGATCGGCCGGCGCGCGGGCGATCGGTGTCGGCTGGGGGTTTCAGCCGCGCGAGGCGCTGCGCGAGGCGGGCGCGGAGCTGATCGTCGAGGACTTCGACGAACTCCGGGTGCTGATCGAGGCGCTGGAGGCGTGACAGCGTCGCCACGAATGCCTATGTGAGCGGCATGAACAACAAGGACGACATTCTGCGGCAGAGCCTCACGGCTGACTGGTTCGGCGATGGCGAGGATCGCGCGCGGCTTGATCCGGTGAGCACTGCCCGCGCGGCCCTCAAACCGCAGTTGCCCAAGCGCTTCTACCGCGAGGTGCAGTCGGAGGCGCGTGGCGAGGGGCATGTCCTGCTGCTCGACGGCCGCCCGGCGATGACCAAGCTGCGGCGGCCGCTCGCCGGTGAAAACGCCGCGCTTGGTGCGATGCTGGCCGAGGAATGGTCCGCACAGGGTGAGCATATCGCGCCCGCGACCATGCCGGTGACCCGTGTTCTCCACGCGGCCATCGACCATGTAGCCGATGCGATGGGCGATGTGCGGGCGGATATCGTCAAATACGCGGGTTCCGATCTCGTCTGCTATCGCGCGCCGGAGCCCGAACGGCTGGTCGAGCGGCAGTCGGCCTTGTGGGACCCTGTTCTGCGCCATGTCGAAGCACGGTATGGCGGGCGCTTCATCCTCTCCGAGGGCATCCGCTTCGTCGAGCAGCCGGCTGAGGCCATCGCCGGCATCCGGCAGGCGGTCGATGGGATTGGCTCGCCAGCGGCGCTCGCGGCGCTTCATGTCTTGACCACCTTGTCCGGGTCCGCTCTCATCGCGCTCGCGGTTCACGACGGACTTCTCGATGCGGAAGCCGGGTTTGATGCCGGAGAGCTGGATGCCGATTTCGAAGCCGAAATCTGGGGCGATGACGAGGAAGCGACCGAGCGCCGCCACTTCCGGCTCGCGGATTTCAGTGCCGCGACGCGGATTCTGCGTGCGCTGGTGGGCTAGCCTCGCGGGCCTTTTGCTCGCGGCTCCGGCATTGGCAGCGCCCGATTGCCGGGTCCTGCTCGACAACATGGATACTCTCATCGGCGAGTATTACGTGGCGGGAGAACAGGCTATCGAGAAAGATGATCCGCCGGTCGCGCTCGACAAGGCGCGCAAGCTCGCACTCAAGGGCGATGCCGAGGCGACCGTGACCATGATCGGCGTCGCGGCAGCGCTGCGCGGTCGGAAAGCGCCGCCGACTGTGGCAATGATCCGGCAGGTCTGTACGTTTTCGACCAAGAACCAGCACCCGCTGCACGCCGTCTCCTGCGCCTACTTCAATGCGCTGAACCCGATCGGTGAGCGCGAGGTCAAGCGTCAGGCAGCGATGGCGGCTGTTGCCCGCTTCGACGAGATCGCCAAGGCGGGTACGGTGCCGGAACGCTATCAGGCCCATATCGAGGCGTTGAAAACCTGCCTGCCCGAGAACTAGCGCAGGGGAATCACGTCGGCGCGGCGAGACGCATGAGGCGCTGCATCGCCCGATCGGACAGCGTGAGATCGGCAAGTGTCAGCGCATCAAGCTTGGCGAAAAAAGCCTCGAGTGCGTCGGAGAGGGCCGTTTGCAGCACGCATTGCCCGCAGATCCGGCAGGTCGAGGCGTCAGAGAAGCATGTGACCAGTGCGCAATCGACCTCCAGGAAGCGCGCCAGCGCGCCGATGCGGACTTCCGCCGGGTCCTTGCCCATCGCGAGGCCACCGTTCCGACCGCGATAGCTCTTGAGATAGCCCGTGGCTGCGAGCCGTTGCACGATCTTCATCACGTGGTTGCGCGAGATGTTGTAGGCGTTCGCGACTTCCTCGACAGAAAAGCGTCCATCGCTCGCCTTGTCCGCCGCACGGGCAGCGGCGAACATCAGGATGCGGAGCGCGTAATCGGTATGGGCGGTCAGGTGCATGGGCAAAATATATGCATCCCCGCGCTTGCTTTTTCCAGCGCTCGATTTAAATATGCATTATAAATGCATCTTATGCGGAGAAGATCATGGAGCCGGAGCACACGGTGCGTGTTGTCGGGCGATACGATTCGCCCGGCACGCTTGTCGGTATCGACCGGGAGATGATTTCGACGGTCGTCTACACGTTTTACGGCGAGATCCGGAAGGACGAGGTTCTCGGGCCGATCTTCGATGCCCGCATCGCTGAGGCGCGTTGGCCCGTGCACCTCGAAACCATGGTGGATTTCTGGTCCTCCGTCCTGCTGACGACCGGGGTCTACAAGGGGAAGCCGGTGCCGGCGCATTTGCCGCTGGCGCTCGAAGACCATCATTTTGCCCGCTGGCTGAATCTCTTCCAGTCGGTTGCTGAAGCGGTTTGTTCGCCTGCGGCGGCGGCGTTGTTCGTCGATCGCGCGGAGCGGATCGCGGACAGCCTCCGCTTTGCCATCGCGACGCAGAAGTCCGTCGGCGGAACACCTGTCTTCCCCGCGCGACTCGCGCGCTAAAGAAAGTCCATTCCATGCTGGCAGGTATTGTGCTCGCGGCCGAGTTGGCCGCGTTGATGGTGATGCTCGTCTATGTCGCCGTCCTGAGGGGTATGCACCGGGAAGCCGAATTCCTCACCGAGGAAGCGAAGCCGGACCCTGTCGGCCGCTCGCTGACAGTCGCGGCCCGTCTTGCGTTCTACGCCGGTGTCGGTGCGGTGATCGCCCTGTTCTTTTTCGGAGGTTTGCTGCAATGGCCGACAATCTAGAAGCGGGAACAACGCCTTCCCGCTGGGCGGTTCTGCTGCCGTGGCTGCTGCTCTGGGTTGCTGCGCCGGCACCACTGTGGCTCGCGTTGGTGCTGACGTTCGTGATCGGGGTCGGTCGTTAGGCGAATGCAACCGGCAGATTGATCTGCCTCATCCCGCGAAGCCGCGATTTGAGGGACGCTGTTCGCAAGTGAACAGGAGGACGATCATGCATCGCCAGAATCCCTTCGTCGATATCGGTTGCCTTGTCCGCGTTTCGGACGACACGCCGATGGCCGCCATCCGGCAGGGCATCGCGCTAGCCGCGCGTTATGAGGCCCGGCTTTCGGTCCTGATTGCAGTCCAGACTTTCGTGGCGCCTTACACACCGCTCTGGTCCGGTATGGCGAACTCCATCGCCGCCGAGGTCAACGAGCAGGCGCAGAAGCAGGGCGCGAGCCTTGCGGAAACCGCTGAAGCGGAGGCGAAGGCTGCGGGCGTGACGGCCAGCGTTCAGGTCGTCGCCGGCGTCTTCGCCGAACTTGGATCGCGGGCAGCGCGCATCGCCCGTTCGTCCGATCTCGTTGTGGTTGACCAGCAGCACGGCGCGCTTGATACAGCGGAAATGCTGCTGGAGGAGGCACTCTTCCGTTCCGGTCGGCCGGTTCTGGTCGCTAGCCCGCGCCGGGTGCCGGTTGAAGAGGTGCGCTCGATCGTCGTCGGGTGGGACGGCTCGTCGCATGCAGCCCGTGCGGTGGCCGATGCGTTCGCGACCTTCCCGACGCTGGGCAAGGTCGAGATCGTTACCATCTCCGGCGAGAAGAGCCTTAAGGGCATCCTGCCGGGTGCTGATTACGCGGAACATCTTGCGCGCAAGGGCGTCGAGGTTACGCTGACGGATATCGCTGCCGACGGGCGTTCCGTGGCGGACATCCTTGATGGGCGCGCGATCGAGACCAAGGCCGATCTGATCGTCACCGGCGCGTTCGGCCATTCGCGCCTGCGGGAATTCCTGCTCGGCGGTGTGACGGTCGAGCTGTCGGAAAAGGCGGTGACGCCGGTCCTGATGGCCTACTGAGGAGGTAATCATGAAACGGACCACGATTTTCGTCGTGGCGGGATTGTTCACGCTGGCTGTTCCCGCGCTCGCCCAGGATTACGGCGCGATGCCCTGCGAGGATCTCTGGTATTCGCGCAATGCGATCTACAAGGAGGCTGGCTATTGCTTCAAGACCGCACGGGCTATCCGCGCCTTCGGTAATGCCGGCTGCCTCTACGACGACATGGGCGCGGTGCCACTTTCGGCCAATGCGCGCCGGGATGTCGCTGACATCCAGTACTGGGAGCGACGGCGCGGTTGCCCACGCTGAGGCGGATCAACCCATGACCGGTGCGACGCGATAGACCGCGCGCCAGACCCGCTCGAAATTACCCCCGGCGAGCTTTTCCAGCGCGCCGGTCTTCCACCCGCGCCGGATGAGCGCGGCAAAGAGCGCGGGGAAGGTGGTTGCATCCTCGAGACCGGGCGGGTTGGGACCGCCGTAGAAATCCGAGCCGATGCCCAGTGCATCCTCGCCGGCGAGGTTCCGCATGTGTTCGAGGTGGTCGCAGAGAAGCTCGATGCCGTCGCGCTCGAACAGGGCGAACGCGGCCTTCTTGGCCTCCTGATACGCCGCCTTGTCGACCCCTTCCTTCGCCTTGCCGAGATTGTCCATGATCGGCTTCATGCGATCGTAGACCGATTGCTGGAGAAAGATCGGCACGAACGTCGGCATCACGATGCCGCCACCGTCCGCGATGCGGCGGATGACGTCGTCCGGCGCGTTGCGCGGGTGATCGCACAGCGTGCGGGCGTTCGCATGGCTGATGATGACCGGGCCTTTGGCGACATCAAGCACCGCGTGCTGCGCGGCGACCGAGACATGCGCCAGATCAATGATGAGGCCGAGACGCTCCATCTCGGCGACGATTTCCGCGCCGAACGCGCTGAGCGGCGCGGTGCCCGGCAGGTCGGTCGCGCTGTCGATGAAGGGCAGCGTCTCGTTGTGGCAGAGCGTGACGAGGCGGATGCCCATCGCGTGGAACAAACGCAGATGCCCCACTTTGTCGACGCCGACCAAGCCTTCAACGGCTTTGAATAGCCCGATCCTGCCTGTCTTCCGCGCGGTGGCGATATCGTCCGGCGTGAGGACGGGGTGGAAATCGCCGGGATAGAGCTGCTCAAGTTGCAGCATCACATCGATGACTTCGAGCCGCGCGCGCAGGGGATCGGCCACCCTTGTCGGGATGAAGGCGGTGAGAACCTGCGTGGAGACAAGTCCCTCACGCAGGCGCGGGATATCGGTGTCCGTCTCGGGGTGGCGGCGGGCGGCGTCCCAGATGGCGACATCGCCGCGAGCCTTCGCGTCCATCCAGATCACGTAAGGCATGTCGTTGTGCCCGTCGATCAACGGCACGCGGGAGAGCAGGGCGCGGGCTTCGGCCAGCGGGTCCAGAGCGTTCATTTCGCAGAGATTTCCTGATTCGATCACGATTTAGCCGCATGATGGCACGGGAATAGGGGCGCTGGAATGGCCAAGCGACCTTGAGGGAACAACATCGCGTTAACGGCATTTGCTTGTGAAGCTTTCACCGCGTCCTGTGTTTTGCCGCACAATGCAAGGAAGCGGAAAGGGTTAGGGATCAGACTGCAAGTCAACGCGAGGGCCAGAAGCGCCCTTGCGACCAAAGAACGGGCAGAGCCCGACCAACAGGAACGTTAGCAGCGCCGCAGTTCACGGACAAAGTCCGGAACCGGGGCGCGGGAACCGCGGGCATTGCCCGGCGAACAGGGAGCAGACAATGGCCGCCTTGGCTCACGCGACGACCCTTCCGGCATTGGAGCAGGCCGGGATCATCCGCGCGCTTCCCCCGCTCGCCGAACGCTTCGATGCCCGCGCCTTCGCGATCCTCGCCTGCCGCGAGGAGGCCGAGGCGATGTTCGTGCAGGACCGTTGCCTCGACGGCGCCGATCCGGAATGGACTGCCTATTTTGTCGAATGCCTCGTCGAATTCCTTGTCTGGCAGAACGCGCCGGCCGGTCGTTTGGTCCAGTCCGATCTTGATTGGCTGGTCGGGATCGTGGGTGACGCGCCTTCTCCTTCCGTCCCGGCACTGCTGTTCGCTCTGGTGCGCGAGCTGAACGAGGCCCCGGAACGGCTCGTCGCGCTGGCGATGCGCTTTTCGCGGAACCGGATCATCCGCACGCATTGACAACCCTACGGCTCCCGCGTTTCACAGGAGCGAAACGCGAGGCTTCCCGATGCCGCTTTATTTCGCCTATGGCGCCAATATGGACATCGCCGACATGGCGAAGCGTGCGCCGAATTCGCGCCCGCTCGGGCCAGCGCGGTTGCCGCGACACCGCTTTATCATCATGAAGGAAGGCTACGCCTCTGTCGTGCGCGACCCTCGCCATGCGGTTTACGGCCTGTTGTGGGATCTCACGCTCGCCGATCTCCGCCCGCTCGACAAGTTTGAAGGCGTGGATCGCGGTCTTTATTCAAAGATCGACCAGCCGGTCGTCGTGGACGGCGGCGCGAAGCGGGCTCTGGTCTATGTCGGTCATTCGGCGGAACCCGGCCGCCCCAAGGCAGGATATCTCGAGGGTATCATTGCCTCAGCACGTGAACTCGGGTTCCCGGCTATCTACCTCGGCGAACTCGACCGCTGGCTTCGGGGCGGTAGCCTCAAGGTTGCCGACAAGCCGGCAGGACCGGTCGCTGGCGTCCAGCCGACACGCGCGAGCCCAATGGAGCGGCGCGAACGCGCCAAGCCGGACTGGGAATGGAAGGGCTAGGCGTCAAACGTCCTCTGCCGACCACTCAAAGCGCTGTTCGTGAAGCAGACGGCCCCAGGTTTCATCCTGCTCTTCGCCCGCAAGTCGGAACCCGGCCCGTTCGTAAAGGTGACGTGCGGCGTCAAGGCCGCGAAAGGTCGTCAGCCAGAGTTTCGTATGCCCGGCGGCAAGGGCGAAATCCATCAGTTCGGCAAGAAGCCGCCGGCCAAGCCCCGTGCCGCGCGCTCGGTCGGCGAGGATGAAAAACCGGATGCGACCACCCTCCGTCGGATAGCCGGTGCCGTCGAGGCTGATCGAGCCGACGAGGCCTGCCTCGTCGTGCGCGTGCAGGATGATGTCGCGGCCTGGATCGTAACGCGCGATCCATTCGCCCAACGCTTCGGCGACCTTGGCCTCGAACCCGGCGCCGAGTTGCCAGTCGTGCTCGTAATAGCGACCGTGCTCCGCGATCACCTCGCCAAGGAGACCGGGCACCCAGCCGTGAAGGATCGGCAGCAAGCGGGTCATCCGGTTTCGCCGAAAACAGCCTCGAATGTCGAACGCAACACCGAATCGACCTCCGGCATTGTTACGGGGATGCCGAGATCGACGAGACTGGTGACGCCGAACTTCTGTTCGGCGATGCCACAGGGCACGATGCCGCTGAAATGGGAGAGATCGGGCTCCACGTTGAGCGAGATGCCGTGGAACGATACCCATTTGCGCAGGCGGATGCCGATGGCGGCGATCTTGTCTTCGTAACCCGCCCCTTTTTCCGGCCGCTTGACCCAGACGCCGACGCGGTCCGGATCGGTGAAGCCGGCGAGATTGTAGTGCGCGAGGGTCTCGATGATCCAGGTCTCGAGCGCGGAGACGAAGGCGCGGATATCCTGCCGGCGGGTTTTCAGGTCGAGCATGACATAGGCCACGCGCTGCCCCGGCCCGTGATAGGTGAACTGGCCGCCGCGCCCGGTTTCGAAAACGGGAAAACGATCGTCGAGAAGATCTTCCCGGCGCGACGAAGTTCCAGCCGTGTAGAGCGGCGGATGCTCGACCAGCCAGACGCATTCGCGGGCCTCGCCGGCGGCGATCGCGGTGACACGCGCTTCCATGAAGGCGACCGCTTCCGGATAGAGCGCCGGCTCTTCGGAGACGAGCCATTCGACCGGTGGGCCGGCAATCCCCGGTTTTCGTGTGAAAGGGTGTGGCGTTAACGGGCTGTTGACCATAATCATGGGAGATAGATGGGCAGAAAATGCCTGGTCAAGCAATCCGATGAATCGGGGTGTGCCGTGGCAGAGACAGTCGAAGTGTTCAACCCGACCCCGCCGGCGCCGATCGTCGAGGGGCCAAAACAGGACGCTTCTGGCAAACCTAAGGAAAGGCCACGCATGTCGGGCGAGGAAAGGACCAACACGGTCGATCGCGTTGAAGTCGAGATCGCGGTGGTGATCGGACGTTCGCGGATGCCGATCCATCACCTGCTGCGTATGGGGCGCGGCGCGGTGATCGAACTCGACGCGAACGAGAACGACGAGGTCGAGATTCTCGCCAACGACTTTCCCGTCGCGCGCGGTCAGGTGATCGTGCAAGGCAAGCGTATTCAGGTGGAAGTCACGAGCCTCATCCGTCGCCCGGAAGTCGAGGCACGCTTCCCGAAACCCGCGCAAACGGACGACGAATAAGGCCGTTGTGACCCCGCGCGAATTCTTTTCCGGCGGGGTCATATCAGGCTTGCCATCCCGATCCGGCTTTGTTAGACAGCGCGCCTCGGTAGCGGCCCCTCGGGGTCAACCGGTGTGCGGTCGTGGCGGAATTGGTAGACGCGCTAGCTTGAGGTGCTAGTGGGTAACACCGTGGAGGTTCGAGTCCTCTCGTCCGCACCAAATTTTCCTCGAGAATATTCGGAACGCGCCATGCCCTCCCGGCATGGCTTTTTCGTCTTGGGCTTGCGCTCATGCGCCTTGCAAAAGCTGGCCGCCTTTCTATGAAGGATGCGCGTGCCTCGTTCTGATTTTCCGGAAGCGTCCGATGGTTCAGGTTCATACCCCCGAAAGCCATGCGGTGCCGGCCGAGGCCGAGCAGCACGCTGATATCCGCACCGAGGACGGCGATATCCGTCCCGAAATCCTGGCGACCGTCACGCGCGCCATTGAGGAGAACGACCGCGACGGGCTGATGGCGCTCGCGGGAGACCTCTACGAGGCCGATCTCGCCGATCTTATCGAGGCGCTCGATCCTGAGGACCGACCCAAGCTCATCGCCATCATGGGCGAGGACTTCGATTATACAGTTCTCACTGAGGTCGAGGATTCGGTCCGCGAGGACATCCTCGAGGAAATCCCGAACGAGCAGATCGCCGAGGGCGTGCGCGACCTCGATTCGGATGATGCCGTCTACATCCTCGAAGACCTCGAACCGGAGGACAAGGAAGAGGTTCTCGCCAAGCTCCCGGCGCCCGAGCGCGTGGCCCTCGAGCGGAGCCTCGACTATCCCGAGGATTCCGCCGGCCGCCTGATGCAGACGGATTTCATCGCAGCGCCGCCGTTCTGGACGGTGGGGCAGATGATCGACCATCTGCGCGAGACGACCGATCTGCCGGACGAGTTCTACGAACTCTACGTGATTGATCCATCCGGCAAGATCGTCGGCCATGTGCCGCTCAACAAGCTCCTGCGCTCGCGCCGGCCGGAAAAGCTTGAAACGCTCATGGACGAGGCCGACCATGTGGTGAAGGCGACGGACGATCAGGCCGATGTCGCCGATCTCTTCAAGCGCTACAATCTCGTCTCTATTCCGGTTGTCGATGAGGCGGAACGCCTCGTGGGCGTTATGACCTTCGACGACATCGTCGATGTGATCGATGAGGAAGCCGATGCCGAGATCCGCGCGCTAGGCGGCGTCAAGTCCGACGAAGAACTCTCCGACTCCGTGCTGGAGACGGCGCGGGCGCGTTTTTCGTGGTTGTTCCTAAACCTGCTGACGGCAATTCTCGCCTCGCTGGTGATCGGGCTGTTCAAGGGCTCGCTCGAAAAGATGGTCGCGCTCGCGGTGCTGATGCCGATCGTCGCGAGTCAGGGTGGTAATGCCGCGACGCAGACCATGACCATCGCAGTGCGGGCGCTGGCCACGCGCGATCTGGGGCAGGGCAACGCGCCGCGTTTCATGACGCGCGAATTGCTTGTCGGCGTGCTCAACGGCCTCGCCTTCGCGATCCTGATGGGATGCGTTGCGGCGATCTGGTTCCAGAACCTGCAACTCGGGTTCGTCATCGGCATTGCGATCATCGTCAATCTCGTGGCGGCGGGGCTCGCGGGGGTAGCGATTCCGCTGGCGCTCGATCACTACGGCGTCGATCCCGCCGTTTCATCCGGCACGTTTGTGACGACGGTGACGGATATCGTCGGGTTTTTCGCCTTTCTCGGCGTTGCAACCCTGTGGTTCGGGCTTGGCTAAGACCGGCACCGGCCTCCTCTTCTTTGGCTTTCGTTAAATAAAATTTTCCACCCGACCTTAACGGTTTGGAAGGCTAATCGAATCCTTGCCTCGCAAGGAGTTCAGTGTGCAGGGACGATCATTGATCCGGGCTGTCGAATGGGGACTGGCAGGTGCCGTTCTGGCCGCCGCCGGGCTTCTGGGCCTGCTTGTCTGGTCGGCGCATCAACTAGATCGGCGCGCGAGCGCGAGCGAAGCTGAGATCGTCCGCCAGATGCTCGAACCTGAGATCGCCGAATTCCGGCACGGGCTCGCGCAGGCGGTTGCCGACCCGCAGGGCTGGATCGAGCTCGACCGGCAACGGCAGGCTTTCTATCCCTCGCGGATCGTTGCGGGAGAGCGGGAGGGGAGGGTTGCGCAGCTCGTCGCCGTCGGTGCGACACGCCAGCGCCTTGATCGCTTGCGGGATGGCTACGCACGCGGTGAGGCTGGCAAGGCGCCGATCGACTTCGCGCTTCTGGGCACCCGGGGCGGCGAGGAACTGGCGCTGATCGCGCCGATCCGGAACCCGGAAGGCGGAAAACCCTCACTTGCAGTCATGCTCGTCGATTTCTCCGAGTTGGCGCAGCGTCTCGAACGGCATTCGCTCCACCTGATGCCGCTGCATGCGCCCGGTGATTCGCATGGCGAGTTGCACCTCACCGGTATTTTCGGCGATACGGTCGCGGTGCTCGCCTGGAAATCGGCCAGGGCTTCGGATTTGCTGCGCTCACTTGTCCTGCCGGCATTTGCTCTCATTTTCGCGCTGATGGCGGCTGCTCTCGTTCTTCTTCTCGATCGGGCCCGCTTCTTTGCCACCCGGATGTCCTCGTCGGACGCTGCGCCCTTCGTCTTGCCGCATTCGACAGACGAAATGCGCCTTGCTGCTGCCCGGAACCCCGCTAAAGTCGCTTCATTGATGCAGGTACCCTGACATGATCTCCTTCCGCCCGCCGCTCGCACGGAAAATCCGGTCTGTCGCCCTTGCGGTTTCCGCTGGGCTCGCGCTCGCTGCCTGCTCCGCCGCGGGAAGCTTCGAAGCCGCGCATTATCCGCTCAAGAGCGATGCCAAGCCACATCCCGGCGTTGCGAAGGCGCACAAGTATCCGATCCACGGCATCGATATTTCGCGCTGGCAGGGCGATATCGACTGGTTCGAGGTCAAGCGCGCGAAGACCGCTTTCGTCTACATGAAGGCGACCGAAGGCGCGGACCATCTCGACGAACGGTTCGCCCAGAACTGGGACGGCGCGCGGCGGGCCGGCGTACCGCGCGGCGCCTATCATTTCATGTTCTGGTGCCGCTCGGCCGAGGAGCAGGCCGCGTGGTTCAAGAAGAACGTGCCGGCGGATGCCGATTCGCTGCCGCCGGTGCTCGATGTCGAGTGGAACAGCCATTCGAAAACGTGCCCGAAGCGGATCGACGCCGAACTCGCCCGCCAGAAGATCGCCATCATGCTCAAAGCGATGCGTGAGCACACAGGCAAGCGGCCGATCATCTACACGGATATTCCGTTCCACGCGGATGTCCTTGAAGGGCATCACAAGGACCACGATTTCTGGCTGCGGTCGGTCGCTGCCGAGCCGCACGAGCGCTATGAGGGGCGGAACTGGAAGATCTGGCAATTCACCACCACCGGGCGGGTGCCGGGCATCAAGGGCGCGGTCGATCGCAACGTTTATGCGGGCAACCGGCAGGAATGGAACCGCTTTCTCGCTTCGAACGGGGTGACGCCACGCCGAACCGCCTCGAACGACGAGGAAGAATAGTCACTCCGCCTCGTAGCGCTGGTCGAAGCCGCGCCAGAGGCCGTATGGGCCGAGGCGGGCCATCCAGCGCGAGAGGACATCGAGCGAAACGCCCGGTCTGAGGCCGAGAAGCTGCCGCTCGATCCGTTCCTCCTGCCGCCAGCGATGCCGGATCGGATGGTCGAGCGGCGCGCAGGAATCGAGCCGCCGCAAGGGACCTCCCGCACTCGCCAGCGCCAGCGAAAACCCGTCGAGCAGGTTGCCCGCGCCGAAGCGGGCGAAAGTCTCGTCATAGGCGCTCTTGATCGCAAAGCCGACCTGCCCGGCGACGAGATTGATATTGACGGCGATGATCCGGTCATCGACCGAGAGTGTTTCGAACAGCACCCGGCCTGGCTCGTGCGCGGCGAGAAACGCGTGTTGCGCGAAAGCGGCCGTCTTCGGCGATTGCAGCAGTGCCGTTCCGTGCTGTCCCTTCCAGCCGGCTTTTTCAAGTCGCAGGAAGGCATCCAGCGCGTCCTGACCGCCCGGATCGGTCGCGAGGAATGTCCGGTGGATCACGGATCCCACCTCGCCGAGTTGGCGCAGCCGCCGCCGCTCCTGCGAGCGGATCGCCTTCTTCCAGTAGGTATTGCGGTAATCCTCTACACCGAGATCCGTCTCGACGGCGGCGCGGGATCGGCCATCGATACGGCCAAGAGGCAGCCTTAGCCGGTCGCTCGCGCTCCGGAGGAGGCGATCGAAAGCGCGGCCCTCCGAGGTCAGCGGCAGGATCAGGCGCGCTGCGCGGCGGGCGAGGGCAGCGAGGGCTGTCGCCAGAATGTCTTCCGCATCCTCGATCCGCACCGGCGGCACGGTCAGGCAGAGATAAGGGTTGCGGTAGAGCGCGAGCGCGCCCCAGAGCACACCATCGCGCAAATGTGGGCGCTCAAGCGGGAAAAGGGCGCAGAGAGCGTCACTCGCTGCCTTATCCTCGACGATGAGATAAAGGATCGGACGATGCGGGTGCAGATGGCGCTCGGCTGCCGCAAGAAAGCTCGGCGCATAGAACGGATTCGGTTCGAGCGCGGCATCGACGAGTTTCGCCCATTCGACTTCGCGCGGCAGCAAGTCCGGCAGGGCGACGAACCGGGCTTCGTAGCGCGCGGTCATCGGGGCGCGTCCGCTGTCTTGCCGGACACGAATGGCCAGAAGCCGAGATGGCGCCGGAAGGCGATCACGAGCATGACGAGGGTGGCCGCAGTGCCGGCCATGGCGGCGATGGCGGCCCCGGCCGGGCCGAGGTCGCGCGCGAGCAGCAGGCACAGGATCGCCATGACCAGCGCGCCGACGGCGTTCGCGCGCCAGACGCTCTCGGGCTGGCCGGCCATGTTGAGCATGTCTTCTGCCGGACCGAGGGCGAGTTTCAGTGCGCCTGCAAGCAACAGAATCCGCGCCGGCAGGACGGCAACACTGAAATCGGGCCCGAACAGCTTGAGGATGAACGGGGCGAGCGCGATCAGCAGGAGGGCTGCGGCAAGGCCGGGCAGCAAGGTAAGCCGCCGCGCTTCGGCATAAACCGGCGCGAGCGCGCGAGGATCGCTATTCGCGTCGTGCACGCGGGCAAAGCGATGGCCAAAGGCCGCGCCGACCGCGAAATCGATGAGCCCGAGCAGGGAGGCGAGCCGCGTCGCGGCGAAATAAAGCCCCACGGAGGCCGCCGGTGCCAGCAAACCGAGAACGATAAGGTCGATGTTCTGCCGGGCAAGCAGTGCAAGATCCGAAAGAAGCGTCGGGATCGCGGCTGCCCGCCATCCGGGGATATCCGATACCGGATCGGCAGGCGGGAAGATGCGGTCGATATCGTTCACCAGCAGCCCGGCCTGCACGAGCATGGCCGTGATCGTGGCGGACAGGGCGGCGAACATCGCTGTCTCGGCGTTCATCGATCCGCCGCCAGCGATGGCTGCCAGCACCACCAGCACGATGATCGCGCCTTGCCGGACGAGATAGGGCGGCACGAGCGCGCGGATCGTCCAGCCCTGCGACCGCGCGACGCCTTCCATGAAATCCGTCAGCGCGAAGAAGGGGAGAGCGATCAGCCCGATGCCGAGCACGGTGCGGCAGAGGTGGCCGTAACCTGCCTCGATGACTGGCGAGAAGATGATCGCCATGCCCGCCATCGTTAGCGAACCGAGAAAGGTCGCCATCAGCCCGGCCCGCAGGAACCCGCGCGCGAGGCCGTGCTGGCCAGCTTGCTGGTATTGGGCGAGGAATCGCACCGCGATCTGCCCGAAACCGAGCGTTGCGAGAAAGCCGCCGATGGTCACGAGGCTCCAGGCAAAGCTGAAGGTGCCGTAATCGGAGGCGCCGAGCGCCCGTGCCAGCACGATCTGGAGAAGATAGGCGAGCCCCGCCGCACCGAGGCGAACCCCAAGAGCGCCGACGGCTGAACCGTATTGCGCGAGAAGACGCGACAAGGCGCCCGTCAACCGCCGGGCGCGGGACGAGGCCTCGATAATCTCGGCTTCAGGCGTGCGGGCCAAAGGAGTTCCTGTCTCGCGCCGGGAATTGATGCAAATTAGGGCGGGGGCGTCATCAGGCCGTTAAGGCTTGCGCCCGAACCGCCGGCAAGGTTAGCAGGCGCTGAATGTCGGGTTTCTGTCATCCCGGCGACGTGACAAGCGTCGCGCGCGGCCTATGATCCGGCGCAAAAGCAAATGAGGGAGCGAGACCGTGATTCCGAATTCCGCCAAGCCGTTCAATTTCGATCTCGGCGAGACTGCCGATGCCATCCGCGAGACGGTTGCCTCCTTCGCGCAGGACAAGATCGCTCCGCTTGCCGATAAGATCGACCGTGAAGACTGGTTCCCGCGCGAGATCTGGCCGGAAATGGGCGCGCTGGGGCTCCACGGCATCACCGTGCCGGAGGAGGACGGCGGCACGGGCCTCGGCTATCTCGATCACGTCGTGGCGATGGAGGAAATCAGCCGCGCCTCCGCCTCGGTAGGCCTTTCCTACGGCGCGCATTCCAACCTCTGCATCAACCAGCTCCGTCGCTGGGGTAATGCCGAGCAGAAGGCGCGGTATCTGCCGAAGCTGATCTCCGGCGAGCATCTCGGTGCGCTGGCGATGAGCGAACCCGGCGCCGGTTCCGATGTCGTCTCGATGAAGCTCCGGGCCGAGAAGAAGGGCGACCGGTACATCCTCAACGGTTCGAAGATGTGGATCACCAACGGTCCGAGCGCGGAGACGCTGATCGTTTATGCGAAGACCGATCCGAATGCCGGGCCGAAGGGAATTTCAGCCTTCCTGATCGAGAAGGATTTCAAGGGTTTCTCGGTGGCGCAAAAGCTCGACAAGATGGGCATGCGCGGCTCGGAAACCGGCGAACTCGTGTTTCAGGATTGTGAGGTGCCAGAGGAAAACCGCCTCTCGGATGAAGGCAAGGGCGTCAATATCCTGATGTCCGGCCTCGATTACGAGCGCGCCGTGCTTGCGGCAGGGCCGCTCGGCATCATGCAGGCCTGCATGGATATCGTCATGCCCTATATCCATGAGCGCAAGCAGTTCGGTCGCTCGATCGGCGAATTCCAGCTCGTGCAGGGCAAGGTCGCGGACATGTATGTCGGCATGAATGCCTGCAAGGCCTATGTGTATGCAGTCGCCAAGGCCTGCGATCGCGCCGAGACGACGCGCGAGGATGCCGCCGGTGCGATCCTGTACGCCGGCGAGAAGGCGACCCAGCTGGCGCTTGACGCGATCCAGCTTCTCGGTGGCAATGGCTACATCAACGAATACCCGACGGGACGCTTGCTTCGCGACGCGAAACTCTATGAAATCGGTGCGGGAACGAGCGAGATCCGCCGGATGCTGATCGGGCGGGAGCTGTTCTCGAAAGGAAAGTGATTGCGCCAGGAGGCCGGAATGGGTTTGACGGTTCGAACAGGATTTCTGGCCCTGACCGGGCTGCTGCTTGCGGGCACCCTGCCAGCCTCCGCGACCGCGTTCTGCGAGGTCAAGCCAACCAAAGATGGTTTCGTCGCGCTGCGGGCAATGCCCGATGCAGGCGCGAAGCTGCTCCTCAAGGTCAGGAGTGGCGACGATGTGCAGCTTGACGATACACGCAAAGTCACAAAGGGCTGGCAACCGGTGATCTGGCGGGGGGCGGACCGGACCGGGAATACAGTCGGCTGGATGCGCGCCTCGCTCCTCTCAAACGAATGCGGCTGACCTTCCGGCCAGCCGCTTTCGGTTTCGCTGGAGAGCGACAGATCTTACTTCGTCAGGCGCGTCAGGCGGTTCTGGTAGCGCACTTTCATGACGTCGGCGATCTTGTTGATCATATTGGTGTTGCCATCATTGAGCGAACCGCCGCACATGTAGCCGGAGAGACCGCGCGCCATCGTCCATGAACTGTCGTTGCACGGGCCGAACTGCACCAGGAGACGGTTCTTCTGGTCAATGATGCCGGGCGAATTCCACTTGTTCTTGAACGCGGTTTCCGATTGCGGCATCTCGGGCGGGTATTGCCCGGAGTTGACCGAATTGGCATGCGGCACAGGCAGGGCTGCGGCATCTGTCCACAGCACGATCACGGGATAGACTTCGTCAGCCTTATAGCTGGTGCCGGGAATTTCAGCGCCTTTCGAGAACCATTTTGAAGTCATGCCCTCGTGGATGCATTCGTAGCCGGATTCAGGCAAATCGCCACCGCCCGTCGCGCTTTCGGAGGCGATGAAGGTGTAGAGTTCGTCCTTCTTCGACGGCATTTCCATGAAGTCGGACTTGACCATGGCCTTGCCTCCGTACCACCCCCAGCCCGGATAGTAGACCGGCCCCTTGTCGACCGCGAAGTCGCGGTAGTAGACCGCGCGGATGCGGGTGTAGTCGAATTTTTCGAGCCCGCGCGCGGAGAGCGCGTTGTTGAGGTCGTCCGAGAAGCTCTTCGCGCGCGCCTTCACGCTGTTGATCGTGTTCTGCATCGAGCCGGTGGCGTCGATGCACATCGCGACATCGAGCACGCGGCGGATGGTTTCCTGCGAGATCGCGGCGCTTGCGGTGACGAAGATGTCATGCGCGCCGAAGTCGACCATCGCGACCATCGGCTTGACCTTGGCCGTCGCCGAGACGGTGACGATGCCGCTCTTGACCTCGACGCTGATCGAGGCGGGCTGAAGATGCTGGGCCTCGACCTGGGTTTCGAACCAGGTCTTCGCGCGTGCCTTGCGGGCGTCGTCGTCGTCGGTCGTCGAGGCGGTTGCACCGGAAAGGGCCGCCGCATCGGCGATCACCTGGTAATTGGAGCGCTTCTGGGCCGCATCGGAATAGTTCACCGCCACGGTGAAGGTCGCCACAATCGGGACAAGGGCGAGCGACATCACCATCGCGGTCGCGCCTCTCTTGTCATTCCAGAATGTCGCCAACATCGGACAGGCTCCTCGGCACATAGTGTGAACCCTACAATGCACCCAAAGGTTGTATAATCTCTAAACCCTGAGTGCGTCGGTGCCTGTTTTCCCGCCACAGCCCTTGAAAAATACCTAAAATCCTTCGCGAATTTCGGCGGTTTTACAACAGCCTCAACGAAGCGTTGAAGTACTAGGCCCGTTTTTCGTCTAATCGAACCGGGGCTGCGAGAGGCGATAGACGCCCTTGAAATCGAGCGGATCGACCGGTTTGCCCTTGCGCAGGATGACAAGGCGACCAGCCTGCGCAAGCTCGACCGCAGCGCGGCGGACGGGTTGCATCAGGCGCGACCATTGCTCCGGTGCCGGGCCGGCAAGCTCCCGGGCGACTTCGGACGGGCAGAAGCTCACGCTCGGGCCCCGCGCAGCCGCCATATCGAGAATGGCCGCCGTGATGGCGGCCTCGTCTGTCCGATTCGATGTCATGCAGGCCAGTTGCGCTCCAGACTGGCCGCCGTCAACCGTCCTTTCCCGTGGAAAGAGCGTTGCAGCGCCGAAATATCGCGCCGATAGCGGCGGGACATATTTGCGGAACACAGCCCGAACGTTACAAATCGTTTCCATCGACACGCGATTCGGGGGGGCAGAATGGCGCAGACGATCAGCCGCGGATACAAAACGCTCCTTGAGGAAGCGAACGCGGCGGTTCGGACCCTGACGATTGACGAGGCGCTTGGACTGGCTGGCAACGGCGGGGTGGTGTTCGTCGATCTGAGGGATCCGCGCGAACTCGAACGGGAAGGGCGGATGCCCGGCGCCTTTCATTGTCCGCGCGGGATGCTCGAATTCTGGATCGACCCGGAGAGCCCCTACGCCAAGCCGGTTTTTCAGGAAGACAAGACCTTCGTTTTCTTCTGCGCCGGCGGATGGCGTTCGGCATTGGCGGCCAGAACGGCGCAGGATATGGGGTTGAAGCCCGTTGCTCATATCGAGGGCGGCTTCGGAGCATGGAAGAAGGCAGGCGGCGCCGTCGAGGGGCCTGATATCGCGGTGGGGGAAAAGCGGTCATGATCGGAACAAATATCGGCGCGCAACCGAAGTTTCCGCCCAAACTGACGTTGGTGATTGGCAACAAGAACTATTCCTCGTGGTCGCTGCGTCCGTGGCTGGCGATGGCGGCGAAGAACGTTCCCTTCGCGGAAATCCTGATCCCACTCGATCATCCCAATACCCGCCAGCAGGTGCTGCAGTATTCGCCGAGCGGGCTCGTGCCGGCGCTGAAATACGGCAATCTGATCGTCTGGGAGACGCTGGCGATCATCGAATATGTCAACGAGAAGCACCCCGAGGCCAAGCTCTGGCCCGAGGAGCAGGAATATCGCGCGATCGCGCGGGCGATGGCGGCGGAAGTCCATTCGGGCTTTCAGGCGATCCGCCAGCATTGCCCGATGAACCTGCGTCGTCGCGCATCGCGGCGTCTCACACCGGCGGTCGAAGCGGATGTCATGCGCCTCGCCAACTACTGGAAGCGCTTCCGCATGGAAATGGGTGACCAGGGCCCGTTCTTGTTCGGCGAATTCGGCGCGGTGGATGCGATGTTCGCGCCGCTCGCGACCCGCATCCGTTCTTATGAGATTCCTGTCGACCGGACGACAAACGACTACATCGACGCGATCTATAGTCTGCCGGCCTTCCAGAAATGGTATCAGGCGGCGATCGCGGAACCTTGGCGCATTGCGTCGACGGACAATATCGACAAACTCCGTCCTGCCGGGCGTTGAAACCCGTCGCCATAACAAGGAAAATCAAGGCGCACCGCCGGCTGGTGGGGCGCTCTTTTGGCGTGGTGAGGAAAAATGGCCGTTCTCCGTTCCGGTTTTGATACCAAGGCCGAGGAAGCTCGCGGCAATCGCGAGGCTTGGGCCGCGATCCGTCAGGAACTACTCGACAGGCGGCAGACCGCTGCGCTCGGCGGCAACGAGAAAGCCCGTGAACGCCATGCCGCGCGTGGCAAGCTCCTTCCGCGAGATCGTGTGCTGAACCTCGTCGATCCAGGCTCGCCCTTTCTCGAAATCGGTGGGCTCGCGGCCTACGACATGTACGGCGGCGACATCCACGGCGCAGGCATGATCGCTGGTATCGGCCGCGTCGAGGGGCGCGACGTGATGATCGTGTGCAACGATGCGACGATCAAGGGCGGCACCTATTATCCGATGACCGTGAAAAAGCATCTGCGCGCGCAGGAAATCGCGATGCAGAACCGGCTGCCGTGCGTCTACCTCGTCGACTCGGGCGGCGCGAACCTGCCGCACCAGACCGAAGTGTTTCCGGATCGCGAGCATTTCGGGCGCATCTTCTACAATCAGGCGCGGATGTCCGGGCAGGGCATCCCGCAGATCGCGGTGGTGATGGGCTCCTGCACCGCCGGCGGCGCCTATGTGCCGGCGATGTCGGATGAGACGATCATCGTGCGTCAGCAGGGCACGATTTTTCTGGGCGGCCCGCCGCTGGTCAAGGCGGCGACCGGCGAGGTCGTCTCGGCGGAAGATCTCGGCGGCGCGGATGTCCATGCCCGCCGCTCGGGCGTGGCGGACCACTATGCCGCCAATGACGGGCACGCGCTCGCGCTCGCGCGGCGCATCGTCGCCAACCTCAATTCCCGCAAGAACATCGACATCGCGTTGGGCGAGCCGGAAGATCCCGTGCTCGACCCTGCGGATCTCGAAGCGCTCGTGCCGACCGATCTCAAGCGGCAATACGACATCCGCGAGGTGATCGGCCGCATCGTCGATGGCTCGCGTTTCGACGAGTTCAAGGCGCTTTACGGCACGACGCTCGTCACCGGCTTCGCCTCGATCTACGGCATTCCGGTTGGCATCATCGCCAACAACGGCATCCTGTTCTCGGAAAGCGCGATGAAGGGCGCGCATTTCATCGAGCTGTGCTGCCAGCGGCGCATTCCCCTGCTGTTCCTCCAGAATATCTCCGGCTTCATGGTCGGCAGCCAGTACGAGGCGGGCGGCATCGCCAAGGATGGCGCCAAGCTCGTCACGGCGGTCGCCTCCGCCGAGGTGCCGAAGATCACGCTGCTCGTCGGCGGTTCGTTCGGCGCGGGCAATTACGGCATGTGCGGGCGCGCTTACTCGCCGCGGTTCCTGTTCACCTGGCCGAACAGCCGCATTTCGGTAATGGGCGGCGAGCAGGCGGCCTCGGTGCTCGCGACCGTTCGGCGCGACAACCTTGAGGCCGAGGGTAAATCGTGGTCCGCCGAGGAGGAGGAGGCCTTCAAGTCTCCCGTCCGCGCGAAATACGAGGAGGAGGGCTCGCCCTACCACGCCACCGCGCGGCTGTGGGACGATGGCATTATCCTGCCCTCCGAAACGCGCCGGGTGCTGGGCCTCGCGTTCTCGGCCTGCCTCAACGCCCCAATCCCCGAGACAAGGTTTGGTGTGTTCCGGATGTGAGGCGTTATGACAGCCCCGCGAACGATCTTTGAAATTGCGGCTGAGATATGCCCGGAACACCAGCAGCACATGCCCAAAAGCGAACGGGATATTCAGCTGGTGAAAATCCAGTACGCGGGGTCGCTTTACGATGCCTACGCTGCGATCGATGAATGGCTTTCAGAGCGCCAATTCCACGTCGTTCGCCATTTGAGCCACTCCCGGCTTCGGAAGGCCAAGGGGCGCGAAGGTCCGGGTGTCCTTGGGTCGGAGCCCGAATTGGCATTGAATTTCTCTGAATGACATGTCCCTAACGGGCGTGTCGGCGGGAAATCGCAATCAATCGGAATACTGCATACAAATTTCCATTCCCCGGCTGACAAACCCGCTTCCGCCCGCTAATCCTTGGGCCAACAAATCCATCGGGAGGTAGATATGGCGGGCGGCAAGGTTGCGATGATCACGGGCGCGGGTTCCGGCGTGGGCCGGGCGGTGGCGATCCGGTTCCTGAAGGACGGATACAAGGTCGGGTTGATGGGCCGCCGCGCCGACGCGCTTGCCGAGACGATTTCGCTCGCTGGCGCGGGCGCCGCGAATGCGGTCGCGCTGGCGGCTGATGTGACCGACCATGCCGCCGTCAACGCCGCTTTCGACAAGCTGGTCGCGACCTTCGGGCGGCTCGATGTCGTGTTCAACAACGCCGGCATCGGCGCGCCGCCGGTGCAGTGGGACGAACTCTCGCCCGAGCAATGGCGCGCGGTGGTCGAGACCAACCTCAACGGCGTGTTCTACTGCATGCAGGCCGCGTTCCGCATCATGAAGCGCCAGACGCCGAAGGGCGGGCGCATCATCAACAACGGCTCGGTTTCGGCCTATGCGCCGCGCCCGTTCTCGGCGGCCTATACCGCGACCAAGCACGCCGTGCTCGGCCTGACCAAGACCGGTGCGCTTGACGGGCGCGAGCACGACATCGCCGTCGGGCAGGTCGATATCGGCAATGCGCTGACCGATATGGCCCGGCGCATGACGACCGGGGTGCTTCAGGCCAATGGCTCGATGGCAATCGAACCGGTGATGGATGTCGAGCATGTCGCGAACGCCGTCGCCCATATGGCGAGCCTTCCCCCGGAAGCGAACGTGCTGACCATGAACGTCATGGCGACCAAGATGCCGTTCGTCGGCCGCGGCTGACCCCTTCGGTGGAATCCGCCGGAGATCGGCGGTTTTCGCGCATTGAAATCGGGCAAGGGGCGGGATACGCAGGGCCTTCCCGATTTCCAACCCCTGCAGGAGAACATCATGGCTTCCATCACCCGGATCGAGTGCGGCGCGCGCATGTCGAAGGCCGTCGTCCACGGCGACACGGTTTATCTCGCGGGGATCGTCGCGAGCGACACCAAGCTCGACATCACCGGCCAGACCAAGGATGTGCTTGCGCAGATTGACGACCTGCTCGCCAAGGCCGGGACGGACAAGAGCAAACTCCTGCGCACCAACATCTGGATCACCGACATGAAGAACTTCGCGGCGATGAACGCCGTCTGGGATGGTTGGGTGAGCCAGGGCAACACCCCGGCGCGCGCGACGGTCGAAGCGGGGCTGGCGACGCCGGATTATCTCGTCGAGATCATGGTCGTCGCGGCCAAGTAAGGTGTTTGATCAGGCTTCCGGCGCTGTTTCCGCGCCGGAGCCCAGCGCCCGCTGGTAGATCACCTGATCGAGCCAGCGGCCGTGCTTGTAGCCGACGTTCCTGACTGTTCCGGCGTGGGCAAAGCCCATCGCCCGGTGCAGGTTGATCGAGCCATGCGACAGGCTGTCGCCTATCACCGCCACCATCTGCCTTTTGCCGAGCCTCTCGCATTCCGCGATTAGCGCTGCGAGCAGCGCCTTGCCGACGCCTTTGCCCTGCTGGTTTGGCGCGATGTAGATCGAATCTTCAACCGCATGGCGATAGGCCGGGCGCGGGCGATATTGCCCGGCATAGGCATAGCCAACGATTTCGCCACCAATTTCCGCGACGAGATACGGAAAGCCGTCCGCCAACAGCGCTGCGCGGCGGCGTGTCATCTCGGCGAGATCGGGTGGCTCGAGTTCGAAGGAGGCGGTGCCGTCCAGAACAGCGGGGGTGTAAATCGCCTGAATCGCTGGCAGGTCAGCATCACGTGATGCACGAACGAGGACAGCCATCCTCAACTCCATAAAGAAAGGGCTGCAGCCGGGGGTCGGTTGCAGCCCTAGCACTACTCGTTGCGTCGCGAATAGTGGGGAGGGAGGTCGGAGGTCTAGAAATTACGCCCAGCGATAGGGAGAGGCGGGGCGATAGGTGGAAAGGTGGCCATCGACCAGACCGGCCAGAAGCCAGGAAACGGGGGCGGCAACGATCAGGCTCACGGCAACGATGCCCGTCATCAGGCTGGCGGCCTGCGCCTGAAGCGGCGTGGCAAACACCACAACAGCGCCGAGGCCCAGCATGGCGGCCAGAACGGCCAGGAAGAGGATGGCGGCGGTCTGAAACTTGGCGGTGGTGGCGGCGGACATGGCGTGGTTCCTTTTGTGGTCGGCGTCGTCGTGTCACCTTCTTGCCATCGGGAACGCACTCGGGAATGTATGGTTCCGCACAATCCGGAATCCGCACTTGGACCTTTTCGAAAGATCGCCCTTCACCGAGGAAGATCGCCGCTACCGCCGGCGGGTGATGCTCATCGTCGCCGTGATTGCCACACTGGCGATGGTCCAGACGCTCTACGCGCTTTCGCTCGGCAACCGATTCCTCCTGAAAGACGGCATCGACTGGATCTACGACGTCGTTCTCTGGGCGGTGGCGCTGGCGATCTTCGGGCGCGGGCGGCGCTTCGAGGATCTCGCGGCGATCGGCGTTGCGGGCGTGATGCTGGTCGCGGGGCTGCACACCGGCTACGATCTCTGGGACAAGATCGTCACCGGGCGGAGGGCCGAAGTCTGGGTCGCGGGGTGGTCGGCCTTCACCGCGATCGGGCTCGCGCTGTTCGTTCTCTGCCTGATGCTGCGGTTCCGGGCGGCTGAAAACCCGCTCATTGCGGCGACCTGGCTGTCGAGCCGGAACGATGCGATCTCTACCACTGCCTTCGCCATCGTCGGTTTTGCCGCGCGCACTTCGACGAGCCAGACCCCGGAGATTCTGCTCGATCTTTTCGTCATCGGGCTGAACTTTCAGGCGGTGGGTGCGATCCTCGTCAAGGTGAGGCGTGATTGGCGCGGGGAAACCGTGCGAATGTCGCCCGAAAGATAGACAGGCGGTGCCTTCCTATGCTTCCTCGGGACAAAATCTGGATAGGGGTGGGATGAATCGATGTTTTCCAGCGTCTTGATCGCGAACCGTGGTGAAATCGCCTTGCGCATCGCGCGGACGGCCCGGCGGCTCGGGATGCGGGTCATCGCCGTCCATTCGGAGGCGGATGCCGAGGCGCCCTTCGTTGCTTTCGCGGACGAGGCCCATTGCATCGGCCCGGCACCGGCGCGCGAGAGCTACCTCGTCACCGAACGCATCCTCGATGTGGCGAAGAAGACCGGCGCGGAATGCCTCCACCCCGGCTATGGCTTCCTTTCGGAGAACGCGGAGTTCGCCGAGGCCTGCGCGGCGGCGGGGGTCACCTTCGTCGGACCGCCGCCTTCCGCCGTCCGGGCGATGGGCCTGAAAGATGCGGCGAAGGCGCTGGTCGAGAAGGCAGGCGTTCCGGTCGTGCCCGGCTATCACGGAGATATCCAGGAACCGGCCTTCCTCAAGGAGAAGGCCTACCAGATCGGCTATCCCGTGCTGATCAAGGCGGTCGCGGGCGGCGGCGGCAAGGGCATGCGTCGGGTCGATAAGCATGCCGATTTCGAGGAGGCGCTCGCCTCCTGCCAGCGTGAGGCTCAAAATTCCTTCGGGAACGCGCATGTGTTGATTGAGAAATACGTTCTCGCCCCGCGCCATGTCGAGGTGCAGGTCTTCGGCGACAAGCACGGCAACGTGATCCATTTTTTCGAGCGCGATTGCTCGATGCAGCGCCGCCATCAAAAGGTGATCGAGGAAGCGCCGGCGCCGGGCATGGACGCGGCGACGCGCGCGGCCTTCGGCAAGGCCGCTGTCGATGCGGCCAAAGCCGTCGGCTATTATGGCGCGGGCACGATCGAATTCATCGCCGATGGCTCGCGAGGCCTCAGGCCGGACGGCTTCTACTTCATGGAGATGAACACGCGCCTTCAGGTCGAACATCCGGTGACCGAGGAGATCACGGGGTTCGATCTCGTCGAGCTTCAGTTTCGCGTCGCGGCGGGCGAGAAGATGCCGGTTGCGCAGGGCGATCTGACCATCCATGGCCACGCGGTCGAGGCGCGGCTCTATGCCGAGGAACCGGAGCGCGGCTTCCTGCCGTCCACCGGCACGCTGCATGCGCTCCAGCTCGCGGGTGGCGAGGGCATCCGCATTGACAGCGGCGTGTTGGAAGGCGGCGAGGTGACGCCGTTCTACGATCCGATGATCGCCAAGGTGATCGCCCACGGCGCCAACCGCGACGAGGCTCTCGACCGCCTCCGCGATGCGCTACTCGACTCCGTGGTTGCAGGACCGAAAACCAACACGCGTTTCCTCTGCGCGCTCATAGACCATCCGGATTTCCGTGCCGGCAGGCTCGATACCGGGCTCATTGACCGCAACCTCGAAGCCCTTGGCGCGGTGCCGCCGGAACTCGACCGGGCGGCGGTGGCGGCCGGGGCGCTGGCGTTGCTCGGCGAGGAGCAGATGCGCCTGGCCGATGCGGGGCTCGCGCGGTCGGGATGGGCCAGCGACCCATGGAGCGAGAACGACGGTTTCGCGCTTGCACCCGGCCGCAAGGGCAGCTTGCGCGTCAAGGCGGAGCAGGAGGAAATCGTGCTGCCGCTCGATGCCTCGGCTTCGGAGATCGGCGAGGCATTGCCCGGTGCCGACCGCGATTTCACGCTGGTTGCCGGCGGGGAGGGCATTTTCGTGCTCGATCGTGGCCGGCAGGTCGCGGTGTCGATTCCCGATCCGCTCGATGTTTCCTTCGACGATCATGGCGGCGATGCCGGCGGGCTTGTGAAGTCGCCGATGCACGGCAAGCTCGTCGCGCTGTTCGTGAAGGACGGTGAGGCCGTTGAAAAGGGGCAGCGCGTCGCCATCGTCGAGGCGATGAAGATGGAGCACCCCGTACTGGCGCCGCGCACCGGCACGGTCGAGGGTATCGCCTTCGAGGCCGGCGCCCAGCTTGGCGAGGGCGCGCGCATCATGGTGATCGCCGAGGCGGAATGAGCAGAAATGGCGCTCAACCTTCTCAAGCTCTGTGTTGGGGTTGAATCGATCGAGGATATCGAATCCTGGATCGAGGAAACGCGCCTCCAGCATCACCGGCTGGGGCGGCCGTTCCGGCAGACGCACACGACGCGCATGGTGCCCAAGCGCATGGGTGAGATCGCGGGCGAAGGCTCGCTTTACTGGGTCATCAAAGGGCGGATCGCATGCCGCCAGCGGATCGAGGCGATCGAGCCATTCACCGGCGAGGATGGCATCCAGCGCTGCCATCTCGTACTCGAACCGGTGGTGGTGCCGGTGCAGCTCCGGCCCTGCCGGCCGTTTCAGGGCTGGCGCTATCTTGCTGCAAAGGACGCGCCGGCCGATATCAAGGCCAGTGACGCGCCGGTAGACATGCCGGACGATATGCGCGAGGAATTGCGCGCGCTCGGGCTTCTGTGACGGCCCGCCGAAGGGGGCCGGATGAACTACATCGTTTCCACGCTGGTTTTCGGGGCGATCGTCTGGTGGTTCGCGCTCGGACCGGGCCGCAAGGCGGGCGACGCGATGTCGCCGCTGACACGCAAGCTGGTCGGGGCGGTCGCGGGCGGCGCAGGCATCCTGCTCGCGTTGCGTGGTCGCTGGGATATCGCCATCGTGCTGGTCTCGCTTTCGGCATGGCTGCTCGGGTTCAAGCTGCCGGCGATGTTCGACCCGATCGGACGGGCGCGGCGCTCGGAGATCCGCACGCTCGGCCTTGTGGTCTCAATGGATATGGCATCAGGCGAGATGGATGCGGATATCCTGTTCGGGACGCACAAGGGCCGGAAGGTCAGCCAGCTCAATCACCGCGATATCATCGTGCTTGCGAGCGAACTCGCTGTGAACGATCCGCAGGGCCTAAACCTTCTCGCTCAGGATTTCGACCGCCGGGCGCCCGGATGGCGTGAGCACGTGAAGTTCGACCCGGCAGCGGGGCAGGGTGCTGCGGCGGGGATGGGCGAAATGCGTGAAAAGGAAGCCTATGAGATCCTTGGCCTTGAGACGGGAGCTTCCGAGGAGGCCATTCGTGCGGCGCATCGCACGCTCATCGCGCGGTTTCACCCCGACCGGGGTGGTTCGACCTACCTGGCGGCGCTCGTCAACCGGGCGAAGGACGTCGCGCTGGCGGCTGCCAGACGGGGTTAGGCCGCGCGTCAACGGTCGCGACAGTTCCGCGACGATCTCGTCCAGCGAGGCTTCGCGGCCCGGTGCGGACTGCACGCCAAACGGGATTTCCTGAGCGTCGGCCATACGCAATACTCCGTGAACTCAACGGTTTTCTGGAACTCATACTTTCTGGGCAATGCAGTTGAAGCCGGAGCGCTTCACAGCCTTGCAGGCGGCATTGGCCTCGTTGGAATCGTCGAACCCGCCAAACCGCGCGCGATAGAAGGTCGAGCCACCCTTGGTCACGGTTTCAGTAAAGGGGTCGGCGTCCTTGAGCGCGCCTGTCTTGCTTTTGGCGCTGTCGAGAATTTCGCGGGCCTTGCCTTCGCTGTCCGTCGCTGCAAGCTGGATGACCCAGCCGGTGCGGGCGGCAGTTTTCGGCGCGGATTTGGCCGGCTCCTCAGCCTTGATCTCTGTGCGGGCCGTGCGGGCCGGAGTCGCCTTCGGTGCTTCCGGCTCGACAACCTTCAAGGGCGTTTTCACTTCGGGCGTCGGTGCCGGTGTCGCGGCGGCGACCTTCGCGCGCTCGGCCATCGAAGGGAGACGCTCTTCGGCCTTGGCCGCGGGCAGGGGCTGCTTTTCGTCGGTCTTGGGGGCTTCGGCAGGGATCGCGTTGGTGTAACGGACGTTGCCCGGCGGAACGAGGCGGTTGCCGTCGTTGCGCGCGATTGGCGCTGGCGGCACATCGACGGGCTGCGGCCCTGTCACCCAACGCATCGCGGGCGAGCGCGGTGTGGTGCCGACGAGCGCGAGCGGGGTTGTCGCGCTGCGAACGATGTTGGTCGAGCCGCTGGCAGCGAGCGCGAGTGGACGGGCGCGGGTCAGGTTTTCCTCTCCGCCGTTGGCCGGTCGGGTGCCGGTTTCGGCAATCACGGCTGGGCGGGGGCGAGCCGGCGGAGCCGGCAGGGCGGACGGCGTGGGCTGTTCCACGGCGACATCCGGGGCACGGGCAACGCGCGGCGCGGGGAGATCGCGGACCGGCAGGTCACGTGTGGTCTTCGGCGTTTCTGCGCCTTCCTCTTCCTCATCCGTCTCGTCATTCATCGCGACGTCGACGGTCTTTGCCGTGCGGCGACGGCCGGCATAGGCGCGGTCCATGTTATCCTCGACGAGGCTCGCGACCTGGATATCGCGGGCACGGGCCGACTTGCCGCCGAGAACGACCGTCAACAGGTGGCGTCCGTCCGCCTTCACGGAGGTCAGCAGATTGAAGCCGGAGGCGCGGGTGTAGCCGGTCTTGATGCCGTCGACGCCCTCGACCTTGCCGAGAAGCCGGTTGTGATTGCGATGCGCACGGCCATCATATGTGAAGACTCGCGTCGAGAAATACCGGTAATAGGTCGGGAAGCGGTCGTGGATCGCCTTGCCGAGGATGACGAGATCGCGCGCGGTCGTCACCTGACGCGGGTTGGGCAGGCCCGAGGCATTCTCGAAGTTCGAGCGGCGCATACCGAGCTGGTGCGCCTTGCGGGTCATCATCCGGCCGAAGCGTTCCTCATCGCCGCCGATTGCCTCGGCGACGACGACGGCGACGTCGTTTGCCGATTTCGTCACGAGCGCTTTGATCGCATCCTCGACCTGGATGGTCTCGCCGGGACGGAGACCAAGTTTCGACGGGGCCTGGCTTGCCGCTTCGCGGGAGACCGGCAGTTCGCTGGTGAGCTTGAGGCGTCCAGTTTCAAGCTGCTCGAACAGCATGTAGAGGGTCATCACCTTGGTGACGGAGGCAGGATGTCGCTGCGCGTCGGCGTTCGTGGCCTGCAAGGTCTTGCCGGAATTCACATCATAGACGATGGAGGCATAGGGCGGGTTGTAGCCCCCTCCGGCCGCGTGACGGCGGCGGCGTGCTTCGGCATCGGGGATCGTCAGCGCGAGAACGACGACGGTCAGCAGGAGCAGGGAAAGACTGGCCTGCGCCAGATGAATCCAGCGCGTGGAGCCAACGCCAAGAAAACGCATACTCGGTTACCCCTCGCCCGTTCGGGGCGATAACATTCGGAAAATCCCGTCCGAAGACGCCTCCAAAATGCGCCCGGTTCGGTTACCCGAGGGTTAAGAGTATGTCTGATTGTTGCTGAGCGGGGCGGTCACGGGGCTGTCACGGCGCGATGCGAGGATAGCCTGCGCCCAAAGTTTATGTTGCAACGCAAAATGGTTGCTTGACATTTTGTGCACCGCAACATAGATAGGGTTTGCAACGGGAAAACGAGTTCCCGAACCAGATCCACAAGGGGAATACAATGATCCAGGCTTTCGAAGACATCCAGAAGTACGGCAAGGACAACCTCGACGCCGCCGTGAAGGCGTTCGGCGCCCAGCAGAAGGGCGTTCAGGCGATCGCGACCGAGTTCGCCGATTATTCGAAGAAGGCCATCGAGGCCGGCTCCTCGACCTTCGAGAAGCTCGTCGGCGTCAAGACGCTCGACAAGGCCATCGAAATCCAGACCGATTATGCCAAGACCGCCTACGAGGGCTTCGTTGCCCACGCCACGAAGGTCGGCGAGCTCGTCACCGAACTGGCCAAGGAATCGTACAAGCCGCTCGAGGGCGTGATTGCCAAGGTTCAGGGCAAGTAAGTTCTGAAATGCCCTGTCGGGCCCGGTTCGCCGGGCCGTCTGTAGCGTAAGCGTTTCGGGGTTTATCGTTTCCCCCACCTTCAGCCCGGTCGCAAGACCGGGCTTTTTGCGTTGTTGGCGGGCTTTTTCCCCCGCCTCGAAAAAGACGTAAGGATTTTCCCGAATTTGCCGCGCCGCAGCGTCTTGATTCACGGGCGATCCGGCATAACCTTTTAGATGGAACAGATGCTGATTTGCGGGATTGATCGATGAGCGGAAAGGGTCCATCCGGTGGACCGGGCGGCAACATGGGGGGGAAACCCGCCAATGGCACGGTGCTGGCAACCCGGACCCGGACGATGCGCAAGCGTCCGGATCTCTACCGGGTGCTTCTGCTCAACGACGACTACACGCCGATGGAATTCGTCGTGCACGTCCTTATGCACTTCTTCAACAAGAGCGAGGAGGAGGCGACGCAGATCATGCTGCATGTCCACCACCACGGGGTGGGAGAATGCGGCACCTATACGTTCGAGATCGCCGAGACCAAGGTGACGCAGGTGATGGATTTCTCCCGCGAGCACCAGCACCCGCTGCAATGCGTCATGGAGAAGAAGTAGACCCGACCGGGTCGATGAAACAGAATTTGCGGCCCGGCCACTGCGGGTCGCCGACCGAAGAAAGCGAGCGAAACCTTGCCCAGTTTTTCGAAGAGCCTCGAAAACGCATTGCATCAGGCGCTCGGCCACGCGACCTCGCGCCGGCACGAATTTGCGACGCTCGAGCATCTCCTGCTCGCACTGATCGACGACGAGGACGCAAGCGCGGTCATGCGCGCCTGCAACGTCGATCTGGAGTCGCTGCGCCAGACCATCATCACCTATATTGACACGGAGCTTGAGGCGCTCGTTGTCCGCGATCGGTCCGAGACCAAACCGACGGCCGGCTTCCAGCGGGTGATCCAGCGCGCCGTGATCCATGTCCAGTCTTCCGGCCGGGAAGAAGTGACAGGCGCCAATGTGCTGGTTGCGATCTTCGCCGAGCGCGAGAGCCATGCCGCCTTCTTCCTGCAGGAGCAGGAGATGACCCGCTACGATGCGGTCAATTATATCTCGCACGGCATCGCCAAGCGTCCCGGCGCCTCCGAATCCCGCTTGCCGAACGGCGTTGAGGAGGAAAGCGAGGAGGGGAGCGAGGAGCAGGCGCAGGGCGGCGAACGCGACGCCTCGGGCAAGCCGCGCAAGGAAAGCGCGCTCGCGACCTATGCCACCAACCTCAACAAGAAGGCGGCCAAGGGCAAGATCGACCCCCTGATCGGTCGCGAGTCCGAGGTCGCGCGCACGATTCAGGTGCTGTGTCGCCGGCAGAAGAACAATCCGCTGCTGGTCGGCGATCCCGGTGTCGGCAAGACCGCGATCGCGGAGGGGCTTGCCAAGAAAATCGTCGACAAACAGGTGCCGGAGGTGCTCGCCGATGCGACAGTCTTCGCGCTCGACATGGGAACGCTGCTCGCCGGCACGCGCTACCGCGGCGATTTCGAGGAACGCCTCAAGCAAGTGATGAAGGAAATCGAACAGCACCCGAAGGCGATCCTGTTCATTGACGAGATCCATACTGTGATCGGCGCGGGGGCGACCTCCGGCGGCTCGATGGATGCCTCGAACCTGCTCAAGCCTGCGCTCGCCGCGGGCACGCTGCGCTGCATCGGCTCGACCACCTACAAGGAATACCGCCAGTATTTCGAGAAGGATCGCGCGCTGGTGCGCCGGTTCCAGAAGATCGACGTCAACGAACCGACGATTCCCGACACCATCGAAATTCTGAAGGGGCTCAAGCCCTATTTCGAGGAGTTCCACGGCCTCAAGTACACGAACGAGGCGGTGAAGGGGGCGGTCGAGCTGTCGGCGCGCTACATCCATGACCGAAAGCTGCCGGACAAGGCCATCGACGTGATCGACGAGACCGGCGCGTCACAGATGCTGCTTGCGCCGACTAAGCGCAAGAAATCGATCGGCCTCAAGGAAATCGAGGCCACCATTGCGACCATGGCACGCATTCCGCCGAAAACCGTCTCGAAGGACGATGCGGAAGTGCTCAAGAACATCGAGACGACGCTGCGCCGCGTCGTGTATGGGCAGGATGAGGCGATCAAGCAGCTTTCGTCCGCGATCAAGCTCGCCCGTGCTGGCCTTCGCGATGCTGAGAAGCCGATCGGCTCGTATCTCTTTTCGGGCCCGACAGGCGTTGGCAAGACCGAGGTGGCAAAGCAGCTCGCCAGCGTGCTCGGGGTGAAGCTCCTGCGCTTCGACATGTCCGAATACATGGAGAGGCACACGGTCTCGCGCCTCATCGGCGCGCCTCCAGGGTATGTCGGATTCGATCAGGGTGGGCTGCTCACGGACGGCGTCGACCAGAACCCCTATTGCGTGCTCCTCCTTGATGAAATCGAGAAGGCGCATCCGGATCTGTTCAACATCCTGTTGCAGGTGATGGATCACGGCAAGCTCACCGACCACAATGGCAAGGAAGTCCAGTTCCGGAACACGATCCTGATCATGACGACCAACGCCGGTGCGGCCGACATGGCTAAGAGCGCGTTCGGCTTTACCCGCGCCAAGCGCGAAGGGGATGACGCGGAAGCGATCAACCGGCTGTTCACGCCGGAGTTCCGCAATCGTCTCGATGCGATCATCCCGTTCGGCAACCTGCCGAAGGAGGTCATCGCGCAGGTGGTGGACAAGTTCATCGCTCAGCTTGAGGCGCAACTCGCCGACCGGCACGTCACGATCGAACTTGCGGACGAGGCGCGCGATTGGCTCGTCGCCAATGGTTACGACGATGCGATGGGGGCCCGCCCGATGGGGCGGCTGATCCAGAGTGCGATCAAGACGCCGTTGGCCGAAGAAGTGCTGTTCGGTCGCCTCAAGGGTGGTGGCGCGGTGCGGGTCGTCGTCATCGAGGAGGACGGGAAAAAGAAGCTTGGCTTCGAATTCCCCGAAGGCCCGGTGAAGCCCAAGGCCGAGAAACTGCCCGAGAAGCCCAAGCCCAAGGCAAAACCGAAGAAGGCGAGACCGAAGGTCGTGAAGGCTCCGGCGAAAGCCGCCTTGCCGAAGCCGCCGCCTGCGCCATCTCTCCCACCGCCGCCAAAGGCGCCTGACGACGGGCCGAAACCGCCGGATGGCGACAAGCCGCGTCGCTCGCTCGTGCCAAAGATGCCGCTCAAGAAGACATGACCAACAGCGGCCGATCAGCTGACGGCGGGGCTTCGTTTGCAACGTCGTTGATTGTCGGGTATCCGTCTTTCATTCATTGATTTGAATGTGAGGGCCGATGCGCGCGACGGTGTTCGCTCTTGGATGCTTGCTGGCAAGCGCGGGGATTGTTGCTGCGCAACAGCACGGGCACGGATCTGGCAGCGCGGGACCGTCCGAGACGCGATTGTTCGTCAAACTGCCTGATATGATGAATTCGCACATGCTCGCCAACATGCGCGATCATCTGCTCGCGGTTCAACAGATCCAGGCAGCAATGGCGGAGGGGAAATGGGATGAGGCGGCAGAGATTGCCGAAAAACGCCTCGGCATGTCGTCTCTCGATTCCCACGGTGCATCGCATATCGCCGGATTCATGCCGGAAGGGATGCAGGCTGCCGGGACGTCGATGCATCGCGCCGCGAGCCGCTTCGCACTCAAGGCGCGCGATGCCGGAGTGACGCCGGATTGGCCGGGCGTCACAGCGGCGCTTGCCGACGTGCTTCAGGCCTGTAACGGTTGCCACGCCGGTTATCGCACGCGCTGAGCATTGTGCCGATTTCCGGCGTTGACAGAATCCCGGCGCGGCGCTGCTATGTCCTCCGTGCATGGTTTGACCCATGCGCCAGGGAGGAAATCATGAAATCGCTTCGTATGGCGGCGCTCTTGGCGGCGACGCTTCTCACGTCGTCCGCCGTTTGGGCTCAGACGCTGCTGACCGAGAAGAAAACCTTCGAACTGCCGAGCTTCACGACACAGTCGGGCAAGGCGCTCAAGAACGTCAAGGTTGGCTGGGAGACCTACGGCACGCTCAACGCGGACAAGTCGAACGCCATCCTGATCTGCCATTTCTTCTCCGGCACCAGCCACGCCGCCGGCAAATACAAGGAAACCGATGCGGCGGCAGGATATTGGGATTCGATCATCGGGCCGGGCAAGGCGATCGACACCAACAAGTACTTCGTCATTTCCTCCGACACGCTCGTCAACCTCGGGGCGAACGACCCGACGGTCGTGACGACCGGCCCGGCGTCCACCAATCCGGACACGGGCAAGCCCTACGGCATGGATTTCCCGATCGTCACGATCCGCGATTTCATCGAAGTCCAGAAGAGCCTCGTTGAAAGCCTCGGGATCAAGAAACTGCACATGGTGGCAGGTGCCTCGATGGGCGCGCTCCAGACCTTCGAGTGGGCTGCGACGTATCCCGACATGGTCGGACGCGCGATGCCCGTCATTGCTTTCGGCGAAGCGGATGCCAACCTTATCGCCTGGCTCGACATCTGGGCGTCGCCTATCCGCCTCGATCCGAACTGGAACAAGGGCGACTACTACGGCAAGACCCCGCCGAACGCCGGGCTTGCCCAGGCGCTCAAGATCGTGACCTTGCACGCCAACCACTGGGACTGGGCCAACAAGACCTTCGGCCGCAAATGGGCCAAGGCGGACGAGAACCCGGCGAGTGGCTTCGACAAGCGCTTCTCGATCGAGGCGGTGCTTGACGGTGCCGGCGCCGCACGCGCCAAGATCTCCGACGCGAACCACTTCCTCTATCTCGTCAAGGCGAACCAGCTTTTTGTCGCAGGCGGCGGCACGCTCGACGAGGGCGTGAAAAAGATCAAGGCACCGGTATTGCTCATCCATTCGCCGAAGGACCTCGTCTTCCCGCCGGGCGGCGTCGACGATACTGCGGCGAAGCTCAAGGCCGCGGGCGTGGCGGTTGAGCAGATCCAGCTCAAGGGTGATCGCGGCCACCTTGATGGCGTGTTGACCATCAAGCAGGCCGAGGGTGCGATCAGCGCGTTCGTCGCGAAATAAATCGAGCCCTGCGCATGGCGTCGGGGTCATCGGGCCTCGACGCCGGGTGAGGGCGGGAGTAAGGGTGGCTGTATACGCTATGCCGTCCGATTCCGTTTTTCCGCCATCCCAATCGTCGCCGTGGCCGCCTTTCAGGGCAGGGCTCCGTGCGGCTGCCGGCGTGCCGGCCTTCATGCTGATGTGCTCGCTGATCGGTGTCGGCGGGTTGTGCCGCGATATCGGCTACCCGGTTGGCGCGGCAATCCTCTCGACCTTCCTGATCTGGGCCGGACCGGCGCAGGTGGTGCTGTTCGGCTCGCTCGCAGCCGGCGTCGCCTTACCGGCAATCGCCATCGCGATTTCGCTCTCGTCCGTGCGGTTCGTGCCGATGTGCGTCTCGATCCTGCCGATGATGCGGCGACCGAATACACCAACCTGGATGATGCTGATCCTCGCCCACTATGTCGCCGTCACGGCCTGGGTGGAGGGGATGCGGCGCCTGCCACCGCTGCCGCGTGAGGAACGTATCCCGTATTTCCTAGGTTTCGCGAACATGGTGATGTTCGCCGCTGCCGTCGCGACCGGCGCGGGCTATTTCCTGATCGCGCAATTGCCGCCTCCACTCGCGGCAGGTCTCCTGTTCACGACGCCGGTCTATTTCACGGTCGCGCTCGCGGCGGGCGCGCGGCAGCTGATCGATTGGCTTGCGCTCGGCCTCGGCTTTGCGAGCGCGCCGGTCGTCGCACTCTATGCGCCGCCGGGCATGGATCTGCTGATCGGCGGTGTCGGCATGGGCACGCTCGCCTACGTCATCCATCGCATCCGCCGGAGGATGGCATGAGCGATTTCCTCACCAGCCTGAGCGAGGCGACAGGCGGGCTCTGGCCCTATCTTGTCGTGATCCTGTTCGGCTTCCTGCCGAGTGAGATCTGGCGTTGGGCCTCGGTTTTCCTAGTGAAGGGGCTCGACGAGGATTCGGAAATTCTCGTCTGGGTGCGCGCGGTTGCAACCGCCCTGCTGGCCGGCGTTGTCGCTAAGCTGCTGATGACGCCGAGCGGCGCGCTGGCGGTCATTCCCGCCTATTGGCGCTGGGGCGCGCTGGGTGCCGGGTTCCTCGCGTTCTTCCTGTTCCGTCGCTCGGTGATGGCGGGGATCGTCGTCGGCGAGACGATCCTGATCGGCGCGGGATTTCTCGCGCGTTAGGCGCCCAGTTCGGCGCGGATGCGGGCTGCGGTATCGGCGAGTTCCGCCATATCGCCCTTCGGCGCCGGGTGCGGGGTGATCCGCACGCCGTCCCAGCGTGGCAGCACATGGAAATGGAGGTGGAAGACCTCCTGACCGCCCGCACTTTCCGAGAACTGCTGGAGCGTGATGCCATCCGCGTCGAGTGCGTTCTTCACCGCGATTGCGATGCGCTGGACGCGCTGGACCAGCGCGGCGAGATCATCCGGCGCGATGTCCAGCAGGTTGCGCGCTTCGGCCTTGGGGATCACAAGCAGATGGCCCTTCGAGCGTGGCATGATGTCCATGAACGAGAGCACGCGCTCGTCCTCGAAGACTTTGTGACAGGGAATTTCGCCGCGCAGAATCTTGGCGAAGATGTTCTGGGGATCGTAGCTCATCAGCGATTCTTCCACGAAGTTTGTTTACAGGATCAAACCGGGTCCTGCCTTTCCGTGCAACAGAAAAGGGCGGCCGGAGCCGCCCTTCCATAACCCGGTTTCCAGCCGATCTTACCAGTAGATGCGGCGGACATAGACCCGACGGCGATAGACACGGCGCGGGCGGACATAGTAACGGCGACGCACGACATAACGCGGCCGGCGGCGACGATAGTAGTAATACTGGGTCGGATCGGATGGCGGCAGATCGGCGTCTTTTGCCATTTCCGGCTGCTTCGGCGTGGCCGGGGCCGGTGCTGGCGCCAGCGGAGCGGCCTCGGCGGCGCCTGGCGCCATGAGGACCGAAGCGCCGGCCGCAACGGCGGCGAGCCCGAACAGGGCCTTCAAGGCCGAGCGGCGGTCAAGAATCTTGTCTTCGGTCTGGGTGAAGTCCTTATCCATCAGAAGTCCTCCTGGTTCGGGGGCATCAGCACGCCGCTCTGTCATTGAACTCGCGTTGCTTGTGAAGTCTGCGCTGTGGCGACGCGGAAGACAATGGGAGAAATCAATTTTCACAGATGTGCTTCATCGCACACTTAAGAACTATCGTGAATTGCCAACCGGGTTGCGGAACGGTGTCATACCGTCGAGTTCAAGCTGGAATTCGGCGATTTGGTCGCGTTCTCGCGCGAGATAATCCCCGATTGCCCGGTGAAAGCGCGGGTCTGCAAAGGTATGCACCGAACTCGTCCTGACCGGGCGATAGCCACGCGCGAGCTTGTGCTCGCCCTGCGCGCCGGCTTCGACGCGGGCAAGCCCGTTTGCGATCGCGAAATCGATAGCCTGATAGTAGCAAAGCTCGAAGTGGAGGAAGGGGTGGTACTCCGTCGCACCCCAGTTGCGGCCGTAGAGCGTGTTGCCGCCGATGAAGTTGAGTGCTCCGGCGATGAATCGCCCATCCCTCTTCGCCATCACCAGGAGGATGCGGCCTGCCATTGCCTCGCCGATGAGACTGAAGAAGGTGCGAGTGAGGTAGGGCGAGCCCCATTTGCGGCTGCCGGTCTCCATGTAGAAGGTGAAGAAAGCATCCCAGTGTGCCTCCGTGATCGCCTTGCCTGTGACCCATTCGATCGAGAGCCCGGCCGCCAGGGCTTCACGTCGTTCGCGCTTGAGCATCTTGCGTTTGCGCGAGGCGAGGGCGGCGAGGAAATCGTCGAAGCTGGCGTAGCCTTCGTTCGAGAAATGGAATTGCTGGTCGTGCCGGAGCAGATAGCCGGCATCGAGAAAATGCTGCCGATCGGCGGGTGGAAGGAAAGTCGCATGGATCGACGACGCCTCGATCCGGACGCGCAGGGCGTCGACCCCGGCGATCAGCGCGGGCGCAACCCGATCCGCGTCGGCCTCCGGCGCGACAAGCAGCTTGCGCGCGGTTGCCGGTGTGAAGGGAACCGAAACCTGAAGCTTGGGGTAATAGTCGAGCCCGTTGCGCGTGTAGGCGTCCGCGAAGGCGTGATCGAAAACATATTCGCCGCGCGAATGGCTCTTGCCATAGACGGGAACCGCGCCGACGGCTCTCCCCGTTGCGTCGCGCGCGAGGAGATGCAGGGGCGTCCAGCCCGTCCGACCGCTGACGGAGCCGGACCGCTCCAGTGCATTCAGAAAAGCGTGCGATATGAAGGGGTTGATGGGGTCAGCTTCGCCTGTTGATTCCGCGGCTTCAAGCATTGAATCATCGTCATCGCCCTTCAATTCCGGTTGTTCGTCCGATGAGTCTCCAACGCCGACCAAGGTATTGGCCGAGGATTCCTTTTCACCCGGCCGAACGCCATGCGCGAGGCGGTCCCACTCGGAGGCTTCGATCGTGTCGATCGATGTCAGGATTTCGATGGCAAGAGGCGCGGGGCGATCGGGCATGCGACCCTAACCTAGCGCATGCCCTGTCCTCTCCAAGGGCTTATTCCGGGTGAAACCCCTCGAAGACGATCTGGTCGACGTAAGGTGCAATTTCGGTCGCCGCCTTGTGGGAACGCACGGTCCAGCTCATCACCGGAAGGCCGAGACCGACACGGCAGAGATGCGGCGCGGCAGAGGGCAGGTTCTTGTGGTTCCACGAGACGAAGTCCGGCTGCGAACGCTCGATGTGCAGGAGGTTCGCGAGCGAATGCTTCTCCGCATCGGAGAGGTGGTCGTATTCGTGGTGGGCATAGCTTTCCTCGCCGACGATGCCGAGCGGCTGGGCGATGCCCGCCTCACGCATGGCGACGAGCTTTTCGGGATCAAACGACTTGAAGACGAGCGGGCCGGTGTAGCTGGCAGCGAGCGCCGCGAGGCGGGTGGCGATGCGCCCGTCGCCGTCGAACCGGCTCTTGATCTCGACGACGAGCGGGACGCGCCCCTTCACCTGATCGAACAGCGCCGGGAGCGTATCCATCCGATCGTGTCCGGCCTTGAAGGCGAGTGCACGCAGCTGCGCGGCGGTCTGTGCGTCGGTGCGTCCCGTGGCAACGGTCAGGCGTCCGAGGTCGAAGTCATGGAAAACCATCGCCTCGCCGTCCGCGCTTGCCTGGATGTCGCATTCGATGCCGAAATTACCCGCGATCGCCGCTTCGAATGCGGATCGCGTATTCTCGATGATCGTGTGCCCGTTGTGCAGGCCGCGGTGAGCGATGGGCCGGGCAAGAAAGCCAGCCGGCAGCGGTTGGGGAGGGGGCAGGGTATGCGAGCGGATCATGGCGGCTAAGGACTTCAACCTGTCAGCGGAACTCGAACATCCCCTCGACCTCGACAGCGCAGTCGAGCGGCAGGACGGGCACACCAACGGTAGAGCGTGCGTGCTTGCCCGCCTCGCCAAGCACTTCGACCATCAGGTTCGAGGCGCCGTTCATCACCTGCGGCAAGGCGGTGAATTCCGGTGTCGCGGCGATGAAACCGCCGAGGCGCAGGCAGGCGGTGATCCGGTCGAGATCGCCGAGTGCGGCCTTCGCCTGGGCGAAGAGATTGATCGCGCAGAAGCGGGCTGCTTCGAGCCCGGCCTCCATGGAGACCGCGCCGCCGAGTTTGCCTTTGTGCCGGTCGGCGAGCTTGCCATCAGGCCCGACGCAGACCTGTCCCGCGAGGATCAGCAGGTTACTGCTCGTCCGGTAGGGCACGTAGTTCGCGACCGGCGCGACCGGCTGCGGAAGGGTGATGCCGAGTGCGGCGAGGCGGGATTCGATGGCGGACATGGACTCTCTCGCGAAGGTTTTGCCCCACTTCCGAGGGCAGTGAGTGTCGATTCGCCGGAATTTTGCCATTTCCGGGTCGATGATGATACGCCTGTTTGCAAGATGTGATGCCCGTCGCAAGGCTGGCCGACGAGACAAGGGATGGCGATGACCGACACACGTATTCGACCGACGAGGCGCCGCATGGCGCAGCTGCTCGGCATTCTCGCCGCAGGGACGATTGGTGTGCCGGCCCTTGCCAATTCCCCTGGTGAGGCGGTCCTGCTCCAGCCGCACCGGATCGCCTACGAGGTCAGCCTCGGCCCGAAATCGGGCAATTCGTCGTTCAGCGCGGCGAGCGGGCTGATCGCACTCGAATTTACTGGCAATGCCTGCAAGGGCTACGAGACCAATTTCCGGCAAGCGACCCTGCTCGCCGATACTGACGGGGGTAACCGTCAGCTCGACTTCCGGGTGAAGCTCTGGGAAGACGGGGGCGGGAAGTCCTTCCGTTTCAATATCTTCAATCAGGTGAACGGGCAGACGACCCGCAATGCGGAAGGCGAGGCCAAGCGAGTCGCGGATGGGTCGATCTCGGTGGCGCTGAAGCGGCCGCGCGGAAGCCGTGGCGATTTTGATGGGTCGATCTCGTTTCCCTCAGCCATGATGATCGACCTTGTGGAGGCAGCGCGCAGCGGCCGGAAGCGGTTCGATGCCAAGGTTTTCGACGGCTCGGAAGGCGGGGAGAAGGTCTACCAGACGATCGGGACGATTGGCGAGAAGCTCGAAGGGGACCGCAACAAGCGGCTTGAACCGGTGATGCGAGGCGCCGATCTCGATTCCGTGCCGCGCTGGGTCACGAGTATCGCCTATTTCGAGAATACGCCTGGCGACAAGCTGCCGGTCTACACGCTGCGCAGTGTCACCTTCGCCAACGGCGTGCTGAGCGATCTTGTGTTCGAGTTTCCGGATTTCAGTCTTGTCGCCAAGGCTGTGCGCTATGAGCCGCTCAAGGTCGAGGCCTGTGCGAAATAATCCCTTCAGCCGCGCCGGCCGAGCCTGGCCCGTGCCGCGGCAACGGCTTCGGGGCGCAACCGCGCGTTGGCCGTGAACGCGAGCAACAACGGTTCATCGGCGAGCAAATAGTCGAGAACCGAGACGAGAAAACCATCCTCCTGGGCCGCCGCGCGGATGCCGGCGGGCTCAATTCCGGTGAGCGCAAGGAAGCGGTTCAACCGCTCGCCGTCCTCTGCCAGAAAGCCGAGGGCGGCGATGGCGAGCGCTTCCGGATCGGTCGCGTCCCGATTGGAAGGGCCTCGTTCACGCAGCATGGTTTTTCGTCCTGGCCTCCAAGTGTTTCAATTGTCTCTAAACCATTTTCGCCGATCGGGGCATCCCCGAAGGTTGCGCCCCCGCGGATTTACCGTTTCATTCAGGGTTGCCGGTTAGTCTCGCGCCTCGAGATGGTCCCTGATCAGGGAGTGTCTGGACGGCTTTTCGGGGTGTGGGCTGGCGGGATGGCTAAGCAGGTTCTGATCGTTGAGGACAACGACCTCAACATGAAGCTCTTCAACGATCTGTTGGAGGCTCACGGCTATTCCACGCTCAAATCACGGTCCGGTCTCGAAGGATTCGAGCTTGCGCGCAAGCACCGGCCCGATCTTGTGCTGATGGACATCCAGCTGCCGGAAGTTTCCGGTATCGATATCATCAAGCTCTTGAAGGAAGACGAGGAGCTTCGATCCATTCCTGTCATCGCCATCACTGCGTTTGCGATGAAGGGCGACGAGGAGCGGATCCGGGAATCGGGGTGCGAGGGCTACCTCTCCAAACCGATTTCGGTTGCGAAATTTGTAGAAACGGTTCGCAGCTTCATCGGCTGAGACCAAAGGTGCCGGCTTGATCCGGCAGGGAGCCCGAGGCAGATGACCGCCCGCATTCTCGTCGTGGACGACGTGTTCGCCAATGTGAAACTGCTCGAAGCGCGGCTGACGGCCGAGTATTTCACGGTGGTGACGGCCATGAGCGGCCCGCAGGCGCTCGAGATCTGCGAGCGGGGCGAATGCGATCTTGTCCTTCTCGACGTGATGATGCCGGGTATGGACGGCTATGAGGTCTGCCGCCGCCTGAAGAACGCACCGACAACCGCGCATCTGCCGGTGGTGATGGTCACCGCACTCGACAGCCCTGCAGACCGGCTTGCCGGACTTCAGGCCGGCGCCGACGACTTTCTCACCAAGCCGATCAACGAGCTGGCGCTGCTGACGCGTGTGCGCTCGCTGGTCCGGCTCAAGCACCTTTCGGACGAGTTGCGCGCCCGGGCTGCCTCGACGCAGGAAATCGGCCTGCCGGACCCGCTCTCGCTCGCCGCGGCGGAAGACGGGCTTAACGGTCGTATCCTGCTGGTCGAGGACCGCGCCAATGCTGCCGAGCGCATGGTGGCGGGGCTCCAGCAGCATCACGTTGTCGAGGTCGAGGCCCAGTCCGACCATGTTGGCGAGCGGATCACCACCGGCGGCTACGACCTTCTCATTCTCAGCCTCAGCCTCCAGGGGGTCGATGCGCTGCGTCTTCTCTCGGAGATCCGGGCCAAGCGCGAATTACGCGATCTGCCGATTCTCGTCTTGACCGAGACACTGGACGACCCGCGCGTAATGCGCGCGCTCGATATGGGCGTGAACGATTACCTGGCGCGGCCGGTCGATCGCAACGAGCTGCTTGCCCGCTCCCAGACGCAGGTGCGCAAGAAGCGCTATCAGGATCGCCTGCGCGACAACGTCAAGGCGTCGATGGAACTCGCCATCGTTGATCCGCTGACGCGCCTGCACAACCGCCGCTTCCTGCAGACGCACCTTGCGACGCTGGTCAACGACGACGGCGTCCGGGGAGCCGCGCTCTCGCTGATGGTGCTCGATATCGACCATTTCAAGCAGATCAACGACCAATACGGCCACGATTGTGGTGACGAGGTCCTGCGCGAGAGTGCCGACCGGCTGCGCGATGCTGTCCGCTCGATCGATATCGTTGCCCGTTTTGGCGGTGAGGAATTCGTGATTGCAATGCCGGATACGGAACCCTTCGCCGCCCAGCGCGTCGCCGAGCGCATCCGCGCTTCGTTCGAACGCAAACCGTTTGCGATTGAACGCGGCGGGCGCAGCATCCGTGTTACGATTTCGGTGGGAGTCGCGACGGCCTACGGTAAGGGCATTTCGCCTGATGTGCTGTTCAAGCAGGCCGATTCCGCGCTGTATGAGGCGAAGCGCGGCGGACGCAATTGCGTGCGCGCGGCTGCCTGACAGCCTTACGCCGGACCTTCCGAAGAACGGCACTTGCGAATCGCCGTCTTTTGCTTAGCGTTGAACATCTGACAGGTTTCGGCGGGCTTTCCTGCCCATGAATGCCTCGAGGGATGTTCAGGTCCGCCGCATCTCCTGAAGCCCACGAGGTTCGGCCGGTCTGGCGCCGTGGAGGTTGCCTCCTCCCTCGCGCGCCGGGCCGGCCACCCCTTCTTCCCAAGCCCGAAAACGGGAAAACAATAAAGCGCCAGAAAATAAAAAAGCGCCCTTGGGGGCGCTTTCGAATGCTGTCCGGAAAACCCGATCTTACTTGATCTTGGTTTCCTTGAACTCGACATGCTTCTTCGCGACCGGGTCGTACTTCTTGAACGACAGCTTTTCGGTCGCGGTGCGGGCGTTCTTCTTGGTGACGTAGAAATACCCGGTATCCGCCGTCGAGAGCAGCTTGATCTTGATCGTCGTGGCCTTGGCCATAGTCAATCCTCCGGCGAAATCCGCGGCTGAACAGAAGCGCCGTTTTCGCGTAAAACAAATAGCCGAGCGAGTGCCGCCCGGCGTGAGGCGCTCCTAATGCGCAAAAGCGCGCGCCAAGTCAAGGCGGGAATTGGCCTGAGACTGGTTTTTTACCTTCCCCCGCTGCCCTGGCAATGCGGGTCAGCACCAGCCCGGCATAGGCCCCGAAGCCGGCGATCAACGCGAACGGTAGTCCGAATTTGTCGCCCGCTTCCATTCCCAATCCGACCAGCGGGGGGCCGATCATCAGCCCGACGGAGTAGAGCATGACAAAGGCGGCATTGGCGGAGGCGAGATCGGCCCCTACGAAACGGCTGCCGAGGTGCGCGAGCCCGATGTTGTAAATCGCGCCGGAGACGCCGCCGAGCACAAACACCACCGCCGCGAACGGCCAGAATCCGATGACCTGTACATGAAGGATCGCGCCCGAGAGCAGGGCCGAGATCGTCGCCAGCACGGCCAACAGGCGCCGCCGGTCCATCAGGTCCGAAAGGTAGCCGATCGGGATCTGGAACAGCACATTGCCGAGCGCGAAGGCGGAGAGCAGCAGTGCCGCGTCCTTCTCCGCAAAGCCAAGACGAACGTTGTGGACCGGCAGCAGCGTCACCACAGCGGTTTCTATCGCGCCGAACATCAGCGCTGCGAAGGTCGCGCTCGGGGCGGCGAGCACGAAGCGGAGTACGGGCGCGGAAGGTTGTGCGTCGATGCGTGGTGCGTCGCGCCCAGCAAGCCGCAGTGGCACAAAACCGACGAGGATGATCGCGACCGTGGCAAGATAGGGCAGGGCGCCGGTCGTCCCCAGCGTCGAGAGCATCAGCGGTCCCGCAGCAAAGCCGGCATAGAGCGCGGTGGCGTAGATCGCCATGACAAGCCCGCGCCGCGCGGGCGGGGCTGCCGCCGCGATCCAGTATTCGGAGAGCGAGAAAATGACGCCGATTGTCGCGCCGAGTGTGAATCGGAAAAGGGTCAGCCACAGGACGCCGGGAAGAAGGTAGAAGGCGATCATCGCCAGCGCCGAGATCGCGAGCGCCGCGCCGAGCAGCACCGGCACGCCGAGGCGCAGCGCAAGCCGGGGCACCAGCGGTGCGGCCAGCACCGTGCCGATGCCGGCGGCTGTGATCGTCATCCCGGAAATCGTCGCGGAAATGCCCCAGCGCTCCATCTCGAGCGCCAGCAGCGGGGCTGACACCGAGAGAGAGACGCCAACAAGCGTGACGAGGGCGATGGCGGCGGCGAGGATGCGGAACGGGTTGGTCGTCATGCGTTCTGGGTTCTTTGGAACGACCGTCTCGGTGCGTCCGTGGTAGGCTCCCTAGCACGAATCAATGTCGAAAGCCGGAAAGCCGCCGCTGATGATCCGAGTTTTGCGAGGATGCCGAATGGGTCTGGCCGGGCTGGCGCTGTTGGCGTCCACCTTGCTGCTCACTGCGCAAGATGGCGCGCCGAAGCTGTTCGGCAAGGCCGATTTCGAGATGGAATGGCGGCTGTTTCCGCAAAACAACACGCTGCGTGTGCTCTATGAGGCGGCACGTCAACGGCTCAGGATCGAGGCGCTGGACGGTTCGGATCAGGTGATGATCCGCGATCTCGCGACCGGCAAGGTCGCGGTGCTGGTCGCAAACGGCAAACGCGGCGCTTATGGAACGACGGCCAAACCCCTTGCCGCGTTCCGGCCTGAAACGATCGGCGAGATCCGCTCCGTCGCAGGGCAGGAATGCCGTGAATTCGGGTTCGAGGGCCGGAAACTGTGCGTCACCAATGACGGCATCCCGGTTGAGGTCGATCTCGGCGAAGGCAAGTTGGTCGCAACGCGGTTGATGCGCAAGGCGCAGCATCCGGCGCTATTCGATGTGCCGAAGGATGTGACGCTGAAACCGATCCCCGGCGCCAATTCCGGTGCGCTGCCGGGGGTTCCGTTCTAGTCGATTAACTCGCGTTGGAAGATCTCGCGGCGGCGGTAATAGAATGGCACCGGCAGAGCCTTGTTCGGCCAACCCGCGTCGAGCGCGGTGTGCAGTTCGCCGAGGATGATCCGGGTGATCACCGGCAGGGGCAGCTTCTCCGTTTCGGCGAAGGAGAGCCAGGCGAGTTCTGTCAGTTCCGAATCAGGGCCGACGACATCGCCCGTCTTGTGGCGGATCGCTTCCGCCTCGACGACGAAGAAGCGGGTGTCGAAGCGCTTGGTGCGGCCCGGCGGCGTGATCGCGCGGGCCAGAAAGCGGATCGAGGCGAGATCCGGCAGGTAGCCTGTCGAGAGGAATTCGCTCCACGGACCCGCGCCGCTTGCCGTCACGGAGCCCGGCAGGCCGATGACGAGTCCCGTTTCCTCGAAGGTCTCGCGGATCGCGGCGAGCGCCAGCCGCCGCGCGCGCGCGGCAGTGCCGCGCTGGCAACGGGCCATCAGCGCCGTTTCGACGCCGGGAAGCAGTTCGGAAGCGACGGGAATGGCCGCATCGCTCCGCTCGGCCCTGCCGCCGGGAAAAACGAACATGCCCGGCATGAACTTGTGGCCCTCGTGCCGCTTGCCCATCAGCACACGCGGCGTGGCAGCGGAACGATCGACGACGATCAGTGTCGCGGCGTCGCGCGGGCGGAGATAGGGCAGGCGGGTCTTGCCGTCCGCGGCGCGGTGCACCTTGTTCGCTTCGGCCGTCAGTGCCGCGCGCAACGGAAAATCACTCATCGGGCCGCGCTTCCCTCGTTGACGCGGATGTCGTGAATATCACCCGCAGGGTCGAACCCATGCATCCTGAGCGCCCATTGATAGGCGATCAGCGCGCCCTTCACCGGCTGCATGATCGCCAGCGTCATGATGACCGTCAGCGTCGGCCAGAGCGCCATATGCCACCACATCGGCCATTCCGCCGCTCGCTCGAAGGCAAGATTCAGTGCCACGATGATGTGCCCGACGATCATGATGGTGATGTAGGGCGGCATGTCGTCGGCGCGGTGGCCGTCGAGCCGTTCGCCGCAGGTCTCGCAGGCGGGACTGACCTTGAGGAAGCTCGAGAACATGCGACCCTCGCCGCAATTCGGGCAGCGGCAGCGGAAGCCGCGCTTCATTGCCTGCTTCCAGTCGCGTGCCGGTTCTGCGGGCGCTTTGGGGGCGTTGGACCATTCCTGCATTTCATTCCTCGTCAAACCGGCGGGCGCCACGTCGGCCACGCTGCGACATTTCGCTTTTCTTGAATGTGTTCTGCCTTGAACCACCGCCGGGCTGGGAAGGCAAGCGCGTTCTGCCCCCCCGCGACGGTTTGACCTTCACATAGCGCCCCTCGCTCAACATCTCGAACCGAAGGGCGCCGGCCATCGGCAAGGCTTCGACAAGGCGGACATTGACGCCGTCACCGAGGCGATAGCTTTCGCCGGTGCGCGATCCGGTCAGCGCATGGCCGGCCTCGTCGTGCCGGAAATAATCGTCCCCGAGCGTGGAGGCCGGGATAAACCCATCCGCGCCGGTCGTATCGAGTTTCACGAACAACCCGGCACGCGTGACGCCGGAAATGCGGGCGCGGAAACTCGCGCCGATCCGGTCGGCGAGGAAGATCGCGATGAGACGATCCGTCGTCTCGCGCTCGGCGGCCATCGCGCGGCGTTCGGCGGCGGAAATGCGCGCGCCGATCTCGCGCATCTGGTCGGGTGTCGTATCCGGCAGGCCATCCGCCCCGAGGCCGAGCGCGCGGATCAGCCCGCGATGGACAATCAGATCCGAATAACGGCGGATCGGCGAGGTGAAATGCGCGTAACGCCGGAGATTGAGGCCGAAATGGCCGATATTGTCCGGCGAATATTCGGCTTGGGCCTGGGACCGCAGGATAACTTCGTTGCAGAGCGTCGAATTCGGCGTGTCCTTCACGCGGGCGAGGATGCGGTTGAAGAGTTCCGGCCGCACCGAGCCCTGCTTCGGCAAGGTGATGCCGATGGTGTCGAGGAAATCGCGCAGCCCCTGCATCTTCTCGAGGCTCGGGTTGTCGTGGATGCGGTAGAGCAGGGGGATGCGCGCCTTCTCCAGCGTCTCGGCGGCAGCGACATTGGAGAGCACCATGAACTCCTCGATGAGACGGTGCGCATCGAGCCGCTCCGGCACGATCACATCCTCCACATGCCCCTGCTTGTCGAGGATGAGCTTGCGTTCCGGCAGGTCGAGATCAAGCGGTTCACGTTTCTCGCGTGCCTTCTTCAGCGCCGCATAAGCATCCCAGAGCGGGCGCAGGATCGGCTGGAGCAGGGGCTGGGTCACCTCGTCGGTCTTGCCGTCGATCGCCGCCTGGGCCTGCTGATAGGCCAGCTTTGCCGCTGAGCGGATCAGCACGCGGTGGAAGGAATGTCCCTGTTTCTCGCCGCGCGCCGAGATCACCATCCGGAGGCCGATGGCGGCGCGGTTGACGCCGGGCTTGAGCGAGCAGAGATCGTTCGAGATACGTTCGGGCAGCATCGGGACAACGCGATCCGGAAAATAGACCGAATTGCCCCGCTCCAGCGCTTCGCCATCGAGCGCCGAATTCGGGCGCACATAGGCGGCGACATCGGCGATGGCGACATGCAGGATGAACCCGCCGGGGTTGTCAGGGTCGGGGTCATATTCGGCCTGCACCGCGTCGTCGTGGTCCTTCGCGTCCGCGGGGTCGATGGTGATGAGGGGGATATTCCGCCAGTCTTCCCGGCCTTTGAGAGTCGCTTCCTCGGCCGCTTCCGCTTCCTTGAGTGCTGCTGCGGGGAAGACGTTCGGGATTTCGTGAGTGTGGATCGCGATCAGCGAGATCGCCCGTTCGGAGGTGGTCGAGCCGAGCCGCTCGCGGACGCGGCCGGTCTTCAGCCCGAAGCGATGGTCGCGCGTGAGTTCAACCGAGACGAGATCGCCGTCCTTGGCTTCGCCCGTCGCACCCTCCGGCACGGCGATTTCCTGCCCCTTCGCCTTCTTGTCGATGGGGAGGATGCGCCCGCCGCCATCCTTGCCGACCCGGAAAACGCCGACGGCGCGCTTCGCCTGATGCGAGAGCACCTTGATGACCTTGCCGGAATAGGCGGGTTCGCCCTCTTCCGCGTCGTCGATCGCCTCAACGCGGACCAGCACCCGATCATTGAGCCCCGGCATCGGCATGCCCTCGCGCGCGCGGCGGGGCGTATCGAGCACGACAAGCGGGGCAGCCCCACGCATCTCGTCCCATTCGGCGGGAACCGCGATGAGGTCGCCGTGCGTATCGCGCCGGAGTACATCGGCCACGATTACCGGGGGCAGGGTGCTGGTGTTGAGGAGCGCGCCGCGCTTGCGCTCAAGCGCGCCTTCCTCCTGCATCTCCCTGAGGAGGCGCTTGAGCATGATCTTGCTCGACGCATTCAGCCCGAAATGCCGCGCGATCTCGCGCTTGCCTATCTTGCCCTTGGCCGAGGCGATGAAGGCGAGAATCTCGTCCTTCGTCGGCGCAAGGCGGGCTTCGGGCGATTTCGGCGTCCGGCGGGGGTGTTGGGCGGCCTTGGCCGAACGGGAATGTCGAGACATGGATATCCTTGTTGCACAAGGAGATGGGGCGGCCAAGCGGGGTTACAAGGACAGGGAGCTTACAGGAACAGGTAGAGTAGCAGGGGCACGAGGATCGCCGTCATCAACCCGTTGAGCGCCATGCCGAGGGCTGCATAGGCGCCCGCACGCTCGTTGACCTGAAGCGCGCGCGCCGTGCCAATGCCATGCGCGGAAATGCCGACCGCGAAGCCGCGCGCGGCATAGTCGGTGATGTTGAGGAGGTTCATCAGCGGCGTGACGATGATTGCGCCCAAGACCCCCGTCGCGATGACGATGACGGCCGTGAGCGGCGGATTGCCGCCGACCTGCTCGGAAATGCCCATCGCGATCGCCGCCGTCACGGATTTCGGCGCGAGCGACGCAAGCGTCGAGGAGGAGAGGCCGAGCACTTTCGCGAAGAGAAGTGTCGAGGCGATGCCGGTCACGGCGCCGATCAGCAGCGCGAGGGCGATGGTGCGCCATTGCTTCGCGATCAGCGCGCGGTTTCGGAAGATCGGCAGCGCGAGCGCCACCGTTGCCGGGCCGAGCAGCACATGGATGAAGCGCGCGCCCTCGAAATAGCGCTGGTGCGGCGTGCCGGAAAGCAGCAGCACGGCGCCGACGAGGATAATCGCGATCAGCACCGGGTTCGCGAGCGGGCTGCGGCCGGTCGCCGCGGCGATACGGTCGCCGACGAGATAGGCGCCGAGCGTCAGCGCGAGGAAGAAGAGCGGCTGTTCCGCAAGGTAGATCCAGAACTGGCCGGGGTCGAGCGAGCGAAGGCTCATCACGCATCCTCCTTCATCCGGCGGGTGAGGAAGCGGAAGGCGAGGGCCGTCACCGCCATCGTGACGGCGGTAGAGGCGATCAGCACCACGAGGAGCCGCGTGCCTTCGTTGAGGAGCCGATCGCCGAAGGCGATCAGCCCTACGCCGGCGGGCACGAACAGTAGCGAAAGATGCTTGAGGATCGCGTCGCCCGCGATCTCGATCTGCTGCGGGATCGCGCCGCGCCAGAGGGCATAGCCGGCGAGCAGACCGAGGCCGATCACCGGGCCGGGAATCGGCGCGCGCGTAACCCCGGCGATGATCTCGCCGATGAACTGGAGAACGATCAGGATCGTCAGACCTTCGAGCATCGCGAGCCCCCCTCGGCGGGAGCATAGGCGGATTCGCGAAGGCGCGAGGGGTTATTTCGCGGACTTCTTCGGTGCGGCTTTCGGTTTCGCTGCGGCTTTGGGCTTGGATTCGGGCTTGGTGGCCGCTTTCGGTTTCGCCGCCCCCTTGCGCCCACCCTTCGTGCCGGTGGCCTCCATCCGTGCGGCAAGGAGGCCGAGCGCGGCTTCGAGCGAAAGCTCGTCCTTGTTCGCGCCCTTGGGGATGGTGGCGTTGACCTTGCCCCATTTGACGTAAGGCCCGAAGCGCCCGTCGAGCAGCGTGATCTCGCCGCCATCCGGGTGCTGGCCGACGACACGACCCGCCGGGGCGCCGCCATCCCGGGCGAAACGGCGCTTTCCGCCCGCTTCCTTGGTCGCGATCAGATCGACGGCGCGGTTCATGCCGATGGTGAAGACATCATCCGAGGCATCGAGATTGGCGTAGGTCTTGCCGTGCTGGACATAGGGCCCGTAGCGGCCGATGCCGGCGAGAATGGGCTCGCCGCTCTCGGGATGGCGACCAACCTCGCGCGGCAGCGAAAGCAGCGCTAGCGCTTTTTCGAGATCCATGTTCCGGGCGTTCTGGCCCTTGGCGAGCGAGGCACGCTTCGGCTTTTCGCCCTCGCCGAGCTGGACGTAAGGGCCGAAACGGCCGTCACGCAAGGTAACCTCAAGCCCGGTTTCCGGGTCCGTGCCGAGCGCGAGATGGCCGGAACCGCCTTCCGCCTCGCCGGTGTCGCCGTTCGGAAGCGAGAGGGGCCGCGTGAAGCGGCACTCGGGATAGTTCGAGCAGCCGACGAAGGGGCCGAGCTTGCCGAGCTTGAGCGAAAGCTGGCCGGAGCCGCATTTCGGGCAGGCGCGCGGATCGACCCCGTCGCCCTTGTCTTTGAAGATCATCGGCGCGAGATGCTCGTTCAACCCGTCCAGCACCTCGGCGGTGCGGCGTTCCTTGGCGCTGTCGATCGCGGCCCGGAAGTCGTTCCAGAAATCGCGCAGGATCGTGCGCCAATCTACCTCGGCGTTCGAGATGCGATCGAGATCGTTTTCGAGGTCGGCGGTGAAATCATACTCGACGTATTTCTGGAAGAAGCTCTCCAGAAACGCGGTGACGATGCGACCCTTGTCCTCGGGCACGAGGCGCTTCTTGTCGATGCGGACATATTCGCGGTCGCGCAGCACGGCAAGCGTGGCGGCATAGGTCGAGGGGCGGCCGATGCCGAGTTCTTCCATGCGCTTGATCAGGCTTGCCTCGGAATAGCGCGGTGGCGGCTCGGTGAAATGCTGGCTTGCCTCGATCGCCTTGCGTTCGAGCATTTCGCCGGCGCTCATCGCGGGCAGGCGCTTGTTGTCCTCGTCCTCCTCGTCGTCAACGCTCTCGGTATAGAGGGCGAGAAAGCCGTCGAAGGTCACGACCTGCCCGGTCGCGCGGAGATCGAGCTTGCGGCTCGCCGCCTCGCCGAGAATATCGACACTGGTTCGCTCAAGCTGGGCCGATTCCATCTGGGAGGCGATGGTGCGCTTCCAGATGAGTTCGTAAAGGCGATACTCGTCGACATTGAGATGCGATTTCACCGCCGCGGGAATACGGAAAGCGTCGGTCGGGCGGATGCACTCGTGCGCCTCCTGCGCATTCTTGGCCTTGGTAGTATAGGCGCGCGGAACATCCGGCAGATATTTCTTGTCGTAGCTCTTGCCGATATAGGCGCGCACCTGCGCCCGGGCTTCCGGCGCGATGTCGACGCCGTCGGTTCGCATATAGGTGATGAGCCCGGTCGTTTCGCCGCCGATATCGACACCCTCGTAGAGTTTCTGCGCGAGACGCATCGTGATCGCGGGCGCGAAGCCGAGCTTGCGCGAGGCTTCCTGCTGCAGGGTCGAGGTGGTGAAGGGCGGGTAAGGGTGGCGTTTGGCGGGTTTTGCTTCGACATTCGCGACCTTGAACGTCGCGGCGAGCAGCGCCTTCTTGAAGGCTTCGGCTTCGGGGCCGGAGCCGATATCCAGACGCGTGATCTTCTTGCCGTCAGCACCGACGAGCCGGGCGGCGAAGGCATCGCCGCGCGGAGTCGCGAGCGTCGCGATAAGGCTCCAGTATTCCTTTGCGACGAACTTCTCGATTTCCGACTCGCGGTCGCAGACGAGGCGCAGTGCTACCGATTGCACGCGGCCAGCCGAACGGGCGCCCGGCAGCTTGCGCCAGAGCACCGGCGACAGCTGGAAACCAACGAGATAATCCAGCGCGCGGCGGGCGAGATAGGCATCGACCAGCGCCTGATCGATCTGGCGCGGATGGGCCATCGCCTCGCTCACCGCGTCCTTCGTGATGGCGTTGAACGTCACGCGTTCGACCGGCTTGCCCTTGAGCACCTTGCGCGCGTTGAGCGCTTCCAGGAGGTGCCAGGAAATCGCCTCACCCTCGCGATCCGGGTCGGTGGCGAGGATGACGCGGTCGGCGGTCTTGACCGCCTGCGCGATGGCGGACACCTGCTTTGAGCCGCGTCCGTCCAGTTCCCAGATCATTGCGAAGTCGTTGTCAGGGTCGACCGAGCCATCCTTGGAAGGAAGGTCACGCACATGACCGTACGAGGCGATCACCTCGTAGCCGCGGCCGAGATACTTGTTGATCGTCTTGGCCTTCGACGGCGACTCGACGATGACGACCCGGTTTTCCATGGATGCCCCAATTCAGACAGGGGCGGATAAGTGGCGAGCAGGCGCCGATTTGTCAAATCCCTCCTATCCGCGATTGCATTGGTCGGCAGCGCATGCTCTGGGTTGCATACAATATTCGGAGAACGTTTCGTTAACGGAATCAATTGTATTTTCGTTTCGCTCCAGAACCGAGTGCCTGATCTTCTCCAGCTTCAATGCAAGGATGCTGCCATGCTCGGACTCGATTCCGATTCCAAGAATATTCTCGACTCGCTCAAGCGCTCGAACGCCGTCATCGAGTTCGACCTCGACGGCAAGATTCTGGGTGCAAACACCATCTTCCTGTCGCTGATGGGGTATTCCGTCGAAGAGGTCGTCGGGAAGCACCATTCGATGTTCGTTGCCGAAAAGGAGCGCAGCAGCAGCGACTATGCTGACTTCTGGCGAAATCTCCGGTCCGGGACGCCGATGGTTGCCGAGTTCCGGCGCTTCGCCAAGGGTGGTCGGGAGGTGTGGATCAACGGGAGCTACAACCCGGTCCTCAGAGGCGGCAAGCCCTACAAGGTCGTGAAGGTCGCGACCGACATCACCGAAATGAAGGTGAAATGGGCGCGGATGGAAAGCCAGCTGCAGGCGATCAACCGGTCGCAGGCCGTGATCGAGTTCACGCTTGACGGTCATGTCGTTAGCGCGAACGACAACTTTCTTCAGGTGCTCGGCTACACGCTCAACGAGATCAAGGGCCAGCACCACCGGATCTTTGTCGATCCGGCCGAAGCCTCGGGCGCGGAATATAGACAGTTCTGGGACAGGCTCCGCGCGGGCGAATTTCAGGTGGCCGAATACAAGCGTATTGGCAAGGGCGGGCGGACGGTCTGGATTCAGGCCTCCTACAACCCGCTGTTCGATGCCGGCGGGCGGGTCGTGGGCGTCATCAAATTCGCCACCGACATCACCGCCGAGAAACTCAACCGACTGAACAGGGCCGAGGCGCAGGCGGAGGTCAACACCGGCTTGAGCGGCGTCGCCACCGCGATCAGCAGCACCAGCGAGCAGGCAACGGCTGCGGCGGCCGCCGCCGTCGAGGCCTCGACAAACGTCAATGCGGTCGCGGCCGGTTCGTCCCAGCTCTCGAGTTCGGTGACGGAGATCAATGCCCAGGTGACCAAGGCGCCGACGATTTCCAACGAAGCCGTGGCGCAGGCCAACCAGGCATCCACGACCATCGCGAGCCTCGTCGAGGATGCGAAGAAGATCAGTTCGGTCATCGATCTCATCTCGTCCATCGCAAGCCAGACCAACCTACTCGCGCTCAATGCAACCATCGAGGCCGCCCGGGCCGGGGAGGCAGGACGCGGGTTCGCGGTCGTCGCCGGCGAGGTCAAGGGTCTGGCGGCGCAGACGGCCAAGGCCACAGGCGAGATCAGCGCGCATATCATGACCGTGCAGGCTTCCAGCCAGATGGCGCAGACGGCGATCGAGGCGATTTCCTCGACCATCGAGAACATCAACGGCATTTCGGTCAGTATCTCGGCGGCTGTCGAGGAGCAGGCGGCGGTCACCTCCGACATGTCCCGCAACATGCAGGAAGCGGCCAAGGGCGTCGAGATGATCACCCAGAGCATGGAAGAGGTCGCGCAACTGACCGGCGAGGCCAACGACGGGGTGCGCCAGATCTCGGATGCCGCCCGGCGGGCGGCTTAGCGTGAGGGTATCCGCAGCGATCTGAGGATAAGGGTGGCGTAGCGCTTGCGGGCGGAGCGGGGCTGGCCTAAACCCTGCTTCTTACCATGAGCGCTGCATCGACCTTTGTTTTCCCGCACCGGCATCTCCTCGGGATCGAGGGACTTTCGCGTCCCGACATCGAGGGGCTGCTCGATCTCGCCGAGGAAGAGGTCGAGATTTCTCGTCAGATCGAGAAGAAGAAGTCCTCACTTCGCGGGCGGACGCAGATCAACCTCTTCTTCGAAGCCTCGACGCGCACGCAGTCGTCGTTCGAACTGGCCGGCAAGCGTCTCGGTGCAGACGTGATGAACATGTCGGTCGCCAATTCATCCGTGAAGAAGGGCGAAACGCTGATTGACACGGCGATGACGCTCAACGCGATGCGGCCGGATATCATCATCGTGCGCCACCATGCCGCCGGCGCGGTTCATTTGCTTGCGCGAAAGGTCGATTGCTCCGTCGTCAACGCGGGCGACGGCGCGCACGAACACCCGACACAGGCGCTGCTCGACGCACTGACAATCCGCCGGAACAAGGGCCGGATCGAGGGGCTGACGGTCGCGATCTGCGGCGATATCGCGCATAGCCGCGTTGCACGGTCGAACATCATCTGCCTGCAGGCGCTCGGCGCGCGAGTGCGCCTCTGTGGCCCGCCTACGCTTATTCCTACGGGCGTCGAGCGCTACGGCGTCGAGGTGTTTACCGATATGCGCCGCGCGCTCGACGGGGCGGATATCGTGATGATGCTCCGCCTTCAGCGCGAGCGCATGAACGGCTCCTTCGTGCCCTCGGTGCCGGAATATTTCCACTATTACGGGCTCGACCGCGAGAAGCTGTCCTATGCGAAGCCCGACGCGCTGGTGATGCATCCGGGGCCGATGAATCGTGGCGTCGAGATCGCGTCCGATGTCGCGGACGGCGCGCAGAGTCTCATCCGCGAACAGGTCGAGATGGGTGTTGCGATCCGCATGGCGGTGCTGGAGGCGCTGGCGCGCCGCCTGCCGAACGGGTGAGGTGGCGATGGGGATGATCTTCGACATCATCTTCGAGATGCTGATCTACCACCGAATCGGGCGCTGGATTCTGGTGGCGCTCATCGCGGGCCTGGCGTTCTGGTATGCGGGCATCCGCAATCCGGATTCCTGGATTCTGGTCGGTATCGTCGGCGGCCTCGCGCTGTTGTTCGAGATGGTGGACTTCTTCTTCCTGAGGAAGCGGGAGAGGGCATAATGGGCATCCTCGAAACCTTTCTGGGTGATCTCCAGCAGATGGTCATGCAGCAGCAACTGCTGCGCTGGGGCCTTGCGCTCGCGGCTTCGCTCTGGGTGTGGCTGATCGGCGATGAATATGCGCGGGGGCGCCGGTTCTACCTGCTGGCGCCGTTCGCGGTCGCGGGACTGATCGAGGTCTGGAACCTGCTCGAAGCCGGGCCGATGGCCGGCGGCAAGATCTCCCAGCTTCTTGTCGTCCAGGAGGCCGCGCGCAAGATCGCGAGCCCGATCGGGCTTGGCGCCGTTCTGCTGGCGGCGATCCTCGGCTACATGCGCGGCATCGGCTTCGCGATCGGCGTCGCGGTTCTGCTCGCGGCCTATTTCGTCGATGGGATCGTCGCGAAGGAGGGCCAGCGCGTCCTCTCCTTCGGTGGGTTGTCGCAGATGCTGCTGCTATTGCCGACGATCCTTCTCGTCATGCTGACATCATATGGGATCGGCGCGAGTTTCCGCCGGTTCCGGGAGAACCATCGTGTCCCTGAGTAGCGCTTCCCGCCTTCACCTCAAGAACGCCCGGCTGATGGACCCGGTGACGGCGCTGGTCTCGCCGGGCGGGGTTGTGGTGCGCGACGGGCTGATCGAAGGCTTCGGTGCCGAACTCGCGCGCGGCCCGGTCGCGGATGCGGCGGTGCTCGATTGCGGCGGCGCGCTCATCGTGCCGGGGCTCGTCGATCTGCGCGCCTTCATCGGCGAGCCGGGCGAGGAATATCGCGAAACCTTCCGCTCCGCCTCGCTCGCGGCGGCGGCCGGCGGGGTGACGACGGTCGTCGCCCAGCCGAACACGACGCCGGTGGTCGATGATCCGGCGGTGGTGGATTTCGTGTTGCGCCGCGCGCGTGACACCAGCCTCGTGAATATCGCGGTTGCCGCGGCGCTCACCAAGGGGTGTCGCGGCCAGGAGATGAGCGAGATCGGCCTTCTCAAGGAAGCCGGCGCCGTGGCGGTGACGGATGGCGACAAGCCTGTCACCAACGCGCAGGTGATGCGCCGCGCGCTCAGTTATGCCCGCGTCTTCGACATGCCGGTGATCCACCACCTCGAAGATCCCGATCTTGTCGGGCAGGGGGTGATGAACGAGGGCGAATTCGCGACCCGCCTCGGCCTGCCGGGGATCCCGACCGCCGCCGAAACCATCATGCTCGAACGCGATATCCGCCTCGTGCAATTGACCGGCGGGCGCTACCATGCGGCGATGGTCACCTGTCGTGACAGCCTCGACGTGATCCGCCGCGCCAAGCAGGCCGGCCTGCCGGTGACCTGCGGCGTCTCGATCAACCATCTCACCCTCAACGAATTCGATATCGGCGAATACCGCACGTTCCTGAAGCTCAACCCGCCGCTGCGGAGCGAGGAGGATCGCCTCGCGATGGTCGAGGCGGTGGCGGAAGGGGTGATCGACGTCATCGTCTCCGATCATAACCCGCAGGATGTCGAGACCAAGCGCCTCACCTTTGCCGAATGCGAGCCGGGCGCGATCGGTCTCGAAACCATGCTTTCTGCCGGAATGAGGCTTGTCGAGGCCGGGCAGCTCCGGCTTTCGCGCCTGCTCGAAGCGATGGCCGACGCGCCAGCGAAGCTGATCGGCCTCGATGCCGGGCGGATGGCGAAGGGCGCGCGCGCCGACCTCATCGCCTTCGACCCCGAAATGCCGTGGGTCGTGGAGGCGGCGGGTCTGCACTCACTGTGCAAGAACACGCCGTTCGAGGATGCGCGCATGTCCGGCAAGGTGACGATGACAATTGTTGCGGGGCGCCTCATCCACACCTATCGTTGAGAAAACGGGGAGGGGTGAATGGGTGAGTTCTTGCCGGGCGGCATGGCGGGCCTGCTGGCTCTGGTTCTCGGTTACCTCAGTGGGTCGATCCCCTTCGGCCTGATCCTGACGCGGCTCGCCGGAACCGTCGATATCCGCGAGATCGGTTCGAAGAGCATCGGCGCCACCAACGTGCTGCGCACGGGACGCAGGGACCTTGCCGCCGCGACCGTGCTGCTTGATGCGCTCAAGGGCACGATTCCGGTGCTGATTGCGATGAAATGGGGAATTGGTCCGGCGGTTCTTGCCGGTGTCGGCGCCTTTATCGGCCACCTTTATCCGGTCTGGTTGAAGTTCGCCGGCGGCAAGGGTGTCGCGACCTATATCGGCGTGCTGCTCGGGCTCTGGTGGCCGGGCCTCCTGATTTTCGCCGTGGTCTGGCTGACGGTTGCGTTCGTCACGCGCTATTCCTCGGCCTCGGCGTTGGCTGCCTCGGTGGTGGTGCCCGTATCGAGCTTCTTTCTCGTAAAGGGCGGGATGTTGCTCCCGCTCGCACTCTCCGGCATGGCGGTTTTGCTCTGGATCAGGCATCGGGCGAATATCGAGCGTCTGCTTGCCGGCACCGAGGGCAAGATCGGGCAGAAGGGATGAAGCCCCGTGCGGGCATCCGGCTGAGCGAGGCACAACGGCTCGACTGGCTGCGACTTGCCCGATCTGACGGTATTGGCCCGCGCACTTTCCATGGACTGATCAATCGGTTTGGCGGGGCCCGTGCCGCGCTCGAAGCCCTGCCGGAACTCGCAGCCGCCAGGGGACGGCGCGTCACGCTCTGTCCTCTGCAAGATGCCGAGCGTGAGTTCGAGCAGGCGCACCGGCTTGGCGCGCACCTGCTCGCGAGCGGGGAGGAAGATTATCCGGCGCGGCTCCTCGAAATTCCCGGCCCGCCGCCCATTCTCTCGGTGCTCGGACGGGTTGACTTGCTGGAGGCGGACTCCGTCGGCCTCGTGGGTGCGCGTAATGCTTCCGCGTCAGGTCGGAAGATGGCCGGACGACTGGCTGACGGGCTTGGTCGAGCGGGCTATGCTGTCGTCTCCGGTCTGGCGCGCGGGATTGACGCCGAGGCCCATCGTGCCAGCCTTGCAAGCGGCACGATCGCCGTGCTCGCGGGCGGGCTCGACAAGCCGTATCCGCCAGAAAACCGGGCGCTCTACGACGAGATCGTCGAGAAGGGGATCGCGGTTTCGGAGATGCCGTTCGGCCTGTCGCCGCGTGGGCGTGATTTTCCGCGCCGGAATCGGCTTATTTCCGGCCTCTCGCTCGGCATTGTCGTCGTCGAGGCGGCGCGGCGCTCCGGATCGCTGATCACCGCGCGACTGGCGAACGAGCAGGGGCGGGAGGTGTTCGCCGTGCCCGGCTCACCTCTCGATCCGCGTTGCGAGGGGAGCAACGATCTTCTGCGCGAAGGGGCGATGATAATCACTTCTGCCGAGGACATTCTCAACGTTCTGGCGCCACTTGCCGGCGGCGCGGGACGGTTGCCGATGCTGTTCCGCGAGCCCGAACATACCCAGTCCGACGCCTTTTTCGATGAGTTGGATGGCGATGCTGCGGTGCCCGACGTCGGTCCGGACGAAGAGGAGACGCCTGCATCCGGCGATCTTGTGTCGCGCGTCCTTGCCTTGCTGTCGGTCGATCCGGTGGAGATCGATCTCATCGTCCGGCAGACCGGGGCCAACCCGCGCGAGGTCCAGGCGGCGCTGATGGAGATCGAACTCGGGGGTCTGCTGATCCGGTTGTCCGGTAATCGTGTCGCGCGGAAGGTCTAGCTGCCTCCGATCGTGAACAGCGCCAGCAACAGCGGTAGGGTGAACATTGCCACGAGCGTCTGGCCGGTGGTGATGGCAGCGACGAGCGGAGCATCGCCGTTCATCTGCTTGGCGAGCACATAAGCGCCGCCCGCGGTGGGTACGCCAAGGCAGATCAGCACGATGGCGAGGCTGTTGCCCGAAAGGCCCAGCGCCATGCCGATAAGATAGCCTGCCAGCGGCACCGCCAGTACCCGGACGAAAATGCCGGTCAGCAGAGCAGGACTGGGTCGGCGCAGATCCTGGATCCGCAGACCTGCGCCGACCAGCAACAGCGTGGCACCGAGCGCGCAGCGACCGACGATGTCCATCGCCATGCCGATCGACCGCGGGATCGGCAGGCCGGTGAGATTGAGGAACAATCCCATCGCGGTGCCGACGATGAACGGGTTCTTCGCGAGCCCGGCAAACAGCGACCCGGAATTGCCGTGGGCGTATTTGCGCAGGACCAGCACGCTGATGACGTTGAGCAACGGGATCATCGCCGTCATCGCCACGGCGGCGAGCGTCACACCCTCGTTGCCGTAGAGGTTGGCCGCCATGCCGAGCGCGACGAAGGCGTTCCAGCGCAGCACGCTCTGGAAGATCGCGGTGAAGGAAGCGGAATTGATTTGCAGCAGGCGCTCGAGAAGCGGGCGCATCAACAGAAGGATCGCCGCAAAGAGGAGAATCGTGCCGATGAGCGCGCCGCCAAGCCCGAGGAACGGCACCTCGCCGAGCTTGGCGGTTGCCAGCGTTCGCGCCAGCAGGACCGGGATGAGGACGTAGAACGAAACCGTTTCGAAGCCTTTCCAGGCATCGTCGGAGGCAAGAAGAGTTTGGCGCAGCACCCAGCCGACAGCGATGATGCTGAAAACCGATATCAGGGAATCGAGGATCACGGGGAAACCGGAAAAAAGGGAGTTGGCATTACTCTAGCGCCAGTTTCCGGGTGAAGGGAACCTATCAAAGCCGTTCAGCGTTGATTTATGCGAAAGACAATACATATCGCCCGCAGGAGAATGACAGTTCCGGATTTTCTGGAGCTGTCGGGGCGATCTACATCCTGGCCTAGGAGGGCAGAGATATGAAACGGTTTGCAGGACTTTCGCTTGGTGCCGCGCTTACGATGGCAGTGCTCGCTCCCGCATCGGGGCAGGCTGCCCCGTTCGGCGGTGTGGCAGCCAGCCGGGACAGCGGCTCGCTTCCGCTCGTGCAGGTCCAGACCGGGCCTGTCGGCGTTCAGGGTGCAGCCGGACCGCGCGTCCGCACACCGGTTGCCGGCCCACGCGGTGGTGGCGGTGGGCGTGTCTATCGTGGCCGCCGCGGTGACGGCGTGGCAGCGGGCGCTCTTGTCGGCGCGGCGATTCTCGGCGGGGCGATCATCGCCAATTCGCAGCGTAATCGCGGCTACTACTATGACGATGGGTACTATGCCCCGGCTCCGGCCTACGGCGGCGGTTACTACTATGGCGTCCCGGCTGCGGCTCCCCCGCCGGCGGATGACGGCGAGTACGTTCCAGCGCCGGGGTATTACTACGGGGCTCCGGGCTACTACGGTCGGCCTGTTTATCGCGGATATCCGCGCCATCCGCACAACCGCACCCGAGGGATGCGTGACCCGGCGGGCGGTGGGTCGCTGAAGTAACTGCTATCGCCCGGCCTGCCGCAGATGGCGCAGGCGGTCGAGCACCCCTTGGAGAATGAAGGAAGCGGCGGTGGCATCGATCACCGCCGCTCTTTTCTTGCGTGAGAGGTCCGCTTCGATGAGCGTGCGCTCGGCGGCGACGGTCGAGAGGCGCTCGTCCCAGAAGACAATCGGGATATCGCGCACATTCCGGATATTGCGGGCAAAGGTCCGTGTTGCCTGAACGCGTGGCCCCGCGCTGCCGTCCATGTTGAGAGGCAGGCCGATCACCAGCGCGCCGACATCGTTGCGGTCAATGATCGCGACAAGCTCGGCCCAGTCATCCTTGAACTTGCGCCGTGCGATAGTGCGGAACCCGGTCGCGATTGAGCTTTCGACATCCGAGAGCGCGACGCCGATCGTCTTGTCGCCGAGATCCAGACCCAGCAACCGTTGATTCTTGCCCAGCATTCCAGGCAATTCCTCCACGGTGAGATCGATCTGGCGGCGAGGGAGTTCTGTCACTGGCTGGTCCTGCTCGACGATGTGCGGTGCAAAAAAGAGTTGGCCAATCCGGCCTGGGCCAATAAACCCTACCGCAGCGACAGAAGCACAGGAGTGGAGAGAATGGAAATCACCTGGTTCGGACATTCGGCCTTTGCCCTCGAAAGCGCCGACCGGCGCGTGCTGGTCGATCCTTTTCTGAAGGGCAATCCGGTTTTCGAAAGCGAAGGGCAGGGCTCCGTCGCTGACAAGTTCGCGGCGGCGATCAAAGGCACGACCGATATCGTCATCACCCACGGCCACTCCGATCACATCGGCGATGCGCTTGAAATCGCCGCCGCCACGGATGCGACGATCTTCTGCAACTGGGACCTTGGCCAGTGGCTCGTCAACAAGTGGCAGGGCCTGGGGACGGGAAAGACGCTGAACATCGAGATGATGAATGCAGGGGGGCGTATCGAGCACAACGGCGTCTCGATCCGCCTTGTCCGCGCGGATCACTCGTCGGGTGTGTGGGAGCGCGGCATCTTCCAGACGCTAGGCTCGGCGAACGGTGTCATCATCAACATTCCCGGCGCGCCGGTGATCTACCACATGGGCGACACCGATATTTTTGCCGGCATGGCGCTGATCGAGGAACTGCACAAGCCGGATATCGTGATTGTGCCGATCGGCGATCGCTTCACGATGGGCCCGGCGACGGCGGCGCTGGCGGTAAGGCGTTTCTTCCCGCGTTCGAAGGCGATCATTCCCTGCCATTTCCGCACGTTCAGCGCGCTGACCGGAACCGTAGAGGAGTTCAAGCGTGAACTGGGTCCGCTGGGCACGCACCTGCTCGATCTCAACACCCACGAGGCGCTGACCTTCTCGATCGGTTGACGTCACCCGGATGCGCGACCGGTGTTGTCGCGCAACTTTTTTCTGCTCTTCATCCCCGTGTTCGGGCGACTTTTTTGCGTGTCGTCCGCATTTTCTGCGATCAACCGGTATCCACTTGGTCGGAAAATGCTCTAAAGAGCGCGGGGACTTTCTTTTTCGGAGTGCTTCATGTCCGTCGATGCCGCGACCGTGCGCCGGATTGCCCGGCTTTCCCGGATCGAATTGCCGGAAGCTGATGTGCCGGTGATGCAGGGCGAGATCAACGCGATTCTCGGCTTCGTCGAGCAGCTTGGCGAGGTGAACGTCGATGGCGTCGAGCCGATGACCTCGGTGACGCCGATGGCGCTCAAGATGCGCGAGGATGTCGTGACGGATGGCGAGAAGGCCGCACTCGTGACCGCCAATGCCCCGCAAAGCGAGGACAATTACTTCCTCGTTCCCAAGGTGGTCGAGTAACCTCGCGTTCGCCGCTTCTCACGCATCTCCATCGATTTCGAGACCACCATGACCGATCTTACCGCGTTGACGCTGGACGAAGCCCGCAAGGGGCTCATCGAAGGCAAATTCACCTCGGTCGAACTGACAAAGGCGCATCTTACTGCGATGGAAGCGGCGCGGCCGCTCAATGCCTACGTGCTGGAAACACCGGAGAAGGCGCTCGAAATGGCCGCGGCCTCGGACGCGCGCCGCGCCAACGGCAAAGCGGGACGGCTCGAAGGCATCCCGCTCGGCATCAAGGATCTGTTCGCGACCGAGGGGACGCGCACGACGGCGTGCTCACGCATTCTCGGCAATTTCGTGCCGAAATACGAATCGACCGTCACGAGCCAGCTCTTTCGCGACGGTGCGGTGATGCTCGGCAAGCTCAACAACGACGAATTCGCGATGGGCTCCTCGAACGAGACCTCGGCTTTCGGGCCGGTGGTCAATCCGCTCAAACCTGCGAACTGGGATACGGCCAAGGCGAAATCCGCGCTCGCCAGCGACAGGAAGGGCCTCCTCGTGCCGGGTGGCTCGTCGGGCGGTTCGTCGGCAGCAGTAGCCGCGAACCTCTGCCTCGGTGCGACGGCGACCGACACCGGCGGCTCGATCCGCCAGCCGGCGGCGTTCACCGGCACCGTCGGCATCAAGCCGACCTACGGGCGCTGCTCGCGCTGGGGCATCGTCGCCTTCGCGTCCTCGCTCGATCAGGCCGGACCGATCGCCAAGACCGTGAGGGATGCCGCCGTGCTGCTTACCTCGATGGCCGGACATGACCCCAAGGATTCGACCTCTGTGGAGATGGCCGTGCCGGATTTCGAGGCGGCGGTGGGCAAATCTGTCGCTGGAAAGACGATCGGCATCCCGAAGGAATACCGCGTCGACGGCATGCCGGCGGAGATCGAGGCGCTTTGGCACAAGGGTGCCGAGATGCTGAAGGCTGCTGGTGCGAAGGTCGTCGATGTCAGCCTTCCGCACACCAAATACGCGCTGCCAGCCTATTACATCGTCGCGCCTGCAGAAGCCTCCTCCAACCTCGCGCGCTACGATGGCGTGCGCTATGGGCTGCGCGTGCCGGGCAAGGATATCGTCGATCTCTACGAGAAGACGCGCGCAGCCGGCTTCGGTCGCGAGGTCAAGCGCCGCATCATGATCGGCACCTACGTGCTCTCGGCGGGCTATTATGATGCCTATTACCTGCGCGCGCAGAAGATCCGCACCCTCATCAAGAAGGATTTCGAGGATGTCTATGCGCAGGGCGTCGATGCAATCCTGACCCCGGCGACGCCCTCCGCCGCTTTCGGTATCGCCGAGAAGGCGGACGCGGACCCGGTCGAGATGTATCTCAACGACATCTTCACCGTCACTGTGAACATGGCGGGCCTTCCGGGCCTTGCGTTGCCGGGCGGCACGGATGCAAGCGGATTGCCGCTCGGCCTCCAGCTCATCGGGCGTCCGTTCGACGAGGAAACGCTGTTCTCGCTTGGCTCGGTCATCGAGGATCAAGTCGGGCGGGTGACAACAGCGAAGTGGTGGTAGGCGCCAAGCGCCGTTTTCCGATACAGAAAAAAGGCCCGCTTTCGCGGGCCTTTTTGTTTTCAAGCCGCGAGTGCCCGGAGCGAGGCCGGGCATGGCGGCGTGCGCTTACTCGCCGCCGAGCGCCTTCTTGGCCTTGGCCCACCAGCCGGTACGCTTCGGGCGGTTCGGATCTTCGATTTCCGGCTCCGGTTCGGGAGCAGGGGGCGGTGCCGACTTCGCCGGCGCCGCCTTGGCTTCGGGCGCAGGCTCGATCGCCGGCGCTGCTTCCACGACCTTCTCGGCCACGGGCGCGGCGGCCCCGGCATCCGCCTTCTTCGTGCGGGCGCGGGAGGCACGCTTGGGTTTTTCGGTCGGCGCTTCTTCTGCGGGAGCCTCTGCGCTGACTGCCTCGGCGTCTGCCTTCTTGGCGCGGCTGCGACGCGGTTTCTTGGCAGGGGTCTCTTCCTCGGGGACGGCTTCGGCGACCGGAGCCTCCGGCTCGGCGACGACCTCGATGACGGCCACGTCCTCGCTCACGTCTTCGGAAGCCTCGGCGCTTTCGCCCTCGCGGCCCTCACGGTCACGGCGGTTGCGACGGCCGCCGCGACGGCGGCGACGGCGCTTGCGCTCGCCATCTCCCGGCGCCGCAGCACGGGCTTCGCCGTTACCTTCGGCCTCGGCCTCATCGTCACCTTCGCCCTCGTCGTCGGCGTCATCGCCGTTGTCGGCCGTGACTGCCGCACCGTCAGCGCGCGGCGCGCCCTGATTGTCGCGATCGCCGCCGCGACCCCGCCGCCGACGGCGACGGCGGCGCTTGCGATCTTCCGAGCCACCTTCGCGCGACTCCTCGGCTTCGGCTGGCTCGACCTCTTCTTCCGCCGTCTCCTCGATGGCGACATCCTCGGGGTGGACGACGCGCGGGGTTGTGCCCGCCTTTTCCGGTGTGGCCTCGTTCTCGATGCGCTCCGCGATGAAGCGGCCTTGTGCCGGTTCGCCGCGCTCGATGATGTAGTGCTGCGCAGGCTGCAGGCTGGTCTCGGCCACGATCGTGATCGTGACGCCGAACCGTGCCTCAAGCGCCGTCAGGCTGTCGCGCTTCTGGTTGAGGATGTAGAACGCGGTCTCAAGCCGCGTCTTGAGCGTGATGTCATGCGTCGCGCCGCGCAGGAGCGTGTCCTCAAGCGCGCGCAGCACGTGGAGCGCGAGGCTTGGCGTCGAGCGCAGCAGGCCGGTGCCGGCGCAATGCGGGCAAGGTGTCGTCGAGCTTTCGAGAACGCCGGTGCGGATGCGCTGGCGGGACATTTCCAGAAGGCCGAAATGCGAGATGCGGCCGACCTGGATGCGCGCGCGGTCGTTCTTGAGGCAATCGTTGAGCTTGCGCTCGACCGCCTTGTTGTTGCGCTTCTCCTCCATGTCGATGAAGTCGATCACGACGAGGCCCGCGAGGTCGCGCAGGCGAAGCTGGCGGGCGACTTCCTCGGCGGCTTCGAGGTTGGTCTTGAGCGCGGTGTCCTCGATGTTGTGTTCGCGGGTCGAGCGACCCGAGTTGACGTCGATCGAGACCAGCGCCTCGGTCTGGTTCATCACGATGTAACCGCCGGACTTCAGCGTGACGATGTTCGAGAACATCGCGTCAAGCTGGCTCTCGACCCCATAGCGCGCGAAAATCGGCGTCGCGTCCTTGTAGGGCTGCACGGCCTTGGCATGCGACGGCATCAGCATCCGCATGAAGTCCTTGGCCTCGCGGTAGCCGTCATCGCCGGCGACGAGGATTTCCTCGATATCCTTGGAATAAAGATCGCGGATCGCGCGCTTGATGAGCGAGCCTTCCTCGTAGACGAGGGCGGGCGCAGTGCTCTCCAGCGTGAGGGAGCGGACACTCTCCCACAGGCGCATCAGGTATTCGAAGTCGCGCTTGATCTCGACCTTGGTACGCGCCGCGCCGGCGGTGCGCAGGATGACGCCCATCCCGTCCGGCACCTCCAGCTCGGAAGCCATCGACTTGAGGCGCTTGCGGTCGGCCGAATTGGTGATCTTGCGGGAAATGCCACCGCCGCGCGCCGTGTTCGGCATCAGTACCGAATAGCGGCCGGCGAGGCTGAGATAGGTCGTCAGCGCCGCACCCTTGGTGCCCCGCTCTTCCTTGACCACCTGTACCAGCAGGATCTGGCGGCGCTTGATGACTTCCTGGATCTTGTACTGCTTGCGGGCGCGGGGGGCGGCGCGGGTCGGCACCTCTTCCATCGCATCGCCGCCGCCGCCGAGCTGCTCGACGTGATCCTCTTCCTTCGCGGCTTCTTCGCCGTTGCCGTTCTCGTCCTTGACGGTTTCGGCGGCAGCGCCTTCCTCACCGGCTTCGGCGGCGACGGGCGCGGAGGCGACAGCCTCATCATCGGCCTTGGTGCGCTTCGGCTTCGAGCCACGCGAACGGCGGGAACGGCGGCCGTCCTCGTCGTCATCCTCCTCGCGGGCGGCCTCGGCCTCCTCGGCGAGCAGCGCCTGACGGTCGGCCGTCGGAATCTGGTAGTAATCGGGGTGGATTTCGGAGAAGGCGAGGAAGCCGTGGCGATTGCCGCCGAAATCGACGAAAGCGGCCTGGAGCGAGGGCTCCACGCGCGTCACCTTGGCGAGATAGATATTGCCCCTCAGGGGGCGGCGGTTGGCGGATTCGAAGTCGAATTCCTCAACCCGGTTGCCCCGGGTCACCACGACCCGGGTTTCTTCCGGGTGGGCGGCGTCGATCAGCATTTTTGTTGTCATTGGAAACTCTTGAAGGGAAGAAGGCCGGCCTGCGCGCTCCGGGCGCATTGCAGGCGCGATCGGTAACGCTTCGCTCGACAGGGAGCGAAACGGCAGGCCGGCGCGAGGAGAAGGGGAATGGCACGAACCTTGGGAGGCCGAGCCGAGCGGTGAACGGCGAAATCGAACGCGGGGCGGGGGCAGGGTGGCGGAACGAACCGTGGTGACGCGAATATCCTTCGCCCCAACCTGTCGGTTCCATCATCCGTGCCGGCATTGCGCCATCCTCGCTCGAAAAGACGCGCGAAGATCGCGCGTCACGGGGCTCGCGCTCGAAAAGCGAAATTGCCAAGCAGTGGCAAAGGCTTCCGGCGGAGTTTCCCGCATCCTGCCGACGGAGCTGAGGACCCGAGCACCCCGAAGCCGGAGAAACGGATCAACGAAAACTTGCCCCGGCGAAGAATGCACCGTAGACCCCGTTTAAGGTTGAGGGCGCGATTTGGCAAGGGTGCTTGGCTAATCCGGGTATCCGGCGAATCGGGGTGATTGGCCAACGGGACGGTTCGGCGATGCGCGCGTTCGAAAATACTTCCTGCCCGTTCAGATGTGGGGGCAATGCCCGGCACGCAGCTGCAGGTGCGCTTCTCCGTGGCCTGTTTGTCGTGATTGTTGTTGTGCTTTCGATCGGCCTTTGCGCCGCCAGCAGGGGGTGGGCGCAGGACGATGCGCTGAACATCGGCCGCGGGATCCATCTCGTTCCCGGAAACGATTCCCAATCCGCCGGGCTTGTCATCGACCTCACGCGCGACGCCGTCGCGCGGTTCGAGGTGCTCGAAAACCCGGATCGAATCGTCATCGACCTTGAGGGTGTCGTCTTTCCAGGGAGTGCTGCGCTGGCATCCACGAAGGGGCAGGGGCCGGTATCGGCCTGGCGGGCGGGGCTCGTGATTCTTGGCCAGTCACGTATCGTGCTGGATCTTGCGAAGCCGGCCGTCGTCGAGCGGATCGACATGGTGCGGCAAACGGGCGTGCCGCGCCTCGTCGTGCAGATCCACGCGACGGATCGCGTCCGTTTTGCCGAGCGCGCCGCTGCGGATCGCGCAAGGCGTGGCGATGCACGGAACAAGACCCAAACTGAAGAGACGCCGCCGCCGCGCGATGCAAAGGCGAAACTGCTGCTCGTGATCGATCCCGGCCACGGCGGCATCGATCCCGGTGCTTCGGGCCTGAAGGGCGAGGCCGAGAAAGACATCGTACTCGCCGTCGCCAAGGCGTTGAAGGCTGTCATTGAGCAGGACGGGCGCATCGAGGTGCAGTTGACCCGTGAGGACGACCGGTTCATCGCGCTGGGTGAACGGGTTGCCTTCGGTCGAGCGCGCGGGGCGGCGTTGTTCGTCTCGCTCCACGCCGATTCGCTCTCGGGCGAAAAGGACGTGCGCGGCGCTTCCGTCTACACCCTTTCGGACCGCGCCTCCGACGCCAATGCCGCCCGCGCGGCGGAAAAGGAAAACCGCGCCGATCTTCTTGCGGGCGTCGACGTCACGGAGGAGCAGAAGGAGGGGGTGGATGACATCCTTTTCGACCTCGCCCGCCGGGAAACCCGGCTTTTCAGCCAGATTGTGGCGCGGCGTTCGGTCACGGCGCTCGAAAACGGCTCCCGCGTTCACAAGACGCCACTTCGAAGCGCGGGCTTCCGGGTTCTTCGCGCGCCGGACATGCCCTCGATCCTCGTCGAGCTGGGCTATCTCTCTAACCCCGAGGATCTGGCCTCGCTTTCGTCGGAAACCGGTCGGGCACAACTGGCGAAGAGTCTGGGGCGGGCGCTGGTGGACTTCATGATGCACGGCCGCAACGCAGTTTCCGGAAATTCGCCCGGCTGAACTTGGAAATTGTCTCGCTGCGCACCAAATCGGGATCAGCGGCCCGGTTGCCGTTATTAAGCCACGGTTTGCGCTTTTGTGATGAATTGTAGACGTGGACATTTGTCGCGGGGAACGGGGTCTGCTATGCGGACGGGCTCTCCCGCGAGTGGCCGAGACGGCGTCGACGGGTTTGGAAAGATCGCGGATCGCCGTGTTTCCGGCGATCGCAGGCCGAAAGACAGCGTCTTCGTCGCGGCCGGATTTCAGGGCTGAGCCGGCTTGTTGCCGCGCTGGGGATGGATTGCACGATGCGGATGATCGCTCGTTTCTTCGCGTTTCTGTTCGGAACGGCCACTCTGGTCGGTCTTCTGGGCGCGGCGGTCGCCGGCTATGTGATCTGGAACTATTCTCAGGATCTGCCCGATCACGCCCAGCTTGCGAAATACGAGCCGCCGGTGACGACCCGCGTCCATGCGGCGGATGGCACGCTGCTCGCCGAATATGCGCGTGAACGGCGGCTTTACCTGCCGATTCAGGCGATTCCGAAACTGCTCATCGCGGCCTATCTCTCGGCGGAGGATAAGAACTTCTACAAGCATGGCGGCGTCGATCCCGAGGGTATCGCCCGCGCGCTTGTGCGTGGCCGCGCTTCCGGCGGTCGCCAACAGGGCGGTTCGACCATCACGCAGCAGGTCGCGAAGAACTTCTTCCTCTCACCCGAGCAGAGCATCGATCGCAAGATCAAGGAGGCGCTGCTCGCCTTCCGGCTGGAATCGACCTTCTCGAAGGACAAGATCCTCGAACTGTATCTCAACCAGATCTATCTGGGGTTCGGCAACTACGGCGTCGCCGCGGCGGCGCTCAATTACTACGGCAAATCGGTCCATGAGCTGACCATCGCGGAAGCGGCCTATCTGGCGGCGCTGCCGAAGGCGCCCTCGACCTACCATCCGATCAATAACCGCGACGCGGCGATCAACCGCCGCAACTACGTGATCGATCGCATGGTCGATAACGGCTATATCTCGAAGGAAGACGGCGCGACCGCCCGGGCGGAACCGCTCAACGTCACGTTCCGCCAGCTTTCTCCGAACTCCTATGCCGCCGGCTTCTTCGCCGAGGAAGTGCGGCGCGAACTTGCCGAGCGCTATGGCTCGAAGAAGCTCTACGAGGGCGGGCTTTCCGTGCGCTCGACGCTCGATCCGAAACTGCAGATCTATGCGCGCAAGGCGCTGTCTGACGGTCTCGTGCGCTTTGATGAGGCGCGCGGTTGGCGTGGTGCAACCGAGAAAATCCCGCCGAGCGGCGATTGGGGGGCGCAGCTCGCCGAGGTGCAGGGGTTGACGGATATCGACCCGTGGCGGCTCGCGGTTGTGCTCGCGGTGACGGATTCGGAAGCGCAGGTCGGGCTCCAACCTGCCAAGCTTGGCGGTGGCGTCGTCGATCGCAAGCGCGAGACCGGCGTTATCACCGCCGAAAGCGCCAAGGTCTTCCCGCGCAAGCCGCTGCGCAGCGCACTGACGCCGGGCGATGTCGTTTACGTCGAGCCGATCAAGGACAGGGAAGGCCAGTATCGTCTGCGGCAGGTGCCGGAAATCTCCGGCGCGATTGTCGCGATGGATCCGCATACCGGCCGCATCAAGGCGATGGTCGGCGGCTTCTCGTTCGACAAGTCCGAATTCAACCGGGCGACGCAGGCGCTGCGCCAGCCTGGCTCCTCCTTCAAGCCGTTCGTGTACGCAACGGCGCTCGACAACGGTTATACGCCGTCGTCGATTATTCTCGACGAGCCGATCGAAATTGATCAGGGCAACGGTGAGGTCTGGCGACCGGACAACTACGACGGTAAGTCGACCGGTCCGCGCACGCTCCGCCAGGGCATCGAGCGTTCGAAGAACCTGATGACCGTGCGCCTTGCGCGCGATCTCGGCATGCCGCTTGTCGCGGAGTATGCCAAGCGTTTCGGCGTTTATGATGACATGCTGCCGGTGCTGGCGATGTCGCTCGGCGCGGGCGAAACGACCGTGCTGCGCATGACGGCGGCCTATTCGATGCTCGCTAACGGCGGCCGCCGTATCCGTCCGACGCTGATCGACCGCATTCAGGATCGCTGGGGCGCGACGATTTTCAAACACGACGAACGCGTGTGCAAGGAATGCCTGTCCGAAGGTTGGCATGATCAGGACGAGCCGCGCCTGATCGACAAGCGCGAGCGCGTCATCGATCCGATGTCGGCCTACCAGATCGTGTCAATCATGCAGGGCGTGATCCAGCGCGGCACCGCGACCGTACTGCGTTCGCTCAACCGCACGCTCGCGGGCAAGACCGGCACGACCAATGATGCGAAGGACGTTTGGTTCGTCGGCTTTTCGCCCGATCTCGCGGTCGGCGTCTATCTCGGCTTCGACAAGCCGAAATCGCTTGGCAACTCGGCGACGGCCGGACAATACGCCGCGCCGGTGTTCCGCGACTTCATGAAGGAAGCGCTGGCCGACAAGCCGAACCTCCAGTTCCGCGTGCCGCCGGGGATCAAGTTCATCCGCGTCAATGCCGCGACGGGGCAGCGCACCAGCGCCGGCGATCCCAACGGCATTCTCGAGCCGTTCAAGCCGAACACCGCACCGCCGGAGAGCTATTCCTTCGGTGGAACGGCTGCCTCCGGTGGCGGCGGCGGTGGCGCGCCGATCGGTGCGACCACGGGCGGTCTATACTGATCCCCCCGATCTTCGATTGCATCGCGGAACGGCGTCGGCTATCCCGGCGCCAACGGAATGATGCCGGTTCTTGCCCGGCCTGACAGGAACTTTCGGAATATGCGCGCGGAAATCCAGACGATGGTCGATGCCATCGAGCAGTCTGTGGGGCTGCTGAGGAGGCATCTTTGACTGGGATAAGTCCCAGAAACGACTGCAGGAGTTGAATGTCCGCGTCGAACACCCGGATTTCTGGAACGATTCGACGACTGCCCAGAAAATCACCCGCGAACGGTCCGACCTCGAGGACAAGCTCAACGGTATCCTCAAGCTCGAACGGGATCTCGACGACGCCAAGACCCTGATCGAACTTGGTGAGATGGAAAATGACGCCGCCTCCATCGCCGAGGGCGAGGAGATGATCCGGGCTGTCGAGGCCGAAGCCGCGAAGCGGCAGGTCGAAGCGCTTCTTTCGGGTGAGGCGGACGGCAACGATACCTATCTCGAAGTCCATTCCGGCGCCGGCGGCACCGAGAGCCAGGACTGGGCCTCGATGCTGCTGCGCATGTACACGCGCTGGGCTGAGCGCTCCGGCTTCAAGGTCGATGTCATGGAAATGTCGGACGGCGAAGAGGCCGGCATCAAATCCGCGACGCTGCTGATCAAGGGCCGCAACGCCTATGGTTGGGCCAAAACGGAGGGCGGCGTACATCGCCTCGTGCGTATCTCGCCGTTCGATTCGAACGCACGGCGGCACACCTCTTTCGCCTCGGTACAAGTCTATCCGGTGGTGGACGATTCCATCCAGGTGGATCTGAAGGAAAGCGATGTCCGCATCGATCTGATGCGCGCGCAGGGCGCGGGCGGGCAGAACGTCAACAAGGTCGAATCCGCCGTCCGCCTCGTCCATATCCCGACCGGCATCATGGTGATGAGCCAGACCTCGCGCTCGCAGCACCAGAATCGCGAGCTCGCCTGGAAGATGCTGCGCGCCCGCCTCTACGAGCTTGAGCTCAAGAAGCGCGAGGAAGCGGCGATGGCCGAGCAGGCCAACAAGACCGATATCGGCTGGGGCCACCAGATCCGCTCCTACGTGCTCCAGCCCTACCAACTGGTGAAGGACCTGCGCACGGGGGTGACCTCCGGCACGCCGCAGGAGGTTCTCGACGGCGAACTCGATCCTTTCATCGAGGCGGCGCTGGCGCAACGCGTGCACGGCGGCGGCGACACGGTTGTCGAGGATATCGATTGATTTCCTGATGCTGCGTGCTTCACGGTAGCCGGGCTGACCGCGCAGCGCCCGCTCGGGTCTACGCTTCGCGGATATTATTTAGTTGACCGCCAGCAGGCGTTCGGCCTTCACGAAGCGCATCGGGTCGGTTGCGTCCTCGTCGATGCGCACCTCGTAGTGAAGGTGCGGGCCGGTCGAGCGTCCTGTCGAGCCAACCTGACCGATCACCGTACCCTTCTCGACGCGCTGGCCTTCCGAAACCGCGATCGACGACATATGCGCATAGCGGGTGGTGATGCCGTGGCCGTGGTCGATCTCGACCATGCGCCCGTAGCCGCCGTTATAGCCCGCCTCGATGACCTTGCCGGGTGCAACTGCCTTGATGCTCGTGCCGGAAGGGGCGCGGAAGTCGAGGCCGGAATGCTGGGCGAGCGAGCGAGTGAAGGGATCGAGGCGGGTGCCGAACCCGGAAGACAGTTCGTGCTTTTCGCTGATCGGGCGGCCGATCGGCAGGGAACGGAAGATGGCGCGGGCCTTGACCGCGTTCTCGACGGTCACCTCGACCCGGTTGATCGTGATGTCGAATGTGTCCGGGCCGGTGACAACTGGAAGTAGCGGGCCGCCCATGGCGGTTTGGCCTGAAACATCGCGCAGGGTGAATTCATCGAAGCTCGGGATTGTCGTCAACGGAGCGACTTCGAATGTCCGTTTGCCGAATCGACCGGGATCGATGCCGAGCGCTGCGACCGCGTTCTTCGACCGGGCGATTTCCTTTTCGGCGGCCTCGCCGAGATGCGCGACATAGCTCTTCTGCGCCTGTTCGAGGGAGGCCGAACGGCGTTCGATCTCCGCGACGACGCTTTCCATCGGCCCCCGCGGCATCGCCGCACCGGGCGGCGTGACTGCGGGCGCCATCATGCCGAGTCGCTGCGGCGAGGTCGGCGGCAGCGGCTGTGGTTTGCCTTTGACCGGCGCGAACGAAAGGGCTGAACTTCCAGTGACGGCGGGGGCGTCGGGTGCGACCACGAAGGTAGAAGGCAGGGAGATGCCGGTCGTCTCAGCCTTGGTTGCAAGCTCCGACACCATGATCTGACGGGCCTCGATCTCGGCCTGCCGGGCGACAAGGGTGGAAACACGATCCTCGATCGTGTCCTGATTGAGAAGTTGGCGGGCGGTGATGCGATCGATGCGCGAGCGCAACTCGAGGATGCGGCTCTCGTAGGCATGAACGTCGCGACGCTGGCCGGCGAAATAGGAGGCCACAAATTCGTCGCGCATCACGAGATAGAACGAGGCGACGATAAACCATGCGAAAAACAAGGCGGCGAGCAGGACGGTCGCGATAACGGTGCGATTCCCGAACTCGACGAGCCGCGTGCCGTTTTCCGAACGAATCATCACTGCCAATCGGGCATCCGAATTGGCGAAGGGCCCCTGTACCGGCATTCGAATGAACATGAAAAACGCGACTCCGACCTCACAGCCTCGACCGCATCATCATGAATTGTTAGGGTTAATGCTCCGATAACAGCGGGCGTTTCCTCGCTGTTTTACGCCGCGCGCGTGGCTTTCAGCACTTCCTCGGCATGACCCGGAACCCTGACCTTGTTCCAGATGTTGAGGATGGAGCCGTCCGGTCCGACAAGGAAGGTGGTGCGCTCGACACCCATGTATTTCCGACCGTACATGCTCTTCTCGACCCAGACGCCATAGGCTTCCAGCATCGCCTTGCTCTCATCCGAGACGAGAGGAAAGGCGAGATCGTATTTTGCACGGAATTTATCGTGGCTCTTGGGCGAATCCGGGGAAACGCCAACGATTTCCGCGCCCGCCGCCTGAAATTCCGCCCTCAAGGCGTTGAAATCCTTGGCTTCGGCAGTGCAACCGGAGGTATCGTCCTTTGGGTAGAAATAGAGAACCAGCTTTTTTCCGGCAAAACTGGCGAGCGAGATCGTCTTTCCCGAATCGCCGGGAAGGGAGAAGGGTGGGGCCTTTGTGCCGATTGCGGGCATGGAACTCATGACAGTGTCCTCCGGTTGGTCGCCTGAAAGTCACTTAGGGCTTCGGCGCGCTCCCGGCGAGGGGCGGAGAGCGCAGGTCGTTCCACGAATGTGACGTTTCCCCAACCAAACAGCGCGATGTGAAGCCGGATTCCTTCATTTTGACGTCTTTGATGTGCACGGATCGCGTGCAAGTCGCAAAAATTACCCGGGCGGCATTGCGAAATGGCGTGAGCTGGTAAAGGACATCGAGCGGAAGCCTTCCAAAGGGGCGACCGGCGGCGAGCGGAGATCGGAGCGGTTGGATCACGACGTGGATGAGCACGAAGGCCATACCGGGAGGCTGGAGGAGCTGATCGCGCCGGGGCAGGGGCGTCGGCGCCGCGTATCGGTGCTTGGCTGGTGCGGTATTTCCGCCGTGATCCTTGTCGTCGGACTGGTGATCGCCGGCGGGTTTTTCCTGTGGTTCATCCAGCGTGAGCGCGGCACTGCTTTCCTTCGGGAGCGATTTGTCGCTGCGGTCAAGGGCGGTATCGGGCCGCAGAACGAGTTGATGCTCGACGAAGCCGGTATCCGGATTGCCGGGCTCTCGCCGACCTTCTCGATTTCCGGTCTCGCGATTTCCAATGCGACCTCCGGTGCCTATGCCGAACTTGAACGCGCGGATTTCCGGTTGACCGGAACCTCGCTCCTCGCGTTGACGCCCGAAGCGCGCTCGATCACCTTCGAAGGGTTGAAGCTCGTTCTGCCGCGTTCGAAGCCGGGCGATCCGCCGCTTGGCGCGGAGGAGGCGCTGACCCTGCTTCATGCAACGCTCGGGGCGGTCAATTTTGCGGTCTCGGGGCAGGATCCGGCTTTCGCATCGCTGACGACTATCACCGGCAAAAACATCTCGCTCTTCCAGCGTCGCGAAGATGACAAGGTGGTCCCGCTTCAGGCAGGCCTCACCATCGCGGTGACACGCGGCGAGGACGGGACGATCCGAGCCCGCGTCGAGCAGACCGATCACAAGCAGGCGATTGAGTTCATCGGGCGCAATGAACTGCTGGGCTCCGGGGAGCGATTGGTCCAGGTCGATAGCGACAATCTGACGGCGGGCGCTCTGTTCGGCATTCTTGGCCAGCCGGTGAAGGGTATCGATCCGGGCCTGAAACTGTCGTTCCGCCTCCATTCGCGTATCGGATCGGATGCGGCACTCGCCGAGACCGGCGCCTCGCTGACCGCACGCGGCGGGCGGATCGAGCCGCCGGACCCCGACATGCCGCCATTCCAGCTCGACGAGGCCGCGCTGGATCTCCGCCTGAAGGCCGGCGAAAAAGACATCCTGATCGACCGTTTCCAGCTTCGTTTCAATGAAACCAATATCATGGCCATCGGCCGGATGACGCCTCTCGGGGGCGAACAGGCGGGGTATCGCCTGAGCCTCAAGGCCGGCAGGGCGGATATCGATCGCCTGACGCCTGAAGAGCCCATCCTTTCGATCGACTCCCTTGAGGCGACCGGAGTTCTCTCCCCCTCCTTCGGTAGTTTTCGTCTTGAAAGGCTGGCCCTTGCCGAAGATGACGGCAAACTCCTGATGGATGGCCTGTTCTCGCTCGAGAATGGCGGTTTGATCGAAACCAACGTCGAAGCCTCCGGGGTGGGAATCCGCAAGGCGTTGCGGATCTGGCCGGTCTGGGTGGCACCCAACGTCCGACGCTGGCTGGTCGAGCGTGTTTCGGAAGGGCATCTCGCGCGCCTGCAGCTGCGTTCGAAATTGCAGGGAGAATCGCTAGCCAATGCCTTCCGGCGTCTGCCGATCGCCGATGACGCGCTCCACGTCGAATATGAACTGAGTGGCGTTACGATCCGGCCGGTTCTCGATGCGCTGCCGATCGACGGTGTCCACGTCAGGGGGCGCTCGACCGGGCGCAAGGCGGAGGTTTCCGTCATCGAGGGGGCGATCCGGCCGGACGGGGCCGGCCGCGTCGACATCCGGAACGCGACCCTTTCGATCGCCGACACGGCCCAGCGCCCGGCTGTCATGGCGATGAAGCTGCCGATCAAGGGCGATCTCCGGGGGCTGATGGCCTACCTCTCGTCCGGCTCGCTGAAGGCGGTCATCGCGCCCCCCGGCGATGTCGAGGTGTCCGGAGGCATGATCGAGGGGGAGGCGCGTATTACCCTGCCGATTTCGCGCCAGGTCGCTGCGAAGGATGTGCGGATCGACATTCAGGCTGGCCTCAAACAGGTCTCGATCGAGAAGGCGTTCCGCGGCGAGCGGCTCGAAGGAGGTCAGTTCGAGCTTTCGGCCCGCAACGATAGCGCGGTGCTCAAGGGTGAGGGCACCGTGAGCGGCGTTTCCAACAAGATCGAACTGCGGATGGCGGCGGGCAAGCCGAGCACGGCGACAGTCCGCTCGACGATGGACGACGCGCAACTGGCACGCCGCGGCATCGAGGTGCGACCGCTGATGGCTGGCACCTTCGGCGTCGCGGTGACAACCGCGTTCGGTGACAACGCGCCGATCGAGATCGAGCTCGACCTAGCCAAGGCGCGAATCGACGCGCCGCTCGCACCGCTTGCGAAAAAGGCCGGTGCTGCGGGCAAGATGCGCTTCACGGTTCTTAACCGGAACGAAGCCGTGGTGCTCGACAAGTTCGAGGCTGATTTCGGTGCGGTTTCGGCGCGCGGGCGTCTCGAATTCAACAAGGACAATCAGCTCACCAAGGCCGATTTTGCGTCGCTCAAGCTGTCTCCAGGGGATGTGGCGCGGCTCACCGTCGAGAGGAACAAGAACGTCTATCGTGTCAGCCTGCGCGGCAATTCCTTCGATGTCCGCCCCTTTTCCTCGCTCGGCCAGAACGGAAAATCGAATGACAGGAAGCCGGAGAATGGCGGCGACATCGAACTTGACCTGCAATCGACTGTGCTGGTCGGGTTCAATGGCGAGCTCCTCAGTGCGGCGGACGTCAAGCTCGTCAAACGCAACGGGGACCTGCGTGAACTCACCGTCAAGGGGCGGTTTGGCGGCGAAACGCTGACGATCGCGACCGTAGGGCGGGAAAGCGATGGAACCCGCCTCGCGGTGGAGACCACGGACGGTGGTGCACTGGCGCGGTTTCTGGACATTTACGCCAAGGCGCATGGCGGGCGCATGCACGGCGATCTCGTCGTCAGCTCAAAGGGGCAGCGCGGGATTGTGCAGATGCGCGATTTCGTCATTCGCGGCGAACCGGCGCTGAAGCAGGCGCGTGCCAGCGCACAAGGGACGCAGGGACCTGGTGTCCAAAGCCTGCCGACCGGCAATGACCAGACGCAGTTCACCAAGTTTCGCGCTGACTTCGTTCGGGAGCAGGGTGCTCTCATCCTGAAGGAAGCGGTGATGTGGGGCGGGGAGATCGGCGGCACCCTCGAAGGTACGCTCGATTACGCCCGTGATCGCGTGTCCCTCCAAGGGGCGTTCGTGCCGGCCTACGCGCTCAACAACCTCTTCGCGCAGGTGCCGATCATCGGACGCATTCTCGGCGGCGGGCAATATGAGGGGCTGTTCGCAGTGCCGTTCGTGGTCAGCGGGCGGGCGAGCGCGCCGGTGCTGCGCACGAACCCGGTGAGCGCCATTGCGCCGGGGTTCCTGCGCAAGTTCTTCGAGATCCAGCGGGAAAAGTAGCGCCCGGATCAGACCGGACGCAGCAGGACGTGCTTCTTCTTGCCGAAGGACAGCTTGATCGCGCCGGCATTGATCGCATCGGCCGGCGAGAGCGCCACCTGCGGGTTGGTGACCGGCCTGTCGTTGACCCTGAGCCCGCCGGCTTGGACCTGTCGCCGTGCCTCGCCGTTCGAGGCGACGAGCCCGGCCTTGACGAAAGCCGAGAGCACGCCAAGCCCGGCCTCAAGCTCGCTCACGGCGATCTCGACGGTCGGTAGATCGGCTGCTGTGCCGCCGGCCTCGAAGGTGATGCGCGCGGTCTCCAGTGCGGCGAGCGCAGCCTCGCGGCCATGAAGGAGCGCGGTGGCTTCCGTTGCGAGAACCTTCTTGGCCTCGTTGATCTCGGCACCGCCGAGTTTTTCAAGCCGGGCGATCTCGTCCATCGGCAGGATCGTGAAGAGGCGCAGGAACTTGCCGACATCGGCATCTTCGGTCGAGCGCCAGTACTGCCAGAAATCGTAAGGCGAGAAGGCGTCGGCGTTGAGCCAGACCGCGCCCTGCGCGGTCTTGCCCATCTTGGCGCCAGAGGCGGTGGTGAGCAGGGGCGTCGTCAGAGCGTAGAGCTGGTGGGTGCCCATGCGGCGGCCGAGATCGACACCCATGATGATGTTGCCCCATTGGTCCGAACCGCCCATCTGGAGGTTGCAGCCGAGGCGTTTGGAAAGTTCCACGAAATCGTAGCTCTGCGCGATCATGTAGTTGAACTCGATGAAGCTCATCTCCTGCTCGCGTTCGAGTCTGAGCTTGACCGAATCCATCGAGAGCATGCGATTGACCGAGAAATGCCGTCCGACATCGCGCAGCATGTCGATCCAGTGCAGTTCCGGCAGCCACTCGGCGTTGTCGATCATCACCGCATCGGTTTTTCCGGTGCCAAATTTCAGCACCTTGGCGAAAACGCCTTTGATCGCCTCCTTGTTGGCGTCGATCTCGGCGATGGTGCGCAGGGCGCGGGTCTCGTCCTTGCCGGAGGGATCGCCGATGCGGGTCGTGCCGCCGCCCATCAGCGTGATCGGCTTGTTGCCCGATTGCTGGAGCCAGTAGAGCATCATCATCGAGAGGAAGTTACCGATGTGGAGCGAAGGCGCGGTGCAATCGTAGCCGACATAGGCCACCACATCGCCCTTGGCCGCCAGCGCATCGAGCCCGGCGAAATCGGAGCATTGATGGATGAAGCCGCGCTCCTGGAGGATGCGCAGGAAATCGGATTTCGGCGTGAAGTCGGACATGTCGGCACCGTTTCGTTGGATTTCGGGTGGCTACAGCAAGGAGGGCCAAAAGAAAAGGGCGGCCTCTGCCGCCCTTCTGGTTCGCGTCCGGTTTCCCGTCAGGCTCAGTCCCTGACGATCCCCAGACGCCTGTCGAGATAATCCCCCACCGTGCCGACGAGTTGATCGACGCGGTTCTCGAAGAAATGGTTCGCTCCCTCGATGACGGCATGATCAAGCTTGACGCCTTTCTGCACCTTCACCTTGTCGATGACGGAGATGACGTCGTTCACGGGGGCGACGCGGTCCTTGTCGCCATGCACGAAGAGGCCCGAGGAGGGGCAGGGGGCGAGGAAGGAGAAATCGTAGCGGTTCGCCATCGCCGCGATCGAGACGAAGCCCTCGATCTCCGGACGGCGCATCAGCAGCTGCATGCCGATCCAGGCGCCGAAAGAGACGCCGGCGATCCAGCAGGAGCGCGCATCCGGGTTGACGGCCTGCATCCAGTCGAGCGCGGCGGCGGCATCGGAAAGTTCGCCCGTGCCGTGATCGAAGTTGCCTTCCGAGCGGCCGACGCCCCGGAAATTGAAGCGCAGCACGGAAAAGCCGCGCTCGTGGAAGGTGTAGAAGAGCTGGTAGACGATCTGGTTGTTCATCGTCCCGCCGAACTGCGGGTGCGGATGCAGCACGATCGCGATCGGCGCGCCCTTCTTCTTCGCCGGCTGGTAGCGGCCTTCGAGGCGTCCCTCGGGGCCATTGAAGATGACTTCAGGCATGTTTTTCCGTCTCTTGGCCTGCATTCCCCGCCATTCGGTGTCAAATTGGCAGGGCCGTGCATGTTTGGCTTGACGCGTCACCCGCGCCCGCTAAGTAATAGGATGTGGAACGTTTCTTAGAATAATTCTAAACTACGTCGCCACCGGATGTCTCGCTGAAACACCGCAGGAGCCGGGCGTTAGCATAGCGGCGCGCGAAATGCGAAGGTTTTCGTCGATCGGCCTCCGATCATTGGCATTTTCGCCGGGTAACCTATGAGTCATCGCGCCTACCTCGACTGGAACGCGACCGCGCCGCTGCTGCCTGCAGCGCGCGAGGCTGTGCTCGCGGCGCTGGATCTCGTGGGCAATCCGTCATCCGTGCATGCCGAGGGGCGTGCGGCGCGTGCGAAGATGGAGCAGGCGCGCGCGGATGTTGCGGCACTGGTCGGTGGTGAAGCGGAAAACACTGTCTTCACGTCTGGCGCGACTGAGGCCGCGAATGCACTGTTTTCGGCGGGGCTGTCGGGTTGTTGTGGCAAGGATATCGCTTGCTCCTTGGTGCCGATGGTTTCCGCCATCGAGCACGCGGCTGTCATCGCGTCGGCGGGGCGGGATGCACGGGTGATTCCTGTCGATGCGAAGGGCGTTATCAACGCGGCTGCACTGACTGCCATTCTCGCCGAGGCCGGTCCGGCGCTGGTGGCGGCCCAGCTTGCCAACAACGAAACCGGCGTTGTGCAGGATATCCCGGTGCTGGCGGATATCGTTCATGCTGCCGGCGGCGCGTTGATCGTCGACGCGGTTCAGGCACCGGGGCGTATCGCGGTCGATATTTCGGCGCTTCGCGCGGATGCATTGATCCTCTCGTCACACAAGTTCGGCGGGCCGAAGGGCGTCGGCGCAATTGTGTTTCCCGACAGCCGGACGCGATTGGCGCGAACCTTCATCGCTGGGGGCGGGCAGGAGCGCGGGCAGCGCGGCGGCACCGAGAACCTGCCGGGCATCGCCGGTATGGGCGCGGCGGCGCAGGCGGTTCTTTCTGCGCAGGATGTGCCTCGGAAAATGAGTCAACTCCGCGATGAATTCGAGAGTCGCCTGAATCGCTTGGCGCCGGAAGCTCGCATCCTGAGCGAAGGCGCGCCGCGCTTGCCGAACACGAGCTGTTTCGCCATCCCGGGATTAACGGCGGAAAAGGCGCTGATCGCTTTTGATCTCGACGGTGTTGCTGTATCGAGCGGCTCGGCCTGTTCGTCGGGCAAGGTGAAAGCGAGCCATGTCCTCGCGGCGATGGAGCAGCCGGATTGGGTGCGGACCGGGGCGATCCGGGTCTCCATCGGACCGACGACGACAGAGGAAGAACTGGAGCGTTGCCTTTCCTCGCTTGAGCGCCAGTTGTCGCGTAGAGCGAAGATGGATGCCGCATAGTGTAAGTTGAACAACCCTCGGCCCTTGAAGCCGAAGAGGAGGATGAATGGCAGCGGTGAAAGAGACGGTTGAAACCGTCAAGACCATCGATGTTGACCAATACAAATACGGCTTCGTCACCGATATCGAGAGCGAGCTCGCGCCCAAGGGGCTGAACGAGGACATCGTCCGCTATATCTCGGCCAAGAAGGACGAGCCGGAATGGCTGCTGAACTGGCGGCTGGAGGCGTTCCGCCGCTGGCTGACGATGACCGAGCCGACCTGGTCGCGCTGCCACTATCCGCCGATCGACTTCCAGGATCTGCACTACTACGCCGCGCCGAAGAAGACGCCGGGACCGAAGAGCCTCGACGAGGTCGATCCGCAGCTCCTCGAAACCTACGCCAAGCTCGGCATCCCCCTGCGCGAGCAGGAAATCCTTGCCGGCGTGCAGACCTCCAAGGTCGCGGTCGATGCAGTGTTCGATTCGGTCTCGGTGGTCACGACCTTCAAGGAAGAACTGAAGAAGGCCGGCGTCATCTTCTGCTCGATCTCGGAGGCGGTGAAGGATCATCCGGAACTGGTGCAGAAGTATCTTGGCACCGTGGTGCCGACGACCGACAATTTCTACGCGACGCTCAATTCGGCCGTCTTCTCGGACGGCTCGTTCGTCTATATCCCGCCGGGCGTGCGCTGCCCGATGGAGCTTTCGACCTATTTCCGCATCAACGAGCAGAAAACAGGCCAGTTCGAACGCACGCTGATCATCGCCGACAAGGGCGCCTACGTGAGCTACCTTGAGGGCTGCACGGCGCCCAAGCGCGACGAGAACCAGCTTCACGCGGCGGTGGTTGAACTCATCGCGCTTGACGACGCCGAGATCAAGTATTCCACGGTCCAGAACTGGTATCCCGGCGACAGCGAGGGCAAGGGCGGCATCTACAACTTCGTGACCAAGCGCGGCGATTGCCGCGGCGCGCGCTCGAAAATCTCGTGGACGCAGGTGGAAACCGGCTCGGCGATCACGTGGAAATATCCGAGCTGCATCCTCAGGGGCGAGGGTTCCTCGGGCGAGTTCTACTCCATCGCGATCTCGAACGGCTATCAGCAGGTCGATAGCGGCACCAAGATGATCCATCTCGGTAAGAACACGACCTCGAAGATCCTTGCCAAGGGCATCGCGGCCGGCAAGTCGGACAACACCTATCGCGGGCAGGTTTCGGCCCATCGCAAGGCGACCGGCGCGCGCAACTTCACCAACTGCGACAGCCTGCTGATCGGGCAGGAATGCGGCGCGCACACCATCCCCTACATCGAGAGCAAGAATTCGTCGGCCGTGTTCGAGCACGAGGCGACGACCTCCAAGATCGCCGATGACCAGCTGTTCTACTGCATGCAGCGCGGGCTCGACGAGGAAGAGGCGGTGGCGCTCATCGTCAACGGCTTCGTTAAGGAAGTGCTCCAGCAGCTGCCGATGGAATTCGCGGTGGAAGCGCAGAAGCTGATCGCCATCAGCCTCGAAGGCTCGGTCGGCTGAGCCGGCTCACACATTGATTCAGATCGACGGAACAAACCCATGCTTGAAATCAAGAACCTCCACGTCGAGATCGACGGCAAGAAGATCCTCAACGGCCTCACGCTCACCGTGAAGGCGGGCGAGGTGGCGGCGATCATGGGGCCCAACGGCTCCGGTAAATCGACGCTCTCCTATGTCATCGCCGGCAAGGAGGATTACGAGATCACCGAGGGCGAAATCCTCCTCAACGGCCAGAGCGTGCTTGAGATGGAACCGAACGAGCGCGCGGCGGCGGGTCTGTTCCTCGCGTTCCAGTATCCGCTGGAAATTCCGGGCGTTGCGACCATGACCTTCCTCAAGGCGGCGATGAACGCCCAGCGCAAAGCGCGCGGCGAGGAGGAACTCACGCCCGGCGACTTCATGAAGCGCGTGCGCGAGGCCGCGGCAAAGCTCGGCATCAACCCGGATATGCTCAAGCGCCCGCTCAACGTCGGCTTCTCTGGCGGCGAGAAGAAGCGCATGGAAATCCTGCAGATGTCGCTGCTCGACCCGTCGTTCTGCATCCTTGACGAGACCGACTCGGGCCTCGATATCGACGCGCTGCGCATCGTCGCCGAGGGCGTGAATGCGTTGCGTGGACCTTCGCGCGGGATGCTGGTCATCACCCATTACCAGCGCCTGCTCGACCATATCGTGCCGGACACCGTGCATGTCATGGCCAAGGGCCGGATCGTCAAATCGGGCGGCAAGGAACTCGCGCTCGAACTCGAGAAGAACGGTTACGCCGATTACGTCGAGGCGGCGTGATGGCGGCGATCCTTCCCATGCGGACGGCCGCCGAAATGGCGCTGATCGAGCGCTATCACGCTGAGAAGGCCACGCTCCCCGGTGCGGCGGAAGCGCGAGCGGCGGCGTTTGAGCGTTTCGAGAAGGCGGGCCTGCCCTCGAAGCGTGTCGAAAGCTGGCATTATACGGATTTGCGCAACCTCCTGCGCGAGGCGCCGCCGGTGGCGGGCGAGACCTCGGCGCTTGGCGCGCTCGAATTCGACGACCTGCCGCACCGCCTCGTGATCGCCAATGGCCGCCTTGTTGATGGCAAAGTGTCGGCGGGTGTCGAGATGCTGCCGCTTGCGGTGGCGTTAAAAGCGGGTCGCGCCGCGCTCGGTGTCGCGATGGGCGAGGCGATCGACAGCGTCGTCGATCTCAACACCGCGCTATGCCGCGAGGGGCTGTTCCTGAAGGTGACGGGCGATGCCACGCTGCATCTGGCTTTCGCCGAATATGTCGAGGATCGCCGCTCGGTCATGCCGCGCATCATCGTCGAGGTCGCGCCCGGCGTGTCGTTCACACTTATCGAGAGCCATACCGGGCCGAATGGTGTCGCCTACCAGAAGAACGCTGTTGTCGAACTGCTGATCGGAGAGGGCGCCAAGGTCGAGCATATCCGCCTTAACGCGGGCGGCGACAAGGCGCTGATGCTCTCGACGCTGGCCGCGAAAATCGGCACGGAAGCCGAGCTCTCCTCGCTCAATTTCACCACCGGCGGCGAGATCTCGCGCCACCAGAGCTTCATCACCTACGCCGGTGAGAACGCGAAGCTTCGCCTCAACGGCGCGACAATACTCAAAGGCCGCCAGCACGCGGACAACACGCTTGTCGTGGATCACGCCGTCCCGCACGGCGAGAGCCGGGAACTGTTCCGCTCGGTGATCGACGGCGAGGCTCAGGGCGTGTTTCAAGGCAAGATCATCGTCCGCCCGCACGCGCAGAAGACCGACGGGCAGATGGCCTCTAACGCGCTTCTGCTTTCGGACGAAGCAGCAATGTCGAACAAGCCTGAGCTTGAAATCTTTGCCGATGATGTCGTCTGCGCGCACGGCGCGACCTGCGGCGCACTCGACGACAGCCAGCTTTTCTACCTGATGGCGCGCGGGTTGCCGCGCGTCGAAGCCGAGGCGTTGCTGGTCGAGGCGTTCATCGACGAGGCGCTTGAAGCTGTCACCCACGACGGCGTGCGCGAGGCGCTGGCCGCCCGTGTGTCGGACTGGATGCGCGCGCGAAAGGAAAGCTGATGCCGGTCATCACCATCCAGTGCCTCAAGGGGCCAACGCGTGAGCAGAAGGCCGAAATCGTCCGCGATTTCACGGATAGCCTCGTGCGCGTGCTCGGCAAGAATCCGGAGAACACGCATATCGTGTTCCAGGAGGTCTCGACCGAGGATTGGGGGCAGGGCGGCCTGTTGGTCGACGAACGCCGCAAGCGCGCGGAGAAGGCGAAGTGATGATGGTGCGGCATGGCTGAGCAACCCCTACCAGTCAGTCTCGATCACTGCGTGATCCACGTTTCCGATTGGGAGCGGGCGAAAGCGTTTTACACTGAGATTGTTGGCTGCGAGGCGGTCGAACGCGGCAAGGGCTATGCCTTCCGGCTCGGTCAACAGCAGCTCAACTGTCACGGTCCGGGTGTCGAGGCGATTCCTGTGGCGCGCTTGCCGGTGATGCCGGGCAACTCCGACATCTGTTTCTGCTGGGATGGCCCGCTCTCGACCGCGATAGCCCATCTCGAAGGCCACGGCGTTGTGGTGGAACTCGGGCCGGTAGCGCGCAACGGCGCGCGCGGGCCGGGCACCAGCGTGTATTTCCGCGACCCTGATGGCTCGCTTCTGGAATTCATGAGCTACCATGGTCTTTGATCTCGCCCGCATTCGCGCGGATTTCCCCGCGCTTTCGCTCCAGCCCTATGGCAAACCGCTGACCTACCTCGACAATGCCGCCTCGGCGCAAAAGCCGGTGCAGGTGCTGGATCGCATGCGGCAGGCCTACGAGAGCGAATACGCCAACGTCCATCGGGGCCTTCACTATCTCGCCAATGCCGCGACCGATGCCTACGAGGCCGCGCGCGAGAAAGTGCGCGCCTTCCTCAATGCCGGGACAGTCGAGGAGATCATCTTCACCAAGAACGCCTCGGAGAGCCTCAATCTCGTGGCCTCCTCGCTCGGGCGGCATCTCAACCTTGGCGCTGACGACGAGATTGTGCTCTCGATCATGGAGCACCATTCCAACATCGTGCCGTGGCATTTCTGGCGCGAGCGGCACGGGGCGGTGATCAAGTGGTCGCCGGTTGACGAGGACGGCAACTTCCTCCTCGGCGAATTCGAGAAGCTGCTCGGGCCGAAGACGAAGGTTGTCGCCATCACGCAGATGTCGAACGCGCTCGGTACCATCGTGCCGGTCAAGGATGTGATCCGCCTTGCCCATGCGCGCGGCATCCCGGTGGTGGTGGATGGCAGTCAGGCCGCCGTGCATCTCGATATCGATGTCCGCGATCTCGACGCGGATTTCTACGTCATGACCGGCCACAAGCTCTACGGACCGTCCGGCATCGGCGTGCTCTACGGCAAGCGTGCGTGGCTCGACAAGCTGCCGCCCTTCCTCGGCGGCGGCGAGATGATCCGCGAGGTTTCCGAGGAGGGCGTCACCTATGGCGACCCGCCGCACCGGTTCGAGGCCGGCACGCCGCCGCTGGTGCAGGCGATCGGGCTTGGCGCCGCGATCGACTACGTCAATGCGGTTGGCAAGGCGGCGATTCGCGCGCACGAGGACGATCTTCTCGCCTATGCGACCGAGCGGCTCTCGGCGATCAATTCGCTTCGCATCATCGGCCGGGCGCGGGAGAAGGGGGCGATCCTCTCCTTCAGCCACGTGGCTGCACATGCGCACGACATCGCGACGGTGATCGATCGGCAGGGGGTCGCGGTACGGGCCGGGACGCATTGCACGATGCCGCTCCTGAAGCGTTTCGGCGTCACGGCTACCTGCCGCGCGAGTTTTGCCCTATATAACAGCCGTGAGGACGTGGATCGGCTTGCCGAGGCCCTTGTCCGAGCAGACAGGCTCTTTGGTTAGTGCGTTGAAATGACGGTGGAACCGGGAATGGACGAAGGATCGGGCGCGATCGGGGTCGAAGATGCGGCGAAAACGCCGGAGAGCGCCGTCGCGCCGAAGACGGTGTCGCCGCCGCTTTCTCCCGAGGAACTCGACAATCTCACGGATGACATCATCCGCGCGCTCAAGACGGTCTACGATCCGGAAATCCCGGCCGATATCTACGAACTCGGGCTCATTTACCGCATCGACATTTCGGATGACCGATTCATCACCATCGACATGACGCTCACGGCGCCGGGGTGTCCGGTCGCGGGTGAAATGCCGGGCTGGGTCGAGACCGCGGTTCTGAACGTGCCGGGCATCACCGGTTGCAAGGTTGTCATGACCTTTGATCCGCCGTGGGACCAGAGTCGCATGTCCGACGAGGCCCGCTTCGCGCTCGACATGTGGTGAGTTGACGCACATCCGGCCGCTGCGCCACGCAATATCGAGGGCCCATGATGATCGATACGCCGTTCCGTTCCGCCCTCGTCGCCGCCGCCCTCGTTGCGGGCACCGGCTTTGCCGCCGCGCAGACTGCGCCCAAGTTTCCCAGCCTGAACGAGCGCAACATCTGCCCCGGTGTTCAGGTCTTCGGCGAGAATATCCCGATCACGCTGATGAAAGTCGTTTCGACCGACAAGCGCGTCCATTTTCGGCTTGATGATCTGGAGAAGCCGAAGAGCGGCTGCCCCTCGGAGACGGCGGCGTGCCAGCGCAAGGGCTTTGTCGTTCCGGGAGACGAGGTGCTCGCCGGCTGGACCAACAACGCCTACCGCTGCGTGGTCTATCTCGCGCCCAACGCCAAACGGGTAAAGGGTCAATTTCCGGAGACCAATGGCTACATTCCGTCCGCAAATCTCCAGCCTGTGGCAGTGCCTCCCGCCAAGCCGTCGGACTGGGTCGGCAAGTGGTCGCGCTCGGCCGAGGCCGATATCGAGATCAGCGCGCTGCCGGACGGGGCGCTCAAGGTCGTGGGGCAGGCCTCCTATGGCTCTGCCGATCCGGGTCGGGTCGCTCGCGGCGCGATCAATGTCGGCGAGATGGAGGGTGAGCGGAAACCGCAGGGCAACCTGCTCGCAATCGGCGAGGATTACATCGATCCGACGAAACCGTGGGACGAGACAGATCGATCCGAATGCCGCGCTCGGCTCCAGTTGATCGGCCGCTATCTCGTTGTTGAGGACAATGTCGGTTGCGGTGGCGCCAACGTCAGCTTTACCGGAATCTATATCCGGCTGAAGTGACGCCACCGGCAGCGCGTCACGGGCGCAGGTAGAGATAGCCTTGCTGCTGAAGTTCGCACAGGCGAACGACGCCGCCCTGGTCGGCCTTGATGAAGCCGGGCAGCAGGTCCTTCAGGTCCACGGTCTGCGCGCGCATGGTGTTACCGCAGGCGTTGAGCGCGAGACCGTCTTTGTGCAGGCCGGCAACCGCTTCCTTGATCTTCTCGTTGGCGCTCATCTCGTGGAAGGCCTTCAGCGCCGGGCCATGCACGACCAGCGCGATCTCGACGTTCTGTGCCCCACCGACGCCCTCGATATGGTTGCGGATGTTGCCAAGTACGAAGGCGACCTTCTCCGCGTCCGCGAGATGGTAGGCGACCTTCTGCTTCGGCGTTGCGGCTTGCGCTTTCGTCGTGGCCAGCACGCTGCCGAGGCCGGCGACACCTGCCAGCATGGTCTTGAAAAACGATCGACGGATCACAGGTTCGGTCATGGCATTCCTCCGGTAAGTTTCCGCACTTTCATGCATTTCCTTGCCGCTGTTGCCCGCGGCTGATGAAACGAGATTACATTCGAAAATTCGTACCTGTCGATATGTGAAAACAGGCAAAACTTGCACATCCGCGTGATCGGATCAGCTTCGGTATCCGAGTTCGAGCTGCCCGCTCGAAGGGCGTTTGCAATCCGGATCGAAATCACGCTTCAGCAAGCCGACGATCACATCGTCATGCCACACACCGCCAATAAGCGCGGATTCGCGCTCCAGCCCCTCGCGGATGAAGCCGACGCGCTCGTAGGCACGCAGTGCGCGGGTATTGAACGCAAGCACGCGCGTCGAGAGCTTGTGGAGGCCAAGCCGATCGAAGGCGAAGGCCGCAACCGCCGAAAGTGCCTCCGTGCCAAAGCCCTTGCCGAGGGCCGTGGGATCGAGAATACCGATGATAACGTCAGCTCGCTGATCGGCGACGACAAAATTATCGAGAAGGATCTCTCCGATTGCGCGTCCACCTTGCTCGATCACCCAGGCGGCGGGGTGACCGGCGATGTTCTCGACCCAAGCGGATGCCTGTTCCTCGGTCAACGGCGCCAGCCGCGTAACGTCTGCTCCCAGCATCCGGTAGATCCCGGCATCGCGCCCGAGGGCGAAACGGTCAGCGCTGTCGGTTGCAACCGGACGGCGCAGGACGAGGCGTTCCGTCGAGAGAACAGGCAGAGGAGAGGGCAGAATCATCGCGTGCTTTCAGAAAACCGTCGGTGGCATATGATCGGGGCGTCGATTTTTCCGCAACATTTCTTACATTATACTCACGATACTGTGTCTGCGGGCTCATGACTGAGCCGGACCCCCGCCGGGTCGCGTGCCCGGCGCGTTGGAGGTGATGATGACGAGCATGATGGCGGCGAGAAAGCCGTTCAAGGTGATGTCGCTTACGGAGGCCGCGGCCGAGCGTATCCGCACCGTAATGGCAGCGGCAGAGCGGCCGATCGCCGGGCTTCGCGTCGGCGTGAAGAACGGCGGCTGCGCCGGCATGTCCTACACGATGGATTACGCTGAGGCGAAGAACCCGCTCGACGAGGTGGTCGAGGACAAGGGCGTGACGATCCTGATCGACCCCAAGGCCGTGCTGTTCCTGCTCGGCACCGAGATGGATGTGAAGACTGACAAGTTTGCTTCGACCTTCGTGTTCAACAACCCTAACCAGACCTCGGCCTGTGGCTGCGGCGAGAGCGTTGCGATCACGCCGGCGAGGCCGGAAACGCTGACGGCGGAGCGCTGATGGCTGCCGATCCCGAATGGCTTGAGGACCTGTTCGAGCCCTTCGGCAAGGTGCGGCTCAAGCGGATGTTCTCGGGCTACGGCATCTACTACGGCGATTATTGCGTCGGGCTCGCCATCAATCCCGGCCTGTGTTTCCGTGTCGACGAGGCAACCCGTGCGGCCTTCGAGGCGATCGGGGCAGCGCCGTTCGAATACGCGAAACAGGGCAAAACTGTCACCGTCAAGGCTTGGTGGCGCGTACCGGAGGCGTTGGTCGACGAACAGGACGAGATCGTGCGGCTCGCGCGGCTATCGCTGGAGGTGGCGCGGCGTCTGCCACCGAAAAGGCCGCGCGCTCCGCGCAAACCCAGGCAGAAAAAAGAGGCCTGAGCGGCCCCTCCAATTCACTTCTTGCCCATGCCGGCCATCAGGAAGCCAGGGATCGCATCGCCGAAGCCTTTGGGCGTCGGGCCGTCGTCATCGCGATGACGGCGCTGCTCGTGGCGGGGTTTGCCGCCATCCGTTCTGTCCGAATGCGTCTTCGGTGACTGTGCGTCGCGCGGCGTGCGATCTTGCCGGGCCGGACGATCCTCGCGGGCAGGTCGATCCTCGCGGGGCGGTTTCGCGGCCTTCGGAGGCGCGCGGTCCTCGCTACGCTCTTCGCGCACGCTCGCCTCGTCGATGATTTTCTGTTCCTTGGCCGTGCGCACGTGTTCGCGGCCTTCGCCCCGGCGGGGTTTGCGCGTCTCGCGGTCCTCGCGGCGCGGGCGACGGGCAGGGCGATCATCCTCGCCTTCCGGGCGTTCGGGCAGGCTCGAAAGATCGCCTTCCTGCCATTCGATCGCCTTGCCGATCAGCTTCTCGATTGCTGCCAGTGATTTCTCGTCACCCCGCGCGACCAGAGTCATCGCGGCGCCCTTGCGACCCGCGCGACCGGTGCGGCCGATACGGTGGACGTAATCTTCCGCATGATGCGGGATATCGTAATTGAAGACGTGGCTGACGTCGGGGATATCGAGCCCGCGCGCGGCGACGTCGGAGGCGACGAGCAGCGTCAGATCGTTCTTGCGGAAGGCGTCGAGCGCATTCATGCGCGCACGCTGGTCCATGTCACCGTGGAGCGCGCCGACCGAGAAGCCATGCTTTTCGAGGCTGCGGTAGAGCGTCGCCACCTCGCGCTTGCGGTTGCAGAAGATGATGCCGTTTTTGAGCGGATGCTCCGCGCTCTCCTGCGCGGCGCGGATCAGCTTGCGCAGCGTGTCGCGCTTCTCATAGTCCTTGCTGTGAGTCGCGACGAGGTTCTGCGTGATCGTCGTCGCGGTCGAGGCCGGACGGGAGACCTCGATCACCTCGGGATGATGCAGGAACTGGTCCGTGATGCGCTTGATCTCCGGCGGCATGGTCGCCGTGAAGAACAGCGTCTGCCGGGTGAAGGGGCACAGGCCCGCGATCTTCTCGATGTCGGGGATGAAACCCATGTCGAGCATGCGGTCGGCCTCGTCGATGACGAGAATCTCGATGCCGGTGAGCAGCAGCTTGCCACGCTCGAAGTGGTCGAGAAGGCGGCCGGGGGTGGCAATCAGTACATCGACGCCGCGCGTGATCTTGGCATCCTGATCGCCGAACGAGACGCCGCCGATCAGCAGCGCGACCGAGAGCTTCTGGTTGCCGGAATATTTTGTGAAGTTCTCCTCGACCTGCGCGGCGAGTTCGCGCGTCGGCTCGAGGATGAGCGTGCGGGGCATCCGCGCCCGGGCACGGCCCTGTTCAAGGATCGAGAGCATCGGCAGCGTGAAGGCCGCAGTCTTGCCCGTGCCGGTCTGGGCGATGCCGAGCACGTCCTTACGCTGGAGAACATGGGGGATGGCCTGTGCCTGGATGGGGGTCGGCGTCGTATAGCCAGCGGCCGTGACCGCATCGACAACCCGCTGGGAGAGGCCAAGATTGGAAAATGACATGAGCACCTGATCGCCAATAGGAATTGCCGGAAATGGAAGGCGAATTCTTCAGGCCCGACGAAGCGGGCGGACGATGCAGGCGTTAAGCGGGAAGACGGGCCGAAAAGCAAGCCCGAACTTCGGAAATTCTTCAATTTTCAGCGATTCTCCGCAGCAGAGAGGCATGTCGGAGGAGTATTGGAGCGATTTCAGTTCCTGCAAGGATCGACGCGCGTCGCCTTGGGCTGGGGGATCGAACCGGTCGTAACCTGATCGTCAAGCACCGAACGGACGACGGTGTAGCTCCGCGTTGCGTTGGAGGGGACGGAATTCGCGGAGAAGCGCTGGGGTTGGTCCGGCACCATGATTTTTAGCAGTGCAACAAGGCTTTGCACGGCGATGAAGGTCGCGATCACGATCCCGACCGCCACCAGCAGGGCACGCCGGAAAAGCCGTCCGTCACCGAAGATCCCACTCATGAAGCCATCCATGCACGCCTCCGAAAAACAAGGTGAAACAAGGGTAAACGGGAAGCCTTAACACTCCGTTCCCGGTGCTTCGAAAGGCGTGATTGCCGGGAGATAACCGGAAAATGACCAAGCTTTAATTTGAATTTCAGCGCTCGAACCGACACATGTCAGCTTGGGTCGACGACATTTGGAGACAGACGATGAGCGAGAAGAAACCGTTTTTCGGGAGCGCGACGTCGAAATGGCTGTTGGCTGGCGCGACGATCCTGACGATCGGCGTCGGTATCGGCGTGGCTGACTGGGCGCGTCATGGCGGCGACGGTTATGGACCGCGCTGGATGGGTCGTGGTGGCCACGAGCGCGGGATGACGGGCCGGCAGGGCGGTCTCCAGCGGATGTGCGAGCGCGATCCGCTGAAGTTCGAGGGTGTGGCGCGGGCCTTCCTGAAGGCCGATCTCGATCTCACCCCGGCACAGAACACCGAACTCGACAAGCTGGCCAACGGCTTGGTGCCGGCGCTCAAGGAACTGCGCGATCAGGCTTGCAACGACTTTGCGTCGCAGGGCACGATGACAGCGCCGGAGCGGCTCGAGAAGTTCGCCAAGGTGCTGCGCAAGGCGGCGGATACGGCCGAGAAGACGGTCGAGCCGGCCAAGAGCTTCTATGCCACGCTGGACGACAAGCAGAAGGCGCGTGTCGAGGAACTCTCGAACCGACGGCACCGCTTCGGCGGTCGTGGTGGACGCTACATGAATGGCCCTGACGGCATGGGCGGTCCCGGCATGGGCGGTCCCGGCATGGGTGGTCCCGGCATGGGCGGCCCGGGTGGCTTCGACCGTCCCCGGCCGTAACAAAGCCGACAACGGACAAATGAAAAAGGGGCGCCGTGAGGCGCCCCTTTATTTTCGCGTTCCGCGTCAGGCGGCGCGGACCTCGTGCAGGAACCAATCCACTTTGTCGCGCATCATCTGGCTCTGGCGCGCGAGTTCCTCCGAGGCGCTCAGCACCTGGCTTGCAGCCGCGCCGGTATTCGCCGCCGCCTCGTTGACAATGGCGATGCTCTCGGACGCGTGGGCCGAACCTTGCGCGACCTGCTGGACGTTCTCGGCGATGCCCTGCGTCGCCTGGCTCTGCTCGGTTACCGCGACGGCGATCGCCGAGGCGACCTGATTGATCTCCGTGATCATCCCGGTGATATCGCGCATGGCGTCGATCGACTCGTCGGAAGCCTGCCGGATTGCGGAGACATGCTCGGCGATGACGTCCGTTGCGCGGGTCGTCTGCGCGGCAAGTTCCTTGACTTCGGAAGCAACGACGGCAAAGCCGCGCCCCGCTTCGCCTGCACGCGCCGCCTCGATGGTGGCGTTGAGGGCGAGCAGGTTCGTCTGCCCCGCGATCGACTTGATGAGATCGACTACCTCGACAATCGCGCTGCCGACTTCGGAGAGCCGCTGCACGGTCGTATTGGTCGAGCCGGCACGGTCCGCGGCCTGCGCAGCGAAGCTCGACGACTGCTCGGCCTGCCGTCCGATCTCGCCGATCGAGAGCGAGAGTTCGTCGCCGGTCGAGGCCAGCGCCTGCACGGACTGCGCAGTCTGGTGCGAGGCCGCCGCCACGAGGGTAGACTGTTCGCTCGCGGTCTGCGCCACTTCCATCATCGATTTTGCGGAGGCCTCCAGCTCGGCGGAAGAGGTCGCGACCGAGGAGATCACGCTCGTCGCCACCCGCTCGAATTCTCCGACGATCTCCTCGATGCGGGCCGCCCGGGAAGAGCGCGTCAGCTGTTCGGTCTCGGCCTCGTCACGCAGTCGCTGGGCTTCCACGCCGGAATGCTTGAAGGTGAGGAGGGCGCGGGAAATCTCGCCGATCTCGTCGCGCCGGGTGTCGCCGGTAACGGCGACCTGCTCGATGGCGGAAATGCGGTCCGTGCCCTGCGGAAGGACGCCGACCGTTGCCTCGTCGAGTTGACGCAGCGTCCGGACTGTTTGACCGAGCGGCGCGATCACGTTGCGACGTACGAAGAAGATGGCGAGTAGGCCAAGCAGCAGCGAGCCCGATGCGATGCCGCCGATGATGGCGTTGGCAAACCCGGTACTTGTCTTTTCCGCATCTAGCGCTTTGCGGGCTTCTTCGAGCTTGGCATCGACCATCGAGCCGATTAACTCGGTGCCGGGGTCGATTGCCGGATAGAGTTCCTTCGTCCGGAATTCCTGAAGCGCCACCAGATCGTTCGAGTCCATGAGGGACCGCGATTTTTCGGCGGCCTTGTGGGCGGTCGCCAGCAGGACGCTGGCCTTCGCGATCAACTCGCGTTCCTTGTCGGTGCGGTCTCCGGTCGAATACCGTGCCCAGAGTTCGTCGATTTCCGCGAGGGCCTTGCTGATGCTCTTCGAGCCTTCCGGTGTCGTCAGCGCCCCCGCCAACGTCTTGTGCGTGATGTCGACGATATCGACTGCGTAACGGTCGGAGATGATCTTCAGGTCACGCAAGGGAATGACCGCCTTGTCATAGACATGGGCGAGGCCCTCCACCGTGCTGCGGCCGGAGATGAACCCGACGGCGCCGACAACCAGCAGCGAGGCAATGAGGGATGAGAGGATAGTAGTCAGCCGAAACGAGATGGTCCGCATCGCGAATGTGCTCCGTTCTAGGCACAACCGGCGCTGGCCGGCATTCGATGCATAACAAAGAAATAGAGGGCGCCTAATGTTTGTTTAATTTCATGGGTTTCAGCGAAAAAATCACAAATTTTGTATTCATTTGTTCGAATAGCGAGCGGGATGATTATTTTTTCAACAGCACGTTAGACGTCAATGAGATCGTCGGCAAAGGCCGCGCGCTCCTGGATGAAGGCGAAGCGTGCCTCCGGCTTGTTGCCCATCAGCCGCTCGACGGAATCATCCGTCTCGCTCCGCTCCTCACCCTCGACGCGGACGCGGAGCAGGAGACGCTTCGCGGGGTCCATCGTCGTTTCCTTGAGTTGGGCCGGCATCATCTCGCCGAGGCCCTTGAAGCGACCGATCTCCGGCTTCTTGCCCTTGAAGACCGTTGCCAGCAAACGTTCCTTCTCGGCATCATCGCGGGCATAGATCGTCTTGCCGCCGTGCTTGAGCACGAAAAGCGGCGGCACCGCGAGATAGAGATGGCCGTTGTCGATCAGTTTGGGCATCTGCCGGTAGAAGAAGGTAATCAACAGCGAGGCGATATGTGCGCCATCGACGTCGGCGTCGGTCATGATGATGACCTTGCCGTAGCGGAGTTCTTCCTCACGATACTGGCTGCCGGCGCCGCAGCCCAGTGCCAGCATCAGATCGGCGAGTTGTTGGTTGGCTGCAAGTTTGTCGCGCCCTGCATTGGCGACGTTGAGGATCTTGCCGCGCAGGGGGAGGATCGCCTGCGTCGCGCGGTCGCGACCCTGCTTCGCGGAGCCGCCTGCCGAGTCGCCCTCGACGATGAAGAGTTCCGTGTCACCTTGCGTGTTCGAGGAACAGTCCGCCAGCTTGCCGGGGAGGCGCAGTTTGCGCACCGCCGTCTTGCGCTGCACGTCCTTCTCGGCGCGGCGGCGCAGGCGATCTTCGGCGCGCTCCACCACGAAATCGAACAGCTTCAGCGCCTTGCCGGGGTTACCGGCGAGCCAGTGGTCGAAGGCGTCGCGCACGGCGTTGTCGACGATGCGACTCGCCTCCGTAGTCGCCAGCTTGTCCTTGGTCTGGCCGACGAATTCCGGCTCGCGGATGAACACCGAGAGCATCACCACCGCGCCGACCATGATGTCATCGGTGGTGAGCACCGCCGCGCGCTTCGATTGGCCGATGCGCTCGGCGTGATCCTTGAGCCCGCGCAGCAACGCGACACGCAGCCCACTCTCATGCGTGCCGCCGTCCGGCGTGGGAATGGTGTTGCAGTAGGAGGAGACATGCCCGTCGTCGTGCGCATACCAGGCGACGGCCCATTCGCAGGCGCCGTGACCCTGCTTATCGAGCTTGCCGGCGAACATCTCGTCCAGCACCATCGGCTTGCCCTCGATCTCACGGGCAAGGTAATCCGCAAGGCCGCCGGGGAAGCGGAGCACCGCCTTTTCCGGAATCTCGCCGGTTGGGGGGAGAAGTTCCGGCGCGCAGGACCAGCGGATTTCGACGCCGCCGAAGAGATAGGCCTTCGATCGCGCCATGCGGTAGAGCCGCGCCGGCTGGAAATGCGCGCCGGCCTTGAAGATCTGCGGATCGGGCTTGAAACGCACCTTGGTGCCGCGCCGGTTGCGAACCGGGCCAACATGCTCAAGAGCGCCTTGCGGCACGCCGCGCGAGAAGCGCATCCGGTAGAGCTGCTGATCGCGCGCGACCTCGACCTCGACGAACTCCGAGAGCGCGTTGACCACCGAGACGCCGACGCCGTGCAGGCCGCCGGAAGTCTCATAGGCTTTGCCGTCGAACTTGCCGCCGGCGTGCAGCGTGCACATCACGATTTCGAGCGAGGATTTCGTCGGGTCTGAGCGGTGCGGATCGACCGGGATGCCGCGTCCATTGTCGGTGACCGAGAGATAGCCCTCGGCGTCGAGTTCGATGTCGATGAAGGTCGCGTGGCCGGCGACCGCCTCGTCCATCGAGTTGTCGAGCACTTCGGCGAAGAGGTGATGCAGCGCCTTCTCGTCCGTGCCGCCGATATACATGCCGGGACGGCGGCGGACAGGTTCGAGCCCTTCGAGAACCTCGATCGCGGAACCGTCATAGTCGCCGGTCGGCGCCGGGGGAGCGGACTTCATCGGCGGCGTGATCGGTGGAACAGGGGGCACGGGGGCCGGCCTCGGCGCTGCTGCGGCCTGCACCTTCTGCTCGCGCACCATGTCCTTGGCGGCTTGCTCAAGCTGGCCGAAAAGATCGTGAGCGGGGGAGGGTTTCGAGGCCATCGGCTACCGGTACTCATCCTGTCATGCCGCACGCGCACTTGGGGTCGGAATCCGTGCGTCGCATGCGGGCGCAAACGCGAATCAACAATGCTCACTATGCCATAGAACGCGCTGCGAAAACCCGGCGGTGGCTGCCATCCCCAACGGCCGTGCGGATCAATCGCGCCCTGGGGCACCCGGTTCGGGCGACTCGCGATCGGCCCAGACCAGTTCCTTGTAGTCGAACCCGAGTTCGATTGTGGGTTTGACGATGCGGAAGAAAGGCGAGACGTCGAAGTCGCGGGGGGTGAACAGTGACGAATGGCGGATATGCAGCACTTCACGACGACGGGCGTTCGACATCGCGTCGCCGGATTGCTGGACCTCGACCTTGGGCAGGATCGGATAGCGCACCTCCTGAAAGGCGCGCGCAATCAGCGTCGAGCAGATGGCACGGGTTGGCTCTCCTGAACCGAGCGAGAGCAGCCGGCGACGGAAACGCTGGGGAATGGGTGGATTGGGCAGCAGAAAGCGCACGAGATCGAGCACGTTCCGCAGGTCATACTGGCCGCCCAAACGCCCGACAGCATAGGCGATGAGCCGCTCACGATCCTCCGGCGTCAGACCGACGGGACGGCAGATGCGGATGTTGAAGGTCGCGTATTTCGCAAGCGGCGAGGCGATAATGCCATAGCCCAGTTCGGCCTCAATCAGCGGCGTCGGTGCGCCATCTGCATCGACGAGCCCGGGTGCGTCGCCGACGTAGAGCGCGGCATGGCTCCAGGTGGACTGGGTGAGATACTTGATCGCGGAGGCAATTTTCGAACGACCGCCCTCGACCAGCAGAACATCGCCGGGCTGGATGACGCGGGCGACGAAATCGGGCCGGCTCGCGGTGTAAGGCTCGTAGTCGGAAGCGGTCTGGGTCGCTCGCCGAGCGATCCAGTGTCCGAGTCGGTCGAGTGCCCTGTCGAATGTTCCCATGTACCGATTTCAGCAAATGCCGGCCGCAGTTTCAATCAAACTCCGGTCACATGAAGGCGAGGAAACCACCGCGTTAAAACGGTGTTCACCATGTTGTCGCAAAACTGATCGATAACGATTCACGACAATCAGGACACGCCCGATGAGCCCGAAACTCAAGACCCTCGAACATTACGCTCAGGCGACCGGCTCCGCCTTCGGCTTCGAGGAGCAGGACTACGAATATCGCTACACTGCGCCGGCGCGGCCGGGCCGTCTGGCGGTACTGGCACTCGGGATCACCGGTGCGGTGGCGGCTGTCGTCCATCATTTCGGCTGGACGCAGGTTGTGGCATCGCTCGGCGGCTGGCGCTCGGTTTGACCTGCTGGATTTCCACACGATTTCAGGGCGCTGCGGCGCCCTTTTTCATGTGTTGAATCACTGATCCAACGCCCGGGGGATACGGGTCAGCAAAAAAAGAAAGGGCGCCCGGAGGCGCCCTTTTTTCGTCGATCGCGGAAGCGATCAGTAGCTGTAGTACATCGAGAACTCGACCGGGTGCGGCGTCATCTCGAACTTCATGACGTCCTGCATCTTCAGTTCGATGTAGCTATCGATAAAGTCGTCCGAGAACACGCCGCCGGCCTTGAGGAAGTTGCGATCCTTGTCGAGCGAGGCGAGAGCCTCACGCAGCGAGCCGCAAACGGTCGGGATCTTCTTGAGCTCCTTCGGCGGCAGATCGTAGAGATCCTTGTCCATTGCGGCGCCCGGATCGATCTTGTTCTGGATGCCGTCGAGACCGGCCATCAGCATCGCGGTGAAGGCGAGGTAGGGGTTCGCCATCGGATCCGGGAAGCGGACCTCGACGCGCTTGGCCTTCGGCGAGTTCGTCCACGGAATACGGCAGGAGGCCGAGCGGTTGCGGGCCGAGTAGGCCAGCAGCACCGGGGCTTCGTAGCCCGGAACGAGACGCTTGTAGGAGTTGGTCGACGGGTTGGTGAAGGCGTTGAGCGCCTTCGCGTGCTTGATGATGCCGCCGATGTAGTAGAGGCAGGTCTGCGAGAGGCCGGCGTACTTGTCGCCCGCCATCACCGGCTTGCCGCCCTTCCAGATCGACTGGTGAACGTGCATGCCCGAGCCGTTGTCGCCGTAGACCGGCTTCGGCATGAAGGTCGCGGTCTTGCCGTAGGACTGGGCGACGTTGTGGATGCAGTACTTGTAGACCTGCATGTGGTCGGCCATCGTCACGAGGGTGCCGAACTTCATGCCGAGCTCGTGCTGGGCCGAGGCGACCTCGTGGTGATGCTTCTCGACGTTGACGCCCATCGACGCCATCGCCGCGAGCATCTCACCGCGCATGTCCTGCGCCGAATCCTGCGGCGGAACCGGGAAGTAGCCGCCCTTGGTGGCGATGCGGTGGCCGAGGTTGCCGCCCTCATAGTCGGCGTCCGAGTTGATCGGGAGTTCCGAGCAATCGAGCTTGAAGCCGGTGTTGTAGGGGTTCGAAGCGAACTTCACGTCGTCGAAGATGAAGAACTCGGCTTCCGGGCCGAAATAGGCGGTGTCGCCGATGCCGGTCGAGGCGAGATAGGCGAGGCCTTTCTTGGCGATGCCACGCGGGCAGCGGCCGTAGGGCTCGCCCGTGGCCGGCTCAAGAACGTCACAGTTGATGACGAGGGTCGAGGCCGCGAAGAACGGATCGAGGCAAGCCGAGGTCGGATCCGGCTTCAGGAGCATGTCCGACTCGTTGATGGCCTTCCAGCCGGCGATCGACGAGCCGTCGAACATGATGCCCTCATCGATCGCTTCCTCGTCGACGATGGCGATGTCGAAGGTCACGTGCTGCCACTTGCCGCGCGGATCGGTGAAGCGGAAATCGACATACTTGACGTCATTTTCCTTGATGAATTTCAAGACATCCTTGGCGGTCTTCATTTCGCGTCGTGTCCTTTATCGTTCGACGTTGCTCGTGAGTTTCGACAACTCGGTGGTTCGCTCCCTGCCGGAGCTTGACCCTCGGTTCAGATTCAAAAGGCGTGCCGGTTGAAGGTCGAGGCCGGGCGCCTGCAACTTTGGTGGTGGCGGCTGATTAGACGGCGTCGCCGCCGGTCTCGCCGGTGCGGATGCGGATTGCTTCCTCGATGGACGAAACAAAAATCTTGCCATCGCCAATGCGACCAGTCTGGGCGGCGTTCTTGATCGCCTCGATCGCTTCCGGAACCATCTGGTCGAGAACGACAACCTCGATCTTCACTTTCGGAAGGAAATCAACGACATATTCCGCGCCGCGATAAAGCTCGGTGTGGCCTTTCTGGCGGCCGAAACCCTTGGCCTCGATGACGGTGATGCCCTGAACGCCAATACCCTGAAGGGCTTCTTTCACCTCGTCGAGCTTGAACGGCTTGATGATCGCTTCGATTTTCTTCATCGCACGGCCTTTCCTGCGTTTCAGGCAGCATGGTTCGGGCAGTCTCACACCACGAAAGCGCGAAATCCGTCAATAGCGCGAAGGGGTTTTGCCGGCTTGCGCGCGGTGAAATTTAGCGGGCAGGCAATGAAATATGCAAATTGACTATAATATAAGCAATTAGATTAAAAATTATACAGCGTGTGCCAGATCAGGTGACCTCGAACCACGTGCGAACGCCGCCCGCGAAATGCTCGGCAACCGCCGAACGAACGGCCCAGCGGCCCGGATTGTCGGCGATGAAGGCGATACGCGCAACGCTTTTTGGCGCGAGGTAGAGCGTATCGAGGAAATAGGGTTCCCAGCCGTCGTCGAACGGGTGCAGCAGGCGGAAAGCATGCCCGTGAACGGCTAGCACCTGCGGCCAGGCGGTCTCGTTGAAGGCGGCGAAGACGATCTCACGGCCGCGTTTCACCGAGAGTACCGGCTTGCCAGCGAATCCGGCGGTCTCGCCGTTGATTGCGAAGACCTTTGCCGGGTCAGGAAAACGCGTTGCCAGCGCTTCCGGTGCCGCTTCCGCCGGGGTGGTACCGGTTCCGCCTGTGATGCGGATATCGGCGCGCGCCGCGTTCTGGAGTTTGATGGCTGGCGGCAGTCCCGGATCGGGCAGGGGCGCGATGCTGCCGCGTCTGGGGATCGGTTCGCCTTTCGTGCGGATCGCGAGGATCGGCAACCCGTCGCCGAGCTTGGCTTCGATTGCCGCTTCCTTGTCAGGCTCGACCGGCAGGTCGATGGCGAGTTCGATCCGTGTTGAAGGCGAGAGGGTCACCGTTCGGCGCAAGGGGTCAAAGGGTTGGCAGGGGGTGGAATCGATCGAGTAGACTTTGGCCTCGCAGCCGGAAACCTTGAGGGGAATCAACCGGGCATTGGAAACGTTGATCATGCGGATGCGCAGGCGCGCGCCGGGACGAGCCTCGATGCGCTCCGGCGCATGGTGCCGGTTTGCGACGAGCCGGTTGCCAAGCCGGCCGATGCGGGCGACGTCCGGCAGAGTGGCGAAATGGGTGTCGAGCTGTCCCTTGTCGTCGAGCCGCCAATCTCCCACCGTCAGCACATGATCGAGATCGAAGACCGGTGGCTCGCGTTCCTCGACAATGACGGCGGCGTTGAGTCCGCGAGCGTTCTGTTCAGCAACGTTTCCGGCGACGACTGGCACCATAAGGAAAGTGCCGGGTTGGCGTGTATCCAAAGGCAAAACGGTTTTCTCGCCCGGCGCGATCGGTTTGCCGGAGAGCTCGGGAATGCCGTCGGGCGTGGTCGCGCTGCGCAGACCGCGAAAGTGAAATGCGATTGGCTGCTGGAGAGTATTCTCGACCTCGATCTCGCAGCGTTCGCCCTCGCGCGCGCGGAAAACCGGAAAAGTGTCGGCCACGTCCTTTGCAGCATTTGCGGCGCGCAGGCGGAACAGCGTGCTCGCGGGCTTGTCATCGCCAGCGAGGCGACGCTCGACCGCCTCCGCCCGCAGCGCGATCCGGCGCGGCGCGGGTGTGCCGGTCTGCTGGGCGAGGGCCGGCAGCGGCAATGTGACTGCAAGGCCGAGCAGGGTGTCGCGGCGGCTGGGGGCACGCAGGGGCAAGATCTTCTCCGGCGATTCGAGTGCTTCGGCATTCTATTTAGCGAGGGCGATGGCGGCGGGCGAGGGGCCGGGTACCGGATCGCTTGCCCGAAACCCGCAGATTTTTGCTGCGGGATGAAAAATCCGTGATATAGACCCGCCCCGCAAGCGGCAGGTTCGGGCTTTGCCCGTGCTGTCCGTGCGCTCCTCTCGACGATGGACTTGCCAAGACCGCCAGAGCGCGGCGGCGGCGGAACATTCGGACCGGGGATACTCGCGGGCGTGGCGGAACTGGTAGACGCGCCGGATTTAGGTTCCGGTGACGAAAGTCGTGGGGGTTCGAGTCCCTTCGCCCGCACCAGCTCCCGCGCCGGCAGGACAGGTTCATCCGCACGCAGCCGCGTGCGACATACGGGCAACAGCACGCTTTTTCGCGTGCGGCAAACGGAAAACGAGAACGGGCCCGACGGCCCGCAACGGACATCAAGGTTTATCATGCAGGTTACCCAAACCCTCGCCGAAGGGCTCAAGCGCCAGTTCAAGGTTGCCCTTTCCAAGGACGATCTCACCACCCGTTTCGACACGGAGCTGGAAAGCATCCGCGGGCGGGTCAATCTCAACGGCTTCCGCCCCGGCAAGGTGCCGACCGCGCATCTCAAGCGCGTCTACGGCAAGTCGGTGATGGCCGAGGTCGTCCAGAATGCCGTGAACGACGCCAACAAGAAGATCGTCGAGGATGCGGGCACGCGCCTTGCCGCCGAGCCGAAGGTCAACCTGCCGGAAGATCAGGCCGTGATCGAGAAGGTGCTGGCGGGCGAAGCCGGCCTCGATTTCTCGGTCGATGTCGAACTGCTGCCGACGATCGAGATCGTCGACCATTCCGGCATCGCGGTCGTAAAGTCGGTCGCCGACGTTCCGGCGAAGGATGTTGACGAGGCGATCGAGCGCATGGCTTCCGCCAACCGCCCGTTCGAGCCGCGCGGTGAGAAGGACAAGGCCAAGGACGGCGACAAGCTGACGATCGACTTCGTCGGCAAGATTGATGGCGTCGCCTTCGAGGGCGGCACCGGCGGCGATGTCGACCTCGTGCTCGGTTCGGGCCAGTTCATCCCGGGTTTCGAGGAGCAGCTTGTCGGCGCCAAGACCGGCGACAAGAAGCTCGTCAAGGTCTCGTTCCCGGCCGGGTATCAGGCCGCGCATCTCGCCGGCAAGGCCGCCGAGTTCGACGTGACCGTGAAGGGTATCGCCGCGCCGGGCGAACTCAAGATCGACGATGAGCTCGCCAAGAAGTTCGGCCTCGACAACGTCGAGAAGCTTCGCGAGGCGGTGAAGGAATCGCTTTCCGAGGAACTCAAGGACGCAACGCGCCAGAAGATGAAGCGCCAGCTCCTCGACGGCCTCGACAAGCTCTACAGCTTCGACCTGCCGCCGACCATGCTGGAGGACGAGTTCAATGCCGTCTGGCGGCAGGTGAACGCCGATATGCAGCGCGCGGGCGAAACTTTTGACGCCGAGGGCGGCGAAGAGAAGGCGCGCGAGGAATATCGCGCCATCGCCACCCGCCGCGTCCGCCTTGGGCTCGTGCTCGCCGAGATCGGCCAGAAGGCCGAGATCAAGGTCGAGGACAACGAGATCACGCAGGCGCTGGTGCTGCGTGCCCGCCAGTTCCCCGGCCAGGAAAAGCAGGTTTTCGAGTACTATCGCAAGAACCCGCAGGCTCTCGCCGAGATCCGCGCGCCGTTGTTCGAGGAGAAGGTCGTCGACCACCTCCTTGCGGGCGTGAAGGTCACCGAAAAGAAGGTGACCCGCGAGGAGCTGATGGCTGATGACGAGCCGGAGGCGGCGGAAAAGGCGGAGAAGCCGAAGAAGGCTGCCGCCAAGAAAAAGGCTGACAAGGCCGAGTGATCTTGGGCCGATGTGCGATCCGGTAATCTTGGCCGGATGATCGAACGGCGATTGCCAAACCCTTGACGCCGCTCCAGCTTGGGGCGGCGTTTTTCTTTCGGGATTCGATTTCCATGCAGCAGGATGACGGCGCGTCGACCGGCGCGAGGGGCAGTTTCGCGGCTGATTTCTCCGGTCAGGCGATGGTGCAGGGCTTCATCGTCTCGCTGGTCGGCTACGCGAGTTCGGTCGCGATTGTCATCAAGGGCTTGGCCGCCGTCGGTGCGAGCGAGGCCGAGATCGCCTCCGGGCTGATGCTGCTGGGCTTCACCAAAGGCATCGCGTCGATCTACCTCTCGCTGTCGAGCCGGATGCCGATATCCGTCGCCTGGACAACACCGGGCCTTGCGCTGCTTGCGACCACTGGGGCGGTTGCGGGCGGATTTCCGGCCGCCGTGGGCGCTTTTCTCGTCGTTGGCGCGCTGGTTGTCGTCGCGGCTTTCTGGGAGCCCCTGGCCCGCCTGATCGGTGCGATCCCGAAGCCGCTCGCCAATGCGATGCTGGCCGGTATCCTGCTGAAACTCTGCCTCGCGCCCTTCGTTGCGATCCGCGAATTGCCCTTGGTCGCGCTGACGATCCTCGGCGTTTGGATCGTGATGATGCGCTTCGCGCGGCTTTGGGCCGTGCCGGCAGCGGTTGCGGTCGCGCTGGCGGCGATCCTGATGCAAGGGGGCGCGGCGGGGCTCGGTGGCTTCCGGTTGCCCGCGCCGGTCTTCGTGATGCCGACGCTCACGGTCGAAGCCTTCTTCAGCCTCGCACTGCCGCTCTTCATCGTCACGATGGCCTCGCAGAACATCACTGGGCTCGCCGTGCTCTCGACCTTCGGGTTCCGGCCGCGGATGCGGGAAGGACTGATGGTCACCGGCGGGCTTTCGCTCGCTTCCGCGGTGCTCGGCGCGCCGACGATCAATTATGCCGCCATCACGGCGGCCCTGTGTGCGGGCGAGGATGCGCATCCCGACCCTCGCCGGCGCTATGTCGCGGCCCTGTTCTCGGGCATCGGCTACATCCTGTTCGCGGCGCTGGCGGCGATCGCGGCGGCGCTGGTGCTGCATGCTTCCCCCGTCCTGATCGAGGCGGCGGCGGGGCTTGCGCTGATTGGCGCCTTCGGCGGCGCGATCAAGGCGGCGACCGAGGATGAAAGCGAGCGCCTGCCGGCGCTGATGACGTTTCTGGTTACGGCCTCGGGCCTGTCGTTCTTCGGCATTGGCGGTGCGTTCTGGGGCCTCGTGCTGGGGTGGGGCGCGCGCGCACTGTTCAGGGTTGGGGCATCCCGCTGAACAGGTCTTCCGTTTCAAACCTTTCGTGAACCTCTTGGCTGTAGGGAAGGGAGGGGCCTTTTCAGGCGGGGATTCGTCCTTATCTGACAAGAGCGTTATTCTTCGACGATTCGGCGGAAATCCGCCCTTATGTGCTGAGGCAGCGATGAAAGATCCGATTGAAACCTACAATTCCCTGGTGCCGATGGTCATCGAGCAATCGAGCCGGGGCGAACGGGCCTTCGACATTTTCTCCCGCCTCCTGCGCGAGCGCATCATCTTCCTGATCGGCCCGGTCGAGGACACGATGGCGAGCCTTGTTGTGGCGCAGCTCCTCTTCCTCGAAGCGGAAAACCCGAAGAAGGAAATCTCGCTCTACATCAACTCGCCGGGCGGTGTGGTGACATCTGGGCTGTCGATCTACGACACGATGCAGTTCATCCGCTGTCCGGTCACCACGCTCTGCACCGGGCAGGCGGCTTCGATGGGCTCGCTGCTGCTAACGGCGGGCGAGAAGGGCCATCGCTTCGCGCTGCCGAACGCGCGCATCATGGTCCATCAGCCTTCCGGCGGTTTCCAGGGGCAGGTGACGGACATCATGATCCACGCCAAGGAGGTCGAGAGCCTCAAGCGGCGCCTCAACGAGATCTACGTCCACCACACGGGCAATGATTACGACACAATCCACAGCGCGCTCGAGCGCGACAATTTCATGACCGCCGACATGGCGAAGGAGTTCGGGATCGTCGATCAGGTCCTGACCAAGCGTCTTGAGGAGCCTGAGGCGCCGAAGGCCTGAGAAGGGCCGATCTGCCCCGAAATGTCGGTTTTTCGCCACACGCTGTTTCAAAACGGCGCGAGCGGCGCATCGATTTTGTGGTCTCGGACTTGCAACGCGCGGATCAGCCACTACCCTTGGGGTTTGGCGTGCCGCGCCGGGGCCGGAGAGGCTTTAACGTTTCTTTCGTTACCGGAGCGGGATAGTGTTTCGACAGGTTCGGCACAACCGCAAGGTGGCCAGTGAGCTGGCGAAGCCGCTTCCCAGGGGAAGGCGGAAGCGTCGGGATAGGAGATAGCGATGAGCAAGACAACGAGCGGCGGCGATTCCCGGAGCACGCTTTACTGCTCCTTCTGCGGCAAGAGCCAGCATGAGGTTCGCAAACTCATCGCCGGGCCGACGGTGTTCATCTGCGATGAATGCGTCGAACTCTGCATGGACATCATCCGCGAGGAATCCAAAACCCTCGTGAAGGCGAAGGACGGCGTGCCGACGCCGAAGGAAATCGCCAAGATTCTCGACGATTACGTCATCGGCCAGTTCTACGCCAAGCGCGTGCTCGCGGTGGCCGTCCACAACCACTACAAGCGCCTCAACCACGCGACCAAGCACAACGACATCGAATTGGCGAAGTCGAACATCCTGCTCGTCGGCCCGACCGGTTGCGGCAAGACCTATCTCGCCCAGACGCTGGCGCGCATCCTCGATGTGCCGTTCACGATGGCTGACGCGACGACGCTCACCGAAGCCGGTTACGTGGGCGAGGACGTCGAAAACATCATCCTCAAGCTTCTGCAGGCCGCCGATTACAATGTCGAGCGCGCGCAACGCGGCATCGTCTATATCGATGAAATCGACAAGATCAGCCGCAAGTCGGACAATCCCTCGATCACCCGCGACGTCTCGGGTGAGGGCGTGCAGCAGGCGCTGCTCAAGATCATGGAAGGCACGGTCGCCTCCGTGCCGCCGCAGGGCGGGCGCAAACATCCGCAGCAGGAGTTCCTGCAGGTCGATACCACGAATATCCTGTTCATCTGCGGCGGCGCCTTCGCCGGCCTCGAGAAGATCATCTCCTCGCGTGGCAAGGGCACGTCGATCGGCTTCGGTGCCAAGGTCGAAGCGCCGGATGACCGGCGCGTCGGCGAGGTGTTCCGCCAGGTCGAGCCGGAGGATCTGCTGAAGTTCGGGCTCATCCCCGAGTTCATCGGCCGTCTGCCGGTGATCGCGACGCTGGAGGATCTCGACGAGGACGCGCTGAAGCGCATCCTGACCGAGCCGAAGAATGCGCTCGTCAAGCAGTATCAGCGCCTGTTCGAGATGGAAGACGTCGAACTCTCGTTCAACGACGAGGCGCTCGGCGTCGTCGCCCGCAAGGCGATCGAGCGCAAGACCGGCGCGCGCGGCCTGCGTTCGATCCTCGAAGGCGCGCTGCTCGACACGATGTTCGATCTGCCGGGCCTCGAAGGTGTCGAGCAGGTGGTGGTTTCTCCCGAGGTCATCGAGGGCAAGGCCAAGCCGCTCTACATCTACGGCGAGCGCAAGGAAGAGGCCGAAGCCGCGAGTGCCTGAGGCCTGCGAAATGGCGATTTTGAATCCGGCGCGGCGGCTTTTGGCTGCCGCGCCTTTCTTTTGTCACACCCCTTCCGGTTCCCACAAATCCCGGGGTGCGCTACCCTTGCAGAAGGGCCGAATCGACCCCAATTTCATGCGTAACCAAGGCTGAGGCCGAAGCCGTATCGGACGAGCGCCCGAAGAGGGTTCGTCCGGCGTCCCGCGCGGAATGAGCGGGGACGGGGAAACCCGCGGAAAACGCCGATGCCGCCACATCCCGGCATGTCCGGGGCCGTGCCCATCACGACCGGGAAACCGGCCTTCCGGGGCGGCAAGCTCGAAGGATGAAGACCATGAGCGCTGACAAGAAGCGACCCCTGCCGGTTCCCGGTTCCACCGAAGTGGTGCCCGTGCTGCCGCTACGCGACATCGTCGTGTTCCCGCACATGATCGTGCCGTTGTTCGTCGGGCGCGAGAAATCCATCAAGGCACTCGAAGAGGTCATGAAGTCGGATCGCCACATCCTGCTGGCGACGCAGTTCAACGCAACCGAAGATGACCCGGCAATCGATCAGATCTATCAGGTCGGCAGCCTCGCGACCGTTCTCCAGCTGCTCAAGCTGCCGGACGGCACGGTCAAGGTGCTCGTCGAAGGCGTGAGCCGCGCCAACCGCCTGCGTGCGGTGTCGAACGACGCTTTCCTCGAAGCCGAGGTGCAGGTGCTGGCCGAGGAACTCGGCGATCCGGTCGAGGCCGAGGCGCTGGCCCGGTCGGTGACGACCGAGTTCGAGGGTTATGCGAAGCTCAACAAGAAGATCTCGCCCGACGTCATCTCGACGATCGGCGGCATCGAGGATTACGCCAAGCTCGCCGACACGGTCGCGAGCCATCTCGCGGTGAAGATCGCCGACAAGCAGGCCGTGCTGGAAACCGTTTCGGTGCCTGCACGCCTCGAGAAGGTGCTGGGCCTAATGGAGAGCGAGATTTCCGTTCTTCAGGTGGAGAAGCGCATCCGCACGCGCGTCAAGCGCCAGATGGAGAAGACGCAGCGCGAGTATTACCTCAACGAGCAGATCAAGGCGATCCAGAAGGAACTCGGTGACGAGGACGGCAAGGACGAACTCGCCGAACTCGAGGACAAGATCGCCCGCACCAAGCTCTCGAAGGAAGCGCGCGACAAGGCTGCGCACGAGTTGCGCAAGCTCCGGCAGATGTCGCCGATGTCGGCCGAAGCCACCGTCGTCCGCAACTACCTCGACTGGATCGTCTCGCTCCCTTGGGGCAAGCGCTCGAAGGTGAAGAAGGATCTGCGTCTTGCGCAGGAGATCCTCGATGCCGATCATTACGGGCTCGAGAAGGTCAAGGACCGCATCATCGAGTATCTTGCGGTTCAGAGCCGGGCGAACAAGCTCACGGGCCCGATCCTGTGCCTTGTCGGCCCTCCGGGCGTCGGCAAGACCTCGCTCGGCAAGTCGATTGCGAAGTCTACCGGGCGCGAGTTCGTCCGCATGTCGCTCGGCGGCGTGCGCGACGAGGCGGAGATCCGCGGCCATCGCCGGACCTATATCGGCTCGATGCCGGGCAAGATCATCCAGTCCCTGCGCAAGACGAAGACCTCGAACCCGCTCTTCCTGCTCGACGAGATCGACAAGATGGGCATGGATTTCCGGGGCGACCCGTCGTCCGCGCTGCTTGAAGTGCTCGATCCGGAGCAGAACACGACGTTCAACGACCATTATCTCGAGGTCGATTACGACCTCTCGAACGTGATGTTTGTGACGACGGCGAACACGCTCAACATCCCCGCACCGCTGATGGACCGGATGGAGATCATCCGCATCGCCGGCTACACGGAGGACGAGAAAGCCGAGATCGCCCGCAAGCACCTGATCCCGAACTCGCTCAAGAAGCACGGGCTCGACGACAAGGAGTGGTCGATCACGCCGGAGGCGCTGCAGTTCCTCGTTCGCCGCTACACGCGGGAATCGGGCGTACGTAACCTCGAACGCGAGATTTCCAACCTCGTCCGCAAGGCGGTGAAGGAGATCCTGCTTTCGGCCGGTACCGACAAACCGGTGAGCAGCGTCGTGATCGATGAAGCCAAGGTCGAGGATTATCTCGGCCCGGCCAAGTATCGCTACGGCATGGCCGAGACCGAGGATCAGGTGGGCGGCGTGACCGGTCTCGCCTGGACCGAGGTCGGCGGTGAGCTTCTGACCATCGAAGGTGTCATGATGCCCGGCAAGGGCAAGATGACGGTCACAGGCAACCTCAAGGACGTGATGAAGGAATCGATCTCTGCCGCTGCGTCCTATGTCCGGAGCCGCGCGCTCGAATTCGGCATCAAGCCGCCGATGTTCGACAGCCGCGACATCCACGTGCACGTGCCGGAAGGCGCGACGCCGAAGGACGGACCGTCCGCCGGTATCGCGATGGCGACTGCCATCGTCTCGGTGATGACGGGCATTCCGGTCCGCCGCGACATCGCGATGACGGGCGAGGTGACGTTGCGCGGCCGCGTGCTGCCCATCGGCGGCCTCAAGGAGAAGCTGCTTGCGGCGCTGCGCGGCGGAATCAAGACCGTTCTCATCCCCGAGGACAACGTCAAGGATCTCGCCGACATCCCGGCCAACGTGAAGAACGGACTGGAGATTGTCCCGGTTTCGCGGATGGACGAGGTGCTAAAGCGGGCGCTCATCCGCCAGCCGGAGCCGATCGTCTGGGCGGAGGAGGAGGCGGCGGCGAGCGCTGCCAAGGCCACTCCGGTCGAGGACGAGCTTTCCGCCCGCGCGCATTAAGCTGAAACGAGAGCGCCCCGGTTTTCCGGGGCGTTTCTCTATTCGGCATCCTCTCCATCGTCATGATGATGCTTGGCGCGGACAACCGTGACCGAGCAGGAGGACTGTGCGACGAGTGCGGTTGAGACCGAGCCGAGATAACGGCGCACGCCGCCCGAGCCGCGCGCACCGATGATCATGTGATCGACGTGGTTGTTGACGGCAAAGGTGTTCATCACTTCTGCCGGGTCCGAGCCTTCGAGCACGTGGAAGGTCACGCGGTCGGGCGGGAGGCGCATCCCGGCAGCCCAGTCTTTCAGCTCGACGAGGCGCTTGACGTGCAGCGAGGTGCCATCGGCATCCGTGAGCTGGTCGATGCCGATCACGGCGGTCTTGAGCACGTTGACGCAGGCAAGGCGCGCATCCGGCGCGGTTGCGAGCAGACGTCCCGCGAGTTCGCGCAGGGGATCGGCCAGCGGCACGCCCTCGCTCGAAAGATCGACCGCTACCATCAGGATTGGCGCCGTTGCGGCGTGGCGGTAGGTCTCGAGTCGGGAGATGGGCGCCTTGTCGCCGGCCCGGAAACGCCCGGCCAGCATGTTCTTGAGCCAGTGTGTCTTCTCCCGGCTGGCGCGCTCGGTCAGTCCGACCTGTTCGGGATGACGCAGTTCGAACGCCAGCTGCTCGGCCGTGGGGTGGCGACGCTCCGGGCGGACTTCCAGGCAGCGCAGGATGATCTCCTGCAGGAAGGCGGGAATATCCTTGCGGATATGACGCGGCGGCGTCGGCGCTTCGTAGAGTCGGCGGAGGAGCGCTTTGGTTGTGTGCTTGGGATTGCCGAAAGGACGCTCGCCTGTCGCGAGCGTGTAGAGCAAAACGCCCAGCGCGAAGAGATCGGAACGCGGCTCCTCGCGCAACTTGAGCACCTGCTCGGGCGCGATATAGGGCGCGGTGCCCATCGGCACGCGGAACTCCTCGGCCAGCAGGTCCGGCAGCTTCAGATGGCGCGACAGGCCGAAATCGATGAACACGGCGTCGCCGCCGGTCCCGTCCGCGTTTTTTGGGCGGAACATGATGTTCGACGGCTTGAGGTCGAGATGGACGACATCCTGCCGGTGCAGGCTCGCAAGTCCAGTTGCGACGCGCGCGCCGATATCGATCACCTCGTCGATTGGCAGGGGCGCACTCTTGAAGCGTGGCAGGAGGGAATCCCCCTCCAGCTTCTCCATCACGATGTAGGGTTGGATAGAAAAATCGCCGAGCGCGAAGATTTTCGGCACATGTGGCCCGGAGAGGCGCGGCAGGATCATCTGCTCCTGCTCGAATCCGACGATCATCGTGGGATCGTCTCCATCGAGGATCAGCGGGATCTTCATCACCAAGGGCACGTCGACGTCTGGACGGCTGACATCCCAGATCTCGGCCATGCCGCCCTGGTGGATCTTCTCGCCGATCAGGAACCCGTCGAGCGTCTTCCCGGTCTCAAGTTGCATACGGCCCATGATGGTTCCTGCGATTGAAGGCTGTTGATCTAGCGCCCGCGACCCAGACGGTCCGCGAGTTCGTGGGGCAGGCCCGCCTCCCGGACCTTCCGCGCGGTGGTGAAATGGTCGTAGGGCGCACGTTCGAAGAGGAGCGTGCCGCGTGCGAGATCGAGGATGCCGTAGGCGGCGGCCGGGTTGCCATCGCGCGGCTGGCCGACCGCGCCCATGACCGCGAGCCAGACCTGGCTTTTCGCCAGGGGAATTTCCATGCCGGCGACGGGGACATGGCCGGTCGCGACGCCGGCGGTATTGAGGCGCCACAGATGCGGCGAATGCACGTGGCCGACGATGGAAAGCCGGGTCGGGCAGGCGCGGATTGACCGCTCCGCCTGCGGCCTGCCGGTGACATATTCCCAGCTGCGCGGCGCGCGGGCACTGGCATGGACAAAAAAAGCCTCGCCCTCTGTCGCGGTGTCGTCGAGCCCGGCCAGAAAGGTACGGTGCTCCGCGCCCAGCCGGTTGCGCGTGAAGTCGATGGCGGCGCGAGCGCGGGCATTCATGTCCGAGCTGTCGCCGTCGATCGCGGCATCGTGGTTGCCGATCACCGCGAGCGCTCCCTTGTCGACGAGTTCTGCCGCCTTCTCGGTGCAGAATTCCGGATCGGGACCATAGCCGACGATATCGCCCAACAGGACGACGCGGTCGATCCGCTGTGTTGCGAGGCGGGCAAGAACGGCTTCGAAAGCTTCACGGTTGGCATGGATATCCGCCAGAAGTGCCAGACGCATCGCAACTCGCGACCCATTCCACCGGGTCGCCCTCCCTGATCCTGTCGTTTGACCCGCCCTCATTGATCGGGACGGCTGTTTCCTTCATGCGCGTTTGGCCGGGCCTTCACCTTGACCTGCATCACACGTGTCCGCGCCAAAGCGGCAAAAAAGCCTAGCACGGCGCGCCGTCTGGCAGGATTGGTCTTTTTGAGGATGGGAAGCGAAGGCGCTCCTGTGCCGCAGCCTCACGCCGGAAGGCGTTTGCATCGCGCCTTCTTCTTCATTACAAGCCGGGTGGTTCGGGCGATTAGCTCAGTTGGTAGAGCGCCTCGTTTACACCGAGGATGTCGGGAGTTCGAGTCTCTCATCGCCCACCATTTCCCGAGCCATTTTCGTTCAGGCATCGAGAAATCCGCGGCCCGTGAACCTTTCGGCAACCTCGTTCGTTCACCATATTCATGTCGCCGATGTAGGGTGATATGTGTGAGTGAGGGGATCGGAGGATCCATGCGTAAGGGAACGATCGGCGCAGCTTTGCGCCTTGCCGCATTTGCATCCGGCGCGTTGATGGCTTCGGCCGGGGTGCGCGCGATGGAATTCTCGACCGTGGCGCTCGAAGGTGCCTGCACGTCATCCCAGTGCGCGCGTGCCGTCGTCGCCGAAGGCGAGATCAACCGCGAGGCACCGGCGGAGTTCGCCCGGTTCCTGCGCCATCAGCTCCAGACGCCGGGGCTCCACGCCATTGTCTTCCTGAATTCGCCCGGCGGTAACGTCGAGAGCGCGCTCCAGCTCGGCTCGCTGTTGCACAGCGCGGGCGCGGCCGTGGTCGTCGGCCGGCCGACGGCGTTGCCCGGCGCAGCGCGAAGCAGGAAGGGGCGTGTCGGCAAGATCGGTGTGCTGCCCGGCCATTGCGCCTCGGCCTGTGTCTATTCGCTGATGGGCGCGAAGAAGCGCGTGGTGCCTGATGGCGCCAAGGTTGGCGTCCATCGCATGTCCGCCCGGCTCTGGGGGCAGGACCCGGCAGGCGGCGGGGTGAAGAACACGCGTGTCTTCGCCGGTGAGCAGGAGATCGACGCACTTCGCAGCTATGTTGCCAAGGTCGGCGGCAGCCAGGAACTCATCAGTCTTGCGGAATCGATCCCGCATGATCGTATCCGGATGCTCTCCGGCGCCGAGGTGCGGAAATACAGGCTCGGTACACCCTCGCTGTGATCCGCAGGAGCCTGCTCGTGCTTGCCACCTTCGCGGGCCTTCAGGGGCCTGCCAGGGCAGAGCAACCGGTTCTCGGGCCAAAGCCCGGTTATCTCGCAAGGTCACTGTCGTCCGTTCCCAATGAGCAGGCGATCGTGAAACGTTTCTGGGCGCCGGGGCTCGACGCCGGCTTTACGCCGCAAGGGCTGAGCATTGCCCGCGATCGGGTTCATGTCGTGGGTTATGGCCCGGAAGGGTGCCGGCTGTTCCGGCTCGAAAGCGACGGCGAAACACGTTCGACCGCCATTCCCGCCTGCAAACATGGTGGCGGTCTCGCGACGATCGGCGAGGGCCGTTTCGTCGTAATTGATACGCGCGCCCTGTTTATTGTCGAAGGCGGCAAGGTCGCGCGAACGATTCGTCTGGCGGAACCGCTGCGGGGGTCCTTCGGCGATTTCGACGGCAAGGATCTCTGGATCGGCGCCTACGAGCGGTCGAAACCGGGACGGATCTGGCGGATTGCCCTCGATGGGCTCAATCGCGATGCCCTCACCGAGGCCGATGCGGCCGAGAGCTTCGAGATTCCCGAGAAAGCACAGGGCATGGCCTTCGGAGCGGGCGGCATCTGGCTGACGTTCTCAGGATCGAAGTTCGGCTATCTCGCGAAATTCGACCGCCGGACCGGGCGGCAGATCGCCCGATATCCGATGCCGGCGGGAATCGAGGACATCGGCTTCGACTCCGGAGGGCTGCTCTGGGCCGTGTCCGAGGCGGGTGCGAAGCGCTACGTCGATTGGGAGACGAACTTTCCGCTGGTTTTCGCGCTCGATATCACCCGGTTGAAGCCGTGAATTTTCTTTCGCGCGCGGCGGGCGCATATCGCTTGACAAGCGCGGCTCCGTTCGCGTAACCGTGCCGCCTCGCTCGGGGCTGGCCCCGACGACGAATTGGATGCGGGCGTAGCTCAGTCGGTTAGAGTGCCGGCCTGTCACGCCGGAGGTCGCGGGTTCGAGCCCCGTCGCCCGCGCCATTTCCGCCCCTTCCATGAAAAGGGGGCAGCTGCTTCTTCCCGTCTCCAATTTCGGGTCCGCCTCGCGCGGACGGGGGTGAACCATGTCTGCTTCCACGAAGGGCTTCCTGCTCGGCGTTCTCGGCGTTGCGATCTTCGCCGTTACCTTGCCGATGACCAAACTGGCGACCGCGCATCCCGGCTTCGCCGGGCTCTCTCCCGCCTTCATCACCTTCGGCCGTGCCGCTGTCGCCGGATGGCTGTCGATCGTCTATTTGCTCGTGACCGGCTCGCGCAGGCCCGATACGCGCGAGGTGTTCGCGCTGCTGCTCGCCGGTCTCGGCATCGTCGTCGGCTTTCCGCTCTTCATGGGTCTCGCCGTCCAATACGTCGATGCCATGCACGCGGCCGTGATCGCCGGGGCCCTGCCGCTCGGCACGGCGATCCTCACAGCTCTGTGGATGCGCGAGCGCGCCTCGGGTCGTTTCTGGGCGTTGGCCGTTTTCGGGTTCGTGCTGGTGCTGGCCTATGCCTATCTCGCGAGTGGCGGCAAGGGCTTTGTGCTGGCCGATGGCCTTCTTCTCCTCGCGATGGCCTCCGCCAGCGCCGGCTATGTGCTCGGTGCGCGGCTCAGCCGCAACCGCAGGCCAGAAGAGGTCATTTCCTGGATTCTCGTGCTCTATCTGCCGCTGACGGTTCCGATATCGCTGTGGTTCAGGCCGGCAGGGCCGGTGGCGACCGTTGCATGGTGGGCCTTCGTCTATCTCGCGGTGTTTTCGATGTGGCTCGGCTTCTTCGCCTGGTATCGCGGGCTGGCGCTTGGCGGTGCGATGCGTGTGAGCCAGACGCAATTGCTGCAGCCGTTCCTGTCGATGCTGGTCGCTGTGCCGTTGCTGGGCGAGCGGCTCGACGCGCTTTCGGTGCTGTTTTGCCTCGCGATCATCGCAACCGTGGCGATGAGCCGCAAGGTCAAGTGAGGCCGCCGCGCGGGAGTTGATGCGCGGCAAGGCTTGTTCGGCGAAATCCGGTCTATCCTGTCGGTCTTTGACCTAACCGGAGCCCGCCATGAGCGACCGCATCGACGATCTTCTCGCCCGTATCGACCAGCTGGAGCGGGATCTGGAAACGGAGCTGGCGCAGCGCGCCGCGGGCCTGCGCTTCAGGCTGGAACAGGGCAGGGCGGTGTTCGAGGAGGAGGTCCGGCGCCGACACAAGGAATTGCGGACCCATGTGCTGCGCTACATCGCCGGCGCGCGGCCGCTGGTGATCCTCTCGGCACCGGTCATCTATTCGTTGATCTTGCCCTTCGCGCTGCTCGACCTGTTCGTGACGGTTTATCAGGCGGTCTGTTTTCCGATCTACGGCATCGAGAAGGTCGAGCGGTCGAAATATCTCGTCTTCGACCGGCATATGCTGGCCTATCTCAACGCGGTCGAGAAGCTGAACTGTCTCTACTGCTCGTATTGCAACGGGATCGTCGCCTATGTCCGCGAGGTTGCCGGACGGACCGAGCGCCACTGGTGTCCGATCAAACATGCACGGCGCGTCATGGGCGCGCATCCTTATTACACGCGTTTCGCCGAATATGGCGATGGCGATGCCTGGCCGCCCCCCCGCGCGCCGCGCGGCGGGGCGGATGAAGGCTGAAGCGCGTTTTTTATTTCGTCCAGACCTCGGTGCCCACCGCCGTGGAGCCCGAATTAGCCCAGACGGATTCGTAGCCTCCGCCATCCTTTTCGATCATGAGGATGACGCCCGTGGTGCCGCCCGAACGATAATTGACGGCGATGACCTTGCCGTCGCCGATGCCCCAGCCTTCCCAGCTCTGCGAGCCGATGCGCCACGTGATCCGCCAGGTCGATTCGCCGGTCTGCGCGAGCGTCGCCCTGCCCGAATAGGTGCCGTTGCCGCCAGGATTGGTCCCTTCGACATTGTAGACACCCGGTCCGCGGGCGAATGCGGCGTCCGGCGGGGCGAAATACACGCCGACCGTAAGGGCAAGACAGAAGATCGCCTTGAAGACGAGTTTGCGCATGGAAGACTCCCGCAGGAATGAGGTTGGAGCGAAGGTATCTTTCAGTCGAGGGCCGAACAATTCTTGCACAGGCGCCGCACTGGTCTGGCAAGGTCGCGCAAGGGATCGCCTGCGTGACGATTTTTATTGAAGACTCAAATTCATCGGGCCGTAAAGCTGGATATCGTCGATCGGGGACGCCGTCCGCATTCTTCTTGGCAAAAGGTCGGGGATGATCGCCTCTTCGCTTGCGCGAAAGGCGCGGCTCGATTAATCGGAGGAGCCATGCAAAATCTCCTCGTCGATTACCTTCCGCTCGTCCTGTTCATCGGCCTTTCCGCCGTTATCGGCCTGGCCCTGATGATCGCGCCCTTCGTGGTGGCCCACCAGAATCCGGACCCCGAGAAGCTCTCGGCGTACGAGTGCGGGTTCAATGCCTTCGACGACGCGCGCATGAAGTTCGACGTGCGGTTTTACCTCGTCGCGATCCTGTTTATCATCTTCGATCTCGAAGTGGCGTTCCTTTTTCCCTGGGCGGTGGCGCTCAAGGATGTTGGCGCCTTCGGGTTCTGGTCGATGATGGTGTTTCTCGGCGTTCTGACGATCGGCTTCGTCTACGAATGGCGCAAGGGTGCGCTGGAGTGGGATTGAAACCATGAATACGCTTGTCGCTCCCGCCCCCAAGGGCATCCTCGATCCCGCAACCGGTCGCCCGGTCGGCGCGACCGATCCGTTCTTCGTCGAGATCAACAACGAACTTGCGGACAAGGGTTTCCTCGTCACCGCGACCGACGATCTCATCGCCTGGGCGCGCACCGGCTCGCTGATGTGGATGACCTTCGGCCTCGCTTGCTGCGCGGTTGAGATGATGCAGCTCTCGATGCCACGCTATGACGTCGAACGCTTCGGCTTCGCGCCGCGCGCCTCGCCGCGCCAGTCGGATGTGATGATCGTCGCCGGCACGCTGACCAACAAGATGGCCCCTGCGCTGCGCAAGGTCTACGACCAGATGCCGGAGCCGCGCTACGTCATCTCGATGGGCTCCTGTGCCAACGGCGGTGGCTACTACCACTACAGCTATTCCGTCGTGCGCGGCTGCGATCGCGTGGTGCCGGTGGATGTTTATGTCCCGGGCTGCCCGCCGACCGCCGAGGCGCTGCTCTATGGCGTGCTGCTGCTTCAGAAGAAGATCCGCCGCACCGCGACGATCGAGCGTTAATCCGCAAGGGCGAGACCGACGGCTGTCGCCGTCTGTCGCGCCCTCGCTGCCAAGCAAGACGTGGATGCCCGATCCCCCGGAGCGGGCAGACGCGAGGAGAGGGACGAGATGTCCGAAGCATTGCAAATTCTCGCCGCGCATATCGAGAAGGCGCTTCCCGGCAAGGTGACCGGTCATGCGATCATGCATGGCGAGCTGACCTTGACAGCCGAAGCTGCGTCAATCGTCGAGGTGATGACATTCCTGCGCGAGGATGCGGATTGCGCGTTTCTTAGCTTCGTCGATGTCTGCGGTGCGGATTATCCGGCGCGTGAGAAGCGTTTTGACGTCGTCTATCATCTGATGTCGCCGCGCCACGTGACGCGGGTGCGTGTCAAGATCGAGACCGACGAGGCCACAGCAGTGCCCTCGATCACCGATGTGTTTCCCGGCGCGAACTGGTTCGAGCGCGAAGCCTACGATATGTACGGTATCCTGTTCACGGGCCACCCGGATCTCAGGCGCATCCTTACTGATTACGGTTTTCAGGGGCACCCGCTGCGCAAGGATTTCCCGATGACGGGCTTCGTCGAGGTCCGCTACGACGATCAGGAAAAGCGGGTCGTCTACGAGCCGGTGAAGCTCAATCAGGAATATCGCAATTTCGATTTCCTCTCGCCGTGGGAGGGCGCCGATTACGTGCTGCCCGGCGACGAGAAGGCAAAGGCGTAATCGGTATGGCCGAGGCGGCACGCGAGGTCGAGTTGTTCCGGTCCCCCAAGGGAACCGAGAACGCCCGCTCGATCCACCTGACGCTGGAGCCGGACTTTTCGCTGAAGATGGATGCGCAGGACTTCGGCCCTGCCGTCGAGGCAAAATTCGGGGATGGCGACTACGAGTTCTGGTATCTTCTCAAGCCGGGCTCGACAAAATCCCTACTGGTGGAACTGATCCGCGACCGTTTCGGTGGCCGTGACAACGGCATCGGCGATTTCGGAGCCTTTCTGAAGGAGAGGGGCATCAAGGCCGATTTCGGCTCTTGGACCTGACTTTCGGACCTGAGGACGTGGCGATGACCGAACAACCTGATATGCGCAATTTCACCATCAATTTCGGGCCGCAGCATCCGGCGGCGCACGGCGTGCTGCGCCTCGTGCTCGAACTTGATGGCGAGATCGTCACCCGCACCGATCCGCATATTGGCCTGCTGCACCGTGGCACCGAGAAGCTGATCGAGGCAAAGACCTACGCGCAGGCAACGCCGTATTTCGACCGGCTCGACTATTGCGCGCCGATGAATCAGGAGCACGCCTTCTGCCTCGCGGCGGAAAAGCTGCTCAACATCACGGTGCCCAAGCGCGGGCAGGTGATCCGCGTGCTTTATTCCGAGATCGGGCGGCTGCTCTCGCACCTCCTCAACATCACGACGCAGGCAATGGACGTCGGCGCGCTCACCCCGCCGCTGTGGGGCTTCGAGGAGCGCGAGAAGCTGATGATCTTCTACGAGCGCGCCTGCGGCTCGCGCATGCACGCCAACTATTTCCGTGTCGGCGGCGTGCATCAGGACCTGCCGAAGGCCCTGATCGACGATATCGAGGCGTTCTGTGATCCGTTCCTCAAGCTGTGCGACGACCTTGAAGGCCTGCTGACCGACAACCGCATCTTCAAGCAGCGCAACGTCGATATCGGCATCGTCAATCTCGACGACGCTTGGAAGATGGGTTTCTCGGGCGTGATGGTGCGCGGCTCCGGCGCGGCTTGGGATCTGCGTCGCGCGATGCCCTACGAGTGCTATTCCGAGCTGGAATTCGATATCCCGATCGGCAAGAACGGCGATTGCTATGATCGCTACTGCATCCGCATGGAAGAGATGCGCCAGTCGATCCGCATCATGAAGCAGTGCATCGCCAAGCTGCGCGGGCCTGATGGCAAGACGCCGATCTCGACGACCGACGGCAAGGTTGTTCCCCCGAAGCGCGGTGAGATGAAGCGCTCGATGGAAGCGCTGATCCACCACTTCAAACTCTTCACCGAAGGGTTTCACGTGCCGGCGGGCGAGGTCTATGCCGCCGTGGAGGCGCCGAAGGGCGAATTCGGCGTCTATCTCGTCGCCGACGGCACCAACAAGCCTTACCGCACCAAGATCCGCGCGCCCGGTTTCGCGCACCTCTCGGCGATGGATTTCATGTGCAAGGGTCACATGCTCGCGGACGTCTCGGCGATCCTCGGTTCGCTCGACATCGTGTTCGGGGAAGTGGACCGGTAAAGCCGACCACCGGCAGAAGCCGGGTATAGAAAACCGGGGGCGCAACCGTGGCTGGGGGCGGCTTCGAAACGGGAATTCGATGGTCTGTCGGAATGGCAGGGGCGGTCCGGAGGATCATCCCAATGTCGTGGCCGGCTGAGCACAGTTTTTAGTGTTTCCAGTCTTGCCCCCTCCGGTGGGGGTGGTAAGACCCGTCCATTCGTTGCGCCGCGTCATACGCGTCGCGCGCGCGTCTAAGGGAAGACAGATGTCCGTACGCCGCCTCGCTCCCGATGCTATTCAGCCCGCCACCTTCGCGTTCGATGCCACCAATCAGGCGTGGGTGAAGACGCAAGTCGCCAAGTATCCGGAAGGGCGACAGGCTTCCGCCGTCATCCCGCTGCTCTGGCAGGCGCAGAAGCAGCACGGCGGCTGGCTCCCCAAGGCCGCGATCGAGCATGTCGCCGATGTGCTCTCGATGCCGAACATCCGCGTGCTGGAGGTTGCGACCTTCTACACGATGTTCAACCTTGAGCCGGTAGGTCAGCATTTCATCCAGCTTTGCGGCACGGTGCCCTGCCATTGCATGGGCGCCGAGGATCTTAAGAAGGTCCTCAAGGACAAGATCGGCGCCGAGCGCCATGTCACGGCCGACGGCAAGTTTTCCTGGCTGGAGGTCGAATGCCTCGGCGCCTGCACCAACGCCCCGATGGTGCAGATCAACGACGATTACTACGAAGACCTCACCACCGAGACGCTCGCGAAGCTCATCGATGATCTCGGTGCCGGAAAGCCGGTGAAGATCGGCCCGCAGAATGGTCGCAAGACCTCCGAGCCGCTCGGTGGCGCGAAGACGCTTCAGGATGCGTCTCTTTATGACGGTTCGATGGTTGGCGGCTGGAAAAAGGACTTCGAGACCCGCGCCGCGGCCGCGAAGAAGGCCAAGGAAGAAGCAGCCAAGGCGGCCGAAGCTGCAAAGGCAGCTGCGCCGGCAGCGCCTGCTCCGGTGAAGGCCGCCGAGCCGGCGAAATCCGCTCCCGCCAAGGAGCCAGCCAAAGCACCTGCCAAGGCTGCCGCGAAGAAGCCGGCCCCCGCTGCCTCCAGGCCTGACGAGGCCGCACTCAAGGCAGAGGAAGCCGACATCGCCGCCAAGATCGCGGCACTGCCGAAGGATGCTTCGGCAGAGCAGAAGGCCGATGCCGTTGGCGCCCGTCCCAAGGGCCTCAAGGCCGCCCGCAAGGGTGCTTCGGACGATCTCAAGCGGATCAAGGGCATCGGCAAGGTCAACGAGGGCAAGCTCAACGCGCTCGGCATCTTCCATTTCGACCAGATCGCGGCTTGGGGGCGCCCGGAAATCCGCTGGGTCGGCACCTATCTCGCGTTCCCCGGCCGCATCGACCGTGAAGACTGGCTTGCGCAGGCCGCGACGCTCGCGGCAGGCGGGGACACCGAATTCTCGAAACGCGTCGACAAGGGCGCGGTTCCGACCAGCAAGGGCTGATGCATGATCGCCTACGCCGACATCGCGGGGGTAGGGGGAGCCGAACGCCGGAGCGTTTCCGGCCTGCGCCTGTTCGCGCGACGCTTCGCGGCTTATGGTCTGATGCTCGCGGGTCTTGTCGGTTGCGGCCCGCGCGAGGAGATCGAGAAGAAGATCGCCTTCTCCGACAACGATCACGCCACCTGGATGGCGAAGGGTGATGCCGAGATTTCGGGCGAGGGGTTTCTCCGCCGCCCGGATTCGTCGCTGGCGCGATGCTCTGGCGGGGTCGTCTATCTCGTTCCCGCGACGCCGTATTTCCAGGAATGGATCGAGGTCTATCGCTCTGGCGCGCGGATCGCCAACCCGAAGGCGCTGCACGAGGCGCATGGCAAGGCCATCCGCAAGACGCAATGCGATGCGACCGGGCGTTTCACCTTTACCGATCTGCCACAGGGCAAATGGCTGCTCGTGACGCGGATCGCCTACGAATCGCGCTACCAGCGGCGCGCGGAGCATGACGACTCCACGTTGGTCACGACTGTCGAAACCAAAGCTGGCGAGAAGGCGAAAGCCATCCTCTCCAACCCGAACCGGATCTGACGGCGATGCTTCAGGACAAAGACCGCATCTTCACCAATCTCTACGGGCAGCATGACCCTGGCCTCAAGGCGGCGCTCAAGCGCGGCAACTGGGACGGGACCAAGCAGCTCCTCGAGATGGGGCGCGACTGGATCATCGACGAGATGAAGGCCTCCGGTCTGCGCGGGCGCGGCGGGGCGGGCTTCCCCACCGGCATGAAGTGGAGCTTCATGCCCAAGGTGAACGACGGGCGCCCCCATTACCTCGTCATCAACGGCGACGAATCCGAGCCCGGCACCTGCAAGGACCGCGAAATCCTGCGCCACGATCCGCATCTTCTCATCGAAGGCGCGATGCTGGCGTCGTTCGCGATGGGTGCGCATGCGGCCTATATCTACATTCGCGGCGAGTTCATCGCCGAGCGGATCGCGCTCCAGAAGGCGGTGGACGAGGCCTATGAGGCCAAGCTTATCGGCAAGGACAACAAGAACGGCTATCCGTTCGATTTCTATGTTCACCACGGCGCGGGCGCCTATATCTGCGGCGAGGAAACCGCGCTGCTCGAAAGCCTCGAAGGCAAGAAGGGCCAGCCGCGCCTCAAGCCGCCGTTCCCGGCCAACATGGGCCTCTACGGCTGCCCGACGACCGTCAACAACGTCGAATCGATCGCGGTTGCGGGCACGATCCTGCGCCGGGGCGCGGGGTGGTTCTCAGGGATTGGTCGGCCGAACAACGTCGGCACCAAGCTGTTCTGCGTTTCGGGCCATGTGAACACGCCCTGCAACGTCGAGGAGGCGATGGGCATCCCGTTCCGCGAACTCATCGACAAGCATTGTGGCGGCATTCGTGGCGGCTGGGACAACCTGCTCGCGGTGATCCCTGGCGGCTCGTCTGTGCCGTGTGTGCCGGCCGAGCAGATCATCGACGCGCCGATGGATTTCGACACGCTGCGCAACCTTCGCTCCGGCCTCGGCACGGCGGCGGTGATCGTGATGGATAAATCCACCGATATCGTTCGCGCCATCGCCCGCATCTCGCATTTCTACAAGCATGAGAGCTGCGGCCAGTGCACCCCGTGTCGTGAGGGCACCGGCTGGATGGCGCGTGTCATGGCGCGCATGGCCGAGGGCCGCGCCCACAAGCGCGAGATCGACATGCTGCTCGATGTCTCGACTCGGATCGAGGGGCACACGATCTGCGCGCTCGGCGATGCGGCTGCTTGGCCGATCCAGGGCCTGATCCGCCATTTCCGGCATGAGATCGAGAAGAAGATCGACCAATATTCGGCCAATCCGCACGATGAACCCGTGCGTGTGGCTGCGGAGTAAGCGCGATGACCAAGATCCTCGTCGATGATGTCGAAGTCGATGTGCCGCCGCACTACACGCTGCTTCAGGCGGCGGAAGCCGCCGGCATGGAAGTGCCGCGCTTCTGCTTCCACGAACGGCTCTCGATCGCCGGCAACTGCCGCATGTGCCTCGTCGAGGTGAAGGGCGGCCCGCCCAAGCCGCAGGCGAGTTGTGCGATGAACGTTCGCGACGTGCGCGGCGGGCCGGATGGTTCGCTGCCGCAGTTCTTCACCAAGAGCCCGATGGTGAAGAAGGCGCGCGAAGGCGTGATGGAATTCCTGCTGATCAACCATCCGCTCGATTGCCCGATCTGCGATCAGGGCGGCGAATGCGATCTTCAGGATCAGGCGATGGCCTATGGCGTCGATTCCACGCGCTACACCGAGAACAAGCGCGCGGTCGAGGACAAGTATATCGGCCCGTTGGTCAACACGGTCATGACCCGCTGCATTCACTGCACGCGCTGCGTCCGCTTCACCACCGAAGTCGCCGGTATCACCGAACTGGGTCTTGTCGGTCGCGGCGAGGATGCGGAAATCACCACCTATCTCGAAAAGGCCATGACCTCCGAGATGCAGGGTAATGTGATCGACCTCTGTCCGGTCGGTGCGCTGACCTCGAAGCCCTATGCCTTCAACGCGCGCCCTTGGGAACTCCAGAAGACCGAGAGCATTGATGTCATGGATGCTGTCGGCTCCGCGATCCGCGTCGATACGCGCGGCCGTGAGGTCATGCGCATCGTGCCGCGTCTCAACGAGGCGGTGAACGAGGAGTGGATCTCGGACAAAACCCGCTTCATCTGGGACGGGCTCAAGACCCAGCGCCTCGATCGGCCTTACATCCGCGAGAACGGCAAGCTTCGCCCGGCAGGTTGGAACGAGGCCTTCGCGGTCATCGCCGCAAAGGTGAAGGGCGCCAAGGTTGGCGCGATCGCGGGCCAGCTCGCGGGCGTCGAGGAGATGTTCGCGCTCAAGGCGCTGGTGAAAGCGCTCGGCTCCACGAGCACTGACAGCCGCTATCCCGGCAACCCGCTGAACCCGGCGAACGGGCGCGCGAGCTACCTCTTCAACTCGACCATCGCCGGGATAGAGGAGGCGGATTCGCTCCTCATCATCGGCTCGAACCCGCGTAAGGAAGCGGCGGTGCTCAATTCGCGCATCCGTAAGCGGTATCTCAAGGGCAAATTCACGATTTCGGTCGTGGGCGAAAACGCGAACCTTTCCTACCCCACGACCTATCTCGGCGCCGGCATCGAGAGCCTTGCAGGCTACAAGCCAGCGGGCGAGAAGCCGATGGTGATTGTCGGGCAGGGCGCGCTCAACCGCGCGGATGGCGCGGCGGTGCTGGCCGCAGCCGCGAAGCTTGCGCTTGATATCGGGGCGGTGAAGGACGGGTGGAACGGCTTCAACGTCCTCCACACTGAAGCCGGCCTCGTTGGTGCGCTCGATCTCGGGTTCGTGCCGGGTGAGGGTGGTCTCGATACGGGCGCGATGCTCAAGGGCGGGGTGGACGTGCTGTTCAACCTCGGCGCGGACGAGATCGACGTACCGGCTGGCGCCTTCGTCGTCTATCAGGGCACGCATGGCGATCGCGGCGCGCATCGGGCAGATGTGATCCTGCCAGGCGCGGCCTATACCGAGAAATCTGCGACCTACGTGAACACCGAAGGCCGCGTGCAGATGGCGAGCCGCGCGAGCTTCCCGCCCGGCGAGGCGCGCGAGGACTGGGCGATCATCCGCGCTCTCTCGGATGTTCTTGGCAAGAAGTTGCCGTTCGACAGCCTTGCGCAACTTCGCGCGGCGCTCTACGCCGCGCATCCGCATTTCGCGGCGCTCGATGCAATCGCGGCGGGCGATGCCAAGGATGTCGAGAAACTGGCGAAACTGAAGGGGAAGGCCGAGAAGGCGCCGCTCGCGAGCGCGGTTTCAAGCTTCCATCTCACCAATGCCATCGCGCGGGCGTCGAAGGTCATGGCGGAATGTGCGGCGCTCGCCGCCGGCAACGCCAAGATCGCGGCGGAATAAGGAGCGGGAATCATGGTCGATATCACGCCGAACGCGCCGAAGAAGAAAACCAACTGGATGCCGATGATCCTCGGCGGCCTTGCGCTTGTGATGCTTGCTGCCGTCGCCTGGGTCGCGGTTGTCGTTCTGAAATATCTCTGGGTCGAGACGACCTGGTTCATCCCGGCGCTGATCGTCGTCATCAAGAGCCTCGCGCTGCTGGTGGCGCTGCTCGTGATCATCGCGTTCTTCCTGCTGGCAGATCGCAAGATCTGGGCTGCGGTGCAGTTGCGGCGTGGTCCGAACGTCGTTGGCCCCTTCGGCCTGCTCCAGAGCTTCGCGGACCTCCTCAAGTTCGTGCTCAAGGAGCCGGTGATCCCGGCGACGTCGGACAAGGTGCTGTTCCTGCTCGCGCCGCTGCTGACCTGTATCCTCGCGCTTGCCGCCTGGGCGGTGGTGCCGGTGGCGGAAGGCTGGGCGATCGCCGATATCAACGTCGGCGTGCTCTATGTCTTCGCGATCTCGTCGCTGGGCGTTTACGGCGTCATCATCGGCGGCTGGGCCTCGAACTCGAAGTATCCATTCCTCGGCGCGCTGCGTTCGGCGGCGCAGATGGTCTCCTACGAGGTCTCGATCGGCTTCGTGATCATCACCGTGTTGATGGTCGTCGGCTCGCTCAACCTCACCGACATCGTGCTCGCTCAGAAGAATTCAGGTATCGCGCATATGCTCGGGGTGCCTTGGTTCACGATGTTGAACTGGTTCTTCATCCCGCTGTTTCCGATGTTCGTGATCTTCTTCATCTCGGCGCTGGCAGAGACCAACCGCCCGCCGTTCGATCTGCCGGAAGCGGAATCGGAACTCGTCGCGGGCTTCATGTCGGAATATGGCTCGACGCCGTATCTCCTGTTCATGCTCGGCGAATATGTGGCGATCATGACCATGTGTGCGCTGACCACGATCCTGTTTCTTGGCGGCTGGACGCCGCCGCTCTCGATCCCGCCGTTCACCTGGGTTCCCGGTGTGGTTTGGTTCGTCGGCAAGGTCGGTTTCGTGTTCTTCATGTTCGCTATGGTGAAGGCCATGGTGCCGCGCTACCGCTACGACCAGCTCATGCGCCTCGGCTGGAAGGTTTTTCTGCCGCTGAGCCTCGCGGCTGTGGTGATTGTCGCGGGCGTGTTGCAGCTCACCGGCTGGTATCGCTGAGGGAGGCGGAGATGTGGATTCACCTTCTCGGCGCTCTGGTCGGTGCCGTAACCGGTCTTCTCTTCGTCTGGCTCCAGATCTGGGGTCTGAAACGCTATGCGCGCAACAAGGAGCCGCATGTGGCGGAGCGCGCCTACGAGGCGATCGGGCAGGTGATGACGTCGAACCTGATCGGCATTCCGCTGATTTTCTCGATGGCGGGCTATATGGGCGCCGCCTACATGTGGCCAAACGGTTAAGGGGGGCGGGGGAATGTCACTCGCGCAGGCCGCCAAGGGCCTTCTGCTCAAGGAATTCGTCTCGGCGTTCTTTCTCGCCATGCGCTATTTCTTCAAGCCGAAGCCGACGCTGAACTATCCGTTCGAGAAGGGGCAGATTTCGCCGCGCTTCCGGGGCGAGCACGCGCTGCGCCGCTACCCCAACGGCGAGGAACGCTGCATCGCCTGCAAGCTGTGCGAGGCGATTTGCCCGGCGCAGGCGATCACGATCGAGGCCGGCCCGCGCCGCAACGACGGCACCCGCCGCACCACCCGCTACGACATCGACATGACGAAGTGCATCTACTGCGGCTTCTGCCAGGAGGCCTGCCCCGTCGATGCCATTGTCGAAGGGCCGAATTTCGAATTCGCCACCGAAACCCGAGAAGAGCTTTTCTACAACAAGGAGAAGCTTCTGGAGAACGGGGCACGCTGGGAGCGGGAAATCGCGCGCAATATCGCGATGGACGCGCCGTATCGCTGAGGGAAAAGCCATGAACGTGATTACCCTCTTCTTCTATCTCTTCTCGGGTGTGCTGATTGCCTCGGCGGTCATGGTTGTCTCCTCGCGCAACCCCGTGCACGCGGTGCTGTTCCTGATCCTCGCGTTCGTGAATGCGGCGGGCCTGTTCCTGCTGATGGGCGCCGAATTCCTCGCGATGATCCTGATCGTTGTCTATGTCGGCGCGGTCGCGGTGCTGTTCCTGTTCGTCGTGATGATGCTCGACGTCGATTTCGCGGAACTGCGGCAGGGCTTCCTGCAATACCTGCCCATTGGCGCGGTGATTTCGGCGATCTTCTTCATCGAGCTGGCGCTCGTCGTCGGCACCTGGCAGCTTGCGCCCGAGGCGCTGGCGCTCCGGAAGGCCGCCGCCGCAGCGCCGGTCGACGCCATGAACGCCCGCGCGCTCGGCCGGGTACTCTACACCGAATATGTCTATTTCTTCCAGGCGGCAGGGCTGATCCTGCTCGTCGCGATGATCGGCGCGATCGTCCTCACGCTGCGCGAGCGCCACGGCGTGCGCCGGCAGGACGTGATGCGCCAGAACGCGCGCGGCAAGGCCGACGCGATGAGTGTCGTCACGGTCCAGCCGGGGCAGGGCGTCACGGTGCAGGGCGTGAAGCGCAAGGATGCCGCAGGGCAGGAGGTTTGAGATGGTGATCGGTCTTTCCCATTACCTCGTCGTCGCGGCGATGCTGTTCACACTGGGTGCCTTCGGCATCTTCATCAACCGCAAGAACGTGATCGTCATCCTGATGTCGATCGAACTGATCCTTCTCTCGGTGAACATCAACCTCGTGGCGTTCTCGACGCATCTGGGGGACATGACCGGACAGGTTTTCGCGTTGCTCGTACTGACGGTGGCGGCGGCGGAAGCCGCGATCGGCCTCGCGATCCTCGTCGTTTACTTCCGCAACCGCGGCACCATCGCGGTTGAAGACATCAACGTGATGAAGGGCTGAGAACATGGCCACGGCAATCGTATTCCTGCCGCTTCTCGGCTTCCTGATCGCGGGCCTCGCGACGCTGCTGGCGCATAAGCCGGCCGCGGCGAAGGATGTCCTCGCCTTCGGCAACGCGGATCATTCGGCGCATGCCGGGCATGGCCACGCCGAGCATGCTCATGACGATCATCACGACGATCACCACGCGCCGGAACCCTCGCCGCATGCCGAAGGCGTTTCTCGCTTCGCCGAAGTCATCACCACCGGCTTCCTCGGTGTGTCGTGCGTCCTCGCCTGGGCGATGTTCGTGCAGGTCGCGCTCGGCTCCGGCGCGCCGGTGCGCGTTACGGTCGCAGAGTGGATCCATGTTGGCGGTTTCGTCGCGGATTGGGCACTTCGCATCGATACACTGACGGCGGTGATGCTTGTGGTCGTGACCACGGTGTCGTGTCTCGTCCACCTCTATTCAATCGGCTACATGCATGAAGACCCGGCCCGGCCGCGCTTCATGGCCTATCTCTCGCTCTTCACCTTCGCGATGCTGATGCTGGTGACCTCGGACAACCTCGTCCAGATGTTCTTCGGCTGGGAAGGCGTGGGCCTCGCCTCGTATCTGCTGATCGGTTTCTGGTTCAAGAAGAAGTCCGCGAATGACGCGGCGATGAAGGCATTCATTGTCAACCGCGTCGGCGATTTCGGCTTCGCGCTCGGTATCTTCCTCACCTTCTGGCTGTTTGGCGCCGTGACCTTCGACCCGATTTTCGCCGGCGTCGCCGGGCAGGCGAAGACGAGCGTTTCATTCCTCGGCTATCAGGTGCCCGCGCTGGAGCTTGCCGCCTGCCTCCTGTTCATGGGTGCGATGGGCAAATCGGCGCAGTTCCTGCTCCACACCTGGCTCCCGGACGCGATGGAAGGCCCGACCCCGGTCTCGGCGCTCATCCACGCCGCGACCATGGTGACCGCGGGTGTCTTCATGGTCGCGCGCCTGTCGCCGATCTTCGAATACGCGCCTTTCGCACAGTCTGTGGTGCTGGTGATCGGCGCGACGACGGCGTTCTTCGCTGCGACCGTCGGTCTCGTGCAGAACGACATCAAGCGCGTCATCGCCTATTCGACCTGCTCGCAGCTCGGCTACATGTTCGTCGCGCTCGGCACCGGCGTTTATGGCGCGGGCATCTATCACCTCTTCACGCATGCCTTCTTCAAGGCGCTGCTGTTCCTCGGGGCCGGCTCGGTGATCCACGCGATGCACCACGAGCAGGACATCCGCAAGATGGGCGGGTTGATGAAGAAGATCCCGTTCACTGCCACGATGATGCTGATCGGCACCATCGCGCTGACCGGGTTCCCGTTCACGGCGGGCTTCTACTCGAAGGACGCGATCATCGAGGCGGCCTACGTCGCGCACCAGCCGGGGCATGTCTATGCGTTCCTCTGCGTGGTCTTGGCCGCGTTCATGACTTCGTTCTACTCGTGGCGCCTGTGGTTCCTGACCTTCGCCGGCCAGACCCGCGCCGACAAGCACACCTATGACCATGCGCACGAGAGCCCGCTGGTCATGCTGATCCCACTTGCCGTGCTCGCGGTTGGTGCGATCGCAGCTGGTGCGCCGTTCGTGGCGAAGTTCATCGGCCACGATTACGAGAGCTTCTGGAAGGGCGCGTTGTTCATGGGCGCGAACAACCATACGCTCCATGACATGCACGACCACGCCAAGCTCCCCTCGTGGGTGCCGTGGACGCCGTTCGTGATGATGGTCGCGGGCTTCGTGCTGGCCTATTTCTTCTACCTGAAGTGGCCGGAACTGCCGAAGGGGCTCGCCGAGCGGCACCCCTCGCTCTACCGCTTCCTCCTCAACAAGTGGTATTTCGACGAGCTGTATGACCGCATCTTCGTGCGGCCGGCGCGCTGCCTCGGCCACTTCCTGTGGAAGAAGGGCGACGGGATGGTCATCGACGGATTCGGTCCTGACGGCGTCTCGGCGGCCGTGCTGCGCGTAACCTCGCGCGTTGCCAAACTCCAGACTGGCTATGTCTACCACTACGCTTTCGCGATGCTGCTCGGGGTCGCCGGTTTCGTCACCTGGTATCTGTTCTCGGGGGGAGCGCACTGATGTTCGGCTTCGGCATTCTGACGGGACTTCTGGTCCTGCCGCTGATCGGCGCGGTGTTCGTTCTCCTTCAGAAGAACGACGAGGCAGGCGCGCGCAATGCACGCTGGGCCGCGTTCTGGACGACGATTGTCACCTTCCTCCTGAGCCTCGTGGCGCTGGCGCGGTTCGACAATGCCAAGGCGGGCTTCCAGCTCGTCGAGCGCATGAACTGGCTTGGCGATACCATCGTCTACCAGCTTGGCGTCGATGGCGTCGCGATGCCCTTCGTCATCCTGACGACCTTCCTGATGCCGTTCTGCATCGCGGCGTCGTTCTATTCGATCAAGGACCGCACCAAGGAATACTACGCGCTGTTCCTGTTGCTCGAGACGCTGATGATCGGCGTTTTCGCCTCGCTCGATCTCGTGCTGTTCTACGTGTTCTTCGAGGCCGGCCTGATCCCGATGTTCCTGATCATCGGCATCTGGGGCGGCGCGCGGCGCATCTACGCGAGCTTCAAGTTCTTCCTCTACACGCTGCTCGGCTCGGTGCTGATGCTGCTCGCCATCATGGCGATGTACTGGAGCGCGGGCACGACCGATATCGTCAAGCTCCTGGCGTTCAAGTTCCCCTCGGGGATGCAGTACTGGCTGTGGCTGGCGTTCTTCGCCTCGTTCGCGGTCAAGATGCCGATGTGGCCGGTTCATACTTGGCTGCCCGACGCGCACGTCGAGGCGCCGACGGCCGGCTCGGTCATTCTGGCGGGTATTCTCCTGAAGATGGGTGGTTACGGCTTCATCCGCTTCTCGTTGCCGATGTTCCCCGAGGCGAGCCTCTATTTCGCGAATTTCGTGTTCGCGCTCTCGGTGATCGCCATCGTCTACACCTCGCTGGTGGCGATGATGCAGGAGGACATCAAGAAGCTGATCGCCTATTCGTCAGTTGCGCATATGGGCTTCGTGACCATGGGCCTCTTCACCCTCAACGCACAGGGCGTGCAGGGCGCGGTGTTCCAGATGGTGAGCCATGGCCTCGTCTCGGGCGCGCTCTTCCTGTGCGTCGGCATCGTCTATGACCGCATGCACACGCGCATGATCTCGGCCTATGGCGGCCTCGTGAACAAGATGCCGCTCTATGCGCTGGTGTTTCTGCTGTTCACGATGGCGAATGTCGGACTGCCGGGCACGTCGGGCTTCGTCGGCGAGTTCCTGACGCTGCTTGGTTCCTACAAGGCCAACACCTGGGTCGCGTTTTTTGCGACCACGGGCGTGATCCTCTCGGCAGCCTATGCGCTCTGGCTCTTCGCACGTGTCGTCTATGGCAAGCTTGAGAAGCACGAGCTGGAGGCCATCCCGGACCTCGACAAGCGCGAACTCGCGCTTCTGGTGCCGCTGGCGCTCCTGGTGGTGTGGTTCGGCGTGCAGCCGGGCGGCATTCTCGAGATGAGCCAGGCCTCGGTCGATGGCATCATCGCGGCGGTCAAAGCAGGTGTGGGCGGCAAGCTCGCACTGATGAACTGACGGGGGAAACATCATGAACACGGTCATTTCTCCCGTTCCGGCTCTCGGCCCGGCCCTGCCGGAGATCGTGCTGGCCATCGCGTCGCTCGGCCTCGTGCTGCTTGGCGCGATCCGGGGTGACGGCGCCAAGCGGCTGATCGACTGGATTGCGATTCTGGCGCTTGTCGTGGCGGGCTTCATCCTGCTTGAAGGGCAGGGGCGCGTTTCCACCTTCAACGATGCCTTCGTTGTCGACGGCTTCGCCCGCGCCATGAAGACGCTGACGATCATCGGCTCCATTGCTGCGATCCTGATGTCCTCGCGCTTCCTCACCGAGCTGAAGATCGCGCGGTTCGAGTACACCGTCCTCATCCTGCTCTCGACCATCGGCATGATGATGATGTGCTCGGCCAACGAGTTGATCTCGCTCTATCTCGGCGTGGAATTGCAGTCGCTGGCGCTTTACGTGGTTGCCGCGATCCATCGCGACGACGCGAAATCCTCGGAAGCGGGCCTCAAGTATTTCGTGCTCGGCGCCCTCTCGTCGGGCATGCTGCTCTACGGCATGAGCCTTGTTTACGGCTTCACCGGCTCGGTGACCTTCCCGACCATCGCCAAGGCGGTCACCGGTGGGCATGGCTCGGGTGTGATGATCGGCCTCGTGTTCATCGTCGCGGGCCTCGCGTTCAAGATGAGTGTGGTCCCGTTCCACATGTGGACGCCGGATGTCTACGAAGGCGCGCCGACCCCGGTCGCGGCGTTCTTCGCTACCGCGCCGAAGATGGCGGCGGTCGCGATGACGACCCGCATCCTGATCGATGCTTTCCTGCCCATCGTGAAGGACTGGCAGCCGATCATCGCGTTCGCGGCCATTGCCTCGATGGTGCTCGGCGCGTTCGCGGCCATCGCGCAGAGCAACATCAAGCGCCTTATGGCGTATTCCTCGATCGGTAACATGGGCTACGCACTCGTCGGCCTCGCAGCCGGCACCGTGCAGGGTGTAGAAGGCGTCGTGATCTTCATGACGACCTATCTCGCCATGACGCTGGGCGTTTTCGCGGTGATCCTCGCGATGCAGACTGGCGGCAAGCGCGTGGAGACCGTGGCAGATCTGGCCGGCGCTTCGCGCACCAGCCCGGCGCTGGCGTTCGTGATGGCGGCGCTGATGTTCTCGCTGATCGGCATTCCGCCGCTCGCCGGGTTCTTCGGCAAGTTTTATGTCTTCGCGGCGGCGATCGAGGCGAAGCTCTTCGTGCTTGCCGTCATCGGCATCGTCGCGAGTGTGGTCTCGGCTTTCTACTACCTGCGTCTCGTCAAGGTGATGTATTTTGACGCACCTGCGCCGGCTTTTCAGGTGGCGCCGCTTGAAATCCGCGGCGTGATGTATGCGGCGGCGGCCTTCGTTATCGTCTTCGCGGTGATTGCCAACCCGATCCGCACCATGGCGGCGGCGGCGGCGAAGTCGCTGTTCTGATGGCGGACCCGGCCGAGGTAGCGCTTTCCTGCGAGGCGGAAGACGCCGGGTTCCAGTTGCTCGCGGTGACGCGGGCTGCATCCACCAACGAAGCGGCGCTCAAGGCTGTGCTCGCCGGGGCGGATCGCTTCTGGCTGGTCGCCGAGGAGCAGACGATGGGGCGTGGACGACATGGCCGCACATGGGCCTCGCCGCGCGGCAATCTCTACGCCAGCCTTGGCCTCGCCAATCCTTGCCCGGCGGCGAAGGCACCTCTGCTCGGGTTCGTCGCCGGACTCAGCCTTGCCGAGGCCATCGTTTCGTTGGCGCCGGCGCTGAAACCGGCCGTCCGGCTCAAATGGCCGAACGATTGCCTCATTGCCGGGGAAAAATGCGTTGGCATCCTGCTCGAAGGCTCGAATGGGCCGGATGGGCGGCGCGCCGTCGTCATCGGGATGGGCGTGAACGTGCTCACGGTGCCGGAGGGGCTCGATCAGCCTGTGACTGCGCTCGGCCGGCACGGCCGGGCCTTCACCGTAGAGCGATTGTTCGAACGGCTCTCTGCGCGCATCGCGTCCAATCTCGCGCTATTTGCTGAAGGAACGGGTTTCGCAGCCATCCGCGAGCGTTGGCTGGACCACGCGATACCCACCGGTTCGCCGGTGCGCGTCAAGCTTCCGACGGGAGAAATCACGGGCGCGTTCGCCGGGATCGATGGCGATGGGCAGTTGCTCGTCGCACGCGAGGGCCGGACCGAGACCGTGATGGTTGGCGATGTTTTTCCGCTAGCCGCTGACGCGGATCTCGAACAGGCGGCGAGGGCAGGGTGATGAAGGGCGGCGAACTGGTTTTTGCGGCCCTTGGCGGCCTTGGCGAAATCGGCATGAACATGGCGCTCTACGGCGTCGGTTCCGGCAAGAACCGCAAGTGGCTGATGGTCGATTGCGGCGTCGCCTTTGCAGGCGAGGATGTGCCGGGCGTAGACATGCTCTACCCGGACATCGCCTTCATCGAGACGGAGAAGAAGAACCTTCTCGGCATCGTCATCACACATGCGCACGAGGACCATTTCGGCGCGCTGGCCGATCTCTGGCCACGTCTTGGCGCGCCGGTCTATATGACGCCCTTTGCCGCGAACCTTCTCGAAGCGCGACGGCTTTCCGAGCCTGGCGCGCCGCGCATTCCGGTGCGCGGCATTGCGCAGACGACGCGCTTCACGCTCGGCCCTTTCGACATCGAGACCATTCCTGTCGCACATTCTATCCCCGAGAGCATGGCGCTGGCGATCCGCACGCCGCATGGCACGGTGATCCATACCGGGGACTGGAAGATCGACGAGACACCGATCATCGGCCTGCCGACCGATGGTGCGAGGCTGAAGGAGATCGGTGACGAGGGCGTGTTGGCGCTTGTCTGCGATTCCACCAACGTGACGCGCGACGGTATCTCTCCCTCCGAGACCGAGGTGCGCGAGAGCCTCAGGCAGATCATCCTCAACGCGAAGGGGCGCGTGGCAGTGACGACCTTCGCCTCCAACGTCGCGCGGATGCGGGCCGTGGCGGAGGCGGCTGAGGAAGCGGGGCGCGAGGTCATTATCGTCGGTCGGGCGATGGACCGCGTTGCCGATGTTGCCGGTGAACTCGGAATGCTCGACGGTATCGCTGGCCTCAAGACCGCCGAGCGCTATCGCTCCTTGGCGCGCGACAAATGCGTCATCCTGCTGACCGGTAGCCAGGGCGAGCAGCGCGCCGCGTTGGCGCGCGTGGCGGAGGGCGAACATCCGGAGATCGCGCTTGCATCCGGTGACACGGTTATCTTCTCCTCGCGCACGATTCCGGGCAACGAAAAGTCCGTTGGCAAGATCGTCAACAGCCTCGCCAGGATGGAAGTCAACATCATCACCGATCGCGACGGACTGGTGCATGTTTCGGGGCATCCGCGTCGCGACGAACTGCGACGGATGTACGAATGGGTCCGGCCGAAGGTCGCGATCCCCGCGCATGGCGAAGCGCTGCACCTGACCATGCATCGCGATTTCGCGCGTGCGATGGGCGTGAAGCAGGTTATCCGTGCGTTCAACGGCGATGTTGTGACGCTCGATACGCCCGAACCCTTCGTCAGCGACCAGATTGCCGCGGGTCGGCTGGCAAAGGACGGTCTGCTCATCGTGCCGGCAAATGGTGTTTCGATCACGGAGCGCCGGAAGCTCTCCTATGTCGGCCTGGTCGCGGTCGCGATCGCGGTCGACGAGAAGGGCCACATCGCCGCCGATCTTGAGATCGAAACCGCTGGGCTGCCGGACGTGGATGACGAGGGCGAACCGATGATCGAGCACATCCGCGATATCATCGACGAGGTCTATACCAGCCTGCCGAAGGCCAAGCGGCGCGATGTCGATACCTTGCGCGTTGCGATCGAGCGTGGCATCCGTTCCGGGATTTCGGAACTCTGGGGCAAGAAGCCGGTCACGAAAGTGATGATTGTCCAAGTCTAGGAGGGTCTCATGATCGGAAGGCTGAACCATGTCGCCATCGCGGTGCAGAACGCGGGCAAGGCATCCGATACCTATCGCGACATTCTCGGTGCGAAGATCTCGGCGCCGCAGGACCTGCCGGAGCACGGCGTGCGGGTGGTTTTCGTCGAACTGCCGAACACCAAGATCGAGTTTCTTGAGCCACTCGGCGTCAACTCGCCGATTGCCAAGTTCCTCGAACGCAATCCGGACGGCGGGATGCACCACATCTGCTACGAGGTGACAGACATCCGCGCCGCGCGTGATCGTCTTGTGGCCGGCGGCGCGCGGGTTCTGGGCGATGGTGAGCCGAAGATCGGCGCGCATGGCAATCCCGTGCTGTTCCTGCATCCCAAGGATTTCCTGGGCACGCTCACCGAACTTGAAGAAGTGCCGGCATGAGTATCGGCAGCGGCTTCGCCGTCTATTTCATCATGTGGTGGGTGTCGCTGTTCGTCGTCCTGCCTTTCGGCGTGAAATCGCAGCACGAAACCGGCGAGATCGCGCCCGGCTCCGATCCCGGAGCGCCGACGCATGTTCGCGTCGGGCGGATCGTGCTCGCGACTACGCTGGTTGCGCTGGTTCCGTTTCTGATCTTCCAATACGTCATCGTGCCGAATTTCTGAGATATTGCGGCGCGCGTGACGCAATTCAGGGACAAAAAAGAAAAGCAGGGCCTCGGCCCTGCTTCAAAATTTTTGATTATTCATTCTTGGACGGCCGGAAATAACGCCTTTCGACGCCACCCTTGAGGCATGTTCTTCTTGCTTGTCCGGCTGCCCGAAAGCAGCGCGGCGCCCCGCCTGACGGGGCGTTTCTAGTGCGGGAAAATCACCGAGTCTTCATGCGGTGCAACATTCTGAAATTTGAATGCGTTTGCTCATTCGGTTTGATCAGCAGAACGAACTTTCTTGCTTGGAGGAGGCGTCACCCGAGCCCGTACCAAACCCGGCATTTGCAAGAGGCGCGAATTATGACAGAAGCAACGCGAAACTGGCGTTTCGGGCTTGCCTCTGTATAGCCTTTTCCTCGTGATTCCCGCGCCCTCTGGAGCGACCATGCGACTGTCCCGATTTTTCCTGCCGATCCTTCGTGAAACGCCGAAGGAAGCCGAAATCGTTTCGCATCGTCTCGCTTTGCGCGCGGGGTTGATCCGGCAGGAAAGCGCTGGCATCTATGCCTGGCTGCCGCTCGGACTGCGTGTTCTCAACAAGGTTTGCGCGATCATCCGCGAGGAGCAGAACCGCTCGGGCGCTGTCGAACTCCTGATGCCGACGATCCAGTCCGCCGATCTCTGGCGCGAATCCGGGCGATACGACGCGTACGGCAAGGAAATGCTGCGTATTTCCGACCGGCACGAGCGCGAGATGCTGTTCGGGCCGACCAACGAGGAGATGATCACCGAGATCTTCCGGGCCTATGTCCGCTCCTACAAGAGCCTGCCGCTCAACCTCTACCATCTCCAGTGGAAGTTCCGCGACGAGATCCGCCCGCGCTTCGGCACGATGCGCAGCCGCGAATTCCTGATGAAAGACGCCTATTCCTTCGATCTTGACCAGGCGGGTGCGCGCCATGCCTATAACCGCATGTTCGTCGCCTATCTGCGCACCTTCGAACGCATGGGGCTGAAGTCGATCCCGATGCGCGCCGACACCGGCCCGATCGGCGGCGATCTTTCGCACGAGTTCATCATTCTCGCCTCGACTGGTGAGAGTGGCGTCTTCTGCCACAAGGATTATCTCGATTTCCCGGTGCCGGGGCCGGACACGAACTTCGACTCTGTCGACGATCTCAAGACTATCGTCGACAAGTGGACCTCGCTCTACGCCGCGACCGAGGAAATGCACGATGAGAAGGCGTTTGCCGCCGTGCCGGAGGCGAGCCGCGTCTCGGCACGCGGTATCGAGGTCGGCCATATCTTCTATTTCGGCACCAAGTATTCCGCGCCGATGAAGGCGGTGGTCGCCGGGCCGGACGGCAAGGAAGTGCCCGTTCACATGGGTTCCTACGGCATCGGCCCGACGCGGCTCGTGCCGGCGATCATCGAGGCAAGCCACGACGAGGCCGGCATCATCTGGCCGGACGCGATCGCGCCGTTCGACGCTGCGATCCTCAACCTCAAGCCGGGCGACAGCGCGACGGATCGCGTTTGCGGAGAGCTTGAGATGGCGCTGGAGGCGCGCGGGCTGTCCTGCCTCATCGACGATACGGACGAACGGCCGGGCGGCAAGTTCGCCACCGCCGATCTCATCGGCCTGCCGTGGCAGATCATCGTCGGCCCGAAGGGGCTTGCGGAAGGCAAGGTGGAGCTGAAACGCCGGGCCACGGGTGAGCGGGTGACGCTATCGCCGGCCGATGCGGTCGAGCGGATCGCGTCATAAGCGCGCCGTAAAGACAAGGCAGGTCGCCACGCATGGCATCGCTTTTCTCCGGGTTCGAATGGCAGGTCGCGTGGCGCTATCTCAGGGCGCGCCGCCGCGACGGTTTCATCTCCGTCATCGCCGGCTTTTCCTTTCTCGGCATCATGCTCGGGGTCGCGACGCTCATCGTCGTCATGGCGGTGATGAACGGTTTCCGGCAGGAGCTGATGAACAAGATTCTCGGGGTGAACGGCCATGCGTTCATCCAGCCCTATGGCGATGCGCTCAAGGACTACGAGGCAATCGCCGACCGTGTGTCCAAGGCCAAGGGTGTGAAGCTCGTCGCGCCGATCGTCGAGGGGCAGGTTCTGGCGGCCTCATCAACCGCAACCAGTGGTGCACTCGTTCGCGGTGTGCGCGAGGGCGATCTCAAGCGCTTCAACTCGGTTGCGAAGAACATCATCGACGGCACACTGAGCAATTTCGATGGTTCGGAGAAGATCGTCGTCGGTCGTCGGCTTGCGCAATATCTCAACGTCGGCATTGGCGACAAGGTGAGACTGATCTCGCCCAAGGGGCCGTCGACACCGTTCGGTTCCGCACCGCGGCAGAAATCCTACGAGATCTCGGCGATCTTCGAGGTCGGGATGAGCGAGTTCGACGCGAGTTTCGTTTTCATGCCGCTCGCTGAAGCCCAGCTCTATTTCGACAGCGAGGGGCAGGTGGCGCTGATCGAGATCTTCGTCGACAATCCCGACCGAATGGATGACATCGCTCCCGTTATCCGCGAGGCCGTGGGCCAGCCGCACGCGCTGACAGACTGGCGTTTCCGCAACCGAACCTTCTTCGGCGCTCTGGAGGTCGAGCGGAACGTGATGTTCCTGATCCTGACCATGATTGTGCTGGTCGCGGCGCTCAACATCATCTCAGGGCTCACCATGCTGGTGAAGGACAAGGCCAAGGGCATCGCCATCCTGCGGACAATGGGCGCGACACGGCGCTCGATCCTCTCGATTTTCGTGATCGCGGGTGCAGCCATCGGCGTCGGCGGCACGCTTTTCGGCCTCTTCCTCGGCCTCACGATCGCGTGGAATGTCGAGAGCCTGCGGCAGGCGGTCTCGTGGCTCTCCGGCGCGCAGATTTTCCCGCCCGAACTTTATTTCCTCTCGCGCCTGCCGGCCGAGGTGCGGACCTCCGAGGTCGTCGCCATCGTCAGCATGGCTTTGACGCTATCGCTCATGGCCACGATCTATCCGGCTTGGCGTGCCGCCAAACTCGACCCTGTCGAAGCCTTGCGCGGGGAGTGAGTGGTATGAGGCTCCATGCACATAGCGCCACCACCCATCCCGGCGGCACTGCCGCCACCAGCGCGACCGCGCGCCCGAGCTTATGCGAGGGAAACACAAAAAAATGACCGTTCCCGCGCTTCAGATCGCCAACGTCCACCGCACCTATCGGCAGGGCGAGAATGCTGTGTCCGTTTTGGCCGGGGTCGATCTTTCTATCCTGCCCGGCGAGATGGTCGCGCTGGTTGCGCCTTCGGGCGCTGGCAAATCGACCCTGCTGCATATCGCCGGCCTGCTGGAGCACCCGGATCAGGGGGAGGTTTTCGTCGGCGAGACGGCGACCGCCGGGCTCGATGACGTGGCGCGCACGCGGCTACGCCGGAGCGATATTGGTTTCGTCTATCAGTTCCATCATCTCCTGCCGGAGTTCTCGGCACGGGAGAACGTGGTGCTGCCGCAGCGGATCGCCGGGCTTGGTGTGGAGGAAGCCTCGATGCGCGCGGCCGAAATCCTCGGGTTTCTCGGGCTCTCGCATCGTATCGACCATCGCCCCGGCGAGCTTTCCGGTGGCGAGCAGCAGCGGGTCGCGATCGCGCGGGCGGTCGCCAATACGCCGCGCCTGTTGCTGGCTGATGAGCCGACGGGCAATCTCGATCCCGGAACGGGCGAGCATGTGTTCTCGACGCTGCTCGCACTCGTCAAGCAATCCGGCCTTGCGGCGCTGGTCGCGACCCACAATCTCGAACTCGCCGCGCGCATGGATCGCCGCGTCACGTTGCGCGAGGGGCGGCTGGTGCCGCTGCCATGAGGGGCGGGCGTTGACCTTCGACGGCCTGACGCTCTTCGGACTCGCCGCTGTCTTGGCCATGCTTCTGACCTACGCGCTCGAAAACCGTCATCCGTACTATGTGCTCGGCTTCGCGGCTGCCTGTCTCGCCGGCTCCGTCTATGGTTTTCTGCAGGGTGCCTGGCCGTTCGGCATTGTCGAATTCATCTGGGCCGGGATCGCGTTCCGCCGCTGGCAGGAGCGCTGCAAATCGTGATTCCGTGTTCGATATGCCCTTGACGACGGTCTCCAGTATGATAGAACAAAACAAGAACATCATTGTTCCAACGTGAGGAGTTCCGACGATGCGAGCTGTGGAAGACATGATCGAACTGGCTTCGATTGCGGCGTTTTTCGCTATGATGACGTTCTGGGCCGGTGTGGGAACCAACTGGCCGTTGATCTGACCGAACGAAAATGGGGAGGCGTGCCGATGAAGGGGCCGGGCTTCGTTCATCTGCATGTGCATTCGTCCTTTTCACTACTGCAGGGCGCGCTTCCCATTGCCAAGCTCGCCAAGCTCGCCGCGCAGGATCAGATGCCTGCGCTGGCGATTACCGACACCAACAATCTGTTCGGTGCGCTTGAGTTCTCCGAAAAGCTCTCGGGTTCCGGTATCCAGCCGATTGTCGGCATTGAGGTGGTTCTTGATTTCGCGGATCGTCCCGTCGTCCGCAACCGGCCGTCTTCGGCGCTTGAATCGCGCGGCTCCATCGTTCTCCTGGCTGCGAGCGAGGTGGGATATTCCAATCTGATGGCGCTTTCGAGCCGCGCTTTCCTCGATTCGCCCGCTTCCGAAGGTGTGCATCTACCCTTGTCCGTGCTCGGGGAGCGAAGTGCCGGTCTCATCGCGATGACGGGCGGTGGCATTGGCCCGATCGACAAGGCATTTGCTCTGGGTGGCATCGACCTTGCGCGGGCGCGACTCGACATCCTGAAAACCCTGTTTCCGCGTAGCCTTTATGTCGAGATCGAACGCTTCGGTCTGCTGGAGGCACAGAAACTTGAGCCGATGCTGATCGACCTCGCGGTCGAGGCAGGGCTTCCGCTCGTCGCGGCGAACAACGTCCACTTCGGTGCCGCGAGCGATTTCGAGGCGCATGATGCGCTCCTCTGCATCGCCGGTGGGTATTCGGTCGACGAGGCGCAACGCCCGCGTCTCACGCCCGAGCATCGCTTCAAGACACGTGAGGAGATGATAGCTCTTTTCGCCGACCTGCCGCAGGCGCTCGCAAGTACAGTCGAGATCGCGCGGCGCTGCCATTATCGGCCGCGGACCCGCAAACCGATCCTGCCGCGATTCACGGCCGCTTCCGCCGATGACGCCGAGGCGGCCGAACTGAAACGGCAAGCGGAAGAGGGGCTGGCAATGCGGCTGGCGGCGCATGGCCCGGCGCCCGGCCTGGCTGTCAGCGATTACGAGGAGCGGCTTGCCTTCGAGCTCTCGGTGATCGAGCGGATGCAATACCCGGGGTACTTCCTCATCGTTGCCGACTTCATCAAGTGGGCGAAGGCGCGTGACATTCCGGTTGGGCCGGGACGCGGTTCGGGGGCTGGTTCACTTGTAGCATATTCTCTGACAATTACTGATCTAGACCCATTGCGTTATGGTCTTTTCTTCGAGCGATTTCTTAATCCGGAGCGCGTCTCGATGCCGGATTTCGATATCGATTTTTGTCAGGACCGGCGTGACGAGGTGATCCGCTACGTTGTTGGACGCTACGGCGAGGGGCGGGTTGCGCAGATTATCACCTTCGGCACCCTGCTCGCGCGCGGCGTTCTGCGCGATGTCGGACGTGTGCTTGGCCTGCGCTATTCCGAGGTCGACCGGTTGACCAAGCTCGTGCCGCAGAATCCGGCGAACCCCATTACTCTGGCGAAAGCCATCGAGGAGGAACCGCAACTGCGGGCTGCCGCCGAGGAAAACGAGGCGGTCGCGCGGTTGCTCGATATCGCGCAGAAGTTGGAGGGGCTTTACCGCCACGCCTCGACCCACGCGGCGGGTATCGTGATCGGCGACCGGTCGCTCGAACAGTTGGTGCCGCTCTACCGCGATCCGAAGTCGGATATGCCGGTGACCCAGTTCAACATGAAGTGGGTTGAGCCGGCGGGGCTGGTGAAGTTCGACTTTCTTGGCCTCAAGACACTGACGGTTTTGCAGGGCGCGGTGGACCTTCTCTCGCGACAGGGGGTGAGTCTCGATCTGCTCAAGATCCCGCTCGACGATCCGGCGAGTTATGCGATGCTCTCCCGCGGCGAGACGGTCGGCGTGTTCCAGGTGGAATCGGGGGGCATGCGACGTGCGCTCGTCGATATGAAACCGGACCGGATCGAGGATATCATCGCGCTGGTTGCGCTCTACCGGCCCGGGCCCATGGCGAATATCCCGGTCTATTGCGATGTGAAGCACGGCCGGAAGGAAGCGGATTACGCCCACCCGCTATTGAAGCCGATTCTGGAAGAGACCTGCGGCGTCATTGTCTATCAGGAACAGGTGATGCAGATCGCCAAAGTCATGTCCGGCTATTCGCTGGGCGAGGCGGATATGCTGCGCCGTGCGATGGGCAAGAAGATCAAGGCCGAGATGGATGCGCAGCGTGCGCGCTTCGTCGATGGCGCGGTGGCAAACGGCGTCGCCAGCGCCGATGCCGATGCGATCTTCGACCTGCTGGCGCGCTTTGCCGATTACGGCTTCAACAAGAGCCATGCGGCCGCCTATGCTGTTGTCGCCTACCAGACGGCCTATCTCAAGGCGAACCGCCCGGTTGAGTTTCTTGCCGCGTCGATGAGCCTCGAACTGTCGAACACCGACAAACTCGGCGAATTCCGACGCGAGGCGCAGCGGCTTGGCATCCGCGTCGAGCCACCGGATGTCAATCGGTCCGATTCGACGTTCGATGTCCGGAACGGCGCCATTCTCTACGCACTTGCGGCGGTAAAGGGCGTCGGCATGGAAGCGGCCCGCTCGATCGTGCGGGCGCGCGGCGGTAAACCTTTCGCTTCGCTTTCCGATTTCGCCCGGCGGATTGATCCGCATCACCTCAACAAACGGATGCTGGAGCAGTTGGTCGGCGCAGGCGCACTCGACTGCCTGGAACCAAATCGAGGCAAGCTGGTGGCTGGCCTCGATGCCATTATCGCGGAGGCCAATGCCTACGACGCCGAGGTCGCCAGCGGGCAGGGTGGTTTGTTCGGCGGCGAAGCGGGCGGGATGTTAGTCCTGCCTGACGTTGCGCCGCTTACCTTGCCGGAACGACTGCGGAGAGAACACGCTGCGGCCGGGTTCTACCTCAGTGGCCACCCGCTCGATCAGTTCGCGGCACTGATCGAGCGCGCGAAACTCTCGACCTTTCAGGCTTTTCAGCAGGCCGTGCGCAATGGCGCGAGCCATGCGCGCCTCGCGGCGACCCTGTTGGCGGTTGACATCCGTCGGACGCGCAACGGCAACAAGATCGCGATCCTCTCGCTCTCCGACCGCACCGGTCAGTTCGAGGCCATGCTGTTCTCCGAGATGCTGGTGAAGCATCGGGCGCTGCTTGAGCCGGGTACGGCGCTGCATGTCGTGGTGGCGGGCTCGGTCGATGGCGAAGACCTGCGCATCCGCGTCCTCGAAATGGAGGCGCTGGAAGTCGCCTTGCAGAAAACGCAGAAGGGAATCCGGATATTCCTCGCCGAACCCTCGATGGGCATGGTCGGGAATGCTGCTTCTCCGGTGATCGGCGGGTTGGAGCGGGTGCTGCGCCGCGGCGGCGATGGCGAGGTCTCGTTCGATATAGCCCTGTCGGATGGGCACCACGTCGATATCCGCCTGCCTGGACGTTTCCATGTCGGGAGCGAACAGATGGCTGCGATCGCAGGCGTCAAGGGCATCCTCGATGTGAAGCCTTATTGAGGTGTTTTGGCGCAAGGGCTTGCCTTTTTCTCCGCGATGCAGTAGGCGCCCGGTATTCCTCACGCAGGGTAATCGATTTTTCGATCGGTCCGGTGCCGTCGTCTGACGGCTCTTTGTCCCTGCGGCGGCCTAACCGGAGAATATGACGATGGCACTTCCTGACTTCTCGATGCGCCAGCTTCTCGAAGCTGGTGCGCATTTCGGACATCAGTCCCACCGCTGGAACCCGAAGATGGCTCCGTTCATCTTTGGCACCCGCAACAATATCCACATCATCGATCTCGCCCAGACCGTGCCGATGCTGCATCGCGCGCTCGCGGCGATTTCGGACACCGTGGCCCGCGGCGGCCGCATCCTACTCGTCGGCACCAAGCGCCAGGCGCAGGATCCGATCGCACAGGCCGCGAAGTCTTCCGCGCAGTACTTTGTGAACTCGCGCTGGCTCGGCGGCATGCTGACCAACTGGAAGACGATCTCGAACTCGATCCAGCGCCTGCGCAAGGTCGATGAGACGCTGGCCGGTGGCGCCGTCGGCCTCACCAAGAAAGAGCGCCTGATGCTCACGCGCGAGCAGGAGAAGCTCACGCGCGCGCTCGGCGGCATCAAGGACATGGGCGGCACGCCCGACCTCCTGTTCGTGATCGACACCAATAAGGAAGCACTCGCGATCCAGGAGGCGAACCGCCTCAACATCCCGGTCGTTGCGATCGTCGATACCAACTGCGATCCGGACGGCGTGACCTATCCGATCCCGGCGAACGACGATGCCGGCCGTGCGCTCGCGCTCTATTGCGAACTCGTTGCCCGCGCCGCGATTGACGGTATCTCGCGCGGCCAGTCCTCGCTTGGTGTCGATGTCGGTGCGATGGAGACGCCGACCTCTGAAGAACTGCCGGTCGTTTCGGGTGAGGGTTTCAAGCGTCTTTCCGCGCCGCAGGGCGCGCCGGACGATCTCTCCAAGCTCGGCGGCGTCGGCCCGCAGCTTGCGACCAAGCTCAACGAATACGGCATCTTCCACTTCTGGCAGCTCGCTGCCATGTCGGAAGCGGATGTCGCGGCGCTCGACGCCGAGCTGAAGCTCAATGGCCGCGCGGGCCGCGACGGCTGGCTCGATACGGCGCGCGCGCTCGCCGCCTGATTTTCGGCTTCGGCCGTCAATTCAAGACGAAACGGGCCGCAACCTCACGGTTGCGGCTTCGTGCTGAGATTTTTCAATTCAGGAAAGGGGTTCAATCATGACGGCGATTACCGCAGGCATGGTGAAGGAACTGCGCGAGAAGACCGACGCAGGCATGATGGATTGCAAGGCCGCGCTTAACGAGACGGGCGGCGACATGGAAGCCGCGGTCGATCTGCTGCGCAAGAAGGGCCTCGCCAAGGCGGCGAAGAAGGCTGGTCGCGTCGCGGCCGAGGGCCTGGTGGGTGTGGCTGCCTCGGGCACCAAGGCGGTGGTCGTCGAGCTGAACTCGGAGACCGATTTCGTTGCGCGCAACGAACATTTCCAGGCGCTGGTACGCAACGTTGCCGGCGTCGCGCTCGGCGGCGTCACGGAAGTCGAGGCGCTGAAGGCGGCGGGCTATCCGGGCGGCGGCACCGTGCAGGATGCCATCGCGAACCTCGTTGCCACCATCGGCGAGAATATGTCGCTGCGCCGCGCGGCCTCGCTCTCGGTGAATGCGGGTGTCGTTGCCTCGTATCTGCATAACGCGGTCGGCGACGGCCTCGGCAAGATCGGCGTGCTCGTCGCGCTCGAATCGACCGCCGGCAGCGATGCGCTGATGGCGATCGGCCGTCAGGTCGCGATGCATATCGCAGCGACCAACCCGGCGGCGCTGGATTCGGCCTCGATCGACCCGGCGCTGATCGCGCGCGAGCGTGGCGTTCTCACCGAGAAGGCCAAGGCTTCGGGCAAGCCGGACAACGTGATCGAGAAGATCGTCGATTCGGGCCTCAAGACCTACTTCAAGGAAGTCAGCCTCGTCGATCAGCCCTTCGTGCACGATCCGGCGAAGACCGTCCTCCAGGCCGTGAACGAGGCCGGCAAGGCTGCCGGCGCGGCGATCGCCCTCAAGGGTTTCGTGCGCTTCGCGCTCGGCGAGGGTATCGAGAAGGAAACCGCGGATTTCGCGGCCGAAGTGGCTGCGGCCGCGGGCGGGAACGGCTAAGCTTAGCCGGCGCGAATCGCGAACGAAACAAGGCGGCGCAAGCCGCCTTTTTCATGAGGGCCGCGACAGGCCGGATCACGACAGGCGGAGAGGCGAGATGACCAACGGAACCGGGGCGCGCGGCGGCGTGCCGATCTTCAAGCGGGCGCTCGTCAAGCTCTCCGGCGAAGCGATGATGGGGCCGGAGGCTTTCGGTATCCATCAACCGACCGTGCGGCAGATCGCCGAGGATCTGATCGAGGCGGTCGAGCTCGGTGTCGAGATCGCCGTCGTTGTCGGCGGCGGCAACATCTTCCGCGGCGCGCAGATGCACGGTATGGGTCTTTCGCGCCCGGCGGCGGATTCCATGGGCATGCTGGGCACTGTCATGAACGTCATCGCGCTCGAAGCACAGCTTAATTCGTTGGGTCAGCCCGCGCGTGCTATGTCGGCGGTCGCGATGCCGAGTGTTGTCGAGACCTATACGCGGCAGCAGGCCGCTGATCACCTGTCCAAAGGGCGCATCGTGCTGCTCGCGGGTGGTACGGGAAACCCGTTTTTCACTACCGATACCGGCGGCGCGCTGCGGGCGGCGGAACTCGATTGCGACGTGCTGCTCAAGGCCACGCAGGTCGACGGCGTCTACACCGCCGATCCGCGCAAGGACAAGAACGCGACCCGCTACGAGACCGTCTCGTTCGATGAGGTGATCCGCAACGATCTCAAGGTAATGGATACTGCGGCCTTTGCGCTCGCGCGTGACGCCAGCCTGCCGATCGCGGTGTTTGCTATTCAGGAGCGTGGCTCGATCGCCGCCGTGCTGAAGGGTGAGGGGCGTTCGACACTGGTGACGGTGTGAGCTGAGACCTTCTCGACAAGGCACCTTCTCGATGAGGCGCCTTCTTGATTATTGGGCCCGCATCCGACATGGAAGAGGCCTCGGACAATGGAGTTTTGCGCAATCCGGTGCTGTTTGAGCGCCAGTTGCGCGGGTGGGGAAGCAGAGATGGCTTTCCGAACCAGGGAGACCAACGATGAGCGGATATGATCTCAACGACGTGAAGCGGCGCATGACCGGTGCCGTGAGCGCGCTCAAGAATGATTTCTCGACGCTGCGCACCGGCCGCGCCTCGACCTCGATCCTCGATCCGATCGAGATCGAGGCCTATGGCTCGCGCATGCCGATCAGCCAGGTGGCGACCGTTACGGCACCGGAACCGCGCCTTCTCTCGGTTGCGGTGTGGGATCGCTCGATGGTTCAGCCGGTGGAGAAGGCGATCCGGGAATCGCCCCTCGGCCTCAATCCGCAGACCGAGGGGCAAACCATCCGCATTCGCATGCCGGAGCTGAACGAGCAGCGCCGCAAGGAGATGGTCAAGGCCGCGCACAAGTATACCGAGGCCGCGCGCGTCGCCGCCCGCCATGTGCGCCGCGATGCGCTCGACGTGCTCAAGAAGCTGGAGAAGGACGGCAAGATGAGCGAGGACGAAGCCTCGCGTCATTCGGGCGACGTCCAGAAGGCGACCGACTCCACCATTGCCGAGATCGATGCGGCGCTGGTGCAGAAGGAAAAGGAGATCATGCAGGTCTGAGCACTCCGCCGGAAAAACCTGCGAAGAATCACCGCCGCCCGCTTGCACGCGGGGGGCGTCCGGCGCATCCTTTGCGCAGAACATGATCCGGGCTCGGGTCACCTGTCCAAGCAAGCCGCCCAAGAGAGGTGGCGTCCGCCAAATCGGGAGACGTCGTTTCCAGCATGTCCGGCTCGGCTCCCCAACGCACACCCGACGCCGTTCACGACGGAAACTTGCCCGTGACGGGCGGAGACGCGCGTGGCGTGCGCCATCTCGCCTGTATCATGGACGGCAATGGCCGCTGGGCGACGCGCCAAGGCTTGCCGCGTATCGCCGGGCACCGCGCGGGGCTCGAAGCCGTCCGGCGGCTGGTGCGGTCGGCGATCGATCGACGGATCGAATTCCTGACGATCTTCTCGTTCTCGACCGAGAACTGGTCGCGCCCGGCTGAGGAAGTCGGTGAGCTGATGGGGCTGTTGAAGTTCTTCATCCGCTCGGATTTGGCGGCGCTGCATCGACAGAACGTCCGCGTGCGGATCATCGGCCGGCGCGACAATCTGAAGCCCGACATCCTCGAACTCCTCGACGAAGCCGAGGCAAAGACCGTCGCCAACACGGGCCTGACGCTGGTTGTCGCTTTCAATTACGGCGCGCGCGCCGAGATTGCCGATGCCGTGCGGGGGCTGGCAGCGGAGGTTGCCGCAGGCCGGCTTGTGCCGTCGGCCATCACCGAGGCCGCGATCAGCGAACGTCTCTCGACGCATGGCATTCCCGACCCTGACCTGCTGATCCGCACTTCGGGTGAGCAACGGATCTCGAACTTCCTTCTTTGGCAATGTGCCTATACCGAATTCGTGTTCACGCCCGTGCTTTGGCCGGATTTCGACGACAAGGCACTCGATGCCGCGCTGGGCGAATTCGCGCGCCGGACCCGGCGTTTCGGCGGCATCTGACGGGAAGGGCGGGTCGATGTCCCAGGAACTGCGCCTCCGGATCGTCTCGGCCATTGTTCTCGCCGTGCTTGCCATCGGCAGCACCTGGCTCGGCGGCTGGGTTTTCGCGGTTGTCTGGGGTGCGATCGCGCTGCTGGTTACGCAGGAATGGATGACGATCATCCGGGGCAAGGCGGGTTTTGCGGGGTGGGGCCTCGCCGGCGTCTTCTATGCCACAGCACTCTATTTTTCTGTTCTCGTCCTACGCATCGGCGGGCAGGGCGAGGGCAGTGCCTTTCTCGGGTTGGTCGCGATTCTGTTTCTGTTCGCGGTCGTCTGGGCGAGCGACGTGTTTGCTTATTTTGCCGGTCGCACCTTCGGCGGGCCGAAGCTCGCACCGCGAATTTCGCCGAACAAGACTTGGTCAGGATTTCTTGGCGGGATCGCCGGCGGCATGATTGCCGGCTATGCGGTGGTCGCTGTCGCGCTGCCGGGGCAGGCCGGCCTCTATCAGGTGGCTCTTGCGCTTGCGCTCTCGCTGGCCTCGATCGCTGGCGATCTGTTCGAGTCGGCCTTCAAGCGGCGTTTCGGGGTCAAGGATTCCGGGCGCCTCATCCCCGGGCATGGCGGATTCATGGATCGACTCGACGGCTTCATTTTCGCTGTGGCGCTGGCGGCGGTGATCGGAATCGCGCGCGGCGGGAGCGGCGAGGCGGCGCGCGGCCTGCTGCTGCTGGGCGGCGTTGCGCCTTAACCATCTGGCGAGAATGCGGCGCAGCTCGCCTTGTCTTTGCCGCATCGAAATGGCACCCATGTTTAACGAAACGTTAATGGCCGGTGTCCGGCGCATTGACGGTGATGCGAGCGATCCGAGGTGCCTGCGTGCCGACTTTCCTGACCCAGGGTTTTGACCTTTTTTCGGCCTTTCTGGGCTACCTGCTGCCATTTCTTTTTGTTTTGGCTCTGGTCGTTTTCGTCCATGAAATGGGCCATTTTCTCGTCGGCCGCTGGTGCGGGGTGAAGGTCGAGACCTTTTCGCTGGGTTTTGGCCCACGCATCGCCCGCTTCTACGACCGCAAGGGCACGGAATGGGCGCTTTCGGCGATCCCGCTCGGTGGCTACGTCAAGTTCAAGGGTGATCTCAACGCGGCTTCCGTGCCCGATCACGCTGCGGCGGATGCGATGAGCGATGCCGATCGCACCGACTCGTTTCCGCACAAGTCGATCGCCCAACGTGCCGCCATCGTCGCTGCGGGCCCGATCGCGAATTTTGTCCTGGCGTTCGTGATCTTCGCCGTGAGCTACATGGTCGTGGGCCGGACGCTCGTCGAGCCGGTGATCGGCGCCGTCAGCCCCGGGTCGGCGGCCGAGACGGCTGGCTTCAAGGCTGGCGACCGTGTGGTTGCGATCGACGGACTGAATATCGAGAGCTTCGACGATATTATCCGGCAGGTTTCGGTGAGCGAGGGCAAGACGCTGACCTTCCGTGTCGAACGTGCGAATCGCGAGATGGAAATCGCCGCGATGCCGACCATCGTCTCGCGCAAGACCGTTCTTGGTACGGATCGCCGCCCTGTCATCGGGCTGGTCGGCTCCACCGAGCCACGCCACCTCTTCACCAAGCATTACGGCCTCGGCGAAGCGTCGAGCACGGCGATCGGTGAGATCGTTTTCGTGATCGACCGGACCGGCCATTACATTTCAGGTCTGTTTGCGGGGCGGGAGAAGGCGGACCAACTCAGCGGTCCGACCCGCATTGCGTATATCTCCGGCAAGGTTGCCGAATCGGGCCTCGCGCCGCTGCTGATGCTGGCCGGCATTCTGTCGATCTCGATCGGCCTCATTAACCTCCTACCGGTGCCGATGCTCGATGGTGGCCACCTCGTTTTCTATGCGATCGAGGCGCTGTTCGGGCGCCCGGTGAGCCCACGCGCGCAGGAAATCTCGTTCAGAATCGGATTTGCGCTGGTCATCATGTTGATGCTGTTTTCGACCTGGAACGACATCAGTCACCTCACAGGGCTCGCGTTTTGAGCGGGGCATCCGCGGAAACAACGATCTCGGACCGTTCCGTAAGGGGCGGTTTCGAGCGTTGCGGCGGGGTCACGCCGGTGAGGAATTCGTAACCATTTCGGCCTTCGCGGTTGCATTGAGCGCCCGATTGGCTAGAAGCAGACTCGGATGGTGATGTATCTTTGGATACAGGGCCGTTATTGCGCGCATCGGAGAACACCGGAGCACGCGGGTGGAACTTGAATTGGGGTAGTGGCGGGATGTTTGTCCTTTCTGTTTGCAGCAGCATGAAGTCGGTGTTTCGAGGCACCCTCGTCGCTTTCTCCCTGCTTCTGGCCATTGCTTCTGTTTCTCCCGCAGCGGCTCAGTCGATCAGCGTTTCAGGCAACAAGCGCGTCGAAGCGGAGACGATCCGCTCGTTCGTCACGCTTGCACCGGGTGAAAGCTACACGCAGGCTCGCATCGATCGCGCGATCAAGGATTTGTTTGCCACGGGCCTGTTCTCGGATGTCCGCGTCCGTCGCGCCGGCTCGGGTATCGCGGTGCATGTCGTCGAGAATTCGCTGATCAACCGCGTGACCTTCGTTGGCAACTCCAAGGTCAAGTCCGAAGCCCTTTTCGGTGAAATCCAGTCGCGCTCGCGTGGCCCCTTCAGCCAGACGATGGTTGACCAGGACGTTGCCCGCATTCGCGAGATCTATTCCCGTGCTGGTCGCTCCAATGCGCAGGTCGACGCCCAGATCGCCAACCGTGGTGACGGGCGTGTCGATGTTACCTTCCAGATCAAGGAAGGCGATAAGACCGGCATTTCCGCGATTCGGTTCCAGGGCAACAATGCGTTCTCGGCCTGGAAGCTGAAGAGCGTGATGGCCACGACCGAATCGAACTTCCTCAGCTTCCTCAAGAGCAGCGATATCTATGATCCGCAGCGTATCGCTGCCGATCTCGAGCTGATCCGCCGTTTCTACCTCAAGAACGGCTATGCCGATTTCCGTGTTGTCTCGTCGAATGCCGAGCTCGATGCTGCCGGCAAGGGCTACATTGTCGACATCGTTGTCGATGAAGGCCCGCGTTACACCGTCGCCGGCACGGATGTCGAATCGCACATCGCCGACGTCGATGCCGCGCGCCTGCGCAGCTCCGTCCGCACCCGCTCGGGCCAGACCTATAATGCCGAGGATGTCGAGAAATCGGTCGATGCGATCAGCCGCGAGGTTGCCCAGCGCGGTTATGCCTTCGCGCAGGTCCGTCCGCGTGGTGATCGCGATCCGGTCAACCGCACCGTGAAGATCGTCTATTCGGTCGAGCAGGGGCCTCGCGTCTATGTCGAGCGCATCGTCGTGCGCGGCAACACCCGCACGCGTGACTATGTGGTGCGTCGCGAGTTCGATATCGGCGAGGGCGATGCCTACAACAAGGCGGCCGTCGACCGTGCTGAGCGCCGCTTGCGCAACCTTGGCTTCTTCAAGACGGTCCGGATCACCAACGAGCCGGGTTCCTCGCCGGATCGCGTGATCATCAACGTCGATGTCGAGGATCAGGCGACGGGTTCGTTCTCGATCGCGGGTGGTTATTCGACGTCGGAAGGCTTCCTGGCCGAGGTTTCGCTGCAGGAAACCAATTTCCAGGGCAAGGGCCAGTTCGTCCGTATCTCGGCCTCGAACGGCCAGAAATCGCGCGGTGGCGAATTCTCGTTCACCGAGCCGTTCTTCCTCGGGCGTCGCCTTGCAGCCGGCTTCGACCTCTTCACCAAGTTCACGGATACGACGAGCTTCTCGCGTTACCAGTCGCGCAACACCGGCTTCACGCTGCGCATGGGTGTGCCGATCACCGAGGAGTTCTCGGTCGGTGGCCGCTACACGCTCTATCAACAGAAGATCCGTGTGCCGAATTCGGCGTCCTACCCGTATAACAACTGTCCGCCGGGTGCGCTTGCCGGTCATGCCTGTATTGCTGACGGTGAAGCCTCGATTGCGATCAAGCAGGCGCAGGGCACGACGATTACGTCGCTCGCGGGGCTGACGTTCGCCTACAACACGCTCGACAACAACAAGGATCCCACGTCGGGTATCTTTGCTGATTTCAAACCGGAAGTTGCCGGTTTGGGCGGCGACTCCCGCTTTGTGCGCGCCGTGGCGACTGCCCGTTACTACCACAGCTTCAACGATGATTTCATCGGTATGCTGAAGGTACAGGGTGGCCATATGTTCGGCTACGGCGGCGACAAGCTTCGCGTGATCGATCACTTCTATCTCGGCCCGGATCTGGTTCGCGGCTTCGCGCCATCGGGTATCGGCCCGCGTGATCGGGGAGGGGACTCCTCGGCCAACGCTGTCGGCGGCACGACCTACTTCGGCGGTACGGCAGAAGTGACCTTCCCGATCTTCGGTCTGCCGCGTGAGCTTGGGCTGCGGGCTGCGGTATTCGCCGATGCCGGTACGCTGTTTGGCTACAAGGGTAAAAAGCAGATTGATGTGAACGGTGACGGTCTCATCAACGGCGGCGCGGGATGTATCGCAGGCTTGGCTCAGTCCGAGTGTCTCGACGTCCGCGATGAATCGAAGATCCGTTCGTCGATCGGTGCTGGCTTGCTCTGGGCCTCGCCACTTGGACCGATTCGCTTCGACTACGCCTATGCGCTTACCCGCGTGAAGGGCCCTGGCGGCGACAAGACGCAGGCCTTCCGCTTCTCGGGCGGCGCGCGCTTCTAAGCGCGGAGCGCGGGGCGGTTCGCCCCGCGCCAACGGTCATGAGCGATCCCAGCTTCTTCCCGATGCCTGCTCCGGTTGCTCTGGCCGATCTGGCACGAGCGACGGGCGCGACGCTCGCCGATCCGTCATTCCGCGAAAGGGCGGTCAGCGCGATTGCGCCGCTTGAAAATGCCGGCGAGGGAGATCTCGCGTTTCTCGACAATCCGGCCTATGCCAAGCATGCTGCGGCGACAGGTGCGACGGCCTGTTTCGTCTCGCCGAAATACAAGGACTCATTGCCGGCGCATTGCGCAGTGCTGGTGTCAAACGACCCCTATCGGGCGTTTGCCAAGGCAGCGACCTTGCTGTTTCCGACCTCTGCGCGCCCGCAATCGGTTTTCGGTTCGACTGGCATTTCGCCGGGAAGCCATGTGCATCCCGAGGCGCGACTCGAACCCGGCGTTGTCGTTGATCCCGGAGCGGTCATCGGTCCGGGGGCGGAGATCGGGCGTGGCACGCTGATCGGCGCGCACGCCGTCATCGGACCAGAGGTGCGGATCGGGCGTGATTGTGCCATCGGCGCCCATGCGACGATTACGCATGCGCTGATCGGCAACCGAGTCATCATCCATCCGGGCGCCCGGATCGGCCAGGACGGTTTCGGGTTCGCGATGGGGCCGGCGGGGCACCTCAAGGTGCCGCAGATCGGTCGCGTCATCCTTCAGGACGATGTGGACATCGGCGCCAACACGACGATCGACCGGGGGGCGAACCGCGATACCGTGGTGGGTGAGGGAACCAAGATCGATAACCTCGTCCAGATCGGACACAACGTGGTGATCGGTCGGCATTGTGTCATTGTCGGGCAGGCGGGCGTTTCCGGATCCAGCGTGCTCGAAGATTATGTCGTGCTGGCGGGGCAGGCTGGCATTGCCGGTCATCTCCGGCTCGGGATGGCGGCGCAGATCGGTGCCAAATCCGGCGTGATGACCGATGTTCCGGCCGGAGCGAAATACCTCGGCGCACCCGCAAAGCCGGCGCGTCAGTTCTTCAGGGAGGTTGCGGCGGTCGCAAAGCTCCTGCAAAAGGACGAAAGCGGGAAGAACGAGCGTCCGTGAGGCGGACGCCTTGAACGGTCGTTCGGGCCCCGCCGGGAATGAGGCGAGGGCGCGAGGCCAATCCGGGCAAGGAAGAAAGAACATGGCGGACAAGATTGTGGAAGGCGGCAACGACAACCCGAGGGTCCAGACGCTCGACATTTCCCGGCTGATGGAAAGCCTGCCGCACCGCTATCCCTTTCTCCTCGTCGACAGGATCGTGCGGATGGAGGGGACCGATTACATCATCGGCATCAAGAACGTCACCTTCAACGAACCGCAGTTCATGGGCCATTTTCCGGGCCAGCCGGTGATGCCGGGCGTTCTGATTGTCGAGGGCATGGCGCAGACGGCCGGCGCGGCTTGTGTCGCCTCGGGCGAGGCAGGCGGCAAGGCGAAACTCGTCTATTTCATGACGATCGACAAATGCAAGTTCCGCAAGCCGGTGGGGCCGGGTGACCGGCTCGAATATCACATGCGCCGGATCAACCGCCGCCGCAACATGTGGTGGTTCAAGGCGGAGGCGATCGTCGATGGCCAGCTGGTTGCCGAGGCCGAACTCGGCGCCATGGTCGTCACGGAATGAGAGAGAACATGACAACGACGATTCATCCGGGTTCCGTGGTTGATCCGGCCGCGCGGCTCGGCAGGGATGTCCGGATCGGCCCGTTCTGTTCGGTCGGTCCCGACGTCGTCCTCGGCGATGGCGTCGAGCTCAAGAGCCACGTCGCGATCGCGGGGCGCACGACGGTCGGCGCCGGCACGCGCATCTTTCCGTTTGCCTCGCTCGGCCACGAGCCGCAGGACCTGAAGTTCAAGGGCGAGGCGTCGCGGCTCGAGATCGGCGCCCATTGCACGATCCGCGAGGGTGTGACGATGAACCCCGGCACGGAGGGCGGCGGGCTGCTGACCAAGGTCGGCGATCATTGCACCTTCCTTGCCTACAGCCATGTCGCGCATGACTGCATCGTCGGCAATCACGTGGTGTTCTCGAACAATGTCATGCTGGCGGGGCATTGCCGGGTTGGCGATTTCGTCATCATCGGCGGTGGTGCCGGCGTGCATCAGTTTGTGCGCATCGGTCACCATGCCTTCGTCGGCGCCATGTCTGGCATCGCCAACGATGTGATCCCCTACGGCATGGCTGTGGGTGAGAGCCGGCAGGCGCAACTTTCCGGGCTCAACATCATCGGTCTCAAACGCCGTGGCTTTAATCTGGATCAGGTGCACGACTTGCGCCGCGCCTATCGGCTGCTGTTCGCGCCGGAAGGCACCCTGAAGGAGCGTGTCGAGGATGTCGCGGCAGAGTTTGACGCCCATCCGCTGATCCATGAAGTCCTCGACTTCATCCGCGAGGGGGGGGATCGGTCGATATGCACCCCGCGCGAGGTGCGAACCGGCGAACAGGCGGGCTGAGATGCGGCCCCTGCGCATCGCCGTCGTTTCCGGCGAGGCGTCGGGTGACCAGCTGGGCGCTAGCCTTCTCAGGGCCTTGAAGGACAAGGGCATTGCCGTCGAGGCGCTCGGCGTCGGGGGGCCGGCGATGGCTTCGGAGGGGTTTGTCTCGCTGTTTCCGCAGAGCGAGATCGCTGTGATGGGGCTCGGCCCGGTGATCCGCCGCCTGCCGCTGATCCTCCGCCGTATCCGCGAGACCGCGGCACATATCGTCAACGCACAAGCGGATATTCTGGTCACGATCGATGCGCCGGATTTCTCGAAGCGCGTCGCGAAGCGTGTGCATCGTGCCGTGCCGGAACTCCCGATCGTTCACTGGGTGTGCCCGAGCGTCTGGGCGTGGCGGCCGGGGCGTGCGCCGGCCATGCGCGGCTACATCGATCACGTCCTGTGCCTGCTACCGTTCGAACCGGCGGCGCTCGAACGTTTGAAGGGGCCGCCCGGAACCTATATCGGACATCCATTGGTCGAGCAGATCCCGGAGATGCGCCCGCGCGAAACGGAGGAAACGAGAGCGCGTGCGGATGTGGAAACACCACGCCTTCTCGTGTTGCCGGGGTCGCGGATGTCCGAAATCCGTCGTTTACTGCCGCTGTTCCTGGACGTGCTGGAGCGGATTGCAGCGCAGCATCCCGGTGTGAAGCCCGTGATTCCGACCCTGCCGCATCTCGCCTCCACCATCGAGGGCAACCTTGGCGCATGGCGCGGGCGGATCGAAGTGGTGACGACCCATGAGGCGAAGCGGGCGGCGATGCGCTCGGCTCGCGCCGCGCTTGCCGCCTCGGGCACGGTGACGCTCGAGCTTGCGCTTGCCGGTATTCCGATGGTCGCGGCGTATCGGCTCGCGAACTGGGAGGCGTTCATCGCCCGGCGGATGATCACCGTGACGTCTGCCATCCTGCCAAACATCGTTCTCGGCGAGAATGTCGTACCGGAGTTCATCCAGGAGGATGCGACCGCGGAAAAGCTCACCGAAGCGCTCGCGCCATTGCTGACCGGAGGTCCCGAATTCGAGGCGCAGAGATCGGCCTTCGCCCACCTTGAAACCGTGATGCGGGCGACCGGGAAAGCCCCCAGCGAGCAGGCGGCGAGGCTCGTGCTTGACCTTGCGGCAAAAGCCCGCGAAGGAAGAGGGCACGAGGGACCCGAGGATGAGCAAGCCCGAACATGAACTCGATGGGGAAGAGGTCATTCCGCATGCGCGCGGTTTGACGGCGGGCCAGCGGCTCCGCAACTATTTCCTCACGGGCATCGTGGTTTCCGGGCCGGTCGTCATCACGATCTACCTGTCGCTCTGGATCATCAATTGGGTCGACGGCTGGATCAAGCCGGTCATTCCCTCGATCTATTTGCCGGAAACCTATCTTCCTTTCGCGATTCCCGGCTTCGGCATTCTGGTGCTGGTGTTCGGGCTGACGATCCTCGGTTTTCTCACCGCCAATCTCGTCGGGCGCACGCTGCTCGATTTCGGCGAGACATTGCTCGCGCGGATGCCGGTGGTGCGCGGGCTTTATCGCTCGACGAAACAGATCTTCGAGACGGTGTTTTCGCAGTCCGGCACCTCCTTCCGAACCGTGGGGATTGTTGAATATCCGTCGCCGGGGTGCTGGTCTATCGTCTTTCTTTCGACCCCGCCGAGCGCCGAGGTCTCGACCGGGTTGCCGAAGGGCGAGGATTTCATTTCCGTTTTCCTTCCCTGTGCGCCGAACCCGACGACTGGTTTCTTCTTCTACATCCCGCGCAACAAGGTGATCGAAGTGCCGGTTTCGGTCGATGACGCGGCCAAGATCGTGATGTCGCTCGGCCTCCTGCGCCCGGAAGAGGTCGACCCACGCAAGGCTGCGATCCTCGCGGCGGAGAAAATCCGGAGCGCGGGGCCGCTGCCGCCCCTCGGGCGCTGATCAACCGGCGCGGATCATCCGGATCGCTTCGTCTCGCTCGAATAGATAGAGCAGCAGGCGCAGCGCTTCACCGCGCGGCGAGGCGAGGGTCGGATCGCGGCTGAAGAACAGGCGCGCGTCGTCATGCGCCATTTTCAACAGATCCTGATGCAGATCGAGCCGGGCGATGCGGAACCCCGGCATGCCGGACTGGCGCGTGCCGAGAACGTCACCTTCGCCACGCAGGCGCAAGTCCTCCTCGGCGATGCGGAACCCGTCCTCTGTCTGGCGGATGATGTCGAGCCGCGCGCGCGCCGTTTCGGACAGCGGCCCGCGATAGAGCAGGATCGCCGTCGAGCGCTCGCCGCCGCGCCCGACGCGACCCCGCAACTGGTGGAGTTGCGCGAGGCCGAAGCGTTGTGCCTCCTCGATCACCATGATTGTTGCCTGCGGCACATCGACGCCGACCTCGATTACCGTCGTCGCGACGAGAACCGAAATCTCGCCGCGTGCGAAACGGCCGACGACCTCATCCTTGAGCACGCCCGGCATCTTGCCGTGAACGAGCCCGACCTTGCCAGGAAACCTGGCGTTGAGATCGGCATGACGCTCCTCGGCGGCGGCGAGATCGAGCTTTTCGCTTTCGCCGACCAGCGGGCAGACCCAGTAGACGCGCGCGCCGCCGGCAATTGCCCGGCCGATGCCCTCGACCATCTCGTCGAGACGCTCGTGACTGACGACGCGGGTATCGATCGGTTTGCGGCCGGGCGGCTTCTCGTCGAGCACCGAGACGTCGAGATCGCCGAAATAACCGAGGACCAGCGTGCGCGGGATCGGCGTCGCGGTCATGATGAGAAGATCCACCGCTTCGCCCTTCCGGGCCAGTGCGAGGCGCTGGTTGACGCCGAAGCGGTGCTGCTCGTCGACCACGGCAAGCCCCAGGTTCGCGAAATGCACATCCTCCTGAAACAACGCGTGCGTGCCGAAGGCGATGTCGATCTTGTGGTTCGTGAGCTTGTCGAGCAGCGCCTTGCGTTCGGCACCGCCGGCTCGCCCCGTGAGCAGGGCGATCCTGAGCCCGGCGGCTTCGGCGAGTGGCGCGAGGCGCTCGTAATGCTGGCGGGCGAGGATTTCGGTCGGCGCCATCATCGCTGCTTGCGCGCCGGCCTCTACAACCGTCGCCATCGCGAGCAGCGCAACAATGGTCTTGCCGGCGCCGACGTCGCCTTGAACGAGGCGCAACATCCGCTCCGGCTTGGCGAGATCGGTTTCAATTTCCGAAAGCGCCCGTTCCTGTGCGCCGGTGAGATGGTAGGGCAGGGCAGCGATGATCTTCTGCCTGATCGATCCATTCCCGCGCCAGGATTGGCCGGTCGGTCCGCGTTCCCTCGCGCGGACGAGTTGCAGCGCCATCTGGCCGGCGAGGAACTCGTCATAGGCGAGGCGGCGATAACCCGGCGATTCCGGCCCGAATGGAACGGATTTCACCGGATCGTGCTGCGATTGCAGCGCCTCGACAAAGCCGGGCCAGCTTTCGCGCTGGAGGATCGTCTCGTCCTGCCATTCCGGCAAGGGGCGGATGCTTTCGAGTGCGGAGAGCGCGGCGTTCTGGACGCGGCGGGCGGAGAGCCCCTCGGTGAGCGGATAGACGGGTTCGAGCGCCCGCTCCTCGGAGAATTTGGTGAGCGGGAGAATGCGATCCGGGTGGACCATCTGGCGTTGGCCGTCGAACAGCTCCATGCGCCCGGAGATGACCCGCCGCGCGCCCACCGGCAGCATCGATTCGATCTGCGGTTTCGGCAGGCGGAAGAACACCAGCGTTACGTCGCCGGTTTCGTCGCCGACGATCACGCGGAACGGCGCCTTGGCGCGGCCGGGCGGGGGTGGACGATGTTCCTCGACGACGACCTTGACCGTTGCGATGCCCTCTCGCGGCGCCTCGGCGAGGGATGGAGAGAGCGAGCGATCGACAAGGTCGACCGGGAGGTGAAAGAGAAGATCGACCACTCGCGCAGATTCCGGTGCGCGCCCTGTCACCACATCGAACAATTGGGCGAGCTTCGGGCCGATGCCGGCAAGCCGGCCAACGCTCATGAAATAGGGATCGAGAAGAGTGGGCCGCATATCGCCTTCATTCTAGCACCGATGCGCGGCCTCGCGACAGTCCGGCCGACGGGCTTTCGCCTTGACATCTCGCGCGCGCCGCCTTTTCTCGCTTGGATGGCAGTTCATTTTTCAACCTTGCCGCGCCACCGATAATCCGGAGCCCCTATGACTGGCCTGACCCGCACGAGCGCGGACCTCGATCCGCGGCGCAAGCGCATCCTGTTCCGCGCCTGGCATCGCGGCATCCGCGAGATGGATCTCATCATGGGCCGTTATGTCGAGAGCGTAATCGCGGAGCTCGGCGAAGGTGACCTCGCCACTCTCGAAACGTTGATCGAGATCGACGATCACGACCTTTTTGCTTGGATCAACGGTGATCGGCAGGTTCCGGAGGCGCACGACACGACGATTTTTCGGGCGATGCAGGCCTTTCACACGCACGACAAGCCACTCGATCTCTGACCCATGCTGTTCCCCCCACTCGCTCTCTCCGGAATCCGGCACGCGCTCGACACCGCGTCACCGCTCGTCATCGGCGATGTCGCCGACGGGGCGATCGCGCTCGTGCTGGCGGAACTGGCGGGCCTCCGCTTCGGAAGGGGGGACGATGTTCCCGCGCTCGTGACCTTTGTCGCACGGGACGGACTGCGGCAGGCGGAAGTGCAGGGGGCGCTCGCGGCTTTCGCGCCCGAGATCGAGGTTCTGTCGCTGCCGGCGTGGGATTGCCTGCCCTACGACCGCGCCTCGCCCAACCCCAGCGTGCTCGCGCGACGTATGGAATGTCTTGCGCGGCTCGTGCGCTCGCGCGGCGGCGCGCGCCCTCGCGTGCTGGTCACCACCGTCAATGCCGCGCTCCAGAAACTGCCGCCGGCGGCCTTTGTTGCGCGGCAGAGCTTCTCCGCCGCGCCAGGCAATGCGCTCGACCTCGACGATATCGCCCGCTGGCTCGAAGCGAACGGCTTCCAGCGCGGTTCGACAGTGCGCGATATCGGCGAATATGCTGTCCGTGGTGGTATCGTCGATCTCTTCCCGCCAGGATTCGCCGAGCCGGTCCGGCTGGATTTCTTCGGCGATACGCTCGAATCGATCCGCGCCTTCGATCCTGAGACGCAGCGCTCCTCGGCGCAGCTGAAGGCGCTGCATCTCGTGCCGATGAGCGAATTCCAGCTCACCACCGAGACGATCAAGCGGTTTCGGCAGGGTTACCTCGCGGCATTCGGGGCCAATCTGCGCGGTGACACGCTCTATGAGCACGTGAGCGAGGGCCGGCGACATGTCGGCATGGAGCACTGGTTGCCGTTGTTCCACGCCGGGCTCGACGCGCTCGACGCCTATCTTCCCGGCACGGTCTATGTGCTCGACGCTCAGGCCGATGGCGCGGCAGAGGAGCGTTTCACCCAGATCGTGGATTATTACGAAGCGCGGCGCGATGCCCTTGAAACAGGTGCGCCTGGCGTTCCGTACCGGGCGTTGCCGACCGAAGCGCTCTATCTCGCGCGTGCGGAATGGCAAGGCATGCGCAAGGGCGCGATCGAACTCTCACCGTTCGGTATGGCGCCGGGGGGAGGGCGGACCATCCTCTCCGCGAACACCCGCCGGGGGCACAACTTCGCGGCAGAGCGCAACGATCCGAACGCCAATGTGTTCGAGGCCGCTGTGCTGCATGCGCGCGCACTCCAGAAACAGGGCAAGGCGATTGTCTTCGGCGCGGCGAGCGAGGGCGCGCGCGACCGGCTTGGACATGTGCTCGCCGATCACGGGCTGAAAACACAACGGATGCTCGCGAGCCTCAAGGCGCAGGCCGAACTCAAGGCCGGCGAGGTGGGCCTGCTCACCGTTGCAGTGCAGGAAGGCTTCGAGACCGCCGATCTCGCCCTTCTTTCTGAAGAGGACATCCTTGGTGAGCGCCTGACGCGGCCGAAGAAGGCCAAGAAGCGTGCCAAGGATTTCATCTCAGAACTCACCAGCCTCAAGGCTGGTGATATTGTCGTGCATGTCGATCACGGCATCGGCCGGTTTGTGGCGCTCAACACGATCACAGTTGCCGGAGCGCCGCATGATTGTCTCGAAATTCACTACGCGGGTGGGGACAAGCTGTTTCTGCCGGTCGAAAATATCGAACTCCTGACCCGCTATGGCTCGGAGGAGGCTGAGGCGACGCTCGATCGCCTTGGCGGTGGCGCCTGGCAGGCGCGCAAGGCCAAGCTCAAGGCGCGCATCCGCGACATGGCGCGAGCACTCATCAAGGTCGCGGCGCAGCGCATGACGCGGGACGCGCCGCGGCTCGTACCGCCCGAGGGGGCCTATGAGGAGTTTGTCGCGCGTTTTCCCTTCGATGAAACCGAGGACCAGCAGGGCGCGATCGATGCCGTGTTCGACGATCTCGCTTCCGGGCGGCCGATGGACCGACTCGTGTGTGGCGATGTCGGCTTCGGCAAGACCGAGGTTGCTCTCCGTGCCGCCTTTGTGGCGGCGATGTCCGGCAAGCAGGTCGCCGTCGTGGTGCCGACGACATTGCTCGCCCGCCAGCATTTCAGAACCTTCCAGAGCCGTTTCGCCGGCTTGCCATTGCGCATCGCGCAGGCCTCACGGCTCGTCCCTGCGGCCGAACTCAAGCAGACCCGCGTCGAGATGCAGGAGGGCAAGGTCGATATCGTCGTCGGCACGCATGCGCTCCTCGCCAAGAATATCCACTTCAAGGATCTTGGGCTGCTGATTATCGACGAGGAGCAGCATTTTGGCGTCGCCCACAAGGAACGGCTGAAAGAGCTGCGCGCCGAGGTGCATGTGCTGACGCTTTCGGCGACGCCGATCCCGCGCACTTTGCAACTGGCAATGACGGGTGTACGGGAACTCTCGATCATCGCAACGCCGCCGGTGGATCGGCTTGCGGTACGCTCTTTCGTCGCTCCGTTCGATCCGCTCGTGGTGCGCGAGGCGCTGCTGCGCGAACGCTATCGCGGCGGGCAATCGTTCTATGTCGTGCCGCGTATCGACGATCTCGCCGAGGTGAAGGCCTTCCTTGATGCCAATGTGCCGGAAGTGCGCGTTGGCGTTGGCCACGGGCAGATGTCAGCGACCGACCTCGAGCAGGTGATGAGCGACTTCTATGACGGCAAGTTCGACGTGCTTCTCTCGACCACGATCGTCGAGAGCGGACTCGACATTCCATCGGCCAATACGCTGATCATCCACCGCGCCGACATGTTCGGACTGGCGCAGCTTTACCAGTTGAGGGGGCGCGTCGGGCGCTCGAAGACGCGGGCTTATGCGCTCTTCACTTTGCCGGTTAACAAATCGTTGACGGTCAACGCCGAGCGCCGGCTCAAGGTTTTGCAGTCGCTGGACAGCCTTGGCGCCGGTTTTCAGCTCGCGAGCCACGATCTCGATATCCGTGGAGCCGGAAACCTCCTTGGCGACGAGCAGTCCGGCCATATCAAGGAAGTCGGCTACGAACTTTACCAGCAAATGCTGGAAGAGGCGATCGCCGCCCTCAAGGCCGGCATTGAATTGCCGGACGAAGAGGCATGGTCACCCACGATTGCTATCGGCACGCCCGTCCTTATCCCCGAGAGCTATATCGCCGATCTCGATATCCGCATGGGCCTGTACCGGCGGCTGAGCCAGTTCGAGACTGAGGCCGAGATCGAGGGATTCGCCGCCGAAATGATCGACCGCTTCGGTCCGTTGCCGTCTGAAATCGGCCAGCTGATGAAGATCGTCGCGATCAAGCTTCTCTGCCGGCGCGCGCATGTCGAGAAGGTCGATGCCGGGCCGAAGGGCATCATCATCGGTTTCCGGAACAATTCCTTCGCCAACCCGAACGGTCTTGTGAAGTATGTCACGGAAAAGGGTCCGGGGGCCAAGGTCCGGCCAGATATGAAGATCGTCTTTGTCGGTTCTTACGAGGACCCGGCCATCCGCCTTGAGGCGACGCGCAAGCTAATGACGGATATCGCACGGATCGCCGAGCGGCGGGGGTGATCAGGCGGCCTTACCGGCCGACGATCCGCCGGGACGACTGAGCACTTCCGCCGCGCCGAAGCCCGTGACCGCGTCGCTTTCGAAGCTGAGAAAAGGCTGACCGGCGGAGATCAATCCGTCGAGTGGGTGGGAAACCTGTTCCGCGATCCCGAGCTTCCCGTCGGGAGGCCAGATCCTGAGGCCGGCGAGGCCATGTTCCTCAAAATCGATCAGAAGCGGCGTTGAAATCGGCCCTGGTTTCATGATTGTGGCCTTGGGACTGGAGGCGTGACCGATGGCCAACCCGGAAGCGGATGCGTCTTTCGGGAGCTGGGCCATGAAATGGTCGGGCGCCAGCAGGAGCGCACCAGGCTGCCGCTCCAGCGCTTTGGCGAGCGCCGGAGCCTCGTAGGGCCCGACAAGCGCAAGAGTAACCTTGGCCTGAAGCGCGAGCAGGAACCCGGCTGCGACGCTCGCCGAGCATCCCGGCTGCATCAGGGAAACGATACCGCTCTCTTCGGTCGGCGTCGCGAGCGTTGTCGCTAGCAGCATGTCGGCGACGACCTGCGCCTCGGTGCGCCGGAACGCGCAGATGGCGCCGTCCTTCCGGGCGAAGGTGATGAGGGCAGGCGCGTCTTGCCGCGCGGTTTGGGGGGTGAGGGGCATCACGTCCTCCTCGGACCAACCCTCAAGGCTGACGATGCCATCCGGCAAATCAAACCCGAAGCCGGCTACACAACGGATGTTGATGAGCCGCGCTGCAACCTGTCGCGCCTTCTCGCCCAGCTTGATGTCGCCAATCCGGTTCACTGTCAGGATGGCGCTCGCCTCGCAACGCTCCGCCATCGCGCGCAGGGTATCGACCTTCTCGTCAGCTGGTGCGATGGCGGGAACGGCACCCGCCATCAGCGTTCCTACCAATGCGAGCGGCGTCTCCACGCTGTTCGGCAACATCAACAGCACGCAGTCGCCGGGCTGGACGCCGAGCGTGCGTAACTGAGCAGCCAGGAAAAGCGTGGAACGGTGGAAAGTCTCGAAGGTCAGTTCGCGCGGCTCGACGCCGTTCCACGCGAGGCGATGCGGGCAATCGCGGAGGAAAACCTGCTTCGGCACTCGCGCGGCTGCCGCCTCCACAAGGCTTGCGACGGTGATCTTGTCCCAGGGCGCATTGAGAAACCGGGGGGTGTCGGTCGTCATCCGTGCGCGCTCCTCCTTGTTATTCGTGCCGCCGCTCCGCGTTCAAGCAGCCGGAGTTTCTAATGATTCGGCTGAAACCAGAAGCTATCATACTGAAAATCATAGGCTGCGCTGTGGGCAGGTCGCGCGATATGGCGCCAACGGGCCACCCATTTGTCCGGCAGGTGGTAGAGCGGGAGCACATAGTGGCCCGCGACAAGGAGGCGATCGAGCGCCCTTACCGCCGCCACGAACTCCTCGCGGCTGCGCGCGGCCAGCATCGCCTCGATCGCGCGGTCCACGGCAGGAACTCTCACGCCAGCCCAGTTGAGCGTGCCCGGATTGCCCGCCGCCGCGCTCGACCAGCGGTTGGCCTGCTCCTGCCCAGGAGAGGCGCCGACGACATAGCCTTCGACGATTGTGTCGAATTCGAAGTTGCGTACGCGCGCCCAGTACTGGCTGGAATCCACGAGCCGGACGCGCGGCTGAATGCCAAGTTGGGCAAGCCCGTCCGCAAAGGCGAGCGCGATACGCTCTTTCTCGCGGGTTGTGACCATGATTTCGAATGTGAGCGGCTGCCCGCTGGTGCGGTGGGTCATGACACCGTCGCGGATTGCGTAACCGGCTTCGTCAAGGAGGCGCAGTGCATGGCGAATCACGTTGCGGTCGCGGCCCGACCCGTCCGTCACCGGGGGCTTCCATGAACCGTCGCGGATCGCGGGCGGCAGCTTTTCGAGCGCATCGCCGAGAATGCTCTTCTCGCGTTCATCGACCGGTCCTGCGTGGAAGGAGAGGTCGCTCTCGTCGAAAAAGCTCGATGTACGGCGATAGACGTTGGCAAAGAGGTTGCGGTTCAACCACTCGAAATCGAACAGATAGAACATCGCCTCGCGTACCCTGATATCGTCGAGCGGCTTGCGGCGCGAATTGAAAATGAAGCCGGACATGCCCTTCGGCACGCGTACGGGAATGGATTCGCGAACGATCCGGCCCTCGTGGACGGCGGGAATATCGTAACCCTCGCGCCACTTCGTCGGGTCGATTTCGGTGCGGACGTCGAGGAGGCCGGTCTTGAACGCCTCGAACAGGGTGTTGGAGTCGCGGAAGAAGTCGAGGCTGATCGTATCGAAGTTATAAAGACCACGATGGACGGGAAGATCCTTCGCCCAGTAATCGTCGCGGCGCTTGAGGACGATACGCGCGCCCGGCTCGATATTCTCGACGAGATAGGGGCCGGAGCCGAGGAAGGGCGTGAAGCCCATGCGCTCGAACTTTTCGGGATCGGTCGCATGTTCGGGCAGCACCGGCATCATTGCGAGGATGAGCGGCAGTTCCTGATCGCCGGCGGATTTGAACGTGAAGCGGATCGTCATGGGATCGCGCAACTCGACCTTCGCGACCTTCTCCGCATTGCGCCGGTAGTTCGGGCGCCCACGGGCCGTGAAGAGACTCCACGAGAACAGGACATCTTTTGCGCCTACCGGCGTGCCATCTGAAAAGCGAGCGCGAGGGTCCATCCGGAACTCAACGTAGGAGCGATCGGCAGGCGTCGCGATCGTCTGGGCGAGGAGGCCGTAAAGTGTGAACGGTTCGTCGTCCGAGCGCATCATCAGTGGCTGGACGATGTAGGGCACCAGCGCGCGCGGTGCGTTGCCCTTGATCGCCATGGTGTTGATCGCATCGAACGAACCGGCGATGCCCATGCGCAACTGGCCGCCCTTGGGCGCATTCGGGTTCGCGTAGGGCATATGCGGGAAATCCGGCGTCAGGGCCGGTTCGCCATGCATGGCAATGGCGTGACGGTGCGGTGCATCTTCCGCGCGTGCGCCCGGCAGACCACAGGCAAGCGGCAGGACAAGCGCGACAAGCGCCGCTGCCAACCCGAAAATTCGTCCTGTGATTCGCCATTCTGTCATTGAGGCAGAATATGCAAGGACGCCCGCCCGCACCATCCGATGCGGCCTCGGGAGGCTTCAAATTCCTGTTTCCGGCTCCGCGCGTCGTTTCCGATACCGGAATTTGCCGGTTTGGTCACCGTTAGGCCGCAATCCGGCGCGAACGAGCGTCCTTGGCGCTCCGATCCGAGGCCGATGGGTCTGGATCAAGGCGTACCAATGCAATGCGTGCTATCACTTGCGAAATGGCGAGAAACACGCTTAGAGGGAGCCCGTGCGGCTTCGGTGCCGGAAAGAGGTATGAACGATGAAATCGCTGATCACGAAGAGCGCGGGCGTCGCGATGGCAGCCGGGCTTGCGCTGAGCGGTCTTGCGGGGCTTCCGGCCTCGGCGCAGCAGGGCGGAAAGCCCGCGCCGGCGGCGCCGGCTGCAGCGCCCGCCAATGCCGGCATCAAGGTTCCGCTCAAGGCCGCGCCGGAGCAGAACGACTGGCTCAAGGTCTGCGGTGAGGATCCCTCGGTCAAGAAGACAATCTGCTACACCACTCGTGATTTCGTGGCCGAGAACAACCAGCCGGTGATGGCGGTTGCGATCTACTCGGTCAAGGAAGATACGCGCCGCTTCGTGCGCTTCCTCGTTCCGCTCACCTTCCTGATCCAGCCAGGCATCCGCTTCTCGGCCGATGGCCAGCAGCCGGTGAATGCCAAGTTCCAAGTCTGCCTGCAGCAGGGCTGCTTCGTTGAGGGCGAACTCAACGATGCCGCGATCACCGCGCTGAAGAAGGCAAAGACGCTTCGCATCGATATGCAAAACCAGATCGGCCAGGAAGTGAATTTCGAGGTGCCGCTCGAAGGGTTTGGCAAGGCCTATGACAGTGCCGGTATCGACGAGGCAACGCTGCAGAAGCTCCAGCAGCAGGGCGCGCAAGGTGGCGGCGCGGCGGCACCGGCGCCGGGTTCGGATGACCTTAAGAAGCGTGCCGAGGAAATGCTGAAGCAGCGCCAGAACGCGCCGAAGCCTTAAGGCTTGCGTTATCGTTCCAAATACGAAGCCCGGCGAAAGCCGGGCTTTTTCGTTGGTGGAACTGTCGGTTCAGTTGACGAAGCTGTTTCGCTTCACCGCGAACTGCCCCACGCTGCCCGGCTCGAACATCTCGGCGATCTGCGGGTGGCGCAACGGCTTGCCGGTATCGTCCGGCAGCAGGTTCTGCTCGGAGACATACGCGATGTACTCGTTCTCCTCGTTCTCCGCGAGGAGGTGGTAGAAGGGCTGATCCTTGCGCGGCCGCATGTCCTCGGGAATGGAAAGCCACCACTCCTCGGTATTGGCGAACTCGGGATCGACATCGAAGATCACGCCCCGGAATGGATATATCCGGTGACGGACCACCTGGCCGATAGTGAACTTGGCTTCGCTGGACTTCATGAAACGCTACCTCAGGGGCCTGAAGATAGTCATTTTCAGGCCGGTCTCAAGGGGCGGGGCTACGTACTATTTCTCGTAGCGGCGGTGACCCCACATCCACTGGCCGGGATTGTCGCGCACGAAATCCTCGAAGGTCTTCTGGATCGCCGTCGTGGCGGCAAGGATATCCGCTTCGCGATCCTCGGTCACAGGCACCGGAACCTCAACGGTCCGGATACGGAAGCGTGCGCCCTCGGTACGCAGAACGACACCGGCGAAGAGCGGCACGCCGCGACCGCGCGCCAGCAGGGCCGGGAAGGCCGTTGAGGGTGCAGGACGGCCGAAGAATGGTACATAGAGGCCCGTCAGATCGCGCAGGTCGGCCATGATTGTCACGGTGCCGCGCTGGCCGACAATCCGCAGCAGTTGCCTGGCGGTATCATGGCCCTTCGAGAAAAGCCCGAGCTTGTAAAACGGTCTCCGGTAGGCCGAGGCGCTCGCCTCGACATGCGGGTTTTGCAGCCGTTGATAGACGCCTGCCACCGGCAGACCGAGGTGGTCGAGCAGGGGGGAGGCGAGTTCCCAGTTTCCCTGATGGAGCGAGACGAAAACCGCACCCCGCTCCTTGGCGGTCCGCAAGGCCTCGCGCGTATCCTCGCCGATCTCGAACCGCGAGGCGTCGGCAACCAGATCGCCGATCAGGAAGGCCTCGGCGGTTGTCCGGCCCAGGTTGTCCCACATCGCATCGAGGTTCCTGGCGATCTCCGGTTCTGAAAGATGCGGCAACGCCTCGCGCATCTGGTTGGCTGCGCGGACGTGGCGCTTGTTGAGCGGTGCGAGCCGGCGCCAGCACCAGCCCGAGACCGAGCTTGCCCGATCGACACCGAGCGCGCGCGCAATTCCGGCTAGCGCCGCGAAGCCGAGCGCTTCGGCGCGGAACCGGATATCGCGGAAAAAAGAGCGCAATGCGTTCGACAAAGGGAATTCCGAAAGCCGGGCCGGGCGGCGTCTTGTTGCGGATTTGGTTTGATCGCCGGCACGAAGATGCTAACGAATTGCTTCTTCCCGATCCTGTCCGGCTTCGTCAAGCGCTGTCCGGTCTTGCGGCAACGGGAATGCCGCTGTGGCGGTTTTCCGGGTTGCCGTCGCAAGAGCCCCTTCAAATGAGCCCAGTCGTTTCGCTCGCCTTCCCGTTTTTCGGCCTCATCCTTCTCGGGTTCGCCTGCGGACGCTTCATGAAGATCCCCGAGGGCGGCCTTGCATGGATGAACTTCTTCATCGTCTATGTCGCGCTGCCACCGCTGTTCTTCAAGCTGATCGGTGCGACGCCGTTCGAGCAACTGACGAACTGGCGCTTTATCGCCACGACCACGCTCTGCACCTACATCGCCTTCTTCATCTCCTTCGGGATCGGGCTGTGGATTTCCGGCGGAAACATCCGCGAATCGACCATTCAAGGCATTTTCGGCGCCTATTCCAACGTCGGCTACATGGGACCGGGCCTGACGCTCGCCGCGCTGGGGCCGGGCTCATCGGTGCCGACGGCGCTGATCTTCGTTTTCGATTCGATGCTGCTCTTCACGCTGCTGCCGTTCCTGATGGCGCTTGGCGGCAACGAGAAGATCAAACTCTGGGCGACCACCAAGCTCGTCCTGACCCGGATCTTCACGCATCCGTTCAATGTCGCGACTTTCGCGGGTGTGGTCGCGGCCTATTTCAAGTGGCAGCCACCGCAGGCGATCGACACCATGCTCGTCCTGCTCAAGGGATCGGCGGCGCCGGTCGCGCTGTTCGCGCTCGGGGTGACCGTGGCGTTGCGACCCTTGACGCGCACACCGAAGGAAATGCCGCTGCATCTCCTCGTCAAACTCATCCTGCACCCCATGCTGGTGTTCACCGTACTGAGCTTGATGGGCGGGTTCGACCGCGTCTGGATCCTGACCGCGACACTGATGGCGGCGTTGCCACCGGCGCTCAACGTCTACGTGATGGCCCGCCAGTACGAAACCTATGTCGAGCGCGCGTCCTCGGGCGTTCTGGTGGGGACACTGGTCTCGATCCTCACCGTCACGGGCCTGCTGTGGCTCATCGCCGAGAACCGACTGCCAGTCTGGTAGTCAAGCCGGTTTTTTGATCCCGAACGGCGAGCGCCAGCCGCCGATCCGCATCGCGAGACGGCGGATCGGTGCCACATCGCGCAGCACTGCGAGACCCGCCGCGCGAGCGATATCGAAAGGCAGGGAATTCGCGATCAGCGCGGAATTGAGCACATCGACGCCCGCGGAACGCGCTTCCACGTCAATCCGCCGATCGCGGGCATAATGGGGCAGGGCGGTGGCAAGAGGTTCGCCGGCCTTTTTCGCCGCGATGAGGCGTTTCACGATGGCCTCGACATCCTTCAGCCCCAGATTCAGCCCCTGCGCGCCGATCGGCGGGAAGGCATGGGCCGCTTCTCCGACCAGCGCGACGCGCCCGGCGATCAGCGCATTCGCGACGAGCTTCTGGAGCGGCACCGACGCGACCGGGCCGTCGATCTTCACCGGTCCGAGTGCGTTGGTCGCGCGGCGGTTGATCTCGTCTTCCAAAGCTGCGCGCGGCAGCTTCACCATCGCCTCTGCTTTTTCCGGCCGCATGATCCAGACCAGCGCCGAGAGACCATCCGCGACCGGGACAAAAGTGAACGGCCCCTCGCGGGTGTGGAATTCGAGACTGATATCCTCGTGATCCTTGGGATGGTGCAGGCGGCAGGTGATCGCGGCCTGGGGATAGGGCTTGACGCGATGGCCGATGCCGGCGCCCTCGCGGACACGGGATTTCTGTCCATCCGCGCCGATCAGGATGTCGGCGGTGAGAGTTTCGCCGCCTTTCGTCATCAGGGTGATACCGTTCTCGTCCTGCGTGAAGCGGTCGAGGAAAGTTGCGGATACCGAGAGGCCGGGTGTTGTCCGCGCGGCGGCACTCATGACCTCGACGATCTTCGCGTTCGGAATGTTCCAGCCGAACGCGTCTTGCCCGATTTCGGACGCCTTGAAGGTCGTTGTCGGCGCGCGCACCAGCGCGCCGGTTATGTCGATGAGACGGATCGCGCGCAAAGGCGCCCCATGCGCCTTCAGTTCTTCGACGACACCGAGGGTTGCGAGAAATTCGAGACTCGATTCGAACAATGCAGCCGACCGGCCATCGTCATGCGGCGCATCCGGTACGCCGAGCGCCTTCACGGAAAGGCCGCCCCGCGCGAGCCCGATAGCGGTCGCTAGACCTGCCGCGCCGCCACCGACGACGATGCAGTCGAAATGGGTGCCCATCGCCCGGTCCTCCGGCCTGTTCGCTTGCCAACGCGACACCATCAAAGGCACCGGGCGCGCTTTGGCAAGGAGCAAGATCAAAGCCGGCTTCGGGACAGGGTTCGGGAATACATGCGCGCCGTCTTGAATTGCCCGAAGAAAGATGCACCACTGGTTGCTATCAATGGCCGTCGGGAGCGCGGCGCTAGGCCACAAACAGGATGATGAGAAATGGTCAAGGTCGTTCGTGTTGCCGCCTATGGCGGTCCTGAAGTTCTGAAATTCGAGGATGTCGTGCTTGCGCCGCCCGGACCCAACGAGGTCCGCGTGCAGCACAAGGCCATCGGCCTCAATTACATCGATACCTATTTCCGCTCCGGGCTCTATCCGGCGCCGGTGATGCCGTTCACGCCGGGACAGGAGGCGGCGGGCGTCGTCACGGCCGTCGGCTCGGCGGTGAAAGGCGTCAAGGTCGGCGATCACGTCGGCTATGTCGGCTCGCTCGGCGCCTATGCTGAGGAACGGAACGTGCCGGCCGCGGTGCTGATGAAGCTTCCGAAGACGGTGAAGTTCGAGACCGCCGCCGCCATCATGCTCAAGGGCCTGACGGCGGAATATCTCCTGTTCCGCACCTTCAAGGTCAAGAAAGGGCATGTGGTGCTGATCCATGCCGCGGCGGGCGGCACCGGCTCGCTGCTCGTCCAGTGGGCGCGATCGCTCGGGGCGACCGTCATCGGCACGGCGGGTTCGCCGGAGAAAGTGAAGCTCGCCAAGAAGCACGGCTGCCATCACGTGATCGACTACTCGAAGGAGGATTTCCCGGCCCGTGTGAAGGAAATCACCAAGGGCGCGCTCTGCGATGTCGTCTATGACGGGGTCGGCAAGTCGACCTTCCCGGCCTCGCTCGACTGCATCAAGCCGTTCGGCATGTTCGTAAGCTTCGGCAATGCTTCAGGCGCGGTCGAGGCCTTCGATCTCGGGCTCCTGTCAAAGAAGGGCAGCCTCTACACGACCCGGCCGACACTGGTGACGCATGTCGCCAACCCGAAGACCTTCGCCGCGATGGCGAAGCGGCTGTTCGGGGCTGTGGCGGATGGAACGCTAAAGATCGCCGCACCGACGAAAATGCCGCTTGCGAAGGTCGCTGAGGCGCATGTGGCGCTGCAAGGCCGGCAAACGACCGGCTCGACGGTTTTCATTCCATAACCGGTGAACGGGGCAGGCGTGGGCGTCGTCGTCGAACTCAAAGGGATCACCAAGTATTTCGGCGCATTGCTAGCCAATGCGGCGGTGGATCTCACGTTGCGTTCGGGCGAAATCCACGCCCTGCTCGGCGAGAACGGTGCGGGCAAGTCGACGCTGGTCAAGATTCTCTATGGCCTGCTCGCGCCCGATTCCGGCGAAATCGTCATCGGCGGCGTGCCGGTGACGCTCGAATCCCCCCGCGCGGCACGTGCGCACGGCATCGGCATGGTGTTCCAGCATTTCTCGCTCTTCGACGAGATGAGCGTGATCGAGAACATCGCCATTCCTCTCGACGGCGCGATTGCCAACAATGCGCTGCGTAGGAAGGTTTCCGAAAAGGCGGCGCAGTTCGGGCTGGAGATCGAACTCGACCGCCCGGTTCACACCCTTTCGGCCGGCGAGCGGCAGCGAATCGAGATCCTGCGCGCGCTGATCCAGGAACCGAAGGTCATCATCCTCGACGAGCCGACCTCGGTGCTGACCCCGAGCGAGAGCGAGAGCCTTTTCGTCACGCTCGACAAGCTCAAGGCGGAGGGGGCGTCGATCCTGTTCATCAGCCACAAGCTTGAGGAGGTCCGGCGGTTGTGTGACCGGGCAACCGTTTTGCGCGGCGGGCGCGTTGTCGGGGCGACCGATCCGCGCCGGGCGACGGCGAAGGAGCTTGCGACCCTGATGGTCGGCGAGGGGATCGCTGACCTGAACCCCGGTGCCGGTGGCGAGCCCGGCGCGCCGATGCTGGTGCTCGACGGGTTGAGCGTCGCGCCTGAAACCGTGCATGGGATCACGCTCGACGGGATCGACCTCGTCGTGCGATCCGGCGAGATCGTCGCGGTGGCGGGGGTTGCCGGTAACGGCCAGAGTGAACTTTACAATGCCATTTCAGGCGAGGGCGGGCGGATTACCGGCGGCACGATCTCCATTGCCGACCGGGCGATGAACCGCGCCAGCATCAATGATCGGCGCAAGGCCGGCGCCGCCTTCGTGCCGGAGGCCCGGCTTGGACAGGCGACGCTGCCGCAGTCACCCCTCTCCGACAATATCGTTCTCTCCTGGCACGCTACCGAAACGATCGGATCGCCCTTCATCAATCGCGAGCGGCTTGAAACGGTCGCACAGGGGATCGTGCGGGACTTCGACGTCCGCATTCCCCGGAGTGATCCGGTCGCGGCGCATCTTTCCGGCGGCAACCTCCAGAAGTACATCGTGGGGCGCGAGGTGAAACGGATGCCGGGCCTCATCGTCATCGACCAACCGAGTTGGGGCGTCGATGCGCGTGCGGCCCGCCATATCCGCCAGACGCTGATGGACCTTGCGGCGCAGGGCACGGCGGTACTCGTCATCACGCAGGACCTCGACGAGGCGCTCTCGCTCGCGGATTCGATCGTTGTCATGCGCAAGGGACGTCTCAGTGCAGCACGACCGACACGAACGGTCACGCGCGGGGAGATCGGGTTGATGATGACCGGCGGGGCGCGCGCGACCGAGGGGGCCTCGTAATGCGTCTTGTGCTCGTTTCTCGACGTCGCATCTCCCGCCAGCGTCAGTTTGCGACACCGGTGGTGGCACTCTTGGTTGCCCTCGCGATCGGTGGCCTAATCGTCTGGCTCATGGGGCGTTCTCCCTGGCGCGCGTTGCAGGTTTTCGTCATCGAACCGCTGACCGACCCGTGGGCGTTGCAGGAGGTGCTGCTCAAGGCGACACCGCTGATGCTGATCTCGATCGGCTTGCTGTTCTGCTTCCGGGCGAGCCGCTGGAACATCGGCGCGGAGGGGCAATTCCTGCTCGGCGGTATCTGCGGCGGCGGTATCGCTATTCTCACGCATGGCATGAGCGGGTTCTGGATCATGCCGCTGATGATGATCGCCGGGATGCTCGGCGGGCTTGCCTATGCTGCGATTCCGGCCGTGCTCCGGACACGCTTCGGTATTTCCGAAATCCTGACGAGTCTGATGCTGGTTTATGTTGCGGACTTGCTGCTCGATTATCTCGTGCGCGGGCCGTGGCGTGATCCGAAGGGGTTCAACTTTCCGCAAAGCGTTAGCTTCTCGGATGCGGCGGTCCTGCATCCGCTGTTCGAGGGGGGGCGCCTGCATCTCGGGCTTGTACTGGCGCTGGTGGTCGCGGCAATCGCGTTCGTGCTCTTCCGGCGCACTCTGTTCGGCTATGCTGTGGCCGCGAGTGGGGATGCACCGCGCGCGGCGAACTTCGCCGGCTTCAATGAAGCCCGGATCACGGTGCTGGTTTTCCTCATTTCGGGGGCCTTGGCGGGGCTCGCCGGTGTCGTCGAGGTGGCCGGCCAGGTGCAGCAGTTGCGACCCGGTTTCGGGCAGGGCCTCGGGTTCACCGCGATCATCGTCGCGTTTCTCGGTCGTCTGACGCCGGTTGGCGCGACGCTGTCTTCCGTCGTAATTGCCGTGCTGCTGATCGGGGCGGAAAGCGCGCAGGTTTCCCTGAAGCTGCCCTACGACCTGACGCGGTTTTTCATGGGGCTGCTACTGACCTGTGTGCTCGTCGGCGAGAGCCTTGATCGTTACAGCCTTGAGATCCAGCGGGAGCGGACATGATCGACACCCTTCCGCTTATTCTGGGGACCATCCTGACGGCGGCGACGCCGCTGCTGATCGCGGCGCTCGGCGAGCACGTCACCGAGCGGGCCGGGGTTCTCAACCTCGGGGTCGAGGGCATGATGATCGTTGGCGCGGCGAGTGCGTTCGCGGTTGCGGTTCTGACGGATTCGAGCGTGTTGGGCATTGCCGCCGGGGCGCTGGCGGGGCTCGCGGTTTCAGCGGTTTTCGGTGTTCTGGTCGTCTATCTTGCCGCCAATCAGGTCGCGACAGGCCTTGCGATGACCATTCTCGGCCTTGGTCTTTCCGGGCTGATCGGCCAGAACTTCGTCGGCCAACCGCGCGCACCGATTCCGCCGATCGAATTTCCGTTGCTCAAGGAGATCCCGGTCCTCGGCAAGGCACTTTTCACCGGCGATCCGGTTTTCTACCTTTCGCTCATCCTGATCGGGCTTGTGGGCTATGGCCTGAACTCGACGCGCTTCGGGCTTCTGCTGCGGGCGGTGGGCGAGAATCACACATCGGCCCATGCACTCGGTCTGCCGGTGCGCCGCATCCGCTTTATCGCCGTGCTGTTCGGCGGGCTGCTGGCCGGGCTCGCTGGCGCCTATCTCTCGCTGATCTATACGCGGTTCTGGTCGCCGGGCATGAGTGCGGGGCGTGGCTGGATCGCGCTGGCGCTGGTAGTCTTTGCTGCCGGGCATGTCTGGCGGCTGGTGCTCGGCGCCTATCTCTTCGGTGGCATTACGGTCGCGCAGCTCCATGCCCAAGCCGGCGCGATCGGGCTTCCCTCGCAGCTTCTTTCAGCGCTACCTTACCTGATGACGATTGCCGTCCTGCTCCTGCTGTCGATTTCCGGGCGGCGGGGCAGCGGGGCGGCCGGATCGCTGGGGCAACCTTTCGTGCCGGAGCGTTAGCCGCGCTTCCGACAATAACAGGGTCACCGCCGCACGGCGCGGCGCGCGGGGGCCGGATCGAACCGCGCCGTTACTTGGGGAAGTCATGATGCGTCATTTTCTGAAACTGGGGGCGCTCGCGCTCGCTGCCGGCCTTGCTGCACCGGCGCTCGCGCAGGAGAAGCTCAAGGTTGGCTTCATTTACGTCGGCCCTGTGGGCGACTTCGGCTGGTCCTACCAGCACGATGTCGGCCGCAAGGCGATCGAGGCGGCATTTCCGGGCAAGGTCGAGACGACCTTCATTGAGAGCGTGCCGGAGGCCGACTCCGAACGCGCGATCGAACAGCTCGCGCGCACTGGCCACAAGCTGATCTTCACCACCTCGTTCGGCTACATGGAGCCGACGTTGAAGGTCGCGAAGAAATATCCGGGCGTGAAGTTCGAGCACGCGACCGGCTTCAAGCGCGACAAGAACGTCTCCACCTATTCGGCGAAGTTCCATGAAGGGCGCTACATCATCGGCAAGATTGCCGGGAAGATGACCAAGACCAACACCATCGGCTATGTCGGCGCGGTGCCGATCCCGGAAGTGATCGCCGGCATCAACGCCTTCTATCTCGGCGCGAAGAGCGTGAACCCGGACGTCAAGATCAAGGTCGCCTGGGTGTTTGACTGGTTCAACCCCGGCAAGGAGGGCGATGCCGCCAAGGCGCTGCTCGATCAGGGCGCAGATATCATCACCCAGCACACCGACAGTCCGGCGCCGCTCCAGCAGGCGGCCGCGCGCGGCAAGCTCGCCTTCGGGCAGGCGTCCGACATGTCGCGCTTCGCCGAGAAGAACATCCTGACCTCGATCATCGACGATTGGGCACCCTATTACGTCGAGCGCACCCGCGCCGTGCTCGAAGGCACCTGGGAGAGCAAGGATGTGTTCGACGGTCTCGCCAAGGGCAAGGTCAAGATGGGTCCCTATGTCAACATGCCGGACGACGTGAAGAAGCTGGCGATGGAGACCGAGGAAGGCATCAGGACTGGCAAGATCGATCCGTTCACCTGCCCAATCGTCGCGCAGGACGGCAAGACGGTGGAGTGCAAGGACGGCAAGCTCAACGACGGCCAGATCGCCGGTATGAACTACTATGTGCAGGGCATCGAAGGCACGATTCCGAAATAAGGAATCGGCGTTCGGATCTGACATTTCTGCGGCGGGCCCTGTGGTCCGCCGTTTTTTGTCGGAGAATTACCAAATGGTCATTTGACGATGCCGGGCGCGTCATGATGTTTCTGGAATCATTCCAAACAGGATGACCGAGATGAAACCGCTGCTCCTTCGCCTGCATCGCTGGACGACGCTGGTGTTCGCCGTGCCGCTCGCGGTGCTGATCGTGACCGGGCTCGTGCTGTCACTGGAGCCGATCCTTCAGGACAAGGGCTCACGGTCCCTGAAGCTCCCCGCGAGCGAGATCGTCGCCCTGCTCGACAAGCATGACCCGGAGGGCAAGGCGCGGGCGCTTTCGGTGCGGGCTTACGAGAACCGGCTCAACGTTCAGGGGATCGGCGAGGACGGTTCGACGGATTTCGATCTTGCGACCAAGACGCCGGTCGACGACAGCGAAGCGACCATGCTGTCCGACATCTTCGGCGACATGCGCCGCCTACACGAGCATTTCGTGTTCGATCTCGAATGGGTCGTCACCGCCTCGACTATCGCCATGATCGTGCTGATGCTGATCGGCGTCTTCATGGGATGGCCGCGCATCCGCAATACGATCTCCGGTTGGCATCAGGGCATTGCCTGGGTGCTGTTGCCGCTGCTGGTCCTCTCGCCGGTCACGGGGCTCATGCTTGCGTTCCGTATCAACATCGGCGGTGCACTGCCGCCGCAGGACAAGGCGGCGCTACCGAAACTGAAAGAGGCGGTGGAGATGCTCGGCAAAGATCGCGATCTGGGTGGACTGATCTGGCTGCGCAACCGCGGTGGGCGTCTGCTGGCGCGGGTAAACGAGGATGGCGTTTTCCGGGTCTATCAGGTGTCACGGCAGGGCGTGGTCCTGACCAACACCAACTGGTCGCGCGGGCTGCACGAAGGCAACATCGCCGGAATGTGGACCGGCATCATGGTGCTGGTGACCTCGCTCGCTTTCATCGGCCTGATGGCGACGGGGCTGACGATCTGGTTCCGCCGCACGTTCCTCAGGAAACGCAACCGCGATCGAAGCCGTCCGGCACCCGCTCAAAGCCCAGCGGAGTGAGACTCATACCGCAGTGCCGTGAAGGTCGTAGGCGTCCGCCCGCTCGATCTTGACAGAAACGACGTCACCCGCGCGCAACGGCCTGCGAGAAGCGACATAGACGGAACCGTCGATCTCCGGCGCATCCCACATGGATCGTCCCTTGCTCACGGTCGGGCCGGGCGCATCCACGATTACCTTGATCCGCTGCCCCACCCGGCGCTGCTGCAGCCGCGCCGAGATCGCCTGCTGATGCGCCATGAAGCGATCATAGCGACGCTGCTGCTCCTCGGGCGGGACCACCGCAAGGCCGAGATCGTTGGCGGGTGCACCGCGCACCGGCTCGTATTTGAACGCGCCGACGCGTTCGAGTTTCGCCGCCGAGAGGAAGCCGAGCAATTCCTCGAAATCTTCCTCCGTCTCGCCCGGAAAGCCGACGATGAAGGTCGAGCGGATGGCGAGATCGGGCCGGATTTCACGCCATTTCTCCACACGCTGGAGGATCTTCTCGGCATGAGCGGGGCGTTTCATTGCCTTGAGCACATTCGGCGCCGCGTGCTGGAAGGGGATATCGAGATAGGGGACGATGACGCCGCCGCTTTCGGTCATCTCGCCCATGAGCGGGATCACCTCGTCGACATGCGGGTAGGGGTAGACGTAATGGAGCCGCACCCAGACGCCGAGCGTCGAGAGCGCCTTCGCGAGATCAAGGAAGCGCGTGCGGTATTCGACATCCTGCCAGAGCGAGGGCGAATACTTGAGATCCACGCCATACGCCGAGGTGTCCTGGCTGATGACCAGCAGTTCTTTCACGCCCGCCTTCACCAGCTTCTCGGCCTCGCGCATCACCTCGGCGAGCGGGCGCGAGACGAGATCGCCGCGCAGTTTCGGGATGATGCAGAAGGTGCAGCGGTTGTTGCAGCCTTCGGAAATCTTGAGGTAGGCGTAGTGACGTGGCGTGAGCTTCACGCCCTGTTCCGGCACGAGATCGAGGAACGGGTTGTGGAGCGGCGGCGCAACCTCATGCACTGCCTGCATCACGCTCTCGTAGGCCTGCGGACCGGTGATCGCCGAGACGGCGGGGTAAGCCTCACGGATCTGCTCCGGCTCGGCGCCCATGCAACCTGTGACGATGACCTTTCCGTTCTCGCTCAGCCCTTTGCCAATGGCTTCCAGCGATTCCGCCTTGGCGCTGTCGAGGAAGCCGCAGGTATTGACGATCACGAGATCGGCACCGGCGTGGGTTTTGGTCAGTTCGTAGCCTTCGGCGCGAAGCTTGGTGATGATGCGTTCGCTGTCCACCAGCGCCTTGGGGCAGCCGAGCGAGACGAAGGAAATCTTGGGGGCGGCCTGATCGGTCATGGAGGTCCGTTGTTACGCGACGGCCGTCACCTCCACCTCCACCTTGAACTCGGGGCGAGTGAAGCCGGAGACGACGACGAGGGTCGAGGCATAAGCGTCGCCGCTCACATAGCGGGATCGCACGCGGCCATAAACCGGAAAATACGCCCGATCCGTGACGAAGGCGGAAAAACGCGCGACATGGGAAAAATCCATACCGCCCTCGGCGAGGATCGCGCGGATATTCTCGAAGCAGAGCACGGCCTGCGCCTCCACATCGTCGGGAATGACGTCATCCGGCCCGACGCCGAGTTGACCCGAGGCGAAGAGGATACGTTTCGGCGCCTCGACGACGAGCCCGTGGCTGTAGGCAGCGAAGGGCGGGCGAATCGAGGCTGGGTTGAGTTTCCGATGAGGCATTGTTGTTCCGGAGTGACGCGTTACGCTGCAAGAATGGAATCGGCCTTGCATGTCAGCAAGCTGAAAACGTCATTCCGATAGGGGTATTTCGTGCAGGTGGTTCTTCCTCAGGGCCGGTGTTGGCTCGACGGGTTTTCGGTTTCGCCCGCGTTGACGCGGATCGAGGGACCGGTGACGGTGCGGGCGGATGGGCTGGCGACCGCATCGGTGCTCGTCGAGAACGGGCGTATCACGCGCATCATCGCAGGGGCCGCGCCGGACGACGGCGTGCCGCACGTCGAGGGCAGGAGCCGGATGCTGCTGCCGCGCTTCGTCGAGGTCCACACCCATCTCGACAAGGGGCAGGTTCATCATCGTGCACCGAACCCCAATGGCACCTTTCTCGGTGCCCGCGAGGCCGTGATGGCCGACCGCGAGGCGAACTGGAGCGCGGAGGATGTGCGGACTCGCATGGACTTCGCGCTGCGCTGCGCGTTGCATCACGGCACCGGCGCGATCCGCACCCATCTCGACAGTATCGGCAAGCAGACCGCGATTTCCTGGGGCGTGTTCGACGAGATGCGCGCGGCGTGGAAGGACCGAATCGCGCTTCAGGCCGTGTGCCTGTTCCCCGTCGTCAAGGTGATCGACGAGCCTGAGGAGTTCGCGAACGTCCTCGCGCATGTCCGGCGCTACGGCGGCGTGCTCGGCGCAGTGACCTTCCTCGGTGAGCCGCTCGACGGCAAGCTCGATGCCGCGCTCGACATCATGATCGGCACGGCGAAGGCAGAGGGGATCGATCTCGACTTCCATGTTGACGAGAGCGACAGTCCGGATGCGCGGTCGCTGGAAGTCATCGCCGATGCGTTGGTCCGCCACCGGTTCGCGGGCCGGGCGCTGGCGGGACATTGCTGCTCACTCGCGTTGATGGACGACGCGGACCGTCGGCGCGTCATCGACAAACTGGTCGCGGCGCGGCTCAACGTCGTTTCGCTGCCGATGTGCAACATGTATCTTCAGGATCGCGTTTCCGGCCGGACGCCGCGCTGGCGCGGGGTCGCGCCGCTGCACGAACTCGATGCGGCCGGCGTCTCGACGATGGTCTCATCGGACAATACCCGCGATGCCTTCTACGCCTACGGCGATCTCGACGCGGTGGAAGTCTACCGCGAAGCGACCCGCATTCTCCACTTCGATCATTCTTCGCGTCCTTGGCTCGAAACGGTCTTTGCTCGCCCGGCTGACCAGATGGGCCTTGACGACAGGGGACGGCTTGCGCCCGGCCTTGCTGCCGATCTCGTCATTCTCCCGGCGCGGACAATGAATGAATTTCTTTCCCGACCGCAGGTCGGTCGTACGGTTTTGATCGGGGGCAAGGCGATTGCCGTGCCGCTTCCCGATTATGCCGAACTCGATGTTCTCTGATTCTCGGAACCCGCCATGCCGTTCGATATCGCGACGCTGAAATCCCGCCTCGGTTCCATCAAGACCGACGATAATCCGGCGATCCTCAAGCAGAAGAGCCGGGATTTCTACTGGTACTCGCCACCGCTGAAGCGCCAGCTCGATGCCGTCACCGGCGACCTGATCGTCACGCCCGCAGATGATGCGCAGCTGGCGACCGTGCTCGGCGAATGCCACCGGCTCGGCATTCCGGTGACACCGCGCGGCACCGGCACCGGGAACTACGGGCAGGCGATGCCGCTTTCCGGTGGGGTTGTGCTCGATCTCTCGGCGATGAACGCGGTCAAATCCATCGCGCCGGGCCGGGTGGTGACGGGGCCGGGCGCGGTGCTGGCGGATATCGACAAGGAAACACGCGAGAAATCCGGGCAGGAACTCCGCCTGTTCCCCTCGACCTATCACACCGCGACGCTGGGCGGTTTCATCGCCGGCGGTTCGGGCGGCGTGGGGTCGATCCGCTGGGGAGGTCTGCGCGACTACGGCAACATCATCCGCATGAAGGTGATGACGATGGAGGCGAGCCCGCGCGTGCTCGACCTCTCGGGCGACGATCTGCTCAAGGTCGCGCATGCCTATGGCACCAACGGCATCATCACCGAATGCGAGGTGCCGCTGGCCACGGCGCACCCTTGGGTCGATGTGCTGGTGGGGTTTGACGATCTCCGCCGCGCCAGCGAATACGCCAATGCGCTCGGCGAGCAGGACGGGCTGCTGCTGAAGGAACTCGCCGTGGTGGCGGCCCCGGTGCCGCACGATGTCTTCACACGGCACAGGAAGTTCCTGCCGCGCGCGAAGCATGTCGTCATCGTCATGGTCGCGGATTTCGCGTTGCAGCCCCTGCTCGCCTTCACCGCGCGCTGGAAGAGCGCCGAAGTGCTCTACCGCTCCGACGCGCTGTCTGCCGAAGACAAGAAGGGCCTGCCGCCGGCTTTCGAACTTGCCTGGAACCACACGACGCTGCGGGCGCTCAGGGTCGATCCCGGCATCACCTATCTTCAGGTGCTCTATCCGTTCCCAAACCAGCTCGATCTTGTCGAGAAAATTCATGCCCGCTTCGGCGAGGAGGTCACCTGCCACCTCGAGTTCGTGCGTTTCGACGGCAAGGTGACCTGTTTCGGCCTGCCGATGGTCAAGTATACGACGGACGCGCGGCTCGAGGAGATCATGGCGATCCATGAGGAAATGGGTGCGCCGATCTTCAATCCGCACCGCTACACGCTCGAAGAGGGTGGAATGAAGCAAACGGACGAAGCCCAACTCGCCTTCAAGCGCGAGGCCGATCCGCAAGGGCTTCTCAACCCCGGCAAGATGATCGCCTGGGAAGACCCCGCCTACGATTACAAGTCCGGCAAGACCTGGCTCTTCAAGGGCTTGGGCCACGAGCTCTCGTGAAGCGAATTCTTGCATGAAACTGCTTGTCGTCTATTGCCATCCGCGGCCCGACAGCTTCACGGCCGCGATCCGCGATGTCGCGCTCGAGGTGCTGGCCAAGGCCGGCCATACCGTGGACCTGCTCGATCTCTACGCGGAAGGGTTTGATCCTGTCATGTCGGCCGCCGGGCGCGGCGATTACCACACGCGCGAGGTCAACCGGGTGCCGGTGGCGGATCATCTCGCGCGGGTGAAGGCGGCGGAGGGGCTGATCTTCATCTACCCGACGTGGTGGTATGCCCAGCCGGCGATGCTCAAGGGCTGGCTCGAACGGGTGTTCCTGCCGCACGAGACCTTCTCGATGCCGGAGGGCAACCAGCCGATCCGGGGGCTGCTTCCGAACATTCGCCTGATCTGTGTGCTGACGACGCTCGGTTCACCACGCTGGTGGTGGTGGCTGATGGGGATGCCCGGCCGCCGTATCTTGCTCACCGGCATCCGCGTGCTCTGCGCCCCGCGCTGCAAGACGCTGTGGCTCGCGCTCCATCGCATCGATGTGGTGGGTGAAGAGACGCGCAAGGCGCACCTCGACCGGGTGCGGCGTGAGATGGGGCGGCTTTAGCGACGCAGAAACGGGCCGACTTTCCGTTCGAGCAGCGCGACCAGTTCCGGATCCATGAAGTCAAAGTCGTCCGGGATGTCGAGACAGATCACGCGCTTGCCGCCGAGATAGCGCCGGAATTTCTTCGAGAGCTTGGCGCGATGCCGCTTCTCCATGACGAAGATGATATCCGCCCATTCGATCTGCTCTGGCGAGAGGACGAGGTCTGCGGTCTCCAGAAGCCCAGCCGAATCTGTCTCGACGCCTGGCCAGGCCGCAAAAACCTGCTCGGCGGTCGGGCTGCGGAGCTTATTGGCGGAGCAGACGAACAGCGCGTTGATCACGCCAGATCGTTAAGCGGAAACTTCGCAACGTCCTGCAACAGTTCTATGAAGCGCAAGGACTGGAACTCCGCCGCTTTGCGGCCCTTTTCGGCGGTAGCGAGATGGGCTTCGCCAGCGACGCCCTCGGGGTGATTGTCCTCCGCGATCCAGGCCATCGAGGTGAAGCCGGTCATCCTGAGGTGCTTGTAGGTCTCGGCCATGTCGATGGATTTCGGCACGAAGTCCTTGGCTTTCGACATCTTCACCCGGTCCGGCGCGAAATGGAGCATCGCCGAGGTTTCGTAATCCCCGCCGTGGATGCCGAAGGCGTTCTCGGTGTCCGAGAACACGCCCTCCGGCACGCCGAGCCGGCGCCAAGCTGTCTGCACCACCAGCATGTTGCAGCGGACGCGCAGTTCGCGCGCGACGATGCCCATGATCTCGACGTTGCCGCCATGCGAATTGACGATCACCAACTTGCGGATTCCCGCACGGGCGACACTCTCGCCGATCTCGGTCCAGGCGCGGATCAGGGTTTCCGCTGAAAGCGTGATTGTGCCGGGCGAGCGCAGGTGCTCGTTCGACTTTCCAACCCAGAAAACCGGCAGGAACAGCACCGAAAGGCCGGTCGGCAGGCGCTTCTTCACCTCGGCGCAGAAGCCGCCAGCCATCAGCGTATCGGTGCCGACGGAAAGATGCGGGCCATGCTGTTCGGTCGCGGCAATAGGCAGGATCGCGATGGTGCGGTCCTTGTCGAGCTTCTCGAAATCGCGGGCAGTCAGATCGAACCAGTGGGTCTTGCTCATCTTTTCTCCGGTAACGTCGATGCAGGCGGGCAGGGGCTTCGACGATCAAGTCTCGATTTCAGGCATTGTCCTTCTTTCGGAAGACAATTTTCTTGAGGCCGAATCCAGCCGCAACGACCCCGATCGCCGCAATCTTCCAGAACTTCGCGAGAAGTGCGAGGGCCAGCGCGAAGAACCCTGCCTTCTTGAGCACCGCGCCGCCTACCAGAGCGGCAATGCCATAGGCCGCAACCTGGTCCGTCGACGCGTTGAAGTCGGAGTAGTCCTTGCCGGTGTTGTAGGAGAGATTTGCGAGGAGAGTTTTCGCAATGACCTTGTCCGTTGAGACGCCGTTCGCGTCCGTCACCATCTTGAGCGAGAAATAGCCTTCGCGGCCCAACTGGTAGGTATTGTAGTTGATGGTCTTCGGCGCATCCGAGGCGCTGCCTTCGTTATGCGCACCGACTGACCAGACAAGGCGATGGGTCGCGCTGTCATAGGTGGGCGCTTCAATCCAGCCGTCAATCAGAAGCGCGGGAAACCCTCGCTCGCGGCGCTGTTTGTTCGCGGCTTCCGTTCCATCCTTCAGGTTCTGAAGCAGGTCGTTGGCGTTCCACTCCTTGGCGTCTTCATCTTTGATGTACCCTTCCTTGACGAAGGAGACGGTTGCGATCCAGTTGGAGTCCTTCGCCTTGGCGGTGATGAGGCCGACCAGCGCAGGGCTCGCCGTATTCCCCATCGCGCGCATCAGCGCGCCGGCTTGCGGCTGGGGGATGTAGACGATGTCGTTCGGAAGGTTGATTGTGCCTTGGTCCAGAAGTTCGATTTTTGTCGGGCCGGCCTTGGCGGCCTGCGCCGCCGCCTGCCACGCCATGCGCATCATTGCCTCGCGATCCTGCTCGCCGTTACCCGGTGCCGACGGGGTCTGGGCATGGGCGGAAAAAGAGAGCAGCATGGCGGCTGCGGCGATGGCGAGGCGTTTCATCATGTCATTCTCCCGGAGCAGGCCATATCTGGGTGGCGCGAGAATTCTGAATGTGCGCTTGCGTACCGGATGTGCGATTGATCACATCCGCTCAGATATTCCGCAACTCCCCGTCGATGCGCGCGAGGAAGGCCTTCCTCTCCGTCTCAGTCGCAACGTTCATATGGTAAAGCGCAAGATAGCGGATGCGCGCGGAGCGTGAAACGAACCAGCGCAAATAGCGTGTAATCATCTTTTTCGGCGGGTTGCCGACGAGGAACGCCCGCCAGCGATCACGCCCGTAGGTCGAGATGCCGATGACATGGCGGATATGGGTCAGCATCGGCCTGACGTTCGCCGGATCGGACAGATCGAAGGTAATGCCGGGGCCGAAGACGCGGTCGAAGAAGCCCTTCAACATCGCCGGGAAGCCGAAGCACCAAGTCGGGAATTGCACCACAAGCCCCTCTGCCGCGTGCAGGCGGTCGATGTAATCCTCGATGCCCTCACGGTTCTTCGACAGGTCATGATAGTCGCGCCGCATCTGCGCATCGAGCACGGGATTGAAGCCCTCAGCATAAAGATCGAGCAGATCGACCTCATGCCCCGCCTCGCGGAGGGTGGCGAGCGCGCGATCACGGATCGCGGCGTGGAAACTTTCTTCGAGCGGATGGCAATAGAGATAGAGGATTTTCACATTTTCACCGGCTGATAGGTCCGCATCTTGCCGGGATTGAGCAGGCCGTAGGGGTCGATATCGGCCTTGAAGCCGATCTGGTCGGCATCCGCGCGCTTGTGGCGGGATCCGTCTTCCAGCGTGAAGACATGCGGATTGGCGATCAGGATCCCGGCTTCCTCATGTGCCGCAATGATTTCATAGAGCCGCTCCTTGGTCGTGAAGCGGATGACCGGGAGCGCCGAGCAGGTGACGTTGCCGGCGAACTTGATGAACTCGTTGTGCTGAATGAGTTCGTCGGGGAACTTCGCGTTGATGTCGAGAATGCTGGAAAGCAGCCGGTCGTGCGGGAACAGACACTGGAGATAGGTGATCGAGCGATCGACTTTCAGCATCTGCAAGGTCGTGTGGTTCCATGTGTATTCATAAAGCGGCACCTGCCCTGGCTCCTCGCGGGACGGTGCCTGATAGGTGATCGTGCCGCGCCCGGCGAGGATATCGCGGAAGGTTTCGAATGAAGCCTCGGAGATCATGCAGGCGATAATGGCCTGACCGTCCGGGCAATAGGGGGCCATCTGCCCGAAATAGGAGGGTAGGGGCGAGGCGATGGTGGAGAGCAGTTTCTTGATGACGCCGTCGGCGCGGGCGACGTCCTGCCCGAATTGCAGCGCGGTCTTGTAGCTGTCGAAGGCGACAATCACGTCGATCCAGGGAAAGGCCGGCGCGGTCGGCATTTCGAGCGCGGTGATGATGCCCGTGGTGCCATAGGCGCGGTTGATCTTCTGCGCGGCGTCGCCCCTCAGCTCGATGACGCGCGGGTGCTCCTCCAGCGTCACAATCCGGGCGGTGAGGATATTGCCCGGCTCGCGCAGGCCGCCATACATCACCGAACCGACACCGCCGGACCCGCCTGCAACGAAGCCACCGATCGTTGCGGTGCGCTTGGTGGATGGATGCATCCGCATTTCCCAGCCCTGCGGGCGCAATTCGGCATCGAGCGCGCCGATGTTCATGCCGGCGCCGACGCGAACCCGACCGGGGATCGCCCATTCAATACCGCCAAGTGCGTTCATATCGAGCAGAACGCCGCCTTCAAGCGGCACAGCCTGCCCGTAATTGCCCGTCGCGCCACCGCGCGGGGTCACCGGAACGCGATGCTTCACGCAGGCCGCAGCGACGTGGATCACGTCCGCTTCGTTGCGGGGGGCAACGACGATCTCGGCCGATTTCTTCGCCAGCTCGGCATTGAGGATCGGGGAATACCAGAAGAAATCGCGGCTGCGCTTGCGCACGACCTTGTTCTCGGTGATGACCGGGATATCACCGAGATCGGCGATCAAGGCCCGGATGCGCGGCGACATGTCGGCATCGAGCGGCGGGAGAGCGGCGGCTTCCATCGGTTGTTCCTTGAAAAGCGGGCAGGGATGGAGGCTAGCAAGGCCCGTGCCCGCCTTCAATGCCAGCAGGGTGGCAATATGCTGTGTATCATGCACGGAAGACATTGCGCGCGTTCTAGGCACCGCGCCTCAAAAAAAGCAATGTGAGGACGGAATGTTCCCATTGCGACATATTGGCACAACCCGCTATCGGCATAGGGGTTGCTAGGGCTGTTGCGAACCGCACGAGAAACGGGCGTCAATTCAGGTGGAGACAGATCGATGATGAAATACCGGATCAATCGCAGAGCGGCGCTGGGCCTTGTCGGTGGCTCGGTGCTCGTGCCCGTTCTGGGCGGGCGGGTCAGCGCGCAGACGCTTGACAAGGTCTCCTACCAGACCAACTGGCGCGCGCAGGCCGAGCACGGCGGCTTCTATTACGCGGTCGCGAATGGCATCTACAAGAAATACGGCATCGACGCGGATATCCGCATGGGCGGTCCGCAGCAGAACCCCTCGCAGCTCCTGCTCGGCGGGGCGGTAGACATGATCATGTCCTCGGGCTTCGAGGCGATCCGCTATGTCGAACAGAAGCTGCCATTCCTGTGCATCGCCTCGATCTTCCAGAAGGATCCGCAGGTCCTGATCTGCCATCCGGGGCAGGGCAACGACAACCTCGCCGCGCTGAAGGGCAAGCCCGTTTTGATCGGTGCTGCCGGCCGCACGTCATTCTACCCCTTCCTCAAGGCGAAGTTCGGGTACTCCGACGAACAGATCCGGCCCTACACCTTCAACATGGCACCCTTCCTGGCCGACAAGCAGATGTGCCAGCAGGGTTATCTCACCTCCGAGCCCTTCGCGATCGAGAAGGAGGGCGGGGTGAAGCCGGTCGTGCATCTCCTGGCCGATGCCGGTTATGATCCCTATTCGACGACGATCTCGGTCAGCCAGAAGATGGTGAGCGAGAAGAAGGACGTCGTGCAACGCTTCGTGACCGCGAGCCTCGAAGGCTGGGCCGCCTACATGAAGGCAGGCGAAGGCAATGCCGCCGCCAATGCGCTCATCAAGAAGGACAACCCGGACATGACCGACGAAAAGATCGCCTTTGCGATCAAGTCGATGAACGAGAAGGGCATCGTGATGTCGGGCGACGCGCTCAAGCTTGGCGTCGGCGCCATGACCGACGAGCGTTGGGCGCGCTTTTATGACGACATGACCAAGGCGGGCGTGTTCCCGACAGGTCTTGATGTCAAAAAGGCCTACAGCCTCGACTTCATCAACAAGGGCGTCGGCATCTGATGGCGAACGCCGGCTCGGCGCTGGTCGCGGGCGGGCCGGCGAAACGCCGCCCGCTCGTCTCGATCCGCGGCCTTTCGAAGAAATTCTCGAACGGCACGCTCGCGCTGCGGGATGTCGACCTCGATCTCTATCCGGGCGAGTTCGTCAGTCTGCTCGGCCCGTCGGGCTGCGGGAAATCGACGCTGCTGCGCATCGTCTCCGATCTCTCGGCGCCTTCCGCCGGAACGGTCGACTGGCCGGGCGCAGACAGTGCCGATGCCTACGGGCATGAAGAACACAGCCTCGGTTTCGTGTTCCAGGAGCCGACTTTGATGCCCTGGGCGCCAGCGCTTGAAAACGTGCTTCTGCCCCTCCGCCTCAAGCATATGCCAATGACGGAGGCGCGCGAACGCGCGGCGGCGATGCTGGAACTCGTCGGCCTCAGGGGGTTCGAGAAATCCTATCCGCGCGAGCTGTCGGGCGGCATGAAGATGCGCGTCTCCATTGCCCGCGCGCTCGTTACCGAGCCGAAGGTGCTGTTGATGGACGAACCTTTCGCGGCGCTCGACGAGATCACCCGTCACAAACTCAACGATGACCTTCTCACCCTGTGGGAGGCGAACCGCTTCACGGCCGTCTTCGTCACGCATTCGGTGTTCGAAAGCGTCTATCTCAGCCAGCGTATTGTGGTGATGGCGGCGCGCCCCGGCCGCGTGATGAGCGAACTCATGGTCGATGCGCCGTTCCCGCGCGACAATCTGTTCCGCACGTCACCCGAATACGCGCATCTGTGCCGCCTCGGCTCGGAGGCGCTCCTGAAGGCGATCAATGCATGAGTGAAGCGACCACTACCGCCGTGCGCGGCACGGATCAGGAGAATGCACCGGTCTTCGCGGTCGAGGAAACCGTTCTCGGTATTCCCAAGAGCCGCTGGCCCGGCATTCTCGCGCCGCTGGTGACAGGTGCGTTCTTTCTCGGCTTCTGGGAATTCATGGTGTGGCTGAAGAATATTCCGCCCTACCTCCTGCCATCGCCGAGCGTGATTGCGACGACACTTGTCACTGACTGGCCGACGCTCTCCATCGCGCTCGGGGTGACCTTGCGGATCACCTTTGCGGCATTGATCGCGGCCGTCAGCGTCGGCGTGGCACTCGCGATCGTGTTCACGCAGTCGAAATGGCTCGAGCGTTCGCTTTTGCCCTATGCCGTTATCCTTCAGGTGACGCCCGTGGTCTCGATCGCGCCGCTGATCATCATCTGGGTGGGGGACGTCAATCTCTCACTGCTGATCTGCGCCTGGCTCGTTGCCTTTTTCCCGATCCTCTCGAACACAATTCTCGGACTCAATTCGGCCGATCACAACCTCGTCGCGCTGTTCCAGCTTTACCGCGCCAGCCGTTGGCAGACACTGCGGTACCTGCGCCTACCCGCCGCCTTGCCCTACTTCCTCGGCGGGCTGAAAATTTCCGGTGGCCTTGCTCTGATCGGTGCGGTGGTCGCGGAATTCGTGGCCGGGACAGGCGGAACGGCCTCGGGGCTTGCCTATCGCATCCTCGAATCCGGCTACCAGCTCAAGATTCCGCGCATGTTCGCTGCGCTGCTGATGATCTCGCTCTCGGGTATCGCGATCTTCCTCGCCACCAGCTACGTCTCGCATCGCCTGCTGCATCGCTGGCACGAGAGCGCCATCAAGCGCGAAAGCTGACCCGGAACCCGACAAAAGCTCGACGCCGGGCTGTGGCGGCATGTTAGGCTCCGGGCCGGATTCGCGACACGAAATCAGGAGGGCGCTTGGCCGCCGAGGTCAATATCTATGCCTACAGCGACGCGCTGGTCGTGCTCGGCACAGCGGCGGTGGTGGTGCCGCTCGTCCGGCGCTGGGGCATCTCGCCGGTGCTCGGCTATCTTGGCGCGGGCGCGATCCTCGGCCCGCTCGGGCTTGGCTCCTTCATCCGCGAGGTGCCGGCGCTGTTCTGGCTGACGGTGACGGACGCGAAGAACGTTGCTGCCATCGCCGAACTCGGCATCGTGTTCCTGCTCTTCCTGATCGGCCTTGAACTCTCCTATTCCCGCCTTGTGACCATGCGCCGACTGGTTTTCGGTCTCGGCATGGCGCAGGTTCTCGCCTCAACCATCCTGATCGCGGCGATCGCCCGGGCAGTCGGGCAGGGGCCTTCCTCGGCGATCGTGATCGGTGCCGCGCTGGCCCTGTCGTCGACGGCGATCGTCATCGAGATCCTTTCGGCGCAAGGGCGGATGCGCACGAGTTCCGGTCGCGCGATCTTTTCGGTTTTGCTGGCGCAAGATCTCGCGGTGGTGCCGATCCTGCTGCTGGTTTCCATTCTCGGTGGCAATGGCCAGCACGATCTGATGACGAGCCTGGGCATCGCCATGACCCAGACCGGAATCGCGCTCGCCGGCATCGTCATCTTCGGGCGGTTGCTGCTCCGGCCGCTGTTCCGCTTGGTTGCACTCGCGCAATCGACCGAGTTGTTCGTCGCCGCGATCCTGTTCGTGATCGTGGGGACCGGCGTTGCCGCCGCCGCCGCTGGACTTTCGATGGCACTCGGCGCGTTCGTCGCCGGGTTGATGCTCTCTGAAACCGAATACAAGAAGGCGATCGAGGGGATCGTGGAACCCTTCAAGGGGCTGCTGCTCGGCCTTTTTTTCTTCACGGTCGGCATGAACATCGATTTGCGCGAGGTGATGCGCCAACCGCTGTTGCTTCTTGGTGCCGTGGCGACACTGATGGCGCTCAAGGCCAGTGTCATGGTCGCGCTCGGTCGGTTGTTCCGCCTCCCGCTGGCGGCGACGATCGAATCCGCCCTGCTGCTCGCGCCCGGCGGTGAATTTGCGTTTGTGGCCATCGGCGCCGCGGTCGTGGTGAAGATCGTTCCCGGCGATGTCGCGAGTTTCCTGCTGGCGGTTACCTCACTCACGATGGTCCTGATCCCGTTGATGGGGAACGTGGCGCGGCGTTTTGATGCCTTCATGGCGGGTCGCAAGGCGCCCGATCCGGAAACGGAGGCGAAGCCGACAGTCCAGCGCGGCCACGCCATCGTCGTCGGGCATGGGCGGGTAGGGCAGGTTGTCTGCGCGATGCTCGCGCGTCACGCTATTCCCTATATCGCGACCGATCATGATGCTGCGGCGGTTGCGCGCGAGCGGAAGGGGGGCGCGGACGTTTATTTCGGCGACGCAACCAACCCTGCTTTCCTCCATGCTTGCGGGGTCGAGGAAGCCTCAGCTGTCATCATCACGATCCACACCCAGAGTGCAATCGATGCCGTGGTTGAACAGGTCCGCGCCGTCAGGCCGGACGTCACGATCGTCGCCCGTGCCCGCGACGCCGTCCACGCGCGCCATCTCTACGCGATCGGCGTAACCGATGCCGTACCGGAAACGATCGAGGCCAGTCTCCAGCTTTCCGAGGCGGCGCTGGTCGATATCGGCGTGCCGATGGGGCTCGTCATCGCGTCCGTTCACGAAAAACGGGATGAATTCCGCAGCGCTCTTCAGATTGCCGCCCGCGCCGCCGGGAAAGCGGAGACGCGTGGCTTGAAGGCCAAGGAAACCTGAGTTGGAAAAACAACCTGTGCGGGAAAACTCGGTCGATCTTTACGCATTCGCAGTTTTTTAACCGCAGTTTTGATCCGCCGACGGTTTGAAACCATTCAGTTTGAAAAGGGTGATAATCACGCTGCGTTGGGCCTGCGGGAGAGTTTGATGCGTGTTCTGGTTGCCGACCCGAGTGCCGAGGAACGAGCGCTCGTTGCGTCCATCCTGCAGGAAGACAATCACGAGGTCATCCTTGCCGAGGACGGTGCAGTCGCCATCCAGATCCTCCGCGCGGGCCAGCCGTTCGACGTGCTGATCACGGCAATCGAATTTCCTACGATGTCCGGTTTCGAACTGTGCTGGGAGGCGCGCCTGATCGCGAGTCAGGGCAACCCGCTCTATGTGATCGTGATGTCGACTTCGCGCGACGAGGCGAAGCTTGTCGAGGCGCTCGATTCCGGAGCCGACGACTTTATCAATTCACCGCCGCGCAAGAGCGAACTGCTCGCCCGCCTGCGTGCTGCCGGCCGCCTGCTTTCCGCCCATCGCGACCTGATTCGCCTTGCCTCCTTTGACAGCCTGACAGGGTTGCGCAACCGCCGTTCGTTCTTCGAGGAACTGGACGGATGCCTGTTCGAAGAGGGGCCATTTTCCGTCATCGTGCTCGACGTTGATCATTTCAAGCGCATCAACGATACGAACGGCCACGAGGTTGGCGACGATGTGCTGCGCGAGATCGGTCGACGCGCGGTCGAAGTGGACAAGGGCTTCGCGCGGCTTGGCGGGGAAGAATTCGGCCTGCTGGTAAGGGGCGGTCTTCCCGCCGCCGCCGAAAAAGCCGAAGCCCTTCGCCGCGCGATCGCCTCGACGCCGTTCGAAACCGCTAACGGTCCGCTCGACGTGACCGCCAGCATCGGCGTTGCGCAGAAGAAGGCTTCGGATGGGTTCGACAAGGCGCTCAAGGAGGCCGATATCGCGCTCTACGCCGCGAAGTCAGCCGGGCGCAACCGCGTCACGCTTTCCCGCACGATGAGCGAAGGCGATTTCATGCTGTTCGACATGCCGCACGTGGCGTGAGGCGCTGTGCTGCGGGGCAAGACGCTCAAGAGTGCTTGTCCGTCTGCAATTTGGCCCGGGCTTGCTGCCGGGGCGATTACCGCATTCCTATCGAGAAAAGCGCTGTGCAATTGCTGCAATGAATGACGTTGCGGTTTTCCACGAGCTCGACCGGTGCAGAGCGTGATGGCGCTGCGACAACTCGTGGTGCGCCGTCGCCAGGTCGTGGTGCGCTCTGGACAGCCGGTGGTGTGCGTCAGACAAAGTGTGATGGGCTTCCTGCAGCGCCCCCATCGCTGAATTCGCTTCCGCAAGAAGTCTCTGACTCTCGTTGCCTTCCTGCCTCGCCCGATGCATCTGTCGGTAAAGAATTTCGATCTCGGTTTTGGCGCGCTCGGTCTTGGCTGGCGCCTCATGCTCCGCAAGGCCAATGGCATCCACGGGTTCGCCGTGATGATCGGTTCCGAGTTGATCGAGTTTAAAGAATGCGACCGGCTGCCTTTCGCAGCTAACGACCATTATCTGGTCCTTGCCGCGGACATCGATGCCTTTGGGGCCGCCCTCCTGCGGGTTGGTTTGCCCCAACCGGAAGGTCTCCTCATCGATGACGCGATAGGTCTTCCTTGGTGCCCTGTCACCGGCCCAGCTGCCATCTTCTGAAACGTAGAGATGGACGTAAGGCGTTCCTGCATCTGCGACGTAAATGGCGTTGTCATCCCGAGTAAAACGCAGGCCGTGGGGATAGAGGCACCCTGTGAGTCGGCCATCCGGTTTGGCATCCGGCCCGAGATCATCGGAATTGCGGTAGATATTCACACAATGTTGCAGATGATTGCTCACAGCGATCCAGCTGCCATCTTGGGCAAAAGTGATGCCGTCAGGTATCTCCAGCGTATCTCGCAGCAACATTTCGCTGCTGAGCACGCGAGGTTTTTTGCCCAGTTCGACGAGATGTCGCGTCACGTTATGGACGTAGTTGTTGCAAATGAGAACTTCATAGGTTCGTCCGAATAGGCGCCGCGCCGCGACAGACCCTGGTGTTATCAGGCGATCGACTGCTTCGGCTCCGATCATCAGAGATACCGGAAGCGGTTCCGCTGGTTTCTTCCCGCCGCAGTCGGGAACGGCCATGATCGGCGCCAAACCGTTCCGGTTCGCAACAATGATCGTTTGATCGTCGATCCAGAACAGACCATGCGGGAAGTCAAAGGCAGCGCAATGCAGGTCGATGGGGTCGGACAGCATGATCGAACCGCCGACAAGGGCATCTTGCATGTTGATCGAAAGAACAAGAATTCGATCTTCATTAGCGACCGCAATCGCAATGCGACGGCCGTTCGGCGAAAACTGGATGTCTTCAGTTCTTCCGATGCGATCGAGAGCCATACGGGCTGCATCGTCCGCCGTGTAAGCCAATTCCATACCGAAGCAGTTCCCAACAAAACGCAATTTCGAAGCGGGATTGAACGAAGCTGCGGAGCGAAGCGACCGAAACCTCATGTTTCAGCTCACATTATACCCTCGAGCCGGGTGGAACGACAAGCTTATGACATCGGGCGCTCCATCGCGCCCGATTCCTTTTTTTTGACACGCGGAATGCTTGCAAGGACCCAGAGTCGGTTGCAGGAAAGATGCGGGTTTCGTCGTGCCGCGGATCTGGCGGATGGGGTGAGATTCGAACTCACGGTAGGTTTGCACCTACGGCGGTTTTCAAGACCGCTGCCTTAAACCACTCGGCCACCCATCCGGCGAAACAGGCATTGCCCATTTTTGCGGGCGCTGGCAAGCGGCGCCATCCAATCCCGCGAAATTAACGATCTGCAAACTGCATTGTCTCGGAAATCTTGACCAAAAGCGGGCGCGCCATTACCCCGCCTTATTCTGGATATTCTGTTGCTGCGATCGTTCACGTTCTTGTGATCCGGTTCAGGAATCGTTCAAGCTGATTTCCGCACCGGTACCGCATCGGAATTTGCGCCGAACGGAATCTTGGGGGGACTATGCGGTTAGACCTGCCGAAATCGGCACGAAGCGCGGCGAAGCTCGCCGGCGTGTCGCTTGCCGCCCTTTTCGTCGCCAATTGCGCCAATCAGGGCGTAACCCGCAAGGCTCACAATTCGCGCGAAATCGGCGCGTTCTCCGATCCGAAGTATGGCAAGGCCAGCCCGCGCGTCGTCGGCATGGACGAGGACGCTCCGAAAGGCGGCGGGCGGTATCAGGTTGGTCGACCCTACATGGTTGCGGGCCGTCGTTATGTGCCGCGCGAGCGGCCGGTCGGCTACACCGTTTCCGGCAACGCGAGCTGGTATGGAATCGCGTTTCACGGTCGCAAAACCGCGAATGGTGAGATTTACGATCGCAACTCCATCTCGGCCGCGCATCCGACCATGCCACTGCCGAGCTATGCGCGCGTGACCAATCTGCGCAACAATCACTCCATCGTCGTTCGTGTGAACGATCGCGGTCCGTATCACGGCGGCCGCGTGCTCGACGTTTCCGAGCGCACCGCGCACTTGCTGCAGTTCAAGCACATCGGCACGGCGCGCGTTAAGGTCGACTACCTCGGTCCTGCCTCGCTTGAGGGATCGGACGACCGCAGGCTCGTTGCCTCGCTGAAGACGGATGGCCCGGCGGGCCTGCCATCAGGCACGGCCTTGCCGACGATGGTTGCGTCTGTTGAACCTGTCGCCAGTGCTGTTCCTGAGAAGCGGGCGCTTGCGTTCACCTCGCAGCCCACGGCGCCGGTCTCGCAAGCGCTGTCCGCAACCGAAGACAAGACAGTAATCACGCAGACGAAGTTCGTGCCGGTTTCGAATCTGCCGGTTCCGCCTGCACGCCCGTTCGACCTCGATACGATCGGTGGCGTGACAGTTCCGGCGAGCGCTCCCGCCAGTCCGCCGCAGCGGCGCATCAGCCAGGAGAACGATCTGCCGCGCGCGCGGCCGACCGATCTTTCCTTCACAGCGATGGATGGCGGCCTGAGCCGTTTCGGTGCGGACCATCCGTTCTCGCGGATCGGCGAGATCGAGCGTGCATCTGCGGCCCGCATTCCCAACTGACAGACAGCGCTTTCGGCGCAAATCGCATTGAACCGGCGGACCATTCCCGGCTAGGAATGGCGGATGACCATCCGGCAGGCACTTCGTTCAATCGGAAGCGCACAGCATTTGCGCGCGGCGTTGCTGTGGCTGCCGTTTGCCGTACTGACGGCGGTTTCGGCCGCAGAGGCGCAAACCAAGACCGCGCCGTTCGAGACGCAAGCCGAGCAGGCCTTTCTCTTCGACCAGACGAGCGGAACGGTTCTGTTCGAGCGTGAGGCCGACAAGCGGATCGCACCGGCGAGTCTTGTCAAGCTGATGACGGCGGCCGTCGTTTTCCGCGAACTCAAGGAAGGGCGCCTTTCTCCGGATGCCGACATGGTGGTTTCAACCGGCGCCTGGCGCAAGGGCGGGGCGGTTGCGGGCGTTCCGAACATGCTCTTGACACCCAACAAGGTCATCAAGGTCGGCGAACTGGTCAATGGTCTCGTCGTCGTCGGGGCGAATGACGCCGCGCTGGCACTGGCGGAAAACATCGCCGGCACCGAAGACCGCTTCGTCGAGATGATGAATGCCTACGCGAAGAAGATCGGCCTCGGTGATCTCCGGTTCGCCAATGCGACCGGCCTTGCGGGCGACGCACAGGACGCGAGCCTGCGCGACCTCACACGCCTCGCAGCCCATGTGATCGAGACTTACCCAGAGCTATATCCGCTGTTCGCGCAGAAGGACATGGCAATCGGCAGGGGGCGGCAGGTGAGCCGCAATCCGCTGTTGACGATGGATATTGGCGCCGACGGGTTGATGACGGGCACGGCCGCCGACGGAAGCCATCTCCTGATCGGCTCCGCCATGCAGGAGGGGCGACGGTTGATTGTCGCGATTGGCGGGGTCAAGACCCTGCAGGACCGCGCGCTGGAGACCAGAAAGCTTCTCGAATGGGGATTCCGGCGTTTCGAGATGCGGGATCTCTTCAGGAAGGGGCAAGTTCTCGGCGAGGTGTCGCTCTATGGCGGCGAATCCATTGGTGTTCCGGTGGCGACGAAGACGGATGTACGCCTGCCGCTGTTGCGCGGCACTAATGATGGCATGACCTTGCGGCTTTCCTATCGCGGGCCGGTGCCAGCGCCGGTCACTGAAGGGGCGGAGCTCGCCCGCGTCGAGGTGCTGGTCGATGGACGCGTCATCCAGACCGTGCCGCTGGTGGCCGCGAAATCGGTGGCGCAGGGCGGGATTTTCGCTCGGGCGCGAGATGCTGCCATCGAAATCTCGCGTCAATGGGCGCGAGACGGTTGGGACTGGCTTTCCGAAAAGGCGCGCAACCGGCGCTCGGGACAAACCGCGAAGGCGATGCCATGAAGCGTGGCGTGTTCGTTACGTTCGAGGGCGGGGAGGGTGCGGGAAAATCGACCCAGATTCGTCATCTCGCCCGCTGGCTCGCCGAACGCGGCATCGAAACGGCTGTGACTCGTGAGCCGGGTGGAACGCCGCTTGCCGAAGCCGTGCGCGGGGTACTGCTCGGTGGCGCCGGCACGCCGGATGCCGTCACGCAGACACTGCTGTTCGCCGCCGCGCGGCGGGACAACGTGCTCAACGTGATCCGCCCGGCGCTGGCGGCAGGACACGCCGTGCTATGCGACCGTTTCGCGGATTCGACGCGCGCCTATCAGGGTGGCAAGCTGCCGGATGCCGATATCGAGGCAACGATCCGCCTCGCGACGGATGGTCTTGCACCTGATCTTACGCTGTTGCTCGATCTTCCGCCGGAGGTTGGTCTTGCCCGCGCCCGGCGTCGCGGCACCGCGGATCGCTTCGAAAACGACAACCTGTCCTTTCACGAAGGGGTTCGCGGGCGGTTTCTGGCGTTGGCCAAGGCCGAACCGGCGCGTGTCGCGGTTCTGGATGGCACCTTGCCCGAAGACGAATTGGCCGTCACGATCACGCGTATCGTCGAGGAACGGCTGGGCGTGCGCGTCGCGCGCGGCCGAGAATCATGAGCGACATCCGTTTTCTGCCGGCGCCGGAGAGTGACGCACCGGAGATCGATCGCGTTCCCGGCGCGCCACATCCGCGCGAGATGCTTTCGCTCGTCGGGCATGAGGCGGTCGAACGGGAATTCCTCGACCTCTACAATGCGGGGCGCCTGCATCACGCCTTCATGCTGGTCGGCCAGGAAGGGATAGGCAAGGCGACCTTTGCCTATCGCGTCGCCCGGTTTCTGATGGCGGAAGAGGCGGAAGGCGGCGGATTTTTCAGCGATCCCGCGCCGGCGACCACCCTCGACATTCCGGCCGAGCACCGCGCGACGCATCTCATTGCCAACAGCGCCCACCCCGATATGGCGGTGCTGCGGCGACGCTACGATAGCTCATCCAAGAAATTCCGGACCGAGATCGGCGTCGAGGATATGCGCGATGCCCTGCATCTTCTCGAAAAGACGCCGGCGTTCGGTGGCTGGCGGGTGGTGATCGTCGATGCGGCGGACGATCTCAATGCCAACAGCGCCAATGCTCTCCTGAAGTCTCTGGAGGAGCCACCCTCTAAAACCATGTTCCTGCTCGTCTGCCATCAGCCGCAGAAAATGCTGCCGACGATCCGCTCACGCTGCAGAAGGCTTGTCTTCGCGCCCCTCGTCGAAAGCGATCTTCATCGGCTGGCAAGCGCAATTTCGCCTTCGAACCGACCGGACGCAGAAGCCATCGCGATGGCGGAGGGCTCGATGCGCCAGGCGCTGCGCCACGCCGACCCGGCGTTGCGTGCGTTTCTCGCCACGGTTCGCGGCGTGCTCGATACGCTGCCGCGGAAGGCGGACGGAGAGATCGCTCGGCTCGTGGCTGTGATGCGTGCGGGGGCGGCCGGCGAGCAGCCGATGCGGGATTTCCTGCACGAACTGGAAAGCTGGCTTCACGGGCACATCCAGCAAGCGGCGGCGGCAGGCCGCCTTGTGCTCGCAACCGAACTCGCGGACTTCTGGTCCCGAACCGCCGAGCAGGCCGAAGCGGTTGAAGGCTATAACCTCGACCGGCGCGCCTTCCTGATGACCCTTCTTGACGAACTGGCGGCGCTGGTCTCCAACGCCCGGCGCTGATAGAGAACAGGAACGGCGCGGGATTCCCTGTGCCGGACCGTCGAGGACCAGAACGTGACGAACCGCTTTTTCATCTCCACCGCGATTTCCTATCCCAACGGCGCGCCGCATCTCGGCCATGCGTACGAGCTGATGGCGGCGGATGCGATCGCGCGGTTCATGCGGCTTGACGGACGCGACGTGTTCTTCCTCACCGGCACGGATGAGCACGGCCTCAAGATGGTGCAGACGGCGGAGAAGGAAGGAATCGATGTGCGGGCGCTCGCCGACCGCAACGCCGAGCGATTCCGCGCGATGGGGCCTGCCCTGGGGGCGACCAACGACGATTTTATCCGCACTACCGAAGCGCGGCACTACGCCGCCTGCCAGGAGATCTGGCGCCGGATGGAGGCGAACGGGGATATCTATCTCGCCAGCTATCCGGGCTGGTATTCCGTGCGTGACGAGGCCTTCTACGGCGAGGACGAGACCCGTCTCGAAGGCGACAAGCGTATTGCGATCACCACCGGCACGCCGGTCGAATGGGTGGAGGAGGAGAGCTATTTCTTCCGCCTTTCCAAATACCAGCAGCCGCTGCTCGACTATTACGCCGCCAACCCTGGTTTCATCGGGCCGGAGACGCGCAGGAACGAGGTGGTGAGCTTCGTGACACGCGGCCTGACCGATCTCTCGGTCTCGCGCAAGACCTTCACCTGGGGCGTGCCGGTGCCGGGCGCGCCGGAGCATGTGATGTATGTCTGGGTCGATGCGCTCACAAACTATATCACGGCCTGCGGCTTCCCCGACGAAGCCGCGCCGCGCATGAAATACTGGCCGGCGAGCCTCCATCTCATCGGCAAGGATATTGTCCGCTTCCATACGGTCTATTGGCCGGCGTTCCTGATGTCCGCCGGACTGCCGTTGCCGGAACGCGTATTCTGCCACGGGTTCCTCACGAACCGCGGCGAGAAAATGTCGAAGTCGCTCGGCAATGTCGTCGAGCCGATGACGATGGCCGAGAAATACGGCATCGACGCCTTCCGCTACTTCCTTCTGCGCGAAATTTCGTTCGGACAGGATGGCAGCTACAGTCATGAGGCCATCGTTGGGCGCCTCAACGCCGATCTCGCCAACGATCTCGGCAACCTTGCGCAGCGCTCGCTCTCGATGGTCAACAAGAACTGCGAGGGCAGGGTGCCGGCAAAAGGCGTGCTCGCCGACGAAGACAGGCTGCTGTTGGATGCGGCCTACAGCCTCGTCGCCGAGGCGCGCGCGGCGATGGGCGACTTCGCGCTTCACACGATCCTCAACGCGATCTGGAAGGTCGTTGGCGATACCAATCGCTATTTCGCTGGGCAGGCCCCCTGGGCGCTGAAGAAAACCGATCCGACGCGTATGGAAACCGTGCTCTGGGTGACGGCAGAGGTGCTGCGCATCGTCGGCATTCTTACGCAGCCTTTCCTACCGCTGGCAGCGCCAAAGCTGCTCGATCTTCTTGCGGTGCCGGCAGATCGGCGTAGCTTCGCCCATGCAGACCAGGAATTTGCGCTCGAACCGGGCGTCGCGCTGCCGGCGCCCTCAGCCCTGTTTCCGCGCTATATCGAAACGGAAGGAGAGGGGGCGTGAACCTCTCTTCCTCTCTGCCGATTCTGACCGACACGCATTGCCACCTCGATTTCCCCGATTTTGCCGAGGAACTCGATACGGTAATCGCGCGTGCCGGCGAGATGGGCATCAAGCGGATGATCACCATCTCGACGCGGGTGAGAAAGGTCGCGGCCTATCGCGCGCTGGCCGAGCGTTTCTCGAATGTCTGGTTCTCGGTCGGCACGCATCCACACAACGCTGCCGAGGAACCCGACGTCACGCTCGGCGATATCCTCAAGGCGGCCGACCATCCGAAATGCGTCGCCATTGGGGAAGGGGGACTCGACTACCATTACGACAAGTCCCCGCGCGCTATGCAGGCGGCATCGTTTCGGCTCCAGATCGATGCCGCGCGCCGGACCGGCCTGCCGCTCGTGATCCACGCCCGCGCGGCGGATGACGACATGATCGCGATCCTTGGAGACGAGATGAGCAAGGGTGCGTTCAAGGCCGTCCTGCACTGCTTTTCATCGGGGGCCGAACTCGCGCGACGCGGTGTCGCACTGGGACTTTACCTTTCGTTTTCGGGAATCCTGACCTTCAAGAACTCGGAGGACATTCGCAAGATTGCCGCCGAAGCTCCTGAGGATCGTCTGCTGGTCGAGACGGACGCGCCGTATCTCGCGCCGGTCCCGCATCGCGGCAAACGCAACGAGCCGGGCTACACCACCCATACCGCGCAGGTGCTGGCGGATGTGCGCGGCAAGCCGCTTGCGGCGCTGGCGCCGGTGCTCGAAGCCAACACCAACCGGCTGTTCTCGAAGTTGGGAGCGGCGTGAATGGCGCGGCTGAGGGTCACGATCCTTGGCTGCGGTTCTTCTGGCGGCGTGCCGCGCGTCGCGCAGGGCTGGGGGCTCTGCGACCCGATCGAACCGCGCAACCGACGTCGTCGTTGCTCGGTACTGGTCGAGCGTGAGGACACTGGCGGCATTACGCGCGTATTGATCGACACCTCACCGGACCTGCGCGAGCAACTCATCGATGCGGGCGTCAAGGTGCTCGATGCGGTCGTCTATACGCACGAGCACGCCGATCATACGCATGGCATCGACGATTTGCGGCCTCTGGTTATTCTGACGCGCAAGCGCATGCCGGTCTATGCCAATCAGGGTACTCTCGATCTGTTGCAGGCGCGGTTCGGCTATTGCTTCACGACGCCGCCGGGGAGCGAATATCCGCCGATATTGACGGCTCATTGCATTGATAATAATGGTTTTTTCGAAATTTCTGGACATGGCGGGCCGATCCGATTGCAGCCGTTTCCGTTGGTGCACGGTAATATCGTCGCGCTGGGTTTCCGCATCGGCGATTTCGCCTACACGCCCGATGTCAGCGCGATTCCAGAAGACGTCGTCCACCACCTTGACGGTCTCGATTGCTGGGTCATCGATGCTTTGCGTGACACGCCGCATCCGACCCATTTCTCGCTCTCCGACGCGCTTGGCTGGATCGAGCGACAGCGGCCTCTGCGCGCGGTGCTGACCAATCTGCACACGGATCTCGATTACCGGCGACTTTGCAGGGAACTACCTGATGGCATCGCGCCGGCATACGATGGTATGGTGATCGAACTCGACGTCAATTGAATGAGGATCGTTTCACATCGAATTGAATAACAAGGGTAAATCAGTATTGCCGAACTGCTGTTTCGTTCTCGTCTCCTGTGCAAGTAAGTTCCATAATATGTCTTATGCGAATCATGTTGACGCCGCGATAGGTCGCTCTTGACCGCATTGCGGAAACGCTTTCCCCTCGTGCCAGATGGCAACGGAAACCAGGCCCATGTTCACCTTCAACACGACGAAATCCATTATTGCCGGTGCGGGCGTGACGCGGCACATCGCCGATTACGTAAAGCCGGTTCTGGGCGACCGGGTCCTCCTTGTAACGGACAAGGGCCTGCGCCGGCTCGGCATCCTGACAGACATTCAGAGCCATCTCGCGGCGCATGGGGTCGCTGTTGCCGTCTATGACGACGTCCATGCCGATCCGCCCGAAGAAGACGTGTTGGGCGGTGTTCATGTTGCACGCACACACCGCGCTACCGGAGTGCTGGCTATAGGCGGTGGTTCACCGATGGACGTTGCCAAGGTGATTGCGCTGATCGCCCGCTCGGACCAGCCGTTGGTGGAGGCCTACGGTGTTGGCAACGCGCGTGGACCGCGCCTGCCCTTGGCACTTGTGCCGACCACGGCCGGAACCGGCTCGGAAGTGACTCCCATCGCCATCATCACGACCGGTGCCGCGGAGAAAAAGGGCATCGTCAGCCCCCTGCTCCTGCCCGACCTTGCGATTCTCGATGCCGAGCTGACGATGGGGCTGCCGGCTCCGGTAACAGCCGCAACGGGTATCGATGCCATGGTTCACGCGATCGAGGCGTATGCCTCAGCCTCGGCCAACAACAACGCTATCTCGCGCGCGCTGGCGCGGGAGGCTCTGCGGCTCCTCGGCGCCAATATCCGCGCTGCTTGCCAGTCCGGTGGCGATGCTGCGGCACGCGAGGGGATGCTACTCGGCTCGCTGCTTGCAGGGCAGGCGTTTGCGAATTCGCCGGTGGCAGCGGTCCATGCCCTCGCCTACCCGATCGGCGGACATTTCCATATTCCACACGGCCTCTCGAATGCGCTGGTGCTCCCGCATGTGTTGCGCTTCAACCTGCCCGTTGCAGCAAAAGCCTATGCGGAAATCGCTGTTGATGCGTTCCCGAAGCTCTCCGACACGCCGGAAGACATGCGTGCTGAGGCCTTCATTCTCGAACTCCAGGCGCTCGCCCGCGCGCTGGATGTGCCGGAGCGGCTGCGCGATGTCGGTATCCCCGAGGATGCGCTGGGAATGCTGGCCAGCGAGGCGATGAAGCAGACACGGCTGCTCGTCAACAACCCGCGTGCGTTGACCGAGGCCGACGCCTATACGATCTATCAGGCCGCCTATTAGGTCTTACACGCCGAGTGCAGATTTCGACGTCTCGCCGATGTCCCAGTAGAGCCCGGCCATCAGCCCCAGTGCCTCGCGGATCAATGCGGCAGGTACGTGCTCGTTTGGCGCGTGCTGAGAGCAGCCGGGATAGGAATGCGGTACCCAGATCGTCTTGAGGCCGAGGGTGTCGCAGAAGACGTCGTTCGGCAGCGCGCCGCCGAGATTGGGCAGAAGCGCCGGTTTCTTGTTGGACGAGCGCGCGATGGAGTCGAGCGCGAAGCGGACGGACGGGTGATCAGGGTCAAGCCGCGTCGCGGGGAATGCGTTGTCGCGTCCGGAGCGGACCTCGACCATGCCGAGCCCTGCCCGTTCCAAATGCGCTTTGATCGCCGGGATCACCTTGTCCTGATCGATCCCCACCGTATGCCGGAGCTGGCAGCGCGCAAAAGCCCGCGGGGGAATGGCGTTGACCGGGGTTTTGGGGTTGCCGGTCTCGTAGGCCAGCACCTCGAAATTGCACCAGCCGTACACCTTCTCCGCCGCCGTGAGGCCTGGCTCGCCCCAATCATGATCGATGACGGGATCGTCCGGGCCGGGCTCGGGAGTGCAATCGGCGAGCGCTGTGCGGACATTCTCGGGAATGCCGCTTGCCGGGACCATTTCCGGGATACGGATTTGCCCCGAGGGGCCGACGAGCGTCGCGATGGCATGGGCAAGCTGGATGCCGGGGTTGGAGAGCAGGCCGCCCCAATTGCCCGAATGGTGGCCCCCTTCCCGCGCCTCAATGACGAGATCGACAAGGAGTGCGCCGCGTGCGCCGAGAAAGATTGTCGGCCGGGCGGCGGAAAGCCGCGGGCCATCGGAGGCGATGAGAATGTCGGCCTTGAGCAGGTCGCGGTTTGCCTCGCACACCTCCTTGAGGCCGGGCGAGCCCATCTCCTCGCCCATCTCGATGATCCACTTGGCATTGAAGCCGAGCTCGCCGCGCGTCGCGATCACAGCCGCCTGCGCTGCCATGTTGATCGAATGCTGGCCCTTGTTGTCGACGACGCCGCGTCCATACCAGCGGTCGCCCACGGGTTGGAGCTTCCAAGGCGAGAGGCCGGGTTTCCAGCCCTCGTCGAGTCCTCGCACCGTATCGCCGTGACCGTAGCCAAGGATCGTCGGCAGCCCCTCACCCTCGATGCGCTCGGCATAGAGAAACGGCGCCAGCGCCTTCGGGTGTTCGAGGATGCGCGTCGTGAAGCCCATCGCCTTGAACGCCGGGATCATTTCCTCGTCGAGATAGCGCTTCAGGTCGGCAGCTCTATCCGGATTCTGGCTCTCGGTGGGAATGGCGATGCGGCGATCCATCACGGCGGCGAAGCGGCCGGAATCGAATTCGTCGAAGGCCGAGGCAATTGCGCGTTCACGCGACATGAAGGGGCTCCGTGGGCGAGGAAAATTCCGGGTTGGCGAGATGACAGGCCACCTGCCCGCTTCCTTGCCCGCTGTCGGCGGGAAGCAAGGCCGGTACCCGGGATGAGCAAGGGCCGAATTCGCGCGGGCAGCGCGGGTGGAATACGCATCCCGCCGGCGGGTTCAGCGGATCGGGGAAGGTGCCCCTCAGGCCGATGTCCGGCACCCCTGCCCCCGGTTCGGGCGTCAGCACCGAATTGAGCAACGCTTGCGAATAGGGGTGACGCGGAGCGGCGAAAAGATCGGGCGCCGGCGCCATCTCGGCAATGCGCCCAAGATACATCACGCCGACCCGGTCAGCGATGTGCTCGACGACGGCGAGGTTGTGCGAAATAAACAGATAAGTCAGTTTAAAATCTCGCCTCAACTCCATCAAAAGATTGAGAATTTGTGATTGAACAGAAACATCGAGTGCGGAAGTGGGCTCGTCGCAGACAATGAGCTGCGGATTGAGGATCAGTGCGCGGGCGATGGCCACGCGCTGGCGCTGCCCGCCCGAAAGCTGGCTCGGAAAATGGTTCGCGAACCGGCTCGGCAGCCCGACGCGATCGAGCATTTCGACCGCCTTTTCAAACCGCTTGCTGCTCTCGCCGATACCGTGGATATGCAACGGCTCCGCGACCGTTCCGGCAATGGAACGACGCGGGTTGAGCGAGGAATACGGGTCCTGGAAAATCGGCTGAACGAGCCGTGCGAGTTCAAGACGCGGGATCGTCGAGACATCCCGCCCGCCAAGGAGAATCGTGCCTTCGCTCGCCGGCATCAGCCCGGTGACAATGCGACCGAGCGTCGATTTTCCGCAACCGGACTCGCCGACGATGCCGACGATCTCGCCCGGCGCCACGTCGAGGTCGATGCCGTTGACGGCGTTGAGCACCTTCGGCGGCTTGAGCAGTCCCTGCGGAATGCTGAAGCGCCGGGCGACATTGCGGATCGAGAGAAGCGGTTCGGTCGTCGTGTGGTCAAATGTCATGCGGCTTCTCCCGCCCTGAGGCAACGCCAGCGGTGCAAGGCGTCGCCGTCTTCGGGGATGGCCCCGGCGCAAGCCGGCAGCGCCAGCGTGCAGCGATCGCGGAAGGCGCAGCCGGAAACCTCGCCGATCAGCGAGGGCACGACGCCCGGAATGGCACCCAGCGCCTCGCCCGGCTTGGTTTTGCCCGGCACCGGGATGCAATCCATCAGCCCGCGCGTGTAGGGGTGGCGTGGGCTGCGGAATACCGCCTCGGCGCTCCCCTCCTCGACGATCTCGCCGGCGTACATGACCGCGACACGGCTCGCGATGCGGGCGACAAGGCCGAGATCATGCGTGATGAGCATCAAACCGAGATCGAACTCGCGCTGGAGGCTTGCGAGCAGGTGGAGGATCTGCGCCTGGATGGTCACGTCGAGCGCGGTCGTTGGCTCGTCCGCGATCAGCAGCTTCGGCCCGCACATCAGCGCCATCGCGATCATCACGCGCTGGCGCAGGCCACCGGAGAGCTGATGCGGATATTGCTTTAGCCGCTCGGCGCCGTTGGCAATGCCCACCTTGTCGAGGAGGTAGAGTGCCCGCTCGCGCGCTTCGGCGCGAGGCGCCTTCTTGTGGCGCAGATAGCCTTCCATGAGCTGGTCGCCGATCTGGAAGATCGGGTTCAGCGAGGTCATCGGTTCCTGGAAGATCATGGCGATGCGGTCGCCGTTGAGGGCCTGCGCGGCGGCCAGATCGAGCTTTCGGCCCTCGTAGGAGAGTTCGTCGACCGACCGCTGTGCGACCTTGGGCAGAAGGCCCATGATCGACATCGCCGTCATCGATTTGCCGCAGCCGGATTCGCCGACGAGACAGAAAGTCTCTCCCGCCTTCACGTCGAACGAAATGCCGCGCACGGCGCGCAGCGTGCCGCGCGGGGTGGCGATGTCAACCTTGAGGCCGGAAACCCTGAGGAGCGGTGTTTCGCTCATGTCAGCCCCTCCCCTTGGGCACGATCACGTCGCGTAGGCCATCGCCGACGAGGTTGATCGCGAAAACGAGGATGGCGAGCAGCGTGCCGGGAATGGCGATCATCCAGAAGGCGAAGAACATCATGGTTTTCGCCTCTGCGATCATCAGCCCCCATGAGGGCAAGGGCGGCTGCACGCCGAGCCCGAGGAATGAGAGCGCCGCTTCGAGAAGGATGGCGCTGGCGGCCTCGACAGTCGCGACGACGACGAGCTGCGGGAAGACGTTCGGCAACACCTCGCGCAGGATTATGCGCGGCACGCTTGCCCCCGCCGCTTCCGCCGCCGCGACGTAATCGAGCGAGCGGACCTGCTGCGTCGCGGCACGCATCACCACCGCGATGCGGTCCCATTTGAGGAGGCCGAGGACGAGGATCACAACCGTCAGCGAGCCGCCGATCATCGCGACGACCGCGAGCGCGACCAGCACGACGGGAATCGCGAGGCGCGTCGTGATGAGGAAGGTGATGAAAAGGTCGGTCTTGCCGCCGAAATAGCCGGCGATGAGGCCGAGCAGCGTGCCGATCAGGCCGGAGATCAGCATCACCGCGAAGCCGATCAGCAGCGAGATCCGCGCGCCGTAGATCAGGCGCGAGAGATAGTCGCGGCCCAGATTGTCGGTTCCGAGCCAATGGGCCGGGTTGGCCTTCGGGCTCCAGAACGGCGGGATGAGGCGGCGCGAGAGATCCTGATCGTAGGGGTCGAAGGGCGCTATCAGCGGCGCGAAGATCGCCATCGCGAAGATAGCGGCCAGCAGAACAAGGCCGAGCGTCAGGCCGCGATGCGCCGTCACTTTCCTGACGATGGTGGAGAAGGTTGCCATCGCCGCCTCACCGGACGCTGATGCGCGGATCGATCCACGCGTTGATGAGATCGGCCGTCAGCGTCAGCAGGACATAGGCCACGGAGAGCATCAGCAGGATCGCCTGCGTCACCGGAAAGTCCTTGTGGGTGATCGACTGGTAGGCGAGATAGCCGAGGCCATCGAGCGCGAAAATCGTCTCGATGACGATCGAACCGCCGAGCAACAGGCCGAGCTGCACGCCTGCCAGCGCGACCACCGGCACCAGCGCGTTCGAGAGTGCATGCTTGAGCACGACCCGGGCTTTCGAGAGGCCCTTGGCGCGCGCGGTACGCACGAAATCCATCTCCAGCGCATCGACCATGCCGGCGCGGACGATGCGCATGAACGGCGGGGTGATATAATAGCCAAGTGCAATAGTCGGCAGGACGAAATGCGCCCAGGTGCCGCTGCCGGAAACGGGGAGCCAACGGAGCTTCACCGAAAACAGCATGATCAGCACCAGCGCGAAGAAAAAGTTCGGCAGTGCCTGCCCCGTGACCGCGACGGCAAGCGAGATACGGTCGACGAGGCCGCCCTGATAGACCGCCGAAAGCACGCCGAGCGGAATGCCGATGGCCAGCGCGAAGGCGAGCGAGGTGAGCGAGAGGATGATCGTCGTGCCGATCTTGTCGGCGATGATCCCCATCACCGGCGACTTGAAATAGAGCGATTCGCCGAAGTTGCCGCGGGCCGCCTGCCCGAGCCAGTCGAGGTATTGCACGATCAGTGGTCGATCGAGGCCGTAGGTCTTGCGGACAAGCTCGATATCCGCGCTCTGTGCGCCCTCTCCGGCAATCGCGATGGCGATGTCGCCGGACATGCGCAGCAGCACGAAGCTCAGGACGGAGACAAACAGGGCCACGAGAAACGCTGTGCCCAGTCGTTTCAGGCAATATCCCAACATGGCGGGCCTCTAACCGGGAAAGAGAGGAGCCTGCCTTCCGGCAGGCTCCCCCGGGGGAGAGCGTTACTTCCAGGTCATTTCCCAGAAGCGCGGGATCTCGTCCGGATAGGTCTCGAACTTGAGCGCGCCATTGGCGACATAATGTGTCGTCAGCGAGTAGAGCGGCACGGCCAGCGCGCGCTCCTGAATAAGACCGAGCGCCTTGGCATAGGCCTCCTTGCGCGTTGCCGGATCGACCGAGGAATCGCCCTTTTCAAGGAGGTCCCGCACTTCCGGGTCACGCGCCGTATCGTCGGCCAGGAACTTGAAGTAGACCGGTGTCGAGGCCGATACGTCGTTGACCGAGAACGAGCCCCAGGTCTGGTGCGCCATCGCCACCTTGCCGGCGCGAATCTGCTCGCGCATCGCCGCGTATTGCATGAACTTGAGGTTCGCGGTGATGCCGATGCTCCGCAGCGCGCCGATCATCGCCTCGCTCTGGTTGCGCTCGCGATAGGCGTAAATATCGACCGTGATCTTCTTGTCGCCGCCATACCCGGCGTCTTTCATCAGCGCGCGGGCTTTCGCGGGATCATAGGCGTAGCGCGGCGCCTTGGAATCGTCGCAACCGAACTGCGTCGGGAAGCAGACGGCATTGATGATGCGCGCCTTCTCGCCGACGAGTTCCTTCACCATCTGTTCGCGCGGCACGGCGTGCGCGATCGCCTGACGGACGCGGACGTCACGCAGCGCCGGCTCGGGGCCATTTTCAAGCGTATTGAAGTTGATGAAGACGATACGCATCGTCTCGCCTTCCTGCACCGTCAGATGCGGGACAGCCTTGAGCCCGAGCGCCTGATCGACCGGAACGCCCATGATGAAATCGAGGTTCTCGGCCATGACCTCGGCGACCTGCGTCTGCCGGTCCGGCAGGAAGCGGATCTCGAGGTTCTTGATCTTCGGCACGCCCTTGCCGAGGTCCTTGTGGTAATCGGGATTGGCGACGAGCTTCACGGACTTGCCGGCGATATGCTCGACGATCTTGTAGGGGCCGGAGCCGACGGGCTTCTCGTTCATGCCCTTGGGGCCAGCCTTCTCGTAATACTCGTTCGGATGGATCACCACCGGGCCGGCAAGATATTCGATTGCGGCCGGGAAGTTGCGCTTGAGCTTGATGCGGACCTTGAACTTGTCCACCTTCTCGGCGCCAGCGATCCAGTTGACGTTCGTCTGCGTCACGACCTTGTTCTCGGCCTTCGAGACGAAGTTCATCGTGTAGACGACGTCATCGGCATCGAATTCCTCGCCGTTGTGGAACTTGATCCCCTCGCGTAGCTCGAACTCGATGGTCTTGTCGTCGAGCCATTTCCAGCTCTTCGCCATCTGGCCCTTGTATTCGTTCGAGATGGGGTCGCGATGGATCAGGGTATCCCATGCCAGTTGGCCGAGGATCACACCGATGCGGACGTTGTTGAAGTAGGGGTCGATGCTTTCGGGTACCTGCTCGTAGGCAAAGCGGATCGTATCGTCCTTCTTGCCGGCCTCGGCCGAGCCGAGAAGCCCGAGCAGCAAAGCAGCGGCAGTAACACCGGATTTCGCAATGGCGGATTTCAGCATTCGCATCGACATCTCCCGTTTTGTTTCGACCGAGGGCGGCTGAAGCCGTTTTCTCAACCCGATCTACGACCTTTGGAGAGACTGCACCGGCGATTGCCATGCCACAATAAGAATGTTTAGATCGTTTCGTTGCCTAAATGGCAATGCAAGAACCGTCATCAAGGTGCGCAATTCATGGACAGCACGGCCCTGAAGTATTTCGCTGCTGTTGCACGGGCCGGCTCGGTACAGGCGGCGGCGCAGGCGCTGCATGTCGCGGGTTCCGCGATTTCGCGCCAGATCGCCGGGCTCGAGAACGAGATCGGCACCCCCCTCTTCCAACGCCATGCGCGCGGGATGCGTTTGACGCCGGCCGGGGAGATTCTCGCCAACCATGCCCGGCGGCAGGAGATGGAATCGGAGCGCGTCGCCGCCGATATCCGTCGCCTTTCCGGGCAGGAGAGCGCGGTGTTGCGGGTCGATACGGTTGAGGGGCTCTCGCAGTATGTGATCCCCGAAACCGTGGCGCGGCTGCACCGCCGCCATCCCGGCGTGCAGGTGCGGCTCGGCATTCCGGGTACGCGGCGCGTGAGCCAGCGCGTTCGCTCGGGCGAGGTTGACCTCGGCGTGACCTTCGCATTGGCGCCGGAGCCGGAAATCCGGGTCGTCCGCCGGCTCGACGGCTCGATCCTCGCTTTCGCGGTGCCCGATCACCCGCTTGCCCAACTTGGCCGTGACCTGTCGATCAGGGATCTTGCCGAGGTGCCGATGTTCCTGATGGATCAGGACACGACCGTGCGGCAGTTGTTCGATATGGCCTGCGCGCACGAGGGTATCGCCATCCGCCCGACCGCCATCGCCAACAGTTCGGCGATGATCCGTCATCTCACGCTCTCCGGGCGGGGCATTTCTGTCGCGAGTTACCTGACAATGGCGAATATCGTCCGCGAAGGGCGGCTTGTCGCGTTGCCGATCGCGCATCCGATCCTCGATCAACGATCGATTCAGGTGCAGGTGCTCGCCGGACGACGGCTTCCTGTGATTATCGATGCCTTCCTCTCTTGCCTCGACGAGGTGATTGCTGACATTGGTCCGTCGCGGCCCCGCGGGTGGCCCGGCTTGACCCACGCGATCGGCAACGGAGAGGCGCAGCATGAAACCCTCGCGGGAGATTTCTCGCCTGCTTGAGATCATGGCCGCGCTGCGCGACCCGGAGACGGGCTGCCCGTGGGACCTGAAACAGGATTTCTCGACCATCGCGCCCTATACGATCGAGGAGGCCTGCGAGGTCGCCGATGCGATTGAACGCGGCGACTTGGTGGATCTCTGCGACGAACTCGGCGATCTCTTGCTGCAGGTCGCCTTTCATGCGCAGATGGCCGAGGAAGCGGGGTATTTCGCGTTTCCCGATGTCGTCGAGGCGATCACGACGAAGCTGATCCGCCGCCATCCGCATGTGTTCGGCGATCGCTCGGCCGGCAACCCCGGCGAGGTCAAGGAACTCTGGGAGGCGATAAAAGCCGAGGAGCGCGCCGAGAAAGCGACCCGCAAGGCGGCGAGCGGGCTAGCTCCGGCCCGAAAAAGCCTGCTCGACGGCGTACCGGTCGCCATGCCCGCGCTCAAGAAAGCCGTGAAGCTCCAGCAGAAGGCGGGCGCTGTCGGCTTCGACTGGAACGACCCGAAGGCTGTGCTCGCCAAGCTGCGGGAGGAGATCGCCGAGGTCGAGGAGGTTCTCGATCAGGGCGACACGGCGGCGCTGAAGGATGAGATCGGCGACATGCTGTTCGTCATCGCCAATCTCGCGCGCCATGCCGATATCGACCCGGAAGCCGCGCTCGAAGGCACGAACGCCAAGTTCAGGCGTCGCTTCGCCCATATCGAGCGAGCGCTGGAATCGGCTGGACGCGATTTTTCCCAGACCGATCTTTCTGAAATGGACGCGCTCTGGGACGAGGCCAAGGAGCAGGAAAAGCGCGGCTAGGCCGGCTTCGCCTCGGGAAACCGGCGCGCGATCCGTCCCATTTCGCTTGCTCCGGCTCGAATTGTAATTGTGACCTTGCCCGTCCGGCCATTGCGCCGCGAGAGCACTTCTGCGTTCTCGTGCAGCCAGGCAAGGCCGGCACCATCATCCGCTGCGAGCGTGATTTTCAACGTTTCGCGCCCTTCCGCGAGCCGCCGCTCGATTTCCGCCAGCAGTGCCGGAATACCCTCGCCCGTCAACGCGGAAACGAGGATCGGTGCCCCCTCCCCGCGCCGCTGGCTCACCTCCGCGAGACGTTTCGCTTCGCCGGGCGGCAGGAGATCGGCCTTGTTCCAGACCTCGATGATGCGTTTTTCCGCCGCGCCGCTGATCCCGAGTTCCGCCAGCACCTGCTTGACGTCGAGTTCCTGCGCCTCGGCGTCGGGGCTCGCGATATCGCGGACATGGAGGATGATCCGCGCCGAGATCACGTCCTCCAGCGTTGCCCGGAAGGCGGCGACGAGTTGCGTCGGAAGATCAGAAATGAAGCCGACCGTATCGGAGAGCACGATCTTGAGACCATGCGGCAGAGACACCGCACGGGTGGTCGGGTCGAGCGTAGCGAACAGCATGTCTTTCGCCAACACTTCCGCCTCAGTCATCCGGTTGAAAAGGCTGGATTTCCCGGCGTTGGTATAGCCGACGAGCGCGACGGTCGGATACGGCACCTTCTCGCGCGAGGCCCGATGCAGTCCGCGCGTGCGCTTGACATCCTCAAGGTCGCGCTCGATCCGGCTCATGCGCTCCTGAATGAGGCGACGATCGGTTTCGATCTGGGTCTCGCCTGGACCACCAAGGAAGCCGAAACCGCCGCGTTGGCGTTCAAGGTGGGTCCAGGAGCGGACGAGGCGTGATTTCTGGTAGGCGAGATGGGCGAGTTCGACCTGCAACCGCCCCTCACGGGTCGAGGCGCGGCGACCGAAGATCTCAAGAATGAGCCCGGTCCGGTCGATCACCTTGGCCTTGAAGGCCTGTTCGAGGTTGCGCTGCTGCACCGGCGAGAGCGCGCAGTCCATCATCACAAGGCCGATCTCCTCTGCCTCGATCCGCTGCGCGATTTCCTCGACCTTGCCCTGACCGATATAGGTTGCCGGGCGGGTCTCGCGGAGGGGAATGGCGACGGCGCCAGTGATCGAAAGGTCGATCGCCATCGTGAGACCGACGGCCTCGTCGAGCCTTGCCTGCGGTGAGCGCAGCGACAGCGAGCCGGCATGGGCGGCGCTGCGGTCGCTGAGGTAGGGGCCGACAACAAGCGTGCGCGTTTGCAGCGCGATCGCCTTCTCGGGTTCGAAGGCGGCACCTTTGGCTTTCCGTGCCGGCGGGTTTGGCTTCTCAGACGTAACTTTATTCCGTTCGTGGTCTTGGCAGGCTGGATGTCGTCAACACCCTGCCCTGCTTAGTCCTCGTCGTTCGGGCCCGGCAGATGGATCGGCGCGGCGGGCATGATGGTCGAGATCGCATGCTTGTAGACAAGCTGCGAAACACCATCACGCTTCAGAAGGACGCAGAAATTGTCGAACCACGTCACGGCGCCCTGAAGCTTGACCCCGTTGACCAGAAAGATGGTGACGGAAATCTTGTTCTTGCGGACGTGGTTGAGAAAATTGTCCTGTAGACTGAGGGCTCGTTCGGTAGCCATTCCGTCAACTCTCTTGTTCTTGGCGCGCTTGCGCGTGCGGCCTAGGGGGAGAAGCGCAATGCTTGCTGCACTGCAATGTTCTGTTCAATCCTGCACGAATTCGCGCCGCTGCCAAGGGGGCATGCATAGGAAGTTCAAATCCCCAGCGACTTGAGTTTCCTGTGCAACGCGGAGCGTTCCATGCCGACGAATTCAGCTGTACGCGAGATGTTACCACCGAAACGGTTGATCTGCGCGATGAGATATTCGCGCTCGAACACCTCGCGGGCCTCGCGAAGCGCCATCGAGAGCAGCTTCTCTCCGCCTGCGCCATTCGGCGTTGGCGGAGCGGAGGAGCCGACATCCTGTGGCAGCATCTCGGCCGTGACTTCCTGGCTGGCATCTCCGCCAGCGAGGATCATCAACCGTTCGATGTTGTTGCGCAGCTGGCGGACATTGCCCGGCCAGTCGTGCGTTTGCAGGATCGCCATCGCATCCATCGCGATCCGGCGCTTCGGCAGGCCCGACGCAATGGCGATCTGCTGCATGAAATGATCGATAAGGGAGGGAATATCCTCCCGCCGCTCGGCAAGAGCAGGCACCCGGATCGGCACGACGCCGAGGCGGTGGTAGAGATCCTCCCGGAAACGTCCGGCGCCAACCTCCTCCTGAAGATCGCGGCTCGTCGAGGAGATGATGCGCACATCGACGTGGACGCGCGCATTGCCGTCGACACGCTGGAAATTCTGATCGACCAGCACGCGCAGGATCTTGTTCTGCGTTTCGCGCGGCATGTCCGCGATCTCGTCGATGAAGAGTGAGCCGCCATGCGCCTCCTCCAGCGCGCCGATGCGGCGGGTGCGGCCGGCATTGCCCTCGATGCCGAACAGCGCCTCCTCCATCTTCTCCGGCGTGATCGCGGCGGCGTTGATCGTCACGAACGGGCCGGACGCGCGCAGCGAGAACTGATGGAGCGAGCGGGCGCAAAGTTCCTTGCCCGAGCCGGGCGGACCAGAAATCAGCACGCGCGCGTTGGTCGGCGCGACGCGCTCGATCTGCTGGCGCAACTGCGACATGATCGTCGATTGGCCGACAAGTCCGTCCGGCACGCCGGAGCGGGTCTTGAGGTCTTTGATCTCGCGCTTGAGCGCCATCTGTTCGAGCGCGCGCTGAGCGACGAGCACCAGCCGGTCGGCCTTGAACGGCTTCTCGATGAAGTCATACGCGCCCTGCTTGATGGCCGCGACGGCGGTTTCGATATTGCCGTGGCCGGAGATCATCACGATCGGGATTTCCGGGTGAAGCTCCTTGATGACTTCCAGCAACTGCAGGCCGTCGAGTCGGCTGCCCTGAATCCAGATGTCGAGGAAGATCAGGTTGGGTCGGCGTGTCTCGATCGCGGCCAGTGCCTCGTCGGCATGGCGGGCCGTGCGGGTCGAATAGCCTTCGTCGTCGAGAATGCCGGCGACGAGCTCGCGGATATCGGCCTCGTCATCCACGATAAGAATGTCGCTTGCCATTATCGGGTTTCCTCGGTTGTTCCGGGTTGGTCGAGCTTCGCGGTCTCGGGCGCCTCGGTGGGCGCGAAGCGCGGCAGATGGATGCGGACGAGTGCGCCGGACTGGGCAACCCCGTCCATCGGCTGCGGGTCGAGCAGTTCGATCCGCCCGCCGTGATCCTCGAAGATCTTGGCGACAATCGGGAGACCAAGACCGGTGCCCCCGTCGCGGGTTGTCATGTAGGGCTCGAGCAGGCGCTGGCGGTCTTCTTTCGGGAAGCCTTTGCCGTTGTCGCGGATGTCGATCACCAGCGTTTCGCCCATCTCGGTCAAACCGATGTCGATGCGGCCCGCTTCTGCCTCGCCAGCCGGCGATTCCGCGATGGCCTCGCAGGCGTTCTTGATCAGGTTCTGCACCGCCTGTGCAATCAGGCGACGATCATAGCGCGCCATAACCGGGTGATCCGGCAGGCTATCTTCGATGGTGATCGTAGGATTGCCGACGCGCATCAGGAAGGCGACCTCGCGCAGGGTCGCGGTGAGATCCTCGTCCTTGGGCTGGGGTTTGGGCATCCGGGCGAACGAGGAGAACTCATCCACCATGCGCTTGATGTCCTCGACCTGGCGGATGATCGTATCCGTGCACTGGTCGAAGACTGGACGGTCCTCGGTGATGACCTTGCCGAACTTGCGGCGAATGCGTTCGGCCGAAAGCTGGATCGGGGTCAGCGGGTTCTTGATCTCATGTGCAATGCGCCGGGCGACATCCGCCCAAGCCGAGGTGCGCTGCGCCGTGACGAGATCCGTGATGTCGTCAAGCGTGATGACATGGCCGCCAGTCGAATCCGCTGTCATGCGCACCGAGAGCGTGCGTTCCATGCCACGGCGGCGCAGCATGATCTCGGTCTGCATAAGGCGGGGCGCGCCCGCTCTCGCTTCCTCGATCGCCGGGGCAATCTCCGGCAGCACGTCGGTGTAGTGTCGATCGTGTATATCCTGATCGCCGAGGCTGAGGATCTGCCGCGCCATCGGGTTGATGAGGCTCACCTGACCTGCAACGTCAAGTCCGATCACCCCCGCCGGCACCGAGGAGAGCACGGCTTCCATGAAGCGGCGACGCCGATCGATCAGCGCGTTGGCTTCGCTCAGGCTGTCATGCTGCTCGCGCAGCACACTTGTCATGTTATTGAAGGTCGCGCCCAACTGGCCGAGGTCGCTGCCGATCTTGGCGAGCGGTACCTGAACGTAGAGGTTGCCTGCGGAGACCTGGTCGGTTGCCTGCATCAGGCGCCGGATTGGATCGACAAGCTTGTCGGCGAAGCCAAGCCCCAGCAGCACGGAAGCGAGCAAGCCGATAAGGGTGAGCAGTGCGAACACGAGCACGATGCCGAGCTGCGTTGCCTTCCGGCGCTGTTCGAGCACCTGATATTGCAGGATGCCGGAGCGCGCGATCACCGGAAATTCCAGCATCCGCGGGTCGATGCTGCGCGCCACCATCAAGAAGGAGTCCTTGCCGAAGCTTTTCAGCTCCACCAGTCCGCCAATGGACTCCCGGCTGAAAAGGCATGGTGGCTCATCGGTGCCGGCGTAACGGAAATCTTCCGGTGAGACGACCGGCGGCGTTACCGCGTTGCGCGTCTCGACCTGCGCCTTCTCCACCATCGTGCCGTCTTCCTTGAAGATGACGGCATAGGGAAAACCGAGCGCGGCGGCGCGTCCGTTGAGGAAACTCTGGAAACCGGCCTGATTGTTGATGAAAAAGCCGCTCGATCCCGCACGATCGAGGTCATTCGCCATCAATCGCGTCTCACGGATGAGGTTCTGGCAGATCTGCTGCTGGAAGTTCCGCGAGATCACATCCGCGTTCTGCACCAGCGACCGGAGATCGCCCGAGAACCACGGCGTCAGCCCCCGCTCCAGCGCGATCACTGCCGCCCCGGCGACCAGCGCGGTTGGCACTGCCGCAACGAGGCTGAAGAGGCTCACGATACGCCGGTGCAGACGTGCGCCGGCCAAACCTGCCTGATTGGCGCGATGCAGCCGCCAGAGTTCCCGCGCGACGATCATCAGCAGCGCGAGGATCAACGCAACATCCACGCCGAGGAAAATCAGTGTCGTTTTCTCGTCCGGCTCGACGCCGAGCGTCCCCATCAGGAACAGGAAAGTGCCGATCGCGGCGAGAAGCGAGACGATGACGGTGACTGTCGCCCAGACGGACCCGGTGCGCTCGTCAAGAGCAATCGCCCTCCCCCCTGCTCCGGTGTCGGCGCCACTTTTGGTGCCTTCATCCGTCACTGCAGGGGCCTCTGGTGCGCGATCCGTCATGCGCACGGCGCTCCGGCGGCCGGAAGGCCGCGCAGAAAGACAGAAGTAAAGCGACGGATCGTTGCCACAAAAACGCTCGGGAACCTGATTGCTGGGAATGCCGCGAAACAGCGAATCTGATCGGGCCGGAACACTGGCCCGAATGACTCATAATCGCAACAGTGTTGTTGGATTGCGACAATTCTGCGGCAGGGCTAGCCCACCGCGCTTGTCATCCGAATCCCGAGTTCGCGGATCTTCTTGCGCAGCGTGTTCCGGTTGAGGCCGAGGAGGTCTGCGGCGCGGACTTGATTGCCGTTGGTCGCCGCCAGTGCCGCCGCAACCAGCGGGCGTTCGAATTCGACCAGCATCCGGTCGTACAGGCCCTCCGGCGGGAGTTCATCGCCGAAGCGGCCGAAATAGGTCTTGAGATAGCCGCGGAAGAAGCTCTCCAGAGTCTCGCCGGTCGTCGTCGCCTCGACAATGCGCGGTTCGGCCTCACGTGGCGCGGCGCGGCGCACCAGCGCCAGCTCATTCTCGATCGCCTGTACACCGATGATGTCGTCCGGATGCAGGGCGGCGAGGCGGCGCACGAGATTTTCAAGCTCGCGGATATTGCCCGGCCAATCGTGGCGCTTCATGCGTTCGAGCGCCGGTTGGTCGAAGCTTTTGCGCGGGAGACCTTCCTTCTCCGCGAGCGCGAGGAAGTGGCGCGCGAGATCGGGGATATCGCCGAGGCGCTCGCGCAGCGGCGGAAGACGGATCGGCACCACCGAGAGACGGTAGTAGAGGTCCTCACGGAAGAGGCCTTTCTCGATCAGCGTGACGAGATCCTTGTTGGTGGCGGCGACGATGCGAACATCGGTCTTGATCGGCGTCCGGCCGCCGACGGTCATGTATTCGCCCTGCTGCAGCACGCGCAGGAGGCGAGTCTGGGCTTCCATCGGCATGTCGCCGATCTCGTCAAGGAACAGCGTGCCGCCCTCGGCCTGCTCGAAGCGGCCCTGGCTGCGCTGGGCGGCGCCGGTGAAGGCGCCCTTCTCGTGGCCGAAGAGTTCGCTCTCGATGAGGTCGCGCGGGATCGCGGCCATATTGATGGCGACGAAGGGGCCTTTCCGGCGTCTGCCAAAATCGTGCAGTGCCCGCGCGACGAGTTCCTTGCCCGTGCCGCTTTCGCCGGTAATCATGACCGTCAGATCGGTGTTCATCAGGCGCGCGAGCACGCGATAGACGTCCTGCATCGCGCCGGAACGGCCGACGAGCGGGATTTCCTCGGCGGGTTTGCCCGCCTCGGCTTCCGGTTTGACGTCCGGCGCCGGTGTTCTTTTCGCCTCGCTCCCCGCCAGCGCCTGTCCAACGATGCGGATCAACTGGTCGAGATCGAACGGCTTGGGCAGATATTCGTATGCACCGCGCTCCGACGCGCGGATCGCGGTCATGAACGTGTTCTGGGCGCTCATCACCACAATCGGCAGTTCGGGGCGTGCCTTCTTCATGCGCGGCAGCACTTCGAAGATGTTCTCGTCCGGCATCACCACGTCGGTAATGACGAGATCGCCATCGCCTGCCTCGACCCAGCGCGAGAGAATATGCGCGTTGCCGGTTGCCCGCACCTCGTAGCCGGCCCGGATCAGCGCCTGCGAGACGACCGTCCGGATCGCCAGATCATCATCCGCCACAAGGATCAGTGGTGCCATGCCTGTCGGGCCCTCGTTTCAGTTCAATCGGCCTTGCCGTCGTGCGGCATCGCCATCGTCAGTGGTCGCGTGCGTGGTGCATCGGCAGGAGGATACGGAACAGCGTCTGCCCCTTGATCCGCTCGCATTCGATGACCCCGCCGTGATCGCTCACAACTTTCGCCACCATTGCAAGACCGAGGCCAGAACCGGAGGCCTTGCTGGTTACGAAGGGTTCGAAGAGATGTGGCATCAGGTTTTCCGGAATACCGGGCCCGTTGTCGTAGATGCAGACCTCGAACGGCAGCGCGACGCGCTGCGCGCTCGTCGGCACCATCACCGAAACGCCGGGCCTGAAGGCGGTGGACAGCACGATCCGGCCATCGGGGGCGTCTGGTCCGATGGCTTCGGCGGCGTTTTTGACAAGGTTGAGAATGGCCTGGATCAGCTTGTCGCGGTTGGCAAGAATCGGCGGTAGCGAGGGATCGAACCGATTTTCGAACGTGATATGCGCTGCAAAGCCACTGGTCGCGAGCCGGGTGACGTGATCGAGCACCTCGTGAATATTGACAGGAATCATCGGCAAAGGCCGCCCGTCCGAGAAGATCTCGAACCGCTCGACAAGCCGGACGATGCGGTCCACCTCGGCGCGAATAAGGGTCGAGAGCGGCTTTTCCGCCTCGGGGAGTGAATGCTCGATCAGTTGCGCCGCGCCGCGGATACCGGAGAGCGGGTTCTTGATCTCGTGTGCGAGCATTGAAGCCATCGCGCCCACGGAGCGTACCGCATCGCGATGGGTCAGCTGCCGGTTCATCTTGTCCATGATCGCCCGCGGCTGGATGACGAGAAGGATCTCGTCTTTCCGGTCCACGAGGGGCGAAGCGTAGATATCGGCGACGTAGTCGTTCTTCAGGTTCCGCCCCGAGGAAAGGTCGATCCCGTATTCGGTGACGCTGCCGCCCTTCTCGCGCACGTGCTCGATCAGTTGCAGCAGCGGCGAGTTCGGCGGCACGAATTCCGCCAGCGTGCGGGAACGCAGGCGCTCACGGCCTGCGCCCAGCAGGGGCTCAGCGGCGGAATTCGCAAAGACGATCCGGCTCTTGCCGTCGAGTTCGATGACAGGCATCGGCATCGCATCGATCAGGGTTCGCAAGGGGCTTGCATCCTTTCCGGTCGGGACCTCAGGCCGCCCTCTCGGGCAGCGGTGCGTCAGCACCATCGAACAGGGTTTCGAGAAAGCGGGAAACGCGTTCCGGATCATCTGCTTGCAAGATTTCCGCCAGCTCCCGCCGCTCGACATGAGCACCGCGTCGGACGGCCTCCTCGGCATAGGCAGCGACATGCTTCCGGGCGTGTCGCACGCCTTGTCGCGTCCCCATCGCTGCGAGGAGCGAGTCGTAGTGTTGCGTTGCTGCCTCGGAAAAGGCCGATGGCAGGGTCTCGACAGGGCTTTCGCCGGACAAACAGGCTGCGATCTCGCCAACGAGCCAGGGGCGGCCCAGCGCCGCCCGCCCGATCATGACCGCATCCGCGCCGGATTGCGCGAGCGCGGCCTCGGCATCGGCGATGCCGGCGATATCGCCATTGACAATCAGCGGCAGGTGCGTGGCCTCGCGGACAGCGCGAACGGCCCGCCAGTCTGCCTGCCCCTTGTAGAACTGCATCCGGGTCCGGCCATGAACGGTCACAAGCGAAAGGCCGGCCCCCTCGGCGCGACGGGCCAGTTCAGGCGCGTTCTTGGTGTTTTCATCCCATCCGAGCCGCATTTTCAGCGTCACCGGCACGCTAACCGCCTGCCGCACGGCGTCGATCAACGTCTGCGCATGGGCAAGGTCGCGCATCAGAGCCGAGCCAGACCAGCCGTTCGTCACACGTTTAGCCGGGCAACCCATGTTGATGTCGATGATATCGGCGCCGGACGCCTCCGCGACCCTTGCGCCCTCCGCCATCGCCGTAGCCTCGCATCCCGCGAGTTGCACGATGTGAACCGGAAGTCCCTGCCCTTCGGCCCTGAGTCGTGCTTCCTCCGCTCCCGCGGCGAGTTGATCCGCAGCCACCATCTCGCTCACGACCATCCCGGCGCCGAAACGATGCGCGACCAAACGGAAGCCGTGATCGGTGACGCCAGACATCGGTGCCAGCGCGGCGGGTCCTGCAAGACTGTAAGGGCCAATCCGGAGAGATGCCAATTTCATTGCCAGTTCGCCTAATAAATAGGCATTTAGCCTCAAGAGAGGCAATAGACTGAAAATATATGCCAAGCCGGCATCGGTCGGATTGCTGATCGTTCCTGCGGCGTCAGGTAGAGGAAAGGCGGAAATCCGGCAAGGGTGGCCCACTCAAGCCCGTCGGCGATTGACGCGCGCGCAGAATTTCCCGATGGATCGGCACCTTCACTTGCCGGGATATTGCCATGAATGCTGCCCCCCCTGTCGCCGCGATCATCGTCGCCGCCGGTCGCGGCCGGCGTCTCGGTGGCGAGGTGCCCAAGCAATATCGCCGGATCGGTAGTCGATCCGTTCTCGCTGAAGCAATCCGGCATCTGGGCACTGTCGATGCCATTGGCAGCATCGTCACGGTTATCCACCCCGACGATGCGCCGGACTACGCCGAGGCCGCGAGCCAATCCGGCGTCGCGGGTGTTCGCCTTGTTTCCGTTCCGGGCGGCGAGACACGGCAAGACTCGGTGCGAGCCGGGCTCGACGCCTTGGCGGGCGTGCGCTTTCCGGACGATGGCGTTGTGCTGATCCATGATGCCGCCCGTCCCTTCGTTGGCGAGGCGGTGATCCTGCGCGCAGTCCTCGCGGGCGTGACGGCGGGCGCGGCGATCCCGGTGCTCCCCGTTGCCGACACGCTGGCGCTGCTCGATGAGGATGGGAAGCTCCTCACCAACCCGGATCGCGCCGCGATGCGTGCGGTGCAGACGCCACAGGCATTCCGCTTTGGCCTGATCCGGGATGCGCATGAGCGCGCGGCGCGCGAAGGGCGTTCGGACTTCACCGACGACGCCGGCGTCGCCGCGGCCTATGGCCATCCGGTCGCGAGTTTCACCGGCGATCCGGCGCTGTTCAAGATCACGCTCGAATCCGACCTCGCGCGTGCCGAGGCGCATGCGGCCGGCGGGCGCGGGACGCGTGCGGGTATCGGCTACGATGTCCACGCGTTCACATCGGGAGATCATGTCATTCTGGGCGGCATCGCTGTGCCGCATACACAATCGCTGCTTGGGCACTCCGACGCCGATCCGGTGCTGCACGCGATCACGGATGCGCTGCTCGGCACGATCGGGGATGGCGATATCGGATCGCATTTCCCCCCTTCCGATCCGCAGTGGCGCGGCGCCGCCTCGGACCGCTTCCTGATCCACGCGCATGATCTCGTGCGGGCCAAGGGCGGGAGGATCGTCAATGTCGATTGCACGATTATCTGCGAAGCGCCGAAAATCGGCCCACATCGTGCGGCGATGCAGGTGCGGATCGGCGAAATTCTCGGGTTGCCGGTCGAGAAAGTCGGCGTGAAGGCGACGACTTCGGAGAAACTCGGCTTCACGGGGCGTCGTGAGGGCATCGCCGTCATGGCGGTTGCTTCAGTGGCGTTCTGAGGCGAGGATAGCCGCGCCAAGGAGGCGTCCATGCCGGAAATCTCGCTCCCTGCCCTCTCCCGCCGGGTTCTTGCTGCGGCGCGGGCGCGCGGGCTCAGGATCGCGACCGCCGAATCCTGCACGGGCGGCATGGTGGCGATGAATCTCACCGCGATCGCCGGCTCGTCCGATGTCGTGGATCGCGGGTTCGTCACCTATTCCAACGCAGCGAAGATGGCGATGCTCGGCGTCCCGGAGCGACTGCTCGCCGCGCATGGCGCGGTTTCCGCCGAGGTCGCGGCGGCGATGGCCGAGGGTGCGCTCAGGGCTTCTGACGGCGATCTCGCGGTCTCGATCACTGGCGTTGCCGGGCCCGGTGGCGGCAGCACGGAAAAGCCGGTGGGGCTCGTCCATCTCGCGGCAGCTTCGCGTGACGGGCAGGTCAACCGGATCGAGCGGCGCTACGATCCCGCACTCGGGCGCACGGGCATCCGCAGGGCGGCGACGCGTGACGCCTTGCTGCTGCTGCTCGGGCTTGCGGAAAACGTCGCGATCTCAGCCTGAGGCGCGGGCGAGCGCATCGGCGCGGGCCTCGAACGCCTCGGCCATCTTGCGGAACACCTTCTCGAACACGGCACCGGCGAGCATCTGGAAGGTGCGGCTGCGGAATTCGTAGTCGATAAAGAATCTCACGTCGCAACCGCCATCCGGCCGCGCAAGAAAAGTCCAGCGGTTTTCGAGATGCTTGAAAGGTCCGTCCACGTAGGCCACGCGGATCTGGCTGGCAGCCGGATCGAGCTCGACGCGCGTGGTGAAGGTCTCGCGGATCATTTTGTAGCCGATGGTCATGTCCGCGAGCAGCGCGACGACGCCCTCGTTTTCATTCCTCCGCCGGATGTGCAGTGCTTCGCACATCGGCACGAACTCGGGATAGCGCGCGATATCCGCGACGAGGTTGAACATCGTCTCCGGGCTATGTCGAACAGGACGCGTGGTCTCGAAGCGGGGCATCAGGCTCCCGCTTTCGCGTCCCGTGCCGCCTTGAGCTTCGCGAAGTCTTCGCCCGCGTGGTGCGAAGAGCGCGTGAGCGGCGACGAGGACACCATCAGGAAGCCCTTGGTGTAGGCGATGGTTTCGTAGCCCTTGAACTCGTCAGGCGGCACGAACTTCATCACCGCATGATGCTTCTTCGTTGGCTGGAGATACTGGCCGATGGTGATGAAATCGACATCCGCGGAGCGGAGATCGTCCATCAATTGCAGCACCTCGTTCCGCTCCTCGCCGAGGCCGACCATGATGCCAGACTTGGTGAAGATGGTCGCATCGAGTTCCTTCACGCGCTGAAGCAGACGGATCGAGTGGAAATAGCGCGCCCCGGGGCGGACCTTGAGGTAGTTCGATGGCACGGTCTCGAGGTTGTGGTTGAAGACATCCGGCTTGGCGGCCACCACGACTTCCAGTGCCCCTTCCTTGCGCAGGAAATCCGGCGTCAGGATCTCGATCGTGGTTTTCGGCGATTTCTCACGGATGGCGCGAATGGTGCGGGCGAAATGCTCGGCACCGCCATCCGCCAGATCGTCGCGATCGACCGAGGTGACGACGACATGAGTGAGCCCGAGCTTAGCGGTCGCGGTGGCAACATAATCCGGCTCGTTCGGATCAAGCGGCGCAGGCATGCCGGTCTTCACGTTGCAGAAGGCGCAGGCGCGCGTGCAGGTGTCGCCCATAATCATGAAGGTGGCGTGCTTCTTCTCCCAGCACTCGCCGATGTTGGGACAGCCCGCCTCCTCGCACACGGTGACGAGACCGTTTTCCTTGACGATGGCGTGGGTGTCTTTCCAGCCGGGCGACCCGGGCGCCTTGACGCGGATCCAGTCCGGTTTGCGCTGGATGGGATTATCCGGCCGATGCGCCTTCTCGGGGTGGCGCAGTTCCTTCGAGAGGGTGTTCTTCCTCGGATCGTTGTTCAGAAGGTCGATTGTCGCCATCTGGCACCTTTCTTGGGGACGCCGTTGAAGGATTGTCCTCACCTAAGCCGAAGCAGCGGAGCGGACAAGTGCTGACGTGTCATGCCTCCCCTGCGGAGGATGCGGGCGGTTGTGTTAAGCCGAAAGCAAGGCTGCCGTGGTAAGAAACGAGCATCGGGACCGGACGGGGCGAAAGTCCAAAGGAGGATCCGATGCGACTGATCTATATCGCGGCCGTTCTGGCCCTCGCCGCCACTCATCGCGCCGACGCCGGCATCTGGAGCGAGCCGACCGGTGATGCGGCGAAATGGGTGAAGTACCGCTGCGACCCCTGCTGTGAGGTCACCAGTCTGCACGGCTCGAAACGCATCCATGCGCGACTGTTCACGCCGCTGCGCCCGCGCGAGGTCGATATTGCGCCCTACCAGACCGAGACCTTCAACGCGCCGCGCGAATGCATGAAGGCCGGCTTCGGGCTCGAGGTGAATTTCGTCGATTGAAGCGCGGCGTGCACTCGCGCAGAATGACGTCCGTTCACACTTGGCGAGGATCATCCGGATGAAGGCATGGCTTGACCGGCTTTTCGGACGCCGGTTCGCGATCTTCGCGCCGCCGGAGCCGCGTGATCCAGCAGCTATCGTCCGTTTTCATCTGGACAGGCTGAGCCCTGCCCTTCAAGCGGATGCGGAAGCGCTACGCGCCGAGGCCATCGTGGACTTCGGCTCGCCGGAGGCGGCGGACAACTGGCTCGTGGCGCATGTTCCATTTATCGGCACACGCCCGATCGATGCGCTTTGCTCCCGGAGAGGGCAGAACGCCGTGGCGCTGGCTCTCAACAACATGCGCTACGGCATCTACAGCTAGCGGCTGAGAAACCGGCCGACGACGATCACGATCACGCCGCCGAGCACGGCCGCGACCATCGAGTGGATCAGCGGGCCGCCGAGCCGGACGCCCAGCCAGTTCAGGACGAAGTGACCGACCACCGCACCAATCAACCCGACGATGACATTGCGGATGATGCCGCCCGAACCACCGACGATGAGGCTTGCCAACCAACCCGCGATGCCGCCGAGAACCAGCGTGACGAGAAGACCGAGACCGGGCGTGAGATTCATGGGAAGCTCCTTGTCCTTGTTCCTGCAATCTGAACCCCGGCCCGCCCGAAGGCAAGCCATTGCCACCGCCCTCGCCCTGAGTCATCGATAGGTGGTTCGCCGTCGTTGACCGGGGAGTTGTCAGTGAAACATTTGAGTCTTGCCGCCGTTGCCGGAATGATCGCCCTTGCGCCGGCGGAAGCGAACGACAGCGCCGCCGCCCTTGCCATCGGCGGCATTACGCTGACAAAATCGGAAGCGATCCGCATGGACTCCGAAGACCTCTTCATCTCGCAGGCGGCGGTGCGCGTGAAATACCGCTTCACCAACGCATCGGCGCAGGACATTGACACCTTGGTCGCCTTTCCCTTGCCCGATCACATTGCCTCGCCCGTCACCTCGATCCCCGACTACGCAGAACTGAAGTTCCAGACACTGATCGACGGACAGCCGGCAAAGCTCGACTTTGTCCAGCGCGCGATCTTCAAAGGCCGAGATGTGACGGATCGCGTCACCCGACTTGGCCTGCCGGTGATGCCTCTGTTCGAGGTTTTCGAGGCGGCGCTCAAGAAACTGCCCAAAGCGGAACTCGATGCACTAGTGAAAGAAGGGCTTCTCCAGAACATCGGTGCGCCGGACAATCCGGATTGGGAGAACCGTTGGACGACGCGAACGATCGTTACTCGCCGCCAGGTATTTCCGGCAGGAAAAACCGTTTCGGTTGAACATTCCTACGTGCCGATGCCGGGCGGCAGCGTCGGCGGCGCGCTCAATCGCGAATACCGCAGTACGCCGGAATTTGCGGAGAAGCGGAAAACCTACTGCATCGACAACGATTTCCTACGCGCCTTTGATGCGCGGCAGGCGAAGCTGAAGGAGCCGCATATGTATGGCGAGCACTGGCTCGCCTATGTGCTCAAGACCGGCGCCAACTGGGCCGGGCCGATCGGCGATTTCCGCCTCGTGATCGACAAGGGCGTGACGGATAACCTCGTCAGCTTCTGCGGCAGCGGGGTGAAGAAGATCGGCCCGACGCAATTCGAAGTACGCTACCGGAATTTCGTTCCGCGCGAGGATCTCAACGTGATGATCGTGAAGTTCAGCAACGAATAGGGCGGCGGAAATGTCCGCCGCCTCACGTCAGGTACAGACGGGTCGTCACGCGTTCAGCGCACGACCATAGGCGTCGAGCACGCTTTCCTTCATCATCTCGGAAAGCGTCGGGTGCGGGAAGATCGTGTGCATCAGGTCTTCCTCGGTCGTCTCCAGGCCCATCGCGACGACGAAGCCCTGAATAAGCTCGGTAACCTCGGCGCCGACCATATGCGCGCCGAGAAGTTGGCCGGTCTTCTTGTCGAAGATGGTCTTCACGAGTCCGTTGTCCTCGCCGAGCGCGATCGCCTTGCCGTTGGCGCCGAACTGGAACCGGCCGACCCGGATATCGTAGCCCGCTTCCTTGGCCTTGGCCTCCGTGAGGCCGACGGAGGCAACCTGCGGGTGGCAATAGGTGCAGCCGGGGATCTTGCGCTTGTCCATCGGGTGGACATGCAGGCCCTTGATGTGCTCGATGCAGATGACACCCTCATGCTCGGCCTTGTGGGCGAGCATCGGCGGGCCGGCGACATCGCCGATGGCGTAGACGCCGGTCACATTGGTGCGGCCGTAGCCGTCGATCACGACGCAGCCTCGATCCGTCTTGATCCCGAGTGCCTCAAGGCCGAGGTTCTCGATGTTGCCGACGACGCCCACCGCGGAGATCATCCGCTCGGCGGTCACGGTCTGTTTTGCGCCCTTGTCGTCCTCGATATGAGCGGTGACGGAATTGGCACCCTTCTCGACCTTGGTGACCTTGGTGTTCAGAAGGATCTTCATCCCCTGTTTTTCGAAGGCTTTCTTGGCGATGCCTGAGATTTCGGCATCCTCGACCGGCATCACCTGCCCCATCACCTCGACGACGGTCACCTCCGCGCCCATCGCGCGGTAGAATGAGGCGAATTCGATGCCGATCGCGCCCGACCCCATGACGATGAGGCTCTTCGGGATCGCCGGCGGCACCATGGCCTCGAAATAGGTCCAGATCAGCTTGCCGTCAGGTTCCAGCCCCGGCAACACGCGCGGGCGGGCGCCGGTCGCGATGATGATGTGCTTGGCCGTGTAGGTGCCCGGACCCTGTACGCCTTTGGGGATAGGGTTCTGCGGCTGCATCGCCGGCTTTTTCGTCTCCGAAACGATGATCTCGCCGGGTTTTGCGAGCTTCGCCTCGCCCCAGATCACGTCAATCTTGTTCTTCTTCATCAGGAAGGCGACGCCACCATTGAGTCGCGCCGAGACGCCGCGCGAGCGCTTTACCACCTCGGCCGCGTCCGGTGTGATCGTGCCGTTGAGCGTCAGGCCATAGCTCTTCGCGTGCTGGGTGTAGTGGAGGATTTCCGCCGAGCGCAGCAGCGCCTTGGTGGGAATACAACCCCAGTTGAGGCAGATGCCGCCCAGATGCTCGCGTTCGACGATCGCGGTTTTGAAGCCGAGTTGCGCCGCGCGAATGGCGGTGACATAGCCGCCAGGGCCGGAGCCGATGATGATGACGTCGTAAGCGGACATGGATTTCCCCGTTCTTTTCAGATCTTCACGAACTGCGCGAGATGGGCGCAATCCTCGTTCAGCGTGCCGAAGGCCTTGTCGGCGTCGGCAAATTTGGCCTCGAACTCGGCAGGCGACCAGGCACCCGCCTTCTCGGCGATTTCATTGAGTTTCCAGGTGAGCGCGGTGTAACGCTCGCGCGCGGTTTCGGGCGTGAAATTGGCAAGGTAGGTGCCGAGCGCGCCGAAACGATAGACATGCGCCTTGAGTTCGCGAGCGGAATCAGTGCTCCGTCGCGCCTGTGTATCCTCGGCCTTCAGGCGGAAGGCGAAGAACACGTCGATGATCTCGCGGCAGGTCTTGAGGTTTTCCGCGCGCAGCACGTTCTGCTGAACGGTCTCGATGTTGCGCCGGTAATTGAAGCTCTGGCTGATCGAGGAAGCGAGCGAGAGCGAGGCAATCAACAGCGACAGGGTTGGCAGGGAAAGGAGTGGTGGCAGAAGGCGCTTCTTGGGCGCACCGGGTTCCGTCACGTTTCCTCCTTTCCCGAACCTCCCGTCAGCCCTTGAGCATCGCGTAGAGTTCGTCCTTCAGTTTGATGCGCCGCTTCCGCATCTCCTCCATGTGGAGATCGTCGGTCGGCTCGACATTGGTCTCGGCGCGGTGAATGGCGCGGTTGACCTCGTGATAGTCCTCGTAGAGCCGCGCGAAATGCGGCTCGGAAGTCTTCATTTCGGTAATCTTGAAGGCGAACTCGGGGAATTCGGCGATCAGTTCGTGGGGGACGTGGCTCATTCGGCTCTCCTTGGGCCCGGTTTTGATGAAACCAGACTAGCGATGCCGCCACCTCGCTCCTTGATCGGGCGCAATTCTCCTAGTCCTTCAATAATTCCCGTACCTTGGGGGCCAAGGCTTCGCCGATGGCCCGCGTGTTGGCGGCATCGAGATGCACGCCGTCGATTTCACTCGCCGTCGCGACGCTGGCCGCGTCGAAGAAGGCGCAACCCATTTCCACCGCCAGCGCCTCGTAATAGGGCGCGAGCTTTTTCGAATTCTCGACCCCGCCCGCGACCATGTCGGCGAAAAACGGGTCCTTGGTCGGAACGATGAGCGGCGGGGATACCACCACCACCTTCGTTCCGGCGAAACCGGGCACTCGCGGCGAATGCTTCTGCACGATCTCGACGCAGCGCTTCATGCCGAGAAACGCGGCGGAGGCACTGCCGGCAACCGCCGGCTTCATATCGTTGGTGCCGAGCATGATGATCGCGACATGCACCGGGCGATGCGTCATCAGGATTGTCGGCAGGATACGCGCGCCGTTGCGATCGCAATCCGCGAGGATGTCGTCATGCGCCGTGGTGCGACCGCCGAGCCCCTCGGCCACTACCTGAACCCCCTCCCCGAGCCGTGCCTGAAGCACGTTCGGCCAGCGATCCGCGAAGGCATGCCGCAATCCGGTACGCGCCGGATCGGTGCCCCAAGTGATCGAGTCGCCGTATGCGAGGACGGTTTTCATGGCCGCTTCCCCCGCCCCGCGATCAGACCAACATCCCCATCGGGTTCTCGATGTAGCCCTTGAACGCCTGCAGCAGTTCCGCGCCCAACGCGCCATCAACCGCGCGATGGTCGGTCGAGAGCGTGACGGACATCACCGTCGCGGCGATCACCTGCCCACCCTTGACGACCGCACGCTGCTCGCCCGCGCCGACCGCGAGGATGGTCGCGTGCGGTGGGTTGATGACGGCGGCGAAATCCTTCACCCCGAACATGCCGAGGTTCGAGACGGCCGTCGTGCCGCCTTGGTATTCCTCGGGCTTGAGCTTGCGCGCCTTCGCACGGGCGGCCAGATCTTTCATCTCGTTGGAGATGGTCGAGAGCGTCTTGTGGCACGCGCCGCGGATGATCGGCGTGATGAGCCCACCGGGAATCGACACCGCGACGCCGACATCGGCGTGCCTGTGCTTGAGCATCGAGCCTTCGGTCCAGCTCACATTGGCATCCGGCACGGCCTTGAGCGCCATCGCCATTGCCTTGATCACCATGTCATTGACCGAGAGCTTGAAGGCGGGCTTGCCGTCCTTCACCGGGGCCGACTTGTTGATCTGCTCGCGCAGCGCCAGCAGGGCATCGAGTTCGCAATCCACCGTGAGGTAGAAGTGCGGGACCGTCGATTTCGATTCCTGCAACCGCCGCGCGATGGTCTTGCGCATGCCGTCGTGCGGGATTTCCTCGTAGGAGCCTTCCGCGAAGAGCTTCTTGATCTGGTCGTCGCCCATTGCAGGCGCCGGCGCGGCTTTCGGCGAGGCGGCGGGCGCAGCGGCAGCAGCACCCGGCATCGGGATGATCTTCGCGCCACCAGACTTGGCGGCCTCGACATCCGCCATCACCACGCGGCCGTGCGGACCGGAGCCCTTGATCGCGGCGAGATCGATCCCGGCATCCTTGGCGATGCGCTTCGCCAGCGGCGAGGCGAACACACGCGAGCCGGGGTTACTGCTCCAAGGCCATGGATCAGAACCGCCACCAAGAGGTTTGGAAGGTGCGGTCCGCTCGTTCTCGATTTTGCCATTCGTGAGCGTGTGGCCACCGTTCTGGATCTCGGCAACAGGCGCGGGCGCAGCGGCGGGCGCAGGCGCGGCAGCAGCACCACCGGCGGCGACGGCCTTGGCGTCTTCGCCCTCACCCGCGATCAGCGCGATGAGCTGGTTGACTGGCACATCCTGCGTGCCGGCCGCGACGACGATCTTGGCGAGCACGCCCTCGTCGACCGCCTCAACCTCCATGGTGGCCTTGTCGGTCTCGATCTCGGCGATCACGTCACCGGATTTGATCGTGTCGCCTTCCTTCTTCAGCCACTTGGCGAGATTGCCCTTTTCCATGGTGGGCGAGAGGGCGGGCATCAGGATGTTGATGGGCATGGTCTTTTCTCCCTGTCCTGATGCTTCAGCGATACAGCACGGCCTTGGCCGCCGCGACGACCTCGCCGACATTCGGAAGCGCGAGCTTTTCAAGGTTGGCGGCGTAGGGCATCGGCACATCCTTGCCGGTGACGCGGGCGACCGGCGCATCGAGATAATCGAAGGCCTCCTCCATGATCTTCATGCCGATCTCGGCAGTGACGCCGGATTGCGGCCAGCCTTCCTCGATGGCGACGCAGCGGTTGGTCTTCTGGATTGAGCGGACCACGGTGGCGACATCCATCGGGCGGATGGTGCGCAGGTCGATCACCTCGGCCTCGATCCCCTCGCCCGCCAGCGCCTCGGCGGCCTTCATGGCGTAGGTCATGCCGATGCCGAAGGAGACGAGCGTGACGTGGCTGCCCGGCCGGACGATCTTCGCCTTGCCGATCGGCAGCACGAAATCCTCCATCTTCGGCACGTCGAAGGACTGGCCGTAGAGGATCTCGTTTTCGAGGAAGATGATCGGGTTCGGATCGCGGATCGCGGCCTTGAGCAAGCCCTTCGCATCCGCCGCCGACCACGGCTGGATCACCTTGAGGCCGGGGATCTGGCTATACCATGCGGCGTAATCCTGGGAGTGCTGGGCCGCGACGCGCGCTGCCGCGCCATTCGGGCCGCGGAACACGATCGGGCAGCCGAGCTGGCCACCGGACATGTAGAGCGTCTTCGCCGCCGAGTTGATGATGTGGTCGATCGCCTGCATGGCGAAGTTGAAGGTCATGAACTCGACGATGGGCTTGAGGCCCGCCAGCGCCGCGCCGACGCCGATGCCGGCAAAGCCGTGCTCGGTGATCGGCGTATCGATGACGCGCCGCGCGCCGAATTCCTGCAGGAGCCCCTGCGTGATTTTGTAGGCGCCCTGATATTCCGCGACTTCCTCGCCCATGACGAAGACGTCGCCATCACGCCGCATTTCCTCGGCCATCGCGTCACGCAGGGCTTCGCGGACGGTGGTCTTCACCATCTCGGTGCCGGCGGGGATTTCGCCCGAGGCATCATAGCCCGCAGCTTCGGTACGGGGTGCCGCAGGAACTGTGGCGGCGGGTGCAGCAACAGGGGCCGCAGCGGGAGCCGGGGCTGGAGCGGCCGTCGCGCTCGCGGCGTTCACGTCCTCGCCTTCACCAGCGATGATCGCAATCTTCGTATTCACCGCGACATCCTGCGCGCCGGCCTCGACGAGGATCTTGGCGAGAATGCCTTCGTCGACGGCTTCGACTTCCATCGTCGCCTTGTCGGTCTCGATTTCGGCAATCACATCGCCGGATTTGATGGTGTCGCCTTCCTTCTTGAGCCATTTGGCGAGGTTGCCCTTTTCCATGGTGGGCGACAGGGCAGGCATCAGAACATCGATGGGCATGGGTATGATCCGGTCTCGTTGAAGCGTGGGAACTCAGAGCGTGATATCGGTCCAGAGCTCGGACGGATCCGGCTCGGGGTCGACAGTCGCGAATTCCGCGCTCTCGTTGACAATGCGGCGCACGTCGGCGTCGATCTTCTTGATCTCGTCCTCGGCGACCTTGTGCTTCTTCATCAGGCGCTCACGCACCTGATCGATCGGATCATGCTCCGACCGCATCTTGTCCACCTCGTCCTTCGAGCGATACTTCGCCGGGTCGGACATCGAATGGCCACGGTAACGGTAGGTCTGCATTTCGAGAATGTACGGGCCCTTGCCCGCGCGGGCGAATTCCATCGCGCGAAGGCCCGCTTCGCGAACGGCCTGGACGTCCATGCCGTCCACCTGCTCGCCAGGGATGTTGAAGGAAACGCCGCGCTTCGAGAAATCCGTCTGTGCCGAGGCGCGCGTCACGGCGGTGCCCATCGCGTAGCGGTTGTTCTCGATGATGTAGATCGCGGGGAGCGCCCAAAGCTCCGCCATGTTGAAGCTCTCGTAGACCTGGCCCTGGTTCGCCGCGCCGTCGCCGAAATAGATCATGCTGACGTTACCGTTGGAGCGATACTTGTCAGCGAAGGCGAGGCCCGTGCCGAGCGCCACCTGCGCGCCGACGATGCCGTGGCCGCCGAAGAACTGCTTCTCGCGGCTGAACATGTGCATCGAGCCGCCCTTGCCGCGCGAATAGCCGCCCTTGCGGCCGGTCAGCTCGGCCATCACGCCGTTGGCGTCCATGCCGCAAGCGAGCATGTGGCCGTGATCGCGGTAACCGGTGATGACCTGATCACCCGGCTTCGCAGCCATCTGCATGCCGATGACGACCGCTTCCTGTCCGATGTAGAGGTGGCAGAAACCGCCGATCAGGCCCATGCCATAAAGCTGGCCGGCCTTTTCCTCGAAGCGGCGAATCAGCAGCATCTCGCGGTAGGCAAGAAGATCTTCTTCCTTCGTGAAGGGTTTCGGTCCGGCTTTGGGACCCGATTTGGCCCCATCGGCTTTCGTCGCGGCGGTTTTGGATACGGCGCTCGGTTTGGCTGCTTTGGAAGCCATGAGATCCCCTCGTACTGGTCGTTTCAACCCGGTTCGTCGCGCCTTTGGGCGTCTTCGTTTTCCCTTGCGGGAACGTGCTTACCCTTAAGGCTTAGCGCTTTTTGCCATAAAGGCCAGACCGGAGAAACAGCCGGAGTGACATTCATGTTCTGCGGAATATGCATGACACGCCACTGGGGGCATGGATTTTTGCGCTGCACAACATGAATTTGGCCGCGCAACAGCAAAGCCTTGCGCTTCGCGCATGGCTTATCCGCGTCCAGCAGGTCGTCTGCCTGCGGGTGATCAGCGGTTGAGCTGGATGACGAGATCGTTCTTGTGCGCGAGGTTGAGCATCAGGCGCTGACGCTCGTCGAGCAGGTCGCGATCAACCTCCGTACCGGAAAGCTGATTGACGCGTCGCTCCCAGGTCGTCCGGACATGCTTGGCCTCGGCGATCCTGTCCAAAGTCTCCTGTGTTTTGAGCTTTACTTCCTTCTTGGCCATGAGGCCGCGGTCGCCGGTATAGGCGGAATGCGCGAAATAGGCCGAGGCGCCCCACGCGATCGTGTGGAACACGACGAGGGCGCTGATGTGGCGGCGGCGTGTATGGATGATCATGCCGCGAGTATCGCCCGGGCGGGTTAAAAAGCGGTTGCGGGTCACCATCCGCACAAGGAAAATCGGTTTCTGTTCTCCCTTTTCGGAAAGATATACTTGGAATAGGCTGCGAAGTGCAGATCAAATCGGGCTGCCGCGAAGTCTTGCGGCATAGGGGGGTATATGTGTGAGCATTGTGCTGGCGCTGCTATGGGGCGCCGTGCCTTCATACGGGCGGGCCTGGGGTTGACGGCTGCGGCTTTGGTAGCCGGCACCGACTTTGCTCGGGCTGCGGGCGGGCCGACGACCGACCTTACGCCCGATCAGGCCTTGGAGAAGCTGAAGGCCGGCAACGCCCGCTATGTTGCTGCGCCAGAAGTCTGTTCGCTGGAACTCGGCAAGCGGCGCTCCGCCGTTGCCCAGTCGCAGGCGCCGTGGGCGACCATCATTTCCTGCGCCGATAGCCGGGTTCCACCTGAACTGGTTTTCGGTGGCCTGAATGTTGGGGAGCTATTCGTCGTCCGCAATGCCGGCAACCTTGTCGATGTCGGCGCCATGGGGACGATCGAATACGGCGCGGCCGTGCTTGGCTCGCCGCTGATCGTGGTTCTCGGGCATGAGCGTTGCGGCGCCGTAGCGGCTGCCTGCGATGCCGTCACCAAAGGCGCGACCTATCCGGGGTCGATCTGGCCGATGATTTCGCCCATCATCCCGATTGCGAAATCGGTTCAGGCTGCCGGCGGGGACTTCGTCGACAACACGATCATCGCCAGCGCCAAGGCGACTGCGGCGCGATTGACGCGCGACAGCGAGATCGTCGCCGGAAAGGTGAAGGACGGAAAGATCAGGATCGTGGCGGCGCGCTATGATCTCGACGATGGCCGCGTCACGTTCTTCTGACCCTGACCGGTGCTTCCATTCCTACCGCCGCGTCGTGAGCAGCAACCCGCCGACGATCAACGCGATGCCGCCCCATTGGTAGGGTCCCGGCCATTCGCCGAGCAGCGGAATCGCGCTCAGCGCGCCGATAACCGGGATCAAGGGTGGATAGCGGCCGGATTCGGCGGCACCGATTTCCCGCGCAGCCCAGCCCCACAGCCAGAGCCCGACGACGACGTTGAGGATGCCCTGATTGATGCCGTGGAACAGCACGATCCACAGGGGAATCGAGGGCAGGTTCGAGTGCTGTGTCAGAAGGTAGTACGGCAGGAACACCGCCAGTGAAAGCACGGACAGGATAGCGGTCGCGCGCAAGGGATCGACACGCCAGAGCTGGAGCATCAACGGATAACCGCCCCAGATCAGCCCGACCCCCAAAAAGCACAGGTCTCCGAGGATGATGTTGCGCGCACCGGAGGCCGAGGCGGCGAACCCGATCAGCGAAAGACCCGTGAGCACGACGAGAATGCCGATGACGACATTGCGCGGCGGCTTGACGCCGAACAGGAAGGCACCGCCGAGCGCGCCGATTACGGTGACAGTTCCGGGGCCGATCGCCGCGCCATGCGCTGCCGGCGACCAGGCGAGCCCCTGCATCATCAGCATGGTCATCGGCAGGCCGGACATGATGGTCAGGACGAGCCCCCTGCCCCAGCCGACACCTGCGCATGTCGTCACGCCGGCTTTCAGGAACAGCGGCAACAGCACCATGCCGGAAAACAGGAAGCGCAGCGCCGTCAGGTCATGCGGCGTCATGCCATTGAGCAGCGCGTGACGCGAAATCGCGAAATTGGTGCCGTAGATCAGCACGGCACCGAGCATCGCGAGGATGGCCAGACCCCGCCGCGGCGGTGGGGCTGCCGCGGCAGGAGATGTGGTCATATCAGGTGAGCGCCTTCAGTGCCGCGCTTCCGGCGTAGATCGCCATGTCGCCGAGTTCGCCCTCGATGCGCAGGAGCTGGTTGTACTTGGCGGTCCGGTCCGAACGGGCGAGCGAGCCGGTCTTGATCTGGCCGCAGTTGGTGGCGACCGCGAGATCGGCGATGGTCGCGTCCTCGGTCTCGCCCGAGCGGTGCGACATCACGGCGGTGTAACCCGCGCGCTGGGCCATCGAAACGGCAGCGAGCGTTTCGGTGAGCGAGCCGATCTGGTTGACCTTGACGAGGATCGAGTTGCCGGTCGCGGTCTTGATGCCCTGCTCCAGCCGCTCGACGTTGGTGACGAAGAGATCGTCGCCGACAAGCTGGCACTTCGCGCCGATGCGGTCGGTCAGGAGCTTCCAACCCTCCCAGTCATCTTCGGCCATGCCGTCCTCGATCGAAACGATCGGGTAATCGTTGACGAGCTTTTCGAGGTACTTCACCTGCGCCTTGATATCGCGCTTCTTCTTCTCGCCGTGATAGTCGTAGACACCATCCTTGAAGAACTCGGTCGAGGCGCAATCGAGCGCGATGGCGATGTCGCCATCACGGCCCGGCTTGAAACCCGCCTTCTCGATCGAGGCCATCACGAAGTCGAGGGCAGCCTCGGCACTCTTGAGGTTCGGCGCGAAGCCGCCCTCGTCGCCGACGTTGGTGTTATGGCCGGCATCCTTGAGCGCCTTCTTGAGGGTGTGGAACACCTCAGCACCCATGCGCAGGCCTTCGGAGAACGAAGGCGCGCCGATCGGCATGATCATGAATTCCTGGAAATCGATCGGGTTGTCGGCATGCGCACCGCCATTGACGATATTCATCATCGGCACGGGGAGAACGCGGGCCGAGGTGCCGCCGACATAACGATAGAGCGGCAGGCCCCGCGATTCCGCCGCGGCTTTGGCGACCGCGAGGCTGACGCCGAGAATGGCGTTGGCGCCGAGCTTCTTCTTGTTCTTCGTCCCGTCGAGGTCGATCATCACCTGATCGACGCCGACCTGATCCTCGGCATCCATGCCGGTGATCGCCTCACCGATCTCACTGATGACATTGTCGACGGCCTTGGTCACACCCTTGCCGAGGTAACGCGTGCCGCCGTCGCGCAGTTCAACCGCCTCGTGCGCGCCCGTCGAGGCGCCCGAGGGCACAGCGGCGCGGCCGAAGGAACCGTCCTCCAGCACGACATCGACTTCGACAGTCGGATTGCCGCGGCTATCGAGGATTTCGCGGGCGAGGACATCGACGATGAGGGTCATGGAAAGCTCCGGAGCAGTTGGGAAATACGAGAAGCTGGTCTATGGGTGCCGCTCATATCGGGATCACACCAAATAGGAAAGCCGCCTCACGCGGAAATTCGCCCATGAGCAACGCCCCGTTCGAAACCACCCAGCTCGGCAAACCCACGGTCTGGCCACAGTCGCCCGAGGAAGCCCATCTCGATCGCGTCCCGAACCCGCATGCGGACGCTGACTATGTCGCGCGCTTCACCTGCCCTGAGTTCACGTCGATTTGCCCCGTCACCGGTCAGCCTGACTTCGGCATCCTCGTGATCGACTATGTGCCTGGCGAATGGCTCGTGGAATCGAAGTCGCTCAAGCTATACCTCGGCGCGTTCCGCAACCACGGCGCCTTTCACGAGGATTGCACGGTCAGCATCGGCCGGAAGCTCGTCGAGCTTCTGGCACCGCGCTGGTTCCGGATCGGCGGCTACTGGTATCCGCGAGGCGGCATTCCCATCGACGTATTCTACCAGCACGGCGAACTGCCGAAAAACCTGTTCCTGCCCGATCAGGGCATCCCGCCCTACCGGGGGCGTTGATTACTTGCAGCTGGGATAAGGCGCCGCCTCACCCGGCACCCGGTCGCAGAGTCGGGCGGTTTTGAGCGCATCGAGGCGCGGGCGCAATTTGCCTTCATCGAACACAGGCGCCTTGTCCTGTGCCGGACCGCGCTCCGCCCACTGCACCGAGTAGATACCCTTTGGGCTGGCGAAAAAGCCGACGATGACTGCCTCCGAGCGAGGGTTCTCATTCGGTTGCGCAACCTTGCCGCAGCCGATGAAGAACAGCGCAGGTTCATTCGCTTTCGGCGCGCTCTCGCTGAGCGGTCGCGAAACGAAGGTGTCCGGGCAGGCCTTCTGATAGCCTTGTGTGAAATTCTGGAGATATTGGGCTGGCGTCGGCAACGCCATCGCTGCGCCATTGATTCCGGTAACGGTGAGCATCTGCTTCCAGCTCGTGATGTGCTCGCCCTTCGGGATCATCTCGAAGATGAAGAACCGCCCCTCGTTGTCCTTCTGGAAGACCGGATTGAAACCGGCCGGCGCGGGAAAGCGGACGATGTGAGCATAAACGGGCATTGTCGCCGCGACGGTCTGCTGCGGCGTCTGTGCCGAAGTTGGGCCGGTGGCGAAGATCTGCAACGCTGCCAGAGCGATCAGGCTACGGATGACGGCGGACTGTTTCATGATGCCCTCGGAGGGTGGATGGCGGAAATCGGATCTAACGCCCGACGGCAAGGTTCCATCAACGAAAATCGCAAGCTTTTCTGTGCGATTCAGCACTTGGGAATATTGCCCGGCTATTCCACCATCACGGAAGGAGTTCCCGATGACGGAAAGCGCAACTGGAAACGGCCCAAGCCGCCGGGTGATGACGGGCTCGCTGCTCTTCGGTCTGCCGCTTCTCGGCGCATTCGGCTATGCGGCGCAGACTGGCCGCATCGACATTCTGACCCCCGCGCTACCCGACGATGGGACCCTGCCCGGCATTCCGGGCGTGCTGCACGCGAACCAGCAAGTCGAGGGGCTTTCACGCGCTGCATTTGCCGGCGGCGTGACGCTTCTCAACATCTGGGCGTCATGGTGCCCGCAATGCCGGATCGAGCACCCGGAATTGATGCGCCTCGCCGAGCGGCCCGGCATCCGTCTTTTCGGACTCGCGGCGGATGATACCGAGGCCAATGCTGGCGGCTATCTCCGCGAGCATGGCAACCCGTTCGCGCGCGTCTCGGTGGAGCGGGGCCGAATCTACCAGAAGGCGCTCAAGCATCGTGGCATCCCGCAAACCTATGTCTTCCGCGCCGATGGCAGCTTCGTCGACAAGGTGACGGGTGAACTGACGCAGCAAAACATCGCCGCGCGGCTCGAACCGGCGATGGCGAAGGCGGCGTTGCCGGCCGCCTAGCTCGTGGACACCGCTGCGGCACTGTGGCGATATCCGGCAGGAAGAACGGAGTTTTCGGATGTCTTCGGTTTTGGGCCTGCTTTCGCAGGTCAATCCTTTGCTTCTCGGAGCCGCGGCCGGAGCGCTGGGCGCAATCGTGGGTTTCCCGCTCGGCCGGGCGGCAGAGCGTTTTGTCAAATGGCCTCATACGGCGACTCTCGTTACCGTCCTTTTCGTCGTTGGCTTGCCAAGACTCGTCGTTGGCATGGTCGAAGTGCAAAACCGTGGACCGAGCTATGAAGCCGTTCTGGAAGAAATGAAGAAATACGAAGTGTTCCAGGCGCTTGTGGAGAGTTACCCCGAGTCGGGGGTCGAGATCCGGGCAGCATTGGAGCCTATACTCAAGGAAATGCCCAAAGATACGAGTGCCCGTGTCGAAGTGGCGTCGCGTGTGATCATTTCGAAATACGTCAATAAGAGCATCGCCAAGGCCAGTGATGCTACTCTTGTGGAAATGCTGTCCCTCAACGCACTGAACCTGTCCAAAATGACGTCAACGCCGCAGTTGTGCGTCGATTACTATCTCGGGAGGGGTTCATTTGTAGCTCCCGGCAATTTTACATCGGATGACGTAATCCGTGAGGGGCGCGTAAAAGCGGCGCTTTTGCGTTCTGCAGTGAAGTCACCGTCGATGCCGGAGAAATATCTGACCTCGGACGAAATCGGCCCAGAATTGCTGCGACGTTACAAGGACCTCAAACTGGATGTTGCCGGATTGACCAAGGTTGCCAAAATTGCCGAGTTGGATCCCGTGGAGGGTTGCCGGATTGCAACCGATTTTTCCAAAGCGCTCGCGGGGACGGAAGACCAATCGTCGGCCCTGCTGGTGAAGAGTCTCATGAAGGCGGGCGAAACGCCCTAGCCGTTCTCTGCCGATCGTCGATAACTCAGCCGCTTCGCGAGTCGCTCGATCATCGACTCCTGCGCTTCGGTCGCCCCGCCGTGCAGTGCGGCGACCTCATCCATCATCGCGAAGAGATCGTCCCGCTCCTCGGCGTTGAGGCGGACGTGGAACAAAGGCGAGAGGTCCGCGACGACCGCATCGCCATCCGGCGCGCCCTTGGCGGCGAAGGCCGCGAGCGCGGTGTGGTGCTCCGGCTTGCCGCCCATGCCGAGGCGATCCATCGCGATCTTGGAGAGGAGCAGGTTCTGCTCCGCGGTGATCTCGCCGCGCAACATGGCGAGCTTGGTGAGCAGCACCAGAGCGGCCTCGCGCGGGTCCTCGATCGAACGCAAGGGCGCGCGGCGGGCGCGATCGCGGGCATCGGCAATGGCTTTGGCGTCCTTCTGGGTTTTCGCCTTGTTGGCCCGCTGGTCGAGCCAGTGATTGACGACGTCCATACCGTTGCCCCAGACCATCCACATGAAGAGGCCCGACATCAGGGCGCCGAGAACCGCAAGCAGAACCGGCATGGCTCAGGCTCCCTTGGTGATCGAATCGTAGGCCATGAGGCGTTCGAGCAGTGCCGGCATCTGGTGCAACGGCACCATGTTCGGCCCATCGCAGGGCGCGTCATCCGGATCCTGATGCGTCTCGATGAAGAGACCTGCGACGCCGACTGCCACTGCCGCGCGGGCCAGAACCGCGACGAACTCCCGCTGGCCGCCGGAGGAGCCGCCCTGCCCGCCCGGTTGCTGCACCGAATGGGTCGCGTCGAAGATCACAGGGCAGCGGCACTGCTCGGCCATCGTCGGCAGGCCGCGGAAATCGCTGACCAGCGTGTTGTAGCCGAAGGAGGTGCCGCGGTCGCAGGCCATCACCCGGTCGTTGCCCGCGTCACGGACTTTCTGGATGACGTTGCGCATGTCCCAGGGCGCGAGGAACTGGCCCTTCTTGATGTTGATCGCGAGGCCCGTGCGCGCGGCGGCGACGAGCAAATCGGTCTGACGGCAGAGGAAGGCCGGAATCTGGAGCATATCGACCGCCTTGGCGGCTTCGGCGCATTGCCAGCTCTCATGGACATCGGTGATGACCGGAATGCCGAACTCGGCCTTCAGATCGGCGAAGATATCCAGCCCCTTCTCGATGCCGATGCCGCGCGCGGCACTCATCGAGGTGCGGTTCGCCTTGTCGAAGGAGGACTTGTAGACGAAGCCAATCCCGAGCCGGCCGCAGATTTCCTTGAGACGTCCGGCCATGTCGAAGGCGTGGGCGCGGCTTTCCATCTGGCACGGGCCGGCAATCAGCGCGAAAGGAAGCGCATTGCCGAAAACAACGTTCCCGACCCGAACCTCGGTGGTGCCCGGCATATGGTGTCCTCCGCCCTAGGGATAAGGGCGGGGTTTTACACCATCAGTGGCCGCCTGCAATATTGGAACCGATCTGGCCGTAGAGCGGCTCGCCCGGCTTGCCCGCGACGATACAGACCTTCTCGATCTTCGGCAGGAAGCCGCCGGCATGGCCGGGTTCACAATGCGGATAACGCAAGTGGCACTGCTCGAGCGATTCGACTGGCTTCATCGCCTTGGTCTTCTCGGTCGCTGCGCTGAACGCCCCCGAACAGATTTCCGCCGAAAGGCCACTCGCTTGGCATGCCGCAGCCGTTTCGAACGCCTTGCCGCCGGGGCATTCATCCTTGTTGGCGAGCTTGTAGCCGAGGAAGGCGCCGGCAATGAGCACGATGGCGATGATGATCTTCTTCATGTCGCGTTCCTCAGGAGCTTCGTTGCCCTGTTCATTCCGCGCCCGCGCGCCAAAGGCAATGCTGCGAAGGTCTATTCCCGGCGAAAGTCTAAGAGCCGGGTGTCAGCGCTTCTGGAACGACTGGCCGATCTTCTCGAACACCGGTTCGCCTGGCTTGTCGCGGGTCACGCAGACGCCGCGTGGTGTCGGCACATAGCCGCTGACGACCTTGTGATGCGGCTCGCAAACCGGAAAATGGCGAAGGCAGGCATCTTGCGTCGAGAACGGCGAAGCATCCTCGTAGGCCCGCCTCCGCGCCTGCGCGAAGGAAATCCGGCAGAAGGCGGCGTCGAAGCCAGCCGCTTCCCGACATTTCGCCTCGGTGGCGAAGACCTGCCCGCCGGGGCATTCACCGCGGAAGAACAGGAAACCCATCAGCCCGGCGATGGCGAGGATGATGCCGAGAATGACCGCGCGCATGGTCAACCCTCGACGAAACGCAGCGTGGTGCCAAAATGCCGGGAAGGCAGGGTCATGCCGCCGCGATAGTCGAGCATTTCGGGCAAAGCAGCCTCGCTGACGAGCCGGAGATGTGACGCAGTGATCTCGATGCCGCCGAAAACAGGCGTCACCGCAGCCGGGGCGATTTCGCCATAACGGAACGCGAAGCCCTGCGGCGAGGTCACTTCGATAACAGCATTCCCCACCTCGATTTCGATGCCAAACGACGTTGCACGCATCTCGCGATTGCCCGTGAACGCGGCGAGGAAGATGTGATGGTCGGATGGGTTTTCCGCCACCAGTGTCACGCGGGCAATCCCGGTCGCCCCGTTCGGATGCCCCTGCGCCGCATCTGACCAGAAATTCCGCGGGAAATGCTGCTGGCAGGTGAAGAATGCCGCCTCCGGCAGCGCGGGATCGGCGGCGAAGGCAAGGCTGAAAGCGACTTCGACCTGATTGCCCTTGGGGCCACGCCCCTTGCGGGAGAAATCGAACGGTTCGAAATCACCCATGCCGGCGGCACGAAACGCAGCCGCATCGGTGCTCGCATCGGATGATTTGAGAACCAGCATCGAGAGGCCCGGCCGGCGCGCCAGCGCATCGCGCACGAAGGCGCCGAAGGAGAAGAACCCGTCGCCATGCTCCGGAATCTTCTCCGATTCGCCCACCGTGATGAGTTCGAGAAAGGTCTCATCCGCGAACTGGACGATGCGGTTATGTGTGCCCCACGGATGGCGGTTTACGCCGCCGACCTGAAAGCCAAGTGCTTCGAAGAGCGCACCGGCCGCCGCGAGATCCGGAACGCCGATGACGAGGTGATCGAGGGGGCGGACCATCTGGGTTTCTCCGGCACGAAACGTCTTGCGCCGGTCTAGCATTCCCCCCGGTCTAGGTCACGTCCTCACGGCTCGATAAAGTGCGGGATGAAGCGGGCAAGATTGCCGGTGACGGGCGATTTGTCCTCGCGCACCAGCATCCCCGCTGGCTCGCTCGCGACCATCCACGACCCTATGATGACATGGCCCTTGCCGAAATCCGGAATGCGGATCTTCTGCTGTCGCACGAAGCCTTCCTCGCCGTATGGGCCTTCCGTATCCCCCATCGCCCGCCCGCGCTCGAAGAGGCGGATGTTCGAACCCTCGCGCGAAAACAGCGGCTTCTCGACGAAAGAATGGCCGAGGTCGGTCGCGGTTTCGTCCGGGAAATAGGCCGGCACGAGGTTGGGGTGGTTCGGCGCCATCTTCCAGAGGTAAGGCAGGAGTCCTTTGTTGGAGAGAACGGCCTTCCAGATTGGCTCGATGAACTGGGTGCCACAGCCGGGAATGGCCTTGCCGAACTCCTCGCGCATCATCCACTCCCAAGGGTATAGCTTGAAGAGCATGTCGATCGGCGTTTCGTCGAGATCGACGAACTTGCCGGCGGACGTCAGCCCGATGTCATCGACGAACAGGAACTGCGTCTGCATTCCGGCCTGCTGGGCGAGTTCTTCGAGATAGGCGACTGTGCCGCGGTCCTCCTCGCTCTCGTCGACGCAGGTGAGATGCAACCGATACGGCTTGCCGTCGCGCAGGTTGCGGAAGGCTTCGGTCAGCTTGTCGTGCAGGGAGTTGAACTGGTCCGCACCGCGCGGCAACTGGCCGTTGGCGGCCAGCTCTTCGAGCCAGAGCCACTGGAACACGCCGGTTTCAAGAAGGCCGGTGGGCGTATCGGCGTTGTATTCGAGCAGCTTGGCTGGACCCTGCCCGTCATAGGCGAAATCGAAGCGGCCGTAGAGATTGCGGTCGCCGCGCTGCCAGCTCTCCCATATTTCCGGCCAGAACGCTTTCGGGATTGCCAGTCGCGTCAGGATTTCCTCGTCGCGCGCGGCCTTGCCGACGAATTCGAGCGCCATTTCCTCGATTTCGGCGGAGGGGGCTTCGATGTCCTCCTCGATCTCACGCAAGGTGAAGGCGAAAGCGCCGGTCTCGTCCCAATAGGGCGTGCCCTCGGCGCTGTGGAAAGTAAAGCCCACCTGCTCGGCCTTCTGGCGCCAGTCCGGGCGCTCCTGAGCGTCGATTCTGCGCATGTCACGAACTCGAGGAACGGGAGATGGAGTGCGACGTCGAGCCGAAGCCGCCGCGCGAGGTCGTCGTCGCGCTGCGGCTGATCGAGGACACCGGATGGGTCGGCGCGGCACCGAAGTTCGAGCGGGCGGCGGGCGCGGCTGCGGCGGCGCTCGGTACCTTGGTCGGGCTGTTCGCCGGCTTGGTCGTGTCCCGGCTGACCGTGTAGCCGCTGGAGGTCGAGTAGGAACGCCAGCCCGAGGACGTGGAACTTGAATTCGAGGACGTTCTCGGCATCAGGCAGCCGGGTTGCTGGACCGGTGTGATGCCCGGCGGACATGGCACGGCACCCGCGCCGGCCTGCCGCGCCGGCAGCAGGGCCTGGGGTGTGCGGTTGTTCGAGAGGTAGTTGGCAACCATGAACCCGACCATCGCCGGGATGAACACGCTCGCGCCGTTGAAGGTGGTCTGGCGGCACTGGCCCGCCCCGTATTGTCCCTCGCACTCGTTCTGCTTGGTGAATTTTGGCGCGGTCTTTTCGTAGTCCGCCTGCGCGACCTTGAAGTCCTGCTCGCACTTGAGCTGCTCGGGTGATTTCTCGTCGACGAGTTGGCCGTTGACGATCTTCGGCGTCATGAAGCCGCGATTGGCGGCAAGGCATTCGTCGAGGCTGGCGTAGATCTTGGCGTCGGCCCCGGTTTCCTCCGGCCCCGAGACGCGCTCGCTCGAGCCGGAACCGAGCCAGGCACCCGCAAGGATGATGCCGGTCGCGCCGAGCGCGATCTTGTGGGAGCGTTTCATGCCCGTCCTCGGCGGTTGCTCGCCCGTCTCGCCGAAGCCGGCGCGGGTGACGGTCTCTTTCCGTTTCTTCGATGGGGGTTTCGCCATAAGTCACCTCGCGGGTTCGGGGCGCTCCTCGTCGCAGGGGGGGCGGGGTTTTTCCGGTTCAAAGCGTCATTGCCGATGCATTGAGTACGCCGCTGGCGATCGAGATCGCACCGAGGAGGGTGCCGGCAGCGGCGGTGTTGTTGCCGATCTGCTCCGGAAGATCGCGGATCACCAGCCGGGCGACGCCGTAGGCCAGAAGCTGGACGACAAAGGCGGCAAGACCCCAGACCAGCATGTCCGGGATCGAGGTGGCTTGCGCCATCGCCTTGCCGAGCGGAATCACAAACCCGATCATCGCGCCGGAAACCGCGAGCGCCGCCGTCCAGTTGCCCTGGCGGATGAGTGCAAACTCGTCATGCGGGGTGATGCGCGTGTAGACATAGAGGAACAGCGCGAGCAAGGCCGCGCCGACCACCATGTAAAGCAGGAAATTCGGAATTCCGATCAGCGACGACAAGATATGCGAGCCCGCTTCTATCATTGGAAAATCTCCTGTTGACGAATCTGAAGATGCAACAGGAGTTCGCCGATGAAAAGCGGATTGGCGCGCTTGCGCTGTGCGGAAACGCACAGCACCCGGAAATCAGACCAACCGGCTCTGCTCTACCGCCGCCTCGATGAAGCTCGCGAACAGCGGATGCGGCTCGAAGGGGCGCGATTTCAGTTCCGGGTGATACTGCACGCCGACGAACCACGGATGATCCGGATACTCGACCGTTTCCGGCAGGAGGCCATCGGGCGAGACACCGGAGAACAACAGCCCCGCTTGCTCCAGCCGCTCGCGGTAGGCCATGTTGACCTCGAAACGGTGGCGGTGGCGCTCGTGGATCGTCGTGTCGCCGTAGATGCCGCAGATGCGCGAGTTGGCGACGAGCTTCGATTCGTAGGCGCCAAGCCGCATCGTGCCACCGAGATCGCCGCCGGCAGCGCGGATTTCGAGCTGACCCCGGTTCATCCACTCAGTCATCATGCCGACGACCGGCTCCTTCGTCTCGCCGAACTCGGTCGAGGACGCGCCCTCGATCCCGGCGAGATTGCGGGCGGCTTCGAGGCAGGCCATCTGCATGCCGAAGCAAATGCCGAAATACGGCACCTTTCGCTCGCGTGCGAACCGTGCCGCCTGGATCTTGCCCTCTGCACCGCGATAGCCGAAGCCGCCCGGCACGAGAATGCCGTGGACATGTTCGAGATAGGCGGACGCATCCTCGCGCTCGAAGATTTCCGAGTCGATCCAGTCGAGATTGACTTTCACGCGGTTGGCGATGCCGCCATGCACCAGCGCCTCGATCAGCGATTTGTAGGCGTCCTTGAGGCCGGTGTACTTGCCGACGATGGCGATCGTCACCTCGCCTTCCGGGTTGCGGAGCGTATCGACGATGTGATGCCAGCGGGAGAGATCGGGCGCGGCTTCCTCTTCCAACCCGAAGATGCGGAGCACTTCGCGGTCCAGCCCCTCGGCATGGTAGGCGAGCGGCACGGCGTAGATCTGGTCGACGTCGCGCGCCTCGATCACGGCGGTCTCGCGCACGTTGCAGAACAACGCGAGCTTGCGCCGCTCGCCCTCGGGAATCGGCCGGTCGGTGCGGCAAAGGAGAATGTCGGGCTGGATGCCGATCGAGCGCAGTTCCTGCACGGAATGCTGGGTCGGCTTGGTCTTGAGTTCGCCCGCGCTCGGGATGAACGGCAGCAGCGTCAGATGCACGAAGAGCGCGTGCTTCTCCGGCAGGTCGTTCTTCAACTGGCGGATCGCCTCGAAGAACGGCAGGCCCTCGATATCGCCGACCGTGCCGCCGACCTCGATCAGCGCGAAATCGTAGCCCTCGTTGCCCGAGAGCACGAAATTCTTGATCGCATCGGTGACGTGCGGGATCACCTGCACGGTTGCGCCGAGGTAATCGCCCCGCCGCTCCTTGGCGATGATTTCCTGATAGATCCGCCCGGTGGTGATGTTGTCGGCCTTGATGCACGAGCGGCCGGTAAAACGCTCGTAATGGCCGAGATCGAGATCGGTCTCGGCGCCGTCGTCCGTCACGAACACTTCGCCATGCTGGTAGGGCGACATCGTGCCCGGATCGACATTGAGATAGGGATCGAGCTTGCGCATCCGCACCTTGTAGCCGCGCGCTTGAAGAACGGCGGCCAGAGCCGCCGATGCAAGGCCTTTTCCAAGGGAGGAAACCACGCCGCCTGTGATGAAAACATATCGCGTCATGGGACTTGATCTTTAGCTCTAAAGTTTCGATTCGCGCAAAAGAAAAAGCGCCATCCACAACGGACGGCGCTTCGGAGCCGGGAACCGGCGATGGATTATGGCTTGGGAGCGTTCTGGGGCGCGTTCTGCCCGCCCTGAAGTTGCTTGAGCTGATCCAGCACGTTCGGCGCGCCGCCGGAGGCCGGTGCCGGCGCGGTCTGTCCGGGCGGGGGCGGCGCGGAATTGTCGAGCGGCGAGGCCGGGGCGCGACCGCGCGTCGCGATCACGGCCAGCATCAGCGAGGTAACGAAGAAGGCCGCGCCAAGGATCGCCGTCGTCCGCGTCAGCAGGTTTGCCTGTCCGCGCCCGGTCATGAAGCCGGACGGGCTAGACCCCATGCCGAGGCCGCCGCCTTCCGAGCGCTGGAGCAGCACCACGCCGCACAGCGCAATGACGATGAGAAGATGGACGACGATGAGAACGGTTTCCATGGAAGCCTGTGCTTTTCCGCTGGCGGGAATTCAAACCCGCCTCTTAGCGACAATATCCGGTGAGGGCAATATCGGGAGCAGGCCGGCGAAAAACCAGCCCTGCCCCACCCTCATGCCGCTTCGACAATCGCCATGAAATCCGCCGCCTTGAGGCTCGCGCCGCCGACGAGCGCGCCATCGACATCCGTAAGGGCGAGGATTTCCTTCGCGTTCGACGGTTTCACCGAGCCGCCGTAGAGGATGCGGATTTTGCCGGCGGCGTCCTTGCCGAGAAGGCGGGCGAGGTTCTTACGGATATCGGCATGGATTTCGGCGATGTCGTGGATCGTCGGCGTAAGGCCGGTGCCAATCGCCCAGACGGGCTCGTAGGCGATAACGACCTGCGCGGCATTGGCGTTGGCGGGCATCGAGCCCCTCACCTGTTTCGCGACGACCGCGAGCGCCTTGCCGGCCTCGCGCTGCGCCTTCGTTTCACCCACGCAGATGATCGCGAGCATGCCCTGTGCGATCACGGCCTCGGCCTTGGCCTTCACGTCGGCGTCGGTCTCGCCGTGGTCGGTGCGGCGCTCGGAATGGCCGACGATGACCGCGCTCGCGCCGGCGTCGAACAGCATCGCTGCGGAAAGGTCGCCGGTGTGGGCGCCGGATTCCTTCGCATGGCAGTCTTGCGCGCCGATGGCGATGCCGGAGCCGAGCGCCGAAGCCGCCGCCGGGAAGAGAAGTGTCGTCGGCGGGCAGATCAGCATATCGGCCTTCGCGCGCAGAGCAGGCGAAAAGGCCCGCGCCATGCCCGAGAGTTCGAGAAGGCTCGCGCGCAGCCCGTTCATCTTCCAGTTCCCAGCGATCAGCGGCTTGCGCATCGTCGTCCCTTCCCAATCAATAAGTCGGAGCATGCTTCTTGCGATTAACCGGATTCCACTTAATCGCAGCATGCTCCAGTCGAATTCGATGGCGCGCGGCGTATCATGCGTCCGCGCCGGCTTCAATTGCCGATGCGAAATCGCGACCCGGATCAAGAAAATGCCGCTTTCCGGGCCTCTGGCTTGCTTGCGTTGCGCGCCGTCGGTCCCTATGGTCCGGCGCAATTCGCCCCCGAAGTGATACGAGCGATCGAAGACCATGCTGAACGCCATCCGCACCGCCTCCTCCAAATGGCTCGGACGCCTTGTCCTGACCGTCATCATGGGTGTCCTGATCGTGTCCTTCGCGATCTGGGGTATCGGCGACATCTTCCGCGGCGGCGTCAACCGGACGGTGGCCAGCGTCGGCTCGGAGAAGATCAGCGCCGATGATTTCCGCAACGCCTTCAACCTCGAACTGCGGCGCCTGCAGCAGCGCGCCCGTCGCCCGGTGACGACCGAGCAGGCGCGGGCTTTCGGCCTCGACAAGAACCTCCTCAACCAGATGATCGACGAATCCGCCCTGCGGCAGAAGGCCGAGTCGCTCGGCCTCGCCGTCGATCAGGCGACGGTGCTCAAGTCGATCACCGAGGCGGCGGAGTTCAAGACCGGGGGGCTCTTCGACCGCAACAAGCTCGGCGACTACCTCCAGCAGGCGGGCCTGAGCGAACAGGGCTTCATCAAGAAGCAGGGCGAATTGTTGCTGCGCATCCAGCTCTACCAGGGCCTGGCTGGTGGTATGGCCGGTTCGACCGCGCTCGGACAGGCGATCCACCAGTATCGTGACGAGGAGCGCAATGTCGATGTCGTCGTGATCCCCTCGGATAAGGTTGCGGCGCCGACCGCGCCGGACGAAGCCGCGCTGAAGGCGTTCTATGCCGATCGCAAGGCACAATTCCGAACCGTCGAGACCCGCAAGGTGACGATGATCCGCCTCTCGCCGGAGGATTTTGCCAAGGACCTCGCGATCACCGATGCCGATCTCATGGCCTATTACGAAAAACAGATCGCAGCCGGGCGTTTCGGTTCGCCGGAGAAGCGGCAGGCGCAGCGCGTGCTCTTCGACAACGAGGCGGAGGCCAAGGCTGCCGCCGAGAAGCTGGCTGGCGGGATGACTTTCGAGGCGCTTCTCGCTGAAAAGAAGCTAGCTGAAAAGGATGTTGATCTCGGCCTCAAGAGCGCCGCGGAGATCGCGGACCCGGCTGTGCGCGCGGCGGTGTTCGCCACGGAAGAAGGCAAGATCTCGGCACCGGTCAAGGATCCTTTCGGCTACGTGCTGCTCCGCGTCAGCAAGATCGAAAAAGCCGTCCGAACGCCTTTCGACAGTATTCGCGCGCAGGTCGAGACCGAAACGCGCGCCGACAAGCTTCAGCATGACCCGACGATCTCAAAGAAGATGGCTGATGCCTTCCGCGCGGTCGAAGATCAGCGGATCGCCGGGAAGAGCCTCGCGGAGGCCGCGAAGGCGGGCAATATTCCGGTCATTTCAATTCCCGAACTCGACCGGCAGGGCCAGGATGGCAACGGCAAGAAGGTCGATGTGCCGGGCGGAACCGATGCGGTGAACTCGATTTTCGCCTCCGACATCGGCCTCGACAACGAACCGCTCCAGCAAAAGGACGGCGGCTATGTCTGGTTCGAGGTCAACGGCGTCGATCCGGCGCGGGACAAGACCTTCGAGGAAGTTCAGGCCGAGGTGAAGGACCGTTACCTCGCCGACCAGAAGGACAAGGCGCTGGCCGAATTCGCGACCGGCCTCGTCAAGAAGATCGAGGGGGGAACGCCGCTGGTGCTGGTCGCGAGCGAGCTGGGCCTGCCGGTGCAGCGCATTGCGGGCGTCAAGCGAGCAAGCCGCGATACGACCCTGGGCGCCACCGGTGTCGAGCGGGCGTTCGCCGGGCCCGTCGGCAAGCCGGTTTCCGCGGCAGGAGCCGATGGTTCGACCCGCTTGCTGATCGTCCCGGTCGAGACAAGCCTCCTGCCCTACGACCCCGCGGCGGACGAGAAATCGGGCCTGCTCAAGCAGATCGCAGCCAACATGTCCGAGGACGTGCTGATGCAGTACACCGCCGCGATCCGCAAAGAGCTTGGCGTTTCCATCAATCAGGCGGTGCTCAACCAGGCGCTCGGCCAGACCAACTGACGCTGCGGGTTCTCGCATGACCACCGAACCCTCCTTCGAGGTTTTCGAGCACCGTTTTCGCGCGGGTGAGGCCCAATGCCTTGCCCGCAGGCTCGTCGCCGACCTCGAAACGCCCGTCTCGGCTTTCCTGAAGATGAAGGCGCTGGCGGGCGACACGCCCTGCTTCCTGCTTGAATCCGTCGAGGGCGGCGCGGTTCGCGGGCGCTACTCGATGATCGGGCTGATGCCGGACATCGTCTGGCGCTGCGAGGGCGCCCGCACCGAGATCAGCCGCAACGGCACGACCGAAGCGATGACAGGTAAGCCGCTTGACAACCTCCGCGCGCTGCTAGCTGAAAGCCGCATCGCTCACCTCGACGGCCTGCCGCCGATGGCGAGCGGCGTGTTCGGCTTTCTCGGCTACGACATGGTGCGCCACATGGAGCGCCTGCCCGCTCCCAAGCCCGACCCGATCGGGGTGCCGGACGCGTTGATGATCCGGCCGACGATTCTGCTGGTGTTCGATGCGGTGAAGGACGAAATCGTCGTCGTCACGCCCGTTTTTCCGAAGGCAAGCCAGTCGCCGCGGGCGGCCTACGAGGCTGCGAATGATCGGCTCAATCTCGCCATTGATGCGCTTGAAGCTCCACTCCGCCACCCGGACGAGCCCGCTGACCTTGCGGCGCGTCTGCCGGACGCGCAATCGAATACGACGCCTGCGGAATACGAGGCGATGGTGGCGCGGGCGAAGGAATACATCCTCGCCGGCGACATCTTTCAGGTCGTGCTCTCGCAACGCTTCTCCTGCCCGTTCGACCTCGATGCCTTTTCGCTCTACCGCGCATTGAGGCGCGTGAACCCCTCGCCCTACCTCTGCTATCTCGATTTCGCCGGTTTCCAGATCGTCTGTTCGAGCCCGGAAATCCTTGTGAAGGTCGCGAATGAGGACAAGGGCGGCCGCGAGGGAAAAGCCGGGCGCAAGGTCACGATCCGGCCGATCGCCGGTACGCGCAAGCGCGGCGCCACGCCCGCAGAGGACAAGGCGCTGGAGGAGGAACTCCTCGCGGATTTCAAGGAGCGGGCCGAGCACCTGATGCTGCTTGACCTTGGCCGCAACGATGTCGGCCGCGTCGCCGAGATCGGCTCGGTCCGGGTGACGGACAGCTTCTTCGTCGAGCGCTACAGCCAGGTGATGCACATCGTCTCGAATGTCGAGGGCGTGCTCGATCCGCAATACGACGTGATCGATGCGTTGGCGGCAGGCTTCCCGGCCGGCACGGTTTCCGGCGCGCCGAAAATCCGCGCGATGGAGATCATCGACGAGCTCGAGAAAGACAAGCGCGGCGCCTATGCCGGCGCGATCGGCTATTTCGGCGCCGATGGCGCGATGGATACCTGCATCGTCCTGCGCACGGCGGTGGTGAAGGATGGCATGATGCATGTGCAGGCCGGTGCCGGCATCGTGCACGACTCGGTGCCGGCTTCCGAGCAGGCGGAATGCGAGAACAAGGCGAAGGCGTTGTTTCGCGCCGCCGAGGAAGCGGTGCGCTTTGCATCGCGCGGGAAAAGAGGGCAATAGCGCCTACGGTTCCTCACCCAGCGCCTTCAGCGCATTGGTGCTTTCCGGGATAGTCGGGGAACCCGGCTTCGAGAGCCGGATCGCCTCGCGGTGATCCTTGATCGCGCCTTCCCTGTCTCCCAAAAGGGCTTTTGCGTGGGCGCGGGTGTTCAAGGACGGCGGATCACCGGGGCGGATTTTCAGTGACTGCTCGGCCAATTCGAGCCCCTTGGCGAAATCGCCGAGTTTCACATGTGCCCAGCCCAGATTGTTGAGGTTCGTTGCATGTTCGGGTGAAAGGTTGAGAGCCTTTTCGAGAACGGGCACAACCTCGGCATGGCGTTCGAGGTGGCTCAGGCAAAAACCGAGAATGCTCAGCGACAAAAGATCATCAGGCTTCCCGTCCAGATAGGTTCTGAAACTCACAACCGCTTTTTCGCAGTCACGGACACGCTTATAGAACATGCCCGCAGTCCGGATATTGTCCTTGTTCTGCGGCTCCAGCTTGAGCAGCTTATCGAGCATCTCCTGCCCTCTTGTCTTCACCTCCGGATCTGGACTGGCTTCGTGCTTCCTTCCGTAGATGCCGATCAAGTTGCGAATGGGATAAACGTAATCCGCGTCGACCGATATGGATGAACGGAATGCCAGTTCGGCCTCATCGAGCCGTCCGAGGCTATCGAGCACACTGCCATAGTTGTTGAGATAGCGCTTGTTGCCCGGCGCGAGCGCGATGGCCTTCTGGTAGTCGTCCGCCGCTGCCTGATGCCGGTTTGCCTCGCTGTGGAGCCAGCCGCGCTCATACCAATAGGTCGCATTGGTAGGCTCGACTTCGATCGCTCTTCCGAACTGGGTGATCGCTTCGTCAGGCTTCTTAAGCTCGCGAAGCATGACGCCGCGCCAGTAGAATATCTCGGCATTCTTGGGCGCGAGTTTTTCAGCCTGTTCGGTATCGAGGATCGCGTTGTCCGTCTGACCGATCAAGAAGGCGCTGCGTCCGCGCAGGATGAAGGCATCGGGCTGGTTGGGTTCGAGCAGTAGCGATTGCGTCAGCGCTGCGTAGGCGCCCTTGTAATCCTTCGCCTCGAAAAGGATTTCCCCCTTGAGGGACTGGACCTTCGCACTGCTGTTCCGCTTCAGGAAATCGTCGATCGCGGGGAGCGTGTCCTTGCCCAGTCCAATCAGCTTTGCTGAATTGACTGCGCGAATGAAGTTGTGTTCGCGGACCGCCGCGAGCGACAGTGCCTTCGCTAGGTCTTTCCTGGCTGCTTCGACATTCTTCAAACCGATATAGGCGCCAGCTCGATTGAGATACACATCCTCCAACTTCGGCAGTTTGGGAATGAGCGCCGTGAAACCGTCGAGCGCGGCCGTGTAATTGAGCCTGCGAAGATCGAGAGTGTTCTGTATCAGTTTGACGAACGCTTCATCCGGCGCGATGGCACGCGCGGACTGAATGAGTTTCTCGGCATTGTCGAACCGTTTCTTTTCAATCTCACTCCCCGCGAGCATCAGGATCGGGAAGAGATTGCGTGGATCGACGGCGATGGCTTCCTTCATCAGCCTTTCGCCCTCAGCGGTAAGTTCTTCAGTGAAAGCATTGTCCTTTGCTGTCGCTGCGACAGCGCGCCAGGCCAAATGATTGGAACGGAATCGCTGATCACGCTTGGAAACGTCAGTCAGCTTCAGCGCACGCTCAATTTTCCCCAGACAGGCGGCATCTGGCAGAGACTCGGTCAGGAGCTTCCGGCAATATGAAAGATCCGGCAGCCGATCCTGTGCCTTGGCCGAACCTGCCGCCAAGACAAACACCAGCGCGACGACAACACTCCGCATACCGGTCCTCCTATTCCTTCGCTGATCGTTCCAGACGCAACGCCGCGAGGCAAGTCGCACTGGCGGGATTTCCCGTTTCCCCTTGACCTCCTTTCCCCCTTGCGCTTGGAGTGAATCCGGATTTTCGAGGTTCCCGGGTTTCAACATTCCATGCGCGTCGCCCTGATCGACAATTACGACAGCTTCACCTTCAACGTCGTCCATGCCCTCGGCAAGGAAGGCGCGAAGGTCGAAGTCTGGCGTAACGATGCGATCGGCGCCGAGGAGCTGATCGCGCGGAAGCACGATGCCATCGTGATCTCGCCCGGCCCCTGCACGCCGAACGAAGCCGGTGTTTCGCTCGATGTCATCAAGACGGCGGCGGGTAAGGTGCCGCTGTTCGGGGTTTGCCTCGGGCATCAGGCGATTGGGCAGGCGTTCGGCGGCAAGGTAATCCGCGCGAACCCGATGCACGGCAAGCTTTCGCGCATCACGCATGACGGCAAGGGCCTGTTCCGCGGCATCAACGGTCCGGTCGAGGTGACGCGCTACCATTCGCTCGTCGTTGAAGCCGCGTCTATGCCGACGGACCTTATCACGACCGCGCGCAGCGAGGACGGGCTTGTGATGGCCCTCCAGCATCGCGCGATGCCGGTTTATGGCGTGCAGTTCCACCCGGAGTCGATCGCGACCGAACAGGGCCAGCAGATCTGCCGCAACTTTCTGACGCTGGCGCGCGAGTTCAACGCGTGTACGCGCGCTGCCTGAGGGGTTGAGAGTATGGATGCGTTCAAGCCGCTGATCGCCAAGGTTGCCGCAGGGCTTCCGCTTTCCGCTTCCGAAGCGGAGATGGCCTTCAGCCAGATCCTCTCGGGCGAGTCGACGCCCGCCCAGACGGCGGGATTTCTCATGGCCTTGCGCGTGCGTGGCGAGACCGTCGAGGAAATCACCGGTGCCGTAAAGGCGATGCGTGGCAAGATGCTCGCCGTGCCGCCGGTCGCGGGTTCGATTGACGTCGTCGGCACCGGCGGCGATGCCTCGGGTTCGTGGAACGTCTCGACGCTGGCAGGTTTGATCGTCGCGGCCTGCGGCGTGCCCGTCGCCAAGCACGGCAACCGTGCCGCCTCCTCGAAGTCCGGCGCGGCGGATATCCTTCAGGCGCTGGGCGTCAAGATCGGTCTCACGCCAGCGGAAGTCACCAATTGCATTGCCAAGACCGGCTTCGCGTTCATGGTCGCGCCGGCGCATCATCCGGCGATGCGCCATGTCGGCCCCGTGCGCACCGAACTCGGTACGCGAACCATTTTCAATTTGCTCGGTCCGCTTTCCAATCCGGCGGGCGTCAAGCGCATCCTGCTCGGTGTTTTCGCTGCCTCATGGCTCGAACCGATCGCCGAGACGCTGCGCGACCTCGGCACCGAGCGCGCCTGGGTCATGCACGGCTCGGACGGTCTCGACGAGATCACCACGACCGGTCCGACCACGGTGGTCGAACTCAAGGACGGCGTGATCCGCCGCTTCGAAATCACGCCAGAAGATGCGGGCATCGCGCGCGCAGAGCCGGAAGCTCTCAAGGGAGGCGAACCCAGCCAGAACGCGGCGGCGCTGCTCGCGGTCGTCGGCGGCGAGAAGAATGCCTATCGCGATATCGCGGTGCTCAACGCGGCGGCGGGGCTGGTGGTTGCCGGCAAGGCGCAGGCCCTGCGCGAGGGCGCAGAAATCGCTGCAGCTGCTCTCGATTCCGGGCAAGTCGCGCAATTGCTCCACGATGTCGTGCGGGTCTCGAACGAGGTTCTGGCGTGAGCGATATCCTCAGAAAAATCGAAGCCACTAAGCGTGAGGAAGTCGCAGCCGCCAAGCTCCGCGCGCCGGAAGCAGCACTGCGCACCCGGGCCGACTCCGCAGACAAGCCGCGCGGCTTCATTTCCTGCATCGCTGCCCGGCTGGCATTGGGCAACTTCGCGCTGATCGCCGAAATCAAGAAGGCGAGCCCGTCGAAAGGGCTGATCCGGCCGGATTTCGACCCACCCGCCCTTGCGCGCGCTTACGAGGCCGGCGGCGCGACCTGCCTCTCGATCTTGACCGACGGGCCGTATTTTCAGGGAGCACCGGAATACCTCGTCGCGGCCCGTGCGGTGTGCGATCTGCCGGTGATCCGCAAGGATTTCATGATCGACCCCTATCAGGTGATCGAAGCCCGTGCGATGGGCGCGGATTGCATTCTCGTCATTATGGCCTCGGTCGACGATGCGCTGGCGCGCGACCTCATCGAGACCGCGCGCGGTTTCGGCATGGATGCGCTGGTCGAGGTGCATGACGAAGCTGAAATGGAGCGGGCGCTGAAGCTTCCCTCGAAGCTGGTTGGCATCAACAATCGCGACCTCAAGACCTTCCATGTCGATCTCGCCGTTTCCGAGCGTCTCGCGCCGATGGTGCCGGCGGATCGCATTCTCGTCGGCGAGAGCGGCATCTTCAGTCATGCCGACTGTCTACGGCTCGCGAAATCGCGCATCTCGACCTTCCTCGTCGGCGAGAGCCTGATGCGGCAGGCCGATGTCGCGCAGGCAACGCGCGATTTGCTGGGCCTGCCGGAAATCCGGAATATCGCATGAGCGGGGATCGCCTCACCCATCTCGACGCGACCGGTGCCGCCTCAATGGTCGATGTCGGCAACAAGGCAATCACGACCCGCGAGGCTGTGGCCGAGGGCCGCGTCGTCATGGCGACCGCGACGCTCGATCTCATCCGCTCGGGGATGACCAAGAAGGGTGACGTCATTGCCATCGCGCGCATCGCGGGCATCATGGCGGCGAAGAAGACGCATGAGCTGATCCCGCTCTGCCATCCGCTGCTCTTGACCAAAGTTTCGGTCGATATCGAGCCCGATGAAGCGCTGCCTGGCCTCCGCGTGCGCGCGCTGGCGCGGGTTTCCGGCCAGACCGGCGTCGAGATGGAAGCGCTGACGGCCGTTTCCGTCGCCTGCCTCACGATCTACGACATGGCGAAGGCGGCGGATCGCGCGATGCGGATCGAAGGTATCCGACTTCTTGAAAAGTCCGGCGGCAAATCCGGCGATTGGCGGGCGGAGGGACAGTGAGCGACCCGGCTGACGCCGCCCCCACGCGCACCGGCATGCTGCCGGTTGCCGAGGCGTTGTCCATCGTACTCCGGATTGCCCGAGAACATCGCACAATGGAAGAGCGAGTCCCGGTTGGAGCTTGCGACGGGCGTGTGCTGGCGCAGGATCTCGTCTCTCTGCGCACCCAGCCGCCCTACGACGCCTCGGCGATGGATGGGTTCGCGATCCGCGCCGCTGACAGCGATCCGCCCGGCAAACCTCTCAGGCTCATCGGCGAAAGCGCGGCCGGGCATCCCTTCAAAGGGACCGTTGGTCCTGGTGAGGCCATCCGGATCTCGACTGGCGCGAAGATGCCCCAAGGCGCCGATACGATCCTTATGCAGGAGGACGCCGAGCTTTCCGGTAGTATGGTGGCAGCGTGCGTCGTTGTCCGTCCCGACCGGCACATCCGCCGCGCGGGGCGCGATTTTCGTATCGGCGATGCGCTTCTCACGGCAGGAAATCGCCTCACACCGGGTTCGATCGCGCTCGCCGGAGCGATGAACCATGCGATCCTTCCTGTCTTTCGCAAGCCACGCTTTGCTGTCCTTGCCACGGGCGACGAACTTGCCCCGCCCGGCACGGTCGGTGACCCCGACGCGATCATCGCCACCAACAACTATGCCGTGGCCGCGCTGTGCCGTCGCGCCGGGGCCGAGGTGCTGGAACTCGGTATCGCCAAGGACAGGCCAGAAAGTGTCCACGCCGCGTTCGATGCGGCGGACGACTGGGGTGCGGATTGCCTCGTAACAATCGGTGGCGCATCGGTCGGCGTGCACGACCTTATCGCCGGTATCAGTGCCGAGCGTGGCGCGAAAACGTTGTTTCGCAAGGTTGCGCTTCGGCCGGGCAAGCCCTTCACTTTCTCGACGCTCGATCGCGGCCGTCGTTCGCTGATCGCGGGGTTGCCGGGCAATCCTATTTCCGCCCTTGTCTGTGCGCGCCTGTTTCTCGTGCCGATGATCGCGGCAATGCAGGGGGATCCTGCTGCGGGCGAAGTCGACGTCGAAACAGCGCTTCTCGGCGCCGACCTTCCGGCCAACGACGAGCGGCAGGACCATTTGCGCGCCGTCCTCACGCGGGATAAAGGCGGACGTCTCGTCGTGACGCCGCTCGGCGATCAGGATTCCTCGCTTCTTGCCATCTACGCGCAAGCGCAGGCGTTGATCATCCGCGCGCCGTTCGCGCCATCCGCATACAGCGGCGAGATCTGCTCTATCCTGCGCATCTAATGTTATTATCGAGAACACTTGCCGAACGCGCTCGGCGCATGTTACGAATGTTCCGGTTTTGTTTTAGACGATTCTATTGCGAGGACAACGATGCTGACCAAGAAACAGATCGAGTTGCTGCGCTTCATTCACGAGCGGCTGTCGGAGAATGGCGTGCCGCCCTCCTTCGACGAGATGAAGGATGCGCTCGATCTGAAGTCAAAGTCGGGCATCCATCGACTGATCCTCGCACTGGAAGAGCGCGGCTTCATCCGCCGCCTGCCCAATCGGGCGCGGGCGCTTGAGGTCATCCGCCTTCCGGACACACAGGTGCCACGCGCGGGTCGCCAGCGCTTCGCGCCTTCCGTGATCGAGGGAGATCTCGGCCGGGTGAAGCCGCCGGCCCCTGTGGCGGTCGATCATACGCGCACCGTTGCCATCCCCGTCATGGGCCGCATCGCGGCAGGCACACCCATTTCCGCGATCCAGAACCGCAGTCATACGGTCGAGATCTCGCCAGATTTCCTCAGCCACGGCGAGCACTATGCGCTGGAGGTGCGGGGCGATTCCATGATCGAGGCCGGTATTTTCGACGGCGATCTCGTGGTCATCCGCAAACAGGAAACGGCGGACAGCGGCGATATCGTCGTTGCGCTGGTCGATGAAGAAGAGGCAACGCTGAAGCGTCTGCGCAAACGTGGTGCCTCCGTCGCGCTCGAAGCGGCCAATCCGAACTATGAGACACGGATTTTCGGCCCCGATCGCGTGCGAGTGCAGGGCAAGCTCGTCAGCCTCGTCCGGCGTTACTGATTGCCTGACTTCGGTTGCGGAAGCAGAGCCGGATCATCGTCGAGCCGTTCCGGTCGTTGCGGGGTCTGTGTTGATGCCGGTCGTCCGGGTGCGGGCCTTTCTATGGCGGCGACCTTCTTGCGCCACGGTCGATCGATGGTCGGATCGAGGGTTGTCTGCGTTTTCCATTCGCTTGATGAACGCGAGTGGATCAACGTCGCGCCATATCGATCGAAATGGGTCTTGTCGAGAAGGCGGTGCCCCTGACGGGTGCAGGCTGCGATGGACGGCAAGTTCGAGATGACGATGTCCGCACGCTGGCAATCCTCGCGCAAGCTGGCTCGGTCGATCACGAGCGCGACCGAGCGCCCATCCACGAGGTGGCCGACGCAGCCGCTTTTGTCGCAGCGCGTGCCCTCGCGGAGCGAGGCAGCACCGGGTTCGCGCGCGTCGTCGAGCGCCGGAAGCCACTGACTGAGGGTGAAGCGTTTGGGTGCGCCGACGGCAAGGAGGCGATAGCGCCCGTCCTGCGCGCGGACGAGCGCGGTTCTCCCGTCCTGATTGACGACGATGTCTGGCAGGGCGGGCGAGCGCAGAAACGGGATGGCGATAACAATCGGCACAAGGGCGGCGGCTCGCAGGATCGTCCGGAATCCGATGAAGACCAGTAGGGCGAGCACGAGCAACGCGAACCCGATACCGTGGACATGGGCGGTGGTGATGGAGGCGTTCTCAAACGACGCGACCCAGGTGGCCACGATCAGCACACCACGCACCCCCTCGCCCATGATCGCCCAGACGATGCCGTCGAGGCCGAACGGCACCAGCAGGGTACCGGCGACCGCGCAGGGCATTACCACCAGCGAGACGAGCGGAATGCCGAGTGCGTTGCCGATGAGGCCGAGCGGGTTGAGGCGATGGAAATGATGGGCCGAGAAGGGTGCGGTCGCGAGCGTGGCGACGAGCGTCGTTGCACCGATCGCCAGGAAGGCCATCAGCAGCTTCATCCCTGCCCGTCGCGTGGCGCCGTGTTCTCGCTCCGGCTGGCCGGTGCGCCAGTCCTGCCAGACCCGGTTCGCCGCGATCAGGCAGCCGACGGCGGCGAACGACATCTGAAAGCTCGGACCGAGCAGCGCCTCCGGTTCGACGAGCAGCACGAGGATCGCGGAAATCGCGAGGTTGCGCATCGCCAGCGCGGGCCTGTCGAACAGGATCGCGCCAAGCATGACCAGCGTCATTACCAGCGAACGCACCGTCGCGACTTCCGAGCCCGAGAATATGCAATAAGCTGTGGCGCCGAACATGGCGCCCACGGCAGCGTATTTCTTGATTGGGTACCGTAGGGCGATGCCCGGAAACGCGGCGAACAGCGCCCGCAGGCTCCAGAACATCACACCCGCCGCCAGCACCATGTGCAGGCCCGAGATCGAGACGATATGATACAGCCCGGAGGCGCGCAGATCGTCATTCGTCGGCTCGGGAATGAGACCGCGCTTTCCCGTGATGAGCGCCGCTGCGAGCGCGCCCGGCTCCGCACCGATGGCAGTGGCGATGCGCATGGTGAGGGAATTACGCCAGCGGTCGATGGCGGCGAGCGCACGCAGGTCAAGGGGTGCGGGCGCCGGCGCCGTCGCAGGGGTGGCCGCGCCGATGGCGTAGCCGACGCCGCCGGTTGCGCGGAAGAATGCCTCGCGGCGGAAATCATAGCCGCCCGGCAGGGCCGGCTCGGAGGGCGGCATCAGTCGCGCGCGGATCGTGAGAAACGAGCCTGGTTCGACTCCGCTGCGGCCGGCGAGACCGATCCGGACGCGATAGGGCAACGCTGCCTGCGCAACCCCCTCAATCGCGGTGACGCGCAGTGTTGCGCGCTGGCGAGTCTGAAGGATGTCAACAGTCTCGACGAAGCCCGAGACCATGCCGAAAACCTCGCGGTCGAGCATCGGCGAGGCCATGAGCGCCGTCCTGACGGTTGCGCCGGCAAAGCCGAGCATCACGAACAGGAACGCGATCGCCACAACGCGTCCGGCCCCCCGCAGCAGAACGGCGAACGGCAGTGCTGCGAGTGCCACCGCGGGGCCCGCCCAAAGCGCCGGCTCCTCCCGCGCGGCGAAATAGAGCAGGATGCCGAGCCCGAGCGCGGTTGGCAGCCAGAGAAAGCCGGTCCGATGCCCGGCCTCGCGCGCAAACAGGCTGCGCAACGTTGCACCGAACGATCCGTCGACTGTCGTCATGCGCGCGCGACCGACCGCAGCCAGTGCCAATCCGACCGAACGTTTCCCCGCTTCTCTCATCCTGCGCCGTCCGTCGAGCTCGCGCGACAGGCTCTTTCGCACGCCCTTCCCCCATGCTAGAGCGCCATCCGGACGCCGACAATCGAAGCGCCCGCCTTTTCCCGCCGCTTTCTTACGAACCACCCGCTTTTCGAGAATTGCCGATGTCTGCTGTCGTCACGCGCTTTGCCCCCTCGCCTACCGGCTTCCTGCACATCGGCGGGGCGCGCACGGCGCTGTTCAACTGGCTGCTGGCCAAGCGGCTTGGCGGCAAGATGCTCTTGCGGATCGAGGATACTGATCGCGCGCGCTCGACGCCCGAGGCAATCGAGGCGATCCTCGACGGGCTGAAGTGGCTCGAACTGGGCTGGGACGGCGACGTCGTCTATCAGTATGGGCGCGCGGACCGGCATCGGGCGGTTGCCTGCGAGATGCTCGCCAAGGGCGCGGCCTATCGCTGCTATGCGACGCCGGAAGAACTCGAGGCGATGCGCGAAAAGGCCAAGGCCGAGGGCAAGCCGATGCGCTATGACGGACGCTGGCGCGATCGTTCCGAAGCGGATTGCGCCGCCGCCGAGGCCAAGGGCCTGAAGCCGGTGATCCGCCTTAAAGCGCCGCAGGAGGGGGAAACGAGCGTCGACGATCTCGTGCAGGGCCGCGTTACCTGGTCCAACGACAATCTCGATGACCTCGTGCTGCTGCGCTCGGATGGCAACCCGACCTATATGCTCGCGGTTGTCGTCGACGATCACGACATGGGCGTGACGCACGTGATCCGCGGCGACGATCACCTCACCAATGCCGCCCGGCAGACGCAGATCTATCAGGCGATGGGTTGGGACGTGCCGGCAATGGCGCATATTCCGCTCATCCACGGGCCGGATGGCGCGAAGCTCTCGAAGCGTCACGGCGCGCTCGGCGTCGAGGCCTACCGCGCAATGGGTTACCTGCCGGTGGCGCTGCGCAACTACCTCGTGCGGCTCGGCTGGAGCTTCGGCGATCAGGAAATCTTCTCGACCGAGGAGATGATCGCGGCCTTTGATCTCAAGAACGTTGGCCGCTCACCCGCGCGCTTCGATTTCGCCAAACTCGAAAACCTCAATGGCCATTACATGCGTCAGGCAAGCGACGCCGACCTGATGGCGGGCATCGAAACTGTGCTGCCACACATCGAGGGCGGCGCGGAAATCGCGGCGAAACTCGATTCCGGCCTGCGCACGAAATGGCTTCAGGCCATGCCAGGCCTCAAGGAGCGCGCGAAAACGCTGGTCGAACTCATCGACGGTGCGCGTTTCCTGTTCGCGGTGCGGCCGCTCGCGCTCGACGAGAAGGGCGCTGACATCCTCGCCAAGGGCGGGCGCGATGTTCTGCGCGGTCTCCTGCCCCGCCTCGAAGCCTTGCCCGATTGGGATGCCGCGACGCTTGAAACCGCTGTTCGCGCCGAAGCGGAAGCCACCGGCCTCAAGCTCGGCGCCGTCGCCCAGCCGCTGCGTGCGGCGCTTACCGGCCGCTCGACTTCGCCCGGCATTTTCGACGTCTTCGTCGTGCTCGGCCGCGAGGAGAGCCTCGGGCGTATCCGTGACCAAATTTGAGCAACCCTGACGTGCATAATTGTTTGGCATTCGCCTGCGATAACCGCCGCCCGTGAGGCCATATTCGCCGGAAGCCCAACTTGAACCTGAACGAATGTTAAGCTAGGGGAACGTCTACCGGATTTGGCGCTGCAACATGGCGAGGTGGAGGCCGCTTCTAGCGGTCGTCATTCGCAGGGCCCGATCAGCTTCGATCAAGAAGGAGTTAGCCATGACCGCTCACACCACGACGCTGAAAATCGACGACAAGGTTGTTGATCTTCCCGTTCGAGAGGGAACGATCGGCCCGGCAGTGGTGGATATCGGCAAGCTCTACGCCCAGACCGGCATGTTCACCTACGATCCGGGCTTCACCTCCACCGCAGCCTGCGAATCCAAGATCACCTACATCGACGGCGACGAAGGCGTACTGCTCTATCGCGGGTACCCGATCGAGCAGCTCGCCGAGCACGGCGATTTCCTCGAGACCTGCTATCTCCTCCTTTACGGAGAGCTGCCGACCCCGACCCAGAAGGCGGATTTCGATTATCGCGTCACGCGCCACACGATGGTGCATGAGCAGATGATGCGCTTCTTCCAGGGCTTCCGCCGCGACGCGCACCCGATGGCGGTGATGGTCGCCTCGGTCGGCGCCATGTCGGCCTTCTATCACGACTCGACCGACATCTCGGACCCGTATCAGCGCATGGTCGCCTCGATGCGCATGATCGCCAAGATGCCGACGCTGGCGGCGATGGCGTTCAAGTATTCGATCGGTCAGCCGTTCGTCTATCCGAAGAACGATCTCGACTACACCTCGAACTTCCTGCGCATGTGCTTCGCTGTTCCGTGTGAGGAATACAAGGTCAACCCGGTGCTGAGTCGCGCGCTCGACCGCATCTTCATCCTGCACGCCGATCACGAGCAGAACGCGTCGACCTCGACCGTCCGCCTCGCGGGCTCCTCGGGCGCGAACCCGTTCGCTTGCATCGCCGCCGGCATCGCCTGCCTCTGGGGTCCGGCGCATGGCGGCGCCAATGAGGCCGCGCTGCAGATGCTGCAGGAGATCGGCCATGTTGAGAATATTCCCAAGTACATCGCCAAGGCGAAGGACAAGAACGATCCGTTCCGCCTGATGGGCTTCGGCCATCGCGTCTACAAGAACTACGATCCGCGCGCCAAGATCATGCAGAAGACCTGCCACGAGGTTCTGGGCGAACTCGGCATCAAGGACGATCCGCTGCTCGACGTTGCGGTGGAACTTGAGCGCATCGCGCTGTCGGACCCCTATTTCGTCGAGAAGAAGCTTTACCCGAACATCGACTTCTATTCGGGCATCACTCTCAAGGCGATGGGCTTCCCGACCGACATGTTCACGGTGCTCTTTGCCCTCGCCCGCACGGTCGGCTGGATCGGCCAGTGGAAGGAAATGATCGAGGACCCGTCGCAGCGCATCGGCCGTCCGCGCCAGATCTACACCGGCGCACCGCGCCGCGACTACGTGGCGATGGCGCAGCGCCGCTGATACCGGCCGGTGATTCGTCGATAAGTCATCAAGGGCGCCTCCGGGCGCCCTTTTTTGTCGAATATACAGATTTCAAAGGGGTTTTGCCGGTCCTATCCGGTCGGCGGAAGATATTCTTAACGATATCGTGCCTCTCCTTATAAGCCAGAATGGCGCGAGGAGGGTTGGGATGAGACTCCACGGATTGATCGGAATGGCCTGCGGCATCGCCCTGACGGCAGGATTGGCGAGCGCGGTTGTCAATTTCCAGACGACATCGGCCTACGATGCACATGCCGAAGCCAGCAGCACATTGCTGTCCTCCCTGCGCCAGCACATGACCGCCGACATGATGCACGACAGTTTGCGCGGCACGGTGTTTCGCGCGCTCTACGCCATGCAGGCCGACGACAGCGCCGGCGCAATGGAAGCGGAGGCTGATCTCAAGAAATCGACCGCGGCCTTCCGCGCTGCCATCGCGGCACAGGACGCGCTGCCGCTCCCTGCGGCGATCCGCGAGCAGGTCGGCAAGGTGAAGGCGCCGCTCGAGGCCTATATCGCCAAGGCGCAGAAGGTCGTTTCCCTCGCCACTGCGAAGGATCGTGATCGGGCGGTGGCCGAACTCGCCGAATTCACCTGGGCGTTCGAGGTTCTCGAAAAGGACATGGCCCTAGTTGCGGAGCGCATTGAAGGGGCGAACGCCGAGGCAAACGTCGAGGCCAAGACCCTTGCGGGGCGCTCGCATACGATCAACTGGGCCATGCTGTTCGCTGTGGCCGCGATGTTCGGCGGCGTTTTCCTGCTGTTTCACCTGTTTGTTTCGCGCCCGCTCGCCCGTGCTATGGAGAGCTTGCGTCGCCTGGCTCGCGGCGAAAACGACGTTCCTGCGCTTCCGTCGAGTCGCATTTACGAGATCGCACAGCTCGGCGAGGTCACGAGCGTGTTCCGCGAGGCGACCCACCGGAATGCGGAGTTGGAGCAGGAGCGCGAGGCGCTTCATGCACGCAACGAGAGCGAGCGCTCCACCCAGCGCGAGGAGATCGCGCAAGAGCTTGAGCGCAGCATCGGCGATGTGGTCGAAAATCTCGGCGGGAGTGTAGCCCGGCTCGGGACTGCAGCCGAAACGATGAGTGCTTCCTCCCGGCAGACGACCCAGCAGGCCGTGGCGGTTTCAGCGGCGTCGGAGCAGACTTCACTTAACCTGCAATCCCTCGCTGCCGCGACCGAGGAGCTTTCTGCCTCGGTGGAGGAGATCGACCGGCAGATCCGCTTCTCGACCGATCGTGCCAAGGAAGCGGCGATCAAGGCGGACCAGACCGTCGAGCGTGTGACCGCGCTCACCCAGGCGACGCAGCGAATTGGTGATATCATCGGCATCATCCGTGAAATTGCCGAACAGACCAACCTGCTCGCGCTCAATGCGACTATCGAAGCGGCACGCGCGGGCGAGGCCGGCAAGGGCTTTGCTGTTGTCGCCTCGGAGGTAAAAACCCTCGCGGCGCAGACCGCCAAGGCGACGCAGGAAATCAGTGGCCAGATCACCGAGATTCAGCAGGCGACCGATGCCGCGACGCACGTCATAGCCGAAATCACGGATGCCGTGCGCGAGATCAATACGATTTCGGAGAAGACCGCCACCTCGATCGGCGAGCAGGGTTCGGCGACCCGCGAGATCGCGCGCAACGTCCAGCAGGCTTCGGAAGGGGCCGGCGAGGTTGCAGGCAACATCACGGCCGTCAGCGGTGCGGCACAGCAATCGTCCGAGGCGGCGGAAACGGTTGGAGAAGCCTCGAACGAGATCAGCAACCAGACCGAGCGACTGCGTGCCGAGATGCGCAACGTCGTGGAGCGTATCCGCGCAGCATGAAGGGATGAGCGCCGCGACGAACGGCGCTCCCATCATTCCACAGTGACGCTTTTCGCCAGATTGCGCGGCTGATCGACGTCTTTCCCCATCACGACGGCGGTGTGATAGGCGAGAAGCTGCACCGGCACCGCATAGACAATGGCAGCGAAATCTGGAGCCATCTCCGGCATCTCGATTTCCGCCATCGTTGCGATTGCTGCTGCCTCGCCGACACCTTTCGGGCCAATCAACACGATTTCGCCGCCGCGTGCCGAAACCTCCTGGATATTCGACACCGTTTTCTCAAACCAATGGTCCTGCGGCGCGAGCACGATGACCGGCAGGGTCTCGTCGATGAGCGCGATCGGCCCGTGCTTCAGCTCGCCTGCCGCGTAGCCCTCGGCGTGGATGTAGCTGATTTCCTTCAGCTTCAGCGCGCCCTCCATTGCCAACGGGTAGGCCGTGCCGCGCCCGAGATAGAGTACGTCCGAGGCCTTCGCGAGATCATGGCCGAGGGTTTCGATATCGCCCTCGCGCTTGAGCGCGTCGGCGATCAACCCCGGCACCGCGATCAACTGATTGATGAGTTCCGCCTCGCGTTTCGCGTCGATGGCGCCGCGCGCGCGCGCGGCGGCGATCGCGAGGCTCGCGAGCACGGTCAACTGGCAGGTGAAGGCCTTGGTCGAAGCGACGCCGATTTCCGGTCCGGCCAAAGTCTGCGCCACGACATCGCTCTCGCGAGCGATGGTCGATGTCGGTACGTTGACCACCGAGAGGATATGGTTGCCCTGCTCCTTGGCATAGCGCAGCGTCGCCAGCGTATCCGCCGTTTCGCCCGATTGCGAGATGACGATCATCAGCTCGCCCTTGTCGAGCGGCGCGTCGCGATAGCGGAACTCCGAGGCGATATCGATCTCGACCGGCAACCGCGCGATGCGCTCGAACCAGTATTTCGCGATCAGCCCGGCGAGATAGGCCGTGCCGCAAGCGGTGATCGAGAGGCGTTTCAGATCCCTCCAGGCGAAGGGCGTGTCGAACGGCAGGCGCACCTCGCCTGCCGCCATGTCGACGTAATGGGCGAGCGTGCGGCCCACCACCTCCGGCTGCTCGTAGATCTCCTTGAGCATGAAGTGGCGGTAATTGCCCTTGTCGACCAGAAAGGCACCAGCCTGGCTGCGCTGGGCCTTGCGCTGCACGGGCTTGTTATCGGCGTCGAAATAGGTGGCGCCGGCCCGTGTCAGTACCACCCAGTCGCCCTCTTCGAGGTAGGCGATCGTATCGGTGAAGGGCGCGAGCGCCAACGCGTCCGAGCCGAGATACATCTCGCCCTCGCCATAGCCGACCGCCAGCGGTGCGCCGCGGCGGGCACCGATCATCAGATCGTCCTGACCGGAGAAGATGAAGCCGAGCGCGAAGGCGCCGTGCAGGCGCGGCAGGGCGGCCGCAACGGCCTCCTTCGGCGCCATGCCCTTGTCCATGTAGGCGGTGACGAGATGAGCGACGACTTCCGTATCCGTCTGCGTCACGAACTGATGGCCAGCCGCGACGAGTTCCTCGCGCAGCTCGCGGAAATTTTCGATGATACCGTTATGAACGACGGCAAGGCGTGCGGTCGCGTGCGGGTGGGCATTGTTCTCCGTGGGGCGGCCGTGGGTCGCCCAGCGGGTATGGCCGATGCCGGCGTGGCCCTGATGCGGCGCTTCATGCAGGCGGGCGTCGAGGTTGCGCAGCTTGCCCTCGGCGCGGGTGCGACGAATTTCCCCGCCCTCGATGGTCGCAACACCGGCCGAATCATAGCCGCGATATTCGAGCCGCTTGAGCGCTTCGACCACCTGATAGGCGACCGGTTCCTTGCCGAGAATGCCGACGATGCCGCACATGCGAGGGACCTCTTCCGTTCGTTTCGTCTGAGCGACGTTTTCCGGCGAATGGATGCCAAGAACGTCTCTGTGGCACAAATCACGTTGAAAAACCGTTTGTGACGCCTGTCGCCTACGCGCCGGATTTCTTCGCGGCCTTGGCAACATTCTCGGGTCGCGCACGGAAGTGGGTTGCCCATTCCGCTTTGACCACCTGATGACCACGTGCCACCGCCAGGGCGTTGGCCGGCACGTCTTTGGTGACGACCGATCCGGAGCCGACGAAGGCCCCGTCGCCGATCTTCACCGGCGCGACGAGCGCCGAGTTCGAGCCGATGAAAGCATGGGCACCGATCTCGGTCTGGAACTTGTTGTAGCCGTCGTAATTGCAGGTAATCGTGCCGGCGCCGATATTGGCTTCGGCGCCGACGGTGGCATCGCCGAGATAGGTGAGATGTGAGACCTTGGCACCCTCGCCGAGAACCGCGTTCTTGATCTCGACGAAATTGCCGACCTTGGCTTTCGTGGCGAGATCCGCACCGGGGCGCAGGCGAGCGAACGGGCCGACACTCGCCCCGCGGCCGACTTTCGCGCCTTCCAGATGTGAGAAGGCGTGGATCACCGCACCCTCCTCCACTGTGACGCCCGGACCGAAGACGACATTCGGCTCGACCACGACATCGCGGCCGATCTCGGTGTCGAGCGAGAGATACACGGTTTCGGGCGCGATCATGGTTACGCCGTTGCGCATGTGGGTTTCGCGCAGACGCTTCTGGAGAACGGCTTCACATGCCGCGAGCTGGACGCGATCGTTGACACCTAGCGCTTCCTGCTCCGGTACGCGGATCACCGTAGCCCTTTCGCCGCGTTGACGGGCAAGCGAGACGCAATCAGGCAGGTAGAATTCGTTCTGGGCATTGTTCGAGCCGACGGCCCGCAGAAGATCGAGTGCGATATCGCCTCGCAGCGCCATCAGCCCGCCATTGCAGAGCCGCACCTGTCGCTCGGCCTCGCTGGCGTCCTTGTGTTCGCGGATCGCGACGAGCTCGCCTGCCTCGGTCAAGAGGCGGCCATAGCCGGTCGGGTCGGCGGCTTCGAAACCGAGCACCGCTACGGCGTTTCCGCCTTCAGCCACCGAATCCGCCAACGCGCGGATCGTTTCGGCGCGGATAAGGGGCGTATCGCCGAAGAGAACCACCAGCGCCCGGCAGCCGGCCTCAATGGCGGGTGCAGCCTGAAGCACAGCATGGGCGGTACCACGCCGTTCCTTCTGCTCGAAAACCTGCGCTTCCGGGGCAATTGCGGCGACAGCCTTCGCCACATCTGGCCGATCCGGGCCGATGACCACGGCGAGCCGATTGCAGCCCGCTTCCTGCGCCGAGCGGATCGCATGGCCAACGAGCGGTAGTCCCGCGACCGTGTGAAGCACCTTCGGCAAGGCGGACTTCATCCGCGTGCCCTCTCCCGCGGCAAGAACAACAGCGAGAACGGGCGTTTCCTTCGGCATGGTAGCGGGTCCGGATTTGAGATGCATCTGCGGCATTTAGCCGGATTCTTGGCGGCTGGCGATCTTTTCAGCCTGTTTTGGTGAAGACGGGCCGGACAACGGGAAAGATGTCTCGCCGCCCTTGTTTCGCCACGTGCAGTTGCGTAACGTCTCCCGGCGTGTCCTGTTCGGGCACGGTTCGGGAGGTCAGAAATGGGTCTTTTCAAGTTTATCAAATCGGTCGGCGAGAAAGTGTTCGGATCGAGCGAGGCCAAGGCCGCGACGGCCGACAGCCTGGCGCAGGAAGTCGCCAAGCACGGGCTCGACGTTTCCGGCCTCGATATCAAGGTTGACGGCGACCGTGTCATCGTCGGCGGCAATGCTGCCGATACCGCGGCGGCGGAGAAGGTCATCCTCGCGCTCGGCAATACGCTCGGCGTCGCGGAGGTCGATTCGAAGCTGATCGTCAACGCCGAGGCGCCGGCCTCGGTCATGTACGAGGTCAAGAAGGGCGATACGCTTTGGAAGATCGCCGAGGCGAATTACGGCAAGGGCAAGGGCGCGAAATACGACGTCATTTTCGAGGCCAACCGGCCGATGCTGAGCCATCCGGACAAGATCTATCCGGGCCAGATCCTGCGTATCCCGCCGCTCGCCTGAGCAGGGCGCGCGCCACGAACCGAAGGCCGGGGGGACCCGGCCTTTTCATTTGTACGCTGTTCCTCCATCGCAATCCCCTGTCGCACCGCACACGGGCATTGACCCCGGCCGCGCGAGCCTCTATCAGGCCCCCTCACCCTGGTGAGAGCTCGTAGCTCAGTCGGTAGAGCACGTGACTTTTAATCATGGGGTCGTGGGTTCGAATCCCACCGAGCTCACCAGGGTTTCTCAATCAAACATCCGAAGATGGCCGATACGACAACCGTCGACCTTTCCGTTGCAAGCGATTCGGCGGCCAGCCCTTGCACGAAGGTCTGCACGCTCGATGTCGCAACCGGCTTCTGCCTCGGTTGCGGGCGGACCGGCGCGGAAATCGCCGGCTGGCTGGGCATGAGCGCCGAGGCGCGGATCGCACTGAAGGCCGTGCTACCGGATCGGCTGGCAGAGATCGAACTCAGCGCAGACCGGACCTGATCAGATACGAATCGAGCGTGTTTTCAAGAAGGCACGCGATGGTCATCGGCCCGACGCCGCCGGGAACCGGCGTGATCGCCCCTGCAACCGCCTTCGCCGCGTCGAAATCGACGTCACCGACGAGTTTGCCCTTGCCGGTCGCCGGATCGGTGACGCGATTAATACCGACATCGATGACGATCGCGCCGGGTTTCACATGCTCCGCCCCCAGCAATTTCGGGCGACCGACTGCCGCGACGAGAATATCGGCGTCGCGGCAAACGGCCGGAAGATCGCGCGTTTTCGAATGGGCGATGGTCACCGTGCAGCTTTCGCCGAGGAGAAGCAGCGCCATCGGCTTGCCGACGATGTTCGAGCGGCCGACGACGACGGCATGCAGCCCGGCAAGGTCCTGCCGTACCGATTTGATGAGCCGCAGCGAGCCGCGCGGCGTACAGGGCACGAACCCGCGGCCGCCCGTCGCCAACCGGCCGGCATTCACGGGGTGGAAGCCATCGACATCCTTCTCGGGCGCGATGGCTTCGATCACCTTGTCGGCGTCGATGTGCTTCGGCAGCGGCAGCTGGACGAGAATGCCGTCCACCGCCGGATCGGCATTGAGCCGGGCGATCAGTGCCAGCAACTCGGCCTCGGGCGTTCCGGCGCCGAGCTTGTGCTCGAAGGAACGCATCCCGATCTCGACCGTCTGCCTCGCCTTGGAGGCGACATAGACCTGGCTCGCCGGATCCTCGCCGACCAGCACCACCGCGAGGCCGGGCGGGCGGAGACCCTTCGCGGTCAGTTCCGCGACGCGTGCTGCCATCTCGGCGCGGAGCGCGGCGGCGGTGGCCTTGCCGTCGATCAGGGTAGCGGTCATGGGTGCGATCCTTCCGGCTGTGTTCCGGGAAGGCCCGTCTATATCGTATTGCAGCGCGCGACCAAGCGATTTCGCGAGGTTGTAGAAACCTCAGACGAGGTCGTGGCGCGCTTCGGCGATCATCGCCTCGAAATACGGGCCGAACGAGCGGGCGACCTCAATGCGGAACACATCCTGCGCCATGCGCCAGACCATGAACTCGATCTTGTCAAACACGCTGCGTGTGGCCATGCCGAGCGGAAAGGCGCGGAGATCGAAATCAAGCGGGCAGCCGGAGGAGAGAAGCGTCGCGGCATCCGGTCCCGAGAGCACGAAGCCGACCTGACGGTGGGAAACATCGACCAGCGCGCAGACACAGCCCGCCAGCGCCGTGTCCAGCAGCGCGCGGACCCCGGCGCCCTCCGCTTCCGGCACGATCAGCCAGAACTCGTCCGGCCCAAGCTTGAGGGCGACGCGTGCGCCGGGCTTGCCCCGCTCGCCTTTCGAAGCGCCCTGATTGATCGTCAGCGGCAGATCGAGCCCATATACCGCACCGGCCTTGATCGTGGTTTCCGCATCCGCGCGAAGCACGAAGCGCGCAAGCGGCGGGGCGTTGGTCAGCATCGTCGCGCTGTCAGGCATGGAGTCGTGCTCCCTCGGGATCGTGGAAGACGGGCGAGACGACGCGTACCGGAATGGCGCCGCCCGGCATCGGAACATGCAAGGTTTCGCCCATCCGCCCGCGCCCGCCCGCGACGACGGCCAACGCGATGGGTCGGTGTAGCGCTTCGCTCCAGTATGATGAGGTGACATGACCCAGTGCAGCGCTACCGGGTGCGGGCGTCGGCGTGTCGGTGATTTGTGCACCCTCCTCCAGCACGGTCTTGTCGTCGAGCGTTTCGAGGCCGACAAGCTGCTTGCGGCCCGGTGCGATGAGATCGGTCCGCATCATGCCGCGCTTGCCGACGAAATCGCGCTTGCCCTTGCCGATGGCCCAGCCGAGGCCGACATCGTCCGGCGTCATGGTTCCGTCGGTCTCTTGCCCGACGATGATGTAGCCCTTCTCGGCGCGCAGCACATGCATCGCCTCGGTGCCGTAGACCGCGCCACCCGCCTTGTCGACCGCATCGAGCAGGACCGGCCAGAGCCGCGCGCCCTCGCCTGCTGGCACGTTGACTTCGTAACCGGCCTCCCCGGTAAAGCTCATGCGGAACACGCGCGCAGGAATGCCGGCGACGCGCCCCTCTCGCATGGCCATATGCGGGAAGGCCTCGTTCTCCATCGCGATCCCCTCGACTAGCGGCGCGAGAACCTCCCGTGCTTTCGGCCCCTGGATCGCGAAGGTGGCGAACTGCTCGGTGATCGAGGTTTGCCAAGCTCTGAGTTCCGGCCATTCGGCCTGGAGGTAATCCTCGAACATCGCGAAGACGCGCCCCGCGCCGCCGGTGGTTGTGGTGATGTGGAACCGATCCTGCGCGAGCCGTGCGACGACGCCATCGTCGATCACATAGCCGGCCTCGTTCGTCAGCACGGCATAGCGGCAACGGCCGATGCCGAGTTTCGCAAAGCTGTTGACATAGACCCGGTCGAGGAACTCCGCCGCATCCGGGCCGACGAGTTCGATCTTTCCGAGGGTCGAGGCGTCGAAAAGTCCGACGGCTTCGCGCACGGCCCGGCATTCGCGGTTGACGGCAGCATGCATCGTCTCGCCTTTTCGCGGGAAGTGATGCGCGCGTTTCCAGAGGCCTACATCCTCGAAGACGCCGCCCAGCGCATCCGCGCCCGCGTGTGCCGGGGTCTTCCGTACGGGATCGAACAGGCCTGCACGGTTCGCGCCTGCGAAGATACCGAAGGTAACAGGCGTGTAAGGCTGGCGGAAGGTCGTGAGGCCAATGTCCGGCACCGGTTTTTCGAGCGCACCCGAGAGAATGCCGAGCGCATTCATGTTCGAGGTCTTGCCCTGATCGGTCGCCATGCCGGTCGTCGTATAGCGTTTGACGTGCTCGACCGAGTGGAAGCCCTCGCGCGCCGCAAGGCGGATATCGCGGGCGGTGACGTCGTTCTGGAAATCGACGAAAGCCTTGGCGGCGCCCTTCTCATCCGGGGTCGGCAGCGCGCCATTGTGAAAGCCGCGCATGTCTGCCGGGAATTCACCCGAGCACAGCCCGACCGAGCGTGTCTTCTGACCCGGCGCGTCCTTTCCGGGAGAATAGACACCGGTCTCGCCATTCCAGGCGAGTTTGCCGCGCGATTGCGAAAAGAGATGCACGCTCGGCACCCAGCCGCCGGACATCGCGACGAGATCGCAGGCGATGGAATCGGTCGACTTGACGATGCCGCACGGCTCGACCTTGCCGAGCCGCACCGAGCGGACGCGCTTGTGTCCCTCCGTGCCGACGATGACGCTCGCGGTATGAACCGGGATGCCGGCTTTGAGCGCGTTGGCAGCGAGTGCGGGATCTGGCTTGTCGCGCAGATCGATGATTGCGGCTAGGTCGACACCGGCCTGCTTGAGGGCAAAAGCCGCGCCGTAGGCACTGTTGCAGGTGGTTGCGACCACGGCGCGCTCGCCCGGACGAATGCCGTAGCGGTTCGCAAAGGTCTCGACAGCGCCCGCGAGCATCACGCCCGGCCGGTCGTTGCCGGGGAAGACAAGTGGCCGCTCGATGGCACCGGTTGCCAGGACGATTTCCCCCGCCCGAACCTGCCAGAGGCGTTCGCGTGGTGTTTCGGGAGAAGGCGCAGCGAGGTGGTCGGTCAGGCGCTGCGCGAGCGCCACCGCGCCCTGCGCGTAAACGCCGAAAGCCTGCGTGCGCGCCAGCAGCCGGACATTGGGCCGGGCGCCAAGCGTTTCCAGCATCTCCACGAGATCATCACTGCCCGCGTTGAGTTGCCAGCCGCCCATCTCTGCCTGCTCGTCGCAAAGGATGACGCGGCAGTGAGGATCGGCGGATGCGTCGAGCGCGGCTCTGAGCCCCGCCTCGCCGGCGCCGACCACCAGCACCTCGCAATGTGCGTAACGGCGCGCATAGCGATCCGGGTCCGGGGCTTCCGGTGCGCGCCCCAAGCCTGCCGCACGTCGGATCAATGGCTCGTAGAGCTTCGCCCAGGCCTTGTTCGAGCCGAGAAAACGCGGCCCCATGAAGGTCTTGTAATAGAAACCTGAGGCCAGCAGCGGGGACGCAAGCGCGTTCACTGCTCCGAGGTCGAATTCAAGCGATGGCCAACGGTTCTGGCTTTTCGCGGCAAGCCCCTCGTAGATCTCGACCTGCGTCGCGCGCAGGTTCGGCGTGGTGCGGCCGGCGTCACGCATGACGGTCACGAGCGCATTCGGCTCTTCGGCCCCCGAAGCGAGGATGCCGCGTGGCCGATGGTATTTGAACGAGCGGCCGACAAGATGCACGCCGTTCGCCAGCAGAGCCGATGCGAGCGTGTCGCCCTGAAGGCCAGTATAGAGCCGTCCGTCGAAGGTGAAATTGATGCCGCGCGCGCGGTCGATCCGACCGCCGGCGCCGGTGCGGAAACGGCTCATGGCTTCGCCTCCGAGGGCATCGCCGGAGGCGGCTCTCCGGATTTGTAAGTTGTCACGAAGACGTCGGATATCGTGTCCCGGATCGCGTTGAAGTATCGCCCGCAGCCGTGGATATGCAGCCAACGCTCGGCGATGCGCCCCTTGGGATTGTCGCGCTGGTAGAGGAATTCGCCCCACTGCGCATCGGTCGTCGTCTGGGGATCACTCGGTCGCGAAATATGCGCGGCGCCGACATTGCGAAATTCGAGTTCGGCGCGTCTAGACTGGCAATAAGGACACAATATCAGTAGCATGTTATGTATTCCTAATGTGCCACTGCAGCCGCAGCCGCTTCGTCGATCAGCCGGCCGGTGGTGAAACGTTCGAGCGTAAACGGCGCGGCGATGGGGTGCGGCTCACCCTTGGCGATGGTCGCGGCGAAGACATGGCCCGAGCCGGGCGTCGCCTTGAAGCCGCCCGTGCCCCAGCCACAGTTGACGTAAAGCCCCTCGACCGGCGTCTTGCCGATGATCGGCGACCGGTCCGGCGTTACATCGACGATGCCGCCCCAGTTCCGCAGCATCCGGAGGCGCCGCGTCATCGGGAACAGCTCGCAGATCGCCTCGATGGTTGCCTGCGCGATCTGGAGCCCGCCGGTCTGCGAGTAGGAAACGTATTGGTCCGTGCCCGCACCGATCACGAGCTCGCCCTTATCGGACTGCGACATGTAGGCGTGGATCGCGTTCGACATCAGGACGCAGGGCATGATCGGCTTGATCGGTTCCGAGACGAGCGCCTGAAGCGGATAACTCTCTAGCGGCATCCGCACACCGGCCATGCCCATCACGACCGAGGTGTGCCCCGCCGCGACCACACCGACCTTGCCTGCGCCGATATAGCCGCGCGTCGTCTCCACGCCGATCACCTTGCCGGAAGCGTCGCGGATGATGCCCTTCACCTCGCAGTTCTGGATGATATCGACTCCGAAACGGTCTGCCCCGCGCGCATAGCCCCAAGCTACCGCATCATGCCGCGCGGTGCCGCCCCGGCGCTGAAGTGCTCCGCCGGCAATCGGATAGCGGATGTCGGTCGCCGGATTGAGAATCGGGCAGAAGTCGAGCACTTCCTCGCGGCTAAGCCACTCGTTGTCGATCCCGGCGAGGCGGTTGGCATGAACATGGCGTTTGCCGACCTGCACATCGTGGATCGAATGTGCGAGCATCAAAACGCCGCGCGGAGAATACATGACGTTGTAGTTGAGGTCGTCCGACAGCGTTTCCCACAACTTCATCGCATGTTCGTAAAGTCGCTCGCTCTCTTCCCAGAGATAATTGGAGCGCACGACCGTGGTATTGCGTCCGGTATTGCCGCCGCCCAGCCAGCCCTTTTCCAGCACCGCGACGTTGCGGATGCCATGCTCCTTGGCGAGGTAATAGGCAGTTGCCAGCCCGTGCCCGCCGCCGCCGACGATCACCACGTCGTAGGCAGCTTTCGGTGCGGGATCGCGCCATTGTCGGGGCCAGCCGCGATTGCCGGTCAGCCCTTCTTTAAGCAAGGAGATCAGCGAGAACTTCAACAGGGTTTCCTTCCCGGATTGATCGGGTCAGAGATATGCAATATAATGCAATAATCGCATCATGTTGCATAGCGCTTGCGGCGATGCAGCAGCAGCTTACTATCCGTCTGCAAATCGCGACAGGGCCAAGAATGACTGAGTCGACAGGCAAGAGACAATGGCAGGCGAAGGGGCGCCCCCTAGACGACGAGGCCCTTGCCGAAGTGCGTTCCGTTATCGGAACGATCCCGCGGCGGCGTGACCTCCTGATCGAGATGTTGCATCTGCTGCAGGATCGTTTCGGCTGCCTCCATGCCCGCCATGTCCGGGCGCTGGCCGAGGAATTGCGGCTGGCCGAAGTCGAGATTTTCGAGGTCGCGAGCTTCTATCACCACTTCGACCTCGTGAAGGAAGGCGAAACTCCTCCTCCGCCTGTCACAATCCGTATTTGCGAGAGCGTGTCCTGCATGCTTGCCGGCGCGGAGAGCCTGATCGCGGCCGTTGTGCAGGGCGTCGATCCCGGAAGGGTCCGGGTCGTTCGTGCGCCGTGTATGGGGCATTGCGCCGATGCGCCGGCCGCGACCGTCGGACGCAAGCCGGTCGGTCATGCGAGTGCCCATGCGCTGCTGGCGTTGGCTGCTGCCGGGGATGTGACGCCCGATCCGGTGCGTTATGTTGATTTCGACGGATACCGAAAAGCCGGCGGCTATCGCTTGCTAGAAGCCTTACGGGAGCGCAAGACCGAACCTCAGGCGATAGTCTCCCGCCTCGCGGATGGCGGGCTGCGTGGCCTTGGCGGCGCAGGTTTTCCGGCGGGAAGAAAATGGGAATTCGTGCGCGCCTACCCCGGCCCTCGCCTGATGACGATCAACGGCGATGAGGGTGAACCCGGCACCTTCAAGGACCGCGATATCCTTGAACGCGATCCGCACCGCGTGCTCGAGGGAGCCCTGATCGCGGCCTACGCGGTCGATGCCGAGCGCATTTATTTCTACATGCGTGACGAATATCCGGGTGTGCTCGACATCCTCGCCCGCGAGATCGCGGCGCTGGATGCTGCCGGGCTGACCGAGGGCTGCCCGATCGAACTCCGGCGCGGCGCGGGCGCCTATATCTGCGGCGAGGAAAGCGCGATGCTTGAGAGCATCGAGGGCAAGCGCGGGCTGCCGCGCCACCGCCCACCCTATATCGCCGAGGTCGGGCTGTTCGGTCGGCCCACCCTCAACCACAATGTCGAGACGCTCTATTGGCTGCGCGACATTCTAGAAAAAGGCCCGGCGTGGTTCGCGGATCAGGGCGTGAACGGCGCGAAGGGGCTGCGCTCGTTCTCGGTTTCGGGTCGCGTGCGCGAGCCCGGCGTCAAGCTTGCACCAGCCGGCATCACCGTGCGTGCGTTGATCGAGGAATTCTGCGGCGGGATGGCGGAGGGGCACCAGTTCCGGGGTTATCTGCCGGGCGGTGCGTCCGGCGGCATACTCCCGGCCAGCATGGCGGATATCCCGCTTGATTTCGGCACGCTCGAACAACACGGCTGCTTTGTCGGCAGCCACGCCGTGGTTGTGTTTTCCGATCAGGACGATCCGAAGGGCATCGCGCGCAACCTGCTCCGCTTCTTCGAACATGAGAGCTGCGGGCAATGCACACCCTGCCGGCTCGGCACCGAAAAGATGGGCGCTTTGCTGGATACCGAAAAACCAGATCCCACGCTGCTCGTCGACCTTGAACACGTGATGCGTCAGGGCTCGATCTGCGGTCTCGGGCAGGCTGCGCCAAACCCGGTCGCCTGTCTCGTGAAATATTTCCCGGAGAGCCTCTCATGAACGAGACCGTCCGCTTTACGCTCGATGGCCGAACGGTCGAGGCCGAGCCCGGCGAGACGATCTGGCAGGTCGCGAAACGCGAAGGCACGACGATCCCGCATCTGTGCCACCTCGACGCGCCTGGTTATCGGCCTGACGGCAATTGCCGTGCGTGCCTTTGCGAAATCGAGGGTGAGCGCACGCTCGCGGCCTCCTGCATCCGCGCGCCGCGCGAGGGCATGGTGGTGACGACCGGCGGCGAGCGCGCGGAAAAGGCCCGCGCCATGGTGTTCGAGCTGCTGCAAACCGACATGCCCGCACGCGAGGTCGCGCCGGACCCGGACGCGACCTTCTGGCAATGGAGCGGGCGGGTTGGCGTCAAGGGTAGCCGCCTTCCGAAGCGCCATGAGATCGGTTCGCCCGCCGAAGCCGGCCTCACTCTTCACGACGCCTCCCACGCCGCGATCGCGGTGAACCTTGCCGCCTGCATCGTCTGCGGTCTGTGCGAGCGTGCCTGCCGCGAGGTGCAGGTCAACGATGTGATTGGCATGGGGTTTCGCGGCCATGAGGCGCGCCCCGTCTTCGACCAGAACGACGCCATGGGCGCTTCCACCTGCGTTGCGTGCGGCGAATGCGTGCAGGCCTGCCCCACCGGCGCGCTCTTCGAGAAATCGCTGATGGATGCGAGCGCGACGCGCGGCGTCATCGTGCCGGACCGCGAGGTTGATAGCCTCTGCCCCTATTGCGGCGTCGGCTGCCTTACGAAGGTCGCGGTAAAAGACGATGTCATCGTCCGCGTCGACGGGCGCGACGGACCGGCCAACGAGAATAGGCTCTGCGTCAAAGGTCGTTTCGGGCATGACTACATCCGCCATCCGCACCGGTTGACGAAACCACTGGTGCGCCGCGAGGATGCCCCGAAACGCGGCGATCTCGCCGTCGATCCCGCCAACCCGTGGGATGTGTTCCGCGAGGCGAGCTGGGAGGAAGCCCTCACCCGTGCCGCCTCTGGCTTCCGCGCCCTGCTCGCGACAGAAGGCGGCAGCGCTTTTGCCGGCTTCGGCTCGGCCAAATGCTCCAATGAAGAGGCCTACCTCTTCCAGAAGCTGGTGCGGCAGGGCTTTGGCACCAACAACGTCGATCATTGCACGCGGCTATGCCACGCCTCGTCGGTGGCGGCGTTGATGGAGGGCGTCGGCTCGGGCGCGGTCTCGGCACCGTTCATGGCGGTTCAGGACGCGGACTGCATCATCGTGATCGGCGCGCGGCCGACAGAGAACCACCCCGTCGCCGCGACCTATTTCAAGCAGGCCGCCAAGGCGGGCAAGACGCTGATCCTGATGGACCCGCGCGGCTCCGGCCTCGCGCGGCACGCGACGCATCACCTGCCCTTCACGCCGGGGCGAGATGTGGCGCTGCTCAATGCGATGCTCAACGTTATCATCGCCGAGGGGCTGACCAACGCCGATTATATCGCGAAAAATGTCGATGGCTTCGAGGCGCTGAAATCCCGCGTCGCCGAGTTTACGCCCGAGGCGATGGCCCCGGTCTGCGGCATCGAGCCGGACATCATCCGCGATGTCGCGCGACGCTATGCCACCGCGAAAGCCTCGATCATTTTCTGGGGCATGGGGGTTTCGCAGCATGTCCACGGCACGGATAACGCGCGCTGCCTGATCGCGCTGGCGCTGGTCACCGGGCAGGTCGGGCGACCGGGCACCGGGCTGCACCCCTTGCGCGGCCAGAACAACGTGCAGGGCGCGTCCGACGCCGGCCTGATCCCCATGGTGTTTCCCGATTACCGCTCGGTGGAGGATGCCGAAATCCGCGCCGCATTCGAGGATGAATGGGGCCGCCCGCTCGATCAGAAGCGGGGCCTCACGGTGGTCGAGGTGATGGACGCGATCCACGCCGGCACGATCCGCTCGATGTTCATCATGGGCGAGAACCCGGCGATGTCGGACCCTGACCAGATCCACGCGCGTCAGGCGCTGGCGAAGCTCGACCACCTCGTCGTGCAGGATATTTTCCTCACAGAGACGGCATGGCACGCCGATGTCGTGCTGCCCGCCTCCGCCCATGCCGAAAAGCTTGGCACCTTCACCAACACCAACCGGCAGGTTCAGATCGGGCGGCCCGTGGTGCCGATGCCGGGAGATGCGCGGTTCGATATCGATATCCTCGTCTCGCTCGCGCGCCGGCTGGGGTTGGACTGGAACTATGGCCAGACCCTGCAACCCGATGGCGTGGTCGCGGGCACCGATGTCGGCAAGGTCTATGAGGAGATGCGTTCGCACATGCCTTCGCTCACCGGGCTGCCGTGGGAACGCGTCGCGCGAGAGGGCTCCGTCACCTACCCCGCTCCCGCCGAGAATGCGCCGGGTCATGCGATCCTGTTCGACACTGGATTCCCCACCGCCACAGGCCGCGCGAAGATCGTGTCGACGGACCTTCTCCCGCCCGACGAGATGCCTGACGCCGAGTTTCCGCTGGTGCTCACCACCGGGCGGCTACTGGAGCACTGGCACACCGGCGCCATGACGCGCCGCGCCGGCGTGCTTGACGCCATCGAGCCGGAAGGCATCGCCGCGATGCACCCGCGCGAGATCCGCGCGCGCGGCCTCACGGCGGGCGAGAAGATCACGGTCGAGACCCGACGCGGCGCGATCACGGCGCGCCTACGCGCTGACCGCGAGGTCTCGGAGGGGATGATTTTCGTGCCCTTCGCCTTCAACGAGGCGGCGGCCAATGTGCTCACCAACCCCAAACTCGACCCCTATGGGAAAATCCCGGAGTTCAAATACTGCGCGGCGAGGGTCTTCTCGTGACGCCTTCGGCGTGATCCGGCCTGACCGGCCGGCGCCCGTTCGGGCTTGCGGACGCGAGTGCGTCCGGCGAGCGCGCTGGATTTCCGGTGGCAGGGTGTAAGTCGGCCAAGCTGCGTCATGCCCGGCCTTGGGCCGGGTATCCACGACGGCATGACATCATCAACTACTCCCCTCGCGCCCAGCCCTCTTTCGTTTCGGCCACGAAATCGGCGTAACGCCCGGCATCAATGGCGGCGCGGGCCTTGCGCATCAGGCGCTGGTAATAGCCGATGTTGTTCCATGACAGCAGCATCTGACCGAGCATCTCGTCGGACTTGACGAGGTGATGCAGGTAGGCGCGGGAATAGTCGCGCGTCGCGGAGCAATCGGAGGTCTCGTCGAGCGGGCGGGTATCCTCGGCAAAGCGCGCGTTCTTGAGGTTGAACTTGCCATGGCGCGTGTAGGCCGTGCCGTGCCGCCCCGCGCGGGTCGGCATCACGCAATCGAACATGTCGATGCCGCGCGCGATGCTCTCGATGAGGTCATCCGGCGTGCCGACGCCCATCAGGTAGCGTGGCTTCCCGCTTGGAAGGAATGGCTCTGTCACTTCGATGGTCGCGAGCATTTCGTGTTGCGGCTCGCCCACCGCAAGCCCGCCGAGCGCGTAGCCCGGCAGATCGAGCTTGGTGAGAAGTTCCGCGCTCTCGCGGCGCAGGAGCGGGTTCGTGCCACCCTGCACGATCCCGAACAGCGCCCTGCCCTCGCCCGGCTTCACCAGCCGCTCGAACGCCGCTTTCGAGCGCTCGGCCCAGCGATACGAAAGCCGCATCGCGCGCGCCACCTCTTCATCGGGCGCCGGCAGGCGGATGCATTCATCGAGCTGCATGATGATGTTGCTGTCGAGGAGAACCTGAACTTCCATCGACCGTTCGGGCGTAAGATTGTGCTTCGAGCCGTCGATATGGCTCTGGAAGGTCACACCCTCTTCCGTCAGCTTGCGCAGTGCCGACAGGCTCATGACCTGAAAGCCACCTGAATCGGTGAGGATCGGGAACGGCCAGCGCGCCATTTCGTGCAGTCCGCCGAGCTTTGCGACCCGCTCCGCGCCGGGGCGCAGCATCAGGTGATAGGTGTTGCCGAGAATGATGTCCGCGCCCGTCGCACGGACCTGATCCATATAGAGACCCTTTACCGTGCCGGCGGTGCCGACCGGCATGAAGGCGGGCGTGCGGATCTCGCCGCGCGGCATGGTGATCGTGCCGTGGCGCGCCTTGCCGTCGCGGGCGTGGATTTCAAAGGAAAAGTCGCAGCTCATGGCGCGGGGAATAGCAGGCTCGCGTCGCCATAGGAATAGAAGCGATAGCCGTTCTCGATCGCATGGGTGTAGGCCGCGCGCATGGCTTCGATACCGGCGAAGGCCGAGACCAGCATCATCAGCGTTGATTTAGGCAGATGGAAATTGGTGATGAGCGCATCGGTTGTGCGGAAGCGATAACCGGGGCGGATGAAAATATCCGTTTCGCCGACGAACGGCGCGACCTGACCGGCTGCCGCTGCCGTCTCGATCAGCCGGCACGCGGTCGTCCCCACTGCGACGACCCGCCCGCCGCGTGCCCGTGTGGCATTGATTGCGTCGGCAGCGTCCGGGGGGACCTCGCCCCATTCGGCGTGCATGCGGTGCTCGTCGAGGTTTTCCGCCTTCACGGGCAGGAAGGTGCCGGCTCCCACATGTAACGTCACGAAGGTGTGGTCGACGCCGCGCGTTTCGAGCCGTGCCAACACCTCGGGCGTGAAATGGAGCGATGCCGTGGGCGCCGCGACCGCGCCGTCACGTTTCGCGAATACGGTCTGATAGTCCTCGCCGTCGTGGCTCTCGTCGGTGTCGCCGGCGTGGCGGCGCGCCTCACGGATGTACGGGGGCAGCGGCATGCCGCCGACGAGCGCTATGGCTTCGTCGAGATAGGCGCCCGCGCGGTCAAACCGCAGCGTGACGATCCCCTCCTCGCCCTTGGCCATCACCTCGGCGACGAGATGGCCGATGAGGCAGACCGGATTGACCGAGCCGAAAACGATCCTGTCACCGGTTTTCAAGCGCTTACCGGGCTTGGCAAAGGCGTCCCAGGTGCAGTCGTCGCGGCGTTTGACAAGCAAGGCCTCGATACCGACGCGATGTTCCTCCCGCTGCCGTTCGCCGATGAGGCGCGCGGGGATGACCTTTGTATCGTTGAAAACAAGAAGATCGCCGGGGTTGAGCAAGTCCGGCAGGTCGCGGAAAATGCGGTCCTCGCGTCGGTCGTCTCTCACGACCAGGAGTTTCGCCGCGTCACGCGGATGCGCAGGGTGCAGCGCGATCCGGTCTTCGGGCAACGTGAAGTCGAAATCGGAAAGGGAGAGCTTGCGCCCTCCCTCCCTGTCGTCAGCACTGGCGGAGATGTTCGCCTCAGGCATCGGCGGCGATGGTCGCCTTGTTGATGCGATCCGGGTTCCGTACCGGCTCGCCGCGTGCGAACTGGTCAACGTTTTCCATCCCCTCGGTAACCTTGCCCCAGACGGTATATTGCCCATCGAGGAAGGTCGCGTCGTCGAAGCAGATGAAGAACTGGCTGTTTGCCGAATCCGGGTTGCGGGCACGGGCCATCGAGCACACGCCGCGGACATGCGGCTCATCGTTGAACTCGGCCTTGAGGTCCGGGTAGGACGAGCCGCCCATGCCGGTGCCGTCGGGGCAGCCACCCTGTGCCATGAAGCCGTCGATCACGCGGTGGAACGAGAGCCCGTCGTAAAAACCTTCGCGGACGAGTTTCTTGATATGCGCGACATGCCCCGGCGCGAGATCCGGGCGCAGTTCAATCGTGACCGGGCCCTTGGTGGTGTCGAGGATCAGGGTGTTTTCGGCATCTGCCATGTCATTTTCCTTTTCTGGACCCTTGCGATGGACCATCCGGCCCTGCTTGGCGTCGCATTCGTTCCCCATACTCCGCTGGAAGCCGAGGATGCTTCTTTCGATTTCTTACTTCACGTCGGACAGAAGGCGGACCTTCAGCATCTTGTCAGGGTTGCTGGGGGGCTCGCCGCGTTTGATGCGGTCGACGAATTCCATGCCGGAAACCACCTTGCCCCAGACGGTGTATTGCCTGTCGAGGTTCGGAGCGCGGCCGAACATGATGAAGAACTGGCTGTTGGCGGAGTTGGGATCCGGCGTGCGGGCGGCGCCCACAATGCCGCGCACGAACGGCTCCGTCGAGAATTCGGCCGGCAGGTTCGGCAGATCGGAACCGCCGGTCCCGGTGCCGCGCGGATCGCCCGTCTGCGCCATGAACCCATCAATCACGCGATGGAAGACGATGCCGTCATAGAAGCCCTTTTTCGCGAGTGTCTTGATCCGCTCGACATGCTTCGGCGCGAGATCCGGCCTGAGCGCGATCAGTACCTTCCCGTCCTTCAGGTCGATCTGGAGGGTGTTTTTCGGATCGAGATTGGAGCCTTGCGCGGCGGCAGGTCCGATCATCGCGGCAGCAGCGAAGCCAGCAAGAAGATGACGGCGGAGCATGGAATTTCCTTCTGAGAATGCGGTAGGTGTCAGCCCTTCGGCGCGAACTTGTTGGCGAGGGCGAGGCGAACCGGCTCGGGCACGAAACTCGAGATGTCACCGCCCATCGATGCGATCTGCCGGACGAGCGTGGCGGTAATCGGGCGCATATTGGGCGAAGCCGGCAGGAAAACAGTCTGAATGTCCGGTGCGAGAACGCCGTTCATGCCGGCAAGCTGCATCTCGTAATCGAGATCCGTACCGTCGCGCAGGCCGCGGATCATCAGGGTCGCGCCATAGCGCCGGGCGGCATCGACGGTGAGATCGTTGAAGGTGGCGATGGTCAACGTCCTGCCGCTGGCGATCGGCGCGGCGACAGCCCGAAGCATGTCTGCGCGCTCCTCGACCGAGAACAAGGGCGCCTTGCCAGGGTGTGTGCCGATGGCGATCACCAGCGTATCGGCCATCGCGAAAGCGCGGCGGATCACGTCGATATGCCCGTTGGTGGGCGGATCGAACGATCCGGCGTAAAAAGCGATGGTGTTCATGCGGTGGGTTCCGATTGAGCTCTGCCGTCGAGCGCTAATGGCAAACGCGCGCGATATCAAGGCATCTATCCGTGCGGCAACCTCTCAGCGCGGGCAGCGCCGCAGGCCTTCGAGCACATTTCCGCCGGGATGATAGCGGATCGTCAGCCCCTTGTCGGTTTCGGTTGCGGTCACGCGCTGGTTGCCGCCGGCTTCAACATCGCCGCAGACGCCGGTCCAGATGACGGTGTTGCCCTCGCGCTTCACCGTCTTGAACTTGCACAGCACGTCCTCGCTTTCCAGCTCCATCGGGCTGATGGTGATCGCGCCTTGCTCGCGCTTGCAGCCTTCGTTCGGGAAATGCCACGTGCCGACGATAGAACGCGGCTGCTGTGCCATCGCCGGAGCGGCCAGCAGAACCAGAAACGAAGCGAGATAGCCGCGCCTCATCAACGTTTCCCCATCGATCGCCAGAGACTTTCGACAGCTTCGGGCAAGTCCGCCATATTGGCAATGACGGTTCGGGCGCCGGCGGTCATAAGTCGCGTGTCGAGTTCCGGCACACCGTTCGATGCGCCGTGAAAGCCGATGACGGTCATGCCGGCGCGAATTCCGGCGGTGACCCCCGCAACGGAATCTTCAATGATGACCGTATGCGCCGGGTCAGCGCCGATCTGGCTCGCGGCGTAGAGAAACACATCCGGGGCGGGCTTGCCTCGGGCGACCTGCGAGGCCGAATAGATATGCGGATCGAAGAAGCGCGCGAGGTCCGTTTTTGCGAGATTGCGCGCAAGCACCGGCAGCCGCGTCGAGGAGGCGACAGCCCGCAGTCCGCCGATCTGCTCGATGGCGTCGGCGACGCCTGCGATCGGCTCGAGCTCGGTTTCGAACCGCCGATAGATCTCGGCATTGATCGCCTCGTTGAAACCGGGCGGCAGCTCAACCGGCAGTTCGGCACGGATCATCGCCCAGGTCTCGGCCACGGGAATGCCGTTGAACCGGGCGTTGAAGGCTTCCATCGTCGTGGGAAAGCCGATGGATGTCAGTGCTTCGGCACAGACCGAGCCGGCGATATGCTCGCTGTCGATCAGCGTGCCGTCGCAATCATAGATGATGGCATATGTCATCGGGCTGCTATGGCGTGCCGCACGGTAGCTGGCAAGGCCGGCCTTGCCGCGTCGGTGATTTCGGCGTCTATTTCGCGTGTAGCGTAGCCGGAGTTTGCCATGCCGATCGAGAATGCCGCTCAGTTCGTCGCCCCGTTCCGCATCACGAACGGCAAAAAGTTTCGTCTCGCCGACCACGAACCCGACGATATTGGCGGACATGAACTCACCAAGTCCGAGGGCAAGGCATTGCTGGAGGAAGGCAAGGTCAAACTCAAGGAAATGCAGGATCGTCTCTATGCCGCGGACAGCTGGGCAGTGCTGATGATCCTGCAGGCGATGGATGCAGCGGGTAAGGATTCGACGATCGAGCATGTTATGTCGGGCGTGAACCCGCAGGGGTGTCAGGTCCATTCCTTCAAGGCGCCCTCCGCGGAGGAACTAGACCACGACTTTCTCTGGCGCACGGCCAAGGCGTTGCCGGAGCGCGGGCGGATCGGCATCCACAACCGGTCCTATTACGAGGAAGTGCTGGTGGTGCGTGTGCACACCGACTTCCTCAAGGGACAACGCCTGCCGGACAACGGCATCATGAAAAAGGCCGGGTCGGACAAATTCTGGGCGGAGCGCCTCGACGCCATTGCCGACCACGAGCGCCATCTCGCGCGCTCCGGCGTCAAGCTGATGAAGTTCTTCCTGCATGTCTCGAAAGACGAGCAGAAGGCACGCCAGCTCGAACGCATCGACAATCCGCACAAGAACTGGAAATTCAATGCCCGTGACGTTGCCGAGCGCGCCTTCTGGGCCGACTACATGGCGGCATACGAGGAGGCGATCCGCGCCACCGCCGCCCCTCATGCGCCGTGGTATGTCATTCCGGCGGATCGGAAATGGTTCATGCGCCTCGCGGTGATGCAGGCGATCATCGCCGAGATGGAAGAGCTCAACCTTGAGTATCCCGTGCTCTCCGCCGAGGCGACCGCAAAGCTGGCCGACGCGCGCAAGGCACTGCTCGAAAGCTAGACCGCCGCGATGTTGTCGATGAGCCGCGTCTTGCCCAGCTTCGCTGCCACGAGCAGTCGCAACCGCTTCGGGTCGGCGGCGGCATAGGGCGGCGCGAGGCTCAGTGCATCGCGGATGGCGACGTAGTCAACGGCAAAACCGGCCGCAGCCAACGCCTGCGCCGCCTCGATTTCGATGCGATCGAGCGGCTGGCGCTTGCGTACAAGTTCGGCTGCCTCCTGCAACACCCGGTAGATCGTTGGTGCGACGGCGCGCTCCTCCGGTGAGAGGTAGACGTTGCGCGAGGACAGTGCGAGACCGTCGGTCTCACGGATGGTGGTGCCGCCGAGGATTTCCGAGGGGATGTCGAGATCGCGCACAAAGCGGCGGATGACCGCGAGCTGCTGGAAGTCCTTTTCGCCGAAAATCGCGACATCCGGCAGCGCCTGAAGCAGCAGCTTGGTTACGACCGTGGCGACGCCCGCGAAATGCGTCGGCCGGAAAGCGTCCTCCAGCCCGACCTTGGCCGGTCCGTCGAGGCTGACAGTTGTCGCGAAACCGGACGGATACATATCTTGAACATGAGGGGCGAAAACGGCCTCGGCACCAACCTCGGCCAGAAGTTTAACATCCCGGTCGAATGTTCTGGGATATTTTGAAAAATCTTCCGTTGGCGCAAACTGCGTCGGGTTGACGAAAATCGAAACGACCGCCTCGTCGGCTGCCTGCTTCACCCCCGTCACGAGGCTGAGGTGGCCGGCGTGCAGCGCGCCCATCGTCGGTACCAGACCGATGCGCTTGCCGGCCGCGCGCCGCTCCGATCGCCAAGCGCGCAATGCCGCAATTGTTTCCAGAATGATCGGGCCTGCCATTCAAGTTCCCCGCGAAAAACGGCTGGATGCCCTGTTTTGCAGTGCAATACCAGCCGGCCTTTGGTCGGATCAGCCCTGCTCGACGTAGAGCTGGCTGCCCAGCTTCGTGAACTCGGCCGACTTTTCCGCCATGCCCTCGATCGCGGCCCGCTCATTTTCACCCATGGCCTGAACCTCCGCGCGCAGATCCTGCGTGATCTTCATCGAGCAGAATTTAGGCCCGCACATCGAGCAGAAATGCGCGACCTTGTGGGCTTCCTTCGGCAGGGTTTCATCATGATAGGCGCGTGCCGTATCCGGATCGAGCGCGAGGTTGAACTGATCCTCCCAGCGGAAGGCGAAGCGGGCGCGGGAAAGCGCATCGTCGCGGATCTTCGCCGCCGGGTGACCCTTGGCGAGATCGGCCGCATGGGCGGCGATCTTGTAGGTGATAACGCCGTGCTTCACATCGTCGCGGTTGGGAAGGCCGAGATGCTCCTTGGGCGTCACGTAACAGAGCATCGCGCAGCCGAACCAGCCAATCATCGCCGCGCCGATGCCGGAGGTGATGTGGTCGTAGCCCGGTGCGATATCGGTCGTGAGCGGCCCGAGCGTATAGAACGGCGCCTCGCCGCACTCCCTGAGCTGCTTGTCCATGTTCTCCTTGATCTTGTGCATCGGCACATGGCCGGGGCCCTCGATCATCACCTGGCAGCCCTTGTCCCAGGCAACCTTGGTGAGTTCGCCGAGGGTTTCGAGCTCGGCGAACTGCGCGCGATCGTTCGCGTCCGCGATCGAGCCGGGGCGCAGACCGTCGCCGAGCGAGAACGAGACATCATATTTGCGCATGATGTCGCAGATCTCGTCGAAGCGCTCGTAGAGGAAGCTCTCCTTGTGATGCGCAAGGCACCAGCGCGCCATGATCGAGCCGCCGCGGCTGACGATGCCGGTCACCCGATTCGCCGTCAGCGGCACGTACGGCAGGCGCACGCCGGCGTGGATGGTGAAGTAATCCACCCCCTGCTCCGCCTGCTCGATCAGCGTATCCTTGAACACCTCCCAATCGAGCTTGGTGGGGTCGCCATCGACCTTTTCGAGCGCTTGGTAGATCGGAACCGTGCCGATCGGCACCGGCGAGTTCCGCATGATCCACGAGCGGATGTTGTGAATGTTGCGGCCGGTGGAGAGGTCCATCACCGTATCGGCGCCCCAGCGGATTGCCCAGACGAGCTTCTCGACCTCCTCCGCAGCGCCCGATGTCACGGCCGAGTTGCCGATATTGGCGTTGATCTTGACGAGGAAATTGCGACCGATCGCCATCGGCTCCAGTTCGGTGTGGTTGATGTTCGCCGGAATGATGGCCCGGCCGCGCGCCACCTCCTCACGCACGGATTCTGGCGTCACGAATTCCGGCACGCTCGCGCCGAAGCTCTCGCCATCAGCCATGCGCTCCTTTGCGCCAGCGAGCGCGGCCTCACGTGCGAGGTTCTCACGATGGGCAACGTAGACCATTTCCTCGGTGATGATGCCGGCACGGGCGAACTCGAACTGCGTCACCATCTGCCCCGGTTTGCCAGCGCGGATGATCCGCGAAGCCGGGCATTCCGGCACCAGCTTGTCGGCCGAGATGTTGCCGTTGTCTTCCGGCTTCACCGCGCGCGGCGCGATCGCCTCGAAGCCGCGCTTGGCAATCCAGCCTTCGCGCGTCTGGCGAAGGCCACCCTTGAGGTCGATGCCGGAGTCGGTTTCGGTGTAGGGGCCGGAGGGGTCGTAGATGCGGACGGGCGGCTCCAGCGGATCGGTCAGCGTCACTTCGCGGAACGGAACCTTCATGTCCGGGTGCGATTTGGGGCTCGCATAGACCTTGCGTGAGCCGATGATCGGCCCTGTGGTCACCGTCTCCGGCGCGGGTTGGAGGTTCTTGGGGGCAATCGGCTTGTTCATGGCCATTTTTCCTTTGTGCGGCTTCGCCGCTCGGCCCCTCGCGTAAGCTCGGGCGCGCGGTCGCGCTTACCTTCGCGTGCAAGCACGCTTCGGAAGAGAGCCATGCCATCAAAGGAAGGGCGGGGATGAAGCCCGCGAAACCCGTCCCTTCGCCGGCATGACCCGGATCAGGTTCAAAGGGTGCTTGGGGCCCATTCCCCAATCTCAGCCCATCACGGGGCGCCCCTCGGATAGTCGTAATTTATGCCGTTTTCGGCTGACAGCAAGCGCTATTCGGCGCTTGCCACTTCGTTACCGTCTCCCTCATCTTCTTCGCCCTCAGGCTCGGAAACACGCTCGACCGAGACGACCTTCTCGTCCGCTGCGGTATCGAACACGATCACGCCCTGCGTCGAACGGCCCTTCACGCCGATGCCATTGACCGGGCAGCGGATCAACTGCCCGCCATCGGTCACCAGCATGATCTGATCGCTCTCATCGACCGGGAAGGAGGCGATGAGGTTACCGTTACGGCTGTTCACCGCCATCGCCACAATGCCTTTACCGCCGCGCCCGGTGATCCGGTATTCGTAGGAACTCGTGCGCTTGCCGTAGCCGTTCTCGGAAATGGTGAGAACGAACTGCTCCGCCGCGCCCATGGCGATATAGCGCTCCTGCGAAATGGCGGTTTCGGTCGCGGCTTCTTCCGGCTCGGTGCCCTCCTCTCCCTCGCCCGCCATTGCGCGGCGCATCTTGATGTAGGCGGCGCGCTCGTCGGCGCTCGCCTCGACGTGCTGGAGGATCGACATGCCGATGACGCGATCATCCTTCGCGAGGTTGATGCCGCGCACGCCGGTTGAATCGCGCCCCTTGAAGACGCGCACGTCTTCGACCTCAAAGCGGATGCACTGGCCGAGCGCGGTCGTCAGCAGGATGTTATCCGTGGAAGAGCAGGTCGCGACATCGACGATATGGTCGCCCTCGTCGAGCTTCATCGCGATCTTGCCGTTGCGGTTTACCTGCACGAAATCCGAGAGCTTGTTGCGGCGCACGTTGCCGCTCTCGGTCGCGAACATCACGTCGAGTGCGTCCCAGGTCGTCTCGTCTTCGGGCAGCGGCATGATGGTGGTGATCCGCTCGTCTTTTTCGAGCGGCAGCATGTTGACGAGTGCCTTGCCGCGCCCGTTTGGCGGTGCGATGGGCAGGCGCCAGACCTTCTCCTTGTAGACCTGGCCGGCCGAGGAGAAGAACAGGATCGGGGTGTGCGTCGAGGCGACGAACAGGCGCGAGACGAAATCCTCGTCGCGCGTCGCCATGCCGGAGCGGCCCTTGCCGCCGCGCTTCTGCGCCCGGTAGGTCGAGAGCGGTACGCGCTTGACGTAACCACCGTGGCTGAAGGTGACGACCATATCCTCGCGGGCGATGAGGTCCTCGTCCTCGAAGTCGCCGTCCGCCTCGATGATCTCGGTGCGGCGCGGGCCGGCATGGGCCGTCTTGATGGCGGTAAGCTCGTCGGTGATGATCCCGAAGATCCGGGCGCGCGAGCCGAGAATATCGAGGAAATCGCGGATTTCGGCGGCGATCTTCTCAAGTTCGTCGGCGATTTCCTCCCGGCCCAGTGCGGTCAGCCGGTTGAGGCGCAGTTCGAGAATGGCGTTCGCCTGCCGCTCGGAGAGGCGGTAGGTGCCGTCCTCCGCCATGCGGTGCCTGGGGTCGTCGATCAGCGCGATCAGCGAGGCGACATCGGCCGCCGGCCAATCGCGCGCCATCAGGCGTTCGCGTGCGGTGGGCGCATCGGGCGAGGAGCGGATTGTGGCGATCACCTCGTCGATGTTCGCAACCGCGATCGCGAGGCCGACAAGGACGTGGGCACGGTCGCGCGCCTTGCCGAGGCGGAATTTCGTGCGGCGGCTGATGACCTCCTCGCGGAACGCAATGAAGGCCGAAAGCATGTCTTTCAGCGTCATCAGTTCCGGGCGGCCGCCATTGAGTGCGACCATGTTGACGCCGAATGAGGATTGCAGCGCCGTGTGGCGGTAGAGCTGGTTGAGCACCACATCGCCCACGGCATCGCGCTTCAATTCGATGACGATGCGCATGCCCTGCCGATCGGATTCGTCGCGCAGATCGGAGATGCCCTCGACGCGCTTCTCGCGCACCAGTTCGGCGATGCGCTCGATCAGTGTCGCCTTGTTCACCTGATACGGGATCTCGGTGACGATGATCGCCTCGCGGTCCTTGCGGATCTCCTCGATCGAGGCGCGCGCGCGCATGATGACCGAGCCGCGGCCCGTGGTGTAGGCGGCGCGAATGCCGCCACGGCCGAGGATCAGCCCGCCGGTCGGAAAATCTGGCCCCGGAACGATCTCGTTGAGTTCGGAAACGTCGATCTCCGGGTTGTTCATCACCGCAAGCGCGGCGTCGATGATCTCGCCGAGGTTGTGCGGCGGGATGTTCGTCGCCATGCCAACGGCGATGCCGCCGGCGCCGTTGACCAGGAGGTTCGGGAACCGCGCCGGCATGACGGTAGGTTCATGCTCCGAGCCGTCGTAGTTCGGCTGGAAATCGACCGTATCCTCGTCGAGATTGGCGAGAAGGTGCATCGCCTCCTTCGACAGGCGCGCCTCGGTGTAGCGCATCGCCGCCGGCGGATCGCCGTCGACCGAACCGAAGTTGCCCTGCCCGTCGATGAGCATCAGGCTCATCGAAAAGTCCTGCGCCATGCGGACCATGGCGTCGTAGATCGATTGGTCGCCATGCGGATGGTATTTACCGATCACGTCACCGACGACGCGCGCCGATTTGCGGTAGGGCTTGTCCGGCGTGTAGCTGTTCTCGTGCATCGAGAACAGAATGCGGCGATGGACCGGCTTCAACCCGTCGCGCACATCGGGCAGCGCGCGACTCACGATCACGCTCATCGCGTAATCGAGGTAGGAGCGCTTCATCTCGTCTGTGAGCGAGATCGGGCGGATTTCGGAGCCGTCACCCGAAGCCGGGCCGGATTTTTCGTCGTTCTGGTCGTCGGACAAGGATGAACCCTGATTATGCCATAGAGCGGGAATCGTCGCGTGCGGATGCGCGCGAGACTGGCGCTTGTTCTAGGCGATTCCGCGGCGCGAAGCGAATGCCGGGTGGGGATAAGTCGGCTTCAGGACCCGAAGAAAATCGCGCCCATCAGTCTCGACGGTAGCAAGGTGAAGGCAGCTGCGGCCCAGAAGCCGATCGAAAGGCCGACAAGAGTCTGCCGGTGGCCAGTCACATTGTGGGCACGGGCATAGAGGATCGCGCGCACAACGGAAAACAGCGCCAGGACCGAAAGCAAATGGATCGGGCCAAACGGGCCGATCCGCACGGGGAAGGTGCTGGAAATCAGGAAGGACGAAAGCGCCACGGTGACCATTGCCGCCATCCAGAGATAGCCGCTCACTCGATGGAGGATCGTTCCCTTGCGAAATCCCCAGAATTGCAGCGGCGAAAGCCCGACCACGACCAGCGCTGCCAGAATATGCGCTTTGATATGCAGCGGAGCAGCGTAAAAGGGAGCGAGCGTCATGAGCTCTCCAGAGGCTGGTACATTCCGATTTCAGGTGGTTCCGGTCGCGTCAACCGGCCCGAATGTTAACGCCTCTTACATCGTAGAGGCGCGCAATCGCAAGGGCCGCATTCAGGCTGTGCCGGAGGTTTTCGAATGATACCGCAAATCGTTCTCGACTATTTCCTCACGGCCTTGACGACTCTGATGGTCACGGTCGATCCGCCGGGGCTTGCGCCGATCTTTTTGAGCCTGACGCTTGGCATGACAGGCGGGGAGCGACGGTCGGTCGCCGTGCGGGCGACGATCATCGCCGGCGGGATCATGCTCGGGTTTGCGTTCTTCGGCCAGCCGGTGCTCGGCGCGCTGGGGATCGGCTTTCCTGCCTTCCGCATCGCGGGTGGGTTGTTGCTGTTCTGGATCGCCTTCGAAATGATTTTCGAAATCCGGACGCAGCGGAAGTCCTCGGTCGCCCGCACGGCCGTCGATCAGGACCATATCCATAATGTAGCGGCGTTCCCGCTTGCGATCCCGCTGATGGCCGGACCGGGAACAATTACCGCGACCATGCTGCTAGCGGGCAATGCGGGCGGCAACGGCATGAAGCTCGGCGCGCTCGTTGTCGTGATCGCGGTTGTCGCGGTGGCATGTCTCGCGGTGTTCCTGATCGCCGACCGGCTTTCGAAGCTGCTCGGCGTTACCGGCAATCTCGTGCTCACGCGCCTTCTCGGCGTCATCCTCGCTGCGCTGGCGGTGCAGTTCGTGATCGACGGGGTGAAGGCTATTCTCTGATCAGTACGGGCAATTGGTCGTCATTTTCCGGTCAAGCAGCCAACTTCCGTCGTCGGGCTTGGCCGGAATCGACACCGCGTCATCGGCTTTTTCTTCGGCGTCATAGGGGTTCGGATTGGCCCAGATCCCGGGATTGCGAATAATCAGGCCGCCGTTCGGCGCGGCCTCAATGCGGAATTTTCCGAGACCATATTCGTTCTCGCAGGCCAAAGCCTTGCCCGAGCCCTTGCAGAACGCGGTGTTCGAATAATCATAGCCGCCGTCGCTCTCGGCGGTGCGCTTGCGCAGGTTGATGTAAAGCGTGACGGCCGTCTGGGGAAAATCGGTGCTTTCCGCGACCTTTGCCAGCTTGATGCCAACGACTTTCTGGCCGGGATGGGCGGCCAGATGCGCGGCGTCGTAAGACCGCTCCCAGCAGGCTTCCTTTCCATAGGGCAACTGCATCTCGAGCGGTCTTGCCAAAGCCGGGGTCGCGCAGGCGAGTACAACAGCGATCGACAATCCGGTTGCGAGACGAGACATCGACAAACTCCGTCAATGGTTTGGCAGGAACGACCGGCAGCGCTTTACAGGCGCCATGCGCCCTCCGGCGTGTACTGTCGCACCTCCCCTACTTCGCCGTCTTCTTTCGCTGCTTGAACACCGGCGACTGATCCAGCGGCAGCGACGTCGTGGCCTTGATCTTCTCCATCGCGAAGCGCGAGGTCACATTCTTGAGTGGAACCGCCTTGATGAGACGGCGGTAGAAATCGTCGTAAGCGTCGATGCCCGGCACCACGACGCGCATCATGTAATCCACATCGCCGGACATACGGTAGACATCCACGACTTCCGGCATCGCGCGCACGGCCTCGGCAAAGCGCGCCAGCCAGCCCTCCGAATGGTCGGAGGTCTCAATCGAGACGTAGATAGTGACGCCGAGCCCGAGCTTCGGCGCGTCGAGGATCGCAACGCGTCGCGAGATGATTCCCGCCTCCTCCATCTTGCGAATCCGGTTCCAGCACGGTGTCGGCGAAAGGCCAACGCGCGCGGCGATTTCGTTCAGGGGCAGCGAGGAATCCTCCTGGATGAGGACGAGGATGGCGCGGTCGAAAGAATCCATTTTGTTGCCTGATCCCGGTTTCGAAAATCGTTCATGGATGGAGGAACGATAATCGGAAAATTTTTTCTATTCAACCGCCTGTCATTGTCTCGATAAGAAATTTTTTCTATATAACCTTCAGATTGTTCGACGTTTTTCATTCCCTGCCGCCGATCGACAAGAGGCTGACATGACTGGTCTTTTCCTCCGCCCTGCCCTCCGGGCCCTGGTCGTGAGCAGTGTGATGGCGATGGGAGCCTACGGAACCCTCGCCGCTGACAAGCTGCGCGGCGTGATCTCGGCGGAAGCCTTGGCCTCCCGGCTTGGCGACAAGCAACTCATCGTCGTCGATATTCGTTCGGGCGATACCAAGGATCAGGGCAAGGCGCTGTTTGCTGCCGGCCATATCCCGGGCGCGGTCCATGCCGACTATGCCTTCGCCAGCTGGCGCCTGCCGCGCGAGAAGACCTCGGTGTACCTGCCGGAGCCGGCGCAGTTCGAGGTGCTCGCGGGTGATATCGGCGTGTCGCCGGAGAGCGACGTCGTGATCGTCCACGATGGCAATGACGCAACGAGCTTCGGCGCTGCCGCCCGTGTCTACTGGAGCTTCAAGGCGATGGGCCATGCCTCGATCGCTGTGCTCGACGGCGGCTATCGCGGCTGGACGGCTGACAATGCGCGCAGGATCGAGAGCGGTCCTGCCAATCCGATCGCGTCGATCTACGAGGCCAATCCGGTGCCGGCGTTGCGCGCGTCGCTCGAAGAGGTCCTCGGCGCAGAGAAAGCAGGCGCGGTGCTGGTGGATTCCCGGCCAGAGAGCTTCTTTTCGGGGCTTGAGAAGCACAAGGCGGTCGCCTCTTTCGGCCACATCCCCGGTTCGGTGAACATTCCGCACTCGCGGGCGCTGGACGCCAACAACAAGCTGAAGCCGAAGGTCGAACTGGAAAAGATCTACGCGCAGACCTCGCAGGCCTCTGCCACCATCGCCTATTGCAACACCGGGCACTGGGGCGCGACCGATTGGTTCGTGATGAGCGAGATTCTCGGCCAGAAGAACGCCAAGCTCTACGACGGCTCGATGCTTGAATACACGTTGGAGAAGAAGGGGGCGATCGCCAACCCTCGCGCTGGCTCCGGCTCCTGAGCGGGAAAGCAAGCCTGCAAACAAAAAACCCGCCGTCTCCCCGGCGGGTTTTTTGTTGTTCGGAATTCGATCGTTTCGTGTAATCGCTCCGTGCGAAAAGCGATCAGAACGGGATATCGTCGTCGAAATCGCTGCGCCCGCCACCGCCGGCCGGGCGCGAGCCGCCACCCCCACCGCCACCACGCGGCGCGGAGCCGCCGAAGCTGCCACCACCCGAGACATCGTCAATCTCGCGCCCGCCACCACTATCGCGGCTGTCGAGGATCGTGAGTTCGCCCCGGAAGCGCTGGAGGACGATTTCGGTCGAATACCGCTTCTGGCCGTCCTTATCCTGCCACTCGCGGGTCTGGAGCTGTCCCTCAATATAGACCTTTGAGCCCTTGCGCAGATACTGCTCCGCGACTTTGGCGAGGTTCTCGTTGAAGATCACGACCGAGTGCCATTCGGTCTTCTCACGGCGCTCGCCGGACTGTTTGTCGCGCCAGGTCTCGCTGGTGGCGATGCGCAGGTTGACCACTGGATCACCGTTCGCAAGACGCCGCGTTTCGGGGTCGCGTCCGAGATTGCCGACCAGAATGACCTTGTTGACGCTGCCTGCCATCGTTCTTGCTCCAGAATTGTTCCGCGCACCATAGAGCCCGAAGCCGGGAAGACACTAGGCCGCCTCTCCTTGTCCACAAGGGAGTTCAGGGAAGTTCCGATGATGGCACGGAAGTCGACTCACTGAAAATTAACCAAACTGTGCCTAACCTGATCTACTCGCGTCACTCCCGCCCAAGAAGCGGTCGGACCTGCGGCGCGGCTCATCCGAATGCCTTCGACACCGTCAGCCGACGCAAAGCACTGCTTTGCGCCGACAGAGTCTTCGTGGCCGTTTTCCGGCCATTCGGCGCTTGCGACACCGAGGAGAGAACGATGAAGCGCACCCTGTCCCTGCTGGTCCTGCTGCCGGGCGCTGCCCTCGCCCACAGCTGGTACCCATACGAATGCTGTTCTGACCGCGACTGTTTCCCGATGCCGGTGAGCGATGTCCGCGTGACGCCCGCAGGCTATACGCTCGGCGACGGAACGCTCGTCGAATACCACGAGGCGCGCCCTTCGCCTGACGACAAATTCCACATCTGTCGCCGGCATGATGGCAAGGGTCCGATCATCCGGATGCACCGGAAGCCGGCCTGTTTCTGGGCACCGATCGGCGCATCGTGAGGAAGGTTCCCGCGCTTGCATGGTGGAATTCGTTGGTTACATTGCCTCGGCGTGCTCGTTTGTTGGAGGCTTTGATGTATCGCGTTGCCGGGTTCAGAATCGGGGTGGCGATAGCCGTTGTCGTGGCTGCAGGCGGGACGGTCCTTGCGCGACCCAGCACGCTCGAACTGACGTGTCAGGGCGCGCGTCATCTCGTTGCCGCCCACGGGGCACTGGTGATGACAACCGGACCAGGGACTTACGAGCGCATCATGGCGAACTATGGTCAGTGTTTGGCGGGTGAGACCTCCCGCACCTTCGTTGCGCCCACACTCGATGATCCTCGCTGCCTTGTCGGCTACTACTGCGCGCCGGTTGAAGGGCGACCGAAGTAGCTGCCCTGACAGTTGTCGTCGGTAGATTTGTTTTTTGTTCTATTTATGTTCTGGAAATTCGAAGCGTTTTCTGGCATGGATCGCGATCAGTAGCCTTGCTCACCGGATTCGCCATGCGGGCGATTGAAGGTTGCGAGGGCCCCTCCTAGATTGAACCGGAACCCGCCATTTCCGACCGGACGACCATGCCCAATGCCAAGACGGCCCGCGCGAAGAGCGGAGCCACGAAAGACGACGCTGCCCGCATTGAGGGACTTTTCGACGAGGCCGCACTGCGCTTCCCCGGCCAGCGCGTGCTGAGCATCCGGGGTGCGCGCGAGCATAACCTCAAGAACGTCGATCTGGTCATCCCGCGCGACAAGCTTGTGGTGTTCACCGGGCTTTCCGGCTCCGGCAAATCCTCGCTCGCGTTCGACACGATCTATGCCGAGGGGCAGCGGCGTTATGTCGAGAGCCTTTCGGCCTACGCCCGTCAGTTCCTCGAAATGATGCAGAAGCCGGATGTCGACCAGATCGACGGGCTTTCCCCCGCAATTTCCATCGAACAGAAGACGACCTCGCGCAATCCGCGCTCGACCGTCGGCACGGTGACGGAAATCTATGATTACATGCGCCTTCTCTGGGCGCGCGTCGGCATTCCCTATTCGCCCGCGACCGGGCTGCCGATCGAGAGCCAAACCGTCAGCCAGATGGTCGATCGTGTGCTCGAACTGCCGGAGAAGACGCGCGGCTACCTTCTTGCGCCGGTCATCCGCGGTCGCAAGGGCGAGTACAAGAAGGAACTCGCCGATTTTCTCAAGCGCGGCTACCAGCGCGCCAGGATCGACGGGCAATATTACGAGATTGCCGAGGCCCCTGCCCTCGACAAGAAGCTGAAGCACGATATCGATGTGGTGATCGACCGGATCGTGGTGCGCCCGGACATCGGCGCGCGCCTCGCGGAAGGGTTCGAGGCCGCGCTCGACATGGCCGACGGGATCGCGGTCCTCGAATTCGCCGATGAGAAGGATGCGAACGGCGAAGCGCGCCGCATGACCTTCTCGTCGAAATTCGCGTGCCCGGTTTCCGGGTTCACCATCGCCGAGATCGAGCCGCGCCTGTTCTCGTTCAACAATCCGTTCGGCGCCTGCCCGACCTGCGGCGGCATCGGCCACGAAATGCGGATCGACGCCGATCTCATCGTTCCGGAGCCGAACCTGTCGCTCAAGAAGGGTGCCATCGCGCCCTGGTCGAAGTCCTCCTCCCCCTATTACGGGCAGACCCTGGAAGCGCTCGCGAACCACTACGGTTTCTCGATGACGAAGCCCTGGGCCGAACTGCCGGACAGCGCCAAGATGGTGATGCTCTATGGTTCCGGGCAGGAGCCGATCCGCTTCGCCTACAACGACGGAATGCGCGCCTACGAGGTGAAGAAGCCGTTCGAGGGCATCATCACCAATCTCGAACGGCGCTACAAGGAAACGGAGAGCGACTGGAGCCGCGAGGAAATCTCGCGCTTCATGAGCGAGACGCCATGCTCGGATTGCGGCGGTCATCGCCTCAAGCCGGAAGCGTTGGCGGTGAAAATCGCTGGCTGTCATATTGGTGAGGTCGCGGCGCTTTCCGTGAAGGAGGCCGCCAACTGGTACGAGGTCCTGCCCGGCAAGCTCTCCGCGAAGCAGAACGAGATTGCTGGCCGTGTGCTCAAGGAGATTCGCGACCGGCTGCGTTTCCTCAATGATGTCGGGCTTGAATATCTCACGCTCTCGCGCGGGTCCGGTTCGCTCTCGGGCGGCGAGAGCCAGCGCATCCGTCTTGCCTCGCAGATCGGCTCGGGCCTTACGGGCGTTCTCTATGTGCTCGATGAGCCCTCGATTGGCCTGCACCAGCGCGACAACGAGCGGCTGCTCGGCACGCTGAAGCGGTTGCGCGACCTCGGTAATTCCGTGATCGTCGTCGAACATGACGAGGACGCGATCCGTGAAGCGGATTACGTCGTCGACATCGGTCCCGGGGCCGGTATCCACGGGGGCGAGATTATCGCCCAAGGCACGCCTGACGAGGTCATGGCCAACCCGAAATCCCTGACGGCCGATTATCTCACGGGCCGGAAATCCGTGATGGTGCCCAAGAAGCGCCGCGCGCCGCAGAAATCGCGGATGCTGAAGCTGACGGGTGCGCGCGGCAACAATCTCAAGGCCGTCGATGTCGAAATCCCGCTCGGGCTCTTCACCTGCGTCACCGGCGTTTCCGGTGGCGGCAAGTCGACACTGGTAATCGAGACACTCTACAAGGCAGCCGCGCGTCGTCTCAACGGCGCGATGGAGCACCCTGCCCCCTTCGAGCGGATCGAGGGGCTGGAACTCCTCGACAAAGTGATCGACATCGACCAGTCGCCCATCGGGCGCACGCCGCGTTCGAACCCGGCGACTTATACCGGCGCCTTTACGCCCATCCGCGAATGGTTCACCAACCTGCCGGAGGCGAAGGCGCGCGGCTACGGGCCGGGGCGGTTCTCCTTCAACGTCAAGGGCGGGCGCTGCGAGGCGTGCCAGGGCGACGGCGTCGTCAAGATCGAGATGCACTTCCTGCCGGATGTCTATGTCACCTGTGACGTGTGCAAGGGCAAGCGCTACGACCGCGAGACGCTGGAGGTGAAATTCCGCGACAAATCCATCGCCGATGTGCTCGACATGAGCGTTGAGGAGGCGGCGGGGCTGTTCAAATCCGTGCCGTCGATCCGCGATAAGATGGAGACGCTGGCGCGCGTCGGCCTCGGCTATGTCAAGGTCGGCCAGCAGGCGACAACGCTTTCGGGGGGCGAGGCGCAGCGCGTCAAGCTCTCGAAGGAGCTTTCGCGCCGCTCCACCGGACGCACGCTCTATATCCTCGACGAGCCGACCACGGGGCTGCATTTCCACGATGTCGCCAAGCTCATGGAGGTGCTGCATGAGCTCGTCGATCAGGGCAACACCGTTGTCGTGATCGAGCACAACCTCGAGGTCATCAAGACCGCCGACTGGGTGATCGACATGGGGCCTGAAGGTGGCGATGGCGGCGGTATGGTCGTGGCGCATGGCACGCCGGAGGCGATCACGAAAACGCCAGCCAGCCACACCGGGCGGTTCCTGCGGGAAGTGCTTGCCAGACGACCCGCTGCATCCTAGCTTCCGGTGCTGGAGGGGATCGTTTCTGAGAAGGACTGGAAATGATTCTCATCGGGCAATTCGATTCGCCCTTCGTGCGCCGTGTCGGCATCACGATGCGGCTCTATGATCTTCCCTTCGAGCACAAGCCGTGGTCGACTTTCGGCGAGGCGGACAAGATTCGACCCTACAACCCGCTCACGCGCGTGCCGGTTCTGGTGCTCGATGACAGTGTCGCGCTGGTCGACAGTCACTCGATCCTCGATCATCTCGACCGTCTCGTGCCGCCGGAAAAGGCCCTGACGCCGCGCAAGGGGCCGCAACGGACCGCCGTGCAGCGGATTTGTGCTCTGGCCGCGGGCATCGGCGACAAGGCCGTGAGCCTCTTCTACGAACTGCATCTGCACGATCAGGTATCGGACATGTATGTCGCGCGCTGCCGCAGCCAGATCGGCGAGACGCTCACGCTGCTGGAGAGGGAGCGGTCAGCCAACCCCGCGCCTTACTGGTTCGGGCGAGAGATGTCGCAGGCTGACGTCACAGTTGCCTGTATTCTCCGCCATCTCAACGAGGCTCACCCCGGTCTTGTTGATATGAAGACCTTTCCTGCTCTCAAAAAATTGGCCAGTGCTTTGGAATCGCTGGAAGTTTTCAGAGAAATTTCGCAGGCGTTCATTCCGCCGAGAGGGTGATCAGCGCTGACAATTATTAAAATTTTATCAATCAGCCATGCTCGATACGCATGGCTGATACGTCTTTGTGGGTCAGCTCTGCCCATATTTTGCCTTTGTTGCACTGCAAACAGTCTCCCGTGCACAGCAAAGAGACAGCGCGTCGGCCAACAGCCGCCGCCTCTTGCTGCAGAGATTTTCTTCAGGAGACCACCATGTTCATCACCCATATCATCGCCCGCATCCAGGCTTGGCTGCGCTACCGCCGCAACATCGAGGTGCTTTCGCAGCTCACCGACCGCGAACTGGCCGACATCGGCCTCGACCGCGGCTCGATCGAGCAGGCGGCGCGTCAGGTTGCTGCGGCCTGAACCCGGTTCTAAACGCGCGCCGGCCTTCTCCCTGCCGGTTCGTGATCCTGGCCCGCTTCGGCGGGCCTTTTTTTGTTCGGTCGCCGCTCGCCTCGACGGATATATTCCTGATATGAGGCCGGCATGACGATAAAGCTCCCCTCTCCCGTTCACGTTGTCGGCGGCGGCCTTGCCGGATCAGAAGCGGCCTGGCAGATCGCCCACGCCGGTGTTCCCGTGATCCTGCACGAGATGCGCCCGGTTCGGATGACCGAGGCGCACAAGACGCAAGGGCTTGCTGAGCTCGTGTGCTCCAATTCGTTCCGCTCGGACGATTCCGATCTCAATGCTGTCGGGTTGATCCACCACGAGATGCGTCGACTCGGGTCGATCGTGATGGAGGCGGCGGATCGACATCAGGTTCCCGCCGGTTCGGCGCTTGCGGTCGACCGCGATGCGTTTTCCGGTGAAATCAGTGACCGGCTCGAAGTGCATCCGCTGGTGACGATCGAACGTGGCGAGGTCGGCGGACTTCCGCCGGCGGATTGGGACAATGTGATTCTCGCCACCGGCCCCCTCACCTCGCCGGCACTGGCCGAGGCGATTCGCGGGCTGACGGGCGAAGACTCGCTCGCCTTTTTCGATGCGATTGCGCCGATCGTTCATTTCGAGAGCATCGACATGGGCAAGGCGTGGTTCCAGTCGCGTTACGACAAGGCTGGGCCGGGCGGCACGGGCGCCGACTACATCAACTGCCCGATGGACCGAGCCCAGTACGAGGCCTTCGTTGCCGCGCTCATCGCCGGCGAGAAGACCGAATTCCGTGAATGGGAGAAGGACACGCCCTATTTCGACGGTTGTCTGCCGATCGAGGTGATGGCGGAGCGCGGGCCGGAGACGTTGCGCCACGGACCGATGAAACCCGTTGGCCTCACCAATCCGCATGACCCCGCCGTGAAGCCCTACGCCATTGTCCAGCTCCGGCAGGACAACAAGCTCGGCACGCTCTACAACATGGTCGGTTTTCAAACGAAATTGAAATACGGGCCGCAGGGCGAGATATTCAGGATGATTCCCGGGCTCGAAAACGCTGATTTCGCGCGGCTCGGCGGCATTCACCGCAACACCTACCTCAATTCGCCCCGCCATCTTGATGGCGCGTTGCGCCTCAAGGCCATGCCGCGCCTGCGGTTTGCCGGGCAGGTCACGGGATGCGAAGGCTACGTCGAGAGTGCGGCGGTGGGCTTGATGGCCGGGCGATTCGCCGCAGCCGAACGGTTGGGTAGCGCCCTGCCCCCGCCTCCGCCGGAAACGGCGCTGGGGGCGCTTCTCAATCACATCACCGGTGGTCACATCGAGACAATTGACGCCGGGCCGCCGTCCTATCAGCCGATGAACATCAATTTCGGACTGTTCCCGGTGGTCGGCGAGGCCCCGCGCGATGCGAACGGCAAGCGGCTCAAGGGCAAGGAAAAGGCCGTGGCGCGCAAGCGCATGATTACTGCCCGAGCCAAGGAAGCCTTGACCCGCTGGATTACGGAAACCGGGGCCTGATGGGAGTCAGCGCCGCGCGCGCCAGGCGCTGCGAGCGATGATGAAGAGGCGTCGCAAGGGCGTGATATCAACCCGTGTGTGAAACGGCTGATAGTCCGGCTTCTCCATGGCCTCAAGATAGGCCGGGCACAGGCAGACCGGGAAGAATGCGGCGTGGATGCGCGGATCGAGTTCGCCGATCCGGCCGCGAACCTTGTCGAAGTGCTCGCGAGCACGGGCTCGCATGGTTGCCAGAACAGCACGCAGGTTATCGCTGTCCTTGCCCTCGTGGATGTCGTCGATGTCGAGGCCACAGGCGATCAGTGCCTCATGCGGGATGTAGCACTGCTGCCGCCGGGCATGAATCGGAAAAGCCCGAAGAAGACCGGTGATCGCATAGGCGACGCCGGCATGGCCGCAAAGATCGGCCGATCCGGCGTCTTCGCCCTTGGCGAGGATGATCGAGGCCAGACGGATCAGGGCCGACGAGGTTTCGCCGCAGTAGCCTTCCAGGTCGAGCCATGTGGGCATCGGATCGTCGTAGAGGTCGAAGCTGCGCGCCTCGATCAGCGCCAACAGCGGTTCGGGCGGAAGGCGATAGCGCTGGAGCGTATCCTTGAGGGCGAGCGCGACCGGGTTGTCACGCGCTTCATCGTCGCGGCCCTGGCAGCAGAGCGCCTCGCGCCACCATTGATGGCGAATCTCCCCCGGCATCGGCTCCGAGACGAGCTCACGGATCCGGGCGACCTCGGCGTTGAACGCGAACAGCGCGAAAAGCCCCGGCTGGGTATCGCCAGGCGCGAACAGGCAGGCGGCGTAGCGATCAGGATCTTGGCGACGAACGGTCGCCTGACAGATGCTGTAGGCATTGTCGAGTTCCGGGCGCGAGACCTGGGGACAGGCGGATGTCGACATGCGGCTGGATGCACTCGTTCGATGGCAGCTCCGGTCGAATATGGGGCGGAGCGCGTAGGAGAAAAGCTCCTACGGAAGGCGGGAGCTTCAATTCTCAGATGGCAAGCAGGGCAGCGGCGACACGGCGACCTTCCGAGAACATCACGTTGTAGGTGCGCGCCGCGCTCGGCGTATCCATCACCTCGACATTGAGACCGAGTTCGCGCAGCGCCCGCGCCACCGGCGCATCTGGCGGCAGAGCCTTCTCCCCGGAGCCGATCAGCAGGAGATCGATCCGGCCGATCTCGACGATGACCGGCGTGAGAGAGGCGACATCGATCCGGGTCGGCACCGACACGGCCCAGGACTGCACACCTGTGGGCATCGCGATCACCGAACCCTGATGCGACATGCCGGCGAAGCGGAAGCCGCCGTTGCCGTAGGAATCGATCATATGGCCGCCCGGCACGAAGCCCGTTGTGCGCTGCGTGCGATCACTTGAACCAGCCATCGCGGTTCACTCCTTCTTCGCAGACTTTTCGTCGGCGCCCGTGCCGTCACCGACCCGTACGCCGAGATAGATCAGGATCGGCGCGGCGATGAAGATCGACGAATAGGTGCCGATGACGACGCCGAACAGCATGGCAAGGCAGAAGCCGCGGATAACGTCGCCGCCGAAGATGGCGAGCGCGACGAGCGCGATCATCGTGGTTACGGAGGTCACGACCGTGCGCGAGAGCGTCGAGTTCATCGAAAGATCGAGGATCTCGTCGATGTGGACTTTCTTGTACTTGCGCAGCAGCTCGCGAACCCGGTCGTAAACGACGACCGTGTCGTTCAGCGAATAGCCGATGATCGTCAGGATCGCTGCAATCGAGGTCTGGTCGAATTGAAGTTGGGTCACGGCATAGAAGCCCACGGTGAGCACGAGATCGTGCATGGTCGCGATCACCGCGCCGACCGCGAACTGCCATTCGTACCGGAACCAGAGATAGATGAGGATCACGAGGATCGCGAGCAGAACGCCGATGGTGCCGTTCTGGACGAGTTCTTCCGAGACGCGCGGGCCGACGACCTCGACGCGGCGGAAATCATAGTCTTTTTCAAAAACCGAGCGGAGTTTGACGACAACCTCATTCTGCGCCTTGTCGCCGCCAGGTTGAAGTCCGACCCGCAGCAGAACATCGCGCTTCGAGCCGAATTCCTGCACCTCGACATCGCCGAGGCTCAGCTTCTCCGCCGCACCGCGAACCGCGGCGATATCGGCCTTTTCGGCCTTGGCCTGAAGCTCGACAACCGTGCCACCCTTGAAGTCGATACCCACATTCATGCCGACTGTCAGGAAGGCCACGACCGCGACAATCGAGGCCAGCGCCGAGAACGGAAACGAGACCGCGCGGAATTTCATAAATCCGAAGCGGGTGTTGTCCGGGATGAGGCGAAGCAGTTTCATGCGGGTTCCAGAACGAAAGGCGTGCGGCGGTCGGTTGGGGCGAATTCAACGAGGCTTGGCGGGTCAGATCGGGACGGTCTTCGGACGGAACCAGCGATACCAGGCCGCCACGATCACACGGGTGAGCGTGAAGGCGGTGAAGATCGTGGTGACGATGCCGATACAGAGCGTGACCGCGAAGCCACGCACCGAGCCGGTGCCGACAAGAAACAGGATCGCGCCGGCAAGGAAGGTGGTGATATTGGCGTCGAGGATCGTCGCGAGTGCGCGCGAGAACCCGGCATCAAGTGATGAAATCGCCGAGCGCCCGGCCGCCTGTTCCTCGCGGATGCGCTCGTAGATCAGCACGTTCGAGTCGATAGCCATCGCCATCGTCAGTACGATGCCGGCGATACCGGGCAGCGTCAGCGTTGAGCCGAGCATCGACATCGAAGCGAAGATCAGCACGAGGTTGGCGGCAAGCGCGACCAGTGCGATCAGGCCGAGAATGCCGTAGGTCGCAATCGTGAAGATGAAGATCGCGACAGCCGAGACGTAGGTCGCGACCTTCGCGGCCGCGATCGAGTCCGCGCCAAGACCGGGGCCGACGGTGCGCTCCTCGACGAGCGTGAAGGCAGCGGGCAGCGCGCCGGAGCGCAGCAGCACCGCGAGGCGGTTCGCCGCTTCGACCGTGAAACGACCCGAGATCTGCCCCTGCCCTTGCGTGATCGGCGAAATGATGCGTGGCGCAGAGACGACCTTGTTGTCGAGGATGATGGCGAAGGGTTTGCCGACGTTCTCGGTCGTCACCTTGGCGAAGGCCTGCGCGCCTTTCACGTTGAATCGGAAATTGACGACCGGCTCCGAATTGCGCTGGTCGAAGCCCGGCTCGGCGGAGGTCAGGTCCTCGCCGCGCACGAGCACCCGGCGCTCGACCGAAATCGTGCCCCCGCCCTGATCGAGATAGGGCAATGTCTCGATTTCGTTCGGCGCGGCACCCGGCTCCGCAACCATGCGGAATTCGAGCTTGCCGGGCTGGAGGACGTCGGTGATTTCCTTGGAGTTCTTGGCGCCGGGCACCTGCACGACAATACGGTCGAGACCCTGTCGTTGGATTGAAGGCTCCTTGACGCCTTCCGGGTCGATACGCTTGCGGAAGATCTCAATGGACTGATCCACGGCGCGGCGGATGCGTTCGTTAATCTCGGCGTCGGAGATCGCGATCTGGATCAGACCGTCGCCGAGGTCGACGACCTCAAGGCTGCGCTGGCCGGTATTGCCGAGCACGGCGTTAGTAACGGGAACCGCCAGTTCCTGTAGTTTCGGAAAGACCCTGGCGCGCTGTTCGGCATCGGCGACGCGCAGGCTGACACCCCGCGTCTGTGCGACGATGCCGCCGGTCGGCGGTACGCGTTCCGTGCGCAGCACCCGACGCACGTCTTCCTGCAACTGTTTGACGAGGTCGCGCGTCACGCCCGGCCGATCGGCCTCCAACATCACGTGCACGCCGCCCTGAAGATCAAGGCCGAGCTTGATGGCGTTCTTCGGCACGAGGAACGAGGGCAGATAATTCGCAACCGAGCGCATGGCCTCCTGCCCGAAAATCGTGGGCAGCGTGTAGTAGACGCCGAGGAACAGCGTCAGGGCGATGAGCGCGGATTTGAAGGCCGATTGCTTGAACATGTCCCCTCGCGCCGGGCTCCCCGGCGATCACTTGTTGGAATGCATCACGTGGACGGCGGAAACCGGAACGCCCGGCCCGCCCGCGACGTCATTCGGCCTTTGCCGGCTCGGTCTTGCTGCGGACCTCGGCGATCATGCCGCGCACGAGCCGGACGCGGACGTTATCCGCGATTTCGACCTCGACCTCGGCGTCGTCGATCACCTTGGTCACCTTGCCGATCATGCCGTTGTTCATCACGATCACGTCGCCGCGGCGGACATTCTTGACCATTTCCTGATGGGCCTTGGCGCGCTTCTGCTGTGGGCGGATCAACAGGAAATACATGATGATCAGCACGAAGACGAACGGCAGCAACTGCATGAACATGTCGTTTGCGCCCGGCGTCGCGGCGGCTTGGGCATAGGCAGGGGTAATGAACAAGGCTCACTCCAATGTTGGGGCGCAACATCGCAACGCCCGTCCAAACTCGCGCGGAATATAGTGAGGGAAACGGCAAACGCAATTGTTCCTTACCGAATCCGGCACGAAGAACGGCTTTTCCCGCGCCTCGCGGCGAACTTCGGCGCCCCCTGAGCATCGCAAGCCGCTGGCTTTCGCCCGCGCGGCGCGCTAACCGAGGACAACCCTGTTCTTCTCGATGTGCGAGCCGATGCAATCCGATCTTTCAGCGATTTCTTCCCTCCTCACCCGTATTGCCGAATCGCTAGAGCGGATCGCCCCGCCGCCGCCGCCCGCGCCCGATTTCAAGGCCGCCGACGGCTTTCTCTGGCATGCGGCGGAAGACAGCCGTGCGAGCGGCCGGCTGCAGCCAGTGCCACGCATCAACCGCATTCCGCTCGACCTGCTCAAGGGTATCGACCATGTGCGCGACATTCTTGTCGAGAACACACGCCGCTTCGCCGAGGGACATTCGGCCAATAACGTGCTCCTGTGGGGCGCGCGCGGCATGGGGAAATCCAGTCTCGTCAAATCCGCTCATGCCGAGATGGTGGCCGCCGGTTTTCCGCTCAAGCTGATCGAACTCCACCGCGAGGACATTGAAAGCTTGCCGGCGCTGATGAACCTGCTGCGCCCCGCGCCTTTCCGCTTCATCCTTTTCTGCGACGACCTGTCGTTCGACGCCGGTGAGAATTCCTACAAGTCGCTCAAGGCCGTGCTCGACGGCGGCATCGAGGGGCGGCCGGACAACGTGCTCTTCTACGCGACCTCCAACCGCCGCCACCTTCTGCCGCGCGACATGATGGAGAATGAACGGTCGACCGCCATCAATCCGCACGAGGCAGTCGAGGAAAAGGTTTCGCTTTCGGATCGTTTCGGCCTCTGGCTCGGGGTGCACAAGTGCAGCCAGGACGATTATCTCGCGATGATCGACGCCTATGCCGCTCATTTCGGGCTCGAATACCCGAACGATCAGCTCCACCACGAGGCGCTGGAGTGGTCGACGACACGCGGCTCGCGCGCCGGCCGTGTTGCTTGGCAGTTCGTCAATGATCTCGCGGGACGGCTGGGGAAGCGGATTGGATGAGCGTCAAGCGCTGAAAGCACCCCAGACTGTTAATGCCGTAACCGCAATCAGAGGCACGATTTCAAGCCCGATACCCGCTTGGTACAACCCGTTCGGCGGCAATCGCCCCCGAGCAAACCGGGAATAATAGCGCAGGGCGAGATGACCACCGAATGCCAGTGACGCGGCAATGGCATCGCGGCTGGCCAGTATGGCCAATCCAGTGGCAGCGAGAATGTGTGCTGACAGGATAATTTCCTGCCACCGGAGATCGATGGATTTCCTGTAACGCAGTGCTCGGCAACAGCCTGCCTCGATGCAAGCCATCTTGACGAACGGATAGGCGACGTTGATGGCGAGCCCTGCGGAAGCCGCGTAGTGCATCGCACGGGCAGACTGTTCCTTGTTAACAAGGATGCAGGTCACGGTTGCCAGCGCGACAGACGCGGCGGCTCCGGCCCACGTTGCCGATACCTGACGACGCCATTGCGAAATAAAAATCGCCAGCAGGATTCGATGTCCTGTTCCAAGCAGGAAGAAAAATCCGAACAGAATCGCCAGACCTACGGCTGCGCCCCAATATCGTGTCCCTGCCCCTGTTGATGCTATCAGGCCGAATACGGTCGAGGCACTGACGACCGCGAACAACCTTAGAAATAGGGTGCGCGACAACGCCATCCGCCGCACTCCTCCGCCTCCCTGCATTTAACAAAATAATAAATCAACCGAAGTTTTTACCGATTGATGCCGGTCAACGACCGTGATCACGGGCATGAGACTATGGCCAGCGCGTCAAAAGCAGGAGGATGTCATGCACCAACCTGAAAAATCTGAAGCCGTCCAAAGATCCCGCCTCACGCTCTTGCTAGGTTTAACTGCTGCCGCAGGATCGGGGGCCTGCGGAGGGCCGCCAGGTTTCAATTCACCCGAGGTTCGAGCGCCGCAAAATCCACAGGCGGGACGGCAGTCCGCCCCTTCACACGATCCCGGTGGCAACAGTCAGGCCGGCGGCGACGGCGGGCATTGAAAATAAAACCCCGCCGCCCCTTTCTTTGGAGGCGACGGGGTTCTGGCAATCCGGCCCAAGGTCTCGCGAGAGCCGGACTGATCTTGGCAGCGATTACTCGCCGAGATGCTTCGTCGGGTCGACCGGGGTCGAGCCCTTGCGGATTTCGAAATGGAGTTGCGGCGCGGTCACGTTGCCGCTGGCGCCGGATTTCGCGATGACCTGACCGCGTTTGACGCTCTCGCCGCGCTTCACGTTCAGCTCGCCGTTATGCGCATAGACGGAGACATAGCCGTTCGGGTGACGGATGAGCACCAGTTTGCCATAACCCTTGAGCGCATCGTCAGCATGAACGACCGTGCCGCCATCGGCAGCCCGTACGGGCGTGCCCTCGGGCAGCGCGATGTTGATGCCATCATTCGCACCACCGGTGCCGCGCGCGCCGAAGCCGGAGATCACACGGCCCTTCGCCGGCCAACGGAACTGGTCGCCGCCGCTTTCCGGCTGCTTGACTTCGGCCTGCGGCATCGGCTGTGCCGCAAAGGCGTTGGACTTGATATCCGTCTTCGGCTCGGAAATGGACGAGGTCGTGATGTTGTCGTCCGCCGCCTTTTTCTTGGCGACCGCGAGTTTCGCCGCCTTGACGGCCTCTGCCTCTTCCTTCGCTTTCTTGGCCGCGGCCAGTTTGGCGGCCTCTGCTTTCTTCTTCTCCGCAAGCTTCAGCTCGGCCTTGGCCGCTTCGGCTTTCTTTTTGGCCGCATCCGCCTTGGTTTCGGCCTCCGACTTGCCGTTCTTGATCTCGCGCAGTTTCTGCGCCGCACGCTTCTCGGCATCGGAAACAGGCTGCGGCGCGACGTTCCGCGCTGCCGGGCCTGCCGCGACCTTGACCGGTGCCACGTTACGCGGTGGGGTTGGCGGGAGAGCGGAAACGGATCGGGCCGTTGCCACCGGCATCGGCTGCGCCGGACGGTTGATGACCGCACTGGCTCCCGGCTGCGAGGTCGCAGTCCGGCTGGCGTTGTTGCTGCCGGAAACCGCATTGTAGGCCGGGATCATGATCTGCTGGCCGGGCTGCGCCTGCTGGACGCTCGACAACCCGTTGACGGCCATGATCGCGCTCACGGGGACGCTATAGCGCTGGGACAGCGTGTTGATGCTCTCGCCCTCGCGCAACGTAACCGGCGTGCCGCCGATCGCCGACCAGCCCGAGGCATTGCCCGCGACGCTGCCGAGCGATGACCGGGGCTCGGCAACGAGTGCGGGATAGTTTGCGGAGGCGACGCCCGACTTGACCGAGCCGGTCGTCAGGTTTGCGTTGGGGTTGAGACCCTGCACCCGACCGGTCGAGACCGGCGGCGGCAGCGGCTGCGAGGAGACCGTGCTCTGGGGCATCGGCTGGAGAGGCTTGGGTGCCGGCGCAGCCGCGCGGTTGCGGTTGATCGAGTTGGTCGAAACCGGATCGAACGAGGTGCGCGAATTGAACGGGTTCTGGAACGGATCATCGTTGAACCGGGAGACGTCCGAGGAACAAGCCCCGAGCAAGGCCGCTGCCATGACGCTCGCCAGCAACTGCGGCTTCGCGGCATTCATTCTGAACTTACGCATTACTCGACCCACGCGGTAACCATCAAAAGCGATGGATCGGAGTAAACACGGATTCAGCTTAAGGTCGGGTTGAAGGCCACGGTTAAGAGAGTCTGAAACAGCGTTTTTCTGCCGCTGCTGTTGTCAGAGAACTGCCGGCAGGCCGCCGCGCATGAGACCAAGACGCGAAGGGCCGCAATCCGTCGCTTCCGGATGGCCCGTCAGATCCTTTTTCCAGAGAAAAAGTCTCGTTTCCAGCCCCTTGCGCCGGTGCGCGAGCATCACGGCATTGGTGCTGAGCCGGTCCACGAGATGCTGCGGCACGCTCTCGAGCGCGCCGTTGACGATGATCCGGTCGAAGCCCTCGCCACGTTCCTGGCGGGCGAGGCCGTCACCGAACATCGGCATCACCTCGGTGATTCCGATGTCACGGAAGGCCGATTCGGCACGCCGCAGCAACGTCCGGTAACGCTCGTAGGTTGTCACTCGTGCGCCAAGCCGCGTCATGATGGCCGCAAGAAAACCCGAGCCGGTGCCGATCTCCAGCACGCGCTGGCCGGGCCGGATATCGAGCAACACGAGATGGCGGGCGAGTGTGAACGGATCGGTCGCCTCTTCGCCGCAGGGCAAGGGCATCGCCAGCGGAGAATAGAGTTGCGTCGGCGAAAACCTTGGCAGGAAGACCGCGCGCGGCAGACGCTCGAAGGCGTTGAGCAGGGCCGGATCGGTAAGCCCGCGCGAACGCAGGTCGAGAATGAAACGCGCGAGCGCCGTGTCGTCGGCCAGCGTCCTGTCGGCAAGCGTCCTGTCGGCAAGCGTCCTGTCGGAAAGCGTGGCGCCGGAATGCATGACACGATCGCCGCCCATCAGCCGCCAAGTGCCTCGGCATAGCGGGTGACGCTCGGCAGATCCGTAAGGTCGAGCCTCAGCGGCGTGATCGAGATCTTCCGGTCGATCAGCGCATGAAGGTCCGTTCCCTCGGCAGGGGTGATCCGGCCGCGTGCAAAGGCGAGCCAGTAATAAGGGTTGCCGCGCCCGTCGTTGCGCTTGTCGACGTCGAGCAGCGCCTGATTGCGCTGGCCCTGCACCGAAACAGCGATCCCTGCCACTTCCGTCGGCGCGCAGGCGGGGAAATTGATGTTGACGAGAATGCCCGGCTCGATGCCGATGGCGAGTACTTTGCGCACGGTATCGGCGCCCAATGCCTCGGCGCAGGACCAGTCGATCCCCTCATGCGAGCCGAACCGGTAGGCCTGGCTCATGGCGATCGATTTCACGCCGAGGATCGTGCCTTCCATCGCCGCCGCGATGGTGCCGGAATAGGTGACGTCCTCCGCAACGTTCTGACCGCGATTCACGCCCGAGAGCACAAGATCGGGCTGCTTTTCGCGCAGGATGTGCTTGAGCCCCATGATGACGCAATCGGTCGGCGTGCCCTTGACCGCGAAGTGGTTGGAAGAAATCTCCCGCAGGCGCAGCGGATCGTTGAGCGAGAGCGAATGCGAGACGCCGGACTGATCGGTCTCCGGGGCGACGACATAGACGTCGTCGGAAAGTTCGCGCGCGATCTTTTCGAGAACTTTCAGTCCCGGCGCATGGATGCCGTCGTCGTTCGTGACCAAAATCCGCATCAGGCTTTCTCGATCTTCTTGAGGCCGCCCATGTAGGGCTGGAGCACGTCCGGCACGGTGATCGAGCCGTCGGCGTTCTGGTAGTTTTCCATCACCGCGATCAGGCAGCGGCCGACCGCGACGCCCGAGCCGTTGAGGGTATGGACGAAGCGCGTCGCCTTATCTCCCGGCGAGCGGAAGCGGGCATCCATGCGCCGCGCCTGGAAATCGCCGCAGACCGAGCAGGAGGAAATTTCGCGATAGGTGTTCTGCCCCGGCAGCCACACCTCGATGTCATAGGTCTTCTGGCTCGCGAAGCCCATGTCTCCGGTGCAGAGCGTCATGGTCCGGAAATGCAGGCCGAGGCGCTTGAGCACCGTTTCGGCGCAGGTCACCATCCGCTCGTGCTCGTCGCGCGAGGTTTCGGGCGTCGTGATCGAGACGAGTTCGACCTTGTTGAACTGGTGCTGGCGCAGCATGCCGCGCGTATCGCGCCCCGCCGAGCCGGCCTCGGCGCGGAAGCAGGGTGTCAGCGCGGTGAAGCGTAGCGGGAGTTCTTCTTCCGAGAGGATTTTCTCGCGCACAAGGTTGGTGAGCGGCACCTCCGCGGTGGGGACAAGCCAGTGGCGGTCCCTCCCAACTTTTTCTTTAATACCGGCCCAGAATTCTCGAAAGAAGTTCCTAGCCATAACTTCTGAAACACCAATGTCTTGAAATTTCTCTGTATTTCCAGACCATGCAGAACTACGCTCTGACATATCAATCAGACGATCATATAGCCCGCCACTAACAGCCAAGAACTGATCTTCTTCAAACTTCGGAAGCTGCGCGGTGCCGAACATCGCCTCGTCTTTGACCAGAATGGGCGGGTTGACCTCGGTATAGCCATGCTCGGTCGTGTGAAGATCGAGCATGAACTGGCCGAGCGCGCGTTCGAGCCGCGCCAGCCCGCGCTGGAGCACGACGAAACGGCTGCCGGAGAGCTTCGCCGCCGTCTCGAAGTCCATCATCCCAAGCGCTTCGCCGAGTTCGTAATGCTCCTTCGGCGCGTTGGTATCGAGCTTCGGCTTGTCGCTGTGGCGGCGATATTCGACGTTGGCGTGCTCGTCCGCGCCTTCGTGCACCTCGTCGTGCGGAATGTTCGGGATACCGGAGAGAATGTCGCGGATTTTCGCATCCATCTCCGTGGTTTCGGTTTCGAGTGTGGCGAGCCGCTCCTTGCCGGCCGCGACTTCCGCCTTCAGCGCTTCGGCGCGGGCCATGTCCTTCTGCGCCATCGCCTGCCCGATTTCCTTCGAGGCGGCATTGCGGCGGGCGAGCAGCGTTTCCTTCTCGGTGAGCGCAGCACGATATTGCGCATCGAGATCGAGTACGGAGGCAACCTTTGCCGCTTCTTCCGGCTTGCGGCGACGCAGCATTGCTGCTTTCAGGATCTCGGGATCGGCTCTCAGGGCGCGGATATCGTGCATGGCAGGCTCGCGAATCGTCGGCGTTCAAACGCTATCGTCATGGCCGGAATCGCTTCCGTCATCCATGAAAATCGGGGATGGTGAGCCTATAGAGGACCGGCGGCTTCAGGCCAAGCGTCGCGACAAGATCAGGGAAGAAGCCGGGTTTCAGCCCGCGGCCTCTTCCGCCTCGCGCTTCGCCTTATGTTTCTTCTCGACCATCGAGACGGCGATGATGGAGAGTTCGTAGAGCCCCAGTGTGGGGATCGCGAGGCTGAACTGGCTGATGATGTCCGGCGGGGTGAAAATCGCCGCAATCACGAACACGATCACGATGGCGTAGCGGCGCTTTTCGCGCAGGAAAGCCGCGTCGATCAGGCCGATCCGTGCCAGCAACGTCAGGATTACCGGTAGCTGGAAGGTGATACCGAATGCGAAGATCAGCGTCATGATGAGGCTGAGGTAGTCATCGACCTTCGGCAACAGCGAAATCTGCGCCTGCCCCTCGCCCGCGCTCTGTTGCATGGCGAGCGAGAACTTCATCAGCAGCGGCATGGCGATGAGCATCACCACCGCTGCGCCGAGCACGAAGAACACTGGCGTCGCGATGAGATAGGGGCGGAAGGCGTCCTTCTCGTCCTTGTAGAGGCCTGGCGCCACGAACTTGTAGATCTGCGTCGCGATCACCGGAAAGGCGAGGAAGGCACCGCCGAATACCGCCAGCTTGAGCTGGACGAAGAAATATTCGAGCGGGTGGGTATAGATCAGCGGCGCATTCTGCGGTCCGCCCGCCGCCCAGATATAGGGGTGGACGAGGATCGAATAGATGTATTTCGCCACCGAGAAGCACAGGATCGTCATGGCGAGGAAGGCGAGCATCGCCTTGATGATGCGCGAGCGCAACTCGGTGAGATGCTCGATCAGCGGCGCGCGCGAGGCTTCGATCTCGTCGTGGCCGGCCTTGTTGCCGGTGATCGAACCGCCGGTCTTCACGTTGGGATCGAGTTCGCTCATGCGTCTTTCCCCGCCTCATCCCCGGCCGTCCCGGCCTTTTTCTTGCGGGCGCGGGGTTTGGGCTCAGGCGTGGTCTCGGCCGCGATCTCGGCTTCCATCGCCTGGGCATCCGCCTCGATAGCGGTGATCTTCTCGCTCGTGGCAGGCGTCACGGCTGCGTCGTCGCGGATGCTGGCGGCGGATGCGTCAAGTTCGCTCTTCACCTCGTCGAACGGTTTCGTTGCCTCGCTCATCGCTGAAGAGGCCGAACTGGCAGCCTCGTCGAACGTCTTTTTCACGTCGTGCAGTTCGGCTTCCCGCATCGCATCGTCGAACTGGGTACGGAACTCGCCCGCCATCGTCCGCAGCTTGCCGACCGCGCGGCCCACCGAGCGGATCACGCCCGGCAGTTCCTTCGGGCCGATCACAACCAGCGAGACAACGCCGATAACGACCAGTTCGCTCCAGCCGACATCAAACATGGCGGGATGTTACCTTTCGGCCCGCGCAACGCGCACGGGCCCTTCAACGGGCTGGATCAGCCGATCTTCTGCTCGGTCTTGACGGGTTCGCCGGCCTTGGCGTCGAGTTCCTTCTTCGGCTCGTCGGCCTTGGCGGTTTCCTCGTCCTTCATGCCGGCCTTGAACGACTTGATGCCCTTGGCGACATCGCCCATCAGTTCCGGAATCTTGCCGCGACCAAACAGCAGCAGAACGATCACTGCCACCACCAGCCAATGCCAGATGCTCATGCTGCCCATATACGCCTCCACGCCGTTCTTACAGGGGCGGCAACCCACCTGCCCCGCCTTGAATTTCGGTCGCGAACCTAGGGGCTATTCGCGTCAAAAACAAGGACTTCAAAACACAAGGACGTCATCGGCACGAATATCGACGCCGACATCGTTACCGGGCCTGACTGAGCCGAGGTCCTGCACCCTTGCGCGCATCGGCCGGTCGAGCCCCTGAACTGCGAGGTCGACGATCTCGACCTCGCCGACGAAGCGCCGCGCGAGGAGCCGGCCGGGAATGCAGAAACCCGCGGCCTTGAGCCGGATCGATTGCGGGCGGATCGCGACAATGGCCATTTCGCCGTCCGCCTTGCCTGGAGCCGGAAAGGTGCCGACGGGCGTTTCCACCCGCCCGCTTTTGATTCGCGCCTCGATCTCGTTGAGATCGCAGAAGAACCGTGCCGCCTCGATATCGACCGGCTTGTTGTAGATCTCGCGACTCGCGCCGATCTGGACGAGGCGCCCGTCACGCATCAGCGCGATGCGATCGGCGATGCGCATCGCCTCTTCCGGGTCATGCGTGACGATCAGCGCTGTCGCGCCGGTCTCGCGCAGCACTGCGACGGTTTCCTCGCGCACCTGATCGCGCATGCGCCGGTCGAGGTTCGAGAAAGGCTCGTCCATGAGAAGCACCCGCGGGCGTGGCACCACGGCGCGGGCGAGCGCGACGCGCTGCTGTTCGCCGCCGGAGAGTTCGTGCGGCATGGCCCGCAGGCGTTCGCCGAGGCCGACGCGCCGCAGCGCCGAATCGGCGATCGAGAGCGCCTCGCGTTTCGGCAGATCCGAGAGGCCGAAACGCGCGTTGCCGAGCGCGTCGAGATGCGGAAACAGCGCGTAGTCCTGGAAGACGAGGCCGATCCCCCGGTCCTCCGGCTCAACGAAGCGGTTCGGCCCGGCGATCTCCTTGCCGTCGAGCAGGATGCGCCCTTCGTCCGGCACCTCGATGCCGGCGGCGAGCCGCAGCAGCGTCGATTTCCCGCAGCCGGACGCGCCGAGCAGGCAGATCACCTCGCCGTTGCCGGCGGAAAAGCTCACGCCGGAGACCGCGTGCTTTCCGTCAAAACTGCGCGTGACGTTCTCGAAGGTCAGCGACGCGGGGATGACGGCGGCAGCGCGAAGCCGGCGGCGGCCGGGATCAGCGTCCGCCATCCCCGTCCTCCGGTTTGTCTTCGGCGCCATCGGGGTTGAGCGGGGCTTCATTGGCCTGCTCTTCGAGCCGTTCGTCGATCATGATGTCGAAGAGGTCCGGCTCCAGCGCATCCTCGTCCTCGCGCAGTGTTGCATCGTCGCTCGGCAGGGGCAGGCCCAGTCCGGTGGGCACCTGCCCCTCGACGAGGCCCGCTGCGGCGATCTCGTCAAGACCTGGCAGATCGGAGATGCGGTCGAGCCCGAACTGGATCAGGAACGTTTCGGTTGTCCCGAAAGTCACGGGGCGGCCGGGCGTGCGGCGGCGGCCGCGCATCCGGACAAAGCCGGCTTCGAGCAGCGTGTCGAGCGTGCCCTTGTGCGTCGAGACGCCACGCAGCGCCTCGATTTCCGCGCGTGTCACGGGCTGGTGATAGGCGATGATCGAGAGTGTTTCGAGCGCAGCGCGGCCGAGCTTTCTCGCCTCGTCGCTCTCTTTGCGCAGGAGGTAGCCGAGGTCCGGTGCGGTACGGAACATCCACTTGCCGGAAAGGCGCATCAGGTTGACACCGCGCGGCCGGTAAAGCCGTTCGAGTTCGCCGAGCACGGCCTCGACAGCAACGCCCTGCGGCATCATCCGGGCGATATCCTCAGCCGCGAGCGGCTCGGCAGTCGCGAACAACAGCGCCTCGGCCACACGCACGCCGTGGGCGAAGCGCCGTTCGACCTCGTCGTTCTCTTCGGTTACCGCGCGCATCATGCCGATCATCGCGATCCTGTAGCGCCTCCCGAACGGCGAAGAAAGAGCGGTGCGAAGGCTTCCTGCTGCCTGATTTCGACATGCCCCTCGCGCGCGAGCTCCAGCGCCGCGACAAAGGATGATGCCTTGGTGCTCCTTACCTCCTCGCTGCTCGGGCGGATCGCGGCCAGCAACACATCGAGCGGGCACCAGTCTGCCATCGGGCCGATCAGGCGTTCGAGCATGGCGCGCGCCTCGGGGATCGACAAAGTCTTGCGCGTAGCAATTCGATAGCGCGAACGGACCTGCGCGATCCGACGCTCGGCATAGGCCGCGACAAGTTCGGTAAGGCTCACTTCCCAAGCGAGCTTTCGCTCGATGATGATGGTCTCTCCGAGCCCGCGCGGGAAACTCTCGCGTGTCTGCGCCAGACGCTCGCCAAGCAGTTGCCCCGCCTTGCGGATGACCTCCAGTCGCGCGAGCCTCGCAGCGAGATCCTCGATCATCGCCTCGGCTTCCGGCGCGGGGTCGTTCTCCCTCTTCGGCAACAGGAGCCGTGACTTGAGATAGGCGAGCCAGGCCGCCATCACGAGGTAATCCCCCGCGATTTCAAGTCGCAGCGCCTGAGCCTTGGCAATGAAGGCAAGATACTGCTCGGCAATGGCGAGGATGGAGATGGACTTGAGATCGAGTTTCTCGCGCCGGGCGAGATCGAGCATCAGGTCGAGCGGGCCCTCGAAGCCATCGAGATCGACGACGAGCCGCTCCGCACCTTCTGGCGGGAAGGCGTCGAAATCCGGGTCGCTTGCGGGATGGTCCATCCGGCTCATGCCGGAAAGATCGGGCTTTCAGGCCCTTGTTGCAAGAAGTTCGGCGAGGCGGGCCTCGGCTTGTCCCCGATCAAATGGCGCCGTCGGCGGCGCGAGGCTGGCGAGAACGGTTTTCAGGCGACGGGAGGCTTCCGCTGAAATCTCCGGACAACCGATTGCGATCGGTTCCATTTCCTCCATCTCGCCGTTGCAGTGGAGGACGAGATCGCAGCCCTCGGACAGCACCGAGGCGCGGCGGTCGACAAAGGAACCCGACAGCGCCTTCATCGAAAGATCGTCGGACATCAGGAGGCCGTCGAACCCCATCTGGCCGCGGATGATGTCGCGGATGATGGTTGCCGATGTCGTTGCGGGCGCCTTGTCATCATAGGCCGTGTAGATCACATGCGCGGTCATCGCGAGCGGCAGGTCGCCGAGCGCGCGGAAGGGCGGGAAATCGTGGTTTTCCAACGCGTGGCGGCTTGCTTCCACAACCGGTAGAGCGAGGTGAGAATCCGCCATCGCCCGGCCGTGACCGGGGATATGCTTGATGATCGGCAGGACGCCACCCTCGACCAACCCCTGCGCGGCGGCGCGGCCGAGCGCCATCACCGAGGTCGGGTCCATCCCGTAGGCGCGGTCGCCGATGATGTTGTCTGCGCCGGGGATCGGCACGTCGAGAACCGGCAGGCAATCGACATTGATCCCGAGCGTGCGGAGATCGTCGGCGATGAGGCGTGCACCGAGAAAGGCTGCCTCGCCCGCAAGATCCGGGTCGATCGGCCAAAGGCGGCCGTATTCCGAACCTGAGGGATACTTCCGCCAGTGCGGCGGACGAAGGCGCGCGACGCGGCCACCCTCCTGATCAATCAGCACGAGCGCATCCGGGTTATCCGCGGCGCGCTTCATCTGCTCGACAAGTGCCCTCACCTGCTCTGGCGCCTCGACATTGCGACGGAACAGGATGAATCCTGCCGGGCGATGCTCGGCGAAGAAGGCCGCTTCCGCGTTCGATAGTTGGAGCCCCTTCGCTCCGAAAATGATCGGCTTCATGCGGGCGTCCGGTCCTGCCCGTTATTGCCGTGTGACGAAGCAGCCGCCGCCGGCAGCCTTTACCTTCTGGCACGCTGCGCCGGCGCCGGCCTGATCGAATCCGGTGACGCGGACGCGGTACACCGTCTTGCCGTTGGCTTCGCCACTGACAACGATGGGCGAGCGTGCGCCGATGGCCGAGGAATAGCGGCTCTTGAGCTGGCCGGCCGCGTTCTTCGCATCAGCCTCCGTCGGCCGCGAGGCGAGTTGGATCGCCCAGCCCGAACCGCCGGAAGGGGCATTGCTCCGGGTCGGCGCTGCATTCGGTGATAGCGAGAGCGGCGCATTCGCCGAGCGACGCGGTTCGGCTTTCGGCGCTGGCGGCGCGACCCGCGCAGGCGGAGGCGCTGCCGGCGTCGTCTCGGCGCGGGGCACGGAATTGGCCGTCACCGGCCGGGATTCGACCTTGACCGGTGCATCGGGCACAGCTGCTGCCCGCTGCGGCGGAACCGGCGCGGGCACCGGGGTGGGCACCGGCGCGGGCGTGCTTGTGGTCGGAACGGCAATAGCGGGCGCGGAAACAGCTGGAGCCGATACGGCGGGCACGGCTGGCGCTGCACCAGCAATCGGAATCCGAACCGAAGTTACGCGGCGCGGCTCGACTCCCGGCCCGCTCGCGCCTGGCTGCGGTTCACTCGCAGGCGCCGTCCGCGCGGCTTCAGCCGCCGGCGCGTTGGACTGGTAAGGGTTCGGCGCGACGACGCGCACGGAGTCCCGCTTCGTCGCCTGATTGAGATCGAGGGGCTGTTCGGTGTTGTTGACGACCTGCGCCGGCTTCACCTCAGTCCGGGTGCGCGCGGCCAGCACTTCCTTGTTCTGGTTGGGGATTTCCACCCCACCCGGGTCGGCCGGTTTCTCCTTGGCGGGTTGTGTCTTCGCCGCAATGACCGGGACGTCGCCCGATTTCGTTGTTTTCGGCGACGAGCCGAACAGAAAGCTACCACCGACAATGGCGAGGCCCGCCGCAGCGATGCCCCCCATAGCGAGGAAAATGCCCTTCGAGCGGCCGACATTGTGGACGACGCCGGCTTTGACGGCTGCTGCTGCCGCTTCCTGCGCCAACCGGTCTTCCGTGGCCTTCAGCGACGCTTCCGCCGGGCTGACGGCCGGTTCTTCCTGTGGCTCGTACGCCTGATGCTGCCAGTTTTCCATCGAAGGAGCCGGCTCATAGCCGGCGGACTCGGGTGCATAGGCAGGGTGCGCGGCGGGCGCGGGCGGCAGTTCGACCTGCGCCGCTTCCGCCGGATAGGCGGGCTGGAGATCGGCAATGACCGGATCTTCGATGGGGGCTGCGGTCTGGCTCCGCAGACGAGCTGTATCAAACCGGCGAAGTTCTTCCTCGAAGGCTGCCAACGGATCAAGTGCTTCACCAGCGGGTTGCGGCGGCGGAGCGGCCGCGGGCGCACTGACGGGAGCGGGCTCGACCGGCGGCGTGAAACGGGTTGCGACGACTTCCGGCTGGACCTGCCAACCCGATGTCATCTGGGCAGTGGCGTGCCCGCTCGTATGCTCGACCGGTTGGACTGCAACCGGAGTCGGCGCTGGCGGAACGTCGGTGATGAAATCGACGGGTGTCTCGATCAGGCGGGCGAGTTCCGCCATCGCTGCCTCGTCCGGGTGACGCGCAGGAGACGGGGACGCGGGCGGCGCGGCGGCCGGAGCTGCCGTTTCGACGGGGCGCGCGGTTGCAGCAGCCGGTGGCGTTTGCAGGCTCTCGCGGAGCAGTTGCTCGAAGGCCTCGAGATCCGCCAGCGTCGGTTCCTTGCGAACCTGACCGTTCCGATCCATGGCCGCTCTCCTTCCGTTTACGCATTACACCGGCGGAGGGCGGTTCGTCATGGCCGCGCGGATCAGCGCATTTCCTCCGGAGCGGAGACGCCCAGCAGGGCCAGCCCGTTGGCGATCACCGTCTGAACGGCCGTGACGAGCGCGAGTCTCGCCGATGTTCCTTTTCGGTCATCATTGTTAATAAACCTCAAATCTGGCAAATCCTTGCCGCGATTCCACAAAGCGTGGAACGAACTTGCAAGATCGTAGAGGTAAAAAACCACGCGGTGCGGCTCGCGTGTGGCGGCCGCCTGCTCGATCAGGCGCGGGAACTGGGCGATGGCCCGCATCAGCGCTCGCTCGCTCTCATCCTTGAGGATCGAGAGGTCCGCAGCGGCAATTTCATCGTCCATGATCGGGATCGCGCCGAACGCCGCATCCGCTTGCCGTTTGACAGAGCAGATGCGCGCATGGGCGTATTGCACGTAGAAGACCGGGTTATCCTTCGACTGCTCGATTACTTTGGCGAGATCGAATTCCAGCTCGGCGTCGTTTTTGCGATCGAGCATCATGAAGCGAATCGCATCGCGGCCGACCTCGTCGATCACGTCGCGCAGGGTGATGAAGTCCCCCGAACGCTTCGACATCTTCACCGGTTCGCCATTGCGCATGAGCTTCACAAGCTGGCACAGGCGCACTTCAAGGTTGCCCTTGCCGCCCGAGGCGGCCTTCACCGCAGCCTTCATGCGCTTGACGTAACCGCCGTGGTCCGCACCCCAGACGTCGATCATCTCAGCAAAGCCGCGATGGAACTTGTCGGCGTGATAGGCAATGTCGGAGGCGAAATAGGTGTAGCCGCCATCGTTCTTGAGAAGGGGTCGGTCGACGTCGTCGCCGAAATCGGTCGCGCGGAACAGGGTCTGCTCGCGGTCCTCCCATTCATCGTCTTTCTGGCCCTTTGGCGGCGGCAGGCGACCTTCGTAGATGAGCCCGCGGGCGCGGAAATCGGCGATGACGGCGGCGACCTTGTCCGGGTTGCCCTGCAACGAGGCCTCGGAGAAGAAGACGTCATGGCTGACATTGAGTGCGGCGAGATCGTCGCGGATCATCGCCATCATCGCGTCGATAGTGAAGCGCTTGACGATCGGGAGCCAATCCGCCTCGGCGAGTTTCTCGAGCGCATCACCGTGCTTTTCCGCCAGCGCCTTACCGACCGGCACGAGGTAATCGCCGGGATAAAGCCCCTCGCCCACCGGGCCGACGTTGCGACCGAGCGCCTCGCGGTAGCGATGGAAGGCCGAGCGGGCAAGCACATCGACCTGCGCGCCGGCATCATTGATGTAATATTCGCGCGTTACCTTCCAGCCGGCGAAATCCATGAGGTTGGCGAGCGCATCGCCATAAACCGCGCCGCGCCCGTGACCGACGTGCATCGGCCCCGTCGGATTGGCTGACACGTATTCGACGTTGACGGGCTGGCCATCTCCCATCCGGCTGCGGCCGAAATCACGCCCCTGCCGGACCGCCGCCCCGACGACCGCCTCGATCTCGACCGGGAGCAGCCCGATATTGATGAAGCCTGGCCCGGCAATCTCGACGCGCGGAAACCGGCCCTTTGCCTTCAGTTTCTCGACAATCGCCTCGGCGAGCGCGCGCGGATTGGTTTTCGCCTCCTTGGCGAGCACCATCGCGGCGTTGGTCGAAAGATCGCCGTGGCTGGGATCGCGCGGCGGCTCAACGCTGACGCGGGCGCGGACCTCCGCCGGAAGTGCGGCCGTGAGCGGAAGATCGGCGAGGATGCCATCGAGAACGGCGGCGAAGTCGTTGAAGATATTCATGGGCCTAAAAGACGTTCCTGAGCTTTGCGGATGCCGGTGCTTCGGGCTGGCGCAGGGCCTAGCCGAGTGAAGCGCGCGCGTCAAACAGGCGCGCGTGCTCCTGAAGGGCGAAACGATCGGTCATGCCGGCGATATAATCGGCGACACGTCGTGCGAGTTTCGGCTTGTCGGCAGGATCGACTTCCGCTGCGAAACTGCCGACCTCGGACGGCTTGTCCATGCAGATATCGAACAGATCGTGCACCGTGCGGATCGCCGCCTCACGTTGAACCATAACGCGCTCGTGGCGGTACATACGGGCGAAGAGGAACTTCTTCAATTCGAATTCCGCCGGCGCCATCGCATCCGAGAAGGCGATGACAGGTGCCTTGGCGAAGCGGATATCGTCCGCCTCGCGCGGCCCGAGAGAGACGATGCGCCGCTCGCTCTCCGAGGCGACATCCTCGACGAGGCGGGTGATCACCCGGCGCATGATCTCGTGCCCCTTCCGGCTTTCATCGAGATCCGGCCAGAGGCGGTCGATCTCCCAGATGATCGCGGCGAGAAACGGCACTTCGCGCAATTCACTTGCCCGGAAAAGCCCGGCGCGTAGCCCGTCGTCGATATCATGGGCGTTGTAGGCGATGTCGTCGGCAATTGCGGCAACCTGCGCTTCCGCTGAAGCATAAGTTGAAATATCGATTGTATGATTTTGTGATAATTCGATTATTGATCCCGGAATGCCAGGCTGCGCGTAGTGTCCGATCGGCCTTCCTGCGGCATCGACGAGCGGCCCGTTGTGTTTGGTCAGCCCTTCCAGCGTCTCCCAGGTGAGGTTGAGACCGTCAAAAGCGGCGTAGCGCTGTTCGAGCCGTGTGACGATGCGCAAGGTCTGGGCGTTGTGGTCGAAGCCGCCGAAGGATGCCATCTTCGCATCGAGCGCATCCTCGCCGGCGTGGCCGAATGGCGTGTGGCCCAGGTCGTGCGCGAGCGCGAGCGTTTCGGCGAGATCCTCGTCAAGGCCGAGGATGCGGCTGATCGAGCGGGCGATCTGCCCCACTTCCAGTGAGTGCGTCAGGCGCGTGCGGTAGTGATCACCTTCGTGTTCGACGAAGACCTGCGTCTTGTGCTTGAGCCGCCGGAAGGCGTTGGAGTGCAGGATGCGGTCGCGGTCGCGCTGGAATTCCGAACGGGTTGGCGACGGCGCTTCGCCGAGAATCCGTCCCTTGCTGCGACGATGATCGACGGCGAAGGGCGAAAGCGGGCGTTCGCGATGGAAGAGCACGTCAAGTTCCTCAGCGGGGCGTTGCCGGATGGCGCTCTCCTCCTTACATTCAGAGCATGTCAAACGAAAGGCGGGCGGGCCTTGAACCCGCTTGTGCAAGCCGATGCCGCTGAAGTTCGCCGTCCAGAACGCCGTTCCCTCGCCTGCCGCCGCAGGCCAGGGTGAAGCAAGCGCGCCGCTGGCCGTGACGGCACGCGCCGCGAGCCAGATCGCCGCGATCCTCAAGGGCGAACCCGCTGGTTCGATGCTGCGCGTCGCCGTCGAGGGCGGCGGCTGCTCCGGCTTCCAGTATCGTTTCGCGATCGACGCGAATCGGGCCGTCGACGATCTCGCCATCGAGAAGGATGGCGTTACAGTGCTGGTTGATTCTATATCTGCACCGATGCTGAGCGGCTCCGAACTCGATTTCGTGACCGAGTTGATCGGCCAGAGCTTCCAGATCCGCAATCCGAATGCCACGTCCAGTTGTGGCTGTGGCACCAGCTTCAGCCTCTGAGGTTTGTCAGGCGGTTTTTGTGCCGATCGAGGTGCGCCAGCGCACAGCGACGGGCTGACGGGGAATGCGAAAGGTGCCATGTTGCCGCGCCGGGTTCCGGACGGAATGGCCTGTCATCGATTGCCTCGGGAGAAGATCTTGTCACACCTCACCATGCTCCGGCGCGGGAACGCGCGCCATCGTCTCGCCGCGCTCCTCGTTGCGACCGCGCTTTCCCCGGCGCTGATGCCGCTGCTGCCGTTCGACTACAATGGTCCGGGCATCACGCGCGCTCTCGCCAAGGAAAATGTCCTGATCGAGAAGATCGACATTCCCGTCGGATTCGGCACGATTACCCTCAATCAGGTTTCGGTCACCGGCTCGAGCCTCTCCAAGGCCGATATCGAGGCGCTTTTCCGCGCGAACAGTCTCAACGGTCTCGCCGGCAAGCTTGAGGCGCTCGATGCCGACCGCCTCGCGATCCGCTCCATCGTCATGACCGTCAAGGTCGAGAACAATGGAAGCACCACCACCTATGAGAACTTTGAGACGGGTGCCATCCGCAAGGGCGTGATCGAGAAGGCGGTCATTGCCAGTGGGCGCATGGAATCGAAGATCAAGAAGGAGGACAAGGAGGTCGCGCTCAACGGGACCATCGGTCGCATGTCGATCGATACGGTTGACCTTGGCGGCGGCGTGCGCTGGATGACGGACGCAGATCCGTCGGGCAAGGCGCCTTTCAAGCGTCTCTACGGCAAGTCGAGTGTCGATTCCTTCCGGATGACGGCCGCGGACCTGTTCACGGTCGACGTCGGCAAGATCGAAAGCGATTATTTCGATGCCCGTCTTGGTCGCCGGCCGCTCGGCGATATGTATTCGGATCTCCTGAAGGCCGAAGGCAAGAAGGACGATCCGACGACGTCGGCCAACGTTTTCGCCTCGCTGATCGAGTTCCACAACTCGTATCGCTTTGGCGCCGCCAGCATCAACGGGCTGAAGGCGGACATCAAGACGCCTCAGGGCAACGGCACCCTGTCGGTGGGACCGATGACGATGAAGGGGGCGGAAGACCCCGGCGCCAAGGTCGAGAAGATCGAGTTCAGGATGCCGGACGGCTTCATGCGCTTCGGTGAAATCGGCGGCAAGGGCGACGTCTACGGGGCGATGCTGGCCTCCATGGCGCGAGCCGCCCTGCTCGGCTTTGACGCCGGGGGCAAGAAGGCCGGCGACAAACCGCCGTTGACGCCAGAGAGTCGTGCTGCTCTCGAAAAAGCGGCCGTCGAGGCCGCCGCGAACCTGCAAGGCAAGGACGTTTCCGTTTACGTCCGGTCCATCGAGGCCGATGTTCCGCCGGGCAAGGATGCCAAGAGCCCTGATCGCGTGAAGTTCACGGTGGAGGGCTTCGAGAGCATGGTCGGTGGCTTCATTGGCATCACGCCGACCAAGCTTGGTCTCGGCCTGAAGAAGTTCGTGATGCCGCTGCCCGCCACGACAAAGGATGCGGGCATTCAGTCGCTCAAGGACATCGGCCTCGACAAGCTCGATGTCTCTGCAGGCATCGGCGCGAACTGGGTTGAATCCGGTGGCAAGCTGTCGATCACGGATATTTCGGTCGATGTGGACAAGGTGGCAAAGGTCACCCTCAAGGGCGATCTTGCCGGTGTCCCGCGGGCCTTCTTCGAGGCGCCGACGACGAATTGGCCGATGTTGCTCTCGACAGGCAACGTCCAGCGGATCGACGTGGCTATCGCCGATCGCGGCGGGCTCGACAAGGTTCTCGCCAAGGCAGCGAAAGAACAGGGCAAGCCGGCGGATCAGTTCCGCATGGAGCTTGCCGGCGTTGCGCCGGTCATGATCGCCGGCGTTCTCGCGGGTCATCCGGATGCGGCGAAGCTGTCGCAGGCGGTTGGCACCTTCCTGCAATCGCTGAAGGGGCTCGATGTCGCGGCCATCTCGGCCAGCCCGGCCGGTATCACGGTGCCGGAAATCATGGCGGCATCGAACAACCCGATGTTGCTGTTGCCGAAGGTAAAGTTCGAAGCGAGCGCAAAATAACAGCACGCATCTTCATGACGACGCACCCCGCCCTGTCCGGGCGGGGTTTTTTGTTGGGACCGCTATTCCCGGCCCGATTGCTGCGCTTCCACCACGGCCAGTGCCGTGAGGTTGACGAGGCCGCGCGCCGTGACGGTCGAGGTCGCGATGTGCGCAGGGAAAGCGGTGCCGAGCAGGATCGGCCCGACCGGCAGCGCGTCCGCGATCACTTTGGTCAGTTCGTTTGCGATGTTGGCCGCGTCGAGATCCGGCATTACGAGGATATTGGCGACACCCTTGAGCTTCGAGGTCGGCAGGACGCGTTCGCGGACGACGTCGGACAGCGCCGAATCCGCCTGCATCTCGCCATCGACTTCAAGATCAGGCGCGAGCTGGGCGATGCAGCGTGCCGCCTCGCGCATCTTGCGGGCCGAGGAACTGTCGTGGCTGCCGAAGTCCGAATGCGAGACCAACGCCACCTTCGGCGTGATGCCGAAACGACGGACCTCTGTTGCGGCGCGCAGGGCGATATCGACGATCTGCTCGAGGCTCGGATCCTCATTGACGTGGGTGTCTGCGAGGAAAAACGCGCCCTTGGAGGTGATCATCAACGTCATCGCCGCGAGCTCCGTAACGCCTGGCGCAAGCCCGACCACGTCGCGGATGATCTGGAGACGCGAGCGGAACCGCCCCTCAAGACCGCAAATCATCGCATCCGCATCACCCCGCCGCACCGCGATCGCTGCAATGATCGAGGAATTGGTGCGCACGTGCGTGCGGGCGGCATCCGGTGTGATGCCCTTGCGCCCGGCGATATCGAGATAGGTCTGGACGTAATCGCGATAACGCGGGTCTCCATCGGGGTTGACGATTGCAAAGTCCCGCTCGGGGCGGATCGACAGACCGAAACGCTCAATGCGCTGCTCGATCACGTTCGGCCGCCCGACGAGGATCGGGACCGCAATGCCATCCTCGATCACGGTCTGGGCCGCGCGCAGCGAGCGCTCGTCCTCACCCTCGGCGTAGATCACCCGCTTGGGGTTCGCCCGTGCCGCACGGAAGATCGGCCGCATGATGAAGCCCGAGCGGAACACGAAACGCTGAAGGCGTTCGTCATAGGCGTTGAAATCGCCGATCGGTGCGCGGGCGACGCCGCTTTCCATCGCAGCGCGGGCGACGGCCGGTGCGATCCGGAGAATGAGACGTGGATCGAACGGCGACGGAATCAGCGAATCCGACCCGAAATTGCGGGACGCGCCGCCATAGGCCTGCGCAACCACATCGGACGAGGCCTCCCGCGCCAGTTCCGCGATGGCGCGGACGGCGGCAAGTTTCATCTCCTCGTTGATCGTCGTCGCGCCGACATCGAGCGCGCCGCGGAAGATATAGGGGAAGCACAGGACATTGTTGACCTGGTTCGGATAATCCGAACGCCCGGTGCAGATCATCGCATCGGGACGGGCTTCCAGCGCCAGTTCCGGCATGATTTCCGGGTTCGGATTGGCAAGTGCCATGATCAGCGGCTTTGCAGCCATCTTCTTGAGAAGTTCGGGCTTCAGCACACCGGCTGCCGAGAGGCCGAGGAAGATATCCGCGCCCTCGATCACCTCCGCGAGTGTGCGCTTGTCGGTCTCCTGCGCGTAGACGGCCTTCCAGCGGTCCATCAGCGCCTCGCGGCCTTTGTAGGCGACGCCCTCGATATCCGTGACCCAGATGTTCTCGCGCTTGATGCCTACCGAAACCAGCAGGTTGAGGCATGCGAGCGCCGCCGCCCCTGCTCCGGAGGTCACGAGCTTGATCTCGTCGAGTTTCTTGCCCGCAAGCTGCATCGCGTTCAGAACCGCCGCCGCGACGATGATTGCCGTGCCGTGCTGATCGTCGTGGAATACGGGGATCGACATCCGTTCGCGGCACTGAGCCTCGACCTCAAAACACTCCGGCGCCTTGATGTCCTCAAGGTTGATGCCGCCGAACGTCGGCTCGAGCGAACAGATCGTATCGACAAGCTGCTGGACGCGCTTCTCGTTGATCTCGATATCGAAGACGTCGATGCCTGCGAATTTCTTGAAAAGAACCGCTTTCCCTTCCATCACCGGCTTGGAAGCAAGCGGGCCGATATCGCCAAGGCCGAGCACGGCGGTGCCGTTGGAGATCACCGCAACGAGGTTCTGCCGGGCCGTAAGATTGGCGGCTTCCTGCGGATCATCGACGATTGCTTCGCAGGCAGCGGCGACGCCAGGTGAATAGGCGAGTGCAAGGTCGCGCTGGTTGCCGAGGGGCTTGGTGGCGACGACCTCGAGTTTTCCGGGTTTTGGCAGCCGGTGATAGACGAGCGCACCCGAGCGCAGATCCTTCGACATCTCGACCGGCATTCCATTCCTCCCGCTTTCTTGTTGTTTTTCTGGATATACGAAACCTTCCGAGGTGACGAGAGCCGAGCGATGCGTGACGCGAAGAGGCGCGTTTTGAAAAACGCATAGATTGATAGTACGTTATGCGTTCACGGAAGATGTTGTGCCCGAAGCCGACCAAGATGGAGAGGTTTTAACTTCCCATGCCCGCCTCTGGAGGTTAATCGCAAATCGATCATGGACCTTTCTGGAGATTCGGCGATGGACGTGCGGGATTGCAACGGAACGCTGCTCGCCGAGGGCGACAATGTTCAGGTCGTCAAGGATCTCAAGGTCAAGGGCACCTCCTCGACCCTCAAGCGCGGCACGCTCATCAAGGGCATTCACCTGACCGACGATCCGGATTTGATCGAGTGCCGGGTGGAGAAGATCAAGGGGCTCGTCCTGCGTACCGAATTCCTGAAGAAGGTCGGCTGAGGGTGCCTCATTGAAGGGCATCCGCGCACGCCTTTTCGGATGGTTCCTGCCGGATCGCGAGGCTTATCGTGAGCCAGCACGCGATCCTGCGCACCGCCGCGCCGCCTGGCTTGATTTTCTGGTCATGGATTTCGCGCTCCTGCGCGTGTTCTGGAAGAATTTCGGCCGGGTCGGTTCGAAGGGCCTCGCTGTTCGCATGAACCAGCCGTTCCCTGCTGATATCCGCAAGGCGCAGGCGCATGGTGTCAAGACAGTCCTTACCGGACGGCACGACCCGCGGCACGGCGGCAATGCGCTGGTAGCGGCGGAGTGCGAGCGGCTGGGACTGGATTATCGCACCTTCCCCGAATTGTTCTCGCGTGCTGCACCGTGGAAGGAAACGCTGCTGGCGGCGCCGGAATTCTTCCGCTCGCTCCGGTATCCGGTGCTCATCCACTGCAAGTCCGGTGCAGATCGCGCAGGATTCATCTCGGCGTTGTATCTCATCATCATGGAGAACACGCCGGTGCGCGAGGCTGCGAAGCAACTCACCTGGAAGCACCTGCATTTCGCTACCTCCAAGACCGGTATTCTCGATGCGGTGTTCGCGGCCTACCTTGCCGCGCACCCGCATGAGGACAAGCCCTTCCTCGATTGGGTGCGCGACGACTACGATCCCGAGGTGCTCACGGCAGGCTACAAGGCTCAGGGCCTTGCCGATTTCGTCGAGCGGGTGATCCTGCGCCGCGAGTAGCGCGGTTGTGACAAACGCCGAAATGCCCTAGCAGAACGGAACAAACCGCCGGAAACCACCATGTCGTCCCCTCCTCTCGCCCGCGTGCTTGTCACGATCTGCACCCGCAACCGGCCAATTCTGCTCGACCAGTGCCTTGCTTCGGTCTGTGCGTCGGAGCCGGCGGAGGGCGCGATTTTCGAGATTGCGGTGATCGAGAACAACGATCGACTGACCTGCGAAGCCATCGCCGCCCGGCACGAGGCAGCGAGCGGGATCAAGGTCCATTGCGTGCTGGAGCCGGAACTTGGCCTTCCCTTCGCCCGCAATCGCTGCGGTACCTATGCCGCCGCGCAGGGTTTCGATTGGCTCCTTTACATCGACGATGACGAAGTGGCGCGGCCGGACTGGTTCCGCACCATGATGGTCGCGACGAAGACCTATGCCGCCGATGTTTTCTATGGTCGCGTCATCAGCGTCTATCCTGAAGAAACGCCCGCCTACCTGCGCGAGCGCAATGTCAACAAGCGCCCGACGGGAACGACGATGACCAAGGCCGAGGGGCACAACACCCTCGTCCGCACCGCGATCTTCGCCGAAACCGGCGACAACCTGCGCTTCGACACCGCGATGCGCTTCACCGGCGGGTCTGACACCGATTTCTTCTCACGCGTCGCTGCGAAGGGCCGAACGATCATCTGGATCGGCGAGGCCATCGTCGAGGAACTGATCCCCGCAACGCGGATGACACTGGGCTGGCAGCTCAACCGCACGTTCCGCGTCGCCATCAATCTCTCGGTGCTCAAGGCGAAGCAGGAGGGCAAGGCTGCGGCGGCCTTCTTCAGCCTTATCAAGGGCACGGGGCGGCTTCTCGGCGGCGTGCTTTCGCTTCCTCTCGGTGCCTTGTCACTCGTGATGCCGGTCAAGGGCAAGCGCTGGGGCTTCAAGGCCCTGAAGCAGATCGCCTCCGGTCTCGGTTCCTACGCCTATCTCTTCGGGGTGCGACCGCAGCCCTATCGCAAGGTGGACGGCGCTTAGGGCAGCCCCTCACCCATCCAGTTCGCGGGCGAGATAGATCTGGAGGATGAACAGCGCCCAGATCAGGTTGGTGCGCCGTTGCCCGCCCGTGAGGAAATCGTCCCAGATCGCGCGGGTTAGTACGGGATCCAGTATCCCGTGCCGCATCAAGCGTTCCGATGCGAAGAGATCCTCCGCCATCGGCTGCAGCGGTCCTTTCAGCCATTCGGTCACCGGAATACCGAAACCGCGCTTCGGCCTATCCCAGAGCGCGCGCGGCACGTAGCGGCTCAGCACGGCTTTGAGAAGGCCCTTGCGCTCGCCATTGGCAAGGCGGAGCCCGTCCGGCATCGACCAGGCGAGGCGGGCGATGTCCTTGTCGAGCAGCGGTACGCGTGTTTCGAGGCTGTTCGCCATCGCCGCGCGGTCCACCTTCACGAGGATATCGTCGGTGAGGTAACGCTCGGCGTCGAGCGAGGTCATGCGGTCGAGTGCGTTCCAGCCTTCGATAGCCGCAATCTCGCCGACCAGCGGATCGACGGGCTCCTCGCCGCCGATCACGAAGCGGTGCGCCTGATTGGTGATCGTGAACTTGGCATCGTAGGCGCGCGTGACATCAGGCGCGGCGAAGGCTTGGGCCATATCCGCGAGCTCGAGTTCGAGCGGCAGGCGGGCGTATCCGGCGACGCGCGCAAGCCCGAGCATTCCCGCAGGCCGCGCGACGCCGTGGAGTAGCGCGCCGGCATAGGCACGGGAGGCGACGCGCGCCGCAAGCCCGGCAAGGCCTCCTTCCCATTTTTTCCGGAGCGAATGATAGCGCCCGTAGCCGGCGAAAAGTTCGTCGCCCGCATCGCCGGAGAGCGCGACCGTCACCTTGGTGCGGGCATAGCGTGCGATCATGAAGGTCGGCAGTTGCGAGGGGTCGGCGAAGGGTTCGTCGTAAAGGTCCGGCATCCTGCCGAGAAGATCGAGCGCATCCTGCCCGGACAGGACGATCTCGTTGTGCGCCGTGCCGAGATGCGCCGCGACCTCGCGGGCATAGGGCGCCTCGTTGAACTTTTCCTCGCGAAAGCCGAGTGAAAACGTTTCGATTGGGCTCGACCGCTGCGCCTGCATGATCGCGGCGATGGTCGAGGAATCGATCCCGCCGGAAAGGAAGGCGCCAACCGGCACGTCCGCGATCATCTGCCGGGAAATCGAGCGGTGGATGAGGCGATCGAGTTCGCCCGTCGCGGCCGTCTTGTCGCCGGAGAAGCGCCTGGCGCGCGCTTCGCGCGCCTCGTCGAGACTGTTCCAGTAGCGTGTCTCGACACCATCCTCGAACGGGTTCTGGTCGCGCGCAAAGGTGACGAACCGGCCCGGCCCGATCTTGCGCGCGGCCTGATGAAAGGTCGCCGGTGCGCCGATATAGCCATGCCGGATGAAGGCAGTGATTGAGGCCCGATCGATCTCGCGCCGCCAGTCCGGGTGCGCGCGCAGCGCCTTCAGCTCGGATGCGAAGACCAGCGCGCCACCGAGCCAGCCAATGTAGAGCGGCTTTTCGCCGAACGGGTCGCGTGCGAGCGTGAAGGCACCGGTCTCGTGGTCGAAGAGCGCGAAGGCGAACATGCCCGAGAGGCGCTTCAATGCTTCCGCTATGCCATAGGCCTCGATGGCGGCGAGCAGCACCTCCGTATCGGAATGGCCGCGCCAGGCGGGTGCCCGGTTTTCAGCCTCGAGCGCGTCGCGCAGCTCGTGGAAATTGTAGATCTCGCCGTTAAAGGTGATCGAATAGCGCCCGGAGGCCGAATGCATCGGCTGCGCCCCGGCTGGCGAGAGGTCCTGAATGGCAAGGCGGCGCTGCGCCAGAACCGCGCCGCCGGGCCCATGCGCCCAGACGCCGACGTCATCCGGCCCGCGATGGAGAAGCGTCGCGTTGATGCGGTGGACGTTTTCCTCGTCCCCACGCTCAAGTCCGCCCGGACGGAAAAGCCCTGAAATGCCGCACATGGCGGTCATCTATAGCGGCGTTTCCGGCGATGTCCACGCGCGGCGGGTTGACCTTCCGCCTTGACGCGCGATAGGCAATCGCGCCGTGCCTTTCATTCGTAAAGCCGCGCATTCCGCGCGCGAAGGCTGGCTGGACGCGACTTCATGGACAAGGCCGATCGCTACACGCCGGAATTCTTCGAGGGGTTTGCGGAAGATTCCGCGCGCTCCTCACGCGCCGTGCTCGGCCATCTTTTCCGGCGCTATCAACCGTCGTCCGCCCTCGATGTCGGCTGCGGCGTCGGCGCGTGGCTCGATACTGCCCAGAAACTGGGTGCACGCTCGGTTCGAGGGCTGGATGGCCCTTGGGTTAAACCCGAGCAATTGCGGATCGGCGCGGGGAATTTCGAGCGCATTGATTTCGAGGCAAGGGATTGGCCCGAAATCCGCCCGGTCGATCTCGCGATGTCGCTGGAGGTTGCCGAACACCTTACACCGGAGGCGGGCGAGCGGCTCGTTTCCTACCTCACGGAGAGCGCGCCGGTGGTTCTGTTCTCGGCCGCGATTCCGGGTCAAGGTGGCGAAGGCCACGTCAACGAGCAGTGGCAGAGCTATTGGGCCGAGCGTTTTGCTGCGCGTGGCTTCCGCCCTTCCCTCGCCCTGCGCTGGGCGGTTTGGGCCGATAACAGTGTCGAGTTCTGGTATCAGCAGAACCTGACGCTCTTTGTCGCGGAGAGCCATGCCCATCTTCTTGAGGAGACCGGCGGGCCAATGGATGTGATCCACCCTCGCCTCTATGATATCCGCGTTCTCAAGCGGGCACGGCGGCGCGCGCGCTGGCGGCGCTTCCTGCCGTTCCTCGGGAAATGACGATGAGCGGCATTGCATCGGAACAGCCGATCGTGCGCGTCGAGATGTTGGGCGGGCTCGGCAACCAGCTCTTTCAGGCGGCGGCCGGCTATGTACTTGCAAAGCGGCTCGGTGCTTCCCTGCAGTTCGATGTCTCACGGTATCGACAGAGTGGATCGCGCGCCTATGCGCTCGACGGGCTGGCGCATGAGGCCGAGGTCGTCGGGCAATCGACTTGGCTGTCGCAGCGGATGAACCGCGTCCGCCGCGCGCTGAGCTTCGGCAAGCCGTTCGCGCCGGCAGGTTGGTCAGGCGGCGCCTTCCGCGAACGCAGCTACGCCTACGATGAGCGCTTCGAGGCGTTGTCCGGCTCGCAATATCTCTCTGGGTATTTCCATTCCGCGCGGTATTGCTCGCCGTTCGAGGATGACGTCCGCAAGGTGTTCGATCTTGCGCAGGTCGCTTCCGAAGCTGCGAAGGCCAAGGCGGCGAGCCTGCCCGCACAATCTCTCGCGGTGCATGTGCGGATCGGCGATTTCAAGAGCGAGAACGTGTTCAACACGGTGCACGGTACGCTCTCGTCGCGCTATTACCGCGATGCGATTGCGCTCGTCACGGCTGCCCGGCCGGTCGAGCGCATCTATGTCTTCACCGATACGCCGCAGGCGATCCCGCAACTCATCCCCGCCGGACTCGATTACGAGGCCGTTACCGGCTTTTCCGCGCAGGACGATCTCTTCCTGATGAGCCGGGCGCGGCACCACATCATCGCCAATTCCACCTTCTCGTGGTGGAGCGCCTGGCTCGCGCCGCAGGCAGACACACTCACCTGCGCGCCGCGTGCCTGGCTTGCACCGGAAGCGCTCAAGAAAACCTATATCGGCGATCTCTACCCGGAAGGCTGGGTGATGCTCTAGAGCGGCATCCGCTCCATCTTCCTGTTTTGTCGCATTTTCTTTCGATCAACCGGCATCCACTTGATCGGAGAATGCTCTAGCCCGTATGGCGCCGGCTCTTCAGCAGGTGAAGCTTGCGGGCGATATTGTCGCGGAACCGGACATGGCGACCGTCGAGATGCTGGACCGTCTTTGGCCAGCCGAGTGGCCCATAGACATGTCCGCCGCCGATATAGCGTTCGAGCCCACCCTCCAGCCCTAGCCGATAGCCGATTTCGGTGTGAAGATGCGGCAGAACGACGCGCTGGTAATAGCCGACGTTGATCAGGTGCGGGTTGTTCGACCGGCCATTGATCCGGCAGATCGGAACGGACGATTCCGGCACCTCCTCCATGAACACGTCATAGCCGACCTGCATATTACGGCGCTTGTTGAAGCGCAGATACTCGATATCCAGCGCCTCCAGCGCCCCGATCATCTCACCGAGACCGTGGGGAATGACCTCGCGGCGGAAGACGAAATCGTGCTCGAGCTGCATCGCCCAGGCACATTCGCTCATCGCGACCGACTTGCGGAAACTGTCGACGACGCCGATCGTCTCGACGATCTCGAATTTCAGGCCCGGCAGCCGGTCGCGGATCGCCTGTTTCCAGGCGGCGAAATTCCCGCGATGGGGTTTGGGATCGATGAAGATGCGGATGATCGTCTCGCGGGCGCCGCGCGACCTCTCGAAGCACTCGAAGTAGGATCGGATCGCTTCCGGAACGAGGCAGTCCGCCGCATCGGGCGAGGCCACGTTCGAAAAGACGTTGAGATTGATCCGTTCGAGGTTCATGCCACTCCGATTCCCGCAACGGGGAACAATTTTTGCTGTCACGCGGCAAGAAAAGCCGGTATCGAACGCGCGACGACGGCGCCTCCGTCGTGCGTGCCGGCCATTTCATGTGAGGACCATGTCTGCCAGTCAAGCCCTGTTTCGGCCTACCCTGCGGCTCTTCGCGGAGCATCTCGCGCCGGGCTGGATCGCGGCGGCGAGCGCGGCGATGCGGCCTTTCCGGGAGGAGGCGCCTGCCTCCGACGTGCAATGGGTGCCGCGCGTCGAGATGCAGCACGGCGGCGGAACGCTCCTGTGGCGCGAAAGCGCTGCGCCTGTCGATGTCAACGGCGGCTCGGGCAATCTGTTTCTCGACGGCAAGCGGATCGCCGGCCAGAGCGCCCCCTCGCCCGCCGACGATCTCACTGTTTATCTCGGCGGCAAGATCGTGAAGCGCGAGCCGGCACTGGTGCTGTTCCACGGCGCCGATGCGAGCCTCGGCGCGTTTGCCGCCGAAATCCTGCCGCGCCTCGTGGCGATGGATCACCTCGGCGTGCCGGCCGAGACCTTGCTGCTGGTGACGCTCAACATGGGCCGCCAGCGCTTCTTCCAGCGCGCGATGGTCGACGGTATCTTCCGTCCCCGCCCCGTGGAGCTGCTCCGCCGCGCGACCGCGATGCGCACGGCGCTGCTCAACGAGGTTTCGTGCCCGGAAAGCAACACAGATATCGGGCGCGAGGCGGCGGACCGGCTCAAGGCGCTCTATGGCCCCTACCCTTCGCAAGGTCCGGCGGTGCTGGTTGCTGAAAACGGCGAAGCTGCCAACCGGCAGCTTGGATGGATCAAGGCCAGCATGGGCGGAACCGGCGAAATTGTCGTTGCCGATACCACGCGGATGCCGCTCGGAAGGATCATCAGGGCGATTGCTGCCGCACCGGTGCTCTATGGCTCTCGAAGCCTGCTGCGCGCCGGATTGCTGGCGCCGAACCCGTTGCGACGGGCTATTGAAACGGGAATTGGGGACAGTCATGCGTGACGTGCGGATCGGATCGGCGAGCTTCGCAGTGACCGATGAGAACGCAGCCTTCTGGGAACGTGCAACCTCGGGGCACTGGGAACCGGCGACCTTCGAGGCGATTGGCGCCAGCATCACCCCCGAAACGACCGTGCTCGATTTCGGCGCCTGGATCGGCCCCGTCACACTCTTTGCGGCGACGAAGGCGCGCCGCGTGATCTCCTTCGAGCCCGATCCGGAAGCAGCGCGGCAGCTTAAGGCCAATATTGCGCTCAATCCGTCGCTCGCGGGCAAGATCACGGTCATCGAAAAGGCGGTGTGGCCGAGCAAGGGCAAGCTCAAGCTTGGTGCCAAGAAAGCGCAAGGCGATTCGATGTCGAGCGTGCACCACACCGGCTCTGATGTGACCTGGGAGGTCGAGACCATCACGCCCGACGAGATCGCGGCGCTGATCGACCGCGGCCCGGTGTTCCTCAAGATCGACACCGAAGGTGCGGAATATTCGATCGTTCCGCAACTGACCAACCTTGCGGCGCGCACCGACCTTTCGGCGCTCGTCTCGTTCCACCCGCGCTTTGCCGCCGGCAGCCATCCGCGCTTTCACAAGACCTTCCCGATGACCAAGCGCGTGTTCGAGGTGTTCCGGGGGTACAAGGTCTGGCGCGTGCACCACAAGTCGGTCTCGCGCGCGGTCATCCCGGAACTGCTGCTCAACCTGGGCCTACCGTATTTCGAGGCCAAGACGACCTACCTCTTCAAGCGGGGGTGAGCGCCATGCACCGCGACATCCTCCCGCTGCTGTGCGATCCCGCGACCGGCGCGCCGCTGGCGCTTGAGGTTGACCGTGAGGAGGATGGCCATGTCATCGCCGGGCGTCTCGTCGCGCCCTCGGGCAAGATCTATCCGATCGTCAACCGCATCCCCCGCTTCGTAGAGCCGGAACTCTACGAGGGCGTGAGATCCTTCGGCGATCAGTGGAACCACTTCAACTACACCGATTTCAAGCAGAACTGGCTGGAACACACGGTCGGCGCGACCTTCGGCTCGACGGAGGCCTTCAAGGACCGGATCATCGTCGATTGTGGTGGCGGTTCGGGCTCGCAATCGCTCTGGATGCTGGAGGCCGGCGCGAAGCAGGTCATCATGCTGGAGCTGTCGCACAGCGTCGATGATGTGGTGAACCGCAATATCGCGAGCGGGCAATGGCCGAATTTCACGGTCATCCAATGTTCGATCGACGCGCCGCCGATCCGCGCCGAGGTGATTCCCGGTATTGTCATCTGCCACAACGTGATCCAGCACACCGAGAGTGTCGAGAAGACCGCGAAGGCGCTCTATCGCATCGTCGCGCCGGGCGGGGAGTTCGTGTTCAACTGCTACCGCGCCGGCAAACCCTCGGTGATGACCTTCATCCGCACCCATCTCACTTACGGCCCGATGCGCAAGCTGCTCGGGAAACTCCCCTTCAAATGGATTCTGGGTTATTCGCGGCTCATGGGCGTGCTGCGCTGCATCCCGATCATCGGCTCAATCACCAACAAGCTGCGGCTCTCGCTCACCGGCAAGGTGCCGCGCGAGGCGGGCGAAAGCTGGCTCGACCACAAGAAGCGCGTCTATCGCCAGACCGTGCTGAACACTTTCGATATGTATGGCTCGCACGCCTTCCAGCATCAGGTGCCGGACAAGGATTTGCAGAAACTGCTTGGCGAGTTGCAGCCCGACCGCGCGAAGATTGGCAACTACGATGCCTATTTCATCCGCCCGCAGCCGACCGGGATCGCGCTGCGCGTTCAGAAATAGGGACTATGCTTTCTTCCGGAATACGAAACAGCCGCAGCCATAGCGCTGCTTCGCGACCCGCGCGGGCTCAGCATCCCAAACCAGCGTGGCGCCGTCGCGCTTGTCGGTGATGAGCGCGAATTCAGCGAGTTCAAGATCGGGAAACAGCGCCAGCACCGCCTCGTAGCTGTAGATGCGATGGGCGTTGAAATGGATTTCTGGCTGTCCGACCGGTGTGACGAACAGCAGTTGCCCGCCCGGCGCCAGCACGCGCGAAAGCTCGGCGCAGGCGCGCGCGTCACCTGCGGGATCAAGCGCGTCGCCATAGCGTCCGAGCCCGACATGCTCCACGACATGCATGCATGAGAGCGAGGCGATCGAGTTATCGGCAAAATGCAGGTTGAGAAGGTCCGCCGCTCCGGTTTCCGCGCCCGGCATGTCGAACGCCGGCGGGCGGTAATCGTAGTGGATCATCGGCACGAAGGCCGAGGCGATCGAGACGAAGAAAAGCGACGAGCCGATATCGACGTGGCGTTCCGGCTTCGATTTCGCGAGAATCCGCGCCGCCCAACCGGTGTGATAGACGTAATGCGTATCGAAGCCGGTGGTCGCGGTCGCCTCGTCGATCGGGCGGATTTTGGTCAGCTTCGGCACCGGCAGGCCGAGCGCGGCGCTTTCCCTGCGGAAACGGATGAGTTCGGCCATGTATTTAGGGCTGATGAGCGCCTTGACGATCTGTTTTGGCTGCATGGTCAACCTTCCCCGATCTGGAGCCGATAGAGTCGCGAATAAGCACCGCCCTGCGTGACAAGCTGGGCGTGGGCGCCTTGTTCGACCACCCTGCCCTCGTTCAGCACCACAATCTGATCGGCGCGGGTCACGCTCGCGAGGCGATGGGCGACGAGGATCGTCGTCCGCCCCTGCGCAAGCTCTGCAAGCGTGCCTCGCAGTGCTTCCTCGGATTGGGCGTCGAGCGCGGCGGTCGGCTCGTCGAGCAGCAGGATCGGCGCATCGCGGAGGAAGGCGCGGGCAATGGCTATGCGACTGCGCTGCCCGCCCGAGAGGCGCCCGGCGAGTTCGCCCACCGGCGTATCGTAGCCCTGTGGCAGTACCTCGATAAAGTCATGCGCGTGGGCGAAGCGGGCTGCGGCGACGATCTCGTCCTCGCGCGCGCCGGGCTTGCCATAGCCGATGTTCTCGCGCACCGAACCGTCGAACAGGAACGCATCTTGCCCGACATAGGCCATGTTCCCGCGCAGCGCTTCGATCGGGATGGTTCCCGCCTCGCGCCCGTCGAAGCGGATCGTGCCCGCCTGTGGCATCCAGAAGCCGAGGATGAGGCTCAGGATCGTTGATTTTCCCGAACCAGAGCCGCCGACGAGCGCCGTCGTCTTGCCTTTTTCAAACAGGATCGAGACGTCGTGCAGCACATTGCTGCCCTCGCCATAGGCGAAGGAAACGTTCTCGAAGGCGATTTCACCGGCGAGTGGCGCGGTCCCAGCGTCCGGAGCGTCCGCATGACGAGGCATGACGGGCTCATCGAGGATCTCGTAGAAGAGCCGCAGGCCCACCAGCCCCTGCGCGATCTGGAGCCGCGCGCTGGCGAGCCGCCGGGCGGGATCGTAAGCCAACAGCAGAGCGGTGATGAACGAGAAGAACGCGCCCGGCGTCGCGCCATGACCGATCACCCGCCAGCCGCCATAGAGGATAACCAGCGCGACGGCGATACCCGCCAGCGTCTCGACGATGGGCTGCGTGCGCGCCATCAGCACGGCGGCGCGGTCGGCGTTGGCGTTCTGCTCGTTGATGACGCCCTTGAGACGGTTCCCTAGCCGATCCTCTATGCCGAAGGCTTTCACGACGCGGAAGCCCTGCACGATTTGCCGCATCTGGTCGGCGATGGAAACGCCGATGGTGACATGCTTTTTCGTCACCTTGCCGATCTTGCCGCCGAGCCCGGCGATCAGCACCGCCGCGACAGGAAGCGCGAGCAGCACGATGGACGAAATGAAGGGGTCTTGCACCACCATCACGAAGATCAGGCCGACCAGCGTGAGGAAATCGCGGCCCACCACCGTCACCAGCACCTGAAGCAGCGACCGCGTGCTTTCCGCCGCGAGCAACTGCTTCTGGACAAGCTCCGAAGAGGTGGATTTAGAGAGCGCATCGACCTCGCGCGCGAGCAGCGCCGAGACCAGCCGCGTCTGCCCCTCCGCGACGATGGCGTTGCCGATTTTCGCGAGGATCACACCCTGCCCGTAGGAGGCCGCGCCGCGCGCGACATAGATGACCAGTACCGCGACCGCGACGAAAATCAGCGCCGACTGGCTCTTGGCGATGAAGACCTCGTTGATGACATCTTTCATCAGCCAGGCGGTCGCGGCGGTAGTAGCGGAAACCACGCCGAGCAGCACCAGCGCGAGAATGTAGCGCGGCAGATAGCGACGGCCGGTCTCGGTCAACAGCCGCCGGAGGTCCGCCCAGCGATGCGGATCGGCCGCCATCAACGGCCATCCTTCATGCGTATGGGCTTCGCGCGAGCCGGGGCAGCCATGCTCAGGCGCCCTTCTCCGGCAGGTTGAGGCGGAGGTGAAGCTCACGCAGCTGCTTGGCCGTGGCCTCGGAGGGCGCACCCATCAGCAGATCCTCGGCGCGCTGGTTCATCGGGAACAGCGCCACCTCGCGCAGGTTCTGCGCGTCGCACAGCAGCATCACGATGCGGTCGACGCCGGCCGCCATGCCGCCATGCGGCGGCGCGCCGTACTGGAAGGCGCGATACATACCGCCGAAACGCTCGACGACGGTCTCCTCGCCGTAGCCCGCGATCTCGAACGCCTTGACCATCGCTTCCGGCTTGTGGTTGCGAATGCCGCCGGAGGCGAGTTCGTAGCCGTTGCAGGCGATGTCGTACTGGAACGCCTTGATGGTGAGCGGCTCCTGCGTCTTCAACGCCTCAAGGCCACCCTGCGGCATCGAGAACGGGTTGTGCGAGAAGTCGATCTTCTTCTCATCCTCGTTGTATTCGAAGAACGGGAAATCGGTGATCCACGCGAATTCGAACCGGCTCTTGTCGGTGATGTTCAGATCCTCGCCGACCTTGAGGCGGGCGGCACCGGCGAACTTCGCGAATTTCTCCGGGTTACCGGCAGCGAAGAAAGCCGCGTCACCATCCTTGAGGCCGAGCTGCGCGCGGATCGCCTCGGCTTTCTCCGGGCCGATGTTGTTGGCGATCGGCCCCTGCCCGACGACCTTGTCGCCATCGGCCTTGAACATGATGTAACCGAGCCCCGGCTGGCCTTCGCCCTGCGCCCATGAGTTCATGCGGTCGCAGAAGCCGCGCGAGCCGCCGCCCGGTGCCGGAATGGCCCAGACCTCGTTCTTCGCATCCTCAAGAATGCGCGCGAACACCTTGAACCCGGAATCGCGGAACACGTCCGAAACGTTCTGCATCACCAGCGGGTTGCGCAGGTCCGGCTTGTCCGAGCCATATTTACGCATGGCCTCGGCATAGGGAATGCGCGGCCAGTTTTTCGTGACCGGGCGGCCACCGCCGAAGGTCTCGAAGATGCCGGCGATGATCGGCTCCATCGTGCGGAACACATCTTCCTGCTCGACAAAGCTCATCTCAAGGTCGAGCTGGTAGAATTCGCCCGGCAGACGATCAGCGCGCGGGTCTTCATCGCGAAAGCACGGGGCAATCTGGAAATAGCGGTCGAAGCCCGCCATCATCAGGAGCTGCTTGTACTGCTGCGGCGCCTGCGGCAGCGCGTAGAACTTGCCGGCATGGATGCGGCTCGGCACGAGGAAGTCGCGCGCGCCTTCCGGCGAGGAAGCTGTGAGGATCGGCGTCGCGAATTCGTTGAAGCCGGCAGCCTTCATGGCCTGGCGCATGTGGTCGACGACCTTCACCCGCATCATGATGTTGGCGTGCAGCTTCTCGCGCCTGAGATCGAGGAAACGATAGGTCAGGCGCGTATCCTCGGGATATTCGAGGTCTCCGAACACCGGAACCGGGAGTTCCTTGGCCTCGCCCAGCACTTCAAGCGCGGTGACGAACATCTCCACCTGCCCGGTCGGCAGGTTGGCGTTCTCTGTCCCGGCGGGGCGCTGGCGCACCTTGCCATCGACGCGGATCACCCACTCGGAGCGCACTTTCTCGGCGAGCTTGAAGGCCGGCGAATCCGGATCGACCACGATCTGCGTCATGCCGTAATGGTCGCGCAGGTCGATGAACAGCACGCCGCCATGGTCGCGGATACGATGGCACCAGCCGGAAAGGCGCGCTTCGGAGCCGATATCGCCGGCGCGCAGCGCGCCGCAGGTGTGGGAGCGGTAGAGGTGCATGATCCCCGGGTCTTTCAATCGTCAGACGAACAGCTTTCGCGGCCCGTGACTCGCATCACCGCCGCGCATTCGGGCCGGACATGAGCGGCCCCACCCTCCGATTGTCAAGCGCGGAGGCCGATATGGGGAGGACAAACGCATTTTTTTCCGCTATGCGCGCGGCCTATGCCCCATGCGACCACCCTGCCCGTTCCCCCGCTTACCACCACGACCGCTGATCTCGCGGCTGCCTGCGCGCGGCTCGCGACCCATGATTTTGTGACGGTCGATACCGAATTTCTGCGCGAGACGACCTATTACCCGAAACTTTGCCTGATCCAGATGGCAAGCTCGGAGGAGATCGTCCTCGTCGATCCGCTCGCGCCGGAGATGGACCTCGCGCCATTCCTTGCGCTGATGGCAGACGAGAAGATCGTGAAGGTGTTCCACGCCGCGCGGCAGGACCTCGAGATCATCTGGAACAAGGGCAGGCTCATTCCCGCGCCGCTGTTCGACACGCAGGTCGCGGCGATGGTCTGCGGTTTCGGCGAGCAGGTCTCCTACGAGAGCCTAGCGTCGAGCCTCGCCAATGCGCGCATCGACAAGTCGTCCCGCTTCACGGATTGGTCGCGCCGACCGCTGACGGAGGCGCAGCTCACCTACGCGGCCGCTGACGTGACGCACCTCAGGATCGTCTACACCAAGCTTCTCAACCGCATGGTGAAGCATGACCGCCTCAACTGGATCGCGGACGAGATGGCGATCCTCTCCAACCCGGCGACATACGAGGCCCGGCCGGAGGATGCGTGGATGCGCGTCAAGGCCCGCATCCGCAAGCCGGTCGAGCGCGCGATCCTGATGGAACTCGCTGCCTGGCGCGAGCGTGAGGCGCAGACGCGGGACGTACCGCGTGGGCGCATTCTCAAGGACGACGGGCTCGCGGAAATCGCCGTCGCCCAGCCGCGCAACAACGAGGATCTTGCGCGTCTGCGTGCGATCCCCAACGGTTTCGAGCGGTCGAAGGCCGGGGCGGAAATCCTGGAGGCCGTCCAGCGCGGCAAGGCGCGCGACCCGGCAACTATCCCGCAGCCGGAGCCGGAACGGGCCGGCGCGAGCGGCTCTCTTGTTCAATTGCTCAAGGTGCTGCTGCAATCGGTGTGCGAGAAGAACCAGATCGCACCGAAGCTCGTCGCCTCGTCGGACGATATCGACCGGCTGGCAGCGCGACCGGAGGTCGATATGCCGGTGCTGCAAGGCTGGCGAGGCGAGATATTCGGGCAAGTCGCGCTCAGACTCATCCGCGGCGAAGTTCTGCTCGGGCTGGAAAAAGGACGCGTGGTTGCGGTGCCGGCCAAGCCGTAGTCGTCTGAACGTCCTCTCTCAGCATACGAAAAAGCCCGGCACGAAACCGGGCTTTTCCAATTCGGGGGCGGAGTGGCGTCTCAGGCGGCCATGCGCTGCAGGAAGCCTTCAATCTCATCGACCAGTTGGTCCGACGCGCGGGCAAAGTCGTTCGACAGGGCATCGAGATGCCCGGCAGCTTGCGTCGCATTTTCGATGGCCCCGAGGACATCGGCAAAACCGGCCCTGACGACGTCACTGCGCTGGGCAGCCGAATCGGCGTTGGCGGCGATATCCCGCGTGACCTGTTCCTGCTCGGTGACGGCAGCCGCGATCACCAGCGTCGTCTCGTTGATGGACGAAAGTCCCTGCCCGATTTCTCGCGTTGCGCCGGTAACAGCCTGGGTCACGCCCTCAATGGAACGGACGAGATCGGCGATCTCGGTTGCGGCCTTGGAGGTGCCGTTGGAAAGTTCCTTCACTTCCGAAGCGACGACCGCGAACCCCTTGCCGGCCTCGCCCGCACGGGCGGCCTCAATGGTCGCGTTGAGCGCGAGCAGGTTCGTCTGCGAAGCAATCGAGGAAATAAAGGCCACTGCCGTTGCGATTTTCTCGACCGCGACCGCAAGCTCCGACGCGACCGATTCCGCATGCTGACCGGTCTCGGAGGCGCGTCGGACAATGGTTGCGGCTTCGTTGGAGCGTCCGGCGATCTCGGCGATCGAACTCGCGAATTGGTTCGTGGCGGTCGCAACCTCGGAGATGGCACCGGCGCCGTCGTCCGCCGCATCGCGCCCCTCGCCGACGCGGGAATTCACCTGGGCAACGACGCCCTGAATGGAGCCGGAAGTCGTGCGTACCTCTTCCGCGCCCGACTTGAGACGGCTCAAGAGCGAGCCGACCGAGTCCCGGAATTGTTCGACCTGCCGATCCATCTCCAGCTTGCGTTCAGCCATGCGTTTGGCTTCAGCCTGCTGGTTCTGCTCGTGCTCGCGCTGCTTGGCCACAGCCTCGCTGAAACCGGCAACGGCGCGGGCGATGGTGCCGATCTCGTCTTGCTGGTTCTGGTGAGGGATGGTGCTGTCGGTCGCGCCAGACGCAAGCTCATCCGTCGCGGTTGCGACCGCGCGCAGCGGGCGCAGCAGGCGATCCGTGACGACGAGGATCATCAGGATGCCGAATGCGAGCACCAGCAGGCTGCCAATCACCAGATCGCGCAGAAAAACATAGGTCGAGGCGGCGAGTTCCGAAATCTTGCCCACGCCAATGTAGAGGATGCCTACCGGCTTGTTCGCGCCGTCGACGATGGGCATGTAGCCGGTCTGATAGGGTTCTCCGAGAATGATGGCGATGCCGCGATAGGCCTCCTGACGCATCATGAAGGGATAGACCTTGCCACCCTGCCCGAGGTAGGTGCCAACGGCACGCGAGCCGTCCGGTTTCTTCACGGTGGTCGCGACTCGGATGTAGTCCTTCTTGTCGTCCTGCCAGCGGAAGATCGTGGCTGTGCCCCGGTTGGCATCCGAAATTGCATCGACGACCTGCGTCAACTCGTTGACCGAGAAATTGTCGAGAAGCGCTGTCGGTTGTGTGAGTTTCAGTGATTCGGGTTCCCCCTGCGCGTTCCGCTGCACCGCGAAGACCGGCAGCGCCTCCTGCGTGATGCGAGTGGCGACGCGGAGCGACCAGAGCGTGCGTGTCTCGATGTCTTCTGCGATCTTGGCATCGAGCCGGCTATAGCCGATCAGCGCGATGGCAAGCGCGGTCAGGAAAACCATGCCCGTGGCTGCGAGCGCGAGCTTCGCCCGCAATGACGAGAAGGACGAGGCAATCCGTTTAAACATAAAGAAACCCCCAGTTTCACCCGGAGCAATTTTCAACTTATTCGATTAATAAAGTCCAAAGCTGCCTAAATGGCAGGCTGTCCTGCGATGGCAATTCGGTAGTCAACTGCGAGCATCCGGGCCGTCTGTTTCAACCGGCCGATGAGCCTTTCGTTCGAAAGGTCGGCAAAGGCGCTCGGCAGGAACTGGACCAGAGTGCCGTTCTCGATTCGAATCGGCGTCGCGGGGAGAACACCCGGCTGACCGGCCGAGATGTTGTAGGCGACGCGGATCAGGCAGCCGAGCGCACGTGCGGCATCGATCTCCTGCGGTGTCAGAAGGCCGCGCAACGGCGGCGTGAAATTTTCGGTGAGTCCCTCGTAGCGTGCGTGCTGAACACTGGCGAGGAAGGCGCGCTCGTGATGCGTGATCGCAGGAATGGCGGCATAGGCGGCCATCCGCGCGGCCTCTTCTGCCCGGTAATCCGGATTCGCACGCCAGGCCATTTCAGAGAGGAGACAGGCGGCGTGGCGGATGCGGCGTTGGGCGGCTGTCTCGTCCGGGAAGGCGGATCGGGCGAACCCGTCGCACCAGTCGACCAGTTCATCGGCGTGGCCGGCGCCGCGGGCATGAATGTCATTGAGCGCGCGGCAGGCGACCAGCAGCGGGTCTTGCTCGCGGATGGCCGGCGGCAATTGTGAATAGAGCACGCCTTCGCGCACGCCGCTCGTCGAAATGAGGAACCGCGCAGGAGCCGTCCTTTCGATGAGCTCAGCAAGGACCAGCGCGCCATAAGGCAGCAGCGGGCGTCGCTCGCGCGCGATCTCGCCGATTGCCGGCAGGGCCGCGATGTCGACCTTCTGCAGTTCGTCGCAGAATCGCGCGATTTCCCCCGCCGGGGCCGAGAAACCGTGCAGCACGTTCAGCGGGTAGTTGTTCCGCGCCATGAAAAGGCGGGCGATGGCACGCCAGGTGCCGCCGATCGCGAAGATGTCACGTCCCGGCTCGCGGTCGAGAAACGACACGCCGTCAAAGGCCTGCCGGACGAGGCGCGCGGCCTTTTTGAGGTTCTTGCCGGAGGCATCGCGCAGGGTCAGCCCGCCGAGTTCGAGGCTCACACCCTCGCCGATCCAGCCGTCGCGGACTTCGACCAGTTCGAGGCTGCCGCCGCCGAGATCGCCGGCGAGACCGTTGGGGCGGAAGTTGCCGGCGATGACGCCGAGTGCCGCCAGCCGTGCTTCTTCCTCTCCGGCCAGAACCGAGACCGGCTCGCCGAGGATATCCTCGACCTCGGCGATGAAATCCGGGCCGTTTGCCGCGCGGCGTGCCGCGGCCGTCGCCAGCACATAGATGCGCTCCACGCGCATGAGGTTGCACAGAACCCGATATCGCTTGAGCGCCTCGCGCGCCTGCTCAAGGCCGTCAGGCGGCAACATGCCGGTGATGGCGATGTCGCGACCGAGCCCGCACAGGCTCTTCTCGTTGAACATCGTCGTCGGCGCACGCGAATGAAGATCGTAGGCGACGAGTCGAACCGAGTTCGAGCCGATATCGATCACGGCGACCGGGCCTTGCGAGATGCTCTGCGGCGCCATCGTCATGCACTCCCGGCCATTCGGCGCGCGACGTCACTCCGCAGCGGCGGCGCGCTTTTTCGTGAGAGGACGGGGGCGAGACGCCTTGAGAGATGTGCCACGACCGGAAAGGCTCGGGTTTGTCATGAAATAGAGATGCGCGTTGAAGGGCTCCTCGCCCTCGCCCGGCGTTATGCGCATTGACGAGCCATCCGGCAAGACCCGCCAGCTCTGTTGGTTGTCGAGAAGGTTCGCCTGCATGATCTGGCTGAGCACCTGTTCATGCACCGTCGGGTTCATGATCGGGCACAGGCTTTCGACGCGCCGGTCGAGATTGCGCGGCATGAGGTCGGCAGAGGAAATGTAGACCGTTGCCTTCTGGTGCGGCAGCCCATGCCCGTTGCCGAAGGCGTAGATGCGCGCGTGTTCGAGGAACCGGCCGACGATCGACTTGACGCGGATGTTCTCTGAAAAACCGGGAATGCCTGGCCGGAGGCAGCAGATTCCGCGCACGACGAGGTCAATCTGCACGCCTGCCTGACTGGCCTTGTAGAGGGCGTCGATCATCACGGGATCGACGAGGCTGTTGCATTTCAGCCAGATTACACCCGGCTTGCCAGCGCGGACATGCTCGATCTCGGAATCGATATGATCGAGCAGCTTCTTCTTGAGTGTCACGGGCGAGACCGCCATCCGCTCGAGCTCGGCCGGCTCGGCATAGCCGGTAATGAAATTGAACATCCGGGCGACGTCACGACCGATAATCGGATCGGCGGTGAAATAGGAAAGGTCGGTGTAAATCTTGGCCGTGATCGGGTGGTAATTGCCGGTGCCGACATGGCAGTAGCTGGTGAGCTTGCCGCCCTCGCGACGGACGACAAGGCTCAGCTTGGCGTGCGTTTTCAGTTCGATAAACCCGTAGACGACCTGCACGCCGGCGCGTTCGAGATCGCGCGCCCAGCGGATATTCGCTTCTTCGTCGAAGCGGGCCTTGAGTTCCACGAGCGCGGTAACGCTCTTGCCCGCCTCCGCCGCCTCGGAAAGCGCCCGCACGATCGGCGAATTGGACGAGGTGCGGTAGAGTGTCTGCTTGATGGCGACGACCTCCGGATCGCGCGCCGCCTGTTCGAGAAAGTTCACCACCACATCGAAGCTCTCGTAGGGGTGGTGGACGACGAGATCCTTCTGCCGGATCGCGGCGAAGCAATCGCCGCCATGTTCGCGCACGCGCTCGGGAAAGCGCGGGGTGTAGGGCACGAACTTGAGGTCCGGCCGATCAACCGCGACAAGTTGCGACAGATCGTTGAGCGCGAGCGTCCCGTCGACGACGAAGATCTCGCGCGGCTTCACGCGCAGCTCCTGTGCCACGAAACTCCGTAGATCCTCCGGCATGGCGGCTTCCAGCTCGAGCCGGATGACGACGCCGCGCTTGCGCTGCTTCAGCATCGTTTCGAAGGTACGGACCAGATCCTCTGCCTCTTCGAGGATTTCGATATCGCTGTCGCGAATGATGCGGAAAGCGCCGATCCCCTTCAGCTTGTAGCCGGGAAAGAGCTTCGGCACGAAGAGCTGCATCGCCTGATCGAGCAGGATGAAACGGATCGCACCATCCTTGTCCGGCAGGCGGATGAAGCGTTCGAGCTTCTGCGGCATGCGGATCAGCGCGCGCAGGGCACGGCCGTCGGACTGCCGGACAAGACTGAGCGCCAAGCTGAAACCGAGGTTCGGGATGAAGGGAAACGGATGCGCCGGGTCGATCGCGAGCGGGGTCAGCGTCGGGAAGATCGCGGCGAGGAAATGGTCGTCGAGAAACTTCTCGTCCGCTTCCTCCATGTCGATCGGCGAGACGACATGGATGCGCTCCCCTTCGAGCGAGGTCTTGAGCTTGCGCCAGCGATCCTGCTGGTCTGCAGTCAGCGCCTCGACTTCGGCATTGATGAGTTCGAGCGCCTGCTCGGGCGTCAGGCCATCGTCCGAGGGGGTTTGCACGCCGGCGATCATCTGTTCGATGAGGCCTGAGACGCGGACCATAAAAAACTCGTCGAGATTGTTCGCCGAGATCGAGAGAAAGCGCAGTTGTTCGAGCAGAGGATGGCCGGCGTTTCCGGCCTCCTCCATCACGCGACGGTTGAACTGGAGCCAGGAAAGCTCGCGGTTGATGAAACGCGCCGGGCGCTGTGCCAGCTCCTCAACCGAGAGGTCGCTCACATCTTGCGAAATCGCCATACCCGAGTTCCTGCCCCGAATTCCTGCCCCGACGTCCCAACAAGGCCGGGCATGTCGCCAGCCGACCCGATTCCATCTCTTTCCATGATGCGAGAATATGACGAAACGACAACAGAAGATGCGGTTTATCGTGAAGGCGCGGGTTGTCAGCTGGGCCCTTCGTCGTCTTGTCCGGATTGATCGCCGAGGATGTCCGCAACCAGCACCCGTGTAATCGGCTTCTTTCGCACAAGCGATTCCCGGTCGAGCGCCGCGACCAACGCCTGCACGCCGGCATAGGAGCGTTCGATCCGCGCCATTGCATAAGTCACCACGGAAGCATCCACCGCGAGCTGCCGGTCGGAGAAATGCTTGACGAACAGTGCGCCGAGGAGCGCGTCGTCGGGTTCGGCGAGTTGCAGCAGGGGCGCGAGCCGCAGGCGGGAGAGAAGATCCGGCGTGCGGATACCCCAGCGATCCGGCGGCACGCGGGCGGTCATCACGACGAAATGGCCGGTCTCGCGCGCGAGATTGAGAAGATGGAACAGGGCGACTTCATCCGGCGGAAACCGGTCGCAATCTTCCAGCACCAGCGCCGGGCATTTGGCGAGTTCCGGCACCCCATCCTGCCGGAGATGATCGGCCCGCAACGTCCGCGCGCCGGAAACCTGCGCGAAGATCGCTGCGAGATGGGTCTTGCCGCTCCCCTCGGGCCCGGCGAGGATCGCTGCCGGTGCCAGCCAGCGCGGCCAGCGCTCGATATAGGCGAAGGCGGCCTCGTTCGGCTTGCCGACAAGGAAATCCTCACGGCCGTAGCGCGGTGTCGCACCGAGCGGGAGCGGCAACTGGCCGAAATTCTTCACGGGTCGATTGCCCCGCCGCCGGTGTCTGACTGGCGATAGCCATGATAGAGTGGGCTTGCGAGATATTGGCGCAGTGCGAAGCGGACCAGCACGCCGATTACGGCAGCGAGCGGCACGGCCAACATCACGCCAACGAAGCCGAACAGCGAGCCGAAGGCCAGCAGCGCGAACATCAGCCATACCGGATGCAGGCCGAGCGCATGGCCGAGCAGCTTGGGTTGCAGCACGTTGCCTTCGAGGAACTGTCCCGCGCCGAAGATCGCCAGCACGACGAGGATCATCGTCCAGTCAGGCCAGAACTGCGCGAAGGCGACACCGACCGAGAGCAACAGGCCGGTGATCGAGCCAACATAGGGAATGAAGCTGACAAAGCCCGAAACGATGCCGATGATAAAGCCGAAATGCAGCCCGGCGAGGCTCAGCGCGATGGCATAGAACAACCCCAGCAGCAGGCAGATCATCGCTTGTCCGCGCAGGAAGCCGGCGACGGAACTGTCCATCTCGCGAATAAGTTCGCGCACCGTGTCGCGATGGGCGAGCGGCAGCCAGCCGTCGACCTTGGCGACCATCCGGTCCCAGTCGAGGATCATGTAGAAGGCGACGACCGGCGTCAGCACCAGCAGCGAGAACAGGCCGAGGATCGCCTGCCCGCCAGAGATCAGTCCCGTCACGACGCCGCCGAGCCACTTTGCGGCCTCGCCCGCGCCGGAGGCAAGCTGGCCTTGCAACTCCTTGAGCTTGTCTGCCCCGCCGAACCGCTCGAACAAGGGCCCGCCCTGTTCGGTAACGAGCTTCTGCAACCGGGCGACATATTCCGGGAACTTGGCGATGAAGGCCGAGAGCTGGTTGACCAGCAGCGGTGCCGCTGCGAGCAGCAGTACAACGAAAATCACGACGAAGAGCAGGAGGACGATGCTTGTCGCCATCAACCGGCTGAGCCGAAGCCGCTCAAGCGCATCGACCATCGGATCAAGCAGATAGGCGAGGATCAGCGCCGCGACGAACGGCATCAGGATCCCGGAAAAAAGATACAGGAAGACAATGAACCCGGCGAGACAGGCAATCCAGAACCCGATCTGGCGTTGAAGCGTCATCCTGCTCTCCCTGCCCGCTTTCTTGCCGGTTTCAATCGGCCATATGCGCAAACCAGCGCGAGAAATAGGCCGCGACCGAAATCACCGTCAAGGCGGCAACGATCGCGTAGATTCCGGTAAAGACAGCGTCCGGCAGCGGTACCCCGAAACCACGCACACCGAGCGTTGTCGCGACCGCGATAATCTGCGCCGCGGTATTGGCCTTCGAGACCCGCAAGGGCTCGATCGGGATCGGGTTGTGCATCAGCCAGGCGATGGCGACCGCGCCGACGATCATCAGATCGCGGAAGATCACCAGCACCACCAGCCAGAATGGCACCAGATGCACATAAACCATCGCGATAAAGCTCGCCGCAATCAGCGATTTGTCGGCCAGTGCGTCAAGATAGGCTCCGATCTCGGTGCGCTGGTTGAGCTTGCGCGCGAGATAGCCGTCGAGTGCATCCGTCACACCGGCGATGACGAAGACGATGGTCGCGATCGCGAAGCGACCCTCGTGAATCATCACCACGATCAGCGGGATGAGGCACAGGCGCAGCAGGGTCAGGGCATTGGCGATGGTCATGGGAGTCCGGTCGCGAGAGCGCGCGTGGTGCTTCAGGCTATTCATGTCCCCATGGAATGGCAATTCTATGCCCGTGCGGGATTGCTTTTTGCCAAGCAATGCGATTTTTCCCGACAAAGAACAGTTCCAGCCTACCGGAAGGACCCGGCGCATGTCGGACAATGCGAGCAAGAACGGCCTCACCTATGCCGACGCAGGCGTCGATATCGATGCCGGAAACGCGATGGTCGAGGATATCAAGCCGCTGGTGCGCGCAACGCGCCGACCCGGCGCCGATGCCGAAATCGGCGGCTTCGGCGGGCTGTTCGACCTCAAGGCGGCGGGCTTCAAGGACCCGATCCTTGTCGCAGCAAACGATGGCGTCGGTACCAAGGTCAAGATTGCGATCGAGAGCGGCATCCACGACACCATCGGCATCGATCTCGTGGCGATGTGCGTCAACGATCTCGTCGTGCAAGGTGCGGAACCGCTGTTCTTTCTCGATTATTTCGCGACGGGAAAACTCACCCCCGAACTCGGCGTCGCTATCGTCAAGGGCATCGCGGAAGGGTGCAAGCTCGCCGGTGCAGCGCTGATCGGCGGCGAGACGGCCGAAATGCCGGGGCTCTATGCGAAGGGCGATTACGATCTCGCCGGCTTCGCGGTCGGTGCGGCCGAACGCAGCGATCTCCTGCCCCGCCTCGACGCGATCCGCGAAGGCGACGTGCTGCTTGGTCTTGCCTCCTCGGGCGTTCATTCAAACGGCTACAGCCTCGTGCGCCGGATCGTTGAGGTCGCCGGTCTCGACTGGGCGGACGAGGCGCCCTTCGCCAAAGACAAGACGCTGGCCACCGCGCTTCTTGAACCGACGCGCATCTATGTGAAATCGCTGCTGGCGGCGCTACGCGCGCCGTCGGGCGCAGGCATCAAGGCGTTGGCGCATATCACCGGCGGGGGCTTCATCGACAACATTCCCCGCGTCCTGCCGAAGGGGTTCGGCGTCGAACTTGACCTTGCGAAGATCGCGCCGCCGCCGGTGTTCGGCTGGCTCTCGCGAACCGGCGGCGTGGCTGAAGCGGAAATGTTGCGCACGTTCAACTGCGGCATCGGCATGGTGATCGCGGTAGAGGCCGACAAGGCGGCTGACATCGCCGCCGGGCTGCGCGCCTCAGGCGAGATCGTCAGCGAGGTCGGCCGGATCATCCGGGCGGAGGCCGAGCCGTTTGTTCGTCCGAAGGGAAAGCTCGCGCTGTGACGGCCCCCGCGAAAAAACGCGTCGCGGTGCTGATATCCGGGCGCGGCTCGAACATGATGGCGCTGGTCGACGCTGCAAACGCGCCGGATTTTCCGGCCGAGATCGTGCTCGTTCTGTCAAACAAGGCCGACGCTGCCGGACTGGATTTCGCCCGCGCACAGGGTATCGCGACGGCGGTCATCGAGCACAAGGCGTTCGGCAAGGATCGTGCGGCCTTCGACGCGGCGATGCAGGCGGCCCTCGAAGCACACGGGGTGGAGTTCGTCTGCCTCGCCGGTTTCATGCGGCTGCTGACGCCCGGCTTCTGCGAACACTGGGCGGGGCGGATGATCAATATCCACCCTGCCCTGCTGCCGAGCTTCAAGGGTCTCGACACGCATGCCCGGGCGCTCGAGGCCGGCGTCAAGGTTCATGGCTGCACCACGCATTTCGTGACGCCGGGCATGGATGAAGGGCCGATCATCCTGCAAGCCGCCGTGCCGGTGCTTGACGACGACAACGAAGCGACGCTTGCCGCGCGCGTCCTGAAAGAAGAACACCGGATCTATCCCGAAACGCTGCGCCTGCTTGCTGCCGGGAGGCTCAAGATCGACGGGCAGCGCGTCAAGACCGCCTGACCGGGACGTGCGGGTCGGAATTTTCGCGGAAGGTCTCGCGCAGCTTTTCCCATTCGCGCACGAGCACGGCGCGCCGCTTCGGCGGCTGCTGGTCGAGCACCGTAAGGGAGAGCATCCGGTCGGTCCGGAAATGGCGAAAATCCCGACGCAACTCGCACCAGGCGATGAGCCCGCGCGTTTTCTCGAAATAGCCGAGCAGGATCGGCCAGAGCGTACGCTCCGTCTCGCGCTGGTTCATGTCGGAATAGCGGATGCGCACCTTGCGGTTCTCGCGCACGGCGCGGCGCAACTCCTCCACCGGCACACCATCCTCGACCGGAGCCCCGAAAACCGGCGCAAAGAGCGAGGCTTCCTGCAAGGCGAGCCGCAGCCCTTCGGGCAGCACGGCCTCAATCTTGGCAATCGCGTCGTCGATCACACGGACGAGCCCCGCATCGCCCCGTTCGCGCACGAAGCGCGCGCCAAGCATCAGCGCCTCGCATTCCTCCGGCGTGAGCATCAACGGCGGAAGATCGAACCCCGGTTCAAGTACGTATCCGATGCCGGCCTCGCCACGGATCGGCACGCCGGAGGCCTGAAGACTGGCGATGTCTCGGTAAATCGTGCGCTCGGAAACGCTGGTCTCTTGTGCGAGCGCCAGCGCCGTCACAGGATGCCGGCGGCGGCGGAGTGCCTGGGTCAGGGCGAGAAGTCGGTCGGAACGGGCCATGAGGCGAAATCTACTTCGTATTCCTGACAATAGCTGGCAGGAGCATGTGGCAACCTCTCTCCATTGTCATCATCAGGGAACCAGAGAATGATCACGCTATATGGCGCCGAACCCATGTGGGGCCTTTCGGATCCGAGTCCGTTCGTCGTCAAGACCGAGTTGCTCCTGAAGATGGCCGGCGTGCCCTATCAGCGCCGCTGGGCGAATTTCTCCAAGGCTCCCAAGGGCAAGATTCCCTATATCGAGGACGATGGCCAGATCATCCCGGATTCGACGCTCATTCGTTTTCACCTCGAGAAGAAATATGGTGCCGACTTTTCCGGCAATCTCCCGTCGTTCGAGGCTGGCGCCTTCTGGGCCGCCGAGAAGATGTGCGAGGATCATCTCTACTGGATCAACCTGATGGACCGTTGGGGTAATCCAGTTAATTTCGAGCGCGGCCCCCGACATTTCTTTGCCAAGGCGCCGGCCCTGATGCGCCCGCTGATCGTCGCAATGGTGAAGCGACAGGTGACGCGCAACATGCATGGCCACGGCGTCAGTCGTTATTCCGCCGACGAACGCCGCCTGCTTTTGGAACGCGCGTTTGCGGCGCTCGCGGCATTGCTCGAGGGGCGGGATTTCGCAGGCGGTGACAAACCCTGCGGCGCGGATGCGACGCTCTACGCCTTCCTGGCCTCGATCACCTCGACCTATTTCGAAAGCGAAGCCCCGGCGCTCGCGGCGAGGCATCCGGTGCTGGGCGCCTACCTCTCCCGGATGAAGGCCCGGTTCTACCCCGACGCCTGAACCTTGCGGATTGCCACGGCGTTGTCGTGGAAGGCCGCACCGCCGCGCGGCGCGACCTGATCGGCGCCGGTCAGCACGTTGATTCCCTCGCCCCTGCGATGGGATTTGTTCGGGAAAATGCCTTCGGCGATCACCACGCCGTGCCGGAGACCGTCGAACCGCCGGATTGCGAGTTCGACGCTGCCGCGCGCGTTGGAAACCTCCGCCACCTCTCCCTCGGTGAGGCCGAGCGCATCGGCGTCCTCGGGGTGGATCAGCAGCGAGGGCGCGATCTCGCGCGCCATCGAGCCCGGCGTCTCGGTGAAGGTCGAGTTCAGGAACTGGCGCGCGGGCGAGGTCGCGAGGCGGAACGGCAGCGCCGGATCGTCTGCCTCAATCACTGCCCAATGGTCGGGAAAGCGGGGTATCGCGGCCACCGGCCCCATCGGTCCGTCGTTCTTGAGCGGCACCTTCAGCCAATCGGGCGCAAAGCGGAACTTGCCATCGCGGTGGCCGAATCCGGTGATGTAATGGGCGCGCTCAAACGGCGGATCGGTATCGATGAAGCCCTGCTTTTCCAGTTCTTCGAGCGAGCCGCGGCTCGACTGGCGCAGCGCCCAGTCGATATGCTCGCGCGGCGACATGGCGAAGCCCGGGTGCTCCGCGCCGATCCGTTTCGCGAGCGCGCAGATGACCTCGTGGTTTGAACGGCATGCGCCCGGCGGCTCGACGAGTTTCGGACCGAGCATGATGTGCGTGTGCCCGCCGCCCTGATAGAGATCGTCGTGCTCCATGAACATCGTCGCCGGCAGGACGATATCCGCCATCGCGGCCGTTTCGGTCATGAACTGTTCGTGGACGACAGTGAAAAGATCCTCGCGGGCGAAGCCGGCGCGCACCTTGCGCTGCTCCGGGGCCACGTTCATCGGGTTGGTGTTCTGGATCAGCATCGCGGTGACGGGCGGGCCGTTCTTGAGCGAGGCGGCCTCGCCCGTCAGCACCGCGCCGATCCGCGACTGGTCGAGCAGGCGCACGGAGGGATCAAAGACGTCAAGCCCCTCGATCATACGCTTGGAGATACCGTAGGTACCGGAATTCGAGTGGAACGCGCCGCCACCTTCGTGCTGCCAGGCGCCGAGCATCGTCGGGATGCATAGCGCGGCGTGCATGTTGACCGCACCATTGCGCTGACGCGAAAAGCCATAACCGAGGCGGAAATAGCAGCGCTTCTTCTCGCCGAAGAGCCGGGCGACCGATTCGATCTCATGGGCAGGAACGCCACAGATCGCCTCCGCCCATGCCGGCGTTCGGCTTTCTAGATGCACCTCGAATTCGGGCGAGAAATCGGTGTGGCTCCCGAGATAGGCGCGGTCGGCAAGCCCATCCCGCAGCAGGACATGCATGATGCTTGAGGCGAGCGCCCCGTCGGTGCCGGGTTTGACGAGCAGCGCGATATCGGCCTGCTTCATCGTCTCGTTCATGTAGATATCGACCGCGACGATCGGTGCGCCGCGTTCCTTCCGGGCGCGGATCGCATGGGTCATCACGTTGACCTGCGTATGGACCGGATTGGTGCCCCAGATGACGACACAATCCGATTTCGCCATCTCGCGCGGATCGACGCCGGCCAGCCGCCCTGTTCCGGCGACGAAACCGGTCCAAGCCGGGTTGGTGCAGATGGTGTCATACATGCCGGAGTAGCGCTTGACATGGCGCAGGCGGTGGATCCCGTCCCGCATCACGAGACCCATCGTCCCGGCGTAGTAGTAGGGCCAGACGGTTTCTGGTCCGTGCTTCGCCTCGGCCGCGAGGAAGGCCTCCGCCGCACGGTCCAGTGCCTCGTCCCAGCCGATCTCGCAGAACTGGCCCGAGCCCTTCGGGCCCGAGCGCATCAACGGCTTCGTCAGGCGATCCGGGTGATGGATGCGCTCCGAGTAGCGCGCCACCTTGGCGCAGATGACGCCGGCCGTGTAGCTCTGGGCGGCAAGGCCCCGCACCCGGCCGATGCGGTTGTTGCCAAGCACCTCGACATCAAGCGAACAGGCGCTCGGACAATCGTGCGGGCAGACGGAGGGGCGGAAGAGCGATGCGACGGGCGCGTTCATGGCAACTCGCAGGCGGCGATGGCGGAGTCATGCCCGGAGGATTCGCACCAGCCGGTCACCGAATACATTGATGAGAAGTCCCGCGAAGACAACCCCGCTGCCGAGCATCGCGAGCAGGGTGAAAGGTTCGCCGAGCAGCACTGATCCCGCGAGGATGCCGAACACCGGCACGAGCAGCGCGAACGGTGCAGCGGTGCTGGTCGGGTAGCGCGTCAGGAGACCGTTCCACATTGCGAAAGCGAAAAGTGTCGAGGGGCCAACGATAAACGCCAGCGCCAGTGTCGCGTCGAGTCGCGGCGGTGAGATCGAGGCGATCATCGCGGTCGGACCATCGAACACTGCCGAGAGCAGGAACAGCGGCAGCGGCGAGAACAGGCTCGACCAGACGAGGAAGGCAAGCGTATCGACCTTCCCCGCCTTCTTGATCGTGATGTTCGCCAACCCCCAGGTAAGGGATGCGCCGATGACCATCAGGAACGGGATCAGCGGCAAGGCGCCCTGAACGCGTTCGATCGCGAAAATGCCGATCCCCGCGAAGGCGACCGCCGCGCCAAGCGCCTGCATCCGCGTCGGGGCCTCACCGAAGAAAATGAAAGCGAGTCCGAGCGTGAAAAACACCTGCAGCTGCATCAGCAGCGAGGTCAGTCCTGCCGGCATCCCGAGCTTCACGGCGCTGAATACCAGCCCGAACTTCACGACACCGAGGAGGATTCCAAACAGGGCGATCAGCCACCAGGCAACCGGCGGGCGGCGGATGAAAAACGCTGCCGGCAGGAAGGTGAAGAAAAACCTCAGCCCCGTGAGGAACAGGGGCGGAACGCTCTCGACGCCGATCTTGATGGCGACAAAATTGGCGCCCCAGACCATCATCACGAGAAGGGCCAGGAGGGTATCGCGGGGGGACAAGCGAGCATCCGGTTCTGTAACAGTTGTCCTAGCGATAGCGTGCGCCGGGCCGCGCGACCAATCAAAGTTTTGCGGTGATCCATCAATAAAAAAGGCCGGGACATTTCCCGGCCTCCAAACGCTCTGTGGCGAAGGCGGCTTTGATCAGCCGACGATCTCGTTGCCCGAGAAAAACTGCGCGATCTCGATCGCGGCGTTCTCCGGCGAGTCCGAGCCGTGAACCGAGTTTTCGCCGATCGAACGGGCGAATTTCTTGCGGATGGTGCCTTCGGCGGCATTCGCCGGGTTGGTGGCGCCCATCACGTCGCGATAGCGCATCACGGCATTCTCGCCTTCGAGAACCTGCACGACGACCGGGCCGGAGGTCATGAAGTCGACGAGTTCGCCGAAGAACGGGCGCTCCTTGTGGACGGCATAGAAGGTCTCGGCTTCGCGGCGCGACATCAGCAGGCGCTTCTGTGCGACGATCCGGAGCCCGGCGGATTCGATGACGGCATTGACCGCGCCGGTGAGGTTCCGCTCGGTTGCGTCCGGCTTGATGATCGAGAAGGTGCGCTGGATGCTCATTCTTGTCAGGCTCACTCGTTTGAAATTCGGTGTGCGGGCCATACCCCGCCGCGCCTGCTGATGACAAGGGGGCCACGCGAAAATCGCGTCGTACCCGTTTTCTCGTCCGCGCGCATGGTTTATGGCGAGCCATGCTTTCGCTCTCTGATTTCACTTACCGCCTCGGCCCGCGCCTTCTGATCGACCATGCCTCCGTCGCCCTGCCCAACGGCGCACGCTGCGGGCTCGTGGGGCGCAATGGCTGCGGCAAGTCGACGCTGTTCCGGCTCCTGCTCGGCGAGATCGCGGCGGAATCGGGCTCGTTCTCGTTGCCGCGCGGGGCCCGCATGGGCCATGTGGCGCAAGAGGCACCGGGCGGTCCCGTTTCGCTCCTTGACTACGTTCTCGCGGCGGATACTGAGCGTGCCGCGCTTCTCGCCGAGGCCGAGACAGCGACCGATCCGCACCGCATCGCCGAAATCCAGACGCGGCTCGCCGATATCGGCGCGCATGCCGCCCCGGCACGCGCGGCAGGTATTCTTGCCGGCCTCGGCTTCGATGCCGAGGCACAGGCGCGGCCCTGCTCGGATTTCTCTGGCGGCTGGCGCATGCGCGTTTCGCTCGCGGCAATGCTGTTTCTCGAACCGGACATGCTGCTGCTGGACGAGCCGACCAACTACCTCGATATCGAAGGTGCAATCTGGCTCAAGGCGCATCTGAAGCGTTATCCACATACGCTGCTGGTCGTCAGCCACGACAAGGATTTCCTCGACGAGGTGTGCGACCACATCCTCCACCTCGACCGCGGCAAGATGACGCTCTACCGGGGCAACTATGCGAATTTTGCCCGTCAGCGTGCCGAGAAGGCCATGCTCGCAGAGAAAGAGGCGGACAAGCTCGCCGCGCAGCGCGCGCATCTGCAGGCTTTCATCGACCGCTTCAAGGCCAAGGCCTCTAAGGCCAAGCAGGCGCAGAGCCGCGTCAAGCAACTTGAGAAGCTCGGGCCGGTCGCAACCTTCTCGGCCGAGGAAGCCGCCCGCCTCCACTTGCCCAATCCGGTAAAGGCGCTCGCACCGCCGATCGTTGCGATGGAGGGCGCGTCCGTCGGCTATGGCGAACGTGTGGTGCTTCGAAACCTCAACCTGTTCATCTCCGACGACGACCGCATCGGCCTTCTCGGCCAGAACGGCAACGGCAAATCGACGCTGGTGAAGCTGATCGCGGGCAGACTTGCGGCGATGTCCGGCACGGTAACGCGGGCGGCCAAGCTTGATGTCGCCTATTTCGCGCAGCACCAGCTCGACGAACTTTCGGAGAGCGACACACCCTACCTCCTCGTGCGCCGCCGGATGCCGCAGGCGGGTGAAGCGCAGGTGCGCGCCAAGACCGCCCAACTCGGCTTTGGTGTCGACAAGGCGGATACCGAGATCGCGAGACTTTCGGGCGGCGAGAAGGCGCGGCTTCTGCTCGGCCTCGCGGCGTTCGACGGCCCTCACCTCCTCATTCTCGACGAACCGACCAACCACCTCGACATTCCGATGCGTGAGGCGCTGGTCGAGGCGCTGGCGGAATACAAGGGTGCGGTCATCATCGTCAGCCACGATCGCGCGATCCTCGACGCGTCCTGCGATCGGCTGTGGCTCGTTGCCGATGGCGGGGTGAAGACCTTCGACGGCGATCTTGACGATTACGAGGCGATGATCGTGTCCGCACGCGGTACCGAGCCGGGCAAACGCGAGAACGGCAGCAACGGCGCGGCCCCTTCGGCCCGTCGCGAGGCGGCGGAGAAGCGCGCCAACCTCAAGCCCTTGCGCGAGAGGGCGAAAGCGCTCGAAAGTCAGCTCGAAAAATTCAACACCCTCCTTGCCCGCGCCGACGAAGCGCTCGCCAATCCTGACATTTTCGCCAAGGCGCCGGAGCGCGCGACCCAGATCGCCAAGGACCGCGCTGCCCTCGCCGAGCGCGTTGCGGCGACCGAAGAGGAATGGCTTGAGGTCATGGGGGAAATCGAAGGCGCGTGAAGCGTTATAGTTAACGGAGCCTTAGGCTTCGTCGCCCATTCTTCTGTCGGTTCCGGGTTATGGAAGAATCGCCACCCGTTCGCGACAGGAGAATCCGATGCTGTTCGATGGCAAGATCACGCTCGACCGTCTCAAGGACACGGGGTTTCTCAAGCGTCTCGCGCCGAAACTGCATATCGAGGATGAGGCATTCTGCAAGAACGTAACGCGCGTGCCTCTTTCCTTCGAAGAACTGGAGGACCGGCAGGCGCGTCTCAAGCGCGAGGGTTACTTCGAGGTCGATGCAGCCTTCCAACGGTTCGATGTCGCGGCAATGGCCGATCTCGTGCGCAATCTCGCGCATCAGGAACTGCCGACCGTTCTCGCTTTCCTCTACGACGAGTTCTGGGCGATCTATACCGCACTCGATCCCCTGCTGAAGCCGGCGCTTGGCGGCGACTATGCCCGCCTGCCCGATTTCTGGTGCTGGCATGTCGATCCCCGCAAGGAGGAAGCCGGTTGGGGGCCGCATCGCGACAAGGGGGCCGGCGCGATGTTTCCCGACTGGTCGCCGAAGTCCGTAACGGCGTGGATCCCATTGACCGATGCCACGCCGCTCAACGGCTGCATGTATATCGTGCCGGCGGATCGCGATCCGCATTTCCGGAATCCGAACAACATGCAGATGCCGCATGCGTTCAAGCTTCAGGACATCCGCGCCCTGCCGGCCAAGGCTGGAACGATGTTCGTCTGGGATCAGAACGTCATCCACTGGGGCGCCCATGCCACCGCACGGGCGGGCGAACCGCGGATCTCGATCGCACTCGAATTCCAGTCCAAGGCGACCCCGGCGATGAACAGTCCCCTGATGCGCGCGGATGAATGCCCTTCGCTCAAGATGCGACGCAAGCTGATCGCCAAGCAGATGCTGCAATACAAGCACATGTATGCGCTGGCGCCCGAGTTCGAGCGGTGGGCAAAGGCCGCCTGAGGCGCGGCCGACGTCCGTCCCCTCTTCCGCTCACGCTTCGCCGGCGACTGCCGGCGTTTTCTTGTGTGGAATCCGGCTCTCGGTGACGATGAACAGCACCACCAGAACCCAAGCCGTGACATGGATGATCGAGACCAGCAACGTGCGGTCGCCGGTGCCGTAGTTCGTCAGCACGTCATAGGTCGCGTTGTAGAGCGAACCACCCTTCCCGGCCGCACGGATATCGATCAGGAAAGCATTGTACAGCCTGTACCCCGCCGTCAGCGCGCTCCAGTTCAGCCAGCCGAATACGGAATAGAACAGCGTCACGAACAGGCGTTCGAGCGTCGTCATCTTGCGCTTCATCGCGTAGATGCCTCCGACGAGTGTGATGTGCACGAAGATGAACATGTTCCACGCCGTATCGATCGGCGTGCCGGACAGAAGAAATTGCTGGATCAGTTCCTGGACGTTCATGGGGCGATGTTCCGGGTTCTCACGCCTTCTTTACCCAGCGCCCACCCTCCTGCTGCCAATAGGTCGCGGGATGGCCGAGGCCCTTGATGGTCTTCCACGCCGCGCGTGCTTCGTCGAGTGCCTCGCCGTCGTCGCCATCGAACATCAGCACGATGCGCTCGAAGTCGTAGGCCGCAGGCAGAGGCGCGCGGTCGATCAGGAACAGCACCTCGGCTTCGTTGACGCGCGTATCTTTCGTTGTCAGCAGGATCGGCTGATGCTCGGCATCGCCCTCCTCCTCGCGACCGTGTGGCAGGAAGCTGTCTTCCTTGTAGCTCCAGAGCGCTTCGTCGATCACGGCAAGGCGTTCCTCGGTTCCGGAGCGGATGACGGCGTTCCAACCCTTCTCGACCGCCTTCTCGACAAGCTGCGGCAGCGCCTTTTCGAGGCGCTGACCCTGAAGGTGATAGAATAGAATATCGGTCATTTCAGGCTTCGTAATTGTCAGCGACCAGCCGGTCGAGCAGGCGGACGCCGAAGCCCGAGCCCCAGGACTTGTTGATGTCCGTCTGCGGCGAGCCCATCGCCGTGCCGGCGATGTCGAGATGCGCCCAGGGGCAGCCATCGACAAAGCGCTGGAGGAACTGCGCCGCCGTGATCGATCCACCGAAGCGCCCGCCGGAGTTCTTCACATCGGCGAACTTGGAATCGATGATCTTGTCGTATTCCGGCCCGAGCGGCATCCGCCACAGCTTCTCGCCGGTCGCGGTGCCGGCCTTGGCGAGGTTGGCCGCGAGTTCATCGTTGTTCGAGAACAGCCCCGCCATCTCCTGCCCGAGCGCGACCATGATCGCGCCCGTAAGGGTTGCGAGATTGACCATGAACTTCGGATTGAACTTCTGTTTGGTATGCCAGAGGATATCCGCCAGCACCAACCGCCCTTCGGCGTCGGTGTTGATGATCTCGATCGTCTGGCCGGACATCGAGGTGACGATATCGCCCGGACGCTGCGCCTTGCCGTCCGGCATATTCTCGACGAGGCCGATCACGCCGATGACATTGGCGCGCGCCTTACGGGCCGCAAGCGTGTGCATGAGGCCGACGACCGCCGCCGCGCCGCCCATATCGCCCTTCATGTCCTCCATGCCCTGCGCGGGCTTGATGGAAATGCCGCCGGTATCGAACACCACGCCCTTGCCGACGAAAGCGATCGGAGCGGCCTTCTCGTCCTTGCCGCCGAGCCATTTCATGATGACGACATGGCTCTCCTCGGCAGAGCCTTGCCCGACGCCGAGCAGCGCGCGCATGCCGAGTTTCTTGAGTTCCTTCTCGCCGAGAACGTCGATCTCGACACCGAGCTTCTCCAGCGCGGCCGCGCGCCTGGCAAATTCTCCTGGCGTGAGCACGTTCGGCGGCTCGTTGACGAGATCGCGCGCAAGTTCGACGCCGGCATAGACCGCGTCGCGCACCTTGAGTTCCTTGCGGGCGGCCGCGGCATTGGCAGCAAGCAGCGTCACGGCCGTGTTCTTCTGCTCGGGCTCGTCCGGTTTTTTCTTCGTCTGGTAGCGATCGAACTTGTAGGCCGCGAGTCGCATCCCCAGAGCCATCTCGGCGATGTCTACCGGGGCCATGTCACCGTCCGGCAGGGCGGCGATGAGTGTCACGTCGCGGTTCGCTGGAAGCTTCGCCCGGATCTGCCCGCCGAGCTTGAGGAAGTCGCGGGCGCCCTCGCCTTTTTCTGCACCGATCAGCACGAGCGTCGCCGGCTTGTCGCCTAGCCCGGCTTCGGCCGGCAGGACGAGCGCCGAGCCGGATTTCGCCTGAAAACTGTCGGCAGCGACCGCGGTGGCGATCCGCGCGCTCAACACCTTGCCGAGACGCTTGGCGACGGATGGCGCAACTGCGCCTTCCTTGCCGACGAACACGGTCACTACCGGTCCGAAGGTCTCGTCGAGCCCGGCGACGGCGATTTTCAGGGGATTGGACATCGGATTTCCTTTCGGCGCCTTCCGCGCCGGGAATGGCGTGCGAAGCAGGCGGAATCATGGACGATCGCGGATGAAGTTGGAGCGCTTTTGCGGCTGCGGCAAGGGTTCAAATTGCGCGTTTGACGATCGGCGCGGCTTGCTGTCGCCGCAATTTCGGGTCAAACAGGCGCCGGGGGGAAACCGCACCGGATGCCGTTGATCGAGCGTTACATTCTCAGGATCGCCGCGAGCGCATTTCTCGTGTGCATCGGAGCGCTGACGGCTGTCATCTGGCTGACGCAGGCGCTGCGCGAGCTCAACCTCGTCACCGGTAAGGGGCAGACCTTCCTCATCTTCCTCAAAGTGACGCTGTTCTCACTGCCGGCGCTTATCATGGTGATCGCACCGCTCGCGCTGTTTATCGCCATCCTCTACACGCTCAACCGTCTCAACGGCGACAGCGAGCTGATCGTGATGAATGCCGCCGGCACCGCGCCGCGCACGCTGTTGCGCCCCCTGCTTGTGCTGACATTGTTTGTCTCGCTTCTTGTCGGCTCGATCTCGATCTATGTCATGCCGGAGAGTTTCCGTGCCCTGCGCACGCTTGTCACCAAGATCCGCGCCGATGTGGTGACGCGCATTGTTCAGGACGGGAAGTTCATCCAGCTCGATCAGGGCATTATGTTCCATTACCATCAGCGCCTGCCCGGCGGGGCGATGGGCGGGGTGATGATCAACGACTCGCGCGATCCGAAATCGACCGCGACCTACCTCGCCTCGCGTGGCCTCGTCACCGAGATCGAAGGACGGACCTACCTCATCCTCGACAAGGGCTCGATGCAGCGGCAGAGCCCGACGCAGCGCGACAGCGCGATCATCGCCTTCGAGCGCTACGTTTTCGATCTCGACCAGTTCGAGCAGGCGACTGGAAAATACAACCTCAAGCCGCGCGAGCGCACCACCTGGGAATTGCTGTTCATCAACCGCAACGACGATTTCGTGAAATCGATTTACGGACGTTTCCGCGCCGAACTGCATGACCGGCTGACCAATCCGCTCTATCCGCTGGCGACGCTCGCCATTGCTTTTGCGGCGCTCGGCAGCGCACGCACCACCCGCCAGAGTCGTGGCGCAGCGATCCTCGGCGCCGTTGTGGCGCTGGTGCTGATGCGCATCCTCGGTTTTGCCGCAGCGAGCCTCTCCGTCCGGTCGATCGCCGGTGCGGTGATGATGTATGCCGTGCCGATCGGGTTCACAATCGGCGGCGCGGTTTACGGGATGCGCGCCTTCTGGCCGATCCGTCGCAAGCGGAGCATCGACTGGAACGAGGTGACGGCACGGTTCCTTGCCTTCCTCCCCGCACGGCTGAGGCCGAGTACATGACCGGTCGCGCCTCATGATCGGTCGGACGCTTGGGTTCTATTTCGCGAAACGGTTCGCGAGCGCGATGTTCATCGTCTTCGCGACGGTGTTCGTGCTGATCTACACCATCGATTTCGTCGAGTTGATGCGGCGCGCGGGGGATGCGACCGGTGCCGGCACCGGCACGATGGCAAAGCTCGCGCTGTTCCGCACGCCGGCGACGGCGGAGCGTGTTATCCCCTTCGGCATGTTGTTCGGCGGCATGGTGGCGTTCATCGGGCTCTCGCGCAGGCTTGAGCTGGTGGTGGCGCGTGCGGCCGGCATCTCGGCCTGGCAGTTCATCACGCCGGCGCTCATCGTTGCACTGGTGACAGGGCTCTTCGTTGTCGCGGCCTACAATCCGGTCGCATCTACGCTGAAGGATCGCGCCAACACGCTCGAGGCGCATATTTTCCGGCGCGGCGGCGTTGCGCTCGGCAAGGAGGTGTGGCTGCGCCAGCGCTCGGTCGACGGTGAGGCGATCCTGCGCGCGACCAGCTTTGACATGGACAACGGCACGCTGCTCGGCGTGACGGCCTATGTGATGGATAGCGCCAGCCAGTTCCTTGAACGGATCGAGGCGCCAGAGGCGCAGTTGCGCAAGGGCTACTGGCGTTTCGTCAAGGCGCGGGTCGTTTCCATCGACGTCGAGCCGGAAACGCATGACGCCTACCTGCTCGCGACGAACCTCACCGTGGACGAAATTCGCTCGTCGCTGGGGCCGGGTCAGGCTGTGTCATTCTGGTCGCTCCCCGGTATTGTTTCGCGGCTGGAACTTGCCGGGCTCGACGCAACGCGGTATCGCCTCATATACCAGACTCTGCTGGCGCGACCGGGTCTCCTGGTTGCGATGGTTTTGCTCGCCGCTTGTTTTTCGTTAAAGTTTTTACGATCAGGTGGTCTGGCTCGAATGGTGTTGGGTGGTGTGAGCGCGGGTTTTGCCCTCTTTGTCGCGACGCAAGTCGCCGAAGATCTGGGAAATGCGGGGGTCGTCTCGGCCGGATTCGCAGCCTGGGTCGCGCCTTCGCTCGCCTCCGCTTTCGGCGTTCTGACGCTTCTTCACAAGGAAGACGGCTGATGAGCGCCCCGTTCGTGAAGAATCGCACGGAATGGTTAACGCTTCGCAGGGCTCTTCTGGGCTCGGTGGCGCTTGTCGTTCTCAGCCTTTCCCTGCCCGCACCGGTTGCGGCGCAGACCCTCAACGACCGCCTCGCCGCGCGCGCGCAGAACGACAAGAAGTCGCGGATGCTCGTTGATGCGAAAGAGGTCGTCTACGATCGCGACAAGGACCTCGTCAGCGCCGTTGGCGATGTGCAGATTTATTATCAGGGCCGTGTGCTCGAAGCCGACCGCGTGACCTATGACCGCAAGAACAAGCGCGTCTATGCCGCGGGCAACGCGCGTATGACGGAAGCGGACGGCACCAAGTCCTATGGTGACCGTTTCGACCTGACCGACGATTTCAAGAACGGCTTTATCGATTCGCTCCGTGTCGAGACCCCCACCAAGTCGCGCCTCTCGGCTGCTCGCGCCGAACGCACGGGCGGCGAGCAGACCGTTTTCGAGCGCGGCACCTACACCGCCTGCGAGGCCTGCAAGGACGACCCGTCAAAGCCGCCGCTCTGGCAGGTGAAGGCCAAGCGCATCATCCACAACAACTCCGAGCAGCGCATCTACTATGAAGATGCGACGATGGAGTTCTGGGGCATGCCGGTGGCATGGTTCCCGTTCTTTGCTGCCCCGGACCCGACCGTGAACCGCCTCTCCGGCGTGCTTTCGCCGCGCTTCGTCTCCAAGACGAGGCTGGGCTACGGCGCCTCCATCCCGATCTATTGGGCGGCTGGCAAGAACTACGACGTCACCTTTACGCCGACCTATTTTTCCAAGCAGGGCTTCCACGGCGATGTGCTCTGGCGGCACCGACTGGAGAACGGCTCCTACAACATCCGCGCCAACGGGATTTTCCAGCAGGATCGCGGCCAGTTCCGCGACCCTGCCTACTTTGGGCAGGCGGACAGGCTGTTCCGCGGCTCGATTTCCTCCGCCGGTAAGTTCTATCTCAACGAGAAATGGACCTTCGGCTGGAACGGTGCGATTGCGACCGACCGGTTCTATTTCAATGATTACAAGGTCAAGCCGACGTCGCTGTCGTCTGCCTTCTTTCAGGAATCGATTTCCTCGGTTTACCTCCGTGGGCAAGGTTCGCGCAGCTGGTTTGACCTGTCCGCCTACCACTTCCTCGGCCTTTCGACCTCGGACTGGCAGCCGCAGATCGGCTCGGCCGCGCCGACCTTCGATTTCGAGCGCCGCTTCACACCGCCGACCGTCGGCGGCGAACTGACGGTCAATTTCAATGGCGCGGCGATCCATCGCGATGCGGCCTATTATCAATCGCTCCTCAACGGCCCCGCGACGCTGCTGAACTATTCCGGTACCACGGGCAAGTACCTCGCCTGCGCGACCGCGGCGGGTGGCTCGTACACCCCGGGCCAGTGCTTGCTGCGTGGCTTCGCCGGCGACTACATGCGCACGAGCTTCGAGGTTTCGTGGCGCAAGCAGTTCATCGATCCCGTCGGCCAGGTCTGGACGCCGTTCGCGAGCCTGCGCGGCGATCTTGCCTGGCTTCAGGTGAAACAATCCGGCTACAACAGCCCGGCAAATGTGTTCGGCACTGGCCGCTACGGCAACGATAACCAGAACGCGTTCTTCGGCGGCAACGCCGACAACTTCCTGATCCGCGGTATGCCGACCATCGGCATCGAGTATCGTTATCCGTTCTTTGCGGCGTCCGGCTTCGGCACGCACCATTTCGAGCCGATCGTGCAGTTCATCGCGCGCCCGAACGAGCAGCGCATCGGCAAGTTGCCGAATGAGGATGCGCAGAGCCTCGTCTTCGACGAAAACTCGATCTTCGCGCTTAACAAGTTCTCCGGCTACGACCGCGTTGAAGGCGGCACGCGCCTCAACTATGGTGGTCGCTACAGCTTTACTGCCAACAACGGCGCCTATGTCAGCCTGCTGTTCGGCCAGTCGATCCATATCGCCGGCCGGAACTCGTTCGCGCAGTATGATCTTGCCAACACCGGCCGTAACTCGGGCCTTGAGAGCCGTCAGTCCGATTTCGTGACCGCTGCGACCTTCCAGCCGAACGTGACCTCGACCTTCACCGCACGTGGCCGTTTCGACGAACGGACGCTGGCGCTGAAGCGTCTTGATATCGAAGGTTCGACGAAAATCTCGCAGAAGGTGGAACTGGCTGCGCTCTATTCGCGTATCGCGCCACAGCCGGAGCTGGGCTACAGCCTGCGTCGCGAGGGTGTTCACCTGAAGAGCCGGATCGACCTGCCGCGTAATTTCTATGTCACCGGATCGGTCCTGTTCGATCTCGATCGCTACCTGACGCTGCGGGCGGTCGGCATCGACAAGGATCGCTGGAGTGTTGCGGGCACGACGCTCGGCTTCGGCTACAAAGACGAATGCACGGATTTCTCCCTGCTCTACTCGCGCACCTATAACGATTACATCAGCGGCACGAATCTACGGACCACGACATACCTGATGAAGCTTGAGCTGAAGGATCTCGGCGATTCAACGCTCGCCCGAAGGACGTCACGTTAATGCCTCTTCCGATCCATGACTGTTTCCGCGTCCTCCGCCGTTTCGCCCTGACGAGGGCTGCCGTCGTCGCGATTTCCCTCGCCGCTCCGGCCGGTATTGCACAGGCGCAGAGCGTGGTTGCGACCGTCAACGGAAAGGCGATCACCTCGTTCGATGTCCAGCAGCGCATCAAGCTGGGATCGATGACGCAGAAACGCCCGGCAAACGGCAAGATTGCGCTCCAGGAACTCATCGACGATCAGGTGAAGATTCTCGAGGCGCGGCGTATCGGCTATCGAGTTACCGAGGATGGCGTCGAGTACGAGTTCAACCGCCTCGCCAAGGGTTACAACCAGTCGCCGGAGCAGTTCGCCGATACCCTGCGGCGTTCCGGCCTTGAGCCCGAACTTCTCCGTGAAAGCCTACGAGCCAACCTCGCATGGGAAGCCCTGCTCCGTGATCGCTCCCGGATGGGATCGCACGTCACACGCGCGGAAATCGATGCCGAGATCAGCAAGAAGAAGGCCGGAGAAGGCACGATCACTGAATATGAACTTGTGCAGGTGCTCTTTATCGTTCCTCGCGGAAGCGGCGGCGGGGGAGCGCAGCAGCGTGCCGCGGCCGCCCGGCGCGGCTTCTCCTCCTGTGAAGGTGGGTTGGATGCCTTCCGCTCCATGACAGACGTTGCCGTGAAGGACCGTGTCACGCGCACGAGCAGTGATCTCAATCCGACCATGCGCAAGCTTCTGGACAAGACACCTGTTGGCGGGATGACACCGCCGAATGCGACCCAGCAAGGTTTCGAACTTATCGCCGTCTGTTCAAAAAAGCAGCGCGATAATCCTGAGCTGGAGCGAGCATCTGTGGCGACGGAGCTTACGCAAAAGAAATTCCAGGAAGGCTCGAAGGAATATCTCGAGTCCCTTCGCAAGAAATACAACATCGTCTACCGCCGGTAAGCAGTAGCTGATGCTGGATTCGCTTCCGCCGCTGCGAGAGGTCATCCGCACGCATGGGCTCGACGCCCGGAAGTCACTCGGCCAGAATTTCCTGCTCGATCTCAACATTACGTCCAAGATCGCCCGTTCGGCCGGATCGCTCGACGACCATGTCGTGATCGAGGTTGGCCCCGGCCCCGGCGGGCTGACACGGGCCCTGCTCGCGCACGGCGCGGCGCATGTGATCGCAATCGAACGCGATCACCGCTGCATGGCGGCCTTGGCGGAGGTTTCCGAAGCCTACCCCGGACGGTTGACGGTCATCGAGGCGGATGCGATGGCGTTCGATCCCGTGCCGCTGCTCGAAGGTCGCCGGGCGCGCATTGTCGCCAACCTGCCCTACAATATCGGTACCCAGCTGCTGATCGGCTGGCTCCGTGCCGATCCTTGGCCGCCGTTCTACGATTCCCTGACGCTGATGTTCCAGCGCGAGGTTGCAAAGCGGATCGTTGCCACGCCCGAACATCCTGACGATTACGGAAGGCTCGGTATTCTTGCCAACTGGCGCTGCACGACGAAGATCCTTTTCGATCTGCCGCCGGCTGCCTTCACACCGCCACCGAAGGTGACGTCGAGCGTCGTCCATCTCTTGCCACGCGCGGCGCCGGAGCCGGTGTCGCTCGAGGCATTGGAGAAGATCACTGCAGCCGCCTTCGCGCAACGCCGGAAGATGCTACGCCAGAGTCTCAAATCCCTTGGGGATGTCTCAGGGCTTCTCGCAGCGGCCGGGCTCGACGGGTCCGAGCGCCCGGAGAATTTGCCCGGCTCGGCCTTCTACGCGATGGCGCGGGCGCTCGGCGCGCGCTAGTCATCTGCCGCTAGCTGCCCTTGGCGAGAACCTTGGTCAGGTCCTGCAACAGGATGCGGACCTCATCGGCGAGATGCGCCTGTCGGTGCCGCTTCATGCGCTCGGCGGCGAGGATCTGCTTCAGTTCACCAAAGCAGCGGTCGATATCCTCGTTGACCAGAACATAGTCATAGTCGCTCCAGTGCGCGATCTCGGTTTCCGCAGTCTGGAGCCGGCGGAAGATGACGTGATCCTCGTCCTCGGCACGACGCTTGAGGCGACGCTGCAATTCTTCGATCGAAGGCGGGAGAATGAAGACGCTCACCACATCCGGACGCATGCGCTGGTAGAGCTGGAGCGTGCCCTGAACGTCGATGTCGAACAGGATGTCGTTGCCTTCGGCGAGCGCCAGTTCGACCGGTCCTCTTGGCGTCGCATAGAAGTTCCCATGCACCTCGGCCCATTCGAGCAGATCGCCGTGCTCGCGCATGGCATGGAACGTCGCCACATCGATGAAGCGGTAGTGGACGCCATCCACCTCGCTCGGCCGCCGCTGGCGGGTCGTTACCGACACGGAAAGGCGGATCGAGGGATCGGCTTGCAGGAGCAGGCGCGAAAGCACGGATTTCCCCGCGCCGGAGGGCGAGGAAATCACGAACATCATGCCGCGCCGGTTCTTTTGCATGGCCACCACCGCCCCGTCTTGCTGATCGGTTACTGAACCGAATTTGCCGTCGGCGGCGATTGCAACGGCTGGCGCGTCGCAGCGTTCGGCACCGCGCCCGGCGCCGGCGCTGCCGCCCCGCCGCCTTGCCCCGATTGCAGGCGCAGCGCCTCGATCTGACGCCAGCGCGCGACGTTGCGGTTATGCTGTTCGAGCGATTCCGCGAAGGCGTGGCCGCCCGTGCCGTCAGCGACGAAATAAAGATCGCCGGTCTGCGAGGGATTGGCCGTTGCTTCCAGCGCGGCGCGCCCCGGATTGGCGATCGGTCCAGGCGGCAGCCCGTTGATCACATAGGTGTTGTAGGGGGTCGCCTTGTCGATCTCAGCGCGGGTGAGGCCACGACCGAGCGTCGCCTTGCCGCCGACCAGCCCGTAGATGATCGTCGGGTCCGACTGCAGCTTCATCTTTTTCTCGAGGCGATTGAAGAAAACACTCGCCACGCGGCCGCGTTCGTCGGCGCGCCCGGTTTCCTTCTCGACGATCGAAGCCAGCGTTACCAACTCACGCGTCGACTTCAGTGGCAGGTCCTTCGCACGCCGATTCCAGACCTCCTGCAGCACGCGTTTGTGCTCACGCTGCATACGCGCCAGCAACGCCTCGCGCGGCGTGCCGCGGTTGACCTTGTAGGTATCCGGCAGGAGCGAGCCTTCGACAGGCACCTGCGCGATTTCGCCGACGAGAAGATCGTTTTCCCTGAGACGCTGGACGATCTGCTCGCTGGTCAACCCTTCCGGAATGGTGATGGTATGCTCGACCGAGCGGCCCGAGGTGATGATGTCGATCACCTCGTTCATCGTCACATGACGTTTGAAGAGATATTCGCCCGACTTGGCGCGATTGCCGGCCGAGGACGAGGAGAACTTGGCCTGAAGATCACGCCAGAAAAGCGCAAGCCAGAGCCAGCCGGACTTGTCGATCACGCCCTCGTGCGCGAGCAGTTCAGCGATATCCTCCGACGTCGAGCCGCGCTCGATAATGACGAACTTGTCCGCCGTGAGCGGCCCTTCGGCCGCGAACTGCTTGCGACCCATAGCGATGCCGCCCGCGAGAACGAGCACGAGGATCAACGCTGCCGTCATCAGGCCCGAGAAAAGGCCGACGAGTCCGGTCTTGCGGCGCTTCGGCGGCGGCGGTGGCGCGACAGTTGCGCTCACCGCTTCGCCGACGGCAGGACGACGACGACCGCCGAACCAGCCGCGGCGGACGGTGTCCTCGTTCGGATCGCTCGGTGTTTCCGGCTTGAACGCCATCCTCTCGCCTCTCCCGTCGCTCGGACGGTTTCCTGCTGGCGGCCGCCGAAGGCCGCGATTCCGGGTTGCCGGTATCTCCGACAAATATGGCGAAAACGGGCTGGAGCCCGCCTGCCGTTACACGTAACGCCTTATGACCAGCGAGGCGTTGGTGCCGCCGAAGCCGAAGGAGTTCGACAGCGCGATATCGATCTTCCGCGGCCGGGCCTTGTGCGGCACAAGATCGACTTCCGTCTCGACGTCGGGATTGTCGAGATTGATCGTCGGCGGCGCGACCTGATCGCGGATCGCCAGAATGGAAAAGATTGCCTCGATCGCCCCGGCGGCGCCGAGCAGATGGCCGGTCATCGACTTTGTCGACGACATCGAGACCGATCCGGCCTGGTTACCCAGAAGCCGCGTCACAGCGCCGAGTTCAATCGTGTCCGCCATGGTCGAGGTTCCATGCGCGTTGACGTAATCGATCTCGCCCGGCGTGATCCCGGCGCGCTTGAGCGCGGCGCTCATGCAGCGGAATGCGCCGTCGCCATCCTCCGAGGGTGCCGTGATGTGATAGGCATCGCCGGACATGCCGTACCCGACGACTTCGGCGTAAATTCTTGCGCCGCGTGCCTTCGCGTGCTCGAGTTCTTCAAGAACGACGACGCCGGCGCCCTCGCCCATCACGAAACCGTCACGGTCCTTGTCGTAGGGACGCGAGGCGCGCGTCGGATCATCGTTAAAATTGGTCGACAGCGCACGACAGGCAGCGAAACCCGCCATCGAGATGCGCGAGATCGGCGATTCCGCACCGCCCGCAACCATGACTTCGGCGTCACCGAGCGCGATCATCCGCGCCCCGTCCCCGATCGCATGCGCACCCGTCGAACAGGCGGTGACGACAGCGTGGTTCGGGCCCTTCAGGCCGTGCTCGATCGAGATATAGCCCGAGGCAAGATTGATCAGCCGGCCGGGAATGAAGAAGGGCGAGACGCGGCGCGGGCCGCGTTCCGCCAGCAGGATGGCCGTCTCGGATATGCCGCCGATTCCGCCGATGCCCGACCCGACGACGACGCCGGAGCGGATTTGGTCCTCGTGGGTTGTCGGATGCCAGCCGGCATCATCGAGCGCCTGGCGGGCAGCCGCCATCGCGAAGATGATGAACTCGTCGACCTTGCGCTGGTCCTTCGGGTCCATCCATTCGTCGGGCCGGAAATCAGCCGGTCCATCCCCACGCGGGATGGAGCAGGCGATCCGGGCGGGAAGATCGGACGTGTCGAACGTATCGATCTTCCGCGCCGCCGATTTGCCGGCGAGGATGCCGGCCCAGCTTGGCTCCACGCCGCAACCAAGCGGCGAGACCATGCCGAGACCGGTTACGACAACCCGACGGAGCATGCTGGCATACCTGGCCGAACGACAGCGCTCAGGCCGCGTTCTTCTCGAGGAATTTCACCGCATCGCCAACGGTGACGATGGTCTCGGCCGCATCGTCCGGGATTTCGACGCCGAACTCTTCCTCGAACGCCATGACGAGCTCGACCGTGTCGAGGCTGTCGGCACCCAGATCATCGATGAAGTTGGCATTCTCGACGACCTTGTCGGCATCGACGCTGAGATGCTCGATGACAATCTTTTTCACGCGCTCAGCGACATCGCTCATGGTGAACCCTTCTCTTAAGGTACGACACTTCAGGACAAGACGCACCGCACCGGCACCATGCCGGAACGGGCGCAACCCGCTGCTTCCCTTCCAAAGCCGGAGGGGAATGTCAACGTGCAGCGCAGTCAGACGGATCAAAAATTAGCCGTATTAAGCCCTTTTGTGATCGCCAGACATTGCGGGGCATGTTGCCGCGAAGTCCTTCCAACCAGGACGACAGCATGCTTTCCCGCGCCGATTTCGCTATGTTTTACTGTTGGCGGGGGGATGGCTGGCCCGGCTTTGGCTTCTCCGTGCTGCTGCACGGGGTGCTGTTGCTGGCGCTGGCGGCGATATGGCGGACCCCGGCGAAGGTCATGCCCGCGATCGAGTGGCCGGCTGTGGAAATCGTTGACGAAGCCGCGCTGCTGCCGCCGGTTTCCTCCCGCCCGCAGCAGCCAGTCCCCGCCCGGTCGGACAACGACCCCGTAACCGAGCCCGCGCCGGAAGCAAACGCCCGCCCTCCCGTGCCGCCTCACGCTCCGGCGGCGCCGACCGGCGTGATTCGTGCCGGGCGGATGCTCTCCCGCACACTCTTGGCAGGTCCCTACGGTGCCGCCATGAAGCGTGAAATTGGGCGAATGGAGGGAGAAACGCGCACAATCCAACTTTGCAACATCGAAGCAATGGCGCAGATCGATCAGATACAATCCGACAGCGCGCACGCCCAGCGCGTCGTTGCCTACGCGCGCAGTGCTCCGCAGCGAAGGTGGACCGTGATTTCCGCGCCGGGGGCGGCAGTCGATCTGCGCGGTCGATGGCTCCGGCTCGGCTACACCTGCGAACTCGATCCGAACGGCGAAATCGCCGGGTTCACGTTCAGCCTCGGCAGCGAGATCCGGCAGGAGGACTGGGAGCGGTTCTCGCTCCCACCCCCCGGAAGGACAGCGTTGGACTAATACTGCTTCGACCGTGCAGGGTCAGATGCGTGCCATACCGCCGTTGACGTGCAGCGTCTGACCGTTGACGTAGGCCGCCTCGACGCTCGCAAGATAAGCCACCGCACTTGCGATCTCCGCGCCCGTGCCCATGCGTCCGGCAGGAATGGAGCCCATGATCGCCTCGCGCTGCTTGTCGTTGAGGGCGTCGGTCATCGCACTCTCGATGAAGCCCGGTGCGACGCAGTTCACGGTGATGCCCCGGCTGGCGATTTCCGCCGCGAGGCTCTTGGTCATGCCGATCATGCCGGCCTTGGCGGCGCAGTAGTTCGCCTGTCCCGGATTGCCGGTGACGCCGACAACCGAGGTGATGCCGATGATGCGGCCGAAGCGGCGCTTCATCATGCCCTTCACCGCTGCGCGCGCGAGAATAAACGACGAGGTGAGATTAACTGCGAGCACGCTGTCCCACTCCTCGTCCTTCATGCGCATGAAGATGTTGTCGCGGGTGATGCCGGCGTTGTTGACGAGGATATCGAGGCCACCCATCGCCTTTTCGGCTTCCGGCACCAGCGCTTCCACCGAGGCCCGATCCGAGAGGTTGGCGGTGACGATATGCGTGCGTTCGCCGAGCTTCGCCGCCACGGCCTCCAGCGCCTCACGGCGCGTTCCCGAGAGGCACACCGTCGCGCCCTGCGCATGCAACGCCTCGGCGATGGCGGAACCGATGCCGCCCGAGGCGCCGGTGACGAGGGCGAATTTGCCGGAAAGATCAAACATGGGGTTTTCCTTGTTCTCAGGCCGTGAAAGCCGAAATCTCGTCGGGACCAGAGACATTGCTCGCCTCGCTCCCTGCCACAAGCCGCTTGGCTATGCCGGTCAGCACCTTGCCCGAGCCGCATTCGACGAATTTCGCCACGCCCGCACCTCCGAGCCAGAGCATCGACTCGCGCCAGCGGACCGATCCGCAGACTTGGCGGACAAGGTTCTGGCGGATCGCTTCCGGGTCCGAGACCGCATCCGCCGTGACGTTGGCGACCACCGGGACAACAGGTGCCTTGATGACCGCACCCGCGAGCGCTTCGCGCATCCGCTCGGCGGCCGGGGCCATCAGCGCCGAATGGAACGGCGCGGAGACGGGCAACAGGATCGCGCGCTTGACGCCCTTTGCCTTGGCGATCTCGCACGCACGGTCGATCGCGGCCTTGTCGCCCGAAAGCACCACCTGCCCGCCGCCGTTGTCATTGGCGACATCACAGCATTCACCCTGCGCGGCTTCCTTGGCGATTTCCGATGCAAGGTCCCATTCCGCGCCAAGCAGAGCCGCCATTGCACCCTTGCCGACCGGCACGGCTGCCTGCATGGCATCGCCGCGGATACGCAGGAGCTTGGCCGTGTCGGTGATCGTCAGCGCGCCGGCTGCAGCAAGCGCGGAATATTCGCCGAGGCTGTGGCCAGCGACGAAAGAGGCGGCCTTGCCAAGATCGAGCCCCTTCTCCGCTTCCAGCACGCGGATCACCGCGAGGGAATGCGCCATCAGCGCCGGCTGGGCATTGGCGGTGAGGGTCAGCTGATCCTCCGGCCCTTCCCACATCAGCGCCGAGAGCTTCTGGCCGAGTGCGGCATCGACTTCCTCGAACACGGCACGAGCGGTGGCGAAGTTCTCCGCGAGCGCCTTACCCATGCCGACAGCCTGCGATCCCTGACCGGGAAAAAGGAACGCGGTCTTGCTCATGCGAGGTCTCCTCCGGTGGCAGATTATCGACGTTAGCGCGGCAATGGCGGCGCACACGGGCGGATGTCAAGCGCCGGGAGGGCAAATTCGCGATTTCGCTGGTCTTCGCGCCTGTGCGTGCGAGAATGCAGTTGCGATAAACTGGAGGAGCGTGCGGTGCGGATGACGTCACGAATATTCGCGCTGGGTAGCGTCCTGCTTCTTATGATCGCGCCGGCGAGCGCCCGCACCGCGCGCTGCCTGCTGCAGGTCGATGGCAAGGTCTACATCAAGGGTCCGTGTGACTTCACCGCCACCAAGGACCGGTTCCAGATCAGCAACAACCGGCGCGGCAAGGCGCTTTATTTCGCGATGGTCGATACCGAACCGGACGGCGCCGAGGGGTTCTGGAACGGTACGCGCGGGGCGACGCATGCTCACGACCACCTCGGCCCGATGCAGCGCGAGGGCGCGTGCTGGGTCTCGAAGCGCGCCTTCGTCTGCGCTTGGGACAAGTAGCTGTCCCTTCAGCGTCCGAGCAGGGTTGCGACGCGCTCGCGCAATGCCGGAATGACGTCCGTCTCGAACCAGGGATTGCGCTTCAGCCAGCCGATATTACGCGGGCTCGGATGTACGAGCGGCACGAGGCGTGGAAAATGCACACGCCAGCCTTCCACGGCCTTGGTCAACGCCGCGCCACGGGCCTCCGGCAGATGCCAGTCGAGCGCGTAACGTCCGAGCAGAATAGTCAACTCGATGTCTGGCATGGCACCGAGCAGTTTTTCCCGCCAGCGCGCGGCGCATTCCGGGCGCGGCGGCAGATCCGCGCCCTTCTCGGTGCCGGGGTAGCAAAACCCCATCGGCACCAGTGCGATGCGGCTCGAGTCATAGAATGCCGCCCGGTCGATGCCGAGCCAATCGCGCAGGCGATCACCGGAAAGATCATCGAACGGACGGCCCTGCCCATGCGCGACCCGGCCCGGCGCCTGTCCGGCGATCAGGATTCGTGCGCTCGCACTCGCCTGGAAGATCGGGCGCGGACCGAGCGGAAGCCTGTCGCATGCCGTGCAGGCGCGGATTTCGGTAAGGAGCGGTTCGATCGGCATTGCAACGCAAAATAGGCTTGTTTTTCAAATCGAACAGAGCTAGAAGCCCCTCTTCCGCTTGGCCGGTGGCTGAACGGAGAGCCGGGCTTCTGTCCGGTAGGGTTTTCGGACCCGGTCTCCCGTGTCAACGCCTTCGTGATTTCTCGTTTGGGCCTTCCAAGGGCTCGAAGGGCTTCGCGCCAGTGGATGTAAAACTTGAAAGAAGGCTCTTATGGCACTCTATGAACACGTTTTCCTGGCTCGCCAGGATGTAACGGCTCAGCAGGTCGAGGCGATGACCGAGACCTACAAGGCCGTGATCGAGGCCAATGGCGGCGCCGTCGCTAAGGTCGAATACTGGGGCGTGAAGACTCTCGCCTACCGCATCAAGAAGAATCGCAAGGCGCATTACGCGCTCTTCAATCTCAGCGCTCCCCCGGCGGCTGTTGCCGAGATGGAACGCCAGATGGCGATCAACGAAGACATCCTCCGCTTTATGACGATCAAGGTCGAGGAACTCGAGGAAGGCCCGTCGGCCATGCTCCAGCGCCGTGACCGTGACGATCGCGGTGAGCGTGGTGACCGCGGCGACCGTGGTGATCGCGGTGATCGTGGTCCGCGCCGCTCGCGCGATGACGATGCGTCCGAAGGCAACGAGGAGGATAACTGATGAGCCAGGCTGCCGGCGCCCGCCGCCCCTTCTTCCGCCGCCGCAAGACCTGCCCGTTCTCGGGCAATGGTGCTCCGAAGATCGATTACAAGGACGTCAAGCTGCTCTCGCGCTACATTTCCGAGCGCGGCAAGATCGTTCCCTCGCGCATCACGGCCGTTTCGGCCAAGAAGCAGCGCGAGCTCGCTCAGGCCATCAAGCGCGCCCGCGTGCTCGGTCTGCTGCCTTACGTCATCAAGTAAGGGATCGGCGGTTTATCGCCACAAGCGCGACCGCGCGCCCGAGCTTATGCGAGGAAAACCGGGCGTAGGCCCGGCACCGAGAAACAACTGGCGACTTCGGTCGCCGGTTATTCAGGCAAGAATCGTCGCCGCTGCCGGGTCACCGTCGGCGGTAAAGCTGAAACGGGAAGCCTGCCTGAGGCCGAGCCGTTTCTAACCGCCAGCACCGGAAATCACCGGCTGGATCGCGGGACAGCTCGACCGATGGTACAGCCCGTAACGGCGCCCCCTTCCCTGTCGCAGGCCGTTTTGGTCGGAACCGCCGCCGGTTTTGCCACCGCTTTCATGTCCGGCCTGCTGACGCCCGGCGTCGCGCCGGTGATCTTTCTCTCGCTCATCGCGCCACTGCCGCTGTTCATCGCCGGTTTCGGCTGGCATCCGCTGGTCGCGGCGCTTGGCGGACTCGTCGCGGCGCTGACGGTCAACCTGTTGACCGGCGCAGCCGCATCCTTCGCCGTCGTCGCGATGCTCGGCCTGCCGGCTTTCGCGATCACCTTCATCTCCGAGCGTCAGTTTTCACGATATGACGGTCGCCCCGCTCGCGATGGCATTGACCTCGGCCGGCAGATGATCACGCTGGTTCTCTACGCTGCTATTGTTGCCACGGTTTCGGCGATGGTGATCGAGCCGGATTTCTCCCTGCTCCAGCAGCGCATCCGCAAATCGGTCGAAGCCGCCTACCATCTTGTCGGGATGCAGGTGACCGTATCGGGCTCGAAGGATCTCGGCCCGCTGTTCGATCTGATGGCCGGGATCATGTTGCCGCTTTCGGGGCTTCTCGCGATGGTGACCATCGTCGTCAGCGCGACGCTGGGTGCGATGATCGCCGAACGCTCGGGCCGCATCGCCTTCATCCGGCCGGATCTCTATCGCTTCCGCCTGCCGGGCGGTGCGCTGATCCTGATCGGCATCGCCTTCATCGTCGGCATGCGCGAGGGCTACGTCGGGTTGCTGGCGGAAATGGTGGCGCTTGGGCTGGCCTTCGCCTTCATGCTTCAGGGGCTTGCCGTTGTCCACGCCCGCACGCTCGGCATGGAGGGGCGCACCTTAATTCTCGCCGCCCTCTGGGCCGTGCTGATCTTCTTCGGCGTTCCGGCGGTGCTCTTCATCCTGGCCGGCATGGCCGACCATCTTTTCGATTTCCGGCGAGGACGGCTCTGACCGCCCCGCTCCCACCACTTCCAGCATTCTGAACTCAAAGGAGAAAAACCATGGAAGTCATTCTTCTCGAACGTGTCGCCAAGCTTGGCCAGATGGGCGAGGTCGTCCGCGTCAAGGACGGTTATGCCCGCAACTTCCTGCTCGCCCGCGGCAAGGCCCTGCGCGCGACGGATGCCAACAAGGCGAAGTTCGCCGAGCAGCGTGCGCAGCTCGAGGCGCAGAACCTTGAGCGCCGCAAGGATGCCGATGCCGTTTCCGTCAAGCTCGACGGCCAGAACTTCGTGCTGATCCGCCAGGCTGGCGATGCCGGCGTTCTCTACGGTTCGGTCTCCTCGCGTGATCTCGCCGAGGCGCTGACCGCCGGCGGCTTCACCGTCAACCGTGGCCAGATCGCGCTCAACACCCCGATCAAGACCTTGGGCCTGCATCAGGTTTCGGTGGTGCTGCATCCGGAAGTTTCGGTCGGCGTGACGATCAACGTTGCCCGTTCGGTCGAGGAAGCCGAGCGTCAGGCTCGTGGCGAGAACGTGCTGGAGCGCGAGGAGGACAACCTCGACGATCTCGGCCTCGAGATCGGCGCGGCGTTGGCCGAAGCCGGCCCGATGGCGGAGCTCTGATCGACGTCCGGGCGGTCAAGCGAAAAGATTTCTTTTTGTCTTTTCCGAGCTGCCGCCTGTGCATTCCTGTGGGAATCAGGGACAATTGCCCTCCGGGTTACCGGGGGGCTTTTTTGTTCCCGCCCGACGGTGGATTGATCGCCCCGAACCTTTGCCACATCACGAAGATGAGCCATGTCGAGCCTCGCCCGCATCGAGCCGCAACCCGAAGCCAATCTCCGCCTCGCCCCGCACAACCTTGAGGCGGAACAGGCGCTGCTCGGCGCGATTCTCGTCAACAACGAGGCCTACGATCGGGTTTCGGACTTCCTGCGCCCCGAGCACTTCTTCGAGGCACTGCACGGCCGCATCTTCGAGGTGATCACCAAGCTGCTGAAGGCCGGCAAGGTTGCCACGCCGATCACACTAAAAACCTATCTCCCCGATCTCGATCTCGGCGGCATGACGGTGCCCCAGTATCTCGTCCGCCTTGCGACCAGTGCGACGACGATCATCAACGCCACCGAATATGGCCGCACAATCTACGAACTTGCGCTCAGGCGGAACCTCATCACCATTGGGGAGGACATGGTCAACCGCGCTTTCGATGCGCCGGTGGACGAGAGCCCTCGCCTGCAGATCGAGGATGCCGAGCGCAAGCTCTACGGGCTCGCCGAAGCAGGCCGTTTCGAAGGCGGGTTCCAGAGTTTCTCGACCGCACTGAGCCTCGCGATCCACATGGCGAGCGAAGCCTATCGGCGCGACGGCGGCCTTTCCGGCACCGCGACCGGCCTGCGCGATTTCGACCAGAAGCTCGGTGGCCTCCAGCGGTCGGACCTTGTGATCCTCGCCGGCCGCCCGGCGATGGGCAAGACCTCGCTCGCCACCAATATCGCCTACAACATCGCCAAGGCATGGCGCGGCGAGCGCCAGCCCGACGGCACGGTCAAGACGGCCAATGGCGGGATCGTTGGCTTCTTCAGTCTCGAAATGAGCTCGGAACAGCTCGCGACGCGTATCATCGCCGAGCAGTCGGGCGTGCCGTCGTTCAAGATCCGCCGCGGCGATATCACACAGGACGAGTTCGCCAAGCTGCACGAGGCTGTCGCCGAAATGCAGAGCGTGCCGCTCCATATCGACCAGTCCGGCGGCATCTCGATCGCGCAGCTTGCGGCGCGCGCGCGCCGGCTCAAACGCCAGCACGGGCTCGACCTACTGGTGGTTGACTACCTGCAACTGCTCGCCGGATCATCCAAGAAGGGCGACAACCGCGTTCAGGAACTCACCGAGATCACGACCGGCCTCAAGGCGCTGGCGAAGGAACTCGAAATCCCGATCGTCGCTCTCTCGCAGCTCTCGCGTCAGGTTGAAAACCGCGACGACAAGCGCCCCCAGCTCTCGGACCTGCGCGAGTCCGGTTCGATCGAGCAGGACGCGGACGTGGTGCTCTTCGTCTACCGCGAGGAATACTACCTCCAGAACAAGGAGCCGAAACCCGGCACGGAAGACCATCTCAAATGGCAGATGGAAATGGACCGGGTGCACGGCAAGGCCGAGGTCATTATCGGCAAGCAGCGTCACGGCCCGACCGGCACAGTGCAGCTCCAGTTCGACGCCAATGTCACGCGGTTTTCGGATCTTGCTTCCGAGGACTATCTGCCGGAGCGCCTCGAATAGCGGCTATCTCCCCTCCTTTCGCCAAGATCCTGGTGGAAAGGCCCATCGAATAAGGGCATGGTGCCGTCATGGACGACATGGCAGCAATCCTCACGATCAATCTTTCCGCGCTTTGCGAAAACTGGGCGCGGCTGGGTTCGCGTATCGGCAAGGCTGAATGCGGCGCGGTGGTCAAGGCGGATGCCTATGGACTCGGGATCGAGCACGCGGTGCCCGCGCTTGCCCGCGCCGGGTGTCACACCTTTTTTGTCGCACATGTCTCGGAAGGGATCCGAGCGAGGGCGGTCGCTTCGCAAGCCACGATCTATGTTCTCAATGGGCTCGCACAGGCGCGGATGCACGATTACCGCGTCCATCGTCTGCGTCCGGTGCTAGGTTCCATCCCCGAGGTAGGATACTGGCGTCAGCATGGCCACGGATGCGAACCGGCGGCGCTGCATGTCGACACCGGCATGAACAGGCTTGGCCTCCGGCTTGAAGAGGCGCTGGCGCTGCTCCCCACGCATCGTCTCCATGACCTCGGCATTGGCCTGGTGATGACACATTTCTGCTCGTCCGAAGTGCCAGATGCTCGGGATACGGCTGCCCAGATCGCCTCGTTCGCGCGCCTCAAGGCCGAACTTGCCGCTTCGGGCAATGGCGCGGTGCCGATGAGCCTTTGCAATTCTTCCGGTCATTTCCTCGATGGTATCGAGACCTACGATCTCACGCGCCCCGGCTATGCGCTCTACGGCGGCAATCCGACACCTGACCAATCCAATCCCATGCGCCCCGTGATCCGTCTCGAAGCGCCGATCGTCCAGATCCGGCATGTGCCGGAGGGCGAGGCTGTTGGCTACAACGGCAATTGGATTGCTACGCGCGAGAGCCGCATCGCCACGATCTCTTGCGGCTATGCCGACGGCTTTCCGCGCAACGCCGGCAACAACCCGCAACACGAGGGCGGCACGGCCATTGTCGCGGGCGTTGAATGTCCCTTCGCGGGCAATGTATCGATGGACCTTATCACACTCGACATTACAGACGTGCCACAAGGCAAGGTGAAACCCGGCGACTTCGCAACGCTGATCGGCGATGCGCTCGATATCGACCGTGTCGCCGCGAGTGCGCGCACCAACGGCTATGAGATCCTGACGAACCTTGGTCGGCGCTACCGCCGCCAGATCGTCGGTTAGACGAGAACTGGGCTACACCAGAATATCGAGCTCGGCGGTGTAATCGAGGGGCGCGCGGGTGTGCTCGCTGGCGCCGGCTTGCGTCACGGCTTCGGGTGCGAGCGAATTGCCGTTCTTTTCACGCACTTCGTTGGCGAGCCCCTCGGCGAGGCTGGAGGCTTTCGTCGGATCGACGCCCTGCTTTGCCAGCGATGCATCCGAACAATTCGCGCATGGATAGCCGTTGACCATTCTGATCGACATTGACGCGGAACTCCTGTTTTCCCCGAATGGACGGAACGGGGCCAGCCTTGTTAGGAAGGCAGAAACAAATCGCTAATCGGCGAATCACGTTCGAGTGAGCGGGCCGTGAGAGGGAGAGCCGCTTGGCCAAGCGTTCCACCACCTTCGTCTGTCAAGCCTGCGGTGCGGTGCATGCGCGCTGGCAGGGCAAGTGTGAGGCCTGCGGCGAATGGAACTCCATCGTCGAGGAAGTCACGGAGGCAGGGACGGCTCCGGTCGCCTCGGGCGGCGCGCGGCTTAAGAAAGGCCGCGTCATCCAGCTCGAAGGGCTCGCCGGCACGCCGATGGACGCCCCGCGCCTCCCCTCGCGCATCGCCGAACTCGATCGCGTCACCGGCGGCGGTTTCGTCAAAGGTTCGGTGATCCTGCTCGGCGGGGAACCGGGCATCGGCAAATCGACCCTGCTGATTCAAGCGGCGGCGGCAATCGCGCGCAACGGCGCACGCGTCGTCTATATCTCCGGTGAGGAAAGCGCCGGGCAGGTGCGGCTGCGCGCCCAGCGCCTCGGGCTCGGCGATGCGCCGGTGGAGCTCGCGGCGGAAACCCATGTCGAGGATATCCTGACCACCCTCTCCGCCGGCGCTGCCCCGCGCCTCGTCATCATCGATTCCATCCAGACGATGTGGACCGATGCCGTCGAGGCCGCACCGGGGACGGTGACGCAGGTGCGGGCGGCGGCGCAGGGTCTGATCCGCTTCGCCAAGGGCACCGGTGCGGCGATCATCCTCGTCGGGCATGTGACGAAGGACGGGCAGATCGCCGGGCCGCGCGTCGTCGAGCATATGGTCGATGCGGTCATGAGTTTCGAGGGCGATGCCGCACACCATTTCCGCATCCTGCGGGCGGTGAAGAACCGCTTCGGCGCGACCGATGAAATCGGCGTCTTCGAAATGGCGGGCGACGGCCTGCGTGAGGTGCCGAATCCCTCCGCCCTTTTCCTTGGCGCGCGGGATGCCTCCGTTTCCGGAACGGCCGTGTTCGCCGGCATGGAGGGTACGCGGCCGATGCTGGTCGAGATTCAAGCACTGGTCACGCCAACGGCCTTGGGCACGCCGCGCCGCGCGGTTGTCGGCTGGGACCAGAACCGTCTCGCGATGGTGCTCGCGGTGCTGGAGGCTCGTGGTGGCGTGCGCCTCGGCCAACACGACGTTTACATGAATGTCGCCGGCGGTTTTCGGATTCTCGAACCGGCGGCAGACCTCGCAGTCGCGGCGGCGCTCGTCTCGTCGTTGGCGGACACCCCGATTCCTCCGGAGATGGCGCTGTTTGGTGAGATCTCGCTCTCCGGGCTCGTGCGGCCCGTGCCGCAAGCGGCGCCGCGGCTCAAGGAGGCAGTCAAGCTCGGCTTTTCCGAAGCGATGATCCCCGAGGGCTCCGTCGAAACCGGCAAGCAAGCCGGTCTCAGGCTGCGTCCGATCCAGCGCATCGCTGATGTTGTAGCGGAGGTCGCGGGCGGCGCGCCACGCCAGCGGGTGCGCGATCGCTGACAATCGAGGCGTGACTTTTTGCACAGACCGCGACAAATTGGCGTTTCCGCTTCTCAGGGAGGGTGACGGCGACGCTTGAAGCCGCTATACCCCCGCAAAGCGCTGGCCCCCACTTTCGTCCTAGGGTCGCGCCTTTTGCCGCGTATGAGGATTGCATGCCCGTTACCATTCTTGATCTCGTCGTCATCGGTATCGTGCTGATTTCGGCCCTTCTGGCGATGGTGCGGGGCTTTACCCGCGAGGTTCTTGCGATCGGCTCCTGGGCTGTCGCGGCAGTGGTCGCTTATTTCGGCTGGCCGAAGGCCGCGCCGCTGGTGATGCAGTATATCGTCAAGCAGCCGCCGATGCTGGTCAACGGTCTCGCGCTTGGCGGTGTGTTCCTCGTGACGCTGTTCATTGCCTATATCGTGACCTCGAAGCTCTCGGACTTCATTCTCGACAGCCGCGTCGGCGCGCTCGACCGCACGCTCGGCTTCCTGTTCGGGGCTGCGCGCGGCTTCCTGCTCGCGGTGATCGGTTTCGGTTTCTTCACCTGGCTGGTGAACGAGAAGCAGCAGCCGACCTGGGTGATGGAGGCCAAATTCCGTCCGATCCTCGTTTCGAGCTTCGACAAGCTCAAGAACATGCTGCCCGATAATCTCGACGAACGCATCGGTTCGATCAAGCAGATCACGGACGAACTCAAATCCGGAACGCCCGGAGCATCGAGCGGCACGCAGAATGCCGCGCCGGAAGCGCCCAAGCAGTAAGCTCCAACCGGTCCGCTTCCGGGCGGGCCTGCCGAAACGCACCCGCTGGAGAGGTTTTCGATCATGAGCCATGGCGAAACCGTCGAGACTGCTTTGACCGGCCTTGATCTTGATGACGATCACCCCCGCGAGGAATGCGGGGTTTTCGGTATTTTCGGCCACCCTGATGCGGCAGCGATCACCGCGCTCGGCCTTCATGCGCTCCAGCATCGCGGACAGGAAGCCGCGGGCATTGTCACCTTCGACGGTACGCGCTTCCACTCCGAACGCCGCCTCGGCCTTGTCGGCGATAATTTCTCCAAGCGCAGCGTGATCGACCGGCTCCCCGGCTCGGTCGCGATCGGCCATACCCGCTATTCGACGACGGGTGAGACCATCCTCCGCAATGTCCAGCCGCTGTTCGCGGAGCTGACAGGCGGCGGTTTCGCGGTCTGTCACAACGGCAACCTCACCAACGGGCTGACGCTACGCCGTCAATTGATCGCGGAAGGCGCGATTTATCAGGCGACCTCCGACACCGAGGTTCTGCTGCACCTCGTCGCGCGGTCGAAACGCAACCGCTTCATCGATCGTTTCATTGATGCGCTGGGACAGGTCCAGGGCGCCTATGCCTTCGTCGGCATGACCAACAAGAAGCTGATCGGCGCGCGCGACCCGCTCGGCATTCGGCCGCTGGTATTGGGCCGACTCGACGGGCACCCGATCTTCGCCTCCGAGACCTGCGCGCTTGATATCATCAACGCCAAGTTCGAGCGCGAAGTCGAGCCCGGTGAAATCATCGTCGTCGATCAGGATGGCAAGCTCGAATCGCTGCGGCCGTTTCCGGCCCGCAAGCCGCGCCCGTGCCTCTTCGAATACGTCTATTTCGCGCGACCCGACTCCATCGCCGGCGGCCGCAATGTCTACGAGGTACGCAAGAATATCGGTCGCATCCTCGCGGAGGAGACCCCGATCTCGGCGGATGTCGTCGTGCCGGTGCCGGATTCCGGTGTGCCGGCCTCGATCGGTTTCTCGCAGGCGTCCGGCATTCCCTACGAACTCGGGATCATCCGTAACCATTATGTCGGCCGGACCTTTATCGAGCCAACCCAGTCGATCCGCGAACTCGGCGTACGCATGAAACATTCCGCCAACCGTGCGGTGGTTGATGGCAAGCGGATCGTACTCGTCGATGATTCCATTGTGCGCGGCACCACCTCGCGCAAGATCGTCAAGATGATGCGCGAGGCCGGGGCGACGGAAGTGCATTTCCGCATCGCCTCCCCGCCGATCAAGTTTCCCGACTACTACGGCATCGACATGCCCGATCAGGAAAAATTGCTCGCGGCAAACATGGCCCTCGACGAGATGCGCGATTATCTCGGTGTCGAGAGTCTTGCGTTCCTTTCGATCGACGGTCTCTACCGCGCACTCGGCGAACCGGGCAGGAATGCCGCGTTACCGCAGTTCACCGATCACTATTTCACCGGCGAATACCCCACGCCCGTTGCCGATCTTGTCGGCGAAGGCGCCAAGCAGCTCTCGCTGCTCGCAGAAGCCAGCTGAGGCCGTCCAATGTCTGAACAACAGCCGCTCAAGGGCCGCCTTGCGCTCGTCACCGGCGCCTCGCGCGGGATCGGTTTCGAGACCGCCAAGGCCTTTGCCAAGGCCGGCGCGCATGTGATCGCCCTCGCCCGGACGCAGGGTGGTCTTGAGGAACTTGACGACGAGATCAAGGTGCTGGGCGGCAGCGCGACCTTGGTTCCGCTCGATCTCACCGATTTCGATGCGCTGGACCGGCTTGGCGGCACGATCTTTGAACGCTGGGGCAAGCTCGATATTCTCGTCGGCAACGGCGCGATCCTCGGACCGATCGGTCCGCTCAATCACGTCGAACCCAAGATGTTCGACAAGGTCATGGCCGTGAACGTCACTGCCAACTACCGGCTGATCCGTTCGATGGACCCGCTGCTGCGGGCTTCTGACGCCGGGCGCGCGATCTTCATTTCTTCCGGCGCCGGCACGAGCATCCATGCCTATTGGGGGCTTTACGGTGCCTCCAAGGCCGCGCTCAACCTGATGGTCGCCGATTGGGCCGAGGAAATCCGCAATATCACCAAGGTGCGGGTAATGCTGGTCAATCCTGGCCGCACGCGCACCAAGATGCGTGCAGAGGCTGCGCCGGGCGAGGACCCGATGACGCTGCCGGCGCCAGACGAAATTCAGCCCTATCTCATCCGCATGGCTTCGCCGGATTGGGACGAGACCGGCAAGATCTTCGACTTTCCGCAGAAGAAAGTGCTCGCCTTCCGTCCGCCAGGCTGACGCGGCAAGGAATTCTTCACGTTCCCTCTCGCCAAGCGCCTGTATTTTTGCTTCGCTGGTATCTCCATTGCCTTAGGGGGGCCTCATGAAGCGTTTTGTTGTTCTTGTTTTGCTTGCGTTTTTCAGTTGGTCGAGCTTCGCCTCGGCTGCGACGATGACGTGGCGTTTCCGCGCGTTTGACCGGCACCAGGTCGACGTCAAGGTGTGGTCAAAGAGCCGCAACAACGTCTGGCCGAGTTCCACGACGGTCTGGACCATCAAGGATTACAAGGTCAACACGATCCGTATGAGTTGCCTGGAGGGCGAGAAGGTCTGCTACGGAGCCTTCGTGCGCGGCAATTCCCGGCGGTACTGGGGCGTGGGCGCCGATGGTAAACTCGGATGTTCAAGCTGCTGCTTCACCTGCCAGAACGGGTTTGTCACACCGATCATGAATCTCAACGAATAGGATCTCCCGTCGCGCGATCCATCGATGTTGCGCTGCCGTTCATATAGCGCTTGCGAATATACACCCCGTCGCGTTGCCGCGATTCCGACCCTTATCTAAACGGGAGACCAGTCCGATGCTTCGTACCCTTCTTGCCGGCGCCGGCGTGGCGCTTGTTCTCGGCCTCACGACCGCGCCCTCGCAGGCGCTGACGATGAAGGAGTGTTCCGCCAAGTATCAGGAGGCGAAGAAGGGCAACAAGCTCAAGGGCCAGTCCTGGAACGACTTCCGCAAGGCCGAGTGCGGCGATGACGATGCCGACGATACCGCTGCAGCCGGTGCGGTGAAGGATGATCCGCCCAAGGCCGCGCCCGCGAATGCTGCCGCGCCGAAGGCTGGTGCGACGCCTGCCGCAACACCTGCCGCTGCCCCCAAGGCAACTGGCAAGGTCGTGTTCCCGAAGGCGGTCGACAAGAAATACGCCGACCAGAAGCCGGGCCATGCCCGTCTCAAGACCTGCGCTGACCAGTACAATGCCAACAAGGCGAAGGATGCCAACGGCGGCCTCCGCTGGATCCAGGCCGGTGGCGGCTACTGGTCCGAGTGCAACAAGAAGCTCAAGGAAGCCGGCGCCTGATCGGCTCCCTTCGAAAAAGGAAAGGCCCGGTTTTCCGGGCCTTTTTTCATTTCTTCCCCTTGTCGAAAGGGTTGTCGGAAGTCCGCATCGCGAGGCGGATCGGCACGCCCGGCAGATCGAAGGTCTCGCGGATCGAATTGACGAGATAGCGCTTGTAGCTCTCCGGCAAAGCATCGAGCTGGTTGCCGAACAGCGAGAACTGCGGCGGGCGGGTTTTCGTCTGCGTCATGTAGCGCAGCTTGATGCGCCGCCCCGAGACGGCGGGCGGGGGGTGATTGGCCTTGACGTTTTCCAGCCAGCGGTTGATGCGCGCGGTCGGCACGCGCCGGTTCCAGACCTGATGCATCTGCATCACACCTTCCATCAGCCGGTCGATCCCCTGCCCCGAGAGGCCCGAAAGCGGCACCACGGGGCAGCCGCGCACTTGTGGTAGGAGCCGCGCCGCTTCTTCCTTCAATCCCGAAAGCGTCGCACCACGGCTCTCGATCAAATCCCACTTGTTGAGGCCGATCACGACCGCGCGGCCTTCGCGTTCACACAGATCGATAATCGTCAGGTCCTGTTTCTCGAAGGGGATCGTCGCGTCGAGCAGGATGACGACAACCTCCGCGAACTTCACCGCGCGGATGGCGTCCGCCGCCGCGAGCTTCTCGACCTTGTCTTCGATGCGTGCCCGCTTCCTCAGGCCGGCGGTGTCGAACACCTTCATCGGCCGCCCGCGCCATTCCCAGTCGAGCCCGATGGAATCGCGGGTGATGCCCGCCTCCGGGCCGGTCAACAGACGCTCCTCACCGAGCATCGCGTTGATGAGCGTCGATTTCCCGGCGTTCGGCCGTCCGACGATGGCGATGCGCACGGGTCGGGAGGGATCGTCCTCCTCCTCGCCCTCGGCGGCTTGAACCGTCTCGCGCGCAGCCGCCTCGCGGATCGCGGCTTCGTCTTCCTCGAAGGCGTCGACCAGCGGCTGGAGCACGTCGTAGAGTTCGCCCATGCCCTCGCCATGTTCGGCGGAAACGGGCACCGGATCGCCGAAACCGAGTTCGTAAGCCTCGATGATGCCGGCGGAGGCGCCCTTCCCCTCAGCCTTGTTGGCGGCGACGATCACGGGCGTATCGGTCTTGCGGACAATCTCGGCGAAGAAGCGATCGTCCGGTGTGAGACCGGCACGGGCGTCGATCATGAAGAGTACACAATCGGCGTCGTGGATCGCGGCTTCGGTCTGCTCACGCATCCGTGCGGTCAGCGAGCCCTCGCGCGCCTCTTCCAGGCCCGCCGTGTCGATCACCGTGAAGGAGAGGTCGGCGAGTTTGGCGTCTCCCTCGCGACGGTCGCGCGTCACGCCGGGTTGATCGTCCACCAGCGCCAGCTTCTTGCCGACCAGCCGATTGAACATCGTCGATTTGCCGACGTTAGGGCGGCCGACCAGCGCAAGCGTGAAGGGCATCGTCGCGCCCGTTACTTCTTGGCGCCGACGGGCCCGGAGCGGACGACGGCGAGCAGGGTCTCGGCGCGCTGGCGGAGATTGGCTGGCGCGTCGACGTCAAGCACGATCGCCTGAAGCGCATCGAGCGCCTTGTCGAACTTGCCGGCGCGGTAGGCGGCGAGCGCAATCGCCTCGCGCGCAGCATTGGCGAAGGTCTGCCCCGGCGCGGAGAGCGGCGTCAGGCGTTTCTCGACCTCATCGTAGCTGCCACCATCGACCAGCACCATGCCGGCGCGCAGACGCGCGATATCTCGCCATTCGGCGGGCAGCGCCGCATCGTTCGCGAGCGTATCGAACGCGGATACCGCGTCCTTACGGCCTGCATCGTCCTTCGCCTTGGCCGCGAGTTCGCTGGCGAGCCGGAAGCGTGCTAGAGTAGGATAGGTCCCGGTCTTTTGTCCTGCCACGGCGGCGAGCGCATCGGTTTTTCCGGCCTCGGCTTCGGCGATTGAAGCCTCGAACTGCGCCCCTAACGCGGCACGCTCCTTGAACTGGTAATCCCTGTAAAAGCGCCAACCTCCAACGGCGAGCACGATGGCCACCGCGCCGATGATGAGCTTGTTACCGTGCTTGTTCCAGAACTCGGTTGCCTTGTCGCGGCGGACTTCTTCATCCACCTCGCGGAAAATATCGGTCATCTGGGGCCCTTCAGGCGGCTGCGCGTTGCTTCGAGCCGTATAAAGCATTTTTGACCGAAGTGGATACCCGCTTCGTCAAAAAAGCGTGCGCAGCACGGCGAATCCGTGGCTTCACGAGAGAATCGGCACGCCGATCAGGAAACGGTGCAGGCCGGTGATGAAGGCGAGCGTTAAGCCGGTGCCGACGAGAATCGCGAGAACATCGTTGCGCCGGCTTCCCGCAAGTGCTTCGGCTCCGGGCAGCACCTCCGTTCCACCGGACTTCTTCAGTGCGATCCTCGCCATCACCGCCCAGGCGAGGAAAGCGCCGAACATCAGGATCGAGCCAAGATCGCCATTGGCCAGAAGATGCGAGAAGGCCCAGATCTTCACCGCCGCGAGCATCGGGTGCTTTGCCTTGGCCTTGATCGTGCCGGGCAGCCAGGTCGCGGCAAGAAGGACGAAGCTCACCCACATCAGCGGGATGACGAGATGCGCCATCCAGCGCGGGCTGCTCCAGACCGGGATCATGCCCGAGGCGCGATAATGCCCGAAGCCGTAAACGATCAGGCCAAAGCCCGCCAGCGCCAGCGCGGAATAGAGCCCGCGATAGGCGCCCATCCCCAGCTTTGCGATGAGATCGGATCGGACATTGCCGATGCGTGAGATGAGGTGCCCCCCGAAAAAGAGTGCGAGGCCCAGCACGAGCGGCAGCAGCGATGACATGTCCGGTTTTCCATCTTCTGGCGCGAAACTTGCGAAACCAGCCATCATGAGCAACGGCAATCCCGCGATGAGGCGAGAACTAGGGCAATTCGGCTCGGGCTTCCAGTGGCGGATCGCTCTCGCCGCGGTTGTCTGCGCCGTTCTGGGACAGCAGACGGCCCTTGCCGCCGACACCGCCTTCGTCGCAACGCCGGTCGGTCCGCCTGTCGTTGTCTTTGACCCGGCGCGCGATGCCTGCGACGGGCACGATGTCGCCGACGTGCCCTTGCGGGCCTGGCGCGGCGACGATGGGCTCATCCATGCCTTCGCGCTGCATTACGAGAACCGGCGTCTGAGCGGGAAATCGCTGCCGGCGTTGAAGATCGAATGCCCGGTCGCCTTCCGCGGCAATGGCGATGGCGACCCGAAGAAATACGATGATCGCGTCTGGATCGCCGCGACCTGGACGACGGACGGCAGGCGCATAAGCGCCCTCGCCCACCATGAATTCCAGGCGAACAATCACAAGGGGCGCTGCCGGTATCCCGAGTATATGAAATGCTGGTGGAACACCGTGCTCGATCTCCGTTCGGCGGATGGCGGCCGAAGTTTCGTGCGCGGAGCTTCTCCGGTCGTCATGGCGACGCCCTTCCCGCAGGAGGTCGAACAAGGGCGGCATCGAGGCTTCTTCAACCCCTCGAATATCGTCGAAAAGGATGGTGCCTTCCACATGCTCGTCGGCACCACAGGCTGGAACGGCCAGCCCGGCGGCGTCTGCCTGTTCCGCAGCACCGATCCGGACAAGGGCGACTGGCGCGGCTGGACCGGCGCGGGCTTCACCGCCCGTTTCCCCGACCCCTATGGTGGACCTGTGCCCGCGCGGCAGACATGCAAGACGATTTCCCCGTTCCCCGCCCCCGTCGGCGCGATCGTCCGCCACCGGGGCAGCGGCAAATTTCTTGCCGTTTATCAGGCGAGCGCGGGGGCATCGGACGGCATGGGCGGAATGCTGTCCGCGCCGGGGTTCTATCTTGCCGCTTCGGCGAACCTCACCGATTGGTCGTCGCCGACGCTCGTGCTGCCAACCAAGAGTTATTACGACGATGCCTGCGGCGCCGGCACGATCCGCAATTATCCCGTGCTGATCGACGAGCGTGCCGAGGGGCGCAACTTCGACAATATCGGCGATGAGGCGCTGCTCTTTTTCGCCGAAACGCGCGTCGAGGGCTGCCAGCACACGTCCGATCGCAAGCTCATTGCCCGCAAGGTGCGGATTTCCACGTATCTCCGGCAATAGGCTCTTTCCTTTTCGGCGAAGAGCATGTTAAGCGCCCTCGTCAACGGAAATCCTCCCTGCGTAAGTTTCCTCACCGTCGTGCCCGTCATCATTTGGTCACGAGCGGAGGGTCTTACGCATATCCTCGCCACGCTGGAGCCCTTGACATGCCGCGCACCGCCCCTCGCACCATTCCCGAAGCCCTCACCTTCGACGACGTGCTGATGCGCCCCGGCCATTCCGAGGTCCTGCCCTCCGAGACGGATCTGCGCAGCCGGGTGACGAAATCGATCACGGTCAACCTACCGCTCCTCTCCTCGGCGATGGATACGGTCACCGAGGCGCGGCTCGCCATCGCGATGGCGCAGGCGGGCGGCATGGGCGTCATTCACCGCAACCTCACACCGGAGGAACAGGCGGACGAGGTGCGGCAGGTCAAGCGCTTCGAAAGCGGCATCGTCATGAACCCTTGGACGATCTCGCCGGATGCGACGCTGGGCGATGCACTGGCGCTGATGAAAGCCAAGGGCATCAACGGCCTGCCGGTCGTCGTCGGTTCGAACGGCCCCAAGGGCAAGCTGGTCGGCATCCTGACGCATCGCGACGTGCGCTTCGCCGAGAACATGGACCAGCCGGTCCGCGAACTGATGACGAAGCATGAGAACCTTGTCACCGTGCGCGAGAACGTGACGCAGAACGAGGCGCGCCAGTTGTTCCACCGCCACCGGATCGAAAAGCTGCTGGTGGTCGATAATGAATACCAGTGCGTCGGCCTGCTCACGGTCAAGGACATCGAAAAGGCCAAGCTCAACCCCAACGCCTGCAAGGACGAACAGGGCCGGCTGCGCGTCGCCGCCGCGACGACAACCGGCGAAGACGGTTTCCATCGCTCTGAACTCCTGATCGACGCCGGTGTCGATCTGGTCGTCGTCGATACCGCGCATGGTCATAGCCAGAAGGTTCTCGATGCGGTGAGCCGCATCAAGAAGCTCTCGAATTCGGTGCAGGTCGTTGCCGGCAATGTCGCCACCGCTGCCGGCACCCGCGCGCTGATCGACGCGGGCGCGGATGCGATCAAGGTCGGTATCGGACCGGGTTCGATCTGCACGACGCGTATTGTTGCCGGCGTCGGCGTGCCGCAGTTGACCGCGATCATGGAAAGCGCCGAGGAGGCCGCGAAGAACGGCATTCCCGTGATCGCCGACGGTGGCATCAAGTATTCGGGCGATCTTGCCAAGGCGCTCGCCGCGGGCGCCTCCTGCGCGATGATCGGCTCGCTGCTCGCCGGCACGGACGAGAGCCCCGGCGAGGTGTTCCTCTATCAGGGGCGGTCCTACAAGGCCTATCGCGGTATGGGTTCCCTCGGTGCAATGGCGCGCGGCTCCGCCGATCGCTACTTCCAGGCCGAGATCAAGGACACGATGAAGCTCGTGCCCGAAGGTATCGAGGGGCAGGTTCCCTACAAGGGCCCAACGGCGAACGTCATCCACCAGCTCGCGGGCGGCCTCAAGGCGGCGATGGGCTATGTCGGCGCCAAGACGATCAACGAGCTTCAGGAGAAGGTTGAATTCGTCCGAATCTCTTCCGCCGGCCTGCGCGAGAGCCACGCGCATGACGTAACGATCACGCGGGAGAGCCCGAACTATCCGACGCGAGTGTGATCTATTGGCAAGAATTCGTGATGAGAATACCGTTTGCATCGCGGTTCAGATTGCGAATCGCAGCCAAACTGGGGGACTTCATGAAGAAATTCGTTCTTGTTGTGCTTCTTGCAACCTTTGCCGTTCCGGCTTTCGCCGGCAGCTGCGGCACGAATACCGGCAAACGCTACTATAACGGGCGTTGCGTCTGACTGGCCCGGTATTTCGCTCAGGAGACCCGCTCAGGCGGGTCTTTTCACGTCAGGAACCTGTTTTGCCGGGAGTTTGTCTTGAACACCCTGTTCGCCCGCCTCGATCCCACGGACAGGCAACGCTTCATTCGGTCAGCGCTGGCGTTGACGGCCGCCTGCCTCGCGATCGTCGCCGCTGGATATGCGATTGCGATGCCGCTCGATTCCATGGTCGTGCTGATGATTGCGGTGATCACGGCCGGTGCACTTTTCGCGCTCGGCAGCGTGGCGCTCATCTGGCGCCGGTTCCGGGCAATGGGCTATCCGCCCCTCCCCTCGACGATTGCCTATCTTGTGATAGTCGCCGTCGCCACGAACCTTCTTACGTCGCGTGCGTTCGAGGCTAAACTGCTGGCAATCCCGTTCGTTGTCGGGGTGCTGCTGCCTTTCGTCGTCATCGGACGGGCAGGCAAAAAAAATCCCCCGGAACCGGGGGATCAGGAAAGCGCCTAGCAACGGGCAGGTTCGGCGCTCAGCAGCGCTTGCCGCACTCCAGCATAGTCTTGGCGTCGAGCTTGCGGGCGGGAGCCGGACCCGGATCGCCGGCCTGCGGCTGAGTCGCGCAGGCGGCGACGGCAACGAGAAGAGCGGCGGCGAGCGCGCCGCGGATGATGCGGGACATGAAAAGCTCCTGAAGCGGAAAAACAGAACCCGGATCGCCTCCGCCCCAAATATGGCGGAAGCGAGGCGTGGTTTCCGCCCCCTTGCGCAAACGGCGGAATTTACTGCCAAACCTGGGTAATTCTTCGTTATCGACCGGCCGCCGCCTTGACAGGCTGGTCCGATTTCCCGCAAGGCAAGCCATGACTCCCGCTGCCCGTCTCAGCGCCGCCATCGGCATCCTCGAAGCCTTGCAAACCCAGAAGCGCCCGCTCGCCACCGTTCTCAAGGAATGGGGCAATGCGAACCGTTATGCGGGCTCGGGCGACCGTAACGCCGTAGGCAATCTCGTGCATGACAGCCTACGCGTGAAAGCATCTGCCGCCTGGCGCGCCGGTGATCGCAACACCGAGCCCGCACCGCGTGCGATCCTCCTCGGCATGTTGCGCGGCCTGCGCGGAATGAGCGTGGAGGAAATCGGCAATCTCTGTTCGGGCGACCGCTTTGCCCCTGCTCCGCTTTCGGACAACGAGCGCGCGGCTTTGTCTGCGAACAGCCTCGTCGACGCACCCGCCCCTGTCCGTGGCGATTATCCCGAATGGCTCGACGCTTCTTTCGAACGGGCGTTCGGCGCCGAAAAGGTCGATGAACTCTCCGCTATGGCCGCGCGCGCGCCGGTCGATCTGCGGGTCAATCCGCTCAAGATCATCCGCCTCAAGGCGCTGGAAGCCCTCGGCCATATCGACCCCGAGGAAACGCCGATTTCGCCCTACGGTCTGCGAATCCGCCCGAATGCCGAGGGGCGTGTGCCGCATGTGCAATCCGAACCTGCCTTCCTCAAGGGCGCCGTCGAGGTGCAGGATGAAGGTTCGCAACTGGTGAGTCTGCTTGCTGGTGTTCAGCCGGGCATGCAGGTGCTCGACCTCTGCGCGGGCGGCGGCGGCAAGACGCTCGCGATGGCCGGCGAGATGAACAACAAGGGGCAGATTTTCGCGACCGATTCCGATCAGCGACGCCTCGCGCCGATCCACGACCGCCTGACCCGCGCCGGCGTCCGCAACGTGCAGGTGCGGACACCGAAAAACGGCGTCATGGATCTCAAGGATCTCGCCCGGAAGATGGATCTCGTGCTCGTCGATGCCCCCTGCACCGGCACGGGCACCTGGCGGCGTCACCCAGACGCCAAATGGCGCATGCGCCCCAATTCGCTCGACCTTCGCACCGGCGAACAGCGCGAGGTGCTCGACCATGCCGCGCGTTACGTGAAGCCCGGCGGCCGGCTCGTCTATATCACCTGCTCGCTGCTCGACGAGGAGAACGGCGCACAGGTTTCGGCTTTTCTCGAGCGCCATCCGGATTTCTCGGTTGCCGATCCGGCTGCGAATGCCGGGGCGCGTTCCCTGCCCGCGCTCGCTGCCTTCACCGATTGCCGCAAGCTCGGCCTGCTGCTCACCCCGCGCCGGACGAACACGGACGGGTTTTTTATCGCCGTTCTGAACCGCTCAACCTGACGAGACATCCGCATGTTGCACGATTCCATCCTCATTATCGATTTCGGTTCGCAGGTGACGCAGCTCATTGCGCGGCGGGTGCGCGAGACGGGCGTTTATTGCGAGATCCACCCCTACCAGAAGGCCGACGAGGCCTTCGCCAAGCTGAAGCCGCGCGGCATCATCCTCTCCGGTGGACCTGACAGCGTGACGCGCGACGGTTCGCCCCGTGCGCCGGACGCCGTATTCAAATCCGGCCTGCCGATCTTCGCAATCTGCTACGGCCAGCAGACTACCGCTGTGCAGCTTGGCGGCGTGGTCGAAGGCGGGCACGCTGCGGAGTTCGGTCGTGCCGATATCGAGATCATGGAGGCCTCCGCGCTCTTCGACAAACTCTGGGAAGTCGGCCAGCGTTATCCCGTGTGGATGAGCCACGGCGACCGCGTGACGAAGCTGCCGGAAGGCTTCACCGTGAAGGCAACTTCCGAGAACGCGCCGTTCGCGATCGCCTCGGACGAGAAGCGCCGCATCTACACCACGATGTTCCACCCCGAGGTGGTGCATACGCCCGATGGCGCTAAGCTTATCGCCAATTTCGTCCACAACATCGTCGGGCTGAAGTCGGACTGGACGATGGGCGCCTATCGCGCCGAGATGATCGCCAAGATCCGCGCGCAGGTTGGCAAGGGCAAGGTGATCTGCGGGCTTTCGGGCGGCGTGGACAGCTCCGTCGCCGCCGTGCTGATCCATGAGGCGGTGGGCGACCAGCTCACCTGCGTCTATGTCGATCACGGGCTGATGCGCAAGGGCGAGAGCAGCCAGGTCGTGGACCTGTTCCGCGGGCACTACAACATTCCGCTCGTCCATGTGGACGCCTCCGAGACCTTTCTCGGTGCGCTCAAGGGCGTCTCGGACCCGGAGGTGAAACGCAAGACCATCGGCAAGCTCTTCATCGACGTTTTCGAGGCTGAGGCCCGGAAAATCGGTGGCGCCGAGTTCCTCGCGCAGGGAACGCTCTACCCGGATGTGATCGAGAGCGTCTCGTTCTCCGGTGGACCGAGCGTGACGATCAAGAGCCACCACAATGTCGGCGGCCTGCCCGAACGCATGAACCTCAAGCTCGTCGAACCCTTGCGCGAACTCTTCAAGGACGAGGTGCGCGCGCTCGGCCGCGAGTTGGGCCTGCCGGAGACTTTCGTGGGCCGTCACCCCTTCCCCGGCCCGGGCCTTGCGATCCGCATTCCCGGCGAAATTACGCGCGAGAAGGCCGATATCCTGCGCGAGGCCGATGCGATCTATCTTGAGGAGATCCGCAAGGCCGGGCTTTATGACGTGATCTGGCAAGCGTTTGCGGTGCTGTTGCCGGTGCGCACGGTCGGTGTGATGGGCGATTATCGGACCTATGACCACGTCTGCGCGCTGCGCGCCGTCACCTCCACGGACGGCATGACGGCGGATTTCTTCCCCTACGACATGAATTTCCTCGGACGGGTCGCGACGCGCATCATCAACGAGGTCAAGGGTATCAACCGCGTGGTCTACGACATCACCTCGAAGCCGCCGGGCACGATCGAGTGGGAATGAGCGGCGAACGCGAATAAGCGCGCAGAGGCTTGAGTCGGCAGGCAGGCTGCTTCAATCAAATCTCAATCAATCTCTGTCCCTATTCCGTCCGGATCGAGAACGGTTGGGGGCGATAATGAACGAAGTCCTGAGCATCCTGCTGCTCGGCTATCGGGAGTTCTTCGCCAACCCCAAGACTTGGGCTGTTTTCGCTTTCATCGCTGGCTTTACCGCACTCGCTTGCGCCATCGGCTTGCGCAAACGGGTTCTCTCGGCGGCGGCGCTGCGCAACACCGGCGCGACGCTCGCCGTGCTTTCTGTGAATCTCCTTCTCGCGCCGGTTGTCTATGTGATCGCTGGCAAGATGCTCGCTCTCTACGCGCGCTTCGGTATTCCCAGCGTATCGCAGGAGTTCTGGGCTGGCGTGCCGTGGATCTTCATCGCGCTCGCGGGGCTCGCGGCCAAGGATTTTGCCGATTACTGGAGCCATCGACTGCTGCACACGCCGCTGTTCTGGCCGATCCACGCGGTCCATCATTCCGATACGCACGTGAACGGTTTCACCACCTTCCGCGTTCATGTGCTCGAACTCGTCTTGATGAACGTCGCTTACATTACGCTGCTGACATGGCTCGGCATTCCCTCAGCCATGATCGTGGCGGCTTACGTCTTCGCCTCGATGCACAATGCCTATATCCATTTCGAGGTTGATGTCGACCACGGGCCGCTCAACTGGCTGATTGCCTCGCCGCGTTTCCACCGCTGGCATCACGCCGACTATCCCCCGGCCTATGGCAAGAACCTCGCCAACATGATCCCGCTTTACGACATTCTGTTCGGCACCTATTACCGGGCCGGGCCGTGCCTTGAGAAGATGGGCGCGGAGCGGGAGGGCATTCCGGGCACCGATCCCGCCCGGCTGATACTCCTGCCCTTCACGCTCTGGGCACGCAGGATCGGACAAGGCCTGCGCGCGCTGCGGCGCCTTGCAAGACCGCTGGCCTGAAGCCGACCGTCGATCTTTCCTTCGCGCGAGCATCGTGGCACCCTTGAGCGGAGCGCCTGAGGAGTTGTCTCCATGCTTTCCTTCCTGAAGCGACCGAGTACAGCATTGGCCGGCCTTTTGCTGTGCTTTTGCGCCGCCTTGACCACAGCTGCCGACGAAGCGAAGCCGAACAGGGTCGAGATCGCCTACCTGCCACCCAAGAATCCGGCGCACCAGCCAATCCATGATGAGATCAAGCGTGTGGCGCTACTCGATCCGGTGCGCGATCTTCTTTCGACCTTCCGCCTGCCCCGGACGCTGCTGATCAAGACCGAGGGATGCGACGGTGAGATCAACGCCTGGTTCGAGAACGATGCTATCACGCTGTGCTACGAGTATCTCGAATGGATCGGCGAAGTTGCATCCAAGCGTCGGGCACCTATCCCGGCCAGCGCCGTTGGAGCTCGGATCGGCCCCTTTCTCGAACTGGTTATCCATGAGGCGGCGCATGCTCTCTTCGCCTACCTCGATACGCCTGTTTTCGGACGCGAGGAGGATGCGGCCGACAGGCTCGCCGCCTTCATCCTGCTGGCGATGCCGCCGGAAAAGGCGAAGGACATGCTGGCGGGCATCGCCAATGTCTATCTTGACGAGGCCGGCTTCCGCTCGACGCGCCACCTGAAGCGGCGACGCCTCGGCATCACGCGCGCGACGGTGCAAGCGGATGAACATTCTCTTCCACTTCAGCGCATGTACAACCTGCTCTGTCTCGCCTATGGCAGCAACGAGAAGGAATACGACATGCTCGTGACATCGGGACTGTTGCCGACAGAACGCGCAGAAGGATGCGCGGACGAATACCGTCAGACGCGCCATGCCTTCGCGCGCCTGCTCGCGCCCCACCTCGACCCCGATGCCACGGAACGCGTCAAGGCGCGTTTCAGGCTCCAGTTCCCGCAATGACTCCGATATCGAACCGATGAGCTACAAGGACAGAACACCCGCCGTCGAGCGTCGGCTCAAGCGCTACGCCATCCGCTACGGGCTGCATATCATGAAATGCCAGAAGCCCGACAAGCGCGTGCTCGCGCATGGAGGTTACATGCTGCGTGACGAAAAGACGATGAAGGTCGTCTATGGCGACGCCGACTATCTGTTCTCGGCAAGCCTTGAGGATATCGAGCGCTGGCTCGAGGAAAATACGGCGAAGTAGCCGCGGCGGGGGTACCGCGGCTACCCCTTGCGGCGACGCTTCAGCGCGCCGATTCGAGAATGCCGCAGAGGCCCGACCGAACTGCATCCGCCGAGGCCACCTGCCCGGCTTGGATGAGGAAGGTACCGGTCACGCGCGCTCCGTTGCCGGATTTGCGGACCGAGATGCGCAGGAGCTGTTCGCGGCCCGAGCCGCTGGTTTCCTGCACAGCCGAGATCGTGCCGAGCCCCGCATTCGGCTGGATATCCTCGAACCCCTCGGCCACCACGGCGCGATGCAGGTTCTTGAAGGCCAGCTTGCTGTCGAGCCCAGGATAGAACACCCAGCTCTTGTAGGTAATGCCGGTGACGAGCGGCACGCCTTCCTGCGAGAAATTTGCGGTGCAGTTTGCTTTGGCCGCAAGAGTTCCTGCCATCAGCGCGCAGAGCACGCCAACTGCCTTGATAGTCTTCATGATCTCTCCCGAAACGATTCCATGCCGACGGACGGCACTAAAGATGCAGTGATAATGCATCTTATGACCGCGTCAATCCACTCGCAAACGCTCTGACGGGGTTGTCAGAACGGATTTTCGGCGAGGATGCGGCGATCGACATCGCGGATGTCAGTCCTGCCGCAAAGGCCCATCGTCACCTCGAGCTCTTTGCGGATGATTTCAAGCGCGCGGGTCACGCCGGCTTCCCCGCCGGCGCCGAGACCATAAAGGAAGGCGCGGCCGATGTAGGTTCCCTTCGCGCCAAGCGCGATGGCGCGCAGCACATCCTGCCCTGAGCGGATTCCGCCATCAAGATGCACCTCGACGGCATCGCCGACCGCAGCTGCGATTTTCGGCAGCATGGAGATCGTCGAAGGCGCACCGTCGAGCTGGCGGCCCCCGTGGTTCGAGACGACGATGGCATCCGCGCCCGCCTTCACAGCCAGAAGGGCATCCTCGGCATCGAGGATGCCCTTGAGTATGAGCTTGCCGCCCCAACGCTCGCGGATCCAGGCGATATCGTCCCAGTTGAACGAGGGATCGTGCTGCGAGGACACCCAGTCCGAGGCGTCGCGCAGGGTCCTAACGCCCGCCGCATGCCCCATGACATTGCCGAAACCGTGCCGCTTCGTGCCCAACATGCCGAGACACCAGCGCGGCTTGGTCATCATGTTGGCGATGTTGCGCAGCGTAAGGCGTGGCGGCGCGGAGAGCCCGTTGCGGACATCGTTGTGCCGCTGCCCGAGCACCTGAAGATCGAGCGTCACGACCAGCGCCGAACAACCGGCCACCTTGGCGCGGTCAATCAGCTTGCGGGCGAATTCACGATCCTTGCGGACGTAGAGCTGGAACCAGAACGGTACACCCGTGTGTCGGGCGATATCCTCGATCGAGCAGATGCTCATGGTGGAGAGCGTGAAAGGCACGCCCGCCTTCTTCGCGGCCATCGCGGCATGCATCTCGCCGTCTGCGTGCTGCATGCCCGTAAAACCGGTCGGCGCGAGCGCGACTGGCATCGACACCGCCTCCCCCAGCATCGTCGTCGCGAGATTGCGCACCGACATATCGACGGCGACGCGCTGGCGGAACAGGATGTGCTGAAAGTCGGCCTCGTTGGCGCGATAGGTGCTTTCGGTCCATGAGCCGGAATCCGCGTATTGATAGAACATGCGCGGCACGCGTTTCTCCGCGAGGCGGCGGAGGTCCTCGATGCAGGTGGTCTTGGCGGGGTCCATGAAACTGTCCGACGAATGCGTATACTGCATTACGCGCAAGCCGACCGCTGGCGTCAAGGGTTCCGGGCGTCAAGGGTTCAACGCGCGAGGTCACCGATCCAATGCGCGAGACGATCCGGGCTTTCGCAGAGCCGGTCCGCGCCGGCCTCGTTGAGTTCCGTCGCGCCGCCGTAGCCCCAGAGCACACCGATATTGGCGATGCCGTGCCGCCGCGCTGCGAGAATGTCGAACTTGCGGTCGCCGATCATGATGGCGCGGGCCGGATCGACACCCTCCTCCGCCATGATATGGGCAAGAAGATCGCCCTTGTCGTCGTTGCGACCGTCGAGTTCGGCGCCGTGGATGGCGTGGAAGTGCACGTCGAGCCCGAAATGCTCGAGGATTGGCCGCGCCATGACATGCGGCTTCGAGGTTGCGACGATTAGCGTCATGCCCGATCCGCGCAGCCCCGACAGTGCTTCCGGGATGCCGGCATAGACCGGGGCATCGAACATCGCGCCGGCCCTGTAGTGCAGCCGGTAAGCCTCCAGCGCAGCATCGACTTTCTTCGCCGGAACGCCGGCCTCCGGGAAACTCACGCGCAGCGGCGGGCCGATCACCCAGAGGAGTTCATCCATCGGCGGAACCGGACAGCCGAGTTCGCGCAACGCGTATTGAAAGGATGAGACGATGCCCGGCTTCGGATCCGTCAGCGTGCCGTCGAGATCGACGAGAAGATGGGTGTGGCTCACGCGTCGTTCTCCGGGGTTGGTCGCTCGCCGCGAAAACCGGTCGCGAGCACATAGAGTTCGGATGAATCCGCACGGCTCGCCTGTGGTTTGACGTGCCGCACGAGCGCGAAATCGCGCTTGAGCTGCGTCACGAGCTGCGCCGTATCGCCGCCCTGGAACAGCTTGCAGAGAAAAAACCCGCCGGGCTTGAGCACATCCCGCGCGAACTCGACCGCCATTTCGGCAAGACCGATGATGCGCAGGTGATCGGTCTTCTTGTGGCCTGTCGTGTTGGCCGCCATGTCCGAGATAACGCCGTCCGCCTCGCCGCCGAGCTTCTCCTTGAGGATCGCATCCGCCTCCGGCAGCGTGAAATCCATCTGGATGAAATCGACGCCGGGCAGCGGGTCGATGGCGAGAAGATCGATCCCGACGATGCGGCAATCGGCGTCGGTCGAGCCGACGCGCTCGGCCGCGACTTGGCACCACCCGCCGGGGGCGGCGCCGAGATCGACAATGCGCTGGCCGGGCTTGAGAAGATGATACCGGTCGTCGATCTCGACGAGCTTGAACGCCGCACGGCTCTTGTAGCCCGCCGACTTGGCTTTCGCGACATAGGGGTCATTGAGCTGGCGCTGGAGCCATTTCTGCTGGCTCGTCGTGCGCTTGCGTGCGGACTTCAGCCGCACCGCCATTTCGCGCGAAGCGCCGGACGGTGATTTCCCCTTGGTCATGCTGCCGGTTTAGCCGATTTTTCTGCCAAGGCGAGAGGAAACATCATTCAGGCACGCCGCAGCACGCCGTCCTCGCGCATCATTTCCATCAGCATGCCCTCGCGCAGGCCGCGATCGCCGATGCGCACCCGCGGCGCCGGGAATGCGCGGCGGATCGCCTCGAAAATCGCACAGCCCGCGAGGACGAGATCGGCGCGTTCGCGGCCGATGCAACCGTTCTCGGCCCGCTCGCGATAGCTCATGGCGAGAAGCTCCTGAAGGACCTCGTTGACCTCGCCGGCCTGCATCCAGAGTCCGTCCACCCGCCGCCGGTCGTAACGTTCGAGCCCGAGGAAGATGCCGCCGAGGGTCGTGACCGTGCCGGAGGTGCCGAGTAGATGGAACCCCGGCTCCGCGCAGGCGGCACGCGCCTCATCGGCGAACGGCGCGAGCGTCGTCGCGGTTTCCTGCACCATCGCCTCGAAGGTCCGGCCGCAGACATGGACGCCGCCGTGACGCTCGGCCAGCGTTACCACGCCGAGCGGCATCGAGGTCCAGGCACGGATGCGCGAGCGGATATCCGCTTCGCCGCAATTCCGCACCGAAAGCCACACGAGTTCCGTCGAGCCGCCGCCGATATCGAACAGCATAATGCTCGCTGCTTCGCGGTCGGCCAACGCGGCACAGCCGGCGGCAGCGAGGAGAGCCTCGCCCTGCCGGTCGAGCAGTTCAAGTTTGAGCCCGGTTTCCTGCTCGATCCGCTTGAGGAATTCCGGGCCATTGCGCGCGGCGCGGCAGGCCTCGGTCGAAACCAGCCGGGCGCGAGAGACGTTGCGATCGTCCATCTTGCGGCGGCATACATGAAGCGCCTCGATCGTCCGCTCCATCGCGGCGTCGCAGAGTTCGCCGCTTCTGGAAACGCCTTCACCGAGCCGGACGATCCGGGAGAAGGCATCGACGACCTTGAAGGCCGCACCTTCCGGCCGCGCGATCAGCAGGCGGCAGTTGTTGGTGCCGAGGTCGAGCGCGGCATAGCGTGGCGCGGGCCGGTGCCAGTAGCGCGGAACGTCGCGCGCGCAGGGATTGGCGGGTGCCGTGGGCCGGAATGCCTCAGGGGTCGGAACGCCAGCCTTTTCATTCGGCTGTCCTGAACGCATGGATGCGACGTGCCGATCCTCTTCGGCCATAACCCAGAATTCCTCCCCGCAAGCACTTTACCCGGCAGTTGCAGGTTTTGGAAAGCGCTCTTTCGTCGAGACACTTTGGTCAAAGACCCTATTTTAGACGAACTTGACGCCGATCAAGGTCCGATCCTCAATGGTGATCGCATGATACCGCCATCCGAAACGGAGATATCATTATGGCCTTGCAGCGCATCACCCTCCATCTCGCCCGAACCAAGGACTATCCGAACGGTTCGGCGGCGCATGGATACGAATTCGTGGCCCCGCTCGATTCGTCGGGTCACCTCGATTCGGACGGCTGGAAGGAAAACCGCAACGCCTGCCGGGTCCGCCGGTTCTGGGGCGATGAGGAATACGACCTCGGCCATGTGGTTCATCGTGGCGGTGCGGTAAAGGGCGGCAGCTGGGCCTTCACCTATGACATCGCGGGCGACGAGGACGATGAGGCGGGCTACCGCTTCGGGGCGCACAGCTTCAACCCCGGCGACTATGTCTCGATCAAGGATGACGACGACGAGATGCACACCTTCGTCGTCGCGATGGTGGTGCCGGCGTAGGCTCAGGCGGCGGCGCGCAAGCCGCCCCTTTCCACGATGAAGCGGATGACCGCGTCCACACCCTCGCCCGTCTTGAGATTGGTGAAGCCGAACGGTCGCGCACCGCGTTGCACCTTGGCGTCGCGCGCCATCACTTCAAGATCTGCGCCGACATGGGGTGCGAGATCGGTCTTGTTGATGACCAGGAAATCAGAGCGTGTAATGCCCGGCCCGCCCTTGCGCGGGATTTTCTCGCCCTGCGCGACATCGATGACATAGATCGTCAGATCCGCGAGGTCCGGCGAAAAGGTCGCGGCGAGGTTGTCGCCACCAGATTCGATCAGGATCAGCTCGAGCGCGGGGAATTTCTTCCGCATCTCGGCAATCGCATGCAGGTTGATCGAGCAGTCCTCTCGGATAGCGGTATGCGGGCAGCCGCCTGTCTCCACGCCCATGATCCGCTCGAGCGGCAGCGCCTGCATCCGCGCGAGGATTTCGGCATCCTCGCGGGTATAGATGTCGTTGGTGATCACCGCGAGATCGTAGGTTGTGCGCAGGCGTTGGCACAGCGCGGCGGTGAGCGTGGTCTTGCCGGAGCCAACCGGGCCGCCGATGCCGACGCGAAGCGGGCCGTTGTTCATGTCTTTCTCCTCATGAGCGGAAAAGCCGGACCTGCTGCGTCTCATGGCGCAGGTTCATCAGATCGGCGCGGAAGGCCATGGTGCCAAGATCATCAAGTGTAAGGCGCTCAGCGCGAGATGCGAGACTGCCGATCGCCGGCAGGAGCTGCGCCAGTACCTGCTGCGCCTTGCTCTGGCCGATGATGGAAAGCCGGATGCCCGCCGCGATGAGGTTTGACACGCTCGCCTGAAGACAAGCCGCGACGAGCGGCACTAACGGCTGGCCATGCACAGCCCCCGCGAGCCCCACCGCAACAGGGTAAGGTAGGTCTACGCCCTCCAGCACTGGAAGGTCGGCGTGCGGGAAAGCGCCAAGGATCAGTGCATGAAAGGACGCGCCCTGCTGCACGGTTTCCAGTCGCCGCTCGCGCGACAACGCCAGCGCGATGCCAAGCTCGGCAATCTCGCGAAGGCGCGCTTCCGAAGCCCCGGCCCGCCAGCTTTCGGCCAGCAGGATCACGTCGTTGCGTGCCGCCCCGAAACGCAGGCCCGCGTCGAGCCAACGAAAAAGCGTTTCGGCGTCGATGACGTCACCAGTCTCGACCGCCTTTTCCAGCCCTTGCGAATAGGCGAAGCCGCCAACCGGAAAGGCGGGGGAGAACCACGCCAGACGCTGCAATTCGGCCGTATCAGCCATGCTTGTGGGAATGATGTCCGCCGCAACAGCCTGCATGATCATGGTGGTCATGCTTGTGGCCATGATCGTGGTGATGATCAGCCCCGTGTTTGTGATCATGCCCATGGTGATGATCGCAGCCGCACCCCTCGCCATGCGCGTGGTGGTGATGCGCATCGTGATGGTGGCCGTGATCATGGTGGTGATGTCCGTGCTCATGCGCATGGTGTGCTTGCAGGTAGGCCCCGCCTTCCGGGTCGAACGCAGCCTCAATGGCGCGGACATTGCCACCCAGCCCGGTCACCATCTCCTCGATCACATGGTCGCGACGAATACGTAAACGTCCGTGTTCGATCTGCACGGCCAAGTGCCGATTGCCCAGGTGCCAGGCGAGCTGGAGGAGGTGATCGGCGCTCTTGGCACTGATCTCGGCAAGCGGTTCGGGCGCGCCGATCACCTCGATGAGGCGGCCGTCCTCCAGCTTGATGGCATCGCCCGAACGCAGCGCGATCGCCTCCGGCAGATCAAGCAGGAACGAAAGACCGCCGATACCTTCCAGCGTGATCCGCCGGCGGTGACGATCGTCGAATTCCAGCACGACGCTGTCGGCTGCATCACCCGTCCAGTCGCCTCTCGCGACAACTTCGTTGGCCCGGATCATCCTGATTTCCTCAACTCGTTTGTAAAGCGCGGCGACCACCTGCGCTTCGGCTCGCGCCGCCGAAAGCGAGGGAGAGAACTGGCAGGCTCATCGTGATCATTCCTACAACAAGCGCGGGCCTCGGTTGAAGAGCCAGCATGAAATTCGCCTCGAAAATCCGTGACGGCGGAATGCCGGTCGCGAGCCCATACCACGCCATCTCTACTGCGAGGGTCCCTGCGGCGGCGAGTACTGCGAGCAGTGTCAGCGATGGCGTGCCGATCGGTATCCTGCCCCGCATCGCTCGGAGGCCCATCAGCGCAAGGAACAGCCCGGTCATGATGACATGCTCGGAAGCGTCGATCTTGGATTGCAGCGCGCCATGCCAGAGCGCAAGCAGCGCGATGGGGTAGACAAGGCTGTGCAACCGGTTCCAGCGCGTGGCACCGAACCGGCGGATCATGCCGTCTGTCGAGGTCGTGGCGAGTGCGAGAAGACCCAAGAGGCCGATGAAGCCGATCAGCAGATAGAAGCGCAATACGACCTCGCTCGCGACTTTCACAAGGTCGAGCTTCAGATCGACGATGAAGAACACGAAATGGATCGCCGCATAGGCGAAGCTGGCGACGCCGAGCATGCGCCGCGCGAGAATGAGACGGTTCTGGCCGGTGATAACCCGCAGCGGGGTAATGGCCAGCGTCGCGAGCAGGAAGCGCACCGACCATAGCCCGATTTCATGCAGGCCGGCGTTGATCGGCTTCGGCCCGAGTTGCCCCGCGACGAGTTTCCAGCCTATCCAGAGGCCGGGTGCGAGCACTGCGGCGAGCACGGCCAGCTTAAGCGCGGAGAACCGGCCTTGCCGGTCCAGCCAGGGCAGGAATTCATGAACATTCCTCATCGGGCTGCTCATGCCCGGCTTTGCCGCAACATGCCATTCACAGCTTCGTCAGAACAGAAAGTAGCGCTGCGCCATCGGCAGCACTGACGCCGGCTCGCACACCAGCAACTCACCATCCGCTTTCACGTGATAGGTTTCGGGGTCGATGTCGATCTTCGGTGTCGCACCGTTGTGGATCATGCTGGCCTTGCCGATCTTGCGCGTATCCTCGACGGCGACAAGGCGTTTCGCAACCCCGAGCCGCCCCGCGAGACCTGCATCGAGCGAAGCCTTGCTCACAAAGGTGAGCGACGAGCCGGTGCGCGCCTTGCCGTAAGCCCCGAACATGTAGCGGTAATGCATCGGCTGTGGCGTCGGGATCGAGGCATTAGGGTCGCCCATCGGCGCCATCGCGATGACGCCGCCCTTGATCACCATCTCCGGCTTCACGCCGAAAAACGCCGGAGACCAGATCACGAGATCGGCGAGCTTGCCCTTCTCCACCGAGCCGATATGGCGGGAAACACCGTGCGCGATCGCCGGGTTGATGGTGTATTTCGCGACATAGCGCTTTGCGCGCACATTGTCCGCCGCGCCGTCGCCGGGAAGCGCGCCGCGCTGCTTTTTCATCTTGTCCGCGGTCTGCCAGGTGCGGATGATGACCTCGCCGATGCGGCCCATGGCCTGGCTGTCGGACGACATCATCGAGAGCGCGCCGAGATCATGGAGGATATCCTCCGCCGCGATGGTCTCCTTGCGGATGCGGCTCTCGGCGAAGGCCAAATCCTCGGCGATCGAGGGGTCGAGGTGGTGGCACACCATGAGCATGTCGAGATGCTCGTCGATGGTGTTGAGAGTGAAGGGCCGCGTCGGGTTGGTGGATGAGGGCAGCACGTTCGGCAGGCCCGCGACCTTCATGATATCCGGCGCATGGCCGCCGCCCGCGCCCTCGGTGTGGAAGGCATGGATGGTGCGGCCCTTGAAGGCGGCGATGGTGTCCTCGACGAAGCCGCTCTCGTTGAGCGTATCGGTGTGGATCATCACCTGCACGTCGAGTGCTTCGGCGACCGAGAGGCAGTTGTCGATAGCGGCGGGGGTGGTGCCCCAGTCTTCATGGAGCTTGAGCGCGCAGGCGCCGCCCAGCACCTGCTCTTCCAGCGCGGCGGGGAGCGCGGCATTGCCCTTGCCGGCGAAGCCGAGGTTCATCGGGAAGGCATCCGCCGCCTCGATCATCCGCGCGATATGCCACGGGCCGGGCGTGCAGGTCGTCGCGAGTGTGCCATGCGCCGGGCCGGTGCCGCCGCCCAGCATCGAGGTGATGCCCGCCGCGAGCGCCTCCTCGATCTGTTGCGGGCAGATGAAGTGGATGTGTGTATCGAACGCGCCGGCGGTGACGATCTTGCCCTCGCCCGCGATGATCTCGGTGCCCGGCCCGATGATGATGTCGACATTCGGCTGGATATCCGGGTTGCCGGCCTTGCCGATGGCGACGATCAACCCGTCCTTGAGGCCGATATCGGCTTTGACGATGCCCCAGTGGTCAAGGATCACAGCGTTGGTGATGACGGTATCGACGGCACCGCCCGCGCGCGTCACCTGCGACTGGCCCATGCCGTCGCGGATCACCTTGCCGCCGCCGAACTTCACCTCCTCGCCGTAGGTGGTGAAATCGCGCTCGACCTCAATGATGAGATCGGTATCGGCGAGGCGGATGCGATCGCCCGTGGTGGGGCCGAACATGTCGGCGTAGATGGTGCGGGGAAGGCGTGCCATGTCAGGCTCCAGTCACTCTATTAAGCCACGGATTGTTTTGCCATTTTTGCCATAATTGTCGCTCAACCCTGTGCAGAACTCCGCTTTTTCTTTGTCATTCATTTTTTGAAAACTCGCTATTGTCAGATTTGCAAAAGTTGCAGCCATTTGACTAAGATCAAATGCAGTAGAAACCGAAACTGTTTTTGTTTTTATATTGCTATTCAGCCATTTTGCAGCAATGTCGCTGTCAATTGTCTTGTCACAGACAACAGCGGCGCCAATTGCACTAAGTATCGGTGTCGAAGCCCCCAAAATGGCCACACCGGTAAGTTCATCCTCCGCCGACGCTGGAATTGTAGAAAGCAACTGCACTCCCAAGGCGGCGCACGCTATCAATGACCCAGCATTTCTTGCAGACATCACACTTTCCCCATCACCTGCTGCCTGAACCCATAAACCTCGCGCTTGCCGGCGATGGCTACGAGCTTCACCTCGCGGCTCTGGCCCGGCTCGAAGCGCACGGCGGTGCCGGCGGGGATATCGAGCCGGAAGCCCCTCGCCTTGTCGCGGTCGAACCTGAGGCCAGCGTTGGTCTCGAAGAAATGGTAATGGCTGCCAACCTGAATGGGCCGGTCGCCGGCATTGGCGACGGTGAGCGTGAGGGTTTCACGCCCGACGTTCATCTCGATCTCGCCCGGCGCGGTGATGATCTCGCCGGGAACGAACCCGCCCGCTGAACCCTTGCCCGCCATCAGCGCTCTCCCCGTGCGCCAGCCTTCTTGCCGGCGCGATAGGCAAGAATGCCGGTCAGGACCGCAATGGCGGCGAAGACCACATGATCCGGCTCGAAGATATGGGCGATCAACCCCGCGAGATCGAAATGAGCATGATCGCCCTGATGCGCGAAAGCGGGCGTGGCGAGCAGCGCCAGAGCGAAAATGGTGAGTCTTTTCATGGGGCTCTCTCCTGTCGTTCGGATTTTGATTCAGCGGATCGGGTTATGAACTGTGACGAGCTTCGTGCCGTCCGGGAAGGTCGCCTCCACCTGAACGTCGTGGATCATGGCGGCTATGCCGTCCATCACCTGGTCACGCGTGAGGATGGTCGCAGCGGCGCTCATCAGATCAGCGACCGATCGACCATCGCGCGCGCCCTCGACAACAAAGTCCGTGATGAGCGCAATGGCCTCGGGATGGTTGAGCTTCACGCCGCGCTCCAGCCGCCTGCGAGCGACCATCGCGGCCATGGAAATGAGCAGCTTGTCTTTTTCACGCGGCGTCAGGTTCATCAGGTGGTCCTCAAGCTAACAGCGCGCGCGGCAGCGGTTGCCCGAGCCGTGCGGCCAGAAAATTGACAAGGCGCATCGCGAGCGCGCGCAGCCGGGCGGCGTCGGGCGCGAGCAGGCGGATCAACACCAGCCGACCGAGATAGGTCGCACCCGATTCGACCAAGGGTTCATCGTCGAGCAGCGCGCGGACCGGTTCAAGAACCTCACCGGCATCCTCGCAGGCAAAAATCACAGAGGCCATCGCGACATGCAGGCCCAGGGCGGCGGGATGGGTGTACGGCGAGCCGGCGTCGGCCTCCATGCGAGTCTCGTCCGCGAGAACAAGCTGACCACCGACGCGCAGACGCCAGCTCTCCCGCAAGGAGCCCCGGTCGAAAATCTCGCCTGCCGCACGACGGCCGAAATAGAGCATTTCCGCGAAGATGAGCCTTGCACGTCTCGCAAGATCGATTTCGAAGCGACGCTGCACATTGGAGCCATTATGCAGGATCGTTTCCTGCGGCAGCCAGAGGGCGGTTGCATCGTCCCTGACCACGAGCCGTGCCGAAAGCCGCGTTGCGTCGCAGGCAGAACGATAGACTCGCTCGGCGGCGGCGCTGGTGATGCTGATTGAGGTGCCCTCCCCGGCCGTGATCTCGGTTGAAACCCGATCGCCGCCGGCCAGCCCGCCAGCGATGTTGACCGTTACGGCTTCAGGCGGACGACCATGTGCACGCGGAAAGCGGAAACGGAAAGCGCCGGCCTCGATACGGCTGGAAATCCGGGTTTCGTCGCCGTGTTTTTCGACCCCGAGTTCCAGCCGCGCATCGACGCGCACCGAAGCCGGAAGGTCGGCGGGATGCAGGGCGGGATCGGTTGCGTCAGAGCGCGAGGCGCTGGTGAACATCGTCCTTCCCCATCCGTTCGCGATCGCCGGCCATCACCACCTCGCCACGTTCCATGAGAATGAAGCTGTCCGCAAGCTCGCGCGCAAAGTCGAAGTATTGCTCCACAAGCACGATCGCCATCGTGCCGAGACCCGCGAGATGCTGGATGGCGCGGCCGATGTCCTTGATGATCGACGGCTGGATGCCTTCGGTCGGCTCGTCCAGGATCAGGAGCCGCGGCCGCATCACCAGTGCACGGCCGATGGCAAGCTGCTGCTGCTGCCCGCCAGAGAGATCGCCGCCGCGCCGCCCGAGCATGGACTTCAGGACCGGGAACAGGTCGTAAATCTCGCCGGGGATGAAACGATCCTTCACGGCAAGCGGCGCGAAACCGGTCTTGAGGTTCTCCTCGACCGTGAGCAGCGGGAAGATCTCGCGCCCCTGCGGTACGAAGCCGATGCCGGCGCGAGCGCGCTCGGCGGGCGCGAGGGCGCCGATGTCTCTGCCATCGAGGGTGATCGTGCCGCGGGAGCCCTTCTGCTGGCCGGTGATCGCGCGGCAGAGCGAGGTCTTGCCGACGCCATTGCGACCGATGACGCAGGTGACCTTGCCTATCTCGGCCGAGACATTGACTGACCGAAGCGCCTGCGCCGCGCCATAGTGGAGATCGAGATTTTCGACGTTCAACATGGACTTAATACCTTTTCGCATCCTCTTGGTCCGAAAACCGGTTCCCGCTTTTCGGAAGGATGCTACCTCCCTAGATAGACTTCGATCACGCGTTGGTCGGCGCTGACATGATCGAGCGCGCCTTCTGCCAGCACCGAGCCTTCGTGCAGCACGGTGACCTTGCAATCGAGTTCGCGCACGAAAGCCATGTCGTGCTCGACAACGATTACCGAATGATCCTTCGCGATCTCCTTGAGGAGATGCGCGGTTGCCTCGGTCTCCGCATCAGTCATTCCCGCGACCGGTTCGTCGACCAGCAGCAGCTTGGGATCCTGAGCAAGTAGCATGCCGATCTCCAGCCATTGCTTCTGGCCGTGGCTGAGGTTGGCGGCCGAGGCCTCGCGCAGGTGGCCAAGGCGGATCGTATCGAGGATACGGTCGATCTTCTCGCGCTCAGGCGTGCTGTCGCGCCAGAACAGCGTCGAGAACACGCGTCGGTCACCCTTGAGCGCGAGGCGGAGGTTGTCTTCCACGGTGTGCATCTCGAACACCGTCGGCTTCTGGAACTTGCGCCCGATACCGAGATTCGCGATCGCGGCTTCGTCGAGTTGCGTCAGGTCCACCGTTCCGTCGAAAAGCACGTCACCGGTGTCCGGCCGGGTCTTGCCGGTGATGATGTCCATCATCGTTGTCTTGCCGGCGCCGTTCGGGCCGATGATCGCGCGCATCTCTCCCGGCTCGATGGTCAGAGAGAGAGAGTTGATGGCCTTGAAGCCGTCGAAGGCAACCGAGACGCCGTCGAGATAGAGGAGATAGTCTGTGACCTTGAGTTCCATAGTCCTCACTCCGCCGGCGTCGTGGAGGCATTGGCGGCCAGCACGGCCTTCTCTCGCCGCTTCTCGCGCCACTCCGCGAAGGTGCCGATCACGCCCTTGGGCATGTAGAGCGTCGTGAGCACGAAGAGCGCGCCGAGCGCGAACAACCAGTAGGGTGCGAGCGCGCCGGTGGTGAAGGTGGTTTTGGCGAGATTGACGAGGATCGCGCCGATCGCCGCGCCAACGAGCGTGCCGCGCCCGCCGACCGCGACCCAGATCACCACCTCGATCGAGTTGCCGGGCTGGAATTCGGACGGGTTGATGATCCCGACCTGCGGCACGTAGAGCGCGCCGGCAAGACCCGCCATCATCGCCGAGAGCGTGAAGACGAAGAGCTTGTAATGCTCGACCCGGAACCCGAGAAACCGCGTGCGGCTCTCGGCATCGCGCACCGCGACGAGCACCTTGCCCGCCTTCGAGGTGACGATGGCCCGCGCGAGGATGTAGCACAGCGCCAGCGCCAGCAAGGTGAGCAGGAACAACACGAGGCGCGTCATGTCGGACTGCACGGGGTAGCCGAGGATATCCTTGAAATCGGTCAGGCCGTTATTGCCGCCAAAGCCCATGTCATTGCGGAAAAAGGCAAGCAGCATCGCGTAGGTCAGCGCCTGCGTGATGATGGACAGGTAAACGCCGGTGACACGGCTCCGGAAGGCGAACCAGCCGAACACAAAGGCGAGCAGCCCCGGCGCGAGCAGCACCATCAGCATCGCAAACGGGAACATGTCGAACCCATGCCAGAACCACGGCAGTTCCTTCCAGTTCAGGAACACCATGAAATCAGGCAGGATCGGGTTCGCATACACGCCGCGCGCGCCGATCTGGCGCATGAGATACATGCCCATCGCATAGCCGCCGAGCGCGAAGAACGCGCCATGCCCCAGGCTGAGGATGCCCGCGTAGCCCCACACGAGATCGAGCGCGAGGGCGAGGATCGCGTAGCACAGATATTTGCCCATCAGGCTCACGAGCCAGGTCGGGACATGGAGCGACGAGCCGGTGGGCACCACGAGGTTCAGGATCGGCACGAGCACGATCGCCGCGAGAATGACCCCGAGAAAAATGCGGCCGCGCGCGTCGAGCATGGCGAGGAAACGATTGGTGAGCATGATCCCCTCCTCAGCTCTCGATGGCCCGGCCCTTGAGGGCGAAAAGCCCGCGCGGCCGCTTCTGGATGAAGAGAATGATGAAGACGAGGAGCGCGATCTTGCCGAGCACCGCCCCCGCGAAGGGTTCGAGGAACTTGTTGGCGATGCCGAGCGAGAGCGCCGCGACCAGCGTGCCCCACAGGTTCCCCACGCCGCCGAACACCACCACCATGAAGCTGTCGATGATGTAGCTTTGCCCGAGGTTCGGGGACACGTTGTCAATCTGGCTGAGCGCGACCCCCGCCAGTCCGGCGATGCCGGAGCCGAGGCCGAAGGTCAACGCGTCGATGCGTGCAGTGCGGATGCCCATCGAGGCGGCCATGCGGCGGTTTTGTGTCACTGCGCGCATCTGGAGGCCCATCGGCGTGAAGCGCAGCAGCGCAAGGACGGCGAGGAACACCGCCAGTGCGAAGACCACGATCCAGACACGACCATAGGTGATGTCCAGAAGGCCGAGCTTGAAGGAGCCTGACATGAAGGACGGCGCGCCAACTTCGCGGTTGGTCGGGCCGAAGATCGTGCGAACCGCTTGCTGGAGGATCAGCGAGATGCCCCAGGTCGCGAGCAGCGTTTCCAGCGGACGGCCGTAGAGATGGCGGATCACGAGGCGCTCGATCGCGATGCCGATCACGCCCGCCACGACGAAGGAGGCCGGAATGGCGAGCGCCAGCGAGTAATCGAACAGGCCGGGATAGTTCTGGCGGATCACCTCCTGGATGACGAACGTGACATAGGCGCCAATCATCACCATCTCGCCATGCGCCATGTTGATGATGCCCATCACACCGAAGGTGATCGCGAGGCCGATTGCCGCGAGCAGCAGCACTGAGCCGAGCGAGACCCCATACCAGGCATTCTGGACGCCCGACCAAAGCGCGAGCCGGTTGTTGATCTCGGCGACGGCTGCCTTGGCGGCGTCCTTGACTCCCTGCCCGGCTTCGGCCGGTACGAGATTGAGCGGTGTCAGGGCATCGCGGTCACCCTGATCCTTGAGAACCTCGATCGCAGTCAGCCGGTCGATGTCCGGCTTGCCGGGCGCGGTGGCGATGATCGCCGCGAGCGCAAGCTGCTGGACGGTCTTGATTCCCGCGTCCTTCTCGACGCGGGAGGCGGCACGAAGGCCGTCCTCGCTCGCAGCGTCACGCGACTTGTAAACAGCGAGCGCCGCGGCATGACGCTTGGCGGCATCCGGCGATTGCAGAGTCATCTGCCCGACCGCGTTGTTGATCGCGGAGCGCAGGCGATTGTTGATGCGCACCGAGGCAAGGCCCGCCGGCTCGGCGGCAAGCTTCTTGCCGGTCAACGCGTCGATGGCGGCACCCGCCTTGTCCTTGAAGACGAGTTTCTTGTCGGCGCTCACGAACAGACGCCTGTCTGCCAGCGCTTCAAGGATCGCATCGGCGTGGGGTGCATCCGCGCCTGCAACAAGATCGATGGCCTTGGCAGTATCGGAAAAGCTGTCAGCGGCGAAAAGCGCGGCCGCATCATCGAGAGCCCCGGCTCTGGCGCCGGTCAGGCCGAGCGGGAGCAGCAGCGACAGGATGAGCAGGAGGCGCGCGGCAGCAACCAGCGCTCCCCGGTCAGACGGGAACCGGAAGGTGGGCATATCGATCTCACGTTCTGGATGGCGGCCCGGAACGTTGCCGGCGCCCATCGGGCCCGACCGGAGGTAGACTCCGATCGAAACCGCGGTGTTTGGAAAGGCGCGGCTTGCGCCGCGCCCCTCAGCGCGACTGGATCAGCCGCACTTCTTCAGCTTGGTGTTGTAGTTGCCGCACTTGAGGTTGACCCAGTCGGCCTCGAGGTCCTTCGAACCTTCGAGATAGTCGGTCCAGGCGTCGCCCGGCACGAGATCCTTCGTCTGCCAGACCGTATCGAACTGGCCGTCGGCACGGATTTCGCCGATCAGCACCGGCTTGGTGATGTGGTGGTTCGGAAGCATCTTCGAGACACCGCCGGTGAGGTTCGGGACCTCGATGCCGACGATCGCGTCGATCACCTTGTCCGGATCGGTGGTCTTGGCCTTCTCGACCGCCTTCACCCACATGTTGAAGCCGATGACATGGGCTTCCATCGGGTCGTTGGTGACGCGCTTCGGGTTCTTGGTGAAGGCCTGCCATTGCTTGATGAAGGCCTCGTTGGCCGGGTTCTTGACCGACTGGAAGTAGTTCCAGGCGGCAAGGTGGCCGACGAGGTTCTTGGTGTCGACACCGGCAAGCTCCTCCTCGCCGACCGAGAACGCGACAACCGGGATATCGGTCGCCTTGATGCCGGCGTTGGAGAGCTCCTTGTAGAACGGCACGTTGGCGTCGCCGTTGATGGTCGAGACCACGGCGGTCTTCTTGCCGGCCGAGCCGAATTTCTTGATGTCGGCAACGATCGTCTGCCAGTCGGAATGACCGAACGGCGTGTAGTTGATCATGATGTCTTCCTTGGCGACCCCCTTCGAGATCAGGTAGGCCTCAAGGATCTTGTTGGTGGTGCGCGGATAGACGTAGTCGGTGCCTGCAAGCACCCAGCGCTTCACCTCGCCGCCGTCCTTCGACATCAGGTAGTCGACAGCCGGGATGGCCTGCTGGTTCGGCGCGGCGCCAGTGTAGAACACGTTGCGCTCGGACTCTTCACCCTCGTATTGAACCGGGTAGAAGAGGATGTTGTTGAGTTCCTTGAACACCGGCAGCACCGACTTGCGGGAAACCGAGGTCCAGCAGCCGAAGGTCGCGGCAACCTTGTGCTGGGTGATGAGCTCACGAGCCTTCTCGGCGAAGAGCGGCCAGTTCGAGGCCGGATCGACGACAACGGCCTCGAGCTTCTTGCCGAGGAGACCGCCCTTCTTGTTCTGCTCTTCGATGAGCATGAGCATGACGTCCTTCAGGGTCGTCTCGGAAATCGCCATCGTGCCCGAAAGCGAATGCAGGATGCCGATCTTGATCGTATCGCCCGACTGGGCGAGAGCCGGCATCATCGGCAGCGCCGAAGCGGCGATGGCCAGCGCGGAAGAGGCAAGGAGCGAACGGCGCGTGAGTGTCATTGTGGAGGTTCCCCCGGTTGGAAAAGACAGGAGGGAACAGCACAACCCGTGCCAAATCGGCATGCCGGGCAAGATGAGGAATTTCCTGACGAAAACTGCATATTTTTGCAGCGTCAGAGCCGATATTTCAGGCAATCGACGGCAAATTGGCGCTTATTTCAGCGTCCACGGCGCGACATAGAGGCGAACTGCCTGTTTTTTGTGCGACGCGAAAATTATCCTCCAATCACGATCGGGGTAAACATCCGCGCTTTCTCGATCGCTTTCCAGTCCCAGTCGATGCCGAGGCCCGGCGTGGCAGGCGGCACGGCATGGCCATCGGTGACATCGAGCCGGCTCGTGGTAATCGGCTCCAATTGCGGGATCCACTCGACCCAGCGCGCATTGGGGACGGCTGCCGTCAGCGAAACGTGAATCTCCATCAGGAAATGCGGGCAGATGTTCACGTTGAAGCTCTCGGCGAGGTGGGCGATCTTCAGCCACGGCGTGATCCCGCCGACCCGCGCGACATCGGCCTGCACGATCGAGCAGGCGCCCTTCTGAAGATATTCTCGGAAATGGCTGGGGTGATACATCGATTCCCCCACCGCGATCGGCAGCGAGGTCGATTGCGAGAGCCGGATATGGCCGTCCATGTCTTCCGCCGGTAACGGCTCCTCGAACCAGGCAAGATCGAGCGGCTCGAAATGGCGCGCGCGACGGATCGCCTCCGAAACCGTAAAGGCCTGATTGGCATCGACCATGATCTCGAATTCGGGTCCGACAGCCTCGCGCACCGCGGTCAATCGGGCGACATCTTCAGCGACATGAGGACGCCCGACCTTGATCTTCGAACCTTTGAAACCCTTGGCTTTGGCTTGAAGCGCATCATCGACCAGCGCCGGTGTATCGATATGCAGCCAGCCGCCTTCGGTTGTGTAGAGCGGCACGCGGTCCTGCGCGCCGCCCGCCTCTAGCCAGAGCGGGCGCCCGGAGGCGAGGCATTTCAGATCCCACAACGCCGTGTCGATCGTCGCGAGCGCCAGCGCGGTGATCGCGCCAACCGCCGTCGAGTGGGTTGAGAAGAAAAGGTCCTTCCAGATGGCCTCGATCTCAAGCGGATCGCGGCCGATCAGCTTCGGTGCGAGATGATCACGGATCAGCGCGACCACGGACGAGCCGCCAGAACCGACCGTGTAGGAATAACCGGTGCCCGTCAGCCCGTCATCGGTCGAGATCCGCACCATCGGCGTTTCCTGTTTGATGAAGGACTGGATTGCATCCGTACGCTTCACCAGCGGTACGAGGTCGACCTGAAGAATTTCAACACGGCTGATGCGGGGCATGGGACCTCGGACGGATTTCTGCATGCAGCATATCGTCCGCCGTGCCTGCCGCAAGACCCGCGACGCTCGACAGGGGCGACGCGCGCCGATAGAACCCGCCCTACAACAGCGAGCAGACAACACGTGGCGCCTCCCCTCCTCCAGCTTACCGGCATCCGTCTCACCTTTGGCGGCAGGAACCTTCTCGAAAGCGCCGATCTTTCGGTGAGCGAGGGTGAGCGAATCTGCCTTGTCGGCCGTAACGGCTCGGGTAAATCGACGTTGCTGAAGATCGCCGCCGGTCTCGTTGAAGCGGATGGCGGCACAGTGTTCCGCCAGCCCGGCGCACGCATCGGCGTATTGGCGCAGGAGCCGGATTTCTCGGCGTTTCCGACTACCCTCGCCTTCGCAAGCGCCGACCTCCGTCCCGAGGAAGGCGAACACGCGGCGCGTTTTCTGCTCAATGAACTTGGCCTGACGGGCGAGGAAGACCCGAAGCGGTTATCAGGGGGGGAATCCCGCAGGGCGGCGCTTGCCCGCGCGCTGGCGCCGAACCCGGATATCCTGCTGCTCGATGAGCCGACCAACCACCTTGATCTGCCCGCCATCGAATGGCTTGAAAACGAGATCGCGAGCCGCCAGTCCGCGCTGGTGCTCATCAGCCATGACCGCCGGTTCATGGAACGCCTCAGCCGCGCGACGGTCTGGCTCGATCGCGGCATCACGCGGCGGATCGAACAGGGATTCGGCACCTTTGAGGCCTGGCGCGATCAGGTGCTGGCCGAAGAGGAATCCGCCCAGCACAAGCTCGGCCGCAAGATCGCCGACGAGGAACACTGGCTGCGCTACGGGGTCACGGCCCGGCGCAAGCGCAACGTCCGGCGTCTGGAGGGGCTGCACGCCCTGCGCAAGGAAAAGCGGGAACATGTTCGGGTGGCCGGTAAGGCGACGCTCGAAGCCGCCGAACTCGACAAGGGTGGCAAGCTCGTCATCGAGGCGGAGAAGCTCACCAAATCCTTCGGCGAGCGACGCATCGTCAGGGACTTCTCGCTCCGGGTGCTGCGTGGCGACCGGATCGGAATCGTTGGCCCGAACGGTTCGGGCAAGACGACGCTGATCTCTATGCTCACCGGCGATCTCGAACCGGATTCTGGCTCGATCCGCTTTGGCACCGGGCTCGCCTTCGCGACGCTCGAACAGAAGCGCGACAGCCTCACGCCCGACACGCCCCTCGCCGATGCGCTGACGGGCGGCGGCACAGACACGATCGTCATCAATGGCCAGCCGCGCAATGTGATCGGCTACATGAAGGACTTCCTGTTCGCCCCGGAGAAAGCGCGAACGCCGCTCAAGGTGCTCTCGGGCGGTGAGCGAGCGCGGCTCATGCTGGCGCGCGCTCTCGCCCGCCCCTCGAACGTGCTGGTGCTGGACGAGCCGACCAACGATCTCGACCTCGAAACGCTCGACGTGCTTCAGGAAATGATCGGCGATTATTCCGGCACAGTGCTGCTCATCAGCCATGACCGCGACTTCCTCGACAGGGTCGTCGATGCCGTCATTGTGCCCGAGGGCGACGGGCGCTGGCAGGTCTATGCCGGCGGCTATTCCGACATGCTCAACCAGCGCGGTGGCGATCTCGCGCGCGGCAAGGTACAGCCGAAAAAAGCAGAGTCGTCCGAATCCCCTGTGGCCGATCCTTCATTCGCCAAGCCAACATCCGCCAAGCCAAAGCGGAAGCTCACCTTCGACCAGCAAAAGCAGCTCGAAACCCTGCCCGGCGCGGTGGAGAAGATCCAGGCCGTGATCGGCAAGCTGCAGGCGAAGATCGCCGATCCGACGCTCTTCGAGCGCGATCGCAAGGCCTTCGACGATGCGATGGCGCTGCTCACCAAGGCGCAAGGCGAACTTGAAAAGCTCGAAGAGCGCTGGCTGGAACTCGAAATGCTGCGCGAGGAAATCGAGTCGCAGTAAGCGCTTAGGGTTTCCGGTTCAGAAACTGAATCATGCCTTTCGCCGCCGCGACGCCGGTGGCGAAACTCGCCTGAAGCAGGTACCCGCCCGTGGGCGCTTCCCAATCCAGCATCTCACCGGCTGCGAAGACACCGGGCAATGCCGTCAGCATGAAATTCTCGTCCAGCACGTCAAACCGGATACCACCTGCGGTCGAAATCGCGCGGTCGAGCCCCGCCGTACCGGTCACGCGGAGCGGCAGCGCTTTGACGAACGCGGCCAGCGCGGCGGGATCGTCCTTCGGCACGAGCTTACCCGCGAGCATCATCGCCTCGGTAACGAGCGCGACCGCCGGGGGCTGCAAACCCGCCGCCTTGCGAAGGCGCGAGGAAAAACTCTCCTTCCGGTTCGTCGCCGCGAAGCGCGAGGCGATGAACTCCGGCCGGAAATCCGGGCGCAAATCGAGGACGAGACGCGCCTCGCCGTTTTTCCCGATCGCTTCGCGGATCGGGCGGAACAGGGCGTAGATCGCACCGCCTTCGAGCCCGTTCTCGGTGATCACGGCCTCGCCGAGCGCCTCGTGATTGTCGATACGAACTTGCATCCGCTTCAGCGGCTGGCCAGCCTGTCGCTCCCGGAAATACGCGGTCCAGTCGATCCGGATGCCGGCATTCGCGGGGTGCAGGCGCGCGATCCCGATATCGTGCTGCGCCAGCATCGCCTGCCAGCCGCCATCGGCGCCGAGGCGTGGCCAGCTCCCGCCGCCGAGCGCGAGCAGAACCGCATCAGGTTGGACGGAAATCTCTCCGCCCGGCGTTTCGAAGGTCAGCGCGCGATTGGCGTCGATCCGGACGAGGTCATGGCGCGGATGAAACGCCACCCCCAGCGCGCCAAGCCGCCTGAGCCAGGAACGCAGCAGCGGCGATGCCTTCATCTCACGCGGAAAGACCCGCCCCGAGCTGCCGGCAAAGGTCATGTGGCCCAATCCTTCGCACCAGCTGCGGAGGGCATCGGGCGGATAGGCTTGGACCGCCGCGAGGAGTTGCGGCGAAACCGGTTCGTAACGCCGGAGAAAATCACGAAGCGGCTCGGCATGCGTGAGGTTGAGGCCGCCGCGCCCCGCCATCAGGAACTTGCGGCCAAGGCTCGGCATCCGGTCATAAACGGAGACCTTGCAGCCTGCTTCCGCCAGCCGTTCGGCAGCGATCAGCCCGGCGGGACCGCCGCCGACGATGGCGACGGAGGATTCTTCTGGCACGAGTGCGTTCATCCAGCCTTGGTGCGCCGGATCTCGGCAAAGTCAAGCGCTCAGGGGATCGCCCGCGCGTTCCCTTGCAGGTATTCCATCGCCACCTGAACCCCGCCGGATTTGTACGGGATGTTGGCGGCCGCGAGCCCCATCTCGACGCCGGAGAGCGTACCCGTGACCATCAGATCGGAGAAATCGCCGAGATGGCCGATGCGGAACACCTTGTCCGCCAGCTGACCCAGCCCGTTGCCAAGGCTCATGTTCGATCGTTCCAGCACGATCTTGCGGAAGGCATCGGCGGAATGGCCTTCGGGCAGCATCACCGCCGTCAGCGAAGACGAATAGGCCGCAGGCACACGGCAGACGGTTTCGAAGCCCCAATGCCGGACGGCACGCCGCGTCGCCTCGGCCGCGCGATCATGGCGCGAGAAGACCTGCTCCATCCCTTCCTCCTCCAGCAGATCAAGTGCGACCTTCAGTCCCTGGAGCAGATTGGTCGAGGGCGTGTAGGGGAAAAAGCCCTTCTCGTTCGCCGCCAGCATCTCGCCCCAATCCCAGAACGAACGCGGGAAGCGGTTCGTCTTCGAAATCGCCAGCGCTTTTTCAGAGATCGCATTGAAGGAGAGGCCGGGCGGCAGCATCAACCCCTTCTGCGAGCCGGCGACGGTGACATCGACGCCCCATTCGTCGTGCCGGTAGTCGATCGAGGCAAGCGACGAGATGGTATCGACCATCAACAGTGCCGGGTGCCCTGTTCGATCGAGCGCGGCACGGACGGCGCCGATATCGCTAACGCACCCGGTCGAGGTTTCGTTATGGACGATGCACACCGCCTTGAAGGCGCGCGCCTTGTCCGCCGCGAGGCGGGTTTCCAGTGCGGCGATGTCCGCGCCCTGCCGCCAATCGGTCGGGATGAATTCGGCCTCGATTCCGAGTCGTTCGGCCATGCGCCGCCAGAGCGTCGCGAACCAGCCGGTCTCGACCATCAAGACCTTGTCGCCAGGTGAGAGCGTGTTGACCAGCGCAGCCTCCCAGGCGCCGGTACCCGAGGCGGGATAGATCACGACCGGTTGGCGCGTGCAGAAGACGAACCGCAACCGGTGCAGGATATCCTTTGCCAGTTTCTGGAATTCCGGCCCACGATGGTCGATGACAGGACGGGCAAGAGCCGCGAGCACGGCCAGTGGTGTGTTCGTCGGGCCCGGAATCTGGAGAAAATGGCGGCCTGTCTGCATCGCGAGCCTCGGAATTTCTGGCGGATCAATCTTGCATACCAGATATGATGCATACAATATCCAGTTTGGACATTGTTCCTAATTTGCTCGATCTTGGTAGGGTCTATTCATTGGGAAGGTCCGTTCATGGGCGCGCCGGCCGTTACGCGGGATACGAGACTGGAGCGCCGTCTGAGGGGCTCGCTGCGCGGCGATGTCCGGTTCGGGGTCGTCGAGCGCGGCCTTTATGCCACAGACGCCTCGATCTACCAGATCATGCCGCAGGGTGTCGTTCTTCCCGCAGATGCCGATGACCTTGCGGCCACGCTCTCGATCGCGCAGGAAGCCGGCGTATCGGTGACCCTGCGGGGCGCGGGAACCTCGCAAAACGGCCAGCCGCTCGGCGCTGGACTGATCGTCGACTGCTCGCGTTATCTCGACAAGGTACTCGACTATGATCGCGAAGGCCGGCGTGTGCGCGTCCAGCCGGGCCTCGTTCTCGAACAATTGAACAACCGCCTTCGCTCCGACGGGCTTTTCTTTCCGGTCGAGCCGTCGACAGCCTCGCGCTGCACGCTCGGCGGGATGGCCGGCAACAATTCCTGCGGCGCGCGCTCGCTACGCTACGGCAAGATGGTGGACAATGTCCTTTCCATCGCAGCACTTGACGCGAAAGGCGTACGCCTCGCGCTCGGCACAGGGATGCCGCTTTCGCCACTGGCCGAGCGGATGCTGGCGATTGCGGAACGGGAGCGTCCGGAAATTCTCGCCCGCTTTCCGAAGGTTCAGCGGCGCGTCGGCGGCTATAATCTCGATGCTCTGCTTCCGGGCAATGCCAACCCCGCGCACCTGCTCGTGGGCTCGGAGGGCACGCTGGCGGCCTTCACGGAAATAGAGTTGGTCCTTGCACCATTGCCCGCGCATCGCGTGATGGGCATCTGCCAGTTTCCAACTTTTCGTGCTGCCATGGAAATGACGCGCCGTCTCGTCGCGCTTGGCCCGGTGGCGGTCGAACTCGTTGATCGCAATGCTCTCGATCTCGGTTCGGAGATCGCGATCTTCCGCGAAACGCTTCGCGCCATCGCCGGGCCCGAAACCGAGTGCCTGCTTATCGTCGAATTTGCGGGCGATGATCCGGTCACGCTGGGTCGCTCGCTTGCCGATCTCGATGCCTGCATGGCGGACCACGGCTACGCGGCGAGCGTCGTCCCTGTCACCGATCCGGCTTTCCAGCGTCGAATCTGGCAGATGCGCGAGGCGTGCCTCAACATCATGATGTCAATGAAGGGTGATGGCAAACCCATCTCTTTCATCGAGGATTGCGCGGTTCCGCTCGACCATCTGGCGGCCTACACCGACGCGATGAACGCGGTCTTCGCCCGACATGGCACGAGGGGCACCTGGTATGCCCATGCCTCGGTCGGTTGCCTCCATGTTCGCCCGATCCTCAACATGAAGGACGAAGCCGGTCTCCGGACGATGCGTACGATCGCCGAGGAAACCGTCGAACTTGTCCGGAAATTCGAAGGCTCCTACTCCGGCGAGCACGGTGACGGCCTCTCGCGGTCGGAATTCGTGGAACCGATGTTCGGCAGCCGCCTCACCCGCGCATTCGAAGAGATCAAGGACGCCTTCGACCCGGAGAATCGTCTCAATCCGGGCAAGATCGTGCGTCCGAAGCGCTTCGACGATCCATCACTGATGCGCTTTCCGCCCGGCTACGCGACGCAAACGCCCTGTCCGGAGGGGCTGGACTGGTCCGCTTGGGGCGGGTACGGCGGCGCGGTCGAGATGTGCAACAACAACGGCACCTGCCGGAAGCTTGTTGGCGGCGCGATGTGTCCGACCTTCCGCGCGGGCCGGGACGAAGCCATGCTGACGCGCGGCCGCGCGAATACCCTCCGCCTGGCCCTGTCCGGCGCGCTGGGTGCGGCGGCCTTGCATTCCGCGGATGTCGAGACCGCGATGACGACGTGCCTCGGCTGCAAGGGCTGCCAGACCGAATGCCCGACCGGCGTCGACATGGCGCGCATGAAGATTGAATTCCTGCACCAAGGTCGCCAACAGAATGGTCTTTCGCTCCGGGATCGGCTGTTCGCCTGCCTGCCGGCTTATGCACCCGCAGTGTCCCGGATCGGCGGGGTTCTGAATTGGGGCAGTCGCTCACCGACGGTGCGCGCGCTCCTTCAAAAGAGTCTCGGACTTGCCGCATCCGTTCCGTTGCCGCAATGGCGGAAGCCGTGGAAGACGCCGACGCCTACTCTCGCGCCGAGCGATCTGAAGGCCGACGGGCGGGAGCTGGTTCTTCTGGCTGACACGTTCAACCGCTATTTCGAGCCTGAGAACATCGAGGCCGCCCGACGGGTTTTCGAGCGGGTCGGCTACCGTCTTGTCCATCCACGGCCCGATGCGGGCGATCCCCCCCTATGCTGCGGCAGGACCTATCTCTCGCTCGGCCTGATCGACCAGGCCCGCGCGGAAGCGACACGACTGGCGATGGCACTACTTCCCTATGTCGAGCACGGCGCGCGGATCGTCGGGTTGGAGCCCTCGTGTCTTCTCACCTTGCGCGACGAGTACGCTGCGCTGCTGCCGCCGGACCTTGCACGTCCGCTCGCCCGCGCGGCATTCCTGGCCGAGGAGGTTCTTGCCGCCGATCGCGCAGAAGGACGCATCCAGATCGATTTCGCTCCCCTGCCGGGAGAACGGGTGCTGCTGCATGGCCACTGCCACCAGAAGGCAGCGGGCGCCTTCGGCGCGGTCGAGGCCTGTCTTGCAGCCATTCCCGGCCTGGAGGTCGAGGTGGTGGACACTGCCTGCTGCGGCATGGCCGGAAGCTTCGGTTATCAGGCGGAGACAGTCGATCTCAGCCGTATGGTCGGCGAGCTTGCGCTGTTGCCAGCAGCGCGGGCGGCGGCGCCAGCCACGCATATCGTCGCCGACGGGACGAGTTGTCGGCACCAGATCAATAATAACACTGACAAAGTGTCCGTTCACGCCATTCGTCTGATCGACAAGTCGCTGCAAAACAACGTATTAAATGGCGCATGACCGATCCAGCACGCTCAATCGGAATAAAGCGCCGCTATCTTCATGACGAAGTGGCAGAGCGGCTGCGCGAACTGATCCTCAGCGGCGAACTGGAACCGCGCGAACGCATCAATGAAAACGAGTTGTGCGAGCGGTTCGGCATTTCACGGACACCTTTGCGCGAGGCGCTGAAGATTCTGGCGACCGAGGGCCTGCTGGAGTTGCTTCCCAACCGCGGCGCCCGCGTCGGTTCGGTGAGTGAGGTCGAGATCCATGAGATCATCGAGGTGGTTGCGGGGCTTGAGGCACTGGCGGTGGAATTCGCCTGCTCGGCGGCGACGGAATCGGAAATCGATGCCATCGAAGCGAAAACGCTGATGATGGAACGTGCCTACCAGCGCGGAGATGACGACACCTATTTCAGGCTCAATCGCGAGATCCACCACGCAATCATGCAGGCTTCGCGAAACGAGACCTTGGCCGGGATCTACGCCAACCTGTCGAGCCGCATCCAGCGGATGCGCGACCGGGCGCACAAGACGCCGGAGCAATGGCGATCGGCCATGGAGGATCATCTCGAAATCGCCCGCCTGCTCCGGGCACGCGACAAGGCTAACCTGCCGCGCGTCATGCGCGAGCATATCCGACGCGTCAAAGAGGTGATCGTTGCCGCCTACGGCATCTGAGCCGGTTTCGGCGGGCGCTCGATATTTTTACTAGCATACTGTCTTCCGATTAATGTATACAATAATGATCGGGTCGTATGAAACGGCTGGTCGGACTGCGCCATGCTCAACATCGGATTTCTGAACGAGCTTCTGAATACGATCGCCCATCAGGGGCGTTCGCTGGTCGATCGGGCACGGGGACTAGCGGGGGACGCCGGGCGGATCGACACCATGCCGCTCGCCGATCTGGCCGCTTTGCTGCTCTCTGCGCGGGGCGAGGCTTCCGGCGTAGTCATCGCCCGCGAGATCGTCTCGCGCTATCAGCGGTTGGAAACGGCGCAACGGCACGCATTCCTGCTCGCGCTCAACAATTCCTTCGCGGCTTCGCCGGACGATATCCGCGTAGCCTTTTCTATCTATGATTCCGAGCCGAATGCCCGCAATCACGCCAGGCTGCTCGCAACGGTCGAGCCTCCGCGTCAGGAGGTCATCCGCCGCCTCAACCTTGCACCGGGGAACACAGGCGGGCTGGTTCGGATGCGCGAGGATCTGCTTGACGCCCTCCCCGACCATCCGGAACTCGCTGCGCTCGACAACGATTTCCGCCACCTTTTTTCGTCCTGGTTCAACCGCGGCTTCCTTGTCTTGCGCCGTATCGACTGGTCGAGCCCGGCGCAGATTCTCGAGAAGATCATCCGTTACGAGGCCGTGCATGCCATCGAGAGCTGGGACGACTTGCGGCGGCGTATCGAACCGGCAGACCGACGTTGCTATGCCTTTTTCCACCCAGCGCTGATCGACGAGCCGCTGATTTTCGTCGAAGTCGCGCTAATGGCGGAACGCCCGGCTGCGATCGAACCGATCCTTGCCGAGAAGCGTGATATTCTGGCCGGCCCGCAGGCGACGACGGCGGTCTTCTACTCGATCTCGAACTGCCAGAAGGGGCTTGCCGGCATTTCTTTCGGCAACTTCCTCATCAAACAGGTCGTCGAGGACCTCCGGCGCGACATCCCCACTCTGGATACCTTCGTCACCCTATCCCCCGTGCCGGGGTTCCGCCGCTGGGTCGACGCGGAATGTGCGAACCGCACAACGACCTTCGTCAGCGATGCGGACCGAGCTGTGCTCGCAGCACTCGACGGCGAGGAAAACGATCCGGAGGACATGGAGGACGCGAGCCGCGTGCTCTTGCCGCTCCTCGCCCGCTATTTCCTCGAAGCGCGCACGCCCTCCGGTCGCGTCATCGACCCCGTCGCACGGTTCCATCTCGGGAACGGCGCGCGGCTTGAGCGCCTCAACCTCTTCGCAGACTTCTCGGCGAAAGGCTGGCGCGACAGCTATGCGGCGATGGTCAACTACCTCTACGATCTCAAGAGCATCGAGGAGAACCACGAGCGCTTCGCTACGCACGGCGAAGTCGTCGCCTCAAGTGCGGTGAGCCGGGCGCTCGGTTCCCGCCGCCTTCACAAGTCCGACGCAACCCCTTAACGAGAACGCGCCCGGCGAACGGGCCAATCGACAGTTTCAGGCAGGCCATGACCAATCATCTCTTCTCCGAAATCCGCTCCCGCATGCCGGACCTCGCCGCGCCGTTCGCGGTGCTCGCTGATGGCCGCGTGTTCCGGTATCAGGATGTGCTGGATGCCTCGGCCCGCTTCGCCAACGCACTCGTCGCACTGGGCGTCAAACCGGGCGACCGCGTCGCGGTGCAGGTGGACAAGAGCCTCGAAGCGCTGATGCTCTATCTCGGCACGGTGCGCGCGGGCGCGATTTTCCTGCCGCTCAACAACGCCTACACCCCGGCCGAAATCGAGTATTTCCTCGGCGATGCCAAGCCGGCTGTTTTCGTCTGCGACCCGGCCAAGGCCGAAAGCCTGCGCGCGGTCGCGAGCGGCGCGGGCGCACGGCTCGAAACGCTCGGCACGAAAAGCGATGGCTCGCTCATGGAGAAAGCGGCCGCTGCGGCAAACGACTTCGCGGATGTTGCGCGCGGGCCGGAAGACCTTGCCGGCATTCTCTATACCTCGGGGACCACGGGCCGCTCCAAGGGTGCGATGCTCTCCCACGAAAACCTCGCCTCCAACGCCCGCGTTCTGACCAAGGAATGGCGTTTCACCAAGGACGACGTGCTGCTGCACGCGTTGCCGATCTTCCATACGCACGGGCTGTTCGTCGCAACCAACGTCGTGCTGTTCGCCGGTGCGCAGATGGTCTTCCTCGCGAAGTTCGATGCCGACGATATCCTCAACCGGATGCCGGGCGCGACGGCGATGATGGGCGTTCCGACCTTCTACGTCCGTCTGGTCGACAGCCCGCGCCTCAACCGGGAGATCACGAAAGGGATGCGCCTCTTCATCTCCGGTTCGGCCCCGCTGCTGGCCGAAACGCATCGCGCGTTCCAGGAGAAGACCGGCCACGCCATTCTCGAACGCTACGGCATGACCGAGACCAATATGAACACCTCCAACCCCTATGAGGGGGACCGCATTGCCGGCACGGTGGGTTTCCCATTACCCGGCACGGACCTTCGTGTCGTCGATCCGGACACCGGCAAGCCTGTTGCCACCGGTGAGATCGGGATGATCGAGGTTCGCGGCGCCAACGTGTTCAAAGGCTATTGGCAGAACCCGGAGAAGACCAAGGCCGAGTTCCGCGAGGACGGGTTCTTCATCACCGGCGATCTCGGCAAGATCGATCCACGCGGTTACGTCCATATTGTCGGGCGCGGCAAGGATCTCATCATCACCGGCGGTTACAACGTCTACCCGAAGGAAATCGAAACCGAGATCGACGGCATGCCCGGTGTCAACGAGAGTGCCGTGATCGGCGTGCCCCACAAGGACTTCGGTGAGGGCGTGACCGCCGTTGTCGTCGCCAACAAGGGCGCGACGCTCGATGCCGATGCGATCCTGAGGACCCTCGAAAGCCGTCTTGCGAAGTTCAAACTGCCGAAGAAGGTGTTCGTGGTCGACGAACTGCCGCGCAATACGATGGGAAAAGTGCAGAAAAACGTGCTGCGCGAGACCTACAAGGACATTTACAGGGCCTGACATCTGGCATCGCGACATGAAAAAGGCCCGGCGGGGGAGCCACCGGGCCTTCAAGGCGCGATTTAGTCTGACTCAGCGGAAGACTTCCGGCAGCCAGAGCGAAATCGCGGGAATGTAAGTGACCAGCATCAAGACGACGAAGGCGGCGCCGTAGAACGGCCAGATTGTGCGCATCGCTTCCCAGATCGAGATGCGCCCGATCGCGCAGGCGACGAACAGCACCGACCCCACGGGCGGCGTGCAAAGGCCGATGCCGAGATTGAGGATCAGGATCGCGCCGAAATGCACCGGGTCCATGCCGTAGGCGGTCACGACCGGCAGGAAGATCGGCGTGGTGATGATGATCAGCGGCGACATATCCATGAACGTGCCAAGGAACAGCAGCAGCAGGTTGATCAGCAGGAAAATGACGATCGGGTTGTCTGAGACCGACTTCATGAAGGCAACCATCGCCGCCGGAACCTGGAACAGCGCCAGCAGCCAGCCGAAGGAAGCCGCACAACCAATGATAAGCAGGACCATCGCCGTGGTGCGAACCGCGCCGTAGGTCGCCTCCATGAAACCCTTCATGTCCATGCCGCGATAGACGAAGACCGCAACGAGGAAGGCATAGACGGCGGCGATGCAGGAACTTTCCGTCGCCGTGAACACGCCCGAACGGACCCCGCCGAAGATGATTCCAATCAAGATGATGCCCGGCATTGCCGCGACGCCGTAGGTCATAACCGTTTTCAAGCCGGGGAACGGGTCACCCTGATAACCGCGCTTCTTCGCCTGATACCAGGTCGTGACCATCAGCGCGGCAGCAAGCATCAGCCCCGGCAGAATGCCCGCGGTGAAGAGATCGGCGATCGAGATCGAACCGCCGGCCGAGAGCGAGTAGATGATCATGTTGTGCGAGGGCGGGATCAGCAGCGCGATCACGGCTGCGACCGACGTCAGGCTGACGGAGAACGAACGGTCGTAGCCGCGCTTTTCCATCTGCGGGATCATCAGCCCGCCGATCGCCGAAGCGTCAGCCACGGCCGAGCCGGAAATGCCACCGAAGAGCGTCGATGCGGCAATGTTGACCTGCCCGAGACCGCCATACATGTGCCCGAACATCGAGCCGGCGAAGCGCACCAACCGCTCGGCAATGCCGCCGCGGATCATCAGGTCGCCCGCGAAGATGAAGAACGGGATCGCCATCAGCGAGAAAGCGGAAATGCCGGAATTCAGCCGCTGGAAGACGATCAGCGGCGGCATGCCGATATAGAGGATCGCCGCGAGCGAGGAAGCGCCGAGGCAGAAGGCGATCGGTGTACCGATCAGCAGCAGGAACACGAAGGTTCCGAAAAGGACGAGAAGTTCGGGCGCCATCAGATCTGCGCCTCCGGCGCGTCCGTCACGAGAAGATAGAGCTGTTCGATCGCGAAAAAGACGATCAGCACGCCGCCGAAAGTGATCGGCATGAAGTCGGTGCCGCCGGGCCAGCCGAGCACGGGCAGCGTCGCGGTCCATGTGCCGATCACGAGATCGAGCGAAAAGACCGCCATCGCCGCGCCGAACGCGAGCACGACCAGCATGCTGACAATCGCCATCAGCCGCGCGACCGGCCGCGCGACCACGTGGCGCAACACGTCGAAGCCGAGATGATAGTTCTCGCGGATGCCGACCGCAGAGCCCAGTAGGATGAACCAGCCCATGAGCTGGATCGACAGCGGTTCGGTCCATGCCGGCGAGTCATTGAGCACATAACGACCGAAGACCTGCCAACTGACGGCGAGCGTCATGCCGACAAGGCCGATCGCCGAGAGGCCGATGGCGATATTGCTCAGGAACAGCGAAATCGAACGAAGGGTCTGCCGCACGGGGCGATTCTCCGGGAGGGCGGTTTTGGAAATGGCGGGAGCCCTGCCCCCGCCACCATTTTCGGGTCGAGGCCGATTACTTCTCGGCCTGAATCTTGGCGACGAGATCCTTCATCGCCTGATCCTTCACGAACTTCTCGTAGACCGGCTTCATCGCATCGATGAAGGGCTGCTTCTCGACCGTGTTGACCTGTGCGCCACCGGCCCGGACCTTTGCCTCGGACGCCTTCTCGCGCGCGTCCCACAGCTCACGCATCTTGGCGACGGACTCCTTGGCTGCCGCCTTGATCATTTTCTGCTCATCGGCCGAGAACTTGTCGAAGGTCTTCTTCGACATCACCAGCACCTCCGGCGAGAGCGAGTGCTCGGTCTGCGAATAGAACTTCGCGACCTCGAAGTGCTTGGTCGACTCATAGGACGGCCAGTTGTTTTCCGCGCCGTCGATCAGCTTGGTCTGAAGACCGGAATAGACCTCGCCGAAGTTCATCGGCGTGGCATTCGCGCCGAGTGCCGAGACGAGGCTGATGAACATATCCGATTGCTGGACGCGGATCTTCATGCCCTTCATGTCGGCGGGCGTGTTGATCGGTTGCTTCGAGTTGTAGAACGACCGCGCGCCGGAATCGTAGAACGCGAGGCCGACGAGGCCGTGCTTCTCGAACTCCGCGAGGATCGAGTCGCCGATCGGCCCATCCATCACCTTACGCATATGTGCGACCGAGCGGAAAATGAACGGCAGCGAGGGGATATTGGTTGCCGGGATGAGGTTGTTGAACGGCGCCATGTTGATGCGGTTCATATCGATGACGCCGAAGCGCGTCTGCTCGATGGTGTCCTTCTCCTGCCCGAGCTGCGCCGAGTGGAAGACGTTGATCTTGATCTTGCCCTTCGAACGCTCCTCAAGGAGCTTGCCCATGTGCTTGACGGCCTCGACCGTCGGATAGCCATCGGGGTGGATGTCGGTCGAACGAAGCGTCTGGGCCTGCGCGCCGGTCGCGCCTAGAGCCAGCAGGGCAGCGAGCGCGGCCCCTTTCAACATGCGGCGATCTGACATAGTGGTCCTCCTGATACGGGACGTCGTCCCTTTCCCTGCTTCTTCGTTATCGACCCGCGCCGTTTGTCGGCCGGGCCCTGATCGCTTCCGCACGGAAGCGAATGCCGTCACAGAATTCGAAATGCGCCATGTCGCCGGGTTTCACGACGTGAATGCCCGTGGTCATGCCGGTTGAAACAAAATCGCCGGCGCGAAGCGTTATGCCGCGCGTAGCGAGATTGCCGACGAGAAACCGAAGTGCGGCCAACGGACCGCCGGCAACATTCGCGGCGCTGCCGGCGCCGACAATTTCACCGTTGACGGTCACACGAGCGGCTAGTTCAGCGAGATCGCGGTTGCGCCATCCCTTCACCTCGCCGCCGATAATGATGCCGCTGTTGTTGCCAAAATCGGAGATGACGGCGAGCGGGCCGATGTCGTTGATGGTCCGCAAGGGGCTTCCGGCCGTCTCGGCGCCGGCAAACATTCCGGCCACAGCATCGGCGAGGTCCCTGTCGGATAACGCCTCGCCCGGCGCGACGTCGCAGGCCATCACGAAGATGAATTCGGCTTCCAGTGCGGCAAATCCGTCCTCGAATACCGGGAACGGGACAGGCGCCCCGGAACCGACAGCATGGCGGATGCCGGTCGCCATAACTGGCCCGGCAAGTCGTTCGGTGCCGAGCGCGGGCCGGAACTGGGGCTGAATGCCGGCGATCTTCCAGCCGCGGACGCGGTCAGGAAAGGCGGCGATGGCGGCATCCTGCACGCGATAGGCTTCCGCCAGAGAACCAGGCACCGCCACAGGGAAACCATCGAGCGCGATCGCCTCGAGACGTGCGACGCGAAAGGCGCGGACGATCCCGTCGATCGCTTCGGCGTCTGCCCGCGTTCCGTCCATGTCGTTTCCACCCTGCCCGGTCCAGGAACCGGCTGCGTCATGCCTGCGCCCGGCTTATTGTGGGTTTGATCCCGCCGGGCTTGTCGATTGACGGTAAGCATAGTATGGACTTGTATGGTAGATCAAGTCACAAAGGACGGGAGGCGCAGAAAATGGATTCAATCCGCATGACCGCGACCGCCCCCAAACCCGTCCGCAGCGCGACCGGCGCCGTTACCGAGCAGCTGCGCCAGGCGATCATCGCAATGGAATTTCCGCCAGGCACGCGCCTCTCGGAGGGTGAGATCGCGACGCGCTATGACGTTTCCCGGCAGCCGGCACGGGAGGCTCTGATCTCGCTGAGCAAGATCGGACTTGTGCAGGTACTGCCGCAGCGCGGCACGCTCGTCACAAAGATTTCGACCCGCCACATGATGCAGGTGCGGATCGCGCGCGAGGCACTGGAGACAGCCATCGTCCAACGCGCCTGCGAACGCTTCGATCCGGTCATCCGCTCGTCGATCGACGCCATTCTTGAAACGCAGGAACGGGCCGCCACCGACGGAGACTATCTCACGATCACCCAGTCGGATTCGCAGTTCCACGGCGCCATCGCCGCCGCCGCAGACTGCGAGATGATCTGGCAGATGGTACTCGACGTGAAGGCGCATATGGATCGCGTCCGCCATCTGACGCTTCAGGACCGGGATTCGATGCGCATCCTCGTTCGTCAGCACCGGGCGATCATCAATGCGATCGATGCGCGCGATCCCGAACAGGCCGAGCACGCGATGCGCACGCATCTCCTTGAAATCCTCAAAGACCTTCCGCGCGTGCTCGCCGAGCGCGCCGACTACTTCGAATAATCCGCCCTCCCCGGCGGAGAACCAACCGGGACGAAACGATGAAATCGATCGAGATCGAAATCCGCCACGCCATCCACCCCGACCATGCCGAGAGTATGGGGACGGACGAGTTGCGGGAGCATTTCCTGGTCACGGACCTGTTCCGCCCCAGCCATATCAAGGCGGTCTACACGCACTACGACCGGATGGTGTTGATCGGCATCCAGCCCGACAAGCACCCGATGGGGTTCGGGCCGGAGCTCGCCGATCTCGTCAAGGCTGACGATTTTCTCGCGCGGCGCGAAATCGGCATTTTCAACATCGGCGGCCGCGGCCATGTGATGGCGGGCGGCAAGAGTTACGAAATGCAGCCTTACGACGCGCTCTATCTGCCGATGGGCACCCACAATGTGCTGTTCGAAAGCGCCGATGTCGCGAATCCGGCGCTGTTCTACGCCAATTCCGCGCCGGCCCATGCCGCGCATCCCGCGCATCATATCAAGGCGGCGGCGATCAAGGGCGACCTCCTCGGCGCGCAGGAAAGCGCGAACCATCGCGTCTTGACCAAGTACATGCACCCGGCCGCCTTCCCCACCTGCCAACTGGTGATGGGGCGGACTGAGCTTCAGGCCGGCAACGTCTGGAACACCATGCCGCCGCACACACACGACCGGCGCATGGAAGCCTATCTCTATCACAACGTTCCCGACGGGCAGGCTGTCTTCCATTTCATGGGTCGCCCGGAAGCGACGCGCCATCTCGTCGTGCGTAACAACGAGGCGATCCTCTCACCGCCGTGGTCGATCCACTGTGGCTGCGGCACATCCGCCTATGCCTTCATCTGGTCGATGGCCGGCGACAACCAGACCTTCACGGACATGGACGCTGTTCCGGTCCCGACGCTGTTCTGAGGTTGGAAGATGGCGGGAGGCAATCCGTTCCGGCTCGACGGCAGGGTGGCGATAGTCACCGGCGCGAATACCGGCATCGGCCAGGCGATAGCGCTCGGGCTGGCAGAGGCAGGAGCAAAGATCGTTCTGGTCGGACGATCCTCTATGGATGAAACGCGAGCCAAACTCGCGCCGACCGGCACGTCGGTTCACGAGATCCGCGCCGACCTCTCGACAACCGCCCCGCTCACGGGCGTCGTTGCGGATGCAATTAGCTGGGGCGGCTCGCTCGATATTCTCGTCAACAACGCGGGGATCATTCGCCGCGCGGACGCGCTCGACTTCACTGAGGCAGACTGGGACGCGGTTATCGACACCAATCTCAAGTCCGCTTTTTTCCTCAGTCAGGCTGCGGGGCGGCATATGGTTCCGCGCGGCAGCGGCAAGATCATCAACATCGCTTCCCTGCTCTCGTTCCAGGGCGGAGTGCGCATCGCTTCCTACACAGCGTCAAAAAGCGGGCTGGCGGGGCTGACCCGACTTCTCGCCTGCGAATGGGCTGGCAAGGGCATCAACGTCAATGCCATTGCACCCGGCTATTTCGTGACCAACAACACCGAGGCTCTGCGTGCGGATTCCGATCGCAATGCCGCGATCCTGGCCCGCATTCCGGCCGGCCATTGGGGCGACCCGGCGGACCTCGCCGGCGCCGCCGTTTTCCTTGCTTCCGACGCCGCCCGCTACATCCACGGCACCGTGCTGCCGGTGGATGGCGGTTGGCTCGCCCGTTGAACAAGAGACTTTTGATGCTGCATCCAGACCGCCTCTTCCCCGCCGATCCAACGACGCGCGATATCGCACGCCGGCTCTATACGGGGGTCAAGGATCTACCGATCATCTCGCCGCACGGGCACACAGACCCGCGCTGGTATGCCGAGAACGAGCCGTTCGCGAACCCTGCGAGCTTGTTCGTCATTCCTGACCATTACATCTTCCGGATGCTCTATTCGCAGGGCATTGCACTGGAAAAGCTCGGCATTCCCCGGCTCGACGGCGGGCCGGTCGAGACCGATCCGCGCAAGATCTGGCGGCTGTTCGCGGCGAACTACCACCTCTTCCGGGCGACCCCTACCCGCATGTGGCTCGACCATGCCTTCGAGACGCTGTTCGGCCTGACTGACCGGCTCAACGCCGGCAATGCCGACCGTTTCTACGACGTGATCGACGCCGCGCTGAAGACCGATGCTTTCCGCCCCCGCGCGATGTTCGAGCGCATGAAGATCGAGGTGATCTCCACCACCGACGGCGCGCTCGACGATCTCAAATGGCACCGGATGATCCGCGAGTCGGGTTGGAAGGGCCGCGTCGTGCCCGCCTATCGCCCGGATGCGGTGGTCGATCCCGAATTCAAGGGGTTCCGCGAAAATATTGCCGCGCTGGCGCGGATTTCGGGCTGCGATACCGACACTTGGGATGGCTATCTCGCAGCGCATCGCCAACGCCGGGCCTATTTCAAGACCTTCGGCTGCACCTCTTCCGATCACGGCCACCCGACCGCCGCGACCGGCATTCTCTCGCCGGAGGACGCCGCCGCGCTCTACGCCCGGGTTATCACCGGGCCGGTCAGCGCCGCCGATGCCGAAGCCTTCCGTGCGCAGATGCTGACCGAGATGGCGCGCATGAGCATTGAGGACGGGCTGGTGCTCCAGATCCACCCCGGCTCGTTCCGCAACCACAACGCCGGCATCATGGAGAGCTTCGGGCGCGACATGGGCGCGGACATTCCGCAGCGCACGGACTATGTGAAAGCCCTGAAACCGCTGCTCGACCAGTTCGGCACCGATCCGCGCCTCGCGATCATTCTCTTCACGCTCGACGAGACGGTTTACAGCCGCGAACTCGCACCGCTCGCCGGGCATTACCCCTGCCTCAAGCTCGGGCCGGCGTGGTGGTTCTTCGACGCGCCGGATGGCATGTGGCGTTTCCGCGATCTGACGACGGAGACAGCGGGCTTCTACAACACGGTCGGTTTCAACGACGATACTCGCGCGTTCCCCTCGATTCCCGCCCGGCATGATGTCGCGCGACGCGTCGATTGCGCGTTCCTCGCGAGCCGTGTTGTCGCCCATCGCCTCGACGAGGACGAGGCGCACGAACTCGCCTACGACCTCGCCTATCGCCTCGCCAAGGAGGCCTATCGCCTGTGACATCCGGTGCGCAGGCGGCCGGTTGACACCCCGCCGCCTGAATGCAGTATTCAATTTAACGTCTCAGAAGATGAGCCCGGTCAACCGGGCCGTTCCGGGAAGAAACGCAGAAGACGGCCTGATCCGCCCATCGAGAGGCGGTGCGGCCCTATCCAGAGGAGGAACTCATGGACCATCTGTCTCGTCGCCAAATTCTTGCTGCCGGCGCTGCCGCCGGCGCTGTCGGGCTCGGGCTGAGCCCGGCCGAAGCACAGGCGTGGCCCTCGCGCCCCGTCACTGTCGTCTGCCCCTGGGGCGCAGGCGGCGGCACGGACCAGACCGCGCGGATCGTCGCCTCGATCCTTGAGCGCGAACTCAAGCAGCCGTTTTCGGTCGTGAACCGCACAGGCGGCTCGGGCGTCGTCGGCCATTCCGCGATCGCGACTGCTGCGCCCGATGGCTACACGATCGGCATGATTACGGTCGAGATCACCATGATGCATCATCAGGGCCTCACCGAACTCAATCCGACGAGCTATACCCCGCTCGCGCTGATGAACGAGGATCCGCCCGGCGTCACGGTCAACGCAAGCTCACCCTACAAGACCATCAAGGAGCTCGCGGACGCGATCAAGGCGGCGCCGGCCGGCAAGTTCAAGGCCTCGGGCACCGGTCAGGGTGGCATCTGGCATCTCGCGCTCGTTGGCTGGCTGCAGGCGATGGGTCTTGCGCCCAACCACGTCGCTTGGGTGCCCTCGAACGGCGCGGCGCCGGCGATGCAGGACCTCGCTGCGGGCGGGCTCGATCTCTGCACCTGCTCCATCCCCGAAGCGCGTGCGATGATCGACGCGGGCAAGGCGCGTGCGCTCGCGCTGATGTCCGATGCGCGCAACCCGCAGTTCAAGGACGTGCCGACGCTCAACGAGACGCTCGGGATTAAGTATTCGGTTGGCGCCTGGCGCGGCATCGCCGCGCCGAAGGGCCTGCCGGCCGATATTCAGACGAAGCTCGTCGCGGCTCTGAAGGCAGCCTATGACTCCAAGGAGTTCAAGGATTTCATGGCGTCACGCGGGTTCGGTGTGAAGTTCGCGGATCCGGCCGGTTTCGCCTCCTTCATGGCGGACGGCGACCAGAAGATGGCTTCGGCCATGAAGGCAGCCGGGCTCTCCAAGAAGAGCTGAGCCTGTCTTCGCGCCCCGGCGTGTCTCCTCCCGCCGGGGCCTCCTTTCCCAGCATGGCCGAAAGTTCCCTGCGATGAAATTGTCCGACCGGATCACCGGCGTTGTTCTCGCGCTGCTTGGCATTGCGGCATTCTATGGTGGTTCGCGGCTTCCGCCGGTTCCCGGCCAGCAGGTCGGCCCGAACGTGTTCCCGATGGTCGTAGGCGCCGGGCTGCTGGTCGTCGGCTTGTTGATCGCCTTCCGCATCGGGCGCAGCTTCGAGGATGCTGCAGAGGCCGAGATCGAGAAATTCGGCGGCCCCGATCACGAGGCCGAGACCTACGCCCGCAAACGGCGGTGGTACGCGTTTCTGCCGCCGGCGCTGATGGTGTTTTACTATCTCACCTCGGAGCGGATCGGTTTCATTCCGATTGCCACGATCATGATTGCGGTGCTGGCCTTCGCGCTGGGCGCCAACCGGCGGTTGATCTTGCCTGTCGCAATCGTCGGGGCCATCGTCATTCAGGTGATGTTCGTCAAGCTCCTTCGCGTGCCGCTCCCCCCCGGCCTCGTGCCGATGCCCTGGTGAGGCCTGTGCGATGAACAACTTCCTTGCCGCCTTTTCGATGGTGTTCGCGCCCGATGTGCTGATCGCCATGTTCGCCTCGGCGATTTACGGCCTCATCATCGGCGCCCTGCCCGGCCTGACCGCGACGATGGCGACCGCGCTCCTTGTCCCGGTGACCTTTTACCTCTCTCCGATCGCCGCGATTGCGACCATCATCGCATCCTCGGCGATGGCGATCTTCTCCGGCGATATCCCCGGATGCCTGATGCGTATTCCCGGCACGCCCGCTTCCGCCGCGTATACCGACGAAGCCTACCGCATGACCTTGAAGGGGCAGGCCGAAACCGCGCTCGGCATCTGCCTGTGGTTCTCCGCGCTCGGCGGCATCGTCGGCACCATCGCGCTGGTGCTGATCGCGCCGGCGCTGGCGGAAATCGCGCTGTCGTTCTCCACCTTCGAGTATTTCTGGCTCGCGATCCTCGGGTTGATGTGCGCGACGCTGGTAGCCCGCTCCTCCCCTGTGAAGGCGTTGGCGGCGATGCTGATCGGCCTGCTCGTATCCTGCATCGGCATCGAGAACCCGGCCGGCACACCGCGCTTCACCTTTGGCCTGACCGATCTTCTCGGCGGCATCGACGTCATCGCCGCGCTCGTCGGCGTCTTCGCGCTGGCGGAGGTGATGCGGGCGCTGACGCAGAAGGAACCCCCGGAGATTCCGGAGCGGAAGCTGGGGTCGATCCTCAAGGGTCAGATCGAGTTGACGAAAAAATACCCGAAGCAGCAGATCCGCGGCAACATCGTCGGCACGCTGATCGGCGCGCTTCCCGGCGCCGGCGCGGACATGGCTGCGTGGGTTTCCTATTCGCTCTCCAAACGCTTCTCCAAGGAGCCGGAAAAATTCGGCACGGGTCACCCGGAAGGATTGGTCGAAGCCGGTGCCTCGAACAACGCCGCGCTGGCCGGCGGCTGGATTCCGGCGCTGCTGTTCGGCATCCCTGGCGATACGATCACGGCCATTGCCATCGGCGTGCTCTACATGAAGGGGCTCAACCCCGGCCCGACGCTCTTCACCGAGAAGGCGTCGAGCATGTATGCGCTCTATCTCGTCTTCATCATTGCCAATATCATCATGATTCCGCTCGGCATCATGCTGATCCGCGTCTCGAAATACGTGCTGAAGGCGCCGCGCTCGCTAATCATGCCGATCATCATGGTGTTCTGTGCGGTCGGCGCGTTCGGCGCGGCGGGCAACAACCTCTTCGCCGTGCTGGTCGTCGCAGCGTTCGGCATCCTCGGATACGTCATGGAGGAGAACGGCTACCCGGTCGCGGCGATGGTGCTCGGCATCGTCATGGGCACGATGGTGGAGCAGAATTTCGTGACCTCGCTGATCAAGTCGGATGGGTCGATCCTGCCATTCCTGTCGCGGCCGATTGCGGCGTTCCTTGCCTTCTTCACCTTCCTCGCGCTGTTCTGGCCGCTGATCGCCTGGATGAAGCGTTACCGCGCCGCCCTCTCGCCCGCCTGATCGAGGGCGACGGTCCGCGGCCTCACCTTTTCGCCGGGGTTGGCGGATAGTTTCCTTCGATGCTGATGGCGCGGTTGCGCGCCTGAAGGATGTGCTCGCAGATCGCAGCTGCCGCGCCCTCGGCATCGCGTCGTTCGAGCGCCTCGATCACCTTGAGATGGTCGCGCATGACGGGGATCACGAGATCGACGTAAAGGCGCGTCTCGCTCTGGCGGATCAGCTTGATCTTGATCCAGTTGACCCAATAGGCCTTCGACACGATGTCGTTGTCGAGGTGCTCGACGATCGCCTCGTGCAGCGTGCGATCGGTCGCCTCGGCATCCTCGATAAGGCTTTCGCGCTCACCGGCCTCGGCGCGGGCGATGATGTCGAGATGCGCTTTCTTGAGCGCGGCGATGGCGGCATCACTTGCGTGACGTGCGTAAAGCGCGGTCGCCTCCCGCTCAATGAACAGGCGGAACTGGAATGCATTGCGGATCAGGTTGAGATCGACGTGCGCCACCTGCAACCCTCGTTGGGGGACGGTGGAGATAAGCCCCTCCGCCTCAAGTCTCGGGATCAACTCGCGGATCGCGCCAAGCGGCATGCCGGTAATCTCGACAAGCTCGCGTTGCGAGACGAATTGCCCCGGACGGATCTCGCGCGCAAGTAACCGCTCGGTGAAGGAAGAATAGGCCCGGTCCCGCAGCTTCGATGTTTCCTGCCGCATGATCGGCCCTTCCCTCTCCTAGGCAGCCCTGGCGAGGCGGATATCGGCAAGCACCTTTGCGAGTCCCCGCGCCTCGTCCGCCGAAAGCGCATCCAGGGGCGCCCGCATGACGCGCCAGTCCGGATCGCCCAGCCGTTCGGAGATTAGCGCCTTGATCGCGGGCATAAAGGAAAATTGCAGGATGGCATCGACCATCCGGTGGACGCGGAGATCGTCCTTGCCCTCGTTCGCGAGCGGCAGGAGGAGATCGGGTGCAACATTGGCGAGACCGCAGATCGAGCCCGCGCCGCCCGCCGCCACAGCGCGCGCCAACTGGCGCTCGTCACCGATCAGGATCTGCATGTCCGAAAGCTCAGCGAGCCGGCGCGAGGTCATAGCCCAGTCGCCCGCGCTGTCCTTGACGCCGGCAATCACGCCGGGAAAGGCATCCGCGAGCCGGCGCGTGAACTCGATGGAAAGCGGCACGCGGGTCATGCCGGGGATGTGGTAGAGCAGCACGTCCCTCAATTGCCCGCCGAGCTTTTCGAACAGCCCGGCGAAGAAGCGGAACAGCGCCTCGTCGCTCACGCCGGAGAAATAGAACGGTGGCGCGAGCAGCAGGCCGCGACAGTCCATCTCGAAGGCCGCGCGGCACTGGGCGAGGCAATCTGCCTCCGAGGCAGCGGAAACACCGGCAATCACCCGCTGTTTCAGATCCAGCCCCGCCCCGGCAAGCGCGCCGAGCATTGCATAGCGCTCGCCGATCGCGATCGAGGCGCCTTCACCGGTGGTTCCGAACAGGGTGACGCCATTGGCGCCCTGATCGAGCACCCAACGCGCGTGTGACACAAGGCGCGGGATATCGACCGCTCCCTTCCCGTCGAAGGGCGTGGAAAGGGCGCAGTTCAGGCCGGTCCGGTTCATCGGGAGATCTCCAATGCCGCAAACCTGACGCTGCACAGACTGATTGTCAATCTAACATGTTAGTTATGTGCAACGTCTCGTCCTTGAGGATTAGCGGCTAGGCGCTTGCCAAGTCCGACGGGGTGTGATTGTTAAAAATTGCTTTCGGTGCCTTCCGCGAGGGAGGTGAAACGGGAATGCGGTTCGGAGGGTTCGCCCTCCCAAGCCGCGGCTGCCCCCGCAACTGTAGGCGGAGAGTGCCTCTCCAATCATCCACTGGCTCCCTTAAGGGCTGCTGGGAAGGACGGGAGGTGCGACGACCCGCGAGCCAGGAGACCGGCCGTCAGCATGTGCAACCCCTAGACTTCGGCGGTGGGCCGAAGGGAGGATAACATGTCTCGCGCCTTGCGCGCGCTTGCCCTGACGGCAGGCGCCTTTTCCGCTTATTTCCACATCTCTCCTGTTCTGGCCCAGAATGCTGCGCCCGAAGCGGTCGAACCCGGCCGCAGGTTCGGCGAACTCGTGATCTCGATCACCGCCAATCGCTCGCCGACCGCGATTCAGCGCGTCGGCAGCGCGATCTCGATCATTCCAGGCGACACGATCCGGGCCGGCAATCAGGCCTCGCTCGTCCAGACCCTGCGCAACGTGCCGGGCCTCGACATCACCGAGACCGGCGGCCCCGGCGGCACCACCTCCATCCGCTTGCGCGGCGCGAATGCCGGGCAGACGCTGGTGCTGATCGACGGCATCCGCGTCAACGACCCCTCCTCCGGCTCCGGTGAATTCGATTTCGCGACTGTCGCGCCAGGCTTGATCGACCGTATCGAGGTGCTGCGCGGGCCACAGAGCGCGCTTTATGGCTCCGACGCGATCGGCGGCGTCGTCAACATCATCACCAAGCGCGGCAAGGGGCCGCTTCAGACCTTTGCGCAGGTGGAAGGCGGTTCGTACGGCACCGTCCTCGGCAATATGAGCGCGCACGGCAGGCAGGGGGCGATCAGTTACGCCTTTGCCATCAGCGCGCTGCGCACCGACAAATTCTCGAACTACGGTTATCGCGTGCGGCGGATCGAAGCGACGCGACCCAACCTCGAAAACGATCCCCTGAATCGCTACGGCGGGTATGCCCGGATCGGTTATGATGCCGGTGGCCCCTTCCGCGCCGAGGTCGGCACAATGGGTACCTTTACCCGCTCGGAATACGACGCGGCGTTCGGCTCATTCCCCGATACGAAAAGCAAGGTCAACACGGCGTTCCATTCGAGCTACGCGCGCGCCGAACTCGACAGTTTCGAGAACCGGCTCAAGCAATCGCTCGTGATTTACTCGAACCGCACGCGCCGGAAATACGACAGCATTTCCTATGGCGCCACCACGCTGCCGGCGAACACGTTCTACGATAAATACGACTACATCGGCCTGCGCCACGGTGTCGAATATCAGGCGAATATTGGCCTGGATCGCTTCGGCTCGCTGACTCTCGGCGGCAAACTCGAGCGCGAGACTGTGGAGAACTTCACCGAGACGCTCCTCCCCGCGCCGACCGCGCGGCAAAGGGACGTCGACAAGGGGCAGAACTCGAGGGCGCTGTTCGCGCTCTGGCAGGTGCCGGTCGGTGAACGTTTCGACCTTTCGCTCGGCGCGCGCATCGACAACTACAGCAACGTCGCGACCTTCCGCACCTGGCGCGCGACTGCAGCCTACCGCCTCGATGAAACCGGCACCAAGCTCCGCGCCAGCGCCGGCACCGGCGGCAAGGCGCCGACGCTTTACCAACTCTATGCGCCCATTTACGGCACGGCGACCCTGAAGCCGGAAGAGAGCTTCGGCGGTGATATCGGCCTTGACCAGCGCTTCCTGGATGGCCGCCTCAAATTCTCGGCCACGGCCTTCTACAACCGCATGAAGAACCTGATCGACTTCGATTTCGCCACCTTCACCTACCAGAATATCGCAAGGGCGCAGACGAGCGGGTTCGAACTCGAGAGTGAAGCCGTGCTCTGGCCGGAATACCTCGTGCTGCGCGGCAGCTACACCAACCTGCGGGCGGTGGACCGCAAGACAGGCCTGCGTTTGGCGCGCCGTGCCGATCATACGGGCAAGGTATCGCTCACGATCACGCCCGCGCCGAAATGGACGATCGAGCCCTCGGTGACCCTCGTCGGCAAGCGCTTCAGCTCGACCAACCAGACCCAGCGCCTCGCGCCCTACGCGCGACTCGATGCGCTCGTGAGCTACAAGGTCAATGACAATCTCGACGTCTATGTGCGCGGCGAGAACCTCACCAATTCCTATTACGAGGACGTGCGCAACTACGGCACCACCGGGCGGGCGGTCTACGCCGGCATGCGCGGCACCTGGTAAGGTTCAGGTCGCGCGAGCCCGCGCGATCGCGAGGACGGCATCGAGATCAAGGTGCCGTTCGCAGTGCTCGGCGAGGCGGTCCAGCACCGCCTCGACCGTCTCGCCGTAGCGAAGACCGGATGTCACGCCGAGCGTTTCGAGATAGGCCGCTCGAAAGCCGTCCGAGGCGAAAAACCCGTGCAGATAGGTGCCAGAAACGAGCCCGTCGGCGCTGATCGCGCCATCAGGGTGTCCGGCAATTTCCACGAGCGGCCGGTTGCAGTCCGGCCCTGTGGTCCGGCCGATGTGAATCTCGTAACCGCTGATCACTGCCCCGCTGGCGATATGCCGCCCCTCCACCCGCGCGGTGATTTTCTCGGGCGACATGACCGTTTCGACGTCGAGAAGGCCGAGGCCGGGCACGTCGCTGGCCTCTCCCTCAACCCCCTCCGGGTCAGCGATCAGGCGGCCGAGTATCTGATAGCCACCGCAAATGCCGAGCACGCGACCGCCACGCCGGACGTGGGCGGTGAGGTCGATATCCCAGCCCTGCGCGCGCAGGAAACCGAGATCGGCGATGGTGGCCTTGGTGCCGGGCAGGATCACCAACGCCGCATCGCCCGGCAACGGCGAACCCGGTGGCACCATCACGAGTTCGATGCCCGGCTCCTGTTTCAGCGGGTCGAAATCGTCGAAATTGGCGATGCGCGAAAGAATCGGCACCGCGATCTTCAACCGCCCGGAGACACGCCCTGGCAGCGCCTCCAGATCGACGGCATCCTCCGCCGGCAGGCGAACGGCATCGTGAAACCACGGGACGATGCCGAGCGAGCGCCAGCCGGTCCGCCCGGCGATGGCGGACATTCCCTCTGAAAACAGTTGAATATCGCCGCGAAATTTATTGATAAAAAAAGCTTTTATTCGATTTTTTTCTGTGTTCTCCAACACGGCATACGTTCCCACGAGACTGGCGATCACGCCTCCCCGGTCGATATCACCGATGAGGATAACCGGGACGTCGGCAGCCTCCGCAAAGCCCATGTTGGCGATATCACCCGCACGGAGATTGATCTCCGCCGGGCTGCCCGCCCCTTCGATAACGACAAGGTCGGCTTCCTGTTCGAGCCGGGCGAAACTGTCGAGCACGAAGGGCAGCAATTCGTCGCGTCTTGCACCAAACCGCCTTGCGTTCAGGCTTCCGCGTCGTTGCCCCTGCACGATGACCTGACTGCCGGTATCGCTTTCGGGCTTGAGGAGCACGGGGTTCATGTGAACGCTCGGCGGCGCGCCGGATGCCAGCGCCTGAAGCGCCTGCGCGCGGCCGATCTCCCCGCCCTCGAAGGCGACGGCGGCGTTGTTCGACATGTTCTGTGGCTTGAACGGCATCACCTTGAGCCCACGCTGAAGAAAGGCGCGGCACAGTCCCGCGACCAGCAAAGACTTGCCGACGTTCGAGCCGGTACCCTGAAGCATGACCGCGGGCTTGCGCATGACTCAGATCGTGCCTTTCATCGCCAGCGACAACCCCGCCGCGACGAACACCACGTTCGGAACAAGTGCAGCAAGCTTCTGGTTGAGCCTGCCCTGCTCGTCGCGAAAGGCACGGCCGAGCGGCGTCTCCGGCACGAGCCCAAGGCCAACCTCGTTCGAGACGAGAAGAACCGGCCCTTGCGCGGCAGCCAGAGCGGCGATCAGCGCCTCGCGCGCTGCCGGGATGTCACGTTCGGCGAGCATGATGTTCGTCAGCCAAAGCGTGAGACAATCGACGAGCACCACGGTATCGCGCCGTGACTGCGCGAGGATCGCCTCCGGCAGATCGTAGAGCGCCTCGACCGTTTTCCAGCCAAGCCCTTCGCGCTTCATGCGGTGATGGGCGATGCGCTCGGCCATCTCCGTGTCGCCCGGCGCGGCAGTTGCGATATAGCGCAGGGAAAGGCCGGACGCGCGTGCCGCCTCCTCCGCAAGGCGTGATTTTCCGGAACGCGCGCCGCCGAGATAGAATGTCGTGCGCGGGTTCACGCGAGCCTCCAAAAAAGAAGCGTTGGGAGAAGAAGCGGCCGGCCGCTTCCGACGATCCGTTGTTGCCGCCGCCCGTCCGGCTGTCAACGGCGGTTGACTATGGTTAGCCGGCATGGAACCCAGAGAGAGGAAACGCTTCCGCAGGAACAATAAACGACCGGAGGGGCCTGACATGTCGAAATTCATCGTCGCGATCGATCAGGGAACCACCTCGTCGCGCGCGCTGGTGTTCCGCAGCGATCTGACTGTTGCGGCGGTGGCACAGGAGGAATTCCCGCAGCATTATCCGGCGCCCGGTTGGGTCGAGCACGATCCAGAGGATCTGTGGCGGACGACGCTCGCGACGCTCCGCGCGGCGATCGCCAAGGCCGGAATCGCGGCGGGTGATGTCGCAGCGATCGGCATCACGAACCAGCGGGAAACCACGCTCATCTGGGACAGGAAAACGAGCGAGCCGATCCATCGCGCCATCGTTTGGCAGGACCGGCGCACCGCCGAAACCTGCAATCAACTGAAGGCCGAAGGGCTGGAACCGCTCTTCGCCGCGAAAACCGGCCTTTTGCTCGACCCCTATTTCTCGGGCACCAAGGTCAAATGGCTGCTCGACAATGCGCCGGGCGCGAGGGCGCGGGCGGAGAGCGGCGAACTCGCCTTCGGCACCGTGGACAGCTTCCTGCTCTGGCGGCTCACGGGCGGCAAGGTCCATGCAACGGATGCCACCAACGCCTCGCGCACGTTGCTGTTCGATATCCATGCCGGAGAGTGGGACGCGGAACTCTGCAAGGCGCTCGACGTGCCGATGAGCCTGCTGCCTGAGGTGAAGGACTGCGCCGCAGATTATGGCGCGACGTCCCCCGACCTCCTCGGCGCCGCCATCCCGATCCGTGGCATCGCGGGTGACCAGCAGGCCGCAACCATCGGCCAGGGTTGCTTTTCGCCGGGCATGATGAAATCGACCTATGGGACCGGCTGCTTCGCGCTGCTCAATACCGGCGCGACGCCGGTCATCTCGAAGAACCGGCTTCTCACCACCATCGCCTACCAGCTCGGCGGCACGCGAACCTATGCTCTCGAAGGCGCGATCTTCATCGCCGGTGCCGCCGTGCAATGGCTGCGCGACGGGCTGGGCCTGATCGCTTCGGCGAGCGAGACCGGCGAACTTGCGGCAGCGGCCGACCCTGCCCAACACGTCTATCTCGTGCCAGCTTTCGTCGGCCTCGGCGCACCGTATTGGGATGCGGATGCGCGCGGCGCCCTTTTCGGCCTCACACGCGGCACGACGCGCAAGGAACTCGCCCGCGCCGCGCTTGAATCCGTCGGCTACCAGACGCGCGACCTGATCGAGGCGATGAAGGGCGACTGGCAGAGCCGCGACAATGGCACGGTGCTCCGCGTCGACGGCGGCATGACCGCGTCGGATTTCGCGATGCAGTTCCTCGCCGATATCCTCGATGCACCGGTCGACAGGCCGAAGATCATGGAAACAACGGCGCTTGGCGCGGCCTACCTCGCCGGATATTCTGCGGGAATGCTCCCCCCGCCGCAAGAATTCTCGCAGCGTTGGGCCCTCGACAAACGCTTCACACCGACAATGGCAACCGACGAGCGCAAGACCCGCTATGCGGGCTGGCGCGACGCCGTACGCCGCACGCTCTCCACACTCTAGACCAGACCTTCGGTAGGAATGCGCAACACCTTGCCGCAATGCTTGCAATGCACTGCGTCGGCGTCATGCACCAGAAGGCCGCAATCCGTACACTCGAAGCTGACCTTGTGCGGTCGGAAAACCGCCTGAAGCAGGCGCAGGAACAACGAAACACCGACCACCATAATGAGGACGGCGATGAAACGGCCGAGGTTGCCCTGTAGGGTGATATCGCCGAAGCCGGTCGTCGTCAGCGTCGTCATGGTGAAGTAGAGCGCATCCATATAGGTTTCGATGTGCGGATTGCTGCCGTGCTGCGTGACGTAGACCACCGAAGTCACGATGAAAATGAATACGAAGAGGTTCACTGTACGCTGGATGACATCCTCGTTGAGGCGGAACCAAGCCGAATCCTGCCGCAGATCACGAAGCAGGTGGTAGGAACGCAACACGCGCAGCGCGCGGGCGATGCGCAGGAAGCCGAGGTTCTCGACAAATGCCGGCGCGAGCAGCGAGACGATTACCACCAGATCGGCGGCGGTGGCGATGCTGAGCATCTGTTTGCGACGGTTCGGCGCAGCGATGAGGCGTGATGCTGTTTCGAGGATCAGCAGAAGCCCGACTGCGAAATCGACCGGGATGATCCACGCCGCTTCGCCCACGAAAGACGAGACGATGAAAAGCGTGATCGTCGCGACATCGAACACCACCAGCCCATAGCGGAACCGGCGAGCAGTTCGGTCGTTGCCGTAATAGAGTGCGTTCAGCCGCGCCCGTAGACTTGTCCTCGTGAGTTCCATGCCCGCCTCGCCTCCCCGAGCGAGCGGAGCAGTCTAGACGTGCCGTGCGGCACTTGTCGATCAACCGAGATCCGCGAGCATCACCCGCGCATGGATCGGCACGTCGCTCTGGTCGAACAATTCCGGGTGCTGCTCGGCGAGGCGCGGAATGGCCGAGAGGATTTCCCGAAGGTGGAGACGCATCATCGCTTCGGCTTTCGCCGGGTCGCGCTCGCGGAACGCGTCGACGACCCCCTGATGCTGCGCGATCAGGATGCCGAGCGGCGTTGCATTCGGCAGCGACAGGGCCCGCACCCGGTCGGTCTGGAAACGTGCACTTTCCATGACGCGCACGGCGTAATCACAATCGACGATCGTCGCGATTTCGCGATGGAACCCTTCATCAAGCGCCTGAAAGCCGCGATAATCGGCCGCCGCCGCCGCAGTCCGCTGCTGATCGAGGATCGCCTGCAGCCTGTCGATGCCCTGCGCGTCGATCAGCTCGGCCGCGCTGCGTGTGATCGCGCATTCCACGGCCTCGCGCACGAAGCGCGCGTTGAGCACCTCACGCACCGAAATCTTGACGACATAGGTGCCCCGGCTCGGCAGAATTTGCAGTAGCCCGGCCTCGCGCAGCTTGATGAAGGCCTCGCGCACCGGTTGGCGACTCACGCCGTAGCGCCGGGCGACATCATTCTCCGAGAGCGCCTGCCCCGGCTGCAATTCCATATCCATGATCGCCTGCCGGAGGATCTGGATCATTTGCGGCGCGATCGGTTCGGCGATGTTGAGGCTCATGTTTTCTCCGAAGACTGACGCGGACGAGGCTTGCAAGGGCTGCGACATCGTGTATCATACCGGTATGGTGCCATACCGCAAGAGTAAGGCTCATGTTGGAAACGTTAGGGAGGAAGGCGATGGGAATTCAATTCTCTAAGCGCAATTTTGTGTTGGCGGCGGCCTGTTCGGCAGCTTTTTTTATGACCGCACCCGCGTTCGCGCAGCATCAGCTCAATGTCAACACGGCGCTGAGCAAGGATGACCCGATCTACAAGGGCCTGGAGCGCTTCCGCGACAAGGTGGCCGAGCGCTCGCAGGGCAAACTCACGATTCGTATTTTCCCAGGTTCGCAGCTTGGCAAGGATGAGGACGTTCTTGAACAGGCGCGCTCCGGCGCGAATGTCGCGGTCGTCGTCGATGGCGGACGCATGGCGGTCTTCGTCAAGGAATTCGGCATCCTGAGTGCGCCCTATCTCGCGGACGGCTTCACGGGTATCCGCAAGGTCGTGACTTCGCCGATATTCGATGGCTGGGTCGAGCAGCTCCGTAAAACTTCCGGCCACCAGATCCTCTCCTTCAACTGGTGGCAGGGCGAACGGCACCTGTTGACCAACAAGCCCGTGAAGGTTCCGGCCGATCTCGCCGGCATCCGCATGCGCACGCCGGGCGCCCCGGTCTGGATGGAGACGATCCGCGCGATGGGCGCCACGCCGACGCCGATGGGCTGGGCCGAGGTCTATCCGGCGCTTCAGCAGAAGGCGATCGATGCCGTGGAAGCACAGCATCCGGCCAGCTATGGCTCGCGACTTTACGAGGTGACCAAGAACATCACCAAGACCGGGCATTTCAACCTCATCACCGGTATCGTGACCTCCGCCAAGTGGTTCGACGGCCTGCCGGCGGATCTCCAGAAGATCCTGAAGGAAGAATCGCTCGCCGCCGGTGATTTCGCGTCGAACGCGACGCAGGAGTCGCTCGCCGGGCTCGAAGCGAAGTTCAAGGAAAAGGGTGTCGAGATCGCGGAAGTGGACAAGACCCCGTTCGTTGAGGCGACCAAGGCCGTCTATGACAAGCTCGGTTACGGCGATCTGCGCAAGCAGGTCGAGGCCCTGCTGAAGTAAACCGTTCTCCCTGCGTAGGACTGCCGGACGGTTCGCAAGGCCCGTCCGGCATTTTTCCCCCGTTCTACCGGGGCAGGAAGACGGTTGTCCCGGAGGAAGAGATGTCCGAACTCTATGTCCGCATCGAAGATGCGGTTTCAAAACTGCTGCTCGCGATCATCACGTTGCTGGTTTTCGCAGCGGCCATCGCCCGGACATTGGGCGATCCGATGATCTGGTCGGTCGATGTCGCGCAGCTCCTCTTCGTCTGGCTGTGTTTTCTCGGCGCAAACCGCGCCATGCGGATCAAGACGCATATCGGCGTCGATTTCTTCGTCCGCAAGTTGCCGGCGACGCCGCGCTGGATGCTCGAGGTCACGCTCGGCGTTCTCACCCTCGGCTTTCTCGCGACGCTGGCCTACACCGGCTATCACCTCACCCTGCTTAACTGGCAGCGGGTCTATGGCGACAGCGGCATTTCCTATGCATGGGTCACTGGTGCGGTGCCGGTCGGCTGCGCACTTCTCTCCGTGACCGTCCTTATCAACCTCGTCCGCGCGATCCGCGACCGGAAACTGGTCTTCTACGCCGACAAGGCGAGCGAAGTGGACCGGTCCGAAACCCAGCTGGGCTGAGCCGATGACCCTTCTCGCCGTTCTCTTCTTTCTGCTGACATTCCTCGGCATGCCGATCGCGCTCGCGATCGGGATCGCCGGCTTCAGCTTCTTTATCTTTTCCGGCTCGATCCCGGTGGGCATCGGCGTGCAGCAGGTCGCCTCCGCTTCGCAGAGCTTTCCGCTGCTGGCCGTGCCCTTCTTCGTGCTCGCCGGGCACATGATGAACAAGACCGGGATCACTTCCCGCCTCATCACCTGCTCGAACGTGCTGGTCTCGTGGATGTCGGGCGGCCTTGCCCAGGTCTGCATCCTGCTCTCGACACTGATGGGTGGTGTTTCCGGCTCCGCCGTTGCCGATGCAGCGATGGAAGCACGCATCCTTGGTCCCGATATGATCAAGCGCGGCTACTCGCGCGGGTTCACGACGGCAGTGATCGCCTGCGGCTCGCTCATCACCGCAACCATTCCCCCGAGCCTTGGGCTGATCCTCTACGGCTTCGTCGGCAACGTCTCTATCGGCCGCCTGTTTCTCGCCGGCGTCATTCCCGGCCTGATGATGATGGCGGCGCTGATGTTCACCGTCTCCATCATCGCCAAGAAGCGCAACTATCAGGCTGCGCGCAAGGAACTGCCGAAAGCCTCGGAAGTGTGGCGTGCCGTGGTCGAGGCCAAATGGGCGCTGTTCTTCCCCGTTGCGCTGCTGGTCGGCATTCGCGGCGGCATCTTCACACCCTCCGAGGTCGGGGCCTTCGCTGTTGTCTATGCGGCGGTCGTCGGTGTGCTGTTCCACCGCGAACTGACCTGGGAGAAGTTCACGGAGGCGCTCGGCGAGGGTGTGCTCGATGTCGGCGTGATCATGCTGATCATCCTGCTCTCGGGCATGGTGGGCTATGCCTTGATCTTCGAACAGGCGCCGCAGAACATCGCCGAGGCGATGCTCGGCCTGTCGAAGAACCCGCTGGTGATCGTGTTCCTGATCCTCGGCTTCCTGTTCATCGCCGGCCTCTTCGTCGAAGCGACGGTGCTGGTGCTGCTGTTGACGCCGATCTTCGTGCCGATCATCAAGGATCTTGGCATCGACGAGGTGCACTTCGGCATTCTGATGATGTCGATCGTCACGTTCGGCGGCATGACGCCACCGGTCGGCGTGGCGATGTACACGGTGTGCTCGATCCTCGATACGCCGATCGAGGAGTACTTCGTAGAATCGCTGCCCTTTGTCGCCGCAATCCTCGCCGTCGTGGCCTTCCTTGCATTCACGCCGGGGCTCGTACTCTGGCTTCCGAATCTTCTAATGTAGCGCCTGTTTTTTGGAGATTTTTTGAATGGAACAAACTTGGCGCTGGTTTGGCCCCGGCGACGCGGTAACCTTGGAAGCCGCGCGCCAGGCGGGCGCGACCGGGATCGTCACCGCCCTGCACCACATTCCCTATGGCGTGGTGTGGAGCGTGGAGGAGATTGAGAAACGCAAACGGGAGATTGAAGGCGCGGGGCTCGGCCTGACATGGTCGGTCGTCGAAAGCCTGCCGATCCACGAGCATGTCAAGATCGGCGAAGGCGATCTTGAGACGATTTTCGAGAACTACCGGCAGTCGCTGCGCAACCTCGCCGCCTGCGGGCTGAAGACGGTATGCTACAATTTCATGCCGGTTCTCGACTGGACCCGCACCCAGCTCGACGCTCCCGTCGCCGGCGGCGCGCGTGCCTTGCGCTTCAATATTCACGAATATGTCGCCTTCGACTGGCTGATGCTCAAGCGCCCCGGCGCGGAAAACGGGCATTCGTCGGACGTCCTCGAACGCGCGCTGGCGTGGCATCTGAAAGCGAGCGAGGCGGATCGCCAACGCCTTCTCGATAATATCAATGCCGGCCTGCCGGGCGCCTACGACCGCTACGATATCGAGGGCTTCCGCCGCCTTCTTGCCCGATATGACGGCATGGATGTCGCGACCCTGCGCGGCAATCTCGCCCGGTTTCTAAAGGCTGTGATCCCGACCGCCGAAGAAGTTGGCGTCAACATGTGCATCCACCCGGATGATCCGCCCCGGCCGCTGTTCGGCCTGCCACGTATCGTCTCCTCCGAAGACGATATCGCCGCGATCATGGCGATGGTGGACAGCCCGACGAACGGCCTTACGCTCTGTTCCGGTTCGCTTGGTGCTCACCCGAAAAACAATGTCCCCGCTATCGCCCGAAGGTTCGCGGACCGGATCTGGTTCGCGCATCTGCGCAACGTCAAGAAAGACCCCGACGGTTCCTTCATGGAGGCCGACCACCTTGGTGGTGACACCGACATGGTCGATCTCGTCGATGCCATCATGAGTGAGGAAGAACGCCGCCGCAGTGGCGGCTCGGCGGGCTGGCGCATCCCGATGCGCCCCGATCACGGCCACGAAATCCTGACCGATATCGGCGGCAGGGGACACCCGGGGTATCCGGCCATCGGGCGTCTGCGTGGGCTCGCAGAGCTGCGCGGCGTAATGAAGACGCTGGCGCAGGTGCGCGGTTACGTAGAGTAAGAAGGTCTTTTGCACTTTTGCCTGAACGGCCCGCGTTTCCTGCCGGAAATGCGGGCTTTTCATGCTTTCCCCCGCAACTCATCACGCGCCGGGGTTCATTTTGATCTGATCGGAGGATTTGGCTGGGGGACCTGGATTCGAACCAAGACTAACGGAGTCAGAGTCCGCTGTTCTACCGTTAAACTATCCCCCACCTCGGCGCAGCGTCTGACCGCTCCTTGCGCGCATGGTGCCGCCACCCGATTCCGTGTGGCAGGAGCGGCCTTCTAACCTCCCCTCCCCGGCAATGCAAGCCCCTTCGCACGCTGTCCTGAAGCATGGCGGCAAGCTCCTTGCTCCCTCTCCGCTGTGCAGGCGGCAGTGGTCAGTCCACACGGCAATCTGTCCCATTTTGGAGCATTTTGGCTTGCAATTTGAGACAATCCTGCCTTTGGTAATGTTCCGTTTACGCACTCGGTTCGCGGACGGACGGTTGTGGGGTTGAGTTGCGTCATGATGCTGTTTCCGGAAGCGAAGCCGAATTCAGGTTCCTCTCTCACGTGGAAGCTCGCTGTTGCGGCGGCCACTCTGGTTACGGTCGCCGGCGCCGGAACACTGATCGTCAGGGCGGGCGACAACCCGGAAATCTACCGTAACATCGTCGAGTTCAACCGGCCTGTCCGCCGTGCGATCGAGCCGGTGTTGCCGCGTGCTCAGCCGCTGCCGCAGATTTTCCAACGCCGCGACCGCCTCCCCGTCGAAGCGCTGAGCTATGCGCCGCGCACCGAACCGCTCCGCGCACTGCCGCGAGTCGGCGAGAGCGCAGCGGCCCGCGTGCCCCAGACACAACCTGCGGCGTTGCCGTCGGGCGCACCCACCGCACCGTCGGCTGACGGGTTCAAGCCACGTGGCCGTCACAAGCTCAATTCGAGGGCCGATCGCGGCTCCACCGTTGCGATGAACTACTGCGTGCGACTCTGCGACGGCTTCGCCTTCCCGGTCGGCAACGCCGCCGGCGCGAACTGGAATATCCAGGAGTCCGCGTGCCGCTCGGCCTGCCCCGGCGCGGAGACCGCGCTGTTTTACTCCCCGGCCGGCTCGAAGGATTTCGACAGCATGTCGCGTGGTCGGCTCGCCTACACGGCCTTGCCGACGGCCTTCCGCTATCGCGATGCGCTTTCGCCGAGCTGCTCGTGCAAGCCGGTCGGGGCGACACAGTCGAGCCTCGCACTGCTCGCGGACTACACGCTGCGCCCCGGCGATCTCGCGATGACACGTACCGGCGCTCGACATTTCGACGGTGCCCGCCGCTTCCCTTACCGCGCCGGTGACTTCTCCGACGCACTGTCGAGCCTGAAGTCGAAGAAGGAAATCGCGATCGTCCGGGCGATGGAAGTCGCCTCGGTTCGCGGCATTATGGCCGAGAACACACCCAACCGTGTCCGTAGTCGTGTTATTTCCGAGATCCGCCGCGCCGAGGAACGAGCCAATCAGGCGCAACCGCGTGAGGCGTTCGGTCTGCCGCGCGGGTTCGTCGAACTGACCCGCCGCGAGTCGCGTGGACCTGTTGCGATGCGCACGGTCAAGCGTACGCCGGGCTTCGTCGCTCTCAACTGACGCTTTTTGTCGTCTGAGAGACCGAGGGGCGCGCAGGAATGTCGCGCCTCTTTTTTTGCCGTGATTTCAGTTTCGTGGCCGCGATCCGACCTGTCAGTTTCAAACGGCTCCAAATTGGAATAATTCTAAGTTGTTGTTTTTTCAATGTTTTACTGTTGACGCCCTCCATCCACACGCGCCATAAGCGGGCCACGGCGACGAGCGCCACCCGACACGCGGGCCTTGAACCCGCCTGATGGAGATCTGAGAAATGAGCAAGAATTCCGGCCACCTGTCCTCTTTTATACGGCGCGCACTCGCAGGCGCAGCGCTCTCGATCGCCGCCTCCGGTTCGATGGCCGCGGAGGTGAATGTCTACACCTATCGGGAACCGGGGCTGATCAAGCCGCTATTCGACAAGTTCACCGCCGAGACGGGTGTGAAGGTCAACGTGATCTTCGCCAAGGCCGGCCTTGAGGAGCGCATCCAGTCCGAGGGGGCGAACAGTCCGGCGGATATGCTCATCACCACCGATATCGCCAACCTGCGCAAGGCGGTGGATCTCGGCATTACCCAGAACGTGAAGTCCGTAACGCTTGAGAAGGCCGTCCCTCCGGCACTACGCGCGGCTGACGGGGCCTGGTATGCGCTCTCGGTCCGTGCCCGCGTCATCTATGCCGCGAAGGACCGCGTGAAGGATGCCGCTCTTTCCTATGCCGATCTCGCCTCGCCCCGCTTCAAGGGCAAGTTCTGCGTGCGCGACGGCCGCCACAACTACAATAACGCCCTGTTCGCCGCAGCGATCGTCCATTGGGGCGAGGCCAAGGCCGAGGAATGGCTCAAGGGCCTGCGTGCCAACCTCGCCAAGAAGCCTTCGGGTGGCGACCGGGATGTTGCAAAAGACATCGCCTCCGGGGCCTGCGACATCGGCCTCGGCAATACCTACTACGTCGGGCTCATGAACGCCGATGCGCAGCAGAAGGCGATCTCGGACCAGATCCGCGTCATCATGCCGACCTTCGAGAACGGCAAGACGCACGTCAACGTTTCCGGCTTCGTCGTCGCCAAGCACGCCAAGAACAAGGCCGATGCCGTGAAGCTTGCCGAATGGCTGGTCGGCGCGCAGGCGCAGGGTATGTATGGCGAACAGAATTTCGAATATCCGGTTCTCGCCGGCGCGCCGGTCGAGCCCTTTATCAAGAGCTTCGGCGATCTGAAGGCTGACGATATTCCGCTCGAATCCGTTGCCGGCAAGGCCAAGACCGCCTCCGAAATGACCGACAAGGTCGGCTTCAATCTTGGCCCCCAGAGCTGACGGATCGACTTGACCCCACGCACCACCACTCCTGCCGATCAGGCCGGGGGCGCCAGCAGGCGTCCCCGGCTTCGGCTGTTTCCGTGGATCACAGCGCTGGCGATTGTCGGCCTCGTCAGCTTGCTGCCAGCTCTTGGCTTCCTCGGGCTGATGCAGGGCGGCTCGGGGGCGGACTGGTTACGCTTCACTGATACGCAGTTGGCCGCGATGCGGGAAACGGGACTGCTGCTCGCCGGGGTAATCCTACTTGCGGGGTCGATGGGCCTCGTCTCGGCCTGGCTGGTCTCGGTCTATGAATTTCCACTCCGCCGCTGGCTGGAAACGGCACTTGTGCTCCCCCTCGCCTTCCCGACTTATCTCGCGGCTTTTGTCGCGGTCGATCTCCTCGATTTCTACGGTCCGGTTCAATCGCTCTGGCGATGGATGATCGGCGCGAAGACGCTGCGCGATTACAGCTTCTTCGAGACGCGTTCGCTCGCGGGCGCCGTGGTCGTCATGGCGCTGGTGCTGTTTCCATACGTCTATATCTCCTGTCGTCTCGTCTTTTCGCACGGCGGGCGCAACGTGATCGACGCCGCGCGCCTGCTTGGTGCGAAGGGTTGGCGCCTTTTCCTGGTGATCGGCGTTCCGCTCGCTTGGCCAGCACTGGCGGCCGGGCTTGCGCTGGTCGTTCTCGAAGTCATCAACGATATCGGCGCAACCCAGCACATGGGCGTTTCGAGCTTCTCGGTCGCGATCAGCGATCTCTGGCTCAATCGCGGCGATCTGCCGGGCGCTGCGCGGCTTTCGGGGATGCTGATCCTGATCGTCGCCGCTGCCCTCTTCCTCGCCCGCCCGAAGATGCGCGCGCATCATGCGCCGACGCGCAACATCGGCCAGCCACGCCGCATCCGCCTCGGCGGCATTGGTGCGGGTTTTGCGCTGGTGGCGACTGCGATGCCCGTCCTCGTCGGGTTTGTCGTTCCGACGGCGTTCCTGATCTCGCGGGCGGGACAATATGCCGCCGCACAGAAGTTTGATCCCGATTTCCTCGCCGCCGCACGTTCGAGCCTCGTTTTCGCGCTGACGGTGGCCGGTGTCGTGATGCTGCTCGGCGCACTGCTAACGATCGCCATCCGTATCGCGCCGCGTCTCTCGCCAGCCGCGCGCATTGCCGCGATCGGCTACGCGATTCCCGGCACGGTACTGGTGCTGGCGCTGTTCCCGGTGTTCCGCATGGCGGATGCCCTGCTCGCGCATCTCGGCTTGCCCCTCATCCTCTCCGGCACTTTCGCGGCGATGAGTTTCGCCTTGGTGGTGCGTTTCGTCGGCATTGGCGCCGGTCAAGCCGGACTGGCGCTTCGCCGCCTGCCGATGACGATCGACTGGGTCGCACGCGTCCACGGCATGAAGGACTGGAGGCTCGCGCTGCACGTCCACCTCCCTGCCATGATGCCGGGGTTGATGCTCGGCGGCACGCTTGTGTTCATCGACACGGTCAAGGAACTTCCCGCGACGCTGCTGCTTCGCCCGCTCAATTTCGAGACGCTGGCCACGCGCGCCTATGCGCAGGCGAGCGCGGGCACGTTCGAACATGCGGCACTCGAATCGCTGGGAATCCTCGCGCTCAGCGGCGCGGCCGCCCTGATGCTCACCCGGCGGACATGATGCTGCCCTGCAACATCGGCCTTCCCAACCGTCGACGAGTTATTTAAGAAAGCGCGTCCTGTTTCCGCAACGCGTCGCGGCCGGCAAGTTTGCCCGAACGACAGGCCAGAGGCATTTGGAGGAAGATCTTCATGGGGAAAGTGTATTCCGATGCCACCGCGGCGCTCGCGGGGCTTCTGAAAGACGGAATGACCATCATGGCCGGCGGCTTCGGCCTGTGCGGCGTGCCGGAAACGCTGGTCGAGGCCATCAAGGCTTCCGGGGCAAAGGACCTCACGGTCATCTCCAACAACGCCGGCGTTGACGGGGTCCACCTCGGCAAGCTGCTCGAGACCCGCCAGATCCGGAAGATGATCTCCTCCTATGTCGGTGAGAACAAACTGTTCGCGCAGCAGTATCTCTCCGGCGAACTCGAACTCGAATTCAACCCGCAGGGCACGCTCGCCGAACGCATCCGCGCGGGCGGCGCCGGCATCCCTGCCTTCTTCACCGCGACCGGCGTCGGGACGCTCGTCTCGGAAGGCAAGGAGATCCGCGAGTTTCCGGATCATCCGCGCTTCAAGGGCCGCAAATACGTCATGGAAACCGGCCTCTGGGCCGATGTCTCGCTGGTCCACGCCTGGAAGGGCGACACCGAGGGCAACCTCGTCTACCGGAAGACCGCGCGCAACTTCAACCCGATGATGGCGACCGCCGCGACCGTGACCGTCGCCGAGGTCGAGCATCTGTTCCGCGCTGGCGAGATCGACCCGGATCAGATCCACACGCCGGGCATTTTCGTGAAGCGCCTCGTGCACGTGCCGACGGCGCCGAAGCACATCGAAAACCGCACGGTGCGCAAGCGCGCACCGGCCGCCGCTACCGGAGGTGACGTCTGATGGCCTGGACTCGCGATGAAATGGCGGCGCGCGCCGCGAAGGAACTGAAGGACGGTTTCTACGTCAATCTCGGCATCGGCATCCCGACGCTGGTCTCGAACTATATTCCCGAGGGTGTGAGCGTCCAGCTCCAGTCCGAGAACGGCATGATGGGCATGGGTCCCTTCCCTTACGAGGGCGAGGAAGACCCGGATCTCATCAACGCCGGCAAGCAGACCGTGACGGAACTGCCAACGACCTCCTATTTCTCCTCGGCCGACAGCTTCGGCATGATCCGCGGGGGGCACATCGACCTTTCGATCCTCGGCGCGATGCAGGTCGCCCAGAACGGCGACCTCGCCAACTGGATGATCCCCGGAAAGATGGTCAAGGGCATGGGCGGCGCGATGGATCTCGTGGCCGGCGTCAAGAAGGTCGTCGTGGTCATGGAGCATGAAGCCAAGGGGGAATCCAAGCTCCTGAAGCAGTGCAACCTGCCGCTCACCGGTGCCGGCGTTGTCGACATGGTCATCACCGATCTCGGCGTGTTCTCGATCGACCGTTCGGGCAAGGCGCCGATGAAGCTCATCGAACTGGCAAACGGCGTGACGCTTGACGAGATCGAGGCGAAGACCGAAGCGGATTTCGTTTCCGCGCTCTGAAAAGCAAAGCGGGCCGGCCCGGTTGATGCCGGAATGCGGCCCGCTTTTTTTATTTTGTGGAGCCGACGCGCTGCGCTAGCATCCGCCGTCGTTTTTCCTGCCCCGGGCACTACCGGGGACGGGTGTGCCCGCTCCCGGCGCACCGCCGGAGTTCTCGCCTGATGATCGATCGCCTGAAGCTGACCCCGCAAGTGCGCACGATGCTGCGTCGCGGACTCATCGCTTCGGGCGTGCTCGGGCTTCTCGCTATAATCGGCCTCGCAATACTGGTCGGTACACGCGACTATGCCGCCATCGAGCGGGAAGTCATCGCGCGGCTGGAACAGGATACAGGTGCGATCTTCAGCTTCGAGAGCAAGACGCAATCATTCCTGCCCGGCCCCAGCCTCAATTACAGCAATGTGCGGTTTTCCCGAAACGATAGCACCTTCTCCCTCACGGCGCCGGAACTCAAGGTCTCGATCCAGCTTCGCGATCTGCTTGATGGCGCGGTCGACGGTCCTGTCATCAGTATGGAAAAGCCGCGGATCCGTGCGCGGATCGGTGCGGCTGATCGCTTCGTTCGTTCGCCGCGCACCATCAGCGAGCTGGCGGACTGGATTTCCGAGCGTTTCGACCGGCCGGGACGGTTCAAGCGCCTGACGATCACGGCGCGGGAGGCGGACATCGTGCTGGAGGATTCCGGTCCGGCGGGCTCGGCACTTGATCTCGGCCCTGCCGACCTGCAACTGCGCTATTCCGAGCGGCGCGGGCGAATCGATGCGATGGCCCGGCGCGACAAGGGCAATCTGCCGTTCGATCTCACATTCGTCCTGCCGGTACGACAGGCCCTCACCGGAGGAAAGCCCAGAACCGCGTCGTTGAGCGTCAATGCACTCGGCTCCCGCCTTGCCTTTTCCGGCAACGCCCGTCGCGAACCCGATCTGGCGCTGGTTGGCAAATTCGAGCTTTCGCTTGGCGATCTTCTCGAACGTCTGGTTCTTGGCGAAAAGTCGTCGCGCCCGATGGCGATCGAACCTACCGGCGTTTCCGCCAACATGGTGCTCGATCCGCGGGGCATCGGCCTTGAAGCACTGGTTGTAAACCGTCAGGGTCGCCAGTTGACCGGCATTGCCGCCCTGCGCGAGATCAACGGCCGTTGGGGATTGTCTGCGACGCTTGCGGGCGATCTCGTGGACGGAAACGTCGCCAGCGTTTCGCTGGAGGCGCTTCGTGCACCGGGCAATGCCTGGTCCGCAAGGCCGCTGACGCTGAACCCGCTCGCCGGCATCGATCTGGACATCCGTCTCTCGACCAAGGAATTCCGGCTGGCGTCGCTGCCGCTCAGCCAGGTTGCGCTATCGATCCTGACCCGCAAGGGACGCGCCGAATATGCGATCGTCGACAGCAAGCTCGGTCCCGGTTCGTTCAAGGCGCGCGTTTCGGTGACCGAGGCCGCCGACATGAATCAGGACGTGAAATTGATGGTCTCCGGCGAAAAGCTGGACATGAGTTCGGTGCTTGGACAGGCGCTCGGACTCAACCGGATTTCAGGCACCGGCACACTGGTGCTTCAGGCCGAAGGGCGTGGCACCAGCATCCGCGACATTGTCGGCTCACTGTCGGGTTCCGGTGCCCTGGAGGTCAAGAGCGGCGAAGTCACCGGTATCGATCTCCAGAAGCTCCTCGCCCGCTCCGGTGGCTCGTCCGCCGATATCATGCTTGTCGGTGCTCTCGGCGGAAAGACCGCCTTCGAAAACATGCTGATCAATGTCGCGCTGCGCGAGGGGCGGATCGAGCCGGTCGGAAGCACCTTCGTCTCCGCCAAGGTCACGGCATCGCTGGAGGGTACGATCGAGCTGCGCGAGCAGATGCATAAACTGGCGCTGATCCTTCGCCGCCGGATCGAGGAACCGGGACAGCCGATGGACTTCTTCGCCTTCCGCATGGAAGGCCCGCTTTTCGCGCCGGCCCTCAAGCCCGATCTGCGGCTGCTCAACCGCAGTTGATCGACGTCATCCCGCGTCGCGCATCGCCTGCGCGATCCGTTGACGCAGCGTATCGGGTTCGAGCAGCACGATCGCACCGCGCGTGCGCTCCATCAGGTTCTCTGCCTTCATTGCGCTCAACTCGCGCGTGATCTGCTCGCGGCGGCAGCCAACGCGAGCCGCGAGCACGTGGTGCACCGGCGGGGGCGAGACGATCCGCGCCGGGGCAGCGTTCGGTCGCGGCGCGGAGAGACGGAGCAGTTCGGCATAGAGCCTGTGACGGATATCGAGAACGGTATGTTCGAGGAGCCGCGTGTTGAGGTCCCGCACACGCGCAGCGAGGAGCCGCATCAACTTCTCCGACAACATCGGCGAAGCCGCCAGCATCTCGCGGAACACAGCCGCGCTGACGATGCAGATCTCGGCTCGCGTCAGCGCCGTGACGTTCGCCGAGCGCGCGACGCCGTCGATGGCGGCAAGTTCACCGAAATACTCCCCCGTGCGCATGTCTGCGAGAATGACTTCCTTGCCGCCGGCCGTGCGGATCTGGATGCGGACGTCGCCGCTCGCAAGAAAATAGACGTCGCTCGACTGGTCCTCGAAGTCGACGAGGATCTGCCCCTCCTCCACTTTCTTCCAGACACAACGCCGCTCGAATTTCTTGAGATCAAGATCCGTCGCTGACTTGAAGAACGGAATCGCAGACAGCGATTGCATGGGTTGCACTCCGGAAAAGGCCATTCTGGACAAAGACTAAGCCGAGCCTTGCGATTCCGCAAACCCGGCCTTATCGAGCATGCCGGACGGCACACAAAAGAAAGCGCGCAAAAGCACAATTCGGGACTGGACAGGCCCGTCCGCTTTTCCTAAAAGCACGGCTCTCGCACTGGCGAACACAAAAATCGCCGGCGCCAGGCCCGGGTAGCTCAGTTGGTAGAGCATGCGACTGAAAATCGCAGTGTCGGTGGTTCGATCCCGCCCCCGGGCACCATTTTTCCTGAAACGTCAATGCGATAGCCGGACCGTAGAACACCGGTGTTCGAGCGGTCGTGTTCGGGCATGCCGCTGCGGAAATGCCCCGGCAACGCCACGAATACAAACACTGAAATTCAGCGGGCCGTTTCGCCTGATGCGTCGAGAGAAGGTGGCTGCCAGACCTCCGACAAATTTGGCGACTGAGCCCGGCAGCATCGTACTGACGGGGTGCGACCGGCACTGCCGTCGTCGGATTAGTTCAAAATTTGGAAAAGTCTCTTGCCCCTTCCACCTAGCCCGCGGGGCCTAGGATACGCTCGGAAACCATGTATGATGATTTCGTGAATTTTGTATGCAGTAGCTGGAATACCGGCTCTGAGACGGTTCCGGCGATAATCAAGAACAAGATACCGATCTGGGAGGAAATACTCATGAAGGACAGGAATGAATCGCGCGTATCCCGTCGCAAGCTGATTGGTGGCGCGCTCGCGGGCGCTGTCGCGGCACCGCATGTCGCCAATGCGCAGGCCGCGCAGACCACGGTTCTGAAGGTGCAGACCTCCTGGCCGGCGGGTGTCGGTCTTGAGACCTTCAAGACGTGGTGCACCACCATCAAGGAGAAGACCGGCGGCGAACTCGAGTTCAAGGGCTTCGCCGCCAAGGAACTCGTGGGCGATTTCGAGTTGCTCGATGGCGTCCGCAACGGCGTCGTCGAGGCGATGAACTCGTTCACGCTCTACTGGGCGGGCAAGGTGCCGGCGACGGCGTTCCTCTCCTCTTATGTCCTTGGCCTGCGTTTCCCGCACGAATGGGATATGTTCTTTTATTCGATGGGCGGGCTGAAAACGACGCGTGAGATCTTCGCCAAGCTTGGCGTGCATTACGTCAACCGCATCCACCACGGCGCCAACATCATCCATTCTAAGAAGCCGATCCGCTCCTTCGATGATTTCAAGGACCTGAAGCTGCGCGTTCCCGGCGGCATGATCGCCGAGACCTTCGCCGCTGCCGGCGCGAAAACCACGCTGCTTCCGGGGGGTGAAGTGTTCTCGGCGCTGGAAAAGGGCGTTATCGACGCGGCCGACTACACCGGCCCGGCGGTGAACTACGCACTCGGTTTCCATCAAGTGACGAAATACGTCTCGATGGGCCCGGCGGGCCTGATGTCGATCTACCAGCCGGTCGACCTGATGGACTTCTGCGTCAACATGAACGTCTGGAACAAGCTCTCACCGAAGATGCAGACCTTCATCGACCGTGAGGTACAGGTTTATTCCAACGAGCATTTCGCCGCGATCCAGAAAGCCGACATGGCGGCCTGGCCACTACTCGAAAAGGCCGGCACCGAGATCAACCGCCTCGCGCCGGAAGATGTGGAGCAGTTCCAGAAGATCGCGGTGCCGATCTGGTTCAAATGGGCCAACAAGGACAAGGACGCCGCGCGCATCTTCAAGGCGCAGCTCGATATCATGGCCAACCCCTCAGTCGGCTACGTCACGCCGGACATGATCAAGGGCCAGAAACTCGATCTCTGAAGCTCCCTCGGGGGCGGCGCGAGGTCGCCGCCCTCATTTTTTGCCGTCATCCATGCATTGCTTCGCGGGGCCGGATAGATGCCGTCGATTTCGTTTGTCTTGCCGCATTGGCTGTTCTGGGCCTCGCTCGCCCTGTTCCCGGCAATCGCCTGGTACTTCGTCAGCCGCACCAAGGATGCAGTGGAAGCCGGCAGGCCGAACCGGTTCCTCGCCTATCTCTTCTGGTTCTTCGGCGGCTTTCTCGGACTGCATCGGATCTACCTCGGGAGCCGGCTCGCGCTCCTTTACCTGCCGCTCTTCGCGGTCATCCTCTATGGCGGCACGATGTATCGCGATGCACGCGAGGATTTCTCGAAGGTGAAGTCCGAAGCCGACAGCTTTATGCGCCTGATCGAACGCGCCAAGCCAGCCGCCGACCGTGGCAGTGCTGACGCAAAGCGCAGGATCGAAGCCGCCGAAAAGCGTCTCCAGCCAACGCTCGAACGGCTGAAACAGTCCGAGGCGCTGATCGACAAGGCGAACCTCGTGATGCGCGTCGCCGGCGGGATAACCCTTGCGATGCTGCTGGTCGATGCAGCGCTGCTTCCCGGCATGGTCCGGCGGCGGCGCGAGGAAGAGCCGCTGCCGGTCGAGGACCTCGCGACACCGCCGATCTTCACAGATGACGCGCCGCCGCCGCTGCCAGGTATCTGGGGGCGCATTTCCGACGGCATCGACCGCATTATCCGCGTGGTCGGCGAGTACTCCGGCTATTGGGCCATCCTCGCGGTCTTCGCCTACTATTTCGAGGTGATCGGCCGCTACGTCTTCAACTCTCCGACCAACTGGGTGCACGAGAGCACCTTCCTGCTGTTCGGCATGCAGTACATGCTGGTGGGCGCCTACGCCTATCGCGGCGAGAGCCATGTCCGGGTCGATCTGCTCTACACCCACCTTTCGCCGCGCGCGAAGGCCTGGTGCGACATTGTCGGCGCAGTGTTCGTGACGACCTTCGTGCTCGTGATGCTGATGACGGGCTGGACCTTCGCCTGGCAGGCAATCGAAGCGCGGGAGGTCTCCTTTACCGAATGGGGCATCCAGTATTGGCCGGTCAAGCTCGCGATCCCCATCGGCGCGGCGTTGCTGATGCTTCAGGTCTTCGCCCGCCTTATCCGCGACATCCATCTGGCACTCGCCGCGCCCCGCGCGCCGGGTGCGGTCTGAAACCGCCTCGGGACGCGCTGCCATGGGACTTGAAACCTCCATCGAAATGCTCGGGCTGATGATGTTCGGAAGCCTCGGCGCGCTGCTGCTGCTCGGCGTGCCGATGGCCTTCGCGCTCGGCTCCACCGCCTGCATTTTTCTCTTTGTGTTTGGCACGCCGCAGATGCTGAACATGCTGCCGACGCGCGTTTTCCCGTTCATGACGGATTACCAGCTCTCGGCGATCCCGCTGTTCATTTTCATGGCGGCGATCCTCGAAAAGGCGGGGATCATCGAAGAACTGTTCGACGTCGTCTATAAATGGCTCGGCGGCGTGCGCGGCGGCCTCGCCTCGGCAACGGTTATCGTCTGCACCTTGCTCGCAGCGATCGTCGGCGTCGTCGGTGCTACCGAGGTGACGATGGGCATGATCGCCCTCCCCGCGATGCTCCGCCGGGGTTACGACCAGAAGATCGCCTGCGGTGCGCTGCTCGCTGGCGGTACGCTCGGCATCCTCATTCCGCCCTCGGTGATGGCGATCGTCTACTCGGTGGTGGCGCAGCAATCGCTGGGGGAATTGCTGGCAGGGTCGGTGTTTCCGGGCCTGCTGCTCTCGGGACTGTACATCCTCTACATCACGCTCCGCTGTACGATAAATCCGACACTTGGCCCGCCCCTGCCGGTCGAGGAGCGGGTCTCGATGCGCGAGAAGCTGCGGCTGCTGCGTAAGACCATCGCCCCGATCCTGCTGATCATGCTCGCGCTCGGCGTGATCTTCTTCGGAATTGCGACCCCGGTGGAAGCGGCGGGCATCGGCACCTTCGGCGCGGTCTTCGTCTGCGCGCTGCATCGCCGGTTGACGTGGATCACGGTACGCGAAGCCTCGCTCGCCACGCTCAAGGCAACGGCGATGGTTATGTGGATCTTCTTCGGCGCGACTTTGTTCGTCGGGTTCTTCATTCTTAAGGGCGGACAAACCTATGTCGCCGAGCAGATTCTCGGCACAGGCCTCGGGCCTTACGGCCTCATCATGCTGATGATGGTGATCCTCATTGTCCTCGGCATGTTCATCGACTGGGTGGGCATCCTGCTGCTGACGGTGCCGATCTTCCTACCGATCCTCAAGGCGACCGAATTCGGCGGCGTTTTCGGCTTTGCCGGCGTCGAGGCGAAAGACGTGGCGCTCTGGTATGGCGTTATCTTCATCGTCAACATGCAGATGGCGTTCCTCTCGCCGCCTTTCGGCTATTCGCTGTTCTACCTCAAGAGCGTTGCCCCGCCGGAGGTGAGCATGGCGACGATCATCCGTGGCGCTTTCCCGTTTCTCGGGTTGCAGCTGCTTGGGCTCACGCTCTGCATCATCTTCCCCGGCATCGTGACCTGGCTGCCGCGCCTGCTTTATGGCGGCAGCTAGACGTGGCCGACCACGCCGGGCCCTACTTCCCGATGCAGAAACCACCTCTGGGAGGCCTTCCGATCTGGAACAACGCGATGGCTGCCAGCTTAACGGCAATGGCCAGCGCGAAAATCGTGATGCCGGTTCCCGCCTCGGATGCCGCGCGCACCAGTCCGAAGACGGCCGGCGCGAAGGCATAGGTGCCCTGCCCGATGGCGACGATGAGCGCCACGACGCGCGGCGTGTCCTCCTTCGCGAACTCGGTCTGCGCAATCAGCGGCGGCAGGGATGTCGCATTGCCGATGCCGAAGCCGAACAGCAGGATGCCGGCAGTGATCAGGACCGGATCGCGCGTTCCCGACACGATCAACGCGAGCGCGCCGACGATCTGGATCAGATAGCTCGCCATCGCCGCGACCCGCCGGTCGGAGCCGGCAGGCATCAGCCAGCCGAAAGCCGTGCGCCCGGCAATCGCGGAGGCTGTCGCGAGCCCCATCACGATACCCGCAAGCGACGCGCCAAGCGCCGGCACGATCAGCGAGAAGAGATGGGCAAGAAGGCCGATTTGGGCGAAAAGGCCCAACGCCATGCCGGCGGCGAGCGTCTGGAACTTGCGGTCGTGCCAGAGCGAGGCTCCCTCCAGCTGCATTGCCGAACCGCTCGCGGAGGCCGTGACCGGCGCTGCGGCCTCCCCATCCGGCTGCTGGCCGAGCGAGGCCGGGCTGAGCGAGAACAACGCGCGGCTCAGTCCCAACACAACTACGACCGCAAATCCGCCAATGAGCATGGCTGCGACCGGAAATCCCAACTGTCCGATCAGCAGCACCCAGAGCGGGGAAAAGACCACGCCGCCGATGCTCGCGCCGTTATAGGCCGTCGACAGGGCCTTGGGACGGAGCCGCACGAACCAGGGCGAGACGATGGCGTTGATCGCCGCAGCGCCCATCGTCACCCAGCCCCCGCCGGTGAGAAGCGTCGCGGCAAAGAGTTGCCACGGCTCGCGCGCCATCGCCCAGCCGACGAGGCCAAACGCGAGCGCCACCGCCCCGACCGACGTTACGGTCGGCAATCCGAACCTGCGATGGAGTTTCGGCAGATTGGCGACGACGAAAGCGCCGAAGAGGTAGTGTACCGTCACTGCCGCCGAAACGAGTTCGATGGAAAAGCCGCGTGCTTCGCGCACCGCGTGGAGGTAGATCGGCGGGCCATAAAATCCGAGCCCCCAACCGAAAACGGCAAGAACGAATGCGCCGGCGACGACGCGCCAGCCGTGAAAGGCGGAGTTCGGGGGAGAATGGTCGGTCATGCCGGATCCTTGCGACGGTAAAGGGAGGATCGGACCAACCTAGTGTTCGCTCTCACCCGGATGTTTCGCTCGCGACCGAAGCATGGGCTCGAATTTCGTGATAGCTTTCCTGCCGTGAGAGAAGGTCCCGACATATCCGCCCTTGCGACGCTGATCGGCGATCCGGCGCGCGCCAACATGCTCATAGCGCTGATGTCCGGCTTGGCGCTGACGGCGGGCGAACTGGCGCGCGAAGCAGGAATCACCCCACAGACCGCAAGCGGTCATCTGGCAAAACTCCTCGATGCCCGATTGCTGCTCGTCGAAATCCAGGGTCGGCATCGCTATTTCCGGCTCGCCGGACAGGATGTCGCCGGCGCACTCGAAGGCTTGATGGAACTCGCCGCACGCACCGGCCAGTTCCGCACCCGCCCCGGCCCGCGCGACGCGGCAATGCGCAAGGCCCGCTCTTGTTACGATCACCTGGCGGGCCAGATGGGCGTGCGGCTGCACGAGGTGCTGATCGCGCGTGGTGATCTCGTGGCAACGCCGGATGGCCTTGGCCTCTCCGCGACCGGCCGCAGCCGCTTTCTCGCGGAAGGGATCGACCCCGACGCACTGGAACGGAAAGGCCGCCCGCTCTGCCGCGCCTGCCTCGATTGGAGCGAAAGGCGCCATCACCTCGCCGGTCCGCTCGGTGCCGCGCTTCTTCGCCATTTCTTCGAGCGCGGCTGGGCCGCGCGCGACCGCAAGGGGCGTGCGATCTTGTTCTCACGCGAAGGCGAAAAGCAGTTCGACCGGTTTCTCGCCGATGAGGTCGGCAAGGACGATAGACAGGCAACGTTTGCCCGCCCGGCCTAGATCTTTCCGACAGGTCCGACCGCGAGTTCAGTGATCAGCCAGTCGCGGAAGGTGGCCAGCAAAGTGCCGCGCCGGCTATCGCGTGGATAGACGAGATGGTGCCCGGCATAGGTGACATCGACCGACTTCCCGGCAAGCGGTGCGACGAGCCGCCCGCTGGCAAGTTCGCGGTCCGCCAGGAGTGTCGACTCCAGCGCGACGCCCAGTCCGTCAGCGGCGGCACCGAGCGCGAGAAAGCTCCGGTCGAAGCTGAGATTGTGCTGAAGCGCCGCCGTGACTCCATTCGCGTGGAACCAGTGCGGCCAACGCACCTGCTTGTTGTCACTGACAATGAGGTTGCACCCAAGCAGATCGGGCGGCGTACGGATCCGTGCCGCCATGCCAGGACTGCAGAGCGGCGTTACCGTTTCGACACCGAGCGGCACCGAGACGACCCCCGTGGCATGGACCGGCCCGTAGACGATATCGGCGTCGAAATCGTTGGTCGTGAACCGTGCATACTCCGTGCTGGCGGAAAGTCGGGCCTCAACACCGGGGTGCGCGGCTAGAAAGCGCGGCAGCCGGGGCGCCAGAATGGCGTAGGCGATCGAAGGTGCGGCGTGGATGCGCAGGACATGCTTCGCCTGCCCGGTGGTCACCACGTCGAGCCCGCGCCGCAACTCGTCAAAGGCGGTGCTGACGTGTCGCATGAAAATATCGCCGCCGATCGAGAGCCGGAAACCGCGGCCAGCCCGCTCGAAAAGCGGGACTCCCATCGCGGTCTCAAGGTTCCTGAGCGCATGGGAGATGGCACTGGGCGAGAGGTTCAGCTCGACCGCCGCCGCCTTGTGCGACCCCAGTCGCGCCACTGTCTCGAAGATGCGGATGCCGGAGAGCGAGACCTTGTGGAGCATCGTTCGATATCCCTTGAGATGTGCCGGCTCCGCCCGCGCAGCTCTTCATGCAGAAAATGCGCTTCAAGTACCATCACTCATGAATTTCTCTCAATTTATGTTGAAAAACGACCATTTGCAAAAGCGCTCGATCTAACGTCCCCTCGCGTTGCTTCCGGCCCTCGGGCCCGGATCAGGAACAGGATGGGACGAGATGCTCCTTGGCGGCAAGACGGCGGTGATATCGGGCGCGGCGAGCCTGCGCGGCATCGGGCGGGCGACAGCGAAACTGTTCGCCCAACACGGCGCGCGCGTCGCTATTCTCGATATTGATGGCGAGGCGGCGCGTCAGGCCGCCGTCGACCTTGGCCCCGGCCATCTCGGGCTCCCCTGCGACGTTGCCGACAAGGCCTCCTGCGAGGCCGCGGCGGACGCCGTTCTCAAAATTTTCGGGCATGCCGATATCCTCATCAACAACGCAGGCGTAACCCAGCCCGTAAAAACGCTCGAGATCGACCAGGCAAGTTGGGACCGTATCCTCGACATCAATACCAAGGGCGTGCTGTTTCTTTCGCAGGCATTCCTGCCGCATATGAAAGCGCGGAGGAAAGGCTCCATCGCCTGCATGTCCTCGGTTTCGGCGCAACGCGGCGGCGGCATCTTCGGCGGCCCCCACTATTCTGCCGCAAAAGCCGGCGTTCTCGGCCTCGCCAAGGCGATGGCGCGCGAGTTCGGCCCTGACGGCATTCGCGTCAACTGCGTGACGCCGGGCCTGATCCAGACCGATATCACCGGCGGCAAGCTGACGGATGAGATGCGCGCGGAAATCACCAAGGGCATCCCGCTCTCGCGCCTCGGCGAGGCAAGCGATGTCGCCGGCTGCTTCCTGTTCCTGGCCTCGGACCTTTCTGCCTATGTCACCGGCGCCGTGATCGATGTGAACGGGGGGATGCTCATTCATGGCTGACGCGACGGACGGTATGCTGCCGAACAGAACGCTCGCCAACAAAACACTTGCCGACCGCGCCTATCACATCCGCCGCAACGCCGTGCGGATGGGCGAGGTGCAGGGCCAGGGTTATATCGCTCAGGCGCTCGATATCGCCGATGTACTCGCGGTCGCCTATTTCCACGCGATGCGCTACCGGCCCGAGGACCCGGATTGGGAGGGGCGCGACCGGTTCCTGCTCTCCAACGGCCATTACGCGATCGCACTCTACGCCGCGATGATCGAAGCCGGCATTCTTCCTGAAGACGAGCTTGAAACCTATGGCTGCGACGACAGCCGCCTGCCGATGTCCGGCATGGCGCAATATACGCCGGGCATGGAAATGTCCGGCGGCTCGCTCGGCGTCGGGCTGGCGATCGCCGTCGGCAAATGCCTCGGGCTCAAGCGCAAGGGCTCGGACAGTTTCGTCTACACGCTGTTTTCGGACGGGGAACTGGACGAAGGTTCGGTCTGGGAAGCGATCATGGCGGCGGCCCATCACCGGCTCGACAACCTGATCGCCATCGTCGACATCAACAACATGCAGGCGGACGGCCCCTCGACGCAGGTCTCAAACTTCGAGCCGCTGGTCGAGAAGCTGGAGGCGTTCGGCTGGTTCGTGCAACGGGTCGACGGCAACGACCTCGACGCCGTGCGCGAGGCTTTCGATGCCGCAAAGGTGCATATGGAGCCGGTGCCGCGCATGATCGTTGCGGATACGCTGCTCGGCAAGGGCGTACCTTTCCTCGAAGCGCGCGAGAAGAACCACTTCATCCGTGTCGATGCCCACGAATGGGCGCTCGCGCTCGAAGCACTGGAAGCCGGGAGGGATACATGAAGCCGAAAACTCCCTCCCAAACGACGCCCGGCAAGCCGCGCCTCACCACCTCGGCGATGATCGCTTCGATCGCCGCCGAGGGCCAGCCGACCAAACCGGCGCCGTTCGGCCATGCCCTTGTCGAGGTCGCGCGCAAGGATGCCGCCATCGTCGGGATGACGGCGGACCTCTCGAAATATACGGACCTCCATATCTTCGCGAAAGAATTCCCCAACCGCTTCTACCAGATGGGCATGGCGGAGCAGATTCTGTTCGGCGCGGCCTCCGGCCTTGCGAGCGAAGGCTTCACCCCGTTCGCGACCACCTATGCCGTCTTTGCCTCGCGGCGGGCCTACGACTTCATCCACCAGACGATCGCGGAGGAAGACCGCAACGTGAAGATCGTCTGCGCCCTGCCTGGCCTCACCTCCGGCTACGGGCCGAGCCATCAGGCAGCCGAAGACCTCGCGCTGTTCCGGGCGATGCCGAACATGACCGTGATCGACCCCTGCGACGCGCTGGAGATCGAACAGGCGGTACCGGCCATCGCCGCGCACAAGGGGCCGGTCTACATGCGCCTCCTGCGCGGCAATGTGCCGCTGGCGCTTGATGAATACGGCTATAAATTCCAGCTCGGCAAGGCACAGATCATTCGCGACGGTGCCGATGTGCTGGTGATCTCTTCCGGCCTGCTCACCATGCGCGCGCTCGAGGCGGCAAAGGAGCTTGAGAAGGATAGGATCGGCGTCGCCGTGCTCCATTGCCCGACGATCAAGCCGCTCGATGTGGAGACGATCCGGCGCGAAGCCGCAAAGTCAGGCCGCCTCGTCGTGGTGGCGGAAAACCATACCGAAATCGGCGGGCTTGGCGAGGCGGTCGCGCGCGATTTCCTGCTCAACGGCGTCGCGCCGAAGTTCCGGCATATCGCCCTGCCCGACCAGTTCCTCGACGCGGGTGCCCTTCCGACCCTGCACGAGCGCTACGGCATCTCGCGCGAGGCCATCTGCAGACGCATCAAGGCGTGGCTGTAAGTTGAGCCGACGCGTCGCCGCGCCGGCTCCGGGATGTCTCCTCAGGCCGCAATCTTGCGGCCGGTTTCGGCGATGATCTCCGGCAGCGTCTCGGCCAACGTCGAAGTTGTCCGCTCCATCTCGTTCGCTACATCCTGAACCGAAACCGCCGAAGCATGGGCGTCGGCACCGAGACGGGCGATCGAATTGACCTGTTCGCCGATGGCCCGCACGGTATCGGCGAGCGTGTGGATCGACTGCCCGAACCCTTCGCTCGTCATATGCTGTTCGTGCACCGCCGCAGCGATCGCCGAGTTCAGCCCCTGGATCGTGCCGACATCCTGCGAGAGCGCCGAAGCCTGATGCGCCGCGGCCTGCGCAATCTCCATCAACTCCGACACGCGCGTCTCGATTGTCCGCGTCGCCTCGATGGTGCGCGCGGCGAGACCCTTTACTTCGCCCGCGACCACAGCGAAACCCTTGCCGGCCTCACCGGCGCGCGCTGCCTCGATGGTCGCGTTGAGCGCGAGGAGATTGGTCTGGCTAGCGATTGCGTTGATGAGGTCGATGATCGTCGCAATGGCGCCAGCCACCTCCCGGAACCTGTCCGCCGACTGGCGCGATTCCTCGGCCCTCCCCTGCACTTCCTGCGTCAGTTGCGCCGTTCGGCCCGACTGCTCGGCAATCTCGGCAATCGATTTGGACAATTCATCCGAGAGGCGCGTGACCTCGTCAACGATGACGAGCGAGCCTTCCGTTGCGGCGTGCGCCTCGTCCTGCGCCTCGCGGACGGCATTGACGGTCGCCAGCATCGAGGAGGATTTCTCGTTCAGCATCGAGGCCGCCTGTTCGAGCGACTCCGTCGCGGTTCCCGCCGCGTGGTTGAATTCGCGCTCCATCGTCTGCAGCGCGCCGCGCCGTGCTTCCTTCGCTTCCTCGCTCATGATCTCGCGCTGGCGGACCAGTTCCTGCCGCTCGCGCGCTGCCTCGATGAACTGGCCGACGGCATTCGAGATACGCCCGACCTCGGTGTGGTTTGACATCGGCGGCGGCATCTCGACATCGGTCTCACCGCGCATCGATTGCTCGAGCGCGTTCGCGGCACGGCGGATCGCCTTGGAAAGCGTACCGCCGATCCCGAAGATCACGATCACGCCGAATACCATGATCCCGATCTGGATCGCGATCATCCGGATGAGCGCCCCGCGCGCCTCGACGGCATCTTGCGCGCTCAACGCCTGCAGGCGACCGATGATCTCGCCTTCGATGGCCTTGAGCCCATCGATCCGCTGCGTCGTCAAATTCCACCAATCCGATGAACTGACTGCCGGCGCCGTTCCGGCGCGTGTTCCCTCGACCAGTTCGAGACGGGCTGCCAGATGCTTTTCGCGAAGGCCTTTGCCGATGGCTTTCTCCGCCATCGCCTTGGCCGAGTCGCCTCCATACCGGATGAACTGGTCGAAGTGGCGATCATGCAGCCCGGCCAGCGCGATGAGCTTTTCGCGCAGATTCACGTTCGCACCAGCTTCGGCGATCAACGCATTGCCGGTCGCGCGTTCGAGACCGGCGTATTCCTTGGCGACGATGATCACGTCCAGCGCATGTTTCGCCGCCTGAACCTCGTCCTTTTGCGTGCCCGAACTCAACGCCTCGATGCCATCGATCAGGTCGTTGACCACCGCCGAATAGAAAGAGACCAGCTCCGGCGCTGCAATTGAACTTGTCAGCACCTTCTCACGCACGACCTTCAGGTTATCGACCATCTTGTCCTGAGCGCTGGAAAGACGGGAGACGTGCTTCGAGACGGTGCTGTCGGCGTTCGCGGCCTTCAGCACGTCCTGAAAGGCTTCGACCGCCTTGTCCGTCAGTTCCTGCTGGCGCGCGACGCGGTTGCGGTGTTCAGCGCGCCCTTCCGTCGCCGCGACGAGACCGGCCGAGCCACCGCGCTCCTTCTGCAACTCATGCACGAGATCGCCGGCCGCGCGCGCCACCGTCACCCCACGCTCGATAACCTTGGCATGCGACATCGCGTCCAGGGCCGGCGGCGCTGCCTGCCAGAGCGAGAGAAGACCGGAAACAAGGGGGATGAGAATGAAAATTCCGAGTATCTGACGGATCGTGAGATTCTTCACGGAGCGCTCCAATCAATAAGGCATTACTAATACCTTGAGTTGCATCGGTAAATTCTCCTTGCCGCGTTAAGATTCGCTGAATTTGGCCCCAGCCTCAGGATTATATTCCCTATCCTTTATTCTGTATGCAGCGCGCTGATCGACCAGAGACCGACAAAGTCGCCGTCACAGTGCTTTTGGAGGTTGCGCCACGTGCCGCCGAACGGCTTGCCAGCCTGTCACGTCGTTTCTGTCAAATCGGCAGAACTGCGAAAACGTTGAATCCCAAGGTTGTGTTTTCCTTCGTATTATCAATCAATTAACCGATCACCCTCGGTGGCATAGGCGTTGCTACCCCTTGTTCGAACATGGGGTTCGGACATGCAACACACCGGAACAAGGGCAAGTTCAGCGAAAGCCGCGGCGGCGCTGGGGTTGGGGCTACTCCTCCTGCCGGGAGCCGCCTTGGCGCAAACTGTCGTCGGCGGAATAGCGCCATCGGAGCGTCCGGAAAAAGCTCCGCGACTGTCTCAGGTTGCACACGACCAGGCTTGGTATCAGCGCGCGCTGACGGGTGTCATCAAACCTTACCCGCAATCCCTCCTGTGGCTCGACCATCAAGGCGATTGGTACACGCCCTTCACGCGGCGCGGCGCCACGGGCCCCTACGACATCCGACGGCTGCACGCTCCGGCTCGTTGAGCCCCCGGAGCGGCAGAAGTCGCACGTGAATTGAGGAGCAGGCTCCTCGATCAGCCGGTGGAAAGTCCCGGCATATCGGACTGCAGCCAGACTTTCCACGCTTTGGTCGCAGCAAACACAATGGAGAGAAACGATGCGAATGCGCAGCAAACTGATGAGCGCGATTGTAGTTGGTGGCCTGGCCCTCGCCGGCGGCGCGCTCGCGCAGCAGCAGGGCATGTCCGGCATGGGCGGTATGTCCGGCATGGGCGGTATGTCCGGCATGGGCGGCATGTCCGGCATGGGGGGCATGTCCGGTATGGGGGGCATGTCGGGAATGTCTGGCAACGGCAACTGGGTTTGCACTCAGTGGAGCTTCCGTCCGTCAATGAGCGGCATGTCCGGCATGGGCGGCATGTCCGGTATGGGTGGCATGGGCGGCATGTCCGGTATGGGTGGCATGGGCGGTATGTCGGGGATGTCCGGCATGGGCGGCATGTCCGGTATGGGTGGCATGGGCGGCATGTCGGGGATGTCCGGCATGGGCGGCATGTCCGGTATGGGTGGCATGGGCGGTATGTCGGGAATGTCCGGCATGGGCGGCATGTCCGGTATGGGTGGCATGGGCGGTATGTCGGGAATGTCCGGCATGGGCGGCATGTCCGGTATGGGTGGCATGGGCGGCATGTCGGGAATGTCCGGCATGGGCGGCATGTCCGGTATGGGTGGCATGGGCGGCATGTCGGGAATGTCCGGCATGGGCGGCATGTCCGGCATGGGCGGCTTTGGCGGTGGCCAGGGCTGGGTCTGCACGCAGTGGACCGTTCCGGGCCGTTCGTAATCCTTCCGAACGTCGAAAACGCGGGTGGGGGCCACAGCCCCCGCCTCTCCCTACACGCCAGCGAATTTCTGAAAGCGGGCAGACCATGAAACCGAAACGTCTTCCAGCACTGCTCGTGACAGCGGGCTTGTCGGCCGCCTTCATTCATGTCTTTGCAGGTGGCGCGTGGACGCAGGGCAAGAATCCGCCCGCCCCGCCGACGAAGGCCCAGCCTGCCGCAAAGTCGCTCCCCGCCGATCGCTCCGACGCCATGAAGGCGTTCGACGAGCAGACCCGCAAGGCGCTCGCCGGCGATTACGAGGCCGGGCGCTGGCACCCGATCCACTTCAAACCGGCGATCGACGCCTCGAAGCCGGCTGACTGCCTCATCTGCCATCAGGAAATTCTGAAGGACAAGCCGCGCGCCGCCTCCCAGGCCGGCCAGAAGGCGGACGATGTCCTCGCCTGGTATCAGACGCTGGAGACCTATACCGGCAAGCAGGAGAGCTTCCACTGGCGTCACCTGCAATCACCGCTTTCCAAGCAGGTGATGAATCTCGATTGCAAGTTCTGCCATCAGGGGCACGATCCGCGCGAGCAATCGCCGCATGTCACGGTTTCGACCAAGGATCTGACCGCCAACAATGGTGGCCCGCCCTTCACGCTGCGCAAGCGGGTGAACCCGAGCGAGACCTGCCTCAAGTGCCACGGCAGCTTCCCGAAGGATACAATGGATCTTCCCGGTCCGTGGCACGAGATCCGCGCTGACATGGAACCGGAAGGCACGCCGAACGGTTGCCTGACCTGCCACGCCAATATCCGGACCAACCGGCACCACGTCACCTATCTCAAGGCGGACGGGATCGAGAAGGCAGCCGAGAAATCGTCCGATACCTGCTACGGCTGCCACGGCGGGCGTGCCTGGTACCGGGTCTCCTATCCCTACCCCCGCAATCCCTGGCCGGACATGCCGACCGATACGCCCGACTGGGCAAAATCGCGGCCGACCAAGTCCGATCCCCGTTACGCAACGTCCGGAAAATAAGGAGCGCAAGATGACACGGCGCGCCAGCACCGAGCCTTTCGACACCAACCCGCTTTCCGGCGCGTTGCCCCTTTCCCGCCGCCGGCTGCTTGAGCTTGCAGCGGCCGGCAGCGCCGCAGGGTTGCTGCCGCTCGGCGGGACCAACGAGGCCAAGGCCTTCGCCTACGAGCCCTATCCGAAGGACGATGAACTCGAAACCGTCGTCACGAGCTGCGCGCACAACTGCGGTTCGCGCCACATGCTGGTGGCGCACAAGAAAGGCGACGTGATCGTCCGGCTTTCGACCGACGATGGCCGCTACCAGAAGGACGGCTTCTTCGGCAAGGATACCGAGGAGGAGCCGCAAGTCCGCGCCTGTCTGCGCGGTCGCTCCTACCGCGCGCGGCTCTATTCGGCCGAACGCCTGCTCTATCCGATGATGCGCGTCGGCCCGCGCGGCGAAGGCAAGTTCAAGCGCGTCTCGTGGGATGAAGCGTTGACATTCGTCGCCAACAAGATGGTCGAACTGAAGACCAAGTACGGCCCGCAGGCCATCCTTGATCAGTCCTACGCCGGCGCCTCCTACGGCGTCTTGCACAAGTCAGATCAGATCGAGGGGCTGCTTGCCCGCTTTCTCGGTATGTTCGGCTGCCGCACGTCTTCGTGGTCGGTGCCCTCCTATCAGGCGACAACCTTCTCCTCGCGCATGACCTTCGGCACGATCGAGGACGGCAACGAGGACGATGCCTTCGCGCATTCCAAGCTCATCATCATGTGGGGCTGGAACCCGGCATACACCTTCCACGGCGGCAACACGTTCTACTATATGCGCATGGCGAAGCAGCGCGGCTGCAAGTTCGTGCTCGTCGATCCGCAATATACGGACTCAGCCGCTGCCTACGATGCCTGGTGGATCCCGATCAAGCCGAACACGGACGCGGCGATGATGGCGGCGATGGCGCATGTCATTTTCTCGGAGAACCTCCACAATCAGGACTTCATCAACCGCTTCGTGCTCGGCATGGATCAGGGCACGATGCCGGATTGGGCGAAGGGCAAGGAGAACTTCAAGGACTACATCCTCGGCACCTATGACAAGACGCCGAAGACGCCCGAATGGGCCGAGCCGATCTGCGGCGTGAAGGCGGATGATATCCGCAAGCTTGCCCGGATGTATGCCGGCACCAAGCCTGCCGCGCTCAAAGCGAGCTGGGCACCGGGCCGCAACGCCTATGGCGAGCAATACAACCGCATGGCCGCCGCTCTGCAGTCGATGACCGGCAATATCGGCGTGCTCGGCGGCTGCGCGGAGGGCGTCGGCAAGGCCTTCCACTCGGAAGCGGTCGCCTACCCCTACGACCAGTATGCCAATGTCTGGTATGCCTCGATCAAGTCGGATCGCTGGGCGCATTGCGTGCTCAACTATCCGAACGTGAAGCGCGAGGAGGTCGGCCTCTGGCCGCGTCAGGATAACCTCGACGGCGTGATCCCCAACATCAAGGGAATCTTCTGGCAGGGATCGGACTGGTTCAACCAGCTCACCAACATCAACAAGGAAATCGAGGCGATCAAGAAGCTCGAACTCGTGGTGTGCATGGATTCGACCATCACGCCCTCGGGCATCTGGGCCGACGTGCTGCTGCCGATCGCCACACACTTCGAGCGGCACGACGTCGCACTGCCCTGGTACAAAGGCCACTATTACATCCACCGACCGAAGGTGATCCAGCCGCTCGGCGAGTCGAAGTCGGATTTTCAGGTCTTCACCGAACTCGCCTACCGACTCGGCTTCGGCCCGGCGTTCAACCCCAAGGCCAACCGCGACTATTTCCACATCGACGACAATGTCGACGAAGCCTACCTGCGCGAATGGTGGGAAGGTCGCGTGATGGGGAATGCCGCCCACCCCGTCACGATGGGCTGGGAGGAATTCAAGAAGCGCGGCATCTACAAGTTCCACCTGCACGAGCCGCATGTTGCCTTCAAGGACCAGATCGAGAAGGGTATCCCCTTCCAGACAGCCTCAGGCCGGATCGAGATCTTCTCGACCCAGCTCGCGCAGATCACGGACTGGACGAAGACACAATACGGCTACGAGATCCCCTACATCCCGAAGTGGATCGAGCCGTGGGAATCGCTCAATTCGCCGAAGACGGCGCAGTTCCCGTTCCACCTCATCTCGCCGCATCCGCGCTGGCGGACGCATTCGATCTTCAACAACATCCCCTGGCTGCGCGAAACCTTCGAGCAGGAGGTGACGCTCAACGCCGCCGATGCCGCCAAGCTCGGCGTGAAAACAGGCGATGTGGTGGAGCTTTACAACGACCGCGGCCGCGTCGTGGTCCCGGTCTATGCGACCGAGCGCTGCATGCCCGGCGTCGCCGTGCTGCACGAAGGTGCGTGGATGGACCTCGACAAGAACGGCGTCGATCGCGCCGGCAACCCGGACTTCCTGACGCTGGACGAGCCGAGCCCTGCCGGCGCCTTCGCCTACAACACCGTGCTCTGCGCCATTCGCAAGACGACGCTTGAGCACAAGCCGGGCTGGGATCAGCTCGCAACCTCCCGGAGCCACGTGTTCCGGCGCGATCTCTAATCGGGGACTTCGATCATGGCGAACGAAAAGGACAAGGCCGCGATCAAAGAGGCCGTCAAGCGCAAGAAGCGCGAGCACTATGTGCCGGTGGTGCCGGATACGCAGCTCGGCTTCATCCACAACAACGTCGATTGTATCGGCTGCCGCGCCTGCGAGATCGCCTGCAAGGACAAGAACGGCTTGCCGCCGGGGCCCCGCTTCCGGCGCGTGCAATATGTCGAGGGCGGCACCTATCCGGAGGTGTTCGCCTACAAGATCAACATGTCCTGCAACCATTGCGCCGAGCCGGCCTGCCTGCCGACCTGCCCGACCGGAGCGATCTTCAAGCGCAAGAAGGACGGCATCGTCGATATCGACTCGACCCTGTGCATCGGCTGCCGGCGCTGCGAGGCCGCCTGCCCGTTCGGCGCACCGCAGTACAACGCCGAGACCAACACGGTCGTCAAATGCAACATGTGCGTCGACGAGATCGATGCCGGCCGCAAGCCGTACTGCGTGATGGCTTGCATGATGCGCGTGCTCGATATCGGGCCGATCGACCAGCTCCGCGCTGGGACTTACGAGACCAAGGCACGCGGCGCCAACGACGAGGTTGTCCGTCAGGTGCGCAACATGGCCGATCCGGAACTCACCAATCCGTCGATCGTCTTCGTGCCGCATTCGAAGGGGAAGGTTGGATGAATGTCGCCGTTCGGGAGATCGGGCCCGAGAAGCAGGCGCGGCTGGCTGCCTGCGCGGAAGATATCCGGCTGCTGATGCGCCTGCACGACCGCGAGGTGGATGCGGCGCTTCTTGCTGGCCTCAGGGAGGCCCGCTTTCCCCATTGCCTCGCGCTCAAGGGGGACGACCCAGCCGACCTCTCCGCCTTCGACATTCTCGCCGACGCGCTTGAGGGCGCCGAAGGCTCCGGCACACCCGAGACGCTCGACGCGCTCCATGCCGATTTCGCGGCGATCTATCTCAACCATACGTATTCGGTCTCGCCGCTCGAATGCGTATGGCTCGATCCGGAGGGACTGATCCTCCAGGAGCCGATGTTCGAGATCCGCAAATGGTATGCTCATTACGGTCTCGAAGCCCGGAACTGGCGTGTGCGCTCGGACGATCACCTCGCCTATCAGCTCGAATTCATCGCGCATCTGCTCGGGCATCCGCTCGATTACGGGCCGAAAGACGCTGCCGCCTTCATGGATCACCATGTGCTGCGCTGGATCGAGCCCTTTGCTGCACGCGTCTCGACGCGTTGCCAGACGCAGTTCTATGCCGGGCTCGCGTTGGTGACGGTCAGCGTGCTGCGCCGACTGCGCGAAGAACTCGTCTCGCTTGCCGACATGCCGCTGATCGACCTCGAACCGATCGAGGAAGAGAAGCAGCGTCGCCGTGCCAAGGCTCAGGAAGAAGCCTCGCGTTTCCTGCCGGGCGCGGCGCCCAGTTGGTGACGATGGATGCCACGCGCGCCCTTCCGGGCATCGACGCCGGCATGTGCGTGCATGCGTTGGCCCCCTTTGCGCGTTGCGAGGCCTGCGTTACCGCCTGCCCCGGAAAGGCAATTATTCTCGATGACGACGGGCTCTCGCTCGATCCCTCCTCCTGCGATGGCTGCGGCCTCTGCGTTCCTGCCTGCCCCCGCGATGCGATCACCCTTCAACGCCCGTTGACGATCCTTTTTTCGGGGCGAATGCGTGGCTCCGCCTGGGCCGCCTGCAGCAAAACGCCCGACGCCGACGGCAGCACCCTTGCCTGCCGGAACGCACTCGGCCATCGCGACCTCGATTCCCTTGCAGAAGAAGGTGTTCGCGAACTCCATATCCTCACCAGCGATTGCGCAACCTGTCCGCGCGACGCGGGCCTCAAGCCGCTTGAACATGCGCATGCACTGCACGTCGCGATCCGAAAGAGCCGAGGGGTGGCGCCCGTGCGGCTGGTCATTCATCGCAAGGATGAGACCTATCGTGCCGCGTTGGCGAAGGCGCGCGCCGATGCTGACCAGATCGACCGGCGACGCCGGGGCTTGTTTTCTGCCCTGATCACCCCGGAGCGCGAACCGGAAGTCCCCGCAGCGGAAAGGCTCGCCTATCACAGCCCCGTCATCGATCCCGCGCTTTGCGTCGCCTGCGACGCCTGCACCGGCATCTGCCCTGACGAAGCCCTTGTCCGCGACCGCTTGCCACAGAACGCCTACCGGATCGTCCCTCTCCACTGTTCCGGTTGCCAGCTCTGCCTCGATCTGTGCGATCGGGAAGCCATCCGCCTCGAAACGCCCGGCCCTGCGCGGGAAATCGTCTTGCGCCTTGATCCAGGTCGATGCCGATCCTGCGGCGCTCCTTATTATCAATTGCAAGAAAGCGGATCCGGTCGGAACGGTCTGTGCCGGATCTGCACGGTGCGGCCACATGCCCGCAATCTCTTTCAGGTTCTGGGCGATTCATGAACAGCTGGCACAACCGATTGACGGATCGAATTCTGACTGCCGGGTCCGGCAGCCATATTCTCGATTTTCCCGCTTACCGGCCCGATCTCGTGTCCGACCTCGCAGATGTGCTGGGTTGCACCTGCCTCGATTTCCGCAAGACCTATCTCGCGCCGATGCGTATGGAGGCTCACAAGCTGCCGCTTTCCGCGCTCGAAGCCGCCGTTGCCGAACATACAGACGGTAGCGGCATCGTGCTGCAGAACGGCGAGGCCCTTCTGGCCTGCAAGTCGCCTGCCGAGCGATCGGCATGGTTCGAGGCGTTCCTCGAACGGCAGCGTGAGGGTCTCGTCATCCTTCCACTTGCGCTCTTCGGGCGCGAGGTTGCGCCGCATCCGAACCTGCACAGATTGCTGCCGCATGAGTTGCCGCCGGAATCGTTCCTTACCCAGCTCGCGTCGATCAGCGTGCGGCAGTAGCAATGGCCAAGGTGCAGCGAAGCCTCTTCGCTATCGTTACACGTTCACTGGTCCTGAACAGCCTTGTCATCTCTTTGCTGTTCCTGATCGGGATCGTCTCGCTCTATCATATGCGGTTGCAGGAACAGCGAAGCGATGCCGCCACGCGCATCAACATCCTGCTCCAGGTTTCGCTCGAAAACGCCATGCTCAAGCGCGACATTCCCGGCCTCCGGGAGATCGTGGAGCGTTTCGGTCAACAGAGCGGGATCAGCGCGGTGATGATCCTCAACCCGACCGGCGAGGTCCGCTTCGCCTCGCGCCCCGATCTTCTTGCTCGCCGGTTCGATCTCGGCCAGCCCGAACTTTGCCCGGATTGCGCGTGGGACGGCAGGACCGTGATCGAGCGGTCCGATCTCCTCCCCCGTGGCATCATCGATCCGCAACCGGTTATCCGTTCGATCAAGGCGGTCGCCAACCGGGCGGAATGCGGACAGTGCCACGGTGATGCCACGGCGAGCCCGGTCAACGGCCTCCTTGTCGTTGATCACGAGGCGCAAGACCTGCGACGCAACGCGCTCGCGAGCGCTCTGACGCTGGCCGGGTCGGGATTGGTGGTGGTTCTCGGTCTGATCGGCGGCATATTCCTGAGTCTGCGCAAGAACGTGCTCGTCCCGGTTGCCCAGTTGCAGAACGCGAGCCGGGCGATCGCCGCCGGTGACCTTTCGCGACGGGTCGAGATGGAGGGGGGCGAGGAACTGGTCTCGCTCGGTCGCGCGTTCAACGACATGGCCGACCGTCTTTCCGCAAGCCTCGCCGATGTCCGTGCCCGTGAGCGCTTCGTCCAGTCGATGATCGAGGCCCTCCCGGACGGTATCCGTGTGATCGATGAAGACTTCCGCATCGTTCTGGCGAACCAGGCCTATCGCGATCTCCATCAGCACCGGGACGGCAGTGAGATCGGCGCCTTCTGCTACCGATCGAGCCACGACCGGAGCGAGCCCTGCGTCCCAACTCTTTCCACCTGCCCCGTTGTCGCCCTGCGTGAGGCGAATGCCCGCATCAAGTTCCACGCCACCCATCGCCGGGCAGACGGTTCGGAAATGTCCGTCGAGGTGAACGCCGCCCGCGTCTGCACGGAGAGAGCGGGCACGCCCCGTTCGCTGGTCGTCGAGGTGATCCGCGATCTCGACGCCGCCGTCCAGATTTCGCACGAGCAGCGCCTGTCCGAACTGGGCCAGCTGGCAACCGGCGTCGCGCACGAGATCCGCAACCCCCTCTCCTCCGTCGCCATCCTCCTGCAGGAAGCGGAAACGGCGCTCGGCGCCGGGCGCAGCGCCTCGATCGGGGATTCGCTGCACCTGATCAGCAACGAGGTCGGCCGTTGCCTTTCGATCACCGAGAGCCTGCTCAAGCTCGGCGTTCCGTCCGCGCCGGAGCGGGAGTTGATTCTTATCAATGATGTTATCGACGATATTCTCAAGCTGCTTCGGTTCCAGGCGGAGGAGACGCGAGTCTCCCTCACCGTAGACATGGAGGACGGCTTGCGCGTTCTCGCTTCCGACAGCGACATCAGGATCGTCATCATCAATCTCGTCCAGAACGCTTTCCATGCCATGCCGGAAGGCGGGCATCTCCGAATCGAGGGCCGGCGCCTGCCGGAAGGCCAGATCGCGCTGCGGTTCGCGGACACGGGAATCGGGATTGCGCCGGAGGACTTGCGCTCGATTTTCCTGCCCTTCTGGAGCCGTCGTGCTGATGGCGTCCACGGCACGGGACTGGGGCTTTCGATCTGCCGTTCGGTGGTGCGATCCCTCGACGGCGACATCCAGGTCGCCAGCACCCAAGGCCGGGGCACGACGTTCACGATCCTGCTACCGGATGCCGATGCGGAACTGGGGGAGACGCCCCGTGTCAATTGATGTGACCCGGACCCGCGCTGCGGCGCACGTCGTCCAGCCGCGCACCTCCAAGCCCATTCTTCTGGTCGAGGATGACGCGACACTCAACCGCTTGATCGTCGGCCAGCTCGAACGCGCGGGTTACAAGGCGCGTGGCGTTCTCCGGGCAGCGGATGCCGCAAGTGTGATTGTCGAGGACGAGCCGGCACTCATCCTGCTCGATATTCGCCTGCCGGACCGCAACGGCCTCGATCTCCTCAAGGAGCTGACCGCGATCTGCCCGGTCATCATGCTGACGGCGCATGGTGCTATCGATCAGGCCGTGCGTGCGCTCAAACTCGGTGCCCACGACTACCTCACCAAGCCTGTGCGGGCGGAGGAGCTGGAGGTCGCGATCGAGCGCGCGCTTGACCATGCCCAACTCAAGCGCGACGGCGCCTTTCTGAAGGATCAGCTCCAGTCCCTGACCACCACCTCGATGATCGGCGCGAGCGCGGCCTTCAGCGAGATCCGCCGCAAGATCAGCCTGTTCGCGCCTACAGATGCAACCGTCCTGATCCTTGGGGAGAGCGGCGTCGGCAAGGAGCTCGTCGCCAAGGCGATCCATGATTCGAGCCCGCGCGCACCGGCAAGCTATGTCGCGATCGACTGCTCGACCTTGCAGGAAAGCCTGTTCGAATCCGAGCTTTTCGGTCACGAGCGCGGTTCCTTCACCGGTGCCGACCGGCGCAAACTCGGATTGATCGAGGTCGCGGAGGGCGGCACGGTCTTTCTCGACGAGATCGGCGAGTTGTCCCCGCCCCTGCAGGCCAAGCTGCTGCGCGTGCTTGAAGTCGGCACCTATCGCCGCATCGGTGGTGTCACCGATCTCAAGGCGAATGTCCGCTTCGTTGCGGCAACCAACCGTGACCTTCTGGCGATGAGCAGCGAGGGCAAGTTTCGCCTTGACCTCTATTACCGCCTTTCGCGGTTCGAGTTGCGCGTTCCCCCGCTTCGTGAGCGGGCCGACGACGCGCTGGAACTCGCGCAGCACTTTGTCAAAACCCGCAACTTCAACCGCGGCATCGAGAAGGTGCTCGACCCGAGCGCAATCGCCGCGATCCGCGCTTATGCCTGGCCCGGCAACGTGCGTGAACTCAAGAATGTGATCGAACGCGCGGTCGTTCTCTCCGCGCAGCAGCGCTCTATCGATGCGGCGATGCTGGGTCTTGATCCGCGCAAGGTCGTCCAGCACGGCAACGCCATCGAGTTCAGTTTCGGGCACCTGCCCTCGATCGACGAATTGCAAAACTTCTATGTCGATACGCTGCTCAATCGTGGCGGTTTCAGCAGGGCGAGGATCGCCGAGGTGCTGAAAATCAGCGAGCGGACGGTCTACCGGATTCTCCAGCAGCGCCGACAGGCTGATCTTGCGGGTGAAGAGCCGCCGCCGGGCGAAGGCCGTTAATTCCGCCAATTTTGCAGGATCCCCTGCCGTTCTTTCAGTCCGCCTGCCGGATTGTCGGCCTCATCTTTTCTTTTTTCTTTGATTTCAAAGCCTTCCGCCACGTCATTCGCTGGCACGTCGCCTGCTAGACGCTTGTCGCTACGGGAGACTGAGAATGAAAATCACCGACTATGCAAAGACTTTCGCCACTGCGGCCCTCCTTGTCGGATGCACGGCGGCAGCCGAAGCGCGCTACGTCAGCGTGCGCGACGGTTTCGAGAATGGGAACAAGGGCCAATGGGCGGCGACCGGCGATGTCAGCCTGCGCCAGATCGACGCCAAGTCCACCATCAAGCCGCATTCCGGCAAGAAATTCGTGGTGCTCGCGAACCCGATGCCGTTTCCGGGCACGGCCCTGACCAGCACGGTCACCGTGAATGCTCCGAAGGGCGCGGCCTGCTCTGTCGACCTCTGGGTCCACGCGCCCGGCAAGTCCGGCGCGATCGCGCTCACAGTCCGCGACGGTTTCGCGACAGGTGCCATTGTCGCCGAACAGAAGATCAGCGCGCCCGCGATCTCGAAGCGCAAGAAGGCGAACGGCTACACACTCGGACGGCTCAATTTCCGGCATACCGGCGCACCGCTGTTCGTGTCGATCGACGCGCTCGGCCCGATCGAGGCCGCCATCGATGATTTCGCCGTCGCCTGCCGCACTCGTTGAGCCCAAGAAAGGACACACCATGTTTCGGAAGATCGCGATCGCCCTGCTCTTTGTGGGATCGACGCTTCCCGCCGCTGCACAGGACGCCGCAGCCGGCAAGACCGTTTTCGCCCAGTGCCGGGTCTGCCATCAGGTCGGCGAAGGCGCCAAGCATCTGGTGGGGCCGCATCTGAACGGCCTCTTCGGCCGTGCCGCCGGCACAACGGAAGGCTACAGCTATTCCGACGCGAACAAGAAATTCGGCAAGACCTGGGACGATGAGACCTTCACGAACTACATCAAGGATCCGAAAGGCGTCGTGCCTGGCACCAAGATGGCCTATGCCGGCCTTAAGGACGAAAAGAAGATCGCCGATCTCGTTGCCTACCTGAAGGGTTTCGGGCCGGACGGCAAGGCGAAGTGAACCATTCGCGGCGCGGGCTCATGCGCCGCGACGACCGTGTGGCTCAATCCACCCCCTAGTCGTGGTGGCCCCGGTCCTGGCGGAATGTCGCGCCCCTCGCGGCATTCCGCCTTTTTTATTTTGTCGGTGCGAGTGTGGACCTCCGGTGCCATGCCGCTATAAGGCGTCACGATCAGTCCTGCGCAATTCCGCCGGGATCTCGCTTTTCGACGCCCGGATTTGACGCCAGCATGACTTCCGACGCCGCCTCGCCCGCCAGCGTTTTCGAAACCGAGACGCGTCGCCGGCGCACCTTCGCCATCATCTCCCACCCGGATGCTGGTAAAACCACGCTGACCGAAAAGATCCTGCTGTTCGGTGGCGCGATCCAGCTCGCGGGCGAAGTCAAGGCCAAGCGCGGCGGCGCAGCGACGCGCTCGGACTGGATGAAGATCGAGCGCGAGCGCGGCATTTCGGTCGTGACCTCGGTGATGACGTTCGAATATCGCGATCACATCTTTAACCTGCTCGATACGCCGGGCCACGAGGACTTCTCGGAAGACACCTACCGCACGCTCACCGCCGTCGATGCCGCCGTGATGGTGATCGACGCCGCGAAGGGCATCGAGGCGCGCACGCGCAAGCTGTTCGAGGTCTGCCGGCTGCGCGACATTCCCATCGTCACCTTCGTCAACAAGCTCGACCGGGAAGCGCGCGATCCGTTCGACCTGCTCGACGAGATCGAGAAGACGCTGGCACTCGACACTTCACCCGTGAACTGGCCCATCGGTCAGGGCAAGAGCTTCGCCGGCACCTTCAACTTCACCAACAACACCATCCGGCAGGTGGATGACGATACGGCCGCCAAACCCGTTTCAGGCGCCACAGACCCTGCCCTGTTGGCGCTCCTGCCCGGTTTCGAGCGGGACGCCTTTGCAGAATCCGCCGAGCTTGCGCGCGAGGCCTCGAAGCCGTTCGATCTTCCAGCGTTTCTCGAAGGGCACCTGACGCCGGTGTTTTTCGGCTCCGCGCTGCGCTCCTTCGGCATCCGCGAACTCATGGATGCGATGACCGATTTCGCGCCCTCGCCGCGCCCGCAAGCGGCCAACTTGCGCGAGGTGCAGCCGACCGACCCGAAGATGAGCGGGTTCATCTTCAAGATCCAGGCGAACATGGACCCCAACCACCGTGACCGCATCGCCTTCCTGCGCGTGTGCTCGGGCAAGCTCTCGCGCGGGATGAAGGCAAAGCTCGTCCGTACCGGCAAGCCGATCAGCCTCAACGCGCCGCAGTTCTTCTTCGCGCAGGATCGTTCGATTGCGGACGAAGCCTATGCCGGCGATGTCGTCGGCATTCCGAACCACGGCACCTTGCGCATCGGCGACACGTTGACTGAGGGCGAAAATCTCGTCTTCCGCGGCATTCCGAGCTTCGCGCCGGAAATCCTGCGCCGCGTCTCGCTCAAGGATGCGATGAAGGCCAAGAAGCTGCGCGAGGCGCTCCAGCAGCTCGCCGAGGAAGGCGTCGTGCAGCTTTTCCTGCCGCACGACGGCTCGGGCGCCATCGTCGGTGTGGTCGGGGCGCTCCAGCTCGACGTGCTTCAGGCACGGCTCGAAGCGGAATACGGCCTCCCCGTCGCGTTCGAACCGACTCGATTCTCGCTCTGCCGCTGGATCAGCGCCGAGAACCCGGCCGATCTCGACACCTTCATGGATCGCCACCGCTCCGCCATCGCCAACGATCTCGACGGTGCGCCGGTGTTCCTCTCGCCGAGCCAGTTTTCGCTCGAATACGATGCGGAGCGGATGCCGGGCCTCATCCTCAAGGACGTCAAGGAATACCAGAAATCGTCGGAGGGCTGATCGGGCCTTGCGGCATACGGTATGCGCAGCCTAGGCTGGTGCGAACCTCATTTCCAGCGGATTGCCCATGCCCTCCTCCGATCTCGTTTCCCGCTCCGCGGTCGCGGTTGTCGATCTCCTGTCGCGCGGCGAGGTTTCCCCGCTCGACTGCCTTGATGCGCTGGAAAGCCGCATCAGCCTTGTCGACAAGGACGTCAACGCGCTGCCGACCGTCGATTTCGATCGTGCGCGCCGTGCGGCGAAAGCGACAATGGCGCGACCACTTGGCGAGCGGGGTGCGCTCAAGGGCCTGCCCGTCGCAATCAAGGACCTGACCGATGTCGCGGGGATGCGAACGACCTACGGTTCGCCAATCTTCGCCGATCACGTGCCGGACGCCTCGGACCCGCTGGTCGAACGGCTGGAGGGAGAAAGCGGCGTGATCTACGCCAAGACCAACACGCCTGAGTTCGGCGCCGGCGCCAACACCTTCAACGAGGTGTTCGGCGCGACCGTCAATCCGTGGAATACGGCGATGTCGGCCGCCGGCTCATCCGGCGGCTCGGCCGTCGCGCTCGCGACCGGAATGGCATGGCTCGCGCATGGATCCGATCTTGGTGGCTCGCTCCGCAATCCCGCAAGCTTCTGCGGCATCGTCGGGATGCGGCCCTCGCCAGGCCGGGTTGCCTCCTTGCCGGGCATTCCACTCGACCGGCAACTCTCCGTTCAGGGGCCGATGGCGCGCAACGTCGAGGACTGCGCCTTCTTCCTCGATTGCCTCACGGGCGAGGATATCCGCGATCCGGTCTCGCTGCCGAAGCCGGAAACCTCGTTCCTCGCGTTCGTCCGTTCGGGCTGGAAACCGAAGCGCGTCGCTTTCTCGGCCGATCTCGGCATCACCCCGGTTGATCCGGAGGTCGCGGAGATCTGCCGCAAGGCGGCGCTGCGCTTCTCGGAGCTTGGCGCCAGTGTCGAGGAGGCACATCCGGATTTCACCGGCGCGCATGACGCCTTCAACGTGCTCCGCGCCAAGAATTTCGCGATTTCGAAGAAGGCGCTACTCGACACCAAGCGCGACCTTCTCAAACCGGAGGTCATCTGGAACATCGAGAAGGGTCTCGCGCTGACGATGGAGGACCATGTCCGCGCGGAGACGCGGCGGGCGGAACTCTACCGCAACACGCTGACCTTCTTCGAGGACCACGATATCCTCTGCACGCCCGCGACCATCGTGCCGCCCTTCCCGGTCGGCAACCGCTACGTCGAGAGCTGCAACGGCATCGCCTTCGACAACTATGTTCACTGGCTCGCCATCGCCTATGCGATCACGCTGGTAAGCTGCCCGGCGATCTCGCTTCCGTGCGGCTTCACCAAATCCGGGTTGCCGGTCGGCTTGCAGATCGTCGCCCGCCCCCGGGGTGATGCTCGAGCTCTTGCCGCCGCGAAGGGACTGGAAGACGTTCTTTCCCTCGGCACCACCAACCCGATCCTGCCGCGGAAGGGTTGAGGTCCATTCCCTGCTGACGCGAATTTGTGTTCTGTATGCACGATTGCGGATCGACAACGGCGCGTCCGCTCCGCATTGTTCCGGGATCATGAATCACCCTCCCTCGCCGCCCGCAGAAGCACGCGGGCTTGGCATTGCCCTCGTTCTCGGCGCTTCCTTCATTTTCGCCCTCGGCGACGCCGCATCGAAGATGATGGTCGCGACCCTCCCGCCGCTCGAAGTGCAGTGGATTCGCGCCGTCGTCGTCGCGCTGCTCTCGGTTCCGGTCGTCTATTGGCGGAAGGGCAAGGCGGCGTTCCTCACTGCCCACCCCGGCACTCAGCTCGTGCGGGGCACGGCAGTGTGGATCTCCTCGCTCCTCTACATCATCGGCCTGAGCTACCTGCCGCTCGCCGATACGACCGCGATCAACTTCATCTGGCCGATTCTGATCACCGTTTTCTCGGTTTTCATGCTCGGCGAGAAAATCGGCATCCGCCGCGCGCTGGCGACGCTGGTCGGGTTCATCGGCATGCTCATCATCATCCGACCGGGTTCAAGCGCCTTCCAGGTCGCGGCCATATTTCCGATTGGCGCGGCGGTGCTCTGGGCCTTCGGCAGCGTGATGACACGCGGCATGATGACAACCGAACCGCCGGAAACCACGATCGTATGGTCGTCGCTGATCATGCTGGTCGGCACCACCCTCCTGTTGCCGTTCTACTTCGTCGTACCGACCTGGCGAGAAATTGGCCTCGGGCTGTGGATCGGGTTCAGCGCGGCGATCGGTCATGCAATGATCATCTTTGCCTTCAGCCGGGCGCGCGCCTCGGTGCTGGCGCCGTTCGCCTATGTGCAACTCGTCTGGGCAGCGGCGACGGGCTATCTTCTGTTCGGAACCGTGCCCGACCGGTGGATCGTCACCGGCGCCATCATTATCGTTGCAAGCGGCCTCTACACGCTCCACCGCGAAAGGGTGCGCCGCGGGGAGGATTGAATGAAAACAGCCCGTCGCGTGTGGCTCGTCACTGGCGCTTCCTCCGGGATCGGCGCCGCGCTCGTCCGGCAGGTAGCCGGCGCGGACATGGATTTTGTGATCCATGCGCGCCATTCCGCTCAACGGCTCGAAGCAGTCGCCGAAGAGGCACGCGCCGCCGGTTCACGAGTGGCGACCGTACTCGGCGATCTCGCGGAACCATCCACGGCCGATGCTGTGGTTGATGCCGCAAGGCAAACCTTCGGGCGACTCGACGTGCTCATTGCCAACGCCGGGTTTCCGATCGCCAAACCGATCGAGGCTGTCACAATCGAGGATCTCGACTATGCCTTCCGAGGCAACGCGATCTCATTTCTGGCGCTCGCAAAGGCAGCGCGCGACCTGCTTCGACAAGCCACGCATGCGCGGATCATCGCGACCGGGAGTTTCACTGCCCATCTCTTCCGCAACGATCTGCCGCAGTTTCCGGCCTCTGTCGCAGCCAAGGGCGCGATCGAGGTCGCTGTGCGCAGTCTCGCCCTCGCCTACGCCGCCGACGGCATCACCGTGAATTGCGTTGTGCCCGGCTACATCGCCAAGGATCCTGGGATCGTCGGCAATGTCGATCCGGCGCGCCTCGCCGCGATTGCCGAGAGGATCCCTTTGGGGCGCCTCGGGCGGCCGGATGAGGTCGCCACCCTGATCGCTTTTTTGGCGGGGCCCGGGGCGGATTACATCACCGGGCAATCGTTGCACGTGAACGGCGGTCTGGTTTGAATTAAAGTATAAATTTTGATATATACTTATTGAATACTACAGTCATGACCCATGCATTAGAAGCATTGTTGCGATGCAATATCATTGAGTCGCGATACACTGAAGCAATCTTCTTTTCTTCCCCAACGGGATTCCACTATACGTTTTGCGTCGCACAATCGGCAAATTCGGCACTTTTGTGATCCGTCAAGAGCGACGGCGACACATAGAGAGCGAATTTACCTGCATTTTCCTGCCATTTTGGCACATTTAGCCGAAAGTCGTAGAGACGATTCACGCTCCTTAACCGATTATATACGTTGGGAGCTGTGGCAGGGGCATTTCGACTGACTTTTTTGCCCTCATCTGTGATCCCTTTTACTTCACCGCGGGAAACGTGGGTAGGGAGGAAATAGGTAATGTCAAAGGATATGAACGAGCTGCACTGAAAAAAAACCAGTTCACTCATGATTACGATGATGGTGCTCTGGGCGATTTTTAGCTTCGGCATCCATATGTTTGTCAACCAACTGAACGCCATCAAGATCGCGGGCTTCCCGCTCGGCTTCTACATGGCCGCGCAGGGCTCGCTCATCATTTTCGTGGCGATGTTGTTCTGGTTCGCCAAGGCACAGGACAAGATCGACCGCGAATGCGGCGTTGCCGAAGAAGAATAAGCGGGGGACATCATGGCAACTCAAGCATCAGGGGGTGATGAATTCACCTCGAACCTCGGGCGCATCTACGGCATCTACACGGGCGGCTTTGTCGCCTTCGTGCTGTTTATTGCGCTTCTCGAAAAGATGGGCGTGCCGAACCAGTATCTCGGCTACCTTTTCGTGTTCTTCACGATCGCAGTCTACGCCTTCATCGGCATCATCTCGCGCACCATGCAGGTGTCGGAGTATTACGTCGCGGGCCGCAGGGTTCCGGCGTTCTACAATGGCATGGCGACCGGCGCGGACTGGATGTCCGGCGCCTCGTTCGTCGGCATGGCCGGCTCGTTGTTCCTGCTCGGGTATGACGGCCTCGCCTTCGTGCTCGGCTGGACAGGCGGTTACGTGCTTGTTGCGGTGCTCGTCGCGCCGTTCCTCCGCAAGTTCGGCGCCTACACCGTTCCGGACTTCCTGTCGGCCCGTTACGGCGGCAACTTCCCGCGCTTCCTTGGCGTGATCGTGCTGCTGGCCTGCTCGTTCACCTACGTCGTCGCCCAGATCTACGCGACGGGCATCATCGCCCAGCGCTTCCTGGGCATGGACTTCGTGGTGGCGGTCTATGTCGGCCTTGCAGGCATTCTGGTCTGCTCCATGCTGGGTGGCATGCGCGCCGTGACCTGGACGCAGGTGGCGCAGTACATCGTCCTGATCGTGGCCTACCTCATCCCGGTGGTCATCCTCTCGGCGAAGAAGTACGGCCTGCCGATCCCGCAACTCACCTATGGTCAGGCGCTACAGGAAATCACCGCGCTCGAACAGAAGTTCGTGGCAACGGGGGTCGCCTCGGCACAGGTCATGGCGGCCAAGGCACACGTGACACCGTTCAACAGCTACACGCCCGGTAACTTCTTCGCGCTGATCTTCTGCCTGATGATCGGCACGGCGTCGTTGCCGCACGTCCTGATGCGCTACTTCACGACCCCCTCGGTCAAGGAAGCCCGCATCTCGGTGGCGTGGTCGCTGCTGTTCATCTTCTTGCTGTATTTCACCGCTCCGGCCTATGCGGCGTTCTCCAAGCTCGAGGTCTATTCGACCCTGATCGGCAAGAACATCGCGGACCTGCCGGCCTGGGTCTACAGCTGGGGCAAGCTCGGCCTTGTCTCGATCTGCGGCAAGGCGGCAGCCTCTGCCGAAGCGGTCAAGGCAGCCTGCGCGGCCATCCCCGGTCATGACGGCATCGTCCATCTCGGCAACTTCGGCATCAACGCCGACGTGGTCGTGCTTTCGACGCCGGAAATCGCAGGCCTTCCGTATGTCATCGCCGGCCTCGTCGCCGCCGGTGGCCTTGCGGCCGCTCTCTCGACCGCCGACGGCCTCCTGCTCGCGATCGCGAACGCCCTCTCGCACGACATCTACTACAAGATGATCGACAAGAACGCGCCGACCTCCCGTCGCCTCGTTGTGTCGCGCATCCTGTTGGTGATCGTGGCCTTGTTCGCGGCCTATGTGGCTTCGACCAAGCCGGCCGACATCCTCTCGATGGTGGCCTGGGCGTTCTCGCTGGCGGCAGCCGGTCTGTTCCCGGCGCTGGTGCTTGGCGTGTGGTCCAAGCGCGTGAACGGCACGGGCGCCGTCGTCGGCATGATCGTCGGCTTCGGGTTGACGGCAACCTATCTCTGGTGCTCGCGCTACTCGCCGGAGTTCGGCGTGAAGGCACTCGGGATGACCTCGCTCGTCGGCCCCGACGGCAAGGCCCTCATCCCCGACATGGCAAAGGCCCTTGCGGATCCGAATGCCGCCAAGATCCTCGCTAACAAGGTCGGTTGGATGAACATCTCGAACATCTCGGCAGCCATGTTCGGTCTGCCGGCCGGTGCGATCGCGATGTATGTCGTCTCGCTAATGACCCCGGCTCCCTCGCAGGAGATGCAGGACTTCATCGACGCCTGCCGCCGTCCGCGTGGCAACACGCTGATGGAAGAGAAGACCGCCTGAGCGGGCTTGACCTGACCACGCGAGGCGGGGGAGAGATCCCCCGCCTTGTTTTTTGAGTTCACCGGCCTCGGGAGGCGTATCAAGATGTCCGGCTCAGCCAGTTTTTGGCTCTTCCATATTCCCAACATCGCACTGGCGGCAGCTCTCTACACACTGATCGGCCGCTTCCTGCTCTCGCTGTTCTTCCGGCCGCAGAGCGAACTCGTCATCTGGCGCGTGTTCTGCCAGATCACCAACCCGCTGCTTTCCGCCATCCGGGCGGTGACACCGGCCTTGGTGCCGAACGGCATGCTCTACCTTTTCGGCGTTATCTGGATTCTGATCCTTCGCATCGCGCTGCTGCTCGTGGCGACGATGTATGGTTTTCTTCCGACGGCAGGAGCGTGAGATGAGCGATCATGATCAGCGCGAGGCGCTGCTGAGGCGCGACGGGTTTCTCATCGCCATCGCCGGCCTGTCGTTGATGTGCGGGATGAATTTCTCGCCCTATTTCGAGCCGGGTTTCATCCTGCTCCGGCCAGTTCTGGTCAACCTCTTCATCACCTCGCCGCTGCTGGTGTTCTATTTCACCTCGCTGTTCCTCGGGCTCGCCGCAGTGGCAATCGCAGGCGTTCCGGCAGCGATCTACGAGCGCATGACGGGGCAAACGCAATCTGATTCCACGTCGTTGACGATCTGGGTTGCGGGCTGCGCACTCCTCGCGATGCCGCCGATCCTGCGGCTTGTCGGCGTCTGGTGACGTCGTTTTGAGCCAGCGCATGGATGGAGTGATCGCGGACGGCTAGCGTTCAATCGGGAGGATCGTCATGGCCGTCGAACATCATCCGCTTTCCGCGCTTGAAGCCGTCTTTCTCGATACAGAAACAACCGGGCTCGACCCCGCCAAGGTGAGAATTCTCCAGATTGGCGCGGTAATCCTCAAGCACGGAATGCTGCTCGACAGCCCGGTCTTCGAGCGCAAGATCAACCCCGGCGTCCCCATTCCGCCTGAAACAACGCGCATCCACGGCATTCATGCCGGGATGCTGAAGGACGCACCGAGTTTCCAGAAAATCTCTCGCCAGCTCGCGGATTTCTGCGAGGACCGGGTCCTCATTGGCCACAACATCGGCTTCGATCTCGCCGTCCTTCAGCGCGAATGCGCGATGGCGAACGTGAAGCCGTTCTGGAACCATATTCTCGATACCCGCCTCCTCGGCGAGATCTGCTACCCGCGCCTTTCCGGCTTCTCGCTCGACAAGCTCGCCGCCTACCTTAACGTCAGCGTCGACAATCGCCATGATGCGCTCGCCGACGCGACGCTGACCGCAAGGGTATTTGTGGCGATGATTCCGGCGCTGAAGGAGCACGGCATCCGTACACTCGTCGAGGCCGAGACCGCCTGCCGCCGCCTGACTGCTGTGCTGGAGGATTACAACCGCGCCGGCTGGACAGAGCCGGTCCGACCCAAGGCGGGTCCCGATAGTATTCTCGGCCGTATCGATGCCTATCCGTTCCGTCACCGCGTCAGCGATGTCGCGGCCATGCCCCCGATCCATGTTGGGCCGGACACGCCTTTTGGCGAGGCCGTGGCGCTGATGGCGGAGAAGGGTATCTCCTCGGTATTCGTTTCAGCGAGCGCCGGGGGACTGGTGCCGCCGGTTGGCATCGTCACCGAACGGGACGTTATCCGCCACGTCGGGCGCAAGGGCGCCGCCGGCCTCCAGGATCGCGTAGGCGAGATGGCGAGCCGCCCGCTGATGACTGTGCCGAAGGACGCCTTCGTCTATCGCGCCATCGGCCGCATGGAGCAGCACCATATCCGCCACCTCGGCGTCGTTGACGAGGACGGGAACATGGTCGGCGCGCTCTCGGCCCGCGACCTCCTACGCCTGCGCTCGTCTGACGCGCTTGCGCTTGGCGATGCAGTGGACAGTGCCGCATCCGTACCCGAGCTCGCGACCGCCTGGGCGCGGATGCCGAAGGTCGCGCAGCGGCTCGTCGAGGAAGGGATCACCGCGCGCGAGGTCGCTGCAGTCATCAGCCGCGAGATCGGTGCCCTCACCCGCCGCGCGGCGATGGATGCCGAGAAGCAGATGCTGGATGCCGGCCGCGGCGCGCCGCCCGCACCCTATGCGACTCTGATCCTCGGCTCGGGCGGGCGCGGCGAATCCCTGCTCGTGCCGGATCAGGACAACGCCACCGTTTTCGACGGTCCCGCCGACGACGAAGCGGTACTGGGCTGGTTCATCGAGCATGGCCAGCGCATGAACCGTATTCTCGACGATATCGGCATCCCGCTCTGTAAGGGCAAGGTGATGGCCGGAAACCTGAGCTGGAACGGTTCGCTCCCGCTCTGGCGCGAGCGCGTCCGGAGCTGGACCGAAACCACCTCCCCGGAAGACCTGCTCTCTGTCGATATCTTCTTCGACTGCCGCTATGTCCACGGCGATGCGCCGCTCGCCCAGCAACTGCGGCAGGAGGCGCTGGGAATGGCGGAGCAGGCCCGACCGATGGTGAAGCTGCTCGCGGACCAGATGGCGAACTGGTCGCCGCCCATTGGGCTCTTCGGGCGTCTGCAAGTCGAGAACAACCGCCTCGATCTCAAGAAGGGTGGGCTCTTCCCCATCGTCGCCGCATCGCGCTGCCTGGCGTTGAGCCACGGGATTGCCCATCGCGCGACCGCCGACCGCATCGCGGCGCTGCGCGAGCAGAAGATCGGTGCCGATCAGGATCTGGAATCGATGGAAAAAGGCCTCGGTTTCCTGATGGACCTCATCCTCGACCAGCAGATCCACGACATTTCGGGCGGCATGAAGCCAGGCACCCATGTCGATGTCTCGCGGCTCAGCCGCCACCAGATCGCGGAACTCAAGGAAGTGCTCGCCAGCCTCAAGAATGTCTCGACGATGGTGCACGATCTGCTGTTCTCGCGCGGGCATTGAGCGTAGGCTCTGGCCAAGCCCGTGCCCCGTCTCTACTCTTGCTGGAAACACGGGAGAATGGCCTTGTCGACAGGCTTGAAGGGCAAACGCGCGCTCGTCACCGGCGCATCGGGTGGACTGGGGGAACACTTCGCCCGGCTTCTGGCGCGTGAAGGGGTGAGCGTCGCCATCGCCGCGCGGAGACTGGCGGATTGCGAGCGGATCTCCTCCGAACTGATCGCAGCGGGGCGACAGGCGATCGCCGTCCGACTCGATGTCGCTGATAGTGTCAGCGTCGCGGCAGGCGTCGGCGATGTGGTCGCCGGACTTGGCGGCATCGATATCCTCGTCAACAACGCCGGCATCGCCGATACCCGCGCCTGGCTCGACACCGATGAAGCCCGGTTCGACGCCGTGCTCGACACCAACCTCAAGGGTGCTTTCCTCGTCGCGAAGGCCTGCGCGGCGCAGATGCGCGACGCGGGCTCCGGCGGCGCCATCGTCAATATCGCCTCGATCCTCGGGCTCGGCGTTTCCGGCCATGTCGGTCCCTACGCGACGTCGAAGGCTGCGCTGATCCAGATGACGAAGTCGATGGCGCTTGAGTGGGCGCGGCACGGTATTCGCGTCAACGCGCTCTGCCCTGGCTATATTGAAACCGACATCAACCGCGACTTCTTCGCGAGCGAGGCCGGCGCAGCCATGATCAAGCGCATTCCCCAGCGCCGTCTCGGTCAACCCTCGGATCTTGACGGCGCGCTCCTGCTGCTTGCTGGCGAGGTCGGTGCTTACATCACCGGTACAACCATCGCCGTCGATGGCGGCCATCTTCTCGCGCCGCTTTAAGAGAGCACGTCATGGATTTCTCGATCTCCCCCGAACTGGACGCCCTCCGCCGCCGCATCACCGATTTCGTTGAACGCGAAATCCTTCCGCAGGAGAGCCGTGCCGACAGCTACGATGCCCACGAGAATATCGCGCTGCCGCTCCTAGCCGAACTTCGTGCCAAAGCGCGTGCGGAAGGGCTCTGGTGCCTGCAACTGAAACCCGAAACCGGCGGGCTCGGCGTCGGCCGGATGGGCATGGCCGTTTGTTATGAGGCGATGAACCGCTCGATCTTCGGCCCCGTCGTTTTCAACTCAGCCGCGCCCGATGACGGCAACATGATGGTGCTCGAAAAGATCGGCACGCCGGAGCAGAAAGCGCTCTGGCTCGCGCCGATCGTTGAGGGCAAGGTTCGCTCTGCCTTCGTGATGACAGAACCGCATCCTGGTGGTGGCTCCGACCCTTCGATGATCCGGACGCGCGGCGAGAAGCAGCCGGACGGAAGCTGGAAGATCTATGGCCGCAAGTGGTTCATCACTGGCGCGGAGGACGCCGCGCATTTCATCCTCATCGCCCGCACCTCGGACGATCCGAAGCAGCGCCTCACTGCCTTTCTCTTCCACCGCGACCAGCCGGGCTGGAAGATCGAACGCCGTATCCCGATCATGGGACCGGAGGAGCACGGCGGGCATTGCGAACTCACGTTCGACGGCCTCACCATCGCACCGGAGAACGTTCTCCTTGGCGAGGGCGCAGGCATGAAGGTTACGCAGATCCGCCTCGGACCTGCGCGTCTCACCCATTGCATGCGCTGGCTCGGACTTGCCAAGCGCTGCGTCGAGATCGCGACGGATTACGCCGCGCAGCGCGAGGGGTTCGGTGTCCGGCTCGCAGATCGGGAAAGCGTGCAGTTGATGCTCGGCGGCCTCGCGATGGAGATCGAGATCGGGCGCCTGCTCGTCATGAAGGCGGCATGGGCGCTCGATCACGGCTCGTTCGCGCGGAAAGAGGTCTCGATGGCGAAGATCCAGGCCGCAAACACACTGCACAAGGCCGCCGATATCGCCATCCAGATCAACGGCGCGCGCGGATACTCAAAAGATACAGTGCTCGAATGGATCTACCGCTACGCGCGGCAAGCGCGGCTGGTCGACGGCGCCGACGAGGTGCATCGCATGGTGCTCAACCGTTTCCTTGATAAGGAAGGGCCGGACTTCTGGCGCTGGACGGTCGCCGGAGAACAGCCGCGATGACCGGTTCAGCACCGGAATTCGACGTTGCGCGGCTCGACAGCTACCTGAAAGCGGTTCTGCCGGGTCTTGCAGGAAAGCCCGCGCTAGAACGGATTTCCGGCGGGCAATCGAACCCGACCTTCTTCGTGACCTATGAAGATCGCGCCCTTGTTCTGCGCAAGAAGCCGCCGGGAGCCCTTCTCCCCTCCGCCCATGCGATCGACCGGGAGTTCCGCGTCATCGCTGCACTGAAGGATACCGGTGTTCCGGTGCCGGAGGCGCTTCATTATTGCACGGACGAAAGCGTTGTCGGCACGCCGTTCTACCTGATGGCGCGGCTCGATGGCCGCGTCTTCCACGATTGCACGCTGCCGGATGTGCCGCCTGCCGAGCGCAAGGCGATTTATCGCTCGATTGCGGAGACGCTGGCGCGTTTCCACAACGTTGAACCAACGGCGGTGGGGCTTTCGGATTTCGGCAAGCCCGGAGACTACTTTGCGCGCCAGATCAGCCGGTGGTCGCGCCAGTGGCAGGAGAGTCGCACGCGCGAGGATGCGAACATGGAGCGGCTCATCGCCTGGCTGCCCGCACATATCCCGCCCAGCGAGATCACGAGCCTCGTCCACGGCGACTACCGCGTCGGCAACCTGATGTTTCACAAGACCGAACCACGCGTCATTGCCATTCTCGATTGGGAATTGGCAACGCTCGGCCATCCGCTCGCCGATCTCGCGCATATCGGCATGGCGTGGCATACCGCACCGGCCGAGTATGGCGGCATCGCCGGGCTGGATCTGACTGCACTCGGCATTCCCGGACATGCGGAATTCAATGCGGCTTATGCGGCGACGAGCCACCATCCGGTGAAGCTCGAACCGTTCCACATGGCTTTTGCGCTGTTCCGCTGGGCCGCGATCTTCGAAGGCATTGCCTTCCGGGCCGCCAAGGGAACGGCGGCAGCCGAGAATGCGGCGGATGTCGGCCAACTCTCGGCGGTCTTCGCGCGGCAAGCGGTCGCGTTGATCTGAAATCGGGTGGCGAGAGGCGCACCCCGCGATCATCATGCCTCCATGACAACGCCCCTGCCCTGTTTCCCCGATGACGAAACCCGTTGGGCCGCCTTTCAGAACCGCGACAGCGCCGCCGACGGTCATTTCCTTGTTGGCGTGGTGACAACGGGTGTTTACTGCCGACCGGTCTGTCCCGGCAGACCCAAACGCGAGAACGTCCGGTTCTTCGATCGCACCGATGACGCCCGCGCCGCCGGACTTCGCGCCTGCAAGCGCTGCCGGCCCGACGGGCGCTTACCCTAGTCGCCCGCGTTTTCGTCGCGACGGATGCCGTGGCGCTGCATCTTTTCGTTGAGCGTGCGGCGGGGAATGCCGAGCGCCTCGACCACGACCGCGATCGAGCCGCCCGCCTTGTGCAACGCCTCGCGGATCACCTCCGCCTCGAAGCGGGCAACCTGTTCGGCGAGCCCTCCTTCCCGTCCGGCAGGCGGCGTCAGCACCGGTTCCCGCGTGCCAACGCCGGGATCGAGTCCGAGCGCAAACCGCTCCGCGGCTCGCCGCAACTCACGGACATTGCCGGGCCAGTCATTATCGCGCAGGGCGACGTGCAGCAGCTCGTCCGCCTGTGGCGCCTTGCGGCCAGCGCGCTCCGCCATACGCGAGGCAAAGACCTGGAACAGGAGCGGAATGTCATCCCGCCGCTCACGCAACGGCGGCAGATGGAGCTCGACACCCGCCAAGCGATAGTAAAGATCGAGCCGGAACTGGCTTGAGGCCGCCGCCGCGCGCAGGTCGGTCTTGGTCGCGGCGATCACGCGCAGGTCGACCGGGATTGCCCGGTTCGAGCCAAGGCGTTCGATGGTCCGCTCTTGAAGGACCCGCAAGATCTTGCCTTGCGCCGCGAGCGGCATGCTCTCGATCTCGTCGAGCAGAAGCGTCCCGCCGGACGCGTATTCCAGTTTGCCGACGCGTTTCTCGCGTGCGCCGGTAAAAGCTCCGCTCTCGTGGCCAAACAACTCGCTCTCGAAAATGTCGGCAGGGATCGCAGCGCAGTTGACCGCGACAAATCGACCGGGCCGCCCGCTCGCGGCATGGAGCGCCTCGGCAACCACCTCCTTGCCGGTCCCGGTCTCACCAACGAGAATGACGTCGATCGGGAGGCTGGCGAGTGCAGCGACCTGTTCCCGAACGGCCGCCATCGCCGGAGAATGGCCGATCAGCCTGTTTTCGAGCGTGTCGGTTTCGGACAACCGCGCCTCCAGCGCCGCAACCCGGCGCCTGAGGCGACTTTGGGCCGCGGCGTTGCGCAGCACAGTGACAACCCGTTCAGGATCTGCGGGCTTCGTCAGGAAATCGAACGCGCCGGCCTTCAGGGCCTCTACCGCCATCGGCACGTCTGCGTGGCCGGAGAGCATCACGACCGGCAATCCCGTGTCGCGCTGGCGCAATGCCCGTAGCAGATCGAGCCCGTCACGGCCGGGCATCCTCACGTCGGAGAGCACGACATCGATCGGCTTTCCGCTCTCCATGATCGCTTCGGCCTCGTCAGCCGAGGATGCGACCTGCACAATGAAATCCGACAATTCGAGCCATTGGCCAAGCGACCGCGTGATTTGCGGATCGTCATCAACCAGAAGGATTGCCGACGGCGCGTCATTCGGCGGCATGAGGCCGTTCCGTCATCATGATTCCTCTGGCCGGCTCGGTCGGGAGAGAGACGACGAAGATCGCCCCGCCCACCGGATCGGATTCGTGAACGAGGTTTCCGGCATGCTCGGCAACGATGGCATGGCTGATCGCCAGTCCGAGACCAAGCCCCTTGCCGACATCCTTGGTCGTGAAGAACGGTTCGCCGAGCCGGTTCGAGACCTCCGGCGCAATGCCCTTGCCGGTATCGCGCACCGCGAGGCGCGCGAGCCCGCCCTCTTGGGAGAGCGATATCCGGATTTCCTTGCGGTCGACGTCGGTGACGGCATCCATGGCGTTCATGACGAGATTGAGGATCACCTGCTGGAGACGGTTGGGATCGCCCGCGACCACCACCGAGGACAGGCCCTCGATCTGAAGGCTCGCGCCGATATCGGCCAGGCGGAATTTCAACAGCCCCGCCACCTGCCGCACAAGATCCGCCAGATCGACCGGCTCGATCCGACGGTCGGCCTTCCGGGCGAGACGGCGAAGGGAATTGGTGAGTTCGCTCATCCGCTCCACCGTCTCGTTCATCACGGCGAGGCTGGACGCGATGCCTTGGCTATCCTGCCGCTCGACGAGCTTGCCGAGGCTCGCGAGGTAGGTCTTCAGCGCCATCAGTGGCTGGTTGATTTCATGCGCGAGGCCAGAAAATGCCTGCCCCATCGCCGCGAGCTTTGCGGCCTGCGCGAGATCGTCTCGCGTCTGGTGCAGTTGCCGATCGATGCGCTTCCGCTCCGTGATTTCGCCCGCCAGTTCCTGATAGGCGCGACGCAGCTCGATCGTCCGCATCTCGACGCGCGCCTCAAGATTACGCTTCGCGGCGCGCTCCTCGGCGAGATGACGCCGGCGCATCGCGAAGATCGTCGCCCCAAGGATGCCCGCCAACGCGACCAGCGCGGCCAGCAATGCAGCGAAGCGGGCGCTGTCGGCCATGTCCTCGGCAGGCAGGTACGTGACGATCGACCAGTTGGTGCCGCCCTCGGCAATGGGCAACACGCGGGAGACGACCTCAACCGGCGATTTGATTTTCAGATCGCGCGGTGAAAGCGGCGGCCCGAGCTCATGACGGGCGAAACGCCGCTCGGCCGCGATATGGATCTTCTGCTGCTCCGTGAGTTCGCGCAGCGGGCGGTACTTCAACGCCGGGTCCGAGGCGAGAATAACGACCCCGTCGCCATCGGCGATCAGCACGGGCACGGACCGGCGCGCGAGAAGATCCTCCAGCGGAACGAGATCGATCTTCACCACCGCGACGCCGACGAGCCTGCCATTGTCGCGGATGTCCGAGGAAAGGAAGTAGCCGGGCAATCCAGTGGTGACGCCAACACCGTAGAAGGTGCCGCTCCCGCTCGCCAGCGCCTCGCGGAAATAGGGCCGGAAAGAGTAGTTCTGGCCAACAAGGCTGTCCGGGCCACGCCAGTGCGAGGCGGCGATTGTCAGGCCGTCAGGCCGCATCACGAAAAGCTGCGCGGCGCCGAGGCGTTCGGCCGTCATTTCGAGATAGCGATTGGCGGCATCGACGGTTGCGGCATCGGGGACGCCGTCGAGGAGTGCCATCACCTTCGCGTTCGCCGCCAGCAACACCGGGGTCTGCTGGAACTTGTCGACGGTCACGCGGAAATTGTCGGCGAGCAGGGCAAGATCGCTTTCCGCCTTGGCGCGGGCGACATCCTCGGCGCGCTGCGCCCCGAGCCCGTGCGCGGCGATCGCCACCATCGCGATTGCGATGATCGCGGCGATCCAGCGCATGAGTGTCGGGCGCAATGACATCCCTACTCCCTGTTGCGGTCAGGCCGGGCGGGGTGATGCCGCTTCCTTCCTGACCCGCCAGACATGATAACCCAGAACCGCCGCCGCGAGCGCGAAGCCGATCTCGTCCGTCACCGGCAGCGCCGCGACAAGAAAGACCGCGGCGACGAAGCACAGCGTCCGCTCTACGCGCGACATGTGCCCGGCGAGGAACCCGATGAATGCACCGCCCCAGAGCACGACCGCCAGCACAACCTTGGCAACGATGTAGGCGACGGCGAACCAATAGGCGAGCCCCGTTGTACCTTCGACCGGCTGGAGCATCAGCGCAGGGTCATAAACGGCCATGAACGGCACGACGAAGCCGGCGATCGCGACCTTGATCGCCTCGAAGCCGATCTTCATGCCGCTCTCGCGTGCGATCGGCGCCGCCGCGAAGGCCGCGAGCGCAACCGGTGGCGTGAGGTCCGCCATGATGCCGAAATAGAACACGAACATGTGGCTGACGATCAGCGGCACGCCCAGCTTCAGGAGGATCGGCGCTGCAATCGACGAGGTGATGATGTAGTTCGGGATTGTGGGAATGCCCATGCCGAGCACGAGGCTGACGAACATCGTCAGGATCAACGCCAGGAACAGGCTCTTCTCGCCGACGCTGATAACCGCCGTGCCGAGAACGGTCCCGACGCCGGTCAGCGTCATCGTGCCGATCACGATGCCGACGACCGCGCATGCAATGCCGACGGGAACCGCCTGCCGCGCGCCGTCCGCCAGCGCATCGCGGCATACGGCCAGCGCTTCGCGCCCGCCCTTGGTCGTGAGGTTCCACAGGATCATCAGCGCGATCAGGCCAACAATGACGAGGACGCCGTACCAGAAGAACGCCGAGCACAGGAGGCCAAGCCCGACCCAGAAAACGATACGCATCGCCAGCGATCCCATCCCGAGCGCGATCGAGGCGCCGAGGATGAGCAGCACGGTCAGCGCAAGGCCGATGGAACCGGCGAACAACGGGGTGAAACCGGCGAACAGCAGGTAGATCAGCACCAGCAACGGCAGAACCAGATGCCAGTTCTTGCGCAGCGAGGCCATAGGGCTCGGAAGTTCGTCCTTTGTCATGCCGACAAGGCCACGCTTGCCCGCTTCGAGATGCACCGCGAGGAAAGCCGCGAAGTAATAGAGCAATGCCGGGATGATCGCGGCCTTGACGATCTCGACGTAAGGCACGTCGATCGTCTCGGCCATGATGAAGGCGACCGCGCCCATCACCGGCGGCATGATCTGCCCACCCATCGAGGCCGTCGCCTCGACGCCGCCCGCGAAGGCCGCGCGATAGCCGAAGCGTTTCATCAGAGGAATCGTGAACTGGCCGGTCGCGACCACGTTCGCAACGCCCGAGCCGGAAATCGTGCCCATCAGGCCGGAGGAGAACACGGCGACTTTTGCCGGTCCGCCGCGCGCCGCGCCGAACAGGCCCATCGCGACATCGGTGAAGAGCTGGATCATGCCCGCGCGCTCAAGGAAGGCACCGAACAGCACGAAAAGAAAAATGAAAGTCGCGGAAACGCCGGTCGGCGTCGCGTAGATGCCCTCTTCGCCGAACGACATCTGGTCGATAACCTGTTCGAGCGAGTAGCCGCGATGATCGAGCGGCGCCGGGAGATACTGGCCGAACAGGGCGTAGGCGAGGAACAGCCCGGAGACAATCGGCAGCGCCGGCCCCATGAAGCGCCAGGCCAGCGCGAACAGGGCCACCAGAACGATCACGCCCAACGTCAGATCCATGTGGCTGATGTTGCCCGAACGCGTCAGGATATCGGCGTAGAAATACCACTGGTAGAGCGCGACGACGGCGCCGACGAGCGCAATACCCAGCGAAACCATCCGCGTGAAGGCGGTCGGTGAGCGGTGGACGTAAAGCAGGCCCGAGGCCAGCACCATCAGGAATCCGACGTGGAGCGAGCGGAGCACAATAGCCGGGATCGAGCCACCGTAGAACGCCAGCAGTTCATGAACCAGCATCAGCGGAAGCCACGCCAGCAACGCGGGGACCCAGTCCTTGCCCCGCGCCGCACCGGCGGCGATCCACACGAGCCAGCCGAGCATGACGACGCGCAGGGCATCGAGAATGCGGAAGCCACCGACGAGCTTGAGATCGATCGGCACGTTGAACGCGGTCGCGACCTGAAACACCGAGAAAGCCAGCGCGAACCAGAACAGAAAGGTTCCAAGGCGGCCGGGGCCGAAACCGGCGGGAAGGCCATGCTCCGGATCGACAAGCTCCTGGGCAGGCTCATGGGTTTCGGGCGCAGCGGGCGTCCCAAGGGCGGCATTCGTCATTTCGACACCTATGGAAGGAGTTTTCGTCGAGGGGATTCTTGTTATGCGCCGTGCGCAGCCGATCGTCGGGCGTGCCGGCCGGCCTCACGAGGCCGACCGGGAAGCCGCGGGGTCGGTCGAGGGTGTGCGGACCCGCTCAGGGAACCGCGATACCCTTTTCCTTGAAGTACTTCGCCGCACCGGGATGCAGCGGAACCGCCATGCCGCTCATCGCGCCCTTGAGCGTGATCGACTTGCCGGCAGCATGGGCTGCGGCGAGATCGGACAGGTTGTCGAAGATCGACTTCGTCATGTCGTAGACGAGCTTCTCGGATACTCCGGCATGGGTGACGAGATAATTCATCACGGCCGCGGTTTTCACCTCGGCGTCCTGCCCGGTGTAGGTCTTGGCCGGGATCGTCGCGGTGACAAAGGGCGCACCCGCCTTGGTCACGACGCTGTCCGGAATCTCGACCATCACGATCTCGACCGAGGTCGAGAGATCGCGGATCGAAGCGACGCCGAGACCGGCGGACTGGAGCGTCGCGTCAAGCTGACGGTTCTTCATGAGTTCGACCGAGGCGGCGAAGGAGAGATACTCGACCTTGCCGAGATCCTTGTAGCCGAGGCCGGCGGCGGCGAGAATCGCGCGGGCCGAAAGCTCGGTGCCGGATTTCGGCGCGCCGACCGAGAGGCGCTTGCCCTTGAGGTCCGCCAGCGTCTTGATACCCGATTCCTTCGAGGCGACGATCTGGACATAGTTCGGGTAGATCGCGGCGATGCCACGCAGCTTGTCGAGCTTGCGGGTAAAACCAGCCTCCTCGTCACCGTTCCAGCCTGCGATCAGGGAATCGCCGAGCGTGAAGGCGATCTCGCCCTTGGAGGACTGCAACAGGTTCAGGTTCTCGACCGAAGCCTTGGTCGATTGCACACTCGGGCGCGAGCCGGCGATCTTCTCGCCGAACAGTTTCGACATGGCGACGCCCATCGGATAATAGACGCCGGAGGTGCCACCCGTCAGCACGTTGATGAAATCGGCCGCACGCACAGCCGAGGCGCCAGCAAAAACCGAGCCGGCGACGATCGAAAAGCCGATCGCTTTTGCGACCCTGGTCTTTGCAAGTTTCATCGAGAAAATGGACATGATCACTCCCTATTGAATGCGCGGCGCGATTTGTCGTCTCTGCGCCGTCGTCGTTACAATAGCAGCGTGCGTGCCAAAGTCATTCCCGCGATTTTGTCCGGAAAAAGCCGCCGTTTTGACGTGTTTTGAAGTCGCGAAGGCAAGAGATGCGCGAATTCCCGCGCATATGCCGGCGGAAATCCGCCGACAGGTTCTCATTTTCCGTCCCCGGCGCTTTCCCGCATGGCGCGATCAAGGTCGGCATAAAGATCCTCGACGTTCTCGATGCCGGTCGAGAGCCGCAGCAGATCGGCAGGGCATGGCGTTCCCGGCCCTTCGATTGAGGCGCGATGCTCGATCAGGCTTTCGACACCACCGAGCGAGGTCGCCCGTTTCCAGAGCGAGACCGCAGCGGCTGTCGCAACGGCATGGCTTTCGCCGCCCCGGAGCCGGATTGAGAGCATCCCGCCAAAGCCGCCCTTCATCTGGCGTGCGGCGAGCGCGTGCTGGGGATGCGTCGACAGTCCGGGATAGAGCACTTCAAGCACATGCGGATGGTTCGAGAAGCGCGTCGCCAGTTCCAGCGCGCCGGCGCTGGCGGCTTTGACACGTAGTTCGAGGGTCCGCATGCCGCGAATGAGCAGGAACGCCTCGAACGGCCCGAGAATAAGCCCCTGAATCGCACGCACCCGCTTGATGCGGGCCCAGAAGGCATCGTCCTGCCGCGTCGCGAGAGCGCCGGCGAGCACATCGGAATGGCCGTTGAGGTATTTCGTGGCAGAATGCATCACGATATCGGCGCCGAGATCGAGCGGGCGCGAGAGGATCGGCGTCGCGCCGGTCGAGTCGATCGCAAGACGTGCCCCGGCCGCATGGGCAGTGCGGGCAACGGCGGCGATATCCGTAACGGTCCAGAGCGGGTTCGCGGGCGACTCCAGCCAAACGAGCTTGGTCTCACCCGGCTTCACCGCTGCCTCGACGGCGGCCAGATCTGCCATATCGACAAAATCGGTGCGCAGGCCCCATTCGGCAGCATCGTTCATGAGCCAGTTTCGCAAGGCCCAGTACATCACCTTGGGCGCGACGACGTGATCGCCGGGTTTGAGCGCCAGGAACACCGCCACGGCCGCCGACATCCCCGAACCGAGGACGAGCGCGTTGGTCGCACCCTCCAGCATTGCGATGACACTTTCCGCCTCGCGCACGGTTTCGTTGTCCGGCCGACCATAGATATTGCCGGTGCGATATTGGTTGTCCGGATCGCGGATGAAAGTCGTCGTCAGGTGGATCGGCGGCACCACGGCGCGGGAGGGTTCGTCGATCTTGCCCATGGCCTGAGCCGCCAGCGTGGCGGGGCTCCAGTCATTCTTCTTCGGCACGGAGATATCCTTCGATAAGGGTGCGCTGCCCATTGCGGCGGCGATGTCATGCGCCCATCAATCCGCATCCCGCGCCGAAGCGCAATGGCCTTGATGCGTGACGCACCAAAGACACCGATTGCGTCTTGGCGAACGCGCCCGATCCTCTATTGTTGGGTTCACCTTCCCTCACAATTGGTGTGATCATGACCATCGACCCCCGGATTCTCTCGCTCAAGGACGAAGTGACCGCCTGGCGACGGGATTTCCACGAGAACCCCGAACTGCTTTACGACGTCCATCGCACGGCGCGGATCGTCGCCGAGCGGCTGCGCGCCTTTGGTTGTGACGAAGTGGTCGAGGGCATCGGCAAGACCGGTGTGATCGGGGTCATCCACGGGCGCAAGGGCGCGGGCGGCAAGGTGGTCGGCCTGCGCGCGGACATGGACGCGCTGCCGATCGAGGAGGAAACCAACCTCCCCCACCGCTCCAAGACGCCGGGCAAGATGCACGCCTGCGGCCATGACGGGCATACGTCGATGCTCCTCGGCGCAGCAAAACACCTTGCCGCGACGCGCGAATTCGACGGCACCGTGATCCTGATTTTCCAGCCGGCGGAGGAAGGCGGCGCCGGTGGCCGCGCGATGGTCGAGGACGGGATGATGGATCGCTGGAACATCGCCGAGGTCTACGGGATGCACAACATGCCGGGCATGAAGCCGGGCTCGATCTCGATCCGGCGCGGGCCGATCATGGCAGCTGCGGACGAGTTCACGATCGAGATAGAGGGCGTGGGTGCCCACGCGGCCGCACCGCATCTTGGTATCGACCCGATCCTCATCGGCTCGCATGTCGTTTGCGCGCTGCAATCCATCGCCTCGCGCAATGCCGATCCGCTGAAGTCCGTGGTCGTCTCGACGACCATGTTCCACGCCGGCACCGCCTTCAATATCATTCCCTCACGCGCGACACTCACCGGCACCGTCCGTACGCTTGACCCCGCGATGCGCGACATGGCCGAGACCCGGCTGCGCACCGTCGCGGAAGGGACGGCGAAAATGTTTGGCGCCAGCGCCAGGGTCACCTATACGCGCGGTTATCCGGCGACGATCAACGACGAGGCCTCGACCGATCACGCGGTGAACATCGCCCGTTCGCTGTTCGGCGAGGCAATGGTCGACGACAATGTCGCGCCGATGATGGGGGGCGAAGACTTCTCGTTCATGCTGCAGGAGCGTCCCGGTGCCTATGCCTTCATCGGCAACGGCGACACGGCGGGCCTGCATCACCCGGCCTACGACTTCAACGACGAGATCCTGCCCTACGGCATCCAGTTCTTCACCGGAATCGCGAAGGCACGCACGGCGGCCTGAATTCAGGCCGACCGCCCCTCTTCCACTGCATGGCAAGCGACCCCGTCGAGCATCGCCGGCGCCTCGCGCGCGCAGCGCTCGTTCGCGAGCGGGCAACGCGGGTGGAACGTGCAGCCTGAGGGCGGCGAGATCGGGTTCGGGATTTCGCCCGCCACCATCTGCCGCTCGCGCCCGGTCATACCGAGATCGGGCACGGCGTCGAGCAGCATCCGCGTGTAGGGATGACGCGGATGCGAGAACAGCCGCTTGCCCTCGCTGACCTCGACGAGCCGGCCGAGATACATCACGCCGATCCGATCCGCCATGTGACGCACGACCGCGAGGTTGTGGCTGATGAACAGGTAGGTAAGCCCGAATTCCTTCTGGAGATCGCGCATCAGGTTGAGGATCTGCGCCTGAACGGAAACGTCGAGCGCCGAGGTCGGCTCGTCGCAGACGATGAACTCCGCGCTTGACGCCAGTGCGCGAGCAATGGCGATGCGTTGGCGCTGGCCGCCGGAAAACTCGTGCGGGAACTTCTTGCCGTCGTCCGGGTGCAGGCCAACGAGCGTGAGCAGTTCACCGACGCGCTTCGTCACATCCGCGCCCTTCAACAAGCCGAAAGCATGGATCGGCTCAGCAATGATCCGTTCAACGCGCCAGCGCGGATTGAGGCTGGCATAGGGATCCTGGAAGATCATCTGGATGCGCTTGCGGAGCGCCATCTTCTCGGCCGGATCATGATGCCCAGTCATCGAGATGCCGTCGATCGTAACGTCGCCGCCCGAGACGGGCAGCAGGCCCACGACCATGCGCGCGACGGTCGACTTGCCGGAACCGGATTCGCCAACGAGCGCGAATGTTTCTCCCTTGCGGATTTCGAAGCTCAGACCATCGACTGCCTTGAGATAGGCCTTCGGCAGGTTCTCCAGAACACGGTTGAGCCACGGCCGCGAGACATCGAACACACGCCGGAGATCCCGAACGGTGACGTAGGGTTTGGTTGCCCCGCTCATCGCGCGCCCTCCCCGCCGGTGTAGAGATGGCAGGCGACGCGATGCCCCGGCTCGACGTTTTCCCCTTGAGGCTCGATTGGCTCGGGCCGCTCGACATGACAGCGGTCGAATGCCTGGTCGCAACGCGGATTGAAGGCACAGCCCTGCGGTATATTCGAGAGGCGCGGCATGGCGCCGGGAATCTGCGTCAGCCGCTCGGCGTCGGTTTCGAGCGTCGGAATCGCGCCCATCAATCCACGCGCGTAGGGATGAAGCGGATGGCGGACGACATCGCGCACCGGGCCGATCTCGGCAACGCGGCCGGCATACATCACCGCCACACGATCCGCCGTCTCGGCGATGACGCCCATGTCGTGCGTGACCAGCATCACGGCGGTGCCGCGCTCGCGGCAGAGCTTCTTGATCAGCGCGATGATCTGCGCCTGCACGGAAACATCGAGGGCGGTCGTCGGCTCGTCGGCGACGATGAAGTCCGGCTCACATGAAAGCGCGAGCGCGATGACGACACGCTGACGCATACCGCCCGAGAACTCATGCGGATAACCGTCGATGCGCTTGTCCGGCGCAGGAATGCCGACTTCAGCCAGCAGCGCGATCGCCCGCTCTCGCGCGGCAGAGGGCGAGAGGTCGGTGTGCGTGAGGATGGTCTCGATGAGCTGTTCGCCGACCCGGTAGAGTGGGTTCAGCGAGGTCAGCGGATCCTGGAAGATCATCGCGACCTTGCGGCCACGAATGCGGCGCATGTCCTCCTGCGGCAGGTTGTCGATCCGCTTTCCGTGCAGCAGGATTTCGCCGCCGGCGATGCGGCCCGGCGGTTCGATCAGCCCGATGATCGCCGAACCGGTGACGGACTTGCCTGCCCCGCTTTCGCCGACGACGCCGAGAACCTCGCCCTTGGCGATATCGAACGACACATTGTCGATGGCGCGCAGCACACCGCGCCGGGTGACGAACTCGACGCAGAGATTACGCACGGAAATGACGGGATCGCTCATCAGACTATCGCAATTTCGGGTTGAGCGCATCGCGCAGCCAGTCACCCAGCAGGTTCACTGCCAGCACCAGCACGGCGAGGGTCGCGCCCGGAAAGGCGACGATCCACCAGTCACCGGAGAAGAGATACTGGTTACCGATGGAAATCAGCGTGCCGAGCGAGGGCTGCGTTGGCGGCAGGCCGACGCCAAGGAACGAGAGCGTCGCCTCGGTGATGATCGCGAGACCGAGGTTGATCGTCAGGATCACCAACACCGGGCCTATCACGTTGGGCAGCACATGGCGCAGCATGATGACCGGCGTCGGAATGCCGACGAGGCGCGCCGCAGCGACGTAATCCTTGTTCTTCTCGACGAGCGTGGAACCACGGATCGTGCGGGCGTACTGCACCCAGAACGAGAGACCGATCGAGATCACCAGCACCGGGATCGCGCTTTCCTCGCGAGAAACGCCTTTCCAGAGTGAGTGGACGACGCCATCGATCAGCAGAGCGATCAGAATCGCCGGAAAGGTTAGTTGCACATCGGCGACGCGCATGATCAGCGCATCGACCCGCCCACCGACGTAGCCGGCAACGAGACCGAGCGTGATGCCGATCGCCGCTGCGAGCAGCACGCCGAGCCCGCCGACGATCAATGAGACGCGCAGGCCGTAGAGGATTGCCGAATAGAGATCACGACCCTGATCGTCGGTGCCGAAAATGAAGCGCGGATCGCCAGCCGCCTGCCAGCGCGGCGGGATCGAGGCGTCGGAGAGGAACACCTTGGCGGGATCGAAGGGATCGAACGGCGCAATCCACGGCGCGAACGCCGCACCGAAGAACATCAGCAGCACGATGAAGGCCGCGAGCATCGTCAGCTTCGAGGAGCGGAAGCTCGCGAAGACATCGGAATCGAGGAGGCGGGTAACGAGACCGGAACTCCCCCCGCCGACGAGACCTTTGACTTCCTCAGGTGTCGGATGCGGCATGTTAAGCTCCTTATGCCCGCATCGCGACGCGCAGGCGCGGATCGACGAGGCCATAGGCGAGATCCACCGCCAGATTGATGATGACGAACAGGAAGCCGATCAGCATCAGATAGGCCGCCATGATCGGGATATCGACGTTCTGCACCGCCTTGAGGAACAGGATGCCCATGCCCGGCCAGTTGAACACAGTTTCCGTGATGATCGCGAAGGCGATGATCGAGCCGAGCTGCAAGCCCGCGATGGTAATGACCGGGATGAGCGTATTCTTCAACGCATGGCCGAAATGGATCGAACGCGTCCGCAAGCCCCGCGCCTTGGCGAACTTGATGTAATCGGTCCGCATCACTTCCATCATCTCGGCGCGCACAAGGCGCATGATGAGCGTCATCTGGAAGAGGCCGAGCGTAATCGCTGGCAGAATCAGCGCCTTGAGGCCGGACGCCGTGAAGAAACCGGTGGTCCACCATTCACCGATTTTCACGACTTGACCACGCCCGTTGGAGGGCAGCCAGCCGAGAATCACTGCGAAGAGATAGATGAGGAGAATGCCGATCAGGAAGGTCGGAAGCGAAACTCCGACGAGGCTCACAGCCTGAAATACGCGCGCAAGCCAGGAATCGCGGTTGAGCGCACAATAGACACCCATGATGACGCCGACGATCAACGCGAAGATCGCGGCGGTGAGCGCGAGCTCCAGCGTGGCCGGCGCCCGCTCGGCGAGAAGTTGCGTCACCGGCAAACGGAACTGGTAGGAGACGCCGAAATTGAAATGGAGCACGTCCCAGACGAAGCGTCCGAACTGCACGATCGCGGGATCATTGAGGCCAAGCGATTCCCGCAGGCGCGCCACCTCTTCCTGCGGCGTATCGATGCCGACCATCTGGTTCACGGGGTCGCCGACAAAGCGGAACATCAGGAACGCGATCAACGCGACCGCGACCATGACGAACAGCGATTGCGCGATCCGCCGGATAATAAAGGCGAGCATCGGGTTTCTCGTTTCGAGCCGGAAAGGAACGAGGGCGCGGAGTTTGCCGCGCCCTCGTCACGATCTTATTTCTTCACGGCCCAGTAGAGCAGCACAGAGTTATCCGCACGCTGGGTGATCTTGACGTTCTTGGCGACACCCCAGGCGAGCGCCTGCTGATGCAGCGGAACGTAGGCAAATGCCTTGGTCGTGATCGTGTAGGCTTCCTTGATCATCGCGTTGCGCTTGGCTTCGTCCGCCTCGACGAGAATCTTGGCCGTCAACTCGTCGACCTTCGCGTCGCAGTAACCGCCGAGGTTGGATTCGCCGCGCGGCGAACCTTCGGCACGGCAGCCATGCAGATCGTTCAGCACATTGTGGCTGTCGAACGTGCCCGGCGTCCAGCCGAGCAGGTAGAACGAGGTTTTGTAGCCGCCCGGCTTCAGCACCTTGGCGAAGTACTGCGCCTTGGGCTGGGCGTTGAGGTTCACCTTCACGCCGATGCGGGCGAGCATGCCGACAACCGCCTGGCAGATCTGCGCATCGTTGACGTAACGATCGTTCGGGCAATCCATGCCGACTTCGAAGCCGTTCGGATAGCCGGCATCCGCAAGCAACTTCTTCGCGCCTTCCGGATCGAACTTCGGGCTGGTGAAGTCGGCCGAGTGGGCGAAGAGATCGGGCGCGATCATCAGCGCCGACGGCGTCGAAAGGCCGCGCATCACGCGCGTCTTGATGGTCTCCTTGTCGACCGCCATGTTGAAGGCCTGCCGGACACGGACATCCTTGAAGGGGTTCTTGCCCTTGACGTTCGATTCGAGCAACTCGTCGCGGCTCTGGTCATAGCCGAGGAAGATCGTGCGCAATTCAGGACCAGCGAGCACCTGCGCCTTGTCGGACGCGTTGACGCGCGCCATGTCCTGCACGGGCACCGGCTCGATCACGTCCACCTCGCCCGAGAGCAACGCCGCGACGCGCGTGGCGGCATTGGGAATCGGCGTGAAGATGATCTCGTCGAGATTGTGTTCCTTCTTGTCCCACCAGGCGGGGTTAGCCTTGAAGACGGTCTTCACACCCGGCTGATGGCTCTCGATCTTGAAGGGGCCGGTGCCGTTGGCGTTGAGCGAGATGTGGCTCGGCGTCGTCGCGGAAGCTGGCGTCGGCGCGGCCGACCCGTTGGCTTCTGCCCACTTCTTGGAAATGATGTACCAGGTATCCCACTGAGCGATCATGATCGGGTTCGGCGAGGAGAGCTCGACCTCGACCGTATAATCGTCGACCTTGGTGAACTTGGCGTCCTTCGGCACGCGGGTCTGGAAGTTCGACCCCGCCGCGCGCACGCGGTCCGCCGAGAAGATCACGTCGTCGGCGGTAAAGGCTTCGCCGTTGTGGAACTTGACGTTCTTGCGCAGATGGAAGCGCCATTTCTTGGCGCCATCGAGGATTTCCCAGCGCTCGGCGAGACCCGGCCCGACCTTGAGATCCTTCCCGCGCGTGGTCAGCCCGTCATAGACATGGCCGAGGTGCGCATTGGCGGTCGTCTCGTTGAGCGTATAGGGGTCAAGCGACTTGAGATCGCCCTGGTTGGCATAGCGCAGCGTCACGGCATGGGCCGAAACACTCGACAGAGCAACGGCCGCAAAAGCCGCAAGCAGGTGACGCCGGATGGACATTTTTCGAAATCTCCCGATTTTCGATCCAATTTTTCTGTTTCTGGCTCATCCAATAGGATGGTTTTCCTCCGTCGCCCCCTTGGCGCCGGAAAACTGCCACGCGAAGACACCAGCCTAGACGTGAAAATCCAGACTGGTCAACAGTCCATCTCGCCGGTCGTTGTCTCCCCTTTCCCGGCATTGTTCAGAACTGGACTATTTCAGCGCTGGAACAACGCGCTAGGCGGGATATGAAGGCGGTTCTCCACATGGGGACAAGGCCGGATTGTGCTGTGGCGCACAAACGGATTGGGCTTGCCGCGTGAATGTGCGAGCATCCCCTTGACCGCTTAACCGGACCGGCAAGGAAGGGCACGATGCGGAGCGATACTGTCTTGAAACGGAAGATCACGGCGATCATGGCGGCCGATGTCGCCGAATATACCCGCCTCATCTCGGAAGACGAGGAAGGCGCGCTGCGCCGCCTCGAGACCTACCGGAAGGTGTTCGACGATTTCGTCAAGCGCGCGGGCGGCCGCATCTTCAACACTGCCGGCGACGGCGTGATGTGCGAATTCTCCAGCGCCGTCGAAGCCACCCGTTGCGCGATTGACATCCAGGAATCGCTGCGCACGGCCAACATGGCGCTCCCAACGGACAGGCAGATGCATTTCCGCATCGGTATCTCGATCGGCGACGTGGTCGAACGTGACGGCGACCTGCTGGGCGATGGTGTCAACATCGCCGCGCGGCTTCAGGCTCTTGCCGAACCGGGCAGCATCTGCGTTTCCCGCCATGTCCACGAAGCGGTGATGAACAAAGTCTCGGTACCTTTCCGCGACCTTGGCAACCGCGAGGTCAAGAACCTCCCTCATCCCGTCCACGCGTATCAGATCGAGATGGGCCCGCGTGAGAAGAGCGCGCATCAAACCCCGCCGCGGCCGCTCACCCAGCCGGTCGAGGCCCGCGGCATTTCCGCAGGCTGGATCGCCGCTGCCGCCATCGCGCTGGCCGCCGGAGCCGGGGGCTATGTTCTGCTCCAGCGGCAGGAGGGACCCAGGCCGCCCGTTGTTGTGAAATCCGATCCACCCAAACTCGCGGAGGCACCAAAAACGGTCGAGCCGCCGAAGGTTACGGAACCGGAGAAGCCACCGCAGCAGCAAAGCGTGGTCGTCACTGAAAATCTGACACCGGCACAGGCTTTCGAGAAGCTCGCCAAAAGCGGCGGCATCGTCAAGGACGCGAAATCCGCACCCGAACTCTATCACAACGCCCGCTCCTTCGAGCAGCGTGGCGAAAGCGCGGCAGCGCGACGCGATTACCTTGCGCTCGCTGCTCTCGGCACCGATCACGTTGATCCGCTGATGCGGCTCGCCGCGCTGATCCGTACACAGGATGGCCGGGCCGGCGCTCGCGAGGTATTTGCCGATCTCGCGCAGGGAAAAGGCCGCGCAGCGGCGCTTGTGCAGATTCTCCAGTTCGACGGCGCGGAAAAACAGAGCCGTCTGCAAGCCTTCGCAGAAGCCAACCCGGATTTCGCGCCGGTTCACGCGCTGATTGCACAGGAATTCGGCGAGGATCGGCAGAACGGCCAGACGATCAGCGACCGTCGCCTCGAACTTGCGTCCCTGAAGCGCTTTCTTGCCGCCGAGAAGGATGGCAAGCTTGTCCCGTTCTTCCTCGACCAGAGCGTGCTCGCGCAATGGATCGACAGAGCGCAGAAGCGCGAACGCGCAGCCTCCGAGTTCTTCGCCACGCGGCGCGACCGCATCGGCCTTTCCTTCATGCGCTCGAACCAGAGTTGGATGGGAACGATCTCGCTGCCCGAGGCGGCGTCAGCGATCGAATACAAATTCGGTGACATGCCCGACTTCAAGACGACTGGCACGCTCGCCATGCTCGACCAGCGCACCGGCAAGCCGATGGCCAATCCGAGCTTCGAAATGCCCTCGACGCAGGGGCCGACTGAGGTTTCGCTGCGCTATCTCGATGCCAACGGCATCCGCAGTGCGGTCTCGACCGAAACCTTCGATCCGCGCGACGCGTTGACAGCGATGCAGCGCCAGATCCTCAACCAGACGGCGTCGAGCTGGTTCCAATTCGGCAAGGATCACAACGCCGGGTTCCTCTATTATACCCATATCGTCAGCTATCGCTGCGCGATCAAGAAGGTCGAATACGGCCTCGGCAATGAGCAGCCCCTGCAAGAACTCCGACTACCCCCCTGCGACGAGCGCGATCCCTACGCCATCCCGCGCGACGTGAACCCCTATCTGCGGGTCGGTCCGGATGTCTCGGGCGCATCGATGCGCATCACCTTTACCAACGGCGATATCTCGGATGTGAAGTCCTACCAGAGGCCGTAGTTCGGAGAGCCCTGCGCATCTTCTCGGACCGACCGGAACCTGCTCGATCGGAAAATGCTTCGGAGGTTATTCGCCGGGGCGGGCCATCAGCGCCGCGAGTTCGATACCGTTGCGCACGCCCATTTTCTCGAGCACGCGCGCCCGATGCACCTCCACGGTGCGCATGGCGATGCCGAGATCACCGGCGATCTGCTTGTTAAGGCGCCCGCGGATCATCAGATCCATCACCTCGCGCTCGCGGTCCGAAAGCGTGGCCAGGCGGTCCTTCAGCGCAAGGCGGGTTTCGCGCGCGGCTTGGCGGGTTTCCTCGATCGCAAGCAATTCCACGATACGGTCGACCAACTGATTGTCGTTGAACGGTTTCTCGAGAAAATCCATCGCCCCGCGCTTGAGGGCAGCGACTGCCAACGGCACATCACCATGCCCGGACAACATGATGACTGGCTGTTCCGCGCCCGCCGCGACGAGCCGATCGAGCACCTCGATGCCGGAAATGCCGCCAAGGCGCAGATCGAGAATGATCACGCCGCGCAGGCCCGCTGCGTGCGCGACGAGAAAATCCTCGCCCGAAGCATAGCTCGTCGCCTTGATGCCACGCGAAGCGAAGAGCCAGACCAGCGAATCTCGGATCGCTTCCTCGTCGTCGACGATGTGGACAAGAATCTCGCTCGCGTGGATTTCGCTCATGAGGCGATCTCCACCACCTCGGCTGCCGGCAGCACGACGAGGAAGCGCAAACCGTCCCGCTCCCGCGTTTCGAACATCAGCCGTCCCTTGTGGAGCTCGACGATCGTCCGGCAAATGTTGAGCCCCATGCCCATGCCGTCGGTCTTGGTCGTAACAAATGGCTCGAACAGACGCTGCTCGAGGTTGGGGGCCAGGCCGACACCGCGATCCTCGACTGCGATCTCGACGCCGTTGTCACGGGCTCGCGTGCGGAGGGTCAGAACGCGATCCTTCGCCGGTGTTGCGGCCATGGCCTCGACGCCGTTACGAATGAGGTTGAGGAGCACCTGTTGCATCAGGATCGGGTCGGCCAGTACCAGCGGCAGGCCAGCCGCGAGATCGGTTTCGAGGCGCACCCCGTGCTTGCGCAGGTCCGCCTCGGCGAAGGAAGCGCTTTCGGCAATGAGCTGGCCAGCATCGGTCGCGACGATCTTGGGGTCGCTCTTGCGCACGAAATCATGGACACGGCGGATGATCTGCCCTGCCCGCTTCGCCTGAACGCCGAGCTTTTCCAACGCCTCGGTCAGCGCCGCCGGATCGGCCCGCTCGGCGCGGATGAGGTTGAGGCAACCGGCCGCATAACTCGCGATGGCGGCGAGCGGCTGGTTGAGTTCATGCGCGAGGGTCGAGGCCATCTCGCCCATCGTCACGAGCCGGGCGGTGCGCTGGAGCGAGGCGTCCTGCGCTTTGGCGAGTTCCTCGGCACGCTTGCGATCGGTGATGTCGAGCACCGAAGCCATCCAGCCGGCGTGCCGCCCCTGCGCGTCGATCAGCGGCGCCTCGTAGATCAGCACGTCGAACAGCGAGCCATCGGCACGGGCGAAACGCAGCTCGAAGCCTTCGTTCGGGGGGTCGCCGGCCAGAACGCGGTTGTGCATGGTCACCGTGCGCTCGAGGTCGCTCGGATCCCAGTAAGGCATCGGCGGGCCGCGTCCGATCAGGTCTTCGCGTTCGAGCCCCAGCATCCGGCAGAAGGCGGAGTTAACGTAGATGATCCGCCCTTCGAGATCGCGCGCCCGCATACCCACCGTCAGCGAATCCTCCATCGCCTTGCGGAAGGCGGATTCGGCGCGCAGGGCGGTTTCCGCGTCGAGACGCTTGCGGACATGGCTGTGCGCCAGCACGAGCGAGGCGACGGCCAGCGCAGCGAGCCCGAAGATCGCCGCGATCAGAAGCCGGTTCGTGGTATCGCCCGGCTTGTCGTAAGGCGCGATCTGGAGAATGAGCCCCGGCAACGGCGGATCGAAGCTGATCCCGTGCGCCTTGGTCACGTCGCCGCGCTGGGTACGCGATTTGACCGCAACCGTCTCGCCGTCGGTATCGACGAGGCGCACGTCGTATTTCTCGGCAATCCACCAGGGAACATGGCGGGCGAGAAGCGCGTCGGCTGCAAAGGTCGCGACGATCACGGTTCCCGCACGCGCGCCGCCGGCGACGGGCGTGGCGATATCGATCACGCGCGCGCCGCCGTCGATGGCGCGAGGTCCCGCATAAATCGGCCGCATCGAGCCCTGAAGCCCGCGGCGGACGACCCCGGCCCGGATCGGCCCTTCCGGCAGCAGCGAACTGTCCGGCACCGAGAGCAGCACCTTGCCTTCGGCCGTGAACCAAGACAGGGCGAGGATCTCGGGATTGTTCACCAGCATCTGCCCGGCCGAGGCCAGCAGGGCCGCGTCGGTCACGGAGGCGCGGCCGCTGTCGAGCGAAAGGCGCTTGAGGGCGTCCTCGTCGGTACCGAGCTGAAAGCGCAGCGTCTGTTCAACCCACAGCGCATCCGTCAGAAGCGAGGCGTGCGCGCGCTCGTTCTCCTCGCGCTCGACGTACCAGAGCAGCACGAAGATCAGCGCAGCGAGAAGCGCGATGGCGAGGATCGGCATCGCCGCCAGCAGCCAGCGGCCAAGGCGATCCCCCCGGACGAAGCGGCGCATGCCGGCGGTTCCCGGAACATCCGACCGTCTGGCCGCCGAGATCCTGATGCCGTTCCGGCGGCCGCCAGGCGACGCCACCATGCCCTGTTTCCTCCCGCCGGCGCTCTTCCAGCGCCTTGTTGCCGGCTGCGTGATCTGTGACCGCAAAGCGGCAAAAAGGCGATCTACGGAAATCCACAATAGCGGACTTGGCAAGAAGCGCCTAACCAGCGAGCGTGCGACGGTGGATTGGCCGACGCATCAAGACCGATTGCCAGCAGGCAGAATGTTTCAAGGAGGAATTCCAATGCGCCTTATCAATGGCAGAATTGCAGCCGTCGTCGCCGGTCTCGTGATCGGGATGGGAGCTGCCGCCGCGCAGGAACCGATCGTCATCAAGTTCAGCCATGTGGTCGCCCCGAAGACGCCGAAGGGTCTCGGCGCGGACAAGTTCAAGGAGCTGGCCGAGAAATATACCGGCGGCAAGGTGAAGGTGGAAGTCTACCCGAACTCGCAGCTCTACAAGGACAAGGAAGAGATGGAGGCCCTCCAGCTCGGCGCCGTGCAGATGCTCGCGCCCAGCCTTGCGAAGTTCGGCCCGCTCGGCGCCCGCGAGTTCGAGGTGTTCGATCTTCCCTTCATCTTCCCGGACCGGAACGCGCTCGCGAAGATCACCAAGGGCCCGGTCGGCAAGGACCTGTTCAAAAAGCTTGAATCGAAGGGTATCACCGGCCTCGCCTACTGGGATAACGGCTTCAAGATCTTCTCGGCAAACAAGCCGATCAAGCGCCCCGATGACATGCTCGGCCTCAAGGTTCGCATCCAGTCCTCGAAGGTGCTCGAGGCGCAGATCAAGGCGCTCGGCGCGATCCCGCAGGTGATGGCGTTCTCGGAAGTCTACCAGGGCCTCCAGACCGGCGTTATCGACAGCCAGGAGAACACGCCTTCGAACATGTTCACCCAGAAGTTCCACGAGGTGCAGAAGAACACCACCGTCACCCGCCACGGCTACATCGGCTACGCGGTGATCGTGAACAAGAAGTTCTGGGACGGCCTGCCGGGTGACATCCGCACCCAGCTCGACAAGGCGATGGACGAGGCGACGGACTACGCCAACTCGGTCTCCAAGCAGGAGAATGACGAGGCACTCGCCGAGATCAAGAAGAGCGGCAAGACCGAAGTCTACGAGATGACCGACGCCGATAAGGCGGCCTGGTTGAAGGCCCTCAAGCCCGTGCACAAGGAAATGACCTCGCGCATCGGCAAGGAGACGGTCGACGCGGTCTATCGCGAACTCGGCCTGACGAACTAAGTTTCCGGACGCCCCGGAACAGACCGCAGGCCGCGCCCGTGCGCGCGGCCTGATCATCCGACGCCCAAAAAATCGTGTTTGACGCCTTTTTCTGCGAGCGGATCAGATCCGATCGTCGAAAAGCTGTGGGGGGAGTGTCATGCTGCGTCTTCTCGATCGCCTCGAAGAGGTGATCATCACCGTCCTGATCGGTCTTGCGACCGTGATTATCTTCGTGGCGGTGGTGCACCGCTACAGCCTCTCGGGCATCGTCGGCGTCTTCAACTTCGCCCGCGCCAACGAGATCACCTGGCTCGCCGAGCCGGCCAAGCAAGGATTTCTTGCGCTGCGCGAAATCAATCTCGTCTGGGCGCAGGAAGTCTGCATCTACCTCTTTGTCTGGATGGCGAAGTTCGGCGCTGCCTATGGCGTGCGCACCGGCATCCATGTGGGTGTCGACGTGCTCATCAACACGCTCGACGAGAAGAAGCGCAACGCGATCATCCTGTTCGGCCTCCTCTGCGGCGCGCTGTTCACCGGCACGATCGCGCTGCTCGGCGCGAACTTCGTCCACCACATGTCGCAGACGACGGCGATGGCGGTCGATATCGAGGTGAAGATGTGGATCATCTACCTCGCGATCCCGCTCGGCTCCTCGCTGATGTGCTTCCGCTTCCTCCAGGTCGCCTGGGCGTTCTGGAAGACGGGCGAGTTGCCCCACCACGACCATTCCCATGTCGATGGCATGGACGATGCCGAACCGGCGAAGGGAGCCTGATCCATGAACGCGGCTCTCATCTTCGGCGGCCTCATCGCCCTCATGCTCACCGGCATGCCGATCTCGATCGCGCTCGGCCTGACGGTGCTGACCTTCCTCTTCACCATGACGCAGGTGCCGATCGACACCGTGGCGCTCAAGCTGTTCACCGGCATCGAGAAGTTCGAGATCATGGCGATCCCGTTCTTCATCCTCGCCGGCAACTTCCTCACCCACGGCGGCGTCGCCCGGCGCATGATCCGCTTCGCCTCGGCGATGGTCGGGCACTGGTACGGCGGCCTCGGCCTCGCGGGCGTCATGGCCTGCGCCCTCTTCGCGGCGGTGTCGGGCTCCTCGCCTGCGACCGTGGTGGCGATCGGCGCGATCATCCTGCCGGCGATGGTCAAGCAGGGCTTCCCGCCGCGCTTCGGCGCAGGCGTCATCACGACCTCCGGCGCGCTCGGCATCCTCATCCCGCCGTCGATCGTGATGGTGATGTATTCAGTCGCGACCTCCGGCATGATCGTCGAGGGGCCAACAGGCGAGAAGGTCTCCTCGGCCTCGGTCGGGCAGCTCTTCATCGCCGGCGTCATACCGGGCCTGATCCTGGCGACGCTGCTCGGCGCGACGACGTGGTATCGCGCCTGGAAAAACGATTATCCGCGTCTGCCCAAGGCCTCGTTTGCCGAACGCATGAAGGCCCTCCGCGAAGCCTTCTGGGGCCTTGCGCTGATCGTCATCGTCATCGGCGGCATCTACACCGGCGCCTTCACGCCGACGGAAGCCGCCGCGATGAGCGCGGTCTACGCCTTCGTCATCGCCGTGTTCGTCTACAAGGACATGACGCTGAAGGAAGTGCCGAAGGTCCTGCTGAACTCCGCCAACATGAGCGCGATGCTGCTCTACATCATCACCAATGCGGTGCTGTTCTCGTTCCTGATGACGCACGAGAACATTCCGCAGGCGCTTTCGGCCTGGATGGTGGATCAGGGCCTTGGTTGGTGGACCTTCCTCCTCTTCGTGAACATCCTGCTCCTCATGGCGGGCAACTTCATGGAGCCGTCCTCGATCGTGCTCATCATGGCGCCGATCCTGTTCCCGGTCGCGGTCAAGCTCGGCATCGACCCGGTCCACTTCGGCATCATGATCGTGGTCAACATGGAGGTCGGCATGTGTCATCCGCCGGTGGGTCTGAACCTTTACGTGGCTTCGGGCATCACCAAGATGGGCATCACGGAATTGACGGTCGCCGTCATGCCATGGCTGCTGACGATGCTCGGCTTCCTCGTGCTCATCACTTACGTTCCGGAAGTGACGTTGTTCCTGCCGCGGATGTTAGGGATGCTCTGAGAAGGCGAACCACGGCACTAACAAGATGATTGAAGGCGGCTTCGGCCGCCTTTTTTCGTTTCTGTCAGGTGACGGCCTTGAACTTGGCCTTCAACTGTGTTCGACCCCAATAAAAGCCAGAACGCATTGTCGCATTTTCTTCACGCGAACCGGTATCCACTTCGCTTGAAAATGCTCTAGGGGGACAACGATGATCGCGACCCAGGAACAGGCCATGATCCGCGATGCCGCGCGCGAATTTGCTCGCGAGCGCCTGAAGCCGAACGCCGCCGAATGGGACCGGACCAAGACCTTCCCCGCCGAAGCCCTACGCGAGATGGGCGAGATCGGCTTTCTTGGGATGCTGGTTTCCGAGGAATGGGGCGGTTCCAACGTCGGCGACGTGGCTTACGCGATGGCGCTCGAAGAGATCGCTGCGGGCGATGGCTCGGTCTCCACGATCATGAGCGTCCACAATTCGGTTGGCTGCAAGCCGATCGCGACCTTCGGAACGGAAGCGCAGAAAGAACAGTTCCTGCGTCCCCTCGCCTCGGGCGAATGGATCGGCGGCTTCGCGCTCACCGAGCCGCAGGCCGGCTCCGATGCCTCCGCGATCCGCACCCGCGCGCGCCCCGACGGAAATTCGCACTACATCCTCAACGGCACGAAGCAGTTCATCACCTCGGGCAAGAATGCGAAGGTCGTGATTGTCTTCGCCGTGACCGATCCAGAGGCCGGCAAGAAGGGCATCTCCGCCTTCATCGTGCCAACCGATACGCCCGGCTATACGATCGGCCGCGTCGAGGACAAACTCGGCCAACACGCCTCGGACACCTGCCAACTCGTGTTCGAGGACATGCGCTTGCCGGCGGAATACCGGCTCGGCGCCGAGGGCGAGGGTTACAGGATCGCGCTTTCGAACCTCGAAGGCGGGCGCATTGGTATCGCGTCGCAGTCGGTCGGCATGGCGCAGGCCGCGCTTGATGCTGCGGTGGATTACGCCCGGGAGCGCGAGACCTTCGGCAAGAAGCTGATCGACCATCAGGCGATTGCCTTCAAGCTCGCGGACATGCGCACGCAGATCCATGTCGCACGGCAAGCCGTGCTGCACGCGGCCGCGCTGCGCGAGGCGGGCCAGCCGGCTCTCACCGAAGCCTCGATGGCCAAGCTCTTCGCTTCCGAGATGGCCGAGCGCGTTGCCTCGATCGCGATCCAGATCTTCGGCGGCTACGGCTATCTCGCCGATTTCCCGGTCGAGCGAATTTACCGCGACGTGCGCGTCTGCCAGATTTACGAGGGCGCGAGCGATATCCAGCGGATGCTCATCGCGCGCAGCCTCTGAGGAGGAGCGATGCCCTTGCCGCTCACGGGATTGCGGATTGTCGAATTCGCGGGGATCGGCCCTGCGCCGTTCGCGACGATGCTGCTAGGCGACATGGGTGCGGAGATCATCCGCATCGACCGCCCCGGTGGCGCAGACCCTTGGACGAAGGCCGTGGTCCGCCGCGGACGACGCTCAGTCGTCGCTGATCTCAAGTCAGCCGCGGATATCGAGCTCGTGCGCGATCTCATCGCCCATGCCGACGCGTTGATCGAAGGCTTCCGTCCCGGTGTGATGGAGCGGCTGGGCCTCGGCCCCGAGGCGATGCTCGCGCTCAACCCGCGCCTCGTCTACGCGCGAATGACGGGCTGGGGGCAAGACGGGCCCCTCGCCGCCTCTGCCGGGCACGACATCAACTACATCGCGATCACAGGGGCGCTCGCTGCCATCGGACCGGCCGAACGGCCTGTACCGCCACTCAATCTCGTCGGCGATATGGGCGGGGGGGCGCTATACCTCGCAACGGGCGTGCTTGCCGCGCTCCTGTCCGTTCGCACAACCGGCAAGGGGCAAGTTGTCGATTGCGCGATTTCGGATTGCACCGCCTCGCTGATGGCGATGTTCTCCGACCTTGGCGACCAGCACCGCTGGGACTTTTCCCGGCGTGAGGCCAATATCCTCGACGGTGGCGCGCCCTTCTACCGCAACTATGCCTGCAAGGACGGCAAGTTCATCGCCGTCGGCTGCCTCGAACCGCAGTTCTTCGCCGCCTTCTGCAAGGGGATCGGCATAGAACCGATCCCGGAAGCCGAGCGGATGAACCCGACCAACTGGCCAGTGCTGACAGACCGGTTCGCTGCGATCATTTCCACGCGCACGCGCGAGGAGTGGGACGCGGTGTTTGCCGGCACCGATGCGTGCGTCGCACCGGTGTTGACGCTTGACGAAGCCCCCGCCCATCCGCATAACCGAGCTCGTGGAGCCTTCACCGCAGTGGACGGTGTCGTGCAGCCCGCTCCCGCGCCGCGGTTCTCCGGAAGCGAAACCGTCACGCCCAGACCTCAACCGGACTTTCCGTCCTTGAAAGCGGCCCTCGCCGCATGGGAATGACATGGTCACGCGACGTTTCGTTGCGCTTGCTCTCAGCGCTGCCCCTTTCGCAGCCTCGCGCCGGCGCGCGCTGGCATCCGAACCCCTGACGATTTTCGCCGCAGCCTCGCTGCGCGACGTGCTGGACGCGATCGCCACAGAATGGGCGAAGCTTGGGCACCCCTCCCCAAGAATTTCCTACGCAGGCTCCGGCGTGCTCGCCCGGCAGATCGAACAGGGCGCACCGGCGGATCTCTTCATCTCCGCGAGCGAGGACTGGATGGACACACTCTCCGCCCGGCGCGCCATCCGCGCCGAGACGCGGCGTATCTTCACCCGAAACCGGCTGGTGGTGGTCGCGCGCGCGCAGTCGGCACGACTGGTCACCGTCGAGCCCGGCATGAAGGCGGAGAGCCTCCATATCGGCAGCCGGATCGCGATCGGCGACGTCAAGGCCGTCTCGGCTGGAACCTACGCGAAGGAGGCGCTGGAACGCCTCGGACTGTGGGACCCGCTCCAGCCGCATCTCGTTCAGGTCGAGAATGTCCGGGTTGCGCTGGCGCTGGTCGCGCGGGGCGAGGTGGAGACCGGAATCGTCTACGCAAGCGACGCCGCCGCCGAACCCCGTGTCCGGGTCATTGGCAATGTGCCGACGGCCTTCCACCGCCCAATTGTCTACCCCGTCGCGTTGACGGATCGCGGCTTGCGGAACGGCGGGGCAGCCCTGCTCGACTTTCTGTTTGCGCCAGGCGCGCAGGCACTCCTCGCCCGCCACGGGTTCACGGGAGTGAACTGAGGCGATGACGTTTCTCTCGCCTCTCAGCGCGGAAGAGATGACGGCGATCCTGCTCTCGCTGCGGGTTTCGCTCGTCGCGGTAGGGATGACCCTTCCCTTCGCGACCGCAGCCGCCTGGCTGCTCTCGCGCAGGCCATTTCCCGGACAATTCGCACTCAACGTGCTCGTACATCTGCCGCTGGTGCTGCCGCCTGTCGCGACGGGGCTCGGCCTTCTGATGCTGTTCGGTCGCGCGGGTCCCATCGGTCGGCTGCTCGAGGACTGGTTCGGCTTTTCGCTGGCGTTCCGCTGGACCGGTGCGGCGCTGGCCGCCGGGATCATGGCGCTACCGTTGATGGTGCGGGCGATCCGCCTTTCCATCGAGGCCGTCAGCCATGAATACCTCGAAGAAGCGGCAGTGATGGGGGCAAGCCGGTGGCAGACGTTCCGCCACGTCGTGTTGCCGCTGGCACTGCCGGGCGTGATCGCCGGTGCGGTTCTCGGCTACGCCAAGGCGCTTGGCGAATTCGGCGCGACAATCACGTTCGTTTCGAATATTCCGGGCGAAACGCAGACCATCCCGGGGGCGATCTATTCGGCGCTTCAGCTGCCCGGGGGGGACTGGGCCGCGATCCGGCTGACCCTCGTGGCGGTGGTGATTTCCGTCGCCGCGCTGGCCCTCTCGGAAGGGATGACGCGGCGACAGTTGCAGCGGCGATGAGCCCTCAGGGCGCGGGGTTGCCGCGCATCTGGTGCACGGCGTCGATCCGCTTTTCCATCTCCTCGGTGATCGCGACCGAGGCCGAGCCGATGGCGAGCTTGAGCTGCTCCATTGTCGTCGCGCCGATGATGTTGGACGTGACGAACGGGCGGCTCGTCACCCACGCATTGGCAAATACCGCCGGGTCAATGCCGAAATCGCGCGCGATCGCCATGTAGTCGCGCGTCGCCTCCTCCGAGCCGGGCTTCTCGTAGCGCTGTCCGCGGTTGAACAGTGCGGAACGCGACCCCGGCGGGCGGGCGCCGTCAAGGTACTTGCCCGTAAGATATCCCTGCGCGAGCGGGGAATAGGCGAGCAGCCCCACCTGCTCCCGATACCAGATCTCGGCAAGACCGGTCTCGAACTGGCGGTTGATGAGGTTGTAGCAGTTCTGGATCGACTGGACGCGCGGCACACCACGGGTCTCGTTCTCGAACAGGAAGCGCATCGTGCCCCACGGGCTCTCGTTCGAGAGGCCGACGTGGCGGATTTTCCCCGCCTTCACGAAATCGCCAAGGATGTCGCAGATCTCGGCGATCGAGGTTTCCACGCCTTGCGTCTGATAGTCCTTGAGGTGAAACCGGGTCGGGTTGGAACCCCAGGGCACGGCCCGCTCCGGGAAATGGAGCTGGTAGAGGTCGATGTAATCGGTTCCGAGCCGCTGGAGACTTGCTTCCAGTGCCTCCGTCATCTGCGGGCGGGTCAGCCGCGAGGTCGAGCCATCCTTCCGGAACCAGTCCATCACCGAACGGCCGACGACCTTGGAGGCGAGGATCACCTTGTCGCGGTTCTTCCGCGCCTTGAACCACGAGCCGATGATGCGCTCGGTCGAGCCCTGCGTCTCGCGTTTGGGCGGGATCGAATAGAGTTCGGCTGTATCGAAGAAGTTCACGCCCTGAGCGAGCGCATAGTCCATCTGCTCGTGCCCTTCGGCCTCAGTGTTCTGCTGGCCCCAGGTCATGGTGCCGAGGCAGATGGCGGATACTTGGAGGCCGGAACGGCCAAGGGGTCTCAGTTCCATGAGTAACCTTCGGATTGCGGGAGAAAAGAGGGGGTTCAGTAAAGGGTTTCGCCGGGCTCCGCATCGGGCCGGCGGCCATCGCCCTCGTCCTCGTCGCTGGCCGGCACGGCATAGGTGCCCTTAAGCCAGCGCGAGAGGTCGAGGTCGGCGCAGTGTTTCGAGCAGAAGGGCTTGAACGCCTCCGAACGGAGCTTGCCGCACATCGGGCAGAGCGGTGCGCGGATCGGCGTCGGGTCGGCTTCCCTCATGTCGGTTCTTTCCGCATGTCAGCTCACCTTGAGCGTGATGCCGCCATCGACCAGCAGCTCGACGCCGGTGATATAGCGGCTCTCGTCCGAGGCAAGGAACAGCGCGGCATTGGCGACATCGAAAGCATCACCCATATGACCCATCGGCACCTGCGCGTCACGCGCGCGCCACATCGCCTCGACATCGCCGCCGGCGTAACTCGCGGCAAGACCCGCCGAGCGTTCGACCATCGGGGTCTTCATCAGGCCGGGCAGGATCGCGTTCACGCGGATCTTCTTGGGCGCATACTGAGCGGCGGTGACGCGCGTGAGGTGGTTCATCGCCGCCTTCGAGGCCGCGTAGCTCGCGTAGGCGACGCCGGTATAGCGCACCGAGGCGATCGACGAGATATTGATGATCGAGCCACCCTGCCCTTCCTGCGCGTATTGCTTCTCCATCATCGGGATCACATGCTTCATCGCGAGGAAAGCCGAAGTGAGGTTGACACTCATGACCCGGTTCCACTCGTCTTCCGGCAGATCGACCACACCGCCAACCTCGGCGATACCGACGTTGTTGTCGAGCACGTCGATGCGGCCGAACTCGCGTGCGACCTCGGCGACGAGCGCTTCAACCTGGTCGGATTTCGTCACGTCGCAACGGCGGGCGATGGCCTTGCCGCCACGATCCGTCACCAACCCGGCCGTTTCCTCGGCTGCGGCGAGATTGTAATCGACCGCGACGACGCGCGCGCCCTCCTCGGCAAAGCGCACGGCAGTCGCCTTGCCGTTGCCCCAGCCGGGTCCGGAGGAGCCCGCTCCCATGATGATCGCAACCTTGCCGGCAAGACGAGCAGTCATTCTAATTCTCCATAGGAATAAATTGGGTCGCGGGCGTGGAGGTCAACCTCAAAACTCAGCCACTGTGCATCCATCGGAGGTGTACGGGAAAGCCGGTTCCTTCGAGGAGGCTCGCCGTTTCGTAAAGCGGCAGGCCGACGATCGCGCTGTAGGAACCGACGATCTTGGTGACGAAGGCGCCGGCGATACCCTGAATGGCGTAGCCGCCGGCCTTTCCCTTCCATTCGCCGCTGGCGATATAGGCGTCGATTTCCGCCGTCGAAAGCCGCTTGAAGCGCACGCGCGCCTCGACGAGGCGCTGACTCTGGCGACCGTCCGGCAGCATCACGACGACGGAGGTATAGACCCGGTGCGCGCGACCCGAGAGGAGGCGCAGGCAGAAGGCAGCCTCCGCCGCCGTTTCCGCCTTGGGCAGGATGCGCGATCCGAGCGCCACCACGGTATCCGCCGCGAGAATATGCGAGGCGGCACGCGCCTCGTCGTGTCGAGTTGCCTTGAATGTCGCCGTCGCCTTCTCGCGCGAGATGCGTTCGACATAAACGCGTGGCCGCTCGCGCTGCTGCGGCGTCTCGTCGATCGAAGCGGCAATGACGTCATCCGGCGTGATGCCGATCTGCTGGAGGAGCTGGAAACGCCGAGGCGAAGCAGAGCCGAGAATCAGCCGCCCGATGCCGATATCGCGCTTTGCCATGAACCACCCTCCGGGAACCCTGCCCTCGCTTCTAGCGGGACGACCGTTCCCGCACAACAGCCCTTCCGCGCAGGGCGCGTCGCTCCTTTTCGACGCACCCGTAAACCATGAATTTATATGTAAATATTTCATTAACATGAAATAATAAATAGTCATGCAGATCTGTTTTATTTACTTTGAATGTGCTCATTTTTATTATTCTTTTGCCGTTCGCGACACCTAGCCTTATTCTTCTTGCTTCAAGCGCAGTATTCGAGGATGTCTCTTATGACGAACACGGTTTTCGAGAACTGGACCGACGAGCTTTCCGCCGGCTGGCGCACGCGCCCGGTGCTGGCTCAACACAATCTTGATCGCAACCCGCTTTTCTCCCGTGAGAATCTGGCGCGGCTGATCGAAACCTACCCCCTCGACCATCACGCGCTCGTCCATGTCAGCCACCGCGCCGACAAGACCCGCGTGTGGCGCGAAGGCGAGATTGGCGAACTCTCCGGCGGGGAGGTCATCGAGGCCATCGCCGCCGGCAAGCTGTGGCTCAATCTGCGCAATGTGCCGGAGGTCGACAGCTGCTATCGCGATTTGATCGACGGCATTTTTGCCGAACTGCAAGGTTACATGCCCGATTTCGAGACCTATGACCGGACGATGGGCATCCTTATCTCCTCGCCCAACGCCTCCGTGCCGTATCATTCCGACCTGCCGGGCCAGTCGCTGTGGCAGATCGCGGGGCGCAAGCGCCTCTATCTCTACCCGGCGCAGGAGCCCTTCCTGCCGCAGGCAGAACTGGAGCGGATCGCGCTCTACGGTATCGAGGTCAACATGGGATACGACCCGACCTACGACCGCGAAGCGATGATCGTCGATCTCGAACCCGGCCAGATGATGACGTGGCCGCTCAACGCGCCACACCGCGTCGAGAACCACGATTGCCTCAACATCTCCATGACTTCCGAGCACTGGACGGCCGATATCAAGCGCTCCCAGCAGATCACGATGGCCAATGGCGTGTTGCGCAATCTCTTCGGCTGGACGCCACGCTCACGTCGGATCACCGGCCCGGAATATGTCGCCAAGGCCGCGCTGCAGGCGCTCGCCCGCCGTTCACCGTGGGTGAAGCGTGCTCGCCGAACCCGCCGACCGATCGATTTCAAGTTGGTGAAATCGCAGCCGGGGATCATCCAGGATATTCCGGCCTATACCCGCTGAACCCGGCAGGAAACCGCCCATGACCCGATCCTATCGCGCCCGCCTCGTTGCCACGCCGGACGAATTCCTCGCCCGGTGGGCCGCGCTCGACCCGGGCGCGACGCCGTTCCAGTCATCGCATTGGCTGAGGGAATGGTATCGACACCTCGGCTCGGCGGCGGATGTTAGTCCCGTGCTCGTGGACGTCGAGGATGCGCTGACGGGCGAACCTGTCATGGGCCTGCCACTCGTGCTCGATCGGCGCGGCCGCCAGAGCATGATTGGTTTCGCCGACCTCGGCGTTTCCGATTACGCCATGCCGCTGCTCGGCCCCGCCGTGCCTGCTGGGCCGGATGAGGCGCGCGCAGCTTGGGCCGCGGTGCGTGCTGTACTGCCGCAGGCCGATCTTGCCGTTTTCGAAAAAATGCCGGAAGCCGTCGCAGGCCGCGCCAATCCGCTGTTACTCGCGCTCGGCGGGCATCCCTCGCATCTGAGTGGCGGTCAGGTCATCCTCGGCGAGGAATACGAGGAATGGCTGCGCGCCCTCCCGCGCCATGACCGCAAGGAGCTGGGCCGGTTCTGGCGCGTCTTCACCGCCCAGACCGAGGGCGCACGCTTCGTTCGCGCCCGGAACGCCACCGAAGGCCGCACCATCCTCGACTGGCTGGAGACGATGCAGAACGCCCGATCCAACGAGGTCGGCTACGAATACTTGCTCGACCGTCCTGCCTATCGCGACCTTTACCGCGCACTTGTGAATGGCGGCATCGAGCGCGGCGAGGTTATCGTCACCGCGCTCAAGGCCGGTGAGGACTTCGTCGCTGCGCTCTACTGCATCGCCTCCATGCCGCGTTACACAATGGTGCGGATCGCGACGGCGGGCGGCGAATGGTCGAACTGCTCGCCCGGTCGCCTCGTGATCGAGCGGACCATGGCCGCGATGCACGCCGAGGGTTACCGGCACATCGACTTCGGAATCGGCGATTACGCGTACAAGCGCCGCTTCCATCTCGAACGCATCCCCCTCTTCGACGCGACAGTGGCGCTCTCGCTGCTCGGCCTACCGCGCAAAGCGATCCACGAAGCCAAGGCTTACGTGAAACGCCGCCCGGCGCTCGAACAGGCAGCCCGTCGTGCCATCGCTTGGCGACGCGGGAAAGCCGCCTGATCAGGTCAATTTGCCGCGCGCCTCGACATCGCTCGTGCCGAGGATCTCACCGCCACGAACGAAAACGAGCGTTCCCACAACATTGACGACCGGGCAGATGTGGTTGGGGATGACGCGCACCACATCGCCCACCTTCGGCCGGTCGTTGCAGCGCGCGAGATCGAGAATGCCGTGCTCCTCGGAAAAGCGCGCGACCTCAGCCTCTGGATGCTCTAGAATGAGACCGTGCCCCTTGAGGCCCCAGCCTGTCTCGGTGGTCAGCGTTTTCGAGCCGGCGTCGAGAATGCCGCGTTCCGGCGCGCCCCGGCTGACAACGGTCGTGTAGACCTGCAAGGCGCATTCCGCTTCCTGCGCATAGCCAGCCGCCATCATCATGCGATCGTTGAAGATCGAGGTACCGGCGCGATGCTCGGTCGCCCCCGCGATCTGGCCGAGGTTCAGAAGGTTCGGCGTGCCCCCGGTCGAGATCGAGGGAATGCCGATGCCCGCTTCGGCCAGAGCGGCCCGCACCTCCTCGACGAATTTGTTGGTCACGGCCGCGGCGTCCTCCGGCGGATAGAGCATGAGGCCGTCGAAGGTCAGCCCCGGCGTTGCGACGATCAGCTTCGCGAGCGCGATCGCTTCGGCGGCGGTTTCAACCCCTGCCCGCTTCCGCCCCGTATCGCATTCGACACGAACGAGAAGGTCGCGTCCCGCCTGCGCCGCCGCACGGGAGAGATGCTCCACCACAGTCGGATTATCGGCGGCAACGCGCATCGTCACCCTGCCCATCAGCGCGGCGAGCCTGCTCATCTTCTCCTCGCCGAGGAGGTTGTAGGAGATGAAGATGTCGTCGGCACCGCCGTCCGCCATCACTTCGGCCTCACCGAGTTTCTGGCAGGTGATACCCTTGGCGCCGGCGGCGAGTTGCATCCGCATCAACTCGACGGATTTATGAGTCTTGATGTGCGGGCGATTGGCCACGCCCGCCGCGTCGCAGAGCGCCTGTGTCCTGGCGATATTACGCTCGACGACATCCATATCGACGACCAGCGCCGGCGTGCCGATCTCGCGGGCGATGCGGGATTTCAACTCCGTCATGGTTTCACCAGAAAGATCGCTTCGATCTCGACCGCCATGCGGTTGGGGAGCGAGCCCATGCCGACCGCCGAGCGCGCATGCCGCCCCGCTTCGCCCAGCACCTCCACGAAGAGGTCCGAGCAGCCGTTGATGACCTTGGGATGATCGGAGAATTCAGGCTCGGCGTTGACCATGCCGAGGAGCTTGATCGTCGCTTCGATACGGGAAAGTTCGCCAAGCGCAGCCTTGGCGGTCGCCAGCAATTGCAGGCCGGTGAGACGCGCTTCCTGATAGGCGTCTTCAACCGAGATATCCTTGCCGAGCCGTCCTTGGCGGTAGGTTCCGTCTGCCCGCTTCGGTCCCTGCCCGGAGAGATAGAGCAGGTTGCCGGCAAAGCGGAACGGCACATAGTTCGCGACCGGCACGGGGACCGGCGGCAGCACGATGCCAAGCTGTTCGAGGCGTTGTTCGGGGGTCATGCGCTCACCTTCGGGAAACGGGACGAACGTTTCGGATGCCACCATTTTCCTTTAAGAACAACACCTTCTGAAATAATCTTCTGATTTCCGATGAGATGTTCACCAACCACATCGACGTAATCGAACTTACCCTCCTTGACGGTGAGGATCGTTGCATCGCCGAGCGAACCCACCTTGAGCGAGCCATATTCCGGGCGCTTGAGCATCAACCCTGCATTCACGGTCGAGCATTTCACCACATCGTAAAGGGGCATCCCCATGCAGAGGAACTTCGACATGGTCGTCACCTGATCGAAGGCCGGGCCGTTGATGCAGAGCGCGTGAACGTCGGACGAGATCGTATCCGGCTCGAAGCCGTTGGCCAGCATCGCGCGCGTCGTCTTGAACGAGAATGACCCCTTGCCGTGGCCAATGTCGAACAGCACGCCACGTTTGCGCGCCGCCTGCACCGCCGGTTTCACGGTGCCCTGCGCGGTCGCGGGCGCATTCGGGAACGGGCGGAAGGCGTGGGTCAGCACATCGCCGGGGCGGAGCATATCGAGCACCTCCTCGTAGGAAGGCGGTGGATGGTCGATATGACACATCAGCGGCATGCCGACTTCCTCGGCGACCTGAAGCGCGATGTTGAGCGGCGCAGTGCCCTGCTCGCCCGAGGCATGGAGGCCGACGCGCACCTTGATGCCGACGATCATGTCGCGGTTGGCGTCCGCCACCTCGGCGCAGGCGATCGGGTTCATCATCCTGAGATCGACACTCTCGCCCACCATCACGCGATGGTCGAAACCGTAGATACCGGCGTGGGAAACATGGAGATAGGCGAGGATGCGCGCCTGGCTGTGTTCGATCACGTGCTTGCGGAAGCCGGGCCAGTTGCCCGGTCCCGCCGAACCGGTATCGACCGAGGTCGTGACGCCGGACATGCGGCAGAACTCGTCCGCATCAATGCCGAGCGAAGTGCCGCCCCAATAGACATGCGTGTGCATGTCGATCAGGCCCGGCGTGACGATGTAGCCGGAAACATCGCGGATTTCCTTTGCGCCCTTCAGGTCCTTGCCGAAACCGGATACCTTGCCGCCGGTGAAGGCAACATCAAGGATGCCATCGTGCTTCTGGCTCGGATCGATGACCCGGCCACCCTTCAGAATAAGATCGTGCATTGTCCGGCTCCTGTGGTGCCTATTCGGGGAGGATCGCGCCCTTGCGCTCGACGATCATCCGGTATTGGTCCGGCTCGCGATGGCGGGCGAAATTGAAGGTGGAATTCTTGTAGCTCTGGCCGAGATCGAGATCGCAGCGTGCGACAACGAGTTCGTCCTCGCGGGTGATCGCCTGCGCGACGATCTCTCCGGTTGGTGCGGCGATGCAGGAACCACCGATCATCTCGCAGCCCTCCTCGACGCCGCACTTGGCCACGCCGACGACCCATGTCGCGTTCTGGTAGGCGCCAGCCTGCATCACGAGATGGTTGTGGAAGTCACCGAGGCGATCATGGGAGGGCGCCGGTGGATTGTGGACGGGCGTGTTGTAGCCGAGAAGGATCATCTCCACGCCCTGAAGGCCCATCACACGGTAGCTTTCCGGCCAGCGACGGTCGTTGCAGATCATCTGACCGAACAGACCGGATTGCAGATCCGCCGGCGCACGGTTGACCGGCCAGGAGAGGTTTCCGACCTCAAAATAGCGCTTCTCCAAGTGCTGGAAGGCACGCCAAGGCTCGTGCTCACGGTGCCCCGGCAGGTGGATCTTGCGATATTTGCCGATGATCTTCCCGTCCTTGCCGACGATGATCTGCGTGTTGAAGCGGCGGGTGCGCCCTTCTTCCCCGGTCAGTTCCGCGAAGCCGAGCGAGAAGGCTATGCCGAACTCGTGCGCGGCGTTGAACAGAGGCGCGGTTTCGTTCGAGGGCATCTCGCGCTCGAAGAAGGTGTCGATCTCGCTCTGATCTTCCATGAACCAGCGCGGGAAGAAGGTCGTCAGTGCGAGTTCCGGGAAGGCGACGAGATCGCAGCCGTTGGACCTTGCCTGCTTGAGAAGATCGACCATGCGGGCGACGACCCTGGCCCGGCTGTCGGCCCGCTGGATGGCACCAAGCTGCGCGGCGCCGACGGTAATCACACGGCTCATGCCTCGATCTCCTCCGGCGTCATGCCGACGAATTCGGTGTAAAGTGCAGGATCGGTCGCGCCCTCGGTGCCGATCAGCAGCACGCGTGAGGTGGGATCGAGTTCGAGCGCGGTGCGGATATTCGGGTTCGCCGCCGCCTTGAGGAAGCCGGCCAGCCCCGCGACGCCCGATTCTCCGCCGACGACATGGAACTCCGCCAGCAGTTGCATCGCGGCGATCGCCTCCTGATCCGTTACGGTCATGAAGGCATCGGCACCCGGGCCGAGCAGTTGCCACGCGAGGATCGAGGGCTCACCACAGGCAAGCCCGGCCATGACGGTATCGAGATCACCCTCGACGAATTCAACGCGACGGCTCTTCGCACTCTCGAAGAGGCAGGCGGCCTTGTCCGGCTCGACGACGATCAGCTTCGGGCGGTTGGCACCGAACTTCTCCCAATAGTAGGAGAGCATCGCAGCGGCGACACCGCCGACACCGCCCTGAATAAAGATATGGGTCGGATCCGCGCCCTGTTCGCTCGCCTCCATCGCCAGCACGGCGTAGCCCTGCATCACATCACGGGGAACGTCCTCGTAACCGGGCCAGGAGGTATCCGAGACAATCTCCCAGCCGTTGCGTGCTGCCGCCTCGGTGGAGGCGCGGACGGAGGCGTCGTAGTTCGAGCCCTCACGCACCACCGTCGCTCCAAACGAGCGGATCGCCTCCGCGCGACCTTCACTGACGCCCTCATGAACGTAGATCACAGCCTTTGCTCCAGCGCGCGCAGCCCCCCAGGCAACAGCCCGACCGTGATTGCCGTCGGTCGCGCAGGTGACCGTCAGGCCCGCCGCGCCGTTCTTCGCCACGAGACGATCAACCGCATAGGCCCCGCCGAGCGCCTTGAAACTACGGAGAGAGAAGCGTTTGCCCTCATCCTTGTAGAGAACCTGAGCGACACGGTGCCGATGAGCGAGTTCGATGAGATCATGCAGCGGTGTCGCCCCATAGCCGTCCCACCGCGCGATGTGCTCGCGGGCCTCCCGCGCCTTCGCCAGAGATAGGATCGCGCGCTGTTCCTCGCCATACGCCATTCCCCGTTCGAGCGCGGGGTTGAGGACGAAATCATCCATTGTTTTTGTACTCTCTCCGAACAGGGTTCTCGCTCGCCGGCAGATCGTGCAGGTGGCAGGCCGCCTCGTGCTTCTCGGCCATCATCCGCAGTTTCGGCTCCTCGCTCCGGCAACGGTCGAAGGCGTGCGGACAGCGCGTGTTGAAACGGCAGCCTTTCGGCGGATTGATCGGGCTCGGTACGTCGCCTGTCAGAAGGATGCGCTCGCGCGAGGCCTCCGGGTCCGGGACCGGCACGGCCGAAAGCAGCGCCTGCGTATACGGGTGCATCGGCGCCGAGAAGATGGCGTCGCGCGTGCCGATCTCGACGATCTTGCCGAGATACATCACCGCGACGCGATGCGTCATGTGCTCGACGATGGCGAGATCGTGGCTGATGAACAGCAGCGCGAGACCAAGCTCCTGCTGGAGATCGCACAGGAGATTGACGATCTGTGCCTTCACCGAGACATCGAGCGCGGAGACCGCCTCGTCGCAGATGATGATATCCGGCTCCGCCGCCAGCGCGCGAGCGATGCCGATGCGCTGGCGCTGGCCACCGGAGAATTCATGCGGCCAGCGATCCACCGCATCGCGCGGCAGGCCGACCTTGTCCATGAGTTTTGCCAGCCGTGCATCGATCTCGCCCTTGTTCTTCGCCAACCCGAAGTTGGTGATCGGCTCGGCGAGAATGTCGCGCACGCGCATGCGGGGGTTGAGCGAGGAAAACGGGTCCTGAAACACGACCTGAATGCGCTGACGAAGAGGGCGCAATGCGGCATCCGACAACTCGTCGATCCGCTCGCCGTTGAGCACCACCTGCCCATCGGTGATCGTGAACAGGCGCAGGATCGCCTTGCCGACGGTCGATTTCCCGCAGCCGCTCTCGCCGACAAGCGAGAGCGTTTCGCCCCGCTCGATGGCGAAGGAAACGCCGTCGACCGCGTAGACATGGCCGACGACCGTGGAGAGAAATCCGCCGGTGATCGCGAAGTGCTTCTTGAGATCGTTGACCTCCAGCACCGGGCCGGAGTGGCGATGGGGCGCATTCATGCTGGAACCAGCTCCTTCTCGGCATGGTGACAGGCCGCGATCTGGCCTGGCGCCTTTTCCTCGAGGCCCGGCGCATGCTTGCGGCAGATGTCCGTGACCTTCGGGCAGCGACCGGCGAAGACGCAGCCCTCGATGCGTTTCTTGAGGCTGGGGACAAGGCCGGGAATTTCGGCAAGGCGCGTCGTAGTGCCGGTCTGCGAGGAGCCGAGGCGCGGCACGGCGCCGAGCAGACCTTGCGTATAAGGGTGCTTGGGCGCACGGAAGAGCTGCTTCACCGGTGCTTCCTCGACCTTGCGACCGGCATACATGACCACCACCTGATCGGCCACCTCGGCAACAACACCAAGATCATGCGTGATGAGCATGATCGCCGCCCCGACTCGTTCCTTCAGATCGCGCATCAGATCGAGGATCTGTGCCTGAATGGTCACGTCGAGCGCGGTGGTGGGCTCGTCGGCGATCAGGAGTTTCGGCGAACAGGCAAGCGCGATGGCGATCATCACGCGTTGGCGCATGCCGCCGGAAAGCTGGTGCGGGTATTCGTCGACACGTCGCTCGGGCGCGGGAATGCCGACGAGCCGCAGCATCTCGACCGCGCGGGCGTGAGCCTCCTTCTTGGAGAGGTTCTGATGCAACTGGAGCGACTCGCCGATCTGACGACCGATCGTCAGCACCGGATTGAGCGAGGTCATCGGCTCCTGGAAGATCATCGAGATCTCGTTGCCGCGGATCGCGCGCATCTCGTCCGGGGTGCAATCGAGCAGGTTGCGGCCCTGGAAGCGGATCGCGCCCGCCATTTTGCCCGGCGGCTCGGGGATGAGGCGCAGGATCGACATCGCGGTGACGGACTTGCCGCAGCCCGACTCGCCAACGACGGCCAGCGTCTGCCCGGCTCCGATGGAAAAGGTCACGCCATCCACGGCGCGATTGATCCCGTCCGGGGTCCGGAAATGGGTCTGGAGCTGATCGATTTCGAGAAGTGCCATACTTCCCTCCCCCCTCAGATCTTCTTGGCCATGCGGGGGTCGAGCACGTCGCGCAGCCCGTCACCGACGAGGTTGACCGCGAGAACCGTGATCGAGAGGAAAATCGCCGGGAACATCACGATATGCGGCTTCACCTGCCAGAGCGTGCGCCCGTCGGCCATGATGTTGCCCCAAGAGGGGATGGTCGGCGGGATCCCCGCGCCGATGAAGGAGAGGATCGCCTCCACGATCATCGCCGAGGCGCAGATATAAGTCGCCTGCACGCTCATCGGCGCGAAGGTATTCGGAAGGATATGGCGCAGGATCAGCATCGGCGTCCGTGTGCCGGCAGCGATCGCGGCCTCGACATAGGGCTGTTCGCGCAAGGTGAGCACCACGCCGCGCACCAATCGCGCGACGCGCGGGATTTCGGCAATGGTGATCGCGATGATGACGTTGCCGACCGAGCCACGCGTCAGCGCCATCAGCGCGATGGCGAGCAAGATCGGCGGGATCGACATCATGCCATCGATGACGCGCATGATCAGGCTGTCCGCCCATCGCACCATGCCCGAGACGAGGCCGATCACCAGCCCGACGATGGATGCGAGAATCGCGACCGAAAACCCGACGATGAGCGAGATCCGCGCGCCATAGACGACGCGGGAATAGATGTCGCGGCCGAACATGTCGGTGCCGAACCAGTAGTCCGCCGAGGGAATGCGCGTCCGGCGCGAGGGCGCGAGGGCGGTCGGGTCCACGGTCCAGAGGTAAGGCGCGGCGATGGCCATCACGAACATGATCGCCAGCAGGAACGCGCCGATCGCGATCGACGGGTTGCGGCGACAGAAGCCGACGACACCCTTCAAGGGTTTGCGATCAGGCAGGATATCCGGCAGTTGCGGGGCAACAACGAGGCCGGCAGTCTCGGTGGGGTCGAGCGGCTTCGTCATGTCAGTACCGGATACGCGGGTCGATCAGCGTGTAGACGAGATCGACGAGGAGATTGATGAGCACATAGACGAACGAAAACATCAGCACGACGCCCTGGATGACCGGGTAATCGCGCCGCAGGATCGCGTCGACTGTCAGGCGGCCGAGGCCGGGAATAGCAAAGACGCTCTCCGTCACCACGGCTCCGCCGATCAGCAGCGCGATGCCGATACCGATTACCGTCACGACCGGGATCGCGGCGTTCTTCAGCGCGTGTAGGAAGAGGATCGAGGTCTGCCCCACGCCCTTCGAACGGGCCGTGCGGATGTAGTCTTGCTGCAGCACTTCAAGCATCGAGGCGCGGGTGATGCGCGCGATCAGCGCGATATAGACGAAGCCAAGCGTGATCGCCGGGAGAATGAGGTTCTCGAACCACGGCCAAACGCCCTGACTGAGCGGGGTGTAGCCCTGAACGGGCAGCCAATCGAGTTTCAGCGCGAAGACATAGGCGAGAAGGTAGCCGACCACGAAAACGGGGACCGAGAAGCCGGTGACGCAGAAGGCCATCGCGAGCCGGTCAATCCAGGTATTCGCCTTCCACGCCGCGAGCACACCGAGCGGCACGGCGATCAGGATCGCGAGCAGCAGGGTCACCACCATCAGCGAAACGGTGGGTTCGATGCGTTGGGCGATCAGTTGGGAAACAGGCAGCGAGGTGAAGATCGAGATGCCGAGATCGCCGCGAAGAACGCGGAACAGCCATTCACCGAACCGCACCAGAAATGGCCGGTCGAGCCCCAGCCCCTGCCGGATGCGCTCCACATCGGCCGGCGTTGCCTGATCGCCGGCAATCACCGCCGCCGGATCGCCCGGCGCGATGTAAAGCAGCGAGAATACGAACAGCGCCACGAAGGCCATCACGGGAATGGTGGCGATGACGCGGCGGACAATGAATGCCAGCATCGGTTTTCTTCAATCCTGTCGCTTCGTTGCGGCGGGAAGGCCGGTCGAAACCCGCCGCCGCACGGGGGAGTGCGGCGGCGGATCGGCTCGAGGCGAAGATCAGCTCTTCGCGACGCCCCAGAAGAAGGGCAGCGGCCCCTTGGTGATGCCGGTTACGTTCTTCCGCCAGGCCGTGTAGCTGAGGAAGAAACCGGTCGGTGCGAAGATGACATCTTCAAGCGCGGCCTTGTTGAGCAGCGCAATGGTTGCCTTCTCCTCGGTCAGATCCTTGGCGTCGAACCAGGCAGAAACCTGCTTCTCCACCTCAGGGCTGTCGGGCCAGCCGAACCAGGCCTTCTCGCCATTGCCGCGGATGGCGGTGTAGGGAGCGGGGTTGAGGCAGTCAGCGCCGGCGTGCCAAGTATGGAACATGTTCCAGCCACCCTGCCCCGGCGGTGTCTTCTGTGCGCGGCGTGCGCCGACAGTACCCCAGTCGGTCGCGACGAAATCGACGTTCATGCCAAGCTTCTTGAGGAGATCCGCGGTCACCTCGCCCATCGGCTTGAGGTTTGGCTGATCCTGCGCGACGACGCAGGTCACCGGTTCGCCGGCGTAACCGCCCTCTGCCAGCAGCTTCTTGCCGGCGTCGATCGACTTCATCTTGAGGATTTCGCCGCCCGCTTCAGTGTAAAGCGGTGTTCCGGGGGTAAAGAAGCCCGGAATCGGCTTCCAGAGGTTGTTGTCGTCGCCGACGATGCCCCGCATGTAGTCTTCCTGGTTCATCGCAGCGAGGATCGCGCGGCGGATCTTCACCTTGTTGAAAGGCGGATGCAGGTGGTTCATGCGGAAGGCGCCGATATTGCCGAGCGGATCGCCGATATCGACCATGATGTTCCGGTTCGACTTGAGCACCGGCACAAGATCAGAGATCGGGTTCTCCCACCAGTCGACCTCGCCGTTCTGGAGCGCGGCAGAGGCGGTCGCCGGGTCGGGCATGATGATCCATTCGATGCGGTCGACCAGCATCTTCTTGCCGCCCGCAAGCCAGGAAGCGGCCTCATCGCGCGGCTTGTAGTCGGCGAAGCGCTCGAACACGGCCTTGGCGCCCGGCACCCATTCCTCTTTCTTGAACTTCATCGGGCCGGAGCCGATGTATTCCGTGATCTGCTTGAACGGATCGGTCTGCGCGATGCGTTCCGGCATGATGAAGGAGCACGGCGAGTTGTTCTTGCCGAGCGCGAGCAACATCTTCGGATAGGGCTTCTTGAGCGCCCAGCGGAAAGTAAGATCGTCAACCGCGACGAGTTCGTTCTGGATCGCGGTGATCATCAGGCCCATCGGGTCGCGCGCGGCCCAGCGCTTCAGGCTCTGCACCGCATCCTTGGCGCGGACAGGCTCACCATCATGGAATTTCATGCCGGCGCGCAGCTTGAAGGTCCAGACGAGACCGTCAGCCGAAACTTCTTCCTTCTCGACCATCTGCCGCTGCGGAACGAGCTTGTCGTCGACGCCGTAGAGTGTGTCCCAGACAAGCGCCGCCGCGTTGCGGACGACATATTGCGTGCCCCAGATCGGGTCGAAATTCGCGAGGTTCGATTGCGGCACGAAGCGCAGCACCTTGTTGCTCGCCCCCTGTGACAGGGCCGGCGTCGCCAGCCCGCCGCTCGCGGCCAGCAGCGCCGCTCCACCCGTGGATTTGATAAAAGTCCTGCGATCCATTTCAAAGTCTCCCGTTATGACATCGAGGAAGGCACGGCAGCCGGGACCACCTCTTTTGTGGGCATTCAATCGGCTGAATTCAGAATACAAACTTGCAAGGGGTATGCCAGCGGTCTTTCTTCTCCTTCTTGAACTACTGGACAGTGTTTGAAACGTAGTCGGCCTCGTTTCGGCCAAGCCTCCGAGGCGTCGAAAGACGCGGAAGGGCGGAAACGGCTTCGAACGCGCGCGCGGCACGCAGAACGAGGCGGTCTGCACCGAAGGCACCGACGATCTGGAGGCCCGCGGGCAAACCCTCCGCCGTCAGGCCGCAGGGAATCGACGCCGCGGGCTGCTGCGTCAGGTTGAAGGGATAGGTGAAGGGGGTCCAGCGGGTCCAATCCTCGCCGTAGCGTCCATGCGCAGGCGTGAGGCGGCCTGCCTCAAAAGCAGGCAGCGGCAGGGTCGGCGACAAGAGAAGATCGTAGCGGGCGTGGAAGGCCGCCATCCGCGCCGCGAGCGCATTGCGCTGGTAGAGCAGAGCATCGACGTAACTGGCCGCCGAGATCCCCTCTCCCATTTCCGCAACCGCGACGAGGCCAGGATCCATCTTCACGCGCTCGGACGCGGAGATGCCCTTGAGCGCGAGCGCGGCGCCACCGGCCCAGAGCGTCATCAGCGGTGCGATCGGATCGGCGAAGTCGGGATCAGCCTCGATGATCTCGGCGCCAAGCTGCGCGAAGGTTTCGACGGCCGCGCGCACCAGCCGCGCGATATCGGGATGCACCTCCACATCAAGCCCGAGTTTCGGCGAATAGGCGATCCTGAGCCCTTTGACGCCGTCTTCCAGCCCATCGAGATAATCCTCGACCGGCAGGCTCGCGGTCATGTCACGCGGATCGGGCCGGCCGATGATGTTCATCGCCAGTGCGGCATCACGCACAGTGCGCGTCAGTGGGCCGAGATGGGCGAGAAAACCCATCGTCGAGACCGGATAGGCCGGCACATGGCCGTAAGTCGGCTTGATGCCGAAAACCCCGGTGAACCCGGCAGGAATACGGATGGAGCCCGCGCCGTCGGTGCCGATATGAATCGTGCCGAGGTTGAGCGCCGCTGCCGCGACTGCCCCTGCGGAAGACCCCCCGGTGGTCTTGGAGAGATCCCACGGGTTGAGTGTCTTGCCAGAGAGCGGCGAATCCGAGGTGCCCTTCCAACCGTATTCCGGCATGGTCGTCTTGCCGAGGATCACGCAGCCTGCCGCGCGCAACTTCTCCGCGACAGGGCAATCCTCCTTCGCGGGCGACGGATCCGAGATTGCCGAACCGCGCCGGTTCGGCCAGCCGGCAACGGCGAGATTGTCCTTGATCGTCACCGGCACGCCATCGAGCGGGCCGAGCGCGGTGCCGGCGCGGTAGCGCGCTTCCGCCGCGCCCGCCGCCTTAAGCGCTTCCTTGTGCCCGACATGAGTAAAGGCGTTGATGTCCGGCTCGAACCGATCGATCCGCGCGAGGATGTCGGTCGCAACCTCCACGGGCGACAACGTGCCGGCTCGAAAGCCTTCCGCCATCTTCACTGCATCGAGGCGGGCAATATCAGGCATTGGCGGCGTCCCAGGCGACGTGGAGCAGAATGTTCGCACCGGCGACAATGTCCTCGTCGGTCGAATATTCCTTCGGGTTGTGCGAGAGTCCACCGATCGAGGGCACGAAGACCATGCCGGTGGGGCAGAGCCGCGCCATCATCTGCGCGTCGTGCCCGGCGCCGGAGATCATCCGCCGGACCGGAAGGCCGAGCGTTTTCGCCGCCGCCTCGACCCGGGCGATCATCGGCTCGGCGAAGGGCGTCGCGGGGAAGCGCGCGAGATCGCGGATCGAGCAGGTGATGCCGTAATTCGGGCATTCGCGGGCGATGAAATCGCGCAGTGCTGCCTCGGCCTCGGCGAGATTTTCGTCCGACGGATTGCGCATGTCGAGCGTCACAGTGACGCGCTCGGGTACCACGTTGACGTTGCCGGGCTCGGTGCGAATGAAGCCCATGTTCGCGAGCTGGCCGGGAATGCGATGGGTCAACTCATGCGCGAAGAGATTGATGCGCGCGGCCATCAGCCCGGCATCCTTGCGGTATTTCATCGGCGTGGTGCCGCCGTGGTTCGGCTGGCCGCCCAGCACGAGTTCGAGCCAGGTGATCGCCTGGATGCCCGTCACGGCGCCGATACCGCCGCCCTCCTGCTCCAACACCGGCCCCTGCTCGATGTGGAGTTCAAAATAGGCGTGCGCCTTGAGAAAGCCCGGCTTTTCCGGCCCGTCATAGCCGATGCGCCTGAGCTCCTCACCGAGCACTGCGCCGTCCGCATCCTTCTCGGCATAGGCATCCTTCACGGAAAGCCCACCGGCCCAAACATAGGAGCCGAGCATATCCGGGTGGAAGCGCGCGCCCTCCTCATTGGTGAAGGCGATGACAGCGATATCCCGCTTTGGCTGGAGGCCGAGATCGCGCAGGGTCGCGACGACTTCAAGCCCGCCGATCACGCCGAGCGCGCCATCATAACGTCCGCCGGAGCCGACCGTGTCGATGTGCGAGCCAAGGATGACCGCCGGGCCATCCTCCTGCCCTTTCAGGATACCGACGATATTGCCGATCGCGTCGATCTTCACCTCAAGGCCGAGCGCCTGCATCTGGCCGACGAGCCAGTCACGTCCCTGCCTGTCCTCGTCGGAAAGCGCGAGTCGACGGCAACCGCCTTCGGGCGTCGCTCCGATCTTCGCCAGCGACATCAGCCGCGAAACCAGTCTCGGACCGTCAATGCGGATGTTCGACTGCATGCCTTTATCTCACTCCCTGATACCGGCGGCATAGCCGAAGGCGACGGCCGGTTCGGCGGCTGTCTCGACCCAGACGCTCTTGGTCTGCGTGTATTCGAAAAGCGCTTCCACCCCGCTCGATCGACCGTATCCGCTGAGGCCGAAACCGCCGAAAGGCGAGGAAACGTGGATGGTCTTGTAGCCGTTGATCCAGAACGTTCCGGCGCGAACCGCCGCCGCAACGCGATGGGCGCGCCCGGTATCGCGGGTCCAGACGGCCCCCGCGAGGCCGAATTCACTGTCATTGGCCAGCATGACCGCTTCTGCCTCGGTGTCAAACGGGATCGCAGCGACCACGGGGCCGAACGTCTCGGTTCGGGCGAGGCCCGATCCGTTCGATAGATCGCGGACCAGGGTCGGCGCGACGAAATAACCTCCTGCCGGCAGATCGCGCGCAGGTGTCGCCAGCCGCCCACCTTCGGCAATCGCCCGCGCGATCTCACCAGTCACATGGCGATACTGCTTCTCGTTGTTGATCGGGCCGACTTCGGTTTCGGGATCGAGCGGATCGCCGACACGGATCCTGCCGGCCCCGGACGCGACCTTCCGGCAGAACTCGTCATAGACCGGGCGCTCGACGAAAAGCCGCGAGCCGGCGACACAACTCTGCCCGGCGCCCGAAAAGACCGCGGACTGCGCGCCGATGGCGGCGCGGTCGAGATCGGCATCGGCGAAAACGATGTTGGCGGACTTGCCGCCGAGCTCGAGCAGGCTCGGGATCAGCCGTCGCGCGGCACTCTCGGCGATGATGCGCCCCGTGCCGACCGAGCCGACAAATACGACCTTGCGGACAGCCGGATGCGCGAGCGCGGCCTGAGCACTCGTTGCACCATGCCCCGCAAGGACATTCACGACCCCCTTTGGTACACCGGCCTTCTCCGCGAGCACCGCGAGCACGATCGAGGTCAGCGGCGTGAGTTCCGACGGTTTCAGCACCACCGCATTGCCGGTTGCGAGCGCCGGCGCGATCTGCCACCCGGCGGTAAAGATCGGCGCGTTCCACGGCGTAATCTGAAGCACGACGCCATAGGGTTCGCGCCGGGTGTAATTGAGGTGCGAGGTTGGGACGGGGATGACGTCGCCGTGGAACTTGTCGCACCAGCCGGCATAATATTCGAACATTTCCGCGACTTTGACGACCTCGACGCGCGTGTCGCGGATCGGCTTGCCGGCGGAGAGCGCCTCAAGCTGCGCCAGTGGTTCAGCGTGATCGAGGACCATGCGCGCAACCGCCTGCATGATCCGTCCGCGTCGTGCCGCCGGCAGAGTGTTCCAGCCCGGTTGCGCGAGGGCCGCCGCCTCCACGGCACGCCAGGCGACCGCTTCGCCCGCATCGCGATAGGCGTAGAGAGGCTTGCCGGTCGCGGGGTCGGTGACGCCGATTTCGGCGCCTTCCCCGGCAATCATCGCCCCGTCAATAAAAGAGCCGGCCTCGACACCCCGGGGGAGGAAGGGCGCGAGAAAGCCGGCAAGGCGAGCATCCGTCTCCGCCATCACGCCCGTCCTCTCTGGTGGAAGGGCGATGAAGCGAAGTCCGGGTGCGCGGTTATCGCGTTGAAGTCGGTGCTGGCGCCGAGACGGGTAAAGGCCTCTTCCCAGATACCGGCGACGACGGTCGCCATCGGCAGATCGAGTCCAAGTTCTTCGACGAGGCGGGTCGCGAGGCCGACGTCCTTGCGCATCAGGCCGATCGAGAAGCCGGAATTGAAGGCGCCGTTCAGAACCCAGTTCGGCAAGTTGATCTCCGTCACGCCCGAACGGCCGGAGCCGGCATTGACGCCCGCCAGAACCTGCGCCGGATCGAGCCCGGCGCCGCGAATGATTGCGAGAGCCTCGGCGGCCGTCAGAAGGTGGGATGCGCAAAGCAGGTTGTTGACGAGCTTGGCGACATGCCCCGCCCCGACCGGGCCGACGTGGACGCGCTTCGCGCTGATCGCCTCGAGAATCGGTTCGGCTCGTGCGATGTCTGCGGCCTCTCCGCCGATCACCATCGTCATGGTGCCGGCATGGGCGCCCTTCGGTCCGCCGCTGACCGGTGCGTCGATGAAGGCGAGCCCCTTCCCTTTCGCCAGCGCGGCCACCTCTTTCGTGGTCGCCGGATAGGAGGTCGTCGTATCGACAATCAGCGTGCCGGGCCGGGCATGGGCAAGAACACCGTCCACCCCCTTCATTACCGCCTCGACGATCTCGGCGTTCGGCAACGAGAGAATGAGAAGATCACTCCGCGCGCTGAGTGCGGCGAGCGTTTCGACCACCACGATGCCCTCGGCTGCGATCTGCTGCCGCGCCTCGCGAGAAACATCATAGCCGGCGATACGGTGAGCGGTGCTGGCGAGACGCAGCGCCATGCCCCGTCCCATATTGCCCAAGCCGATCACGCCAACTGCCGTCATCACACCCCCTTCCGGCGATACAGCGCCGGAACGAGGTCATGCTAACCTATCGACTTTTGGCGCAGACATAACCGGTGCGGTGCGTTATCGTTGCCTGATAAGCAACAGTTTACGAGTTCACCCATGCCGCTCGACGATCACCGGCTACGCTATCTGCACGAGACCATCCGTCACGGCTCGGTGCGGGGTGCTGCCGACAGTCTCGGCGTTAACGCCTCGGTCGTCAGCCGGCAGATCGCGCAGCTCGAAAGAGAGTTGGGCATGATGCTGCTGGAGCGGCTCGGACGCGGCGTGCGCGCGACCGAGGCTGGTGAACTGCTCTCGCGTCGCTACCGTCAATGGACGGCGGACCGCGAGGACACCATCGCCGAACTGCGGGAAATACAGGATCTCCACCGCGGCCATGTCTCGGTCATTCTCGGCGAGGGGTTCATCAGCGATCTGATGTCCGGATCGCTTCGCCGCTATTGGGAACGCTACCCTCGCCTCACCATGTCGCTCGAATTCGGCGGCTCGATCGATATCGTCCATGCGGTCGCCAACGACCTTTGCCATATCGGTCTCGCCTACAACGCGAAACCTGACCCACGCGTGCGGATCTGGCGCGCCATGCGGCATCCGGTCGAGGTCATCGTCAAGCCGGATCACCCGTTGGTACGATTGCGCGGGCGGATTACGCTTGCCGACGTCGCAGCCCACCCTGTCGCTCTGCTCTATGCGAATTCAGGCGTCCGGCAACGCGTGACTATCGCGGAAGCTGCCGAGAACATCGAACTCACGCCGCGCCTCACCGCGACCTCAATCAGCATCCTCCGGCATTTCGTCATGGCGAACATGGGGGTGACGCTGCTGCCTGCCTTCTCCGTCGCGCCCGATATCCTCGACGGAAGCCTTGTTGCGCTGCCGATCGAAAACGCGCTCCTGCAATCCACCGAGGCGCAGATCGTCACCCGCATCGGCCGTCGGCTACCGGAGGCGGCGAGCCAGCTCCTGCGGTTCCTCACCGCGCAGATGGTTGCCTTCTCTGAACGCCCTGAAGGTCCGACGCTTCCGTAACCCTGAACCTCACGCCTTTACCACCGGCGGCGTACCGTGGGTATGGAAGGTCTCGATGGTCTTGAGACCCCAGGCCTGTCCTTTCTTGCGGTCGGCCTCGGTCCAGACAATCGGTTCCCAGTCCGGCGCGAGGATAAGCCGCGCCCCGGCATTGGCGAGCTCAACGCGATTTCCGGCCGGCTCCCAGACATAGAGGAAGAACGTGCCCTGGATCGCGTGCTTGTGCGGACCGGTCTCGATATGCACGCCGTTTTCGAGGAAGATATCGGCCGCGCGCAGGATATCCTCGCGCTGGTCGGTCGCGTAGGTGACGTGATGCAACCGTCCGACCCCGCCGCCATGTTCCTCGGTGCAAGCCAGATCGTAGGTCTTGTTGTTGATTGTGAACCAGCAGCCGCCGAGCCGGCCGTTATCGAGCCGGATCATCTCGGTGACGCGCGAGCCGAGGCAGGTTTCCATAAAGCGTCGGAACTCGGTCACATCGCTGGACAGGAGGTTGAGGTGGTCGAGCCGCCGCGGGCAGGCGCCGGTTGCGTGAAAGCGGCTCGCGAGGTTCTTGAGCGCCGGGCGATCCTTGTCCGTCGGCCTGTATTTCACCGTGTCCCAATAGATTTCGAACACATGCCCGAACGGGTCCTCGAAGCGGAAGGCACGGCCATGCCCGAGGTCGCCCTCGTTCCAGCCGAGCACCTTGAAACCCGAGGCCTCGATGGCCTTCACGCGGCGTTCGAGCGCTGCCGGTGAGGAGGCGCGATAGGCGATATGGCCGACGCCCGTGGTGTGGTGGCGCGTCAGCTTGAGGCTGTGAAACTCGTAATCATCCCAGGCACGAAGATAGGCCGAGTTCTCGTCGCGCCCCGACAGCGTGAGCCCATAAACGCGCGTGAAGAAATCGAGACTCTCGTCGAAGCGGTCCGTGTACATCTCGACATGGGCAAGGTGGGCGAGATCGAAGATCGGCTCTGCATCGGCCATAGGCGTTCCCTCGTATTTTTCACGTCTTGTTGCCGGAAGTTAGAGCGCAACTCCGGTGATGACACAAATTGGAATTTTGTGTTGAATAGTGAAATTGATGCATCAATCACCGGTATGCCATGCGGATCGACTTTCTCGGGATCGAAGCTTTCCTCTCCATCGCCGAGCGCGGAAGTTTTCACGGCGCGGCAGAGCGACTCAACCTCTCGCAGGCCGCGCTCAGCCATCGCATGCGGCGGCTTGAGGATGATCTCGGTGTCAAGCTGTTCACACGCACGACGCGCCATGTCGCGCTGACCGCCGCCGGGCTGGAACTTCTGCCCAAGGTCCGCGACATGATGGAATCGCTGTCGGGTTCATATGAAACGCTGCGCCAACAGGGGCGCGCCAAGCAGCAGCGACTTGTGATCGGCTGCCTGCCGACGATAGCCACCTATCACCTACCGCCGATCCTCAAGGCGTTCTCGGAACAGTATCCTGATATCTCCGTCCACATTCGCGACCAGTCTGCGACACAGATCGGGGAACTCGTTCAGCGCGGTGAAGCGGAGTTCGGCATTACCATCGTCTCGGCGAACCGTTGGGATCTCGACAGCCGCCAACTCCTGCGCGAGCCTTACGTGCTGCTCTGCCCAAAGGATCACCCCCTCGCCTCCAAGGCAGGGGTCGAGTGGGCCGATCTCGCGGGCATGCCCCTTGTCCGCATCTCGGCGCAGACAGCGAACCGGCTCATCATCGACGACGCGCTCGGCTCGCGGCGCGAGTTCATGAACTGGCGCTACGAGGTCCAGCATGTCGCGACCGCGACAAGCATCGTCGAAGCCGGGATCGCACTCACGGTGGTGCCAAAACTGGCAATCGCTGCGACTGGTTTCCCCAATCTGGCCGCCGTGAAGATCGGCAATCCAGGTGTCGCGCGGACCGTTGGCGTCGTCACCAAACGCGGCATTCCGCTCTCGGGCGCCGGTGAGGTGCTGCTGCGCCTCGTCACCAACCACCTCCGCGCAGAGGATACACCAGTCGGGGATTGATGCATCGGGCGAAACAAAGCCTGAGAAATTCGCATTTGCTTTCCGCGCACTGCCCGGCATCTTCCATCCAAGGAGGATCGCGCCGTGAGCAATACGAGGATCGCCTTCATCGGCTATGGCGAGGTGGGGCAGCTCTTCGCCCGACAGCTCATCGCCGGGACCAAGGCCAGCGTCACCGCCTACGACATTAAACTTGACGCGCCCGAGACCGCCCTTCCTCTGGTGGCGCAGGCTTCACGCGATGGCGTGCGCCTTGCGCAGTCGGCGGCCGAGGCGGCGGACGGCGTCGAACTTGTATTTTCCGCCGTGACGGCCTCGGCGGCACAAGATGTCGCGCGAGAGGCGGCGAGCTATCTCCGGCCGGGCCAGATTCTGTTCGATATCAACTCCGCGTCGCCCAACACCAAGGCGCGCTGTGCCGAAGGCCTTGCCGGACGCGGCCTCGATTACGTCGAGGGCGCCGTCATGGCGCCGGTTGCCGAACCCGGAATCAAGGTCTCGATTCTGACGGGCGGCGCGAAGGCGGCGCCATTTTCCGATCGCCTCAATGCGCTCGGCATGAACCTTCGCCCGGTCGCCGAGACCATCGGCCGCGCCTCGGCGACGAAGCTGTGCCGCTCGATCATGATCAAAGGGCTTGAAGCGCTCATCATCGATTCGGCGCGCGCGAGCCGCCACTGGGGCGTCAGCGACGATGTTTTCGCCTCGCTCGCCGAAACCTTCCCGTCGATCGACTGGCCCCGTCTCGCCGAGACAATGGATGCCCGTGTCGCCCGCCACGGGATCCGTCGCGCGGCGGAAATGCGCGAGGCAGCAGCGATGCTTGCGGAAATGGGTATGCCTCCCGGCCTCAGCGAGGCGATTGCGGACGCACACGAGCGACGGGCGCGCGAAAATTCGTGAATTTGAATTATCAATTGTTCTAAAATCATCATTGGATTTATCAAATGCGCTAGGGCATCACTTTCCCAACGGGCAGAGACCCGGATCTTGGGGAGGCATGGTCATGCTTCAGGGCGTGCGTTGCATGTTGATGCGGGGCGGCACCTCGAAAGGGGCCTATTTCCTCGCGTCTGATCTCCCGGCGGATACCGCAGCGCGCGACGCGCTGATCATGAGCATCATGGGATCGGGCGATGCGCGGCAGGTCGACGGCCTTGGCGGCGCGCATCCGCTGACCAGCAAGGTGGCGATTGTCTCCCGTTCCGTCCTGCCAGATTGCGATATCGACTTCCTGTTTGTGCAGGTCGGGGTCGAAAAGGCTTTCGTCGATACGACGCCGAACTGCGGCAATATCCTTGCCGGCGTCGCCCCCTTCGCCATCGAGCGCGGGCTTGTCTCCGCCCGTCACCCCGAGACGCGGGTCAAGGTCCGGACACTCAACACCGATACCATCGCCGAACTGTTGGTCGAGACGCCGGAGGGCATCGTCAACTATCTCGGGGATGCGCGGATTGACGGTGCGCCCGGAACCTCGGCGCCGATCGCCGTCGATTTTCTCGATGCGGAAGGTTCGGTCTGCGGTAAACTGCTACCGACCGGCAATCCGGTCGATGTTATCGAGGGCGTTCCTTGCACGCTCATCGACAACGGCATGCCGGTCGTTGTGATGCGTGCCGCCGATCTCGGTCGCACCGGCCACGAGCCGCGCGATCAGCTCAACGAGGATACCGAGCTCAAGGCGCGGATCGAGGCGATCCGCCTCAAGGCCGGGCCGATGATGAACCTCGGCGATGTCTCGGCCAAGGTCGTGCCGAAGATCGCGCTTGTCGCCGAACCGCGCGCGGGCGGCCATATCGCGACGCGCAGCTTCATACCGCACGAATGCCATGCCTCCATCGGCGTGTTCGCGGCGGTCACCGTTGCCACGGCGGCCGTCCTGCCGGGTTCGCCGGCCGCCTCTGCGGCGCGCCTGCCTGAGGGCCGCATCAAGACTCTGTCCGTCGAGCATCCTACGGGCGAATTTTCCGTCAGGCTCGAAATCGACGGCCCCTCGGAGGCGCCGGTCGTGACGCGGTCGGGCCTATTGCGCACGGCGCGCAAGCTGTTCGACGGCACCGCCTTCGCGCGGCTGCCCGCCGAGACCCACGCGATCTCCACCCTCCCCGACGCCGCCGAATAATGTCCGAAAGGTCCCGGATACCGCCATGAATTCGCAGAAAACCGCTCTCGTCGTCACCGCGCATCCCGGCGATTTCGTCTGGCGGGCGGGTGGCGCCATCGCGCTCCACGTGGCGAAGGGCTACCGCGTCAAAATCGCGTGCCTCTCCTATGGCGAGCGCGGCGAGAGCCAGTTCGCATGGAAAAAGGCGGGTGTGAAACTCGAGGAGGTAAAGGCCCAGCGGAAGGACGAAGCCGAGCGCGCCGCCGCCATTCTCGGCGCCGAAATAGAGTTCTTCGAGGCGAGCGACTATCCGCTGCGCGGCACGGAGGCGATGATCGACCGCCTCGTGGACATCAACCACGAACTCAAGCCCGCCTTCATTCTCACCCATTCGCTTCACGACCCCTACAACATCGACCATCCCGAAGCGACGCGCCTCGCGCAGGAAGCACGCATCATCGCGCAGGCCGCCGGCCACAAGCCGGACCCGGAGCGCGCCTATGCCGCCCCGCCGGTATTCCTGTTCGAGCCGCACCAGCCCGAACAGTGCGAATTCAAACCGAACGTCATCCTCAACATTGACGATGTCTGGGAGAAGAAGCGCGCGGCCTTCGAGATTCTCGCCGCGCAGAAGCACCTCTGGGAATACTATACCCGCGTCGCGCTCAACCGCGGTATGCAGGGTGGGCGCAATTCCGGCCGCTCTATGACTTACGGTGAGGCCTACCAGCGTCTCTTCCCGATGGTTGTGGAGGAATTGGCATGACGCCGATGGTCATCACACGCGTCGAGCGGGCGGAGGCCAGTGTTATCGACCGGCTGGCGAAGCTCGGCGTCTCGACCACGCACGAGGCGATGGGCCGATCCGGCTTGCTCCAGCCCTACATGCGGCCGATCTACCCCGGCGTGACGGTCGCCGGCAGCGCGATCACCGTACTGGCGCAACCGGGCGACAACTGGATGATCCATGTCGCGATCGAACAGTGCCGGCCCGGCGATGTGCTGGTCGTTGCCGTCACCGCCCCTTCGACCGATGGCTATTTCGGCGACCTGCTCGCCACCTCGCTTCAGGCGCGCGGCGTGCGCGGCCTCATCATCGATGCGGGCGTGCGCGACGTCCGCACGCTGACGGAAATGAACTTCCCCGTCTGGTCGAAGGCGGTTTCGGCCAAGGGGACCGTGAAGGCGACGCTCGGCTCGGTCAACGTGCCGGTCGTTTGCGCCGGGGCGCTCGTGCATCCGGGAGATGTGGTCATCGCGGATGACGATGGCGTTTGCGTCGTGCCGCGCAAACTGGCGGAAACGGTGGCCGTGGCCGGCGAGAAGCGCGAGGCCAACGAGGTCGAGAAGCGGGCCAAACTCGCCTCGGGCGTGCTGGGGCTCGATCTCTATGCGATGCGCGAAGGGCTTAAGAAGGCCGGGCTTGTCTGGCGCGAGAGCATCGACGGGCCGGATATTCCCTGGCCGCCGGAGGCACGCTGATGCGGCCACAGATCGTCTTTCTTCCCGGCCTTCTCTGCGACGCGACCGTCTTCGCCCATCAGATCGCCGGTCTCGGCGTCGACGCCGATATCGCCGTCGCTGATTTCTCGCGCGCCGCCTCAATCGAGGAAATGGCGCGGATCGCGCTTGGGCTGTTCACGAAACCGGCGACATTTGTCGGTTTCTCGATGGGCGGACGCGCCGCCTTGAAGGCGGTCGAGATCGCGCCGGAGCGCGTCGCACGGCTCTGCCTGATGGATACCGGCGCGGCCCCCGCACGCGACAACGAGGCCGAAGCCCGACAGGCGATGATCGACTATGCCTACAGGAACGGCATGACCGCTCTCGCCGGCCACTGGCTGCCGCGGATGCTGCACGAAGCGCGCGAGAAGGACGCAGCGCTCCTCGCCCCGCTCACCGAAATGGTCGAACGCGCGACACCGGAACTTCACGAGCGGCAGATCCTCGCCCTGCTGCATCGCCCGGATGCGCGCCCGGTCCTGCCGAAAATCGCCTGCCCGACGCTGGTAATGGTCGGCCGGCAGGACCGCTGGAGCCCGCTCGCGCAGCACGAGGAACTCGCCGCCGTCATCCCCGGCGCTGAACTCGCGGTGATCGAGGACGCGGGGCATTTCGCCTGTTTCGAGCGCCCGGAGGCGGTTACCGCCGCGCTGCGCGCCTGGCTGGGCCTGAACCGGAAGGAAGCGGCATGAGCGAGGACCGAATCCCCGAAATTCCACTATTCGACCGCGCCCGGCAACGACGCGGCTACAAGCTCAACAAGATGGCGATGGGGCTCTCGCAGCCCGGGAACCGCGCGGCGATGCGCGCGGACGAAGACGCCTACCTCGACCGCTTCGGCCTCAACGCGGAGGAGAAGGCGGCGGTGAAGGCACGCGACTGGAAGGAGATGGTGCGGCTCGGCGGCAATGTCTTCTATCTCCTCAAGCTTGCCTCGATCACCCCGGCGACGATGACGGAAATCGGCGCGCATCAGGCCGACATGGATCACGAGACGTTCCTGCGCGAACGGCTTGGCAAGCAGCGCAAGGGAGCCTGACATGGCGAAGCTTATCGGCGGGCTCGGCTCCTCGCATGTGCCTTCCATCGGTCTGGCGATGGACAAGGGCCTCACCGGCACGGAAGACTGGAAGCCGTTCTTCGACGGCATCGGCCCCGGTCGCGACTGGATCGCGGCGAACCGGCCCGATGTCGCGATCGTGGTGTTCAACGATCACGGCAACTCGTTCTTTCTTGACAAGGTACCGACCTTCGCGGTCGGGACAGCCGAGCGCTACGACCCGATCGACGAGGGTTGGGGCCCGCGCGCCATTCCCTCGTTCGAAGGCCATGCCGAACTCGGCTGGCACATCGTCGACACGATGGTGGAGCGCGCCTTCGATCCGATGATCGTGCAGGAAATCGAGGTCGATCACGGACTTCAGGTGCCGATGGAACTGTTTTTCAGCCGACCGGAAAAGCAGTGGCCGGTCAAGGTGGTCCCGATCTTCGTCAACGTGATCCAGTACCCGGTCCCCCTCCCCAGCCGCTGCCATGCGCTCGGCAAGGTGCTGCGCGAGGCGATCGAAAGCTACCCCGGCGACGACCGCGTCGTGATCATCGGCACGGGCGGGCTGTCGCACCAGTTGCAGGGCTCGCGCGCGGGCTTCGTCAACCCGGAGGCCGACCGCCAGTTCCTCAACGATATCGCCGCCGACCCGGACAAGCTCGCGGCGATGTCGCGCGAGGATTACGTCCGCCTCTTCGGCAGCGAGGGCGCGGAGCTGATGATGTGGCTTGTCATGCGCGGCGCGATGGACCGCAAGGTCGAGGTCCGGCACGAGCATTACTACGTTCCGGCCTCGATGACCGGCGCCGGCATGATCGTGCTCGAAAACCTGGGGGCCTGAGCATGTACTGGCTGATGGTCTGTCCGCATCATCCCGGCAAGGACGTCGACAGGTCCGCGAATCGCGATGCCCACCGGGCCCATGTCGCGAGCGGCGGCGGACTGGTGCGCGTTCTGATCGGCTCGGCGCTGACCGGAGACGATGGCGCGAGCCCGCTCGGCAACTTCGGCGTTATCGAAGCGGATAGCCGCGACGATGTCATCGCCTTCGCGAAGGGCGACCCCTATTTCCGCGCCGGGATTGTCGCCGACGTCGAGGTGACGGCGCTGGCGAACACGTTCCAGGCGCACCGCATCGACCCCATGACCCCACCACGCATGGCGAATGGCACTTGATCCGCGACTGCATTCCAATCGATCTTCAACGCATAGAAACGACCAAAGGGAGAAACACATGACAAGACGGGCATTTATCAAGACTGGCGCGGCGGCGGGTTTCGCACTTTCGCTGATCGGCGGCGGCGCACTTGCGCAGGATACTATCAAGATCGGCCTCATCCTGCCGATGACCGGGCCCTTCACCTCGACCGGCAAGCAGATCGCGGCAGCCGCCAATCTCTACATGGCGCAGAACGGCGCCACGGTGGCGGGCAAGAAGGTCGAGATCATTCTCAAGGACGACACTGGCGTCGCCGACGTCACGCGCCGTATCGCGCAGGAGCTGATCGTCAATGACAAGGTGACCGCCATTGCCGGTTTCGGCCTCACCCCGCTCGCGCTGGCAACCGCGCCACTCGCGACCCAGGCCAAGACCCCGATGGTTGTAATGGCGGCGGCGACCGGCATCATCACCGAGCGCTCACCCTTCATCGTCCGCACCTCGCAGGTCGTGCCGCAGATCGCCGGCCCGTTCGGCGAATGGGTTGCCAAGCAGGGCATGAAAAAGGTCGTGACCATCGTGTCCGACTACGGACCGGGCCATGACGTCGAGAAGTGGTTCACCGACCGCTTCAAGGCCAACGGCGGCGAGGTGGTGAACCTCCGCGTGCCGCTACAGAACCCGGATTTCTCGCCGTTCCTGCAAGCCGCCGCCGACTTCAAACCGGATGCGCTGCTGGTCTTCGTTCCTTCGGGAGTCGGCACGCAGTTCATGAAGCAGTTCGTCGAGCGCGGACTCGACAAGTCGGGCATCAAGCTGATCGGCACGGGCGACGTCACCGACGACGACATCCTCAACACCATCGGCGATGTCGCGCTCGGGCTGGTGACGGCGCATCACTATTCCGCCTCGCATGACAGCCCGGAAAACAAGGCCTTCGTCGAAGCCTTCAAGAAGGCGACCGGCGGCCTGCGCCCGAACTTCATGGGCGTTGCCGGCTATGACGGCATGCACGCGCTCTACGAGGGCCTGAAGAAGACCAACGGTGCCGGCGGCGAAGCGCTCGTCAATGCCATGAAGGGCCTCGCCTGGACCAGCCCGCGTGGCCCGATGTCGATCGACCCGGATACCCGAGACATCATCCAGAACGTCTATATTCGCAAGGTCGAGCGGGTGAACGGCGAACTCTACAACATGGAGTTCGCGACCATCCCGAATGTCAAGGATCCGTCGAAGGCCAAGTAAGCCCACCGACCCGGCATCCGGCAGGCGGGGTCGCCCCGCCTGCCGTCTTTTCATCTGCATCGCTGGAGTACCCAAGCCATGCTCACCATCCTGTTCGACGGCATCGCCTACGGCATGGTCCTCTTCGTGCTCGCCTGCGGCCTCTCCATCACGCTCGGGCTGATGAACTTCGTCAATCTCGCGCATGGCGTCTTCGCGATGGCCGGCGGCTATGCCAGCGCCATCCTGATGAACCGCGCCGGCGTGCCGTTTCTGGCAACCCTCCCCTTCGCTTTCCTCATCCCGGCCGCCTTCGGCCTCGTTCTCGAACGCACGCTTTATCAACGCCTCTACAACCGCCCCCACCTCGACCAGGTGCTGTTCACGATCGGCCTCATTTTCATGTCGATCGCGGCGGTTGATTACATCATGGGGTCGCAGCCCCAGCTCATCACCTTGCCGGAATGGCTGCGCGGTCGTGTCGACGTTTTCGGGGTCCAGATCGGGCTCTACCGCAGCTTCATCATTGTTGTGTGCAGCGTGCTCGTCGTCGCCTTGCAGATGATCCTGACGAAAACCCGTTTCGGGGCCCAGCTCCGCGCGGCAGTCGACGACCAGCGGGTCGCGCGCGGGCTCGGCATCAACACATCGCTCGTCTTTGCCGCGACCTTTGCCTTCGGATCCGGTCTCGCCGGCCTCGGCGGCGCGCTCGGCGCCGAGATCCTCGGCCTTGATCCGACCTTTCCCTTCAAGTTCCTCATTTATTTCATGATCGTGGTGACGGTCGGTGGCACGTCGAGCCTCACGGGGCCGTTCTTCGCCTCGCTCCTTCTGGGCGTGGCGGACGTCGCGGGCAAATACTACGTCCCGAGCCTTGGCGCCTTCGTCATCTACACGGTCATGATCGTCGTGCTCGTCTTCCGCCCGCACGGGCTCTTCGTGCGCGCACGCTGACAGCGGGAGAAAGCCTATGAACCCCGAACACCGCCGCATCGCCGCGAAATACCTCGCCGACAAATGGCGATGGAAGCCGCTGGAATATGTCTTCTGGCTGGCCGCTCTCGCCGCCGTTTGGCTGCTCCCGTCTCACCACCTGATCCTCAACGAGATCATGATCACCGGCCTCTTTGCGATGTCGCTCGATCTGATCCTCGGCTACGCCGGTATCGCCTCGCTCGGCCATGCCGCGTTCTTTGGGCTCGGGGCCTATACCGCCGGCATTTTTGCGATTCGGGTGACGGGCGATCCGTTGCTCGGTCTTGCGCTGGCGGGATTCGCCTCGGCAGGGCTCGGTTTTGTCACGAGTTTCCTCGTCCTTCGCGGTGTCGATCTCGCGCGCTTGATGGTGACCCTCGGCGTCGCCCTCGTGCTTGGCGAAATCGCCAACCAACTGACCTGGCTCACCGGCGGTGCCGACGGGTTGCAGGGGGTGACGATCGCGCCGATCCTCGGCAAGTTCGAATTCGATATCTTCGGCCGGACAGCCTACGTCTACAGCCTCATCGTTTCGTTCCTGCTGTTCCTCATCGCGCGGCGGCTCGTGATCTCGCCTTTCGGTCTGTCTCTCAGGACGATCCGTGACAATCCCCTGCGCGCCAGCGCCATCGGCACACCGGTCGACCGACGCCTGATCGCGATCTACACAGTCGCTGCGGCCTATGCCGGCATTGCCGGGGCGCTGCTCGCGCAGACGACCCAGTTCGTTTCGCTGGACGTGATCGCTCTCCATCGCTCCGCCGACGTCCTGCTGATGCTGGTAATCGGCGGCACGGGTTATCTCTACGGCGGATTCGTCGGAGCGCTGATCTTCAAGGGGCTTCAGGACGTGATCTCAAGCTGGACGCCGCAATACTGGACTTTCTGGATCGGGCTGATCCTCGTCATTCTGGTGTTGATCGGTCGGGATCGGATGAACCTCGCGGTCGCGACCGGCCTCGCGCGCCTCCGCGGCAAGCCGGCCCCGCGCCCACGCACCATCGTGGGAGACCGCTGAGATGACGCCCGCACTCGAAACCATTGGCCTCGTGAAGCGTTTCGGCGGCCTCGTCGCCACCGACAACGTCTCGTTCCGCCTCGAACAAGGCGCGCGCCACGCGCTCATCGGCCCGAACGGCGCCGGCAAGACGACCTTCGTCAACCTGTTGACCGGCGTGCTCGCACCGAGTGACGGGCAGATTCTGTTGCAGGGCGAGGACGTAACCCAGCTTCGCCCGGACCTGCGCGTGAAGCGCGGGCTTGTCCGCACGTTCCAGATCAACCAGCTCTTTGCCGGGATGACGCCGCTCGAAACCATCGGCGTTGCCGTGTCGGAGCGAATGGGACATGGCGGCGATTGGTGGCGGCCGGCGGGCGGTAGCCCGGAGGTGATAGACGAGATTGTCGACATCGCCACCCGCTTCCACCTGACCGATGTGCTCGAAGAGCGCACATCAAGCCTCGCCTACGGCAAGCAAAGGCTTCTCGAAATCGCCGTCGCCTTCGCCTGCAAGCCGCGCGTGTTGCTGCTCGACGAGCCGGCGGCCGGCGTGCCGGAAGCCGACCGGCACGAACTGCTCTCGACAGTCGCTGCCTTGCCGCGCGATGTCTCTGTTCTCCTCATCGAGCACGACATGGATCTCGTCTTCTCCTTCGCCGAACGCATCTCGGTTCTTGTCAACGGCGCGCTCTTCACCGAAGGCACGGTTGCGGAAATCTCGACCGATCCACGCGTGCGCGCCGTCTATCTCGGGGAGAGCGTCGATGAGTGATACCTTGCTCACGCTCGACCACGTGTCCGCCGGCTATGGCGCGGCGGAGGTCGTCAGCGGCGTTTCTCTGTCGCTGGAAGCGGGGCGCTCGCTCGCCGTGCTCGGCCGAAACGGCACAGGCAAGACGACGCTCGTCAACACGATCATCGGCGTCACGCGCCATCTTGGCGGCACGATCCGCTTCGACGGCCGCGACATCACCCGTCTACGACCCGATCAGCGCGCACGGGGCGGGATCGGCTGGGTGCCGCAGGAGCGCAACATCTTCAAGTCGCTGACGGTCGAGGAAAACCTGACCGCCGTCGCCCAACCCGGCCGATGGGACGTCGCGGCAGTCTACAGAATGTTTCCGCGGCTGGAAGAACGGCGCTCGAACCTCGGCAACCAGCTTTCCGGCGGCGAGCAGCAGATGCTGGCTGTCGCCCGCGCACTGGTGCTCAACCCGAAGCTGATCCTGCTCGACGAACCGACCGAAGGCCTCGCACCGATCATCATCGAGGAATTGCTCGCCGCGCTGAAGCGCATCACCCGCGAGGAAGGCCTTTCTGCCATCATCGTCGAGCAACACGCGCAGAAAATCCTCGACGTGACGGATCAGGCGATCATTCTGGATCGCGGAACCATCGTGCACAGGAGCGCCAGCGCGGACCTGATCGCCGACCCGGCCCCACTCGAACTGCATCTCGGCATTACCGACCGCAAAGCCGGCAAGGCCCGCGCCAAACATTGATCCCGGAGGAAACCATGACGACCAAGCCCCCCTTCCGCGCCGACATGGTCGGTTCGCTGCTCCGCACCGCCGCGTTGAAGGACGCGCGGGAGAAGCATGCCGCCGGGGCGCTCAGCGCCGCCGGGCTCAAGGAGATCGAGGATCGGGAGATCATTGCGCTCATCAAGAAGCAGGAAGCGATCGGCCTCAAGGGCATTACCGATGGCGAGTTCCGCCGCGCCTACTGGCATCTCGACTTCCTCAGCCAGCTCGATGGCGTCGATCTCGTCGGCGGCGATTCCGGCATGAACTTCAAGGGCGGCGTTGGCGTTCCCTACGTGCTCCGCATTACAGACAAGGTCGGCTATTCGACCGAGCACCCGATGGTGGAGCACTTCCGCTTCCTCAAGGAGAACACCACCCGCACGCCGAAGATGACCATTCCCGGCCCCTCGATGCTGCACTATCGCGGCGGACGGAAGATGATGAACATGGGCCTCTATCCGGACATGGGCGAGTTCTATTCGGATGTCGGGGCGGCCTATGCCAAGGCGGTCGGCGATTTCTACAAGGCTGGCTGCCGCTATCTCCAGCTCGACGACATCTCCTTCGCCTACCTTTGCGATCCTGAGCAGCGCAAGATGCTCGCCGAGCGCGGCGACGATCCGGCGAAGCAGCCGGATATCTACGCCGGCATGGTTCGCAAGGCGCTGGAGAACAAACCGGCCGACCTTACCATCACGATGCACCTGTGCCGTGGGAATTTCCGCTCGACGTTTATCGCCTCCGGCGGTTACGAGCCGGTCGCAGAGGTGCTGTTCAACGCGATGCCGGTCGACGGCTACTTCATGGAGTGGGACAGCGACCGCGCCGGCGGCTTCGAGCCGCTGCGTTTCCTGCCCAAGGGCAAGAAAGTCGTGCTCGGCCTCGTGACCTCGAAGACAGGCGTGCTCGAGAACAAGGACGACATCCGTCGACGGATCGATGAAGCGTCGAAATACGTCTCGCTCGACCAGCTTTGCCTCTCGCCGCAATGCGGGTTCGCCTCGACTCAGGAAGGCAACACACTGGCCGAGGAGGAGCAGTGGAAGAAGCTCGAAATGATCGTCGAGCTTGCCGCCGAGGTCTGGAAGGACGCCTGAGCGATCCCGTTCAGCGCGCGATTCAGATCGCGTCCGGACGGTAGTCGGTGTCGAGCGTCAGGGTGCCGACCGCGCGCGAGACGCAGGCGCAGAGCTTGTCGTTGTGCGCCTTTTCGGCCTCCGAGAAGAACACGTCGCGATGATCGACCGGGCCGTCGTGGTCGAGGATGGTCATCGCGCAGAGCCCGCATTCGCCGCGTCGACAATCGCTGATGACCTCGATGCCCGCGCCCTGAAGGGCGTCGAGCAGCGAACGGTCGCGCGGCACCGTGATCTCGAGATTGTGCCGGGGAATGCGGACGGTAAAATCCTCGCTCGGCAAACTGCCCGAAGTGCCGAAGGTTTCCCAACGGAAATCAACGAGATCACGTCCGCCCGCGAGCCAGGTTGAGCGCGCGGCCTCCAGCATCGGCATGGGGCCGCAGAACGCGCATTGCGTGCCCGGTGCGAGGCCTGCTAACAGCACGGCGAGATCGATCCGCTGCCCCTCGCCCGAAACGTATACGTTCAGTCGATCCCCGAGGATGGCGCGCAGATCGTCGAGATAGGCGAGATCGGCTGCGCCGCGCACTGCGTAGGCCATCGTGACATCGGCCCCGCGCCGCGCCAGCGTCGCAGCCATGCCGAGGATCGGCGTTACCCCGATGCCAGCAGCGACGAGCAGATAATGCTTGTGCGCGAAATCGATTTCGAACGCGGATTTCGGCGCGGTGACACGCAATCGCGCGCCCTCCCCCAGCCCATGCAAATAGGTCGAGCCGCCGCGGCTGTCGGCCTGACGCTTCACCGCAATCCGCAACATGCCGCCGACCGGCTCGCCGACCAGCGAATAGGACCGGATTTCCGGCAGGCCGCCGATCATAACCTCGACATCGACATGCGCGCCGGGCTGCCAGCCGCGCGGTGCCTCGTCAGGCACCAGCGTGAATTCGCGGATATCGGGCGTGAGGTCGCGGATCGCGACGATGCGCGCTTCGCCCCAGATCGCTTCGTATCGCATTCATTCCTCCCCGTACCGGTCAAACTGGATAAGCTTGCCGCCCGGCACCTGTTCCAGCGCCTCGCGGGAGCGCACGGCCTGCCCGAGGTTGCGGCGGGCAACGCGCGAATGCTCGCGCATCAACGCCTCGGCCCGCGTGCCCTCGCGCCCGATGATGGCTTCAACAACTGCGCGGTGCTGATCCTGCGAGATGACGAGCACGTTGCGCGCGTCCTCACACCGCGACTGCGCCATGACGAAGGCGCTCGGTGAAGCGAAGGGCAGCGCCATCACCCGCTCGATCTGCCGTTCCACAACGCGGCTCTCAGCCAGCCGGATGATTTCCCGGTGAAAGCGGGCGTTGAGTTCGATGTATTGCTCCATCACATCGGCATCGAGCGTGGGCGCGGTCACCACCTCGTCGAGCCGCGCCAGCAGATCACCAAGCATCTGGCCGGCGATCGTCGAAATCCCCCGCTCGGCCGCAAACCGCGCCGCGAGCCCTTCGAGCGTGCCGCGCAGTTCGATCGCGTCATTTACGTCCCGTTCCGAGAACGAGCGTGCGGAGAATCCGCCGGTGCCAATCGCCTGCACCAACCCCTCCTCCGCCAACATCGTCAGGGCGGTGCGGACAGGGGTGCGCGACATGCCGAGACGCTCGACGAGGGCGAGTTCAGAGAGCCGCGTGCCGGGTGGGATTTCGCCCGAGAACAGCATTTCGCGCAATTGCATCACAGCGCGGGTCGTCTGCGATCCACCGCGTTCGCCACGCGTAATTTCCGGGGAGTCCATGCCCTTACTCCGCCGCCTGCTGGACCGGAACAGGATGCCCTTCCGCCGCCAGCATCCGGTCGATCAGCTTGCGGGCCCACATCGAACCGGAGTCGATGTTGAGATTGTAGAAGATCCGGCCCGGATTTTCCTCGATCGCGCGCTGCTGCGCTTCGAGGATATCCTCGTCCTGGCGGAAGATGGTGCTGACGCCCTCGCAGATTTCCGTCGTCAGCGCCTGATCGCGCAGGCGATAGTTGCGGGCGAAGGCCCAGAAATAGTGGCAGGTGCCTTCGGTCTCCGGCGTGAGCGTATTCATCACCATGCCATTAACGCCCTGCGAGCGATCGCCTTCCGGTGCGCCGGTCCCGGCAGGCGCAACGCCGACGTCGATCACGATGGTCGCCGGCGCCTCGAAGCGGATGATCTGCCAGCGGTCGACATTCCCAGGCTTGCCGAGCTGGGCCCGCCAGAACGGCGGCGGCTCGATGTCCCTCATCCAGCGCGTCACCGTCGCAGTGCGGTCGCCATGCGTCGTCGTGAATGGCGCTTCCGCGACCGCCTCGTTACCAATCGAGCCGTTGTGGACGAAGGTTTCGTGCGTCAGGTCCATCAGGTTATCGACCACCAGACGATATTCGCATTTGGCGTGGATTCGCTTGCCGTCGCCCTCCCATTCCGGATCGCGATTCCAGTGCAGGTCCGGGACCTTGGCCGGATCGGCGAGAGCGGGATCGCCGGGCCAGATCCAGATGAAGCGGTGCCGCTCGACAAGCGGATAGGATCGAACGCAGGCCGACGGATTGATCGTCTCCTGCGAGGGCATGAAGGTGCAGCGCCCTTGCGGATTGAAGACGAGACCGTGATAGGGGCAAACGACCTCGTCCCCCTTCAGGTGCCCGCGCGACAGCGGAACAAGACGATGCCAGCAAGCATCCGCCAATGCGACCGGTTTGCCGGCCTCCGTCCGATAGAGAACGATCTTCTGGTTGCACAGCGTGCGCGGCAAAAGCTCACGCTTCACTTCCGTATCCCAGGCCGCGGCATACCAAGCGTTCAGCGGGAAGCCCTGCATCGTCGTTTCCTTCCTTTATGTATACATTAAAGTTCCCATACCTTGCAATAACTGCGATTTGAACGCATTTTTGCGAACAAATCGACCATATGCCATAGAATTTGTATACATGATGGATTCAACGTGAAGATTGACATCACGTGAGATGCCGGAGCGTTCCATCGCAAGTCGCGGGAACGCACGGCGAAGCCGCGCCCGGCCGTTGCGTCGTCGGTGAGAAGCGGATTTTGGATGAGGCGCCGCCCGGCGGATTACTGGCCCGTACGGATTTCCCGCCAGAGATCGCGCGCCCGGAAGGCGAGCGTCATGAACGGCAGGAACCATGGCCGACCGTCATAGAAGGGCACCGCCGTGAACGGGATATCGTCGAACGCCGTCCGGCCTTCGGGCTCGCCGAGGATCTTCTGCGCCAGCCGATGGCCAAGATAGGGCATCAGCGCGACACCCGAGCCGTTGCAGCCTAGCGCATACCAGAGCCCTTCGCGCTGGCCGATGCCCGGCAAGTCGGAGCGCGTCATTGCGACATTGCCGGTCCAGACATGGCTGATCGCAACATCGGACAGGCTCGGGAACAGCGCGACAAGCTCACGCCGCAGCCGCGCCCCTGCGTTGTCGAGATCGATGGGATGGAGCGCCGCGCGACCACCCAGCACAATTCGCTTCTGATCGGGTGACGGGCGGTAATAGAGGTGCTTTTCGCGCGTTTCGACAATCATCCGCAGCGAGGGGATGAGTTCGCGCACGCGGTTCTCGCCTAGTTCCTCCGTCGCGATCAGATAGCTCGGGATGGGCACGACGCGCCGGGCCAATGGCACGAAGGGTCGCCCCGAATAACCGTTGGTGGTCACGACCAGTTCGCCGGCCTTCACGGCACCGCGCTGTGTGGCGACGCCGAAGCCATCCGCCTCGCGCGTCCATCCCTCGACGGCGCAATGGCCTGCGACGACCGCGCCCGCCTTGCGCGCCGCCGCGAGCAGCCCCTGCTGGAACAGCGCCGGATGCAGCCCGGCATGGCTGTGGAAGATCAACCCGCCCTGATAGGCGTCGGTCGAAATCTCCCGCCGCATGTCGCCTTTCTGGACGACATCGACCTCAAGGCCGACATTCCGTCGGAGGAGATCGGCCTCGCGGCCCATCGTGTCGTAATCGGCGGTGGTCCAGGCGCCTCGGAGACGACCAACCGGACGCAAGCCAGCGTCCATGCCCGTTTCGGCGATAAGGCTTTTCGCGTAATCGAGCGAGGCCATACCTTCGAGGATCATCGCCTTGGCCGTCGTCTCGCCGTAGCGCTCGATGAGGCCGGAATAGGACAGGCGATGGCCGTGACCAATCATCCCGCCCGACCGGCTCGACGCGCCGAAGCCCGGCGGCCCCGCCTCGCAGACGAGCACGCTACGCCCGGCGCGGGCGAGCGTCAGCGCCGCGGAAAGACCGGCGTAACCCGCGCCGACGACCAGCACATCGACCTTCGCCGGCAAGGCGATGTCGGACTTCGGCTCGCGTGGCGCGGCTTCCCACCAATAGGGATCGTGGTTCGGAACGGATTGGGACAAGGCGACGACTCCCGTGCCTTCGTGCGGTTCCCGTTTTTGTCGCAAGCGATCTTCCGTCGCGCAAGGAGGTTGCAGAAATTTTTTCTGCATGGCTCTTGCGCCGGCGAAGATTTCCGCGCGACGATGGCGGCCAGCGTTTTTTTTGGAGGGATTTCGCATGCAGGAGGATGCTTGTCGGAGATCCTGATCATCGGCGGCGGCATCACCGGCTGCGCCAGTGCCTATCATCTGGCCCGGCGCGGCGCGAAGGTGCGACTGATCGAAAGCCGAAACATCGCCGCGATGGCCTCCGGTTGGACTCTGGGTGGGGTTCGCCAGTCTGGCCGCGATCCGGCGGAGTTGCCTCTGGCTCGCGCCGCCGTCACGCGCTGGATCGGGCTCGCGGACGAACTCGGCGCCGAGACGGGCTACCATCGGGATGGCAATATCCGCCTCGCCCGCACAGCGGATGAGGTCGAGACCATCCGCGAGATGGTCACAGCGCAAAGGGCGCTTGGCCTGACACTCGACTTCCTGCCGGATGCCGACGCCGTAAGGGCGATTGCTCCCGCCATCGAGGCCGGCGTTCTGGCGGCATCCTTCTGCCCCACGGACGGCTATGCCGATCCCGTCGCCGCGACGAGGGCCTTCGCGACGGCCGCGCAGCGGTACGGCGCCGAGATCGAGGAAGGTATCGAGGCGGTGGGCCTTGTCGTTCGCAACGGGCGGATCGCCGGTGTGGAGACGTCGAGGGGTTTCATTTCAGCGGATCGGGTGATCGTTGCCGCCGGCACGCATAGCGCCGCGCTGCTCGCGCCGCTCGGCCTTGATCTGCCACTGGCGATCATGCAGGTCCAGGTCGCGCTCAGCAGGCCAGTGGAACGCGTTTTCCAGCAGGTCTTCGGCGTTGCCAATGCCGATTGCGCCGGGCGACAGCAGCCCGATGGGTGCTTCCGTTACACGTCCGGCATCGGCCCCTATCCCGGCGACCCCGAGCGGTGGACTGCCGCCACACTCGCGCCGGTTCAGGCGGAAATGGAGGCGTTGCGAGCGCGGATCGGCGCCTTTCTTCCCACCCTCGCTGCCGCCCCCATCGAGCGATGCTGGGGTGGATTGATCGATATGACACCCGACGCCTTGCCGGTGATCTCGCCGGTTGCGACCGTGCAGGGCCTCGTGGTGGCAGCCGGGTTTTCCGGCCACGGCTTCGGCATCGCCCCGGCAGTCGGCGAGGCTGTCGCGGCGCTGGTTCTCGATACCCCCTTACCGTTCGATCTTGCGGCCTTCCGCTTCGACCGTTTCTCCCGAGGTGCCACTGCGGCGCCGATGACCCTGCACGGCTAGACGATGATCGATCTCACAGACAAGGTTTTCCTCATCACCGGCGCGAACCGCGGCATCGGCCTTCGATGCGCCGAGGCGCTCCATGCCCGTGGCGCGCGGCTGAGCCTCGGCGTGCGCGACAGGAAAAGTCTCGATGGCTTCCACGACAGGCAAGGGTCGGATCGCATCCATATCGGGCAGTATATCGCCGAGGATTGGGCCAGCCATGCGGCATGGGTGGACGACACCGTCGCGCGCTTTGGGCGGATCGACGGGCTGATCAACAACGCCGGCATCAGCCTCGACGTAACGCTGCGCAATGCCGACGAGGCGAGCCTGGACCGGATCTGGGCGGTGAACTGCAAGGCACCGCTCAACATGATCCGCCTCGCGCTCCCCCATCTTGAAGCAAGCGGCGCGGGGCGCGTCGTCAACGTCGCGTCGATGTCGGGCAAGCGGGTGCGGAACGACAATGTCGCCTACAACATGTCGAAATTCGCGGTTGTGGCGCTCTCGCACGCGACGCGTCGGATCGGCTGGGATAAGGGCGTTCGCGTCACCGCGCTCTGCCCCTCCTTCGTCCGGACCGATATGACGCAGGGCGCGACCAAGATTGCCGCCGCCGACATGACGGACCCCGCCGATCTCGCGGAACTGGTCGCGACCATCGTTTCTCTGCCGAACACGGCGAGCGTTGCCGAACTGCTGGTGAACTGCCGGCTCGAGGATATGGTCTAGACAATATGCAGAATACCGGGTTGCGCATCGATGCGAATTCGGCCCAATATCGACGAAAGCATAATCAGGGGAGCTCATCATGAAGCGAAAACTTTCTCTCGGACTTGCCGTCGCCGCCTGTTTCATTGCGGGTTCGGCCTTCGCGCAGAAGAAAACTCTCGTCATCGGCATGGGGTCGGCGGACGCCGGCAAGCTTGATCCGCACCTCGCCTCGACGACGCCGGACAAGGGCCTCCTCAACTACATCTTCAACGGCCTTGTGCGCATCAAACCAGGTCAGGCGAGCCCGGACTTCATCGAGCCGGACCTCGCCGAGAGCTGGACCAGCAACAAGGACGGCACGGAGTGGACGTTCAAGATTCGCGCCGGCGTCGAGTGCCATCACGGTTACGGCCCCTTTACGGCGGCGGATGCGGCCTATTCGATCACCCGCGCCTCAAACAAGGCGACCTCGAACTATTCGGGCGATTTCCGCGCGGTCGACAAGGTCGAAGCCGTTGACGCCACGACGCTGAAGATCACGCTCAAGAACCCGGTCGCGGGCTTCCTCGGCTATGTCTCGAACATCAACGGCGGCAACATGGTCTGCAAGAAGGCCGCCGAGGAAATGGGCGACGGCTTCGGCAAGAAGCCGGTCGGCACCGGGCCGTTCGAATTCGCGGAATACCAGCCGCAACAGTTCGTGAAGCTCAAGGCGCACAAGAAGTACTTCCGCGGCGCGCCCCAGCTGGAGGAAATCACCTACCGCTACATCCCGGCGGATTCGAGCCGCGACCTCGCCTTTCAGTCGGGCGAACTCGACATGATCTACGGCAAGCAGGACCAGACCTGGGTTGACCGCACATCGAAGCTGCCGGGCGTTGTCGTCAAGGCGATGGAGCCGGGCGAGATGTCGGCGCTTTACCTCAACGTCACCTCGAAGCCGCTCGACGATATCCGCGTCCGTCAGGCGATCGCTCATGCGATCGACCGCAAGGCGATCGTGGTGTTCAAGGGCGCGGGCACCTCGCGCGAGGCGGTTTCGGTCGTCCCGTCGGGCTACCTCGGCACGGACGAGAAGGCCCCGCTGTACCCCTATGATGTCGCCAAGGCAAAGGCGCTCCTCGCCGAAGCCGGCTACAAGGACGGCGTGACGGTGAAAACCATCCACACCACCCTGACCGGCATGCAGACGCTGATCGAGGCGGTGCAGGCGCAGCTCAAGAAGGCGGGCATCAACCTCGAAATCGAGCTCGTCGAGCACGCGACCTTCCATGCGCAGATCCGCAAGGGTCTCTCGCCGATCGTCCACTATCAGGCGGCGCGTTTTCCGGTCGCGGACGTCTATCTGACGCAGTTCTACGACTCGAACTCGATCGTCGGCAAGCCGACCGCCATCACCAACTTCACCTTCTGCGATATCGCCGACAGCGAGATTCGTGCCGCGCGCGTCGAGCAGGACGCGGCGAAGCAGAAGATGCTGTGGAAGACGGCACAGGAAAAGCTCGTCAAGAATGTCTGCGGCATTCCGATTTACGAGCAGCTCCAGCTCTGGGCGTGGAAGGCGAACCTCGACCTCGGCTACGACCTCGTCGGCTCGCTGAACCTGTCGCCCCCGATCACGGAAAAGACCCGGTTCAAGAACTGATCCTGCCGCAAGGCTGAAAACGCCGGGTGGGGCTCGCCTCACCCGGACGCTTGCGAGGTGACATGACCGCGTTTCTCATCCGGCGTCTGGGCTTTGCCGTCGTGACGCTGTTCGCCGTGTTGACGCTTGTTTTCGTGCTGGTGCGCATCGTACCGGGCGATCCGGCGCAGGTGATCCTGGGCGATCAGGCGAGCCAGGAAGCGATCATGGCGCTGCGCGAGAAGCTCGGTCTCAACCGGCCGATCCACGCGCAGTATCTCACCTTCATTTCAGGTGCGCTGGTGGGCGATTGGGGCACCTCGATGGTCACCGGTCGCCCGGTCATACAAGAGGTTCTCAACGTTCTACCCTGGACGATTGAACTCACGCTGATCTCGCTGGTGATCGGCATCGTCATCGGCGTGCCGCTTGGCATCGCGGCGGCCGTAAAGCGCAACCGCTTCACCGATTACGCGGCCCGCATCGCCTCGCTGCTCGGGCTCTCCTTCCCGCCCTTCGTCTCGGCGCTGCTGCTCCTGCTCGGCTTCGCGATCCTGCTACCCTGGTTCCCGGTCATCAGCGCGCGGAGTGGCAGCGCAACGGCGTGGTTCCAGTCGATCACGCTCCCGGCGATTAATCTCGGGCTCATCACCGCGGCCTACATCACCCGTGTCACGCGTTCGGCGATGCTGGAGGTGCTGCAGGAGGACTACGTCCGTACAGCCCGCGCCAAAGGCGTGCCGATCAATGCCGTCATCATCCGCCATGCGCTTCGGAACGCGCTGATCCCCGTCATCACGATCGTCGGACTTTATCTCGGCATCCTGATCGGCAATTCGGTGCTGACGGAGATCGTATTCTCGCGGCCCGGCCTCGGAAAGCTGATCGTCGGCGCGCTCAACCAACGCGACTACACCATGCTTCAGGGCATGATGGTGATCTACACACTCGTCGTCGTGGTGGTGAACCTTGCGACCGACATTGCCTATGGCGTCGCCGATCCGAGGGTGAAACTCAAATGAGCATGACCGATATCGCCCCGGCGCCCTCCCGCCTTCGCTACATCTGGAACGCCACCCTGCGCGCGTTCAACACCAACAAGACCTCGTGGGTCGGCCTGGTGATCTTTGTCATTGTGGTTTTTCTGGCGATCTTCGCGCCAATCGTGACGCCGCTCGATCCGCTGGAGCAGAACATCCTCCAGAAGCTCAAGCCGCCGTCCGCCGAATACATCATGGGAACCGATGGCTTCGGGCGCGATATTGCCTCGCGTCTCACCCACGGTGCGCGCATCTCGCTGATCATCGGCCTCGCTTCAACGGTGCTGGCAATGGTGATCGGCTCGGCGATCGGCATGCTCGCGGGCTGGAAGGGCGGCCGCACCGACATCCTGATCATGCAGGCGATGGACGTGCTTCTCGCCTTCCCCTCGCTGATCCTCGGCCTGATCATCGTCGCGATGCTCGGCCCCTCGATGATGAACATCATCATCGCCATCGCGATGACCTCCATCCCGCCTTTCGCGCGCATCGCCCGTGCGCCGACCATCGCCATGAAGGAGCGCGAGTTCGTCGATGCCTGCCGCGCGCTCGGTTTCTCTGACATGCGGATCGTCGCCGGGCATATCCTGCCGAATATCCTGCCGGAAATCCTCGTCATGGGCTCGCTCTGGCTCGCCAATGCCATCCGCACCGAGGCATCGCTCGCCTTCATCGGCCTCTCCGTCAAGCCGCCGACGCCGACATGGGGCGGCATGATCCGCGAAGGTTTCGAGAACATCCTCGACAGCGCCTGGCTGGTGATCGCGCCGAGCGCGGCGATCCTGATCGTGATCTTCGCGCTTAACCTGCTCGGAGACGGCCTGCGCGATGCGATCGACCCCAAGCTGAAGGGCGAGTCATGAGCGCCCCGACCCAACCCACCGCCGGCCCTGTCCTTTCGGTCCGCAACCTCACCACCTCGTTCCGCGTGGACGGTGCATGGCGTTCGGTCGTCGAAGAGCTGTCCTTCGATATTGGTCCGCGCGAGACGGTGGCGATCGTCGGCGAGTCCGGTTCCGGCAAAAGCGTTACCGCGCTCTCGACCATGCGCCTCCTGCCGCCGGCGAACAGCCGCACGGAAGGTGAGATTCTCTTCGACGGGAAAAACCTGTTGACCCTGCCGGAAGAGGAGATGCGCTCCCTTCGCGGCAATCGCCTCGCGATGATCTTTCAGGAACCGATGACGAGCCTCAACCCGGTGCTCACCATCGGCTTCCAGATCGCCGAAGCACTGATGTATCACCGTGGGCTTGATCGGGCCGCGGCGGAAGCCGAGGCGGTGCGCATTCTCGAACGCGTGCGCATTCCGGCCGCCGCCTCACGGATCAACGATTATCCGCACCGGCTTTCGGGCGGCATGCGCCAGCGCGTGATGATCGCTATGAGCCTCGCCTGCCGACCACAACTCCTGATCGCCGACGAGCCGACGACCGCGCTCGATGTGACGATCCAGGCGGAAATCCTCGAACTCATCAAGATGTTGCAGGACGAGGAAGGCATGTCGGTCGCCTTCATCACGCATGATATGGGCGTCGTGGCGGAAATTGCGGACCGTGTCGTCGTCATGCTCAAGGGCCGTAAGGTCGAGGACGGGCCGACATCGCAGGTGTTCAAGGCGCCGCGCGAACATTACACACGCGCCCTCCTCGCCGCCGTACCCAAGCTGGGCACGATGCAGGGCACGGACCAACCCGCCCCTTTCGCCATCGTCGATCAGGCGAGTGGCGAAATGATCGCGCCGGAACCGCGCGACCGGAGGGTCGATCCTGAGACGAGGCCGGTGCTGGAGGTTTCCAATCTGGTCACGCGGTTCGATGTTCGCACCGGTGTGTTCGGCCGCGTCTCGGCGCGCGTCCATGCAGTCGAGAATGTCTCCTTCGCGCTGCGCCCCGGCGAGACGCTGGCGCTGGTCGGCGAATCCGGCTGCGGCAAATCGACCACGGGCCGCTCGATCCTCAGGCTCGTGGAGCCGGTCGACGGCACGGTTCTGTTCGAGGGGCAGGACGTGCGTGCACTCGACAAGGCAGGCCTGCGGGCCGCACGCCAGCGGATGCAGATGGTGTTCCAGGACCCGTTCGCGAGCCTCAACCCGCGCAAGACCGTGGGCGATGCCATCGCCGAACCGATCATCGTGCATGGTCTCGCCGACGCAACCGGGGCGAAGCGTCGCGTCGCAGAGCTCCTCACGCGCGTCGGCCTTTCGCCGGACATGGCCGGGCGCTACCCGCACGAGTTCTCAGGCGGGCAGCGGCAACGGCTTTGCATCGCCCGTGCGCTGGCGCTCAAGCCGAAGCTGATTGTCGCCGACGAGGCCGTTTCGGCGCTGGATGTCTCGATCAAGGCGCAGGTCATCAACCTGATGATGGAATTGCAGGAGGAGATGGGGCTCGCCTACCTCTTCATCTCGCATGACATCGCCGTCGTCGAACGAGTCAGCCACCGGGTCGCCGTGATGTTCCTCGGGGAAATCGTGGAGATCGGCCCACGCGACGCGGTGATCTCCAACCCCGCACATTCCTATACACGCAAGCTGATGGCGGCGGTGCCGATCCCCGATCCCGACCGACGCAAAGCGCGGCGTGGGCTCTCGACCACGGAACTGCCGAGCCCGATGCGCAAGGTCGACTACGTGCCACCGCCTCGACAATGGCGCGACCTTGGCAACGGCCATTTCGTGATGGTGGAGCAGTAGCGCCATGCTGGGCGAGGACGGTCCAGCACCGGGCAGCCCGGTCGATCTGAAATCCGTCGCGGGGAAACCGCCGGTCACATCCGAGTCCTTCGATCTTCTGGTCATCGGCGCCGGCAAGGCCGGCCTGCGCGCTGCGATTGAGGCCGCCGAAGCGGGGCTGAAAACCGTCCTCGTCGACGAAAATCCGATTCCCTACGCAACGATGGGTGAGGATGTGCCGCGCCATTTCGGACAGGCGATGACCGGCGCGGCGCGCAACCGCAATGCGATGATGGAGGCCTTTGTGGCCTCCGAGCCGCTATTCGAGGCGGCGTTCGAGGCCGGGGTCGATATCCGGCTCGGCACCGCCTGCTGGGGACTTTACGCGAAAGGCGCGGCCCTGCGGCATCTGCCGGGCCTTGTCGCCGGGCTTTCGGACGAAACGTCGGCCAGCCTCGTTGCGCCCCGGCATGTCATCGTCGCGACCGGCAGACGCGACATGGGCCTTGGCTTCCCCGGCTGGCAACTGCCCGGCGTCATGGGCGCCAGCGCTGCGCGTTTGTTGGCCGAGCACTACGACGGCGCCCTTACCTCCGGACGTATCGTCATCCTTGGATCGGACACGGAAGCGCTACTGACGGCGCTTGCGCTTGCGAAGCGTGGGGTGAAAACCGCCGCGGTTATCGACCAGGCCGAACGGCCGGTTGCGTCGCCCGATCTGATCGTGGGCGCCGAACAAGCGGGCATTCCCATCCTCTGCCGGAGCGTCATCCGGGAAGCGATCGGCAGCGAACGGGTCGAGGGCGTTCTGGTCGGCGAGCTCGATGCGGACGGCGTCCCGACCGGCGCCGAGCTACAGATTGACTGCGACGGGATTGTCCTCGCCATCGGGTCTGTCCCGATGATCGACCTTCTGCAAGCTGCCGGTGCGGCGTGCCGGTTTGATCCGGCGCGCGGTGGACATGTCCCGCTCGTCGATTTCCGGGGTCGCACAAGTTTGCCGTCTGTCTACGCCATCGGCGATTGCGCCGGCATCTGGCCCGAGAAGTCGCGCGACGCCACAATCGCAGAACAGGAGGCATGCGATGCCGTCGATGCGATCCTTGGCCGCGCATCGGAGCGGAACGACCGGCCGGAACCTCACGCCGAATACGACCTTTCCGCCTATCGCAAGGCATGGCTGCGCGCGAGTGTGATCCATGCCCGAGCCGAGTTTCCGCTCTGCCAATGCGAGGACGTCAGTGCGCGCGATCTGCTCCAGCTCCGTCCGCCACGCTATCTTGAATGGGAAGGGCAGATGCCGGAAGCGCATTCTCTGGCCGCCCTGCTCGCCGCCGGGCCACCTGACCCCGATCAGCTCAAGCGCATGACCCGCGCCGGCATGGGGCCATGCCAGGGGCGGCGCTGCCGCGAGCAGATCGCGGCATTGCTCGCGCTCGAAGCCGATGCCGATCTCGCCACCGTCCCACTCGCGAGCTATCGCGCGCCGGTCCGGCCGTTGCCGCTCGCGCTGGCGGCTTCGCTCGGCGAGGTGCCACTTCAGGGCGAGCACTGGGACAGTTGGTTCGGCATGCACGCACAATGGCGACCGTTCTGGGAGGTCAAGGGTCAGTTCACGCTCGCGACAAACGATACCTCCGGCGAGGTTGCGAGCGAATGACCCGACGTCCCGGCACACGCGATCCGAAACGCACCGGCGCGGAAGTCGTCATCGTCGGCGGCGGCGTGACGGGCCTCAGCGCGGGGTTCTGGCTCGCCCGCGAGGGCGTCGACGTGCTGGTGCTCGAAGCTGGGATGGTCGGTGACGAGGCCTCGGGGCGCAACGGCGGCGGGTGTTCGCACCACCACTCACCCCTTTTCGCCGAAGAGCAGCGCCTCTGGCCCCTAATGGATGATTTGCTCGGTTATCCGACCGAATTCCGCTCGGAGCGCATCCGCCTTGCGTTTTCGGAAGCACAGATGGCGCTCTACGCGCGCGCGAAGATCAATGCCGAGCATCAGGGCTTCTCGACCGAGATTCTCGACACGAAAGAAGCACGGAAGCTGGTACCGCTCGCCGATGAGAACACTGTCGGCGGCTATTTCTACCATTTCGGCGGCCACGCAAACCCGCATCGCACGCTGGCGGGTTATGCCTTCGCGATGGAGGATCACGGTGGGCAGTTGAGGCAGAACACCCGCGTAACCGGCATCCGCATACAGGGCGGGCAGGTCACAGGTGTCGAGACAGACGCTGGCTTCTTTGGCTGTGACCATCTCGTTATCGCTGCCGGTCCGCAGACGGCGCACCTCGCGGCGATGATCGGCTGCGACGTCCCCCTCGCCGCGGCACGCGCCGAGATGATCGTCACCGAAGCCCTGCCGCTGATGCCCTATGGCGGGGTGGACGGAAACGGCCTCTACGGCCGGCAGACGCTGCGCGGCAATCTCGCCTATGGCGGCGGCCCGCATGAATGGGTCGAAACCGTGCCCGACCGTGCGCCGGGCAAACCATCCTCCCCGCTGATGGGCGGAATTGCGAACCGCCTCGCGACGCTGTTGCCGAAGGCCGCTCACGCACGGATCATCCGTTCCTGGGCCGGCATCATGGAAAACACGCCAGACGGCAGGCCGGTGATCGATCATGCGCCCGGCGTCGACAATGTCGTTGTAGCGACGCTCTCCAGCGTCGGGTTCGGTCTCTCGCCGGCGAGCGGGCGCGCGATCCGCGATCTCGTGATCGAGCGGCGCTGCACCTTTGCCGATATCTCGACCTTCCGGCTCAACCGCTTCGCCGATCTCGAGCCGGACTGGCGCGAACGGCTCGGTTGGCTGCCGCTGCGGTGATCTACAAGGCTCGCGCCTCGACGCCGAATTCCCGCCCAGCCTCGACGAGTTCGTCCCACAGCGCAAGCGCGAAGCTCCGCAACACCGTCAGGTGGAACACGGTTTCTTCCGCTCGGAATACATGACAGCCGAGATGTCCATATAGCGTCATCGCACCAGTTCCGACCGTAAAACTAGCGAAATCGATGCCGCAACCCTTGGCGAGGACATTCATGCTTCTCGGGCCGGACAGCGCGATCCGCACGCGCCCGTGGCTCTGATCGCTGACATACACCTTTCCGGCAAGCGCCTGCGCAAGGGAAGCAAGCACCACAGGTGACGCCGGCATATCGCCTGCGATCAGCCATTGTTCGAACCCCGCATCCGAGACGGAACACTTTGCAAGCCCGACGCTCACAGTCGCGGCGAGCACCGCCTTCCGGTCGCTCCGTCCCAGCGCCAGCACAACAAGCCCCTCCGGCAAGGCGCGCAGCGTGACACCGGGCGCGCCATCCTCCTTGCCGAGACGACCCGGGCGTACGCCTGCCAGCGCCGGAATGTGACACGGACTCTCAGGCATGGAGCCTCTCATTCACGGGATCGACGAAACACGGCGCGCAGACTTCGCCTTCGATGTAGCTTTCTCCGAGCGCATTCCAGATGACGACGCGCTCACCATGCCGGGTTCGCCCACCCTTCACCAGCGCAAGGCCGATCATGTGCCCGAGATGAGGGGAAAACGCGACGGAAGTGACGTAACCCTGATCGTTCTCCAGTACAGTTTGATCGTCGGGGCGCATGATGTGCGATCCGGCCTTGAAGCCGTCCCGTGGGTCGACGGGTCTGACGCCGACCAGTTGCGGCCGATCCTGTGAGACGAGCCCCTCGCGACGGAGCATCGCCCGACCGATGAAATCCGTCTTCGTGCTGCTCACCATCTTACCGAAGCCAAGATCGTCGGCGGTCACCGTGCCGTTGATCTCGTTATGCGTGACATGGCCTTTCTCGATGCGCAGCACGCCGAGCGCCTCTGCGCCATAGGCGCAGATGCCATAGGGCGCGCCCGCGGCCATCAGGGCGTCGGCGACGGATTCCCCGAAACCGGCCGGCACCGCCAATTCGTAGGCGCGCTCGCCCGAAAACGAGATCCGGAACAGCCGCGCGGACAATTTCCCGCCGAAAAGTGTGATCTCCCGCGCCGCCATGAACGGGAATGCATCATCCGAGAGATCGACATCAACGATTGCCTCGAGAACAGAACGCGATTTCGGCCCGGCAATCGCCATCTGCGCCCATTGATCGGTCGAGGAGGCAAAGCGGACGTCGAGGTCCGGCCAGAGCACCTGCGCGCAGAACTCGAGATGCGACAGCACCCCCGCCGCGAGCGCTGTCGTCGTTGTCATGAAGAAGTGGTCATCTGCGAGGCGGCTCGTGGTGCCGTCATCATAGATGAAACCGTCCTCGCGCAGCATGATGCCATAACGGGCACGCCCGACGGGTAACTTGGCGAAGGCGTTGCAATAGATGCGGTCAAGAAAGGTCGCAGCATCCCGACCGAAAACCTCGATTTTGCCGAGCGTCGAGACATCGCAAAGTCCGACATTGCTGCGGACGTTGAGAACCTCGCGATCGACGCTCTCGCGCCAGGTCATCTCGCCGGGGCGCGGGAACCAGGACGAGCGATACCACAAGCCGCTCTCGACAAAGACGGCGCCGTTCTTCTCCGCCCATCCATGCAGCGGTGAACGACGCACTGGCTGAAAGTGCTTTCCGCGCGCCGACCCTGCCAAGGCGCCGAATGAGACCGGCACATAGAACGGCCTGAATGTCGTGGTCCCGATCTCCCCCGGCGTCACCCCGCGTGCTTCGGCGAGAATACCGATCGCATTGAGATTTCCGGTCTTGCCCTGATCGGTGGCCATGCCTGCGGTGGTGTAGCGCTTGGCCAGTTCGACGTGGCCATAACCCTCGCGGTTCGCAAGAAGCAGATCGTCCACCTTCACATCGTTCTGGAAATCGACGAAGGCCGCGCCCCTCGTGCCGGCAACACGCCAGAGCGCATAGGTTTTTCGATCATTCAAGGGGGCTGCGGAGAATGCGGGCTTCGCATCGAGGCCAAGCTCCTTCAGGGCCGAAGCCGCCTTCCGGCTGCCGTCGTGCAGCGCGCCCTCAAGCCCCTCGATGCCGGCGGCAGCACCGGCAACGGTCAATCCGTTCTGGCGTTCCGGCGCGAGAAACGCCAAGTGTGCCTCGGACCATACCGGCTTGCACCCGCGCTGGCAGGCGAGTTGGATGCGCGGGGTGAAGCCGCCCGACATCGCGATGGAATCCGCATCGATCCGGGATCGTCGGCCTTCACTGTCAAGGACGGCACCGCTGACACCACGTCCACCAATCACGTCCGTGACAACGGCATTCCGGAACACCGGCGCCCTGCCCCGCCATTCGGCCTCCGGTTCCGTGCGTGGATCGACGATGCCCGAGACCTCGATCCCGGCTTCCTCCAGCATCGCTGCCGCGTGATACCCGGCCGCATTGGTTGTAAAGATGAGCGGACGGCGGCCGGGAGCGACCGCTTGGCGGTGCAGATAACTCGAAACCGCGCCGGTCATCATCACGCCCGGCCGGTCGTTGCCACCGAAGACGAGTGGACGCTCCTCGGCGCCACTTGCCAGGATGGCCTCACGCGCAACGATCCGCCACAACCGTTCGCGCGGGGCATGGCCAGTCGAGAGGAAGTCCGGGCCGGCCCGCTCCACGGCACCGAACAGGTTATCGTCATACCACCCGACCGCGGTCGTACGGCTCAGGATGCGGATGTTGGGCAAGTTCTCCAACTCGCCGACAAGATCGGCAAGCAGCGTGGTCGGGGATCGGCCTGCAACGTCACCGCCTGTGCTCAGCAACGCCCCGCCCGGCTCGTGATCCTCATCGACCAGAATAACGCGCGCGCCAGAGCGTCCAGCCGTCAGCGCGGCGCCGAGCCCTGCGGGCCCCGCGCCGATGACGAGAAGATCGCAATGCGCCCAGGATTTCTCGTAGCGATCCGGATCAGGAGCCTTGCTGGCGCGGCCAAGCCCGGCAGCCTTGCGGATCAGCGGCTCGTAGAGCTTTTCCCACAGCGGCGCCGGCCACATGAAGGTCTTGTAGTAGAAGCCCGCCGAAAGAAACGGCGAGAGCAGCCCGTTGATCGCGCCGACATCGAAGGCGGCGGAGGGCCAGCAATTCTGGCTGCGTGCGATGAGGCCATCGCTCAACTCGACCATCGTTGCGCGGGTGTTGGGCTCGCTGCTTGCACCCTCTCCGAGCGTGACGAGCGCGTTCGGCTCAGACGATCCTGCCGTCAGGATGCCGCGCGGTCGGTGATATTTGAACGAACGCCCGACGATTCCCACGCCGTTCGCGAGCAGGGCCGACGCGAGCGTATCGCCGGGATGTCCCACCATCACCCGCCCGTCGAAGGTAAAGCGCAGCGTGCGCGATCGGTCGATGCAGCCGCCACGCGGCAGGCGAAACCCGGTCATGCACCGCCTCCCTGTTTCGCGGAAGCTGCGTCGGTGATCGAATAGATCTCATGGCTGGCTGTATCGCGCTCGACGATGAGCCAGCGTCGGCAGCCGGAGACGTGATGCCAGAACTCGTGATGGCGACCTTTCGGATTGTCTCGCAGATGGAGATATTCGTGCCAGTCCGACGCCGGCGCATCCAGCTCGGGGCGGATGGGCGCAGCATCGCCCTTCACCGCGAATTCCTCGCGGGGCCTCGTGCCACAATGCGGACAGGGGATCAGGCTCGCCATCGTTCAATGCAGATTGGGCTGCGCGCCCAACCCCTTCTCGTCGATCGGGTAGCCGCGCTCGAACCTGTCCAGCCGGAAGGCGCGTGCCGTTTCATGCGATGCGTCGCGGGCGATGAGATGGGCGAAGCAGTAGCCGGAAGCCGGGGTCGCCTTGAAGCCGCCGTAACACCAGCCGGCATTGAGATAGAGGTTTTCGATGGGCGTGCGGTCGATGATGGGCGAGCCGTCCATGCTCATATCCATGATTCCACCCCAGCTTCGCAGGAACCGCAGACGCGAGAGCGCCGGAATGAGCGCCACGCCCGCTTCCGCGACATGTTCGACGAGCGACAGCGCCCCCCGCTGGGCGTAGGAATTGTAGCCGTCGATATCGCCGCCGAAGACGAGCCCACCCTTGTCCGACTGCGAGACGTAGAAATGACCGGCGCCGAAGGTGACGACACAGTCGATGAACGGTTTCAGGCCCTCGGAAACAAAGGCTTGCAGCACGTGGCTCTCGATCGGCAGGCGCAGGCCCGCCATCGCCGCCGTGACGGAGGAGTGCCCCGCCGTCGCCAGTGCGAGCTTACCGCAACCGATAAAGCCGCGACTGGTCTCGACGCCGGTGACAACGCCGTTCTCGCGGCGGATGCCGGTCACCTCGCAATGCTGGATGATATCGACGCCGCGGCTATCCGCGCCGCGCGCATAGCCCCAGGCGACGGCATCGTGGCGCACCGTGCCGCCGCGCGGCTGATGGAGCCCACCCATGATCGGAAAGCGGGCGTTGTCGAAATCAAGAAACGGGAGCTTGGCCCGCACCGCCTCGCGGTCGAGCAATTCGGCATCGACGCCGTGCAGGCGCATCGCATTGCCGCGCCGGGTATAGGCATCGCGCTGGGCGTCGGAGTGGTAGAGGTTGAGCACGCCGCGCTGCGAGACCATCGCGTTGAAATTGAAATCCTGCTCCAACCCCTCCCAGAGTTTCAGCGATAGCTCGTAAAAGGGGTTGTTGCCCGGCAGCAGGTAATTCGAGCGGATGATGGTCGTGTTGCGGCCGACATTGCCGGAGCCGAGGTAGCCCTTCTCCAGCACGGCGACATTGGCGACGCCGAAAACCCTGGCGAGGTAATAGGCCGTCGCGAGCCCGTGCCCACCGCCGCCGACGATCACCACATCATAATACGGCTTCGGCTCGGGCGCGCGGAAAGCCGGGGTCCAGCGCCTGTTGCCGGTCAGTCCCTGAAGGAAGATCGAAAGGGCCGAATAGCGCATCCGCCTGCTTGATCCCGTACGCAGCGCCGATTCCGGCGTGTATGCAGCATCCTAGGAGCAGGCAGCGTGAGCGTCGAGGGATAAAGTAACGGCATCTTTTCGTTGTGCCACATCATCTTTCCTATCGACCGGCGCCCGGTTGATGGGATGATGCTTTGGCATCTGCCTTTTTGACACTTTTTGCTGTATGGGGTTCGCCAACATCCGATTTTTCGATCTTTGGATCCGTTATGGCCTCGCTCAATCCCGTGCCGGAAGGCACCAAACCACTTTTCGCCTACAAGAAGTACTGGGCGCAGCGCTTCGGCACGGCGCCTTTCCTGCCCATGTCGCGCGCGGAGATGGACAGTCTCGGCTGGGATTCTTGCGACATCATCCTCGTGACGGGTGACGCCTACGTTGATCACCCGAGCTTCGGCATGGCGATCATCGGGCGGCTTCTGGAGGCGCAGGGGTTCCGCGTCGGCATCATCGCGCAGCCGGACTGGCAAAGCGCGGCGCCGTTCCGCGCGCTCGGCAAGCCGAACCTGTTCTTCGGCATCACCGGCGGCAACATGGATTCCATGGTCAACCGATACACCTCCGACCGGCGCCTCCGGCACAACGACAACTACACGCCTGGTGGTGCCGGCGGGAAGCGGCCGGACCGGGCGGTGACAGTCTACGCCCAGCGCTGCCGCGAGGCGTTTTCCGGTGTGCCGATCATCCTCGGCGGCATCGAAGCCTCCCTGCGCCGCATCGCGCATTACGACTACTGGTCCGACAAGGTGCGCCGCTCGATCCTGTTCGATGCGAAAGGTGACCTGCTGATCTACGGTAACGCCGAGCGCGCGCTGGTCGAGGTCGCGCACCGGATTGCCAAAAACGGGCTCAATCAGGACTTTTCCGACATCCGCGGCATCGCGTTCGCCCGCTCGGGCACGCCGGAAGGCTGGTTCGAGGCCTCCGCCGAAGACCTTCAGGATGGCGACGAGGGCAAGCTCCGCAACGACGAGAAGGCCGCCGCCGGCAAGGGCGTCATCCGCCTCCCCGCCTACGAGGTCGTCTCCGAGGACAAGGAGGCCTATGCCCGCGCCTCGCGCGTCCTGCACAAGGAGAGCAACCCCGGCAACGCCTGGCCGCTCACGCAGGCGCACGGCAATCGCCAGCTCTGGGTGACCGCGCCGCCGATCCCGCTCTCGACCGAGGAGATGGACGCGGTCTACGAACTCCCTTACGCCCGCGCCCCGCATCCATCCTACGAAGGGCAGAAGATCCCCGCCTGGGAGATGATCCGCCATTCGGTGACGATCATGCGCGGCTGTTTCGGCGGCTGCTCGTTCTGCTCGATCACCGAGCACGAGGGCCGCGTGATCCAGTCGCGATCGGAAGGCTCGATCCTCAAGGAAATCGAGGATATCCGCGACAAGGACGACGCCTTCACCGGCGTCATTTCCGATATCGGCGGGCCGACCGCGAACATGTATCGCATCGGCTGCAAGGACAAGGCGATCGAGGCGGTCTGCCGCCGCCCCTCCTGCGTCTATCCCGATATCTGCAAGAACCTCAACACGAGCCACGAGGCGCTGATCCAGCTCTATCGCAAGGCACGCGCCATTCCCGGCGTGAAAAAGGTCAATGTCGCCTCGGGCGTGCGCTACGATCTCGCTGTGGAGAGCCCGGAATACGTCAAGGAACTCGTCGAGCATCACGTCGGCGGCTATCTCAAGATCGCGCCGGAGCACACCGAGGACGGTCCGCTCTCGAAGATGATGAAGCCCGGCATCGGTTCCTACGATGCCTTCAAGCGCCTGTTCGACGCTGCTGCGCAGAAGGCAGGCAAGAAGTATTTCCTCATTCCGTATTTCATCGCCGCGCATCCGGGGACAACGGACGAGGACATGATGAACCTCGCGATCTGGTTGAAGAAAAACGGTTATCGCGCGGACCAGGTTCAGACTTTTCTTCCTTCACCTATGGCTCTCTCGACGGCGATGTATCACTCTGGCGTCAATCCACTCCGCCCGGTGCGGCGCGGTGCTTCCGACCCGGTCGATACTGTTCGCGGGCTCCGGCAGCGGCGGCTGCATAAGGCGTTCCTGCGCTATCACGACCCGGAAAACTGGCCGCTTCTGCGCGAGGCGTTGAAAGAGATGGGCCGCGCCGATCTCATCGGTCCGGGCAAGCATCACCTCGTTCCGAACTGGCAGCCTGCCGGAACTGGCAAGTCGGGCGGCGAAGGCAAGCGTTTCTCACCAAAGAGCGGTCGGCAGCCGCAAGGCCAGAAATTCACGACCAAGGGCGTATTCCCGAAGCCGAACCGTACGCGCTCCTGACCTCGAAAGACAGGGTTTTGCCCCGCCGGTTTGCGCCGATGCCGTTTCGCCCTACATTGGGGCGATGATGAAACCGACAATGAATCCGGGTTCGGCTGCGCGCAAGCGCCCTGCGACCCGCAGCAAGTCCGCGCGTTCGGCGACCAGCGAGAAGCTCTCGATCCGCCATGCGCGCCGCAAGGACATTCCCGACATCATCGTGATGATGAAGCGGGCCTACCCCAATCTGCCCGTCTATTCGGCCGGCAATCTTCAGGGGCAGATCACCACCTTCCCCGAGGGCCAGTTCGTTGCGGAATATGACGATCGGATCGTCGGCTATGCCGCAACGTTCCGCATCGACGAGGCGACCGCGCTCTCGGATCACAACTGGGCGGAGATCACCGGTGGTGGCTATGCCTCGCGGCACGATCCCGCCGGCCCGTGGCTCTATGGCATGGAGGTCTGCGTCGATCCCGACTGGCGCGGCCTGCGCATCGGCCAGCGGCTCTATGAGGCGCGCAAGCGTCTCGCGGAGGAACTGGAACTCAAAGGCATTGTCTTCGGCGGCCGTATGCCCGGCCTCGCGCGGAAAATCAAGGAATTCGGCAAGCCCGAGGCCTATCTCGACGCAGTGAAGGCCCGCCGCCTGCGCGATCAGGTTATTTCCTTCCAGATCGGCAACGGGTTCGAGCCGATCGGCGTGCTGCACGGCTACCTGCCGAGCGACAGCGACAGCCTCGGCCACGCCAGCCATATGGTGTGGCGCAACCCCTACGTCGATCAGGAAGCGGCACCGGCGAAACGTGCGATGCGACCGAAGGACTGGGTCCGGGTCGCGACCGTCCAGTTCCAGCAGCGTGCCGTAAGCAGTTTCGAGGAATTCATCGCGAATATCGAGTATTTTGTCGATGTCGTCTCCGATTACAAATCGGATTTCGTCGTCTTTCCCGAGCTGTTCACGCTTCAGCTTCTCGCGCTGGAAAAGAAGCGTCTCGGCCCGGTCGAGGCGATCGAGGCGCTGACCGCCCATACCGAACCTTTCGTCGCGGCGATGCGGCAGATGGCGCTTTCCTACAATATCAACATCATCGGCGGCTCGCACCCGACGCGGGTCGGCGAAGGCGATATTCGCAATGTCGCCTACGTCTTCCTGCGGGACGGAACGGTGCATGCGCAGGAAAAGATCCACCCTACGCCCAACGAACGAAACTGGTGGAACATCAAGGGCGGCAACCAGGTCCACGCCATCGACACCGATTGCGGGCCAATCGGCGTCATGGTCTGTTACGACAGCGAATTTCCCGAACTTGCCCGCCGGTTGGCGGATGAAGGCGCGAAACTGCTATTCGTCCCCTTCTGCACGGACAACCGGCAGGGCTACCTGCGCGTTCGCTATTGCTCGCAGGCCCGTGCCATCGAAAACCAGTGCTATGTCGTGATGTCGGGCAACGTCGGCAATCTGCCCGGTGTCGAGAACATGGATGTGCAATACGCCCAGTCCTGCATCCTCACCCCATGCGATTTCCCGTTCGCCCGCGACGGCGTCGCCGCCGAGACGACCGAGAACGTCGAAACCATCGCCGTTGCCGATCTCGACCTGTCGGATCTCGCCTGGGCGCGGCGCGAGGGCACGGTGCGCAACCTGCGTGACCGCCGCTTCGATCTCTATCGGTTGACGTGGCGCGACGAGCGCAAGGGCTGAACGAATCATCATGATGGCGCCACGCCTCGACAACGAATTCGCGCGGGAGATGGAAGGCTTCTACGTGCCGTGGACCGGTGCGAAGGTGCCCGAACCCCGCCTGTTGCGCTTCAACCGCGCGCTTGCGGACGAACTGGGCCTGCCCTCGGGGTTCGAGAACCGTGAGGATGCCGCCCGCCTCCTCGCCGGCATGGACAGTCTCGAGGGGACGACACCGCTCGCGATGGTCTACGCCGGGCACCAGTTCGGCCAGTTCTCGCCGCAACTCGGCGATGGCCGCGCGCTGCTGATCGGTGAGACGATCGATCGGGATGGCCGCCGACGCGACCTTCACTTGAAGGGCTCCGGCCCGACGCCTTTCTCACGCCGGGGCGACGGCAAGGCCGTGCTCGGGCCTGTCCTGCGCGAATACCTTATCGGCGAAGCGATGCACGCGCTCGGCATTCCCACGACCCGGGCGCTCGCCGTGGTGACGACTGGCGAGACGATCTACCGCGACGCCCTCCTCCCTGGCGCGGTGCTGACGCGCGTTGCGGCGAGCCACCTCCGGGTCGGCACCTTCGAATTTTTCGCTGCGTGTGGCGACCACGCCCGGTTGAAAAAACTCGCCGACTACGCCCTGCGGCGTCATTATCCAGCGCTGGCAACGCGCGACGACCGGTATCTCGCGTTGCTCGCGGCGGTGGTCGAACGGCAGGCCAGCCTCGTCGCGCAATGGATGCTCGTCGGCTTCGTTCACGGCGTGATGAACACCGACAACATGACGATCTCCGGTGAAACCATCGATTACGGCCCCTGCGCGTTCATGGATCGCTACAATCCGGAGACGGTGTTTTCGTCGATCGACAGGCAGGGTCGCTACGCCTACGGCAACCAGCCGAGGATCGCGGTGTGGAACCTCGCGCGCTTCGCGGAAAGCCTGCTACCGCTGATCGCGCCAGATGACCCAGCAAAGGCCGTCGCGCCTGCAACCGAGCTTCTCGACCAGTTCCGCAGCCAGTATCAGCGCTTCTGGCTCGCCGGCATGCGGGCAAAGCTGGGCCTCGCGCGGGAAGACGAGAAGGATGGCGCCCTCGCGGGCGACATGCTCGCGATAATGGCGCAGGCCGGTACCGATTACACCGGGTTTTTCCGGTCGCTGGCCGGTGCCGTCACCGGGGGCGGAGAAGCTGCCATCGCCGCGCTCGGCGGGCATGGAGAAGCCCGCGCTTGGCTCCTTCGCTGGCGGGAGCGCATTGCCGCGGAATCCTCCGCGCCGGGCGAGATTCCCGCACGGATGAACCGCATCAACCCGCTCTACATTCCCCGCAACCACCTGGTTGAGGCGGCGCTGGATGATGCCTATTCTGGCAACATGGAAACTTTCGACGCCCTGCTCACCGCGCTTCAATCACCGTTCGAGGCGAGGCCCGGCATGGAAGCGTTGACCGCGCCAGCCCCGGAAAGCTGCGGCCCATACCGCACGTTCTGCGGAACCTGACCAGTCCCAAAAATAACGCCGCCTCACGAGGAGGCGGCGCCAAGGCTCCGGGGGGCAGAGCCGTGGAACTCGAGCTGCGCTTGCTTCAGGCGAGGTCGAACCGATCCGCGTTCATGACCTTGTTCCAAGCCGCGACGAAATCGCGGACGAATTTCGCCTGCCCGTCATTCTGGCCATAGACTTCGGCCAGCGCCCGCAACTGGGAGTTCGAACCAAAAACGAGATCGGCGCGGGTGCCGGTCCATTTCAAGTCACCGCTCTTGCGATCGCGTCCTTCGTAGACGCCTTCCTGCCCGGCGACGGGCGTCCACACGGTGCCCATGTCAAGCAGATTGACGAAGAAGTCGTTCGTCAGCGTGCCGGGCCGCTTGGTGAAGACGCCATGCGTCGAGCCGCCGGCATTGGCACCGAGGACGCGCAGGCCTCCGACAAGTACGGCCATCTCTGGCGCGGTCAGCGTCAGGAGTTGAGCACGATCCACGAGCATTTCCTCGGCCGAGATCGAATAGCGCTTCTTCTGGTAGTTGCGGAACCCGTCGGCCTCCGGCTCCAGAACCGTGAAGCTCTCGACATCGGTCTGCGCCTGCGACGCATCCCCACGGCCGGGCGTGAAGGGAGCCTCCACGCTCTGTCCGGCCTTCTGCGCAGCGATCTCGATGGCGGCGTTTCCGCCGAGCACGATGAGATCGGCGAGCGAGACTTTCTTCGCCCCGTTGTTGAAGCCCTGCTGGATGCCTTCGAGCGTCTTGAGCACCTTCGCGAGCTGGGCCGGCTGGTTGACCTCCCAATCCTTCTGCGGGCTGAGGCGAATACGGGCGCCGTTGGCACCGCCGCGCTTGTCCGAACCGCGGAAGGTAGAGGCCGAGGCCCAGGCGGTCGCGACGAGTTCGGCAATCGAGAGCCCCGAGGCGAGGATCTTCTTCTTCAGATCGGCGATATCCGCGTCGACCAACTTGTGATCGACAGCAGGGATCGGATCCTGCCAGATGAGTTCCTCGGCGGGAACTTCCGGACCGATATAACGGGCGCGCGGCCCCATGTCGCGGTGCGTCAGCTTGAACCAGGCGCGGGCGAAGGCATCCGCGAACTGATCCGGATTTTCAAGGAAACGGCGCGAGATCTTCTCGTATGCCGGATCGAAGCGCATCGCGAGGTCGGCGGTCGTCATCATCGGACGATGTTTCTTCGACGGATCGTGCGCATCGGGGATCATGTCCTCCTCGGCGACGTTCTTCGCGAGCCACTGGTGCGCGCCGGCCGGGCTCTTCACCAGTTCCCACTCGTATTTGAACAGCACCTTGAGGTAACCCATGTCCCATTTGGTCGGGTTGGGCTTCCACGCACCCTCAATACCGGAGGTGATGGCGTCACCCGCCTTGCCGGAGCCATAGGTGGAGAGCCACCCGAGACCCATCGCCTCAATCGGCGCCCCTTCCGGCGCCTCGCCGACATGCGCGGCATCGCCCGCGCCATGCGCCTTGCCGAAGGTGTGGCCGCCGGCGGTGAGCGCGACCGTTTCCTCGTCGTTCATCGCCATGCGCGCGAAGGTCTCACGGATGTCGCGGCCCGAAGCGATCGGATCGGGCTTGCCATCCGGCCCTTCCGGATTGACGTAGATGAGGCCCATCTGCACGGCGGCAAGCGGGTTTTCGAGGTCGCGCTCGCCGGAATAGCGGCTGTTGGGTTTGTCGGAGGTGGCGAGCCATTCGGTCTCGCTGCCCCAGTAGACATCCTCCTCGGGCTCCCACACGTCCGCGCGGCCGCCAGCGAAACCGAAGGTCTTGAAGCCCATCGACTCCAGCGCGACGTTACCGGCGAGGATCATCAGGTCGGCCCAGGAAATCCGGTTGCCGTATTTCTGCTTGATCGGCCAGAGCAGACGGCGCGCCTTGTCGAGGTTGCCGTTGTCAGGCCAGGAGTTGAGCGGTGCGAAACGCTGCTGGCCAGTGCCGCCGCCGCCGCGCCCGTCGGCCGTGCGATAGGTGCCGGCGCTATGCCAAGCCATTCGGATGAAGAGCGGGCCATAATGACCCCAGTCGGCCGGCCACCAATCCTGCGACTGCGTCATCAGGGCGGTGAGATCCGCCTTCAATGCCTTGTAGTCGAGCTTCTTGAATTCTTCCGCGTAGTCGAATCCTTTCCCCATCGGATCGGACAGGGCGGAGTTCTGATGCAGAACCTTCAGATTGAGCTGGTTCGGCCACCAGTCGCGATTGGCACGACCACCGGCGCTGGTTTTCGCATGTGCGACCGGGCATTGCCCGCCACCCGATTTTCCCGTGGTTTCCGACATGGTGTCCTCCTAAGCCTGTTTGCGAATTGCGACAGCAACCTGATCGGCGCTGTGATCCTGTTGATGGCTAGCAGACGCGAGCCATTGGCAAAAATTGAATTTTCCTATCATTACGATAATTTAATCTAATGATAAACTTGGTCTTGTTGTTGCTCGCGACAGTTCCTCAAACCCTTCAACGCCTTGCCATGATCCCGCTTCAATCCCGACAGGCCGACGACGATGCTCACCATTACGCTCCGGCAGCTACAGTATTTTGACGCCCTCGCCCGCATCGGCCATTTTGGCAGGGCCGCAGAGGCTTGTTTCGTGTCTCAACCAGCGCTGACGGTTCAGATTCAGGAGCTGGAGAATCAGCTCGGTGCCCGGCTGGTCGAACGGGGACGGCGCGGCGCGGTGCTAACCGAAGCCGGACAACGCATTGCCGAGCGGACGCGAAAGCTGCTGCGCGAAGCGGAAGACCTCGTTCAGTCCGCGCAGGCGAGCAGCGCGCCGCTCGCCGGGCGACTACGGCTCGGCATCATCCCCACAGTCGCGCCCTATCTCCTGCCGACGCTTCTGCCTTTCCTGCGCCAGACCTATCCCGATCTCGAACTCCACGTCCGGGAGACGCAGACGGCGATCCTCCTCGATGAGGTGGAAGCCGCACGAATCGACGTGATGCTGGCGGCACTGCCGATTGCGCATCCAGATCTGGAGAGTCTCGCGCTGTTCGAAGACCGGTTTGTCCTGGCCGCGCCACACCATCACGAGACCGAGGGGCGGGTTGTTCTTTCGGAGGACTGGCTCCGGCGCGAGCCGTTGCTGCTGCTCGAAGAAGGTCATTGCTTCCGTGATCAGGCGATCCGCTATTGCGCCCTGCGCCAGGTCAGCAGCCACAACACACTCGGCGCATCGAGCTTCGCGACGATCATGCGCATGGTCGCAAACGGGCTCGGGATGACGCTCCTGCCGGAAATCGCCGTGACCGCCGAGGCACGCAGCGAGGATATCCGTATCCTGCGGCTCGAAGAACCGGAACCGAGCCGGGTTCTCGGCCTGCTCTGGCGGCGCGAGAGCCCGCGCACAGCAGACATCCGCGCGCTTGCCGAGGCGATCAGCATCGCCCAGCAGGCGCTCGCAGGGTGGTCGCGCGTGCCCTAGAGCGGAATTTGATCTGATTGAATCAGATCATCCGCTCCATCTTCCTGTTTTGTCGCATTTTCTTTCGATCAACCGGCATCCACTTGATCGGAAAATGCTCTAGCTGTTCGGGCGAGCGAACATCGCCTCCATCTCGCGGCGGACCTTCACCGCACTGTCATCCGGATCATAGTCCACATCAGTCCAGGTCAGGCGCTGCCCTTCGGCGATGTCGTTCTTCAGCCGGACCTGATGGGCGAGACCGAGTGGCAGATAGCCCTTCTCCAGCGAGTCTCTCGCCGGAGTCTGCTTACCCCAAACGCAGAACCCACCTTCGCCGTCGAGCATCTCGCCGGCCTTGAGCGCGCGTTTGGCCGTCGCGATCACGTCCGAATTGAAGCAGATCGGCACGCCGGTCGGTTCCTTGCGCAAGGCCGCGCTTGCAACCGAAATTCCGAGTTCAAGGCCGATCATATGCGTCGGGCGATAGAGCGCAGAATACTTGCCGGTGGAGTCCGGCAAGCAATTGTATTCGCGGATGCATTGCTGCGAGTAGGCGCTCTCGCTCTCGAACACGACATAGACGCCCATGACGAGATTGTGCGGCACTTCGGTGCCGTCGCGATAGACCGAGGAGGTCACCTCGGTAACGCCCTTGCCGGAGAGCACGCCGCCATCCGCGCGCGGCTTGCAGATTTCAGCGTGCTCGAAACGGGTCGCAGGCGGAAACGAGAGCCCCTCGGGCTGCGAATGCAGGCCAGTCGCGTTGCACACCGCCGTCATCTCGATACCGGACTTGGTGCCGTCGACGAAGGAATTGAACATCTTCGGGTTGATGGCGGCACGGTTCTCGATCTTGAGATACTTGGCGAGAATGTCCCAGACGGTATCCGGCGTCGACTGGTGATAGGTCGGGTGGTAGCGTGTGCCCTTCCCTGCCGCGACGACGTTGAACCCGTTCGCCCGCGCCCAATCGACCTGCTCACAGATCATCGCCGGCTGATCGCCCCATGCGAGAGAATAGACGACCCCCGCCTCACGCGCCTGGCGTGCCAGCAGCGGGCCGGCGACCGCATCGGCTTCGACATTGACCATCACGATATGCTTGCCGTTGCGGATCGCATATTGGCAAAGATGGATACCAGTCTTCGGATCGCCCGTCGCCTCGACGATGACCTCGATCGCCGGATGACGGATCATCGCCTCAGCATCCTCGGTCACCAGTGTCTTGCCGGTCTTCAGCGCGTCATCGTAGGACGTTGCGTCGTAGCGGTCTGCCGGCCAGCAGGCCATCGCGAGTTGCGAGCGCGCGCGCGCAACGTTGAGATCGGCCACCGCGACGATATGGATGCCCGCCGTCAACCGCGCCTGGCTGAGATACATCGTGCCGAACTTTCCGGCGCCGACGATGCCGACCGTAACCGGCCGTCCGGCTGCCTCGCGCTCAAGGAGCATTCTGTGCAAGTTCATTGGTTGACCTCTGTATTTCCCCCGGACGCGAACAGTTCGCCGCTTTCAGGCACCACCCTATCCACGAAGTGCGGCGATTCGAAACGGATTTCCGGCCGAGCCCGAAAGCCGTTGAATTACCGCGCCGGGTGTGAGAAGCGATAGGGCCGATTGTTCCGCCAATTGCCTTTCATCTTCAAACGTTTCCGATTGCCCCCATGATGCGTCTTCCTGCCCTGCTGCTCTGCCTCGTGCTCGCCCTCATCGCCGGGTTCTGGGCCTTCATGGGCCGGCCCATCTCCGTGCCGGGACAGGTCGCGATCGGCGATCCGCCGATCCACTGCGTCTCGTTCGCGCCGTTCCGCGACGGGCAGAGCCCGTTCGACATCACGACCCGCATTCCCTACGAGCAGGTCGAGGAAGATATGAAGGCGATCCGCAAGGTGACGGATTGCGTGCGCACCTATGCGACCGATTTCGGCGGACAATACGTCCCGCCGATTGCCAGACAGCTCGGCATGAAGATCTATCTTGGCATCTGGATCGGCGATGACGAGATGCGCAACCGCGTGCAGGTGGAAACAGCGATCGCCTTCGCGAACCGCTATCCGGAGACGATCCGCGCCGTGATCGTCGGCAACGAGGTGCTGCTTCGCCGCGACCAGTCGCCCGCCGTACTGGCGGAATTCATCCGGGAAGTGAAATCGCGCGTTTCCGTGCCGGTGACCTACGCCGATGTCTGGGAGTTCTGGCTCAAGAACAAGGAACTCGCCGATCTGGTCGATTTCGTCACCATCCACACCCTGCCCTACTGGGAGGATATCCCGATCGCGGCCGACAAGGCGGCGGCGCATATCGACGAGACGGTCAAAGGCGTCCGCAAGAGCTTCCCCGGCAAGGAAATCCTGATCGGCGAGGTCGGCTGGCCGACGGCGGGGCGAATGCGCGAAGGTGCGCTGCCCTCGCTATCCAACCAGGCGCGGCTCCTCAGCGATGTGACGCGTTATGCGCGCGAGGGCGGCTACAAGTTCAACTGGATCGAGGTGACAGACCAGCCGTGGAAGCGGAAATCCGAAGGCACGGTCGGCGGCTACTGGGGTCTCTTCGCCGCCGGCGCTGAAAGCCCGAAATACATGCCCGGCCAACCCGTCTCCGATCACCCGCACTGGAAGGTTCAGGCCGGTGCGGGCGCAGGCTTTGCCGTTCTGCTGTTCGCACTCGCGCTGGCGGTTGCGATCCGCCGGAACACCGGCGGCCTGTCGCGCTGGCTGCCGGTGGCCGCAACCGCGCTTGTCGCCGGCGCGCTCGTCGGACTGATGATCGAGAAGCTCGTGCTTGAGAGCCTGACCTCGCTCGATTGGGCCTTCTCCTCACTCCGTGCGGTCATGATGGGAGCAATCGCCGTCGTCGGTGTCATCGCCATCATGGCGGACAGCCCGGCGCCGAGCCTCACGCGGCTCGGAACCCGAGAATCCGCGACTTCATCTTTTGAATCGGTTATGCTCGATATCCTGCTCGCGGCGTTCCTCTTTTTCGCCATTCAGGCCGCGCTGGCGATGGCTTTCGATCCGCGCTATCGCGACTTTCCCGGAGCGACGCTGACGATCGGTGCCGTGCCGCTTCTCCTGCTGGTGTTCCGCGAAGGCCTGTCCGACGTAAGGACGGCCCCGCGCTGGCTCGCAGCCGGGCTCGGCGCGACAGCGCTCTTCATCGCCTTCCGCGAGGGTTACGAGAACTGGCAGGCGCTCTGGTTTGTCGCAACGCTGATCGGCGGCGCGGCACTGCTGCTGAAGCAGAAGCCAGCCTGAGCTCGGAAGGCTCTAGCGAGCCGGCAGGCGAATAACAAAGCCCAGCAGCAGCAACGCCGCCGCTCCGGAGGCGAGATCGGCCTGATAGAGCACGAGGCCGGCCGCGAGCGCGAGGCAGGCGGCGCCCGTCAGCCATGCGAAGGGTCGGATGATGGACGCCAGCGTCAGAGCGAAGATGCCCCAACCAATCGCGGGATGCCGCAGGATGAAAGACATCTTGCCACGCAGGGTGCAAATCCAGTTGCGCGGGTCGCCGTCGCAGAAGGTTCGAACGCCGTCATTGTCAATATAAAGGTATCGCAGCGCCATCGACGCCGCGATCACCAGAACCGCTGCCGCGAAGAAGCGCGGCAGCATGTGGCGTTGGGTCAGGGCCAGCATCAACCGCTCTTACGGACCGGTTCGGCTTCGTTGGCGGAGCTGACGAGCGGCGCCGGGCCGACCTGGATCGGCGCGGGCCAGACACCCATGATGACCGGCAGGTTCGGCGTCTCGACCGCAGCGGCCTCGCCGACCGTTGCGGGCTGGAGCGCGGTCTGCGGCAGGCGTTCCATCAGCGCGAGCACCACCGCGAAGACGAACGGCAGGCTCTGCACCACCATGACGATCGCGAAGAGCGAAAGCTCGCGGATCTGGGTGTAGTTCGTCATATGGACGAGCAGCGCCGAACCGAGCAGGAGCGAACCGATCACCGCTTCCTCGCGCGCCGGGAAGGCATCCGCCGCCGCCTTGCCGCCCTTGTCGGTGCGGTTGAAGACGAGGTGGCGCATCTTCAGCGACGAGCCGACCGCCTTGGCGATGGTCCACTGCAGTGACATGTGGCCGATCAGCGCCAGCGCCATGTCCTTGGGCTTCATGCCGACGCAGCGGCGATAAAGCAGCGCGAAGTGCATGAACGAGATGCCAAGCATCAGCAGGATCGGCAGCGTCAGGATCTTGTCCGGCACCGCGATCGACGCGAAGACCACCACCGGCGTCCAGACGATGTTGAGGAGCGCGATCAGCACGCCGACCGCCTCGTTGCCCATCCACGAGAGCCAGCCCGCCGCGAACACGCCGCGCTGCTGCGCCGTGAGTTCGTTGTCGCGCGAGAACAGGGCACGCCAGTGCTTGTGGACAATCTGCATGCCACCCGATGCCCAGCGATGACGCTGCTTCTTGTAGTCGCGGAACGAGTTCGGCAGCAGACCGTGGCCATAGCGGCGATTGGTGTAGTGCTGGCGCCAGCCCTTTTCGAGGATCGTGAGGCCGAGATCGGTATCCTCGCAGATCGTGTCGTCGGACCAGCCGCCCGCTTCCGCGATCGCCTTGCGACGCACGAGGCACATGGTGCCGTGGGTGATGATCGCGTTGGCCTCGTTGCGCGAGACCATGCCGATATCGAAGAAGCCGGCATATTCGTTGTTCATCGCGCGGTGCATGGCCGAACGGTCGGCGTCGCGGTGATCCTGCGGCGCCTGTACGAGGCCGACGCCCGGATCCGCGAAAGCGGGCACGAGATCCTTGAGCCAGTCGCTCTGGAGCACGTAGTCCGCATCAATGACGCCGATGATTTCCGCGTCCGGCGCGGTGTGGTCGAGCGCGATGTTGAGCGCGCAGGCCTTGAAGCCGGCGATCTTGCCCGCGTTGACGAACTTGAAGCGCTCGCCGAGGAGCTGGCAATGTGCCTCGACCGGCATCCACATCGCCGGATCGGGCGTATTGTTGACGAGCACGATGCACTCGAAGTTCGGATAGTCGAGCGCGGCGACCGAGTTCAGTGTTTCGATCAGCATCGGCGCCGGTTCGCGGCAAGCCGGGATATGGATCGAAACCTTCGGTGCGGCGCCGGTGCGGGCGAGCTTGCCCGGCGTCAGGAGCCGGCGCGGCGAGCGGCCGAGCCAGAACTGCGCGGTCTCCGTGACGAGATTGAGCGCGACCAGCATCAGCGGGACGAGCAGCACGAGACCGACGACATAGGCGATGGTCGCACCGACGACGAGGTAGTGGTCGGTCCAGTAGCGCATGACCCAGGCGATCCAGGCACCGACAATGTTGCCGGCGACGGCAAGGACGATGCCCTGCCCAAACGTCAACCGCGCCGGGGTCAACCCCTGACGGATCATCAGCGCCATCGCGAGGAGGAAGCCGAGAACAACCGCGACCGCCGCCGCCATGCGGTGGCTCTTGTCGACGATCGGACCGGTCCAGTCGAACTTCAGCTCACGGGCAGTGTTGAGCACGCCCCAGTACGGACCCACGCCGCCTTCGAAGGTCTTCCACGGCTGGTCGTAAGCTTCGATCACGTTGTAGTCGATGTTCAGCGCCTCGGCGCGGACGGCGAAGTCGCGGATGACCTGCGCCTGTTCGAGACGGCCCGGCACGGCGCCGTGGCGGTTGTAACCCGCGCTCGGCCAGCCGAATTCCGAAATCTTCACATGCTTGTGCGGATAGGCCGCCTTGACCTTGTTGTAGATCTCGATGGTGCTGTCCACCGCACGATCGACGGTCGTGCCTTCCCAGTACGGGAGGACGTGGATCGCGATGTAATCGACGGCATCGACCAGCTCGGGATAATCGAGCCAGACGTTGTAGATTTCACCGGTAGAGAGCTTGACCTTGCCGCCGGTCCGGGCGCGGACCTCGCGGATCACCTTGATCAGGCGATCGACGGTGACGCGCTCGATGGCCTTCTTCTCCTTCGAGGCGAGCGCGGCCTTTTCCTGTTCGGTCAGAGTCTCGCCGCGCAGGAGCGGCACGTCGGCGCGGACGTTCAATTCGTTACCGACATAGATGCCGATGACGTTGGGATTGGCCTTGGCCAGCGCGATCACGCTCTCGAGTTCGCGGCTGTTACGCTCGGGGTTGCTGTCCAACCAGGCGCCGACCGTGACATTCAGACCAAATTCGGCCGCGACGCCGGGGATGAGATCGCTCCCCTCGGTGGAGGTGTAGGTACGGATCGCCCGGGTGACCGGCGCCAGTGCGCGGAAATCCGCCCGGAGCTGCTCGACCGTCGGCGCATAACCATCACCGCGCTCGCGCTTCTTCCCTTCGAAAGCCGTGTAGGAGAGGCTCGGCAGCTTTCCGTAGAAGTCGGCCGCGGTGCGCTGGTCCTGCATCCAGAGCCAGAGACCGGCATGAACGGCGCCAACGACAAGCGCAAGGACAAGAGCCAGGCGCAGGAACAGGCGGGAGAGGCGATGAGTACTCACGGTGAGTGTTCGCTTTGACCAGTTTGTTGCACAGCACCGCCCGACCGGGTCGGCACTTCGGCCATAATGCAGTGCAGCAAAACAGCCATTGAGCGACGCTATGCCATGCCGAACCCGACTGGCAGATGAACAAACTCTGCCCAATCAAAAAAAGATCACGACGCAGCGTCTCCCAAGAAAAGGGGAAAGCAACTTCGATGCCATGCCGCTATGCGTAATGCTGTCGGGAGCTATGCAAAGTTGTTCTGAGTGCTATGACTGGACCACCTGAAATAGCACCAGTCTGCTCCACTGCCGCACCACAAAATGCAAGAAGCACCACCCTTGTGATGAAAGATAAGCCGGCGTTGACGCTTTTTTCTCTAAATAGTGGAACTGTTATCGATTGTTCACATCGGTCGTGAGCAGTCGTTTCCGTCCGGTCAGGGTACGACAATCTGGCAAAGAACAAGAAACGCGAGGCCGAAAAGCGCCTGCAGCAAGGTTACGCCGGTCAACCAGCGTAATCCCTGATGCGCACGAAGTCCCGTTTGCTGGCAGGCGAGCCAGAAAAATCCGTCGTTGATGTGTGGCGTCGCCATTGCACCGGTCGAGATCGCGAGCGCGGCAACCGCCCGCCCCATCGGATCGTCAAGCCCCAATGGCGCAAGGATCGGGATAACCAGTCCGGCCGCTGTGATCGCTGCAGTCAGGGCCGAGCCTTGCAGCGCCCGACCAACCAGCGCGATCATGAACGGGATGGCAAGGCCGAGGCGTGATGGCAGGCTGCCGATGTGCTCGATCACGAGGTTCGCGACCCCGTCGGTATGCAGCACCATCTGGAAGCCTCCCGCGGCACCGACCGCGAACAGAATACCGGCCGAGGCCACGAGCGCGCGGGCGATCGTCCCGCCCTCCTCGACCGCCCGCCGGGCATGGCCGGCCCCTGCGAACATCAGCACTGCAAGTGCCCCGGCCCCGAGCAGCATCACCGGCAGGCCAAGCCGCAGAATGCGCTCGCGGGCGTTGGCGCTGCCGAGCGGCTCGCTTGGAATTTGCCCGAAGGCGTTGAGGATCAACATGCCGATCAGGACGATCATGGCCAGCGCGAGACCGATTGCCGCACGTCGGTTGGGCGCTGTCTCCTGCAGATCGTTCGTTGCAGATTGTTCGGGAACGCGCCTCGTCAGCCAGAAGGCCAGCCCGATCTGTATCAGCGCCAGCGGAAGACCGAGGCCGAGCACGAGCTTCCAGTCCGCGCCGAGAATCGCCAACGCCGCGATCGGCAGAGGCGCGGGCAGAACCGCCCCCTGCATGGCATTGACGATCAGCGAGGACCGGAGCGACACGCGGGTCTTCGCGCCCTCGATCAAGCCGAGCGGCGGGGCGAGGATCGCCAGCGCAGAAATCGCATTGCCGCCCAACCCGGCAAATGCCGCGCTGAGATAGACCGTCGCCACCCTGCCCTTTTCGGAAAGGCGCGCACGCCATGCCGCCAGTGCGCCACTCTCCGCCGCCAGATATGCGACAATCACACCGACGACCACCGCAAGACCGGCCGCGCCCAGCGTCTGGGTGAAACCGAGATGGAAATTCCGCGCGATCCACGAAAGATCAGTGCCGGTCGTGACCCCAAACACCGCAGCGGCGAGGATGGGCAGCAGGAACGGGAGGATACGGAACCGAGACACCAGCGCGGCGACCAGCGCCACGGCGGCGATGACAATGAAGGCTCTCGATTCCTGCACGCGGCACCCCTGACTGAAGCGCGTGGCTCTTAGCATTGACCCCGGCGCGGGAGAAGCCTAGGGCGGGGACGAGATAACCGGAATAACGCGATGCGCCCTCTCCGCTATTTTTCTGCTCTTTTGGGCTTGCTGGCCACCTTGGCCGCTTCGGCTGCAAGAGCCGGCGATCTCGAGTTGATCCAGACGCGCGGCCGTGACCTCGTGAATCCCAATGGCGAGGTGTTTCTCGTCAAGGGCATCGGCCTCGGCAATTGGCTGGTGCCGGAAGGCTACATGTTCAAGTTCAAGAAGGCGCGCTCGCCGCGCGAGATCGAAGCCTTGATCGAACTCGCCGTGGGGAAGGAAGACGCCGCGCGTTTCTGGCAGCGCTTCCGCGAGGATTATGTCGGCGAGGAGGATGTGGCCTTCCTCGCCCGCGCCGGGTTCAACACACTGCGCGTGCCGCTGCACTACAAGCTTTTCATGGCCGAACCATCTACTGCCCGGTCCGACGAGCCGGTGCGGTTTGAAGGTCCAGGCTGGACACTGCTCGACCGCTTCATCGGCTGGAGCCGACGGCATGGCCTGCGCGTCATCCTCGATCTTCACGCCGCACCGGGCGGGCAAACCGGCATCAACCACGACGACGGCACCGGATTCCCGCTGATGTTCTACGTCCGGCGGGACTGGCAGCGCACCATCGCCTTCTGGCAGGAGATCGCCCGGCGCTATCGCAACGAATCGTCGATCCTCGCTTACGAACTTCTCAACGAACCGATCTCGACCTATCACGACGAGGACGCGCTCAATCCGCTGCTCGAACCCTTCTACCGGGAGGCGACGGCAGCCATCCGCAAGATCGACCCCAAACGGATCATCATCCTTGCTGGAGCGCAGTGGGACCAGAATTTCCGCGTGTTCGGCCGACCGTTCGCGGACAACCTTGTCTATGTCTACCACCAGTTCTGGTCATCCACCCGGCAGGACGCGGTGCAGGAATACGTGAACTTCTCGCTGCGCAACAACGTGCCGGTCTTGCTGGGCGAAGCGGGCGAATTCAACAACCGCTGGAACCACGAGTACCGGCTGCTCAACGAGCGTAACCGGATGGGCTGGTCCTACTGGACCTACAAGAACCTCAATTCGCCGACGACCATCGCTTCGATCCGCCCGCCGGCAGGGTGGGATAAGATTGCGGCCCTTGCCTCAATGCCTGATCCGACGCTTGAAAAAGCGAACCTCTCCCGCGAGGAAGCCCGAGCCATCATCGATGCGTATCTGGAGGCGATCCGCTTCCGCAATGTCGAGATCCGCCCGTGCTATCTCCGCTCGCTGGGTCTCGCGCCTGATCTGGAAGAGGCCTGCGTCGAACAAAAACGTGCCGGCAGGGGCGATTGATTCATTCCGTCAATCCGCGGTTCATGAGTTCGGGCTTATGACGTGCTCGCGTTCGTCCCGATATGTCTTTCTGCTCCCTTGACTTTGCGCCGGAGCGCGGGTTTTGGAAGCGGAAGAACGCTGCCGGGAAGAGCGCGGGATCAATTCGCTGGCCAGACGCTGTTCTTGCCATCCGGGGGAAATGGATTGTTGACGACCCGTATCGGCAATGTCAGCGCGTTCATCATCATGACGGCCATGCTCATTTGGCCAGCATTCTGGAACGGCGCGCCCCTCTTCTACTACGATAGCGTCGACTATCTCGTGCAGCCGTTCACGGGCGAGATGCCGGTGTTCCGCACCGCGCCCTATGGCTGGTTCCAGTGGCTTGCGCGCTTCGGTGGCAGTCCCTGGCCGACGATCATCGCGCAGGCGGCGATGGTCACCGGCATTTTTTGGCTGTCGGCTACGGCCCTTATTCCCAATATCAACCGAATGTGGTTGGTCGCCGGTGTCGCGGTCCTCAGCGCGCTGACTGGGCTTTCCTGGTATGTCAGCCAGGTGATGGCGGATTCACTGACCGGTGCCGTTTTCATCGGCGCCATCGCGCTGGCCTGCGGGCGCCCGCTGCCGATCCTGCCGCGCTTCCTCCTCATCGGGCTAACCGCGTTGGGCATGGCCTTTCATGTCAGCCACATCGCGGTCATCTGTGGCCTTGTCATCTGCGTGGTCGCGGCCCGGATCGCCGGACGTTTCTGGCCGCAACTCCGCTTCATCCGCGTCCGCGACCTGGTGGCGGCACTGACGCTGTCGATGATGACGGCGATGTCGGCCAACTATGTGACCACGGGCCGCGTGTTCCTACTTCAGAACGCAGCCAATCTCCGGATGGCGCTGCTCCTGGAGATGGGTCTCGTGAAGACTTATCTCGACGACGTCTGCCCGCAGAACCAACGTGCGTCCTTCCTCTGCCCACATCGCAATACGCTGCCGGCCACGGCCAACGCCTACCTCTGGAACACCTTCGGACCGTTCCACGATCTCGGTGGCTGGAAGAGCGAGGTTCACAAGAAGGAAGCCGAGTTCGTCGTCGGCGAGATCCTGCGCCGCTATCCCGGCGAGACTGCGGCCCGCCTCGGCGCGGCGGCGTTCAACCAGTTCGGGATGGTCGAGACCGGCGATGGCATCCGTCCGATGTTCTGGCATCTCGAAAAGCCGATTGCGCAATTTTACCCGCGTTTCCTGGAGGAATTCCGGCGCGCGCGGCAGCAGCGTCATATCGAGTTCGGACCTTATGCGCTCCGCGACAATCTCCTCTACTGGTTCGCGCTGGCCGGCATGGCCGCGCTCGGTTGGTTCGCCTGGCAAATGGGAAGCCGCGCCGTGCCCGGCGCGATCGGTTTGGTCTTTCTGGTACTCGTCGGCAATGCGATCGTCTGTGGCGCGCTTTCCAATCCCAATCACCGCTACCAGGGACGCCTCGCCTGGCTGCCGCTTTTCGCGATGATGCTCGGCGCGGCGGAACTGGCGCGCCTTAGGAAGCACGCCGGCCTTGTCTTGAACGGAACGAGCGTTCCGGACCTTTTGCCCTCGCACGTCTATTTGCGGCGGCAGCCTGTCGCTGCCCGTAACGACGCACCGCGCGACGCTGCTTGATACAACCCTGTCAGTTACGCGCTCGACCGAGCGGGACGATCTCAAGGCATTGCCACGCGTCAATGGGCACGTCATTGGCGGAATTTGTCAGCGCGACACGATCGAACCGGATCATTCGCTGCTTCAGACGCGCGCGGGTTTCGACGGCGCTTGCTGCCTTTGCAGCCGGCTCGACCGGCCCATAGAGCAACGAGACATGCGGAACAAAGCCCGCGTCCTCCGTGTCGCATAGCCCGCAGGTCGCTGCGCGGAGCGTCAGCAGCGCCGGCGAGAAATCGAACGCGACATAGAACGAGCGGAAATAACTCTCTCCCGTCACGATATCCGCAACCGGTAGCGCGAACGGCATCACCTCGCCGGCAATAGCGCGGGTCATCGCAACATCCGGAACGGGAACGCGGGCGATATCGCCGAGCAGCGTGAGATGCGGCCGGAAGACCGGCGCGTCGTGACGTGCGGCCAGCCGCGCGATCTCTGCGGACAGCAAGGCCTCGTCCTCTTCCGAGGCGAGCAGCCAGTAAGATCTCAGGTCGGGTGTCATCAGGGCGTTACAAAGCGATTGCACAAAGCGCGAGGTGGCGATAAATTTATTCTATAGCATCGGAATTTGGAACATAAATTCCAAATATTCCATAACAACGATGCAGGAGGCAACGTCTTGATCACGGAGGCTCGCCAGCCGCCCGGAGGCGGCATCGGCATCGCGGTGCGCGATCTGAAGGTCGCCTACGGCGGCACCCGGGTGTTGCATGGCGTCAGCCTCGATTTCGCGCCCGGCAGCTTCACCGCTCTGCTTGGTTCGTCCGGCTGCGGCAAGACCACCCTGTTGCGGGCGCTTAGCGGCTTCGTTCCCGTGGAATCCGGTTCGATCCTGCTCGGCGGGGAAGATATCGCCCGCCTGCCACCAGAGAAGCGGGGGATGGCGATGGTGTTCCAGTCCTACGCGCTCTGGCCGCACATGAGCGTGCATCAGAACATCGGTTACGGCCTCAAGCTGCGGGGCGCGAGCCGCGCCGAGATCGACGCCAAGGTCACATCCGTTCTCTCGATCCTTGGTCTTGCTGGCTATGAAAGCCGCAAGGTAACCGCGCTTTCCGGCGGGCAGCGCCAGCGCGTCGCGCTCGGGCGCGCGCTTGCCGTTGATCCGCCGGTGCTGCTGCTCGATGAGCCGCTCTCGAACCTCGATGCCAAGATCCGCCTCGCGATGCGGCACGAACTGAAGAGCCTGCACCGTCGCCTCGGCCTGACCGCGATCCATGTGACGCACGATCAGGAAGAGGCGATGACGATGGCCGACGAAATCGTCATCCTCGATGCCGGCCGCGTGCTTCAAAAAGGATCGCCGGAGGAGGTCTATCGCGCACCAAACTCGCCTTTCGTCGCCGCCTTTCTCGGCGCGGACAATGTGATCGCTGGCGAGGCACGGCTCGACGGCGAAGCCTTGGCGATCCGCCTGCCGAACGGCGGCGAAACGCGGATGCCGGCGGCGCGGCGCGTCGAAGGCGATTGCATCATCCATTTCCGCGCCAACGCCGTGCATTTCGGCGCCGGCAGCACACGGGCGGGCCTGCGGCTTGCCGGGCGCATCACGCAATCGAGCTATCCCGGCGGTGTCTATCGCTATGAGGTCGAGACACCGGCCGGGCGCTTCCTCGTCGACGACGAACGCCGCGCCAACCCCGGCGAGGCGATCGAGCTCCTGATTCCGACGGAGGAGATGCATGTCTTCCCCGCCGGGATGCCTTCCGCCTGACCTGCAGACCCCCTGCCGGCCCTTCCGCCGGCATCTGTCGTCAACCGCATGTCCCGGTCGCTCCCCGTCCGGAAAGTGCCATTCGGAGAACCAAGCCGATGTCCACCAAACTCAAGATTGCCTTGGCGCTCGCCGCCAGTTTGACGCTTCCCGCCACGGCCCTTGCACAGACGCTCAATGTCGCCACCGCCGGCGATCAGAACATGGTCGATTACATCAAGGATTTTCTCGGGCCGATGTTCGAGAAAGCCAATCCCGGCGTGAAGGTCGTCGCCGTCGGCACGGGGCCGGGCGATTCCGGCTCGCAGAAGATCTACGAGAAGCTCTCGGCCCAGAAGGCCGCCAACGCCGACAAGTGGGATTTCGACGTCATCGTCGCACACCAAAAGATGTCCGGCCAGATGGTCTCGGAAGGGTTGCTGGCGAAGTATCGCGAGAAAATCGCGACCGGCGCGCTCGTCACCTCCCCCACGGCCTCGAACGCGCTCGGCACCAATGTCGACGGCTTCGTGATGCCGATGTTCCAGTCGCAGACCGCGATCGCCTACAACCCCGACATGGTGAAGGCCCCGCCCGCGACCTACGCCGACCTGCGCGAGTGGGTGAAGGCCAACCCGAAGAAATTCGGCTACAACGGCATCAAGGGCGGCATGTCGGGCGTCGCCTTCACGGCCGGCTGGGTCTACGCCTTCGGCGGCGACGCCGAGAAGCTGATCAAGGGCCCCTATGAGGCGGCGACCAAGGCAAGCTGGGAAGCCGCGCTCGCCGAGCTCAAGGCCTTCAATCAGAATGCCGTCATCACGCCCGGCAATGCCGGCACGCTCGACATGCTCAACCGCGGCGAAATCGCGATGGGGCCGGTGTGGGTCGATATGTTCTACACCTGGATGAACGACGGCAAGCTGCCGCCGACGATGAAGCTGAAGCTTCTTTCGCCGGGCATGCCGGGCCAGCCGATGTATTACGCCGTGCCGGCGAAGGCCGCGCAGGCGGAACTCGCCGCCAAGTTCATCGCGATGGCGACCTCGCCGCAGGTGCAGGCCGATGGCATCGTCAAGAAATTCAACTGGTATCCGGGCATCGACGCCAAGCACCTCGAAGGCAAGCTCGATGACGCCACCTGGAAGAAGCTCTTCTCGGACCTGACGCCGGATGATCTCTCCAAGAACGCGAAACCGTTCCCGATCGCCCCGTATTTCAATGATATTCTCGAGTCTTACGAGAAGAAGGTCGTAAACTGAATCAACGGCCTCCCGCTTTCGGGCGGGAGGCATTTCTTCCCTTTTTGCCATACCTCACTGAAATCATGCCCCGCCCCTCGCTCTTCGGCCTTTTGCTGGTGGCTCCGGCGCTCGCGCTGGTGGCGGCGCTGTTTCTTTGGCCGCTTGGCCATTCGCTGATGGCGGCCTTCACGCTCAACGGTGACTTCTCGCTCGCGCATTTCCGCAAGGCGTTCGAGCTTTATTCCAACGACATCGTTTTCACGCTGCTGATCATCGGCCTTTCGACCCTGCTGATCGCGGTGATCTCGATCGCCATCGCAGGCGTCCTCACGCTCAGCGAGACCGGGTGGCTGGTGGCGGTGCTGAAGCAACTCTATCGCTGGCCGCTGTTCATTCCGTTCATCGTCGCGGGCCAGTGCATGCGCACGTTTCTGGCAAAGAACGGCATGATGAACAACACGCTGGTCAGCCTCGGCGTGCTCGACCCTTCGATGACGACCAGCTTTCTCGATTGGCGCGGCATCGTCATCACGTTCGTCTGGAAGCAGGCGCCGTTCGTAATCCTGATGCTGGCGGGCGCGATGGCATCGATCGACCGCTCCACCGTCGAGGCGGGGCGCAATCTCGGCGCGTCGCGGCTCCGGTGCCTGATCGAGATCGTGTTGCCACAGGTCGGCCAGACATTGCTGGTCGCGCTGGTACTCTCCTTCGTGACCATGCTCTCCGTGCTCTCGGTACCAATGATGGTCGCGGGCTCGCAGCCGACCATGCTGACTGTCGACATGGCCTTCCGCATCAACGCCTATGGCGACTACCCGACCGCAAACGCGCTCGGCGTCATCTCCTACGGCATCACCGCCATCGTCGCGTGGATCTACCTCCGCCATAACCTGCGCCAGCACGCCGAGGGCGGACGATGACGACCCTGCGCGCCCTCCCCGTGGCCGTCCTGAAGGTTTTCGCGCTGGCGCTGTTTGCCTTCGCGATCTTCGGCCCGCTGACCAATCTTGCGCTGTGGTCGGTCGCGGAGCGCTGGTATACGCCGTTCAAGCTGCCGGTGACCTATGGTCTGCGCTACTGGGAGGTCGTATTCCGGCCGACCGGCGATGCGATGGCCTCGCTGATGACGAGCATCTGGATCGCGCTGCTGACAGTCGCGGTCTCGCTCGCGCTCGCCATTCCCGCGGGCTACGCACTGGCACGGCTGAAGCTGCCGATGCGCGCCGCGATCATGATTCTGTTCCTGCTGCCGCAGGCGTTTCCCTCGGTCGCAATCTACATCAACGTCGCCCGGATCTTCTACCAGCTCGGGTTGACGGGTACCGTCGGCGGCGTCGTGCTCGTCCATGCGGCGCATGGCCTCGTGTATGCGGTCTGGATCGCGGCAGCGGCCTTCGCGGCGGTCGATCGCGACCTCGAACTTGCCGCCCGCAACATGGGTGCCTCTCCCCTGCGCGCGTTCTTCACGATCACGCTTCCGCTCGCGCTGCCGGGCATCATCGCCTCGGCGATTTTCGTGTTCCTGGAATCGCTTGACGAATTTACCGGAACCTTTTTCGTCGGCGTGCCGCAGGTCTCGACGCTACCCCTGCTGCTCTACAACGCCTCGATGGGTGGCAACTATCAGATCGCATCCATCACGGCGTTGATCCTGCTCGTGCCGTCGGTTCTGTTCATGCTCTTCGTCGAGCGCTTCCTGCGTGCGGACGTGCTCAGCAAGGTCGGACACTAGTCGCCGTCACCGGTGCGGTGACGCACCGAAACGCAGGCAACGGCGGCCTAGAAGCCACCCCGATCGTCCCCTTACAGAATACCTGTTCAGTATCAACATCTTCCGTTAGACTTCACCTGCCTTGCAGGGAGGACCTCTTATGCCCCGCTTCGCCTTCAAACTGGCCACCGCCGCCACATTCCTGCTCGCCGCAGGGCTTGCCAGCGCCCGCGCCGAGCAGTTCACCGTCTGTACCGTGATGAAGACCAGCGACGGCTTTGCTGCATTGCGCGAGAAACCGTCGCGCGATGGCAAGATGATCGTGAAGATGCTCCCCGGCGAGATCGTCGATATGGAACTGAAGAACGGCAAGGTCATAAAACAGGGAAAATGGTTCCGTATCGCCCATTTTCCCGGCGTTGAGATGCCCAATCCGGGCGATCCGGGTTACGAAAAGGTGCGTCGCGGCTGGGCGCATGGTTCCGTGTTTGACGAATGCGGCTGAGGAACGGGCTCATGACAATACGACGGACTGCTCTCACCGCGCTTCTCCTGCTCATTGCGGCGCCTGCCGCGCAGGCGTTCAACTGCTACATCCCGGAACGTCCCGAAAGCCCCGCAGCCCTGCACGAGAAGCCCGATCCCAAGTCGAAGATCATTGCCCGGATGCCACCCGGCGGGATGATCAAGCAGGTCCGGAATTCGCCGGATCGCGGCGGCTGGGTACATGTTCAATGGAACCCGCGCAGCGAAGACAAATCGAAACCAAAGCGCGGGTGGGTTGTGCTGGACCACGTTTACGGCGGGGAATGCGAGGACTGATGCCGGAACATTCTTTCTTCAACGGCAACAATCTTTGAGATTATATCGACTTTGAGGTTCTGCCGAGTTCGGCTAAGACCCCCGTCAACCATACAAGGCTGGCTACATACGGGGGATGCAGCATGACAAAGCGGATCGACAAGGCCGGGCTCAAGGTCGCCGTTGAACTTGCGGATTTCATCGACACCAAGGTTCTCCCTGCGACCGGCCTCTCCGCCGAAGCCTTCTGGAAGGGCGCGAGCGATATTTTTGCGCGTTTCGCGCCGAAGAACCGCGAGCTTCTCGCGCTCCGCGATGACCTTCAGGCCAAGATCGACGCGTGGCACAAGGCGCGCGCCGGCAAGCCGGTCGATGGCGCGGAATACGAGGCCTTTCTACGCGGGATCGGCTACCTCGTGCCGGAGCCGGCGCCGTTCAAGGTCGGCACCTCGAACGTCGACGCGGAAATCGCCTCCTCCGCCGGTCCGCAGCTCGTGGTGCCGGTGCTCAACGCCCGCTTCGTGCTCAACGCCGCCAACGCGCGCTGGGGCAGCCTTTACGACGCGCTCTATGGCACCGATGCCATCGAGCCGCCGGTTGCCGGCCCCTACAGCGTGGAGCGCGGCGCGAAGGTGATCGCCTGGGCGAAAGCCTTCCTCGACAAGGCGCTCCCGCTCGCCACCGGCTCCTGGACCAACTGGACCGGCGGACAGCCGCAGCTTGCGAACCCCGAGCGCTTCGTCGGCATGAACGGCGCGAACTTCGTATTCAGGAACAACGGTCTGCACATCGAGCTCGTGATCGACAAGACCCACCGCATCGGCAAGGACGATCCGGCTGGCCTGGCGGATGTCATCCTCGAAAGCGCGCTGACGACCATCGTCGATCTTGAAGACTCAGTCGCCGCCGTCGATGCAGAGGACAAGGTCGCGGCCTATTCGAACTGGCTCGGCCTGATGGACGGCTCCCTCGAAGATACCTTCGAGAAGGGCGGCAAGATGATGACCCGCAAGCTCAACGCGGATCGCACTTACACGACGCCCGAGGGCAAGACCATCAGCTTGCCGGGCCGCTCTCTCCTCTTCGTGCGCAACGTCGGTCACCTGATGACCAACCCCGCCGTGCTGCTCGCCGACGGATCGGAAGCCCCCGAGGGCATTCTCGATGGCATCGTGACCTCGCTGATCGCCCTGCACGATATCAAGGGCAAGCGCGGCAACTCGCGCAACGGCAATGTCTATATCGTCAAGCCGAAGATGCACGGCCCAGCGGAAGCGGCCTTCACCAACGACCTTTTCGACGCGATCGAGGATCTCATCGGCCTCCCGCGCCACTCGCTGAAGGTCGGCGTGATGGACGAGGAACGCCGCACGTCCGCCAACCTCGCCGCCTGCATCCATTCGGTGAAGGACCGGATCGTCTTCATCAACACCGGCTTCCTCGATCGCACCGGCGATGAGATGCACACCTCGATGCAGGCCGGCCCGATGATCCGCAAGGGTGACATGAAAACCTCGTCGTGGATCACCTCCTACGAGGATCGGAACGTCCAGATCGGGCTTGCGTGCGGGCTCTCGGGCAAGGCCCAGATCGGCAAGGGCATGTGGGCCGCGCCGGACCGCATGAACGACATGCTAGCCCAGAAGATCGGCCATCCGAAAACCGGCGCAACAACTGCGTGGGTACCCTCGCCTACCGCCGCGACCCTGCACGCGACGCATTATCACCAGGTCGATGTCTATGCCCGCCAGAAGGAGCGCGCCGCCGAGGCGGTCGCCCCGCTTTCCGCCCTCCTGACAATCCCGCTGGCACTGGGCAAGAACTGGTCGAGTGAGGAAATCACCGCCGAACTCGACAACAACGCACAGGGTATCCTCGGTTATGTTGTGCGCTGGGTGGATCAGGGCGTCGGCTGCTCCAAGGTGCCGGATATCCACGATATCGGCCTGATGGAAGACCGCGCGACGCTGCGCATCTCCTCGCAGCACATGGCGAACTGGCTGCTGCACGGCATCTGCGCGAAAGAGCAGGTCGATGCCGCTTTCGCCCGCATGGCGAAGAAGGTCGATGGCCAGAACGCGGGCGATCCGCTCTACAAGCCAATGTCCGGGAACGAGGCCACCTCTCTCGCGTATCAGGCTGCGCGCGCGCTGGTCTTCGAGGGTGTTTCGCAGCCGAACGGCTACACTGAACCGCTGCTGCACGCCTATCGCCAGAAGGTAAAGGCGCAGGGGTGAGGTGAACTACCTCCGAAGGCGACCGGACCGGTCATCCTCGGGCCAATCCCTCGCAACGGGTTTTCCCAACCCTGCTCGGCGGCGCCTTCGCTTCCAACGAGGGCGTTCCGGTGTTCAACGGGCGAGAAACATCGCCCGTGCGGGATCGAGCGTCACGCCAACGCGGTCACCCGGCTGGTATGGTGTCGCGCCGGCGCGATGCGGCAAATCGACCATGACATCGCCGTTGCCGATGCGGACGACATAACGCATCGTTGCGCCGAGGAATTCACGGGCGATGACGATGCCGGCAGGGCCGTCCGCCGCAGGATCCCCGATGAACACATCCTGCGGACGGAACACGAGTCGGGCCCCTTCTTCGACGCGTGTGCTGGCGGGAATTGCGAAGCAACCGCCCCCTTCAACCTCGAATACAGCGCCCTCGCCTGCCGCCTTGCCGGCGAGAATATTGGCGGTGCCGAGGAAATTCGCCACAAAGAGGTTCGCCGGCCTGTCGTAGAGCTCGATCGGGGTCCCGACCTGCTGGATGGCGCCGTCATGGAAGACCGCCACCCGATCACAGATCGAATTCGCCTCTTCCTGATCGTGCGTGACGAAGATTGTCGTAATGCCGAGGCGCGATTGCAGCTCACGCAATTCGCTGCGGACCTGCACGCGCATTTTGGCGTCGAGGTTGGAAAGCGGCTCGTCGAGGAGCAGCACTTTCGGTCGGACCGCGATGGTGCGTGCGAGCGCGACGCGTTGCTGCTGTCCGCCGGAAAGCTGTGCGGGCTTGCGATCCTTGAGATGTTTCAGCTCGACGAGATCAAGCGCCTCATCCACGCGAAGGGTGATTTCGTCACGCGGCAGATGGCGCTCCTCCAGGCCGAAGGCGACATTGCGCGCGACGCTCATATGTGGCCAGAGCGCGTAGGACTGGAACACCATGCCGACATCGCGCTTCCAGGGCGGCAGATCCGCGACCTCCGCTCCGCCGATGCGCACCGAGCCGGTCTGAGCGACGTTGAACCCAGCAATGAGGCGCAGCAGTGTCGTCTTTCCGCAGCCGGAAGGCCCCAGAAACGCGAAGAATTCGCCCGGCTCAATCGCCAGTGAGACATCCTTCAATACATGCGTCTTGCCGTAGGAAAGGTTCACACCCTCGATCCGGATGTCGGCAGCCTCGGCGCGGTTTTGGTTGTCGTTGGCGGACATCGCTCCTCCAGATCAGCTCGTCGAACCGGCCTTGGCCGCGCGATCACGCTCGGCAAGAACGGTCGAGAGATAGGTTGAAAGCCCGACGATCAGCACCGCGATCATGCCGAGCGCCGCGCCGGCGCCACGCCCGGCCGGCGATTGCATGAAGACGTAGAGCCCGTAGGCCAGCGGCGCGTCCGAGGTGTTCTGGACGAGCATCATCGTCGCGGAGAGTTCGACGGCGGCGGTCGCGAAGCTGGTGACGAAACCGGCGACGATGCCGCCGGTCATCAGCGGCACGACAATACGGCGGATGGTGCGCGCCTTGGTCGCGCCGAGGTTTTCGGCCGCTTCCTCCAGCGACACACTCACCTGCTGCATCGCCGCCATGCAGGCACGCAGCGCATAGGGGAGACGCCGCACGGCGAGCGCGATGACGATGATGAACCAGAAACTTGTGACCGATTGCCCGCTCGGCAACGAAACGCCGTAATAGGCCCTGAGATAGCCGATACCGAGCACAACGCCGGGGACAGCGAGCGCCGCGCTTGCCATATAATCGAGCCAGTGTCGCCCGGCGATCTTTGTCCGCAAGACGAGATAAGCGATGGCGGTTCCGAGCACCACGTCGATCAACCCGGCGAGCGAGGCATAGAGCAACGTATTCGAGATGAACTGCCAGGATTCGCCGAGGACACGGGCGTAATGATCGAGCGTGTAGCCGTCCGGCAGCGGCGAATACGACCAGATGGTGGCGAGCGAAAGAAGCCCCAGCCCAAGGTGCGGCGCCAGCACCAGCAGAAGGATCAGCCCGATGACGCCATAGGCCAGCACGGCCTGCGCCGGGTTCATTCGCCGTTTCGACAAACCGCCACCACCGCGCTGGACGGTCGCGTAGTCCTGTCCGCGCGTCGCGAGCGAGGCCACGAAAAGCGAGAGGACCGAGAAGACGATCAACACGACCGAGATCACGTAACCGGTCGGGTCCTTGAGGCCGACGGAAGTGATGCGGAGATAGGCTTGTGGCGCGAGCATATCCTTGACGTTCAGCAGCAGCGGGGTCGCGAGATCGTCGAACACCTTGATGAAGACGAGGCTCGCCCCGGCGATGAAGCCGGGCATCGCCAGCGGAAAGACAATGCGCCGGAACAACCGGAAGCCGGAACAGCCGAGGTTCTGCGCGGCCTCCTCCATCGCCCGGTCGATATTGCGGAGCGAGGCCGTCAGGTTGATGAGAATGAAGGGGAAATAATGCACGGACTGCACGAAGATCACCCCGTTCAGCCCCTCCATGAAGGGCACGTTGATATCGAACCAATCGCCCAGCAGCAGGTTGATCGAGCCATTGCGGCCGAAGATCAGTTGCATCGCCACCGCCCCGGCGAAGGGCGGCATGATGAGCGGGATCACGCCAAGCGTCTGGACAATGGCGGCCCCGCGGAACTCGAACCGCGTCGTGAAATAGGCGAGCGGAAGGGCGAAGAGGCTCGCCCAGACCACCGACATGATCGAGACATAGAACGAATTCCCGAAGGCGCGCAGGAACAGGTCATTGCGCAGGAAATCGGCGAAATTCACCAGCGTGAATGCGCCGCTCGACGGGTCCTGGAACGCAACCAGGATCACCATCGCCACGGGGATCACAAGAAACAGGCCGAGGAAGCCCGTGATACCGGCAATCGCCAGCCAATGGCCCATCATCGCCGAGCCCGGCTGCGCCGAACGCGCGACCGGAGCCGCTATCCCCGTTGCCTCCGCCATGACCGATCCGCTCAGTTCGCAGCTTTGAGCGCTTCCTCGACCTTGGCTTTTGCCTTGGCGTAGTTCTCCTTGGCGAAAGCAGCCCATTTCTGCTCGTATTCCGCGCGGCGGGTCTTGGCGTCCTTGCCCGTGAAGGCGGAAGCGAGATCCTTCTCGGCCGCCTGTGCCTCGCTCACCGGCATTGCGCCGATCAGCGCCCGCGCCTCGTCACCGAGCGCCTTGGCCTTCGGGTTGGCTTTCTTCGCCAGCTTGCCGTCGAGTTCGTGGAGCTGTTTGGTGATCGCCTTGAGATCGGCAAGCTGGAACGAGATCGTCTGGTCGAACAGCGTATCGACGATGGCCGTGCGGTCGCCGGACTTGTCGACGTTGAACACCATCATGCCCTGAAAGCGCTTGTCGGTGAACGGGTTGGGGAAGTCTTTCGGCGCCTTGGCGTAGATCGCGGGGTTGACTGGCAGCCGCCGTATCTTCGGATCGAGCAGCACTTCCTGCCCCTTCGGGGAGATCAGGAATTCGACGAAGGCTTCGGCCCCGGCCTTGTTCGGTGCATTGGCGACGATGGCGACGTTGGCCGGGACCACGGTCGTCACGCTCGGATAGTTGAACTTCACCGGGAAGCCGGCCCCCTGCGCCGAGAAGGCGAAGAAGTCGATGACGATACCGACGCCGACCTGCCCGGAATTCACCGCGTCTGGGACGCCGAAGGATCGTTCGGCGACGTGGTTGAAGTTGCCGGCCATCGCCTTGATCGTGGCCCAGCCTTTATCCCACCCCTCGCCCTGAAGGATCGTCTCGATCGTCAGATGCGTCGTGCCCGAGCGCCCCGGCGATGCGATCGAGACATGATCGTGGAACGCGGGCTTGGCGAGGTCCTGCCATTCCTTCGGCTCGGGCAGCTTGTTGGCCTTGGCATAGCGCTCGTTCCACATGATGCCGTAGCCGGAGGCCGCGAAGCCGAAATAGTAGCCGTCCTTGTCGTTGATCGGGTAGGCGCCGACTTTTTCCGGAATGCCCTGCGCCTTGAGCTTGTAGGCCTGAAGCAGCTTCTTGTCCTTGAGGACCTCGAAAGCATCCGGCGCGGAAGCCCAGAAGAGATCGGACTGGTTGTTCGATTTCGTCTCCTCGACGAACTTCACGCCCGCATTGGTGTTTCGGTTCTGAACCTCCAGCGTGAGGCCCGGATTGGCGGCCTCGAACGCCTTCTTGATCGGGTCCGTCACGTCCTTGGAAAACGAGGTGATGACGGTGACCTTGCCGGTTGGCGCCTGCGAAAAAGCGGGGCCCATGATGGCGAGAAGTGCGGTTACGGCGATTGAAGAACGGCGATTCAACATACTTTTCCCTCCAAAATTCCTTTGTTTTTCATACCCTTGTTTGCTTTCCACCAATCGGGGTTGACCGAAGCGGTAAAGGTTTGAAAGATAGTCACCTAATCAAACAGGGCAGGCAAGGGTTAATCCTCCGCCGGCCCAGCGAAGCGGCGAACGAACGCCAGCATAAGGGGAGAATCGCTCATGGCTCAAAGGATAATCCTGGCTCAAAAGATAATTGTGCTCGCATTCGCCGCCTTTGGCGCGGCCATCTCGCTCCAGCCGGCGGCTGCACAAGATGCCTGCCCCAACCGGGGCCAGCTCGACGATCTCTACTGCGATCGCGACAAGGATCTCGTGGCCGACACGCCCGATGCAGCCAAGCAGCGCGATCCATCGACGCTCGTCTGGGCCTATACCCCGGTCGAGGACCCGGCCGTCTATGCGAATATCTTCAAGCCGTTCACCGATCACCTCGCGCAGTGCACAGGCAAGCGCATCGTCTATTACCCGGTCCAGTCCAACTCGGCCGAGATCGAGGCCATGCGGTCCGGACGCCTGCATTTCGCGGGCTTCTCGACCGGACCGACCGGCTTCGCCGTGAACCTCGCCGGCGCGGTCCCCTTCGCCGCCAAGGGCCTTGGCACGGAAGTGCGCGGCTACCAGTTGCTCGCCATCGTCAAGACGTCGAGCCCCTATCAGAAGCTCGCCGATCTCAAGGACAAGAAGGTCGCGCATACCTCACCCTCGTCGAACTCGGGCAATCTCGCGCCGCGCGTGCTGTTCCCCGATCAGGGCCTGAAGCCCGATGACGATTACAAGCCGCTGATGTCCGGCGGTCACGACAAGAGCGTCCTCGGCGTCAACTCGGGCGATTACGACATGGCGGCGGTGGCTTCGGACGTGTTCGAGCGCATGGCGACCCGCGGAACGGTGAAGAAGGACGACTTCCGCATCATCTACAAGAGCCCGGTGTTCCCGACCTCCTCCTTCGCCCATGCGCATGACCTGAAGCCGGAGCTCGCCAAGAAGCTCAGGGATTGCTTCTTCGCCTTCCGTTTCCCGGCGGCGATGCAGAAGGAATTCAACGGTGACGACCGCTTCCTGCCCATCACCTACCAGAAGGATTGGGCCGTTGTGCGCGACGTCGCGGAGAAATCCGGCACGCCCTACAACAAGAACGCCTACGAGCGCGAATCCAAGCGCGAGGCGGAAGCCGCCGCCAAGAAGGCTGCCGAGAAGAAGAAAGCGCCGTGATGGCGGCCAGTAACGAAAACAGCGCGCTGGAAATCCGCGCGCTGTCGAAATCCTATGTTCCGGGCAAGCCCGTCCTGAAGGATATTTCACTGACGATCCCGGCGAACGGGATCACGGCGATCATCGGCCCTTCAGGGACCGGCAAATCGACGCTCGTTCGCTGCATCAACAGGCTCGTGACACCAACCTCGGGCGCGATCCTGTTCAAGGGGCTCGACCTGACGCAACTCTCCGGCAAGGCGCTGCGCATGGCGCGGCGGCGGATCGGCATGGTGCATCAGGAGTACAACCTCGTCGAACGTCTCTCGGTGATGGAGAATGTCCTGAGCGGGCGGCTCGGTTACGTATCCGCCTGGCGGGCTTTCCTGCGACGCTTTCCGCAGGATGATATCGACCGGGCGTTCGGCCTGCTCGATGCCGTCGGGCTCGCGGATTTCGCGACCCGGCGGGCCGATCAGCTTTCCGGCGGTCAGCGCCAGCGTGTCGGCATCGCCCGCGCGCTGATGCAGGCCCCCGAACTGCTGCTCGCGGACGAGCCGACCTCCTCGCTCGACCCCAAGACCTCGGTTGAAATCGTCGAGCTGATGCAGAGGCTCGCCGCCGAGCGTGGCATTCCGGTCATCATCAACATCCACGATGTTGAACTCGGCAAACGTTTCGCAAGCCGCGTGATCGGCATGTCGCAGGGTTCCGTGGTGTTCGACGGCCCGCCGGAGAACCTCACCGATCAGGACCTCGCCACCATCTACGGCGGCGAAAGCTGGCTCGCCGCATGACCCCGGCCGCGCTCTCCCACAGCCGGGCCGAGGCCTTCCCGGCGAACTGGCTCAAGCGCATCGGCTTCGCGCTGCTGTTCCTCTACGTGCTCTACGCGATGTCCACGCTGGAGATCACCTGGGAACGTTTCGTCACCGGTCTCGGTCATGCCGACGAGTTTTTCGGGCGAATGTGGCCGCCGAACTTCGAAGCGACGAAACTCGATCTGCTGAAGACCGGCATGATCGAGTCGATCCAGATCGCGATCCTCGCGACCTTCGTCGGCGTGCTGCTCTCCCTCCCCCTGGGTCTGCTCGCCGCGCGCAACCTGATGCCGGAATGGGTCTCCTGGACCGCGCGCGGCACGATCGCCCTCTGCCGCTCGTTTCACCCGATCGTGGTCGCCATCTTGTTCGTGAAAGCGGTGGGCTTCGGAGCGCTGGCGGGCATTCTCGCGCTGATCGTCGCCTCGATGGGCTTCATCTCGAAGCTCTTCGCGGAGGCGATCGAGGAGATGAGCCTGAAGCAGGTCGAGGCCGTGCGCGCGACCGGGGCCTCGTTCTGGGGTGTCCTCGTCATGGGCGTCCTGCCGCAGGTAATGGCGCGCTTCATCGGGTTCGCGGCCTACCAACTCGATTCCAACCTCCGGAACTCGACGATGGTGGGGATCGTCGGCGGCGGTGGCATCGGCGCGACGCTGTTCACCGCCTACCAGCGCTTCGACTACGATTTCGTGCTGACGATCCTGATGGCAATCGTCGCCATCATCATGGTGAGCGAAATCGCCTCGGGCTGGCTGAGGAAGGTGTTCCAATGAGCACCGGGGAAAACGCTGTGGCACCGAGGACTTGGGAGGCCCATAGTCGAGGCGAACGTCTCGCGCGTTTCGCAGTCTACCTCGTCACCGTGGCGGCGGTCATCTGGTCGGCGCGCTTCGTCGAGATCATCCCGGAATTCCTCTATGACGCCCCCCAGCAGACCGTGGACCTCTTCCGCCGGATGTGGCCGTTCGATTGGTCGCATTATCCCAAGGCGGTCCACGCGGCGCTGATCGAGACCTTCCATATCGCCACGCTCGGCACCTTGCTCGCCCTGGTGCTCGCCGCGCCGGTGGCGCTGATGGCGGCGCGCAACATCACCCGTTCGCGTGCGCTCAACCTTTTCGCGACCTTCATTCTCGTCTCGTCGCGGTCGGTAAACTCGTTGATCTGGGCGCTGCTTTTCGTGGCTATCTTCGGCCCCGGCGCGCTGGCGGGCGTGCTCGCCATTGCCTTCCGCTCGATCGGCTTCGTCGGCAAGCTGCTGGCCGAGGCGATCGAGGAAGCGCGCGAGGGGCCGATCGAGGCTCTGAAGGCGACCGGCGCCTCGCCGGCGAGCCTGCTGATCAAGGGTTACTGGCCGCAGATCGAGCCGAGCTTCTGGGCGGTCGCGCTGTTCCGCTGGGATATCAACATCCGCGAAAGCGCGGTGCTGGGGCTCGTCGGCGCGGGCGGCATCGGCGTCGCGCTCGAAGCGGCCCTCTCCAATCTCTACTGGGATCAGGTCGGCCTCATCCTCGCCGTGATTTTCGCGGTCGTGATCGTCGTCGAGATCTTCACGAGCGCGATCCGGAAGCGCATCATCTGACCAAGGCACAACCGAAGGGCAGAGGCTGTACGTCTCAGCGCGTGAAATACTGCGGGAACCGCTCTTTCAACGTGTCGACGAACTGCAGCGAACGCGACAGATGGGCACGCAAGGCCTTCTGCGCCGCATCCGGATCGCCAGCTTCGATGGCATCGACGATGGCCGCGTGCTCGGAGAGGATTTCATCCATTTTGCCGGCGACTGGCAGGTGAAGCCGGCGCAGGCGGTCGATGTGCGCGCCCTGTTGCTTCACGAGATCGTTGAGATCAACAACGCCCGCGGCCTCATACATCGTCCGGTGGAACAACTGGTCTGCGAGATTGAAAGCCTCGTATTCCTGAAGATCCGCCAGCGCTCCCATCTGCCGGATCAGGCTGCGGAGCTTGGCGATGGGCGCCCTGGCGGGTTCGAGGGCAAGCGTGCGCACCAGTTCGAGTTCGAGTGAGCGCCGCAGGAACTGCGCCGCCCGTGCGCGCTCAAGATCGATCGGGCTGACGATGGTTGCGTGCTGGGGAAACACATCGACCAGCCCTTCGAGTTGAAGCCGCAGCAGCGCATCGCGGATCGGCGTCGCGGATAGGCCGAAACGCTCTTGCAGCTCAAGACGCGAGAGCACGGTCCCGGGCGGCAGCACGAGACCGATGATTTCCGCGCGAAGGGTTTCGAAGATTGTCGGCGCCCCACGACCGCGGGGCAATCTTTGTTGTGCGATCGGTGTTGCCATTCGCAGTCCCCCCGAAATTCTCCTCAAACCTTAGCATGAAAACCGATGCTTGACAGACTAATATATTAGTGTTTTAGTTGGAATCAATCGCATCCGAAGCGATCACGCTGGCCTTTGCCGGCCAAAGAAGAATGGGAGGAAACTGATGCACACGCGCCGGAGCCTGATGGCCGGTGCGGCTCTCGCGACATTTCTCGCCGGACCCGCACTGACCCAATCCGCACTTGCCCAGCAGAAGACCGAATTCTCGATCTCGCGACAGTTGGGCATCCTCTACATGCCGACGCATGTGATGGAGAAACTCAAGCTGTTCGAAAAACACGCCGAAAAACTTGGCATCAAGGGCGTGAGCGTCAAATGGATGAGCTTCTCTTCCTCCTCCGCACAGCAGGATGCGCTGCTCTCAGGCGGGGTCGACATGATCAACACCGGCACAGGGCCCCTGCTCCTTCTGTGGGATCGGACCAAGGGCGGTGTGAAGGGCGTCGTTGCGTCCTCCGCGCAGCCGCTGACGCTGGTTTCGCGCGACCCGCGCATCAAATCGCTGTCGGATTTCGGAGCTGGCGACAAGATCGCGGTACCCACCGTCAAGGTCTCGACGCAAGCGATCCTGTTGCAGATGGCGGCCGCCAAGCTGTTCGGTGCCGCGAATTATGGCAAGCTCGATGCCAACACCGTACAGATGGGCCATCCCGACGCCTTCATCGCCCTCAAGAACCCGACGCATGAGGTGAAGAGCCATTTCGCGGCACCGCCGTTCCAGTTCTACGAACTGAAGCAGGTCGAGGGCGCGCATGTGATCCTCAATTCGCCCGACATCATCGGCAGCCCGTTGAGCCAGGGCCAGTTCATGGTGACGACAAAGTTCGCCGATGCGAACCCGCTCTTCATCAAGGCGGTGCGCGCGGCGGCAGAGGAGGCCAAGGCCTTCATCGAGAGCAACACCCGCGAGGCTGTCGAGATGTATCGCGCGGTCACCGGCGACAAGACCGAGACGGATGCGATCCTCGCGCTGCTCAAGGAACCGGGCATGATGGAGTGGAATACCTTCCCGCAAGGGACGATGAAATTCGCAAGCCATCTCAATACGATCGGCACCCTGAAGACCAAGCCCGGCTCATGGAAGGACTACTACCTTCCGATCGCCCACGACATGCCCGGAAGCTGAGATGACCAACGAAACCGGTGCGCCGCTCCTCGATGTGAGCGGCGTGACCCTGCGCTACAAGACGCCGGGCGCCCTCATCACCGCGACCGAACGGGTAAGCTTCGCTGTCAACCGTTCGGACCGGTTTGTGCTGCTGGGGCCTTCCGGCTGCGGCAAATCGACCCTGCTCAAGGCGGTCGGCGGCTATCTCAAGCCGTCGGAAGGCTCGATCACCATTCTTGGCCGCAAGGTCATGGAGCCGGGGCCTGACCGGATGATGGTCTTTCAGGAGTTCGACCAGCTCCTGCCGTGGAAGACGGTGCTCGAGAACGTGATGTTTCCCTTGCTCGACGCGCGCAACCTTTCCCGCAAGGAAGCGGAGGAGAAGGCGCGGCACTACATCGACAAGGTGAGCCTCACGCGGGCCTTGCACAGCTATCCGCACACGCTATCGGGCGGCATGAAGCAGCGTGTCGCCATTGCGCGCGGCATGGCAATGGAACCGGACATCCTGCTGATGGACGAGCCTTTTGCCGCGCTTGATGCGCTCACGCGCCGCACCTGCCAAGACGAACTTCTCCAGCTCTGGGAGGAGACGCGTTTCACCGTCATGTTCGTGACGCATTCGATCAACGAGGCGATCAAGATCGGCAATCGTATCCTTTTGCTCTCACCGCATCCGGGACGGGTGAAGGCTGAGGTCGTCGATGTTGACACCGCAAGCCCCACAGACGGCTCGGCCGGTCAGCTGGAGAAGGAAATCCACGACATGCTGTTTTCGCAAGAGGAGGCGCATTGATGAGCAGCAAAGCCCGCATCGTCATGCGTCCGCTGGAAGACGCCGGCTCGGGGGAAGTCGAACGCGAACTCTCCTTCCTCGAAAAGGCGTGGGACAACAGCGGCGTGCGCAAGGTGGCGATCATCCTCGCGCTCGCGCTGATCTGGGAACTGTACGGCCGCTGGACGGACAATGCGCTTCTTTTCCCGCCACTCTCCGATACCTTCGCCGCGCTGATCGACAACATTCGTTCCGGCGTGCTGCCGGCGCGCGCATGGACTTCGCTCAAGATCCTGCTGATGGGCTATGCCGCCGGCATCGTCATGGCCGGCATCCTCACGATCGCCGCAATCAACACCCGTCTCGGCTCGGATTTCCTCGAGACGATGACGGCGATGCTCTCGCCGCTGCCTGCCATCGCGCTGCTACCGCTGGCCCTGCTCTGGTTCGGGCTCGGCAACGGCAGCCTCGTCTTCATCCTGATCCATTCCGTGCTCTGGCCGGTCGCGCTCAATACCCACTCCGGCTTCCGCGCGGTTTCAACCACACTGCGCATGGTGGGGCGTAACTACGGCCTCAAGGGCTTTGCGTTCATCCGCAAGATTCTCATTCCTGCAGCTTTCCCGTCGATCCTCGCAGGGTTGAAGATCGGCTGGGCTTTCGCCTGGCGCACGCTGGTCGCGGCGGAACTCGTGTTCGGCGTCTCCTCGGGGCAAGGCGGGCTCGGTTGGTTCATCTTCGAAAACCGCAACCTGCTCGAAATTCCCTCGGTCTTCGCTGGTCTTCTCACCGTGATCCTGATTGGGTTGATCGTCGAGAATCTCATCTTCCGCACCATCGAGCGCCGTACCGTGCTGCGCTGGGGGCTGCAAAGCTAACAACCAGAGTGTCGTCATGACCCGCAAGAAGCCCGAAGACCTCCGATCCGCGCGCTGGTTCGCACCCGATGACCTGCGCTCCTTCGGCCACCGCAGCCGCATGAACCAGATGGGCTACGAGGACGCTGAATATCGCGGCAAGCCGGTTATCGGCATCATCAACACCTGGTCGGATTTCGCCCAATGCCACGCGCATTTCAAATCCCGCGTCGAGGATGTGAAGCGCGGCGTGCTGATGGCGGGCGGCTTTCCGGTCGAACTCCCGGCGATCTCGCTCTCCGAGAGCACCGTCAAGCCGACGACGATGCTCTACCGCAACTTCCTCGCGATGGAGACCGAAGAGCTGATCCGCTCGCAGCCGGTGGACGGGGTGGTCCTCATGGGCGGCTGCGACAAGACGACTCCGGGCCTTATTCTCGGCGCAACCTCAGCCGGCGTGCCCGCGATCTTCATGCCGGCCGGGCCGATGCTGCGCGGCAATTTCCAGGGCAAGGCGCTCGGCTCTGGCTCGGATGCCTGGAAGTTCTGGGACGAACGCCGCGCCGGCAATATCTCCGAAAAGCAGTGGAACGAGATGCAGACCGGCATCGCCCGTTCCTACGGCGTCTGCATGACGATGGGCACCGCCGCGACCATGACGGCCCTCGCCGATGTGCTCGGCATGTGCCTGCCAGGCACCTCCTCGATCCCGGCAGCGGATGCGAACCATATCCGCATGGCCTCGGCCTGCGGGCGGCGGATCGTCGAGATGGTTTGGGATGACCTTACGCCGACGCGCATCATGACCGCCGGCGCGTTCCACAATGCCATCACGGTTGCGATGGCGATGGGCTGTTCGACGAATGCCGTGATCCATATCCTCGCGATGGCGCGGCGTGCGGGCCATGCGATCACGCTCGACGACTTCGACGCCGCCAGCCGCAAGGTGCCAGTCATCGCGAACATTCGGCCTTCCGGCGAGAAATACCTGATGGAGGATTTCTATTATGCCGGCGGCCTGCTCGCGCTGATGAAGCGGCTCGAGAGCCTGCTGGACCTCAACCAGATCAACGCCTCCGGCGAAACCTGGGGCGAGAGCCTCAAGGACGCTGCGATCTACAACGACGACGTGATCCGGGCGCTCGACAACGCGATCTACGACGAAGGCGCGCTGGCGGTGCTGCGCGGCAATCTTGCGCCGAACGGCTGCGTCATCAAGCCATCCGCGGCTGGCGCGAAGTTCCAGAAGCATGCGGGTCCGGCGCTCGTCTTCGACGACTACGCAGATCTCAAAAAGAACATCGACCGTGACGATCTCGACGTTACCGAGGATACTGTTCTGGTGCTGCGCAACGCCGGTCCGCTCGGCGGGCCGGGCATGCCGGAATGGGGCATGCTGCCGGTCCCGAAAAAGCTGGTGAAGCAGGGCGTGCGCGACATGGTGCGCATATCGGATGCGCGCATGAGCGGCACCTCCTATGGTGCCTGCATCCTTCACGTCTCGCCTGAGAGCTATATCGGCGGCCCGCTGGCACTGGTGAAGACCGGCGACATCATCCGCCTCGACATTCCCGCCCGGACGCTGACGCTCGACGTGCCGGAGGCTGAACTCGCTGCCCGCCGCGCGGCATGGAAGGCCCCTGCCCCGCGCTACGAGCGCGGCTACGGCTTTATGTTCTCGCGTCATATCAAACAGGCCGAGGACGGTTGCGATTTCGACTTTCTGGAAACCGATTTCGGTGCGCCTGTCGGCGAGCCCTCGATCAACTAGGACCATGCCATGAGCCTCAAACCCGAAACCCGCGACAAGCTGATGGGCGTTTCCACCGCGACGCTCTGCACCGCTCTATTCAAGCGCGGCTTGCGCAACCAGTTCATCCAGGATGTCCGACCGCTGAAGTTCAAAGGCCGGAACATGGTCGGCGAGGCCTTTACGCTCCGCTACATTCCGGCGCGCGAGGACCTCAACCCGATCACTGTTTTTCAAGACCGGGCGCATCCGCAGCGCAAGGCGGTGGAAGACTGCCCGCCCGGCGCGGTAATGGTGATCGACAGCCGCAAGGACGCGCGCGCGGCCTCTGCCGGATCGATCCTCGTGACGCGGCTGATGGTGCGCGGCGTCGCCGGCATCGTCACCGACGGCGGCTTCCGCGACAGCCCCGAAATCGCCGAGCTTGAGATCGGCGCCTATCACAACCGCCCCTCCGCACCGACCAACCTGACCCTGCATCAGGCGATCGAAATCAACGGCCCGATCGGTTGCGGCGATGTCGCCGTGTTCCCCGGCGATGTCATGGTCGGCGACGGCGAGGGCGTGTTCGTCATCCCCGCCGGAATCGCGGACGAGGTTGCCGACGAAGCCGTCGAGATGACGGCTTTCGAGGATTTCGTGACGGAGGAAGTGCAGAAGGGTCGTTCGATCCTCGGTCTCTACCCGCCAACGGACCCTCAAGCGAAGAATGACTTCGAGGTCTGGCGCAAGAAAAAGGGGCGGTAAACCGCCCAGCCTACCCGCGAAAGGCCCGCTACGCAGGGACCGCAGGGTCCTTACCCGATCGCAGTTCAAGCATAACGGAGTTGCAAGGCAACGTTTCCGAATGCGGAGGCGCGCGCCGCATCACCTCCGGGAACCCCTCAAGGAGGAAATTCGATGAAGATATCCCGTAGAAATATGTTGTCCTGTCTCGGCGCCACAGCAGCTGCCGCTCTCGGCGGTGGCAAGGCTTTGGCGCAAGCTTTCCCATTCAAGCCCAACCAGCGCTATCCTGACCCGGCCGTCGAGATCCTTGATCCGAGTTTTGCCAGATACCGGATCTATTCCAGCACCATCGAGCAAGTCGGCAGCGGCATGCGCTGGGCGGAGGGGCCGGTTTATTTTCCTGAAGGCCGTTACGTCCTCGTCTCCGACATCCCCAACAACCGGATCATGAAATACGACGAGGTGAAGGGCACTTTCACCGTCTTCCGAGAGAATGCCAATTACGCCAACGGCAACACCCGCGACCGGCAGGGCCGGCTTGTCACCTGTGAACACTCGGTGACGCGGCGCGTCACCCGCACTGAGAAGAACGGCAAGATAACCGTGCTTGCGGACAAGTTCGAGGGCAAACGCCTCAACGCCCCGAACGATCTTGTCGTCAAATCCGACGATACGATCTGGTTCACCGACCCCACCTTCGGCATCAACGGTGAATGGGAAGGCTCGAAGGCCAAACCCGAGCAGGCGACCACCAACGTCTATCGCCTGAGCCCGGATGGAAAGCTCAAGGCTATGCTGACCGATCTTGTCAATCCGAACGGCCTTGCCTTCTCGCCGGACGAGAAGTTCCTTTATGTTGTCGAGTGGAAGGGAACGCCGAACCGCTCCGTCTGGCGTTACGAGGTCGGGGCGGATGGCACCTTATCAAACAAGACCAAGCTCATCGATGCCGCCGATCACGGCTCGCTTGACGGCATCCGCGTTGATCGCGATGGCAATCTCTGGTGTGGCTGGGGCTCGAACGGCGCGCTCAACGCCGAGCCTTCGGAAGTCAACGGGCGCCGGTTTTTCGCCCTCAAAGGCAAGCCGGAAGACCTTGACGGGGTCAAGGTCTTCAACAAGGAGGGCAAGGCCATCGGCTTCATCAGACTACCGGAGCGCTGTGCCAACCTGACCTTCGGCGGCCTCAAGAACAACCGCCTCTACATGGCCAGCAGCCACTCGCTCTACGCGCTCTATGTCGAAAGCCACGGGGCAACCTGAGACATAGTACGGTCGGTCGGCGCCACGTGCGCCGGCCTGCCCCCACGCCTCAGATCGTCGCCGTCCGCGAGGCTGCGACCTGCCGCAGGATCACCGGCACCGCAGCCGCGAGCCCGACGAGGGTGGCGGTCGTGTTCGGCGATATCACCAGAACCGAGCCGGCGAAGAGCAGCAACTGCTCCCAGCGCCGCATCCGCGTGAGCCCGAACCCGGTCACGGCCGCCGCGAGCATGACGATGCCGACGACGCAGCCGGAAACCGTGAGCGCGAATTCGCTCCAGGTGAAACCCTTGGTCACGATCAGCATCGCCGGCGAAAAGGTGAAGACGAACGGCACCATCACCTTCGCGAGCCCGAGCCGGAACGCGGTATTCCCGGTCTTGAACGGGTCTGCCCCGGCCATGCTTGCTCCCGCATAAGCTGCAAGCGCGACGGGCGGCGTGATATCCGCCAGAAGACCATAATAGAAGACGAAGAAGTGCGAGACGATCGGCTCGACGCCGAGCTTGCCAAGCGCCGGCTGAGCGATCGTCACCATGATGATGTAGCTCGCCGTGGTCGGGATGCCGCAACCGAGCAGGATGCAGACGATCCCGGTCATCACCAGCGTGAAGAACAACGTCAGCTTGGCGGGGGTGAACCAGTCCGCCGGCACAAGCGCTGTGGTGAAGGTGGTCAGGTCGCGCGCAAAGCCAACCACGATATCCGAGAGCTTGAAGCCGACGCCGGTGAGCGTCACGACGCCGATGATGATGCCCACCGTCGCCGCCGCCGCGCCGACGCCGATGGCGTATTTCGCGCCGGTGACGAAAGCATCCGTCAAGCCGGCAATGCGCACGACGCCGTTCGCCTTGCCGTCCTTGAGCACGAACCAGGCCGAGGCCAGCAGCGAGAATCCGAAACCGACTGCCGTGCCCCAAGCCGTCACAATCGAGCCGGTCGATATCAGCGTGACCATGATCAGGAGCAGCGCCACCGAAACGAGCTTGTTGCGGTCGGTCAGCCCCACGACCATGCAGGCGGTGATGCCCCAGAAGGCCGCGAGATACGGCGTGTAGCCCGAGAGCAGCACTGCGAGGAGGACGACGAGCGGCGTCACCGCCGGCCAACCCTCGCGGATCACGTCCCAGGCGCGCGGCAAGTCGGCCTGTGCGACACCTTTCAGGCCAAGCTTCTTCGCCTCGAAATGCACCTGACAGAACACGCCGAAGAAGTGCATCGCCGCTGGTACGATCGCAGCGATGATGATCGTCTGATACGGCAGGTTGAGAAATTCGACCATCAGGAAGGCCGCCGCGCCCATGATTGGCGGCGTGATCTGCCCGCCGGTCGCGGCGGTGGATTCGACCGCCCCGGCGAAATGGCGCGGATAGCCGATGCGGATCATCATCGGGATCGTCAGCGAGCCGACCGTCACGGTATTGGCGATCGACGAGCCGGAAATCATGCCGAACAGGCCGGAGGCGAAGATCGAGACCTTGGCTGGTCCGCCCGAGAAGCGTCCCGCCAGCGCCATCGCGAGGTCGATGAAGAGCTTGCCGAGGCCGACGCGCGTCGCCAGCACGCCGAACAGGACATAATGGAACACATAGGTCGCGACCACGCCAAGCGCGATGCCGTAGACGCCCTGCGAGGTCAGGTAGAGGTGGTTGACGATCGACTTCCAGCTGTTGCCGGGATGCGCGAAAATGCCCGGCAGCGAGGGACCGGCCATCGCGTAGAGCATCAGCAGGATGGCGATGATCGGCAGCGGCCAGCCGATCGCGCGGCGCGTCGCCTCGATCAAAACGAGGATCGTGAGCGATCCCATGATGACATCCACCGTGCCGGGATTGCCGACGCGGAAGACGAGATCGTGGAAGATCCACGGCACATAGAGGCTCGATACAACGGCGGCGAAAAACAGCGCCCAATCGATGACATGGATGCCCATCGGCCGCAAAAGTGAAGCCTGCGGCACTTGCGGAACCTTCGATTTGAAGGCCGGGAAGACGAGGAAAATCAGACCGATGACGAAGGCGAGATGGATGCCGCGATGCGTCACTTCCGGCAGAAGGCCGAAGCCGGCAGTGTAATAGTGGAAAAGCGAGAGCGCCAGCAGCAGCCCCGCAACCAGCCAGGCGGTGCGCGGCAGCAAGGGCCGGAACCGGATCTCGTGATCGAGGCTCTCCTCCAGCTCCTGCGCCTTCTTGAGATCGAGATCACCGATCGGCGATTTCGCATCCGTCATCCCAGCCCCCTCGTCCGGCCCCTGCCCTTCGGCGCGCCCCGCAAAGCATCAAGGCCCGCGCGGCGCGTGCCGCGCAGGCCGATTGTTTTCCCGTTCGGGGACTTATTTCTTCAGAAGTCCGGCTTCCTTGTAGAAGCGCTCGGCGCCGGGATGCAGCGGAATGCCGAGCCCCGCGAGCGCGTTCGCCTTGACGACAGCCTTGCCCTTGGCGTGGCCAGTGTCGAGCGCGGCGCGCGCCTTGTCGGACCAGAGGCCCTTCGTCACTTCGTAGACGAGATCGGCGTCGATCTTCGCGCTCGTCACCCATTGCGCGCCGACCGCAAGCGATTTCACGCCCTTGGTGTCCTTGTAGGCCGTATCGGGAATCGTGTCGTCGGCGAAGAAGGTGAACTTCTTCTTCAGCTCTTCGGCCTGCGGACCATCGACCGGCACGAGTTCGAAGCCGTGCGTCGCGCCAAGCTCGGTCAACGCGCCGAAGGGATAGCCACCAGTGAAGAAGAAACCGTCGAGCGAGCCATCCTTCATCTTCTCGATCGCGGGGCCCGGCTTGATGAATTCCGGCTTGTAGTCCTTGTCCGTCACGCCATAGGCCGCGAGGATCGCGCGGGCATTGACGAGCGAGCCCGAGCCCGGCTCATCGACCGAAAAGCGCTTGCCCTTGATATCGGCCGGCGACTTTACGCCGAGACCCTTCTTGACGACGATATGCACCGTTTCCGGGTACAGGTTGGCGATGGCGCGCAACTCCTCGACCTTGCCCTTGCCTTCATAGATGCCGGTGCCGGTGTAGGCCCATGTCGCAACGTCGGCCTGGCTGAATCCCGATTCCGATGCCCCGCCGACGATGGCGTTCACATTGGCGACCGAGCCGTTCGAGGCGACAGCGGAGGCATTGACCTTGTCGCTCGAGATCGCGTTGGCGATGATGCCGCCAATCGGGTAATAAGTGCCGCCCGTGCCGCCGGTGCCGATGCGAAAGAACTTGGCCTGTGCCAGCGCGGAACCGCCAGCGGTGGAAAGAGCGGCAAGGGCTGCGGCGCCCTTGAGGGCGTCACGACGTGAAAAAATCATGGAAAACTCCCGTTCCTACGCCGAATCTCAACATCGCCCGGCGTTCATTTACTGGGCGGATGTTCGCAATCCCCGACGAAAGTCGCAAGCCCTATTTGCCTCCACATTCTTGCGCCGTGCCGCCAGCAACGCCGATTGACACGGTTCGGGAAGTCAATTCTTCTGCTGACCGATGAGTGCTCCGACGCGAAACCTCACCGCCCTGCTTGTTTCCACCGTGATTGGCCTTGCGGTCGCATCGCCGGCTTCGGCGCAAACCAGCTGCATGGACTACACCAACGACATGGTGAGGATGGACAGGCTCGTGCAACAGCGGCGTTGCGAGGGATGGAAGGGGCATTCCGACTTCAGCCGCCATTTCGAATGGTGCATCAAAAACCCCGATCGCGCGGCCGAGGCATTGAAGGGCTGGCATCAAGCCTTCGGTCTCTGTCTCTCGACCCACAAGGCATTTCCTTCCGGTGCCGACCCTTCCGGGCCTGCCGACGAGAAGACCTGCCAGGATTACGCGAAAACCATGACCCATATCGTGGCCGAAGGCGCCGCGGGAGGTTGCGTCAACTACCTCGGCATCCGGAACAGCGAGGACGAACATCTGTCCTGGTGCCGGACGCAGACGATCGCCGCCGTTCGGAGCGCGATCGCCTTCCACGAACTCAAGGTCGACGGCTGCCGTTCCAGACGCTGAGCGGGACGGGCCCGGCGGAGCGTTAACGGTCAGGGATCACGGACCACCCTGAACCCGGCGACCTGATCGCGAACCGTCGGTGCGCTGATGACACGCGAATCGAGCTGCCGCAGACGCGGCGCATCGGCCCATGAGCCCCCTCTCAGCAATCGCGGCGCTCCTGGCAGGCAGGTGCGCGGCGGGAATTCAGCGTCGGGCCTAGGTTCCGGCGCACAGGTGGCCACCCACTCCCAGACATTTCCGTTCAGGTCGTGAAGCCCCCACGGCCCGGCAGCATATGTTCCGACCGGAGCGGTCGCGGCAGCACCGTCATCGCAATCCGCGTGCTGCCATTCCGGATTGCCTGCACGGGCAGAGCGATCCGCCCCGTTCCCAATCGCACAGAGCTGATCCGGTTGCCGTTCGCTCCACTTTTCTGCGGCTGCAAGGTAGTGCCATTCGGCGTCCGTCGGCAGCCGATAACGTTGCCCGGTCCTCGCGGAAAGCCATTCAACATAGGCAACAGCATCGCCGAAACTGACGCATACGACGGGATGATCATCCGTCTGCGCAAAGCCGGCGTTCTCCCAGTTGAGGGCCGGATTGAGGCCCCAGGATGGAGAACGGGCATGGCATCCGCCGCCGGTCACCCGCCCCGTTTCGCGTGCGAAGGCCGCATACTGGCCGCGCGTCACCTCGTAACGCGCCACGGCAAGCGGGCGATCGAAGCGAAAATCCAGAGATTGGGTCTTGTCGGCAATGCTTATCTGCATGGTTGTCGCACCCGGCGGAACCAGCACCAGTTCCGGGCATGTCGAACAATCGCGCCATGTTTCGCCTGCGGCCGCTTTCCGGTAGACTATTTCCCCGGCAGCGGAAACCGGGGTGAACCCGAGTTCGGCCAGTCTCGCCGTGATCGCAACCCTGTCAGCGCCGCGCTCAAGCAGAGCGAATGCCTCCTCGCGGGAGCCTGCCTTCTTGATGTCGTCATCCGTTACCGCCGGTCGGCTCGGCGGCGGCGGGATGGCTGGCAACTCGGGCAACACGACGCTCACCTGCGGCGGAGAAGCCGCGGGTGCCGCCGCAGGCGCTGGCTGGGATGGCGAAGGCGATACAGGAGCCGGCTTTGCTTCCGGCGGCGGAGCCAAGGTCCTGGCAACCGGTTCGGGCTTCCGTTCGGGGGCGGGTGCAGGCTTGACCGACGCGTCAGACCGAACAGCAACCTTCGGCTCCGAAGCCGTGTTTGGTGTCTGACCGAGCAGGAGATAGCCGAGCCAGGCCGCAACACCGACAAGCACGATCGCGATACCCGCAGCGACCACGATTGGATTCTTGCGTTGCGCAGGGGCCGGTGCGGGATTCGGCTCGCTCCGGTTGCGGTCCGGATTTACAGAGCTGCCCCGGTCTTCGCCTTTGGATTCGACCGCCACACTGGGCGAAACCTTGGGTGAGACGCCTTCCGGCTTTGGCGCAGGGGTTGTCTCAGCGAGTATTTCTTGCGCCACTGAAATCAACCGATCGAGCCAGACATCGGCATCGACACGCGGCGCGCCCTCGCCAAATTCGAGCGCGGCGTCGATCAGTTCCAACAACCGGTCCGAATAGTCTCCTGACGCCATGTGCAGCGCCGAGAACCGGGCATCGAGCGACCGGTCGCGATTCTCCGGCGGCGGCAGGCGACCGATGATGACGGAATAGAGGGCAGAGGCCAACGCCCGGACATCGGGGTGAGCACCGTTGGCAGCTGGCGTGGTCTCCAGCAGAGCGCCGGACAAGATTGTTTGCTCCGGTGCGGAAACATGGATCTGGGCATCCCCAACCCTGCCGTGCCCCTCTCCTGCCCGATGAAAAGTTTGAAGAGCCTGACCGAGACGCAAGGCCATCCGCGCCATGTCCACGTCGGACGGGCGGCGCAGCAAATCACTGGCCCAAGCCGATAGTATTGGCCCCGCAGCGGCCTGGCACACCACGTACAGCGTGCCGTGGTCTTCCAGTTGGCCTATCGGCTTCGCAATTGAAGCGATATCGACCCGCCCGAGCGTTTCGGCTCGGTCGGAGAAGCGAACACGGGCCGTCTCAAACTCCTGCTCCCAACCGCGGACAGCTGCAACAGAGCCGCCTTGGGCACGAAGAGCGATGCCACGCGGAAAAAATTCGAAAAGCGTCACCGCAACCTGATCCGCAAGGCGGAGCCCCTCATAGCACAAGGCCGCAGAGCCGAACTCTGCGGTCTTGAGGACCAGATAGGCATTGCCGATACGCGTGCCCGGCGTCAGCGCCAGACGATCTTCCGCCGCGACAGGGCGGCCGTCTTCTCCACTCATGTGCACTGGCCTGGCTTGAATTCCACGCGTCGGTCGATTGCAGTGCTCGCATCGTCTTGCGGAAGTCCCACCAGCACCTCGCTCGAGCCAAGCCCGGCGGGCTTCAGCCTTGCCTTGATGGCAGGGCTGCGCTCCCCAAGCAAGGCTATGATGCGCTCGGCACGCTCGCGCGACAAGCCGACGTTGTAACTTTCCACGCCAGTCCGGCTGGCATGCCCGACAACTTCGAGGCAGTCGCTGGACTTGCCCGCCTGCGCTGCGATCTCGTCGAGCCAGTTCCCGTACCTGCTGGAGGTGCCCACGTCGGCATTGAAATTGGTCGACCCGGCCTCAAAAAGAAACATCACGCCAAGCTGTCCACGCTTGAGCCCCGAACCGACAAGTTCGCCGAACGCCTTGCCGGCTTCCTCGCGCTGCCCCATCGCCGTCAACGTCAGATAGAGACCATTCAGCGTGCGAATTTGCTCACCTCCCGGCATTGTCTGGGCTTCCTTGTACAAGGCGAGCGCTTTCGGAGTATCGCCGCTTTCGTAGGCCATCGTTGCCTCACGGATGCGCGCTGCGGCCGGGAGTTGTGCCAGATAGGCCGGGGGCACGGGCTCGCCCGGCTCCTTGCGCTGGCATGTTTCGATATAGCCCGTCGTCGCCGCATCAAGGCCCCAGACAGGGGTGTCGGCATAGAAGCGCGCAGGCGCGATGTCGACATTTGACAACGCTGCACGCGCAACGCTCCGGGCGAAGACGTTTTTCTCACCCTGATCGACCAGAGCGAAGCAGATCCAGAAGGCATCGCGCGGTCCTGAAGGTTGGCCGGCGTTGTTGATCGTGTTGAAGGTGCCGATAAAGACATACTTGGCCTGCGCGAGGTTTTCGACCGTCATCGGCCGCACCTCGATGTGCGGATATTTTTCGCCCAAGAATGCGGCGATCCGCTTGTCAAAGTCCCGCGTTGCCCGCGATTGCATGCCAGTCACCCCGTCCAGCAAGGGGTCGATCACGACGATCGTCTTGCCCGTCCCGGCCTTGACCTTGTCGAAAAGCTCCGTCGCCGCCGAAACGAAAGCCTTGTCGAGGGGAGCAGGAGCCTGTCCCTTGGGAGCGGCGGCTGGCATGCCCAGTGGAGCAGCCACCGCGAGAGGGCTACTCAGGACAATGGTGGCCAGACCGGCCGCCGCCACCCAGGCAAAAGCTTGGGAACCGGCCCGAGCGAAGCGGCGCAACGCACGGACTGGCCCAAAATCCCGAAGGTCGCTGGTAACGGACATGTTCGGTTCTCCTCGTGATGCACTATGATTGTCAGGCCGCGCTAGTTTCGCGCGAGGATTCCACCGCGGCCACGCGGTTCCCCCGCATGCGGGCAATGACCTCGTCGCGATCCCCGAAGGCGAGCGCCGTCCCGAAAGACATGACCAGCACCTTGTCCACGTAAGCCAATAACTGAGGGCGATGCGTCACGACCATGACGGTACGGCCGGACAGTTTCATCTGTGCCATAGCCAGCCCAAGCGCGCGCTCGCCATCCTCGTCGAGGTTAGAATTGGGCTCATCCAGAACGATCAGGCGCGGGTCGCCGTACAACGCCCTGGCGAGCCCGACACGCTGGCGCATGCCGCCGGAGAGCGCCAGCCCCCCCTCGCCGATCGGCGTATCATAACCCTGCGGAAGCCGCAGAATGACATCATGCGCCCCCGCAGCCTTGGCTGCAGCGACAACTGCCCGACTGTCGACGTTTTCGAGCCGCGCAATGTTGTCTGCTACGGTTCCGGCAAAAAGCTCGATATCCTGAGGCAGATAGCCGACACTCTTTCCCAGCTTGTTGCGATCCCATTGTTCCAGAGAGGCGCCATCAATCCGGATTTCGCCCGCGCGCAGTTCCCACACCCCGGCGAGCGCGCGCGCCAGCGATGACTTGCCGCTGCCCGATGCGCCGACGATGGCGACGCTGTTGCCTGGCGCCACGCTGAACGACACGCCGCGGACGGAAGGGCGCGATGCGGAAGGCGGGATAATGTAGACATTTTCAACTTCGATATGGCCTTGGGGTGCAGGCAGGCTAACCGGCGCGGCCTGTTGCGGGAATTCGTCCATCAGGTTTCGTAGCCGGCGATAGGCGCTGCGGCAGGCCACGATACGCTTCCATTGACCGACGATCTGCTCGACCGGCGCCAGCGCGCGCCCGATGATAATCGATGCGGCCATCATCGATCCCGGCGAGATCTGTTTCTCGATCGCCAGCCAAGCACCGGCAGCAAGAACACCGGTCTGAACGGCGATGCGTGCAAACTTGGACATCGCCACGAGCGCGGCCGTCAATTCGGCAGACGCGGCATTCGCGGCTACCGCGGCGTGTTGCTGGCCGCTCCAGCGCTCCAGAATGGTATCGCCCATGCCAAGCCCGCGGACAACCTCGCCATTCCGCAAGGCGGCAGCGGCAAAAGTCGAGGCGTCGTTGGATAGGCGCGAGAAATGGTCGACACCCTTTTTTGTCAGGATTTCGGTCAAAACCGCCAGCCCGAAAAGCACGACCGCGCCGGTCATCGCGATTGCACCCAACACAGGGTGCATGAAGAAGCAAAGCAGAACGAACAGCGGCGTCCAGGGCAGGTCGCAAATGACCGCAACCGTGCCGCTGGCGAGAGAGTCCCGGATGATCTCCGCATCCCGGATGACCTGCTGTCCTTGCCGTCTTTCCGGATCGAGTTCTGCCCGCATCATGGTGTCGAAGAGCGGTCGACGCAGGATCCTTTCAAACGCCACACTGGAACGGACGAGGACCCCGGAGCGCGCATACTCGAGGATTCCATACAGAACCAGGAATACCAGGACGATCATCGTTAGAAGGATGAGAGTCGTCTCGTTGCGGCTTGAGAGAACCCGATCATAGATCTGCATCGAATAAACGGGAAGCGCCAGCATCGTCGCATTGATAAACATGCTGATGACAACTGCCGCGATAGTACCAGGAACCGCCGCTTTAATGGCAATTCGAAGCGGATCATTTTGTTTATTCTTATCGGACCCACTCATATTCTCATACTCCGTTTGAACAATACGAGCCCAAAAACCCGTGCATTGTCAGCGTCGTAAATCATCGATTAACATGCTTCTAGTCGAGGCACAAAGCCGAGGCTGTTCCATGCGTAACAGCCAGTCGGCAACCCGTCTGCCAAGGTGAAGATGTCGGTTACGGAACAGTCCGAGCCGTTAACGAGATATCGGCGGCGCGCAAACGGAAGCGCTGTTTGAACCTGATGGAGCAAACGATGAGCAATAACGCGGTCAATGATTTCCTGAACTGGCTCGGCAACGCAGCCGAGGATACGGCAGAAGCGGCGCGGAACGCCGGGGAAGCTGCTGTCGAAACTGTGACGGAAACGGCCGAAGCCGTGGTGGACACGGTTACGGGCGCAGGTCAGGCAGCGGCCAATGCCGCCGGCCAGGCCATCAACTCCGCGGGACGCGCTGCATCTGGCTTCGTCCGCGACCCCGGCGGCTCGATCGAATCCGCCGCAGGCGCTGCGGCTTCGGCCTTCCAGCAAGGCGGCAAGGCGGCCGTCAATGCGATCAGCGACGGCATTCGTGGCACCGGGAAAGCCGCAGGCGATACCGCCTCCGCCATCAAGAACACCGCTCAGGACGCTGCCAACGCGATCGGCAAGACGGTCGAGGCCGGTGCCAAGGTTGCTGGCGACGCCGCAAACGCCATCAAGAACACAGCGGAAGACGCCGCCAAGGGCGCGGGCAAGGTCGTCGATGCGGTGAGCGACAAGATCGACACCGCCGCACGGAACATCGGCAAGGCGGCGGATGCTGCGCTCGACAAGGCCCGCGAGGATGCCACCGAAGCGGCAAAGGGAGTGGGGCGCGGCCTACGCGATATCGCCGAGACCGCCAAGGATACCGGCGAGGCTGCTGCCAAGGCCGTCGGCAAAACGGTAAAGGCCGGGGCTGACGCGGCGAAAGATGCCCTTCAAGACCTGGGACGGGAAATCAAGGAGACCGGCGCAGACGCTCGCGAGGCCGCAAAGGATGCGGTGGGACAGGCTGGCAAAATCGTGGAAGGTGCCGGCAAGGCCGCGAATGAACTCGGTCAGGCGGCGGGCGAGGCGATCACCGGCGTTGTAAGCGAGGCTGGCAAGCTGGCCGAGAGCGCCGGCAAGGCCGCTGGCCAGGCGGCCGAGGGTGCCGGCAAGGCTGCCGGCACCATCGCCGATGGCGTACTCCAGGCAGGCGGTCGCCTTGCGGAGGGCGCCGGCGAGATCGCGAAGAACAACATCGAAGGGGCCGGCAAGGTCGTTGGCGAACTCGGCAATGCTGCCATCGATGCCGCGCGCAAGGGAGCGGAAGGCGTCAAGGAAACTGTCGTCAATACCGCCGAAACCGTCGGCAAGAATGTGAATGATGCGCTCGATGGAGCCAAGGAAGGGTTCGATAACGCCCGCGATCTGGCGGTCGACGTGGCGACAGCAGTCGCGGATGCAACTGCCGATGCAGCAAAGAACGCGCTCGAAACGGTCGGTGACATTGCCCGCAACACCGCCGAGAGCGCCGGCCGTCAATTCAACACGAATGTCGAAACGACAATCGGCGTTGCCAAGGAGGTGGCCGAGGGCGCGGCAGGAGCCGCCGGTGCGGTGCTTGAAACGGCAGGCAAGAACGTCGAGACGGTCGTCGAGACAGTCACCGACGTTGCGGGGATCGCAGGTAAAACCCTCGGCGAGGCAGCAGGGGAACTCAAGGACGGCACGTCCAACACCATCGCCGTTGCCGAGGAAGCGGCCCGCCAGGCAGCGGAAACCGGTCAGCAGGTCCTTGAGGCGGCCATCGATACGGCCGGCGATGCCGCCAAGGCGGTTCAGGACGGCACGTCCAACACCATCCAGTTCGCTGAGGACGTGGCCCGCGAGGCTGCCGAGACTGGCCAGCAGGTCATTGAGGCGGCCATCGATACGGCCGGCGATGCCGCCAAGGCGGTTCAGGACGGCACGTCCAACACCATCCAGTTCGCTGAGGACGTGGCCCGCCAGGCAGCGGAAACCGGTCAGCAGGTCTTTGATGGGGCCGTGGAAACAACTCAGGGGATCGTTAACGCCGTCCAAGGCGCGGCGCGCGCTGCGGATCAGGCCATCATCGATGGCGTGAGCAACACGATCCAGTTTGGCGAGCAGGCCGCCCGCGAAGGCGCCAAGCTGGCTGGGGAGGCAGCAGATGCGGCTTTCGAGACCGGAAAGCAGGCGGCCGAAACGGCGGTTGACGGTTTCAAGGCGGCCGACAAGGCGCTCGTTGACGGCATCCGGAACACCGTTCAGTTCGCCGAGGACGTCGTTACGGGCAAGGTCGATCTCGGAGAGGAAGCCGGAAAGGCCGCCGATGCTGCGGCCGATGCGATCACCGATGGCGTATCCAACACGGTGCAATTCGTCGAGGATGTGGCCACCGGCAAGATCGATGTCGTCGGCGAGACAAGAGATGCCATCGACGGTGCCACTGAGGCTTCAAAGGACGCCATTGGCGATCTCGTCGAAGCCGCCGATGAGGTTGTCCCCGGGACTGCCGCAGTCGTGGAAGCGGTGGGGGGTGCCGCCAAGGCGGCCGATCAGGCCATCATCGACGGAGTGAGCAATACCATCCGGTTCGGTGAAGAACTTGCTAAGGATGCTGCCGAAATCGGAAATCAGGCACTCGAAGACCTCGGCGATGCGGCCGAAGCCGTCGGTGACGTTGGCAATGGCCTCGCCAATGGTGCGGCGAAGGCCGCCGAGGCAGCCGTCGAAGCCGGCGGCAATATCGTCGATGCCTTCCGCGAAGGATTCGCCGAAAAGTCGAAGCTCGACGATGCCCTCGATGTCATCAGCAAGGCCGATCAGAGCAAAGAGCAGGCTCTTACGGAGGACAAAGGTGCCAAGGGCGACTCGGGCTTCTTCTCTTCCTTCTTTGACGAGGCCCAGGCTGCAATCGACTCCGCCAAGGGGAAAGGCTCCGGGGTTGGCAATTTGGCCCTGGATTTCATCAAGAGTGGCGATGGCGAGGCCAAGGTTCTTCCATTCGCCGGCGAGAAGGGTGGCTTCGGCGACAAACCCGGCTTTGAGCTGAAAGAAGAAATCCCGGCGGATTTCCTCAACCGCTTCCCTGTCGCCAAGGGGGACACCGACTTCGACGGCTTGTCGTTCAGCAAGGGTGGCAAAAAGTCCTCCGGCGCAACCGCTGGCACGGAACGGCAAAATGCGACGGATGTCGTCGGCCCGAAGGGCGATACCGACGGCAGCGGCAACGACGACAATCCGCCGCCTTCGTTCAACCTCTTCGGTTGATACGTCACGAACCAATCGGTCGCCGGGCGGAATCGTCCGGCGACTGCTCATTTGAACGAAACGCATTGACTTTGACCCGCGCGCGGGCATGGAAAACTGACGCGGGGCCGATGAAATGACCAACCCTAGTCCTGAACACGATGACCAGCTTCACGATCATCGGCGATTTACCCGGCTGGCATTTGCGGCGATTGTTCTGGTCTTCGGCGGTTTCGGAACTTGGGCTGCGTTTGCCCCGCTCGATAGCGCGGCTGTCGCGCCGGCGCGTATCGCCGTGGAGGGAGACCGAAAGCCGGTTCAGCATCTCGAAGGCGGCATCGTCAGGGAGATTCTGGTGAAGGATGCCGAGACGGTCAGCGAAGGACAGATATTGTTCCGGATCGACGCAACCGGGGCGCGTGCAAATTTCGATCTGCTCTCGAAACAACTGGATCGGCTTCGCGCCGAGGAGGCGCGCCTTCTCGCCGAACGCGACGGCCGGACGACCATCTCCTTCCCCGCGACACTCACCGGAAAGGCCTCCCAGGCCGAACTCCAACAGCTCATGGTGGAACAGGAGCGGCTTCTGAACGAACGTCGACGTTCCATGGAGAACCAGATCGGCATCCTCGAAACACGGATCGAGCAGACGGAAAAGGATATCGAAGGACGCAACCGCCGGCTGGCTTCGCTGCGAACCCAGCATTCGAGCCTCGCCGCAGAAATCGAGGCCATCCGCCCGGTTGTCGAGAAGGGCTTTTTCCCCCGCAACCGCATGAGAGCGCTGGAGCGCGACGCAGCCCGCCTCGAAGGCGACATCGGCGGGCTGGAGGGCGAACTGGCGCGATTTTCCCAGGTCATCGAGGAGTCGCGTCTGCAAATTCGCCAGACCCGGCAACGCGCGCTCGAGGAACAGACCCAGCTTCTCGCGGATGTGCGCGCCAAGATGAACGATGCCCGGGAAAGGCTGGAAGTCGCCGAGGCGGTTCTCAACCGCGTGGAAGTACGCGCGCCGCGCGCGGGTATCGTTCTCAACGTGGCCGTCAAGACGCCCGGCGCCGTGGTCCCCCCTGGCGCCACGCTGGCCGAAGTGGTCCCTCCGCTCGAACGCATTACGCTGACGGCGCGCGTGTCGCCATTGAACATCCAGAGCATCAGCCCGGGCCAGAAGGCCGAGATTCGCTTCCCCGCGTTCGCGGCGCGCAAGCCCGATCCCATTTTCGGGAAGGTCGAAACAGTTTCCGCAGATGCAGTGGAAGACCCCCGTTCGCGCGAGACCTTCTATCAGGCCAAGGTGGTCATCGAACCGGCCAACATTCCGCCCGCCCTTGCCAAGCAGTTGGTTCCCGGCATGCCGGCCGACGTTCTGATCATCACCGGAGAACGCACGATGCTGGCCTATCTACTCGGCCCGCTTCGCGACAGGATCGCGCGCGCCATGCGCGACGAATGAGGGACACGCGACGCCTTTCGCGCACCGGCATGCGCTGAAACCGGCGTGTCAGGCAACCGTCCAGACGTTGACGGGCTGGGAATGCCCCCGCAACTGGAGAGACCCGAGCGGCCGCAGCTTGTCCTGAGCAACTGCCGCTGCGGCTCCGGGTCCAATGCAGATCGCCGTACCGAAATCCTTGTTGGCGCCCTCAAGACGCGCTGCCGCATTCACCGCGTAGCCATGCGCGGTATAATCGAGTTTCGACCGAACGCCGACATCGCCAACGATCGCCTCGCCTGACTCGATCCCGATCCGGGTACGGCCAAAGCCCAGCCTCGCGGCTTCGTCGTCGTGTCTGAACTTTTCCGTCCACCCGACAATCTCGATCGCGCAAGCAACCGCGCAACCGGCATGATCGTCGAGATCGAGCGGCGCGTTGAAAAAGGCATGCACGGCGTCGCCGACGATCTTGTCGACGGTTCCGCCATGCCGAAGGATGATCGCGACGACTTCTTCAAAATAGCGGTCGAGCAAGGTGATCATCGCCTCGGGCCCTGCCCGTTCCGCGAACGCCGTGAAGCCCTCGATATCGGTAAAAAGTGCGGTGATCTCGCGCCGCTCTCCGGCAAGCTTTGCCTGATGGGGGTTCCGGGCAATCTTGGCGACGACCTCGGGCGAGAGATGCTGCTCGAACCGGCGCCGTATCATCGAAGCTTGCCGGCGCAGCATCGCGAACGTCGTCAGCGCCGACGCGGCAAAAGCCAGGACGGTCGCCACAACAGGCATCAGTGGACTCAACAGGCTCGCGTGCAGCACCAGCAGAAACACTGACCCAAAAACGAGGATTGCCAATATCAGGGTCGCTCCGGCCAGCGCGAGGAGCGGCGGGAGGATGGCGGGCATAACCGCCCCCGCCATTGCTGCCAACGCTGAAAGGCCGATTTCCATCCCCTTTGCGCCCTTCGGCGTCAGCGGGGAAATGCCTGCGGCCATCTGCAGGACTGCCTGTGCATGGATCACCACGCTTGGCGTCAAACTGTCGTCCATCGACGACCTCAGACCGCCGATTTCAGGCGCGCTCGCGCCGATCAGGACGATTTTGCCTCGCAAATCCCTTGCAGGCCCTTCAAAAATGTCGGCTGCCGAGATGCGCTGGGGCCGTGGAAGCGAAGAAACCGTGGGAACAAGCCGCAACAAGCCATCGCCGGGCAAGGCAATCCGGACGTCTCCCGCCGTTATGACCCTGGGATTCCCGGAAAGGATAAAAGCCGAGGCGCCCGACGATATCCGAAGCAACTCCAGGCTCAGACCCGGCTGGAACTCGCCGGCGACCTCCGCAACAAGCGGGACACGACGGACGATGCCATCCGAATCCGCCGGGAGAGCGACCAGACCCAGTCCGGCTTGTTCCGGCAAAACGACATCCGGCGCGACAACACCCGGCGCGCGCCAGATGCGATCCAGTGCAATGTCACCCGTTGTCAGGAATTGTGCGGGACGGGCCGCGGGTGTCGCCTTCAGGTCCAGTGCGATGCCCAGCACCGAAGGCACCCGCGCCAGAGCTTTCCTGAGCATTTCGTCTCCGGGGGGGAGGCGCGATTCGATGGCTTTCAAAAGCGGGTCATTCTCCGGCAGGCCGCGCCGTCGCAATTCCATTGCAGGCGAACGTGGGTCGGTGCCCGTGAGAACAAGATCGAGCCCCAACGCCGAGGGGCGTCCGTCAGCGATGCGATTGACGAGACCAGCGAGCTGCTCGCGCGGCCAGGGCCAAGCCCCGAATCGTTCCAGCGTCGCGCTGTCGATGTCCACCACGGCGACCTCAAACGCGGACTGCGCTTCAAACCTGCGGCCATAGGCCCAGCGCATCATGCTGTCCTCGACACCCGCTCTCGAGACCTCGCGCCAGGGCGCAGGTCCGAGCGTCAGGAAACCGACGCCGCAGATCGCCGCGGCGATGCCGCAGAAAACCGGGGTCAGCCAGCCAATCCGCCTGCTAGCCCTCAACGTCGGCACCGGCAATCTCGGCCAGCAAATCCGGCGAGCAAAACAGCCGGTCCGCCGTCCTCTTGATGGCGCCCGCGTTTTCCAGAACGCCGAGCGCGACATTCACTTTCGAGCGACTCCCGCCGACGAACTGGGCAAGCTCGCCTTGGGAAAACCCCAGCTCAAGCGGAATTCTGCGCCCATCGGGCGCGCGGCGCCCCTTCAGTGTGAAGAGCAGGAACCGCGCAAGGCGAACTTCAAGCGGGTAAAGCGCGATTGCTTCGAGCTGATCGGTGGTCTGGCGCAACCTTTGGCAAAGCCAGATCACGAAACGTTCCGCGAAGGCGGGATATCGACGCATCAGGCTCCTGAGGTCGGCCCGTGTCAGCATCATGGCCGAAACCGGTTCGATCGCGACTGCCGTGGCGCTTCGCGGTCCACCGTCCAGCGCCGCGATCTCGCCGAGCACATGCCCGGCGGTTGCGTGGCGCAGGTTCAGCTCCCGCCCCTCCTCCGAAACAATGGACAAACGAACCCGGCCCGTCGAAACGATCAGCATGAACTCGCCTGGCTCGTTCTGCGTGAAAATCGTTTCACCTGTACTGTAGGTCACCCGCCGGAATGCATCCAGCAGCGCGCGCGCTTCCTCCGGAGCGATATCGGCGAAGATCGCCCGCAGCTCGTCAACGGTCGAGATCTTCTCGGTATCCAGCGCGGCGCTCAGCAACGGGAACTCCTAACGGACGGTCGAAAAGGCTTCCACGATGCGCGCATGTCCCCAGGATTTCGGCATGGTCGGCTGCGCGCCGGGGTGGGCGATATCGGTACCCTCCCCCGCCTTGAGAGCGATGGTTTTTCCGCCGGAGGTCACGCTCACCGATCCGCGATCCACAAACACCGCCAGCTTGCCTTGACTTGGCCCGGCAAAAAAACGCGTCCCACGCACGGCAATGACACCAAATGCGCCTCGAATCCGGAGCGCCTCGGGCCGGGCACCGGAAGGGCGGTCGAATAGCATCGGCCCCGAGCCTAACGTCAGCGTGCCACCGACACCCATCAGGTAGCGATCAATGCGAAGGCGAGCGTTTTCTCCGAGCCTGATACGTGTTGCCTCGCCCACCTGCATGGACACGCGACTTTGAAAGGCCGTCATGACGGTGTCACCGACGAAAACGGCATCGCCCTGCGCCAGCGTCCGTTCTGTTTTTGCAATTTCTGCCTGTGCAGCGCCGAACAGTGAATCGACCGCACCCGCCCTGTCTGCGGCAGCCGCGCCAAAGGTGAAAGCCAGGAACCCCGGAACAAGCAGCGAGAGTCCAGTAAATCTCGCCGTCGCGCGAAGCTTGGATGTCACCTTCTTCATCAAATCGCCCGCCACTTTCTTGTTGCCGCCGTCTTAGCCCGTTGCGGCGAGTATCCCCACCGCACCCTCGATCGCCAAGGGAAAAATGACTTCCGAGCCAAGGCTAGGACGTTGAATGGCGCCGTGCAGTTACACAGGGAACAGGTCGCAGGTGCTTTTGATCGAGTCCCGCCGTCAGGAACGGCCGCCATCAACCGAAAGGATCTGCCCGCTGACCCAGCCGGCTTTGTCGGAAGCGAAAAACAGCACCGCATGGGCGATATCCTCCGCCGTGCCCAACCGTCGAGTGTGGATGGAGGAAATGAGCCGGGCCTGCCCTTCCGGCCCATAGCTTTGCCATTGCCGCTCCGTCGCTGGGTTCGAGCGGACGAAGCCCGGCGCAACCGCGTTGCAGGTGATGCTCGACGGCCCGAGGTCCTGGCTGAGCTGCTTGGTGAGGCCGACGAGAGCGTGTTTCGCCGCCGTGTAAGCCTGAATGCCGGTGAGGCTCGGTCGCAGCCCGGCACCTGAGGCGATATTGACGATGCGCCCGCCCCCGCCCTGTCGCATCAGCGGCGCGGCGGCCTGTGACAGCCACATCGCGCCATCGACATTCGCTTCGAAAATCGCCCGCCAGCCGCTTTCGGTAACATCCTCGACCGCACCGCCGACCTGCCCGCGCACGCCACCCGCCGCATTGACGAGAATATCGAGCCGCCCCGCTCCGGCCTTCACCGCGCCAACAGCATCATGGCAGGTCTTGCGATCAGCGAGATCGAGGACGAGCGGGGTCATCCCGTCGCCGGCAGCGAAAGCCTGAAGTTTCTCACGATCGATATCAGCCACAAAAACACGCGCGCCGGAGCTAGCCAAAGCACGCGCAATCGCCTGCCCGATGCCCTGCGCCGCGCCGGTTACCAGCGCGACCTTACCGTCGAAGCGTATATCCATATCAGCCCTCGCAAATACCGGAGAGCACGGCGAAGGTGTCAGTGCTCATCGGCAGTCTCCCGTCTTCGATATCGTGGATCAGGGCTACCAACGTTTCGATGGCCGGCGTGGCTATACCGGCCTCGCGCCCCAAGGTCGCGATGATACCGATCTGCGGATCGACCTCCGTCCGGCGCTTGCGGACGGCGAGATCGCGGTAGATGCCGGAATGGGTCTTGGCCGTTTTCGAGGTATAGACGGCCAGCGCGGCGATGGCGGCTATGGCGCGCACATCCGACTGTTCCGGCAGGAATGCTTCGACATCGAACTCCGGAAAGCCGACCGGCTTCACACCCCTCGCCTGTGCAACGGCGAGCACCTCACGACCGAGCGCGACGAAGGCGCGGGTGCGTGTCGGATCGGCGAAATTCGCGCTCATGGAATCCGGTGTCAGCGCGGTTCCGAACAACATAGCGCCATAGGCGAGCTTGCCCCAAAGATAACCCCAGATGTTGTCCGTCAGCACGGAAGCGGGATCGAAGAAGCTCAGCCATTCGTGCATTTGCCGCGTTCGGTCGCGGATCATGCCGTCGATCTCGCCGACGACGACCGCGCCGCGATTGCCGTAGAGAATTTCGCCCGGGCCGAGCCAGTCCGCACCGAAATTGACGAAACAGCCCATCGTGCGCTCGGTGCCGACGATGCGCGAAATGGCGATCTCGTTGAGCCCGTTCTGCGCTGAGAGCACATAGCCGTCTTTGGCCAGATGCGGTTCGAGCATGACAAGGGCGGGCTCGGTTGCCTGTGCCTTCACCGCAAGAACGACGACCGGCCAGCGGCCTTCGACCCGATCGGGCGTCACGGTCGGCACGACCTGCCGGAATTCCTCGACCGGGCCGGAAATCGTGAGGCCGGTGGTGGAGCAGGCGTGCGCGTGTTCAGGAACAACGTCGACCATCGTGACATCGAGCCCCGCGCGCTTCCAGTAAGCGCCGAGCGTGCCGCCAATCGCCCCCGCGCCCCAGATGAGGATGCGCGCGCTCACCCGACGGCTCCGAGTGCGTGGAGTTCGCCATGCGTGGCGACGACCATCTCACCGCGCGTCGTGATCCAGCCGCGATACATGCCGAGCGTGTTGTAGGGCGTCACAGGGTCGCCCTCCGGCCCAATGGCGACCAGCCCCGCACCGATGCCGAAGCTGCCGAGCGTGTTGTGGACGAGATCGTGCGCCGCCTCGCCCAGCTTCTGCCCGCCGTAGCGGATGCGTGACGCGAGTTCATGCCCCGCGACGCAGCGGATGAAGATTTCCCCTTGTCCGGTGCCTGAAAAAGCACAGACACCGTCGGCGGCATAGGTGCCCGCGCCGATGATCGGGCTGTCGCCGACGCGACCAATCGGCTTGTTGTTGAACCCACCCGTGGAGGTTGCGGCCGCAAGATGCCCGTTCCGGTCGCGCGCGACAGCACCGACCGTGCCGTGTTTCTCCGCCTCCGACGCCTTGGCGAAGGTGCCCTGAGCGGCCCGCGCCTTGAGGCTCGCCAGCGCCTTCACCCGACGTTCGGTCGTGAAATAGTCTGGCGCCACCATATCGAGTCCGGCAGCGGCCGCGAAATCGTCACCTGCCGGTCCCGTGAGCATAACCGCACGCCCGCTTTCGAGCAACGCGCGGGCGGCCCGGATCGGGTTGCGGGTGCGGGTCATCGCCGCCATCGCGCCGGCCCTGAGGTCGCGCCCGTCCATGATCGAGGCGTCGAGTTCGTGTCCGCCCTCCGCGTGGAGCGCTGCGCCATAGCCGGCATTGAAGTGGATCGAATTTTCCAGAACGACAACCGTGGCTTCTACGGCATCAAGCGAGGAACCGCCGTTCGCGAGGATCGCCCACCCGGCGCGAAGCGCGTCAGCGATGTGCTGGCGCGCCTCGGTCCATTCGGCTTCGGACTGGAGGCTGCGGTCGAGGGTGCCGCAGCCGCCGTGCAGGCCAATCGCGATGTCAGCCATGCTTACTTCGCGGGCTTGATGTTCATCGCCAGCGTGTCCTCGTCCACGCGCGGCGTGATCGTCACCTTGGCTTTCTGCATCGCCCAGGCTGAGCCGACCGCGACGATCGGCAGGCGCTGGCGATCCTTGAGGACGAGTGCGTTCGCATCTTCGAGGAACTTGCGGCGCTTGGCCTCGTCGAGTTCCACGGCGGCGGCCTCAAGCAGCTTGTCCATCTCCTCGTTCTTGTAGTTGAGCACGTTGAACGCGCCCATCTTCTTGTCCTTGTCATTGGAGTGGGCGAGCGAGGAGAGCGTGTAGTTCGCCTCGCCCGTCAGCGTGCCCCAGCCGGACATCGACATCGAGAATTCACCGCGCGTGCGGGCCGGGAAGAACACCGCCGCTGGCTGGGCGTTCGGCGTCGCGTCGATGCCGATCGCGGCCAGCATCTGGGCGATCGACGTGCCAACCTGCGTATCACCCGGCAGACGATCCTTGGTGAAGGAGAGCTTGGTCTTGAAACCGTTCGGGTAACCGGCGGCGGCAAGCAGTTCCTTGGCCTTCGCCGGGTTGTATTCGCGCGGCGGCAGCGACTTGTTGAAGCCGAAGATCGACGGCGTGACCATTTGGTTCACTTCCTTGCCGAGCCCCTCCATCGCCACTTCCGCCAGTGCCTTGCGGTCGATGGCGAGGTCGATCGCCTCGCGAACGCGGAGGTCGAGGAAGGGGTTCTTCGCCAGAGGCGAACCATCCTTCGCCGTCGTGTCCTTCACCTCGGCACGCAGGTCGAGCTCGACGTTGAAGACATAGACCGTATCGACGGTCTGGACGTTGAGCTTCGGATCGCGTTTCAGAGCGGCAACATCGGTCGCGGGAACGCGCGTGATGAGATCGAGCTGACCCGCCTTCAACTGCGCCACGCGCGCGGCATCGTTGGCGATTTCCTTTCGGATATGCTTCGCCCAAGGCTCCTTCGGGCCCCAATAGGCATCGTTGCGGTCGAGGACGAGATCGCCCTTCGGCTGCCAGGAGACGTATTTGTACGGGCCGGTGCCGACAGCGGCCTTGCCCGAATTGAAGGCCTCGTTCGCGCTTTCCTTCGTCAACCCGGCGGCCGCCTTGGCCGAGACGATAAACAGGCGGATGAAGTCATTCGGCAGCGTCGGCGCGGGCCCGTTCGTCACGATATGGATGGTGTGCGGGTCGATGATCTTGGCCTCCTTGACCGAGCGCACGTAGATCGTCGTCGGGTTGGGGCCGGCAACAACCGGGATGCGCTCGATCGAGAACTTCACGTCCTCAGCGGTGAAATCCGAACCGTCATGGAATTTCACGCCCTTGCGCAGCTTGAATTCCCAGGTCGAGGTGTCGATCGCCTTCCAGCTCTCGGCGAGGCGCGGCTCCAGTTCCAGCCCGTCGCCGGACCAGACGAGCGTATCGTAGATGTGCTTGAGCGCTTCGGCATGGGTGCCGGTGGCGGTGAAATGCGGATCGATCGAATCCGGCCCGCCGCGCACACCGATGGTCAGCGTCTGCGCGAAGGCCGGGCTCGCGAGCGCACTCGCGGCGAGGAAGGCGAAAGCAAGGGAACGAATTGTTTTGTTGGGAGAGAACTTCAAATGCGCAGCCATGGCGAACCTCCGGAAATGGGGGCGTCCCGGCCGCCACGGCCGGGCGTTCCGGAGCCATTGAATGCGAGGAATTTCGATCCGTCAATTCCTTGTGGAACTAATTTTACGAGTTATAGTGGGCTTGATCACGATATTCGTTCTATATGGAACCATATAAATGCCTCTCACCGGAACAGCCCGACGCAAAACACAGCAGGACGCCGCCGAAAGCGGCACGTCGGCGTTGGTGGCGGAAAGCGAACCCGCGCGGCTCGACCGCAAGCGCCTCGACGTTTTCACCCACGCACGCCTCTGGAAGAATCCCTGCGGCTTTGCGGCGCGCTTCAACTATATCGCCCTGCGCTACAACGTCCCGCTCTACGGTTGGGTCGAGGAGCGGTTCGGGCTCTCCCGCGTCGAGTTCGTCGTGATCTATTCACTCGCGATCCATGATGGTGTCACGGCCTCGGAAATCGCCTCGTCCACCGCCTTTCCGAAAAATACGCTGAGCCGCGCCGTCAACCGGCTGTTGAAGCTCGGCTACATCGCCCGCAAGGCAGACGGCGACGACCGGCGGATGCAGATCCTGACGCTGCTGCCGGCCGGGCGGGCGATCTATGACGAGGCCCTGCCCCGCTTCGCCGGCATGGAACAGGAAATGCTTGCCCCGCTCAGCCTCGTCGAGCGGGAGATGTTGTCGATGCTGCTGGCGAAGGTGGTGCTGGCGACCTTCGGCACCGATCAGGCTGAACAGGAACCGCAGGAGTAACCCGATGCGCGTCGCGGACATGAACTGGATGCAGATTCGCGAGCGCGCGGCGCGGGACGATCGCGCGGTGCTCCCGCTGGGCTCGGTGGAGCAGCACGCCTATCTCAGTCTCGCAGTCGACGCGATCCTTTCGGAAAAAATTGCGCTCGATGCGGTGGGCAATCTCGACATTCCGGTTTTCCCGGTGCAGGCCTATGGCTTCACGCCGAATTTCGTCGATTTTCCCGGTTCGGTCACGCTAAGACTCTCGACCTATATCGCACTCGTCAGCGACCTCCTCGACGGCATCGCCCGTGCCGGGTTCCGGCGGATCACCATCGTCAACGGCCACGGCGGCAACGGCCCGGCGCAGGGCATGGTGTTCGAATGGCTTGATCGGCATCGCGGCTGCCAGGTGAAATGGCACAACTGGTGGAACGCGCCAAAGACCTGGGCCAAGGTTCAGGCGACAGATCCCGTCGCCTCGCACGCGTCGTGGATGGAGAATTTTCCCTGGACGCGGCTTCCCGGCGTGACGATGCCCGAGACGCAGAAGCCGATGGCCGATCTCGCCCGCTTCCCGCAGCTTGATCCGGGCGCAAAGGCGACGATGCTGGGCGATGGCAACTACGGCGGCTTCTATCAGCGCTCCGACGAGGAGATGCTGGCGATCTGGCAGGTTGCCACCGAGGAGACACGGCAGGTCATCACGGAGAACTGGGCATGACGGCGACGCGGGAGCATCGCCGATGATCGGCTTCGTCATCCATCGCGTGATGCAGGCCGTCGTCGTGATGGCGGTGATCTCTCTCCTCGTCTTCATCGGCGTCTATGCGATCGGTAACCCGATCGACGTGCTGATCTCGCCGGACGCGACGCAGCAGATGCGGGAAGATGCGATCCGTGCCTACGGGCTCGATCAGCCGCTGTGGAAGCAGTATCTCGACTTCGTGACCCGCCTCCTGCACGGCGATTTCGGTCGATCCTTCGTCTACAACATGCCGGTGCTCGAACTGATCGGCTCGCGCCTGCCCGCGACAACCGAGCTTGCGCTCGCGGCGGTGATGGGCGCGACGCTGCTCGGCGTGCCGCTCGGCATGTATGCGGGCTACCGGCCGGAGAGCGGCCTCGCCAAGGCGATCATGGCGATCTCGATCCTTGGCTTTTCCGTTCCCACGTTCTGGATCGGCCTCGTGCTGATCTTCACCTTCGCCGTCCAGCTCGGCTGGCTGCCGGCTGGCGGGCGCGGCGATACAGCGATGCTCTTCGGCATCGAGTGGAGTTTCCTCACCCGCAACGGGCTGACGCACCTCTTTTTACCGGCGCTCAACCTCTCGCTGTTCAAGTTCGCGATGATGGTGCGTCTCGCCCGCGCCGGCACGCGCGAGACCATGCTGACCGACACGGTGAAATTCGCACGCGCCGCCGGCGAGAGCGAATGGACGATCCTCTCCCGCCATGTGCTGCGGCTCATCGCCATTCCCATCGTCACGGTTTTCGGGCTCGAACTCGGATCGACCCTCGCCTTCGCGGTGGTGACGGAAACGATCTTTTCGTGGCCCGGTGTCGGCAAGCTCATCATCGACTCGATATCCTCGCTCGACCGGCCGGTGATGGTCGCCTACCTGATGCTCGTCGCCTTCTTCTTCATCCTGATCAATCTCGCGGTCGATCTCTCCTATGCGGCGCTCGACCCGCGCCTTCGGGCAAGGAGGGCGTGATGGAGCCGACCTCCCCGTTCGGCCGCTTCTGGCAGGAGTTCCGGCAGAACCGGATCGCGCTCGGTGCGCTGATCGTCGTCGCGCTCATCGTGCTGATTGCGGTGCTCTCGCCGTGGATCACGCCGCAAAACCCCTATGATCTTTCGAACCTCGTCCTCACCGACGCGCGCCGCCCGCCCGGCTTTATCGGCTCGAAGGGCTTCACACATTGGCTCGGAACCGATGCGCAGGGGCGCGATCTGTTCTCAGCCATTCTTTATGGGCTGCGGATCTCCATTCAGGTCGGACTCGTCGCCGGTGCGCTCGCTTTTGCCATCGGCGTCACGCTCGGCACCTTTGCCGCCTATCTCGGCGGGCGGATCGAGGCGCTGATCATGCGCGTGATCGACCTCCAGCTCTCGTTCCCGGCGATCCTCCTCGCGCTGGTGCTCGCCGCCGTGCTCGGGCAGGGCAAGGGGCCGCTGATCGCCGCGCTGGTGACCGCCCAATATGCCTATTTCGCCCGCACCGCGCATGGTGCGGCTTCCGCTGAACGCTCGAAAGAGTATGTCGAGGCTGCGCTTTCGACGCCGCTCCCGCCGCGCCGGGTCGTGTTCCGGCACATCCTGCCGAATTGCCTGCCGCCGCTGATCGTGGTGGCAACGGTGCAGATCGCCAATTCCATCGCCCTGGAAGCAACGCTCTCCTTCCTTGGCCTCGGCCTGCCGGTGAGCGAACCCTCGCTCGGCATGCTCATCGCCAACGGCTTCCAGTACATGCTCTCGGGGCGCTACTGGATCTCGATCTATCCCGGCGTAGCGCTCATCGTGCTGATCGTCGCGATCAACCTCGTCGGGGACCAGATCCGCGACCAGTTGAACCCGAGGCTCCGCCGATGACCGCGCCGCTGCTTCAAGTCGAGAACCTCGCCACGCATTTCATGACGCGATCCGGCCCGCTGAAGGCGGTGGACGGTGTCAGCTTTTCGGTTCAACCCGGCGAGATCGTCGGGCTCGTCGGCGAATCCGGTTCGGGCAAGAGCGTGACCGGGTTTTCAATCCTCGGCCTCATCGATCCGCCGGGGCGGATTGCGGGCGGCTCGGTGAAACTGGCGGGAGAAGAACTTGTCGGCTTGCCGCCTTCCGCCCTTCGCGCCATCCGCGGCCGCCGCATTTCGATGGTGTTTCAGGACCCTTCGGCAACGCTCAACCCCGTGCTGACGATCGGCCACCAGATGCGTCTCGCCATTGAGGCGCACGAGACGGTCGGCGAGAAAGCCGCGCGCGACCGTGCCGCCGAGGCGCTTTTACGCGTCGGCATCCCCGATGCGGCGCGGCGGCTCGATGCGCATCCGCACCAGTTCTCGGGCGGGATGCGCCAGCGCGTCGCCATCGCCATTGCGCTGCTCAATCGCCCCGCACTCATCATCTGCGACGAGCCGACGACCGCGCTCGACGTTTCCATTCAGGCGCAAATTCTCACCGAGATGAAGGCGCTCGCGCGTGATCTCGGCACAGCGATGATCTGGATCAGCCATGACCTCGCGACCGTCTCGTCCATCGCGAGCCGCCTGCTCGTAATGTATGCCGGGCGGATCATCGAGGAAGGACCGGTCGCGGATGTGCTGCGCGCGCCGCACCACCCCTATACCGCCGGGCTGCTCGCCTCCCTTCCCGCGAATGCCGAACCGGGGCAGGACCTGGTGCAAATTCCTGGCTCCACACCCTCGCTGTTCGCGCTGCCGCCCGGCTGCGCCTTCTCACCGCGCTGCCCGCATGCCCGCCCGCAGTGTGGCACCATGCCGGATCTTGTCCGTGAGGGTGCGCGCGGTGTTCGCTGCCATTTCCCGCTCGAAATCCGGGGGCGCGCATGACATCCCTGATCCGGGTCGAGAACGTTTCAAAGCGTTTTACCCCGCGCCTCACCCTTGGCGAGAAGATCGCCGCCGCGCTCGGCCAGCCGATCGAAACCCGCACCGTCCATGCGGTCGATGGCGTCGATCTCGATATCCGCAAGGGCGAGGTGTTGGGGCTCGTCGGCGAATCCGGTTGCGGGAAATCGACGCTCGGCCGTGTGATCGCCGGCATCCATCACCCGAGCGAAGGCAGCGCCCTGCTCGACGGCACGCCAGTCATGAGCACCCGTCACGGCAAGACCACGACGCGTGTGCAGATGGTTTTTCAGGACCCCTTCGCCTCGCTCGACCCACGCATCCGCGTCGGCGAGACGATCGCGGAAGGCCCGATCGCGCATGATCTTGTGGAGCGGCGCGAGGCTGCGGTCTACGTGACGCGCTGGCTTGAAGCCGTCGGCCTGCCCGCGGATGCAGCGGGACGTTTCCCGCACCAGTTCTCGGGCGGCCAGCGCCAGCGCGTCGCCATCGCCCGCGCGCTCGCCATGCAGCCGGATGTGCTGGTCTGTGACGAGCCGGTCGCCTCGCTCGACGTTTCCATCCAGGCGCAGATCGTCAACCTGTTCCTCAAGCTGCGGCGCGACCTCGGCCTCACGATGCTGTTCATCAGCCACGATCTCTCGGTCGTCCGGCATATCTCCGATCGGGTCGCGATCATGTATCTCGGCCGCATCGTCGAGACAGGGCCGACCGAGGGTATCTACCGCGCACCACGACACCCTTATACGCGTGCGCTGCTCGACAGTGTGCCGCGGCTCGTGACGGATTCGGCCGAGCTGGTGACGTTCAAGCCGATCGCCGGCGAGCTTCCCTCGCCGCTCGCGCCGCCGCCGGGTTGCCATTTCCATCTGCGTTGCGCGAAGGCACAGCCGCGCTGCCGGTTGGACATTCCAGCGCGCACGCCCTGTGGAGCGGGCCGCGATGTCGCCTGCCATTTTCCCTTGGAGGATCGATAGATGGAACCGTGGCAATGGCCGGAAGAGGAATGGCGGCGGCGGGTCGGTCATATCCGCGCCGGGCGTTCGCTCAAGCCCGAGAGCTGGCCCGACGGCAAGCGCTGCGCGGTGGCGCTCTCGTTCGATTCCGATCACGAGACGAACGAATTGCGCGACGGCGGCAATTCCATCGGCCGGATGAGCTGGGGGCAATACGGCCACCGCGTCGGCGTGCCGCGTATCCTTGATATCCTCAAGCGCGAGGGTGTGCCGGCCTCGTTCTTCGTGCCGGCGGTCGCTGCCAAACTTTACCCGGACGAACAGCGCCGGGTGATCGCGGAAGGCCACGAGATCGGCCTGCACGGCTGGATTCACGAGGTCAATTCCACGCTCCCGGAAGCCATCGAGCGCGATCTCCATTTCCGCGCTGCCGACGCGTTGGAAGAGATCACCGGCGTTCGCGCGGTCGGGATGCGCACGCCGTCATGGGATTTCTCCGCAGCAACGCTGAAAATCCAGCGCGAACTGGGCCTCGTTTACGATTCCTCGCTGATGGCGGACAATGATCCTTACGAACTCGTCGAAGACGGCGAACCGACCGGCATCGTCGAACTGCCCGTGGAGTGGATCCGCGACGACGCGCCCTATTTCAACATGAATCGCTTCCAGGCTCTCCGCCCCTACACACCGCCGACCGCCGTGCTCGATATCTTCCTGCGCGAGTTCGAAGGCGCCCATGCCGAGGGCGGGTTGTTCCTGCTGACCATGCATCCGCATGTCACCGGCTATCGCTCGCGGCTGTTCATTCTCGAAGAACTCATCCGCGCCGCGAAGGCAAAGGGCGATTGCTGGTTCGCGACCCATGCCGACATCGCACGGCATTGCGCGAAGGGGCTCAAACCCCGGTCGTAGACAGGAACTTTGTCCCCCGTTGTCGCGGATCAGCGTCCGCAGCTTTCTGGCAGAGCTGTCCGGCGCAGGAGGCGCCGACGTCCCGGTCGCCTCCCAATTCCCGGTGCGGCACAAGCGCGGGGCATGAAGTGGCCGAAACTGATCCGACCGCTCCGGAGCTTCTTAGTTCGTCTTGCTCGGCAGAAGCTTCTGACCGTCAGAAGGCTACCTTGTCCGCCCCCTTGAGTGCCAGCATCTGACGTGCCTCGTCGGGCGTGGCGATTTCCAGCCCCAGCCCTTCGATAATCTGCCGTGCCGCACGGACCTGATCGGCGTTCGATTTCGCAAGCTGCCCCGGCCCGAGCCAGAGCGAATCCTCAAGCCCGACGCGCAGGTTGCCGCCCATCGAGACTGCCATTGCCGCGATGGACAGCTGATGGCGGCCCGCGCCGAGCACGGACCATTCATAGGCATCGCCGAACAGGCGATCAGCCGTTCGCTTCATGTGGATGACATCCTCCGGATGTGGCCCGATGCCGCCGAGGATACCGAAGACGCTCTGGACGAAGAACGGCGGCTTGACGAGCCCGCGATCGACGAAATGCGCCAGTGTGTAGAGGTGGCCGATATCGTAGCATTCGATCTCGAAGCGCGTACCGTTCTCGGCACAGGTGGTCAGGATGTTCTCGATATCCTGAAAGGTGTTCTTGAAGATGCGATCCTTCGAGCCTTCAAGGTATGGCCGCTCCCAGTCATGCTTCAGGTCCTTGAAGCGCGCGAGCATCGGATAGAGGCCGAAATTCATCGAACCCATGTTGAGCGAGGCGACCTCCGGCTTGAAGTACGCGCAGGGCTGGAGCCGTTCCTCGACACTCATCGTCGGCGCGCCGCCGGTCGTGATGTTGATGACGCAGTTCGAGCGCTGCTTGATCACCTTGAGGAAAGGCTCGAATGCCTCGGGCGACTGATCTGGCTTTCCGGTCACGGGATCGCGCGCGTGGACGTGGACAAGGGCTGCTCCCGCTTCCGCCGCTCCGACGGCCGCCTCGATGATCTCCTCGGCCGTGACCGGTAGATAGGGCGACATAGACGGGGTGTGGATCGCACCGGTGACGGCGCAGGTGATCATGACTTTCCGGTTCTTGGCCATCGTTATTGTCCGTTGGGTTTGCGCCGAGCGGCGCGTTTGTGAGCCTGAAGGGCGGCGAGACGTCCATCCCGCCATTTGCTGAGCGCTGCTACACGCGCCGCGTCCTGTTGTCCGGTCCATTCGGACATGATCCGACTGACATTCTCCGCGCCGAACGGATCGCCGGCGGCAGATTGCGCCACCATATCCGTCAGCGATTTGCCGTAACGCGCGCAGTAATCCGGGATGCCGCCGGGCGCGTTGAGTTCGATCGTTTCGAACGGTCCCATGAAAGACCAGCGCAGGCCAAGCCCGTCGCGGATCGTCTTGTCCACGTCCTGCGGGCTGGCGACGCCAGCGCCGACAATGCGGAACGCCTCGGCGAGCAGCACTGCCTGCAGCCGGTTGAGCACGAAGCCCGGCATCTCTTTCCGGAGCGTGATCGGCACCTGTCCGGCCCGAAGGTAAATCTTGCGGGCCCGCTCGACGACCTCTGGATCGGTCCAGGGAGCCGGTGCCAGCTCGACGATCGGCACCAGATGCGGCGGATTGACCGGATGCGCGACAAGGCAGCGATGCCGGCCTTTCAGGCTTTTCGAAAATCGCGACGCGACGATGAAGGAGGTCGAGGACGCAAGGATCGCCGATCTCGGTGCAAGGCGATCCATTTCGGCGAACAACGCCGCCTTCGCCTCGACGGTCTCGGGTCCATTTTCCTGAACCAGCGCCACGCTCTTGAGCGCGTCCTGCAAGCGATCAGCGACGCGGATGCGGGCCAGCGATTCTTTCGGATCATCGACAAGGCCGTAGCCCGCGAGTTCGCGCAGGTTGCGACCAATATGGGTACGCGCGGCCTTTGCGGCGGCATGATCAATGTCATACATCGCCACGTCGAACCCGTGACTGGCGAAAACAGTCGCCCACGCCCTGCCGATCAGGCCAGAGCCGACGATTGCGATTTTCGTCATTTCGATCCCGGTCCTTTCAAATTTCCCTCCCCTAAAGCCAAAGCACCCTGCGGCGCTCGTCGATGTCCTCGCTCAGCACACGGGACGGCCCCCTGTGGATCACCTCGCCGCGTTCGAGAGCCACGGTTGTATCGGAAAGCGCCAGCGCCAGATCGAGGTGATGATCGACGATAATGATCGAAACATCGTGCCGGAGCTTGTCGAAGGCCTCGAAAAGTTCCTCGACGACGGCCGGTGCCAAGCCCTCGAACGGTTCGTCCAGCAGAAGGATCCGCGTATCGCCCGACAATGCCCGTGCGACGGCGACCATCTGCTGTTCCCCGCCGGAAAGATAGTCGGCAGGCGAAAGCCAACGCTCGCGGATGCGCGGAAAAAAGGTGAAGATCTTCTCGTCATCCCAGTGCCGGCCGTTACCCGTGCGCCGACGGAGGCGGCCGAGTTCCATGTTGTCCTTCACGCTCATGCCGGCGAAGAGTCCACGCCCTTGCGGCACATAGGCCACACCGGCACGGGCAATGCTGGCGGCGCTCCGCCGTGCGATCGGCGTGCCGAGTAGTTCTATCTCGCCAGTTGCGGGCGGTGCGATGCCGGTGATCGTCTTGAGCAGTGTGGATTTCCCGGCGCCGTTGCGCCCCAGCAGCGCGACAATCTCGCCTCGATGCACGCTGAAGCTCACATCGCGCAGGATGTGGCTCTTTCCGTAGTAGGTGTTGACGCCCGAAAGGCTCAGGACCGTTTCCGGTGATGCCGCGCTCGCGCGTTGGGTTGCCGCAAGCGCATGCGCGCCCGACCCGATATAGACCTCCTGGACACGTGGCGAATTTCGAGCATCCTCCACCGAGCCGTCGATCAGAACGGCTCCCTCGTTCATGACCGTGACGCGATCCGCGATCTGGAAGACGCGGTCGATATCATGTTCGACGAGCAGCACTGGAAGATCGGCGGAAATCGCCTTGATGAGGTTGCCGACGCGCTCGCGCTCGGCAGCGGCGAGCCCCGCGAGCGGTTCATCGAGCAGCAGCGCACGCGGGCGGGTCGCCAGCGCAAGACTCATATCGAGCAAACGCTGGCCACCGTAGGAAAGCGAACCGGCTTCGGCCGTCTCGATCCCCTTGAGGCCCATCGTGCGGATGATAGTCTCGGTTTGCGCATTGGTTTCAGTGAAAACACGGGCGTCACGCCAGAAATCGAACCGCTGCGGCGCGCGGGCCTGAACCGCCAGCCGAACGTTCTCCTCGACGCTCAGGGTCGGGAAGAGGTTCGTGATCTGGAAGGCCCGACCGATGCCCGCCTGCGTGATTTCCTCCGGCGCGAGACCTGCGATCTCGCGGCTCTCCAGAGTCACGGAGCCCCGGTCCGGCGGGAACAGTCCGGAAATCAGGTTGAAGGCGGTCGTCTTGCCGGCGCCGTTCGGGCCGATCAGAGCATGGAGCGAGCGGTCGCGGATCGTGAGATCGACGCCTTCGACCGCGCGAAGACCCCCGAACTGCTTGGATATGCCTTTGGCCTGAAGGACGGGCCCCTGCCCTGCGCTCTCCGGCTTGAGGAAATCCGGCAGATGCACCGCACCGGCTTCCCGGGCCGCCATCGCCGCATTTCCGATCACGGCACGGCGGAACGGTCGCATCAGCCTTTCCGCCACGCCGACGAGCCCGGTCGGCGAGAACACGATGAAGCCGACGAAGAGAAGGCCGAACCAGAACAACCAATCCGCCGTAACGCTCGACAGATAGTCGCGGAAAATTACGAAGAAGAGCGCGCCGAGCGCCGGACCGATGAAGCTGCGCATACCTCCGATCACGACCATCGCCAGCAACTCGCCGGAAAAGGCTACCGAGATCGGCTCCGCCGACGTCATGCGGTTATTGAAGAGGAGCAGCGCGCCCGCCAGCCCCGTCAGGGACGAGGACAGGACAAAGGCGATCAGCTTGTAACGCTCGGTCGGGATGCCGATAAACTTCGCGCGCTGTTCGTTCTCGCGGATCGCGATCAGGACGGTCCCCACAGGCGAGCGATGAAAACGCCAGAGGCCGACAAGGACCAGAAATCCGACACAAGCGACGAGGGTATAGAACGGCATCGAGGCATCGAAATCGATGCCTGCGGCAACCGGTCGGCGGATACCGCCCAGGCCATCCTCGCCGCCGGTCACCGCCGTCCAGCGGAAGGCGATGGAATAGAGCATCGCTGTCAATGCGAGCGTCAGGAGCGAGAAGTAGACGCCCCGCCGCCGCAGGATCAGCGCACCGAACACAAGGGAGATCGCCGCCACCATCAGAACCGCCAACAGGATCGGCAGCGCGAACTGCCCCGGCAACCAGTTGCGCTGGACAAGGCCTGCCGCATAAGCCGCGAGGCCGAACCACGCACCGTGGCCGAACGAGACAAGACCGGTCGTTCCCACGAGGATGTTCAGCGCCATGCAGGCGATGGCGAAAATGACGATCTCGGTCGCGGAGGTTGTCCCGAGGCCGATGGCATTCATCGCCACCGGGAGGATCACGAGCGCAATCGCGCCGGCAATCAGGGAGGAATATTCGCGGAACTGCTTCATCGCGCCCTCACTCGAACCGCTGAATCCGCTCGCCGAACAGGCCGCGCGGACGGAAGAGGAGGACGAGAAGCATCATGAAATAGATGACCGTGATCGACCATTGCGGATAGCCCAGTGCGATGGTCGTGCCCTTGACGAGCCCGACCAGCAAAGCGGCGACAACTACGCCCCAGAATGAGCCAAGTCCGCCGATGACCACCACCACGAACGCAGGGGTGATGATCTCCTGCCCCATCGCCGGATGGATCGAGTAGATCGGCGCAAGGAGGACCCCGGCGAGCCCCGCGAGACCGATGCCGAGCGCCGCGACGCTCATCATGTAAGGCTTGAGCGAAATGCCGAGTGCTCCGACCATATCAGGGTTCTGCACGCCGGCACGAACCACGCGCCCGAACGCGGTCTTCTGCAACAGGAACCACAGCCCGACGACACAGAGAGCGGCGACGAGCAGCAACATCGCGCGGTACTTGGAGTAGATGAAATCGCCAAGGAAGATCTGGCCCCGCAGCCACGAGGGGATGGAATACGACAGCGGCGGCGCGCCGAAGATCATGCGCAGGGTCTGCTCGGCCACCATCGCCAGACCGAAAGTCAGAAGCAGCGAGAGGATCGGGTCTGCGCGATAAAAGCGTTGGAAGAGTCCGCGCTCGAAAATAATGCCGAGGATCGCCACCAGGACCGGAGACACCACGAGGGCCCCGCCGAAACCGATATGCGGCCCGAGCACCACGGTGAGATAGGCTCCGATCGCGTAGAAGGCGCCATGCGCAAGATTGACGATGCCGCCAAGGGAAAAGATCAGCGAAAGGCCGATCGCGATCAGAAGATAATAGACACCGTCAAGCAGCCCGTTGAGGATCTGCTGGATGAAGAGCGTCAGCATGCGAGAAGCCTTTCAGCCCTGCCCGCGACCACGCGGTGGCTTTTGGGAAAACCCATGCCCGACCGGGAAGGTCGGGCATGGGAGTCGCGGAAACCTGACCGAATTGAGGGAGACGTCAGGCCGCTGAAAACCTCAGGTCATCTTGCACTCGGCCTCTTCCTTGGTCGTAGCGATAACCTCAAGATCCTCGCTGGGCCCCGGAACCGGTCCGGACGACTTGAAGATGTCCCACTGGTTCTTGATCTCGGACGCCGGCAGGGCCTGGATCGTATACATCTCGTGCATGAACTGGTGGTCGGAAGCGCGGAAATAGCCGGGGCGCGTCTTCATCACGTCGAACTTGGCGCCCTTTTCCCAATGCTCGATCAGCTTGGCGGTATCGGTCGATTTCAGCTCGTTCATCGACTGGGCCATGATCTTGACGATGTTGTAGTCGCCCCAGGCCTGGTTCTCCGGCGGCTTGCCGTATTTCTTGGTAAAGGCCGCGACAAAAGCCTTGGTCGCCGGCGTGTCGATGAGATGATGCCAGACGACAGGCCAGGTGCCGCCGAAATTCCCCTTCCCTGCCGCCCAGGCGAGCGCGGTATCGAAGCCGAAACCGGCCACGGGGAAATCCAGTCCGAACTCGGCGTATTGCTTGAGGAAATTCGTGATCTGGTTGCCGGCGAGATTGGAGATCACGAGATCCGGCTTGGCAGCGCGAATTTCCAGAAGCAGCGCGGAGAAGTCGGTCGCGTCGGTCGGGACGAGCTTGTCCGCGGCAAACTGGCCGCCGTTCGCTTCCATGAAGCGCTTCGCGACCTTGAGGAGGTCGTGCCCGAAGGCATAGTCCGCCGTCAGCGAGAACCACTTCTTGCCCTTCACCAGCCCCTGCGCCATCAGCGAGCGACCGCAGGTCTTCACATACATCGAGTTCTGGCTCTCGATGTGGAACATGTACCTGTTGCAGTTCGCGCCGCGGAGCGCGTCGGAATTGCCTCCGGTGTTGACGAACAGCGTTTTGGTGCGTTGGGCGACCTGCGCGATCGTCAGGCATGAGGCCGACGAGATTTCACCCAGTAGGCACGCGACCTTGTCGCGTTCGACCATGCGTTCAGCCTTGGTCGAGGCGGTTTGCGGATTGACCGAATCCTCCTTCAGGATTTCCAGCTTGCGGCCCATGATACCACCTGCCGCGTTGACCTCTTCGACCGCAAGATCGACCGCCTGTACCGCGAATTCGCCCAACGGTCCGAGAAAACCCGTCCGCGGCGTGAGATGTCCGAAGCGGATGACATCCGCGCTCTGGGCGCGAATGATCGACGGACTGGCAACAACGCCCACCGCTGCCACGCCAATGCCGGCCAGGGCCTGACGCCGCGAAATGGACGAGGCCAACCTGTTCATGTCCTTCATGTCTTCCTCCCGGCTTTTGGGCTCCGCCCGCCAGCGCCTTGTGTTATTACCTGCGGATGAATTCCGCTTGTCGTGATCTGTGATCACAGTTAGAGTGCACGAGATGAAAATTAATGTCCAGTCCGATTTGCAGCACCTCGCGCAGGATGCCTTTTCAGCCGGCGGTGCATTGGCCGGAATTGGCTCCCTTGCGAAAGAGACGCTGGGCGATCGTGTCTACGGCGAATTGCGGGCGTTGCTGATGGCCGGCAAGCTGGCGCCGGGAGAAAAGCTGTCCCTGCGCAAGGTGGCCGAGGCCATCGACGTATCGATGATGCCGGTGCGGGAAGCGGTCAATCGCCTCGCGGCGGACGGCGCGCTGGAAGTTCTTCCCGGTCGCGCGGTGCGCGTGCCGATCATGTCGCTGGGCCAGTTTCACGAGTTGACGCGGATTCGCCTCGTTCTGGAGGGATTTGCCGCGGAAGAAGCGGCACGAAACGCCAGCGAAGCCGACATCGTCGCAATGGCCGAAGCTGAGCATGTCTTCCGCGCGGCTGCCGAGGCCGATCCGCCGAAGAGCACCGAAGCCGTAACCGCCAATCACCAGCTGCATGCGACGCTCTACCGCGCGGCGGGCATGCCGACGTTGTTCGAGATGATCGAGCGGCTCTGGCTTCGCGCCGGCCCTGTGATCAACCTCGACATGCGCAACGATGTCGAACGCCTCAAGGGCGGAAGCGCGGTGCAGGCCCATGCCGCGCTCCTCGCGGCCCTGCGCGTCCGGGACGGCGCCGGCGCCCGCCGCGCGATAGAAGCTGACATTTCCGCCGCCGCCGCGCATATCGCCCGGACGGGCGGTCTGGCTGACGACTGACCCCTGCAAACTGCCCGAGAAGGATTGGCGATCATGGATATGCAACTGGCTGGCGCAAGGGTACTCGTGACAGCGGGAGCCAACGGCATCGGGCGCGCCATCGCCTGCGCCTTCGTCGCCGAGGGTGCACGCGTCCATGTCTGCGATGTCGATGCGGCGGCGCTCGATGCGCTGGCGAAATCCAACCCGACGATCACCGCCTCGATCTGCGACGTCTCGGACCGTGATGCGGTGTCGCGCCTTTTCGACGAGGCGATGTCCGAGCTCGGTGGGCTCGATTGCTTCGTCAACAATGCCGGGATCGCCGGTCCGACCGGCCGCGTCGATGAAATCGCTCCGGAGGACTGGGACCGCTGCATCGCAGTAGACCTGACGGGGCAGTTCAATTGCGCCCGCCTCGCGGTGCCGCTGCTGAAAGCCTCCCCCAACCCCTCGATGATCAATCTGTCCAGTCAGGCCGGCAAGCATGGCTTTCCGCTTCGGTCTCCGTACGCGGCGGCAAAATGGGGCGTGATCGGCTTCACCAAGGCCATCGCTGCGGAACTCGGTGAGTTCGGCATCAGGGTGAACGCGATATGCCCCGGTCTTGTCGATGGGCCACGCATCCAGAGCGTTATCGCCAACAAGGCCCGCAGCCTCAACATCAGCCACGACGACATGACAGAGCGGCTGTTCTCCGGCGTTTCCATCAAGGAATTCGTCAACCCGGACGATATCGCGAAACAGATCGTCTTTCTCGCCTCGCCGCATGCGCGGACAATTTCCGGACAGGAAATTTCCGTATGCGGCGACACGCGCATGTTGAGCTGAGCAGCGACCTGCCAGCGGAATGAACACGCGGGTTCTTCGGCTCGCTTGCACGGCGTTAGATCTTTCTCGAAAGCCAGAGCGCGATTTCGGGAAAGGCCAGCAGCAGAACGATCAACACCAAGGGCGCCACGAGAAACGGCAGGACACCGATATACATCGCGCGGAGCGATATCTCCGGCGCCTGCGCGCGGATGACGAAAAGATTCATACCCACCGGGGGATGGATCAGCCCGATTTCCACCACGATGACCAGCAGCACGCCGAACCACACCGGATCATAGCCATTCGCGACCACGAGCGGCAGGAATACCGGAACGGTCACGAGCACCATGCCGATCCCTTCAAGAAAGCACCCCAGCGCGATGTAGAAAATCACCAGCAGGATCATCACGGCGAGCGGCGGCACACCAGCTGTCTTGATCCAGGCAACGCCGCTCTGCGCGATCCCGGTCTGAACGACGAAATAGGAGAAGATCGTCGAGCCGATGACGATCAGCACGATATTGGCGGTGATCCTCGCCGTCTCCGTAAAACCCTCCAGAATGGCGCGCCGGCCGATCGTCCGCCGCCACAACCCGAGCAGCAGCGCGCCGAACGCGCCAACCGAAGCTGCTTCGGTGGGCGAAAACCAGCCGAGATAGATGCCGCCGAACGTCACGAGAAACAGCGCCCCGACATCGGCGACGCTCGCGAGCGTGCGCAGGGTGTTGTGCCTGTCGCCTGTCGGGATGCGCGGTGCGGCAACGGGATCGAGCCGGGCCCAGATGAAGACCGTGACGATGTAAAGCCCGGTCAGGATCAGCCCCGGCACCAGCGCGGCGGCGAACAGCTTGATAACGGGCTGTTGGGCGATGATCGCGTAGATCATCAGGATGAGCGACGGCGGGATGAGGATGCCGAGCGTGCCACCCGCTGCCACCGCCCCGGCCGCGAGCGCGGGCGAGTAGTTCGCGCGCAGCATCTCGGGAATGGAGATGCGCCCCATCGTCGCGGCCGTCGCGACGGACGAACCGCACACCGCGCCGAAGGCGGCCGAGGCGCCGATCGCGGCCATGGCGAGTGAGCCGCGCGTGCCGGCGAAAACCGCATTGCTCGCTCGGAAGAGATCGCCGGACAACCCGGCCATCGTGGCCAGGGCGCCCATCAAGGTGAAAAGCGGCAGCACCGAGAGCGTATAGGCAGAGGCGAGTTCGAGTGGCACGGAGCCGAAAACGAACTGCGCCTTCGTCCAGCCCTCGATCGCGGCATAGCCGGCAAAGCCAACCAGCCCCAGCGCGACACCCACCGGAATGCGCACGAGGATCAGGCCGACAAGAACGGCCATGCCACAAAGGCCAATCAGCGTGTTGCTCATGCCTCTCTCCCGGGGGAGGTCGAGCGCCGCAATGCCCGCGCGATCTTGACCACGAGCACGAACGCCGAGGCAACCAACGCCAGTTCCATCACCCCCAGAAGCGCCGCGATCGGGACCGGGATGTCGGGCTTGATGTCCCAGAAGCGCCAGGCATCCATGAGGGGCTGCACCATCGTTGCCGCGAGCAACAGCACGAAAACCAGGGTCGCGACATCGCCGAGCAGCTTCAGGAAGGACAGGCCGCGCCCGCTCACCATGTGATCGAACACGTCGACCTTGATCTGCTCGTCGCGCCCGAAACACTCAGCAAGTGCGAGAACAGCGACCAGCACCAGCATGGTCTCGACGAGGGCGACTGATCCTCGCAGCGGCAGGCGGAAAAGCGTTCGTAGCACGATATCGGCAATCGTCCAGAACATCATGACAGCGAGCGCCGCAGCGGAAAGCCAGGTCAGCGCCCGCGCCAGTCGCGAACGAACCGGGGAATCGCCCGGTGTCACGGCGAACCCTTCGCAATGAGCGCCTTCAACTTGGCCCGGAACTCCGTCACGGCCTTGCCCTTCTCACCCGAGGCGTTGATGAGCGTTTCCGCAAGCGGCGCTGCCAGCTTGCGGAACTCATCCGCCTCCTCCTTGGTCGGCGTCACGATCGTAACCTTGTTGTCCTCAAGATACTTCTTTCCCGCGACTTCCGCCGCATCGTAGATCGCGCCGACACGGCGTGCCGCTTCCACCCCGGTGGTCTCGTCGATCACCTTGCGCAGGTCGGCCGGGAGCGAGTCGTACTTCGCCTTGTTCATGACGAGGCCGAATGTCGCGGCCGATGCCTTCAGTTCCGTCACCGAGCCGATACTCTTCGCCATCTGGAAGGCCAGCGCGGCCTCGTAGTTGAACATCATCCCGTCGAGCGTTCCCTTGTCCATCGCGTCGGCGAGTTCGGAGGGCGGCATGGCGACGGGGCTCGCGCCCCAGGCCGTCACCATCGCCGAGGTGATGTAGCCGTTGTGGCGGATGCGCAACCCGGCCAGATCCTTCGGCGCGCGCACCGTTTTCTTGTGCAGATGGGGGCTCACAGTCGGCGAGGCGACGACATAGAGCAGCTTCGTCCCCTCATGCTCCGGTTCGAGAATGGCGGAGAGCGAGGTGACGATCGCCGAGGCTTCGGCAATGCTCAGCACCTTGCTCTCGCCGTTGACCTCGCGGTTGAACACGAACGGCAGATGCGCGACCTCGGTTGCCGGGAAGCGCCCCGGCAGCGCGCCGTGGATGAAGAAGGCGATATCCGCCACGCCGGTGCGCGCGAGATCGAACTGCCGTGGCAAAGGACCCATCTGCCCCGAGGGGAAGACCGTGAGCTTGAGCCGGCCACCGGACTTCTCGCCAACCTCCGCCGCCCAGCGTTCGAGATCCTTATGGATCGTGTGGACCGGCGGGAGATAGTGCGACACCTTCAGTTCGATCGTCTGCGCAAGGGCCGGCAGTGCGCCGAGCAGGGAGAGGCCCAGCACCGCGCCCGACAGGCGCTTCATGGTAAGGGACGAAGAAAATGCCATTGAACGATCCTCCTTTGTCATTTTTTGAGTCAGGCTGCCTGCCGCGTCGCAAGCCGATGTCCGGTTGCCTGTGCGAGAATATCGGCCGGACTGGCGACCTCCCTGCCCCGCCGGCGCCAGGCAACGATCTGATCAGGGCGGATGAGCGCGAGATCGGTTTCGTAGAGGTCATAGGCCTCGGGATCCGGACAATCGACCACCTTCAGCTTAAGACCCGTGTCGCGGGCGGCCTGCTCGAACGGCGCCGAAGCAGCAGGGTCGGCGCCAAGCCGCAGCAAGGTCCATTCGAAACCAAACGTGTCGAAGAGCGAGGTGTTCTCGTCGAGCCAGACATGGGGGGCGCGGCCACCGGGCTTGCCGGACGGCGCATAGGCAACCGGCGCATCCGGCGGCAGCGGACTCTCATCCGCCACGATGATCGGCGATCCGTCGTAACGCGCACCAAGCGTGAAGCCTGGAATATCGAATTCAGCCCGCGCATGGGCGTTGAGATAGGCCCCCGCTCGCCGCCGGGCGGCATCTCCGGCTGCACCCTCCGCCTCGATCGCCGGGCTGGGACGATAGAGCCCGATTGAATCCGCGAAACGCCGCGCGAAACCGGTGTTGCGATGGCCGATCGGCTTGCGCTCGCTCTCGTAAGTATCGAGCAAGGCGGCAGGCGATTGCCCGTTGATGACGCTCGCGAGCTTCCAGCCGAGATTGACGGCATCCTCGATCGCGGTGTTGTAGCCCATGCCGCCGGTGGGCGTGAACAGATGCACCGCATCTCCCGCCATGAATACCCGGCCGCGCTGATAGCGCTCGGCGACCAGCATCCGGCCCGCGATCCAGGCATCGCGGGAGAGCACCTCGACGGGAATGTTCTTTCCCATCGCCTGCGTGAACAGCGCGACAGCATCCGCGTTCGTCATGCCCTCTGCCGTCTCGCCAGGACGGAGCTGGGTGTGAAACGCGAACTCGCCCTTGCCGTCCACGTTGCCCATCACGGCACGACGCTCGTTGTTGAATGTCCAGTATTGCCAGGCGCGGTCGTGCGGGCAGGTTTCAAAGAAAGATGGCGCTCGGAAATAGAGCGCGAGCATGTTGCCACCGAAAAAATCGCGGTCGATCTGGGCCTCGCCCTCGTAGGTGACGCCCAGTTCGCGACGCACGAAGCTGCGCGGCCCATCCGCGCCGACGAGATAAAGCGCGGCAATCTTCTTCGGCTCACCCCCGGCGGTCGGCGCGATTTCGGCATCAATCCCGGTCGCGGTTTCGCGAAAGCCGGTCAGCGCCCAGCCGTAGCGGATCGAGATACCGGGCAAGGCCTCGGCGTGCCGGCGCATGATCGCCTCGACGTATTTCTGGCTGACGCGATGGGCCGGCTCGGCGGCGCTCCACGAGCGATTGCCGTGGCGGGCCATCCGCTTTGCATCACTTGAACTGGGCAACGGAAACCGGGCGAGTTCATGGCCTGCATAGCGGGTGAAATAGGCCACATCCGTGGGGTGATCCGGCGGCAGACCAGCGGCACGCACCTCCTCGACGAAGCCGTGCCGGCGAAAGTGCTCCATGGTCCGGGCCTGCGTCGCGTTGGCCTGCGGGTTGTACGCGGTCGAGGGCTTTTGATCGACGAGGATCGCCGGAACGCCGCGCCGCCCGAGTTCATTCGCCAGCATCAGCCCGCACGGTCCGCCACCGGCGATCAGGACGGCTGTTTTCTCGACCGGTATCATCATCTCACCTGAACTTGACCGTTACGACCGGACTTCGTGGTTGATCGTGAACCCTTCCGGCGGTTCCGGACCCCAGATGTAGAACGAGTCCTCTGGCGGGTGATCGACCGCTTCCCAATCGCAATTGGCGGGAATGAAATCGATGTCGGCGGAATACTCGGCGTAGCTGCCCCAGGGGTCCTGGATGTAGTGGAAATAGTTCGAGCCGAGCACATGCCGGCCGAGACCCCATCCCTTCGAATAGCCCTTGTCGGCCATCGTCATTGCGCCAAGCCCGACCTCGTGGATCGAACCCATGTCCCAGGAGAGGTGGTGCAGGCCCGGCCCATTCGATTTCGCAAGCGCAACCATGTGGTGATCCGAGCCGTGGATGCCGTGCATGAAGGCGACGCCGTCGCCCGAACGATCCGAGAGGCGCATGCCGAGCACCTGCTCGTAGAAGCGGATCGCGGCCGAGACATCGGTGACGAAAATGAGGATATGCGCCAGCCGCCGAGGCCGAACCCGCTTTGAATCGCGCCGGGAATGCGAACCTTGTGCGCCGGGCGGCGCACTTTGCACATCGAAGACCGATTTCTCGTTCGGCGAGGATTTCTCCGCGACCTTCACCTCGTGCAGCATCCCGTCGGGGTTGCGGAACCAGATGCCGTTCGATTCAAAACCCGGCGGCGGATCAAGCTGCTTTACGCCAATCACCTGCAAGCGCAGTTTGAAGGGCGCGAAGTCCTCCTCGAACACGCCGAAGGACATGTGCGCGAACTGCTTGTGCCGCCCCTCACCGATCGTGCCCCAGCGATGGGGATGCCCGACGGTATGCATGTCGAGGACTTGGCCGCGTTCGCGCATGTCGAGCCCGAAGGCGTCGTAGAACTTCTGCGCCTCCTTCAGGTCCGGAACGACCATGTGGAAGCCGTCGATCGAATGGACCCCAAGCTCGCCGGGGCGCCTGATCGGTGTGAAGTGAGAGCGGATCTGGGTCATTTTTCCTCCCGTTCATGCGCGATGGATGTATGGCCCCGCCGGGTTATGCCTCGTCCTGCACCTGGTTGCGCAGCACGCCGATTTTCTCGATCTCGACCTCGCAAATATCGCCGTGCTTCATCCAGAGCGGCGGCTTGCGCGCAGCGCCGACACCGCTCGGCGTGCCCGTGACGAAGAGATCGCCCGGCTCCAGCGTGATGCCCTCGCTGACGATCGCGATCTGGCTGGCGATGTCGAACACCATGTCGGTCGTCGAGGCGCTCTGGACGACCGTGCCGTTGAGGCGCGTCTCGAGCTTCAGCCCTTTCGCGCCCGGCGGCAGCTCGTCGGCCGTGACGACCACCGGGCCGAAGGCGCCGGTATCGTCGAAATTCTTGCCCATCGTCCATTGCGGCGACTTGAACTGGTAGTCGCGCACCGAGACATCGTTGAAGATCGAATAGCCGAAGACATGCTCCAACGCCTTCTCGCGCGGGATCTTGCGGCCGCCCTTGCCGATGATCGCGACCAGCTCTCCCTCGTAGTCGAACTGCTCGGAAACCCGGGGGCGGATCAACGGCGCGCCGTGCCCGATCAGCGTCGATGAAAAGCGGGCAAACAACGTCGGGTAGTCCGGCTGCTTGAACCCGCTTTCGGCGGAATGGTCGGCGTAGTTGAGGCCGACGCAGACGATCTTGCCGGGACGGCGGATCGGGGGCAGCAGCGTCACCTTGTCGAGATCGACGGCAGGCCCCTTCGCCAAGGACTCGCAAGCCGCCTTGAATGCGGCGGTGCCGAGACCCAGCATGTTCTCCAGAAAGCCAGGAAAGCCAGGGTCTGTCTCGCGCAGACCGTGGAAAGCGCCGCTGCTGCTGACAGCGAGGCCTGATCCCGCGGCATCGCGGAAGGCAGTAAATCTCATCGTGCGTTTCTCCCGTGGGGCCCGACGTGGCCCGTCTTTGATCTACATCAAATACGGGATTGAACGATCTCTGAAAGCTAACAGTTTAATTTCATTGATACCTGTTTGATATCGCTCTATCTGATCCTTATGAGACTCAACCAGTTCCGCGACATTGCCGCCATCGCCGAACACGGCAGTCTGCGCGCCGCCGCGCGACATCTTGGCCTTGCACAACCGGCACTGACCAGAAGCGTCCACGAACTTGAGCACGAACTCGGCGGTGCCCTGTTCGAGCGCCGGGCGCGAGGCATGGCGCTCACTCCACTCGGCGCGGCTTTCGTGCGCCGCGCCCGCACCATCCTCAGCGATGTCCAGCGCGCGCGTGACGAGGCTGCGCAACTACAGGGCGCAGGCACGGGCTCGGTTGTCGTCGGCATGTCGGCCGCCTCGCACATGGCTTTGATTCCAAAGGCCTTGCCGCGCTTCCGGCTCCGCTACCCCCATGCCAACCTCCATCTCATCGAAGGCGTTTTCCCGACACTGGAGGCGGGACTGCGAGACGGTTACGTCGATTTCTACGTCGGCCCACGACCGGACGTCAGCGTGCCCGCAGGGTTCGTGGAAGAGAAGCTGTTCGACAACACGCGCGTAGTCGTGTCCCGCGTCGGTCATCCGCTGTCGGGCGCGGCCACGCTCGCCGATCTGACCGAGGCAGAATGGGTGACGACATCGATCACCCATCTCGATTCAGGCGAGTTGAACGCCCTGTTCCGCGAGAGGAACCTTCCTTCCCCACGCCTGAGTATCAAGACGCAATCGGCGCTCAGCATGATCATGGCAATTGCCTATTCGGACGCACTCGGCGTTCTGCCGGTGCAGTTCGCGGAGTTCGCCCTCACTACGGGAACGCTGATGCGGATCGCGCCGCAGGAAATCCTCCCGGCTCCAACGATTGTGATCATGCGGCGGCAGGGGCTGACGCTGACGCCGGCTGCGGACTGGTTCGCGGAGTGCGTCAGGCTGGCGATACCATCCCGAAAATAAACTCGCGAGGACGCGCTCGGACAAAATTCCCCCGGGAAGCGCCCTGCCCCAGCTTCGGCCAGATCAGGCAGGCGTCACTCATAGGGAGCGGCGGTACGTCGTTTCTAATCTTCCTGCCGGCGGACGAGCGTATGCTCGTAACCGACGGTCAACCAGCGGCGCTGGTTCATGCCATTGAGGGTTGCAGCCTCTGTTCTGCGCACAACCAGGTTTTCATTCGGCAGTGCCCTCTTCGGAGATTTCACGGAAAATTATCGGTGAAGAGCTACGCTTGCAGGTGTTCCTTCAAGTAAAGGACTTGCTCATGAAGGCATCGACGTTGTCATGGACAGCACCCGGCGACTGGAGCCGTGGCGCGGACGCCATTGCCGCCGCCGACCTTGTCATTGCCTTCGGAAGCCGGAGTTCGCTTGAGCAGACGCAAGTACGGCAGGAACTTCAGGTTCTGTGCGGCGACATCCCCCTGATCGGGTGCAGCACGGGCGGACACTTTCTCGACGGCCGCCTCGATGACGACAGGGTCATCGCCATGCTTGTTCGCTTCGCCGGCACCACCGTTCGCGGTGTGTGCCTTGCTCGCGCGGATGTCCACTCCGACGTCGAGGCCGGGCATCAGATAGCGCAGCGCCTGATGGCCGACGATCTTGCGGGTGTCTTTATCCTTGCCGACGGCGTTTCGATCAACGGCTCCCGCCTTGTCGAGGGACTGACCGAACGCCTCGGGCCCGATATCCCCGTCACAGGCGGCCTGGCTGGCGATGGCGCCGACTTCAAGGCAACCCTCGTATTCGGCCCCGGTGGAGCGGGCTATGGGAGGATAGCCGGTATCGGATTCTACGGCGACAAGATCCGTATCGGGCATGGCAGCTTTGGCGGATGGCAGTTTTTCGGACCGCGCCGGACGATCACCAAATCGCACGACAATGTGCTGTTCGAACTCGACGGAAAGCCGGCGCTTGATCTCTACGAGCGCTATCTCGGCGAGGAGGAAGCGCAGGCGCTGCCGGCGAGCGGTCTTTTCTATCCCTTGCAGATCAACGATCCGAACGAGCCCGAACACGAAGTCGTGCGAACCGTACTTGCGATTGATCGGGAGAAGCGCTCGATGACGTTCGCGGGCGACGTCCCGGTCGGTTGGTCCGCGCGTCTGATGCATGGCATGGCGGAGGAATTGAAGGCCGGGGCCGGCAAGGCCGGCATGGCAGCACGCGCTATGCTGCCGGAAGGCGTTCTGCCCGAGGTCAATATTCTTGTGAGCTGCATCGGGCGACGCCTGCTGTTGGGACAGAACGTCGGCTCTGAAATCGACACGGCGATGGAGATTCTGGGTGCCCGCGTGCCGACCATCGGCTTCTATTCTTACGGAGAGATCTCGCCGCAGTCCTTTTCCGGACGCTGCGATATCCACAATCAGACCATGACCGTGACAACCCTCGCCGAAGTGCCATGAACGAGAGAGCCGCCCTGCTTCTTCGCCAGGTCGAGCAATGCCGGAATCCGGATGACACGCTGGATGCGGACCATCTGCTCACCTTGGTCAGCGATACCTATCATGAACTGAACCAGAACCGCCTGCGCTCCCAACGCGCGCTCGCCATCATGGCCGAAGAGGTCGAGGAGCTGACGGACGGTCTTGAGCGGAAAATCGAAGAACGCACGAAAGAGGCGCTCTCGCTTCGCCATCGCTTCGACAACGCACTCGACAGCATCAGCCAGGGCATCCTTCTCGTCAGCCGGGAAGGTTTCATCGAGACCGCCAACCGCATGGCGCGAGACCTTCTCGGACTTGGTTCCGCCGATCTCGACGGCTCCTTGAAGTTCCGAGACCTTATCGGGCGGCTTTACGCCGCAGGCGAATTCTCGACGGCCTCCAGAGAGCAGGTCGAGGCGTGGCTGAGAATGGAAATCCACGAACAGCCGGCGCTTTATACCCGGTCGCGCCCGGACGGCGCGCAGATCGAAGTCCGGACGGTACAGCTTCCGGACGGCGCCTGTGTCCGGACATATGTCGACATCACCGAAGCCTGCGAGCGGGAAAAGGCTCTCATCGCCGCCGAACGCGAGTTCCGCACCCTATTCGAGAATGCCGTCCTCGGCATCTATCGTGCCGGCCTCGATGGCACGCTTATCAAGGCGAACCCGGCCTTTGCGAAGCTGCACGGCTTCGAGAACGAAAACGACCTGCTGCGTGAATCCGGCCTCAAGGCCTCCGATTGGTATGTCGACCCGTCTCGTCGTGTCGATTTTCTCAACACCCTGACAACGGTCGGACGGGTGGACGATTTTCTCTCCGAGGTGCAGTTCGACCCCCGGCATGACAAGATCTGGATTTCGGAAACGGCCTGGTTGGTCCGGGATGATGACGACAAGATCATCTATTACGAGGGAATGATCACCGACGCGACCGAGCGTGTCCGGGCTGAAAGGCGCACGGTCGAACTCTCCAGAAAAGACCCGCTGACCGGCTTGCTCAACCGGCGCACCCTGATGGAGGAAATCTCAACTTTCCTCAAACGCGCGCACGCATCCTCCCGGCCCTTCGCCGTTCTTTGCCTCGATCTGGACGGGTTCAAGCTCGTCAATGACACGCTCGGCCACGCGGCCGGAGACCTGATCCTGCGTTCGGTGACACGTCGCATGCAATCGGTCCTCTCGGACAGAGGCATTCTGGCTCGTCTGGGCGGCGACGAATTCGCCATACTGGTGCCTTTGGATGCAGTGCAGAATGTGGACGCCTTCGCACAGACGCTCATCGACGCCATCAGCCGTTCCTATGTCACGCAGAACCAGAGCGTCCTCATCGGTGTCAGCATCGGTATTGTCACCTCAACGTCAGGCAGAGGCGATCCTGATGACCTGCTGAAAATGGCGGACATGGCGCTCTATGCGGCAAAGGCGCGCGGCAAGGGGCAGGCTGCGGTTTTCGACGAGAGCATGCGGGCGAATGCACGCAGAAAACAGTTGCTCGAGAGCGGGTTGCGCAACGCGCTGCTGGGTGACGAAATTTATCTCGCCTACCAGCCCATCGTCGATGGCGCGGACGGTCGCATTCTGATGAATGAAGCGCTCATGCGCTGGGAGAGTGCGGAACTGGGCCCGGTCAGTCCGGCGGAGTTTATTCCCGTTGCCGAGGAATCGGGGCTCATTCATGCCTTGGGAAACTGGGCTTTGCGCACGGCATGCGTCGATGCGATGACCCATTTCCCGAGCCAGGCGATTGCCGTCAACATCTCGTCGGTTCAGCTCAAGGCACCCCAGTTCAAGTCCTTCGTGATCGGGGCACTTGCCGCCAGCGGCCTCAACCCGCGCCTGCTGGAGCTTGAGATCACCGAAAACGTTCTCATTTCGGACGACAAGGCCGTGCTCGACGTCCTGCGTGATCTCAAGAGCCTTGGCGTCCGGGTTTCGCTCGATGACTTCGGAACGGGCTATTCATCCCTGAGCTACCTCCAGCGCTTTCCGTTCGACAAGATCAAGATCGACCGATGCTTCGTCGGCGTGCCGCTGTCGCGCGCCAATGCAGCAATCGTGCGAGCGATGGTCGCTCTTTCCGTCGAACTTGATATCGAACTGGTAGTGGAAGGCATCGAGACCACCGAGCAAGCTCAATGCATGTACGCTGCGGGATGTCGCCTTCAGCAGGGCTATCTCTATGGCAAGCCCAATCGGATCGCGCGTCGCGAAACAAATCGGGTCCATTCAACTCCGCCGGACAGGTTCGCGACCAAGCCGCCTGAACGGCACACTGACATCGGAATAGCGCTGCACGCCTAGCGGCCACAGTCCAACAACGCCAACCGGAGCGTCTCGGGGTTGATCTTGAACCAGCGGAAGATGCGGGCGTTCGAAGAACCGGCAACGGATGCAGCGGGCAGGTTTAACGCCTCATGCCCAATACGACCGCAGCAGCGGCTGTGCGGTTCTCCACGCCGATCTTGCGGAAGATGCGTTCAAGGTGCTTGTTGACCGTGCGTGGCGAGACATCAAGGATTTCAGCGATGTCACGGTTGGTCTTACCCTGCGCGATCCAGCTCAGCACCTCGACCTCGCGCGCCGAAACCTGATACGTTTCTCGCAGGCGTTCTTCCACGCCGGGGGCCGTATCGGCCTCGCTCACGCGGAGCAGGATTTCGCCCGGCGCGAGGCGCGCAACGCCCTGTACCTTCACACCGACACCACCGGCACGCGGCAATGCAATGCTGAGCCGTGCGGGATCAGGCGTGTCGGCAAGCGCCGTCGCCAGCGCTTCCGGCAGCGGAGCACGCTCCGAAAGCGGCTCATCGAGAACGCCGACCATCAGTGCGCCGGCCTGCGGCGTCCACCACAGCAGGTTGCCGGTTTCGTCCGCCGCCAGCAGGTAGCGACCCGAGGAATCGAGAGCGGCGCGGGCAGAGCGCTCCAGCCGAGCATTGGCAAGGTGGACCCTAATGCGGGCAAGAAGTTCCTGCGGCACCACCGGTTTGGTGACGTAGTCCACGCCGCCGGCTTCCAGCCCGCGTACGACATCCTCCGGCTCCGCGAGTCCGGTCATGAAAATCACTGGCACGCGGGAAAGTGCCGCGTCGCGTTTCAAGGCACGGCAGGTCTCGAATCCGTCCATACCCGGCATCATCGCATCAAGCAGAACGAGATCGGGGGTCACCTGCTTGGCAATCGAAAGCGCGCGGTCACCCCGCAGCGCCACGAACGCGGTGAAACCCGCGCCTTCCAGCACATCGGAGAGCATTGACAGGGTCTCCGCGGAATCGTCCGCGACGAGGATGGCGCTACGCGGGGTGGCATTCATCGGCATCGGACTCGCTCAACCTGAGAACAGCTTCAAAATCGAGGACGGAGGCGCGGAGGATCAGGTCGTCGATCGCGCCGGTTTGTCCGGGGAACTCGATCCGGAGCGCCTCCAGCCGTCGTAGCAGCGGGTGGGCCAGCCCCAGTTCCGCCATCCGGCGCAACTCGCTCACCACCGGCGCCGGCAACACGGGCAGCGTCGAACCACTTACATCCCGTGCCGCGCCCGCGCCGCGAAGCCAATTGATCCCCGCTGCCTCACCGATCGTCTCAAGAAGACGTTCGATGCGCACTGGCTTGGCGACAAACCCATCGTGATCCGCCTCATGCGGAGCCATGTCCTGCCGAGGGCCGCCAATGGCCGACATCATCAGGATGGTGCCGGAAAAGGCGTGCGCCTCACGCAGCAGCCGCGCAACCTCCCACCCCGAGAGGCCCGGCATTGTCACATCGAGAAGCACGATATCCGGCACAAGCACGGGAAAGACGGTCAGTCCCTCCTGCCCGCCGCTTACGTCGGTGACAACGAAGCCGAGCGGAGAAAGAACATCCCGTATCAGCTCGCGATGGCTGGCTTCATCGTCGATCACCAGAACCTTGAGGCGGGGCCCCGCATAGCCGGTGATACGCTCCTCCGGTACGGCGGAAGCGGCCTCCGGCTGCACGCTCGGCAGATGCAGACGCAGCCTGAAACAGCTCCCCTTCCCCGGCGTGCTTTCAACGGTGATCGCGCCGCCCATCATCTCGCTCATCAGCTTCGTCAGGGTCAGGCCGAGCCCGGTGCCGGGCACCCACGGCATGTCGGGATTCTCGATGCGTTCGAACGGCACGAAGATGCGTTCCAGATTCTCGGGCGCGATACCGCAGCCGGTGTCCTCGACCGCGATCCTTGCCACGTCGTTGCGCAAGGAAATCGTCAGGCAGACTTCTCCCTTTTCGGTGTACTTGATGGCGTTGGAAAGAAGGTTGATCAGCACCTGGCGTAGCCGCTTCTCGTCCGCGCGCACGAAGGCAGGCGGATGCGCCGGCGGTGTGAAACGAAAGGCGATGCCCTTCATCTGTGCCTGCAGGCGGAACATGTCCGCCAGTTCCTCAATGAACTCTGGAAAGGCGACGGTGTCGCGCTGAAGCTGGAACCGTCCCGCCTCGATGCGGGCGATGTCGAGCAGTCCGTCAACCAGCCCGGCAAGATGCTCGCCTGAACGGCGGATGGTGCGGATGGCGGCCTGCTTGCGCTCGGGCGGCAGTTCGTCCGCCTCCGTCAGTTGCGCGTAACCGAGGATCGCGTTGAGCGGTGTGCGGAATTCATGAGATATCCCCACGAGATAACGCGATTTGGCAAAGTTGGCTGCCTCGGCGACCTCCTTGGCAGCCTGCAATGCACGGTCCGTTTCCTCATGCGCGGCGATTTCGGACATCAGCAATCCGGTCTGACGTTCGGTTTCCGCCAGCGCCATCTCGCGACTCTCGTGCGCCAGCACCAGAAGCCAGCTCACGATGCCGGTAATGAGGAAGAGCCCGAGGAATGCCTTGGCGAGCACCAGACCCAGCGCCTGGGCATTGATACCGGGATCGTCGAGGCTTTGCCAGTAGACCAGCACCATCACGGTCGCCATGACCGAGGTGACGATCAGCAGAAGCGCGAAATAGCGCGCCAGGGACGGCGAAAGCAGAGAAAACCAAGGTGGCCGGCGCCCCCCCACCTCGGTGAACTGCTCGTCCACACGGCTCTTCACCTTGCACTTGTCGTGGCAACGCGCGTCAAGCGTGCAGCAGAGCGAACAGATCGGGCCACCATAGGCCGGGCATTGCGCGATGTCCTCGGCTTCGAAGGTGTTGACGCAGACCGAACATGTGCATTGCGCGACCAGCTTCAACGAGGGATCGGGCTGTCGCGCGAGGTAGTAGCGGCCGCGTGTGAGAAAGGCGATGAGTGGCGCAAGCACGAGCGCCGCCGCCAACGCGAGATAGGAGGAGAGCGCCTGAGCATATGCGCCGAAGCTGCCCAGATGCGCGGCGATGGCCAGCAAGCTCGCACCGACCATGGCCCCAAGCCCGGCCGGGTTGATATCGTAAAGATGCGCGCGCTTGAACTCGATGCCAGGCGGGGAAAGGCCGAGTGGCTTCGAAATGACGAGATCGGCGACGATTGCGCCGAGCCACGCCACCGCGACATGGGCGTAGAGCCCGAGAATCTTCTCCAAGCTGCGATAGATGCCCAGCTCCATCAGCAGCAGGGCGATCATCACGTTAAACACAACCCAGACCACACGGCCGGGATGTGAATGGGTGAGACGCGAAAAAAAATTCGACCATGCGATCGACCCAGCATAGGCGTTCGTCACGTTGATCTTGAGTTGCGAGAGGATGACGAAGATCGCCGCCAGCGCCAGCCCAAAGGTCGGATTCTGGGTCACCTTGGCGAAGGCGACCATGTACATATGGGTTGGCTCGGCGGCGTCCTGCGGCGGCACCCCCGAGCGAAAGGCGAGATAAGCGAGGAACGAACCGGCCAGCATCTTGAGCCCGCCAAGGACGATCCAGCCCGGCCCGGCGGTGATCAGGGCGAGCCACCAGCGAGCGGGCTGGTCCGGCCGTTTCTCGGGCAAAAAGCGTAGATAGTCGACCTGTTCTCCGATCTGCGCCACGAGCGCAAAGCAAACACCGGAGGCCGCGCCGAACAGCATGAGGTCAAAATGACCGTCGACATGCCCCAGCCGCCCGGTATAGCCCGTCCAAGCAGCGATCGTGCCATCGTCCAGCGCCACCAGCACGACGAAAGGGATGACGTGCAGCACGACCCAGAACGGCTGTGTGATCATCTGGAAGCGGGAAATTCCCGCGAAGCCGTGCGTCACCAGCGGGATGACCACCACCGATGACAAGACGAAACCCAGCGCTTCCGGGATGCCAAGGGCGAGGTTAAGGGCCTTCGCCATGATCGCCGCCTCGATCGCGAAGAAGATGAAGGTAAAGGTCGCGTAGATCAGCGAGGTGATGGTGGAACCGAGATAGCCGAAGCCCGCGCCGCGCGTGAGCAGATCGATATCCACCCCGCAGCGCGCGGCGTAGATCGATACCGGCAGACCGAGCAGGAAGATCAGCACGCTGACCGCGGCGATGGCAGCTACAGCGTTCGAGAAGCCATAGGTCAGCGTGATCGCTCCGCCGACCGCCTCCAGCGCCAGAAAGGAAATACCGCCGATCGCCGTGTTCGCCACTCGAAAGGAGGACCATCGCCGCGCCGCCTTCGCGGTGAACCGCAGGGCGTAGTCCTCCAGCGTCTGGTTGGCGACCCACTGGTTGTAGGTGCGCCGGGCCTCCGCGATGGGACGGATGGGTTCCACGTCGTTCAGGCCCCTCGAAACCCTCGACTACGCATCAGTCGCTTAAGTAACTGATGATGCAGGATCAATGCCAAGTCGCGACGACAGCATGGCATCGCACACGCTTGGGGTCGGCAAGTCGTCAAATGACGTATCAGCCGCGCCGTCAAACGACGCATCGCGCTTCCCGGATGACGTATTGCTGCATCGCACAAACATCGAAACCATCGAGAGCATCGAAATCGCCTCAGCCGGAAAGACCGGCACAATCAGGGAGACGCACGATGCCGAAAGACCCGACTTCCGGTCCTGTTGACCAAACCCGCCGCAGGCTGCTCATGGGTGCGGCGGCCCTTCCGCTGGCGGGCCTCCTGCCCAAGAGCGTTCTTGCCGCGCCGGCAACCGCTGCCGTGAACACCACCGGGCTCGCCGTTACCGATACGGAAGTCACGGTTGGCATCCTCCACTCTGTAACCGGCACCATGGCCATTTCCGAAACCGGTTCGGTGCAGGCCGAGAAACTCGCCATCGAGCAGATCAACGCCATGGGTGGCGTGCTCGGCCGCAAGATCAAATTCATCCAGGAGGACGGCGCTTCGGATTGGCCGACCTTCGCCGAAAAAGCCAAGAAGCTGCTGGTGAACGACAAGTGCGCTTCGGTGTTCGGCTGCTGGACCTCGGCCTCGCGCAAGGCGGTGCTGCCGGTGTTCGAGCAGTACAACGGCATGCTCTACTACCCGACCTTCTACGAGGGGCTCGAGCAGTCCAAGAACGTGATCTACACCGGGCAGGAAGCCACGCAGCAGATCATCGCCGGTCTCGACTGGGTCAACAAGACCAAGAACGCCAAGACCTTCTACCTGCTCGGCTCGGACTACATCTGGCCGCGCACCTCCAACAAGATCGCGCGCAAGCACATTGAGAAATATCTCAAGGGCTGCAAGGTCGTCGGCGAGGAGTATTTCCCGCTTGGTCACACCCAGTTCAACTCGGTGATCAACAAGATCAAGCTTACCAAGCCCGATGTGATCTACGCGATCATCGTCGGCGGCTCGAACGTCGCCTTCTACAAGCAACTGAAGGCCGCCGGCATCGACCTCTCCAAGCAGACGCTGCTGACAATCTCCGTGACCGAGGACGAGATCGACGGCATCGGCGGCGAGAACATCGCGGGCGCCTTCGCCTGCATGAAGTACTTCCAGTCGCTCGACAACGCGAACAACAAGGCCTTCGTCGCCGCCTTCAAGAAGATGTGGGGCGACAAGACCGTCATCGGCGACGTGACGCAGGCAGCCTATCTCGGGCCGTGGCTCTGGAAAGCGACCGTCGAGAAGGCCGGTTCGTTCGATATCGACAAGGTGGCTGCGGCCTCCCCGGACGTCGAGTTCAAGGGCGCGCCGGAAGGTTACGTCAAGATCCACCCGAACCATCACCTCTGGTCCAAGACGCGTGTCGGCAAGGCCAAGCTCGATGGCCAGTTCGAGTTGATCTACGAAACCGCCGACCTCGTCGAGCCGGACCCCTTCCCCAAGGGCTACCAGTAAGCCCTGTTGGCAGCGGTTGCGGGGGTCATCCCCCGCCTACTGCCCAGGGGGCGCGACCTTTCCCCCGAGACGTCGCGCCCCGCCCATCCCGCCCCCACGAGGGAGTTAAGCCGATGTTCGACAGCTATTCGATTTCCGAGCTGGGCTCGATTTTCGTCATGCAGGGTTTCGCCGGGCTGATCCTGTTTTCGGTCTACCTGCTCATGGCGCTCGGTCTGGCGATCATCTTCGGCCAGATGGGTGTCATTAACATGGCCCACGGCGAGTTCATGATCCTGGGGGCCTATGTCACCTATTTCACCTCGCAGGCTTTCCAGCATTTCCTGCCGGCGCTGTTTCCCGCGTATTTCTTCGTCGCGATGGCCCTGGCGTTCGTTGCCTCCGGCACGCTCGGAATGATCGTCGAGTGGGGGCTGATCCGGCACCTCTACAAGCGACCGCTCGACACGCTCCTGGCGACCTGGGGCCTGAGCCTGATCCTGCAACAGGTCTACCGCTCGGTATTCGGTCCACGTGAGGTCGGCGTTGAACTGCCGGCCTGGATGATGGGTTCGCTCAAGCTGACCGATACCATCGAAGTGCAGATCAACGGCCTGTTCGTGATGACTCTCACCGTCATCATCACCGCCGTCGTGGCGGTCATGATGTTCCGCTCGCGTTGGGGCATGCAGGTGCGCGCCGTGGTGCTCAACCGCATGATGGCTTCGGCGGTTGGCATCAACACCGAACGCGTCGACCGCCTCACCTTCGGTATCGGCTGCGGCATCGCCGGAGTCGCCGGTTCGGCCTTCACCATGATCGGCTCCACCGGGCCGACGGCCGGCCAGCTCTACATCGTCGATACCTTCCTCGTAGTCGTCTTCGGTGGCGCGCAGAGCCTGATCGGCACCATCCTCTCCGCCCTTTCCATCTCCCAGACCCAATCGACGCTCGAGTTCTTCCTTTCCGGCTCGATCGCCAAGGTCATCACCCTGCTCGGTGTCGTCGGCATCCTGATGCTGCGGCCGCAGGGCCTCTTCACCCTCAAGGTCCGGAGGTAATCATGAACCCCGAAACGACGCCCCGTACCGGCTTCCTGACCCGCTCTCAGCTCGTCGGTATCGCTCTCCTCGCCCTGCTGATTGTGGTGCTGCTGCCACTCACCCTCGACATTTTCCGCCTCAACCTCGTCGGCAAGTATCTCACCTACGCGTTCGTCGCCATCGGATTGGTGATGTGCTGGGGCTACGGCGGCATCCTCTCGCTCGGTCAGGGCATCTTCTTCGGGCTCGGCGGCTACTGCATGGCGATGTTCCTGAAGCTGGAGGCCTCGTCGGTCGAGAACACGAAGATCCAGTCCACCCCCGGCATCCCGGACTTCATGGACTGGAACCAGCTCACCGCCCTGCCGTGGTTCTGGAAGCCGTTTGCCAGCTTTCCCTTCACGCTGGTGGCCGTGATCCTGGTGCCGACGCTCTTCGCCTTCATCATTGGCACCGCGATGTTCCGTCGGCGCGTGGGCGGGGTCTATTTCGGCATCATCACCCAGGCAATCGCCGCAATCCTCACCATCCTCATCATCGGCCAGCAGGGCTATACCGGTGGCATCAACGGGATCACCGACCTGCGCACCCTGCACGGCTGGGACATCCGCACCGACCACGCCAAGTTCATCCTCTATTTCGTCAACGCGGCGCTGCTCTTCGGGGTGATCGGACTGTGCTTCCTCGTTCGCCAGTCCAAGCTCGGGCGCATTCTGGTCGCCATGCGCGACAAGGAGGACCGCGTCCGCTTCTCCGGCTATGACGTCGCCTCGTTCAAGATCTTCGTCTTTGCCTTTGCCGCTGCGCTTTCGGCGATCGGCGGTGCGATGTTCACGCTTCAGGTCGGTTTCATGTCGCCAAGCTTCGTGGGCATCGTCCCCTCGGTCGAAATGGTGATCTACACCGCGGTGGGCGGTCGGCTTTCCATTCTCGGCGCGGTCTACGGCACGCTGCTGGTCAATTTCGCCAAGACCACCTTCTCGGAGAGCTTTCCGGAGTTGTGGCTGCTGGGTCTCGGCGGGCTGTTCATTGCCGTTGTGCTCGCTTTCCCGGCAGGGCTTGCCGGCATCTACGACAGCCATATCGCCCCGCGTCTCGCGAAGTGGTTCTCCCGTAAGGGCCGCACGCCGACGCCGGCGATGCCCGTGTCCACACCGGCTGAATGAGGAGAGCGGCGATGAACGCGCAACCCACGAATACCCAGCCGTCGCACGAGATCTCGCCTCAACGCCCGGGACGGGTCAGCGATGCTATGGCCCCGGATTTTCTTCTCACGGTCGAAGGCCTCACGGTCTCCTTCGACGGGTTCAAGGCGGTGAACGATCTCTCCTTCTATGTCGATCCCAACGAGATCCGGGTGATCATCGGTCCGAACGGCGCCGGCAAGACCACGGTTCTGGATCTGATCTGCGGACGCACCCGCGCCACCGCCGGCTCGATCCAGTTCAAAGGCCGGGAACTGACGAAAATGAGCGAGAACGGCATCGTTCTTGCCGGGGTCGGACGCAAGTTCCAGACCCCCTCGATCTACGAGGATCTCACCGTTTTCGAGAACCTCGAGATCTCGTTTCCGCGCGGACGCTCGGTGTTCGGTGCGCTGACTTTCCGGCGCGACGCCGAGGTGCGCGACCGTATCGAGGAGGTCGCCCACATGATCTTCCTCGCCGACAGGCTGCAAACCCGCGCAGAGTTCCTTTCGCACGGACAGAAGCAGTGGCTTGAGATCGGCATGCTGCTGATCCAGGACCCGGAACTCCTGATGCTCGACGAACCGGTGGCCGGCATGTCGGTCGCGGAGCGCAAGAAGACTGCGGAACTCCTCAACAAGATCATCGTCGGCCGCTCGGTGCTGGTCATCGAGCACGACATGAAATTCGTCGAGGACATCGCCCACCGCGTCACCGTGCTCCACCAGGGCAAGCTGCTTTCGGAAGGGTCCATTGCCCATGTGAAGAGCGACCCCAAGGTCATCGAAGTCTATCTCGGCCATTGAGAAAAACAGAAGGGTTCCAGCATGTTGAACGTCGAAAACCTTCATGTTGCCTATGGCCAGTCCGAGGTGCTGCATGGCCTCGACTTCAAGGTCAGGCCCGACGAGATCGTCGCCATCATGGGGCGCAACGGCATGGGCAAGACCACTCTGATGAAGTCGCTGATGGGGCTGGTTCCAACCAAGAGCGGCACCGTGCGCGTGGGAGACGGCGAGATCACCAACCTCAAGAGCCACGAGCGTGTGGCGCGAGGCATGGCCTTCGTGCCGCAAGGCCGGATGATCTTCGGCACCATGACTGTAGAGGAGAACATCAAGACCGGCCTCACCGTCACAGGCGAAAGCGCGGTGCCGGGTGAACTCTACGAGATCTTTCCCGTGCTGCTCGAAATGAAGCACCGGCGCGGCGGCAACCTCTCCGGCGGCCAGCAGCAGCAGCTCGCCATTGCCCGCGCGCTGGCCAGCAAACCCAAGGTGCTGCTGCTCGACGAGCCCACCGAGGGCATCCAGCCCTCGATCATCAAGGATATGGCGCGCACCCTGAAGCGCATCCGCGACGAGCGCGGCCTCTCGATCGTCGTCTCGGAGCAGGTGCTCAGCTTCGCGCTCGACATCGCCGACCGCGTGCTCGTGATCGAGAACGGCGAGATCGTCCACGAAGAGAACCGCGCCACCATCGACGAGGCGAAGGTGGCCTCGTTCCTTTCCGTCTGACCCGTTTCCAACCGCCCCGCACGCGCGGCGGACGCCCCGCGCCGCGGCCCGAGATCAAGGCGCCCGAATTCGAAGGAGAAAGCCCATGGCCGAGACCCTCATCAAGGTCGATCTGACCCAATCCGCCTACACCAACGAGATGGTGCACAACCGCTGGCACCCGGATATCCCGATGGCCTGCTGGGTCAATCCGGGCGATGATTTCATCATCGAGACCTACGACTGGACCGGCGGGTTCATCAAGAACAACGATTCCGCCGACGACGTGCGCGACATTGACCTGTCCATCGTCCACTTCCTCTCTGGCCCTGTCGGCGTCAAGGGCGCGGAACCCGGCGACCTGCTCGTGGTGGACCTGCTCGACATCGGCGCGAAGCCGGACAGCCAATGGGGCTTCAACGGCTTCTTCTCCAAGCAGAACGGCGGCGGCTTCCTGACCGACCATTTCCCGCTGGCGCAGAAGTCGATCTGGGACTTCAAGGGCATGTTCACCTCGTCGCGCCACGTGCCGGGCGTGGAGTTCGCCGGGCTGATCCACCCCGGCCTGATCGGCTGCCTGCCCGACAAGAAGATGCTGGAGACATGGAACAAGCGTGAGGTGGATTTCATCGCCACCAATCCCACGCGTGTGCCCCCGCTCGCCAACCCGCCCTTCCCCTCGACGGCCCACATGGGCAAGCTCAAGGGCGCAGAGAAGGACAAGGCCGCGCTGACCGGCGCACGCACCGTGCCGCCGCGCGAGCACGGCGGAAACTGCGACATCAAGGACCTCTCGCGCGGTTCGAAAATCTATTTTCCTGTATATGTGCCGGGTGCTGGCCTTTCGATGGGCGACCTGCACTTCAGCCAGGGCGACGGCGAAATCACCTTCTGCGGTGCGATCGAGATGGCCGGCTGGCTGCACCTGCGCGTCGAGATCATCAAGGACGGCATGTCGAAGTACGGGATCAAGAACCCGGTCTTCAAGCCCTCGCCCATCACGCCCAACTACAAAGATTACCTGATCTTCGAGGGCATCTCGGTCGATGAACAAGGCAAGCAGCACTATCTCGACGTCAACGTCGCCTACAAGCAGGCGTGCCTCAATGCGATCAACTACCTGACCAAATTCGGTTATGCGCCGGATCAGGCTTACTCCATCCTCGGCACAGCGCCGGTTCAGGGGCATATCTCGGGCGTGGTCGATATTCCCAATGCCTGCGCGACCCTCTGGATTCCGACCGAGATTTTCGATTTCGACATCAATCCCGGCGCCGAGGGCCCCAAGAAGTTCCTCGACGGCTCGGTGAAGATGCCGATCTCGCCAGACAAATAAGCTAGCCGCCGGGAGGCGGCCGAGCCCGCCTCCCGGCTGTCTTTCCGCCAGAACCAACGGGGTCAAGGATGCCATATTACGACTTCGAATGCCCGGACTGCGGGCCCTTCACCGAGCTTCGACCGATGGCGCTCGCGGCGGAGCCCTGCGAATGCCCTGCGTGCGGCCTCTTAGCCCCACGCGGCTATTTCACGCCACCGACGGTGCTGGGCATGGACGGCAACACGAAAAAGGCTCTCGCCATCAACGAGGAAAGCCGGCACGCTCCGAAACTCTCCTCGAAAAGCGAGAAATATCGCCTGAAACACGGCGCCAACTGCAGTTGCTGCTCCGGCAAGAGCAAGAACGGCAAGACACTCTACCGCGCCGATGGCGCCAAGGCCTTTCCCGCCTCGCGCCCGTGGATGATCAGTCACTAGTCCGAACGCAACGGCACCCGCGACGGCGAAGCGATTTTCGCGAAAACTTCAACGCCGATCTCTTGTCTCGCCGTTTCGTGAGGAAACTTTCGCCGCCTCCGCCCTTCATTTCCGCCTGAAGGTGTAGATGACGTTGTCGATGGCGATCTTGAGCCGCCCATCGCCCGTGCGATGGAAATCGAAGGCGGCATTGGGACAGAGAACGCGGATCGTCTCGATTTTTGTGGCAAAGCCGAGGCGCTTCGCTTCGTCAGCCTGCTTGCCCTCGGGCAGATTGCCTTCGAACAGGTCTGTCGGCTCCATGTTGATTAGTTCGTATCGGGCCGGGCTGCAGCCGAACAGGCTCGCGCTGCGGAGAGCGCGTCGGGCAAAATGAAGCCTCGCTTTCACCAACGCCGGGTTGGGCTTGGCATCCGGGCTCCAGGGGGAAGGCGCCGTTCCGTCCGGTAGCCACGTTCCGGCAAAGGCCGCCGGTACCGTGTTCTGCGCCTTGGCGGACGGGCTTGCCACAAGGCCGCTCACAAGAGCTGCTGCGAGGAGAACCGGCTGCTTCATTGTGTGACGTTCTTCCTGCGGGGACGAGGCGCCCCGCTGCCGGGCACAGGAAACCATGCGCAAGAGCATTGTTTCCTGTGTGAACCCGTTGCGCAAGTCGATCCGGTACGAGACCGATTTACTCAGGACGCGTCCGGACGACGCCGGCGTCCTTAGCCTCCAACGAGATACAAGGCCAGTCCGGGGAATGCCCAGACCAGCACAAGTGCCAGCAAAACAAGCAGAACCGACGGCAAGGCCCCTCGGGTGATTTCTTCCATTCGCTCATGCGGCAGGATGGACTTCAACGCGAAGAGATTCATGCCAACGGGCGGTGTGATAACGGCCAGCTCCATGTTGATGACGAGGATGATCCCGAACCAGATCGGATCGAACCCAACCGCCTTGGCAACAGGATAGAAGACCGGCACCGTGATCAGGAGAATTGAGATCACCTCCAGAAAACAGCCGAGGATGAACCAGATCACGTTCATGATGAGCATGACCAACCAAGGCTCGATCTTCGACGCGACGACGTAGGAGGCCAGCATCTGCGGCAGGCCAATAAGGGTCAGCGCCGAACCAAGGATCAATGCTCCCAGCACGACGGCGAGCAACATAGAACTGGACTTGGCAGCCGCGACGAGAAGGTCCGGCAAGTCCGAGACAGTCAAAGTCCGCCGAAGCACCATGGTAATGAGCGCCGCATAGACCACGCCAACCGCCGCCGCCTCGGTTGGCGTGTAGATGCCGAGATAGATGCCACCCAGCACGACGCCCGGCAGCGCGAGATCCGGCAGGCAGGCCACGGTCGCTCGGATGGCCTCGCTCAGCGACCATGGCTTTTCATCCTTGGAATTGAGCGGCGGAGCCGAGATCATGGCCCATATTGCCAACATGGTAGCCAGCATGAGGCCCGGAATAATGCCGGCGGTAAACAGTTTGCCCGGCGATGCATCGCTCAACGAGGCATAGATGATCATCGGAATGCTGGGCGGAATGAGAATGCCCAACGCGCCACCCACGGCCGACAACCCGTAGCTCAGCCGCTTGCTGTATCCGAGCGCTTGCATTTCCGGGATCGCGATTTTGCCGATGGTCAGAACCGAGGCCATGGACGAGCCGACGATAGCGGCGAAGAAGGTGAAGGCCGCGACGGCTGCAACGCCCGTCCCGCCCCGCACCCCCCGGAGCCAGACATTCGCCACACCGAACAGCTGCTGACCGACCTTTCCCCGATAGAGCATTTCGCCCATCAGGATGTAGAGCGGGATAGCAAGAATGATCGGATCGGAAAGCGAGCGGTTGAGCGTCAACGGCAATTGAACCAGAAACCGTTCACCGCCAGCGGCCAGAATGGTGGCGACACCCGCCAGCCCGAGCGAGAACGCGATCGGGACGCCCGCGACGAAGCAGAGCAGCAGGACTGCAGGAAGGATAGCGAAAACAGTTGCGCCGGTCATGGCCGCTCCCCCCCATCAGCATGATCGTGATGCGGCAGCGGACCGCCTTCCAGAACAACGATGATCTTGGCGAGAACACCAAGGATCAGGAGAAAACCGCCGAGCGGAATAAAGGAATAGGGAATCCAGAGCGGCACCTGCAAAAGCGTCGGCGATTCCATCTCCCGCCTGTAGGCATGGGCGGCATAGAGATAGCCCTGCCAGACGAGCACGCCCGCCAAGGGCAGCACGAGTGCCAATGCGAACGCCTCAGCCCGCCGTCGGCTCGCGCCGCCCAGTCCTTCGATCCAGAACGTGACCCTGACATGTTCGCCGTGCATCAGAAGCGCGCCGAGCGTCGAAAAGACAAGGAACTGAAGCATGTAAAGGGAGATCTCGCTGACCCAGATCGTTGGCGCGTGAAAGAAGTACCGCATGATAACGTCGTAGAAGGTCAAGAGCGGCAACAGACCGAGCACGATCGCGGCGGCCACCACGAACACCGATTGAATGCGATCAACAACACGCGCCAGCGATCTCATGATCTCAAAATCCCTCCTGTCGATACCCATCCGCGGCCGCGGCAAGCGAGAGGGTGCGCGACAGCGCACCCCCTATCACGCCGAACCTAGCGGGGCGCCCACTTGGCATTTTCCCGCGCGACGACATCCAGCATCCGCTTGCCATCTTCACCGGCGGTTTTCAGGTAATCGGACTGCCGGCTCTTCGCCGCGTCGAGCCATAGCTGCCGCTCGGCCGGCGTCGGTGTGTGAATCTTCACGCCGTGACCGACAAGTTTCTCGCGGAGTTTTTCGTTATCGGCCTTTGCCTGAGATCGGGCCGCCTTCTGGGCCGCCAGCGCGGCCTGTTCGACAGCCTCCTGCGTGTCTTTCGGCAAGCTTTCCCACCATTTCTGGTTCGCGGATGCGATGAAGGGAATGAAGCTGAGGCCTACATCGGTGCCGAATTTGGTGACTTCGTAGAGTTTCCGATCGATAACCGACGAAGGGCCCGTGGAAAATCCATCGATGATCCCGCGCATCACGCCCTGATAGATTTCCTGCGAACTCATGGTCACAGGCGATGCGCCGAGGTCGCGCAGCAGCGTAACGGAATCGACGCCAAACCCCCTCAGCCGCAAGCCTTTCACGTCGGCGGGCTTCTGAATCGACTTGTTGGCGTAAATCTCAACGACGCCATATTGCACCCAGCCGAGCATCTTCTGCCCGTATTTGCCGAGCTGCCGGGTGAAGATTTCCCGGAATTCCGGACTATCTTCGCTTGCCCATTCGGCTTCCCAGGATGTGTAGAGAAAAGGAAGCGCCCAAATTCGGAGAACCCGGGCGTCCGGCCCGGATACAAAGCCGAGATTGACCTGCCCGATATCGACCGCACCACTGCCGATGGCCTCGGGCAACTGGCTATCATTGTAGAGCTGGCCGTCCGGGAAGGTTCTCGGAATGAGCTTCAGCGACGTACGCGCTGTCCGTTCGGCGATCTCTCGGGCCAGCACTTCGAAAAACGTTCCGGTCGCATGATCGCGCGGAAGGTTGTAGGCGATCGTGACAGGGCTTTCGCGTTGCTGCGCGCGCGCACCCGTCGTCGGGCACAGGAGCAAGAGCGCCGCCATAGCAACCCCTGCCAGCACCGACAGGTATCCTGCATTACTCGATCTCGACATTTTCCTCTCCTTTCGTTTCTATCTCCTCGGGTCTTGCTACCCGAATTTATATTTTCATTAATAAAATCAATGACTTTCTTCTGACGCCATGGTCAATGGAAGTCCTGCACGCACGACAGCGCTTTCCATCCGCTCGCCGTGCAGCCAAGGCCTGATCCGGGCCTGGAGAGCGAGCAGGGCCGGAAGATCGATGCCCGTCTTCCACCCCATTGCTTCAAGCATGTAGGCTAGGTCTTCGGTCGCGATGTTGCCGGTTGCTCCGGGTGCGAACGGGCACCCCCCCAGTCCCGAGAGAGAGGCATCGAAGCGCCGGACACCTGCCTGAAGCGCGGCGAGGACATTGGCGAGGCCGAGCCCACGGGTATCGTGAAAGTGCGCGGCGAGTGGCACTGCGGCGCGCGCACGCGCCTTCACGAAAAGTGCACTGACCTGATCCGGATGCGCATAGCCAACCGTGTCGGCCAGCATGATCTCCTCGGCACCAAGCTCGCAAGCGGCATCGACGAGGCGAAGCACTCGCTCCGTCGACACGGCGCCCTGGATCGTGCATCCAAAGGCGGTCGCGATTCCAAACGCGAGTTCGGCTTCGCCGGTGCGGAAAAGCGTATCGAATTCCTCCCGAATGCGCGCATATTCTGCGATCGCCATATCGGTCGAACGGCGTGCATTTGCCGCGCTGTGCGCCTCGCTTGCCGAAATCACATAGGTCAGCTTGCGAAGACCGGCCTCCAGGGCCCGCCGTGTACCTTTGAGATTGACGACCAGCGCGGAAGGATCGAGACCGTCGATGCGGAGCGCGCCTGCGGCGACCGCTTCCGCATCGGCGAACTGGGGAATGACGGCTGCCGGAACGAAGGATGTCACCTCGACCGCATGGAGACCGGCGGCAACCGCGAGGCGACACCAATCCAGTTTCTGTTGGGTCGGCAGGATTGTCCGGACCATCTGAAGTCCGTCCCTTGGCCCCACCTCCCGGATCAAAACGTCGCCTTGCATTCCCACGCCCTCAATGACCCTTGAAGCGCGGGGGGCGCTTCTCATTGAAGGCGAGGACGCCCTCCCGGCGATCAAGCGTCGGGACAAGGCGGTTGTAGGCTTCGATCTCGAAGGCCAGACCATCGGAAATGGACATCTGGAGACCGCGATGGATCGATTGTTTGGCCTGTCGGACGGCGATCGGCGCATTGTGGGCGATCGATGTCGCCACATCCAGCGCGGCATCCATCAGTGCTTCGCGCGGGAAACAGGCATTGACCAACCCCCAGGCTTCCGCCTCCGCCGCACTGAACGACCGACCGGTGAGGATCAGTTCCTTGGCTCGCCTTTCCCCGGTCGCCCGCGGCAACGTCTGGGTTCCGCCACCGCCGGGCATGATGCCAAGCGTCACCTCGCTCAGGGCGAAACGGGCATCATGGGCAGCATAAACGAAATCGCAGGCGCCAGCGATTTCGCATCCGCCACCGAAAGCCGCCCCGTTAACGGCGGCAATGACCGGAACTGGACAATCGATAATCGCGCGGATCATTCGCTCAAAGACGAGGTGCTGAAGTTGCCAGTCGGCATCCGTCATTCCCTTCCGTTCCTTAAGATCGCCCCCGGCGCAGAACGCCTTGTCCCCTGCCCCCGTCAGCACAATGCACCGCGTCTGCCAGGCACCGATCGCAATCGACTCGAACAGAGCCATGAGCTCCCGCCCCATTTCGGTGTTGAGCGCGTTGCGAACCTCCTCGCGCGCCAATGTCACGATCAGGACATGGGGCTCGATCTTCCGGAGCTGAAGCATCCGGAATACGCTGTCGTCTGTCATGGCCGCCCTCCGGCATCCTTGAATGATCCGAGCCAATCCTGCACATCCGGCATGTCGAGAAGCATCTGACCACGAGTGAAGAGGTGGGCCGATGCAGCGTCCTCGATCTGCGGCAGCCCCCGGCGGAGGCAATCCAGCCACTTCGCCAAGGCCTGCTCGGATGTGAGCGGGTCTTCGGAAGATCCGGGCGAGATCCGGACGGCACGGTCCTGAGAAGTGCCGGTCTGCAGCCGGAACGAAACGGTAACCGGCGCCTTGCCGATGTCAGCTCCATGCTCCAACCGCTCGCCAGCCTCGATGACCTCGACGTCAGGGAGACGCGCCTGGATCTTCGGCCGCAGCACCGCACTGTCGGTAAAACTGGCAAGATCGATGCGCCCGTCCTCCAGCGCGGCAAGCACGGCATAGGGCGCGCTGAAAAGTGCGTTCAGCCCGCTACGTGGACAGGGATGGATCAGGGGCTTCGATCCGCCCACTGGCAGGATAACCCGGATCCGGGCGACATCGTCGAGCACACAGCCGCTCTCGCGCCGCCAGGCCAGTGTGGCTTCGATCATCTTGTGCAGCATATAGCAGCAGGGATAGCGCTTCTGCTCGAAACCAGGCGTCACCAGCGCATAGGGTTGCCCAAATGCCGCCCCCGCCGGCAAGCGATCCGTCTCGCCGCCACTCATGGCGTGGAAAAAGCCCTCGCCGTCGAACGGCTCTTCGGCGCCAACGATCCCAGCCGCCGCGAGGCGGGCGGCCCGGACGCCGTTCGTCGCCGCGAAACCGACATGCAGCGACTTCACCATCGAACCGAAATTCTTGCGCAGCCCGCCGGCGAGGCTCGCCGCGATTGCCAGCGCGTGGCGGGTCTGCATCGCATCGAGCGCAAGCAGGCGCGCGCAGGCGGCGGCCGCCCCTATGGCGCCAAGTGTGGCCGTCGCGTGGAACCCAAGCGCGTAGTGCCGGAATCCCATGGCTTCGCCTACCCGATTCAACACTTCCGTCCCGATAGCGAAGGCATCGACGAGTGCGGCGCCCGGTGTCTCACCGGCAACGGACAGCAAAGCCGACAGAACCGGCGCGCTCGGATGGCAGACCGTCAGCATCGAAACGTCGTCGTAATCGAGCACATGGCTGGCTGTTCCGAACAGCAAAGCTGCGTCCTCGGGCCTTAGGCGACGGCCGTTCCACAGGCCAGAAACAGCATGGCGACCGGAGGATTCCTCCAGCGTCCTCTCGACAGAACGGACGGCTGGTTCGCCGCTCCCGGCAATCATCACGCAGAGCGTATCGAGTATCGCCGAGACAGCACGCATCCTGACTTCGGCCGGCGGAGACGCCGTCACGATGAACTCGGCCAGCCTGCGATTTGGCGAAAGAGCGGTCGCAGTAGGGGGAACCCGGAGAGGACTGTTCATCGCGACCTCAATAGGATCTCGGCATTCCGAGGGAATGCTGCGCGATCTGCGCCAGGATGAGGTTGTTCGAAAGCGGCGCCGTCCTGAACAGGCGCGCCTCCTTCCATTTCCGCTCGACGTGATATTCGGTCGCGTAACCGAAGCCGCCGAACGTCGTCATACAGGCCTCCGCCGCTTCCCATGACGCCTCCGTCGCGAGGTATTTCGTCATGCTGGTTTCGGACCCGCAGGGTTGACCGGCATCGAACAACGTTGCGGCGCGGTTGCGCATGAGTTCCGCCGCCTGAAGGTTCATGTGCGCCCGCGCGATCGGAAACTGGATGCCCTGATTGGCGCCGATCGGCCGGTCGAAAACCACGCGGTCGCCGGCGTAGCGGGAAGCCTGCTCGACAAACCACTTGCCGTCCCCCAACGCCTCGCTGGAGACTAGCAAACGCTCCGAGTTCAACGTGTCGAGAAGATATTGGAAGCCCTTGCCCTCTTCGCCGATGCGATCCTCATCCGATACTTCGAGGTTCTCGATGAACACCTGATTGGTGTGGTGATTGATCATCGTCCGGATCGGCGTTGACCGCAGCGATGCCCCGGCGCGGGCGATATCGACCAGAAAGAGCGTCAGACCGTCGGTCTTGCGCGTGACCTCCTCGTAAGGCGTCGTCCGCGCAATCAGAAGATACATGTGCGACTGCCGGAAGCGCGAGGTCCAGATCTTCTGACCGTCGATCACATAACCGCCGTTCACCTTGCGGGCGAAGGTTCTTATCTTCAGCGTGTTGGAACCGGCATCCGGCTCCGTGACGCCGAAGGCCTGCAGGCGGATCTCGCCGGAAGCGATCTTCGGCAGGTAAGCACGCTTCTGTGCCTGCGAGCCATGCCGAAGCAGCGATGCCATCGTGTACATCTGCGCGTGGCAGGCTGCGCCATTGCCACCCGAGCGATTGATCTCTTCGAGGATAAGGCATCCCTCGAAAACGCCGAGACCCGCGCCACCGTACTCCTCGGGGATCAATGCCGCGAGCCAGCCGGCCTCGGTCATCTTATCGACGAAGCGCTCGGGATAAGCGGATTTCTCCTCGCATTCCCGCCAGTAGTCGGCCCCGAAACCAGCGCAAAGACCCCGGACGGCCTCGCGGATCGCGATCTGCGTTTCATTGTAATCGAGATTCATCGCCCAACTCGCATCTGGGTGTTTCGGCTTCAGGCAATCGTCCCGGCGCGGCGCAAGGCGGCCAACCGCTCAGGCGCATAGCCAAGGCCGGAAAGAACAGGATCGGTATCGCTTCCGAGAACCGGCGGCGGCTCCATCCGAGCCGACCGCCTGCCGTCCGCTTTCAACGGCAAAGCGACAACACGGTGCCCGGGCGCGTCATGAAGCGGAAGATCGGCGATAATGCCGGCAGCCTTGACCTGCTCGTGATCGAGAACATCCGCAACGGAATTGAGTTGGCTGCACGGCGCTCCGGCCCGCCGTAATTTTTCGACAACAACCCCGGCCGGATGGCGGCTGGTCACAGCCTCTATGGCCTCGTGAAGAGCGTCGCGATGCTTCACCCGCAGGGGATTGGTGGCAAAACGCGGATCGCTTGCGAGCCCGCCGATGCCCAGCCCCTGACACACCCGCGCGAATAACCGGTCATTCCCTGCGGCAACGAAGACATGGCCATCTGCCGTGCGAAACAGTTCATACGGTGCGGTGATGGACATGGCCGAACCCATCTTCCGCGGGAGCTTCCCCGTCGCGCCATACGTCGCGACGAAGATCGTCATCCAGCAAACTCCGGTCTCCATCAGGCTGGTCTCGACCAGTGTCCCGCGCCCCGTTTTCGCTCGCTGCGTCAGGGCCGCGAGAATGCCGAGCGCCGCCCAAACCCCTGTCCCCATGTCGATCAACGATACGGCGACCCGGACAGGGTCTTCCCCGTCGCGCCCGGTCGTGCTCATGATGCCGGTGAAGGCCTGCATCAGGGGGTCATAGCCAGGCAACCCGCGAAGCGGCCCGACCTGCCCGAATGCCGAGATCGGGCAGTAGATGAGCGCGGGGTTGACTCTCGCCAGATCGGCATGACCGATCCCTCGTTGTTCGGCGCTCCCGGGCTTCATCGAATGAATGACGACGTCGATGCTGCGCGCCAGATCGCGGACGATTTCCTGCCCTTCGGCAGCATCGAGATCGACGCAGATGCTGCGCTTGTTCCGGTTGAGCGCCAAGAAGGTTGCCGATTCCCCCCCGATTTCCGGCGGTCGCCAGTCACGTGCATCGTCGCCGCCTCCCGGACGCTCGAGCTTGATGACCTCGGCGCCGAGGTCTCCAAGAATCTGCGTGCAGTACGGACCGGCGACGTTCTGGGTAATGTCGAGAACCCGGATTCCCGCGAGGGTCTGTTCCAGCATCGGCGCCCTCCCAGGCATTTTTATTATTCGTATTTTATATGGGGAACCGGTTGAGTCAATCGCCGATGAACCGCCGTTCGGCTGCCAGCCGAACGATATCCACTTATTATTCGGATTTATTATTGTCGCGGGTATGCGTGCGCCCCTCATCATTGATCCAGCGATTGATGAAGGCGCCGCGCTCTGTCATAAAGACGGAGAATTGGCCAACAGAGGCACTGGCAGAGGAGCAGATCCTCTTTTCAGCCGCCCGGCCCGCCTGATTTTCGTAAGGGGAAACGACGTGCCGATTCCGCGCCACCGCGCACTGAGCGAGACTTTGGCCAAGGAAATCGCCGAGGGACATTTTCCCGTCGGCTCGCGTTTTCCGAGCGAACTCGAACTGCAACAACGCTTCAGTGTCGGACGCCATACTGCCCGCGAGGCTCTCAAGACGCTCTCCGAACAGGGGCTTCTGGGCCGTCGCCAGAAGGCTGGAACCCGTGTGCTGGCCCTCTCACCGTTCACACGTTATTCGCATACGCTTGGCGACGCGCGCGGCCTGTTCGATTTCGCGGACGACACGGTGCTCAAACCGGACTATGTCGGCTTTGTCCGCGAGCTGAACTTTCCGATGGATAGTTTCGACGACCTCCCGAAACCGGCCCGCTGGCTGCGGGTCGCCGGCGTGAGGACCCGGCGCGGCGATAACGTTCCGCTTTGCTGGTCGGAGATCTACGTACCTTCCACGTTTCCGCTCGATCGCGAAGATATTCGGGACGGCCTCTCGGCGGTCTACCAATTGTGCATCGAGCGCTTCGGGCTAAAGCTCCGGCACGTCGAGCAGGAGATTCAGGCCGCCTCCCTGCCCGCAGCGATCGCGCGACTGCTGTCGGTCGAGTCGGATTCTGCCGCTCTTCTGGTCAAAAGGCGTTATGTCGCCGCGCCCAGTTCCACCTTCGAGATTTCCGCCAACCTTTACCCGGCAAGCCGCTACTCGGTTCGGACCGTCATCCGTTGACCCCAGGGTGATTGGTGATTGCCAAGTGCCTGTGCATGGAAACACGCAGCGCTAGGATGTCTCCGAGCGTACCGGAGCGAACAAGTTCGGTGAGTTTGTCGATACCAGGGTGATAGCGCCACTTGTCCATCACAAAGATTCGCTCGCCTGCAGCGTCGACCAGCGTGCGACAGGCGTCGGTATCGGTCGCGAAGGGTTTTTCGACGAAGATCGGTTTGCCCGTCGCCACCAGCGTAAATAGAATTTGAGCGTGTAGAACCGTCGGTGCGGCGACAATAAAGCCGTCGACGTCTGCAAGTGCTGCGATTTCGTCACGCGTTGTATAGACCGCTTGCGCAGACACCGCTCCCGCCGCCAGCGCCGCCCGCCGGCTTTCCTCGCTCGGGACAATGACGCGGACTTCGGCGCCGAGAACGCGCAAATCGCGAAAAATCAGCTTTCCCCACCGACCGAAACCGAACAGGCCGATCGTCGCCATCAGCTGGTCTTCCCGGCGCCGGATTCTTGGACCGCCTGTGCATAGTCCTGGCACATCTGCGCGTAATCGCTGGCGTTTGCATCACGTTCGGAGAGGCGAGGGTTCCGATCGGGTCAGTCCAGCGCGAGTTCCTGGCAGTCGAAACGACAGCCCAGTTCGTCGTCGGTATTCCAATAACTCGATACGGCGTAGACATGGATCGTGGGGACAGGAAAATAGAAGCCGTGGCGCACACTTGGTGGAATGGCGATAACCAGCGGCTGCCCCGCTTCGATGACGATCATATCGGAGCCCGCGTAGGTCGCGCTTTCTGGCCGGATGTCGTGCAAACCGAGCACAAGTGTGCCCGAGGCGGCAAAGAGATAATCGTGATGGACCGCGTGGACATGCACACCGCGCAGCACACATGCATCGCTCTGCACGCAGTTCCACTGCACGTAGGGAGGATGGCTTTTCCAGCTTTCACGGTAGATTTCGGTGAAACACCCGCGTCCGTCGACATGCGAGGTCAGTTCGCGGACGGCGACGTCAGCAATGAAAGTTGAACGCATCAAGTACTCCGACTGAATCGTCCAATTCAGTTTCGACGCTAACGAGGGGGAATTTTATGGTGCTCGGCCGCAGCCGTCTAACACTGCACCCCGTTGATTGGAAATTTGTTGCGCTGACGTTCCTTGCTTTCCGGAAATGCTCGCCTCGGGCCTTTTCGCAACGCTCGATCAGATAACCGGAAAACGATGTTGCCTTGGATCAAGCGGCTGGATCTGTCGGCCACAGAATGCACCCGGTAATATCAGTACAGTCGCCATACCGTCGCTTGAGTTCCAGGAGCATTCGCGTCTGCACGCCGCCATCCGAACGGCAAGCCGATTTTCCTCTGACTGTGCCACTCCGCGAGCCTGGCGGTGCGATACTCCTGAACTGTCCCGGCAGGCCTACCCTTTGGGCAATGAGACCCGTATCAGTTGCAAAGCCGCAGCCTGTGCGAGATCCGCCGTGCCGGGATCTTTCGTGACCATCGCGGCGACTATGGCACCGTCCATCAGCAAACCGATCTGATGGGCGAGCAAGGCGGGATCCGGCGCTTGGGCTTCGCGCGCAAGATCTTCGATCGCCTCAAGGACAACAAGCTTGTGGCTGATTGTCAGTTGACGTAGGCGATCGTCCGCCTTGTCGTGTTCACCAATGGCGTTGATGAATGGGCAACCGAAAAAGCTCTCCTTGGCGAACCACTCCTTAAGGATCGGAAAGATGCGAGCCAGCCTTTGCTCCGGCGGCGCATCTCCATCGGACAGGCGATCGAGAAACCAGTCGCGCCAGCATGCGCCCTCATGGGTCAGCACGGCCTCGACCAGCCCTTCCTTGGAACCGAAATTCTTGTAGAGCGATGCCTTCGCGGTGCCAGCCTCGGCAACGACAGCATCTACCCCGACGGCATTGATGCCGAAGCGACAGAAGAGCCGAGTAGCCGCGTCGATCAGGCGCGCTCGGGCTGAAATCTCGGCCGAAACGCCCTGTTTTTTTGCAGCCCTGCCTGCCTGATGCACAATCTCCACGGGATACCTCTGGACGTCCGATCGCATTGCGGAGGCGGAATGTGGCGGATTCTCCTTGAGTTCTCAAGACAGAACGGTCTGCCTGCGTTGACGCGTGAGATTGGCACAGCAGTTGCTTTTAACAAACAGACCGTTCTGTTCACCTGATAAGCATCGGAGAATGTCATGTCCACGATCACTGCCAAGACCGCCCTGACCGGATGCCTCGTACCGGATGTCGCGCCGACCGGCTGCCTCGCGCCGATCGACAGGACCGGGCTCGAAGGGCTGATCGCTGCGGGCAAGGCAAACCCCAAGGTCGTCAAGACGCTCAAGTGCAAGACGGTCGCCGAGGGCAAGTTCCGGCATCTCAACTACATCCGCTCGCTGCCGCCCTATATCGTCGACGAGCCGCCGGGTCTGCTTGGTGACGATACCGCACCGAACCCATCGGAGGCTTCGCTGGCCGCGCTCGGCTCCTGCCTCGCGGTGGGGCTGCATGCCAACGCGGTGCACAGGGGCTGGACTGTGCGCAAGCTCGAACTCGAGCTCGAAGGCGATCTAAACATCACCGCCGTCTGGGGCACGGGCGATGTCAGCGAGAAGCCGGTCGGTTTCACCGATGTCCGCGTGAAGGTGGACATGGAATGCGACGACATTCCGAAAGCCGAGATCGATGCGCTGATCAAGCATGTCCAAAAATGGTCGCCGGTCGCTAATACCTTCACCCGCCCGGTCAATCTGGAGGTCGGGCTCGGCTAAAGCGCGCGGAATACGCCGGTTCCCGGGCTCCTTCCCGGTTCTCTGATGGGGGATGTCATGCAGCTTGCACAGAACGTCGTCGCACTCGCACCGCAACCGTCCGCGGCCGGAAGATTCTCCGGCCCGGCAGGCGCGACGATCGCTGAAATCCGGCGGCTCGCGGCCTCGGATCTCACGCCGATCGTCGCCGACATCGACAAAGGAGCCTATCCGGCCGCCGTCTTGAGAGCTTTCGGCGTAGCAGGTGGATACGGGCTTCATCTCACGGCCGGACATACACTCGGTCCGACGATCGAAAGCATGGCCGCGATTTCGGAGACCTGCCTCTCGACCGGGTTCATGGACTGGTGCCAGAACACACTGGTCTGGTACATCCTGAACTCAGACAACGAGGCGCTCAAGGCGAAGTTCCTTGCCCCGGCGGCCGAAGGCAAAGTGCTCGGCGGCACGGGTCTTTCCAACCCGATGAAGACCATTTTCGGCATCGAGCAAATGCGCCTGAAAGGCACCAAGGTCGAGGGCGGCTACCGGATCAAGGGTGCCCTGCCCTGGGTATCCAATCTCGGGCCGGATCATCTCTTCGGCGCCGTGTTCGACACGGATGATGGTGGCCGGGTGATGTGCCTGATCGATTGTGCCGATCCGGCGGTGACGCTGAAGCCCTGCGAACCCTTCCTCGCGCTCGATGGCACCGGCACCTTCGGCGTGCAGGTGCGGGATCTTTTCATTCCGCAAGACATGATCCTCGCCGATCCGGCGATGCCTTACATCAGGAAGATCCGCGCCGGGTTCATCCTGCTTCAGGCCGGCATGGCGATCGGCCTTGTGCGCGATTGTGTTCGGATGATGGAAGAGGTTCGGCCCGCTCTCGGGCATGTGAACCGCTTCCTCGACGTACAGCCCGAGGATATCGCCGAGAAGCTGGCGGCAATCGAGGCGGAGGTCTTCGAACTGGCGGCAACACCCTACGATCCCTCCGACGCGTTCTGGAAGCGCGTGGTAGCGATGCGGCTTGAGGGTGGCGAGGCGACGGTCGCGGCGGCTCATCATGCGATGCTTCATTGCGGCGCGCGCGGCTATGTCGCGGCCCACCGGTGCCAGCGCCGCCTACGCGAGGCCTATTTCGTGGCGATCGTCACGCCGGCGACCAAGCAGCTCAGAAAGATGCTGGCCGAAATGGCCTGAGACTGGCGCAACGACGCCAAGGGGAAACACCACAGGAGGAACAGAAGCCCACAACGCCGGGGCGCGGCAGCGCATCGCGGCACAACTCGGAATGGAGAGAGCATGAGCGACGTCCTGATATCTCCGGCGGAACTCGCCGAAGCGATGAAGTCCGAGAAAATCGTCCTGATCGATACGCGCGACCCGGACAGTTATGCCGCCGGCCATCTGCCCGGCGCGGTCAACCTCCACGAAATCTTCACCTACCTTGCGACCTCGACCCCCGAGGGGTTCGCCGAATTGCGCGGCAAATTCGCCGAGGCCTTTGGAAAGGCGGGGCTTTCCGGCGCAGAAACGGCGGTGATCTACGAGCAGTCGATGAACACCGGCTTCGGCCAGTCGTGCCGTGGCTATTTCCTTCTGAGTTTTCTCGGTTATCCGAAAGCCAAGGTGCTGCATGGCGGATATGCCGCCTGGGTCGCCGGCGGATTCCCGATCACGGACGAGGTTCCTGCAGAGAAATCCGCGACCTTCCCGGTCGATCTCGCAGCCGGCAAACTCATCATTGACGCGTCCGCCATGCTCTCGGCGGTCAAGGACAGCGCCATCGCCAAGCTTGACGTGCGCGACGTCGACGAATGGATCGGCGAAAGCTCCTCGCCCTACGGCAAGGATTTCTGCCCGCGCAAGGGGCGTATTCCCGGCGCGAAGTGGATCGAGTGGTATCGCATGATGAAGCCAACGGCCGATGGGCCACGCTTCAAATCGAAACCCGAAATCCTCGCCGAATGCGCCAGCGTCGGCATCACCCCGGATACACCGGTCTATCTCTACTGCTTCAAGGGCGCGCGCGCCTCGAACACCTTCCTCGCGCTCAAGGAGGCGGGTGTGAAGGACGTGAAGATGTATTTCGGCTCATGGAACGAATGGTCGCGCGATCCAGCGCTGCCCGTCGAGGAAGGGCCACCCAAGGTCTTGGCGACGGCTTGAGTACCGGAAACAGCGGAAGGCAAGCCATGCCCGAACCGATCATCATCGTCGGAGCCGGTCAAAGCGCCGCGCAGGCTGTCGCAAGCCTGCGCGGGGAAGGCTATGACGGACCGATCCAGCTGTTCGGGGACGAGCCTTTCCTGCCCTATCAGCGCCCGCCGCTCTCGAAGGCCTTTCTGGCAGGCGAGACGACACCGGAGCGCTTGGAACTGCGGCCTGCATCCTTCTACGAAGACAAGGCGGTCGAGTTGCAGCTCGGCTGCCGGATCGCCCGGATCGATCCATCTGCCCATACGGTCGAATGTGCGCGCGGTCGCGCCTGGCGCTATTCGAAGCTGCTCCTGGCGACGGGAACCCGCCCGCGCCCACTGCCAGTCCCCGGTGACGGACTCGAAGGCGTCCACCACATCCGCGCGATCCGCGATGTCGAGCGCTTCCGGGCAGAGTTCTGGCCGGGTGCGCGGCTTGTGATCATCGGCGGTGGTTATATCGGCCTCGAAGTCGCGGCCAAGGCCCGCAAGATGGGCCTCGACGTGACGGTTCTCGAAACTGCCGACCGCATCCTCAAGCGCGTCGTAACCCAGGAGACGGCGCAATTCCTCGCTGCGCTGCATGAAGCGCATGGTGTTGTGATCCGCCCTTCATCGGTGGCCGCACGCTTTATAGGCGAGCACCGCGTTGAGGCCGTGGAACTTGGCGACGGCAGCCGCGTACCCGCCGACGTGGTGCTGGTCGCGATCGGCGCGTTGCCGAACGTGGAATTGGCGGACAGCGCCGGGATCGCGGTTGCGAACGGCATCGTCGTCGATGCGTGCACACGCACCAGCGCGCCCGATATTCATGCTGCCGGCGATGTCGCGAGCTTTCCAAGCAGGCTCTACGGTCGGCCTGTTCGACTAGAATCCGTCCAGAACGCCAACGATCAGGCGAAAACTGCGGCCTCGGCGATGCTCGGCAGCCCCGTGGTCTATGACCCGGTGCCGTGGTTCTGGTCGGACCAGTATGACGCCAAGCTCCAGATCGCCGGTCTGAGCGACGGTTTTGACCGGATCGAGGTCGATCGCGCCACCGACGATAGCCGCTTTTCGGCCCGCTACTTTCGATGCGGCAAGCTGATCGCAGTCGATGCGATCAACGACCCCAAAGTCCATTTACTCGCGCGCCGCGCCCTCTCCGAACGCGCCTCGCCGCAGGAGGCCGCATGACGCGCGGCAATGCCCTTTTCCGTTCCGGTTGTTTCAAAGGAGGTTTGCATGTCGATGTTCTCTGATCCCTTCTCTCTCAAATCGCGGCTCCGGCAGCGCTGTTCCTGCGGCGAGCACGAGAGTGAGGCCGCGCATGAAGCGGCGACACGCTGCGAGGCGCTCGGTGAGGAAGGACGCTACAAGGACGTCGTGGCCTCCGCCGTGATGCGGGCGCTGTTCCCGAACGATATGCAGCGCCGCGGCTTCCTCAAGGCCGTCGGTGCCTCGACCGCAGCGGCGGCTGTCTCGACCTTCTTCCCGCTGGCGACCGCGACCGAGGTATTCGCGCAGACCGGCCCGCTGGAAAAGACCAAGCTCAAGGTCGGTTTCATCCCGATTACCTGTGCGACGCCGATCATCATGGCGCATCCGATGGGTTTCTATTCGAAGCACGGTCTCGACGTTGAAGTCATCAAGACCGCCGGTTGGGCGGTGGTCCGCGACAAGACGATCAACAAGGAATATGACGCTGCGCACATGCTCTCGCCGATGCCGCTGGCGATCTCGATGGGGCTTGGCTCAAACCCGGTTCCCTTCGCTACCGCCGCGATCGAGAACATCAACGGCCAGGGCATCACCCTGGCGATGAAACACAAGGACAAGACCGACCCAAAGACCTGGAAGGGCTTCAAGTTCGCCATTCCCTTCGAATTCTCGATGCACAACTACCTGCTGCGCTACTACCTCGCCGAGCACGGCATCGACCCGGACACCGATGTGCAGCTTCGTGTTGTCCCGCCGCCGGAGATGGTCGCGAACCTGCGCGCCGACAACATCGACGGGTTCCTCGCGCCGGATAACGTTTGCCAGCGCGCGATCTATGATGGCGCCGGCTTCCTGCACGTTCTCTCCAAGGAGATGTGGGATGGTCACCCCTGCTGTTCCTTCGCAGCCTCGAAGGAGTTCATCACCACCCACCCGAACAGCTATGCGGCGCTGCTGCGTGCGATCGTCGATGCCACCGGCTATGCCTCGAAGAGCGAGAACCGCAAGGCCATCGCCGAGGCTATCGCCCCGGCGGCCTACCTCAACCAGCCGCAGATCGTGCTCGAACAAGCGCTGACCGGCACCTACGCCGACGGCAAGGGTGCGATCAAGAAGGATCCGAAACGCGTCGACTTCGACCCATTCCCGTGGGAGAGCTTCGCCGTCTGGATGCTCACGCAGATGAAGCGCTGGGGGCAGGTGAAGGGCGATGTCGATTACGCCAAGATCGCCAAGGAGGTCTTCCTGGCAACCGACGCCGCCAAGGTCATGAAGCAGATGGGGCTGACCCCGCCGGCCACGACATCCAAGAGCTTCTCGGTGATGGGCAAGGTCTTCGATCCGGCAAAGCCGGAGGACTATGCGAACTCCTTCGCGATCAAGCGGAGCTGAATGATCAGAGGAGGCGCTTCATCCGGCGCCTCCTTTTCCGATTTCTCCGGGCAACAAAAAACCGCCGTGCAGCGAGCACGGCGGTTCTTTTTCGGGTCGGTTGGGATCAGGATTCCTTGAAGCCGTAATCCGGGATGCCCTGCTCGTTGCCGTAATACTTGAACGGCAGGAACTTGCCCGACATGCCTAGCTTCACGCGATCGCCCTTCGGGTTCGCCTCGCGTTCGATCTCCATATTGAAATCGATGGCGGACATGATGCCGTCGCCGAACTCTTCCTCAATGAGCAGCTTCATCGCCGGACCGTTGACCATCACGAGTTCATACAGGCGGTAGATCAGCGGATCGGTCGGCGGCATTGGTGTTGATTGGCCACGCATCGGCACTTCGTTCAGCATGGCCTCCTCGACGGCGGAAAGCCCGAAAAGTGTCGCGGCCTTCTTCGCCAGCGGCTTGACGAGCTTGTGCTCGCCGATCAGCGCACCGACGACGAGCACCGGCGACATACCGCCGATCTCCTCGCAGATATAGGACCAGCTCCAGCCTTTCTCGCGCTTGATGTCGAGGATCTTCTCGGTGAGGTCGGAACGCTTCATGGCGTTTCTCCAGTTGGCTTGTTGACGGGGATCAGGCGACCTTGCGGCCAGCCTCGCCGGGCGGAACCGGCTGGGGTTGCCCTTGCGGGCGGACGACGGGCGGCCTGCGCCGGTCGTAGTCGTTTGGCACCTCGGACTTGAAGGTCTTCGAGCGCGTGACCAGGAAATCGATCAGGTGGTTCCGGATCGCGTAGTAGCTCGGATGCTTGTGAATCTGGTTGCGGTCGCGCTCCTTCGGCAGCGGGTTCTCGACGATTTCCGCCACCATCGCCTCAGGGCCGTTTGTCATCAGAATGATCTTGTCGGCGAGATAGATGGCCTCATCGACATCATGGGTGATCATGAAAACCGTCTGCCCCGTATCAAGGCAGATGCGACGAACCTCATCCTGCAAGGTCCCGCGGGTGAGCGCGTCGAGCGCGGAGAACGGCTCGTCCATCAGCAGGATTTTCGGTTCGATGGAGAGCGCGCGGGCGATGCCGACGCGCTGCTTCATCCCGCCGGATAACTGGGCCGGCCGCTTGCCCTCCGAACCCTTCAGACCGACCTTCTCGATAAAGCCTTTGGCATGCTCCTCGATCCTGGCCTTCGTCCAGTCGCGCCATTTCGAGGAAACGGCGTAGGCGACGTTGCCGAGCACGGTTCGCCAAGGCAGCAGCGCGTGGCTCTGGAAAATCACCGCCCGGTCGAGCGAGGGGCCTTCTATCGCCTTGTTGTCAACGATCGCCGCGCCCTCATCCGGGAGGTCGAGCCCGGAGAGGATGTTGAGCACGGTCGTCTTGCCGCAGCCGGAATGACCGATCATGCAGACGAACTCGCCTTTGGCGATGCGGAACCAGACGTCCTCGAACACGGTCGTCTTGCCGCCGCCAGGCGCATCGAAATGGCGGGAAATGCCCTCGATGGAAATGAACTTCTCATCGCTCATCGGCTTACTCCGGGAATGAGACGGCGCGGCCGACGCGCGCAAGCGCCTGGTCGAGCAGCATGCCGACAAGGCCGATAACGAGGATCGAGGTGATCACATTAGTGATCGAGAGATTGTTCCACTCGTTCCAGACGAAGTAGCCGATCCCGGTGCCGCCCACGAGCATCTCGGCCGCGACGATCACCAGCCATGCAATGCCGATCGAGATCCGCATGCCGGTGACGATGGTGGGTGCCGCCGCCGGAAGAATGACGGTGAAAGCCCGGCGCAGGTTGCCGACCTCCAGCGTCCGCGCGACGTTGATCCATTCCTTCCGGACAGACGCGACGCCGAAAGCGGTATTGATCAGCATCGGCCAGAGCGAGCAGATGAAGATCACGAAGATGGAGGAGATCGAGGAATCCTTGATCGTGTAGAGCGCGAGCGGCATCCAGGCGAGCGGCGAGACTGGCTTCATGATCTGGATGAACGGATCGAGCGCCCGACTCATCAGCGGCGACATGCCGATCACGAAACCAAGCGGCAGCGCCACGACAATCGCGAGGGCATAGCCGATCAGAACGCGGCCGATCGAATACGCCAACTGGATACCGATGCCCTTGTCGTTGGGTCCACGATCATAAAACGGCTCCTTGAGGTGCCCCCAGATCGTCTTGAGCACGTCGATCGGGCCCGGCATCGCGGATTTGCCCTGCACTGCCGTCTGGCCGAGCAGCTTGGCGTATTCCGGATCGATGTTCTGCGCCGGCCCTGTGCCGGATACCGCAAGGTGCCAGGCGAGGCCGAAGATCACGAGGATCGCAATCGAGACGATCCCCGCGCGAAATCCGAGATTGCTCTCCCGCATGGCTCAGGTCCGCTTGATCTTGAAGGAGTTGACGTAGTCCTCGGGCTTTGCCGGATCGAACGTCTTGCCCATCACGGCGAAGGTCTTGCGCGAGTCGGTCGGCGGGGTGAGGCCCACATCCTTCATCAGCTTGGCGGCGTCGGTCGCGAGATAGACCTGCTTGGCAACGCCAGCGTAATCGACATCGCCCTTGATCTGCCCCCAACGCTTCATCTGCGTGAGAATCCAGATCGCGAAGCTCTCGTAAGGGAACGGATCGAAGTCGATCCGGTCTGGCACCTTCTGTACCTTGCCGAGGCCATCTGCGAAGGTCCCCGTGAGGACCTGCTCGACCACCGTCACCGGCTGATTGAGATAGTTCGCAGGTGCGATCGCCTCAGCGATCTGCTTGCGGTTTTCCTGCTTTGTCGCAAAGGCGGTCGCATCGATGATCGCCTTGAGCAACGCGGCGTAGGTGTTGGGCGAACCCATCACGAATTCCTTCGACGCAGCGAATGCGCAGCAGGGGTGCCGGTCCCAGATCTCCTTGGACAGGATGTGGATGAAACCGACGCCGTCGTAGACCGCGCGCTGGTTGACCGGATCGGGAGCAAGGAACCCGTCAATGTTGTCGGCCCGCAGGTTCGCGACCATCTCCGGCGGCGGCACGGCACGGATCTGCACATCCGTATCGGGATCAATGCCGTGCTCGGCGAGATAATAGCGCAGTAGATAGTTGTGCATGGAGTAGTCGAAGGGAACGGCGAACTTGAAGCCTTTCCAGCTCTTTGGGTCGCGCTTGTCCTTGTGCTTCATCGACAGCGTGATGGCCTGGCCGTTGATGTTCTCGACCGCCGGCATCGTATAGGGAATCGGGTTTGAACCGGCACCGAGCGTGATCGCCAGCGGCATCGGCGAGAGCATGTGCGCGGCGTCGTATTCCTTGTTCAGCGTCTTGTCGCGGACGACCGCCCAACCGGCGGTCTTGATGACGTCGACGTTGAGCCCATGCTTCTCGTAGAAGCCCATCGGCTTCGCCATGATGATCGGCGTTGCGCAGGTGATCGGTATAAAGCCGACCTTCAGATCCTTCTTTTCGAGCGGCGCGCCTTGCGCCAGCACCTCGGTTGCGGTTGCGAGCGGGAACAGCGAGGCGATGGCAGCATAGGCCGTCGAAGCGCCAACCGCCTTGAGGAAGGCCCGACGTTCGGCATCGCGCGGGAACAAGGCCTGCATCACCGCTCGTTCGATCACCCGGCCATAGCGCTTCTCGTCATTGTCCAGCGGAGCCTCGACGGCTTCAGCCTTCATGGCTTGTACATGTTCCTCGGCGGAGCGGTGCTGGCCGCAGATGCAGCCTTTCATGAAGCGGACTGCACTGGAAAAAGGATTCGAAAATGCCGACATGGCGCTGCTCTCCTGCCTGAAACAAGCGGAAGCTCAGCAACGGATATGCCATTCTGAACTCATCTCTTATTTATAAGCTTTTTCAATTAGATGTGGGATTGTCTTCGTGCTCATGGCGGAGGCATGTCCCGAACCGCTACCAAGCGCAAAGGGCTCGCCGACGCTCGGAGCCCATGAGGATGGACCGGCATTGTGCCCTCCTGAGCCCATTGGATTTCGAGAGCGCGGTCTTATCAGTTATAGCGCGCTGAATGCCATCGAACTGTCTGGCTATTCGATGGAATTTCCATTTTTCGGTATCAGCAAGGGCGCGCCGTCCCCATCGATGGGCTGCCAGGGCCGTCTCCACCGACATCACCTTGAAAAAAGGAATTGCCAAAGATGGCGGGAGCAGCGCAGCGGGCTGATGCTTGATGTCGCACACTGAATATTCAGTGGCGCTGTAGCTCAAGAAATAGGCAGAACGCCTTCTCGTTAGCCTTTCCGAGCCGTCTCCGTGAATAGTCGCGAACTCTTGCGAACTTCACACTGTCGGACTGAGAGCACTGCCCCCTCTCGCCGCCGGGATGGTGGCAGGAGTTCTTGGCCCGGTTGTTCGACCAGCGACTGACTTGGCGTTTGTCGGCAGCAGGTCCTCAACATACCGCCGCGACAGCGGATACCGGACATACATCAAAACCGTTAGGCGGATAACTCAGGCAAAGGCTGGCCTGGCCGGACAGCGCGACGAGAACAGCACCGCAAAAGCCGAGGGTTGAGTGCCGGTCCTGAATTGCACATGTCACCCTCCCCCCCCGGTTCAGTACATCGGCAGGGGTAGCGCCCCGCCCGGACCCAACAGAACGCCCCAGACATCGTCAGCACGGACAGTTACCGTCTCAACGACCTCCGGCTGGTTGGGACTGCGGAACGTGATCCGGTGGACACCGGGCAGCACCTCCAGTGAAGGTCCGTCGGGCTTCTTCGCACCGACACCGGATCCGACTTTCAGCGTTTTTCCACCGACGAAAACGGTCGCTTCAGCATCCATCGTGTTGCCGAACAGGATCCGCGCATGGCCGGTCTTCGGCATTACACCGGCCTTGCGCGCCTCGGCTTCCTTGCGCAACAGCAGCGTGACTGTTGTCTCGCGGCCCTTGCGCTCAATTGTCAGGAATGCGGGGCCTTCCGCTGAAGCATAGGATGCGGACACGCGGTTGCCTTCGGACTTCACGGGAGCGGCCTCACGCCAGCCAAGCGCTGCAAGCTCGCGACCGTAGAACGCCAAGACACTGTCCGGGCTTGCCTTGAGCGTGGCAGTGACTTCAATCCGCCAGTTAGTTGTCTCGTGACTTTTCGAGGTCGCTCCTTTCGGAACTGGCAGACCGCCTGCCTGATCTCGCTCCAACGCTGGCTCGGCGTCGGCTTTCGCCGTGGGTTGCGTGCGACCCGCGATGTCAACACGAACACCTGCCGCGCGCGCGGCCGCAAGCGCGGCGTCGATGCCCGAGCCCGGCGCCGCTGGCGACGGCTGCAACGCCTGTCGCATCACGTCCTGTGTCAGGGCGTCGAACTGCCGGTTGAGCCGCGCGTGATCCTCAGTCTGCGGGGGCGGTTGCGGTGCGGGAACGGCTGGCACACGCGCCGTCGGAGCGCCCGGCAGAACAGACAACGGTACAGCGCGGACCGTGAGGCTGGAGGCGTCCTGTCCCAGTCCCTTTGCCGTGACGTGCAGCGCGCCCTGCGCTGGATGGGTGAAAAATGCGTGATGCATGCCATCACCCGTCGGGATTTTCATGGCCGCGCTGCCGTCGCTCGCCGAATGGAGGACCCAGCCAAGGGCCACGAGTTCGGCGCGATAAGACGCCAGCACGGCCGTATGCGGCATCGGCACGGTCGCGTCGAGATGCAGCGAATCGGGCGCAAAACGGATGCCCGAGGACCGGACCGGGAACGGCAAGTCCCGCGAAAGCGGCATCTCGGTGTAGCTTATCGAGGTTGCGTTGTTGTGGGCTGGCGCCGCCTGCACGAAAACGGTGAGCGCCTGTTGCCCTTTCTTCATCTGATGGATGGGTCCGCCCGCCTGCGCGCCGGGGCTCTCATAGCGTTGCCAGCCGTTGGCCTCCAGCAGGTCCAGCGCCGCCTTGGTCGCGGTGGGCACCGTTTCCGCCGAGAGAATGATGGTCGTCTGCGGCAGCGCCACGAGAACCTTCATGGCCGGTAGCCGCGGCAACTTGCTGGTATCGAGCGCAACGCCTTGCTGCATCGTCGTCTGCGCCTGTGCCGGCTGAGCGTGACCTCGGCCAAGGAAGCCAGGGATGGCAAGGAGAGCCGCTGCGCAAACGGTTGCCGCCATAAACCGCATCACACACCGGGACGAAGCGCGCTGCGCTTGGGTCATTGGGAGTGGCATTTTGGTCTTCCTTTCACTCGTCGCCGCGTGGCGGCCTATGCGCTCCTTTCTGACGCCGGCATGTTTCGTCTGATGCCCGCGCGGAGCCCCGATTGTTTCCGCGCTGAAACAGAAGGCCTCGAACGGGCTTTGGTGCGCTGAAACAAATCGCCCGCGGCACGGCATTCAGCGGAAACATGAATGCGCGACAAGCGAGGTCAATCAGGGTGGCTTGCCTGTCACCTATCAGCCTTGGAACGACCGGAGTTGCCCGCCATGATCCGCAAGACTTTCCCCGCGTTGCTTTGTTTTCTGATCTCGGGCGCTGTCGCGGAAGCGAACTACGCCTGCGCCGTAAAGCGCTCATCCGACGGATTCGTAGCGCTGCGCGACGGCCCCTCGGCGAAACATTCCCTTGTGGCGCGCATGAAGCCACAGGAGTTGGTGGGTTTGCTGCACCCGCCGGATTACACCGACATCGTTCAGGAAGGTAACTGGGTGCTCGCACGCTGGTACCCCGGAACGAAGCGCACCGCCATGCACGTGCCCGAAATGGACGAGTCCAAGTCGCGCTCTGGATGGGTGAACAAGCGGCTGATCGATTGCTTCGAGTAGCGGCGGCGACCGGTCGCGAAACGCCTTCACATGTTGCCAGACAGAAAAGACCATCCCGGAGAAAGACAATGCGCAGAAGCACGATGGCCCAACGCACCAGCCAGGAATTCCCCGTTCGCGCGCCAGTGGCAGTGCTCCCATGAGCGCCCGGTCTGACACGCGAGGTTCCGGAGCGGGGCGCATTGCATTGCTTGTGTTCCTGGCCTTCCTCGCCGGCACGGTCGCGACATTCTTCGCGACTTTTTTCGGCACGCTGCTGTACTGGGACCTCGCCGGCATCCGTGATCATGACGGAGGCGGCGTGATGACGCTCGTTTTCTTCATCGCGCCAGTCGTCGGGCTGTTCGGGGGCATTTGCAGCGCCTTCTGGGGTGCAGCCAAGCTGAAACGTCAGGCCATGACAGGGCCGCGAGCGACCGGTCTCGGTCGCGGGACGCTGATCGCGCTCGCCGCCGTTCCTGCCGCCGCAATGGGCTACCTCGTCGGGTTCGTAATTGTCTGGCTTGTTTTCGGCCCGGTGAGAACCTCCTACTTTCTGGCAGTGATCTACGGTTGGCTGCCGATCGTCATGGCGATCCTGAGCGCCGCCCTTGCCTGGCGGCTTGCAGGTCGTTCGCGCCCTGGAGCGACCAGCGCTTCCCCCCAAGTCCTGAAGGATTGAAGATCATGACCGAGATGCCGCGAACTGCCTGTCTGGCCGTACTGCTGATCATCGGCTCGGCTGGCCAAGCCGCCGCCACCGGATTTTGCGAGGTGCCGTCGACATCCGACGGTTTTGTCGCGCTGCGAAAAGCACCATCGACATCCGCCGGAATGATGGCCCGCATGAAAGCGGGAGACGAGGTCATGATCGTCGGGGACGCAGCCCCACGCGGCCGTTGGTTCAAGGTGTACTGGTGGCGCGGACAGGATCGACATGAAAAGGGCTTCGAGAAACCCGCCGGAACCGGCTGGGTTCATGGAAGCCTGCTCAAGGATTGCGGCTGAGCCCCGAAGGGCTTGCCAATCCCGCGTATCGTCACAGGAAAAGAAAGGAGGCTTCGGACGGATGTTCGGGAGTGCGAACGTCGGGTTCGCAATTTGGCGATACTTGCCGGGATCCCGGCGCAGGTTTGAGCCAATACTGAATCCGTTCAATGGTCACGCGCGGAAAGCCTGAAGCTCTAGTGCCCGGCCGAATAAATCGAAACCCGCCGTGACCTTCGCTCCGCGAGAGCCGCCTCCAGATCAGGTCGCGATTGCCTTGACGCCAGCAATGAGGCAATTTTCGCTCCGATAAGGGTAGGACTTGCGAGGATTCATGCTGACAGTGCCCCCCGCCATATCCTGGCCCAACGCACTGTCGGAACCTGATGTCGCCGAACTGCGCGCCATCGTAGATGCCACCCCCTCGCGCGTTTCCCTCGTTACACCGAGCCACAATTACCTTTACGCCAACCGCGAGTTCCTCGGATTCGTCGGCCTCTCCCTATCCGAACTGGTCGGGCGCAGTGCCCGAGACGTGCTGGGTGACGAGGTCTATGCTGCCTTCAGCAAAACGGCTAGCGCGGTAACGGCCTCGAAGGAATCGACATGGGAGGGCTGGGTTGCCTTCGCTGGCGGCCATGAGCACTACCTTCAGGTCAAGATGGCCCCCTACGCTCCGGGCGGCGACGAAGTTGTGGCGATTTTCGTCTTCACGCGCGACCTGACCGACCTGAAACTGCACGAACGCGATCTTGCCAGAACCGTCAAGCAACTGTCGGACACGATGTCACTCCATCAGGCGATGATCACGTCTTCGCTCGATTGCATTTTCCTGATGGACGAAAGCGGCGTTGTGCTGGAATTCAACCCAAGCTCGGAGACAACATTCGGTTTCACGCGAGCCGAAGCGATCGGCCAATCAATCATTGATCTCATCGTGCCATACGATGTGCGGGGCAGCGCGGCGACCAAGACGGACCTGTTCAGGGCCTTGATGGCGCGGGACACCCTTGGCCAGGCCATCAGGCGTCATACCGTCACGAAGGACGGTCGCACCCTGTTGATCGAGCTGACCTTGATGAAGGTCATACTGGGCGAGCGCGAACTATTCATGGCGCACGGCCGGGACATCACCCCGGATGTCCAGCGGCGACGCGATCTTGCAAAGAGCGAGGCCGCCCTTGCGGTTTCCGAGCAGGTCAGCACGCAGGTCATCCACAGCGCGCTCGATGGTTTCGTGCTGGCCGACAGCAATGGCATCGTACGGGACTTTAATCCGGCTGCCGAGACGATGTTTGGCCATACCCGCGCCGACGTCATCGGCAAGCCCCTGTCCGAGTTGATCATTCCGGAACATCACCGCGCTGCGCATGACGCGGGGATGGCCCGCTACATGGCGACAGGCGTGTCGACTGTAATGGGTAAGCGCCTTCAACTTGACGCGCTGACCGCGGACGGTGAACTCATACCCGTCGAGGTGACGATCAATGAGGTGAAGCTGCCGGACCAGCATCTCTTCACGGCCCACCTGCGCGATTTACGCGAAAGCCGCAAGGCGCAGGCCGAGATCGAACGCCAGCGCGAACGCATCCATCAGGTCGAGAAGCTGTCCGCCATGGGCTCATTGCTGGCCGGCGTCGCTCACGAACTCAATAATCCCCTCGCCATTCTCGTCGCGCAGTCGACGCTTCTGAAGGACAAGGCACCTACGAATGACGTACGCCAGCGCGCGGATCGCATCTACGCCGCCTCGGAGCGCGCGGGAAGGATCATCAAAAGCTTCCTGGCAATGGCGCGGCAAAACGCTCCCGAGCGCGCGCCCATCAACCTCAACCTCCTGATGGCCGACACGCTGGAGATGTTGGCCTATGGGTTGCGCTCTGCCGGCATCGAGGTTGCGCGGGAGTTGCAGGCGGACCTGCCGATGGTCAGCGCGGACGGCGACATGATGCGGCAGGTGCTAGCGAATGTCGTGATCAACGCACAGCAGGCGCTCGCCAGTGCCGCGCAACCGCGCAGGCTTGCGGTGCGCAGCTGCGTCGTACCTGATTACGTCGTCATCGAGATCGAGGACAACGGGCCGGGTGTCCCGGCGGAAGCCGCAGCGCGGATCTTTGATCCGTTTTTCACTACCAAGCCCGCAGGCGTCGGAACCGGCATCGGTCTTGCGATCTGCAAGGACATCGTGCTGGCGCACAATGGAAAGCTCGAGCTTGTGAACAGTGCCGGGAACGGCGCCATGTTCCGCATCACGTTGCCGGTCGCCAAAGACCATGCCGTTATCGTCGATGAGGAACAGGGGCCAGACGAGTCCGACCGCATCCTGATTATCGATGACGAAAGAGATGTCGGCGAAAGTCTGGCGGAAATTCTCGAAATGATGGGGCAACGGGTCGTGGTCGTCGAATCCGCGGAAGCTGCCCTTGAACTGGTTGCGCGCGAGCGCTTCGATCGCGTCTTCGTCGATTTGCGGATGCCCGAAATGAACGGGCAAACCTTCATCGAGAAGCTCGACGCGATCAACCACAGGCTCGCGGCGCGCACAGTGTTGATGACGGGGGATACAGTGCGTGGCCCGCTCGTCGCTGCGGGAGGTCGCGCAGCAGCTTTTCTTGAAAAGCCCTTCACCGTCAGCGATGTCCGCAAGATGCTTGCGGCGGAGGCCGAGAAGTAGAGCCGAAGGCGGCGATCGCCCGGCGGTGGCGCGGCCGGTTGAATGGCCTGGGACGGTGCCGAAGCGTAAAAACTGGGCGATGACGCTGCGGATCCTGAAAACCCGCCATTGTCTATACACTGCACCCCTGAGCAGACGTCGCACGTGCAGCTAAGGAAACAGCATGAGCGGCAACTGTCCAATGGTCGGTGGCCACGGCTTGAGCAGTTGAAACTCAACACCCGAGCCTGTCAGTTCCCTGAAATCAATCCCCCGCATTCGATCTGTGAACTGCAGCGCTCCACCCATTTCGCGAAAGCTGATGGCAAAAGTACTCCGGCGAGGTTCCTCCCCGCCGGGCAGGTCATCACCCGCAAGAAGCAGTTCCGCGCCGGAATAGGGCATCGCAAGCCGCGCTGTTTCGAACAGCTTCAGCCTTGCTTCGTCATTCATGAGGCCAAGCCGGCACAAGACCACGATGCTCATGGCGCTCATCCGTTTCGGTAGGTGTAGCTGTAACCATTGATGGCTGGAGCGCCCCCCAGATGCGCGTAAAGAACCTTCGATCCCTCTGGAAAATAGCCCTTCTTCACGAGATCAATCATGCCCTGCATGGATTTTCCCTCGTAGACCGGATCCGTGATCATCGCCTCAGTCCGGGCGGCCAGGCGGATCGCTTCATTGGTCTCATGGCTGGGAACGCCGTAAGCGGGATAGGCGTAGTCCTCAAGGATCACGATTTCGTCGTCGCGGACCTTGCGGCCGAGTTCGACCAGTTCGGCGGTATTGTCGACGATCCCGCGTACCTGCGCGCGGGTTTGGGCCGGTGTCCCGGAAGCATCGATGCCGATCACCCGATCCGCGCGGCCATCCGCCGCGAAACCGACAATCATGCCGGCCTGAGTGGAGCCGGTGACGACACAAACGACGATATAATTGAACCTGATCCCCATCTCCGCTTCCTGCGCCCGCACTTCCTCGGCAAAGGCGACATAGCCAAGCCCACCATATTTATGGACGGAAGCACCGGCCGGAATGCCGTAGGGCTTGCCGCCCGCGTCTCTGACAGACTGGATCGCAGTTTCCCAGCTCTCGCGGATGCCGATGTCGAAACCGTCCGAGACAATCCGACTGTCAGCCCCCATCAGACGGGTCAGCAGGATATTGCCAACGCGGTCATAGACAGCATCCTCGTGTGGCACCCAGCTTTCCTGCACCACAACGCATTTCATACCGATCTTGGCGGCTGTCGCGGCAACCATGCGGGTATGATTGGATTGCACACCACCAATCGAAACGAGTGTATCCGCATTCGCGGCAATGGCGTCGGGCACGATGTATTCGAGTTTGCGCAGCTTGTTTCCGCCGAAGGCCAGACCTGAATTGCAATCGTCCCGCTTGGCATAAAGCTGGACTTTCCCACCCAGAGCGGCGGTCAGGCGTGGAAGGTGCTCGATCGGCGTCGGGCCGAAAGTCAGCGGATAACGTTCAAACTTGTCTAGCCTCAGCATGTCCGGTGCTCCTGAATTGGAATACCGGAAAGCTAGCAAAAACATGGAGAAAGGTGTTATCATACTTGGCCAGCATGTTTCTCTATTCTTACGTAAATTCGACTTTATTCGTAAGAAGCAATCATCAGTGTCATGGAAAATGAAAGAATCTTCCAATTCATACGAAATCGATCGGATTGATCGAAAAATTCTCCAGCAATTACAAAGGAATGGCCGCGTCTCGAACGCGGAACTGGCCGAGACGGTGCATGTCAGTGCAGCAACCTGCCACCGGCGGACGCAACGCCTGTTCGACGAAGGCTACATCCGATCCGTAAGGGCCGAGATCGCGCCACAGAAGGTCAATCGCGGAGCACTGGTCATCGTCGGTGTGGAGCTGGATCGCTCGACCCCTGAGAGCTTTGCAGCTTTCGAGGCCGTGATCAGGACACTGCCTTTTGTCCTCGACTGTCACCTTGTGGCAGGCGATTTCGATTTTTTCCTGAAAATCCGCGTGCGGGACATGGCCGATTTCAATCGCCTGCATGGCGAGCAGTTGATAGCGCTGCCTGGTGTGCGGCAAACCCGAACCTTCTTCGTCATGAAAGAGGTCGTCGACAACGCGCTTCTTGACTTCTAGCTTCCGTTGGTTGGCGACAGGACTCGGTGCCGTCAGACGAACCAAAATGGTCTCGGAATGTCCCCTACCCCGGCTGGCATGGATCATACCGCCAAAGGTTGACGCCACTCAGTGAGAACGGCGGCGCGGCGTTCGTTGAATGCTGTTCTGGATGAGAGCTGTCGTTCCTGATTGCAGTGGTTGTGGATCGAGCCGTGCACTGCGGCGAATTTCTGCCAACTTCGCATCCGCCGTGGAGTCTCCGGCAAACCCGAGGCGGCTTGCAGCCTTCCCGCGAGCACCCAACAGATCTGCCTCTGAAAGTGCCTCACTATTTCTCCACAAATGCGCGCTCCACAACGTACTGGGCCGGGCGGCCGGAAGAGCCCTCCTCGAAACCCCAGCTCTCGAGATTCGTCTTGAGTGTGGCAATCATCTCCGGGCTGCCACACAGCATCACGCGGTCATGGGCTGGATCGAGCGCCGGAAGACCTGTGTCCTGAAAGAACTTGCCGCTCGCCAGAAGGTCGGGGATGCGGCCCTGATTCCTGTAGGGCTCGCGCGTTACGGTCGGATAATAGACGAGCTTGGCCTTCACATCCTCGCCCAGAAACTCGTCTTCCGGCAGTTCTTCGGTCAGATAGGCATGGTAGGCAAGTTCGCTCACCTGCCGCACGCCGTGCATGACGATCACCTTCTCGAAGCGGGTATAGGCATCAGGGTCACGCACCAGCGCCATGAACGGCGCGAGGCCAGTGCCGGTTCCAAGCAGGTAGAGATTGCGTCCCGGCTCAAGATTGTCGAGCAGGAGCGTGCCGGTCGGTTTCTTGGACATCAGGATCGTGTCCCCGATCTTGATGTGCTGAAGGCGCGAGGTGAGCGGTCCGTTCGGCACCTTGATCGAGAGGAACTCGAGATGTTCCTCGTAGTTCGGGCTTGCGACGGAATAGGCGCGCAGCAGCGGGCGCCCGTCGTCGTCCCGAATACCCATCATTACGAACTGGCCATTCTCGAAGCGCAGGCCGTCATGGCGGGTGGTGGTGAAGGAAAACAGACGGTCCGTCCAATGATGAACGGCCGTGACCTTCTCCTCGTAGAAATTGCTCATCAGATGCGCTCCGGCTGCGGTCCGCCATAGACCTTCGTGAGTTTGTCCGGCATGCCGAGCCAGCTTTCGCGATCGGCGGGCGGCTCTCCGGGGGTATCGATATTGGGTAGCAATGGCGCCATGCGGGCATTGAGCTCGATCCAGGGTGCCATGCCCTCGACCGTGTCCGCACGGATGGCGTCTGCCGGACATTCCGGCTCGCACACACCGCAGTCGATGCACTCGTCCGGGTGGATCACCAGCATGTGCTCACCCTCGTAAAAGCAGTTCACGGGGCAAACGGCGACGCAATCCATGTATTTGCAGCGGATGCAGTTGTCAGTGACCACATAGGTCATGGCGCACTCCTGTGAGGCCAGCGTGCGCTCAGGAAGACACGAAATCCGCCCGCGCGTCCGTCAAGAAATTGCGCAAGCTCGCGATCGCGGACAAAATTTCGCACCTGCAAACTAGTTGCTATTGCCCCGTGCCGATCCCGGCCAAGCTCGTGCCATGCCCCGAATAAGCGGGGCGAGGATGAGCCGGATGCAAGATCCCCTGCTTGAACTCGGAACGCTTGAGGAAATCCGCCGCCTCGCCGGAGGGGACGGTTTGCGCCTTACCTTTGCTTGCGGTGTCAGTGCCGAACTTTCGGCCCCGGCACTTTGGTGCGAGTGCCGATCGGCGGATGGCGTGCTGCGGCGTCTCCAAGGCGTGCTTGCCCCGGCGAGCGTCATAATCACGGCATTGCAGCCAGTCGGCGAGTACGCCGTCAACATCGCGTTCTCCGATGGAGAAATACGCGGCATCTACCCCTTTTCCCTGCTGACCCAGCTCGCCGCCCGGCAGATTGCCGGCACGCGCGCGGCAGCCTGAATTTCGGAGCGACACATGACCTCTCCCTCGTTCGATACGATCGTCGATGGCCTCTCGGAAGTCGATTGCGATGTCCTTGTTATCGGCGGCGGCACCGCCGGACCGATGGCCGCGCTCAAGGCCAAGCAGAAGAACCCGAAAGCCAAGGTGATCCTGCTGGAAAAGGCCAACGTGAAGCGCTCCGGTGCCATCTCCATGGGGATGGACGGGCTGAACAACGCCGTCATTCCCGGCTACGCGACGCCGGAGCAATACACCAAGGAAATCACCATCGCGAACGACGGCATCGTCGACCAGAAGGCGGTGCTCAAATACGCGCGGAACTGCTACGGAATCATCGAGGAACTCGACAGTTTCGGCATCCGTTTCCAGAAGAACGAGAACGGCGATTTCGACGTCAAGAAGGTGCATCATATCGGCACCTACGTCCTGCCGATGCCTAACGGTGAAACGGTCAAGAAGGCGCTCTACCGCCAACTCAGGCGCGCGCAGATGCTGATTTCGAACCGCTACATGGCGACGCGCCTGCTCACCGGCGCCTCGGGCCGCATCGCCGGGGCGATCGCGGTCAACACCCGCACCGCAGAGTTTCTCGTCATCAAGGCCAAGGCCGTGATCCTGTGCATGGGTGCGGCAGGGCGGCTGGGCCTGCCGACCTCCGGCTACATGTTCGGCACCTACGAGAATGCCGCCAACTCGGGCGACGGCTATGCGATGGCCTATCACGCCGGCGCCAAACTCGCGAACCTCGAGTGCTTCCAGATCAATCCGCTCATCAAGGACTACAATGGCCCTGCCTGCGCCTATGTCGCGGGGCCGTTCGGCGCCTATACCGCGAACAACGAGGGCAAGCGCTTCATCGAATGCGACTACTGGTCCGGCCAGATGATGCTGGAGTTCTTCAACGAACTCCAATCCGGCAAGGGCCCGGTGTTCCTCAAGCTCAACCACCTGCACTCCGACACCGTGGGCGAGATCGAGACCATCTTGCACACGGTGGAGCGTCCGACGCGCGGCCTGTTCCATGAGGGGCGCAAGACCGACTACCGCAAGGACATGGTGGAGATGCATATCTCCGAGATCGGCTTCTGCTCCGGGCATTCGGCTTCCGGCGTCTATGTCGATGATTTTGCCCGCACGACCATTCCCGGTCTCTACGCAGCGGGCGACATGGCCAGCGTGCCGCACAACTACATGCTTGGCGCCTTCACCAACGGCGCAGTGGCCGGCGAGGATGCGGCCGAGTTCGCCCTCAACCACGATTTCGAAGCGTTCGATGCCGCCGACGTGAAGCTGGAGCAGGCGCGCGTGCTCGCCCCGACCAAGCGCGAGGACGGCATCCCGCCCAACCAGATCGAGTTCAAGACGCGACGCCTCGTAAACGACTATTTCCAACCACCCAAGGTGACGCGGAAGTTCGAACTCGGGCAGGCGCGCCTCGCCGAAGTGCGTGAGGACATGGAAAACACCATGGTCGTGAAGAATGCGCACGAGCTGATGCGCTCGCTGGAGGCAACCTCGATTCTCGATTGCGCCGAGATGGCGGCCCATGCCTCGCTCTACCGCACCGAGAGCCGCTGGGGTCTCTATCACCTGCGGACCGACTACCCTGAAAAAGACAACGAAAACTGGTTCTGCCACACGCTGCTCTCCAAGCAGGACGGCCGCATGACCTCGGAGAAAAAGGCAGTCGAGGATTATGTCGTCCCCGTCGCCGACGAGGAAAAGGACCTTTACGCCAAACAGCGCATCCGCGCTTCGGCCTGAGACGGAGAAACGAACATGCCCTTCGCCCAATCCCCCTCTGCCGTTCCGGTTATCGTCGACGACGCCAAATGCATCGCCGAAAAGGGTTGCCGCGTGTGCATCGATGTCTGCCCGCTCGACGTGCTCCGCCTCTCCGACCTCACCGGCAAGGCCTACATGGCGTATGACGAATGCTGGTACTGCATGCCCTGCGAGGCCGACTGCCCCACCGGCGCGGTCAAGGTGAACATCCCCTATCTTCTCAAGTGAGGGAGACGCGCGATGTCCGACGTCTTTGAAAGCTATACCGATCTCGATGATCTGAAGGAGCAGCTCGCCTCGCCCGATCCTGGCGAGCGCCGTGTCGCGATCATCGAGCTCGGTGACCTCGGCGACCCGGCAGCCGTGCCGCTGCTTGCGGCCCTCCTTGATGATCACAGCGCCGAGGTGCGGCTTCAGGTTGCCCGCGCGCTCGAGAACTACGATGGTTTCGCCGCCGCCGAGGCCCTTGCCAAGGCGCTTGTCGATCCCGACGCGGAGGTGGCCGCTGCCGCCGCATGGAGCGCCGCCGAACTCAAGGATCCGGCCAGCGCCGAGCCACTTTTCCCGCTGGTCACGCATGCGGATGCCTTTGTCCGGGCTGCCGCATTGCGTGCGCTCAAGGAGCTGCGCCGGCGCGACTCGCTGTCGCTGGCGCTGCCCGCACTCCAGGATGCGGAACCTGAGGTCCGTGTGCAGGCGGTGGGGGTGATCGGGTTTCTCAAGCTCGAGGAATCCGTGCCCGCCCTGCGCGCCGCCACCGGCGATGCCAACGCCGATGTGCGCCGCGCCGCCGTGAGCGCACTCGCCTTTTCCCATACCGCGCCCGCTGGCGAGACCATTCGCTCCGCGCTCAAGGACAGCGATTGGGCCGTGCGCGAGATCGCCGCGGACACGCTTGGAAAATCGGCATCGGGTGCCCAGGCGAGCGCGGATCTGATCGCGCTGCTCGCCGACGAATTCTGGCAGGTGCGCTTGAAAGCAACGCGCAGCCTCGGCAAACTCAAGGTTGTCGCCGCCGCAACGCCCATCGCGGCGGGCCTGAAACACGAGCAGGCGAACCTGCGCAAGGAAAGCGCCTTCGCGCTTGGCGAGATCGCCGACGTGAACAGCATTCCAGCTCTCGAGGCGGTGCTCGACGATTCCGACCCCGAAGTGCGCAAGAACGCGCGCTGGGCGTTGACCCAGATCGCGCAAGCAGCCTCGCGACCTGCAGAGTGAGATGATGGCGCGCGCACAGACCGGAACCCTGTTGGCTCCTGCCTCCCGCGAGGATGGCGCCCGTCTGGTCAAGTACGTCGCAATCCGCAATCACTTTCTGGGCGAGATCCTGTCAGGCGCGCTGCGCCCCGGTGCGCAACTTCCGTCCGAGCATGAGATCATGGCGCGCTTCTCGGTGTCGCGTGTCACCACCCGGCAGGCCCTTGACATGCTGCGTGCCGAGGGTCGAGTCGAAGCGCGGCAGGGCAAGGGCTACTACGTCCGCCCCATGACCGCGACCGCCGGCCTCGACCGCCTCCAGAGTCTCGATGAGATGATGGCAACTCTCGGTGCCCCGCTTGGCGCGGAGGTGATCGAAATTTCCGAAACCAGCTCCCCCGCCGGTGTCGCCCTGGCGCTGGGGCTCGATCCTCTCCGACATGTCATCCGTATCGTGCGAACGCGTCAGGCCGCGGGCGTAACGGTGAGTGTTGACGAATGTTATTTGCCGGTGACCTTCGGACGTCAGCTCATCAAGCTTGATCTCGCCCGGCGCGACATTCTGACCTTGCTGGAAGAGCGCCTTGGCATCGTGCTCACCCATGCCGACATCACGCTCGACCTGACACCGCCTCCAGACGCATTTGCACCCATGATCGGCCTCGTGCCGGGGGAGCCAGCACTGACGGTGACCCGCGTGCCGCATGATGCATGTGGCCGCGCGATCATGGTGCAAACAAGCTTCGCACGCCCCGGGGTGCTGCGCTTCCAAATGCGCGCCGAACGCTGAGGCGCGCGCTATTGTGAAGGACTTCAGGCCCCTCTATGGGGCCTTTCGGCGTCGGCTCGCGATGCGGGACGATACTTGTATTATCATGCGGAAATCACTGACTTTTTTCGCTGCACAGTCACGAGGCAATCGGCCTCAATTCACATCATCGACCGTCCGCGCGCACACCGCCGAAAACCTCGCATAGAATTGGAAAAACAAATTTATTTTCAATGTTTTGAGCGATTCAAAACTCGACAGCTATCCGCTCTTGGCACGGCAGTTGCTGATCTTCCTTCCGGCATGAACTTTCCTTCATGAGATGCCCACGGGAGCAAGACATGAGCAAGACAAGCCTCGCCCTTACCCTCGCCGCCCTCCTTGCCGGCTCGGCATTGGCTCGCGCCGAAACGATCGAAATCGGTATCGGTCACCAGAGCACTGTCACAAATACCGTGCCGGGAGGCGTCATCCTCGAGAAGCTCAAGCTTCTGGAAAAGCACCTGCCCAAGAGCGGCAAGTACGCCGGCGCCGAGTACAAGCTCGTCTATCAAGATTATACATCTGGCCCGCCGATCACCAACCAGATGCTCGCCGGCAAGCTCGCCTTCGGCGTCATGGGTGATTACCCGCTGATCGTGAATGGCGCGAACTTCCAGAAAAGCGGCAAGAACCAGAGCCGCCTCATCATGATCACGGGATACAACCTCAAGGGCACGGGCAACGCCATCGTCGTGCCGGTCGGCTCCAGCGTCTATTCGGTGGAGCAGCTCGCGGGCAAGCAGCTCTCGACCCCGATCGGTTCGGCGGCCTGGGGTATGGCCCTCAAGGTGCTGCGCGACAAAGGCATCTACGACAAGGTGGAAATGCTCGGCCAGTCGCCCCCGGTCGGCGTGACCAACATTGCGCAGAACAAGATCGACGCGCATGCCGATTTCTGCCCCTGGTCGGAGGTGATGGAATTCCGCGGCACCGGCCGCAAGATTTTCGACGGTTCCGAGGCGGGGATTCCCACCTTCCACGGCACAGTCGTGACCAAAGACTTCTCCGACAAATACCCCGAAATCGTGCAGGCCTATGTGAACGCGACGATGGAAGCTCAGGCGTGGATCGAGAAGGATCCCGTCGAAGCCGCCACCAAGGTTTCGGAATGGACCGGTATCGAGAAGGAGGTTCTCTATCTCTATTTCTCGAAGGGCGGCATTTCGACCTTCGAAGGCTCGATGAAGGCGCAATGGGTTGAAGCCCTGAAATATGATCACGGCCTGCTGGCCAAAGAGAAGGAAATCCCGCCGCTCGATTTCGACAAGTGGGTCGACGCGAGCTTCGTCAAGGCCGGGTTCAAGGCCGCCGGCAAGGACTACGACGCCATCGTCAAGACGGTCGTCACCAATAAGCCCGATGACACATCACTGCCGGCTGCCGAGGTCTGGTTCGCCGAGGGCGGGATCAAGACCTATGGCTCGATCAAGGAGGCGACGGCTGCGGTCAAGGAGGCCGCCAAAGCCGGCAAGAAGGTCAACGCCACCTATGTTTACGACAAGGCAACCGGCCTCAAGCTCTTCAGCAATGTCGCGTTCTTCGTCGAGGCCGAGGGCAAGCTCAGCGCCTTCATGAAGAAGGGCGACGCGGATGCCTTTGCCGCCAAGGCGAAAGGCAAGCTGGTTTCTTGGGGCGATATCACAGCCTGATCCACCATGCGGGGCGCGGTGACGCGCCCCGTTATCCAACCCCCCGAAGGATCGGTTCGATGTTGGCGAAAACCATAGAACCCGGTGTGACCCCGCCCGCGCAGCCGCCGCTTCAGGTTGTCTCGCCGCCGCGCGCAACCCCCGAGGCTATCGAGGCGCTACAACGCTCGAAACCGGAGAAACTGCACGGCTGGGCCGCGTTTCTCGCGGTCGTCGCCAGCCCTTCGCCGCTGATGCGCTGGACACGCCGGCTGCTGGCCATCGCGCTGGGTATTCTCTGGTGGCACCTGGCGGTCAAGTATCAGCTCAATGTCATCGTCAAGTTCGACAACGTCTCCTCACCGGCCGAGGTCTGGGCGAGTTTCGTCAAGCAGCTTAACGGCAAGATTTTCTACCGCCACCTGTTCGTCAGTCTCCAGCGCATTGCCATCGCCTACTGCTTCGCGGTGTCAATCGGTATTCCGCTGGGGTTGCTGATGGGGCGTTCGCGCATCATCAACGATTTCGTCATGCCCTATGTCGAGATCCTGCGACCGATCCCGGCCGTGGCATGGATTCCGCTGGCGATCCTGATGTGGCCGACAGAGGAAAGCTCGATCCTCTACATCACCTTTCTCGGTGCGCTCTTCCCGATCATCCTGAACACGGTCGCCGGCGTTCAGCAGACACCCGAGGTGCTGGTGCGCGCCGCACGCTCGCTGGGGGCGCGGCAGGGTCAAATATTCCGCCATGTGGTGCTGCCGGCCGCCTTGCCCAGCATCGCCACGGGGCTGAGCGTCGGCATGGGCGTCGCCTGGTTCTCGCTGCTCGCCGGCGAGATCATCTCGGGTCAATACGGCATCGGCTATTTCACCTGGACCGCTTATCACCTGATCAAATACCCCGACATCATCGTCGGCATGCTCTCGATCGGCTTTCTCGGCACAGCCTCCACTTTTGCCGTCACGCTCGCCACCAAGCCGTTCCTGCGTTGGCAGGCCCGCGCCCGCTAACCTGGGAAGGAGACAAGGGATGATGCATATGCTCGGCGCCCCGTTTCGCAAGGCCGTTCCGGTTTCCGCGCCGTCGTCGCTCTCGACCTGGCGTGAGGCCCGGGACGGACGCATCGAGATAAACAATGTCGGCATTGCCTTCGGTCCCGAGGGCCGGCGGCATATCGCAGTTTCGCCCACCTCGATCGAAATCCCGCCCGGGCAATTTGTCTGCATTCTCGGTCCCAGCGGCTGCGGCAAATCGACCCTGCTCAATGCGGTGGCCGGTTACGTCAAACCCACTGTCGGGCAAGTATTGGTCGATGGGACACCGGTCGATGCGCCCGGTCCGGATCGCGGCATGGTTTTCCAGCAATATTCGCTGTTTCCGTGGAAGACAGTGCGCGAGAACGTCGCATTTGGACCTCGGATTCTCGGCCGGTACGATCCCTCCCCTGAAGCAACTGCCGATACGTTGCTCGAAATGGTGGGACTGGCGAAATTCGCCAACCGCTATCCGGCGGAACTGTCGGGCGGCATGCAGCAGCGCGTCGGCATCGCGCGCGCGCTCGCCAACTATCCGCGCGTTCTTCTGATGGACGAACCCTTCGGTGCGCTCGACAGCCAGACGCGCCACGTGATGCAGGAAAACCTGCTCAAAATCTGGGCCGAATTCCGCATCACCGTGCTGTTCGTGACCCATGACATCGACGAGGCGGTCTTTCTGGGCGACCGCGTGCTGGTGATGAGCGCCAGCCCCGGCACCATCATCGCTGACATCACCATCGACCTTCCGCGCCCGCGGGAGCCCGAACTCGCCGTCGACGAGCGCTTCATGGCCCTGCGCCGCCTCTGCCATGAAACAATCCGGCAGGAGAGCATGAAGGCCTTCGAGCAGCAGAACACCTGAGGAGGCACCATGAACCGCTTGCAGCTTGTTCAGGTCGACCCCATGAGCACACGCGAGACCGGGAGTTCGGCGGTCTACCTCTCCGAGGTCCTGGACGACATCAACCAAGGTGCGGGTTTCCTCGACCGGCTTTCCCTCGACGAGGCCACCATGCTGCGCCGCGCCGCTTCTCATATCGAGGTTGAGGCGGGCGAAAGCATCTTCATGCAGGGCGATGTCCACAACGGCATCTTCCTCATCGAGCAGGGACGCGTCCGTGTGTTCTACGCCGGTCCCGCCGGACGGGAAATCACGTTGGCCTACTGGTCGCCGGGACATTTTATCGGCGGACCGGAAGTGTTCGGCGGTGGTGTCCATATGTGGTCGGCTGTCGCCACGCAGAAAGCCGTGCTTGCCTATCTCTCCGCGCCGCGGCTGCGCCAACTCGCGACTCATGTTCCCGCCGTCGCGCTGGCCTTGATCGACGGGCTGGTGAGCAAGGGGAAATGCTATTCGGCTCTGGTCCAGATGCTGGGAACCCGCTCTGTCACCGAGCGGCTCGCACAACTTCTCGTCATTCTGGCTTCCGTCGAGGGCAAGGACAACGGCTCTCGCCTCGTGGTGGACCGGCGCATCACGCACGACCAACTGGCGGCAATTGTCGGCTCAACCCGGCAGTGGGTGACAACTACGCTTTCCCGCTTCCAGGACCGGGGTATCGTCCACATCCAGCGTGGGCAGATCGTCATTCTGGAACCCGACAAACTGCCGCTGCAAACCTGAACGGTTTCAGGCAAAGCACGCAACCAACGCACCGCTCAGCAAGATGGTCGCGGCGCCGGCGCCGAACAACACCAGCGGGCGCAAGCCGCACTCAAGCAAACCGCGCAGGCTTGTACTCATCCCCATGGCCGCCAGCGCCATCAGAAGCAGTGCGCCGGAAAGCTGACCCAGCGTCGCCCGGATCGGTCCATAGATCGGCGCAAGGTCCGGCAGGGCCTCGAGGGCGGTGTTGAGCAGACATAGCGCGAGAAACCACAGTGCGAACCGTGGCAGGGTCGGGGCGGAGCCCGATCCGCCAAGAGATCTGGTGAAAAGGACGACCATCGGCAAGAGCATCATGACGCGCAACATCTTTACGGTGATGCCCGCCTTGGTGGCCTCCGCTGACATGGGGGCTGTTGTCGCTACAACCTGCGCCATATCCTGTATCGCCGCGCCGATCAGCACTCCGGTTTGCGTGGGGGAGAGCGCAAGGAGCTTTGCAAGCGCCGGGTAGGCCACCATGGCCAAAGTGGACACAGCGTTGGCCATTACAACGGTGATAAGAAGTATGCGTCGCTCGCGCAGTCTTTCGGGCATCGCTGCGGTCATGGCGAAGGCGGCCGCCGCACCGCAGATGGCATTAGAGGCCCCCATGACTAGTCCCGCACCTTCGCCCAGCCCCAACCGCCGCGCCAGAACGCGGCAAGCTGTGATGGTGACCAGCATCGCGAGAACCACCCCGGTCACGCGAAGCAATCCGATGTCCATCACGTCCGTCAGCGAGAGGCGCAAGCCCAGAAGGGCCACTGCAATGCGCAGCAGAGGACCCGTGCTCAATTTCAATCCCGGAGCGAGGCGTTCTGCAGTCGCGAAGGGAAAAATGGCCATGCCCAACATCACCGCTATGACAGCTGGCGGAATATGGCCCTGCACAACCCCGGCGAGATAGGCCGCGAGGGCCAGACCTCCGGCGAGCACGACGCCCGGCAAGATGTCTGACACCGAGGTCGAAGCGGCTGTGTTGGCGGAAGGGGAAGACACGAGCCATCCTTATTGAGCGCGCCGAGTTCACGCTCAACGCAGGCTTCGCGACCCTGCCAGTCGTCCTCTCCTTGTTCAGTCAACTAGTTGCCCATTCAAATGATGGCGCTGATCGGGTTGGAGGACTTCGTGCGCGGCTAGGTGACCGGTCACGATCTGACCGACCTTCCCGTCAGCCGCAAAAGCCGCCTCATTCCCGCCGTTTGCGCGGCGCATCAGCGAACCGAGCCTTCTTGAGGGGGTGAGTGGCGGAGACGGCGCGCCGAAGCCGGGCATTTTCCGCCTCAAGGTCCTTCATCCGCTTGACCTGATCACTCTTCAGCCCGCCGAACTCCTGCCGCCCGCGGTAATACGTGACCTCCGTCACGCCAATATCGCGCACGGAATCGGCGACGGATTTGCCCTGCGAAACCAGGACATCGACCTGTCGCAGCTTCGCGACGATCTCTTCGGGAAGGTGGACCAATTCAGTGCGGATGGATCAAGTACTTCGCCTTCGTGATCGACGGCCCGCCAGAGGTAGTGCCGCTCTCCGTTGATCGTCACAAAGACCTCATCAAGGTGCCAGCGTCGATGCTGGAATGATCGCATGGCCTGAACGCGGCTTCGTCGGATCTCGGCAGCGAAAATCGTCCCGAACCGGTTCCACCAGAACCGCACTGTCTCATGCGTGATATCGATACCCCGCTCATGCAGCAGGTCTTCGACATTCCGCAACGACAGCGGGTATCGAACGTACATCATCACCGCGAGACGGATGATCTCAGACGAGGTCTTGAAGTATCGGAAAATGCGGGCGTTCGGCATGGCTCCGAGGGTACCCCTACCCTGCCCGACCCCAAGCCGATTTTCCTCTGACGTTGCCTTCTTCTGACAGTGCCAGGAATTTGGCGTCGCTTTTGCTCTTACATCGAAAAGGCCGGCGACGTACCGGCCTCAGGGAGGCAGCATGACGCGGAAGGCCCTTACGAAGAACGGGACTCTGGCGGAGGCGATCGTCAATGACCTCACGCAACAGATTGTCAGCGGTCGGCTCGAACCGGGTATGCCACTGGACGAAACCTGCCTCGCGCGCGAATTCGGGGCGTCGCGAACGCCGGTGCGCGAGGCGCTCCGGCAGATGGCGGCGAGCGGGCTGATCGCCTTGCGCCCCCATCGCGCGCCGCAGGTCGCGCGGCTGGACGCGCGGCGGCTCGAGGATATGTTCGATGTGATGGCGGAGTTGGAGGCGCTCTGCGCCGCTCGCGCGGCCGTGTCAATGCGCTCCGCCGAACGAGCCGCGCTCGAAGCGCAGCACGAAGCGATGGCAGAAAACGTCCGGGACGGCAACGTCACCGCATATCGCGTCGCGAACGTCGAGTTTCATGCGCTGATCTATCGCGGAACCGGAAATTCCTATCTCGAAGAGCTGGCGACTCTGACGCGCGATCGCCTCGCACCGCACCGCGGCGTGCAGCTTGAGGCGCCGGCACGCCTTACCCAATCGCATCGCGAGCACGGGGAGATTCTGGAGGCGATCCTGCGCGGCGACGGGGCAACGGCAGCCGGGGTGATGCGCCGCCATCTCGCCGAAACGCAGACGACGCTGGCAGGATTGAACCAGGATCACAAATCGCGCGATCTGCCCGAAAAATAGGCTGATATCCGCTTCTGCATACAATTAGGCCGGCATTCCGGGGCCCCTCCCGCCGGGAATCCCCGGGAATTCGGCCATCCTCGGGCTGGCACCACCCTTGCATTGCTCCTTTCGACCAAGGGAGGGGCAACGGAGCCGATGGACAGGGGATCGCTCGATATCGCCTCGCTTCACGCCTTCTACGGCAAGGGCGGCTCGCCGCGCGCGGTGTTCGATTTGCTTTCTGCACGGCAGGCGGCGCTGGGCGATGATGGCATCTATATCCATCTGTCGACCTCGGCCGAGATCGACGCTGCCCTTGCGGCGTTGCCGGCTTTCGACCCGCTCGCCTATCCGCTCTGGGGCGTGCCCTTCGCCGTGAAGGACAACATCGACGTCGCTGGCTGCCCGACCACGGCCGCCTGCCCCACATACTCCTATGCGCCTCGCGAGGATGCGCCAGTCGTCGCGCGTCTCAAGGCTGCGGGCGCCATCGTTACTGGCAAGGCCAATCTCGACCAGTTCGCGACCGGGCTCGTCGGTGTGCGCTCGCCCTACCCGATCCCCCGGAACGCCTTCGATGCCAAGATCGTGCCGGGCGGTTCCAGTTCCGGGTCGGCGATTGCGGTGGCGCAGGGGCTCGCGAGTTTCTCGCTTGGGACGGACACGGCCGGTTCAGGACGCGTGCCGGCGGGCCTGAACAACCTCGTCGGCCTCAAGCCAAGCCTCGGCGCGCTCTCGACGCGGGGTGTGGTGCCGGCCTGCCGCACGCTCGACTGCGTCTCAGTGTTCGCCACGACGGTCACGGATGCACGCATCGTTTTCGACGTGGCGGCAGGTTTCGACGCGGACGACCCCTATTCACGCCCGGTCGCACAGGCCGAACCCCGTCCGCTGCGCGTGATCGGCGTGCCACGCAAGGCGGATCGCATGTTCTTTGGCGACAGCCTGATGGAGGCAGTGTTCGAGGCCGCACTGGCGCAGATCGAACCACTCGGCGTAACGCTGCGTGAGATCGACATGTCGGCCTTCTTCGAGGTCGCACGACTGCTCTACGAAGGCCCGTGGGTGGCCGAACGGCGCGCCGCCGTCCGTGCATTCATGGATACGCAGCCGGATGCGATGCACCCCGTCACGCGTGCTATTCTCGCCAAGGCCGACGGCCTCTCCGCGACCGATACCTTCGAGGCGCTCTACCGCCTCGCCGCGCTGAAGCGCCGGACCGAGCCCGTTTGGCAGGCCATCGACGCGCTGGTCGTGCCGACCGCCCCCATTGCGCCGACGCTTGCGGACCTCGAAGCGGACCCTATCGGCCCCAATTCCAGGCTCGGAACCTACACCAACTTCGTCAACCTGCTCGACCTTGCCGCGCTCGCGGTGCCGGGGCCGTTCCGGGCCGACGGATTTCCGGCCGGCATCACCCTCATCGCGCCGCGCGGGAGCGATCATCGCCTTGCCGCATTCGGCGCCCGATTCTTCCCCGGTGTCGGCGGACGCGCCGCCATTCCAGCCAACGAGGCCGCCTGATGAACGACGCTTCCATCGAAATTGCGGTCGTCGGCGCGCATCTCTCCGGCATGCCCCTCAACGGCGAACTGACCTCGCGCGGCGGCGTGCTGGTGCGCAAGGGCGAGACCGAGAAATCCTACACGCTGAGCGCCCTGCCGGGCGGACCGCCGAAGCGGCCGGGCCTGCTGCGGGTCGCGGAAGGGCAAGGCCACGCCATCGCGGTCGAGGTCTGGGCGCTGCCGCCGGCAGGGTTCGGCACCTTTGTTGCCGGCGTGCCCGCACCGCTTTGCATCGGCACACTGCGGCTTGCCGACGGCACGACGCCCAAGGGCTTCCTGGTCGAGCCGGAAGGGCTGAAGGGCGCTTCCGACATTTCCCATTTCGGCGGCTGGCGGACCTACATCGCCAGCCTTTCTTCCTGACACGCCTGCCCAGAACTCTCACGCCAACAGCGAGGACACACCATGATCAATCGTCGTCAAATCATTGCCAGCGCCGGTGCCGGGCTCGGCCTCATTGCCATGCCGAGCGTGCTCCGGGCGCAGACCCGCACTGTAAAGATGGGTTCGCTGCGGCTCATCCACTCGATGACCCCTCACTTCTACGAAAAATTCGCGCCCTCAAACCTCAAGATCGAGATCATCACCTTCGACAGCCCGACCGACGGCAAGAACGCCGTCGTGACGAAGTCGGTTGATTTCGGCGCCTTCGGAATCGCGGCGGCGACGCTCGGCGCAGCGGCGGGTGAGCCGGTGGTCGTCGTCGGCGCGTTCTGCAACAAGGGCATGGGCGTGATCGCAAAGAAGGGCTCCGAGATCAAAACTGTCAAGGATCTCAAAGGCAAGAAGGTCGGCATCTGGCCGGGCTCGACGCAAGAAGTTTTCATCATGGAACGCCTGCGCCTCGAAGGCATGTCGATCAAGGATGTGGTGGCGACGCGCGTCCCCTTCGGCGAGATGCATGCCATGCTCTCGCGCGGCGACATCGACGCCTATGTCGGCGCCGAACCGGGCCCCGGCCTTTCGCTTTCGAGCGGCGTCGGCCAGCTCGTCGAATACCCCTACGGCACGGCGATGGGTGGCCTGAACATGATCTTCGCGACCTCCGAGGACATGATCGCCAAGGACCCCGACCTCGTCAAAACCATGCTCGGCGTCCATCGCAAGGCCTCGGAGTTCATGATGAAGGACAAGGCTGCGGTCGCCGAGATGACGGTCGCTAAGCTCGGCGCCAACAAGGCGGCGGTCGAGAACGCGCTCGCGGCGGACAACGTCGAATACACCTGGAAGCTCGACGAGACCGTGCTCAAGCAATCGCGGACTTACGCCGAGCAGATGCTGGCGCTCAAGCAGATCCGCCGCCTGCCAGAATTCGACAAGTTCCTCAACCCGAGCTTCTCGAACGCCGTCGCCGCGTCCTGATCTCGCAACCGCCGCGGGAGCCCTGACACTTCCGCGGCGTCCTGCCCCGAAAGGAGCCTGGCATGTCCGATACCACGGTCCTCCCGACGACTTCGCTGCGCTGGTTCGCGAGGCTTAAGAGCACCGCGCTGGCGTTGGTGGTGCCGGGCGCGCTGCTGCTCCTTTGGCACGTCGCGACGACACGCAACTGGACGCGGCTGATCCCCAGCCCGGCGGAAACCGCCGAATACATGCGTGATTTCGCGTTCGGCGGCATCTATGACGACGCGTTCTCTGCGACGCTGCACATTCACCTCCTTGCCTCGATGGGACGGGTCTATGGCGGCTTCCTGCTCGCGGCGCTGTTCGCGCTGCCGATTGGCATGCTGATCGGGCGCATTCCGCTCGCGCGGGCGACGCTCGATCCGTTCTTTCAACTCATGCGCCCAATTCCGGTGACGGCCTGGCTGCCACTCTCGATGATCCTGTTCGGGCTGGGCGCGAAATCGGCCTTTTCGCTGGTCTTTCTCGGATCGTTCTATCCCATTCTTCTCAACACGATTTTCGGGGTGAAGAATGTCGATCCCAAGCTCTTCGAAGCCGCTTCTATGCTCGGCTGCCGCGGCAACGCGCAATTCTTCCGCGTGGTGCTGCCCGCGGCCCTTCCCTCGATCTTCACCGGGCTGAGGCTCGGCCTCGGCCTTGCCTGGTTTGTCATCGTGGTTGGCGAAATGACGGGCGTGCCGCAGGGACTCGGCGCGGTGATCATGGACGGGCGGACGCTCTCGCGCACCGAGCTCGTCATCTGTGGCATGATCGTCATCGGTGTGGTCGGCTATATCTCCGACCGGCTGGTGATGATGCTCGGCAATTACCTCCTGCGCTGGAGCCCGACCCACCATGGCTGAAACCAACCAACCACTGCCGATCATCGACATCCGCGACGTGTCGAAGTCCTTCACTTTCGGCGACCAGAAAATTCAGGCGCTCTCCGGTGCCAACCTGCAGATCTGCAAGGGCGAATTCATCTGCCTGATTGGCGCCTCCGGCTGCGGCAAATCCACCCTGCTGCGTATCATGGCGGGCTTCGAGCAGCCGACATCGGGCGAGGCGCTGATGTGGGGCAAGCCGATCGACGAACCCGGCCCGAGCCGGGGCATGGTGTTTCAGGATTACGCGCTGTTCCCCTGGCTCTCGGTGCGCAACAACATCGCCTTCGGACCGAAGTCGCTAGGCCGTTCAACCGCGGAGGTGAAGGACATCTGCGACCGCTTCATCGAGATGGTCGGCCTCCAGAAGTTCGCCGATGCTTACCCGCACCAGCTTTCGGGCGGCATGCGCCAGCGTGTCGCCATCGCCCGCGTGCTCGCGAACGACGCCGAACTCGTGCTGATGGACGAGCCGTTCGGCGCGCTCGACGCAATGACGCGCGAGCGCCTGCAGGACGAGTTGCTCGACATCTGGCAGCGCACGAAGCTCACGGTCGTCTTCGTGACCCACGCCATCGAGGAAGCGATCTTCCTCGCCGACCGCGTGGTGGTGATGTCCCCGGGACCGGGACGGATCGAGAGCGACAACCGCCTGACCCTGCCGCGCCCGCGCGACGTCGCTTCGCCCGAGTTCAACGAAATCCGGCGCGAACTCTCGGCGAAGCTGCACTCGCACCACGGCAAGAAGGCCGCCTGATGCGCCCCGGCGAACGCTTGCCTTATCGCGCGTCGATCGACCGCAAGCCGATCGCGGCGCCGGACGGCAAGGCGGTGATCTTCTGGCCGATCGTCAACGTCGAGAACTGGCTGATCGAGAATCCGATGCCGCGTCAGGTGCTGGTCGCGCCGACGGGCGCCGCCCTGCAACCGGATATCGCCAACTGGGCCTGGCATGAATACGGGATGCGCGCCGGCTTCTGGCGGCTGCTCGACGCCTTCGAGAAGCGCGGCATCCGCCCGACGCTTTCCGTCAACGGTTCGGTCTGCACCGCGTATCCGCGCGTCGCCGGCGCGGCTCGCGACGCCGGCTGGGAGTTCATGGGCCATGGCTTCGTTCAGGTGCCGACGCACAAGATCGAGGATCAGCGTGGGATGATCCGGCAGACGGTCGAGACGATCCGCGCCTTCACAGGCGAGCCTTGCGTAGGCTGGCTTGGTCCAGGCCTCACCGAGACGTTGGAGACCCCGGACCACCTCGCGGAGGCCGGTATCCGCTACATCGCCGATTTCGTCATCGACGATCTCCCCTGCCGGCTCAGGACAGCGCATGGAACGGTCTTTTCCATGCCCTATACGGTGGAACTCAACGATATTCCGGTGCAGATGATCCAGCATCACGCCGGCGGCGAGCTTGAGGCCCGTGCGCGCCGCACGGCGGACAGGCTGGCGCACGAGGTCGCCGCCGGCAGGGGTGCGAAGGTGATGAGCCTCGCCATCCACCCCTACATCACCGGCGTTCCGCACCGGATCGACGCCTTCGAGGCGCTGCTCGACGATCTCCTCGCGCGCGGCGATCTTGCGGTGATGCAGGGGCGCGATATCCTGACATGGTACGAGGCTTCCGGCGATGACACCTGAACCACCCGTCTGGAACGGCTTCACCCGCGCGGCACTCGATGTCGCCTACAACAACACGGCCGCCGTCTCGCATTCGGCCGAAACCCTCGCCAACCTGACCGCGCTATCGGAAGGCACCCGCAAGCGCTTCGGCACGCGGCTCGACTGGCCCTACGGACCGGCGCCGCGCCAGAAGATTGACCTGTTCTCGGCCGGCAAAGCGGGGACACCACTGCTCGTGTTCGTTCACGGCGGCTATTGGCAGCGCAACGCCAAGGAGATGTTTTCCGTGCTTGCCGAAGGGCCAATGGCGCTCGGCTTCGATGCCGCGTTGATCGGCTACACCCTCGCGCCGGACGCCAGTCTCACCGGGATCGTCGCGGAATGCGAGACGGCGATCCGGCTACTCAAGCGCGCGCATCCGGGGCCGCTGGTCGTCAGCGGCTGGTCCGCCGGCGGACACCTCGCCGCGCGATTGCTGGAAATGCCTGAAGTCGATGCCGCCCTGTCTATCTCCGGGGTCTTCGATCTCGAGCCAATCCAGCATTGTTACCTGCAGGAGAAACTTCAGCTCACGCCTGAAGAGGCAAAGGAACAAAGCCCGATCCACCGCCTCGCGAATGCCGGCAAGCCGATCTCGCTGATCGTCGGCGGTGCCGAACTGCCCGAACTTCGCCGGCAATCCGCCGATTACGCCGCCGCGCGCACAGCGGCGGGGCTGCCGGCGATGCTCTCGGAGCTTCCCGGCCTCAACCACTTCTCGATTCTCGATTTCTTTCGCCAGACCGACCCAGCGGCAGTTTCGCCCTATTATCCCCTGCTCCCCGACTAAGCGGTCGCTTGGGTGCTGTCAGACTAATCAAAAAAGTCTCGGAAAGCACCCTACCCCGGCATCGTTCAGGCCGCGCAAAGTTGACGCCACTCAGCAAGAGCAGCGGTGCGGCGTTCCTTGAATGTAGGCCGGGATGAGAGGTGGCGTTCCTGGTTGAAGTGGTTGTGAATGGAGCCGTGAACGGCGGCGAATTTCTGCAAACTTTGCATCCGCCTGAAGCGGAGCATCGCCCGCTCCCGTCATCGAACCGGCTGATGCGAATTCTCCGCCGGGTTGTTCAACCAGCGGCCGGTCTCGCGCTTGTGACCTGAGACCCGACTTTCCTCCGGTTATGGGGAGAGTCCTTGGGTTGATTTAGGGCCTATGCGGCCCTGGTTTCCAGATAGATTTGTGCGGCGAACTCGGCGGGTGTCTTGTTGCCGA